>NZ_JBBOSL010000001.1:0-2807189 GCF_038005105.1 Mammaliicoccus sp. FSL K6-3158
ATGAATTCAAAAGAAGAAATTTGGGAGCAAGTGTTATCTATTGCTGAAGATCAAATCGCTTCTGCTGGTTATAATACATGGTTCAAAGGGACTTACTTACATCAAATTGATAGTAAGCGCGCAATAGTTGTTGCACAAAGTCCTTTTGTCGCTGAGTGGTTAACCAATAAATATCATGAACACGTCACAAACTTTATATATGAAGTGATTGGAGACAAAGTTCAAGTTAAATTTATATCAGAAGAAGATTTACAAAGTGAAGATTTCACTGAACAGCCAGAAAAACCTAAAGAAACTGAAGCATATGAAGAAGTTACAAATAGTCAGCTGAACAGTAATAACACTTTTGATACATTCGTTATTGGACCTGGTAACCAGTTCCCGCACGCTGCTTCACTAGCAGTAGCCGAAGAACCAGCCAATGCTTATAATCCGCTTTTCATATATGGAGGCGTCGGTTTAGGAAAGACACATTTAATGCATGCAATTGGTCATTATGTGCTTGAACAAAATCCAAATGCTAACGTTCTATATACATCTAGCGAAAAATTCACAAATGAATTTATTAAGTCTATACGTATGAACGATACGGAAAGCTTTAGAGACAAGTATCGAAACATCGATGTGCTCTTAATAGATGACATTCAATTCATTCAAAAGAAAGAGCAAACGCAAGAAGAATTCTTCCATACTTTTAATGATTTACATCAAAATAAAAAGCAAATCGTCATCTCAAGTGACCGTCCGCCTAAAGAAATTCCAACTTTAGAAGATCGTTTAAGAACACGTTTCGAATGGGGATTAATAGTAGATATTACGCCTCCTGACTTTGAGACGAGAATGGCTATTTTACAAAAGAAAATCGAAGAAGAAAACTTAGATATACCTGTTGAAGCTTTAACTTATATCGCTAATTCAATTCAATCCAATATACGTGAATTAGAAGGTGCTTTAACGAGAGTATTAGCGTACTCCAAACTTAGAAATAAACCGATTAATACAGATTTAGTAGCAGAAGCACTTAAAGATATTATTTCATCACCAAGATCTACTAAAATCACGATTCAAGACATTCAACAAGCTGTTGGTAAAATGTATAACGTTAGAATCGAAGACTTTGCTGCTAAGAAACGTACAAAATCAATTGCATATCCGAGACAAATCGCTATGTATCTATCAAGAGAACTTACTGATTTTTCATTACCTAAAATTGGTGAAGAATTTGGTGGACGAGATCATACAACTGTCATCCATGCACATGATAAAATTAAAAAAGATTTAGAAAACAACCCAGAACTCAAAAATGATTTAGAACAACTGGAAAAACAAATTCGTGGATAATGTTGATAAGTTGTGCACATTCATACACAGTTTATCAACATGTGAATAACTTTTATATCACCATTTAAGCCGAGTTATCCACCAATCCACAGCCCCTATGACTATTACTATGATTTTAAAAGATATATAATTAAATATATAACGACTGGAAGGAGTTTTATAAGTTATGAAATTTACAATTCAACGAGATTACTTTCTTAATCAATTGAATGATACATTAAAAGCAATTTCACCAAGAACTACATTACCGATACTTACAGGAATCAAGATAGATGCTACAGATAAAGGCATCATCTTAACAGGATCAGACTCTGAAATATCAATAGAAATAACAATAAATCAAAATATTGATGGTGAAAAAATTGTAGATATTGAAGAAAAAGGTTCTGTAGTACTTCCAGGACGTTTCTTTGTAGATATCGTTAAAAAATTACCAGGTAAAACCGTTAATTTATCAACGAATGATCAATTTAAAACACTGATCACATCAGGACATTCTGAATTTAACGTAAGTGGCTTAGATCCAGATCAATATCCATTATTACCGCAAGTATCTGAAGACGATGCAATTAAATTACCAATTAAAGTATTAAAGAACATTATCGCACAAACGAACTTTGCAGTGTCCACGTCAGAAACACGCCCTGTATTAACAGGTGTTAACTGGCTTATTCAAAACAATGAACTAATCTGTACTGCAACAGATTCACACAGACTTGCATTAAGAAAATTAAAATTAGAAGACGAAGAAATCGATGATAAAAATGTTATTATCCCAGGTAAAGCTTTATCTGAATTAAACAAAATCGTTTCTGATTCTGAAGAAGACATCAATATCTTCTTTGCAAGTAACCAAGTATTATTTAAAGTTGGTCACATTAACTTTATTTCAAGATTACTTGAAGGGAACTATCCAGATACAACAAGACTATTCCCAGAGAACTATGAAACTAAAATCATCTTAGATAATAGTGAGTTCTATCATGCAATAGATCGTGCATCACTATTAGCACGTGAGGGTGGTAACAACGTCATTAAATTATCTACGGATGTTGATAAAGTTGAATTATCATCTACTTCACCAGAAATCGGTACAGTTAAAGAAGATGTATCTACAGACAATGTTGAAGGTGAATCATTAAAAATCTCATTTAACTCTAAATACATGATGGATGCATTAAAAGCTATCGACAACGATGAAGTACAAGTAGAATTCTTTGGTACAATGAGACCGTTTATTCTTAAACCTAAAGACGACGAAACTGTCGTACAACTTATCTTACCAATCAGAACATATTAATAAACATGTAATGGCTGGGACCTAATTTGGGTCTCAGCTATTTTTTTTGTGTCAAGTTCACTTGACACGGTGTAAAAATTCATATATTGTAAAGTTAACTTGACAGGAAGTGATGAATTGAAAAACAAAGTTTATGAATATCGCACACAGAAAAACATGACACAAAGTGAACTCTCTCGATTGGTTAAAGTGTCTAGACAAACAATCAATTCTATTGAGCGTTACAAATTCAATCCTACGTTAGTACTAGCACATAAGCTTTCTCAAGTGTTCGAAGTATCTATAGATGAATTATTTATTTTCGAAGAAGACGAGAATATAGATATTTCAGAAATAGAATCTAAAGAAAAGGAGTAAACATTATGACATTACTAATTAAAGATGTTTCCAAAAAATTCAATGACTTTACGGCTGTACATGATGTTAATTTGGAAGTTCCTAAAGGTACGATGTATGGATTTTTAGGCGGAAATGGTGCAGGTAAAACGACAACATTTCGTATGATTTTAGGTTTATTACCAAAGACAACTGGAGTTGTGACATTTAACGACAAGCCAATTGACTATAATATGACCAATACGATTGGTTATTTACCTGAAGAAAGAGGATTGCATCCAAAATTAAAAGTTTGGGAGCAAGTGCAATATTTAGCTGAACTAAAAGGCATGAAAAGAAAAGATATTTCAGAAGCATTAGATTATTGGTTGAAACGATTTGATGCATTTGAAAATAAAGAAAAAAAGATCGAAGCATTATCGAAAGGTAATCAACAAAAAGTACAACTGATTGCTGCAATCATTCATAAACCCGAATTATTAATTCTTGATGAACCATTCAGTGGACTTGATCCAGTCAATGTTGAATTGCTTAAAGCTGCTGTTAAAGATTTAAAAGAACAAGGCACAACGATTATATTCAGCTCACATAGAATGGAACATGTAGAAGAACTTTGTGACTATATTTGCATTATGAATAAAGGTAAAGCAGTCGTTGCTGGTTCTCTTGATCAAGTTAAAGATGACTTTGGTAAGAAAGATGTATTTATCGAAGGCGACTATGATTTAGAATTCTTAAAAGACTTTGAAGGTGTAGAAGCATTTAAAACGACTAAAAAAGGCGTTAAAATCACAATTTCTGATGAAAAACATGCAGAAAGTATTTATCAAAATGTGACGAAGTTAGGTTACCTCAAACGATTCCAAGTTGCAGAACCATCTCTAAACGATATCTTTATAGCTAAGGTAGGTGATAAGCATGAATAAATTCTGGCCGACATTTAATTTAACGTATATGCAAAAAGTGAAAAGTAAATCATTTATCATCATGACTACAATTTTTATGATTTTAATCTTTGCATTAAGTAACATCGACAAAATTATTGATTTCTTTGATAACGATAGTAAAGTTGTTGCGATACAAACAGATAACGATATGATCTATAAAGTATTAGAAAAGCAATATAAACAAAACGATGATATTGAAAAAGTAGAAAAAGTTTCACTCGAAAAAGGTAAAAAAGGTGTTAAAGACGAAAAGTATAAACGTTTAATTCAAGTAAACGTGAATGGTGAAAAAGTAGATGGCACAATTTATGAAAAAGGCAATGTAAGTGAAAGTGAGAAAATGACCTTACAATCAACGCTTAGCCAAATGCAATCATCATTAACAGCACAAAAATTAAATCTATCAGAAAAAGATTTGAAAACGTTAAATACACCAAGTGATGTGAAGACAGAAGAAATTAAATCGAATGATGAAAAACAATCTAGTGATGTTAATCCGAAAGTTCAAGCACTAAACTCAGCTGTTGTCTACATCATCATTTTCTTATCATTCTTTATCACAATCAATTACGCTAACCAAATCGGTTCAGAAATTGCGACTGAAAAAACAACACGTGTGATTGAAATGATTGTTACAAGTGTGAAACCGTCGATTCATGTATCCGCGAAAATACTCGCAATCATTGCAGTAGCCTTTACACAAATATTCTTTATCATACTTGCAATTGTAATTAGTATATTCGCATTTGATTTGAAAGGACTATTTGAGTCAGCTGGCGTTGAATATGGCTCTGAGACGACGAGAATCATTATTTATGGCGCCGTTTACTTAATTTTGGGTGTTGTATCCTATATTTCATTAGCGGCTATTCTAGGGGCATTAACGAGCCGTATAGAAGATCTTGCTCAATCTATGATGCCAGTTACATTTATTTCATTAGCAGCATTCTATATTGCGATATTTAGTATTTCAAACCCAGATACAATGCTTGTAAAAGTGACAAGCTTTATTCCAATGTTATCGCCAATGGTGATGTTATTAAGAACAACATCAGAAACTACACCTGAATGGCATTTAATTTTAGGAATTGTCATTTCAATCGTTACATGTATCATTCTACTGGTGTTTGCAGCGAAAACGTATCGTGGTAGCGTGCTCACTTATGAAAAAGGCGTTATCAAAAATTTAAAAAATGCATTAAAAATTACTAAATAATTTTTACGAAAATATTAATCACCATTTTGTCACAAAACCTTAATGAATTTTTATTGAATGATATAGAATTTCTTTAAGTGATAGTATAAAATTTATATTATCAACAAAAGAGATTGAGGGATTAATATGGCGAATAAAAATAGTAACAGTAATATTATGTTTTTAATGATAGCAATACTTGTTGTTGTCGTAGGTATCGTATTGCTTGTTGTGTTTGGTGGAAGCGGAAGTGACAACAAAGAAGATAGTCTATTTGATAGAACTGTTAAAGCCACAGACTTATCAAAAGATACAAAAGATAATCCAACACATAAAAAAGATAAAGCTAAAGTTCAAATAGTTGAATTCGGAGATTTTAAATGTCCAGCATGTAAAGCATTTGAAACGAATTACATGGATCAAATAGAAAAAGATTATATCGATAAAGACAAAGTGGAATATAGATTTGTGAACGCACCATTCCACGGTGAAGGATCTGAAATTGGTGGTGCATCAGCACATGCTGTTTATAAAATCGCACCTGATGCATATTGGGATTTCCATAGAGCATTATTTGAAGCACAACCAGATGACCACAATGCAGAAACAGATGACGAATGGTTAGATCTTAAAGTAGTCCAAAAAGCAGTAGACGGATTAGATATTAATAAATCTAAAAAAGATCAAATCATGAAATTAGTGAAAGATAGAAATTCAGAGTCTTATAAACAAATGAAAAATGATTCAGATTTAACAAATAAATACGATGTAGACGTTACACCTACAATTGTAGTAGATGGTAAAGTATTATCAGATCCAATGGATTACGACAAAGTTTCTAAAGCAATCGATCAAGCTATAGAAAAGAAAAATAAATAAAAATAGGTGATATATTTGAAGCAACAATATGCACTATTTATTTCCTGGGTAATAGCTTTAGTAGCTATGTTAGGTAGTTTATACTTTAGTGAGATACGACAATTTGTCCCATGTACAATGTGCTGGTATCAAAGAATCTGTATGTATCCACTCGTGTTAATACTCGGAATTGGCTCATTCCAAAATGATTTTAATGTTAAAAAAATAGCCCTACCGTTATCAATCATTGGACTATTGATATCCACATGGCATTACTTAGAGCAAAAAGTACCAGGATTTGCAGAAATCAAACCATGTACACAAGGTGTTCCATGTTCATCAGAGTATATTAATGTATTTGGCTTCATCACAATTCCATTTTTAGCAGGAACAGCATTCCTGTTAATCAGTTTGATTTTAATTTTTACAAAGAAAGATAAAGCAATATAAATATTTAGAAAGCTGAGACAAAGATCATTGTCTCAGCTTTTTCGTGTGAAAGTTTAAGGATAGGGTGTCTATAGTAACAAAAGTCGCGTGAAGTGTAACTAACAGGCGCCATAGTATCTCACTATACTCGTTAGCTATACTTTTTTGATTTTATTATGAAAATAATGTTTAAGTTCCGGACTTAATTTTTCACTTAGAATATAAATATTTTGAAGATTAATTTATCTTAAAATGAATTGTGCGTAAAAGCATGATTTTTTGGTGAAAAAAAGGTATAATATAGAGATGACTAATTAAGATTGGAGTGAAGATAGTGGTACAAGATATCTCAGTAAAAGACGATATTACTTTAGGTCAATTCCTAAAAAATGAAGGCGTCATTGGAACGGGTGGTCAGGCTAAATGGTTCCTCCAAGATGAAGAAGTATTAATAAATGGTGAACGTGAAACTCGTCGTGGCAAAAAATTACATGATGGTGATTTAGTCGAAATTCCTTCTGAAGGTCAATTTCGTATTAACCATCTCAGTGAATAGATTATGATATTACAGAAACTTACTTTAACTCATTATAGAAATTATGATAAATGTACACTTGATTTTAATTCCAATGTTAATATATTAATTGGTGAGAACGCGCAAGGTAAGACGAATTTATTAGAATCTATCTATACTTTAGCACTAGCTAAAAGTCATAGGACTTCGAATGATAAAGAACTCATACAGTTTGGTGAAGAGTATGGTAAAATAGAAGGTGAACTAAGTTATCGCCACGGCTCAATGCCTATTTCTTTAATCATTACGAAAAAAGGCAAAAAGGCGAGAGTTAATCATCTAGAACAGAGCCGATTAACGCAGTATATTGGTCACTTAAATGTGGTGTTGTTCGCACCAGAAGATTTAAATATTGTAAAAGGTAGCCCGCAAATCAGACGACGTTTTATTGATATGGAACTCGGTCAGATGTCTGCGGTCTATTTAAATCATTTATCTAATTATCAAAGATTACTTAAACAAAAAAATCATTACCTCAAACAATTACAAATTGGGAAAATGAAAGATCGAACGATGTTAGAAGTATTCAATGAACAATTTTCAGAAGCGGCAGCAAATGTGACTTTGAAACGTGCGCACTTTATTCGTGAATTAGAAAAGATTGCCGAAGTGATTCATCAAGGCATTACGAGCGAAAAAGAAAGTTTAAAGGTTCAATACGAGCCGAATATTAAACTGTCAGAAACATATCAAGATGTATCTGGACTTAAAAATGTTTTTTGTTCGTTGCTTAATGATTCAATGGATAAAGAGATTGAGCGTGGAAGTGCACGGTTTGGACCGCATAGAGACGACATTAGTTTTCATGTTAATGATATGAATGTACAAACTTATGGTTCTCAAGGACAGCAACGTACGACAGCATTATCCATAAAGCTTGCTGAGATTGAGTTGATTAATCAAGTTGTTGGTGAATATCCAATTCTACTGTTAGACGATGTGCTAAGTGAACTTGATGATAATCGACAAACCCATTTATTAAGTACAATTCAAGAGAAGGTACAAACGTTTGTAACAACAACATCTGTTGATGGAATAGAGCATGAGATTATGAAAGATGCCAAGGTATTTAACGTATCTAAAGGCAATATTATTGAGTAGATGAAAGTGAAGGTGGAAATACGTGTCAGAACAAAATAACGCTTCAAGTTATGGTGCAGATCAGATACAAGTATTAGAAGGTTTAGAGGCAGTCCGTAAACGCCCTGGTATGTATATAGGTTCTACATCTGCAAGAGGATTACATCATCTCGTTTGGGAAATTGTAGATAACAGTATCGATGAAGCATTAGCTGGATATGCAGATCATGTTGAACTTGTAATAGAAAAGGACAATTGGATTAAAGTAACAGATAACGGTAGAGGTATACCTGTTGATATTCAAGAGAAAATGGGACGTCCTGCTGTAGAAGTTATCTTAACAGTACTTCATGCCGGTGGTAAATTTGGCGGTGGCGGATACAAAGTATCTGGTGGTTTACACGGTGTAGGTTCATCTGTCGTAAATGCGTTATCTTCTAATTTAGAAGTTTACGTTCACCTTAATAATAAAATTTATCATCAAGCGTATGAAAGAGGCGTACCAGCATTTGATTTGAAAGTCATTGGTGATACAGATCATACAGGTACAACAATACGCTTTAAAGCTGACGGTGAAATCTTTACTGAAACAACTGAATATGACTATGAAACATTACAAAAACGTATTCGTGAATTAGCATTCTTAAATAAAGGTATCCAAATTTCTTTGAGAGATGAAAGAGATGACGAAAACATTCAAGAAGATTCATACCACTATGAAGGCGGTATTAAATCTTATGTTGAAATGTTAAATAAATCTAAAGAAGTACTATATGATGAGCCAATTTATATTCACGATACTAAAGATGACGTAGAAGTTGAAATTGCAATTCAATATAACAACGGTTTTGCGACGAATTTATTAACTTATGCAAACAACATTCATACTTATGAAGGTGGTACGCATGAGGATGGATTTAAACGTGCATTAACGCGTGTTATTAACAGCTATGGTATTAAGAATAAGCTTCTTAAAGAAGGAGAAGAAAAGCTTTCTGGTGAAGACGTACGTGAAGGTATGACTGCTGTTGTATCTGTTAAACACGGTGATCCTCAATTCGAAGGTCAAACAAAGACTAAATTAGGTAACTCAGAAGTACGTCAAATCGTTGACAAATTATTCTCTGAACTCTTTGAACGATTCTTATTAGAGAATCCAAACGTGGCAAGAATTATTGTTGATAAAGGTGTCATGGCTTCTAGAGCACGTCTTGCCGCTAAAAAAGCGAGAGAAGTTACAAGACGTAAATCTGCATTAGAAGTTTCAAGCTTACCTGGTAAACTTGCAGACTGTTCAAGTAAGAAACCTGAAGAATGTGAATTATATATCGTTGAGGGTGACTCTGCCGGTGGCTCTGCTAAATTAGGTCGTGACTCTAAGACACAAGCGATTCTACCGTTACGTGGTAAGATTTTAAACGTTGAAAAAGCACGTTTAGATAGAATTTTAGGTAATAACGAAATTCGTGCCATGATTACAGGACTGGGAACAGGTATTGGTGGAGAGTTTGATATTAGTAAAGCGAGATATCATAAATTAGTTATCATGACAGATGCCGATGTCGATGGTGCCCATATTAGAACGTTATTATTAACATTCTTCTATAGATTTATGAGACCACTTATTGAAGCGGGTTATGTATACATTGCACAACCACCTTTATACAAAGTTGAACAAGGTAAGAAAAAATATTATGTATTTAACGATAGAGAATTAGATAAATTAAAAGAAGAACTTAGCTCAACACCGAAATTGTCTATAGCACGTTATAAAGGTCTTGGAGAGATGAATGCTGATCAATTGTGGGAAACAACAATGAATCCTGAACATCGTTCAATGCTTCAAGTAACACTAACAGATGCGATAGAAGCTGACGAAACTTTTGAAATGCTTATGGGAGATGTTGTTGAGTTTCGTCGTCAATTTATTGAAGAAAATGCCGAATACGCAACGTTAGATATATAAAGCATCATTTACGATTTAAGGAGGATATGATTAATGGCTGAAATACCACAATCAAGAGTTAGTGAACGTAACATCAGTAAAGAAATGAAAGAATCATTCTTAGACTATGCAATGAGTGTAATTGTATCTCGTGCATTACCCGATGTTAGAGACGGTTTAAAACCAGTTCATAGACGTATTTTATATGGTATGAATGATCAAGGTATGACTTCAGACAAACCTTACAAGAAGTCTGCACGTATTGTTGGTGACGTAATGGGTAAATATCACCCACACGGTGACTCATCTATTTATGAAGCAATGGTACGTATGGCACAAGACTTTAGTTATAGATATCCATTAGTAGATGGCCAAGGGAACTTTGGTTCTATGGATGGTGATGGTGCTGCTGCAATGCGTTATACAGAAGCACGTATGGCTAAAATCACAAGTGAATTATTAAGAGATATCAATAAAGATACGATTGATTTCCAAGACAACTACGATGGAAATGAAAGAGAGCCGGTAGTCTTACCTGCAAGATTCCCTAATTTATTGGTGAATGGTACATCAGGTATCGCAGTTGGTATGGCAACAAATATTCCACCTCATAACTTAAATGAAGTTATAGACGGCGTATTAGCGCTTAGTCATAACCCAGAAATTACAACAAATGAGTTAATGGATATCGTTCAAGGTCCTGACTTCCCAACAGCTGGTTTAATTATGGGTAGAAGCGGAATTAGACGTGCATACGAAACTGGTCGTGGATCAATCTTAATGAGAGCTCGTTCTGAAATTGAAGTTATGAAAAATGGTAAGGAACGTATCGTCGTATCTGAAATACCTTACCAAGTTAATAAAGCAAGATTAATCGAGAAAATTGCTGAATTAGCGCGTGATAAGAAAATTGAAGGTATTACAGACTTAAGAGATGAAACAAGCTTAAAAGTCGGTGTACGTATTGTTATAGAAGTTAGAAAAGATGCAAATGCTAATGTTATTCTGAACAATCTATATAAACAAACACCATTACAAACATCATTTGGTGTGAATATGATTGCACTAGTTGATGGTAAACCTAAATTATTAGGCTTACGTGCAGTTCTATATCATTATTTAGAACACCAAAAAGATGTCGTAACAAGACGTACGAAATATAACTTGAAAAAAGCTCAAGATAGAGCGCATATTCTAGAAGGATTAAGAATTGCGTTAGATCATATCGATGAAATCATTACATTAATTCGTGAATCACAAAGTGACTCAGAAGCGATGGAAGGTTTACAAAATCGTTTCAACCTATCTGAAAGACAAGCGCAAGCGATTTTAGATATGCGTTTACGTCGTTTAACTGGTTTAGAACGCGACAAAATCGAAAAAGAATATCAAGATTTACTTAAACTTATTGAAGAATTAAAAGAGATTTTAAGTGATGAAGAAAAATTACTAGAAATCATCCGAGAAGAAATTACTGAAATAAGAGATAAATATGGTGATGAGCGTCGTACAGAAATTACGGCAGCGGGTCTTGATCAAATTGAAGATGAAGACTTAATCCCAGAAGAACAAATCGTTATTTCATTAAGTCATAACAACTATATTAAACGATTACCGGTATCTACATATCGTTCACAAAATAGAGGTGGACGTGGTGTACAAGGTATGAATACGATAGAAGATGACTTTGTTAGCCAACTCGTAACTTTAAGTACACATGATAATGTCTTATTCTTTACGAATAAAGGTCGTGTATACAAACTTAAGGGTTATGAAATTCCTGAAATGTCTAGACAATCTAAAGGCTTACCAATCGTTAATGCTTTAGAAATCGATAAAGATGAAATGATTAGTACAATGATAGCTGTTAAAGACTTATCAAGTGAAGAAGATTACTTAGTCTTTGCTACTAAACATGGTACAGTTAAACGTTCTAAATTATCTAATTTCTCACGAATTAACAAAAACGGTAAAATTGCAATCAACTTTAAAGAAGGCGACGAGCTTATTGCGGTTAGACTGACGGATGGTACGAAAGAAATCATTATTGGTACGAAACATGCATCATTGATACGCTTTGATGAATCTAAATTACGCCCATTAGGAAGAACAGCAGCTGGCGTGAAGGGTATTACATTAAGAGAAGATGATGAAGTTATTGGATTAGATGTAACAGATGAAGATCAACAAGATGAAATACTTATCGTAACTGAAAAAGGTTATGGTAAACGTACTTCAGCTGATCAATATCGTATTTCTAATAGAGGTGGTAAAGGTATTAAGACTGCCACGCTAACTGAGAAGAATGGTAACCTTGTTTGTATCACAACTGTCAACGGTGACGAAGACTTGATGATTGTTACAAATTCAGGTGTTATTATTAGACTACACGTAGCGGATATCTCTCAAAATGGTAGAAGTGCTCAAGGTGTAAGATTAATTCGTTTAGGTGATAATCAACATGTGGCAACAGTAGCTAAAGTTGAACCAGATGAAAATGAAATTGCAGAATCACCAGTTGAAGGTGTGTTAGAAGAAACAACAGAGACTGAAGTTGTTGAAACTGAAACACAAGATGGTAAAGAAGATTTAAGAGAAGACTTCATTGAACGTGTGAATGAAGACATCGAAGAACAAGATAATAACGAAGAATAATATATAAAAGAAGCATATCACAATCTTACTGATCATCATCAGTAGCGTGATATGCTTTTTTATTTTGAATATTTATGCTTCGAATGATTTCATAGCATATGGAATTTCATCTATAAGTTTGGATGGCGGTACGATATACATATCTTTAGAAAGCTTTTCACCAATATAACTGTGAATATAAGTTGCGTTAATAACCGCTTCTTCTAACTCAAATTGTCCAACGAAACTTGTGATCATACCTGCTAACGTATCTCCCATTCCACCTGTTGCCATAGCAGGTGTACCGATAGATAATTTATATTCATGATCTTTAAAGAATAATTCAGTACCATGTTTTTTCAATACGACTGTTGCATTTAAAGCATCAACCGCTTCTTTATTATTTTCATATGTTTGTTCTTCAATCGGGATATTACTCAGTCTTTCCCATTCTTTTTGATGAGGTGTAAAGATAATCTCACATTCAGGTAAAGTATGCTTTAACTTACTTAAAATTGTAATAGCATCTCCATCAATAATTAATGTTTGGTGTGGCTGAATATTCTGAAATAGAAATGTTAATGTGTTATTCCCTTTAAAATCTAAACCGAGACCTGGACCAATTAATATACAATCCGATTGCTCAATTAATTTGGAAAGCTTTTTTAAATCAGTGATATCTGAAACCATTGCTTCAGGACATCTTGAATGTAATGCAGCAAAATTTGATGAATGTGTAGAAACGGTTATAAGCCCACTACCACTAAAAACACATGCCCTAGCTGCTAAAATAATAGCCCCACCTAAATTAGCATTACCTCCGATTAATAATATCCTACCATAATCCCCTTTGTGAGATTCTTGTTCTCTTTTTGGAATTGTGACAGATGAAATAGTCTTCATATTAACCCACCTTCAAATAATTGTACGATTTATTATGCCACTTAAAGTTGAAATTGAACAGTGTATTTTCTAAAAGATCACAAAGAAATTACTTTAACAGACTAATATATTAATCAATCACTGAGTTATGGATGTTCTAAAAAGTATTGTCAGAAAATTTCTGAAAGCGTATACTTAAAATAAATATAGACATTAGTTATTAGATAAGATAGGAGCTTTCACATGACTGAACAAATATCAATTGGCAAGTATGCTACGTTATTAACAATCACAGATGAACAAACAGCAAAGCAGTTAATGCCTCAATGTCATGACATGCGATTTATTGTAGGCAAAATTGGTACGATGTCATTAAATAAAATTATTTCATCTGTTGAAACAGCAGCTAGAAGACAAGGGATTATTTCGGAAAGTCAGTATAGAGAAACACACGCGTTATACCATGCGATTTTAGAAGCGGTGAATGGTATTACAAGAGGTGAATTATCTATTGGTGAAATTATGCGAACGGTTGGTTTGAAATTTTCAATAGTAAGAGGTTATCCTTATCAAGATAAAACAGAAGGTGAATGGATAGCTGTGAGTTTATATGGCACAATCGGCGCACCTATTAAAGGTAAAGAGCATGAAACAATTGGATTAGGTATTAATCATATATAAGACATAGAAACACCTATTAGATACTAGATAGAAGAAAGGTGCAACAAATTTAGGTTTGTTGTATTTTTTGTGTCCTAAAAAGGAGTGTTTTTTAGTGAATTTAGTATTGAATGGTAAAGAATTAACAATTCAAGACATTAAACAATTCTTAAAAGAAAATGGTCAAATATCCATTTCAGAAGAGGCATTAGTTAATGTCAGAAAAAGTCGTGAAACAGTTGAAAAAATCATTAAAAATAAAGAAACGATTTATGGTATTACGACTGGTTTCGGATTATTTAGTGATGTGCTAATAGAACAAGAAAAATATAACGATTTACAAGTCAATTTAATTCGTTCTCATTCTTGTGGTACAGGTAAACCATTTCCTGATAATGTGTCATTAATCATGATGGTTTTAAGGTTAAATACTATGTTAAAAGGACATTCAGGTGTTACTGAGCAACTTGTAGCGTTACTTGTAGAATTTATTAATCGAAGAATTATCCCTGTCATACCTGAGCAAGGATCATTAGGTGCTTCAGGAGATTTAGCGCCATTATCTCATTTAGCTTTAGCCTTAATTGGCGAAGGAGATGTCCATTATAAAGGTGAAACAAGAAATGCGAAAGAAGTCTTACACGAAGTAGGATTAGAGCCACACTCATTACAAGCAAAAGAAGGATTAGCCCTTATAAACGGTACACAAGCTATGACATCTCAAGGTGTGATTGCATATATTGAAGCTGAAAATATTGCGCATCATGCAGAATGGATTGCTGCTTTAACGCATCAAGCACTGAACGGTATTGTAGACGCATATGATGAACATGTGCATATCGTAAGAAACTTTAACGAACAAGTTGAAGTAGCAGAGCGTATGAGAAATTGGTTAGAAGGTTCTAAATTAACAACTAAACAAGGTGAAGTGCGCGTGCAAGATGCATACACATTGAGATGTATACCTCAAATTCACGGTGCAAGCTTCCAAGTACTGAATTATGTAAAAGAAAAATTAGAATTTGAAATGAATGCAGCTAATGATAATCCGTTGATTTTTGATAATGATGATGAAACTCTTGTAATATCAGGTGGTAACTTCCACGGGCAACCCATTGCATTTGCCGTTGATTTCTTAAAAATAGGTGTCGCTGAGTTAGCGAATGTATCAGAAAGAAGACTTGAAAGATTAGTTAATCCACAACTCAATGGAGGCTTACCAGCATTCTTAAGTCCAGAGCCAGGATTACAAAGTGGTGCTATGATTATGCAATATGCAGCAGCATCACTCGTTTCAGAGAATAAGACATTAGCACATCCAGCAAGCGTTGATTCAATACCATCATCTGCAAACCAAGAGGACCATGTATCAATGGGAACGATTGGTGCTAGGCATGCTTATCAGATAATCCAAAATGTAAGAAGAGTCATTTCAATAGAGTGTATCATCGCTTTACAAGCTGTAGAAATTAAAGGGGTAGAGAAACTGTCGCCTAAGACAAAAGAGAAATACGATGAATTAAGAGCGATTGTTCCTTCAATAACACAAGATAGAGTATTCCATCATGATATAGAGAAAGTTTGTGAATATTTAAGATAATCATTTAACAAACAAAGGGGTTTTGTGATGAATAATCAACAACTAAACAACAAAGGTAAGGATATGTGGAGGTTTTATGTATTTAGTTTATTAGGAATTATATTATTTTTTGTTCCTATAACGATTGGTAAGAATAATACGATACTAGTAGACCATATACATTTATCATTGCGTTCATTATTAGGAGGATATACTGCTTATTATGCTTTAATCATTATATTAATTGGCGCAATATTACCTATCATAAGAATGGATTTTAAAAAGTCAGTGACAGATTTTATTTTAGTTGTCGTGAAAATCATCGGTGCAATAATAGGGTGTATGTACGTCTTTAATATAGGACCGAAACTATTATTTCAGCCTAACTATGGGCCATTCTTATTTGAAAAGTTAATGTTACCACTAAGTATATTGATTCCTGTAGGTGCCATTGCATTATCATTTTTAGTAGGTTATGGACTCTTAGAATTTATTGGGGTCTTTATGCAACCTATTATGAGACCAATATTTAAGACACCTGGAAAGTCTGCTGTTGATGCAGTAGCTTCATTCGTTGGAAGTTACTCATTAGGCTTATTGATCACAAATAGAGTGTATAAAGATGGCATGTATAACAAGAAAGAAGCAGTTATCATTGCGACTGGATTTTCTACAGTGTCAGCAACATTTATGGTAATTGTCGCAAGGACACTAAATATAATGGATATGTGGAATTTATTCTTTTGGTCGACATTAGTTATTACATTTGCTGTGACTGCAATTTCTGCACATTTACCACCGATTTCAAGAGAATCGGAAGCATATTACAATAACCAAGAAGGTCAAAAAGAAGTAAAAGTCCAAGGTAGTTATATTAAAACAGCTTATACAGAAGCAAAAAGACAATCACACCAATCATTAACATTATTTAAAAATATCATGACCAATTTAAAAGATGGTATAGAGATGACAATGGCTATACTACCCTCTATCCTATCAATCGGATTTCTAGGTTTAGTATTAGCTAATTTCACACCTATTATTGATTGGCTAAGTTATATATTTTATCCATTTATTTATATTTTTCCAATAGATGATAAACCGTTATTAGCAAAAGCTTCAACGATTTCAATTATAGAAATGTTTTTACCTTCTCTTCTAGTTGTTAAAGCATCAATTGAAGTGAAGTTTGTTACAGCAATTACAAGTATCTCAGCAATTATATTCTTCTCTGCTTTGGTACCTTGTATTTTAGCAACAGATATCAAAATTCCAATATGGAAGTTAGTAGTGATTTGGTTTATCCGTGTTGCACTTACTTTATTAATTGCAATACCATTTAGTTTATTAATATTTTAGAAAAGGGGAAATGAGATATGTCTAGAGCAATTAAAGCGAAAAAAGGTTTAGAAATTGAGTGTAAAGGTTGGGAACAAGAAGCGGTTCTAAGAATGTTATACAACAACCTTGATCCTGAGGTTGCGGAACATCCTGAGAAGTTAGTTGTATATGGTGGTATTGGTAAAGCTGCGCGTAACTGGGAAAGTTTCGACGCGATTGTTGATACGTTAAGAAGATTAGAGAATGATGAAACGATGCTTGTTCAATCTGGTAAGCCAGTTGCTGTTTTCAAAACGCATGAAGAAGCACCTCGTGTATTATTATCAAACTCTGTATTAGTACCTAAATGGGCTAACTGGGAACATTTCCATGAATTAGATAAAAAAGGGCTTATGATGTACGGTCAAATGACTGCTGGTAGCTGGATTTATATCGGTTCTCAAGGTATTGTTCAAGGTACTTACGAGACGTTTGCTGAATGTGCGAACCAGCATTTTGGAGGATCATTAAAAGGTACGATTACGTTAACAGCTGGATTAGGCGGTATGGGTGGTGCGCAACCATTAGCTGTAACGATGAATGGTGGGGTCGCTATCTGTGTAGACGTCGATCCGTCTAGAATTGAAAAACGTATCGAAACAAGATATTGCGATGTTATGACAGATTCATTAGATGAAGCTTTAGAAAAAGCAGAAGAAGCTAAAAAAGCGGGTAAACCTTTATCAATAGGTTTAGTAGGTAATGCTGCTGAAATTCATCATGAAATCTTAAATAGGGGATTTAAAATTGATATCGTGACTGACCAAACTTCTGCACATGATCCATTAAACGGTTATGTGCCTGAAGGATATTCACTTGAAGAAGCGGATAAACTTCGTGAAAGTGACCCTAAAAAATACGTAGAATTGTCTTCAGCATCTATGAGAAAACATGTAGAAGCAATGTTATTATTCCAAAAAAATGGTGCTGTTGCATTTGACTATGGTAATAATATTAGACAAGTAGCATTTGATGAAGGTTTAGAAAATGCATTTGATTTCCCAGGATTTGTACCTGCATATATCCGTCCATTATTCTGTGAAGGTAAAGGACCATTTAGATTTGCTGCTTTAAGTGGCGACCCTAAAGATATTGAAAGAGCAGACGAATTAATGCGCGAACTCTTCCCTGAAGACGAAAAATTAATGCGCTGGTTGGATATGGCAAGTGAAAAAATTGCTTTCCAAGGCTTACCTTCAAGAATTGCATGGCTTGGTTACGGCGAACGTGCAAAAATGGGATTAGCATTAAATGAACTTGTTAGAAAAGGTGAAATATCAGCACCAATCGTTATTGGACGTGACCACTTAGATTCAGGTTCAGTAGCATCACCAAATAGAGAAACAGAATCAATGAAAGACGGATCAGATGCTGTAGGTGACTGGGCAATCTTAAATGCACTTGTAAACACAGCTGCAGGTGGTTCTTGGATTTCAGTTCACCATGGTGGCGGTGTAGGTATGGGATACTCATTACACGCTGGTATGGTCGTTGTAGCAGACGGTAGTGAACGCGCTGATAGAAGACTAGGCAGAGTATTAACAACTGATCCAGGTATGGGTGTAGCAAGACATGCTGATGCAGGGTATGACATTGCAATTGATACTGCAAAAGAAAGAAACGTAGATATTCCAATGTTAAAGGAGAAAGATAACCATGAATGATATCATAATCCAAAATATAGGCGAATTAATTTTACCGAAGAAAACTGACGGACCTCTTAAAGGGAAAGCTTTAAATGAATTAAATATTATCAAGAATGGCACAGTTGTTATAAATGAAGGTAAAGTCGTTTATGCAGGTGATCATACTGAAGAATTTGAAGCTAAAGAAGTCATTGATGCCACTCATAAAGTCGTATCACCAGGCTTAGTAGACGCACATACACACTTAGTGTTTGGTGGATCTAGAGAACATGAAATGGCACTTAAACAACAAGGGGTAAGTTATCTTGATATCTTGAAACAAGGTGGCGGTATTTTAAGTACGGTTGAAGCGACTCGTGAATCAAGTGAAGAAACACTATACGAAAAATCTAAAAAAGAAATTATTAGAATGATTCAATTCGGTACGACAACTGTAGAAGCTAAAAGTGGTTACGGTTTAGATAAAGCAACTGAATTAAAACAATTAAATGTGGCACATCAATTAGCGCAAGACTTACCGATTCGAATGAAACATACATTTTTAGGACCACACGCAGTGCCTAAAGATGCGAAAGACAATGCAACATTCTTACAAGAAATGATTGATTTATTAGATGATGTGAAAGATAAAGCTGACTTCGCGGATATCTTCTGTGAAACAGGTGTGTTCACAATTGATGAATCAAGACGTTATATGCAAGCAGCAAAAGATAAAGGTTTAAAAGTTAAAATTCATGCTGATGAAATCGATCCACTTGGTGGACTAGGGTTAGCGATAGATGAAGGTGCAATATCTGCAGACCATCTCGTAGCTTCTAGTGAAGAAGATAAGGCAGCGTTAAAAGACAGTGCCACTGTAGCTGTATTATTGCCAGGCACAACGTTCTATTTAGGTAAAGATCAATATGCAGATGCAAGAGGTATGATTGATCATAATGGTGCTGTTGCAATTGCGACAGACTTCAATCCAGGTAGCTGTGTTACGAACAATCTTCAACTTGTAATGAGCATTGCGGCATTAAAGCTTAAGCTTACGCCTAATGAAATTTGGAATGCTGTTACAGTTAATGCAGCTAAAGCAATTGATGCAGAAGCAGGTACACTTGAAGTTGGCGATCAAGCTGATGTAGTTGTATGGGATATTCCAAACCATGAATATTTACCATATCATTACGGTGTAAATCATGCCGAAACAGTCATCATTAACGGCAAAAAAGTCTATGAAAACACAGGTCTCTTGACTGAATCATAAGTATAGCTTGAAAATATGATATCAATTTGATATATTTATGTTAATTTAATAACTATATTGTTTAGGAATAAGTAATTTAAGCGTACATGTATAGAGAGCTTGTGGTTGGTGTAAACAAGTCATGAAACTTAAACGAATCTATCCTTTTAAGAAGAACAATCGGTAGAAACCGTTATATGACTTAGAGTGCAGTTTTTAATAACTGTTAAATAGGGTGGCAACGCGTAAGCACCACGTCCCTTGTGTAACAACGAGGAACGTGGTGCTTTTTTCTTAAACAATTATAGTATAAGAGGGAGGAAATATTATGTTAGACATAAGATTAATTAGGTCTGAACCGGAATTTGTTAAAGATAAAGTAGCCAAAAGAGGTGACGATCCAAAGGTCATCGATGAAATTTTAGAATTAGACAAAAAACGCCGTGAACTCATTGCTCAAACAGAAGAACTTAAATCACGTCGTAATAAAGTAAGCGGTGAAATTGCGCAGAAGAAACGCAATAAAGAAAATGCAGACGATGTTATTTTAGAAATGCGTCAAGTTGGCGATCAAATTAAAGAAATCGACCAAAATTTAAATCAATTAAATGAAGATGTTACGTACAGATTAGTAAGAATTCCTAATTTAATTAGTGATGAAACACCAGTGGGTAAAGATGAAGATGATAATGTAGAAGTACGTAAATGGGGTACACCACGTCAATTTGATTTTGAATCTAAAGCGCACTGGGATTTAGTTGAAAATCTTAAGATGGCAGACTTTGAAAGAGCTGCTAAAGTATCAGGTGCACGCTTCGTATTCTTAACAGGCAAAGGTGCACAACTTGAAAGAGCACTTATGAACTTCATGGTAACAATGCATACAACGCAACATGGTTATACTGAAATGATGGTGCCTCAACTTGTAAACGCAGATTCTATGTTTGGTACTAGCCAATTGCCTAAATTTGAAGAAGATTTATTTAAAGTAGAAAAAGAAGGATTATATACAATTCCAACTGCTGAAGTACCTTTAACAAACTTCTATCGTGATGAAGTGTTACAAGATGAACAATTCCCAATTAAATTTACAGGGCAATCTGCATGTTTCAGGAGTGAAGCTGGCTCAGCAGGTAGAGATACAAGAGGTTTAATTAGATTACACCAATTTAATAAGGTTGAAATGGTGAGATATGAAAGACCTGAAGATTCATTTAAAGCACTAGAAGAATTAACTCAACACGCTGAAAATATTTTACAAGCTTTAGAATTACCATACAGAACTGTGAACTTATGTACAGGGGATATTGGATTTGGAAGTTCTAAAACATATGATATAGAAGTATGGCTACCAAGTTACAACGATTATAAAGAAATCAGTTCATGTTCAAATATGACAGATTTCCAAGCACGAAGAGCAAATATAAGATTTAAACGAAGCAAAGATGCGAAACCAGAATACGTACACACACTAAACGGAAGTGGATTAGCAGTAGGTCGTACATTTGCTGCAATCGTTGAAAACTACCAAAATGAAGACGGTACAATCACTGTACCTGAAGTATTAGTACCATTTATGGGCGGCTTAAAAACAATTGAATTATAAGTGAGTTAAATCTCACAAAAAGGGTAATCATATATTGGTTACTCTTTTTTTGATTTAATGCTTGAATATACTTTTTATATTTGATATACTAATTATACAAAATAAATAAAGGGAGTTTTGACAGATGACTAATTTCAATTTCGACAAAGCACACAGTAGTTTAGAATTTACAGTAAAACATTTAATGGTATCTCGCGTTAAAGGTACTTTTGAAGATTATAACGTAGAAGTATCAGGAGATATTAATGACCTTTCTACATTAAAAGCAACAGTTACAATAAAAGCAGATTCAATCAATACTAAAAACGCTGACCGTGACGCTCACTTAAAATCAGCTGACTTCTTTAGTGCAGATGAAAATCCAAATATTACATTTGAATCAAAATCAATCAGTGAAGATTCAATTACAGGTGATTTAACAATCGCTGGCGTAACACACGAAGAAACATTTGACGTTGATTTCAACGGCGTAAGTAAAAACCCATTAAATGGTGAAACAGTAACAGGTTTCGCAGTAACTGGTAAAATCGACCGTGAAAAATACGGCGTATCATTTAACCAAGCATTAGAAACTGGTGGCGTGATGATCGGTAGAGATGTTAAATTCGAGGCAAGTGCAGAATTCGGTTTAAGTGAATAATTTATATAGATAATCAAACAGTAGAAATTCATTCAATTGAATTTCTGCTGTTTTTTATATGGTTTGAGATATAAATATAAGTGCACGAAGACTGAGAGATATCGTGCGCTAAGGTACAAAATAAGGGCATAACGCACGAAGACTGAGAGATATCGTGCGCTAAGGTACAAAATCAAGGTATAACGCACGAAGACTTGATCATCTATGGCCATCTAAGCCCAAATGATTAATCCAGTATCAAATTGATTAATTATTTTCCGAATATTTAATCAAGTGTTATTGATAAAGTAATATAGGTATGATAAAACTAATACATATTAAAATTCTTTAGAGGTAAGTAAGATTGAGGTTAGACAAACGTTAGACTTACCTTTAACTGTAGATTGGAGGCATCGTTGTGACAAGTACGAGTATTACGAATAAAGGTTTGTTTCTTCAAGGTGTTAAAGATTGTATACCAACTATGCTTGGATACTTTAGTGTTGCATTAGCTTTTGGTATCGTCGGTATTTCATCTGGTTTATCTATTTTGGAAATTGCATTGTTGTCTATTTTTGTCTATGCGGGTGCTGCTCAATTTATTATATGTGCGTTGGTCGCCATCCACTCCCCTATTTCAGCAATTCTATTGACGGTATTTTTTGTTAACTCAAGAATGTTTCTTCAAAGTTTGGCTTTAGTCCCAGCATTTAAAGGAAATGGTTTTTGGTCGAATATAGGAATAGGCACACTTGTAACGGATGAGTCATTCGGTGTTGCGATTACGAAATATGTGAAAGAGAAATCACTCAATGCGACTTGGATGCATGGTTTAAATATTTCAGCTTATTTATTATGGATTGTCACATCTATTATTGGCGGTTTAGTCGGTAACTTAATACCTAAACCTGAAATGTTTGGCCTCGATTATGCTTTAACAGCGATGTTTATATTTTTATTAATTGCTCAGTTTGAAACGATACATAAAAGCAAAGTCTTAGTATATCTTTATTTAATATTATTAACGATTGTATGCATGCTTATTCTGACATTATTTATGCCAACTTATTTATCCATTATTGTGTCGACAATTATTGCTTCTGTCGTAGGGGTGGTGTTTGATAAATGAGTATATCGATGTATTTAATTTTAATTACGATAAGTTGTTTTGTTTTAACTTGGATTATCCGTGTTTCTCCATTTGTATTGTTATCAAAAGCGGACTTACCTGAAAGTGTGATCAAGTGGTTACAATATGTGCCGGTATGTCTCTTTACGGCATTAATACTAGAAGGCATGTTAAATCAAGAAGGCAATGCGGGGTTTACGTTAAATTTTGAGAGTATTATAGTCTCGATACCAACAATTCTAATAGCACTCATATTTAAAAGTTTAACGATTACAGTTATAGCTGGTATGTTTATTATGGCGATTGTGAGATTAGTCTTTTAATTTCATTCGTTAACTTATTGAAAGAAATGCTCATTTCTAGTATTCTTAATATAAATTACATAGCAAAGCTTATTCAGAGAAGTTGAGGGAATTGGCCCGACGACACTTCAGCAACCGGTCATAATAGATACGGTGCTACTACCAACGAGTATACTCGCATAATAAGGATGATGAGGACTTCTTACTTCTTTGACGAGTAAGAAGTCTTTCAATTTAAATAAGAGGGGGGTTTTAATGTGATTATTTCTCGAGAAACAGGCATAGTAGATCTTGGACATTTTGAAACAGAATCTGGTGAAGTGATTGATAACTTGAAACTTCAATATGAGTATGTGGGTTATAAAGGCCAGCCACTCGTTGTAGTTTGTCATGCGCTAACAGGCAACCATTTAACATATGGTGATGATGAGCATGCAGGTTGGTGGCGTGAAATTATAGATGGCGGTTACCTTTCAATTAATGATTATCAATTTATAACATTTAATGTAATTGGCAGTCCTTATGGATCAAGTTCAAGATTGAATACTCCAAATTTCCCGGAACATTTGACGATGAGAGATGTTGCGAAAGCAAACATATTAGGATTGAAACAATTTGGCTATGAAAAAATTGATGTATTAATTGGTGGCTCTTTAGGTGGTATGCAAACGTTAGAAATGCTTTATGACGGTTCGATTGAAGTGAAAAAAGCAGTCATATTAGCTGCTACAGAGAAGACTTCATCATATAGTAGAGCGTTTAATGAGATTGCAAGACAAGTCATTCATATGAACGGACAAGATGGTTTAAGCATCGCAAGACAACTTGGCTTTTTAACGTATCGTTCAAGTAAAGATTACGAATCAAGATTTTCTGCAGATGATGTTGTAAGCTACCAAAAATATCAAGGCAATAAATTTAAAGAAGTATTTAACAAAGACTGCTATTTAACATTGTTAGATGTTTTAGACAGTCACGACATATTTAGAGGACGAGATGATGTTGAGGAACGTCTACTTCAACTAGAAACGAAAGTATTAACATTAGGATTTGCGGATGATTTATTATATCCAGATGACCAAGTGAGAGCTTTAGGTCGATTCTTTAAGTATCATAGACATTTCTATGTGCCAGACAACGTGGGCCATGATGGGTTTTTATTGAATTTTGGAGATTGGGCACCTAACGTTTATCATTTCTTAAAATTATATAAATTTAAAGCACGCTGATATCAACTTAAAAGTCACCTACATTGTTTTAAAGGATAAAAATCTGTAAAATAGAGAAAGATGTTTAATTTAGATTGGGAAGTGAAAAATTTGTCTTTTAAAGTCGATATAAAAGCGACAATCATAGCAACACTTATACTAGTTCTAAGTGCCGCTATTATAAACTTTGTACCATTATTAGCAATATTGATCATACCATTTATTACGATACCAGGAACGATTCTTTGGTATCGCTCTAAACCGTCCTTTTTTGTGACGGTTGTCATAACGTTATGTGCAACTGTGTTATTTAATCATGTATTCTTATTAACTGCCATGACACTTGTTATTTTTATGAGTGTATTTATTGGACAGTTACTTATTGAGCGTACATCTAAAGAACGTATTTTGTACTTAGTGACAACATTTATGAGTATTTTAACGATAGGTAGTGTGTTAATTTTACAAATTACGGGAAACTTACCTTTAACGAGCAAGTTCTTTAATCAGTACCATGATGTATTAGTGTCGTATTTTCAAATGGGTGGTAATATAACAACTGAAATTGAAGAATCTTTACAAGTTTCATTAGAAATATTACAAGCGAGCATTCCTGGGTATATAGTATTATGGGTATTCTTATTTGTGCTTGTGAATTTAGTTGTGACGTTTCCGATTTTAAGAAAATTCAAAGTCGCAACACCTGTGTTCAGACCATTATTTATGTGGCAAATCAACAGAAGCGTTGCATTCGTTTTTGTGATTACAGTACTTGTGAGCTTGTTTGTCACGAAAGATAATGTAGTGGCGTATGGCATAGTCACTAACTTACAATTTGTGTTAGAATGGGTTATATTTATACAAGCATTATCGTTGTTCCATTTATTTGTAAAAGTTAAAAAATTACCAATTATAGTAGGTGTCATCATCTTTGCATTGGCATTTATATTTAAACCATTTGCGTACTTATTCGGATTAATGGATATTTGGTTTAACTTGAAACAACGTATAAAAAAGTAAATTGAGGTGAGTTTATGAACCGTCAATCTGTTAAAAAAGCCCTAATATTTCCGTACATAATTATGATGATATTAGCTTTGGTGCTAGTTGTATTCAGTTTTTTTAATTCAATATTTTGGGCGATTATTTCGACGGTTGCTACGATAATTCTAATTGCAGTAAGCATATTTTTTGTTAGACAGAGCTTTTTGAAATTAGATTTATATATTGGGAGTTTAGCCGGTAGAATTACGAAAAGTAAAACAAGTGCAGTCAGTGACTTACCAATAGGCGTCATATTATTAGACAAAAATGACCATATCGAATGGATTAATAATTTTGTTAATAAACGATTAGAACGAGACGTTTTAGACGAACCAATTAACGAAGTATTTCCGAATATCTTAAAAAGATTAGAAAATACTTCAGAAGTAGAGATTGAAGAAGGATCATACAAATATAAAGTCACTTATACTGAAGATGAACAGTCTATTTATCTGTTTGATATTACTGAATCTTCCCGTGTATATGAATTATATGAAAATGAAAAACCAATCATAGCAACTATTTTCTTAGATAACTTTGATGAAATTACACAGAACATGAATGACTCTCAACGTTCAGAAATCAATAGTCTGATTACAAGTGTTATAGATGACTGGTCATCACGTTATCAATTGTTTATTAAACGTTATAGTGCTGATCAATTTATAGCGTTATTAAACAAGAGTATATTAGAAGATATCGAAACGTTGAAATTCAACTTATTAGATGATTTAAGAGATAAGACAAGAGACATCGGTCACCAATTAACACTGAGTATCGGTATTGGTGAAGGTAGTGAGAACTTAATTGAGCTAGGTGAACTTTCACAATCAAGTTTAGACTTAGCACTCGGCCGTGGTGGTGACCAAGTAGCCATTAAAAATAGTAATGGTAACGTGAGATTCTACGGCGGTAAGACTGACCCGATGGAAAAAAGAACGAGAGTACGTGCGCGTGTGATATCCCATGCGTTACGAGATATCTTAATTGAAGGCGACAAAGTGATCATTATGGGTCATAAATCACCAGATATGGACGCAATCGGTGCAGCAATCGGTGTATCACGTATTGCGAAGATGAATAATCTTGAGTCATATATTGTATTAAACGATTCGGATATTGATAGTACATTAGAACGTGTGATGGCTGAAATAGACGAGAAGCCTGATTTGAAAGAAAGATTTATTACATCAGAAGAAGCTTGGCATGAAATGACACCTCGTACAACACTCGTTGTCGTGGATACACATAAACCTGAACTTGTAATTGATGAGAACTTGCTTAATAAAGCAAATAGAAAAGTCGTTATTGACCACCATCGTCGAGGCGAAAGTATCATCTCAAGTCCATTACTTGTTTATATGGAACCTTATGCAAGTTCAACAGCTGAGCTTGTTACTGAGTTGTTAGAATATCAACCAACAGAACATCGTTTAACGAGAATCGAATCAACGATTATGTTAGCCGGTATTATTGTGGATACACGTAATTTCACATTAAGAACAGGATCAAGAACATTTGATGCTGCGAGCTTTTTAAGAAGTCATGGTGCAGATACCATTCTTTGCCAGCACTTCTTAAAAGACGATATCGATACGTATATTAAACGTTCAGACTTAATTAAGACGGTTAAATTATTCCACGGTGGTGTCGCAATTGCGCATGGTGAAGATCATGAAACGTATCACCCCGTTACAGTTGCACAAGCAGCAGATGAGTTGCTTGGCTTAGAAGGTGTAGAAGCATCTTATGTAGTAGCAAGAAGGTCAGAAGATACAATTGGTATTTCTGCCCGTTCATTAGGAGAAGTTAACGTACAATTAACGATGGAAGCGCTTGGTGGAGGCGGCCACTTATCCAATGCTGCAACACAAATTAAAAATACAACAGTAGAAAAAGCAATCGAGTCATTAATTCAGGTTGTTGAATCAGATGAAAAAGGAGTGGAAGAATAATGAAAGTTATTTTCACACAAGATGTTAAAGGTAAAGGTAAAAAAGGTGAAGTGAAAGACGTACCAGTAGGATATGGCCAAAACTATTTAATCAAAAATAATTATGCTGTAGAAGCGACACCTGGAAACCTAAAACAATTAGAACAACAAAACAAACGTCAAGAAGAAATCAAACAACAAGAAATAGAAGATGCTAAAGCACTTGCGGAAAAACTTAAAGAATTAGAAGTTAAAATTCCGGCTAAAACAGGTGAAGGCGGTAAATTATTTGGGTCAGTAAGTACGAAACAAATT
This sequence comes from Mammaliicoccus sp. FSL K6-3158, assembly GCF_038005105.1. NCBI lineage: Bacteria > Bacillati > Bacillota > Bacilli > Caryophanales > Staphylococcaceae > Mammaliicoccus > Mammaliicoccus sp. FSL K6-3158. The sequence continues at coordinate 28,174 of NZ_JBBOSL010000001.1, forward strand.
ACGCAAGCATTAGATAAACAACACCAAATCAAAGTTGATAAACGTAAAATGGACTTACCAAATGGTATTCACAGTTTAGGTTATACAAATGTACCAATTAAACTACACAACAAAGTTTCTGGCACATTAAAAGTACATGTTGTTGAAGAATAAAGGCATCAATAAAATGGTCGGTATTTGATTTACCGACCTATTTTAATGCGTTATAATAAAAATTATTAAAAAATGGAAAGGAGTAATCAGTATGGATGGTATGGATAATATGATGAACCCAAAACAAATGCCCCATAGTATAGAGGCTGAACAATCTGTTATCGGTGCAATCTTGATTGATCCTGAACTGATTAACTCAACAGGTGAAACATTAATACCTGAAGCTTTCTATCGTGCAAATCATCAACACATATTTAGAGCGATGTTAATGCTAAATGAACAGAATAAAGAAATTGACTCTGTTACATTGATGGATCAGTTAGCAGCAGAATCATTATTAGAAGAAGCGGGCGGTCCAGCCTATTTAGCAGAATTAGCAAATAATGTCCCAACAACAAGAAACATACATTTCTACATAGATATTGTGTTTAAACATGCAGTGAAACGCCAACTCATTCGTGTGGCGGATAGTATTGCTGAAGATGGGTATAATCCTGAGCTTGATTTAGAATCATTGTTAGGAGATGCAGAAAAGAGAATTTTAGAGATTTCTGCTTCAAGAGGTACGGAAGGTTTCAAAGATATTAAAGATGTATTAAGTATTGTGTTTGATAATGCCGAACAGCTCGATCAAAATAATGGACAAACACCAGGTATACCAACTGGTTATCGAGATTTAGACCAAATGACAGCAGGGTTTAACCGAAATGATTTAATCATTATTGCGGCACGTCCATCAGTAGGTAAGACTGCCTTCGCATTAAATATCGCACAACAAGTTGCAACACACCAAGATTTGTATTCAGTTGGTATTTTCTCTTTAGAGATGGGTGCTGATCAACTTGCTACACGTATGATATGTAGTACGGGAAATGTAGATTCAAATAGATTACGTACAGGTTCAATGACCGAGGAAGACTGGAGCAGGTTTACAGTTGCAGTAGGTAAACTATCAAGAACGAAAATATTTATCGATGATACACCAGGTATCCGAATTACGGATATTCGTGCTAAATGTCGTAGGCTCAAACAAGAACATGGATTAGATATGATCATGATTGACTACTTACAATTAATTCAAGGTAGTGGTTCTCGTAGCTCAGATAATAGACAACAAGAAGTATCAGAAATTTCTCGTATGCTTAAAGCAATCGCAAGAGAATTAGAATGTCCTGTTATTGCGTTAAGTCAGTTATCTCGTGGTGTTGAACAACGACAAGATAAGAGACCAATGATGAGTGATATTCGTGAATCTGGTTCGATTGAGCAAGATGCGGATATTGTTGCTTTCTTATATAGAGATGATTATTATTCAAGAGGTGGCGAAGATGAAGACGGAGAAGCGGTCGATGCGGGTGCACAAGACGAGAATGGTGAAATTGAAATCATTATCGCTAAACAACGTAACGGCCCAACAGGAACCGTTAAACTACACTTCATGAAACAATATAACAAATTCACCGATATTGACTATCAACATGCTGGAATGGAATTTGGATAAAAAAAGTTTTTGAGCTAAAAGACGTACATTTATTGCATATTAAGCAAAAATGTACGTCTTTTGTTTTGTGTAAAGTAACACTTATGTGCTTAAGTTTGTGTTTTTGAAAATGAATAAAACGATTATAATCCTTTTAAATACTGTGGTTAAGGTGTTTTTTAGCAATTCCGGTATGAATAAGAATTGTAATTTAACACTCGCAATCAATGTTCGTTTTTAGTTTGCAATTTAAGGATAGTACTGATAGAATACTTAATGGTTAATGAGAAAAAGCGGAGGTGCTCACATGTCATCAATCGTAGTCGTTGGGACGCAATGGGGAGACGAAGGTAAAGGTAAAATCACAGATTTCTTAGCAGAGGATGCAAACGTTATTGCACGTTTTTCAGGTGGTAACAATGCAGGTCACACAATTAAATTTGATGGAGAAACTTATAAATTACATTTAGTACCATCAGGTATTTTTTATCAAGAGAAATCAAGTGTTATCGGTAACGGTGTAGTTGTTGATCCAGTAGCTTTATTGAAAGAATTAGATGCTTTAAATGAACGCGGAGTTGCAACAGACAATTTAAGAATTTCAAACCGTGCGCAAGTCATCTTACCATATCATCTTAAACAAGATGAATTAGAAGAAGAAAAACGCGGTGATAACAAAATTGGTACAACTAAAAAAGGTATCGGTCCAGCTTATGTAGATAAAGCACAACGTATCGGTATCCGTATGGCTGATTTATTAGATAAAGAAACATTTGAAAAACGCTTAAAAGAAAATCTTGAATATAAAAATGAATTATTCGAAAAAATGTTCAACGCTGAAGGTTTCACTTTTGAAGAAATTTTTGAAACTTACTATGTAGCAGGACAACGTTTGAAAGATTATGTAACAGACACAGCTAAATTATTAGATGATGCTTTCGTAAACAATGAAAAAGTATTATTCGAAGGTGCTCAAGGTGTTATGTTAGATATCGACCACGGTACATATCCATTCGTTACTTCAAGTAATCCAATTGCAGGTAACGTTACAGTAGGTGGCGGTGTTGGTCCAACATACGTATCTAAAGTAATTGGTGTATGTAAAGCTTATACATCTCGTGTAGGAGACGGTCCATTCCCAACAGAATTATTTGATGAAGATGGTCACCATATCCGTGAAGTAGGTCGTGAATACGGTACAACAACTGGAAGACCACGTCGTGTAGGTTGGTTTGACTCAGTAGTTCTACGTCACTCACGCCGTGTAAGTGGTATTACAGATTTATCAATCAACTCAATTGACGTATTAACAGGATTAAAAACAGTTAAAATCTGTACAGCATACGAAATTGATGGTGTTGAAATCACTGAATATCCAGCAAACTTAAACGAATTAGAACGTTGTAAACCAATCTTTGAAGAACTACCAGGTTGGGAAGAAGACATCACAGGATGCCGTTCACTAGAAGAATTACCAGATAACGCACGTCGTTATTTAGAACGCATCTCTGAATTATGTAACGTTAAAATTTCTATCTTCTCAGTAGGACCAGATAGAAACCAAACAAACCTACTAGAAAACTTATGGGACTAATAAATAAAGAGAAACCAGCAGATATGTAGCGTATCTGCTGGTTTTTTCATATTGGGAAAAGGTGTTGTAAGGTTTGGAGTGAGTTGAGTTGGAGTGAGTTGAGTTGTTGGGGGTGTTTAGGGAAACGGACGAGATTGGGGGCAGATGTGAGTTAAAGGTGAAATAAACTCACGAGATTGATGAACATGTGAGTTAAATGTCAATGTAAAAATGTACATAATTGATTGTTTGGGAGTGTAAAAAGTAGACATACTGTTTATACTAGCAAATTTAAATTATCTGTTTTAAAATTTAGACAAGATAATAAACAAAAGGAGGATCTTAAAGTATGGCTAAAAAACGAACTAAATCAAATAATAAAAATTTACCTTTAAATGAAAATGAACGCGAAGAACTTGAAAGACTTAGAAATGAAAATGAGACGTTAAAGGCAGGTATAGCCTATCAAAAAAGTTACAGGCCTTGACCGATATATATATGGAAGCAACAATCAGAAAAAATAAAGGTCATTAAGGGACTACATGAAACATATAATAGACTCATTAAGTTTTATATTTTTGAGTTCTGTTCAAAGTCATAGCTTAACTTCCCAATAAAGCCAAGAGATCGTCCAAGTCTTAGCTTAAGTCCTGAGTAAAGCCAAGAGATTATCCAAGTCTTAGCTTAAGTCCTGAGTAAAGCCAAGAGATCATCCAAGTCATAGCTTAAGTCCTGAGTAAAGCCAAGAGATTGCCCAAGTCATAGCTTAACTCCCGAGTAAAGCCAAGAGATCGCTCAAGTCATAGCTTAACTTCTGAATAAAGCCAAGAGATCATCCAAGTCTTAGCTTAACTTCCCAATAAAGCCAAGAGATCGCCAAAGTCTTAGCTTAAGTCCTGAATAAAGCCAAGAGATTACTCAAGTCATAGCTTAACTTCTGAATAAAGCCAAGAGATTCTCCGCGAACCCTAAATCAACCTCACCTTGACCCAACTCAATCCTAACCCGTCGTCCCTCATACATCGCCCGACTCTCACCATACATCCACCCCCAACAAAAAAAGCATAAAAACTTATCATTTCAAGGTTGTCTACCAACTGCGCTCTAGACACTAACTTAATCAGGCTTCCTAATTAAGACTGTCCGCAATCATAGACGTCTATCTATACTTTGAAATCATAAATTCTTATGCATTTTACTGTGATTTAATGTATTTCTCTTTTCTTAAAGCGTCCACCTTTTACTTCGCTCACATCACCAATTGATAGGAATGCGGTGTTATCTATTTCTGTTACGATATCTTTTAGTTTGGATTCTTCTAATCGTGTGATGACACAGAATACGACTTTTTTATCTTCGCCTGTATATGCGCCTTCTCCATTCAGATATGTCACACCTCTACCAAGTCGGTCATTGATGGCTTCTCCGATATCTCTATATGTATCGCTGATGATCCATACGGCTTTTGATTCATCAAATCCTTGAACGGTTACATCAATCATCTTAGCAGCTATAAAATAAGCAATAACGGAAAACATCGCTGATTCCCAAGTGAATACAAATCCTGCAGCTGTAAATATGAAGAAGTTAATCAACATGACAATTTCGCCTACTGAAAATGGTGCTTTACTACTGATTAAGATAGCACTGATTTCAGATCCGTCTAAAGATCCTCCATATCGTATTACGAGACCTACGCCTAAACCAATAATTGCGCCTCCAAAGATCGTTACTAAAAACGCTTCTTTAATAAAAGGATCAAAATGATGTAAGTAGGCTGTTGTAATAGATAATATTGTAATTGCGTAAATTGTAGAAATCGTGAATGTCTTACCAATCTGCTTGTATCCTAAAAAGAAAAACGGAATATTTAGTAGAAAGATAAATATTCCAAGCTTTAAATTGGTGAGATGACTCAAAATAATTGCGATACCGACAATGCCACCATCTAGTAGATTGTTAGGAACTAAAAATAATTCTAACCCTACCCCCATTAATATACTGCCGATGGTGATAAATATGAATCGTTTGAGGATTTCTCCTTTACGTAATTTACGATGTCCTTTTCTAATAGCTTGTGCTTGTTCCATATTATCATCCCTTTTTAATACTTCTATATTTATTATATAAAAAATTTAAAATAAAATCTTGTCTTCTGTATATTAGTCATGCTATAATCAATCTTGTGTTAAATAGAGGCCCCTTGGTCAAGCGGTTAAGACACCGCCCTTTCACGGCGGTAACACGGGTTCGAATCCCGTAGGGGTCACCATCTCAATTTTATACATAAGGTCCCGTGGTGTAGCGGTTAACATGCCTGCCTGTCACGCAGGAGATCGCGGGTTCGATTCCCGTCGGGACCGCTTTTAATGCTTATCGTAATAACGATAAGCATTTTTTTGTTGTTCAATCATAGATTAACGTCAAACAATAGAATTAATAGACAAATAGTGTTAAATTATAGTATAGGATATCATGCACAATTGTGTGCTTAGAGATACTTATTTTCAAAAAGAAATGAGGTAAATGTATGGCTAGAAAAATAGTAGTCGTTGATGATGAAAAACCAATTGCAGATATACTTGAATTTAATTTAAAAAAAGAAGGTTATGATGTTTATTGCGCATATGACGGTAATGACGCAGTAGATTTGATATATGCAGAAGAACCAGACATCGTATTACTAGATATTATGCTACCTGGTAGAGATGGTATGGAAGTTTGTAGAGAGGTTCGTAAGAAATTTGAAATGCCAATCATTATGTTAACAGCAAAAGACTCAGAAATTGATAAAGTTCTAGGGTTAGAGTTAGGTGCAGATGATTATGTGACGAAGCCTTTTTCAACACGTGAATTAATCGCGCGTGTGAAAGCAAACTTACGTAGACATTATTCTCAACCAACGCAAACAGAAGACGAAGAAACAAATGAAATCGTCATTAAAGATATTACCGTATATCCTGATGCATATTCAATTAAAAAACGTGGTGTCGATATCGAATTGACACACCGTGAATTTGAATTGTTTCATTATTTAGCAAAACATATTGGACAAGTTATGACGCGTGAACACTTACTCCAAACTGTATGGGGTTATGATTATTTTGGAGATGTACGTACAGTTGATGTTACGATACGTCGTCTACGTGAAAAAATCGAAGACGATGCATCACACCCAGAATATATTGTGACGCGTAGAGGTGTGGGTTATTTCCTACAAACACAAGAGTAGGCTGATATTATGAATTGGCTAAAGAAGTTTCAGTCCTTACACATTAAACTTGTCGTTATTTATGTTTTATTAATCATTATTGGTATGCAAATTATTGGATTATATTTTACAAATAGTCTTGAGAAAGAACTGACACGTAACTTCAAGACAAATATTGAACAGCACGTGAAACAGATTAATTACAACATAAAGAAAACGTACAACTCAGAAGATCCAAATCGGAACTTCCAAAAAGAAATACAAAGTATATTAGATGATTATGCCAATAGAACTGAAATTGATGAGATTAAGTTTATTGATCAAGATCAAATTATTGTGGCGACATCTAAAGCTACTAATCAAAATACCGTCAATCAAAAAGTAAACGATAGCTCTGTACAAAAGGCGTTATCTTTAGGAAAAGCTAATGATAAAATCGTATTAAAAAATGATTCATCCGATAGTAATAGAGTATGGATCAAAAATAAACCTGTTGAATACGAAGGTGAAGTCGTCGGAGATATATATGTTGAATCAGATATTGATTCTGTTTACGAACAGTTAAACAACATTAACCAAATCTTCATCATCGGTACAGCAATCTCATTATTGATCACAATCGTGCTCGGTTTCTTCATTGCGAGAACCATTACGAAACCTATATCAGACATGCGTAACCAAACGTTAGAGATGTCTAAAGGTAACTATACGCAGCGCGTTAAGATATACGGAAATGACGAAATCGGTGAACTTGCGCTGTCATTTAACAACTTATCTAAACGTGTACAAGAAGCACAAGCTAATACTGAAAGTGAAAAGCGTCGTCTAGACTCGGTTATCACACATATGAGCGATGGTGTCCTTGCTACTGATAGACGCGGTCGCGTACGTATTATTAATGAAATGGCGCTTAAAATGTTAGGTCTAGAACGTGCCGATGTAGAAGCGAAACATATATTAGATATTCTAAATATTGATGATGATTATTCATTAGATGACTTACAAGAGAATAATGATAGTTTCATTATTGATATTAATAGTGAAGAAGGTATTATCGCGCGTGTTAACTTCAGTACAATTATTCAAGATACAGGATTTATCAATGGTTATATTGCCGTATTACATGACGTTACGGAGCAGCACATTTTAGAAAATGAACGACGTGAATTCGTTGCGAATGTTTCACATGAATTGCGTACGCCACTAACATCTATGAGAAGTTATATAGAAGCATTAGAAGAAGGAGCATGGCGAGATCCCGAAGTTGCACCAACATTCTTAAATGTTACACGTGAAGAAACAGACCGTATGATTCGTCTTGTTAATGACTTATTACAACTTTCTAAAATGGACAGTTCAAGTGATCAAATGAACTCTGAATTGATTGATTTTAATATGTTTATTAACAAAATCATTAATAGACATGAAATGACACAAGGTAAGAACGTGACATTTATTAGAGACATACCTGTTAAAGGTTTATTCGTTGAAATTGATCCAGATAAGATGACACAAGTGTTTGATAACGTTATTACAAATGCGATTAAATACTCACAAGAATCTCATAAACGTGTAGAGTTTCATGTGAAACAAAATACTTTATATAACCGAATGACAATACAAATTAAAGATAATGGTATTGGTATCCCGGTGAATAAAGTAGATAAAATCTTTGATCGTTTCTACAGAGTAGATAAAGCGAGAGCACGTAAAATGGGTGGTACAGGTTTAGGTTTAGCCATCACTAAAGAAATCGTAGAAGCACATAAAGGTAGAATATGGGCGAGCAGTAAAGAAGGTCAAGGTACATCCATCTATATAACATTACCATGTGAAGTCATGGAAGATGAGTTTGGTGATTGGGATGCGTAATAGAGAACTGATTAAATCTACTATCCTCATAATCCTTGTGCTTATCAGTGTGTTTATGACATACCGTGTATGGACATTTACACCTGAACTGACAGATTTAGAAACAGATGTGAATACAGAAACACCTTCTATTGGACCTAAAATTAGTAAGCCTATTGATAGTGTGATTATGCCATTTAGAATGATTAATCGAAATGGCACGGACGTGAAAGGGACGTCTAACGTGAAAGATATCAAGAAGATTACTGATCAATTGTTGAGTAAAGAAGTGAAGAAAGTTGATATTTTAAGCAGTGAGTCAGTCGTTCAACTTGAAGATTTATCTGAACGATATACGATTTTAGACTTCCCCGATAGCATTCCGAGTGAAATGTATTTGAACCAAGTATTAGGCATGAATATGAACTATTATCCTAATATTAATTTTGACCGAATACTTGTAGATACGAAATCAACGAAAGAAGCTGTTGTGTATCTTTTAAGTGAGAATAAACAAAAGGCTGTTAAACTACAGACAAATATTAAAAGCACGCAATTTGATAAGGTGAATAAAGAAGCAGCACCTGATTTGAAACCTTATACAGGCATGATTACAAATGAGACGACTACGAATGAAATCAATCAAATTTATGCACCAGAGAATGCGGATAATATGAATATTTACCGTTACGTTTCTAACAAAATATCCGTATCTGAATTAAATGACGTTATTCTCGGTGATTCGGTGATTGCGCGTAGTAATGAACATAACGTCTCGACTTATAATAACAATACGGGGATTTCTACCGTGAATGAAGCGAAACAAACATATCGTTATACGAATTTATCAGAAGATGAAAATCGTCAAAAAGATATGTCAAAATCGATTACAAATTCATTTAAATTTATTAATGAACATGCAGGATATACAGATGAATTCCGTCTATTTAGTACGGATCAAAAGTCTGGTAAAATAGACTATCAAATGTTCTTAAATAATTATCCAGTGTTTAATGATGATAAGTTATCTTCAATAGAAGCGGTGTGGGGTAGAGATACGATTAATGAATATAATCGCGGTCTTATTACAACAGGAGTAGCCGTACCGTCTAAAAAAGAAGCGGATGGATTACCTTCATCAGAAGAAGTTAGATTTAACCTAGCTTCAAATGGTTCGATTGATTTTAACAAAGTTACGAATTTAGCAATTGGTTATGATTTATCATTACCAAAAGACGAAATTAATAACTTACAAGACACGATTGAATTTACACCGAAATGGTATGTAAAATATGACGGTGAATGGAAACGGTACGAGAATGGAGGGCTTTCTTAATGGATTGGAAACATGCTAAGTCACTCTTCATCATTGTGTTTATTCTCATTAATATAGGATTAGTCGTTGTATACTTTAATAAAGTAAATAATTCTATTGTTCAAGAATCAAACGCACAATCAGATGTTAATTTTGCTAAAGAAGGCATAGACATTCCGCAGTTACCAGAATATCGAGATAAGAAGATGCAAGCCATAACAGGTAGTAGTAAATCATTCGATTCAGATGAACTTGAAGGTGTTTATTCATTAAGTGAAAAAGACACGAAAATCAACAAAGACGTCAGTGCAGATTTAGATAAAGATAGTAAACAAACATCATTTAAGAGCTTTATTAACAAAGATGCTTTTAAAGGTAAAGATTACGAATATAAAAAGAACAACACAGATAAAAACAAAGTCGTCTATGAACAAAACTATGAAGATTTACCAATACTCAACAACAACAAAGGACAAATCGTCATAGATATGGATAATGATAAAGCTAAGTCATATACACAAACGTATTTAGACAAACTTAAACCAGGAAATGGCGACAACAATAATAAACGCAAAATAGCAGATGCGAAGACAGCTTTAGAGACATTGTATTACAACACATACCTTAAAAAAGGTGATAAAGTAGAGTCTGTAAGGTTAGGTTACTACAGTGTCGTTAAAGAAATAGGCGGACAAGTACTTGTACCGTCATGGGAAGTTAAAATTAAATCCGAAAAAGACGGTAAAACAGATACGAAGACATTGTATATCGATGCTATTAAACCAGAATCTACCATATTAGAAGAATCGTAAGAGAAGCAGTAATTAAAGGAGATGAACACTTGTGATCGCAATGAGCGTACTCGCAAGTGGCAGTACAGGAAATGCCACTTATATAGAATCAGATAAAGGAAGCCTACTTGTCGATGCTGGCTTAACAGGAAAGAAAATAGAAGGTCTCTTTCAACAAATTGACCGTAACATCAGCGACTTAGAAGGTATTTTAGTAACCCACGAACATATCGATCACATAAAAGGGTTAGGTGTACTCGCAAGAAAGTATAAACTACCTATCTATGCGAACAAAAAGACATGGCAAATGATAGAAGTTAAAGATAAAAACATACCACTAGATCAAAAATTTCACTTTGAACCTTATGAAACAAAGACTTTAGCAGGTATGGATATCGAATCATTTAGCGTGTCACATGACGCAATAGACCCACAGTTCTATATCTTTAATAACGACTATAAAAAGTTAACGATGATTACAGATACAGGTTATGTGTCAGATCGCATGAAAGGCATGATACACGGAAGTGATGCCTTTGTATTCGAAAGTAATCACGATGTGGATATGTTAAGAATGGGCAAATATCCATGGAAGACGAAACAACGTATATTAAGCGACATGGGTCACGTATCTAACGAAGATGCAGCACATGCAATGTGTGATGTTATAACAGGTAGCACGAAACGTATCTATCTGTCACACTTAAGCCAAGACAACAACATGAAAGATTTAGCAAGAATGAGTGTCGGTCAAGTATTAAACGAACATGATATTGATACAAATAAAGAAGTCATTTTATGTGATACAGATAAAGAAAAAGCAACACCAATATACTATATTTAAAAAAAAGATATCCCCAATTATTGATTTGGGGATATCTTTTTAGTTTGTGCACATATATACCCACAGTTATACACAAATGTCCACAAACTGTGAATAATATATGTAGTTATCCACTGTTTTATCCACAATGTATATAAATCCGTGGATAAATCATAATAAAATGTATAAAAATAAACGACTTAATATTTAGAAATCGTACAAAAAATTAAAATTGTTGATATAATAATAAAGAAAACTGTGTATAAGTTAATAACATGTGGATAACTTTTAACAAGATGAATAAAGGTGGATAAAAATGAAGATAACAATCATAACGGTAGGAAAACTAAAAGAGAAATACTGGAAACAAGCCGTAGATGAATATAACAAACGCTTAGGTGCATATACAAAGACAGAACTCATCGAAGTAGCAGATGAAAAAGCACCTGATAATATGAGCGATAAAGATATAGAGATTGTGAAAGAAAAAGAAGCGGATAGAATCATGTCTAAAATCAAACAAGACAGTTACGTTATTACCCTGGAAATACAAGGAAAAATGTTAACAAGCGAAGGACTCAGTAAAGAAATCGATAACCTCATGACAAGAGGCAATTCACACATCACATTTATCATCGGCGGATCAAACGGACTGCATCAAAAAGTATTACAACGCAGCAACTACGCCCTATCATTCAGCAAAATGACCTTCCCACACCAAATGATGAAAGTCATCCTGATGGAACAAGTGTATAGAGCATTTAAAATAATGCGTGGGGAAAGTTATCACAAATAAAACAAAAAATAGGGTAAGAAGATGAAGAATGTATATCAGATTAATTAATAATAAGTTATCAAATTTAAAGAAAATATGTATTCAAATGTATAGTGCATTAGACAGAGAAAATATTAGAAATATAATTATAGACAGTTTAGTAAATGAAAATGTTGATGGAATCATTCAAATTGGTTCAGGTGTTCAAGGATATAATGATAAATATTCTGATTTGGTTATGATGATTGCTTTTAATGGAGACTTAATAGACATGAAAAATAAATTAAAAAATATTTATACGGAACTAGGTTCCTTTTATATTTAAGATTTACAATATTATTGGTTTACTAGGTGTATCTACTAACGATAAAGAAGTTATTATTAAGCATATAGCCGTTCTGAATCATCTTCAAAAGCAAGGAATAGGAAAAACAATTGTAAATGCAATTCACGATTTATATCCAAATAAAGTAATAGTAGCAGAAACGGATAGAGATGCTGCACTTTTCTATTCAAGATTAGATTTTGAAATTTTTTCTTTAGGTGAGAAATATCCTGGAGTTATTAGATATAAATGTGTTAAAAAGTATTAATTAATCAAGGTTATGTTGAAAGGCTGAAACATAATCTTGATTTAAATTAGTAAAATACGAATAAATATATGATAATTTGAAGGTGTGAATATGACATTTAAAGAATGTGAAAAATTTAAAATTAACTAATCCAAATCATCAATGGAATGATTATCTATAGTAATAGATCATAAATATATTTCAATTATTCAGTTAGATGTTATGATATTGAGCAGGGCAAGTTGGATAGATGGAGGCTAATCTCATTAAAGTAAGGTGATGCCTATAATTTATATATTTGGCATCAACTTCTTTTCAAGAAGTGAGAAGCATGTCTGATTATGAAATGTTTATTGCTAATTAACAATCATTGGCTTAGTGTTAATTAGCAATATAGATCAAAAAAATAACTATCCAACTTTGACAGGGTAATAGTTATTTTTATACCTTTACAAAAAGTCACCGTCTTTTCAAGTGGCTCTGAAGGGGTAACATGTTAGCGAATGTTGCCTCTTTTTTATTGCTCTTATTTACTCTTTTGCATTAACATAAACGTGCTACCATTTCAATTTTATACTAAGCTAAAAACACGAGTTGATTATTTTTTAATGTATTTTATTCACTCTTTTTATAATACCAATCATTACTCTAATTAAAGGTATTAGTCTTGATATTCCTAATAACATAATTTCCTTCTTTTTTGTTTAAAAATTCAAATTTCCACTTGTTTGATATTGCACTCTAAGGTGTATTGTTTAATTATACTTAAAGGAGGTAATAAGATGAGTAAATATGAATCATTAAATGGTAAAGTCGTTGTAATTGCTGGTGGTGCCAAAAATTTAGGTGCTTTGTTAAGTAAGTCTTACGCAAAAGAAGGCGCAAAAATTGTTGTACATCATCATAATGATAATAGTAAGCAACAAGCTGAGGCAACATTAGATGAAATTAAATCATTGGGTTCAGAAGGAACTTTATTTTCCGGAGATCTCACAGAAGTAAAAAATGTGGAAGATTTATTTAAGCACGCTGAATCTACTTTAGGAAAAGTTGATATTGCAATTAACACTGTTGGTAAAGTACTCAAAAAACCTATTTCTGAAATAACTGAAGATGAGTTTGACACTATGTCAGCTATTAATGCTAAATCGGCTTATTTCTTTATACAATATGCAGAAAAACATATGAATGATAATGGGAAAATTATAACACTTGCAACATCTTTACTTGCTGCATATACGGGTTATTATTCTACTTATGCTGGTGAGAAAGCACCTATTGAACACTATACTCGTGCTGCGTCAAAAGAATTTATGGATAGAGGTATTTCTGTTAATGCAGTTGCACCTGGTCCAATGGACACACCTTTCTTCTACCCTCAAGAAAGCGACGAAGCCGTAGAGTTTCATAAATCACAAGCATTACACAATCAATTAACAGATATCAATGATATTGCACCAATTATTAAGTTTTTAACAACAGATGGTTGGTGGATTAATGGACAAACTTTATTTGCAAATGGTGGTTATACAACACGCTAAATAAGGAGGAGAATTTTATGTATTATTTTTTAGCCTCTTATAATGGGGATACTACAACTATAAGTATTATTACCAAAGAAAAAGTCATAGATGAAAAAGAAACATATATAAATGTAGATAACTATGTTGAATATTTAGCAAAAGCAATTATAGAGCTATCTCATCGAAATAGCTTATTTCATAATGATATAAACGGTATTGGTTTATTAATTTCAAATATTGGTGAAATATACTATAAAGATATTAATAGACTAAAAAATGATTTAGAATCTACTTTTGGATTTAAAGCAATTATTGAATCAAACTATGAGACATTAATTCTAAATTTAACTGCTTAAAATTTTTAAATAATTAATCAAAAAAAGTTTATAAATGAGAGGTAGCCATACAGAGCTGCCTCTTCTTGTACTAAGGAGGTAAAATAGTGAACGTAAAAAAAGCAGCTGAAAGTGTCGGTATAAGTGAGCATACCATTAGATATTATGATAAATCAGGCCTATTTCCATTTATTGAAAGAGATAACAATGGTTACCGTGATTTTAAGGTTGAAGATTTGTATTGGTTAGAATTCATAAAATGTATGCGTCAAACACACATGCCTGTTTCCAAATTAAAAGAAATAGCTGAACTTTATGATCAAGGACGCTCTACAGTTTTAGAAAGGAAAAAAATATTTATCGAACACCAAGAAAATCTAATTAAACAAAAGGAACTTATCGACCAAGCTTTAAAAACTTTGGATGATAAGTTCAAATTATTAGAAAAAGAGGGTGATTGTTAAATGATCAAGAAAGAAGTTAGTATGTCCGAATTGTTTTTTGATTTAGTCTTTGTATATGTTCTATCTACTATTAATCATACTGTTGAACATATATCTTCTAATCTAGTATCGTTGGAAAGCTTAGTAAAGACATTTATGTTATTCCTTGTATTTTTTGCTATTTGGACTTACAGAACATTTTTAGAAAATCGATTTTTTAAAAAGAAATGGTATCAATACATTTTTGTATTTACAGATATGTTTCTCATATTACTACTTTTAAAGTCTATTAACAGTAATAGATACAATGAAAATACAGGCTATGAAAATTATAATTTCTGCTAATGTTACCAAAAAAATCACTTCCTTTGAAACTGATCAAACTACGATGTGCTATTTATTTTTATGACTTTACAACAGAAAAGGCGATGTCATAAAGCTTAAGAATAATGAGTGTTTTTTGGATAAGAAAGAAAGGAATGAATGACTCAGTCAGTACTTTTAAAGTTTAAATCTATTTGCTTATTGCCAATATCAAAAAACTTATGGTCATGTGTTGCCATTATTATTGTTATACCTTTTTTATTTAATTCTTCGAAGATATCCATAATATTAAAAGCATTTGCTTTATCTAAATTGCCGGTCGGTTCGTCAGCAATAATTAAAGAAGGTTCTTTTAAAATTGCTCTTGCAATAGAGATTCTTTGCTGTTCTCCGCCGCTACAAGTATATACTTTGGTCTTTAAAGGTATATGAGATATTCCTAATTGATTAGTAACTCGTTCAATTTTATTTATATCTTTTTTAGAAATATTTAAAGGTAAGGTTAAATTTTTAAGAATACTTTCATTCTCTAATAGTCCATAATTTTGATAAATATAGGCAATGTCTTTTCGTCTAAATAATCTTTTGTTTTTTTCATTATGAATAGGTGTTTCATTGAATGTTACTTCACCAATATCTGGAGATTCTAATAATCCAAAAATATTTAATAAGCTTGATTTTCCTGTTCCACTTGCCCCTTTTATAATAACAAAATCACCTTTGTTTATACTATAATTAAAATTTTTTATAATATTTTTATTGTCATATGATTTATGAATATTTTTAAGTTTAATCATCTTTTTTTCCTTTCAATACTTCATTTGTATTTTCTTTATTCAATTTTATAAACGAATAATAAAATATAATTATTTCAATTAAAATGATGCTAATAAAGATAAAATAAGATATGATGTTTTGTTGGATTAAAATTAGGATTGCCATTAATAAATTAATAAATAAAAGGAACGCTAAAATTGACTTGTGAATTTGAAAATAACTATACCCTAAATTACGTTTGATAAATATTAGGTATTGATAAGATGTGAAATATAATCTAATAAAAGTGAATGTCATCATTATAAATGTTATTCCTGTCATAAAAGCTAATAGCGTATATTTAACTGTATTTACTTTTAGATTATTAACTTCGTCTACTTTTGTATCGTAAACAGACATGACACTTGGTATATAGCCATCTATATTATATTTCTCTAAACCTTTTCTTATAGTCATATAAGGATTATCCAACTGGCTCTTAAAGAAATAGCTTGTAGAAAAATATGTTCCAAAATTAAGAGGATCTGTATTACCACTTTCGATTATAGCAATTGGTGCAACTATTATATTTTTTTTCCCACCAATTTCATTATCATATGTATGGTAACTAACTTGGTTATTTGTCCATATAATATTAATTTTTAAGTTTTTATTTGTTTTATTTTTATAATGCTCTATATCTTTTCTAAATGTAAAATTATCTTTAAAATTATCTTCAATTATTTCACCATATTTTTTATATTTTATGGGAACAATAATGTTTTGTGTATTATCACTATGGACAATACAATTTAAGACATCTTTGTTATTATTTGTTTTGATTCGATGTTCTTTTAAATAATTTTTGTCTACTGTAATTGTTTTACCATCAGGTTCTATATTTGTATTTTCTTTTTCATTTAATTTATATAGTGGTCTTCCATCAGAATTATAAAAGTTCCCTGTATCAATAATAAATCCTTTATTATATGAACTATTATAATAGTTTTTCAAATTACTATTAAATTTTTTAGCTAGTTCTTCATTTTTTATTTGACCTAAATCTAAAATTTCTGTTTTATAAGTATCTTTTGAAACATTCCAGTGCTTAATGCTACTTTGTTGATTTTTATATTCTTTATAATTTTTCACCAAGTTATCAGTTGATAAGGATAAAAATATAACTGCAATTATAGATAGTGCCATATATGTATACATCATTAAAAACGGATTACTTTGTTTAATATTTTTAGAATATTGCTTTATAAAAATATTAAACGTGATAATTATAATACCAACACATAAAATAGTTAAGAAGAATGTCGTACATAAAGTAAGAACTATTACATATATGAGATGATTGTCTTTAAAAATAAATAGATACATAAGTATACTTAAAACTACATTGATAAGTGTGTAACTTAAAAAATAGTATTTTAAATCGTTGAACAAAAAAATAATGTGATTGAATTTACTGTATCCTAAATCATATAATAATTTATTATCATTCTTTTTACTTTGTAAATAATGTATAAATACCGATAAAAGTATAAATAAGAATAAACTTGAGAGAATTATAGTAAATTGATCAATTTGAATATGCTGATTTACTGTGTTGTCAACTTTTTGTGCTGAACCAACATTCTTATTTATTAAACCAATTATTTTTTCTATGTTTTGCTTATCACCTGAAAGGAAATATGTACCTTCTTCAGATAGATTAGTATTGCTTAAATCGTATACTTTAACTTTCAGTTTGCTATCGAATAAATTGAGATTTTTATTTTTATCTACCTTTTGTTTTAATTGTATATCTGTTGTATTGATTGTAATCTTATCATTACTTAAATAGGTCACCTTAGTAATTGGTACATTATACTCTCTCGATAATTTTTTAAAATAATGTGTAGAATCTTTGCTGTATTGTTTTTTTGTATCGAAAGCAAATTGAATTTTTTCGCTTTGTTTTTCTATAGTATTGTAAAATGATAATGATTTATAAGAGTCAATTAAAATAAAATTTACGATAAGAGATAGAACTATTGCTAGTATTAATATGATTTTTTTCATGTTTACCTCGATTCTATAAAAAGAGCCCACTAAGAACTATTATCTTAATGGGTAATATTTCAACTATTTATGATCATAGTAAGATTTGTTACCGGAACCAGTTTTTTTAACATGTCCTTTAGAATATGTACCTGCTTTTTTCCAACCACCATCTCCAACAATCCCTTTTCCATTAATTGCTGTTCCTCTAGCTGATTTTTTATAGTGTTTATATTCTGATACTACTGTTTTATTTCGTATACCTCTAATCCAAAAACCACCACTTTTCTTGCCTGTTGTTATTGCTCTTGTTGTAATATCAGAATTATTATCATGAGTTTCCGACTGTATTAAACCATTGTAATTATCTACGTTCTCAGAGCCACCATTAACACTTATAACATCAGCTTTTGCTATACCTACAATGCCTAAACTTGATATTCCTAAAGTTAAAGCAGATGCTAAAATAAATTGTTTTTTCATATATAAACACTCCCAAATATTATTTTATTCAATTTAAGTATATATTAAGAAGTAAAGAATTGGTAGTGTTTCTTAAAATTATAATAATAATTTTATTTTTTAAATGTATAGAAGTGTTTTTTAGAAATTTTTATTGAATTTATTTTTCTATTTTATTAATTTGATTATAAATGTAATTATTAAACTTGGTATAATGAAATGAAGATAAATAGTTAAATTTATGTAAACGCTTTAGTTTACTACTCACTAGGTATATACCCACTAAAAGCTTTATATTATGCAAGGTTTAAAAGGGCATTGCTTTTAATCTATATGATAGATGAAACGTATCAAGTAGATGATATTATAAGAACATGGATCGATTGAAAATATCTCAAATAGTGTTCTTGGAATAAATGGAAGTGGATTATAACTCTTCTAGAGAGGCAAATAATATATTGAGTGTATGTATCATTGTATTTATATCTGTATTTATCATAACGGTAGTCAAATAAAAAATGTTGAAGGGGATGTCTTATGAAACAACTAGTTGAATTAGATAAAGGGTTATTAGAGATAGAAATTTATGGGACAGGGCAACCAATTATATTTTTTACGGGATTATATAGTCATTTAAGTGAGTTTAGAGAAATTGCTATGAGATTAAAAGATAACTATCAATGTATATTATTTAATAGACCCGGTTTGGGTGAAAGTACTATAAATACAAATGATTTAAACGTAACGCATACGTCTAAAATAGTATCTAAGATGTTAGATGAAAAATTAATAAAAGATAAAGTGATTTTAGGAGGACACTCACACGGTGGATTATGCGTACAGCGTTTTATACAAATGTATCAATAACGTGTTAAATCTATATTATTGATATATTCAACATCTGTTGATGAACAAATATTAGATGAATTAGATGCACCTGAGTTAAATAAGGGAACGACAGAAGAAGACTTTATAAAGTTTTGTGACAAAATGAAAGAACTGGATAAAGAAGCTATAAAAAAAGAAATCGATATATCTCAATATAATGATGAATTAATTAATTTTTATACGTTTCCTAACTTATATAGAGCAATGTTCTATGAAGTGTCAAATTGGAGAAAAGATACGAAACTCATAAAGAAAGAATTTAAACAAATGAATTTACCGCTAATAGTTTTAGGAAGGGATAAAAATTATAGTATCCAAGAGTTAGTAAAGGAAAATATACCTTATAAAGAAGCGTGCTTATTTGAATCGACATGGCATAAGTTGATTGAGAATCAAAGATTAATAAGTAGAATCAACACAGTGAAATATATCCCAAATACAACCCATAAAATACACTTGAGTAATCCAGAAGAGGTTATTCAAAATATAAAGTTATTAGAGAAAATGATTAAGTAGAAGCTTAAGAAGCAATTAAGTAATAAAATCATTTTCGAAAAAAATCGTGAATTACATGATAAATTCAGTGGAGAACTGACTTATATAAATTAAGGTGATATTAGAGTTTATCATTAAAAATTATCGCTGAACTTAAGAATATTTATCGTTTTTAAAATAAAGAAGTAATTAGATATATTATTTTTAACATCAATGAGGATAATCTATTAAAGCGTGAATTATATATGAATAGTAAATCAGTCACAATTTGTAAATTCATATATAATGTTAAAAGAAGTGATCATTAAACTTAAATAAAAGTCAAAAATTTTTAGGCAAAGTAAGAACAATTCTTAATAGGAAAGGATTTCCTAGAACTTCAGTCATTATAGTAAATTACCTTAGTAATGTATAAATTATAAGTAATAAAAAGAAGAGCGTAAAATCCAAGCGATACTTCTTTCTATTAATCGGACTACTTTTCATCATGAAAATTTAAATGTGAAAAAACCTCACGTTTTACTGATATAAGCAGAAAGTTATCACAAATAAAACAAAAAATAGATTCTATTATATTAAAATGAAATGCAGATGTAATTAATATTGAAAAAGCACTGCTAGAATGAAATTCACTTATAAGTGAACAACTTGTAAATTGCTTAATAGATATTAAAAACGGTAAAATTTTAGTAGTCATATAATGAATATATTCTTAAAAGTCTTTAAAAATATACTAAATTTAGGTCAAAGACCACGACAAATAATGTCGTGGTCTTTTTTGGAATGATGGGGATTCATATACTCATATACTAAACTATGACTAGCTCGATTATTAAAATATTAATCATAGCCACTCTCTTTAATGACTGCTCATGCTGGATATCGAATTCTTTCAAAGAAACGCTTCATTTAAGCAAATTAAAAGCACTTGATTAAAATCTTGAACAATATTATAAAATATAATGTGAATAATTTGTTTTTTAAGTGCTCATTTCTGTTGAAAAGATATGCCCAAAAAATGTCGCCAAATTTATAGATTATGAAAAATATCTAGGTAACATTACTTGAGCTGTAGTATGAGTAAATGTATCAGAATCTTTTAATGCTTGACGATGCATTTCTTTTGCATAACCTGCATCTAATCGAATTACTTTTTGTTGAATTGCTTCAATACCTTGATCAATTAAATCAGAAAGTTTCATATTGTTAGGTGCATCTATTGGAGCATGTTCTTCTAAATTAGTCTCAGCTACTAATGGTGGAACTAATTCCATTACCGTTAAATGGTTATATCCTTTATAAATAGCCTGTTCACGTACTGCATCAGTAAACATGTGTACAGCTGATTTAGTGCCTGAATAAATAGGATGGGCAGCAGAAGATACATAGGAAAGACCACTTGACACGTTAATAATTAAGGGGGTATTTTGTTTAATCAGATGACTTAAGAACACTTTCGTCATATTAATAGTACCTATTAAATTAGTATTTATTTCTGAATGTAACATTTGAGGATTCACATTATCATCAAATAGATCAAAAGATTTCATGATTCCTGCAGAATTAAACAATACGTTAAGGTTTGGAAAATCTAATAAAACTTGTTCTTTTAGTGAATATACTGATTCAACATTTGTAACGTCCACTATATAACCATAAAGATTAGGATGTGAATTTACGAGTGAATCTAACTTTTCTTTAGAACGACTTGTAATGATTACTTGATTACCTAATTCTAAAAATTTTTTTGCAAAACCTAGCCCTATACCTGAAGAACCACCTGAGATTAAAATTGTATTATTTGAAAAAGTCATTTTATTACCTCCATATTGATTTATTTTGTACAATTAATAGTATAAATATGTACAGTTACTGGAGGTCAAGCAAATTGTTCATAGGAGAAGTTTCGAAAATTACAAATTTACCTATAAAAACTTTGAGATTTTATGAAGAAAAGGGATTAATTTCGCCAGATTATAGAAATGATAGTAACAAGCGTGTATATTCCGAAGAAAATATAAGATGGATTACATTTGTAAAACATTTAAGAGGTACAGGGATGGCATTAAAAGAAATAAAAGAGTTTAAATTTCTTGTTGAAAAAGGGGAAACTACAAAATATAAAAGATTGGAAATGTTAGAAAAGCAAAGGTTATTAACAATTAAGCAATTAGAACAAAAGAAAGAAGAGCTTGATCATATAATATATAAAATTGGAATGTTAAGAGACTGACACCTTATATATCTTTTATAATGGAATATTGAAGTTATTAAGACATTATATGATTGTATGTAGAATGCTTGGAATAGGTTTAGCGAAAATACTTAATATAGTGTTGAACGCTTTATATAACTGGGATGATTATTTTAAACCATTAGGAAGCAGTAGAAATATAATAATAAGTATTGCTATGCTTTTGTTTAGAGGTATGAATATATAACAAAATAACGCTAAATCGATAGCGACCACATGATTAATTGTTGTAGGTTTAATCTGAACTATATAGAAAGTATACTATATAGGATAAAAATAAATAACTATGAGACCACCATCTATAAATAAGTGGACTAAAGAAGCGGACAGCTCATAGTGAGTTATCTGCTTCTTTGTTTAGACCTATAGACATTCATCCTAAATAAAAACAATCATTTTATTAATATAATTGAATTGTTTTTTTCCAATCATAAGATAATAACATAGAAACACTCATGATTAGTAATGCAACAACAAATTCTGAATCCATATAACCTTGTTTTAAATGTACTGTAAATAAAGCACCTAACATGATAACTATGAAACCACTAGCCATGAAATTAATAAATAAACCACACACAATTAGAATGCCACCTATTAATTCAAAGAGAGCCAGTATAATGCCAATAAAGGCAGGAACTCCTAACGATTCCATCATGCTCATTGGCTCGCCAAAACCACTAAAAACTTTTTGGCTACCATGTATAATAAAAGTAATACCTAAAAATAGTCGAATAAATAAAATTCCTAAATTCATTTTTTATACCTCCTATAATTTTTATATTATAACATGGTAAAATAAAAATAAAAAACGACAAAAATACGACAATTTTCTACTTTATAATAAGCATATCAATATAGCCATTTCTTGCAGGCAAAGAAAATCGACCTCAAAAAGAGGTCGATTTTTTATGAAAATTATACATTAAGCAAGAGAAGTTAGGGTCTATGAACAAAACAACCTGCTATTCAATACTTCATTTGTATTTTCTTTTATGTGATCTAAATCAAAATGATATTAAATTTTTAATTATTAAAAGTGTTAGAGTTTTAATTTTAAAAAAATGTGATAGATAAATTTTATGGTGAACGGTAAGCTATGCGCACCATATTTTAACTTTATATCGCAAAATCACTAATAAGCGAAGTGTATCATTTAAATGCCTTCTAATTTAATATCTTACTTTAGGAGTAATATTAACATCTATTTAGTTATCTTTTGAACGTTATTAGATTCTTAGTTTGTAATGAGTCTTTTGAAAAAATAGTCCTTTTAAAGCATACACCTTATGTGAAATAAGAGTTTACATTAATATCAAAAATTCAGAAATCAGTAATATTATTTTGGAAATATTACAGCTTTTTATTTAGTATGCACAAATCGATTACAAGTATTTATTTTCATTAAAGCACGTGATAGATTGAGTTCTATAGTTAAAGAAAAGGAAGGTTTATTAAAATGAAAAAAATATTAACAACTTCAATAGCGACTATTGGAATTCTAACTATGAGTATTGCTCAACAAGATGCACAAGCTGAAGAACAAAGTAGTGTATCTACGCAAAATACTCACAACTATACGGGAATTGAAAATGGTGTTTATTATACAATAGATAGTAAAGGGAACTATCACCACACATTAGACGGTAATTGGAATCAATCTATGTTTGATCGTAAAGAGTATAAATCGTATGAATTAGATCAAAATGGTGCTACGCATTATTACTATTTTGTAAAAGATGATAATGATTATTCACCATCTCAATCAAATCAAACAATTAAGGATAAAGGTTATCAAGTAAATAATGGAAATGAAAATCAAACATCTGAAACAAATAAAGAAACGCTAGCAAATAATAATCAAACAGATAAGCATGATGAAACAGGAAGTAATGGATATGTAGCGACTTCTAATGAAACAAATGATAATCAAGAATCAGCTCAATATAACAATATTTCTTCTAAAGAACAATCAACTCATAACAACGATGCAGCAAACACTAAGGAAGCCAAAGGTAATGCAGAAGCTTCATCAAATTGGCTTACTAAAAATAAAAAGTTACAAGAATATGGTCAATATCACGGCGGTGGTGCACATTACGGTGTAGATTATGCTATGGAAGAAAATACCCCTGTATACGCTTTAGCAGATGGAACTGTGATTCAAAGTGGTTGGAGTAACTACGGTGGTGGTAACCAAGTAACAATAAAAGAGAAAAATAGTGATTATTATCAATGGTACATGCATATGAATAAATTAAATGTAAATAAAGGTGACGAAGTAAAAGCAGGTCAACAAATTGGACAATCAGGTAATACTGGTAATTCAACAGCACCTCACTTACATTTCCAACGTATGCAAGGTGGCGTAGGTAATCAATATTCAGTTAATCCAGATTCTTATATCAACAACAATCAATAATTTTATAAGAAAAAATCACGTCTTATTATAGGCGTGATTTTTTTATTTGAACTTAAGAAGTAGATATGTTTAAATGTAATTATTATAGTTACATTTAAAAAGGAGATGATTCATTGAATTTAGAATTTAATATCGCAGTTCACGTATTAACTTTCTTAAGTAAACATTCATCTGAAAGATTTAGTAGTGTCGAATTGTCATCAAAAGTTTGTGTTAATCCTGTGCAATTAAGAAGAGTTATGAGCAAACTATTAGAAGAAGGTTACATTACAACACAAAAGGGCAAATATGGAGGGTATCGTATAAATGGTAATGTGTTAGATACGCCATTATCCAATTTATTTAAATTATTCGCTTCTAGTCAATCATTTGGCAGAATTTATACAGGTACAAAAGAAAGTGACTGTAAAATCTCAAATGAAATGAGTCGAGTAATGTCAAACTATCATCGAAGAGAATTTGAAATAATTGAAAAATATTATCAAAATATTTCTATTGGAGATATATTAAACGATATATTAATGGAGGGTTACAATGAAAAAGTATGATTTATTAATTTTAGGGTTTGGTAAAGGTGGAAAAACACTAGCAAAAACAGCTTCGGCTCAAGGGAAACAAGTAGCAGTTGTTGAACAATCCAAAAAAATGTATGGTGGTACATGTATAAATATCGGTTGTATTCCATCTAAAACATTAGTGCACGAAGGATTAGAGCGTGGTTCGTTCAATCAAGCATTTGAGCGTAAAGAAGAAGTCGTAACGGCCCTTAATAAAAAGAATTATCATAACTTAGCAGACGATAAAAATATAACGGTATTAGATTACAAGGCTAGCTTTAAATCCAATACGGAAGTAGAATTATTAGATGAGCAAGGCAAAGTAGTAGATACTTTAACAGCAGATGACATTGTGATAAACACTGGTGCAATACCAGTTATTCCTGATATTAAAGGTATTAAAGAATCTAAGCATTTATACGATTCTACAGGAATAATGAATTTACGTGAGCAACCTAAACGATTAGTTATTGTTGGCGGAGGTTATATTTCTTTAGAATTCGCATCTATGTTTTCGAACTTTGATACAGAAGTGACTGTATTAGAAGCTAATGACAAACTAATGGCAAGAGAAGATGAAGAAATCGTTTCACATGCGATTAAAGATTTAGAAGATAAAGGTGTAAAATTCGAGTTAGGTGCCCAAACTTCAGAATTTGAAGATAAAGATGGATATACAATCGCTAAAACGAATAAAGGTGATTTTGAAGCAGAAGCGGTATTACTCGCAATTGGTAGAAAGCCAAATACTGACTTAAATTTAGAAAACACTGATATTAAACTAGGTGAACGTGGCGAAATAGAAGTCAATAATCAGTTGGAAACAGCTGTAAAACATATCTATGCAATAGGTGATGTAAAAGGTGGCATGCAATTCACTTATATTTCTTTAGATGACTTTAGAATTGTTAAAGACAAATTATTCGGTTCAGGTGCTCGCACTACAGAAAATAGAGGTGCAGTACCTTATACGGTATTTATAGATCCTCCATTATCTCGTGTAGGATTGACTGCTAAAGAAGCAAAAGAACAAGGGTATGAAATTAAAGAAGGTAAACTACCAGTAAGTAATATACCTCGTCACAAAATTAATAATGACCCTAGAGGTCTGTTTAAAGTTGTGATAGACGCAACAACAAATAAAATACTTGGCGCTACCTTATATGGTTTACAATCCGAGGAAATCATTAATTTAGTAAAACTAGCTATTGACCAAAATATTGACTATACAGTTTTACGTGACAATATATATACACATCCTACTATGATAGAATCATTTAATGATTTATTTAATATTTAAATATTAAATTTTAAAAAAGGCACATCACATATTGAGCAATTGTTCAATAATGTGGATGTGCCTTTTTTAATTAAACTATAGTAACTACTCTTAAATCCCAATTTTAATATTTGTAATTACGAGACAATCAAACACATATCTATATAATATCTAGGAGGTACATATATGTCTTATAAAGAACTCTCAACAATATTAAAAGTGTTATCAGATCCAAGTAGATTGGAAATATTAGACTTACTTTCTTGTGGTGAATTATGTGCTTGTGATTTGTTGGAGCACTTTCAATTCTCACAACCAACACTCAGTCATCATATGAAGTTATTGGTAGATAACGAATTAGTTTATACACGTAAAGATGGTAACAAACATATGTATCAACTTAATCATGTTATTTTAGATGAGCTCAATCAAAATATAAACATTATTAACACATCTAACCAACGTTGTGTATGTAAAAATATAAAATCAGGTGAATGTTGATGATGACGACTTTAGCAATTGTAATTTTTCTTTTAACTTTAATCTTTGTGATATGGCAACCTAAAGGTTTAGATATTGGTATTACAGCTTTAATTGGGGCGGTCATCTCTATTATTACAGGTGTTGTTAGCTTTTCTGATGTACTAGAGGTAACAGGTATCGTTTGGAATGCCACTTTAACATTTGTAGCTGTTATTCTTATTTCATTAATATTAGACGAGATTGGATTTTTTGAATGGTCTGCAATACATATGGTCAAAGCTTCAAACGGTAACGGCTTAAAAATGTTTGTATATATCATGCTATTAGGATCAATAGTAGCTGCATTTTTCGCAAATGATGGTGCGGCTTTAATCTTAACGCCAATTGTATTAGCGATGGTAAGAAATTTGGGTTTCAGTAAAAAAACGATATTCCCTTTTATTATTGCAAGTGGATTTATTGCTGATACTACATCACTTCCATTAATTGTGAGTAATTTAGTAAATATCGTTTCTGCTGATTACTTCAATATTGGATTTATTGAGTACTTTAGTCGAATGATTATTCCAAATATATTCTCTCTGATCGCTAGCATATTTGTATTATGGCTTTATTTCAGAACATCTATACCAAAAACTTTCGAAAAAAAGAATCTTATGAACCCAAATGATGCAATTAAAGACTTAAAATTATTTAAGATTTCTTGGCTAGTATTAGCAATATTACTTGTAGGCTATCTTGTTAGTGAGTTTATTCAAATCCCTGTTTCAATCATTACTTGTACGATTGCACTTATCTTTGTGATCTTAGCTCGTAAATCTAAAGCAGTTCATACTAAACAAGTAATTAAAGGTGCACCATGGAATATTGTTCTATTTTCTATAGGGATGTATTTAGTTGTATTTGGATTAAAAAACGTTGGCATCATATCAATTTTAGCTGATGTATTATCTAATATTTCAAATCATGGATTATTCAGTAGTATTATGGGCATGGGCTTTATATCAGCATTTTTATCATCCATTATGAATAATATGCCTACTGTCTTAATCGATGCTATAGCGATTGGACAATCTAATGTAGTAGGAACCATTAAAGA
The DNA here is from genome assembly GCF_038005105.1 of Mammaliicoccus sp. FSL K6-3158. Lineage (NCBI taxonomy): Bacteria > Bacillati > Bacillota > Bacilli > Caryophanales > Staphylococcaceae > Mammaliicoccus > Mammaliicoccus sp. FSL K6-3158. Next base: position 56,087 of record NZ_JBBOSL010000001.1, read on the forward strand.
AGGTATGGTTTATGCCAATGTAATAGGTTCTGATTTAGGACCAAAAATCACACCGATTGGTTCATTAGCAACATTATTGTGGCTACATGTGTTAACACAAAAAGGTGTAAAGATTTCGTGGGGAATATATTTTAAAACTGGAATCATTATTACTATCCCGGTACTATTTGTCACACTCTTAGGTTTATATCTCACACTAATTATATTTTAAGAAATGAGGCTTTAAATATGGATAAGAAAACAATTTATTTTTTATGTACTGGCAACTCTTGTCGTAGTCAAATGGCTGAGGGTTGGGCAAAGAAAATATTAGGTAAAGATTGGAATGTCTATTCAGCTGGTATTGAAACACATGGTGTTAATCCAAAAGCAGTAGAAGCTATGAAAGAAGTAGGTATTGATATCTCAAATCATACATCAGACTTGATTGATAATGATATCTTAAGACAATCAGATTTAGTCATAACATTATGTAGCAATGCAGATGATAATTGTCCCATCATACCACCTAACGTCAAAAAAGAACACTGGGGCTTTGATGATCCAGCAGGAAAAGAATGGTCAGAATTTCAACGTATTAGAGATGAAATCGGAAGTAGAATACAAGAATATAAAGAAACGCTCGTATAATGCGAGCGTTTCTTTATATCGTTTATACAATTGAAATTATTGAGAAATATTTCTCGAAAATTGAATAGGGTGTAATTATATGATATATAATACTTGATACACACATAAATAAATAAAAATTTAAGTTACTTTATGTTAGATTATAAAAGATACTGAAATATCTGAGGAATTATCTATGATTCCAAGATTTTCTACATTATTTATTTTACCAATGGGTGTATATTGAATATTAGTTGTAAAATCTTTATAAAAGATAACGAGACAGTTATCTTGGTATAACATGATATCCCCCTTGTTAATTTGTTTGATAAACTGAGGATTTTTTGAAAAATTTTGAGGAAAATTATAATATTTTTCATTATTATTTAATTCTTTCATCGTTAGTTTCAACGGTAAAAGATTTTCTATTTCAATTGCAGTCGGGTTATCAAAAAAATTTGCAGTAAATATTGTATCTTCAACCTTTATTTTAGCTGTGTTCAATATCGTAACTCACCTCACTTACCATGGTTGATTAGTTGGTCCAACAGTAAACTCATTTATATTAGTGTTTTCAGGTTGATTGATAGCAAATGCTACTATTTCTGCAATGTTATCAGGAGATATTTGATATTCGTCATACATTGTTTCAGTACTAGAAGCAGTAGAAGGATCTGTAATGGTATTTAATAATTCTGTTTTCACTGCTGCAGGATAAATCGTAGCTGTTCTAATATTATTTTTTTCTTGAGCGGATTCCATACGTAATACTTCCATTAAATCACGAACTGCCCATTTTGTGGCACCATAGACAGCGCCTCCTGGATAAGCTTTTAAGCCTGCCACAGATGAAGTAGCAATAACATGTCCTGACTTTTGTTTTATAAATTCAGGCAAAGCAGCTTCAATTCCATTTAAAACGCCTTTAATATTTACATCAACCATGTCATGCCATTCATCAGATTTTAATTTTGAAAGTGGTGAATTAGGCATTAAACCAGCGTTTAAAAATATAACATCAATTCTTCCATATTGTGCTTTAGCTTTATTGACTAGCGTTTTGTTATCTTCAATGCTTGTTACATCAGTAACGACATAAACGGCTTCTCCACCAGATTTGTTAATTTCATTAACGATTGTTTTCAATTTGTCCTCTCTTCTAGCACCAAGTACAAGTTTTGCACCCTTTTGTGCCAAAAGTTTAGCGGTAGCTTCACCAATACCACTTGAAGCTCCAGTAATAACGACTACTTTATCTTTAATTGTCATAATTCAACCTCTCCTTATTAAAAATTATTTATAATATTTGATTTGTTGGGCGAATGATAATTTCATTAAGACCAACTTTTTCTTCTTCGTTTATACAAAAAGCTATGATGCGTGCTACGGAATCTGAATCAATAGCATTTTCACTCAATTGATCAAATTGTTGTCTAATTTTCGGATCTCTAATAGAGTGAGTGAATTCAGTATCAATAGAACCAGGAGAAATACTTGTTACTCGTACATTTTTTCCTAATTCTGCTTCTTCTTGGCGTAATCCCTCAGTTATTGCCTTTACTGCATATTTTGTGCCACTATATACTGCTCCTCCTGGAATAATAGTATGAGCACCGATAGATGAAATATTTATAATGTGACCAGATGCTTGTCTATGCATGATAGGCAAAACGGCGCCAATACTATATAAGACACCTTTAATATTTACATCGATACCTAGTTCCCATTCTTCATAATTATTATGATATAAGTAAGATTGAGGCATAACACCAGCGCAATTAATGAGCACATCAATTTTTCCAAACTTTTCTATAGTATCATTAACAAGTTCTTCTACTTCAAGTCTATTAGTGACATCAGTGACTTTAGTTAAGAAAGTGGCGTTTTGACCTTCAATTTTTTCACTTACTTGATTTAACTTTTCCTTTCTAATATCAGCTAAAACGACTTTGGCATTTTCGTGTGCTAAGCGTAATGCATTTGCTCTCCCCATGCCACTTGCTGCACCAGTAATAACGACTACTTTATCTTTAATTGCCATATATTTATCCCTCGCTTCATTAAGTAAATGTATTTATAATGACTTGATTTCTTTTATCATTTTGGCTGGGGTACCGCCAACTACTGTATTAGCAGGAACATCTTTAGTAACTAAAGCATTTGCGCCAACAATGGCATTTTCACCGACTGTAACCCCAGGGAGGATTGTAGCAGCGGCACCTATCCAAGCATTCCTTTTAATTGTGATGGGTTTGACGATAAGGTTTCTTCTTTGTCTAGGATCTTGAGGATGGTTTACAGTAAGCAAATTAGCGCGTGGTCCAATTAACACATGATCTTCTAAAGTGATACCTCCTAAATCAGTAAACATAACATTACTATTAATAAAAACATGCTTTCCAATAGAAATATGCTTTCCGAAATCCGTATATAAAGGTAAGTTGATCCCTACACTCGAATCAATTTCTTGTCCGATAATTTGAGATAATAATGCGAGTGTTTCAGTGTGAGTGTGATAGGAAGCATTGAGCTTTGAAACTAATTTAGCATTTACATCAACAATTTCATGAATTTGTTTGAATACATGTTCGTCTTCTTCGACAACTTTATTCCAAATATTTTCGTTAAGTACATGACTAAACAATAAAATTCCCTCCAATAAATTACTTGAGAATGATTACACATATAATGTTATAATGCTACTATAAATATTACAAATGCCTATATTGAATGTTGTATTATACTTTTTAAGCATAGGAGGGCACATGTGGAAAATAGAGTACTGAGATATTTTTTAGCAGTTGTAGCTGAAGGGAATATTAGCGCTGCAGCAAAATTATTACATATCACACAACCGACACTTTCGAGACAAATTAAAGATTTAGAAGAAGAGCTATCTGTAAAGTTATTTAATAGAAAAGGTAAATATTTAGAATTAACAAGCGAAGGCCATTATTTAGCAAGTAAAGCACGAGATATAATTGATTTAGTAGATAAAACAACTTCTAATATCACACACAAAGAAATATTTGGAGAAGTTCATATAGGCATGGCAGAATCTAGTAGCATTAAACCGATTGCGAAGGCCATAAAAGTATTGAGAAAAGAGCATAATCAAATTATTTTTGATACGTTTAGTGGAAATGCTGAACAAATTTTAGAGAAAATTAATGACGGTGTTATAGATTTTGGTGTTATTATAGAACCAATTAATAAAATTAATTACGATTCAATTTCATTAAATAGAACAGATGTCTGGGGTATACTGACGACGCATGATTCAGAATTTAAAGACATGGATAAAATGAGTGCAGAATCAATAATTAATAAACCATTAATCATATCAAGGCAACAAGGTGTAAAGAAAATGATTTTGAATGAACTAGATCTTGAGGATGCACAATTAAATATCGTAGCGAAGTACAATTTACTTTATAATGCTTCCATTATGGTTGAAGAGTGTGTAGGTCACGCTTTATGCTTGGGAGGTATTGTAAATACTTATAATACATCACTAAAATTTATACCATTTCAGCAAGATATCACTTCAAAGTTAAGTGTAGTGTGGAAAAAAGAAAAACCATTATCTGTACCTGCACAATTATTTTTAAACCAACTGAAAGACATTTTAAATAGTGAAAAATAAAACCGCATTATCAACTGATAAGCAGAAAGTTATCATAAGTAGGTGGGGGAATATTTAGCATTTAAGTAAAGACAATATAGAAATTATTTTCGCATCATTAATTTATGATTGATGAAAAACCTCTTAGTTCTTCTCTATCATTATATTATTCTATACAAATGAGGTGTATTCTTGGAAATATCAAATTTTAGTATTATTTTAGAGCAAGTTTTAAAATATTCAGCGTATTTATATAAAAACTTCAGTTTCCCATTACTTTTATTGATTGTAATTTTAGTATTTAGAAAAGAAATTTCAGGTTTATTAAATAGGATTCGTCAAATTAATTTTGAAAATAATGCAGGTAGAGTAAGTGTTTCATTAGCAGAAATTGGTCGTTTAAAAGATGAAATGGAATCATCTGAAAGTTTTCAAATTCTTCAGTTAGGTGGAGAAGATCCAAGAGATAATATTCACTTAGGAGTAGGACCAAATACAACAGAAGAAAATAATAAATTTAATGAGTACTTTTCTTTGATTAATTTACCAGAAAAGGTTTTTAAAGAAGTAGCGAAAAATGGTCATATTAAAACTATTGAACATTTATATAATGCTTTTGAATTTCTTACAAAAGACTTTCAAAATGAGAACTATGAACCAACTAAAATTATTAAAAGTATATACCATACAGTTAGAGATATTGATAGGAATGGCGGCTATCTTTTTGATGATGATCTTGTTTATAGATATAGAAGTTTTATTCAATTAGCTTGTTTAGAACTTATGCAAAACAATGAAATAGAAAGTGAAGATTAATATAGAATTTTAATTGATTATGATTTAAAAAATATATTTTATAGTTTTAAATTATAAGTAGAGTCTTAAAAAATCAATCAGTAACTTAAATTGTATGAGTTCATGATTGAACAAGCGCAACTAATTATTAGCTCTGAAAAACAATAGTTAAAGCCAGCCTCACGAGCTAACTATAAAGCTACTTTTATGGCTAGTCCGTATTACGGTATAGATATAGAATTATAGAAATAAATTGAGGTGTTATAAATGGAATGGATTAATAGTGGTTTTGAGTTTGTGAAAGTTCTTGGTGGTTTGATTACATTACTAAGTCCAATATTTTTGTTTTTTTATTCATATGCTAATAGAAGGATATTAACAAATAAGCTAGAAAACTTAGTATCAATTTTTTTGATATTTATATGTAATTTGATTGTACATTTATATTTTGTATTATTAATAATAAATAGTCATTTTTATGTGAATAAGCAATGGACATTTTATAATGATTCATTAACTATAGTTTTATTAGTTATTACAAACTTCATTATGTTTATAGGAATTCTCGTTGAAATATTTTTTGAGATGAAAATAAGATTATCATTTAGCTTCTTTAAAGTAGGTAATATTTCAGGCTTACTCTTAAAACAAAAAGTAACTGAATCTCATAGAATAATACAATATCAAGTTTTAGATGACAGATTAGAAGAAAATAAGTTGAGTAAATTTTATAAAAAGATAAATAGAGAAAGTGGATTCTCAGTTAATGAAGACTACAAAGAGCATAACTATTTTGTTTCTGATGTTATTTTAAGACTAAGGAATATTAGAATCATGAAAAATAAGTTATCACTTTTATCTGTTGTTATTCTAAGATGGGTGTTAATAATTATTGTAGGATTAATTGGTTTAACAAAAGGACCAGATTTTATAGACGATAAGATTTGGGTTTTTAGTAATCTATTTATAATTGCACTTATTACAATTTTTAAAAATTTCATTAGTATTACTGAGGTTTTTAAAAATAATGAAGAACTAATAAGAAAAGAATATGAAAATATAAGATATTAAAATTTATAAATTAGATGCTGGTGAAGGTACAATCAGACTGATTGGAGAAATAGGTCTTAGAAAACGATTTAAGGTGTTGAGTGTGAAAGTATTGCAATTGAGATAAATATGTTTTGATAGGTAGGTGAAGTTTATTGTTAATGGACTATATAGTTTACTGGGAAGAGAACTATGAAGGTGGCGTGGAGCAAATTCATAGTGAATTTCTAAAATCATTTAAAAGGGCTGACTATATCCCTGCTATATATAATCCTATTTTGTATAAATATTATCAAGATAGTAATCTAAAACATTGGGATAAAAAAATCATGAAGGTAGGAAGTGAAAAGTTAACAAATTTTCAAGAATCTTTAGATGATTCATTGATGAAAAATACGCTTCTTAATAACATGAACTTATTAATTGAATCATACGAATCAATGCAAAACATTGTTAAAAAAGTAGAATTAATGGATAATTTTAAGGGGAGTATGCAATTAAAAGCCTCTTTATTCTTAATAGATATTTATGATGATTTATTAAATGGTCCTTATTCAAAAATCTTACAATTATATATTAAATTCCAGAGTGAGTTTGAAGGTAAAAATTTAGATCAAAGGACTTTAAGACAACAAATGGAGTGTTTATCATCTAGGGAATACAATGATATATTAAAAATAGCTGATGCTAATATAAGAAATTCTATGTCACATGGTGGTGTAAAAGTTGAACAAAATGACATCTATTTTACCTACCGTGATGGAAAAGATACTATTACGGAAAAGCATTCTATTTATGATGTGAAACATAAAACTATTAGCTTACTTGATAATATTAATGGACTAATAATTTCTTTTATTAAATATATGATAGAAAGTCATATCATTATTGATGATGTATATAGTAATCCTAATGTAAATGATGAAGTAATACTATTTTTTGAAAAACTATGTATGAGTACTCTTAAAATAGAATGTAAAAGTATCGATAAGATAGATATACCACAAGATAATTTAATCCAAGTTAATGTTTTATTAGAACATAACAATTTAGATATTAATTCAATGTGTATAATAGGTGTTCATACTGCCGCTCGAGTGTATACTTTAAGGGGCTTGAGTTCTAAAGATAATGTTCTAGTTACTTTTCATGCTGATCAGACTTTGACTTCGTTTATCAGATTTCCGGGTGATAAGTTGGAAAGTGTTATTGAAGGTAAATTAGACGAAGATGAAGTATTGCAATATGTTTTAGAAAGTGGAGATTATGTATTATATCCAGCAAATAATGAAACTAGAAATAAATATGAAGATCTATTTCGATATTACCCAGAGATTGAAACTGAAGAGTTTATAATTAAAGAAATAGAAGATATAAGTCTTCCAGAAATGAAGCGATTTCGTGCTGTTATATATGTAAAAAAAGTCTTAAATAAAATGCATGTAGAAAAAGTTATTTTTGATGCCGTTAAAAAGCTACGTCAGATAAAAAACTATGGATTTACAAATCATGAAGTTAAACATGGCGATATGGAAGCGGATATTTTGTACCTCGTTATTTACAAAAAAGAGGAAAGAAGCACTGAGAGTAGGACTTTAATTCCGTCAAATAAAAATTTTTTAGTACAAATTCAGTATGATAAAAATAAGCAGTTTCCTATTAATAATCAATTTATTAATAGAAATATGCACAAAGTAATCAAAGGAAGTATAGAATTTAATTGGAATCCTAAATTTTATAATTTTGGTTAGAGCTATTACTATAATTAATTAGATTCTAATATAGTTAAACTTTATCAATTTAGATAATTTTTATCTTTAACTATAAAGATATATATTGTTAAATGGACAGAATGAAAACGCGAGCCATATTTCGATAAAAATAATGCTATTATAGCTGACTCTACCCATTTAACACCCTAGAAAATGAATTATGACGCATCACTCGCTCTATATACAACCAAAATCGCCCGATCCTGTAGTTCACACCTACGGATTGGGCGATTATTTTTTTGCGCAATTTGATTACTATAGTTAGTCTTTTTTTATTATTGTGCTGTATATCCGCCGTCTATTAAGATAGATTGACCAGTTACGCTTTTGGCTTTGTCACTGGCAATGAATACGGAATAGTCTGCTACGTCTTGAATGTCGACGAGTCGTTTTTGAGGAATCATTGGGAACAATACCTCATCAAGTACTTGATCAACACTTACGTTTCTTGTTTTGGCTAAGTCTTCCATTTGGCCACGTACAAGTGGTGTATCAATGTAACCTGGGCATATGGCATTTACCGTAATACCGTCTTCTGCAGTTTCTAAAGCAGTGACTTTTGTTAAACCGATAATGCCGTGTTTGGCACTGTTATATGCAGATTTTCCTGAGAATCCGATAACGCCATTAATAGAAGACATATTTAAGATGCGGCCAAATTGTTGTTTTTTCATAATAGGTAATACATGTTTCGTCATGATGAATGTACCCACTAACATAATATCAATCATTTGTTTGAATTTAGCTGTTGGGAAATCCTCAATATTTGAGACATGTTGTAAGCCTGCGTTATTTACTAAAACATCTATACGACCGTAATGTTTTTCAGTTTCATCGACAAGGTTTATAACATCATCTTCATTCGAAACATCTGCTGGAATACCGATACAGTCAAACCCTTTTTCTTTAAAGTCACGCACAACGTTGTCTAAATTAGTTTTATTAATGTCTGTGAATACTACTTTTGCACCTTGGTTTAAAAATTCTTTAGCGATTTCTAAACCAATACCGCTAGCAGAACCTGAAATAATCGTAACTTTATCTTTTAACATCGAAATCCCTCCATATTTTTCTCTATATATTTAGTTTACTTCTACAATATTGATAAGTAAAATGAATATTAATAATGAAATCTATAACTTAAAGTTATAGTGGAGGGGGATTAATTTGGAAATCCGTCAATTTAATTATTTTATGACAGTAGCCAAACTGGGTAGTTTCACTAAGGCTTCACAACAATTACATGTTTCTCAACCAGCGCTTAGTAAGACAATCAAAGCATTTGAATCTGAACTGAATGTCGAGTTGTTAGACCGTTCAGACAGACAAGTTAAACTGACAGATTCAGGTGAAATTGTTTATAATCATGGACTCAAAATCTTTGATACATTAAACTCTTTAACATCGAATCTGAACGATAATAGTTCATTAAAAAGTGGAAATATTAAGATTGGCTTACCTTCATTAATTGGCATTATGTTCTTTCCTAGCATGATAAAAGGCTTCTCTTCGGCGCATCCACATTTAACAACAGAATTAATAGAAGAAGGTACTCATAAAGTTATACGTTTAGTAGATGAAGGTGAGATAGATTGTGGCATTGTTATGTTACCAGTAGATGAAACAAAATTCGACGTCTATCAATTGACTAAAGATAAATTGATGTTATATCTACAAAAGTCGCATCCATTAGCACAACGTTCGGAAGTTGCTTTAACGGATATTAAGCATAAACCGACTATTTTATTTACGGAAGATTTTACGATGCATGATCGTATTATACAAGAATGTGATAAATTCGGATTTAAGCCAAATATTGCGTATCAAAGTGCACAATGGGATTTTATTAAAGACATGGTAGAAAATAATTTAGGCGTTACGTTCTTTCCAGAATCATTAAAACGCAAAATCGATTATGATAAAATCACTGCAGTACCTATAACAGAACCGTATATTTATTGGGAAGTGGGTCTTATCGTTAAAAAAGATAGATATCGTTCACATGCAACGCGAGCACTAATTGATTATATATTAGTGAATGGTATTTAGTTTGTTATAACTTTTAGTTATAGAAATTATGATATTTATATATTTAACAAATAATCATATCAGGACTATATTAGTAATTGTTCACAGGAAAAAATTTAAAGCTAGCAATTACGAATAGGGAGCGATTTATTATGGATCAAACTAAATACCAACAAGGTATGGATAAACTTATGGAATATACCGCAGCGACAGGTTCAACACATTTAAAAATAGCTGACAATCTTAAAGACATAGCACCTGACGTTTCAAAATACATTATTGAATTTGCTTATGGAGACATTTATTCACGAAAAGGTTTAACAAATCAACAACGTGCTTTAGTAACCGTTTCTTCACTTGTAACACAAGGAACAGAACCTCAATTAGAATTACACATCAATACAGCATTGACATCAGGCGTGACGCCAGAGGAAATCATAGAAACAATTACACATTTAATACCTTATACTGGTTTCCCACGTGTATTAAATGCGTTAACAGTAGCTAAAAAAGTATTCGAAGACAGAGAGATAAATGTAGATTTGTCTAAAGTAGAACAAAAATTTTAACTCAACCCAAAAACCGCCCGATCCTGTAGTTCACTGCTACGGATTGGGCGATTATTTTTTATAAAAATTATAAATGAATCTTTTCGGTTGAGTAATAATATAACTCTTTTTTGGGGTGTACAAATATCGAAATGATAATGAGTATACCTATTTTACCAACTATCATTAGCAATATGAGTATAACTTTAGACATAGAATTCAAATCAGCGGTTATGCCAGTTGAAAGTCCAACCGTCGCAAAAGCTGAAATCGTTTCAAATAATACCTTTGTTGTATCAAGTTTTGGATTTTGAATTAAAATACTCAATGTTGAGATGAAAATCAAAGAACTTGATAAAAAACATACAGTTATTGCTTTATTTATTTGTTCTGTCATAATACTTTTCTTAAATATATGCGGATGTGTCTGACCTTTTAATAAAGTATATAAATATACGATAATGATAGCAAAGGTCGTAACTTTTATACCACCACCGGTACTCATAGGTGCGGCACCAATAAACATTAATAAATCAAATATAAATAGAGTAGAGTCGTGTAATTGACCTATGTCAACGGTATTGAATCCAGCAGTTCTAGTTGATATTGATTGGAAAACGGATTTAAAGATTTGAACAATCCAATTATCGTTTTTTAATACATTATTTGCTTCTAATAACCAAAATGAAAGTGATCCAATCATGATTAATATAGCTGTAGTAGTTAATACGATTTTTGAATGTAGACTTAATTTACTCAAGCGATTAGCTTTCCACAAATCTAATAAAACAATATAACCTATACCGCCAATTACAATTAATAATGGAACAATGACGTTAACAATTAAGTTATCACTGTAACTCATCAGACTATCTGAAAATAAAGAAAAACCAGCGTTATTGAATGATGATACAGAAGTAAATATACTGATGAATCCACCTCTAACAATACCGTGATCTGGAATGAAAACAAGGGATAAAAAAATAGCACCCAAAATCTCGATAATAAAGCTGAATAATACAAGACGTATAGTTATATTTAGTAATCCTGAATCATTATCAAGACTCCACGTATACTTTAATAGTTCTCTATTTTTGTACGTAATGTTTTTTCTAGTGAAAATCATTATAAAGATCATTAAAGTAACAATTCCTAACCCACCAATTTGAATCAGTAGAAGTATTACTAAATACCCTAATTCATTGAACTGGTTAGGTATATCAACAGTTGAAAGCCCTGTTACTGTAAATGCACTTGTAGCGATAAAAAAAGCATCAACAAAATCAATAGGTTTTCGTCCAGTAACTGGCAAGTAGAGTAATATTGAACCTATGATTGTAGTCGTTAAAAATAGAGTCATATAAATCATAGTAACTTTGAATATAGTATTCATTTCTTTATCACCTGCATTATAAGATATAAAGATAATAGTCCTATTAATAAAAAATAGCAATAAATTTATAAAACAAAATGTTTTAGCACTCTGCAATATTAAGTATAAGGATGGACCGTCTAGTCTTAATTTGACAACTTCTTCTATTATGAGAAGAGAGTATACAGTTATGTATTCAAACAGCAATTTAGCTCAACTAAAAATCACCCGATTCTGTAGTTCACTACTACGAATCGGGCGATTATTTTTATACATAATTTAATTATTCCATTAAGTAACTGTCTTCGGCGCGTTTGCTTGTTTTGTTTTTCCATGGGTCGAGTATTGGTTTAACGATAAATCCTATTGTGAATATGACGACGCCGAATAATACGAGACACATGAGATTGTATATGAGTATTTCTGGTACGACGCCTCCAACCGCTTCTCTTAAAGCATCTACGGCATAAGTGAACGGCAAATATGGATGTATGGCTTGGAAGAATTTTGGTGTGACTTGTATTGGGAACGTCCCACCTCCACCTGCTATTTGTAGTACCATAATGACTATTGCTAATGCTTTACCTACGTTACCGAATAGGGACACTAATGTATAGACGATACATATAAACACGATTGAAACGAGTACGGATAATAGTATAAATAATAATCTATTATCGATTGCTGCGCCTAAAATAAACATATCTCCTAGTGACACGATAATGGACTGTATGACACCTATAATAATGAATATAAAGCTCTTTCCAACGAATGTTTCTCTCAATGAATATTTCTGCTTAATTTCTGGATTTTTAATATCTGTTGTTAATAAGTTAGATAATAGTAAAGCACCTACCCAAATTGCTAAAGATGTATAGAATGGTGTACTTGCTGTTCCATAGTTTGGCACACTAAATAATGATTCTTCTTTTAATTCTATTGGGTGTGCGATAATATCAGCTTGTTTCTTTAAATCATTTTTCAATAATTTAATCAGCTCGTGAACTGTATCATCTTTATCTATTTCTCTAACTTTCTTCGCTGCTTTCTTAATATCTTCTTCAATACCTGGTAAATCATTTCGTGCAAATTCTGCTAAGTCATGAATTTCCTTTTGAGCTTCTGGTAAGTTGTCATCTATTAATTGAACAGCACGGTCATATTTATCAATCATTGTTGGTAAATCGTTATTTGAGAACTGTGCGAGCTTTTTAACTTCTGATTGAACATTTGGTAGTTCATTTTCAACGTAATAAGCACCTTTACCAACTTGCTCTTTAAATTTAGGGAAGTTTGTTTGAGCTACTTCATTAATGTTATTAAACTTTCTTTCAAGTTCAGGTAATTCATTGTTGATGCTGACTAATAAATCATGACCATTTTGTAAGGAACTTTTCCCAGTTTGAATCACATTATCAATCATGTTCATAGAACTTCTAATCTTCGAGATATCATCTATACCTTTAGTTAACGCTTGATCAATTTGATTAACGCCTTCCATTAAAGTCGTCTTAAAATCACTGCTTGTATATTTCAATAAATTGTCTAAAGATATGAGATTAGAATCAATTAATTTATCTAAGGCTAATACTTCTTCTTTGCCAGATTTACCATTATTTAAAGCATTAATCAGATTGCTTTGGCCATTTATAACACTTTGTAAATCTTTGTTAGCTGATTCAAATTGTGAAATAGCTGATGAAGTATCAATACCTTCAGATTTCTGAAGTTCATTTAAAATATCAATCATTGAATTATTAAAAGCGACACCTTGTTGTAATCGTGATTGATTGTTTTTCACAGTGTCTGCAAGTTGTTTACTGTCTTGGCTCATTAAGATACTTTGATTGATGGCTTGCATGCTTTCTAAATCTTTTTTGTTCATATTTGCTTGTTCGTTACTGTAGTCTGCGAGGGCTGTTAAAGATTCGCTCAGTGCAGATTTCATTTCATTTAATTCTTGATCAGTTAATACGTTTTTAGAAGCTTGGTTATTCTCTTCTTTATGAGTATCTTCTTCATCGTAAGCTTGTTGAGTTGTTACGATATCATTATCTTTCTCTTGATCTTCAGTTGATGCTTTTTCTTCTGTTTCTTCTTTAGAAGTGTCTGCTTGTTCTTTATCACTTTCTTGTTCTTCAGCATTTTGGTCAGTCTGATTGTCTGCTTTGTTTTCTTCTTCTGACGACTGTTGAGGTTCTTCTGTGCTTTGTTCAGGTTTTGCTTTGTTATCCTTAGTGTCTTTCTTTTCTTTATCTTGATCAGCTTTCAGTTTTTCGTTCGCTTTTTCAGTTTTTTCCTGAGCTTTTTTAGCATCTGCTTCATACTGATCTAATTTACGATTTAATTCAGGTAAGTATTGCTCTGCTTTATTGATAGCTGCTAATGCTTTTTCAGTTGCTTCAATACCTTGAGGCACGCCTTTATTGATTTTAGGAAATTGTTGTTGTACTTTATTCGCTTTTGCTAAAGCACTTTCGATTTCAGGCATTTTGGCATTAAGCTTCGTAATTAATTGAGCAGCTTGATTAATGTCACCCATTTTACTGTTTACTTCATTAATTTTTGTTACGCCTTCATTAATGTCGCCTTTGTAATTTCCTAGCGCTTCGAATTCATCTTTATACTTCGTAATGTCATCTTGATGTTCATCAATTTCAATGACTTTCTCTTTGAATTCTTCTATTTTAGGAAGATTATCTTCAGCAGTATATACAGCATTTTTAATTTTGCTTAAAGTAGGTAATTCATTTTCAAGATCTAAACCAACTTGATTCGCTTCTTTTAATAATGCTTGCGTTGCATTCTCGCCAAATTCTTTATTTAAAGAATCTACAATGGATGATGCACCAGCGTTTGTCATTTTAGGTGCAATCGCATTTAATTTCTCATTTACTTTGTAATCAATAACGGCTTTCTTTGGTTTCTTATGATAGATACTTGTGACTTCATCAGAAAAAGTCTTATGTAAATATATAGAGGCATAATAATCACCTTTTTCAACACCATCGTCAGCCTTCTTACGATTCACAAATTCCCATCCAAACTTATCGTTCTTCTTCAATTGTTCAACTAATTGGTCACCAACATTAATATCTTTACCTTCAACCTTAGCACCCTTATCTTCATTCACTACCGCAATTTTAATACCTTGCGTATTGTTGTAAGGATCCCACGTAGAACTTAAATTAAACCACGCATAGAATGAGGGCAAAATAGAAAGACCTAATAATAATATAATCACAAACGGCACACGTCTGATATTTTTAATATCTTCAATAAAAATTTCAAATGGTTTCTTCAAAATCATAACTCCTTATCCATTAGTACATGACATGTACTATAAATATCAATACCGCTATCATAACCCATGTTCAAAATCAATTCAATCCCATTTTGTTATATCAGTATATTTATAAAGTCTAATATATGAGTAAAATAGCATGTTGTATATATATCAATATATTAAAATAGAAAATATTTCTATTTTTGGATATCGACAAAAAAACCTTCATACAAAAAATATGAAGGCTGTTAATAATGAAATTAATATTTTATTGAGCTTGTTTTTTTACATAAGTAGCTGATACTAAAGATGCTAAACCGAAGATGATAAATCCAATGAACATCCATATTGTGCTGTTCATAGCTAAGCTTGAACCATTATAAAGTAGATCTTTTAATGTGTTGAGATAGTAATAGAATGGGCTCCAAGGGATAATATAATCTTGATAGAATTCCGGTACCATTACTTTAGGCAGCATAACTGCTTGCATAGTGAAGAATAGATATAAGATAAATATTGGAATTGCGCCAAATCCTATCCAAACCATTACTCCTAATATGAGCGATGCAAATCCTAAGATCGCAATTGCGATGAATATAGCTGTATCAAATGGTTGATTAAAATCAAAATCCAACACGCCGCCTGTGTAATAAACATATACAAATGCACCAGCAAAAGCTGCAATTGTAACAGATATAATGATTTTACTGATAAACCATAGTTTATCTTTTTGTGATGCTAATTTATCTCTATTCTTAAATGTTAAGAATGTTAGTACTGCTGTAATCATTGCTGAGAACCATACAGGTGTAAACATTGCAGAAGCTGCATTACCATTACCCTGGTGGTCTTTAACTTTATTTAAAGTAGTTGTTTCAACTTTCACAGGATTAACAAAGTTATCAAATTGATTACTTGGTAAATCTATTTTGTTTTTAGCTAATAACTCAACATTTTGTTTACTAATTTGTTTATTGAGTTGATCAGTGATTTTACTTAATGCTTGTTGTGCGATGTTTGATACTTGTGCATTACTATTTTGATTAATAATTGTTTCTATATGAGCTTGTTTTGGTTCTGGAACTTCTTGTGAACTGTTACTCATTTTTTCCTGCATTGCTTTAATTTGTTCAGGTGATAATTCACCAGATTTTACTTTTTCTTTTATTTCATTTTGTTTTTCAGTCATGATTTTACTTTGTGCGTTACTGATAGCATTTTTAGAAAAATCTTTTTCAAAGACGATGGCGCCAATATATTTGTTGTCTTTTAGGCCTTTTTCAAGTTCTTTCTTATCCTTTACAGATTTCCAATTTACCGCTTCGCTATCACTTTTCTTCAAATTATCTGATAAATTCTTACCAATATTGGTAGTGTTACCTTGAACTTCAATACCGTTATCTTCATTTAAAATTGCCATTGGTATATCTTTCGGCTTTGGATTATAAGCCGGATAAAAAGCTGTTGCTAAAATCATAAGTATTAATACTACTGCAACTGGGATAACCCATACTAATTTTTTATTCATTACATTTTCCTCCTAATTAAACAACACTATGTTGCTTATCATTCTATTTGTTATTATAATAGGCAGTGAAAGATATTCAATCATCAATCACATCGAATGTGAATGTTAAACAACAATATCAGCAGAATTGTTGTCGTTATTTAATATATAAGGAGTGAGTTTATGGATCGCAGAGTAAAAAGAACGATTACGAGTATAGAAAAGGGATTTATTCAACTTTTAAAAACGTATAGTTTAGAAGAAATCACTATCCAGCAAATTGCAGATGAAGCGGATATTAACCGTGCAACATTTTATAAGTATTATTTGGATAAATACGATTTATTAAGTCATTTAGAAGATAAAGAAATTGAACGCATGAAAGCAAATATTGATTATGATAAATTAGCAAACCAACAAATCAATGAAGTAAGTGATTTGAACAAAATGATAAATAGTGTACCAAACAGTATCATTAAGATTGTTTTGAATAATATTGAATTATACGAAGTGTTATTCAACTTAAAGAGACAAAGTAAATTAGAAGAAAAATTATCAGATACGATTACACAGAATTTATTAACCGTATTAAATAATCAAACGACTATTAACCATATTCCTTTTAGGTATTTTCACAGTTATGTTTCAGGAGCAATCATTACTACACTGAAATATTGGGTATTAGATTCAGAAAGAATTCCAGAAGATGAAATTATGCAGCATTTATATACATTAATGCGTACGGGTCCATTAGAACAATTAGTAATCGAACTATCAAAAAAATCTTAAGATAACTTCGTGTTTAACAACACATGTTTAAGTTTTGTTGCGAATCATACAGATTGATGTTTATTGATGATTGTATCGTAGATTATTTATAAATATTATTAGACACACAGGAGGAATGTAACATGTCTAATAATGTTTCAATTAACAAAACAAATAAAGAAAGTAAAAAAGCTTTAATTGTCGGTTTAGGTATTAGTGGTATTTCTTCAGCAATAGCTTTAAAACAAGCAGGATGGGATCCTGTCATAATAGAAAAAGCTTCAGAGCGTAGAAAAGGTGGCTATTTCCTAGGACTATTTGGACTCGGTAGATCTGCTGCTAAAGATTTAGGCGCACTTCAATATTTACATGATAGACGTAGTCCTACTTCAATCAATTTCTCAATAGATAGAACAGGCATTACAGGTTATACACTTGGATTTGCCGATATTCCGGAATCTTTCGCACCATGGATGATGTTAAGAGGCGATATAGAGAATGCTGTCTATAAAGCATTACACAATGATATAGAAATACTTTATGATACGGTGCCTGAAGCCATTTGGCAAAATGCATCTGAAGTAAGTGTGACAACTAAAAATCTCAAAACTAATATCAAAACTGAAAGTTCTTATGATCTTGTAATTGGGGCTGATGGGGTATTCTCTCAAGTTAGAGAACTAGCATTTGGTCCACATGAACAATATATTAAAGAGTTAGGTTATATGATTTGTGCGTATCAACTCACTGAAAATCCACCTGATTTAAAACTCGATCAAGGTGTTATCTTGCATGAAGTTCAAAAATCTTTTACGGTATTTACTTTTAAAGATCACCCAGCAACAATCTTATTTACGTACAAAACAGATGATCCACAAACAGAAAGAAAAAAAGACCCACGTAAGAGAATTAAAGAAGTGTTTGGTGAACCTTATGGGGAATATATGGAATTTGCTTTAGATCAGTTAGATAAAGCTGATGATGTTATATTCGGTACAACTGACCAAGTAAAAATGCCTTCATGGTATCGAGGACGAGTTGTCTTAGTTGGTGATTCAGCATGGTGCCCAACACTTTATTCTGGAATGGGTGCAACATTAGGACTTGGTGGAGCTAATTTATTAGGAAAAGCATTACAGAAATATCCTGACAACATCGAATATGCTTTAAATAAATGGGAAAGTATACTAAGACCAAAAGTAAAACAATTTCAAAAGCAAGGTGCGACTACTGGACGTAGAAATTTCGTTACGGATAACGAAAAAGAATTACAAAAAAGAGAGAAAAATGTTAAAGTCAGAATGAAGTTCATGAAGAGTCAGTTGTTTGGTAATGTTATTCAATATACACCATTTATAAAAGCACGAAATACAGACCTTACAAAAGAACTTTAATTTGAACTTATGCATAAATGAAAGATTAATATCTTAAAAAAGAACTAGGACAATGTGCCCTAGTTCTTCATTTTATTAAAATATTTATCAATTTCTAATTTCTTACGCTTATTTAATGGATTTTATTATTTTTTTAATAAGCGTAATGAGTTTAATATAACTAATATAGCAGCTCCTGTATCACTTAACACTGCTAACCATAGTGTTAGTAATCCTGGAAACACTAATATAAAAGCAATTAATTTTATAAGTATTGAGAAATATATATTTTGCTTAATGATATTTTTAGTTTTCTTACTTATAGAAATTGTACGTGTTAATTGATTGATATCATCTGACATAAGTACGACATCAGCTGTTTCCATTGCTGTATCTGAACCAATACCGCCCATTGCAATGCCTACATCACTTTGTGCTAAAGCTGGTGCATCATTGATACCATCACCAATCATACCGACGCGATACCCTTTATTTTGTAAACCTTTAATAGCAGATAATTTATCTTCAGGCATTAATTCAGCATACACTTCTTTAATACCTACAAGTTGTGCGATTTTATGAGCTGTGCCTTTGTTATCTCCTGTAAGCATTACAGTATTTTTAATATGTGTACCATTTATTTGTTGTAATGTTTTGTTGATATTTGAACGTAATGGATCTGCTACTGTTATTAAACCATGAATGATATCAGAAGACGCAACAATTATAACAGTATATCCTTCTTGCTCATATGTGTTTATGTCGTCTTTATAATTTTCAATTTGTTTGTTGATAGAAGTAATTAATTTTAAGTTTCCGGCATAAACGTCACTTTCATTTATTTTGCCTTTAATACCTTGGCCAACTATATTTTTAAAATTCGTTATATTAGATGCTTTAGCATTAAACTGAGTAGCATAATCTACGATTGCATTGCTGATAGGGTGGGTTGAGTATGATTCTAAACTTATCGCAATATTTAACAATGTTTCTTCGTCAGAATCGATGCTTTTAATTGTATCTACTTTTGGTCGACCTTCAGTCAAAGTACCTGTTTTATCAAAAGCTAAAGCAGATAAAGTACCTAAAGCTTCTAAATGATTACCACCCTTAATAAGCACGCCAATTTTTGCAGCACTTCCGATTGCGGTAACGATGGCTACAGGTGTTGAAATAACGAGTGCACAAGGACATGCAATAACAAGCAACTCGAGCCCTTTATAGAACCATGCGCCCCATGTACCTAAAGAGAAGATAGGTGGTATGACCATGACTAATAATGCTAATACAAAGACGATAGGTGTGTAAATTTCAGAAAATCGATCAATAAAAGCTTGGGTTGGTGCTTTATTCTCTTGAGCTTCTTCAACCATATGAATAATTTTAGAAATAGTTGTGTCTTCTACTAATTTTGATACACGAATCTTTAACGTACCATTTTCATTGATTGACCCTGCATATACTTCATGATCAACCGTTTTATCGACAGGTATGGATTCACCAGTTATTGGAGCTTGATTCAAACTTGAGTAACCTTCAGTAATCGTTCCATCTAATGGCACACGTTCACCCGGTTTAACAAGCAATATTTCTCCTACACGAATATTTTTTAAGTCTTTTGAAATTAAACTATTTTCTGCAATTACAGTTGCTGTTGATGGCGTAATATTCATTAATGATTGTATAGAATGACGTGTCTTGTCTATTGAAATAGTTTGTAATAAAGTTCCAATCGTAAATAGCAAGACCACAATTGCACCTTCAAAAAATTCACCAATTAATATAGCGCCAATGACAGCTACAGACATTAACACATTCATATCTAAACTTTTCGATTTAATGGCATAATATGCACTTTTCAATGGTTTCACACCACTAACGATAATAGCTAATATATAAATTAGATTAGGAACCCAAATTGGCAGATTTGTTATCGTAAGAACGAGACCTAGACAGAGCAATATGGCTGATAAAATAGGCTTTTTAAATAAATGCCATTTGGTATCATTTTTGTTATCTGTTGAATTTAAAGTTGCCACATAACCAATTTTGGAAACTTCATTTTCAATGTTTTTTATTTGATTACCCTCAAAATCGACTTGCATTTTCCCTGTAGAGAAACTAACCTGTACATCATTCACGTATGATAAATTATTCAAATGATTTTCAATACTCTTAGCACAACTTCCACAATCCATGCCTTCTACTGAGAAAGTTGTATACTTTCGATTATGATTTACTTCTTCAATACCGTATCCTAATTTTTCAACTGTTTGAGTTAGTTGGCTGATGTCATTTGTATTTTTCAAATCAACTGATAGTTTTCCCGTAGAAAAACTAACTTTAGGGTTGACCACACTATCTAAATTATTTAAAGCTTTTTCAATTGTAACTGCACAAGAACTACAGTCCATTCCACTCACTTTAAAATTATAATTAGAAGCCGAGGTGGCAACTTCATCTTCTTCCTCAGTTATTTTATGATTTGTGATATTCGAATTGTTCTCAGTTGAATGACTAGAAACTTCATGAGTTGTACAACAACTATTATTTGATGGTGTTGCTTTAATTTCATTGCTACAGCAATTATTTTCTTGCGCTTTATTACTAGTACAACAAGTATGACTTGTTTCTTGATTACTACAACATTGCTTGCCCATATAAGTTACCTTCCTTCTTTAAATAGTATGATGTTGGCAACATGCTATATCTTCTTCAGTATCTTCTACTACAGAATCAATTAATTGAAGTAATGCTAAAATCTGATCGTTCTTAATTTGATAATAAACAAATTTACCCTCTTGTCTTGAAATAACCAAACCACACCCTTTAAGACAGGCTAGATGTTGAGAAATACTAGATTGACTGATTTTTGATTTTTCAACAATTTCATTAACAGTCATTTCTTTTAATTTAAGCAACTCTAATATCGTTAATCTTGTTTTATTAGAAAGACCATGTATAAAATGTGCTTTTAATTCTATGTCGTTCATTTAAACCACCTCATATTACCTATAGTTAATATGTTTTCATATTAGTATTTTCTAATATGAATGTCAATATATCACTTATATTTAAAAAAGATATAAGTATGTAAGTGGTCGGAGGAAAGATGAATATGTTATTTTTTTAATTTGGTTTTATATGATGAAAAATAGAGGGGGGAGAAGAGGTTACTAAATTAACATGAATAAGCAATTATAAATTTTATAGAATAATAAAAGTAATAAAAATAATGGAAGAATAAATTGAAATTTTACCCATCCATTATTTTTTATAAACTGTACTATAATTTAACGAGAATTTTTGCTTGTGATTTATCGTTTACAAGTTGTTCAAAACCTGATTCTACAATATCATTTAACTCAATTTCATCAGTTATGACGTCTTTAACTTTTAAATTCCCTTCATTAATTAAGTCTATTGTTTGTTGAAATGTAGAAGGTGTATAAGCAATAGTCGATGTAAGTTTTACGCCAGTGTTTGTTAACTGCATTGGATTCCATTCAATTGAATGTCCAAATATAGAAACAATAACAACAGTGCCTCTTGGTTTAGTAACATCAATGGCAGATTTAAATGTAGGTGCTACACCTGCTACCTCAAATGACACATTAACACCATTATCAGTATGTTTATTAATAACATCAACTGGGTTTGATTCACCAGAATTTATAGTATGAGTAGCGCCTACTTCTTTCGCCTTTTTCAATCTTTCTTCAGATAAATCAAAAACAAATATTTTACTAGCACCTGCAGCTTTAGCAGCTATAGTTGTCAATAATCCGATTGGTCCAGCTCCAAAAATAGCAACAGTATCACCGAAAAGGACATTTCCTTCTTTAATTGCTTGAACTGCTACAGCTGTTGGTTCAACAAGGGCACCTTCTTTATCAGAAACATTATTTGGCAGTTTATACACATTCTCTTCTGGGACATTTGTGAATTCTGCAAATCCACCATCTGAACCTAGGCCTATAAATGAATAACCATCATAAAGGTCAATATTTTCTTCTTTTTCATGATTAGAAACTGTAGGATTAACAACAACTCGATCGCCTTTATTGAATTTAGTAACTTTTGAACCAATATCCTCTACTACACCTGCAAATTCATGACCTAATGTTACAGGCGCTTTTTGTCCAAGGAACGGGTCCGGTTTATCGGTTGAAATAAATATAGGACCTTCTAAGTATTCGTGTAAGTCTGTACCACATATACCAGCCCAAGAAACTTTAACTTTAACCTGATTACTTTGTAATTCTTTCGTAGTTCGTTCTTCAACACGTACATCCTTTTGACCATACCAAACTGCTGCTTTCATTTATAAAACCTCCTTATAGTATTTAATTTAATAATATGCCTTTTAAAAGTTAATTTCAAATAAATAACTTTTAAAAATAGAATATATATATATGTTTGAATATAAAGTTTATAATAATGATAACGTGTTAAAAGTTTGCAACGATAAATGGTGATAAGGGTTTCTAAAATTAGATTAGTAGGAGAAGTTAAAAAGATTAATAAAGTGACATTGGCATATTAATATATACCTAAATAAAAGTGGTTAGTAAAATAGGTGTGAGTGTAATATATAAGACATAACATAATTGAATATATTAATTAAAAAATATAGGAGTGATTTTTATGTATCTTATAGATACTTTGATTTTTAATAGTAAATCTGAAAAAAAGAAATATCAAAGAATCTTCTCAAAAAAATTAAATGATATAAATATAGAAACATATACTTTTTATACATCTAATTTATTTTTTAATAGTAGAGGAGATAAATGGAATTTATTATGTGTAATTGATTTGTCTAAATATAATAGAGATATCATAAATACAATACCTTTAACAAAGAATGTAACTATACGTCGTGAATGCATGGAATTAACCCCTAATGCTCATGTGAAAAGCTTGAAGTCTTTAAAATGTAATTTAAATATTGTTGAACATGTGGATGTTGCAGATAAATATTTAGAAGAATTTCAAAGTATTATGATACAAAATAATATACCAGCCATGACAGAAATCATTCATAAGAGAAGCTGGTGTAATGAATTTATAGCACTTGAGACAAGAAATATCATATATCATAAATCAAAATTTCCGAAATGGAATCAAATACATTTAATATCATTAAATCTTAAAGGGGTGTTATTATTCAAGAAGGATTTCTCCACTGTGCTTAAAACTCATAGTAATATATCGTTTGAGCAAAATTTTAGTAGATTAAAAAAAATACGTGTTTTTACATATAAAGCTAATGCTTCGAAAACAAAAAATATTTTAAGTAATACTCACAGTATGGATGGAAATAGTCAATAGTATCAATCAAAAGAAAGGTATATTATAAAGATATTAATAGTAGAACTACTTATAAAGTAGTTATCAGTTAAATAATTAGTCATTAAATCTGGGATATAATATTATTCCCAGATTTCTTTTGTATAATGCATTGGATAGCTAAACCCAAAATACACTTGCATCAGAGCTTTTCAACTATCTATTTATTATTTCTTTTAAACGCTTCATAATGATTAATGATATCATTTGCCGACATATTTTCTAGTTCATATTTAATATTATGATTCATAGTATCAACTTTTTCTTTTTCAGAACTGTCACTAGATACGACAGAATAAATAAATGATATATGTTCATCATTTAAGTCTTTTAAGAACTGTGGTCTTAAATTCTTGTTAAAACCTAATAAACTTTTTAATTGTTTTTCTGAAGAGTAGAAATTCTTAAAGTCTACACCACTTTCTTTTTTGACGACTTCAACAAATTCTTCTAATTTTTCTACTTTACCCATCATATCACTCCTATTTATGTTAACTGTATGAAGTATATATACCTTTTTTTAGAAAAATATAAACTTATAAAAATAAATAGAATATCCAAATATGTCTAGATATCGATACATAGAGTGATCTTATTCATAAAAATATACGTATATATATAAAAGGATGTGATGGCTATGCGTAAAATGATAACGGTATTAATGACAGTTTTAATACTCAGTGGATGTCATAATCAAATGAATCATGTAGATAAAAAAACAAGCGAAGAGAAAAATGTTCAAACTGTAGAATCAAAGGCATTCGAAACATATCAAAAAGGTATCGTACCTTTGAAAATAAATATTAAAAGAATAAATGTAAATCACGAATTAGATCACACTGGAACTAATCAAAAGAATGAAATGGCAGTACCAAAAGATATTGATACGCCTAGTTGGTTTAAAGATGGTTTTAAAGTTGGTGAACTTGGTAATGCTGTGATTGCGGGACATGTTGATGATGGTGTGAATCCAGGTGTATTTACAAATCTTCATAAACTTCAAAAAGGTGATAAAGTTGAGGTTAGTGATAGAAATAATAAGAAATTAGTATTTAAAGTATATGATAAAAAATTATATAAATTAAGAGAAGCGCCAGTAGATAAAATATTTGGATATTCTAGTAATAGACATTTAAATTTGATTACTTGTGAAGGAGAATATAATACTTCACTAGGAAGTACACCAAATAGATTAGTAGTTTATACAAAATTAATAAATGGTTGAAAGTATGCATATGACATTTACTAACATATAATAGTAAATGTCGGGGGGTAAAACAATGCGAGAGTCGGATATAGAATTATACGATAAAATAGTATCTAAAGATACAGATAGCTTAGAAACATTATATGACCGTTACGAATCGCTGCTATACAGTTTTATTTATAAAATCACTCAAGATAAGCAATCGAGTGAAGAAGTACTTCAAGATGTATTTATGAAAATTTGGAATCAAAAAGCTAAATTTGATAGTAGTAAAGGTAAGATGTCGACATGGCTTATTACGATTTCACGAAACTTAGCAATTGATTATATACGTAAGAGGAAAACAACGTCTTATGAATATGATGAAGAAAGGGATAATATAAAGACGGATAATGTACCTGAATCAGAACTCATAACTAAAGAAGAAGCTGAACAGATTAAAGGATGTATAGATGAGTTAGACGCAAAGCAACAAGCTATTGTGTATTTATTTTATTTTAAAGGTTTCAATCATAAAGAAATATCGAAGACGCTTGAAATACCTTTAGGAACTGTAAAGAGTAGGCTAAGATTATCTATTCAACATTTAAAGCACAAATTAAAAATAAACAAGAAGGGAGAGAGGAAATAATATGGAATGTGAAAAATTATATGATTATTTCAATGATCAATTAAGTAAAGATGAAAAACAAAAATTTGAAGAACATTTAAAAACTTGTAAAAATTGTCAAGAAGAACTAGATGAACTGAATATATTAAATGAATCTCTTCCTTACCATGTTGAAAATATTGTTCCTCCTAAAGATATGAAAAGTAGAATAATGAATAATATTCTAAATGATGAAAATAATGAAGATACTTCAGCTCAAGAATATAATGATAACAGTCAGCATAGACCTTTAAATACAAAGCGAAATATCATTAAAAACGTATCTCTCATTAGTATGGCCGCATTATTATTAATATCTATAGTAGGCAATTTATATCAGTTTAATACAAAAGATCATGGAAGTAAGAATAAAGACCATCATTTAATAAATAAAAGCAGTGCACAAATAATAAAATTAAAATCTACTGAAAAAGATCAAGTTCAAGGCGAAGCGTTTATAGCTAAAAATAAAAAAGAAAGACAATTAGTAGTACAAGCACAAAATTTACAAGAAACGAAAGGCAATGAAGCATATCAAGTTTGGATTCTTAAAAGAGAAAAGCCATATCGAGCAGGTACTTTTGTTTCCAGTAAAAATTCTGGAATAGTTATCTTTGATTTAAGTGATATCGAATTAGATAAGCAAGATAAAATAGCAATTACTTTAGAACCATCACCAAATAATCAGGCTCCTGAAGGTGATATTATTATGGCTGGTGAAAAAGGTTAGATATTTTTAGAGATTACATTAATTAATGTGATCTCTTTTTTTATTTATTGCGTATACCATATGAACAAAAAAACAAAGGAGTGATTGGATGAATATTTCACAGAAAGTATTAGCCATGTCATTATCGGTTTCATTGTTAGGAGCTGGAACAAGTGTATCGCAAATTGCACAAGCACATGATGCGTCACATGAATCTGTTACAAAAACAGATAGTAAAGCAGTTGAATTAAGAAGTAATTTAGATATGTTGCTAAGTGAACATGCGTATTTAGCTACTGATACAATGAGAAAAGGTGCAGAAGGGTCTAAAGATTTTGATGCATCAGTAAAATCACTAAATATGAATACTAAAGATTTATCTAAAGCTATCGGTGATGTATATGGCCAAGAAGCAGGTAAAGAGTTTGAGAAAATGTGGGCAGAACATATTGGGTACTTTGTAGATTATGTGAATGCTACAAATGATAATGATGAAAATGCACGACAAGAAGCATTAAAGAACTTAGATAATTATAGAGAGCACTTCTCTCAATTTTTAGCATCAGCAACAGATGAAAAATTAGAAGCGAAAGGTTTATCAGAAGGTTTACAAATGCACGTGAATCAATTAGTAAGCGCATTTGATGCCTCAGTAAATGGGGACTATGACAAAGCTTACAAATACGAAAGAGAATCCATTCATCACATGTATATGGTTAGTAAAGGATTATCAAATGCTATAACACAACAATTTCCTGAAGATTATCATCATACAAGTGCAACAACAAAAGCAGCCGACTTAAGATCAGATTTAAATTATTTAATGAGTGAACATGCCATCTTAGCAGCCGATGCGATGCAAAATGGGTATGATGGATCTAAAAATTACAAAGCCTCAGTAAAAGCGTTAGAAATGAATACAAAAGATTTATCAAAAGCAATAGAAGGTGCGTATGGTAAAGAAGCGGGTATGGAATTCGATAAAATGTGGACAGAGCATATTGGGTATTTCGTTGATTACGTAGAAGCTTCAAAAAATAAAGACGAAGACGCTAAAAAAGAAGCAAAAAGCAACTTAGATAATTATAGTAAAGAGTTTGGCGCATTTCTATCTAAAGCTACAGATAATCAATTAAAGAGTGATGAGTTAGCTGAAGGATTAGGTATGCATGTGAATCAGTTGTTAGCTTCATTTGATGCTTACACTAAAGGAGATTATAAAACATCAACAATGAAAGTAAGAGAAGCATATGCGCATATGTTTATGCCAGCTAAAGGTTTAAGTCAAGCAATCGTAATGCAAAATAAATCAAAATTTGAAATGAATATGCCAAAAGAAATGCCAGACACAGGTGCACAAAAATAGGCTCTTTATATAGAATAAAGAAAACTAAATTCAAATTTGAATTTAGTTTTCTTTTAAATTTTTAAGGGTATTATATTTATTAAAAGGGAGAAAATATGAAAATACTCGATGTAATATCACAAATTGAACAAGAAATATTAGTTAGTAATAATAATTATAAAATCAATATAGATAAAGAGTGTACTGATATTACAACCATGTACCAAAATATTAAAACTTCTTCTGTTTTTATATTAAAGGCGTCTAATCGCTCTAAAATTTATGCAGAAAAAGCTATAAGTAAAAATCCAATATTAATATTGACGAATATGGAAGCAAATAGTTTGGATGATATGAAGTGTGATATTCCAGTTATATATTTATCTAACTATGCATCAGCGATAAATAAATTAGTACATTTATTTTATGATAAATATATCGAAAGCTTAAAATTTATTGCAGTAACGGGTACTAATGGTAAAACAACTACAAGTCATATGGTAGGAAAAATATTATCAAAACTAGATAAACGAGTAGCTGTTGTTGGTACATTAGGCGTTTATGATTCTAAATTTAACAAAATGAATTTTAACCATTCTACACCAACTACACCAATGCATATTGAATTTGCTGAAATTATAAAGTATTTTGCAGAAAAAAATTATGACTACATTGTATATGAAGCTACATCTATTGCGTTAGACCAAAAAAGGGTTAATTTTATATATAACGAACTAGCAATATTTACCAATTTTAGCTCTGAACATCTTGAGTATCATCATACACTTGAAAATTATTTAGAAGCTAAATTAAAACTGAATGCGCTAAGTAAAAAAAGTATTGTCAATTATGATAGTGAAGAATACAGAAAAATAGGTTATGATAGGTATCATTTTTCTAATAACCAAAAAAATGATATGTATTATAAATATTCTATAGAGGAGAATAAGTTATCTATTTGGATAGATGGAAATGTTTATCAAATCAATATAGCATTGAATGGAATTCATAATTATATAAATCTTGCTATTAGTATATTTGCAATACATAAATTGAATTTTGATATAAAAAATATTTTAGAGGTTGTTAAGTATATCAAACCACCTGATAATAGATTTGAAATATTTAAAATAAGAGAATTTGAATTTATATTAGATTTTGCACATACACCATTAGCAATTAATGAATCAATTAGCGAAGCTATAAAATATTCTTCAAAAAAGAGAAAAAATCTTACAGTAATGATTACAGGTATAGGCTTACGCGGTTTAGATAAAATAAGAGATACAATGAATTTAATTCCTAATAATATTGATCAAATTATTTTAGCTTCTGAGCAAGTAGGTTTTGAAAATGAAAACCATATTATTGCAACGATGATTAAATATTTACCGGAATATTATGATTTAAATAATATTATAATTGCGAGTTCGAGAAAAGAAGCAATCAAAAAAATTGTTGAGAAAACTAAAAGTGATGAAAGTATTATTTTATTAACCGGTATCAATGAACCGCAGCATTATAGAGGGGATTTAATCAATCACGACGATAAATCATATATTAAGATGTGTATAAATAATAAATTGGTGTAAATAGTATTTTTTATTTTAAAGATTCTTGTTGGTATGAGTTGTTTAAATATAACTAATATAAAAAGATAGTGAAATGGATTTTACTCGCTTTTATATAGGGTTAGCTGTTAGATATATTGATTTTAAATTTATGGTTTGGTACTATATAATTCTAAATAGTAAATATTTCATTTGTTTTAAAGGTAATAAATCGAATGAAATATTTGTGCGGGTGTAGTTAAATGGTATAACCTCAGCCTTCCAAGCTGATGTTGCCAGTTCGATTCTGGTCACCCGCTTTGAATTTATAAAAACTATGAAATGTGACTCATATTTAATAATTAATTTCATAGCGATACAATTTTTCGAGAGTCTGGGACATAATATGATTTCCCAGACTCATTTTTTATATTGTTAGTAGATAACTGAACCCAAAATACTTGTATCAAGCTTTTTAAAATCTGGTAAAAAGATTATATACAGGTATTTAAATATTTTTAACAGGTTATCTTTTAGGAGGCAGGCGATAAGGATCAATCTGATAAAGTTATTAGTCACACAAATGAAAAATATTAATAAACGGATATAAACCGCGCTTAAAACTGCTCATAAGAAAGTGATTTTAGCGCTCTTTTTAGCGAAATTATAAAGTGACTATGTAAAAATAATCCAGGAGGCGTTCAAATGCATTTAGGAGTCATACTCAACAGAGTTTTTAGAACACAAGATAATCCACTTTTTCATTATATAGAGAAGCATCAAAACGAGCTAAATAAATTATATTTTATCTTACCATTAGAAGATTTAAATGATGCATCAGCAGTAAAGCGTGAGTATTATTATAAAGTAGTAAAAGGGTTTCTAAATGCTTTAGAAAAGTATGATATACATCCCCATATTGTTACGTATGACAAGCTAGGTGACTTAGCTGATACATTGGGGTTATCTCACGTATTAGTAGCAAAAGATATTATGAGTTATCACAAAGACATATACGATTATCCTCATGTTAAACAAGCTTTTGAAAATCATCAAATTACAGTAATTGGGCAGCGCGTGAATCATTATTTTGAGCCAACAAAGACATTTAATAAACAAAATCAGCCTTATAAAATATTTACGAGTTTCTATAAAGCAAATCGTCAAGATTTAGTACATACACCTAAAAAAAATTATCAATTTAAGCATTTGGCCCAAATTGCTGAAAAGGGTTCAAATCAAAGTGACTTAAATTTTAAGAATAATAAAGATATAGAACAGTTAGCGCGCAAAGCATGGGGTGAATTTTTAAATGGTGATATAGCTCATTATGATAAATTGACTGATGATGTATCACTGGATTTTGTAAGTGGTTTAGGTAAATATTTAGCATATGGGTTGCTTGATATTAATGAAATTATAAATGACTTAATTGAAGGATACGACAGCAATGAAATTAGTTATGAATCTTTTATTAGAGAGGTTATATTCCGGGAATTTTATTATGTATTAATGACACAATATCCAGAAGCTTCCACTAAATCTTTTTCTGAGAAATATCGCAACATGAAATGGTCTTATAATAAAGCACATTTTGAAGCATGGAAAAAAGGACAAACTGGCTATCCAATTGTTGATGCTGCAATGATAAAATTAAATCGTACAGGATATATGCACAATCGTTTAAGAATGGTCGTATCACAATTTTTGACTAAAAATTTATT
The DNA here is from genome assembly GCF_038005105.1 of Mammaliicoccus sp. FSL K6-3158. Classification (NCBI taxonomy): domain Bacteria; kingdom Bacillati; phylum Bacillota; class Bacilli; order Caryophanales; family Staphylococcaceae; genus Mammaliicoccus; species Mammaliicoccus sp. FSL K6-3158. The sequence goes on from NZ_JBBOSL010000001.1 coordinate 87,356, forward strand.
TATCGATTGGACTTGGGGGGAGGACTATTTTAGACAGTATTTGATAGATTATGATAATGCATCTAATGTACATGGTTGGCAATGGTCGGCATCAACTGGGACAGATGCAGTGCCTTATTTTAGAATGTTTAATCCTATACGTCAAAGTGAGCGCTTCGATGCCCAAGGGTATTTTATTAAAACAGAGCTAGAAATATTTAATGATGTGGCAAGTAAATATATTCATGATCCAACTAAATATAAAGACAATTTGCAAGAAATTTATCATATCGAAATTGGAAAAGAATATCCAGAGGCTATCGTGAATCATAAAAAAAGCAGAGATTATGTGATGGATAAGTTCAAACAATTTTGATATGTTATTCATTAAAAAGGAGTGATTTATTTGTTGAAAAATGAAATGCATGGTATTTATCTAACTCAAAATAACAATGAGGTTACAATCAATAAATTTAATGCAAGTTATCAGTATGTTATTTTAGAACAGATTAATAATTTACCTCAAAATGGATATGTCGTGTTTAACCATTTATATGCAAATCCTGGTTTTGAAGAAGATTTTGAGCGTGTTTTTCTAAATCGAGATATAAACCTAACAAATACTCAAGGATTTGAAAGTTTATTGTTTTTAAAACCATGCAGTACGAATGAACATTATGTAATCATAACTATTTGGAAAAACGAAGAATCATATAAACAATGGCAAGATTCTCAAGAATATAAAAACACACATCAAAAAAGAGGTACTAAAAAAGGAGCCGATCAAGCTATCGTAAACAGAAAGCTATCCTTTAATATTAGCTTAGAATTAAAAGAGTAACGATTATAAAGATGGTCACTAATTCGGAAAATAGAGTATAAATATTATAAAGTAGCCTTCAAGACTTTTGAATTGACCTTGCATACACACGGGTCTAATATTAGCAAAGAAGAATACGTATTACTGTATTCTATTAAGTAAGTAACGGAGGAATTTATGATGCTAAATGCTAAAGCGAGAGCTGTAAGTAGTCCGGATTCTAATTTTTTTGCAACAGAAATTACAAGAAGAGATCTTGATAAACATGATATTTTGATAGAAATTAAATATGCAGGAATATGCCATTCGGATATTCACACTGCACATGGAGAATGGGGACCAGTGAACTATCCTTTAGTACCGGGTCATGAGATTGCGGGTATTGTTAAAGAAGTTGGTTCTGATGTGAGTAAATATCAAGTAGATGACCGTGTTGGTGTTGGTTGTATGGTTGACTCATGCGGTGAATGTGAACATTGTCAAAATGGCGAAGAACAATATTGCTTAAAAGGAATGGTTGGTACATATGCAGGTACTGACAGATATGGTGAACCTACTCAAGGTGGTTATTCAACACATATCGTCGTACATGAAGATTTCGTACTACGTATTCCGGATAATATTCCTTTAGATGAAGCGGCACCTTTACTTTGTGCAGGTATTACAACGTATTCACCTTTAAATCACTGGAAAGCATACGAAGGTAAAAATGTAGCTGTTATCGGTATGGGTGGACTTGGTCATATGGCCGTTCAAATTGCACATGCAATGGGCGCTGACGTAACAGTATTATCACGTACATTAAATAAAAAAGAAGATGGCTTAAAATTAGGTGCTTCTCATTATTATGCAACAGCTGATGAGTCAACATTTGAAGAACTTGCTAACTCATTTGATTTAATTATTAATACCGTAAGTGCTAATTTACCAATAGATGATTATCTTAAACTATTAAGATTAGACGGTACGATTGTTAACGTAGGTGCACCAGCAGAACCCGTATCATTACGTGTAGCAAACTTAATAGGTCACCGTAGATCATTTGCAGGTTCAGCAATTGGTGGTATAAGAGAAACACAAGAAATGTTAGACTTCTGTTCAGAACATAACATTAGACCACAAATCGAACTGATTTCAGCAGATCAAATAGACGAAGCATATGAAAGAGTCTTATCATCAGACGTTAAATATCGTTTCGTAATAGATACAAGCACAATGTAATAACGAAAAAAGTGTCCATATGATGGGCACTTTTTTTGATTTAAGAGAGTTGTTAGTAACACTTGTGCCGAGTTTTGTAATTAAGGCGCCCGTTAATTACAGATTCCCTAACTTTTGTAATTAACTCTCCCAACAATCCCATAATACCCAACAAAAAATCCCCTGCTAACTCCAACGTTAACAGGGGATGATTTATTTATTAACTTTAAGATTCAACGACGTCTTCCATTTGGGCTTCGAATTCATCTAGTAATGCGCGTACTTCATCTGTTGTTTCTGTACTCATTAATTGATGCCTTAATTCGCTAGCGCCTCTCATGCTACGTACGTATATTTTGAAGAATCTACGTAAGCTTTTGAATTGTCTTGTTTCACTTGTTGCGTATTTATCGAATAATGTGAGATGTAATCTAAGTAGGTCTAGTAGTTCTTTACTTGTATGCTCACGAGGCTCTTTCTCAAATGCAAATGGATTATTGAAGATACCTCTACCGATCATAACACCATCGATGCCGTATTTTTCAGCAAGTTCAAGACCTGTCTTTCTATCAGGTATATCACCGTTAATTGTTAACAATGTATTTGGTGCGATTTCGTCACGCAAATTCTTGATCGCTTCGATTAATTCCCAATGTGCATCTACTTTACTCATTTCTTTACGCGTACGAAGGTGAATAGATAAGTTTGCGATGTCTTGTTCGAAGACGTGCTTTAACCAATCCCTCCATTCTTCTATATCATAATAACCGAGTCGTGTCTTAACACTTACCGGTAGACCACCAGCTTTAGCTGCTTGAATAATTTCAGCGGCACGTTCAGGTCTTAGAATTAAGCCAGAACCTTTACCTTTGCCTGCAACATTTGCCACAGGACAGCCCATATTCAAATCAATACCTTTAAAGCCCATTTCTGCCATTCCGATACTCATTTCTCGGAAATGATCTGGCTTGTCGCCCCATATATGTGCGACGATAGGTTGTTCATCTTCACTGAACGTTAAGCGTCCGCGAACACTGTGTATACCTTCAGGGTGACAAAAACTTTCCGTATTTGTAAACTCAGTGAAAAAGACATCCGGTCTCGCTGCTTCACTGACTACGTGACGAAAGACGATATCCGTAACATCTTCCATAGGTGCCAAAATAAAAAATGGACGTGGCAATTCACTCCAAAAATTTTCTTTCATAATATATTTTAACCTTCTTATTTATTAATTTATTAAATATTTATCCATGATGATATTACCATAAAAGTGCAACTTATACAAAAGGATATTTACTCATTTTAATGCAAATTATCTATCGTAACATCTAAACGTTTTGATACGTAAAGCATGCATTTTGACTTTATCATGTGCCTTTGTATAACATGATGATATTAGAGAAAGATTTCGAGGAGATGTCGTCGTGGAAGAGTTGAAACACCGGGATAAGACTTTGCTTATTACGATTTTGATGGTAGGGTCATTTGTGGCCATTTTGAACCAGACACTCATGACTACAGCCTTACCAAGTATTATGAAAGAAATGCATTTAACGAGCAGTACAGTACAATGGCTGACGTCTATATTTATGTTAGTGAATGGAATCATGATTCCCATTACCGCCTATTTAACACAGCGATTTACGACAAGAACGTTATACTTTGCAGCTTTAACATTCTTTATAGTAGGTTCTATTATTTGTGTTATAACGGATCAATTCAGTGTCATACTCGTAGGACGTGCAGTTCAAGCAATGGGTGCTGGGATTATGATGCCTTTAATGCAGACAGTCCTATTTCTTGTTTATCCAGCTGATAAAAGAGGGCAAGCTATGGGGATGTTTGGATTAGTTGTCAGCTTCGCACCAGCAATTGGTCCAACATTGTCAGGTTGGGTTGTTTCTCACTACAGTTGGAAAGTGATATTTTATATTTTATTAATCGTAGTCATTATAGACTTATTATTTGCGTTGAAATTCGTGAAGAATGTAACAGATGTTACGAAACCGAAGCTTAATAAACTATCTGTCACACTGTCTACATTAGGCTTTGCGGCATTGTTATTTGGCTTTAGCGAAGCGGGTAATTTAGGTTGGCATCATCCTTTAGTGTATTCAATGATTATTACAGGTATTGTCATCTTAACAATGTTTATCGTGAAACAATTAAGTATGACTGAGCCGTTTCTTAACGTACGTGTCTTCACCTATAAATCCTTTACGATCAATATGATTATTGTCTGTATCGTCTTTGTTTCATTTATAGGTAGTCAAACAGTACTGTCATTCTACTTACAAAATCTACACGGATATTCACCATTGATGTCAGGGTTAGCACTCATGCCAGGTGGAATTATAACAGGTTTACTTTCACCATTCACAGGTAAAATATTCGATAAATACGGCGGTAAGTTATTATCCATCATAGGCGTTTCAATCGTTGTAATTACATCATTTGCTTTCACACAACTTGATACACACACATCATTCGCTTATGTCACAATATTCTTTGCCATTTCACTCGCAGCAAATGCGATGGTCTTCAATCCATTAACAACAGCAGCATTAAATAATTTATCACGTGAATTAGTACCACATGGAACATCGATGAATAATACAATGAGACAAGTCGGCGCAGCAATGGGTTCAGCAATATTAGTAACAGTTATGAACACAGCAATTTTAAATCCACATGAATATGGAATAGAAGGATTAGTGCACGGCGTACGCGTCGCATACGTTGTTATATGTATCGTAGCAATACTCGGCTTAATATTAGCAATTATCAACCCAACATCTAAAAAAGGCTATAAAGAAGCGTAGCGAAATGAAGCATATCACTAAACTGACAACCTCAGTTTGAAAGTGATATGCTTGTTTTTATAGGGCGAGCAGTATGACATCAGACAACCCTCAGACTGACTCTTGTGGGGTTTATAAGTAATACATAAGGAAATTTATGTAAACATATTTTATACTTAAATCAAAATAACAGAATTGAGGTTATCGTAGTGAAGAAGTTATGGATTTTGGGGATGGGTATTATTATGCTGATGATCATTGTGATAATGACGAAACCATCTAACGAACATCATTCAGCAACAGTTAAATCAACAGACTCAACTTATATAAAAAGCCAAATACCGACATTATTTCTACACGGTTATGCAGGAAGTGCGAACTCTGAGAAATATATGGTTCAACAAGCGAAGAAAAAAGGTGTCACAAAAGAAGTCATCACAGCATATGTATCTGAAGATGGAAAAGTTGAATTAAAAGGCAAACTTAAAAAAGATGCGACGAATCCTATTGTACAAATAGAACTTGAAAATAATAAACAAGGTGATTTGGATCTTAATGCAGAGTGGTTTAAAAACGTATTAACGAAATTACAAACTGAATACGGCATTAAGAAATTTAACTTTGTCGGACATTCAATGGGGAATTTATCATTTGCTAAATATATGTTGAAATACGGGGATGATGAAACATTACCTCAGTTGAATAAAGAAGTGAACATTGCCGGTACGTTTAACGGTGTATTAAATATGAATGAACAAGTAAATGAAATTAGTGTGGATAGAAGCGGTAAACCAAGTCGCATGAACCCACCATATCCAGATCTACAACAATTGAAAAATATCTATAAAGGACAAGAAATAGAAGTATTAAACATATATGGTGACTTACAAGACGGTACCAACTCAGACGGGCGCGTATCCAACAGCTCATCAAAATCGTTGAAATATTTACTAGGAAATAGTCCAAAAAGCTATAAAGAATCCAAATACGAAGGCAAAACAGCCCAACACAGCGAACTACATGAAAACAAACAAGTCGCGAATGAGATAGTAGAGTTCTTGTGGGGGAGGTAGGGTTCAATAATAATGAAATAGTGGAGCAATCTATGAAAGTAGGATGCTTTGCTATTTTTTAATAGACTAAAAATTAAAATTGAGATGTTACTGGAGTTGTTAGGATATTTACAGCAGAATAATGATAAAGCGAATAACAATAGAGTTATTGATTAGAGAGTAAGTAGAAATGTTTGAATTCTACTTGCACAGTTTTTTATATCTATTAAGTTGTTAAAGCATAGTTTAATCCCCTTTGCATAACAATAAAGTATTTGTGACTGCTATTACATTATCATCATCATGTTCAATATAAAGTATGCTCTTTTTTTCTTCATAATCTAGATTAAAGTACGTTGTCTCATCCATTTCCCAAGTTGCCAAATAACGTTCAAATTGAAGGTTATACCTAATTTCTAATTGTTTAATAAACATAGGTTTATTTTCGTCAGTAGATTTAAGTAATCCGAATTCTAAATCTTCTTCATCGTCTGCTATAATCAAATGATTGTTTAAAGGGAAAGTCTCATCAAATACATAAAGATAGTAAGCATCATTTGGAATATTGTTGATTGTATTTTCTATAAGAAAATTTGAAATCGTATAACTTGTAACTACTTCATCTTTATAAGTAATTTGTGGAACGTACAATTCAGCATAACCATCAAAATTATTAATTGTATAATTATAGTCTCTTAAAGCACCTTTAAATTTCCTTTTTAAACCTCTAATTTTTTTCATAAAACTCGTCACTCCTAATGATTTATTACATGTCATTAAAAATATTATATAATATTATTTATTTTATAGGCAGGCAATTTAGATTAGGCTAATTATTGTAGTATTTGTGTGGGAGAGGTAGGGTTTAATCATAATTGAATTAAGAAACATACCTAAAAATTTAGGCGTTTATGTAAGGATAAATAAGTAAAACATTACTCATTTATCCTTTTTTATGTCATTTTAATAAGCATAAATTATAAAAATTTACTCTTCCTTATGAAAATTTTAAAAAAGTGGATAAAATTATCACAAAATTGATAAAATAGAAGCTAATAGATGATACTTCAATAGGTGATAATTATGCGAAACTCGTTAAAGATAGAAAATATACAATATTCATTAGAAAATCTTAATAATTCAGTTCAAAAATGGCAAACTTCAATAGATGGAAAATATTTATTACGCTATCCAACTGTATACATAATAAATGATAAGAAACATGAAAATAACTTTGAAGTTTATGTTGGAGAAACAGCTGATATTAGAAATAGAACTCGTCAACATCTTAATGTAGATACAAAGTTAAAACCATTTTGGGAAGATTTCTCTACTTCTAGTAATTCTTCTATGTATGTTATTGGTCATGAAATGTTTAATAAATCATTAACACTCGACATTGAAAATAGACTGATGCAGTATTTATTAAGTGTGGATAATATTAGTAGGGTTCATAATAGTAGAACGAATCAACAGAATGAATATTATACATCAGAAAAACTTGATGAGATTTTTTCTGATATATGGGGAACATTAAATAAGAAAAATAAAGTCCTGTTTCCAATTGAAAGTATTATTAAAGATTCGGCAATATTTAAAGCGTCGCCTTTTCATAAATTAACACAAGAACAAATTAATGCTAAAGAAGAGATTCTAAATAAAATTAAAGAATCGATTATTTTAGATGAAGAAGGACAATTGCTAATCGTTGAGGGTGAAGCTGGATCTGGGAAAACAGTTCTAATGAGTACATTACTTTATGAGTTGAAGAAATATAATTTAAATTTAGACAAAGATTTAGATATTCATTTATTAGTAAATCATAATGAACATGTAACTATTTACAATCAAATTGCGACTAAATTAGGCATATCTAATAACAAGAAAAGTATTATTAATAAACCTACCAGTTTTATCAATAGTCATTCACCAGATGAAAAAGTAGATGTTGTTATTGTAGACGAAGCACACCTTCTGTTAACACAAGGTAAACAAAGTTACCGTGGAAAAAATCATCTACAAGATTTGCTAGAAAGAGCTAAAGTCGTCGTTATAGTTTTTGATATTAAGCAAATACTTACAACTGAACAAATATGGGATGTTGAAAAATTAAATGATTACTTTGAATGTGCAAAGAATAAAAATAATCATGTTACATTGAAAAATCAAATGCGCATTAATAGTGATGAAAAGACAGTGAAATGGATTAGAAATTTAATTGATAATAAAAAAATTAATGACATTCCTAGAGATAAAAAAGGATATGATATTAAAATTTTCGATTCACCCGAAGAATTAGAAAGTTGTATAAGAGAAAAAGCTCAAAATACAGACAGTGGTATTTCAAGAATGCTTGCTACATTTGATTGGCAATATAATAATAAGCCTCCTGAAAATGAAGACTTTTGGCGAGTCAAAGTTGGTAACTGGTCAATGCCATGGAATTATCAAATAAAGGTTAGTAGAAAACAGAAGAATTTACCATGGGTCGAACAAGATCAAACAATAGATGAAATAGGATCAACATATACAATACAAGGCTTAGATTTAAACTATGCAGGTGTCATAATTGGACCTTCTGTAAAATACAGAAATGGTGAAATTGTTTTTGATGAGAAAAGCAGTGCCAATAAAAAAGCAACACGTCGTAGAACGTTAGAAGACGGTTCAAAACAGCATTTCTCACAAATGCTTCTGAAAAATGAATTGAATGTTTTACTTACTCGTGGTGTAAATGGTTTATATATTTATGCAGTAGATGAGCAATTAAGAGAAGCACTAAAAAAAGCATCTAAAGGTGATAATAATGGATGAAAATAAAGAAATATTAAAAGAGATTAATCAGTTTAGAGATGAGCGTAATTGGAGACAATTTCATAATGAAAAAGATTTATCCTTGTCGATAAGTTTAGAAGCGGCAGAACTACTTGAGCTATTCCAATGGAAATCGTCAGAAGAAGTAGTAAGTAATAAGCAGGAGAGATTAGCAGAAGAATTGGCAGATGTATTAATATACAGCTATATGTTAGCAGACAACTTAGACTTTGATATTAATGATATCATTCGAAAAAAACTAAAAAAGAACGCTGAAAAATATCCTGTAGAGAAAAGTAAAAATAGAAATAATAAATATAATGATTTGTAAATAGGTGTGGTAGACAATTTGTAGTAAATATAAATTAAAAGATTGATTAATAAATATTGCCTGGGAAATGAATGATATAAGGTGGTTACAATGATGAATAAGTATTTCACAGAAGTAGAAGTTATCGAACAGCTTGTAAAGTTATATAAAGAAGCATGAAAGCCTACTTACCCTCATGAAAATTTATATCGAGGACGTAATCATAGTATATCAGGTATTGGAGAAGACTTGCTGGGTGCTTATTTGATTAGTAGATTGGAAGGTGTTCAAATCTTTATTGATCAACCTTTATCTATGATTGATAAATCTTTAAGTACAAGATATCCGGATTTATTAATTTGTGAAGATAATGTAATTAAGGATATACTTGAAGTTAAAATGGACTTAGGATATCAAAGGAAAGATTTTATAAATTATTGCCAAAAGAAAGAAGAGTGGATTTCAAATATCGTAGGAAAACAGTGTGTATTGTCTAGAAAGAGAGAAGACAGAATTCCTATGAATATAGCTGATGATATTAAATTTCATGTCGTGATTTACAGTGAAAACAATGGACCAAAGCGGTTTGATGAAGAAATCATGCCTATTATTAAAGAAACATGTCCACATATTGAAGTATATGTCCTAACAAGTGGGCAACACCCTAATTTAGCAGATGTTGATCTTGAAGGTATTAACATTAATAAAGATGAATTTGAAAGACTGGTAAATGCATTATAAAAATAGAACATCCTCAGTCTTTTTAAATGAATAGACCTCACATGCCCATATTGTTTTTTAGTTAAATTGAATGTTATGTTTATATGATATACTAGCAGTAATTAAGCATATATCGTTAGAACTAGGAGATTGTATTTTATGAATAAGCCTAAATATCAAGTAATCGCAGATGAGATTAAAAATAAAATTATTAACAAGGAATTACAGGTGGGTTCTTTATTACCTACTGAAAAAGACTTTCAAACTCGATATGGTGTGAGCAGATATACGATACGACAAGCTATGGAATTGCTTGTTGTGGATGGATATATAAAGAAGAGAAAAGGTTCGGGGTCGTATGTAAGTTACGAATTTTTAAATTCTAAAAAGAGTAATAACTCTAAAAAAATTGGTGTAATTGTAACGTACTTATCAGATTATATATTCCCGAGTATTATTCGTGGTCTTGAGACTGTGTTAAGAGAAAATGGATATTCGCTCATCTTAGCAAGTACGAATAACAATCATGCTGACGAACGTCAGTGTTTAGAAATGATGTTAGATCAAGGTATTAAAGGATTAATTGTTGAACCAACGAAAAGTAATGTATATAATCCGAATTTATCTTATTACTCTTTATTTAAGCAGCGCGATATACCGATTTTAACGATTAATGCTCAATATGAAGAATTGAACTTACCTTATATTGCGATTGATGATGTTAAATCAGGTCATCTTGCGACGAAATATCTTATAGATAAAGGACATGAAGATATTGCTTTAATCACAAAGATAGATGATAACCAAGGTAAGTTGAGAATGAAAGGTTACTTTAATGCTTTTGAAAATAATAATAAAGTCTTTAAGAGTGAATATATTTATACGTATGATACAGAAAGTAAAGTAACTGTGTTAGATCAATTTGTTGAGCATGTCGTATCGAAGCAAATTCAAGTTTCTGCCGTGGTGTGTTATAACGACCAAATAGCTTATTACATAATGAAGAAATTAACTAAAATGGGTGTGTCTGTTCCTGGAGATATTTCGATTGTAGGAGAAGATAACTCCGTATTGAGTAAATTGGAAGACGTTGATTTAACGACAACATCTCATCCACAAGAGTTATTAGGAGAGAAAGCTGCGAATTGGGTATTGAGTACGATAGAAACAGGTAAGGAACAACCTTCAGAATTACTGGATACTTATATTATAGAAAGAAGTTCCGTAAAATAATAAAATTATATAACTAACAAGCAAGTAGAGCTAATCTGTAAAAGGATTAGTTCTATTTTTTATATCATTATTTTACTTCTGAACAACTGATATTAATGGATTAATGCAGTTTAATATATACGGACAAAAATTATATTTATTTGACATGTACGGACAAATAAATTAAGATGTATTTGAAAACGATTACAGAAGAGGTGTTTACAATGCAAAATCCTAATACATTAACAGATAGTTCAGAGTTATCTATAGGAATAGAGTTAGGATCTACTCGCATTAAGACGGTAGCTATCGATGCACAGTTTAACACGTTGGCAACAGGTAGTTTTGAATGGGAGAACCAGAATATAGACGGTTATTGGACCTATTCAGTTAATGATATATGGGTAGGTTTACAAAAAAGCTATCAAGATATGGCGAATAATTTAAAACAAGATTTTAATGTGACTGTCCGTAAAATCAATAGTCTCGGGATAAGTGCAATGATGCATGGATATTTGGCTTTTGATAAACATGAAGACTTGTTAGTTCCGTTTAGAACTTGGCGTAATAATCATACAGTTGAAGCGGCAAAAAGATTAAGGACTCAGTTTAATTATAATATTCCTGAAAGATGGAGTATTGCACATTTATATCAAGCACTAATAGACAAAGAATCTCATATAAATGAAGTGAATTATATTACAACATTAGCAGGATATATTCATTGGTATTTAACAGGTGAGAAAGTATTAGGAATTGGTGATGCTTCAGGTATGTTTCCAGTTGATGTTGATCGAAAAATGTATAGAACAGATTTATTGGAAGAAGCAGATCTGTTACTGAATAAGGAAGGATTCCATAAATCAGTTATTGATGTACTACCACAAATTAAAGTTGCTGGTGAGAATGCTGGTTATTTAACAGATGAAGGCGCTCGTTTGTTGGATCCTGATGGTAACTTGGAAAGTGGATGCGTATTATGTCCACCTGAAGGGGATGCAGGGACAGGCATGGTTTCGACCAATGCGATAACGCCTCGGTCTGGTAATATTTCAGCCGGTACGAGTGCATTTGCCATGATTGTATTAGAAAAATCTTTAAATCATGTATACCCAGAAGTAGATATCGTTGCAACACCTTCTAGTAATGAAGTAGCGATGATTCATACAAATAATTGTACTTCAGAAATAAACGCTTGGATGAATTTATTCGAAGAGGTATTAAACTCTATGGGCGTTACTTTTTCATCAGATGAGTTGTACGGACAAATATTAAAAACTTCAGAGAATAGTGATGATGATTTAGGTGGTCTACTTTCATACGGATATGTTTCTGGTGAGAATATTACAAAAGTCGAAGTGGGTTATCCAATGTTTATTAGAGAACCGAATAACCAGTTTACACTTGCAAACTTTATGAAAACACAGTTATTTAGTGCATTTAGTACTTTGAAAATAGGAATGGATTTATTAAAAGATAATGAAGATATAGCAATTAATAAATTAATCGCACACGGTGGCATTTTTAAAACAGAAAAAATTGCACAAGAAGTTTTGAGTGCAGCTATGAATGCGCCAATAACAGTGATGAATCATGCGAGTGAAGGTGGTGCATGGGGCATTAGTGTATTAGCGAAATATGTAACAGCTCATGATGATATAACGTTATCGCAATATCTCGACGAATTTGTCTTTGCGAATGTAGATGAAACAACACTTGAACCTACATTACAAGCAGTTGAGAACTTTGATGCATATATCGAAAAGACTACAAAAGGTTTACCGATTGAACGACAAATATCAGATTACATGGAGGGTGGAGAAGATGCTAGAAAAATTAAAACAAGAAGTATATAAAGCTAATTTAGAGTTACCTCAAAGAGGATTAATCAAATACACATGGGGAAATGTTAGTGGATTTGATGAAGAAACAGGTTTGTTTGTTATCAAACCTAGTGGCGTTGATTATGACGAAATGCGTCCGGAAGATATGGTTGTTTGTAATTTAGATTGCGAAATTGTTGAAGGTGATTTAAATCCATCATCAGATATGCCAACTCACGCAGTATTATATAAATCATTTCCGAATATAGGTAGCGTAGTCCATACACATTCTCCTTGGGCAACGATTTGGGCGCAAGCAGGTATGGATGTACCAGCCATGGGAACAACACATGCAGATACATTTTATGGTTCTGTACCGTGTGCAAGATTTTTAACGGCTAATGAAATCAATGAGAATTATGAATATGAAACAGGTAACGTTATCGTTGAAACATTTAAGAATAGAGGCATTGATCCAAATGAGGTGCCTGCAGTATTACTACAAGGACATGCACCATTTGTTTGGGCTAAAGACTGTGAACATGCTGTTATGAATGCAGTTGTCTTAGAAGAAGTATGTAAGATGAACTTATTTACACAACAATTAAATGAAAATGCTTCAGTGCTACCTCAAGAAATTTTGAATAAGCACTATGAAAGAAAACATGGCGTGAATGCATATTATGGACAGAAATAAGGAGGAATTCTAGATGAGTACAGAAAAGAAATTTTGGTTTGTAGTTGGATCACAAGCACTATATGGTGATGAAGCTTTAGAGAAGGTAAAATCAGACGCGCAAGAAATGACAACATATTTAAATGAACATGCCGATTTACCTTTTGACATTGAGTTACAAAAACAGTTGGCAACGACTGCTGATGTGATAACGGATATTATGAAAGAAGCAAATTACAGAGATGATATTGCGGGTGTTATTACATGGATGCATACATTTTCTCCAGCAAAAATGTGGATTAGAGGTACGAAGTTACTTCAAAAGCCATTACTACATTTAGCGACTCAATTTTATGACAATATTTCCTGGGAAAAAATTGATATGGACTATATGAATTTACATCAATCAGCACATGGAGATAGAGAGTATGGTTTTATTAATAAAAGACTAGATAAACAGAATAAGATTATTTTCGGTCATTGGAAAGATAAAGCGACACAAGATGATATTAAATCTTGGATGCTTATAGCAAATGCCTATAATGAAAGTTTCAAACTTAAAGTAGCGCGCTTTGGTGATAATATGAGAAACGTTGCCGTTACTGAAGGCGATAAAATAGAAGCACAAATTCAATTTGGATGGACTGTAGATTACTTTGGTATTGGTGATTTAGTTGCTTATATTGAAGATGTGAAAGAAGAAGAAGTTCAAGATTTATTTGCAGAATATCAGAAGAAATATGACTTTGATTACAGAGATTATAATGAGGTGGATTTTAATCAATCAGTAGAAGAACAAATCAAATATGAAATTGCAATTAAACGTTTCTTAGATGATGGAGGTTACACTGCCTTTACTACTAATTTTGAAGACTTACATGGTATGAAACAATTACCAGGTTTAGCAGTTCAACGCTTAAATGAACAAGGATACGGATTCGCTGGAGAAGGCGATTGGAAGACTGCTGCACTTGATAGATTATTGAAGATTGCTACTCAAAATCAAGCGACTGGATTTATGGAAGATTATACGTATGACATGAGAAGCGATAAACAAAATATACTTGGTTCACATATGTTAGAAGTTGATCCTACATTGGCTGCTACTAAACCAAAAATTGTTGTAGATTTCTTAGGTATTGGAGATAAAAATGATCCGGCACGTTTAGTATTTGACGGTAAAGCTGGAGAGGGTATTGTTGTGACAATGTTAGATTTAGGTACGCATTATAAATTTATCGTTAATGAAATAGTAGCTGAATCATTAACAGAACCAGCACCTCACTTACCAGTTGCGAGAGTATTATGGAAGACGAAACCTTCTTTAGAAACGGGCGTTAGACGTTGGATTGAAGAAGGAGGCGGGCATCATACAGTACTATCACTAACTTTAAATTCAGAAGAAGTTGAGACGTTAATTAAGATGTTTGATGCAGAGTATGTTGTGATTAAATAAAGACTAACTGAAATAACATAGATGAATTTGAAAGTAAAAAGGGGTGGATGGGATTATGAAAACGAAAAGTAAGGTGTCTAATAGCTTTATTTATTTCTTTGGAGCATTTGGTGGTATTCTATTTGGTTATGATATTGGTGTTATGACGGGTGCGTTGCCTTTTCTTAGAGAAGATTGGGGTATAAATAGTGGCTTTATTATAGGACTAATAACATCTTCAGTTATGCTAGGTGCCATATTTGGTGGTATCTTAGCAGGGAGACTATCTGATAAATTAGGTCGTAGAAAAATGATCTTAATTTCGGCAATAATATTCGTTGTTGGATCAATATTATCTGGTATTGCACCACATAATGGTAACTATTTCTTAATTATTTCTAGGGTTATCTTAGGTTTAGCTGTAGGGGCAGCTTCTGCTTTAGTACCTGCATATATGTCTGAGATGGCACCAGCAAAATTAAGAGGTCAGTTATCTGGTTTGAATCAAACGATGATCGTTTCAGGTATGCTCTTATCTTATATTGTCGATTTTTTATTAAGAGATTTACCTATTGAGTTAGGTTGGAGATTGATGTTAAGTATAGCTGCAGTTCCAGCAATCATTCTATTTTTAGGTGTATTAAAATTGCCAGAATCACCAAGATTTCTAATTAAAAATGGCAAGTTTGAAGAAGCCAAGTATGTATTGATGAATTTACGTAAAACAAAGCAAGTTGATGTTGAACTTGAAGAAATTAGAAGTACGATTATAACAGAAAGTAAAGTAACGACAAATAATACATTAAGCACTTTATTCAATAGTAAATATAAATATTTGGTTGTCGCTGGTCTAGGTGTCGCAGCATTTCAACAATTTCAAGGTGCAAATGCTATTTTCTATTACATTCCATTAATCGTAGAGCAAGCGACAGGTAATTCAGCAAGTTCTGCATTATTATGGCCAATCATTCAAGGTGTGATATTAGTACTAGGATCATTATTATTTATTTGGATAGCAGATAAATTTAATCGTCGAACATTATTAATGTTAGGTGGAACAGTGATGGGATTGTCATTCATATTACCGACTATTATTAATGTTATCATGCCAAATGCTAATCCAATCATCATTGTAATATTCCTAAGTATTTATGTAGCATTCTATTCATTCACATGGGCACCCTTAACTTGGGTAATTGTTGGTGAGATATTCCCATTATCAATTAGAGGTTTAGCTTCAGGAGCTGCTTCTTCACTAAATTGGATAGGCTCATTTTTAGTTGGCTTATTATTCCCGATTATGACTGCATTTTTTCCACAAGAAATCGTATTTGCGATATTCGGCATAATCTGTATATTAGGTGTAGTATTCGTTAAAAAATGTGTTCCAGAATCACGAGGAAAAACATTAGAAGAAATCGAGAAGTTATCTGGTCCTGAAAGTAAAGTTAACCTGAAAAATGTTAACGTCGAACGTAGTTAGATTAATAGAACAAAGCAGAAGAATTTCAGTAAAACCTGATGTTCTTCTGCTTTTTATATTTTATGACTTATTTCACTAGGTTTTATTCCTACTTATCATTAAATTTTTCTAATACGACTTTAGCTGTTTCACTGACTACTTTGTCGTTTGGTTTATCTGTCTTGCCTTCTTTGTTTGTGAATATAACGAGTACAATTGGTTTTGATTCACCTTTAGGGTATACAAAAGCAACATCATTTCTTGATGCGTAAGTGATGGCTTGTCCACTCTTATCTGCTACTTTAAAATTCTTTGGTGCACCTTTTTTAATTAAAGTATCTCCACTTTTATTATTAATCATTAAGTCGATTAAGAATGTTTTATTTTCTTTTGATAAACGACCATCGTTGATAAGTTTATTGAGTGTTTTTCCGAAAGCTTGTGGTGTAGATGTATCTCTATTATTCTTTGGATTATAATTGTTTAATTCAGGTTCCATTCTAGAAGGCTTAGTAGTCTTATCATCTAATGACTTTAGCCTTTTATTAACTTCTTTATAGCCACCTAATTCTTCAATAATCATATTATTAGCAGTATTATCACTGTATAACATCGTTGCTTCGATTAATTTTTTGATCGTGATATCTTTATTGATAAATTTTTCTAATACAGGCGAGTATGGCACAATGTCTTCTTTACTAACATGAACTTTTTTATTTAATTTATTGTGAGGTGTCTTTTCAAGTAACATGGCACTACTTACGGCTTTGAAAGTTGAAGCATAAGCAAATCTCTTATCTTCATTAAAAGTAATTTCTTCATCAGTTGCAGTATTTAAAGCATAAACACCTACATTAGCATCATATTTATCTTCTACTTTCTTCAAATCTTGCGTTGTCGCATCAGCAGTACTGCAGGCGCTGAGTAATAAAATAGATGCAATCATTAATATCAATTTCTTCATTAAGCATACCTCCTTAGACTTGGTATATATACTATCATATTAATAATATGATAGTGTGAACAATCTTCCCTTTTGACTTACACATGCTATACGTGGTATATAATAATCATTGAAACGATTTGTTAAGGAGAGACGACATGGAAGACAAGACGATGGAGGTATTTAAGAGGGGTTCGAAGTTATTAAATATTCTTCAAGATGAGAAGCGCCAACAAATTCTTGTTCTATTATGTAGAGAAGAACAACTAACGGTTAATCAAATTACTCAACGACTTACGATATCACGTCCTGCTGTATCGCATCATTTGAAATTAATGTATGAAGTGGGCTTGTTGACTGTTGAGCAAGTTGGATTGGAAAGATATTACCGTTCTGATTTAGACGATGCGTTACTTTGGTTGAAAGAACTGACAGCTTCTTTAGAAGAAAATATTAAAAATAAACAAAAAGCGTAAAATTTTTAGCCTTTATGTTTATGTGTTTAAACCTATCAAAATAATAAAAAAGGAGCATTGGATATGCAAACAATCTTAGGAAGTAACGGACAAATTGGGCAAGAAATTGCTAAAGAAATTTACAGAAAGTATACGAGAGATATACGTTTAGTAGGTAGAAAGCCAAAGAAAATTCATGATACAGACGAGTTAGTAGCTGCTGATTTAATGAAATACGAAGATACACTTAAAGCAGTGGAAGGTAGTGAAATAGTCTATTTTGCTGTTGGTTTACCTGCAAATTCAGAAATGTGGGAAGAACGCTTCCCAGTGATTATGGAGAATGTCATTAAAGCATGCCAAGAAACAAATACGAAACTCGCATTCTTTGATAATACGTATATGTATGAGAAAAACGATAACGTACAAGTTGAAGACAGTCCATTTGTACCAGAAGGTCGTAAATCACAAGTACGTGCTGATATAGCTGAAATGCTGTTATCAGCTATGAAAGATCAATCTATTCATGCTGTTATTGGTCGCGCTCCTGAATTCTACGGACCAGGATTGACACAAAGTTTTACCAATTCATTAGTATTTAATCGTGTGAAAGCAGGTAAACGTGCATTAGTACCGGTTAATGCATCTTTATTACGTACACTTATATGGACACCTGATGCAAGTCGTGCCTTAGCATTGCTCGGTAATACACCAGATGCATACGGCGAAACTTGGCATTTACCAACAGACAATAGTGTGTCTTATAAAGATATTTTGAAAAAAGCAGAGAAAATCTTAAATAGGAAAATTAAGTATATGACTGTACCAATGTGGGTATTTAAATTAGGTAGTCTATTTAACCAACAAGTTAAAGAACTTACTGAATTATTACCAAGATATAAATATGATAACGTCTTTAAGTCCGATAAATTTAAAGAAAGATTTCCTGATTTTAAAGTGACAACTTATAAAGAAGGCATTAAAAATATTTTAAAAGGAGAGTCGTAATATGAAGAAAATCATGATTGTTAATACAAGTGCAGAATATTATGAAAGAACACGTAAACCAACAGGACTGTGGCTAGGTGAACTCGTTCATTTTTATGATTATTTTAATTCAGAAGATTATCAAATCGATTTGTTTAACATAAACGGTGGTGAAACACCTATTGATCCGGTAAGTCTTAATCCACTAATGCTAGATAAACTAACAAAGGCTTATTATAATGATCATACTTTTATGGAGAAGCTTAAAAACAGTCCATCTATTCGTGAAGCGAATCCTGAAACATACGATGCCATTTACTTTACCGGCGGACATGGTGTGATGTTTGATTTTCCAGATAATATGTATATTCAAGATGCTGTTAATGAAGTATATCGTCACGGTGGCGTTGTCGCAGCAGTGTGTCATGGCATCGCAGCATTATTGAATGTGAAAGATGAAAATGGCAGATACTTTATCGAACGTAAACAAATCACAGGATTTTCAAATGCAGAAGAAATATTAGCTAACCGTAAGCGCCTTGTACCATTTATGTTAGAAAGTGAACTTAAAATCCGAGATGCGAAATATAACAAAGCAAAAGTACCATTCACATCATATGTTCAAGTAGACAACAGACTCGTTACAGGGCAAAACCCACAATCACCAAAGCAAGTCGCACAAGCCGTTGCACGCATATTGAGTGGAGAAAAGAAGTAGCGCAGGAAGACTGAGGTTAGTGTAAGAGGGTGTAGTTGTTGGCCATGGTGCTGTGGCAAAAGCGCACGAAGACTGAGAGATATCGTGCAGTTGGGGGTAAAATCGGGCAGTATCGCACGAAGACTGTGAGATATCGTGCGTTAGGGGTTAAAATCGGGGGCAAACGCACGAAGACTGAAAGATATCGTGCAGTTGGGACTAAAATAGGGTCGTATCGCACGAAGACTACGAGATATCGTGCAGTTGGGGCTAAAATAGGGCCGTATCGCACGAAGACTGAGAGATATCGTGCGCCCCTCAACCATCAATATAGACAAAAGCCGAGACGTTCGCCGTCTCGGCTTTTTAATAATACAGGGCATTACAACTTCAATATAATGAATATAATGAGCTTTAGAAAAATTCAACATGAATAGGAAATTGAACTATATATTAATACGTTGTTGTTCATATCTATTGTCTTTAAATGGAACGCCTAATTGGCTTCTTAATGTTGTAGCATCATAGTTTGTTTGATAGTATCCTTCTTTTACTAAGATAGGTATAACATTTTCTACAAACTCTTTATATACAGTACCAAGTATATGAGGTGTTAAAATAAAACCATCTGCCGCTTCTTCATCAATCCATTCTATAATCTGATGTGCTACTTGTTCATATGTACCAAAAAATGATGAACGTCTTGTTGTTTCTTCTAATGCCACTTCTCTTAAAGTTAAATTATTTTCACGTGCTCTTTTTTTGATAGATTCAGTCGTAGAACGAAAACTATTTTTACCAACATCACCTAATTCAGGAAATGGTTCATCTAATGGATATTGTTTAAAATCATGATGGTCATAATATCGACCTAAATAATCTAAAGCTTCATCTACAGTTACAAGATTTTGAATATATTTATATCTTTCTTCAGCTTCAGCTTCAGTTGGTGCTATTATTGGAGAAAGTGTAGGATATACACCTACTTCTTTTGGGTTCCTACCAAGCGCTTGTACTTTTGATTTAATATTTTTATACTTTTCTTTAGAACTTTCAATATCTATAGCATTTGTGAAAATTGCATCTGCATATTTAGCAGCAAATTCCACTCCTTTGGAAGATGATCCCGCTTGGAATATAAGAGGTTGACCTTGTTCTGATCTACTTATATTTAATGGACCTTTAACTTTATAATATTCACCGTCGTAATTGAGTTCGTGCATTTTATTTGTATCGACATATTCACCTTTATTCACATCACGTGTAAATGCATCATCTTCGTATGAATCCCAAAGTCCTTGCACAACTTCTAAATGTTCTTTTGCGATATCATATCGTTTGTCGTGTTCTGGGTGCTCACCTTTATTATAATTATCGGCACTACCTTCTAAAGGTGACGTTACAATATTCCAACCAGCACGTCCATTAGATAATTTATCTATTGTCATCAACTGTCTTGCAATAGTAAATGGTTCGCTATATGTAGTAGATATTGTTCCAACCAAACCAATTCGTGTCGTAACAGAAGCAAGAGAAGCTAGTAAAGTAATCGGTTCAAATCGATTTAAAAAATGTGGAATAGATTTCTCATTAATAAATAAGCCGTCTGCGACAAAAACGAAACTGAATCCAGCATTTTCAGCACGTTTAGTAATATCAATATAGTGGTCAAAGTTAACACTTGCATCACTTGGTACTTCATCTGATTTCCATGCATGCATGTGACCACCTGGACCATGGAGCATTACACCAAATTTTATTTTTTTACTCATATAATCTCCTCTTTCTCTTTAATATTTAATTGGTTTTTAGGGGATAAGTGAAGAATGGTTTGTTTTCTTAATTTATGATCATTTACAGGTATATGTAACATAACTTCATCAATTAAACCTAAGTGGTTCAATTCTTCAATTTGTTTATTTACTTCGTATGTACTTCCTTTTATAATTTCTGTTTCGACTTCTTCAACTTCAAAAGAATCAAGTGTCTGTGCTTTAAACTCTTCTACCTGTTCAAGTGAACCTAAATTTAAGGATTTCCCATTATGAAAATGAATTCTATAATTCTTCATAGAGTCTTTTACAAAGCGTTCGTCTGCATCATTATCAATAATAACAGTTGCTATGGCTACAATAATCTTCCCATCAGGGTATTGATTCTTATATATTTTAAGAGCTTGATCTAAATTTTCTTGATTAGCATTAATAAAATGTGCAAATATGAAATTGACTTTTTCACTAGCAGCAAATGATGCCGTATGTTCACTGCCTCCAAGTAAATATACATTTGGTGGGTTCCAATTATTTTCTTTTTGAGTTGTTTTAATATTTGACCATTTATGTGATGAATCAAAATCTCCAAGATTAAATTGATTCAATAATTTAAACTTCTCATCAAAATTTTGTTTCCCTTTTTCTAATTCATATTGAAGTATTTCAGTAGACAATGGTAATCCACCGGGTGCTTTACCCACACCTAAATCAACACGATTTGGTGCCAATTGATTAAGTAAGTGAAATTCCTCTACAACTTTAAAAGGATTGTAATGCTGTAACATAATACCACCAGTACCAATATTGATTTTTTCTGTTTTTGCTAATAAATGGGCAACAACTATTTCTGGTGCAGTACTTACAAGATTATTTATATTATGATGTTCAGCTACGAAATAACGTGCATAACCAGTTTCTTCTGCAACTACTGCTAATTCTATAGCCTGCTTAAGCGCCTGCTGTGCAGTTCCATTATGTGAGATTGGCACTTGATTAAGGATACTAAAATCCATCTTATAAACCCCCTTTTAATTTTCTGAAAATTGAATATGATAGCAATACTAAATACAATATGCTTTTATGTCAAGTATACATATCTAATTACTCGGAATTAATAAAACATTAAATTTAAGACGATTATGTATTAGGCTCATTGTTATTTATCCGTAACACTAGCAACGTCAAGACTAGCTAGTTGTTTAAGTAAGATTGTTTTTTAAAATTTTAAAAATTCAAAAAATAACTATTGACACAAAGTTGCGCAAGTTGTAATGTTTAAAACATACTAAATCTATCGGAATAGTATAAATAAATGTTTTAAACTATATTTCGAACAAATAGGAGTGAATAAAATGAGTCATTATAATATTAGGTTAGCAACATATGGAGACTGGGATGAATATCTTTCTCTTATTAAAGAAGCATACTTACCTTTGAAAGAACTTGGCATTGATTGGCCATCAGTTCGAGTAGATCTGGATGCAGCAAAAAAGAATCTTGAAAGTAATTCTACATATGTATTAGAAAAAGATGGAGAAATTGCATCAACAGTTACGATTAGATTTCCATGGGAGTCTGCAGAATTTGATTCACGATATCCATTCATTTGGTGGTTTGCTACTAAACCCAAATTTAAAGGACAAGGCATAGGTAGAACCTTATTAGATTATGTTGAAAATGACATTTTAAAAAATACACTAAAGTCACCGGCACTAACTTTAGGAACTTCTGCAAAAAAACATCCATGGTTATTGGATATGTACATAGGAAGAGGTTACAAAGTTTATGAAGAAATTGAAACTGATTACGATGATTTAGTTGTACGAATGTATAAAGAATTAATACCTCATTCATTTGATAAAACCTTACTACAACAATAATTATTGGAGGTCTCTATGAAAAAATTATTAAGCTTAGTTATAACATTTGCATTACTTATAGCACTTTCAGGATGCTCTGCTAAAAGTAAATCCAAAGTCGAAACCATTAATGTAGGGACTGGAACACAATTCCCTAACATTTGCTTTATAGATAAAGACGGTGAATTAACAGGTTATGACGTCGAACTTGTTAAAGAAATTGATAAACGATTACCTAATTATAAATTTAAATTCAAAACAATGAATTTCTCAAATTTATTAGTAAGTTTAGGGCAAAATAAAGTCGATATGGTTGCACATCAAATGGAAAAAAGTGATGAACGCTCAAAAAAATTCTTATTTAATGAAACGCCTTATAGTGTGTTTCCTTTAAAACTTTCGGTCTTAAAGGATAACAATGAAATCAAAGATCCTAAAGACTTAAAAGGGAAAAAAGTCGTCGTTTCTGCATCTAGTAACGCCGTACCTGTTATTAAAAAAGTTTCTAAGAAACAAAATGATAACTTTGATATTGGATATGCTGGACAAGGTTCTAATGACACAGCTAATCAATTAAAAACAGGAAGAGCTGATGCAACAGTCACAACACCTTTTGCAGTTGATTTCCAGAATAAAACGAGCCCAATTAAACAAAAATCAGTAGGACCAGTATTATCTAACTCTAAAGTTTACTTTATGTTCAACAAGCAAAATAAGCCTCTCAGTAAAGATGTAGATAAAGCACTAAAAGAAATTAAAGAAGATGGTACGCTAGAAAAATTAAGTAAGAAATGGCTTGGTGAAAACTATGCTAAATCTTCTTATTGATTAAGGAAGTGATTTGCATTGGACAAATACTTTGATGTCACACTTATATTAGATTTTTTACCAAAACTTATAAAATACTTACCTACTACTTTATATATTTTGACATTATCCCTCATTATTGGATTTGTTATCGGACTCTTAATCGCACTCACTAAAATATATAAAGTACCTATATTAAATCAGTTAAGCACTATTTATATATCCTTTTTCAGAGGTACACCAATAATCATTCAATTGTTTATTGTGTTCTATGGTATACCAGTCATCACCATGTTAATGGGTATTGATACATCTAATATTCCACCATTATATGCAGCTATCGTCACTTATGCGCTAGGTAGTGGCGCAAGTATAGCTGAAATTATTAGAGGTGCAGTCAATAGCGTTGGAAAAGATCAATCTGATGCTGCTTATAGTATTGCACTGACAAAACGTCAAACTTTTGTGAGAGTCATTTTTCCACAAGCGATGTACCAAGCATTACCCAATTTCGGTAATACGATTATTGGATTTTTAAAAGATACATCATTGGCATTTACGATTGGTGTCATGGATATGTCTGGCCGTGGGGAAACATTAATTTCTTCAAGTAATCACTCTTTAGAAGTCTATGTTTCTCTGGCTATCATTTATTATTTAACTGCAATATTATTAGAAAAATTATTCTCTAAAGTAAGTCAGTTGACTCGAAAAGGAGATTCACTTACTACTGTATATGATTTGAAAATTTAAGGAGTGATGAGATGAATCTTGATATTCCCTTTATAGGTGTAGCGTTACAAGCGATGGTTAAAGTCATTCCTTTAACTATTTTAATGACCATCTTACCAATAATATTCGGTTTATTAATTGCAATTGTAATATCCTTTATTCAAATAAGACACATTAAATTTATGGAACCACTATCGCATTTTTACACATCATTTTTCAGAAGTACACCTGTTATATTGCACATTATGCTTATATATTTAGGTTTACCAGCTCTTATAAAATTAGTTGCCGATTTAATGTATATTTCAGTTGATCCTAACAAAATACCTGTCGTAGTATTTGTCATTATGGCATTATCATTAACTGCCGGTGCATATTTAACTGAAATTATAAGGTCAGGCATCATATCTGTTGACCACGGTCAAATAGAAGCAGCTTATTCAACCGGAATGACACATAAAGAAGTGTTTCAAAGAATATTGTTGCCTCAAGCTATTGATATTGCTTTCCCTAACTTCACTAATTTGCTAATTGGATTCTTACATACAACTTCAATAGCATCAATCATAGCCGTACCTGAAATTACAGGCACAGCTAATATTGTGGCAGCAGACAATTATTCATTTTTAGAAGCATTTATCGCTGCAGGTATTATTTACTGGATATTAAGTTTAATCATTGAATACATTCAAAGTATCGCTGAAAAAAGACGATCCGTATATAAGGAGGAATTCTAAATGTTTCAAGCTAAAAATATAGTTAAAAGTTTCAATGGTATAGAAGTACTTAAAGGCGTTGATTTATCGGTAAAAACAGGAGAAGTTATTGCTATTCTAGGGCCAAGTGGTTCTGGAAAGACAACATTATTACGATCCTTAAATCTACTTGAAAAACCAGAACAAGGTGAAATTATTGTTGGTAACAAGCTTATTAATGTAAATAAAACCAATCAACAAGATATTCTAGAACTGAGAAAAAGAACTTCAATGGTCTTCCAGCATTACAACTTATTTAAACATAAAACAATTCTTCAAAATGTAACAGAAGCGCTTATTGTCGTACAGAAAAAAACAAAAAAAGAAGCAGTAGAAATTGCAATTTCAGAACTAGAAAAAGTAGGATTAGGTGATAAACTCGACCAATATCCAAGTCAATTATCAGGCGGTCAACAGCAAAGAGCAGGTATAGCTAGAGCACTCGCGATTAATCCTGAAATTATTCTATTCGACGAACCAACTGCCTCATTAGATCCCGAACTCGTAGGAGAAGTATTAGAAGTCATGCTTAAAATTGCAAATCAAGGTGTCACTATGGTTATTGTCACACACGAAATGGAATTTGCAAAACATGTCGCTGATAAAGTTGTCTTTATGGACCAAGGCAATGTCATTGAAGAGGGCACACCTCATGAAATTTTCAATTATCCTAAACAAGAACGCACAAAAAAATTCTTACAAAAAGTTTCGCCAGATTATATATTCAAATTAAAAGAACAACGGCAATTACAACATACACTTTAATGAAAATAGACTTGGCATGCTATGTGTCGAGTCTTTTTTTGTTCGGACTTGAGCGCCCGAAGACTACGAGATATCGTGCAGTTGGGGCTAAAATAGGGCCGTATCGCACGAAGACTGAGGGATATTGTGCAGTTAGGGGTCAAATCAGGCCGTATCGCACGAAGACTGAGAGATATCGTGCAGTTGGGGCTAAAATAGGGCCGTATCGCACGAAGACTGAGAGATATCGTGCAGTTAGGGGTCAAATCAGGCCGTATCGCACGAAGACTACGAGATATCGTGCAGTTGGGGCTAAAATAGGGCCGTATCGCACGAAGACTACGAGATATCGTGCAGTTGGGGCTAAAATAGGGCCGTATCGCACGAAGACTGAGAGATATCGTGCGTTATAGTGTGAAATCAGGTCGTATCGCACGAAGACTCCAAAGATATCGTGCGCCCCTCAACCCTCAATACAAAAAAAGCCGAGACATCCTTCGTCTCGGCTTTTTAATATTTAAGTATTGATCTCTTCAATTCCTGAGACATCAAATTAATAATGATAAATATATATAATATGCCAACTAATGGTGCGTAGAATGTCCACCAGTTTGTTGTTAGCTCGTTAGAGTGAAAGCCTAATAAACTGCTTAAGTCATTGATACTTGGTCGTTCTATAATTTCACATGCGGGTCCATAGCAAACCTTTGTACCTCCTAAGAATATTTTGAAGAAGGCTAGGTGTGTCATGACGAGCAAAGTTTGAAAACATATTCTCAAAAATATGATTAAATATTGAGTTTGTATGTTAGGTAATACATGTTTGATAAAAATATGTTTATCATGAGGACTAATGGTATAAGCAGCTTCGATATAGTCTTGATTTAATATGTGCTGGGTTGATTCTTTTATCAGCATAGTAGTCGTAGGGATCATTAAGATTGTAAGAATGATGATATTGTAAGTCATTCTAAATTGCATATTAGTCGTAAATCCATCTATTGTTTCATATAGTAAAGGTTGTAATAAGATATACGCCAATATAGATTGAGGAATATAAAATAAAGCATTAGAGAAGATACTGTAAATACTTGTTGTCTTGCGATTAAATGCTAAATAAGTTCCAATTACTACTGAACAAAGAACAGATAAACTTGATATGACGATGATAATCAGTATAGTGATACGATATCCTGATAACACTTCAAATAACATGTTTTTAGAAGCGGTATCCACACCAAACAATGCTTTGAAGCTAGGTGCAAATGGCGAGCTTTTCATAATATCCCCATTAGAATTGTATAGAAAATTCATAGATTTAGGCGTGATGTTTAGTAAATCAAAATAAATCACACCAACTAGGGCGGGTAAGATAAGTAACGTTAATAGTATATAAAATTTCTTCATGATAACCCTCCCCGTACGCCAGTGATGGTAAATAATACTTTATGACTCATAAATATGGCGAGAGATATAGGTACATAAATCAATATAAACGTGACAAATAATACTTCTGGAGATCCATAATCAAATATAAATGATGACAAACCGTGCATGTTAAAGATTCTTTCCAAAAGTAATAAACTTGAAAGCGTGATCCAAATAATATGTTTAAAGTTGATTAAATATGATGCAAACAAATTCCTTAATATGTGTTTAAAGTATAGCTCTATATTTGATAAACCCTTCGCTCTAGAAAATTCAACAAAATCTGCACGAGATACATCATCTAGAATACTACTTAAAAATGTCACACTACTCACTAAAGGTATAATGGATAGCACCAAAATAGGGAATATTAAAGCTTTATCCTCGGAACTATTCGCTACATTAAACAATAGAATATCTGTATATCGATAAAATAATATCATCAATGAAATAGAAAAAGGTATATAAAAAATATCGGGAATAATAGATAGAACTGTATTAATTTTTAAATACCATTTTTTAATATGGTCATTAACATATAGAAGGTATGTAAATAATAAAGATACGATAAAAGCTAACAATAGCGCAGCAAACAAAATCACAATAGTATTTATCCAAGGTTCAATAAAGAATGGAAATAAACTGCGTTCAATATGTGATATTTTATTTGTAAATATAATCTCTTGAGGATGAAATGTGTATAAAAATGTCGACTTCAAGGCATTAAGATAATTCAAGAAACTAAAATGTTGATCATCGAATAAAGCAGGCAAACATGCTAATAATAAGAATGCAATTATCGCCATGATGAAATTGTATAATTTTCTCATAAGGCATTTACCTACTTTCTAAAGATAATATGTATTACTGCTAGTGTAAAATGATACTTATATTTAATTTACATATTTTTGAAGGTATTTACAAGGGTGTATAGAAAGTATTGTTGCTGAGAAATGAAATAAAAGCCACGACGTAATTTGTCATGGCTTTTATTAATCTTCTTTAGACTTTATATACCACGCATCCATTGCGGAGTGGTCAGAACCTGGGAGTGGTTCGTTTAAAAGTGTAAATCCAAATTTCTCATACAGGATACATGCTGCTTTTAATTCATGCATTGTTTCTAAATAACATTGTTCATAATGTTCAAAGGCAAAGGACAGAGCGGTTTCCATGAGTTTCTTGGAAAGTCCTAGTCCTTGTGCTTTTGGAATTAAATATAACTTTTGTAATTCGCAAACTTTATCATGTTCGTTAAAAGGGGCTATTCCAACGCCACCCACAATTTCTTCTTCAATTTCAGCTACCCAATAGTTCGCATGGTTTAAATTAGCATAATATTTGTGAAGATCGTTAAGTTGAGGATCATAATAAGCTGACCCAGGAATCGCAAGTCCAAGTGATTCTAATGAGCTTTGTATAATTTCTTTTACTTTTGCGTTATCTTCTTGTGTCATTTCTCGAATAATCATAAAAGAACTCCTTTGCTTTGGGCTTAATCAAGATTATGTTAGATTAATTTATTTGAAATAATATTAGGACTCATTATATATGAACCCAATCATTTTGCACAATTATTAGTGAAAATACCTGAATAACAAGATAACAAAAAGCCATGACGTTATTTGTCACGGCTATCGCGTACTTGAGTGTTTTTTCTATTTATATAAAGAATGATAACGCCAACTATAAAAAAGTAATAGATTAACATTGTATAAATATTTGCCCACCCAGCTGCTTTTATCAGGATAAAACCTAAGCTCATACTCATAAATATCGTGAGATTTATAAATAACTCTTTAATCCTTTGTCTTCGTGTTACATGTATTTGACTCTCGTGAAATTGATATCTTAAATATATACCAATACTGTAGGCAAATAAACATATCATATATGAAATATCATTATGCGTCATATAGACAATTACATCATAAATGACATTGGTCAAAATAACCCCTAATACAACAAATAACTCTACCATCTCGTACCACACCTAAATAAAAGTTTTGAATTTGTTAAAACTAATTATTTTATTCATTAAAGCCTTTTAAAAAGTCTTGCTTGTTAAATTTAAATATATCATCATGTAACATCAAATCATGATTCGAATCTCGCTCAAGTTTGATGTTTTTATAATACGCCAATAAAGTTGCTATAACGCCATCATGAGTTATGATTACATTATTTTTATCATCATCTATATATTCATCAATGAATTCTTTAAAATGTGAAATAAATGCTTCTTCATTTAAATCATTTGGATGCGCTACGTCGGTTACACTTATAAAATTCAAACTTATATTATAATCACTTGGTACCATTTGATCACATGGATTTAAAGAAACTTTTTTATAAGGATAAATTCTAGGTGCTAATATATCAACAACTGTAATATCATTTTCATCACTTAATAATTGTGCGCTTTCTATAGCTCTGACAGTAGGACTAACCCAAAATCTTGAATCACTTCTAATTTCTTTTCTTAACTTTTTATAATCTTCTTTTCCTTGTAATGTTAACTTTGGATTCCTTATATTAAAACTATAAGGTTCATCTGTATTATGTTCAGCTTGACCATGTCTTATAATATAAATCATTATAGCTACCCCCATAATCTTCATTATATGTTTTATTATAGCTATTTGTTAGGTTTCAATCATTAATAATAATACAACTTCAATTCATTTCACAGGCAATATTTTTTCATTAATAAAAAGATAATGATTTAAAATAAATAATTTTGAAAAATTTATATTTTACCTGAGTTACTTTGTAACAATAATGTAAATTTACTTAATGTGATATAAGTATTAAATATTATAGGAGTGATTCGGATGATTAAGTATAGTGAATTTGAAGGCAAAACGGTTCTGATTACGGCTGCGTTTTCGGGTATTGGTAAGGCTACTGCTTTAAAATTTGATAAAAATGGTGAAATATTGTGTTTGATGATTTTGATGAACGTTCTAAACAAACGGTTCAAGAAATCAAAGACAAATATAGTAAAACCATTTTTGTAAGAACAGATGTTTCACAACCTGACCAAGTGAAAAATTTAGTCGATAAAACAGTTGAAACATTTGGCAGTTTAGATCATGTATATAATAACGCAGGTATTCTAAATAAACTAAATAAATTTGCTGATATTGACGTAGATACTTTTGATAAAGTATTAGATGTAGACATTTAAGGCGTCTTCTTATCTATGAAATATGAAATTCAACCATGCTTGAAAACGGTGGAACGATTGTAAACACAGCTTTTGTAGCAGGTTTAATAGCAGACCCAGAAATGAATCCATATATTGCAGCTAACCATGCTGTAGTAGGGATGGCAAAATCAGCAAGATTCGATTACGGTGAAAATGGGGGTAGAATTAATGCGATTGCACCAGGACTAACAGAAACAGAAATGACGAAATCTCGGAAAGGCAATCCATAGAAATGGTATTATTCCTATCTTCAGACGTAGCTAAATTCATGACAGTACAAGTTCATCTCGCAGACGGCGGACAAATAGCATACTCAATGAATTTGAATATATAGAAAAATGATAGAAGTCTCGATAAGAGGCTTCTTTTTTTATGGTTAGAAAGGCTTATTCATTTGTAAATTCTTTACATAATTTCATTGATAATGATTATCAACTAGGTTATTATATTATTGTAAGTTTCTATAAAAAAGCAATAATAACATTAAATAGATAAATATATTCATTGTAGTAATAAAATTTTATATAAAAAGAGGTGAATTATTTAATTTTTAAATCGTAATGATTATGCTTATGAAATCAAAATTTTAACAGACGGGGAGTTAGATTATGAATAAATTATCAGTTAAAGATTTAATTACAGTAGGTATTTTTACAGCGATTTATTTAGTAGTGTTCTTTGTTACTTTTATGATTGGTTATATACCATTTTTTATACCGTTTCTAGGGTTCATTTGTCCGATTGTATGCGGTATTCCGTTTATTTTATATGTTATGAAGATAGATAAATTTGGTATGGTGACATTGACTGGAACGATTTTAGGTATTGCTTTTACAGTGATGGGCAGTGGCTTAATTATGATTCCATTTGGTATTATCTTTGGTTTGATTGGTGACTTCATTATGAAATCTGGTGGATATAAAAAGTGGAAATCAATTGCGTGGGGCTATGCTATTTTCTCATTTTGGATGATGGGATTTGTTGTAAGAATGTTTATTGCAAGAGATCAATACTTTAAAGAGGTCGGGAAGTCTTACGGTCAAGATTATGTAAATGTTTTGGAATCTATTACACCTTTATGGACATTACCTGTGATGTTTATTTTGACAGTGATTGGTGGTCTTATTGGTGCATGGTTAGGTAAGAAAATGTTTAGTAAACATTTTAAAAAGGCGGGACTTGTGTGAAGACGGTTGTTGGTCCATTAAGAGATCATAGGAATATTGTCGCAAAATTAGACCCTAGAACTAAGATCGCTTTAACGATTACGATAAGTACGATTTTAATATCAAGTGGTAGTTCACAAAGCATTTTAAGAGTATGTTTAACTTTATTTTCACTCGCATTATTATTATCTATTCATAAAATCAGTTTATTTATTAAATGTGCGGTTACTTTTTTGGTGCTGATAGGCATTCAATATTGGGTTATTCCTTATGCGGAAGGCATGATTAAATTTATTCTGCTCGCATTTGTTGGGATATTTATGAATATGTTTCCTGGGTTTATTGTTGGCTATTACACGTTATTCTCTACAAAAGTAAGTGAATTTATAGCAGCTATGGAAAAAATGAAATTACCTAGAAATATTATCATTCCAATATCTGTGATTTTTAGATTTTTCCCGACGATTGCTGAAGAATATCGAAATATTAATTATGCCATGAAAATGCGAGGTATTAACTTTTCGAATCATTTTTTTAAAATGATTGAATATAGAATGATTCCGCTTATTATATCTGTTGTTCAAATAGGGAATGATCTTTCTTTTACAGCGATGACGAGAGGGATTGATTCTCCATTTAAACGGACGAATGTATGCGTCGTGAAGTTTAAACTACTTGATATATTGTTAATCATTATCATGGTGATATTATGGATTATTTATTTTAAGGAGAAGTTGTTTAATGATTAAATTTGATAATGTAACGTTCAACTATGCTTCTTCAGAAGAACCAGCTATTCAAAATGTCTCACTTCAAATTAAACAAGGTGAATTAGTCGTGTTCTGTGGTAAATCAGGTAGCGGGAAGTCTACCGTTGCTAAATTGATAAATGGTTTAATTCCTAAAGTTCAACATGGTGACATAAGTGGGCATGTTTACTTGTATGGACGCAATATATCGGAAATTGAGATGTATCAATTATCACAAATGGTCGGTAGTGTATTTCAAAATCCGAAGACGCAATTTTATAACGTTGATACGACAAGTGAGCTTGCGTTTAATTTGGAAAATCAAGGTATTGATAAAACGGTCATCATTGAAAAGATTAAAAAAGTTATGAACCAGTTTAAGATTGAGCATTTATTGGATCGCAATATATTTGAGTTATCAGGTGGCGAAAAACAAATTATTGCATGTGCGACAGTACTTATTACTAACCCAGATGTCGTCGTATTAGATGAGCCATCTTCAAATTTAGATATGTATAGCATTAAGAAATTAAAAGAAATGATTTGTTATTTGAAAGAACGTGGTAAAACGGTCGTTCTGATAGAACATCGTTTGGATTATATTATGGATGAGGCAGATAGCGTCTATTATATGGAAGACGGCTCGTTACATGCACATTATCCAATAGGTTCGTTTAAATCACTAGATCGTGACGAACTTGAAAGAATGGGTATTCGATACGGACAAGAGGAACGATTGCAACATGAGCCACAGTTTGGTGATCATGTTATGGAAATGCATAACTTTACTTATATGTATGACAAATTTAATAAAGAGAAACAATTAGATGTGAATGAAATAGCCATACCAAAAGGTGAAGTAGTCGCGATTATTGGCGATAACGGAAGTGGTAAATCGACCTTTGCTAAATGTTTGTGTGGTTTGCTGAAGGATTTTAAAGGACATGTGACGTATGATGAGAAGCGACTTAAACAGAAACAATTATTAAAGCAGAGCTATATGGTTTTCCAAGATGTAAACACACAATTATTTACGGAAAGCTTGGAACAAGAATTACAGCTATTAAATGTTCAAGTAACGGAAACACAAGTTGATGACATGTTAGAAAGTATGAATTTGTTAGATAAAAAACATGAACATCCATTGTCACTTTCTGGTGGAGAAAAACAAAGAATGGCCATTGCTACGGCAATATTGAGTGGTAAGGAAATCATTATATTTGATGAACCTACTTCAGGGCTTGATTTATATCATATGAAAAAAGTCGCGAAAATGATTAACGACATCCATGACAAAGGAAAGCAAATCTTTATCATTACACATGATAAATCATTGATATTAGAGATTTGTACATATGTCTTACATTTTGGAGATGGTCGTCTTATTAATCAGTTCGCATTGAATCATCAAGGCATCGATCAATTGAATCATTATTTCGATGTATAATTCGCATCAATGAGAGGAGTCAGTAAAGTATGAACACCGATGAACATTGGATAAAATCATTACTCGTATTTGGACAAGATGCTAAATGGAAGATTGTTTTATCTGTTGTATTGTCTATTATTAGTGTGTTTTCAGGATTAGTGCCTTATTGGACGGTATATAAAATCATACTATTAATGATTGATGGAAATACAGAGATGAATCAAGTTATTTATTATATAAGTATCGCGGCAGGTGCTTATGTGATACAGGTTATTTGTTTCGGAAGTTCGACGATGTTATCACATGTGACGGCTTATGATATTTTATCTAATATTAGAAAGCAATTGGCACATAAATTAATGCGTTTACCTTTAGGTGTAGTAGAATCTAAAAAAATTGGTGAACTTAAAAGTATATTTGTCGATAAAGTAGAAACGATTGAATTACCGTTAGCGCATATTATTCCAGAAGTAGTAGGTAATTTATTACTGTCTATTTCTATATTTGTTTATATCGTCATTATCGATTGGCGTATGGCTTGTGCCATGTTGATTACGGTGCCGATTGCATTTTTTGCTTTTAAAAAATTAATGTCTGGATTTAATGAGACATATGAAGAACAAATGGCATCGAATAATTACATGAATAGCTCAATTGTTGAATACATTGAAGGTATAGAAGTCATTAAAACATTTAATCAATCTCAAAATTCTTATAAAAAATATAAAGATGCTGTTAATGCATATAAGATACATACTTTAAATTGGTTTAAAAGCACATGGGGCTATATGAACTTAGGTGCAAGTATTCTTCCTTCGACTTTTCTAGGTGTGCTACCACTAGGTATGTATTTGATTTCAATTGACCAGTTGAACTATGCAGAATTTTTTATTTGCTTAGTACTGTCTTTAGGTGTTGTCGCACCAATCAAGAACTTTACGAATTATGTTAATCAATTAAAATCAATCCAATATGCGATTACAGAAGTACGCCAAGTATTGAATTTAGAAGAACTTGAAGTCTCGAAAGCTTTTAAAGAACCTAAAAATCATCAAATCACATTTAATGATGTTGGGTTCTCTTATTCAAATGACAAAGATAACTTAGTATTTAATCATTTGTCATTTGATATTCCAGAGAAGACTTTTACAGCAATTGTTGGTGCATCTGGTAGTGGTAAGTCTACGATTGCGAAATTACTTTCAAGATTCTGGGATGTAACATCCGGTGAAATTGATATCGGTGGCGTAAATATTAAAGATATTGAACCTAAGAAACTGAATGAATTAGTTGGTTTTGTAGGCCAAGATAACTTCTTATTAAATCTTACGTTTAAAGAAAATATTAAATTAGGTAATCCGGAAGCATCGGATGAAGCGGTTGAAGAAGCGGCTAAATTAGCGCAATGTCATGAATTTATTACGAAATTGCCAGAGGGCTATGATACGAATGTAGGTTCAGTTGGTGATAAATTATCGGGCGGTGAAAAACAACGTGTCACAATAGCGAGAATGATCTTGAAAGATGCACCGATTATTGTATTAGATGAAGCGACAGCTTATGTCGACCCAGATAATGAACAAAAAATTCAAGCTGCATTAAATGCTTTAACTCAAAATAAGACGCTTATTGTTATTGCCCATCGATTATCTACCATTAAACAAGCAGATCAAATTATTGTGTTAGGTCATCAACAAATTCTTGAAAAAGGTGACCATGCAAGACTACTGGATATGAACGGTCAATATAAACAAATGTGGGATATGCACATCGGTGCGAAAGATTGGGGGGTCTCTTCTTAATTTGTAATACATTCAAATATAAAGGAGGATTAACATGTTTCAGATTACATTTAAGATTTTAAAGTGGGCGACACCTTATAGATCAAGAATGATTTTAGGATTTGTAATGTCATTTATTAATTCTATTTTTATCGCCTTACCAATCTTCTTAGCTGCCCAAGTGTTTAACCGTGTGCTATCTCATAAACAAATTGAAATGTATGAAATTATGAGTGTGTTAGGCATCATGATTTTATTAGTATTAGCAAGATTTGTGACAGCTTATTTAAAGAATAGACTTCAAGAAAGTATCGCCTATGAAATGAGTGCGAAAGAACGTTTAAATATTGGTGATAAACTTAAGAACGTAAGACTAGGGTATTTTGAAGACCATCAAACAAATGAACTTGCAACGGTTGTTACAACAGATTTAACGTTCTTAGAAAATTATGCAATGAAGATGATCGATATTGTCGTAAACGGCTATATATTAATTACTGTATTAATTTTGTCGCTTTTAGTTGTGTCTTGGGAAGTGTCACTATTAGCACTTATTGGCGTAGTGCTCTCTTTACTTTGCATTCATTTATTAGAAAAGAAAAGCCATCAAAACGCGCCGCATTATCATCATGTTCAAAATCAACTTGTTGAGAAAGTGCTTGAAGTCGTTCGAGGTATTCAAGTTATTAAATCATTCTCAAAAGAAAATACGAGTCTTCAAAGTTTTAACAAAGCAGTAGATGAAAGTAAACGCGTGAATTCAAAAATTGAATTACAATACATACCGTTTAATTTATTGCATTTGTTGAGCTTAAAGATTGTTTCTATCGTCATAGTATTTATTGCATGCTTATTATATATCAATCAAAGCATTGATTTACCAACGCTTATTATGATTTCTATCTTTTCATTTGTGATATTTGAAAGTGTGGAGAATGTAAACAGTGCAGCACACGTGTTAGAAATGATTGATATGACGTTAAATGATATTGAAGAAATTAAGAACGCACCTATATTAGATGAAACAGGAAGAGATATCGAAATCGATAACTTTGATATTGAATTTGATCATGTAAGCTTCTCATACGGAGAGCACCGTGTGATTAATGATGTGAGCTTTAAAGTAGGGGCACAAACATCTACAGCAATCATAGGACCATCAGGAAGCGGTAAGTCTACCTTATGTAATTTGTTGTTAAGATTTTATGATGTAGACGAAGGTACAATTCGAATAGGTGGCGTCGATATCCGAGATATGACACTAAGTACACTGATGTCTCATATTAGTGCGGTGTTTCAAAAGGTCTACTTATTTAATGATACAATCGAAAATAATATTTTATACGGTAAGCCAGATGCAACTAAAGAAGAAGTTATCGCAGCTGCGAAACAAGCATGCTGTCATGACTTCATCATGTCACTACCGGATGGCTATCAAACAATGGTCAATGAGAAAGGGAATAATTTATCTGGTGGAGAAAAACAACGTATATCTATCGCAAGGGCGATATTAAAAGACGCACCAATCATCATACTAGATGAAGCAACTGCGAGTATTGATCCAGAGAACGAACATCTCATACAAAGTGCAATTGATGAATTAAGCAAAGGCAAAACAGTTATCACAATCGCACATAAAATTGGAACAATTAAAAACGCCAATGAAATCATCGTATTAAACGAAGGAGAAATCATACAAAAAGGCGATCACGAAACACTCGTGAATCAAGCAGGAACTTATCAGAACTTCATCCAAATCAAGACACAATCAGAAGGTTGGAGATTGTAAGAAAAAACCAGTAGCATCTAATATGTGGAATGCTGCTGGTTTTAGTTTGGAAACGCACGATGTCTCGCAGTCTTCGTGCGCCCGGGCACTATTTTAGGGCATAACGCACGATATCTCGCAGTCTTCGTGCGCCCGGGCACTATTTTAGGGCATAACGCACGATATCTCGTAGACTTCGTGCGCCCGGGCACTATTTCAGGGCATAACGCACGATATCTCGCAGTCTTCGTGCACACTAAATGAATTTGAATATATAGAAAAATGATAGAAGTCTCGATAAGAGGCTTCTTTTTTTATGGTTAGAAAGGCTTATTCATTTGTAAATTCTTTACATAATTTCATTGATAATGATTATCAACTAGGTTATTATATTATTGTAAGTTTCTATAAAAAAGCAATAATAACATTAAATAGATAAATATATTCATTGTAGTAATAAAATTTTATATAAAAAGAGGTGAATTATTTAATTTTTAAATCGTAATGATTACACTTTTGATTAATTTATTTGTTAGTAATCAGTATTAAGATATGGCTGTGCTTGTTCGTATAGAAGGAATAAATGGTATACCTATTAATAGGAAAGGAGAATGTGTAATTTATTAACTAAGTTACATACTAGAGACTATGAAGAATAAAAATCTAATTAAACTTACAAAAATCATGGGGAATTATGTTTATCTGTTTTATGCTTCTATCGCAATATCTATCATTTCAAGTGTAGTGAGTCTTGGCGCTTATTTGAATGTTTATTATGTAGTGAAGGAAATGTTGACTGCTAAAAATGGATTAACTGAGCCAGTTGTTGACAATATGACGCAGTATGGTTGGAATGCAGTATTATATGTGTCGATAGCTTTTGGTTTATATGGTCTTGCACTTTTATTGTCACATATAGTTGCTTTTAACACAGTAGCGAAATATAGAATTCAACTCATTTATCACATGAAATCATTACCGTTAGGATATTTTCAAAAGCATCAAACTGGTAAATTGAGAAAACTTGTAGAAAAAAATACAGAAGAAGTTGAACATTACATAGCCCATCAAGTGCCTGATATGGCACAAGCACTTACGACACCTATTGCGTTTTTAGTACTTATTTTTATTTTTGATTGGAGATTATCACTTGTTTGTCTCATACCGGTCATCATTGGATTTATGTTGCTACGCTTTATGATGGGTGGAGAAAGTGAAAAATTCCTAGAACAATATCAAGCAGCATCTACTAGTATGGGCAATGATGTTGTGGAGTATGTTCGAGGTATTTCTGTTGTAAAAGTATTTGGACAAACAGTATTTTCATTTAAAGTCTTTAACAAGGCTATAGAGAATTATCGAGATTTTACTATAAAATACGCACTTTCAATGAGAAATGCGATGAGTGGTTATATTGTTTGTGTTTATGGAATATTTGCATTCTTAATTCCAGCTGCAATTATCTTCTTTAATTATAAGGATAATCAAATTGATATGTTATTAAGTTATATATTCTTTGCGATTTTCACACCTTTAGTCGCATTTATGTTAATGCGAATTATGGAAAGTTCGTATAAAGCAATGATTATTTTTAATGCAATGGATAATTTAGAATCAACTATTTATAGCGCACAGCCTCTACCTACACGTAATAGCTTAAAAATATATGAAAATTACGACGTAAAATTTGAAAATGTAACATTTACTTATGAAGGTATGACTAATCAAGCCATACATGAATTAACATTTAAAAGCCCTTCAAACTCTGTCACAGCTATAGTTGGACCCTCTGGAAGTGGAAAATCAACGATATTTAATTTGATTACACGATTTTATGATATTGACGAAGGCAACGTAACCATTGGTGGTATTGATGTACGTGATTTAGAATATGATGATTTAATGTCAAATATTAGTTATGTATTTCAAGAAACAAAATTATTTAAGATGAGTTTGCTTGAAAATATTAGGTTTTATCGACCTGATGCAAGTATTGAAGAGGTAGAACGTGCAGTAGACCAAGCACAGTGCCGTGAAATTATAAACAAAATGCCTCAAGGTTTAGAGACAGTATTTGGAACGAAAGGTGTATACCTTTCAGGAGGAGAAATTCAACGTATTGCAATTGCTCGTGCAATATTAAAAGATGCTCCAATTGTACTATTAGATGAAGCTACCGCTTTTAGTGATGCAGAAAATGAAT
The DNA here is from genome assembly GCF_038005105.1 of Mammaliicoccus sp. FSL K6-3158. Taxonomy (NCBI): domain Bacteria; kingdom Bacillati; phylum Bacillota; class Bacilli; order Caryophanales; family Staphylococcaceae; genus Mammaliicoccus; species Mammaliicoccus sp. FSL K6-3158. The sequence continues at coordinate 127,149 of NZ_JBBOSL010000001.1, forward strand.
ATAAAATACAAAAAGCATTAAATTCAGTAATGAAAGGTAAGACGGTATTAATGATTGCGCATCGACTATCCACAATAACTCATGCGGATCAAATATTAGTAATGGATGCTGGATCTCTTGTCGAAAGAGGAAAACATGATGAGCTGATTGCACTAGATGGCGTCTATGCGAAGATGTATCGAAATTATCAAGAAAGTGTGAGCTGGAAGATAGGAGTGACAGGATGAATATTCAGCAATTATTTTCATTAACTCAACAAGGTAAGAAAGACTTATATAAAACGACGTTCTTAACGACATTGCATCAAATCTCAGTTGTATTGCCCATTATTTTATTAGTCATGTTGGCTGAGGATATGATTAAACACATTCAAGAGTCACAAGAACAACCCATTCTACTTTGGGGCTATTTAATTGCTTGTATTATCCTATTAGCCATAATTTTTGTTATTTATTTAGTAACGTACCAACAAATGTATATTAATTCTGGGACAGAATCAGCGAAAATGCGATTGAGAATGGCCGAGAAGTTTCGTAAATTACCACTATCATATTTAGGAGAAAAAGATTTAAGTGATTTTACAAGTACATTGATGGATGATGTTTCTGTTATAGAGAAACAGTTAACAAGTGATTTTGCAAACTTAGTGTCTGGTATTCTATCTAGTGGTTTTATTACAGTGATATTGGCATTTTATAATTGGCAGATGGCTTTAGCACTCTTCCTATGTATGCCTGTTTCTTTACTTTTTATTATACTTTCGAAATTTGTTACAACACCAACTAATAAGAAAAATAGACAACTCAAACTAAACATTTCTGAAAGTTTGCAAGAATTCTTTGAGAATATCAAAGTGATTAAATCTTCCAGTCAAAAAGAACAATATATTCAAAAATTAACACATACAATTAAATCTGTAATTCCATGGGCAGTCCTATATGAAGTTCTAGTAGGGATCTTTATCTCTATCTCTTATAACATCTTAAGAGTTGGTTTAGGTATCGTTGTACTACTTGGAACTTATCTTTTAGTACAACAACAGTTGACGGTACTTGGATTTATACTATTTATCTTTGTAGCAGTACGTATTTATGACCCCTTAACAAATTCGTTATACAAAATTGGTGAATTTATTTATTCACTTGTTAGTGCAAGGCGCATCAAAAATATCTTTGAGATTGAAGAACAAAGTGGTTCTTCAAATGTTGAATTAACAAAATTTGATATCGAGTTCCGAAATGTTGCTTTTGGTTATAACGATAAAGAAGTTATCCATGGTATTTCTTTTACTGCAAAGCAAGGTGAAATCACAGCTTTAGTCGGTCCATCTGGTTGTGGTAAGAGTACATTGGCTAAATTGTCAGCACGCTTTTGGGATACCCATATTGGAGAAATTTTAATTGATGGTCATAATATTAATGAAATTCATCCAGAAAAATTATTATCTTACTATTCCATTGTATTCCAAGATGTCATCCTTTTTAACGATACAGTATTTAATAATATAAAAGTTGGTAATAGTAATGCAACGGATGAGGAAGTTTATAAAGCTGCTGCAATGGCAAACTGTACGGACTTTATTACACGTTTACCAGATGGGTTTGAAACCGTAATTGGAGAGAATGGACAAACTTTATCAGGAGGTGAGCGTCAACGTTTATCGATTGCGAGAGCTTTCTTAAAACAAGCACCCATCGTGTTATTAGATGAAGCAACTGCATCACTTGATCCTGAAAATGAAATATTGATTCAAAATGCCATTAGTGAATTAATTAAAGATAAAACAGTCATGGTAATTGCTCATCGTCTTAAAACGATTGAACACTGTGATCAAATTGTAGTACTTAAAGAAGGAAGAATAGAAGAAAAAGGTAAACATGAACAATTGATGGCAAATGAGCATTTATACCATCATCTTGTATCCCTTCAACGCAAAAGTGGTGATTGGCAAGTAAATGAAGGATAAACATAAAATTAATTAATTTTTATAACAATAAAACTGAGTCAAAAAAGGACCAGTTGAAAAAGAAAAGAGTGAGTAAAATGAAGAAAAAAATGAATACGAAAGATTATATTTTTGCCGGTGCTTTTGCTGCAATATATATCGTAATCTTAGTGGCCACTGGCATGCTTTTTGGTCTTAATCCGGTTACGTTCTTATTAACACCTTTAATAGCTGGCATTATTTTAGGACCAGTATTTATACTTTATATTTCTAAAGTTCCTAAGAGAGGTGCTGTATTTATTTTAGCTATATTATCAGGATTGACATTGTCATCTACTACTATTGCACCTTTATTTATTTCTATTATCGCAGGTATATTAGCTGAAGTTGTATTAAATGATAGAAGTAAATATACTAAGCTCAAAAATATAGTCGCTTATAGTATCTTTAATATTATTGTAGTTGGTCCTTTTACAATGCTATTATTTGCTCGGGATCAATTTATGAAGTCTTCAGAATATTATTATGGAAAAGATTATGTTGAACAATTTTCTGCACTTACACCAAATTGGATTATCCTCGTAATAGTTGCTCTTGCTATTATTGGCGGTATCATTGGAGCAATTATAGGTAATAAATTAAATAAAAAACATTTTGTGAAGGCCGGGATTGTATGAATATGATGAACACTGTAAATGTGCCATTGTATTTTAAAAAAGATGCTTTCATAGATATTTCACCTATTACAAAAATTATCGTTTTTATTATTTCATCTATAATAATGATGCGAAGTGGATCGATGTTGGGAGAATGTGTTGTAGGGGGACTAACAGCATTATTTTTATTGAATACTAAAGAAATGATGAAGTGTTATCTGTTTGTCATGATATTCTTTGGGACGATTGCTATAGAAGGAATTGCTGAATTATTTCATTTAAGTCAAAACTTTTCTTTTGTTTTTATAATATTTAATGTTGTAAGAGTATTTATACCAGCGATTGCAATGTTTTATATTTTAGCAGAAAAAACAACTGCTAGTGAATATTTGGCAATGTTTAAAACCTTACATATTCCAGATGCTTTTGCAGTCGCTTTTGTAGTAATGTTACGTTTTATTCCAACATTATTAGAGCATTTAAAGAATATACGACAAGCATTGGTTTTTAGAAATATTAATATCGGTCCAATTTACTTTTTGAAACATCCAATCTTAACCATAGAACGATTGATAGTTCCGATGTTGATTTCATCCGGTAAAGTGATGGAAGAACTCTCGGCAGCTGCAATGACACGTGGATTAGATGTCGGAAGAAAGCGAACGACCATCATCAAATTTCGACTAAATATTGTAGATTACCTTGTGATATTTATAGCTATTGCACTCGTCATTATTTTTAAAGGGGGATGACCGTATGAATGCGATAGATCTTCAAAAGATTAGCGTGACAACATCTGATTCTACTAAAATTATTGATGAGTTTTCACTAAAAGTGGCGCAAGGTGAGTGTGTCGTTTTATGTGGGGGAAGTGGTTGTGGCAAAACAACGATTACCCGGGTAATAAATGGGTTAATACCTGAATTTTACGATACCTTAAGGTTGGAAGGTGAAGTAAAGCACTTTGGCGCATCAATTAATGGCCAGACTATTAGTGATATAGCTAAAAATGTTGGTTCTGTATTTCAAAATCCAAAATCTCAATTTTTCAATTTAGATACTTCTAATGAATTGATTTTCGGATGTGAAAATTTAAATTTAACACGAAAAGAAATTCTAGATAGAACAGAAGAGACAATAGCTGATTTAAACTTAAAAAATCTAGTTAATCGAAGCATATTTGAACTTTCTGGTGGAGAAAAACAACGTGTTGCCTGTGGCTCTATTATTTCTATGAAGCCAAAAATACTACTTCTTGATGAACCTACTGCTAATTTAGATTATGAATCAATTGAATTATTAAAGATATTACTGACTAGTTTGAAGAAACTTGGCTATACGATTCTACTATCAGAGCATCGCCTATATTGGTTAAAAGACTTAGCAGACAGATTTATATATTTGAAATCCGGACAACATCAAGCAACTTATACATTTGATGAACTATATGTTAAAAGTGAACAAGAGTTATCTACAATGGGTCTCAGAAGTATGAATGTTGATTCTTTATCTAAAAAATTGAAGCAACTAACAAATGAAAAATCATGGGAATTATGTCAAATTCAAAGAAATGTTGACGAAGATTCCTCTCTATCTATTGAACTTGAAGAAGTAGAAGTATCTTATCACGATAAGAATGTGTTTCGTATTCCTCACCTTCAATTTTCTGGTGGTAGTATTATCGGTGTTATTGGAGAGAATGGTGCAGGAAAAACTACATTTATAAACACATTATTAGGATTTACCAAGTATAAAGGTGCTATCAAAGAAAATGAACAGATATTAAAGAAGAAAATGTTGAATAAACAAGGATTTATGGTCATGCAGGACGTAAATCAACAATTGTTCTCAAATACGCTTTTAAATGAAGTTCGGTTAGGTACAGATGCAACAGAAGAACAAGTACAACAAATCTTAAAGCAATTAGGTTTGTCCCATTTAGAAACACGGCACCCTGCTTCTCTGTCGGGAGGAGAAAAACAACGAACAGCAGTAGCATCTGCATTGCTATCTGATAAAAAAATTATCGTATTTGATGAACCAACTTCAGGTCTTGATAGAAACTCATTAGAACAATTTTGTAATGAGATAAAGTCATTATCTTCACCAGATAATATTATTTTTATAGTGACACATGATATGGAAATGATATTTCAATTAGTAGATTTTGTACTACCTTGTTCTAAATATAATTAATAATTTGCTTCTGTGAGATAAGGAGGTTAATGATCAATATAATGCATATAATATTGCTTATAGAAATACAACTTGATAAATAAGAAAACCAGTAGTATCTAAACACGAATAATGAAAACTTAATAAACAATATTTTCTAGGCGGCTTATTCTATATGATCTATATAGGATAAGTCGCCTAATATTAATTTAAATACTATTTACTATCATTATAATATTTGATTAATAATATGAATTTTCTAAACTTGCGTATTCATTTTAAAAATGTTACTTTATTTATATCGTTAAATAGTAATGATTACGATTTAGGAAGTGTTAAAATGGAAAAAACAAATAAAGTAGTGATTATTGGTGCGGGTCCTGCTGGTATAGGTATGGCTATTGCATTAATTGAAATGGGATTAGATGATATTCTTATATTAGATAAAGGACAAGTTGGTGAATCTTTTAAAAATTGGCCATTATCAACTCGTTTTATCACACCTTCGTTTACAACAAATGGGTTTGGAACACCAGATATTAACGCAATCACACCTCATAGTTCCCCTGCTTTTACTTTTAAGAAAGAACATATTTCAGGCAAAGATTATGTTCAATATTTAGAAGCGCTTGTACAGATTTATAACTTGAAAGTTGACCAACATACAAATGTATTAGATGTATCCAATAATATAGACAATGAAACATATAAAGTGTATACAGATCATGGGACTATTGATGCTGAATATATCTTTGTTGCGACAGGGAATTTTTCATATCCTTATAAACCGTTTAAACATGGTAGACATTATAGTGAGGTTGAAAAATTTTCAGATATAAATGGTGAACTGGCTGTCGTAATTGGAGGTAACGAAAGCGGATTTGATGCAGCGCTCAATTTAGCATTATCCGGTAAAATCGTCGATATTTATACTAATTCTACAAGTTATAAACAAGAAGATGCTGATCCAAGTATTCGACTTTCTCCTTATACACACCAACGATATGAAGAATTAAAGGAACTTGGTTATCCCATACGTATTCATACCGAACATGTGGTGAAAGAAATTGAGTATAAAAATGGTCAATATGTTATTCAATTTAACGGCGTACACGACGATGTGAAAATTTCCGAAGAACCGATACTTGCTACTGGATTTAATCCTGTTCAACATAATCGACTAACTCGAATATTATTTGAAAATGATGGTACAAATTTTATGCTAACTGACGATGATGAATCAACAATTAATCCTAATGTCTTTATGATAGGAGATACGGTTAAACATCAAGATGTTATTCTTTGTTATATTTACAAATTTAGAACGCGTTTAGCTGTTCTAGCAAAATTAATATGTGACCGAGAAAGCTTTGAAGCAAATGAAGATGCTATTGAGTTCTATCAATCAAATCAAATGTTTTTAGATGATTATGATTGTTGTGATGTGAACTGTTCATGTTAAAAGTTGAATATAATATTAAAAATGGAACTTGTTCGCCGATACCAAACGGTGAACATTATATTGTGATTAAGCAGCTAAAAAAACTATCAACAGAGCAGAAATTACAGTTTAAAAGGTATATCATTCAAAAGCAATTAAAGCTCACACTAGATGAAAACTGTAAGCAAAAGATAGATGACCCTGACGAATCAAAATATATTATCTCTGAATTGAATATCTTAAGACAAGAACAAGCGAAACATATTCCTAAAGTAAAAGACATGTTTATAGCTTTTGCTTTAATCATATTAATGTTTATGTTGCCAATATATATTTCTTATTATTTATCTCAATATATTCAAAATCATTGGGTAGAGCAGTTTTTAGACTATGTAATACATACTGTTCAATTCGACGAAAAGGCTTTGAATGACTTATTATTTGGGGATTATGGGTTATTGTCACTCGGCATATATTCAATCATTTGGGCATTACCCGTTGTCGTTTTCATTAGTATTTCTACGAATATTATCAGTGAAAGTCATTTAAAATCTTATATCGTTTGGTCAATCGATCCAGTTATGACAAAAGTAGGATTAACTGGTTACGATATTGTACCAGTTATTGAAGGATTTGGTTGTAATTCCGCAGCAGTATTGCGTGCCAATCATGATTGTAGTGCTTGCACTAAAAATAACTGTATGAGTATGGTTAGCTTTGGATCATCATGTAGTTATCAAATTGGCGCGACACTTTCACTATTCAGTGTAATCAAAGCCCCATGGTTATTTATTCCTTATTTAATAATCGTATTTATCGGTGGTTTAATACATATTAAACTATGGTCCTCAAAAAGCATGATACCAACCCATTATTTTGTGTTAGATAAAGTTAGAAAGCCTTCAATTATAGCTGTATGGAAAGAATCCAAACAGACTATTCTGTCATTCTTAGCTCAAGCTTTACCAATATTTATGATGATTTGTGTATGTGCGAGTATCCTTTCTATGACACCTATTTTACTGTGGGCTGCAAATGTCTTTAATCCAATTTTACAGTTGATGAATGCACCTCAAGAGATGTCAACGGGTATTCTATTCTCAATGATTAGAAAAGATGGTATGTTGTTGTTCAATATGAATCAGGGCTCATTATTGCAAACGATGTCGTTAAAAAGTGTGTTCTTATTAGTATTATTTAGTTCAACATTTTCTGCATGTTCTGTAACAATCACTATGATAATTAAAAATTTAGGGTGGAAGCAAGGTCTAGGAATTGTCGTAAAACAAATGATTACAGCGACCATTTGCTTATGTGGAACTGTATTGATTATGAATTTATTTGGAGGGATTTAATTGATATTATCAGATCAAGATATTAAGCGGTTTATTAGTGAAGGTCAAGTAAGTGTCACACCTTATCGAGAACAACTTATAGAACCCGCTTCTATTGATTTAACATTAGGCAATCATTTTCTACTACCCATTTCACCAAAAGATAATGTGCAATCGTTGAAAGATCCTATTCAGTATGATGAAGTCGTTGCCAAGTCTTTTATTATACCTGGTAAATCATTTGTGTTAGCGACTACACAGGAATGTGTGAAACTTTCAAATATGATGACGGGTTTTGTAGAAGGGAGGAGTTCAATTGGTAGAGCGGGTTTATTTATACAGAATGCTGGTTGGGTAGATCCGGGATTTGAAGGTCATATTACTTTAGAATTATTTAATGCGAATGATTTCTCATTAAAAATTGAAGAAGGTCAACGAATTTGTCAACTCGTAATAGCGCGTACGCATTCACCTGCTATTTCTGGGTACAATGGAAAGTACCAAGGACAACTCAACACAACAGGTAGTAAAGTGTTTATGGATTTTGACAAATATTAAAGGTGGATTTGGTATGGAAATTTTTATCATCACTGGATTTTTAGGGAGCGGGAAGACTTCTTTACTGAATCATTTAATTAAAGATGTCCATGAAGAAGGTAAACGTATCGCTGTCATTATGAATGAGTTTGGTAAGAGGACAGTTGACTCTGAATTAATTCAGTCTGATGTAACAGTAAATGAAATCATTAATGGCTGTATATGTTGTGAAATGAAAGATGATGTTGCACATCAATTGCATATGTTATATATTGAACAACAACCAGAAATAGTTTTAATTGAATGTAGTGGTATTGCACACCCATTAGAAGTACTTGATGCATGTTTGACACCTGTACTTTCGCCATTTATAACAATAAGAAGTATCATCGGCATCATAGATATACCGGAATATCAAAAAATTTTAACCTATTCAAAACAAACACAACAACTTATCGATGTTCAACTAAAGTATTGTCAGGATATTATAGTAAATAAGCTTGATTTAATCGATTCGTGTGAGGCAATCAATGTTATTAAATCTATACAAGAACAATATCCAAGAGCAAAAACATTTTCAACAACTTATGGAAAAGTAAGTTATCATCACTTATCTAAAAAAGTTAAAAACATCCCATTTAAGAATCAAAATCAAAATTTTCATAATCATATTTACCATAAATACTACTCAATTGATAAGCCAGTTCAAATGGAAAAATTCAAATTATGGTTACAGAATTTACCCCAAAAGGTATATCGTGTAAAAGGGTTTATAACATTCGAGAATAGTCCTAATAAATATTTAGTTCAAATTTCTAATAGTAATGTGCTTATTGAAAAGTATGATATAGACATAGATGATTATCTAATTTTAATTGGAGAAAAGATAAACGAAGAAAATATCTTTTTTAGTTTATATTGAGGAAGAGAGTACTCACAAAAAAACACTTTTGTAGAAATTCACATTATGTGAATTTAACAAAAGTGTTTTTTATAAAATGGGCCTAACTCACTTAGAAACTTCAAAGCGACAGCTGTTTTTTTGATTAGATTATTTGAAAGTGCACGATATCTCGTAGTCTTCGTGCGCCAGGGCACTATTTCAGGGTATAACGCACGATATCTCGTAGACTTCGTGCGCCAGGGCGCTATTTTAGGGTATAACGCACGATATCTCAGATTCTTCGTGCGCGGCCTTCACCTCACCGTGTTCCCTCACCAAACTCTATCATCCTAAACATTCACTACTTCTGTATTTACAACTTTTGTAAATGTTGTTTGATTGATGAGCTCGGTGAGGATATTATGTTGTGTTGGGTGTAGGTTGGGATGGTCGCGATCATCTATGATTGCCCATCCGCCTACTTCATACACTTCTAATGCATCGTCTATTATATTCTGTCGATTGCCTATAAATTTTACGTACTCGACTTCTTCTTTACTTGATATATCTTCAACTAAATCTCTAACAACATGACCTACAATTGAGATACCAGGTCCTGGTATATGTGAGAGTGACTGCACTTTTTCGACGATATTAGATACATTGCCTGATATGACCGTTTGTTCTGGTCGTGTGGCGCTAAAGATAACGGCTACTGGGATGTCGTCTGTGATTTCTGCTTTAATTTCTTTAACTAAAGTTGGTAATCTCTTAACACCCATATATATGGCGAGGGTGCCACCGTGTTTGAGTGTTGTAATATCAATAGATTGTTCTTCATTATCTTTGAAGTGGCCAGTTGTAAATGTAATATTAGTTGAAACATTACGTTCTGTTAACCCACGATTAAGTTCACTCATGGCAGCTGAAGCGGCTGTTATACCAGGTACGACTTCAAATGTAATGTTGTGTGATTTTAATGTAGAAACTTCTTCCGCAAGGCGTCCAAATATTGCTGGATCGCCGCCTTTTAGACGGACGACCGTCTTATTTATGCTTGATTTTTCAACAAGTAATTGGTTAATGTCTTCTTGTTTCATAGATTTGTGATAAGGTCGTTTACCAACATGAATCCATTCCGATTCTGGTGATGAAAATTGTAATATAAATGGATTCACTAGTTGGTCGTATAAAATAACATCTGCCCGCTTAATACATCGCTCTGCTTTTTTAGATAATAATAAAGGATTTCCTGGACCTGCACCGACTAAATATACTTGGGGTTGTGCGATTATAGACATACGTATATGTCTCCATCGACCACTTCCACAGAATAAGTTGCGACACATCCTTCATCTGGTTCTTGGACTTGACCAGTCGATAAGTCAATTTTTTGATCATGAAGTGGACAGTATACATAATCTCCACTCACTGTACCTTCTGATAATGGACCTTGTTTATGAGGACAAATATTATTAATCGCACGAATGATACCTTCTTCAGTTAAAAATAAACCAATTTGGGTATCTCCGACGATGACTTTCTTACCGATTAACGGTTCGAGTTCTGAAATATGTGCAACTCTTACTTTCTCATTTGCTAATGTCATATTTACACCTTCTCCACTTCAAAAATGTGACGTTTATCTTTATTTAGCACGACTTTATGCCATGGCTCTGTATCGTATGCACGTTTCGCATCCATTATGCGCGCGTAAAGTTCATCTTGTTTTTCAGGGTCAAGTACAACTGATTTCACTTGGTCAAAGCCAAGTCTCTTGAGCCATGGTGCTGTACGTTCTGCATAAATGCCTGTTTCACGATAGTATTGCATGTATGCACCACATAGTTTGACAACTTCATCTTCAGTTTCAACAGTTGTCAGTAATTCACCTGCGACGACATCTGTACCACCATTACCACCAATGTAAATTTGGAAACCATTTTCTACACCAATGACACCGAAGTCTTTTACACCTGATTCTACACAGCTACGTGGACAACCTGAAACACCCATTTTGAATTTATGTGGTGTGTCGATATATTCAAATGTTTTCTCTAAACGAATACCTAATTTTGTTGTGAATTGTGTACCGAATCGGCAGAATTCTTTACCAACACAACTTTTAACTGAACGTGTCTTCTTACCGTATGCAGATGCTGAACGCATATCTAAATCTTTCCAAATTTGTGGTAATTCTTCTTTTTTAACACCGTATAAACCGATACGTTGTGCACCCGTAATTTTGACTAATGGGATATGGTATTTCTTCGCTACTTCACCAAGACGAATAAGTTGATCGGCATCTGTGACACCGCCGCGCATTTGTGGAATAACAGAGAATGTGCCGTCTTTTTGAATATTGGCGTGGTAACGTTCGTTCGCAAAGCGTGAAGCTTTTTCATCTTCATGGTCATGAGGGTATACCATGTTTAAATAGTAGTTAATAGCAGGGCGGCATTTTGGACATCCACCTTTATCTTTAAAGTCTAATACGTGTCGAACTTCTTTAGATGTTTTTAAACCTTTAGCCCGAATTTGAGTAACGATTTGATCTCTTGTAAGGTTTGTACATGCACAAATACTTGTTGGCGCTGCAGCAACAAAGTCGTCACCAAGTGTATATTCTAAGAGCTCTGCGATTTGACCTTTACACTTACCACATGAGTTACCAGCTTTTGTCACACGTGTGACATCAGCTACGGACGTTAAACCTTGATCTTTAATCGCTTCTACGATGACACCTTTAGAAATGCCGTTACACCCGCAGATTGTTTCATCGTTATCCATTTCAGCAACGCTAATCGCATCAACTTCTCCTGCTTTATGAAGAATTGAAACGAGTGTATATTCATCGATTGTATCGCCTTTTTTCATCATATTATAAAAGCGATTGCCTTCTTCTGTATCACCATAAAGTACTGCACCGACAATCGTCTTATCTTTGACGAATATTTTCTTATAAATGTTATCGACACCGTTAAAAGTTTCAATACCACGGACACCTTCACTTTCAGTAATCCAACCTGCACTAAATAAATCGCAGCCTGATACTTTTAAAGAAGTAAAGGTCGTTGATCCTTTGTAACCTTCAGTTGGAATGCCCGTAATATGATCTGCCAGGACTTTACCTTGGTCATATAGTGGGGCAACAAGTCCGTAAACTTTTGAACGGTGTTCTGCACATTCTCCAACTGCGTAAATTTCTGGGTCACTTGTACGCATGAAATCGTCTACTATGATACCGCGTCCAATTTCTAATCCAGCGGCACGTGCTTCTTTCGTTACTGGGCGAATACCAACTGCCATCACGACCATGTCTGTTGCGATAACACGTCCATCTGATAAACGTATAGCTTCAACATAGTCTTCACCAATAATTTCTTGTGTATTCGCTTGTAATTCAAATTTAATACCTTGCTTTTCAAGGTCTGCTTTTAAAAGTTCTCCTGCTTTACGATCCAGTTGTACTTCCATCAGCCATTCTGCTAAATGTACGACTGTCACGTCCATACCTTGATCTACAAGACCACGTGCGCATTCTAGACCGAGTAAACCGCCACCTATAACAATGGCACGTTTTTTAGTCTTAGCTGTTTCTAACATCTTTTCAGTGTCATCTATGGTTCTGAAACCGACAACACCTTCTAGACGAGAACCATCAATTGGTAGAATGAATGAATCAGAACCAGTCGCAATAATCATTTGGTCATATGATACTTTCACGCCATGTTCTGTTTCGACTTGTTTTAGTTCACGATCAATTTTTACAACCTTATTACCTGTTATTAATCGAATGTTATGTTCTTCATACCATTCATAAGGGTTCATAATCGTTTCTTCTTTTGTCATTTTATTTTGAAGAATGTTTGATAACATGATTCGGTTATAGTTTGGATAAGGTTCTTTACCGATGATTGTGATTTCAAAGCGGTCTGGATCACGATCTAGAATTTCTTCAATTGTACGGACACCAGCCATACCATTACCGATCATTAAAAGTTTTGTTTTACTCATGCATATCCTCCTTCGTTGAATCTAACCATGCTTTAATTTTCACTGCATAGTGTTGTGTTCGTTGAATATCTTGGCCATGTGAGCTAATACTAATTGTTAGGCCATTGTGTTCAATATCTAAGGTGTTATAAAAGTTGGATTGTTTGCGATCCCCGGTATGATTGACCCATTGAGAGGGTAGGGCGTCTTGAGCTACTCGGTCATTCGTTTCGGGCTGGTTAGTTGCGATAATAATTAAATCTGCATGGGCAATATGTTCTCGTTGATAGTCTGCTTGTATAAGGCGAATATGTTTCGTTGGTTGAATCATATCAAAGTGCTCATGAAATTCGCGTGCGATAACATCAATTGAGCAAGGCTCTGATTTCAATTTAGAGAACTTTCTCCATGCAATTTTGCCACCACCAATGATTACGACATGTTTACCTTTAAGGTTAAGTTGTACTGGATACATCCGGTACCGCCTCACATTCAGCAATTCTTAAATGTACGATGTCTTTTAATAACGGATGAAAATTAATAGCCGTCGTATATGTGATAGGATTCGGTAAACCTAGAGACTCTATTTGACGTTTCGACTTATTTACAAGGAAACCATCATAGAAGAAAAATGGAATAATTAATAATTTACGATGCTTTTTAGCGATTTTCGGTAACGTTTCTTTAAAGCGCAGTTCACCATAGACCATACTCGGGTAACATGGATTTTGATCCGTTGATAGTTCGTGACAAATTCGTGTAAGTGCAACATTCGGTTCATCAAAGCGTGCATTACCGTGAGCAAGTACGACAATTCCAGTTTCATCATCAATGTCATCTTTGTAAGCTTCAAGTTGTGAAGCAACCCAGTTTGTCATAATCGGGTGTGTGCCCAATGGTTTACTTAATATAAACTGCACGTTCGGGTTCTTATCTTGAAATGATTCATATAACGCTTCGATATCTTCATAATAATGAGAAGCGGTAAACAATAATAACGGCATAAGATGAATACGTGAATATCCATAATCAACCGTTTGTTGAATCACTTCATCTAATAGGATCTCTTCACTTTCTAAAAAGGCCACCTCATAATCAATCTCATCACTATTAAAAGTTTGATGAATAAAATTTAATAACGTTTCATTTAACTTTCCCTTTCTCATACCATGAACAACTAAAATCGTCTTTCGCATGACAATCCCTCCTACATCATTATTCTAAAACAATATAACGAAAGTTTGTGAATTTTTTCTCAAAAAGAAGAAAAATAGGGAATTCCCTATATATTAACGTGAAAAAATAAATCATGCATATGATTTTTTGTAATAACTGACAAAAATATTTTTTAAATTTTCAGATTTGTATAATTATAAATTTTCCTAAACGTGATAGCATGAAATTGTTTATCAAAATAAGCAAAGGGGTCGTGCACATTGGTAAAGGAAAATGATAAGGCAAAGAACGAAGATAGGTCTAACAAAAAGTTTAGTATGCCACATATATATGTGATTTTATTTGTTTTCGGTGTGATTGCAACTATTTCTACATATTTAATTCCATCAGGTGAGTTTGATAGGGTTAAAGGGCCTGAGGGTAGAGAAATGGTAGATGCAGATTCATTTCATTACATAGATTCAGCACCAGTTGGTTTGGTTGATTTTATTTCGATTATACCACGAGGTTTAATTGAAGCAGGAGAAATTGTCTTCTTTACACTTATCATCGGTGGGATGTTTATGGTGTTAAGACGTACAGGTATTATTGAAATTGGTGTGGATAAACTTGCACGCCAGTTTATAAATAAAAGTATTTTGATTATTCCAGTATTAACAACAGTATTTGCGATTATTGCAACATTAATCGGTACAGCAGAGTTGTCACTCGTTTATATTCCGGTTATTATTCCGCTTATTATTGCGTTAGGTTATGACTCTATAACCGCTACATCTATTGCATTGTGTGGTACTGTAGTCGGCTTCACGGTCGGTGTATTAAATCCAATCAATACAGGATTAGCACAAAAATTATCAGGTATTCCAACATTTTCAGGACTTGGATTACGTTTAGCTATTTTTGTGATTGTACTATTTGTAACGATATTATTTATTATGAAATACGCTAAAAAAATTAAAAAAGATCCTTCAATCAGTTTAGTTTATCATGATGATACTGAGAAGCGACATATGTACAAAGATATTACGAATCAAGAACCACTCGTTGCGACTAAACGACAAAAAATCGGTATTGCCGTAGTGCTCTTATTCTTTATCATTCTTGTATACGGCGTTATTACACAAGGCTGGTTTATGGTAGAAATGTCAGGTCTTTTCATAGTTATGGGTATTGTAGTAGGTTTAGTCACTGGATTGAATACGCGTGAAATTTGTGAGTCATTTAATGATGGTTTCAAAGATGTATTAATGGGTGCCATTATTGTAGGACTTGCACGTTCAATAGCCGTTGTACTTGAAGACGGTAAAATTATGGACAGTATCGTTCACGGATTAGGTTCTGTTATCGATGGTGCAACACCAACAGTAGCAGTAGTCGGTATGTATATCGTACAAGTGTTGATTAATTTTATTATTTCTTCAGGAAGCGGACAAGCGTTAGTGACAATGCCAATTATGGCACCATTAGCAGATATGCTAGGTATTACAAGACAGACTGCAGTCTTAGCCTTCCAATTAGGAGACGGATTTACACATGTCTTCTATCCAACAAGCGGGTACTTTATGGCAGCATTGGCAATCGGAGGCGTATCATATACAAAATGGATCCGATTCTTCTTCCCACTCTTTATCGTATGGGGTGTCATTTCAATCATTTCATTAATCTTTGCGCAGTTAATCGGTTGGTCGTAGGGAGAAAATTAATAAGTTGTAGAAGGAGATTCAAGTTTGATAACTTGGGTCTCTTTTATTTATAGATTGATAATTATTATAACGGTGTGGCACAATGTATTTATTAATTAAAGGGGTGTCATATGAAGATAAATAGAGTCATCAATCATAATGTGATTAGTGTCACCCACAACAACCAAGAACGTGTTGTGATGGGGAAAGGGATAGGTTTTCAAAAGCAAGAAGGCGATATTGTGGAAGAATCAAAGATTGAAAAAATATTTGATTTAAGTAGCCAGGAAATTTCTGATCGCTTTAAAACGTTATTAATCGAAGTGCCGATTGAAGTGGTTCAAGCTGTTGAGAAAATAATCGAAGTATCGAAAGATAAATATCAAAAAGATCTCAGCGATACTATTTATGTTGCACTGACGGATCATATAAACTTTGCTATTGAGCGACAAAAAGAGGGAATGGCTATAAAGAATGGATTGCTATGGGAAACGAAGCGTTTTTATCCAACTGAGTATGAAATTGGTGTTCAAGCATTAGATTGGATTGCTGAAATTGTTGGTGTTCGTTTACCTGAAGATGAAGCGGGATTTATTGCAATTCACTTGTTAAATGCAGAACATAATAACTTAGCAGACTATAATCAAGTCACAGAAATGGTGCAAAATATTTTAAGCTTAGTGAAATACCATTTTAGATTAGATTTTGATGAAGAAAGTCTAACTTACTATAGATTTGTGACACATTTAAAATTTCTTGCACAACGTATTTTCTCAAGTAACCCGCTTGATACAAATGAAATCGAACTTTACGAGATAGTAAAAGAAAAATATAAACATGCATTTAAATGTGTGAAGAAAATTGAAGTATTTTTATTGAAAAAGTACCAGTATGAAATGACGCATGATGAAGCGTTGTACTTAACGATTCATATACAGAGATTAATTTCCAGAAATGAAAGCGTTGACAATAAATAATTATGTGATATATTGATGTTACGAAAACAAAATAAACAATTAATTGTTTAGGATTGTTACTGTTCGGCAGGCGAGACCTAAATCATTAATAGGTGAATTTATCTAGGGATAAGTCTATCTATTTATGATTTGGGTCTTTTTTTATTGTTCTAAACAAGACGGGAGAGATATAAAGATGACAAATGAACAAAGGATGGCTGATGAAATACTTAAACACATTGGCGGTAGTAACAATGTTAAAAATTTAACACATTGTATGACACGTTTAAGATTTGTGTTGAAAGATGACAGTAAGGCTGATGATGATGCCATAAAAAATATTGATGGCGTTATGGGGTTACGTAAGCAAGGTGGACAATATCAAGTTATTGTAGGAAACAATGTATCACACACTTATACAGCATTGATGAAAAGTGGTGTCAGTGGTGGCGCTAAAAGTAATGAACCAGTTGAAAAGAAAAAGTTAACCTTTAAACAGGTGGGTATCAATATTCTTGATGCGATTATCGGAACGATGTCACCATTAATTCCTGCTATTATTGGTGGTTCGATGATTAAATTATTGGCCATGTTATTAAGTATGACGGGCGTACTGTCAGAAAGCAGTTCAACGTATAATATTTTAAATACTATAGGAGATGCACCTTTCTTCTTCTTACCAATGCTTGTTGCAGTATCTGCAGCGAGGAAATTTAACAGTAACGTATTTTTAGCATTGGCAATTGCTGGTGTTATGGTACATCCAGTATTTATGGAAATTATGGAAAAAGCAGCAGAAGGTAAAGAAGCAACTTTCGCATTTATTCCAGTTATGTCAGTGAAATATACTTATACGATTATTCCAGCAATCGTCATGACTTGGTTACTGAAATATATTGAAGATTTTGCAGATCGTATTACACCAATTGTAATGAAAAACTTCTTGAAACCAATGTTAATCTTATTAATTGCTGCACCAATAGCGATTATTATCGTAGGTCCAACAGGCATTTTGATTGGTACAGGACTATCTCAGATTGTCTTCTTTGTACATGATAAATTAGGATTTTTAGCAGTAGCTATCGTAGGTGCTTTATGGCCATTATTAGTTATGACAGGTATGCACCGTGTATTCACACCAACGATTGTTCAAACAATTGCTGAAACAGGTAAGGAAGGTATGGTTATGCCATCTGAGATTGGCGCTAACTTATCATTAGGTGGCGTTTCATTAGCAGTAGCATTTAAAACGAAAAATAGAGAATTACGTCAAACGTCATTGGCAGCTGCATCATCAGCCATTATTGCAGGTATAACTGAGCCAGCACTATATGGGGTTGCTATTCGATTAAAACGTCCAATGATTGCATCTGTTATTACAGGATTTATTGCAGGTGCTGTAGCAGGGCTTGCAGGTTTAGCAAGTCATTCTATGGCAGCACCAGGTTTGTTTACGAGTGTACAATTTATTGAAAAAGATAATCCAATGAGTATAGTGTGGATTATTGTTGTAATGGTTCTATCGGTTGTTCTTTCATTTATCTTAACGTTAGTGCTTGGATTTGAAGATATTCCAGAATCTGAAGATGAATTATTAGATTTAGGTACTCAAGATCATCTAACAGTTGCAGCACCTGTTGAAGGGCGTATTAAACCAATTGAAAGTGTTGAAGATGACGTATTTAGTAGAGAAGTAATCGGAAAAAGTATGGCAATTGAACCAACAGGTAATAAAATTTATGCACCCGTAACAGGTACGGTAACTTCTGTATTTCCAACAAAACATGCTATCGGTATAACAGGAGATAATGGTGTTGAAGTATTAGTACATGTAGGCATTGACACGGTGAAATTAAATGGAGAACCATTTACATCAACAATTGAACAAGGTGATCATGTAACTGTTGGCGATATTCTTGGAACATTTGATTTAACTCAAATTATTGAATCTGGTTATGATCCGACAACGATTATTGTCATTACAAATACAGATGAATATGAATCTATAACATCCTTTGATCACGCAGAGGTTAAAGCACAAACATCTATATTAGGAGTGGTTAAATTATGACAATAAAATATTTCCCGGAAAATTTTCTCTGGGGTGGTGCAATAGCAGCCAATCAAACAGAGGGCGCTTGGGATAAAGATGGTAGAGGAATCAGTAATATTGATTTAATTCCTCATGGTTCAAAGAGACAAGATATAAAGTTAGGTTATAAAAAGAGCGAACTTGATCAGAATGAATATTATCCAAGTCATACTGGTATAGATTTTTATCATCATTATAAAGAGGATATTGGCTTACTTGCTGAAATGGGTTTGAAAGTATTTAGAACATCTATATCTTGGAGTAGAATTTATCCAAATGGTGATGAAGAAATGCCGAATCAGGCAGGTATAAATTATTACAAAGATTTATTCAAGACATGTAAACAACATGGTATGGAATTACTCGTTACACTTGCGCATTTTGATATTCCAATGGGTATAGTTGAAAAATATAATGGGTGGAAAAATAGAGAAACGATAGATTTATATATTAAATTTGCAGATACATGCTTTAATAATTTTGGAGAATACGTGAATTATTGGATTCCATTCAATGAAATTAATGTAGTGTTACACAGTCCATTTTCAGGTGGAGGATTATACTTTGATGATAGTGAAAATAGGGAAGAAATATTATATCAAGCCGCACATTATATGTTAGTAGCAAGTGCGAAAGCTGTTCGAAGTTGTCATCGTATTACACCACAAGCAAAAATTGGATGTATGATTGCCGGTGGTAGTTTCTATCCATACAGTTGTAATCCAGAAGATGTATGGCAGTCTATGAATGATGAAAGAACAAATACTTTCTTTGTAGATGTGCAAGCGAAAGGTAAATATCCATACTATATGGATTCATTTTTTAAGAATAAAGGGATTAACATTGAAATAGATGAGTCAGATAAAGAAATTCTGAAAGAAACGGTGGATTTTGTAGCATTTAGTTATTATGCGTCTCGAACGTCTATTGCGGATATATCAAGAGTTGAAAAAAATGAAGGAAATGTAATTGTATCAGCCAAAAATCCTTATCTTAAAATGAGCGATTGGGGATGGGTTATCGATCCGCTTGGTTTAAGGATAACGATGAATCAAATATATGAAAGATTTGAAAAGCCACTATTTGTCGTTGAAAATGGATTAGGTGCCAAAGATGAGATAGAAGCAGATGGTA
The DNA here is from genome assembly GCF_038005105.1 of Mammaliicoccus sp. FSL K6-3158. Classification (NCBI taxonomy): domain Bacteria; kingdom Bacillati; phylum Bacillota; class Bacilli; order Caryophanales; family Staphylococcaceae; genus Mammaliicoccus; species Mammaliicoccus sp. FSL K6-3158. The sequence continues at coordinate 147,156 of NZ_JBBOSL010000001.1, forward strand.
CAATCCAAGATAATTATAGAATAGATTATATGAAACAGCATATAGAAGCTATGTACGATGGTATTCAAGATGGCGTTCCATTGTTGGGATATATAAGTTGGGGTATTATCGATTTAGTGTCTGCATCAACAGGAGAAATGAGTAAACGATATGGCATGATTTATGTAGATAAAGACGATGTAGGAAGCGGGACACTCGAACGTCGAAAGAAAAAGTCTTTTGATTGGTATAAAAAAGTTATCCAACAAAATGGAATTGAAGTATAAAATTAAACTGAATAAGCACATATAAAACACATCACTTCAATCTGATACTAATCAGGTAAGTGATGTGTTTATTCTTGTAGATTAAATAATTCGTTAGATGATTTAATCATGGTAGGATGAGTATATATTATTTCGTAGCACACTATTTTTTTGTGTAATTATTAGTTTTATATATTAACAGACTGTTTTAGCTTTGCTAAAAAATGTTAGAAGAATTAAAAGTTAAACTATTTCATTATATATATAAAATTAGACTAATGGGAAAAATAAGAAAATTATATACTGGAAAATTTAATTACAAATGTATAAAATTATGAATAAAGGGTAATATACTTTTATGGAACAAAGGATGTTTGAAGGAGGAGCACTGATGAAGAATGTTATTTTACCAATTGTAAAAGTTACGACACCTATTGTTGGTGGACGGTTAATAGGGAAATTTGCAGTGAAGAATGCAAGAAAGGATTATAGTAAAAATGTGAAACCACCATTTTCACCACCTGGTTATATATTTCCTATTGTGTGGCCAATATTGTATATGTCAATGGGTATTGCTTATGCACTCGTATCTCACAAACCAGGGAAGAAGCGGATTAAGGGTGCTTATTATACACAATTGGGTTTAAATTATGGGTGGTCAATATTATATTTTAAGTATAAATTAAGATTCAGCGCATTGATTGAAAGTGCTGTATTGTTAGGTGCTGTCTTGATGACAACGATAACATTCTTTAATGTGAAGAAGTTAGCGGGTTTGATATTGGTTCCGTATACACTTTGGAGTGCTTTTGCGACTTATTTAACAGCTGGTAACTGGTTATTAAATAAAGACAATCCAAGATATACAGATAAGTCAAATGTTTAAGCTTATAAGAACTTTCATCTATATAGCACTTTATTGGTTTATCACTCAAATGTTTATTGTACAAATTGGACTGCGTATACATGATAAGTGGTTAGTACGAGATTTTCGATATTTTAAGAGTGGTTCTTTGGAACAAAACGGTCAATTATGGCAAAAACTTGTAAAGGTGAAATGTTGGAAAGATCATTTGCCAGATGGTCAAATGATACAATCGGATATTGTCAGCAAATCGCACTATAATCAGTCAAGTGATATAACGAATATAGAGAAGTTTGTGATAGAAACGAAACGAGCAGAATTGGTTCATTTATTATCTATCTTGCCAATTGTTGTATTTATCAAGTCGAAGAAAAGTATAAAAGTAATAAATATTGTTTATGTGGTCATTGCTAATGTTCCTTGCATCATTGTGCAACGTTATAACCGACCTAAGTTACAACGTATATATTTGAAAAAGCTAATAAGAAAAGGTGATTAAATGGTTAACAAACAAGTTGTCGTCATTGGCGGAGGATTAGGTGGTATAACAAGTGCTATCCGCATGGCTCAAGCAGGTTATCACGTAGATTTATATGAAAAAAATAACCACATCGGTGGAAAGGTAAACCGCATAGAGACGGGAGATTACGGGTTTGATTTAGGGCCATCTATCTTAACGATGCCTAAAATATTTCAACGTCTTTTTGAACAGTGTGGAAGAAGGCTTGAAGATTATGTGAGCATTCGCAAATTACCATTACAAATTAGAAATGTCTATCCTGATGGAACTGTTATAGATTTATATGAATCGATAGAAGACACTTTGATTCAGAACAAACATCTTTCATCTAACGATATGACACAACTAAAAACTTTTTTTGAGTATGCTAATAAAATTCATCATCAAGCTGAACGCAGTTATTTCGATAAAGGTATAGATCATTTGTCGGATATTATCCGGTTTCATGGACCTCTGTCAGCTTTAAAGCAGTTTGATTATTTTCATACGATGCAACAAGCAATCGATAAACGGGTAGATAATCCATATTTGAGGGAAATGCTAGGTTACTTTATTAAATATGTAGGATCATCTTCATACGATGCACCGGCTGTATTAAGTTTATTACCTGAAATGCAACATGAGGAAGGTCTTTGGTATGTAGATGGCGGGATTCATAAATTAGCAGAAGCGATGGAACAATTAGCACGTGAATTAGGTGTCTCGATTCATTTAAATGCACATGTGGAGCGTATTATATATAATCAAAACAAAGAAGTTACGGGTATTCAACTTGATAATAATGTACATCAACATGCTGATTATATTATCTCAAATATGGAAGTATTACCTGTATATGAAAAATTAATGAATATGAAACAAAGTCGGTTAAATCAGTTAGAAAGCAAATTTGAACCCGCGAGTTCGGGATATGTTATGCATTTAGGAGTAGATAAAAGCTATCCCGAACTTAGACATCATAATTTCTTCTTCTCTAAAGATTCAAAGCGTAATTACGATGAAGTCTTCCATCAGTATATCTTACCCCAAGATCCGACTATTTATATAGTCAATACAAATAAGACTGATCCGACACAAGCACCTAAAGGACAAGAAAACATCAAAATATTACCGCATATACCATATATTCAACATCAGCAATTTAGTCAAGATGAATATCAAGCTTTTCGAGAACGCATATTAGACAAATTAGAGTCCATGGGATTACATGGTTTAAGAAAGCACATCATATACGAAGATATTTGGACACCACATGATATAGAACGTACTTATCAATCTCATAAAGGTGCTATATATGGGGTCGTTTCAGATAAAAAGAAAAACAAAGGATTTAAATTTCCTAAAAAGAGTCAATACTATAAAAACCTTTATTTTGTTGGGGGTTCTGTCAATCCTGGCCCAGGAATGCCAATGGTCACATTAAGTGGTATGCAAGTAGCTGATAGTATTATTGCTGAAGACGGAAAGTAGTTGATATAGATGATAATAATAGTATATGTTGTAACACTAATCTTGACGATTTGTACGATGCTAAGTGGGGCATTGATGTACTTCAGGCGCTGTAAGATTAATCCTAGTCATATGGAAGCTTCTAAGACACCTGTTAGTCTCATTGTTCCTGCTAGAAATGAAGCGAAAAATTTACCGAACTTACTTAAACGTGTGGCCAATCATAAAGATATAGAAATTATTGTCATGGACGATGACTCTACAGATCAAACTTGCGCAATTGCCGAACAATATGGCGCACATGTTTATAAAGTTTCAAAGCATGCTACTTGGAAAGGTAAATCGCATGCTTGTTGGGAAGGTAGTCAGGTTGCCTCTCACAATATGTTGCTGTTTGTAGATGCTGATGTTCAATTTAGTCGTCTTGATAGTATTTGGCAAATCGTAAACCAATATAAATTGCAACAGTATAGAGGGCTACTTTCTATACAGCCTTATCATATGATTGAACGATTGTATGAGAACGCATCGGCATTATTTAACGTAATGACGATAGTAGGTATGAATACATTCTCTATTACGAAGTCTAAATATGATGACCAAATGGCATTTGGTCCAGTCATTCTAACGAATAAGCAAGATTACGAATTAACACAAGGTCACTTTAACGCAAAAGATTCAATTATCGAAGGTTTCGCTATAAGTAAGTCTTATCATCAACATGCTTTACCAGTGGAATTATATGAAGGTCAAGGTGTTGTGAATTTTAGAATGTATCCCCAAGGATATAAATCGCTTATAGAAGGTTGGAGTAAGCATATTGCATTAGGCGCTCAAGTAACGAAGCAATCAACATTGGCTTTAATCGTATTGTGGTTAATTGGTACTGTGACTTCAACAATAATGGTTATAATATCGTTATGGTTAAATCCTATATTTATCGCATTAGCTTTAATGGTGTATGTTTTATATGCCTTTCAACATTATATTATTTTAAAGAGAACTGGGAATTTTCATATCTTAGTGAGCGTTTGTCATCCATTGATGTTCATGAATTTTATGATGATATTTATGAAATCATGGTTTGATGTCCATGTGTTTAAAATAATTCAATGGAAAGGGAGAAAAATAAATTTATAAAAATTGCAACACTCAAAAGTATTCACGTGGGGTTATCGAGGAGGACAATTAGTGAATCAATTAGAGAAAGATTATAGACACTGTCACAATATTATGAAGTTACATTCAAAGACGTTCTCATATGCATTTGATATGTTAGAACTGAATAAAAAGAAAGCGGTGTGGGCAATTTATGCCGTTTGTCGCATTATAGATGATAGTATCGATGAATATCAAGATCTCGAACAATTAGAATGTATCGCAAATGATTTGGATGCAATATATAACCATAACGTTCAACGATATCAAAGCGACGATTCCATTATGAATGCTTATCGCCATACGTTGAAAGACTATGCTATTCCTCACCAACCGTTACAAACTCTTATACATTATGTTAAAGAAGATTTACATTTAAAACGCATACAAACTGACGAGGACTTATCTCTATATTGTTATGGTGTGGCAGGAACAGTGGGTGAATTGCTCACACCCATACTAGCATCAAAACAAAAAGCGCATATTAAACAAGCTGAACACGCAGGAATTGCTTTAGGAAAAGCACTTCAATTAACAAATATTTTAAGAGATGTTGGAGAAGATTTTAAACGAGATAGAATTTATTTAAGCAGAGAACGATTAGCATTATATAATGTCGATTTATTTGCTATATATCAAGGTGGTATAACTCAATCATATATTAATTTATGGGAAAGTTATGCTCAAGAAGCCACTGCGTTATATGAAAAAGCTTTAAATGGGATGACTTATTTTGATGAAGAAGTACGTTATATTATTGAAGTAGCAGCAAGCATATATCTTGAAATACTTGAAGAAGTTAGACAATCCAGATACACATTGCATCAAAAAGTTTTTGTTAATAAAAGAAAAAAATTAAAAATTTATCGTGAAGTTATGGCGAAATATAATAGAGGTGAATCTATATGAGAATTGCAGTCATAGGTGGTGGTGTATCAGGATTAGCATCAGCTGCGCGGTTAGCCGCAAGAGGTCATCAAGTCGATATTTATGAGAAAAACAAACAAATAGGTGGTAGGATGAATCAAATAAAGCAAGATGGCTTTACGTTTGATATGGGTCCTACAATTGTGATGATGCCCGAAATTTATCAAGATGTATTTAAGTATGCTAATAGAGATATCAATGATTATTTAGAAATCAAACAATTGTCTCATATTTATGATGTTTACTTCAGTGATGACGATCAAGTGCGTGTACCTACAGACTTATCTCAATTAAGAGATATGCTTGAATCTATTGAACCGAATTCTACACATGGATTTATGTCATTCTTAACCGATATTTACGAGCGATATGAAATTGCACGAAAGCATTTCTTAGAACGTACATTTCGTAAGCCTTCAGACTTCTATAATCCATATACATTATATCAAGGTATGAAATTAAAGACATTCGATAAAGCAGATAACTTAATAGAAAAATATGTCGCTAACGACAAAATTCAAAAGATTTTAGCATTTCAAACGTTATATATCGGAATAGATCCGAAAAAAAGCCCCTCGTTATATTCCATTATTCCAATGATTGAATTGATGTTTGGTGTGCACTTTATTAAAGGTGGCATGTATCGCTTTGCAGAAGCGCTTCAAACTTTAAATGAAGAACTTGGTACACATATATACACAGGGACGAATGTAGAAGAAATCATCATTGATCCACGTTATAAGCGTGCGGAAGGTCTAAAAGTAGAGGGTCGCATTGAACGTTATGATAAAGTTTTATGTACAGCAGATTTTCCTTATGCCGCATCATCATTGATTAAAAAATCATTTCAATCTAAGAAATATACAACAGAAAATATCAATAATATGGATTATTCTTGCTCAGCATTTTTAATGTATATAGGTGTTGATTTGGATTTGTCAGAAGAAATTTTACTACATAATGTCATATTCTCACAAGATTTTGATGAAAATATTAAAGAAATCTTCAATGGCACATTATCAGAAGATCCTTCTATATATGTTTATGCGCCAAGCGTTGAAGATAAAACGCTCGCTCCAGAGGGTCAAACAGGAATATACGTGTTAATGCCAGTATCCGAGCTTAAGACTGGTCATGTAGATTGGACAGATGAAGCGACAGTATCACAAGTGAAAGAAATAGTTTATAAAAAAATGGCTACTGTTAAAGCATTAGCACATGTAAAAGAACATATCGTAACTGAAATCATATTTACACCTAAAGATTTCGAAAGTCATTATCATGCGAAATTTGGGGCAGCCTTTGGTTTAATGCCAACGCTTGCTCAAAGTAATTATTATAGACCACCGAATATAAGTAGAAATTATCAAAATCTTTACTTTGCAGGAGCAAGTGTACATCCAGGTGCAGGTGTACCTATCGTCTTAACAAGTGCGAAAATTACAGTAGACGCGATGTTAGAAGATATAGAAAAAGGTATATAAAAAAGCAACTAGGACATAGTAATCTAGAATGGTCATTAGATTACTATGTCCTAGTTTTTTTATTGTGTATTAATCAAATATAATTGTTTGAGGTGTATCGACCTCATCATCATTCATAATTTTGATGGCTTTAGGTGTTAATTTAAGTACGCATAAATCGGGATCATTTTTAGAATCGAAAAATGAGTTATCTTGTTTATTCCAAAGCCAATCAATCGTATCTTTATCTTTGAGAATTTCTACGTGTGCTTCTATTTCAAGAAAGCTACGATTCTTTGTTTCGTCATATCCAATTAAGACATGTGCTCTAGGATTATCCTTAAACTCAATAACTTTTTGAGAATCAATGCTTGTCTTTGTATATAGTGTATAATCATCATGATAAAAAACCATATATCGACTATTTGGTATATTGTTAAGTGCTGTAGAAAGTACACCGATTCTAGATGTATCTAATATACGTTCAATTTCAGCTTTGACTTTATCATTTGTCATATCTCAATCACCTCTACAATCTATTTACCCTAAAGTCTCATATTGTATGCATAGTCATTATGTGAATCTGTATAACGAAAATTTGTCATATTACCATGATAGTTGCTCCAAGAACTTAACTAGTCGCTTGTAAAATTCCTGTAAATAAGAAACCAATACTATTAAGTAAGAGGGAAGTTATGATTAATGTTTATACTTTTGCGCTAAGACGATTTCGTTATAATTTATATTCTCACGTATTTGTCCTGCAACGGTGTTATTGATTTTGTTGTGTTTAATGAGCTCGTCTAAATAGTGGCGTTGCATATATAATGCTTGTAATTTATGATTTGTAAATGATTCTTGAGATACCACTTGATGTGAATGGTCGTCTTGTTTACGACGTTGTTCTTGCCATTTCAGTATTCTACTAATGTTGTAATACTGATTAATAACCAGACTTACTTCTAATACATTTGTACTATTCTGTTCTTCTTTCATACGTAACGTAACATGATGGTTCACGATACGCATAATTTTTTGAACGTCTTTAAAACTATTCGCGTATTCTTGCATTTTTGTTTCTTTATCCTCTGATTTGAAATGCTTAATTGCTTTTAATCGAATGACAAACATCTTGATGTAGTTGATAGCTTTATCTCTAAAGGAGGCATTACGATGTGTTTCAGATAACTCTACAACATTACGGTAGTTATTAATATCTTGGTACGTAGCTTTATCACTTTCGATTAGTCTTTCTAATGTTTCTGTTTCAACTGTATGGGCGATTTCTTCTAAACGTTTTAGTTCTTTAGTGTTTTTATTATTCGGTTCGGAATTAAGTAGGAATAATAACTCTCCATAATATTGATTGAGCACAGGTCTAAAATCTGCATTGCTATCAACTTTACTTTCCGATTTCAAATGAGCAATGACTTGTTGTACGATAAATATCTTAGCAGATTGATAAGTCATGCCTTTAGTTGATGAAGTCTTGGCTGTAGGTGTGATAAGAGGTAAGACCACTTGTGCTAATATTAGGCTTAATAAGACCATTAATGATGCAATAAATAATAAATCATTTCGATATAGAAAAGCGTCACCTTGTGTAATGACATAAGGTAAAGTTAGTGCCATTGATAATGAAATCGTCCCATGAATACCACACATTGTCATTATAAATGCATAGCGAAGTCGTGATGGTGGTGTTTCAAAGGTGTCATCATTTAAATAGGATTGGATATTTTTCGGATAATAAAAATCTTTATACCAAAAATAAACCCATACAAAACGACAAATATATATGGCTAAAGCAATCAGTAGTGTTGTTGTGATTAAGAATATTAAGTTATCAGGTTCTGTTTGGAAGATGTCTATTATGACTGTTGGAACAAGATAACCTAAGACAACAAATACAAATCCATTCAAGGCATAACTTAATGTGCTCCAAATTTGATGATAATTCATTTGAAGCTCGGTTTGAGCTTTAATGAGCCGGTCGCGTTCCCAGCCATGAATCAGTCCGGCAACAACGACTGCTATGATACCAGAAGCATGAAAGTGTTCTGCTAAGAAATATACAGCAAATGGCGTTAATAATTGAATAAATGTTAACGTATTATTATCTTTTAAACCTTTATTAGCTGTTAAATCTATTCGGATTCTTACAATAATTATTCCAACAATAGCACCAATCAAGACACCAATGATAGTTGAAATGACAAACTGTTCAATAGCGTGAACGGCTGAGAATGCACCTGTAACTAAAGCTGTAACCGCGATTTTAAATGAAATAATACCTGCTGCATCGTTTAGTAAAGACTCTCCTTCTAGAATAGACATAGAACCTTTAGGTAATAATTTTCCACGTGTAATCGCTGAGACCGCAACAGCATCTGTCGGACAAAGTATAGCAGCAATGGCAAATGCGGCAGGCATCGGTAATTCTGGCCATATCCAATGAACAAAATAACCAACACCAATAACCGTAGTAAATACGAGTGCCATAGACATTAATAATATCGGTTTACGATATGCTAACAAATTAGAACGTGAAACATGAGTGCCTTCAACAAATAATAGTGGTGCAATAACGGCTATCATAAATAATTCAGAATTAAATTCAAAGTACAAATCAATTGGTAAGAAAAAGACACCAACGCCTAATCCAATTTGAATAAATGCAGTCGGTATATTAGGAAATCGATTGTTAATAATCGAACTAATAATAACTGCCAAAATAAATATTAAAAGTGCTTCTAATAATTCCATATCAAACTCCTTAACATTTTATCAAACATATTTTAACACTTTTCAATAGAGCAGGACATTATATTTATGTGTCTATATAGATTGTTTATGAGTATTGATAATCAGAATTATTCAAATGGAATCATATTAGAGGCATAGATTGCGATACGTATATTTAATGATTGGATTGGATCTTCTATATTAGTGCCTATTAGATTACTACATTTGTTTATACGATATTTGACGGTATTTCTATGGATAAATATTTTCTCTGCTGTTTTTGTGATATCGCACTGGTTATCCATATAAATTTTTAATGTTTGTTTTAATTCTATGTCTTTTTTAGTCTTTGGATAGCTAAGTGGACCGAGTGTATGTTTCACAAATGGTAAGAGCTTCTCTTGTGGTATGAGCTGCAATAATTCTTGAATATCTTTCGAATGGTATTGGGAAATAAATGATTTTTCATTGTTAAATAAGCCATTCTCAAATGCTTCGCTTGCTTCAAAGAATGATGAAGGTAATTGAGAGAACTCTGTTACTTCATTTCCTATACCAAAAGATATTTGATCTTCAAAATAATCATTGTAACTGATTTGTAGTCGTTCAATCATCTCTAGGTGATCTTCTTGTTTGTTCTGTATTAAAATGACAAAGCGATCATTGCTTGGTAATCGATAAACACTGATGTATGAGTCGATTTCGGATAATTTATCTGTTAACCATTGAAAAGTTAATTGGTGCAATTCGTTTAAGTAATAACTATTTTCTAAGTTAGTCTTAGCATCTATGCCACAAATGATAGTTTGGTAGTAGTCTGATGGGTAGATATAATATTGTCTTAATAAATCCGCATGTTTTTTGATAGATAATGCTTGGTCACTTTTGTTGTAGACGAGTGATTCAAAGAAGCGGTTAATGTCGTTCTTTTCTACTTCTTGAATTTTAGTATTTTTGTACAAGGCGAAACTAAGCACGCTCACAACTTGTTCAATTGTTAAAAGACTAAATGGATAAGAAAGTTTATTCACTTGAGATACCATTATGTAGTAAGGGAAATATGTGTAACCCAACACTTTAAAGATAACATGGTCTTTATTTTCGAATACTAAGTTGTTTTTATCTTGTGTGAGTTCCTCTTGTTGATGTGCATTGAAATAAGCGACGTGTTCAGATAATAATGACTGACTTTGTCTATAGTGATGACTGATCGCTTCAGGCTTCTTGAACGGGTTAAATAATATAATAGGTACGCCAAGTAATTTACTCATGCGTTCAATCATATTATCAATGCTGAACCCTTTAATAAGCAGTTGGTTAAGTTCTTGTTGAACTTGTAATGCATAATTTAATTTGCCCGTTTCAGAGTCGGATATAAAGGATGAAATTTCATGCGTAATCTCACCTAAGTTCCAACTTTCAGGAATTTCTATTAACGGAAATTGCAATTCGTCTGCAAAATCTATCACATCTTGGTCAATTTTATGTAAAAATCTTGAGACTTTAATACCAAGACCAGCTGTTTGAATGTCACTTAAGTCTTTAATTAATTTCTTTAAATTCTCCTGATTATCTTGGAAAAGTACGCCCGTTGTTAAGATGAAGGCATTGCTAGATGTGAAATGTTTAATGTCATTGTTTTCAGTAATGTCTAGACTCGTTACTTCAGAAGATAAATCTCCTTTTCTATTAATAAGCTCTAAACCTTTAAATTGAGGTATAGATAAAATTTCGTTTAGAGTTGTCATCATAAGGCCTCCCGTTTTTGTTTATCTTTCAATGAAGATTATATAAAAGTGAAAACGATTTTTTATAAATGAAACCGTTATTTTTTGTCAAAATGTTATCTGTTTTGTTCAAAATGACCAATGATTTTTATTTCTAAAATTTATTATACACAAAATTTGTACGAAACCTATAATTTTAAATTCTATATATGTTAAGAACTACAAAGAAAAACGCTTACATAAGTTTTACACTTGTATATGAAGAGTTCATAGCTAGTTATTAGCTGATTAATTCAAAGGAGACATATAGAATGGCAAGAGGAGCAAACGACGTGGCATTAACTCCAGCCGAATTTGAAAAACGTGGCTATAACAAAGATATAATGCCTAAAACGTCAGCACAAAGAAACAATTCGGCATTTAACTTTTTTACATTATGGATGGGTGCCGTTCATAATATACCGAACTATACTGCAGTAGGTGGATTCTTATTAATCGGACTATCACCTTTACAGGTAATATTCGCATTAATATTAAGTTCATTTATTATTGCATTATTGTTAGTAGCAAATGGTTATGCTGGTTCTAAATATGGTATACCTTTTGCGATGCAATTGCGTCATACATACGGAGATGTAGGTGCAAAGTTACCAGGTATACTACGTGGTGTTGTAGCTGGTATTGCTTGGTTTGGACTTCAAACCTTTGCGGGTTCACAAGCACTATTAATCTTATTGAATAAGATTTTCCCTGGATTCGCTGATATCGCAAGCGGTGTGACGATTCTAGGTATTTCAATTCCTGGATTAATCGCATTCTTAATATTCTGGGCAATCAGTTTCGCAATTGGATTTGGTGGTGGAGAAATACTTAATAAATTCACTGCCGTATTAAACCCACTTATATACATTGTATTTGGTGGTATGGCAATCTGGGGCGTCATGGCTGCAGGAGGCGTTGGCAACATTTTAGATTATGAAATTTCAACGAAATCTAGCGGTATTATTTACCCAGCGATTTTATCATTTATTTTAATCTTTAATTCATTATTAGGTGTATGGGCAGGACCTGGTGCAAGTGTATCTGACTTTACTCAAAATGCGAAATCTACGAAGACGCAAATTGTCGGTCAAATTTCAGGTATCGTTGTTGCACATATCTTATTCGCGATTGCGAGTGTATTCATTATTATTGGTGGTTCTATTTATCTAGGTCACCAAGAGTGGAACATTTTAACAATCATTAATGAATGGGATAGTTTCTGGGCAATTCTCATATCAACTGGTGTATTATTAATGACAACTATTTCTACAAATGCGACAAGTAATATTATTCCAGCAGCGTATCAATTAAGTGCGTTATTGCCCAAGTGGATTAATTATCGCCGTGGTGTAGTCATTGCTTCAGTACTGAGTGTTGTGATTATGCCATGGAAAATGATGGAGAACGAGGATAGTATCTTCGTATTTTTAAATGCTATTGGGGCAATACTTGGACCTGTAGCAGGTGTCATGATTGTACATTTCTATATTGTGTCTAGACGTCACATTGATATAGATAAATTGTATTTTGATTTACGTGTAAAAGATCAAAAAATACCACGCATTAATATTTCGGCATATATCGGAACAATTGCTGGTGTTGTTATTTCATTACTTGGATTCTTACCAGGATTCACAGTGATTTCAGACTTTTCATGGTTTATCGGCTTTATTGTAGCCGGCGGTGTTTATATCATTTTACATTATGTATTTCATGCAGATAAAAGTAAAAAAGAAGGAGTGGCATATAATGAAGTATGATTTAATTATCAAAAATGGTTTAGTTATTTTAGAAGATGGCGCGCAAAAAGTTGAAGTTGGTGTCAAAGACGGGAAAATTGCGGCGATCGGACAAGAATTAGGAGAAGCTGAACAAATTGTTGATGCAAAAAATCAAATCGTTTCACCAGGTATGGTAGATGCTCACGTGCATATTACAGAACCAGGTGGCGGATACCGTGACGGATGGGAAGGTTACGTAACAGGTACTAATGCAGCTGCTAAAGGTGGCGTAACATCATTTGTTGAAATGCCATTAAACCAAGTACCAGCTACTACAGATAAAGCTTCTATCCAAGCTAAATTTGATGCAGGTAAAGATGAGTTAGCTGTAGATGTTGCAAGTTACGGAGGATTAGTACCATATAACTTAAACGGTGGTATTCAAGAATTAGATGAAGCGGGCGTTGTTGCCTATAAAGCATTCTTAGCAACTTGTGGTGACCGTACAATCGAAGGCGATTTTGAAAATGTTGATGACTATTCATTATATGAAGGTATGAAACAAATTGCTAAAACGGGAAAAATCTTATCTATCCATTCAGAAAATGCTACAATTACAGATCGTTTAGGTGAAATCGCTAAAGAAAATGGAGAAACAACATTAAGTGCATATGTGGATTCTAGACCAGTATTTACTGAAGTTGAACCAATCCGCAAAATCGTATTATTCGCTAAAGAAACAGGTTGTCGCGTGCATATCGTACACGTTGCTTGTGAAGAAGGCGTTGAAGAAGTGATCAAAGCTCAACAAGAAGGTGTAGATATTACATGTGAAACATGTACACATTACTTATACTTCTACAAAGAAGAGTTAGATTCAATCGGACCAGTTGTTAAATGTTCACCACCAATTCGTGAACAATCTCGATTAGAAGGTATGTGGGATCGCGTATTAAACGGAGACATTAACTTCGTAACATCTGACCATTCACCATGTACACCAGATTTAAAAGATACTGACAATGCATTCGAAGCATGGGGCGGTATTGCAGGATTACAAAATAACGTAGATATACTATTTGACGAAGGCGTTCAAAAACGTAATATGTCATTACAAAAATTTGCTGATATCATTGCAACAGCACCAGCAAAACGCTTTGGATTAGATACGAAAGGAAGCATCGCACTAGGAAAAGATGCAGACTTTGTATTTATCAAACCAGAAGCACCATATACATTACAAGCAGAAGACTTAGCATATAGAAATAAAATGAGTCCATATATTGGTCGAGAAATCGGCGCGCAAGTTACAAAAACAATATTAAGAGGACAAGAAATTTATGATCAAGAAACAGGTGTAACAGAAGCACGCTTAGGACGCTTTATCTAAGAATTATATATAAGGAAAGGCAGGGACCATCGTGGTGTCCCTGCCTTTTTTTCGTATTGGAGGGGTGAGCTAGGTTTTTCTAGGAGGAAGGGGCGGAATCTCTTGGCTTAAGTATTGAATAAAGCCAAGAGATTGAGAAAGTCGTGGCTTAAGTATTGAATAAAGCCAAGAGATGGCTGAAGTCGTGGCTTAAGTATTGAGTAAAGCCAAGAGATGGCTGAAGTCGTGGCTTAAGTATTGAATAAAGCCAAGAGATGGCTGAAGTCGTGGCTTAAGTGATGAATAAAGCCAAGAGATAGTGGAAGTCGTGGCTTAAGTGATGAATAAAGCCAAGAGATAATGGAAGTCGTGGCTTAAGTATTGAGTAAAGCCAAGAGATGGCCCAAGTCATGGCTTAAGTGATGAGTAAAGCCAAGAGATAGCCCAAGTCATGGCTTAAGTGATGAGTAAAGCCAAGAGATAGCCCAAGTCATGGCTTAAGTGATGAATAAAGCCAAGAGATAGTGGAAATCATGACTTAAGTGATGAATAAAGCCAAGAGATAATGGAAGTCGTGGCTTAAGTATTGAGTAAAGCCAAGAGATAGCCCAATATATGAGTTAAAATACTAGTAAACTCACATCCCCTCAACTCACATCCCTCACCAATCCCCCTCAATATCCTACTCCAACACGGTGTCGAGCTTGGCTAGTTCGATTGTTGTTTGTATGAGGAGGTTAATGCCTTTTTCGATTTGGTCTGCTGTGACGGATTCTTTTGGTGAATGGCTAATACCTTCTTTACATGGTATAAATATCATACTTGTTGGACATATGGGTGCGATGATCATAGCATCATGTCCTGCGCCACTGTACATATAATTATATGTGTATCCTAATTGCTGACAGTTGTCTTCGTTGATTTGTGCAATTTTATGATTGAAACTGCGTGGTGTATCTTGACCTAAATCTTCCAATTCATAATGTGCATTGCGATGATCTGTTATGCATTCAATGTGTGATGTGATTTCATCAACGACTTGTTCTCGTACGGCTTCATTCTTACCTCTAATGTCTATTAAAAGTGTGACTTCTCCTGGTATGGCATTCATTGTATTTGGATATACATCTGCATAACCGACTGTTGTCACAATTCCTTTATCATGATAAGCACGTCCAATTTCTTCGATTTTTAAGATGATTTCTGCGGATGTTGTCAGTGCATCTATTCTCATTGGCATGGGTGTTGAACCTGAATGACTCGTCACGCCTTGAATTTTTAATTTAAAACGATGCGGACCTGCTACATCTGTCACGATGCCGATATCTTTATGTTTCTTCTCTAAAATAGGACCTTGCTCGATGTGTAATTCTAAAAATGCTTTAATATTGTTTCTTTCAAATAATGCTGCTTTACCATGCATGTCTTGAGCAAGTGGTGCGACAATATCATAAAGTACATTCCCGTCGTTATCTTTAATATATTTCATATCTTCTTTCGTCATATTGCCTGTGAGATATTTACTACCTAATGTCGCTTCATTAAATCTTGTAGATTCTTCACAAGCAAAGGCAATGATAATAATGGGATGATCCGTTTCTATTTGATATTTATTTAAATATTCAACAACTTCCAACGCACCAACAACACCAAGTAGTCCGTCATATTGCCCGCCGTCTTTAACCGTATCTATATGAGAACCTAATACGACTGGTTTAAAGTCTGGATTTTTACCTTCTCGACGCGCAATAACATTTCCGAAGAAATCAAAGTAGACATCTAGACCAGCTTTTTGGCAAAGCATTGAGAATTTAAGTGCTGCTACACGTTCTGAATGTGTAAAAGCAATTCGGTTAATACCACCATTTTCAGAATTACGTGCAAATTGATTAAACGTTTCTAGATTTTCCATGACATTTTGAATGTTCATTATTTATCCTCCTTGAATTAAGTTTGATGATTGACTTAAAAATTGTACGGCTTGTTTATACAGTGAAATACTTGTTGGTGTTACTTCACGATCAAAATCATGTTGGTCTAAATCGAGCGTTTCTAAATGACTATGCTCAATTTGGCGGTAAGTATGTTCACTTTCACTATACGGAACATCTGGGTCACCTTTGCAATGTACAATGAAAGTCGGTGGAAATTGTTTTAATTCTTTAGGTGAAATATTATATGCACTTGCTGTTGATGATTGAATACCTAAATAAGATAACCACTTCGCTTGGCCGCGTACATATAAATAAATCGGATATCTCGTTTGTAATGAGCCAAAAGTTAAAGGATTAGGTTGTATAAGTTGATTTAATATCGCTGGTGTAATTTGAGTTGATAAAGCTTGGTATTGTGCGTTCGGTCTTAAAAATGCAGGAACATGAACACGTGCATAGCCATAAAAATCAAGAATGCCTGCAACTTCACGATAACGTGCAACCATTAAACTTAAGAATCCACCAGCTGAACGACCAAATGTATAGATTGGTAATGCCTCATATAGGGCACTGATTTCATCGTATTGAGCTAATGCATCTGAGATAATCGTATCAATCGGGCTCTCTGGTGCTAATCGATAAGAAACGAGTACAAGATGGTAGGACTCTGTCAAAATATCTATATACGTTTGTGGTAAGTCATCACGTTGACCAAAAATTAACCCGCCACCATGAAAGTACATGATAACCCCTTGAGGGTGTTCATTTTTAGATTCGATGATGGTATAGGGTAATTGAAAACTATCATTTGATAAACACATTGAATGATTTTGAGTCAAAACAACTCAGCCTCCTAGAAGATATATTTTCCTAATCATAGTATCTCAAATTAAATTTAGGTCGTATTTGTATAAAACATATAAAAGTTAAGCGAATTATTGTATGTTTTGTGAATGATAACAAAAATGTAACCGCTTATAATAGTAATTGACATGAAAAGGAGATGAATTATATGGACATCCGTTCTTCTTTCGAAGCGCTAGATAAACAGTTTACTTCATTTGGAGGTTTGACAGGTGGCGGTATTACACGCTTACTTTATTCAAAAGAATGGTCAAACGCTGTTCGCGCATTAAAAGAAACATTAGATAAAGAAGGATTTGAAGCACAATTCGATGACATTGGTAACTTAAGAGGTCGTATTGAAGGTAGTAAATACCCAGAAGAAACGATTATGTCTGGTTCTCATATTGATACAGTTGTTGAAGGTGGCCATTTAGATGGTCAATTCGGTGTATTAGCAGCACTTGTAGCGATGCAATCATTGAAAGCAGAATACGGACAACCATTACGTTCTTTAGAAATTTTAGCTTTAGCAGAAGAAGAAGGCAGTCGCTTCCCATTTGCATTCTGGGGTAGTAAGAACTTCTTCAACTTAACAGGTAAAGACGATGTAGATACAATTGCTGATGCTGAAGGTATTCAATTTAAAGATGCTATGCGTGAAGTAGGATTTGATTATCGTACAGAAGACAATGACTACAGTCGCATTAAAGCATTTATCGAAGTTCATATTGAACAAGGAAAAGTGTTAGAAACAGAACAAAAATCAATTGGTGTCGTTAACGGTATCGTTGGACAAAAACGTTATACAGTTAATTTAAAAGGTGAAGCAAACCATGCAGGTACGACACCAATGGGCTTAAGAAGAGATGCTGTCATCGCATTTAGTAAAATCGCGACACAATTGACAGAACGTGCAAGAGAATTAGGAGATCCATTAGTATTAACATTTGGTCGCGTCGACCCAATACCAAATACCGTAAATGTTGTGCCAGGTGAAGTGACATTCTCAATCGATTGTCGTCACATTGACCAAGATGCATTAAATCAATTTGCTGAAGAAATCGATGCATGTATTAAACGCGTATCTGAAGAAGAAGGCGTTGAACACGATATTGATTTATGGATGGACGAAGCACCAACCTTAATGAATGAAGATTTAGTTAAGACAATCGAACGCGCTGCAGAAACAGTCGTGGGTGAATCGGATTGGAAACTGATGTCTTCAGGTGCAGGTCACGATTCACAAATCTTCGCACAATATGTACCAACTTCTATGTTGTTTGTGCCATCTATAAATGGTGTGAGTCACAACGTTGAAGAAGAGACAAATGTTGAAGATTTAGTAAAAGGTATCGAAGTATTGAAACAAGTATTATATGAGCTTGCTTATCAAGAATAAATAAATTTTTAAAAATAGAGATAGAGAAAAGGAGTATTGATCATGGGTTACATTAATCATAATCAAGGTTATAGAGAAGGACTTTTAGAAACACGTTCAGTTATTAAGAAAGACAACTATGCAGTTATTACACCAGACGGCTTAGTAAACAACGTTGTACCAGGTTTCGAAGATTGCGACGTTACAATTTTAGGTTCACCAAGATTAGGTGCTCGCTTTGTAGACTACTTAGTAACATTAAAAAATCAAGGCGGAAATAGACAAGGCTTTGGTGGAGACGGCGTTCAAACATTTATTTACGTTGAATACGGTAAAATCAACGCATACGCAGATGACAAAAAATATGAATTAGCAGCTGGTGGATACTTATACGTACCAAGTCACCAAGTTATGACTTTTGAAAACAGCAATCAAAACAATGATAGTCGCGTATTCTTATATAAAAAACGTTACCAACCTTTAGAAGGATTCACACCAGAAGTTGTAACTGGAAATGTGAATGACATGGTTCAAGAACCTTATGAAGGTATGGAAGAAGTTACAATTCTTGATTTATTACCTAAAGAATTAGCATATGACATGAACATTCATATCTTGTCATTTAAACCAGGTGCTTCACACGGATATATTGAAACACACGTTCAAGAACACGGTGCTTATGTATTAAGTGGTCGCGGTATGTACAACTTAGATAACGAATGGCAACCAGTTGATAAAGGTGATTACATCTTTATGGGCGCTTATGCACCACAAGCAACTTATGCTGTAGGCTTAGACGAACCATTCGCTTATATTTACTCTAAAGATGCAAATAGAGATATCGAAATTTAAGGAAGGTTGTTAAGAATGGCAGAAGAAGGATTAGTATACGTAGAACGTGGAAAGCTGCACCAGTTATTTAAAGACAAACTGACAAATGCAGGTTTATCTGAACAACATGCTGACAAGACAGCAGATTTGATGATATTTGCAGATGAGCGTGGCATTCATTCACACGGTTCTGTGCGTACACAATATTACGCAGAACGTACTGCAAAAAAAGGATACAATTTGAATCCAGAATTAACATTCACAAAGACAGGTCCATCATCAGGTACTTACTTTGGAGATAATGCAGTTGGGCACTATGTTGCTTATGAAGCAATGGAAGAAGCAATTAAGTTAGCTAAAGAAAGTGGTATAGGCATGGTCGGTATTAAAGAAATGGGCCACAGTGGTGCGATTGGTTACTTTGCTGAACAAGCGGCAAAAGAAGGCATGGTCGCTTTAACAGTATGTCAGTCAGATCCAATGGTTGTACCATTTGGTGGTACAGAACCGTACTTCGGTACAAATCCAATTGCCTTTGCAGCACCACGTAAAAATGGTGAACCGATATTATTTGATATGGCAACAACCGTGCAAGCTTGGGGAAAAATCTTAGATGCACGTTCTAAAAACAAATCCATTCCAGACACTTGGGCAGTAGATAAACAAGGTGAGCCAACGACAGATCCATTTGAAGTCGCTGCGCTATTACCAGTCGCGGGTCCTAAAGGTTATGGATTGATGATGATGGTAGATATTCTAGCAGGTAGCTTGTTAGGTTTACCTTTTGGAAAACATGTTACATCAATGTATGAAGATTTAAGTCAGTATCGTAGATTAGGACAATTTCATATCGTCATTAATCCAGCATATTTTGGTGATGAAGAACAATTTTTAACACACGTTTCTGAAATGGTTGATGAACTTCATGATATTAAACCGGCTAAAGGCTTTGATCAAGTTTATTACCCAGGTGAAATTCAAGAGGACGTTAAAAAACGCTACAAAGAAAGTGGCATACCGATTGCCGAAAGTATTTATGAGTATTTAATATCTGATGACATTTATTAAATAGCTGAGAAGAAGTGAAAGAGACAATTGAATGTTATAAATGACGACTGTCGACATTTAATATCGTACGTCTTGAGTACCTTCTTTTTTTACGGCTAAAATCATGATTTTATGTATATAAATTACACTATTCGAGTAATGAGGAGGTTAAGATATGCGTGTTTCAAAGAAAGAGTTATTTGATTTAATGAAGAATAAATTAGCTAAAGCGGGCTTAAACGAAGGTGCTGCAGAAGATGTAGCAGACGTATTAACATTTGCGGATCATAGAGGTATTCATTCACATGGTGCAGTACGAGTAGAGTACTATGCTGAGCGAATTGCTAAAGGTGGCATAACAGCCAATCCGAATTATCAATTCGAACAAACGGGTTCATCAACAGCTATATTTGAAGGAGATAATGGTCCTGGTCATCAAGCGGCTAAACAAGCGATGGAAAAAGCAATCGAGATGGCTAAAGAAAATGGCGTTGCCGTTGTTGGTGTTAAGCACATTTCACATAGCGGTGCGTTAGGTTACTTTGTAGAAATGGCAGCTAAAGAGAATATGGTCGGTTTAAGTATGTGCCAATCAGATCCAATGGTTGTGCCATTCGGCGGTACTGAACCATATTTCGGAACAAATCCAATTGCATTTAGTGCACCATCAAACGATGATCGTATTATTACATTTGATATGGCAACGACCGTTCAAGCATGGGGTAAAGTGCTAGATGCAAGAGCGAAAAATCAATCAATCCCAGATACATGGGCAGTTGATGCGAATGGTGAACCAACGACAAATGCAAGAGATGTTCATGCACTTGTCCCAGTTGCAGGACCTAAAGGGTATGGCCTTATGATGATAGTTGATATTCTATCAGGTAGTTTACTAGGTGTACCACATGGTGTACATGTTTCATCAATGTACAAAGATTTAACGAAAGGCCGTGACTTAGGCCAATTACATGTCGTGATTAATCCAGCCTTCTTCACGGACTTAGACCAATTTAAATCAAACATTTCAACAATGCTCAATGAATTAAAAGCACAACCAGCAGCACAAGGATATGGAGAAATTTTCTATCCGGGTGAACGTGGCCGATTACGTAGTGAAAAATATGACGAAGAAGGCATTGAAATTGTTGATGATATATACAACTACTTAGTTTCAGACGATGTGCACTTTGATCGTTATCACGGAAAAAATAGATTTGCAGAATAATAACGGAGGAATAGTATGTTACACACAATTATTAAAGAAAACACTTACCAAGATTCGATTGTATTAATGTTATTATCGAATAAATTATCTGCTATTGATGGTATTAACCAAGTATCCATTATGATGGGAACACCTGCCAATAAAGATATTTTTAAATCTTCAGGATTAGGTACGGATGAATTAGAAGCAGCGAAACCAAACGATATTATCATCGTTGTAGATACAGAAAATGAAGAAAAAGTTGAAGAAGTAAACCAAGAAGTTGAAGCAGAATTGAAAGGGAAAGGTGAAAGTGAAGACCAATCTCAAAAACAAAACGAAGCTTCAAATTGGAACCGTGCATTAGAATTAGCAAACAATCCTAACTTAGCATTGATTTCAATTCCTGGGCAATATGCAGCGATGGAAGCTGAAACAGCATTGAAAAATAACTTAAATGTATTTATGTTCAGCGACAACGTAGCAAAAGAAGACGAAGTACGTTTGAAAGAAATGGCACATGACAAAGGTTTACTTGTAATGGGTCCTGACTGTGGTACAGGTATTATTCATAGTTTACCACTTGCATTTACAAACACTGTAAATGAAGGGGACATCGGTGTTGTTGGCGCTTCAGGTACAGGTATTCAAGAAGTAACAACAATCATTGACCGTGAAGGAAAAGGTGTTACAAATGCTATCGGTACAGGTGGCCGTGACTTATCTACAGAAGTAGGCGCGATTACGATGTTAGACAGTATTAAAGCACTTAATGCGGATCCTAAAGTGAAAGTCATTACAGTTATTTCTAAGCCACCCGCTAAAGAAGTAGAAGAAAAAGTATTGAATTTATTACGTAATATCGAAAAACCAATCGTAACGTTATTCTTAGGTTCTAAACCTGAATATACAGAAGCAAACATTCACCACGCTTATACATTGGAAGAAGCGGCACGTGTATCTGTTCAACTTTCAAATGGAGAAACACCTCAATTTAGCACAGTAATTCAATCAGATATTAACATCAAATTTGCTGATAACCAAGATGGCGTTAAAGGTTATTACTCTGGCGGTACGTTAGCTTCTGAAGCAGCAATGTTATTAAAAGATACTTTAGGCGACAATTCAGATGCAGAAAGACCAGAAGGCTTTTCATATAAAGGTGGTCACCATGAAATTATCGACTTAGGTGATGATATTTATACACAAGGTAGACCTCATCCTATGATTGACCCATCTAAACGTATCGAAATGTTAGAACAATCCGCAGACGATCCATCAACAGCTATTATTATGTTAGATAACGTGATCGGATACGGAAGTCATGATGACATGGCAAGTGAACTTGCGCCAACGATTCAAAAAGTGTTAGACAAAGCACAATCAGAAGGTCGCAGTTTAGCAGTTCTTGCTACAGTTGTAGGTACTGAGCATGACCACCAAGGTTACGACAAACAAGTTAATATCTTAAAAGAAGCTGGCGCAATCGTATGTGAAACAAACAATCAAATGGTGACGACAGCACTTCATTTACTTGGTAAAGATGTTGAACAACCACAATTAGAAACAAAATCATTCGAAGCAGAATCTGTTGATTTAACAGTTGATGAAAAAGTCTTGAACTTAATTAATATGAAACCAAGTGTGATTAATATCGGATTGAAGAGTTTCACAGAAGCTATCCAAGCTAATGATGCGCAAGTTGTTCAGTTTAACTGGCAACCAATCGCAGGTGGCGACGAGAAATTAATGAAAGTACTTCAATTCTTAAACAATTACGAAGGAGAGACAGTATAAAATGGCTTATAAAACAATAGACGAAGCTAACCAAGCAGTCATTGATAAGATGATCGCAGCAGCACCATTTTTAGTAGATGTTGTGCCTGCTAAATCTAAAATTCCAGAACTTAAAGAACATGTATTATTACATGCTGGACCACCAATCAAATATGAAAACATGACAGATCCTATGCAAGGTTCATGTGTCGGTGCAATTTTATTTGAAGGATGGGCTGAGAACGAAGAAGCGGCACGTAAGTTGTTAGAAGAAGGACAAATTACGTTCATCCCTTGTCATCACGTTAACGCGGTTGGACCAATGGGTGGTATCACATCAGCTAACATGCCTGTACTTGTTGTTGAAAATAGAGAATCAGGTAATGAAGCCTACTGTCAAATGAATGAAGGTATCGGTGCTGTATTACGTTTCGGTGCTTACAATGAAACAGTTGTAAACCGTCTGCACTGGATGAAAGATGTATTAGGTCCAGTATTAAGTAAAGCTCTTCAAAAAATGGATGATGGCTTAAACGTTAACGTATTAATCGCTAAAGCAATTGCAATGGGTGATGAATTCCACCAACGTAACATTGCAGCATCATTAGCATTCTTAAAAGAAGTAACCCCTATCATTGCTTCATTAGAAGATGTAGAACCTGAGAAACGTACAGAAGTACTACAATTCTTAGCTGATACAGATCAATTCTTCTTAAATATCGCGATGGCTACAGGTAAAGCGATGATGGACGCTGCTCGTCAAATCGAACACGGAACAGTTGTAACAGCAATGTGTCGTAACGGTGAGAACTTCGGTGTACGTATTGCAGGTATGGGTGACGAATGGTTCACAGCACCTGTTAACACACCTCAAGGTTTATATTTCACAGGTTACTCAGCAGCTGATGCGAATACAGATATTGGTGACTCAGCGATTACTGAAACAATCGGTGTCGGTGGTATGGCAATGATCGCAGCACCAGCTGTTACAAGATTTGTTGGTACTGGTGGATTTGATGATGCATTACAAATTAGTAATGAAATGACTGAAATTTGCATTGGTGAGAACCCTAACTTTGCGATCCCA
Organism: Mammaliicoccus sp. FSL K6-3158; assembly: GCF_038005105.1. Classification (NCBI taxonomy): domain Bacteria; kingdom Bacillati; phylum Bacillota; class Bacilli; order Caryophanales; family Staphylococcaceae; genus Mammaliicoccus; species Mammaliicoccus sp. FSL K6-3158. Next base: position 171,490 of record NZ_JBBOSL010000001.1, read on the forward strand.
ACATGGAACTTTAAAGGGGCTTGTTTAGGAATCGATGCACGTAAAGTTGTAGAAACAGGCATTACACCTGTTATCAATACAGGTATTGCGCATAAGATTGCTGGTTACGGACAAATTGGTGCAGGTACAGTACATCCACCAATCGAATGTTTCGAAAAAGCGATCACAGCGTATGCTGAAAAGTTAGGATTTAACGCGTGATTCTACAAGCAACTGCAATAGGACAGAATGCTAAGAAACATTTAGAACAACATAAACAATTTTATGTGCATAGCATATTTAATAAAGGCTTCAATATCGTCAATGAATCGAATGATCTTATCTTTATAGGTACAGATGAAAATGGAACATTTCCATTTGGTATATTAGTCGATTCACAAACAAAGCAAAGTTTATTTAACGAAATCGAATTAAATCAACAAATTGTAGTGGGTCCTACTGCTATTCAAATAAGTAAGACATGCCAACTCGTTTGGCATGTTCCAACTTTAAAGGCATCTGACTTTTCGGAACAGACTGATATACAAAAGCTTAAAGAAAATATCGCATCTTATAACTTTCAGATGTATGAGCAAGGCGATTTTAACAAAGAGAAGATGCAACACATATTAAACGCATTAGAATTTGGAAATGCTGAACAAGTTGAGGAACAATACCGATATCTGATTGGTAGAGGACAAGGTTTAACACCGTCCGGAGATGATATGCTGACAGGTATTTTATTTATTCATTTTATCCATCCTTTTATTAACAATAATCATTTAGAACAATTAAACATATTACTGCAATCATCTCTAAGCACACTTGTAGGCGAAACATTTTTAAAATGTGCTCTGCAAGGTCAATTTAGTTCAAAAATTTCTAATCTACAACATGATCCATCAATCGCGCGTCTAGACCAACTTTTAAAAGTAGGTTCTTCATCTGGAAGAGACACGTTATATGGCATGTATGTAGCATTAACATTAAGGAGTGAGACGTATGGGTAAGCGAGTTGTACTTGCACTAGGTGGTAATGCGATATTACAACCTAATCAAGAAGCGTCATACGATAATCAATATAACAACGTGATGTCTGCTACACGTAAAATGGCAGAATTGAAGAAGCAAGGACATAACATTGTGATTACACATGGTAACGGGCCACAAGTCGGTAATATTATCGCTCAAAACGAAGCGGCGAAAGATATTGTGAACCCACTTCCAATTAACGCATGTAGTGCTGAATCTCAAGGATTTATCGGCTATATGATGGAAGAAGCTATTAAAAATCATTTAAACGATTTAGGTATTAGCAGTGATGTATTAACATTATTAACAATGGTAGAAGTAGACAAAGATGACCAGGCATTTAATAATCCAACTAAACCAATTGGTGTATTCTTCAGTGAAGAAGAAGCTAAAAGATTAGAAAAAGAACATGGCTTTGTCATGGTAGAAGATGCTGGTAGAGGATACCGTCGTGTTGTACCTTCTCCAGAACCACTTGTTATTCATGGCGTGAACCAAATTAAGAAATTAATAAATCAAGCGATTGTGATTTCTTCAGGTGGCGGAGGTATACCTGTTTACCGTGATGAACACGGTGATATTAAAGGTGTAGAAGCTGTTATCGATAAAGACCGTTCAGGTTTGAAATTAGCGCAACAAGTTGAAGCAGATACATTTATGATGTTAACAGACGTACCAAATGTGTGTGTGAACTTCGGTAAAGAAAACGAAGAAAAGCTTAAAACAATTTCAGTGGAAGAAGCGAAACAATATGTAGCAGAAGATCAATTTCCAGCAGGAAGTATGTTACCTAAGATAGAAGCGGCTATTCAATTTGCAGAATCAGGTAAAGAAGCTATTATTTGTTCGTTAGATGATGCAATTGATGCATTAGAAGGAAAAGCAGGTACACGTATTTTATTAGATCCTTCAGTAAAACCAGTTTCTTGTTAATATGAAGCATTTGGTTTTGTGCTAAACAAGGTTGTTAGAAATTCTAACGTCCAAGAAAACGAAACAAGATCGTTAGTCGACATACTAAACTTTATAGACCGAAGAAAAACCCATCCCCCTATGGCTAACGATCAAGTCGCTCAACATAGCAGCATTGCACTCAATCATATCTCTGATATACTATAAAAAAAGTCTGGGACAAAGTGTTGTTCCAGACTATCATATTATATACACTTCAATATGAATGAACTATACTAATGTTGCGTTGATGGTTTTATAAGAAAAATTTTTAGGAATAAGGTGGTATAAGATGATTGAACCCTATAATACACATAGAATTCAAAAAAATTGGGGCATCATAATTGCGATTGTATTTATCGCATCTACGCTACGTGCACCACTAACATCAGTAGGTCCAGTAGTTGATGAAATTAAAGATGTTATGCAAATTAATAACAGCCTTGCTGGTTTTTTAACAACAATACCACTCATTATATTTGCAGTCGTTTCGCCATTAGTATCTAAAGTAACTAAACGTTTGACGATGTCTAATACAATCGTATTATCAACGATATTAGTAATTGTTGCTTTGTACATACGTGTTGCAGGTGGTTTTAATTTATTTATTATTGGTACAGTTTTACTAGGTATTGCGATCGCATTTGGTAATGTTGTATTACCGAGTTATGTGAAATGGTATTTTCCATTACAAATTGGATTAGCAACAGGTATTTATAGTGGGACAATGAACTTTACTGCAGGATTAGGTGGGGGACTAAGCTTCCCTATGTCTCAATCTCCATTAGGATTCAGACTGTCTCTTGCTTTTTGGATTGTATTAGGAATTATCGCATTGATTTTATGGATTCCAAAGGCAAGTAAAGGCGCTAAACTCGAACGCCAAGATAAACTATCAGAAGCACAAAATCAACATACAAAATTAAACATTACAAAGTCTAAATTAGCATGGTTAGTAGCTTTAACAATGGGATTCCAATCAATGGTATTCTATACAGTTGTTGCTTGGGTGCCTTCTATATTAGTAGATAGAGGTCTAGACCCATCAACTGCAGGTTATTTACTCATGCTTAACCAATTTTCACAAGTGCCAATGACATTTACATTCCCGATTATTGCGTCTAAATTAAAAGACCAACGTATATTAGTTGTGATCATCACAATACTATTCTTAGTTGGATTTGGTTTATTCTTTACGCAATCATTAGTATTACTCGTAATCGGTATTATTATCGCAGGTTTAGGTATGGGTGCATGCTTTAGCTTATGTATGACATTCTTCTCTATACGTGCACGTACAAGTGACGGAAGTATCGCATTATCAGGATTCGGGCAATCTATCGGATATTTAATAGCTGCCATCGGACCATTCTTTATTGGTTATTTACACGATGCGACAGACAGTTGGATATCAGGCATCATTGCCTTAATCGTTATGTCTATTCTGTTCTTTATAGTAGGATACCCAGCATCTAAAAATAGAGTTGTAGAAGATGAAACGATTTAACAGTTACAAAAAAGTCTGAGACAAAGTTACTGTCTCAGACTTTTTTGGATTGTAGCTAACTTATCATTCAAGAAATGCTAGATTTCATTTTGTTCATAATAGTCTAATAATGTCTTGATAGACTCTGCTACATTAAGGTGTTGCTGGCTGTCGTGTGATACTAAATATGTTGCGAATATTGATAAGAATGTTAAGATGTTTTGTTTTTGCACACCATAACCCATAATACCAATTCTCCATATTTGTCCTTGTAAGTCTCCGAATGATCCGGCAATTTCTACGCCGTAGTTTTGTAATAAACCGTTTCTAAAGGCATTATCATCGATGCCTTCTGGAATTTTAACGCAGATGACCATTTTCATTTCGTTAGATTCGTCACCGTAAATTTCTAAGCCTAGTGCTTTTAGAGCTACTTTTAAAGCTTCTTGGTGATAACTATGTCTTTTAGCACGTGCTTCAATGCCTTCTGATAGTGCTAATTTTAATCCAGTATATAATGCATAAACAGATGTTGTAGATTCTGTGTGATGATTGAGGCGTTTAGGGCTCCAGTAGTCTTGTAATTGTGTTAAATCTAAATAGTTACTGCTAATGAAATGTTCTTTTTCGGTAGATTCATTAGAGCGAATGCCTAATTCTACACGTTTGCGCTTATTAATTTCTTCGCTGAAACGCTCGTTAAACGTAATCGGTGTAATACCTGAAGGAATAGATAGACATTTTTGAGCACCACCAACGACTGCGTCTAGTTCCCATTCATCTACAGGAATAACCATACCTTGATAAGTTGCGACCGCATCTACTACTGAAAAGATACCTCTCTCTTTACAAGCACGTCCTAATTGATCGATAGGTTGCAATCTTCCAGTTGATGTTTCACCATGTACAATCGCAAGTACTTTAGGTTTATATTCATCTAAAGCTTCAATAATTTCTGCTTGATCAAAGACTTCGCCCATTGGTTTATGTATATTGTGGACGATACCTCCTGCACGTGTTACGAGTTCAGTAAATAAATAACCAAATCGACCAATTACAGGTACGAGTACTTCATCACCAGGTTTCACGATATTTGATATAACGGCTTCTAAGCCAGCACGGCTTGTGCCATCAATTGGGAAAGCCCATTTATTTTCTGTTAAGAATGACTGACGAATTAATGACATTGTTTCATTCATGATATTTACAAATTCATAATCGAATTGACCGAGTATAGAATTCGACATTGCTTGAGAAACACGTGGATCTACACTTACAGGTCCAGGTGTCATAATTAATCGTTTGTTCACTTTTAAAGTATCCACATTGCTAACCTCTTTTTCTATAAATTTTGTCATTATACATTATATCTTAGATTTTTATATAATTATTCGTCAAAAATGCTGATTATTCCTCCGTTTTTTGTCAGAATATTACAAAAAAACATTGGAACGGTCTATGAATTTAGATATCGCTAATTTTAAGTGTTTTTGTACCAATAATTCACTCGTAAAGCCTTATATATTCGATTAAAAGTTTATGTTTGACTATATAGTAACTATACACCTTACCATTATTTGAGTAAGGAGGATTTATCATGAAATTTAATAAATGGTTTTCGTTAATTTTGGTTTCTAGTGCGTTATTTTTGATCGTTATTGATATGACTGTATTATATACTGCTTTACCTACGATAACGTATGAATTGGAAGCGAGTGCTTTTCAAAAATTATGGATTGTAAATGCGTATCCTTTAGTTGTAGCAGGGCTTTTACCTGGTTTAGGTACGTTGGGCGATAAAGTAGGGCATAAGAATATGTTTTTATCTGGTTTAGTAATCTTTACTTTAGCATCAGTTGTCGCAGCTTTTTCTCCAACATCTGGTACTTTAATTATGGCTAGAGTTATATTGGCTATTGGTGCAGCAACAATGATGCCGTCAACACTTGCTATTATTAAACAAGTCTTTGATGACAAAAAAGATAGGGCACTTGCGCTAGGCATATGGTCTTCTATTGCATCAGCAGGTGCTGGATTAGGACCTTTAATAGGTGGTTTATTATTAACTAAATTTTGGTGGGGTTCAGTATTTTTAATTAATGTGCCTATTACGATAATTGTTATTATCATTGCTTATATACAAATTCCTAATATTAAAGGCAATAAAGATAAAAAATGGGATATCACAAGTTCAATTCTGATTATGATAGGACTTATAGGGACTGTCTATGCTATTAAAGAAGTCACAAAAGAAAATCCTTCAATTGTACTGATTATACTGACATTAGTGATTGGATTATGGTCGTTGAAATTATTTATTAGTCGACAAAAACGACTATCAAATCCTTTAATTAGTTTAGACATATTTAAAAATAAATACTTTTTATCAGGTGTGATAGCTGCATTTACTTCAGCATCCATATTAATTGGCTTTGAAATGATTTTATCTCAACGGTTACAATTAATTTTAAATCTGACTCCATTAAAAGCAGGATTAGTCTTAATGTCTATGGCAGCAGCAGCTTTTATAGGGGCAATTGTACAGGGTAGTATCTTAACACGATTTGATACCATCAAAATTCTCATCTATAATTTAACCATTTCATTAATTGGTATTGTAGGATTCACAGCATTTCTACACAATGATTTATGGATTCAAATACTATTTCTTAGCATCGCAGGATTAGGGTTAGGCGGTGCAATGACTGTAGCATCAAATGCAATCATGACAAACGTTGATGACGATAAAGCAGGTATGGCAGCTTCAGTAGAAGAAGTGTCATATGAACTCGGAGGGTCAATAGGAATAGCCGCACTTGGTGGTGTATTCTCATTTACTTATACTTATTTAATGGAACGCTCAATGTCGATAGCAGAAATACCAGCAAAAGCAAAAGGCAGTTTTGAAGAAACGATGATTGTAGCAGAAAATTCAAATGGACTATTAAAAAGTAAATTACTAGAATTAGGCACAAATGCATTTGATCATGCATATTCATTAATCCTAATCATAACAATCACAATCATCGCTGCAATTATTCTATTATTGTGGAGAATATTAGCAGAAACTGGTAAGAAAATAACATAAAAAAAGACTACTTATTTCCCGGAAAATAGAGGGATAAGTAGTCTTTTTTAGGTGTTGAGAGTCATGACACCATGCTATAATTAGAACATAAAAATTAATGTGCTTATTGATTGCCTATATGTTCACCGTGCCTTATTAGATCATGGTGAAATATAGAATAGACTATACGCCTTAATTTTTTACACTCAGCCGACCTTCCAAAGTTGCTGAGTGTTTTTTAATACTTAAATAATAACATGAGTGTATTTTGTTATCAAGAATAAAAGAGGGAACTCGTTGTGATTTGGTCTAACTCACCTCAACAACTCTTGTACAACATCTACCATGTCATCATGTATAACGATGTTTGCTGAAGCATCATAAGGTGTTTCGTCTTTGTTTATAATGACGAGGTTTTGTCCTTCGAAGTTTGAGATGAGTCCTGCTGCGGGTTGCACGAGTAAGGATGACCCGAGTACTACGAATGTGTCTGCTTCTCTTATTTTGTTTAATGCGTTAAATATTGTGTCTTGATCGAGCATTTCACCATATAATACGATGTCTGGTCTAATGGTATGACCACATGATTCGCAATGGTGTAAATGGTTATCGATAACATAAGATTTAGTATATGTTTGTTGGCATTTTGTACAATAAAATCGATTTAAAGTGCCGTGCAATTCATCTGTATTTAGACTGCCGGCATTACTATGAAGACCATCGATATTCTGTGTGATGACACCGAGTGAACGATGGTCTTTTTCAAGTTGGGCTATCCATTGATGTACGATATTAGGTTGTTTATCGGTGAAGAGTAAATATTGGAAGCAAAAGTTCATAAATCCTTCTGGATCGCTTTGTAAATAATCAGTACTTAATAAATATTCTGGAGAATAGCCATTTTCTGAGATTTGATCATATAATCCACCGAGTGAACGGAAGTCAGGTATACCACTAGCAACTGAAATACCAGCTCCCGTAAAAAAAGTAATATTATGAGATGAATCGATGATGTTTTTAAGTTGTTGAATTTGTGTATTCACGTTAATCACTCCGGTTATAATGAATTACTTTTCTAAGTATTTAGGGAAGAATTCTGTATATAAATCAATAAATTTAAGGTAGGCATCTTTAGATACATGTTCATCTACTTGGTGCGCTTGGTCTACTGTACCAGGGCCATACATAATAAATGAGAAGTTCTCATCTTTAGAAACTAATAAATCAGATGCATCTGTAACACCTGGTGATGCTTCAGTTGGAAGTGTAGTGTTTAAATGTTTTTCGCCCATTTTCACAGCTAACTCGATTAATGAATTTTGGCCAGTTGTGTAAACGGGTGGTCTAGACATGTACGCATCAATTTCAATATCTGTCTTATCGGTTTCTATTTGTTTTAAAATTTCATTAAAATATGAAATGAACTGATCATTATCATGTTCTGGAATCGTACGAATATTGAATTCCGACTCTGCATGTTCAGGGATAGAGTTAACTTGGTTACCACCATTGAAGATAGTTGCATTCATGATTGGTTTGCCAAGTAGTTTATTTGTTTGATTGAATTTCGTAAAGCCTTCATCTGCTTTATATATAAATTTTACAAGCGGTGAAATGGCATTAAATCCAAGATGTGGCATTGAGCTATGAGATGCTTTTCCTCGAGAAGTGATGCGAATATCCATTGAGCCTTTATGTGCATATATAATTCTATCTTGGGAGGGTTCCGCAATAACGAGTGCTTCAACATCATCCATATAGCCTTTGTCGTGAAATGCTTTAGCACCTTCACCAGCGATTTCTTCACCAGCCGTTGCAAGCAGACGGATTCTACCATGCTTTAATAAACCTTGATCATGTATGTCTATCATACTAATAATAAGCGCAGCTAAACCAGACTTCATATCAGCAGAGCCACGTCCAAATAACTGACCATCTACTTCAGTTAGTTTAAATGGATCATATGTCCATTTACTTTCATCACCAGCAGAAACGACATCCATATGCCCAGAAACACCTAAAATAGGACCATCTTCACCAATTTCAGCAACTAGATTTGCACGCGTTTCACTAATTTTAATGATTTCGGACTCGATGTTATGGTCTGCTAATAATTTCTGTAAGTACTCACATACTTCAATTTCATTATCATTAACAGATTGAATACTTACTATATCTCCTAAAATGTCTACTTTCTCTTGATCAGTAAATATACTCATAACCAAAACTCCATTTCTATATAGTTTTTATCTCAATTACTATTATATAGCTGAAATCTTGTACTTTGAAATTAAACACATTGGGGAGATGTAGATATGTGGTGTGAAAGGTTGGATGAAAGTCGTGGCTTTACTCACGAATAAAGCTAAGAGAAAGTCCAAGTCTTGTCTTAAGTGATGAGTAAAGCCAAGAGAAAGTCCAAGTCTTGTCTTAAGTGATGAGTAAAGCCAAGAGAAAGTCCAAGTCTTGTCTTAAGTGATGAGTAAAGCCAAGAGAAAGTCCAAGTCTTGTCTTAAGTGATGAGTAAAGCCAAGAGATAGCCCAAGTCATGGATTAAGTCCCGAATAAAGCCAAGAGATTGGTCAAGATGTGAGTTAAAGGAATAATAAACTCACATCCTTCTTAAATTTAACATTCCATTTACTCCGAATTATTACTATCAACATCATACTACTACCGATACCATTCTTTCGCATTTTGATAAAATATTTTATTAGCTGCAGTTTCATCAAAAGTATCTTGAACGAGTTGAATGTCTTCAGAAGTAAAGCGTTTAGGTGCACGTGTTGATGGTAAATCTGTACCAAACATAAGTGCACCTGGATTTGCTTGATAAATTTCTTTCAATGCATCTTGTACATTTAAGTCAACTCTACTGAAACCAGTTGCTTTCACATGAACGCCTTTGTCGACTAATCTTAAAAGGTATGGAAGACCTTCCTTAGACAGACCGAGGTGATCAATGGATACAGCCGGTAAAGATAATATAGTTTCTTCAATGTCTGGTAAATTCATAGAATCAATATACAGTTCACTGTGCCATCCTACTAAGTCATATACACGTTTCGCAAAATCACTTAAATGTGCTAAGTTCTCTGAACCACCACGTTTAACATTAAATCTTAAAGCACGAACGCCTTTGTCATTTAAAGAAACAATTTCTTCATCTGAAACACTATAAGGTAATTGGGTCACACCACAGAAATCAGAACCTAAATCACTCAGTACTTTAAGTAAATATTGTTGATCAAACCCTTGAAAAGAACCGGATACAATTGCACCACCAGCTATATTCATATCTTGTGTTTCTTCTTGATAATCCTTAGTTAGATAACTCGGCGGCATATAGCCGTTATTCTCTTTTACTTCATAATTAAAGTCAATAATATGAAAATGCGCATCAAAAATCTTCATCAATAATCCTCCTTTTAAAATCACTATACTATACCAAAAAAAGTTTAATAATACCTATTCATTATGGTAAGTCATTTGGAAACGTTATAGAAAAACATAATAATTGTCATTAACAAAATTTAAATTTGTAAAAAGGATAAATATATCAATAAAAGATAAATGAAAATAAGTTTGGCAAAACTAGTAATAATAACATTTTAAAAAAAAGTTTAAAATTTTTTTAAAAATAACTACCATTAGTTAGGTATAAATAGTATAATATGTAAACTTGAGTAAATAATAACTAACAACAGAATATTTTTTAAAAGTGAAGGGAAGAGAAAGATGAAAAAAATAAAACGGGATCTTAAATTTTCTATTAGAAAGTTCAAAGTAGGAATTGGTTCAGTTGCAATCGGGGCGATATTTTTAATCTCTAGCAATGGAGAAGTAGAAGCAGCTAAACTTACAAACGAAAGTCAAATGACAATTAAAGGAACAGAGCAACAAGAAAGTAGCCAAGAAGAAGCAACGAGAACAAAACAGGGAAATGAACAGACAACGCAAGATACAGAACAAGCAGAAACAAAAGAAGTATCAGAAACACAAAAATCTGAAGTGCAAGAACCGGTAGTAGAAGAATCGCAACAAGTTGAAACGGATGCTACTAAAGAAATAGAAACGACAGATGTAAATCAAAAACAGGAAGCACCAAAAGAACAAGAACAACAAGAGGCACCTAATGAAGAAATTGAAGTGTCAGAACCAAAGGGAACTGAATCAAACAAAACAGTTACAGATACTAAACAGGTAAATGAACAACAAAATTCATCTCAAGTAAGTAATAAACAAGAAGTACAAGAAACTAAACAAAAACAACCAGAAACAACCGTAAGTAAAGAACAAGAAGGTTCTGAAGCAACACAACCAGAAAAGTCAGAAACAAACACTCAAGTAAGCAAGACAACTCAACCTGAAGTGAAAGAAACTAAGACTAATAAAAAGGTTGCAAGTGTTAAAGCGAATACGCAAAGTATGAAAGTTGCTAGTACATCTGCTGCAATAACATCGGGTACTAATAAATCAACAGTTACAAAAGATAATTTTACAGATTATTTCAAGTTAAACGGGGACGCGACATATGATAAAAATACGGGAAAAATCACTTTAACTACTGATGCTAGAAGTAAAAAAGGAAGCTTTTCATTGAATAGTAAGATAGATATGTCTCAAAGTTTTACTCTTAAAGGGAAAATTAATTTGGGCAATAAGAATGCGACACAAGGTGGTGCCGATGGAATTGGTATAGCATTTCATCCAAACTCAATTAACGATATTGGTTCATATGGTGGAGGACTTGGTATCGGTGGACTGTCTAAAGCATTTGGATTCAAGTTAGATACATGGTACAACGAATCGGGAGAAACAACATTTGTAAAAGATCCTGTATCATTTTCTAATAATAAAAATAAAACCATGGGGGCTTTTGTATATACTAATTCACAAAATGCGGCTGTTACTGATGAAAATTCAATACAATTTATTGGGGGTCCAATAAATAATAATTTTAATGATATTACAATTGAATATGACGGTGATAGCCAAATTATGAAAATAACTTATACAGATAGTTTAGGTACTCACATTTTTTCTAAAAATATGGGTTTATATATAGATCCAAATGAGAGTTATACACTATCTTTCTCAGGTTCAACGGGTTATTATACTAACAAACAAGAGTTTCAAATTAATCAATTTGATTATGTTGCTAAAGGCATTTCAAATGTTAAATATGTAGACAAAGATACAGGACTAGAAATTATTCCGGGACAAGAATACCAAGGTAATATTAAAGAAACAAGTAAAATTGATAATAATAAAACTAATTTGTACAATAAAGGATACGATTTCGTAAATGTACAAGCTTCTGATTCCAGTAATTTTAATTTCCAAACTGATACCGTTACTTATACAACGAAAGGACAAAATATTGTTTACTATTTTGTTAAAGCCAAGGGTCAATTGGTTGTCAAATATGTAGATGAAGACGGTAATGAGATACAACAGCCTATTTTATCTGAAGATAAGGTTGGTACTAATTATGCTAGTACTCATCCAAATACAATTGGTGATTTTGACTTTTATAAGGTTGACGGTAATTCAACTGGTAAATATGAACGTGAAAAACAATTAGTCACTTATATTTATAAAAAGGCAACTGGTCAAATTATTGTGAAGTATGTAGATGAAAATGGAAATGAGTTGCAACCATCAAGTAAAACAATAGGTAAAGTTGGAGAAAATTATACAACCTCTCATCCAGATCAAATTGGTTCTTATAAATATAAACAGGTAAATGGGCAACCAAGTGGTATATTTACTAGGCAAGATAATACTATAATATATATATATGAAGATAATACAAGCGAATCATTGAGTACAAGTGAATCGTTAAGCACGAGTGAATCATTGAGTACAAGTGAATCATTAAGCACGAGTGAGTCATTAAGCGAAAGCGATTCATTAAGCACGAGTGAGTCATTAAGTACAAGTGAATCATTAAGCACGAGTGAGTCATTAAGTACAAGTGAATCATTAAGCACGAGTGAGTCATTAAGTACGAGTGAATCATTAAGCGCAAGTGAGTCCTTAAGTACAAGTGAATCATTAAGTGAAAGTGAGTCGTTAAGTACAAGCGAATCATTAAGCACAAGTGAGTCGTTAAGTACCAGCGAATCATTAAGTGCGAGCGAATCACTAAGCACAAGCGAATCATTAAGCACAAGCGAGTCGTTAAGTACGAGCGAATCATTAAGTGAAAGTGAATCGTTAAGTACAAGTGAATCGTTAAGCACAAGTGAATCATTAAGCACGAGTGAGTCATTAAGCGAAAGCGAATCATTAAGTACAAGTGAATCATTAAGCACCAGCGAGTCATTAAGTGAAAGCGAATCGTTAAGCACGAGTGAATCGTTAAGCGAAAGTGAATCATTAAGCACAAGTGAATCGTTAAGCACGAGTGAATCATTGAGCACGAGTGAGTCATTGAGCACGAGCGAATCATTAAGCACAAGTGAATCATTAAGTGAAAGTGAGTCATTGAGCACGAGCGAATCATTAAGCACAAGTGAATCATTGAGCACGAGTGAATCGTTAAGTACGAGTGAATCATTGAGTACAAGCCAATCATTAAGCGAAAGTGAATCATTAAGTACAAGTGAATCGTTAAGCACGAGTGAATCATTGAGCACGAGTGAATCATTGAGCACGAGTGAATCGTTAAGCACGAGTGAGTCATTGAGCACAAGTGAATCATTAAGCACAAGTGAATCATTGAGCACGAGTGAATCATTGAGTACAAGCCAATCATTAAGCGAAAGTGAATCATTAAGTACAAGTGAATCGTTAAGCACGAGTGAATCATTGAGCACGAGTGAATCATTGAGCACGAGTGAATCGTTAAGCACGAGTGAGTCATTGAGCACAAGTGAATCATTAAGCACGAGTGAGTCATTAAGTGAAAGTGAATCGTTAAGCACGAGTGAGTCATTAAGTACGAGTGAATCATTAAGTACGAGCGAATCATTAAGTACAAGCGAATCATTAAGTACAAGTGAATCATTAAGCACAAGTGAGTCGTTAAGTACGAGTGAATCATTAAGCACGAGTGAGTCATTAAGCACGAGTGAGTCATTGAGCACGAGCGAATCATTGAGTACAAGCGAATCATTAAGCACAAGTGAGTCGTTAAGTACAAGCGAATCACTAAGTACGAGTGAATCATTAAGTACGAGTGAGTCATTGAGCACGAGCGAATCATTGAGCACAAGCGAATCATTAAGTGAAAGCGAATCATTAAGCACAAGTGAGTCGTTAAGTACGAGTGAATCATTAAGCACGAGTGAGTCATTGAGCACGAGCGAATCATTGAGTACAAGCGAATCATTAAGTACAAGTGAATCATTAAGTACGAGTGAATCATTAAGCACAAGTGAATCGTTGAGTACAAGCGAATCATTAAGTGAAAGCGAATCATTAAGCACAAGTGAGTCGTTAAGTACGAGTGAATCATTAAGCACGAGTGAGTCATTGAGCACGAGCGAATCATTGAGTACAAGCGAATCATTAAGTACAAGTGAATCATTAAGTACGAGTGAATCATTAAGTACAAGTGAATCGTTGAGTACAAGCGAATCATTAAGTACAAGTGAATCATTAAGCACGAGTGAGTCATTAAGTGAAAGCGAATCGTTAAGCACGAGTGAATCATTAAGTACAAGTGAATCATTGAGTACTAGTGAGTCATTGAGTACAAGCGAATCATTAAGTACGAGTGAGTCATTAAGTGAAAGTGAATCATTAAGTACAAGTGAATCATTAAGCACGAGTGAGTCATTAAGCGAAAGCGAATCATTAAGCACGAGTGAATCATTAAGTACAAGTGAATCATTGAGCACAAGTGAGTCATTAAGTACGAGCGAATCACTAAGCACGAGTGAGTCATTAAGTGAAAGCGAATCGTTAAGCACGAGTGAATCATTAAGTACAAGTGAATCATTGAGTACTAGTGAGTCATTGAGTACAAGCGAATCATTAAGTACGAGTGAGTCATTAAGTACAAGTGAATCATTAAGCACGAGTGAATCATTAAGTACAAGTGAATCATTGAGCACAAGTGAGTCATTAAGTACGAGCGAATCACTAAGCACGAGTGAGTCATTAAGTGAAAGTGAGTCATTAAGTGAAAGTGAATCGTTAAGTACAAGTGAATCATTGAGTACTAGTGAGTCATTGAGCACGAGCGAATCATTAAGCGCAAGTGAATCGTTAAGTACGAGTGAATCATTGAGTACAAGTGAGTCTCTAAGCACGAGTGAGTCAACAAGTGACAGCACATCAGAAAGCACAAGTGAATCAACAAGCGAAAGTAGTTCAGAAAGCACGAGTGATTCAACAAGTGACAGCACATCAGAGAGCATGAGCGAGTCAACGAGCGAAAGTAGTTCAGAAAGCACAAGTGAATCAACGAGCGATAGTACTTCAGAGAGTACAAGTGATTCAACAAGTGAAAGCACTTCAGAAAGCATGAGTGACTCAATAATTGAAAGTGACGCTATGATTTCAGATGAGCCGACAAATACAGTTGGTACAAATATGAACAATATAGTTCAAGATGATAATTATGAAATAAATACATTAAATAATAATATTGAAGAGGTTTTAGATTCTAGTGAAATCATGGATCATAATGATAATCAATCTTCTGATGATGAAAAGTTACCTGATACAGGTGAAAGTAAGCAAAATTCTGGTTTAATGAGTGGCTTGCTTGCAGCTTTCGGTGGTGCTTTGTTACTTAGAAGTCGCCGTAAAAATAACCATGATAATCAGTAATTTTAAATTACAGGCTAAGGGATTTCTCTCTTAGCTTGTTTTATTTAATATAAATACTATATAATAATTTAAAAAGAGAATTGGGAAATGTTGGTTATTTTGTATATTTTATAATAATGCTAATTTGTAAAGAAGGGACTTTTTATGACAATATATAATATTAATTATAGTATTGGTTGGGCGAGCAGTGGTATCGAATATGCCCAATTTTATAGAGCTAAGATGCTTCGTGACCAAAAGGAAAGTTTGAAATTTGTGTTTTTAGATTTATTAACACATGAGAATATTCAAACTTTAACAAGTCACATGGGATATTATGACGATGAAATTATTTGGTTATACCAATATTTTACGGATATTAAAATTGCACCTACTTCTTATACAGTGGAAGATTTAATTGATACGCTTGATATGAAAATAACGCGTCGAGAAGAACAGAAAAAAACGATTAAATTATTTAGTGAAGTGAATCAAACGTATGTTGTTTGTTATTTGAAGGAACAAGGCAAGCCTTATGTGGATAGAGCTGAGTTTGTTTCTCGTGGAAAATTAATTAGAAAAGACTTCTATACTTATACAAGAACATTCTCGGAATATTATGCGCCACATGAGAATAGAGCGAAAGTTTATATGAGACAATTTTATAATGAAGATGGTTCTATTGCTTATAATGAGTATTTAAATAATAACGGTCATTTATACATGTTTAAGGATCGAATTTTATATTCTAAACAAGAATTTGTTGCTTATTTTATGAAATGCTTGCATTTAACATCAAAGGATATTGTGATTGTTGACCGATCCAAAGGTATGGGACAACCTGTTATTCAAAATAAAGGCGATTCTAAGTTAGGCGTGGTCATTCATGCAGAACATTATAGTTCGAATTTCACGAATGATGACTATATACTATGGAATAATTATTATGAATATGTATTTTCTCATGTAAATGAAGTGGATTTTTATATTGCAGCAACAGATCGACAAAAAGCAGTTCTGAGTCATCAATTTAATCAATATTACGGAAATCTACCAAAGATATATACAGTGCCTGTTGGTAGTATTCATGATGTGATTAAGCCAGATAATAGAAAACCTTATTCAGTCATAACAGCATCAAGATTAGCTAGTGAAAAACATATAGATTGGTTAGTGAAAGCTGTCGTCAAAGCAAAACAATCTATTCCTGATTTGATATTTGATATATACGGAGAAGGCGCTGAAAGAAACATGCTTCAAAAATTAATCGAAGAAAATGAAGCGAATCACTATATCAAGCTTTTAGGACATGTGAAGTTACAAGATGTATATGCTAATTATGAATTGTTTTTCGCAGGTTCAACAAGTGAAGGTTTCGGTTTAACGTTGATGGAAGCTATCGGCTCTGGTTTAGGTATGATAGGATTTGATGTCGATTATGGAAACACAACATTTATTGGTCATAATGAAAATGGATATTTAATTCCTATCGATAAAAGTCACCAATCAGAACAAGAAATCGTCGACAATTTAGCCGAAGCGGTTATTCAATTTTTCAAAAATGATACTTCATCATTTCATGAGAAATCTTATGAACTTGCTGAACATTTCAAGACTGACAATATTAAACAAAAGTGGTTTCACTTAATTGAAGAGGTGCTACATGATTAATCTATTTGAATCTTTTGATATAAGAACACAACGACTTTATAAAACATTTGAGAACGCAAAGATGAATGTACAAACAATTGTAATTGAAGAAGATGGATTCTTACCTTCAAATGTCATAACACCTTATCAATTTTTCGCTAATAATGATAATCATGCTTCAAAACCATTATTCTTTAACCAAGTGCCATTACCAAGATTTTGGGAAATTGAAGGTAATAATAATTCAGCAGAAATTAAAAATATGGGCGAAGTAAAAGGTAGAATTATATATAAGAAGAACTACGGTTTTAGAATAGTTGAGCGAATTGAATGGTTGAACAAACAAGGTAGAACACAAGTCATTGATTATTATAATGATAAAGGTTTAAAGTATGCGCAATTAATGGTTGATGATAATCAAAGACGCATTATTAAACGATGGTTTAATGATCGAAATGAAGAAATTATAAGTGAGAATTTCGTAACGAATGATATTATGTTGAAATGGAACGATAAAGAATATATCTTTCAATCAAAAGTTCAGTTTGTCATATTCTATTTAAAGATGAGCGAAATGCCGTTAGAAAGCTTTTTAATTAATTCTCTATCTATACCATTCGCAGTCCTTCATGACTTAAAAGTAGAAGGACACGACTATTTGTATTGGCAAGAACAAATGAAAGATGATTTACCGGGAAATATGAAGCTTATGTTAGCTGATAAGATGAGAGGTAGTAAAATTTTAATACCAAATAATGAGGAATATGATAAAGTACGTGAACTTATAGAATCTGAACATCAAAGTAGAATTGCGAAAGCAGGTTATGTATACGAGTTTAAAAATAATCATAAAGAAGCGCGCAATGTGCTTACATTAACGAACTCTGATCAGATTCCACATATTGAAGATATCGTTAAAGCTCATCCGCAATATCAATTTCATATTGTTGCTATTACTGAGATGTCTCAAAAGTTACTACAACTTAATAAATATCATAATGTCACGCTACATCCTGTAGCAACTAAAGAGAAAATTCATACTTTATATGAAACATGCGACATTTATTTAGATATTAACAAAGGTAATGAAATTCTGGATGCTATTAAAGTAGCATTTGAGCACCAGTTATTGATTTTAGGATATAAAGAGACAGTGCATAATGCGGATTATATTGCTAAAGAAAATCAATTCTCTTTAGAACATAAAGATCAATTAATCCATGCACTAAAAGAGATAGAAGCGGAACCTACATTAGCTGATGTTAAACGAGAAAGTCAATTGAAGCATGCAAGTTCATTACAAGCACAAGCATTTGAAGCGCTGTTTGAGTAATATACGCCTATAAAGCATACTCCTTTACTATGACCTTATCTTATTTCTTGGTATGATAAGTATGATATAAAGAATATTAAGATAAGAGGTGTTTCAAATGATGTTTATTGCTGCATTCATCCCTGTATTCATTGTTGGCTTTATTATTCTTGCTATTATGGAAGAGAAAAAGAAGAAAAAATAACTTTTCGACTTTTTATATAAATTGAATTTATCTAGACCTACCAATAATTGATGTTGGTAGGTCTTTTTATTTTTAAAAATAATTTTTTGAAAATTGTAAATTGACTCTATAAATAGACAATGGTAAGATATTTCTTATTAATCCAATCGGAATAATAAATTATTGGAGGGGACAAAGATGAAAAGAATGAAATTAGGATATTTTTTAACAGGTTTTGGACATCATGTTGCGAGTAGTAGACATCCTGAGTCTATTAAAAAGGGTGGTATGAATTTAGAGAAGACAATTGAACTGGCGAAGATTTTGGAAAAGGCTAAGTTTGATTTCTTGTTTGTATCAGACAGTTTATATGTTGATAAGAAGACACATCCTGATATGTTTTCATTTTTCGAACCTTTATCACTTATGTCTATTGTAGCTAGAGAAACGAAGCATTTGGGTCTTATTGTAACGGGTTCAACGACATATTCTGAACCGTTCAATTTAGCAAGAATCTTTGCTTCTTTAGATCATTATAGTAATGGTAGAGCTGGTTGGAACATTGTTACTTCTGGAATTAATGCGACTGCATCAAATTTTAATGGAACAAATAATGTGGATCATGATTTAAGGTATGAGCAAGCGGATGAATTTGTAGAAGTTTCTAAACAGTTATGGCATTCATGGGAAGATGTGAATCCTGAAAAGTTACATGATGAGGGTAGATTATTGCCTAATTATCAACCTAAGACGATTGATTATAAAGGACGATTTTATAGCGTGAAAGGTCCGTTAAATATTGAACAACCGCCTCAAGGTCACCCTTTACTTGTGCAAGCAGGTTCTTCTAAGAAAGGTATTGATTTTGCTGCTAAGTATGCAGAAGTCGTGTTTACCGCTCAAAATGATGTGGATGCAGCAGTTCGCTTTGCTGAAAATTTAAAAAGTAAAGTTAAAGAAAAAAGAGGCAATCACCAAGACGTTGTGATTATGCCAGGAATATTTCCGTTTATTGGTGAAACGAGAGAAGCGGCAGAAAAAAATTATAACGAATTACAAGATTTGATTCCTAAAGAAATGGGATTAGAATTATTATCTTCTTATTTAGGGGATACAGATTTAAGTGGATATGAATTAAATACACCGTTTGAGGATATTGAAATCGATCAAGGAAACAATATTCAAAGTCGTGTTGATTTGATTAAAGAAACAGCTAAGAAACATCATTCTACACTTGAAGATGTTATGAAACATGTAGCTGGTGCAAGAGGGCATCATATTATCGTTGGGACTCCTGAAGATGTTGCAGATAGAATGGAGGAATGGTTTACGAAAGGTGCCGCAGATGGCTTTAATATTATGGCACCACTCAATCCTACACAATTCCAATTATTTGTAGATAAAGTGGTTCCAATATTACAAGATAGAGGGTTAGTGCAAGAAGATTATAGCGAAGGAACATTACGAGAAAAAATTGGATTAAGTTATGCTAAGCAACATAATTAAGAACGATTAAAACAGTTAAAGCTGTTATTCTTCTGAAGAGGTGGTCATCAATATGTATGTAGCTTTTACACTTGTTTCATGTGCATTCTTTATCGGTATTGTCGCTTGGTATTCTTACTATAAGACGAAAAATACAGTAAATAGTTCTGGCGGATTTTTCTTAGGTGGCAGAGGGTTAACCGGCGGATTTATCGCAGGTGCCTTAATTCTTACTAATTTATCTGCCGAGCAATTAATAGGATTAAACGGACAAGGTTATCAGAATAACTTATCAAGTATGGGATGGGAAGTAACAGCTGGATTTTCAGTCATTGTATTAGCGACTATTCTATTACCCAAATATTTAGGAGGCGCCTTTACGACGCTTCCTGAATTTATAAATACACGTTTCGACCATCAAACGAGATTATTAATTGTCGTGTTATTTATGGTGGGTTATGGTTTCATTACCATTCCTTCAGTACTGTATTCAGGCTCTTTAGCTGTGATACAAATTTTTGATATACCGAATATGTTTGACATTACGTATGAACAATCCATCTGGATTATCGTTTGGGTGATTGGTATTATCGGAATGCTGTATGCAGTTCTTGGTGGATTAAAAGCAATTGCCATTTCAGATACATTAAATGGTATCGGATTGTTGATTGTCGGGGTACTAGTACCGATACTTGGATTTATTGCACTTGGCGATGGCAGTATGTTAGCGGGCATGAAGACGATCGCTACAGAACATCCAGAAAAGCTTAATTCAATCGGTTCACAACAAGATGATGTGCCCTTTGGTTCGATTTTTACAGGTATGATTTTTGCTAATTTATTCTACTGGGGTACGAATCAATATGTGATTCAAAGAACACTCGGTGCGAAAAGTTTAGCAGAAGGTCAAAAAGGTGCGTTATTTACAGGATTTCTTAAAATTCTTGTACCATTCTTAATGATGATACCAGGCGTTATCGCATATCATTTATACGGTTCAGGATTAAAGAATATGGATTTAGCTTATCCAACTTTAACAAAAGACGTCTTTCCAACATTTTTAAATGGTTTCTTTCTAGCTGTACTATTAGGTGCCGTATTCTCAAGCTTTAATGCGTTGCTCAATAGTGCATCAACATTGTTTGTTTATGATATTTATAAAGTACTCATCAATAAAGAAGCGACTGATAGACAAATGATCAGAGTGAGTCAATGGTTTGGCGTAATCTTGGCGCTTATCACATTCTTTATTTCACCAATGTTAATGAATGCACCACAAGGCTTATGGACAATCATTCGTCAGTTTACAGGATTTTTCAATATACCTATCATCGCAATTGTACTGGTAGGGATATTTTCTAAAAGAATTCCAGCTATCGGACCTAAAATTGTGATCATATCACATGTCATTGTTTACTATTTACTCATATGGGGCTTGCCAATGTTTTTCCATTATGAGATGACGATAAATTTTATTTACATACAAGGATTATTGTTTGTCGTTGAAGTCCTTTTAATGATTGTTATTGGAGCAATCAAGCCATTAAGTACACCATATCAATTCAAACCAAATCCTAAAGTGGATATGACACCATGGAAATACACCATTCCAGTGACAGTAGTCTTATTTGGGTCAATGATATTCACATTCATATTATTCTCGCCAATAGGATTAGCCTCACAGGAGAATATCGTTTCACCGTTGTTCTGGCCAATGGTCGTAGCACTTGTTATAGTAGTGGGCGTTCTGTATTACGTCAGTCTAAAACAATGGTCACATAAATACGAATCAACCCTAAAGCAGCAATACAATAAACAACTCAAAGAAGAATTAAATATAGAACAGCAAGGAAATGTTTTACCGAATAGCTTAGAACAGTCGATAAAATGATGAGAGATAGTGTGGTAATATATATAGTGTAACTTTACTTGTATAAGTTCAGAAAAATGTATTAAAATTTAGGAGCAATATAAATAACCATCAGGCTCCGGTTAGAGGACTGATGGTTAAAAAGTAAAGGCTCACAGGTGGATTGTGAATACCAAACGAACCTTAATAGGTGTAAGCTAACTATACTGCGAATATAGTTAGCTTATTTTTTATGCCATTTTTTCCATTGGTAGTATTGATACATGATATTAATCTTAGACTTCAATTTATGATCGTGTCTTAAAAAAGCAGAGCTTCTCCAAAAGTGTTTCCAACCTTTCTTTGTCCAATTATCAAATGTAAGAAACTGACCCCTTGTTCGCAGTGATTTTGGTTTATTGAGATAGAATACATTTTTAATTAAGCCGACACCAATTAATGGTCGATAATTATTCTTTGCGCTATATGGTTCTAAAGGAATGTTGATTAAAGCATGTTTGAACATCTTAGTCCAAGTCTTCGGATTTTCTTTTCGATATATACGCATCGCTTCCTGTAAATCATTAGGCAATTGATAGTTCAGAACACGTTCATCCAAGCGTTTAACTTTTACATAAAAATACATTTTAGACACAGATGAAAATTACCTCCGAGTGAAAATTAATACCATAATTATACAATAGAAATATAAGGAAGGTCTAACAAGAATGTATGGAGAGAAGGGGGGTGTTGAAGGTCTGAATATTGCAAGTTGGGAGTGACAAGCAATGTTGGAGGTGTGAATATTGCAAGTGGGGAGTGACAAGCAATGTTGAAGGTCTGAATATTGCAAGTGAGGTGCGACAAGCAATGTTGAAGGTCTGAATATTGCAAGACCTGCCGAAAGAAGATAATGGCATCATATGTTAAAATAACAGTAATTAAAATGAATGCTACTAATGTTGAATAATGATAAACAGAATACCTCTATTGACGCCAATCGTACCTATTGTTAGCAATTATGCGATTTAAAGAGCGTTAGGTGTTAATAACTAAAAGAACATAGAAAATAGACAAAATATACCAAATTATGATATTATGTAAATGAAAAAGGACAACGTGCGCTAACACGTTGCCCGATGAGCCCGTTCGAAAGACGGTGACCATAGTTGATTAAAAAAAGTAACCATTTAACTGGTCAAAGTTAGAGATGGTTACTTTTTTTTGCTTAATTTCACAATTGTAATGACTAAGCCAATTAAGACTACGATAAAAGTACCGAAATCTATCATCAGCTTAATTGCATCGACAATTGGAATCACAAAAGGCGTCTCCTTTCTAAAGATTTTGTAGATACTTTCATAAGCACCACCTCACTCTATACTGAGATTAGCCACCATCAATCCAACTTACTCTGTTATATTATACCAAATTACCAGTATTTGTAACATAATTTTAGTTGTTATAGACATAATATTACGGATTATTGTATAATTTAACTATAAAATGGCGACGTACACTAACACGTTGCCCAATGAGCCCGTTCGAAAGACGGTGGCTAGTTAGTTGATAAAAAAAGTAACCATTTAACTGTCCAAAGTTAGAGATGGTTACTTTTTTGAATGTTGCTAATTAATATTAAACCAATGATTGATATGACAACCATTAGAATTTCATAATCAGTCATTCTACTACTTTCAAGGAGCAAAAACCAACATCATAGGCATCACCCTTGAAATAGAGATTAGCCACTATCTTTCGAACTTGCTTATATTAATATAAAGATAATATCAATTATGCCGTAAACTTGATTAATAGTTGGGAATGGTTATTTTTTTGTAATAATTTAATGCTCATAGCGCAAATTAAAGAGTATTTAATATAATTTGTTTAAAGTACAAGAAGCGGGTGATTAATAATGAAAGTGGTTCATACTAATGACATCAATAAACAAGTACTCATCGATTTGTTTATTGATAACTGGGGAGATGATGAAATGGTTGTCTCTTCAGGAACTTATCAATTATCAGATTTACCTGGATTTGTTGCGTTCGATGAAGCGGAAATAATCGGTGTGATTACATATATAATAAGAAATGATCAAATAGAAATTATTTCATTGGATAGTTTTAGAGAGAATGTAGGAATAGGAAGTCAATTGTTGAAAAAGTTAGAAGAAATATCTGAGGAAAAGGATATAACAAAAATTTCAGTCATAACGACAAATGATAACTTAAATGCTTTGAAGTTCTATCAAAAAAGAGGATATAGCATCAAAAAAGTCATACCAAATGCAGTAGAAAAAGCAAGAAATCAAAAACCATCTATCCCACTACTTGCAGAAAACGGGATTCCAATTCGAGATGAAATAGTGTTGGAGAAATATTTGTAGAGAATTGAAAAGTCTAGAACAATGATGTCCTAGACTCTTCCCTACGCCTCTATGATATATCTATATATTTCGTCTTTTACAGGTGATTCCATAGATAATGTCATTGTGACGATATTTTGTTGTTTAGCGTTTGGCATGATTGTTTGTTCTGCTGAATCTTTAATGTAGTGGGCTTTTCCCAGGTAATAAAATTCTTTTCCGTCTGCCACGTCTTCTTTCTTTACAAAGATATACATGTCTATATTATTTTCTTGATGTGCTAAGATTTTTTGGACTTCTTTTGATTTTAATGTACGATTACTTCTTGTAAACCATTTGAGTTCATCAGGGCTTAGGAATTCGTCTTCGTACTTTGTATTATCACTGATATCATCTTGTTTATGATATGTAATGAAAATTGGTAAAGTATTATTTCCGAATTTATAGCCGTTAATTGTTCCGGACTCATCAGATTTCCAGTTTAGTAATTTAACGAAGTCTTTTCTTGTATATTTGTTATATAGTAGTAGACCGTTTTGGTTATCGTGATGTACCATGTTATTGTATTTAGCTAATTCAATAATGTCATCAACGTATGTTTTGAACTCTGTTTTTTCTAATGCTGCTGAAAATGTATCGGTCAGTCTAACTTCATCATCGATTATGTTGATAATAGGGTTACCATATGTTTTGTTTATTGTAACGCTAAAGAAACGATGGTCTAAAATTTTCAAGGTTGTCTGAATGTCATCGTTTGTAACGTTTGAATCAATTTGTTGTGCAATTGGTAGTAGCTCATATATTTTATGAGGTCTTCTAATAATGGCTTCTAAAATTGTATAATCAACATTTTTTAAGCCTGGTGCGATTTCTCGAGACAAGAACGTTAAGTTGAGACTTTCATTTTTAGTTAGTGTGTCTTCAATTTTCTTGAATCTGACTAGGAATTCATGATAGTTATTATAAGTACTGTCACTAGAATATATCACGCTAGGATCTATAGAATTCTGTCTAATGAAATCCATTAATAATGGCGTTCGACCAATTCTTTGTTCAACTTCATTAAAAGCCTGTTTAATGTGAGTTGCTGAACTCAAGTTGACTTGTTTCAGTGAATCATATATTTGTTTCTTAGCTACTTCTTCAAAGTTGATAGTAGAAACACCTGTTAATGCAGTATTATCTGCTATAAATCTTCTATAATTATCTTTATTTTGTGATTGGTCACCAGATAATGCGACTGGAATGAGGTAGTTTTTCTTATAGTTACCTATGAAATCAATAACCGTTAAATATTCTTTGTTTTCCGCTTTTCTCAAGCCTCTACCAAGCTGTTGAATAAAGATAATACTTGATTCTGTCTCTCTTAACATGACAATCTGATTTACAGGTGCGATATCAATACCTTCGTTAAATAAGTTAACGGTAATAATGTAATTGATTTCTCCTGATTTTAGTTGTTCGATTGCTTCTTGTCGTTTATCCATGTTGTCTTCACCAGTCAATGCAAGTGAAGGTACGTTAAGAGCAGTTAATTTATTAGCGAGCTCCCATGCTTCATCTTTTCTACTTACGAAAATAAGTCCTTTAAGCGTATCACCAGAATAACCATAGTATTGTGTCTTTTCTAGAATATGTTTAACTCTTTCATCAGAAGTTAAATCCGCTAAACTACTGTAATCATCTGTAGATTGACCATTAAGCACATAGTCTGTGACACCAAAATAATGGAAGGGACAGAGTATTTCACTTTCCAGCGCTTTTTGTAATCTAATTTCATAAGCAATGTTGTAATCGAACATTTCAAATATATTTAAATTATCGGTTCTTTCAGGTGTTGCGGTCATCCCAAGTACAAAATCAGGTGTAAAGTAATTGAATACCTTTTGATATGATGAGGCAGCAGAGCGATGCGCTTCATCGTAAACGATATAATCAAAGTATTTTTCATCAAACTGCCTAAAAACATCTTCTTTTGATAATGTTTGAATCGTTGCAAATAAATATTTAGCGTTAGTATTCTTTTGTTTCCCTGTTAATAAGCCAAAGTCCTCATCTTGTGCTAATGGCAGTACTTTTTTAAATTCTTGAATAGCTCTTTTTAAAATACCTTCATTATGAACAATAAATAGAAATTGATTAGGGTTGTAACTTCTCACATCTAATGCAGAGAGAATTGTTTTCCCTGTACCAGTAGCTGAAATAATCAGTGCTTTATCTTTATGCTCTTTTCTGAGTTCAGCTAATGAGTGTAAAGCTTCTTTTTGCATAATGTTAGGTTCGATTCTAACTGCTTCATCAATATTTCTTTGGATTTCATTTTGTTGCTCAGTAATACGATATGCTTCTTTTAAATTACGCGCATTATATGTCTTCTCATAATCTTGAATCCATTCATCAGAAAGAGGCGTACTATTATGCCATAGTTCATCAAATTGAGCCTTAACATTATAAACAAGATCGCCGTTCTTTTGCGTAGAAAGTAAGATATTATGTTCGTAGTTTACTTTTAAAGCATTAGAAGTTAAATTAGAGCTTCCGACAATCATGGATGAATAATGTTCATGGTCAAATACATAACCTTTAGCGTGAAATCCACTAACACCAGTTAATTTTACATCTACATTTTTAAGCTTTAATAATTCTTTATACATTTTAGGCGTGTTGAACCCTAAATAATTCGAAGTAATAATTTTACCTCGAACACCTTTTTTGCCTAAATCATATAGATGAGATTTTAAACATGCTAATCCACCTTCTGTGATAAAGGCGACTGAAATCGTGAATGTCTTACATTTATGCAGTTCATTAATAATAGTTGAAAGTACATTTTCTTCATTATTATTAACCAATAATTTCGGCATGAAATTACCTTTATGTGAAATTGTACGATCTATAAACCCTTTGTGTAGCGACTGATTAAAGTCTTCTAATAAATTGTTCATATTTATACCTCATCTACAATGATTTTGACAGCAGGTATATCGGCCGGTGCCCATTCTAAAGTTTCAAGATCTTTAACATCAAGCCATTGAATACTTTTATGTTCAGTAAGTGTAGGCATTTTCTCTTTCAATTTACATTTATATGTATGAAGGTTAACAATTCCAAAGTCATATTCATAAGAAGTAGAAGTAACTTTATCACCAACTTCAAGATCACATAACATTTCTTCACTGATCTCTCGTTTTAAAGCTTCTATTTCAGATTCATCTTTTTCTATTTTACCGCCAGGGAATTCCCACATAAGAGGTAAACTCATATTTTCATTTCTTTGTGCACAAAGTACCTTATCATCATTAAAGATAATTGCACCTACAACTTCGATTTGTTTTTTCAAAATATTACCTCCAAAAATTATGATATTTGTCTATATTTTATCAAAAATTGTTCTCAAGGTTAATAAAATGTAAAATTACGATCCATAAAAATTCAACTTTAGATAATTTCCAGTGATTTATTATATGAAAACTAAGAATATGATATATTCTTAATAATTAATGACATTTGTAATGTTTACTAAAGGCGGTTATGTTTTGAAGAAGCAAAGATTAAAGTTGAGTACGCTTGTGATTATTGTGGTTTGTATTGTGGTGTTATTTTCTTTATTAATTACGTGTTTATTAATCAGTAATACGATTAAGGATACGATTCATAGTACGACAAAGGAGAAGGCAGAGGTTATTGGTAAGGCGATTGCTGGTTCTGAGGTTGTGCAGAAGTCTTTGGCTGAGGGTAGTGATGATCGTAAGATTCAAGATTATACGTCTAAGATTCAAAAAACAACGGACGTGAGTTTTATTGTTGTGATGGATATGAATGGAATTAGAAAGTCTCACCCGAATGAGAAATTGATTGGTAAGCATTTTAAAGGTGGCGATGAAGGGGATGTCTTACATGGTAAGGCTGGTTCGTCTATTGCAAAAGGGACGCTTGGTTTAACGATGCGTGCTTTCACGCCTATTTATGCTGATGGTAAACAAGTGGGTGCGGTATCGGTTGGTGTGCCAATGCAGACGGTGTATGAAGCTTTAGCAGATGGTAATAAGAAAATTATGATTGGATCTGTGATTGGTTTAATTGTAGGTGCTATTGGCGCGTATTTATTATCGATTTATATTAAGCGTATTTTGTTAGGACTTGAACCTTCACATATCGCGAAAATTCTAGGTGAACGGAATACGATGTTACAGTCTGTTCATGAAGGGATTGTGGCAGTTGATAAAGATGGCAAAATTAATTTGGTTAATAAGTCTGCAATGGATATTTTTAAGAAAGCAGGTCTAAAAGGAGATCCTATAGGTATGCCAATTAATGATTATATGGCTTCGACGCAATTACCTAAGATTGTTGAGCTTGGAAAGCCTGAACTTGATAAAGAACAAGATATTAACGGTGTGAAGATATTGGTTAATAGAGTACCGTTAATTGTGAATCATGACATAGTAGGTGCGATATCAACGTTTAGGGATAAGACGGAAGTGCATAAATTATCGGAGCAGTTAGTAGGTGTTCGGACGTATGCAGATACGTTAAGAGCTCAATCGCATGAATTTAGTAATAGATTGCATGTAATTTCTGGTATGTTGCAGATGGAACATTACGACGATTTAAAACAGTATATACGCGAAATTGTTGAACTTGGTAGTCAAGAAAGTGGAGATATCACATCGAAGGTTAAAGATGCAGCGTTAGCCGGTTTCTTAATTGGTAAGCTTAGTCTGGCACGCGAACAACAAATCAAGCTTTCTATAGTTAATCATGCTACGATACCAGAACCGAAAGATTCACATGTTACACATGAAGTAATTACAATTATCGGTAATTTAATTGATAATAGTATAGACTCATTAGTATCATCATCACTTAAAAAGAAAACAATTGACGTACACTTAAACTATAAACAGGATCAGTTAATGATAGATGTAATAGATTCAGGTGTAGGACTCAATCATGAACTAGATGAACATATATTTGAAAAAGGCTTTTCTTCTAAAGGAGAGAATAGAGGATATGGTTTGCACCTTGTTCAACAAAGTGTTGAAAAGCTTGATGGTCAAATATCAATTAATGCGCATGAAGCAGGAAATGTACAGTTCTCAGTTGTTATAAACTATCCGAAAAAGGACGAAGATAAATGTTAAATATACTTATAGTTGAAGATGATCCAATGGTTGCGCAAATCAATCGTCAATTTATAGAAAAAATAGATTCTGAAGCATTAGTTGATTTTGCACAGAATGTAACAGAAGCAATGGAAGTCATTCAGTCAAAGACGATCGATTTATTATTGTTAGATATATACATGCCAGAAGAAAATGGCTTAACTTTTTTGAAATATGTAAGAGAGCAAGGTTATCAAGTAGATGCGATACTGATAACAGCTGCTACAGATGCTGAAGATATTCAGACAGCCTTCAGATATGGCGCGGTAGATTATTTAATTAAACCATTTGAATTTGAAAGATTTAAGAAGTCTTTACTTAAATACAAACAAGGACAGACTTTCTTTAAAGGTAATCATCAAATTAAACAAGCAGATATTGATGCAGAGTTCTTGAATAAACAAGTTGTTACAGATGATTCAGAACTGAAATTACCAAAAGGTGTCACAAAAGAAACGTTACAAAGCATCATTGAGAAGATGAATGACTTTGAAGATCATGCATTTTCAACAGATGATATTTCTAAAGCAGTTAATATTTCAAGAGTATCTGTAAGAAAGTATTTAAAATTCTTAACAGATATTGAAGTACTGGAAGAGTCTTTAACATATGGTATTGGCCGACCGATCTACTTCTATAAGTTAAACAAAGACAACTTAAAACATTTACAAGGATATATGTCATGATATATCTCAATAAAAAACCAAACGATTCGGTTCGTTTGGTTTTTTTAATTACAAAAAGATAATTAAAATTTCATAAGCTATAATTTTTGGTTGCGTTTTCATAAAATGAATTTATATCAATTAAGGGGGATAAAAATGAATACGAAGACCAATTTGGAAGCGGTTACCGAGAAAGAGTTACCTATCCAAAATAATATAAAAAGCTTATGGGAAAAATTAATGAAAGCTAAAATTGGTGTATTGCCATTACCGTTATACATTGTCTTAGCTGCAATTATATTAACAGCATCTATATATAATACGTTACCAGCAGATATGATTGGTGGATTTGCTGTCATTATGATTTTAGGAATGTTGCTCGGTGATTTAGGGCAGAGAATTCCTATATTAAAAGAAATAGGTGGACCAGCTATATTGGCATTGCTTGTACCTTCTATTTTAGTATTTTTAAATGTGATTAATACATCTTCAATGGAAGCCGTTACGAATTTGATGAAGACGTCTAATTTCTTGTATTTCTATATTTCTTGTTTAGTAGTCGGCAGTATTTTAGGCATGAATAGTAAAGTATTAATTCAAGGTTTCACACGTATGTTTGTACCTTTAGTAGTGGGGACAGTCTTAGCTGTCGTAGCAGGCATGTTAGTTGGATTATTGTTTGGATATGATTTACAACATACTTTCTTCTATATCGTTGTTCCAATTATAGGTGGTGGTATTGGTGAAGGGATACTTCCATTATCTATTGCATATTCATCTATTTTAGGTGGATCAGCAGAATCATTCGTATCTCAAATGATCCCAGCAGCTGTTATTGGGAATATCTTCGCAGTTGTCAGTGCAGGACTTATGATGCGTTTAGGAGAAAAGAAAAAGCATCTTTCAGGAAATGGGAAGTTAGTAAAATCTGAAGATGGTAATGAAGTTCCTGAAGAAAAAGAGAAAGTCATTGATTTCTCATTAATGGGTGCAGGGTTACTCATTGCTTGTACATTCTTTATTGTTGGTACACTTGGTCAGAAATTCATTGGTGTCCCAGGACCGGTTATTATGATTTTATTTGCAACATTAATTAAGTGTCTTAAAGTGATGCCACACAAAATGGAAGACGGTGCGCATAATTTATACAAATTTATTTCAACAAGTTTAACTTGGCCGTTAATGGTCGGTCTCGGTATGCTTTATATTCCATTAGAAGATGTTGTGAAAATTGTGACACCAGCCTACGTTATCGTATGTGCTTCAGTTGTATTCATCATGATGTTATCAGGATATTTCGTAGGAAAATTAATGAAGATGTATCCCGTTGATGCAGCAATCGTAACAGGTTGTCATAGTGGATTAGGTGGAACAGGAGATGTTGCGATATTATCAGCATCTAAACGTATGGCATTAATGCCGTTTGCACAAGTGGCTACTAGAATCGGTGGTGTATCTACCGTAATCTTAGCATCACTTTTATTAAAATTATTAAGCTAAATATAAATAAATAAGGAGTAAATAAAAATGACTGAAAGTAATGAATACGGAGAATCTATAAATTTACATCAAGAACGCGCAGGTAAAATTGAAATCACGAGCAAAGTAGATGTGACTTCAGAAGAAGATTTAAGTGTTGTCTATACACCAGGTGTTTCTGCAGTATGTAGAGCAATTGCTGAAGATGAAACAAAAGTAAATACTTTAACTGCTAGAGGTAACATGATTGCAGTTATTACAGACGGAACAGCCGTACTTGGTTTAGGTGATATCGGTCCGAAAGCAGCCATTCCTGTTATGGAAGGTAAGAGTATTCTCTTTAAAAAACTTGCGAATGTTGATGCTTTTCCAATTTCATTAGACACGAAAGATACTGAAGAAATCATATCAATTATTAAAGCGTTACAACCTAATTTTTCAGGTATCAATTTAGAAGATATTTCAGCACCTCGTTGCTTTGAAATAGAGAAGCGTTTAATAGAAGAATTAGATATACCTGTATTTCATGATGATCAACATGGAACAGCAATCGTCGTACTTGCTGCGTTGATTAATGCACTTAAAGTTGTAGATAAATCAGACAAAGATGCCAAAATCATTATAAATGGCGCAGGGTCAGCAGGCATTGCGATTGCGAAATTATTGTTAGAAGCAGGTTGTCAAAATATCACCCTCGTTAGTCTAGAAGGGATCTTAAATAAATCAGAAGAATGGTTGAATGATGCACAAAGAGATATTGCAGAATATACAAATTTTGATAATGTACAAGGTACTCTAGAAGATGTCATTAAGGATGCAGATGTATTTATTGGCGTATCAGGTCCAAAAGCATTATCAAAAGAACATGTTCAATCTATGAACAACGATCCAATTATCTTTGCATTAGCGAATCCAACACCAGAAATTTATCCAGAAGAAGCGTATGAAGCGGGTGCAGCAATCGTTGGAACAGGTCGTTCAGACTATCCAAATCAAATTAATAATCTGTTAGCATTCCCTGGTATATTTAGAGGCGTATTAGATGCCAAGACACAACATATCACAACTGAAATGAAAATAGCTGCAGCAAAAGCCATAGCAGCAACGATTCATAAAGACGAACTCAATGCAAATTATGTCATTCCAAATTCATTAGAAAAAAGAGTCGTCGATCAAGTAGCAGCATCAGTCCAACAATGCGTAGAAAATAAAACAGAAATTTTGGTGTAAGATATATTTAGAAATAGTTTAAAAAGAATAGAGGAATCTATTCTTTTTTTATTTTAGGTTACTATAGAAAGTCATTTTGATATGAATTACAATACATTTATAAACTTTTTTATGAAAATTATAGTTCGGAGGAAGGAATTTGAAACAGATATTTTCGGGAATGATATTAGTTTTACTACTTTTAATCGTTGGTGTATTTGGTTTCATCGCGTATCAATTTATTGCTGGTGATAATCGTATTGAATTTTCTAGTAATCAACAAACAGCTGATAAAGAACCGAGTAGTGAAGAAAGTAATGACAAAGAATCAAGTGATGATTCTGAGGAACCAGAAGGCGATCCTCCAAGCATCGATGTCCAAACGACTCAATTTAGCCAAGATTTTATGAATTCTGATGTAAGAAGGGGATTTTATGGAGTAGGTATTGGGTTGTCGCGAGATGCCATTGAAAAGAAATTCGGGAAGTCAGATGGACGAATAGAAGTTGGGCAATCTCATGCTGAAAAATATGGCAATGTAGCCGTAAGATATAATAGTAAAGATAAAGCAGAACATATATACGTAACGCCGACAAATGTAACAGTAGAAGCATTTAAATCCGTTCACGGAACACCGACTATAGAAAATAGCGATGGGTTAGTTTATGATGATAATCCAAACAATTCCTTCTCAATATTAATAACGACAAAGAATGGTAAAGTAACAGCCATTGAAAATGCCAATCAAATACAAAGATAATATAATGCCAGCTATGATGATGTAGCTGGTATTTTTATATGTAATAGGAAATGCCTCTAAATGAATATATTACACCTTTATGGTAAAATTTATATTTAAAGGGGGATGGTTTTATGAGTAGAGTAAAGTTTTTGAAAGATTATAGAGATAGTCATCTAGACCAGTTCAAGGCAATTAGTGAATATTTATTTTATCATCCAGAATTAAAGTTTAAAGAATTTCAATCTGCAGAATATCTCATGAAGCAATGTGAAGAGTTGGGTTTTAAAGTTGAAGGTAATGTAGCAGAAATTGAGACGGCTTTTGTTGCTTCTTATGGATCAGGTAAGCCAGTCATTGCAATTTTAGGAGAATATGATGCGTTACCAGGTTTATATCAAACACCAAACTCATCTTCGAAAAATGACGAAGGGAATGAGGTTGGTCATGGATGTGGTCATAACTTATTAGGTACGGGTTCACTAATGGCGGCAGCTATGGTTAAAGATTATATTGAAGAGCATCATTTAGAAGGTACAGTAAGATACTATGGTTGTCCTGGTGAAGAAATTGGTTCTGGTAAGACATTCATGGTTAGAGATGGTGCTTTTGATGATGTTGATTTTGCATTATGTTGGCATCCGTCACCTTCTAACAGCGTGATGAATTTGTCATCACTCGCCAATTACTTAGTGAATTTTCATTATAAAGGTATTTCATCACATGCTGCTAATAGCCCTCATCTTGGTAGAAGTGCCTTAGATGCTGTCGAGTTAATGAATGTTGGTGCCAATTATTTGAGAGAGCATGTTACAGAAGATGTGAGATACCATTATGCATTACACGATGTAGGTAGTTCATCTCCAAGTGTTGTACAAGACTCAGCAACAGTACAATATTTGATTCGTGCCAAGACAATTGATACAGTTCAGGATGTCTATGAGCGTATTAAGAAAATTGCACAAGGTGCTGCTTTAATGACTGAAACTGAAGTAGAAATCGACTTTGTTAAAGGATGCTCAAATTATATTCCGAATACACAATTAGGCGCTCAATTACATCACTCATTAAATGAAATTTATGAGTATCAAGCGAGTCGTGATGATGAACAATTTGCAAAAGAAATTTTTAATTCATTAACAGACAATGAACGAAAAAATAAATTAACAAGTTTAGTAGGGTTTGGATTTTTAGATGATGAAGGGGTATTAGAAGATAAATATATTTACGATAAAGTCAGTCCTTATAAAGAGACAGATCATATATTATCAGGCTCTACCGATGTATCTGATGTAAGTTGGGTAGTACCAACTGGCCAAGTGTCATGTGCGACCTCAGCTATCGGAACACCATTACATACATGGCAAATGACAAGCCAAGGATTATCAAACTTAGCAGTACAAGGCACAAGTAACGCTGCTATGACAATGGCACATACAGCAATAGAACTATTAGATAACCCATATTTAAGATCACAAGTACAACAAGAATTTAAACAATTCCGTAGTAAAAATGAATATACAAATCCAATACCAAAAGGCGTATTACCTAGGTAATAATTGGAGGATGAGATTAGTGTCAGTGGAAAGGTGAATAGGGGGAAGAGATAGTCGAAGTCATGGCTTAAGTAATGAGTAAAGCCAAGAGATGGTCCAAGTCATGGCTTAAGTATTGAATAAAGCCAAGAGATAGTCAAAGTCATGGCTTAAGTCCTGAGTAAAGCCAAGAGATAGTCAAAGTCATGGCTTAAGTCCTGAGTAAAGCCAAGAGAAAGTCGAAGTCATGGCTTAAGTCCTGAATAAAGCCAAGAGATAGTCGAAGTCATGGCTTAAGTCCTGAATAAAGCCAAGAGATAGTCAAAGTCATGGCTTAAGTCCTGAGTAAAGCCAAGAGATAGTTGAAGTTATACCTTCCCCTCATACAAACCCAACATTCAATTAATCTCTCCATCCTACATACGACAAAAAAGCATGGCCAATTTTTAATGGTCATGCTTTTTCAATATTCTATTGTTATTTACTTTGATAGTGTTTTACGATTTCGTATAATACGTTAATACCATTAAATATATCATTTTCTACGACATCAAATTTTGGATGGTGATGGTTATAATCATGATTGCTTCCGATATTCATATAGATTGCATCTTTTTTACGGCTCATCACTCTGTCTATAAAATAAGTAGCATCTTCACTTCCACTAGGTGTGGATTCTTCTTGAATAATATTTAATGATGGCAACTTCTCTTTTAATAATTGATAAACTGTTTGTTCCATATCTTCGGATGGCTTAATACTAATGGCTTCACCGACTTTTGTCATTGTAATTGTGACACCAAACATTGCTTCTACGCCAGCCTTAATTTCTTCTACACGTTTCATCATAAATTGATTCACGTCGTTATTTTCTCCTCTTACTTCCAATTGTAGAAATGCTTCATCTGCAATAACATTTCTGCCACTACCTGCTTGAAGTGTACCGACATTTACACGAGATGCACCTTTTTCATGACGTTCTATTGCATATACTTGTTGAACGAATGTTGCTGCAGCGAGTAGGGCATTGCGACCATCTTGAGGTTGTGCTCCTGCATGACTTGAAACACCGTTTATTTGAACATCTAATTTAGTAGAAGCTAAGAATCCTTTTACGGATGTGATAATTTCATTAGATTGAGCATTTAATCCGATATGTGCGCCAACAAAGTAGTCGACATCATCTACGACACCTTGTTCTACCATAGATCTAGCACCTCGAACACCTTCTTCTGCAGGTTGGAAAATGAGCTTAAGTTTCCCTTTTAGTTCAGATTCATGTTCTTTTAAAAGTTCTGCAAGGCCAATACCGATAGTTGTATGAACATCATGTCCACATGCATGCATAAAGCCTTTGTTTGTAGAAAGGAATCCATTGGCTTGAGGATAATGATCGCTATCCTTATTTTCTGTAATTGGTAAAGCGTCCATATCAAATCTAAGTGCAAATGTTGGACCAGGAACTTGAGTATCTAATGTTGCAACGATTCCTGTATATCCATCTCTGAAATGTGGCAGTTCTTCGTCGAGTTGATCTAATTTTTCAATATGTGAATTAAATTCAACTTCAGTAGGATACCCCATTAAATAATCTTTATTCATCACTTCTTGACCACTTTGAATGTCATATCCAAAAGAATCTAGATAGTTCTTAACGATATTTGCAGTTCGAATTTCTAAAAATCCTACTTCAGGAAAAGCATGTAAATTACGTCTAAGATTGATTAACTTTTGTTTAAAATCTTCGTCAAAATTCATGAATATCACTCCTTACAAATGTCTTGTTACGCCAGGACCTAAAGGTAATCCTGTTAAATAGAAAATCGTTAATAAAATAATCCAAGTAATAATAAATGCAACCGTATAAGGTATCATTAATGAAATAAGCGTACCTATACCAGCCTTTTTATCGTACTTATTTAAGAAAGCTATAATGACGACAAAATATGGATTCAAAGGTGTAACTATATTAAATGATGAATCAGCTACACGATAAGCTGCTTGAGTAAAACCTGGATGAATACCAAGTTGCATAAACATCGGTACAAACACGGGTGCTTCTAGCGCCCATTTAGCTGAACCTGAAGTGATTAATAAGTTGAGACATGCTGTAAATAAGATATATAACAAGATTAATGGTAGTCCTGTTAAATGAATACTTTTCAAGAAGTCAGCGCCATTTACAGCAATCCAAGTAGCCATATTAGACCATTGGAAGAAACTGATAAATTGTGATGCAGCAAATATGAGCACAATATAGCCTGACATGTCATTAACAGCTTGTGTCATAAATTTACCTACATCGTGTGTGCTTTTAATCTTTTGATCAACAATACCAAACGTTGTGCCGACAACAAGGAAGAAACCAAGTATAACGGGAACAATGCCAGCTAAAAATGGAGATTCAAGTATGTCGCCTTTTTCACCTAATAAAGGACTATTTGGTATTAATAAACCAACAACAAATATAAGTATATAAATTGCA
The DNA here is from genome assembly GCF_038005105.1 of Mammaliicoccus sp. FSL K6-3158. Lineage (NCBI taxonomy): Bacteria > Bacillati > Bacillota > Bacilli > Caryophanales > Staphylococcaceae > Mammaliicoccus > Mammaliicoccus sp. FSL K6-3158. The sequence goes on from NZ_JBBOSL010000001.1 coordinate 208,899, forward strand.
GCTGCAATTAAAGCGTAAATGAAAGCTTTTTTGGCAGTAGGTGAGTCTTCATGTTCATCTAAATCTTCAATATGACCTTTATAATCACCTAAACGAGGTTCTATAATTTTAGTCGTCACTTGTGCACCTACAATGGTTAATAATACTGTAGAAATAATATTAAAATACCAGTTTGCTACTGGAGATACGACCATATCAGGATCAATTATCTTTGCAGATTCCGTACTGATACCAGCAAGTAATGCATCTGTACCTACAACTAATAAGTTAGCTGTAAATCCTGCACCAGCCGCAGCGAACCCTGCAGCTAAACCAGCTACCGGATGTCTCCCTAATTTATAGAATACCATAGCTGCTAATGGAGGAATTAATATCGTTGCAGCATCAGAAGCAATATTACCCATAATCCCAATAAACACGACTGCATATGTAATTAAAGCTGGTGGCGCATTGACAATGGTTTTTTGAATAATGTATTCTAAAAAGCCAACTTTTTCTGCCAAGCCAACACCAATCATCATGGATATAACGAGACCTAAAGGTGCAAATCCAGTGAAGTTCGTGATAAGGTTAGTGAAAATGTATTCAATACCTTCATTTGAAAATAAATTTTTTACATCGAGTGCTTTATCCGCACCAGGAGGTTTAACCGTTGCATCAAACAAACTAAAAATAAATGATAATACCATAACGAAAATAGCTAAGTATAAAAATATAAAAAATGGATGTGGCAATTTGTTACCGATTGTTTCAATTCCGTCTAAAAATCTATTAGACTTTTGCTCTTTTGTTGTCATATTACATCACCCCTTCAGGTGATTATATCATTACGAAGAACGAAAATTCCAAATATTTAGATAATTTAACGAAAAAATGTTTTGATAGCTTAGGCAATCGTCATACTAATGAGGACATGTTATGGATTTAGAGGAATATGCGTGGAATGAACATGAAAGGGAGCTTAAGAAAGCTCATAAAGTTGAAATACCTTCTAAATATAAAGTGAAAATTCAAGATGATATTGAGAAACGAATAACTTTAGAGACATTATTAGAAGAACTGATACAGAAAGAACTTGTCGAGTGGGCGATTAAAAATGCGAAGAGATTTATTGATGATATAGATATAGGCAATGATGAAGACAAACAGACAATTATTTCAGAAACAGAACATAAATTACAACTTAGAAAAGAAGGGCAAATGAGTGCTTATGAACTTAGACAAGCTGGATTTTTAGCGAATAAATTATCACAAAGGTCACTAACAGAACAAAGTAAATTTGCAGCACGTGTATACGCACAAGCAATCGCAACAGGACATATGAGAGGACATGCAATTGTATCATCAGATTATGCTATTAAAGTGATGAATATCATATCTAACAATGATTTAAAGTTAGTGACTGAAGAAAGAAATAAACAAATCCATATAGCGAAAGATATCATGGAAAGATGAGTATTGTTTGAGTTGAGGGTTTAGTAAAGCCAAGAGAAAGCGGTAGTCGTGGCTTAAGTACTGAATAAAGCCAAGAGATAGTCGAAGTCATGGCTTAAGTCCTGAGTAAAGCCAAGAGATCGCTGAAGTCATGGCTTAACGTCTGAATAAAGCCAAGAGATCGCTGAAGTCGTGGCTTAAGACCTGAATAAAGCCAAGAGATCGCTGAAGTCATGGCTTAACGTCTGAATAAAGCCAAGAGATAGTCGAAGTCGTGGCTTAAGTGATGAATAAAGCCAAGAGATCGCTGAAGTCATGGCTTAAGTACTGAATAAAGCCAAGAGATCGCTGAAGTCGTGGCTTAAGACCTGAATAAAGCCAAGAGATCGCTGAAGTCATGGCTTAAGTGATGAATAAAGCCAAGAGATAGTCGAAGTCGTGGCTTAAGTGATGAATAAAGCCAAGAGATAGTCCAAGTCGTGGCTTAAGTACTGAATAAAGCCAAGAGATAGTCGAAGTCGTGGCTTAAGTACTGAATAAAGCCAAGAGATCACGAAAGTCATGGCTTAAGACCTGAATAAAGCCAAGAGATCACGAAAGTCATGGCTTAAGTCCTGAATAAAGCCAAGAGATAGTCGAAGTCGTGGCTTAAGTGATGAATAAAGCCAAGAGATAGTCCAAGTCGTGGCTTAAGTACTGAATAAAGCCAAGAGATAGTCCAAGTCGTGGCTTAAGTACTGAATAAAGCCAAGAGATCACGAAAGTCATGGCTTAAGACCTGAATAAAGCCAAGAGATCACGAAAGTCATGGCTTAAGTCCTGAATAAAGCCAAGAGATAGTCGAAGTCGTGGCTTACCCTCATACAACCCCAATATTCAATTGATTTCTCCATCCTAAATACGACAAAAAGCAGGGCCATTTCTTGATGACCCTGCTTTTTCAATATTCTATCGTTATCTACTTTGATAGTGTTTAACGATTTCGTACAATACGCTAATACTACTAAACATATCATTTCCTACTCTTGATTAATAAATACATAAAGAATGGTGAACCGATGAGTGCGGTAAAGATTCCTGCTGGGATTTCTTTTGGTAAGAAGAGTGTTCTACCGATTAAATCACTTAATAATAGTATGATGGCGCCGATTATGGCACTATAAAATATTCGATTTCTAAATTGATGTGCACCGAGTTTCAGTGCGATGTGTGGTGCGATTAATCCGACAAACTGTATACCGCCTACATAACTCATGGATATACCAATTAGGATACTCATAGATATTAATGCAATGATAGATATATGTTGATAAGGATTGCCTAATGCTAATGATAAATTTCTACCTAAGTAATGAATATCAAATGAACGTGCATAATATGTCAGGATGACCATGATGATAAATAAGATGCTTCCTACAATCATGACTTGTTGATATTCTGCTTGATGAACGGAACCTGTAATCCAAATTTGAGCTTGAGCACTGCGTTTATTTGAAGTTAATATTAGGAACATTACAATTGCTTGGCAAAGTATATTAAAGCTTATACCAATTAGTATGAGACGATCTCGTTTGTAACTTTTTCGCATTGCTAAAAAATATAATAATGCCGTAACAATTATCGCACCAAGCATTGAAAAGATTGGCTGATAAGCAATTGGTAATAATAAAGCTTCGGTACTTGTTGTTAAGACAATGAGAAATACTAACGAGCCAACATTAGCACCTTGAGATATACCTATAACATCAGGAGAAGCTAATGGATTCTTCGTAATAAATTGTAAGACACATCCTGCAATGCCAAGTGCTGCACCCGTTACAATTGCTAATAAGACTCTCGGCAGTCTTAAAGTATTAATGACTAAGTTTGTATAAGGATCTCCAAGTTTAAATAGGCCACTTAATACATTTTGAGGTGCGATAAAGCTATCACCTAACATGAGTGTGAGTAAAGTCGTTAACATGAGCATGATGATAAGTATGATAAATTTCTTCATTCTGTTAACTCCTTACGATTAAGAATTAAATAAATGAATATTGGTGCACCAATAAGAGCTGTTGTAATACCGACTGGCAATTCTCTCGGCATTAATAAATATCTGCTTAAAATGTCGCTTAATAATAGAAGACAACCACCTAGAACACCTGATAAAGGTATGACAATAAAATGGTTATGAGATTTACATAACAATTTCGCAACATGAGGTGTAATCAGTCCTATAAAGGCAATTGGACCAGCTAATGCAACGGCAGATCCACTTAACAGGACAACAGCAATCATCGTGAATACTTTAATGGATAATATTTTAGCACCGAGTCCTTTTAATGCATCATCACTTAGCATATAAAGATTAAGCGGCTTGGCCATATAAATAGATATGATTAAACCAACGATAATAAATGGCCATATGTACATTAAAATAGTGATATGTTTATTCGCTACTGAACCATTTAGCCAATATATTAATTCTTCTATAGCTGATTCGTTATAGATGAGTAGACCTTGTGTGATGGCCATACAAAAAGCACTAATACTTGCTCCGAATAAAGTTAATTCCATCGCATTGAATGGCTTAAATGGTAATGTAGTGGCTAATATAATTAAAGTTGCAATGATGACGGTACCAATAAAAGCCATAATGGTTTGTTGAAATACACCGTTCATACCAAACGCAACAGTCGTAATCACAACCATTAAACTAGCACCACTATTAACACCCATAATGCCAGGACTTGCGAAGGGGTTTCGTGTAATGGTTTGGATCATCACACCACTAATACCCATTAAAACACCGACAACCCCGCCCAAAATTGCGCGAGGTAGTCTTAATTGTGTCAGTACACGTTGATCTTTAATTGTTTCTCCATGGATATAATGTTGCCATATATCTGAAAAGGTAAAATGTTTATAGCCAAGCATCATGCTTAAAATGAATAGCACGACAAAAATACCTGAAAATAGGAGAAATAACCAAAGATATTTATTTTTCATTCAATTTATCCTTTAAATCATCAATCATCATATTGGCAGATAATACACCACCTGAAGTGTTCCAAACAGCATCATCTACTTTATAAACATGACCTTTTTTAGATGCATTTAATTCTTTAAAGGCTGGATCGTTTACCCATTCTTTTTCTAATGCTGAAACTTTCTTATCATCTTCTTGGAAAGTAAAGTAGAAGATGTAATCTCCATCCATTGCTTTAATACGTTCTTTTGTAACACCTTTTTCTGCAAAGTCGTTCTTATCTTGACCTTTAGGGCGTTTAATACCAAGTTCGTCTAAGATGACACCTGAGAATGTATCTTTATGATAAATTCTTACATCACCTGGCATAAAGCGAACCATTGATACTTCTGAGTTTGCTTTATCTCCAATCTCTTCTTTTGCTTTTTTAACGTGATTATCGTAATTCTTTAAGACTTCATTCCCTTTATCTTCTTTATTTACAGCTTTCGCGTATAATTTAAAGTTGTTTTTCCAGTCGCCACGTAGTTCTTTAGAGAATACAGTAGGTGCAATTTCAGAAAGTTTCTTGTATTGTGCTTCTTGTCTGAATTTATTACCGATAATTAAATCTGGTTTAAGTTTCGCAATTTTTTCTAAGTTGATTTCACTTTCTCCACCCACAGGTTCAATGTCTTTATATTTCTTCTCTAAATGTTTATACCATGGATCGCCAGCATATGAATTAGCAGCACCAACAGGTTTAACGCCCATTGAAACAAGTGCTTCTGTACCTTCGTTTGTTAATACAACAACACGTTTAGGATTGTTAGGTACTTTAGTCGTTCCCATGGCATGTTTCACTTCATGTGTATCTTTGTTTGAAGATGCCTCTTGTTTATTACCACAAGCTGCTAGCATTACAACAAGTACTACTATAACTGATAAAAGCTTTCTCATTTCTTTAACCTCTTTCTTAAGTTGAATTATGATAATGATTTTCATTTTCAATTATAAAATATTACCTTTTTTTGTCAATATATTTTTAGAATATGCTTTCAAATTAAACAAAGTATCTTTAAATATACTGAATAAGCGGCAATTCATGAGATAAAAATTGTAAATGGCTAATGTCATATCCGTAACTTCCAGCTAATTTAAATACAACCCAGTCACCGGTTTGTATACTTTCAATATCATAGGGAAGACCAAATACATCATTTGGTGTACATAGTTTCCCAGCTAATACGACGGTATCATTGGTAATGGACTTCATTCTGTTAGAACTAGTATGTGAATGAATAATTTCAAATGGTTGATGATGTTGCCACGCTTTTGGAAATCTAAAATGATTTGTGCCACCGTTTAATAAGACGAATGTTTGATCATGCATGGATTTAATATCGTAAACATTAGCGGCATAATAACCTATAGGACCTGTAATAAAACGTCCAAGTTCAAAAGTTAAGCGTGGTAGATGATGGATACGTGTTGCAAAATAATCAAAATCAAAACATGTTTGACAATCGTAGTCGATACCTATACCACCACCTACATTAATCGCATATTCTTCCGGTAAATGTGATTGATATTGATGCGTAAATTCAAGTGCACTTTCAATGAATGTGACGTGAGCATCTTCGTCCAAATTATTGCTCATTGCATGAAAGTGGAAACCTGTTAAAAATATTTGATCTGTATCGTGACAGATTTGAATGGCTTCATCTAAATCATTGTAAGGCATACCAAATTGTGTTGGGACACCCGCCATTTTTAATTTAGCTGTTGATTGAATGTTACTTAAATTAATACGAATCATAACTTCGATTGATTGTTGTTTGTCTTGAAGTAATGATTGCAACGTATCTAACTCAAAGAGACTCTCTACTTGAATAGATTTCACATGTGCATCTAAAGCGTATTCTAGATGTTGTTTCGTCTTTACAGGTCCGCCGTAAATGATTGGAATTTCTTTTGAAATAGATCGAACCTTTTCAATTTCTCCAGTAGAAGCGACTTCAAATCCCGAAACAAAAGGTGCGAGTGTTTCTAAGATTTTTATATTAGAGTTGGCTTTCACTGCATAGAAAATATCATGTTTCGTGACAGAGCTAATCCAATTGATGCGCTTCTTTAATTCGGTTAAATCATATATATAATAATCGTGATTACTGTCTGTTAACACTTCTTTAATTCTTTCCATATTGATTCTCCTTATTTATCATAAACATGACACAGATGACCATGATGAGCAGTCCAACAACCATTGTTATATATACAATTTGTAAATTGAACTGTTCAAAGATAAAGCTTAGTAATATACCACCAAGTGGAATGAAACCTTTATCCATCATTGAAATGGATAATACAGATCCTCTATATTTCGCTTCAACAAGCTGTTGGACGAGTATTCGATTGGTCGTTCTAAATGCCTGTGATGCCAAGCCCATTATTAATAAGACAGCTGCATATAAATATGTATCATGTATAAACATTAATAGAATGAGGGTTAACGTAAATATCATTGCCCATCGTTTCAAACTTTTCATCGTATTCATATTTTTAGTGCGCATAAACATGACTAAAATTATAATAGATCCAGCAGCAATCATGGCAGTAAAGAGTGAATAAATCATCGTACGGCTGCCAAATTGTTCATCTACAATGCTAGGTAGAATAATCGTATAGGAAAATCCAAAAAGCATCGATAAGACACTGGATAACATGAGCATGACAATAACAGGTTGTTGTCTTAAGTACGACCATATTTTATAACGTGTCTTCTTCTCATGATGGACCTCTGGCAAAGTTTGGTTGAATAATATAACCATTAAACTCCCAATAATAGGTAGGGATAATACAATATTAGAATTCAGTTGAGCTAATAATATCCCACCTATAAATGGTCCAGTTAGTCTAGCAATATTTAAAATTAAAGCATTTAAACTGATCGCTTTATGAAGCTTGTCTGGTTCTACAAAACTTTGTATAAGTGCATTTCTTTGTATCGTATCAATTGCTTGGAAAAATGAACGTACCATAATAATAGAAAGTATGATGTAGATATTCCATTTTTGCCAAAAAGCATAGACGACACATACTGTGAATAACATATTTGCACAATGGATGATGTACATGAGTTTCGTAGAACTAACAGTATCGATAATTTTGCCGATTATAAAAGCAAATGCTAACTGTGGCATTAACCGTGCAAAATTTATATATGCAATGTAAACAGCGCTTCCAGTCATTTGTAACGTTATCCAATTTAATGCGATGATATCTACCCAATCGATTGTTCGAGCTATAAACTGAGAACTGACAAAACGATGATAAGGATTAAACTTTAACTTCATCACTTATGAGAAGTGGGTTGGCTTTTTGGATATAAATATCTTGATCTTTATTAGATACGCGCATCGTTAATAATGCTTTCTCGTTTATAGTCTTTTTGTAAAAGGCTTTGATATCTGCCTCTGTATGTTGAATGTCTTGTGATAATAAATCTTCAAATACGGCTTTAAATATACGGTTAATATGTAGCCATAACATGTTTGAATCATATGCATAATCTTCACTGAAATGATGCACAAGTGTGTTGAGATGATTACTCAATAATGTGTTTTGTACTTTCTCATACATACTTTCAGTCGTTGCATTTGTTAAAGCATTGCTTAGTTCTAACCATTCAGGCACGCGAGAAGCATCTATTCTTAATCCGCCAAAGTCTCGTACATGTAAACGTGTAGGCATACCGTTTATAAATTCAAATGACATATTTTGTAGGTGAGCTTCTAAACCAACACCGTATTTCGTCATGAGTGTTAACACAGTTTCAACGAGTAATGAGACATATTGGTCAAACCAAACAATCGGTGTTGCTGTTGCACGAGCAGTTTCAATCATATCGACGTAGATTTTTTGGTGATGTTCATTCAGCTCAAACAAACATGTCGCTGTATAAAGTGATGCATGAGCAGGTATATATTGCGTATTATTTTCTCTCAATATGAATGATAAATTACGCTGTTTATCTACTTCGTCATGAATGTAAGTCATTCCGCCATATTCTAATACGGGTAAGCTGATTTCATTAAGACGGTCGTCATTCTTATAAATAAATTTGAAATATTCACCGATATTTTTAGAATTGATAATACTGTTGTTACTAATAGAACGTATTGTTGACGTCATTTGTGAATTTACGGGTAGTTTGATAATAGGTGTTATCGTATCTAAAGGACAAACGGTTCTAAATGATGAAGTACTCTTTACGAGTCCACCAGTATGTTGAAGCGGTATAATATTTTGAGATTTGATCTCTTCCGTATAAACTTTTGGTATGACATGTTCGAATTGAAACGGATGTACAGGTATCAAATCATAATCTTCAGGTATTTCTCCTAAATAACCACTAAAGTCTGCTAAAGTTTTTACCTCAGAAGCTTCTAAATTATTATATAGAAACCCTTTTTTAACGAATAACCAGTTTAATTTGAATGCATGATTATATTCAGGTGAATATTGCATAACTTCTTTGAAAGACAATCCTAACTTTGTCTTAGCACATGGGTGAATGTTATGCCCAGTAATTACATATTGCTCACTATGTAATAATGGATGGTCGCTTTTAGATGTATAAGAACAATGAATAAAACTAATTGCTTGGTTGATGAGGTGATTTTCAATTTCAACATGCAATTTGTGGTAATCGTGATGTTCGTCACTAAAATGATTAAGCCAGTCTATTAATTCAAGTGGATCTTGAACAAAGCGAGTTATTGTATCATCTGTAATTTGTACGCGATGGTTCGCTTTATCATAAGTTACAAATATAGAATCGCTAATATATAAAGTTGTGATTGTTTTAAAGGATTCTACATGATGTATAGGAGGTGTTACTTCTTCATGTAAGCATGTTAATAATTTCTTGAATGTTGTATGAATGCTGTCTTGAATACATTGCTCGATGTAGTGTTGTTCGTATTTATCTGTATGTTGATATACCTCATTAGTCCAACTCATTTTATTTGGCCTCCATATATAACGGGTTATTGATATTTGTATATTGGTAATCGTAACCTTCAGCGTATATTCTCATTTTTAATAGTGATTTAATTTTAAAGGTTGGTTGTTCTAAAATATTGATGTCAGGCGCACTATTTACGTGATGATCAGCTATCATATTTCGAATGATTTGATAACCTTTTGTACTGTCATAACCATAAGTAGCCAACACTTGTATAAGTTGGAACAGGTGATTGTATAAGACTGCATGGGAAAATACTGATAACAAATCTTCAAATGAGTCAGTAATCAAGCCTGTTGAATCATCAATATCTATATTTCTTTCATATAATCTCACGCCACCAAAGTCTCTTATATAAATAGAAATAGGCATGCCATCTTTAATGATGACAGTGCTATTTTGCATATGTGCTTCTAAACTAATACCTTCTTCAAGCAATAATCTATAAGTAGCTTCTAATAAATTATGTGTATATTCTGTTAAGAATAATTGAGTTGCAGAATCGAATGACATGTCTTGTGTTTGCATAATTGTTTCAATACATTCAATGAGTATAGGTTTTCTCGTAACAAAGCTATCAGTAATCAGACTGGCACATACTAATTGGTGACTGGTTTTCTGTTCAGGTATAAGGCTTCTTAACATAAAGCTACATTTATTAGCGTGTGATTGATTGATGTTTAAATAACTGCCTGCTAAATCTTTTTGAATATAGCTATTATCATAACCATTTGAACGATAAATGCGTTCCACAACATCGCTTAGAATTATGCCATTACGGATAGAAGCGGGAGACACATTTCTTACTGCACTTGTCGCTTGTGCATTGACAGCAGTCTTAACGATGCAATTTAATTCTCGCGCTTCTAAAGTTCTAAATGATAATAATGGACTGCTTTCAACAGCTAAATCGTGTAATGGAATCATGAACTGTTGTTCGAAACATGTTTCAAACTGTGGTAAAAGAAAATGCTTCAATTGCCATTCATGAATAAACAGTAAAGCATAGTTTTCAAATTTAATGCCATATTCTTTGCAATATGTATCAACTTTCTTTCTAAAAGTCTCTAATGCAGGCGATTGATAGATATTGATTTCATCTATAAAATCTTTATTGCACAATAGAGGAATGACGTTCACCGTTTGTCTAAATTCTGGGGAAAACTTAATAACATCATCTATAGAGAAACCTAATTTCGTCTTAGTCATAGGGTGGAAAGGATGTCCTTCAGTTACACTTTGTTCAAAAAAGACATCCGTTATATTTTCTTGTTCAACAAACTCAAAAATATTTTGATAACTATGACCATGTTGTTGATGATCGCGTTCAAATTGAATATAGCTCAAAGTGAGATTGCGAATAGAATCTTGAATTTCGTGTACTAAGCGTTCATCATCATAAATGACATCTTGACCAATATCTTCAAAACTTGATAATTGATCAATACGTCGCGTGATTTCACGGTATGCTTTCTGGTATAAAGTTGTTATGTCTTCTTCAGAAAAATCTTGAAAATATTGACGTATTTCTTGTATCTGTTCGTTATATACGATTTCCAAAAAGATCAACTTCCTTTTCAAATAATTTATATAGTGATAATCATTCTCAATTATAGGAGGTTTGAAAGGTTTGTCAATGATAGAAAATAACAATAAATAATTATGATAAATTATATAAAACTATTATTTTAATACTTTAGTTAGTCTGAAAAGGTTGGATTATGATAAGTACAATTGAATGAACTATTGATTTTTTATCATTTCTGTTACTATGAAGAAAAGTATGTGTAAAGGGAAATATCATATATGAGATTGAATATAAGGGGATTTAGCGATGAATAAAGTAAAATCTTTAATGCAAAAAATGGGCCATGTACAAAATAGAATTGTCTGGCTAAATAAACCTAAGATGGAAGAAGCTTTATCTGGATATACTTCCTCAGAAGTTCATTGTATAGAAGCTATTCATAATATAGAAAATCCAAATGTTAAAAAAATATCAGATGACTTATTTATGACACGTGGTGCCATTAGTAAATTAACGAAAAAACTCATTAAGAAAAATGCGATTACGGTATATCAAAAAGATGATAATAAAAAAGAAATATACTTTGATTTAACAACAGAAGGAAACCGAGTATATAGTAGTCATTTAGCATTACATGATCAATTTTTATTAAGAGACAAACCATTTTTTGATGATATAACAGAAGAAGAATTTGAAATATTGAATCGATTTTTTGATAAATATAGTGACTACTTAGATCAAGTCATTGAGAAGGAAAAAGCTTGATTAGAAGGAAGAAAAGCTGAGATGTCCGTGTCTCAACTTTTTTGGATTTAAGGATATTGACATCTCATACGGACATTATTCAGAATTCTGTCACTAACGGTGGTTCTAAGGGACACAATTCTAAATTCTGTCTCTAACAATGGTTCTAAGGGACACAATTCTAAATTCTGTCTCTAACAATGGTTCTAAGGGACATAATTCTAAATTCTGTCTCTAACGGTGGTTCTAAGGGACATTATTCAGAATTCTGTCCCTAACGGTGGTTCTAAGGGACATAATTCTAAATTCTGTCTCTAACAATGGTTCTAAGGTACATTATTCAGAATTCTGTCCCTAACAAAATTTTCCTTAATGTTATTTATGTTGACTAGGAAACAAAACTCTCTTATAATGTTTCTGTGGAAACAAAATATAAAGGAGTTTATTGATGTCTTCTCAACAATTAGAACACATTCCTAAAAGCACAATGATAGCGGCATGGGCCATTGCTTTAGGTGCTATTATGCCCATGCTCGATTCAACAATGATTAATATTGCTATTGATGATTTAACGAAATACTTTGATACATCACTTAATTTTATTCAATGGGGTGTTACGGGATATATTCTTGCTATGACAGTTGCTGTACCGTTTTCTGGTTGGTTAATGGACCATTTAGATGGTAAACGTGTATATATTAGTGCTGTCATTACATTTGGTATTGTTTCAGTATTAACAGGATTAAGCTCAAATATCTTTTGGTTTATTCTATTTAGACTCGTTCAAGGATTTAGTGCAGGTATCATTTCAACGCTTATGGCTACACTGCTTGTTAAGATAACCGGCCAAGATAAAATTGGTAGAGTTATGGCCATTGTAAGTATTCCCATGATACTTGGTCCTATATTAGGTCCGGTAGTAGGTGGGTTTATTATTCATTATATATCTTGGCAATGGATATTTTATTTGAACATCATTGTCATGATCATTATTACACCAGTTATGATTAAACGATTACCGTCATATGAACCTTTTAATAAAGGTAAGAGACTAGATTGGTTTGGGATAATCAATTTATCTTTAATCAGTATTACGTTAATTTACGGTATTACACACGCTACTGAAACAGCTTCATTTACAAATATTGAAACTGTACTCGTCCTAACTTCGAGTGCATTACTTATCGTGATTTATTTGATATACAATCGAGTTCAGGATTATCAAACCGTATTACCAACTAATTTATTCAAAAATCGTAACTATGCAGCTTCAAGTACCGGTTTATTTTTAGGCAATTTAGCGATTATGGGACCGATGATTATTTTCCCGCTGTTCTTTCAAAATTTTAAAGGGTTTAACACGATTGAAGCGGCTATTGCATTAATGCCTCAAGGTATCGGTATGTTATTAGCAAGACCTATGATTGGTAAATTAACAGATCAATATGGTGCTAAGAAAGTGATATTTGTAAGCTTAATATTATCGATTGTTGCTTCTATACCATTTATATTTGTAAACGGCAATACATCTATCATCATATTAAGTATGCTACTTTTATTACGAGGTATCAGTGTTGGCGGGATATTGCTACCGTTTACGACAAATACTTATGCAGATTTAAAAGACGACCAATTACCGCAAGCAGGTATTACGATTAATATTGTAGAAAATATTGGATCTAGCTTTGGCTCTGCATTGATTGCAACAGTCGTCGCAACAATATCTATCCACAATCATATAATGGCATTTCACATTGGATTTCTAGTCCCAGCAATTGTATTTATATTATTGCTTGTGTGTTGGGCAATCATTCCTTCTAAAAGTATGAAAGTATAAAAAGACCCCTAAGAGATGTTTCATATGAAACATCTCTTAGGGGTTATCTTATTATTTATCAGTTTTACGCTTTCTGAAGAACAATAAACTTCCTAACATTGCGAATAGTGTACCGAATAATGTTGTACTTATTGCTTCATTTTTACCTGTTTTTGGTAATTGTTTGTTTTCTTGTTTATCATCTGATTGAGTTTCTGCTTTAGCTTCATGGCTAGGTTGTGATGTCGTTATTTGTGTATCATTTACTGCTTTATCAGTATTTTTAATTTGAATAGCCTTAGCTTCTAGTTTAGATGTGTTATGTGCTTTAGGTTGCTCAGCCGGTTTAACAGAGTTATCGTCTGATTTAGGTTGTTCAGCCGGTTTAACAGAGTTATCGTCTGATTTAGGTTGTTCAGCCGGTTTAACAGAGTTATCGTCTGACTTAGGTTGCTCAGCCGGTTTAACAGAGTTATCGTCTGATTTAGGTTGTTCTGTTGGTTTAACAGAGTTATCGTCTGACTTAGGTTGCTCTGCTGGTTTAACAGAGTTATCGTCTGATTTAGGTTGTTCTGTTGGTTTAACAGAGTTGTCGTCTGATTTAGGTTGTTCCGTTGGTTTAACAGAATTATTGTCTGATTTAGGTAGCTCATCTGTTTTATTATTAGAAACTTTGTTTATGTTTATAATTGTTGAATTTTTAAGTTTGTTTTTATTAATCAGTGATTTATTAATAGCAAAATCATTATTTGTACTAGATGCATCAGAATGATTAACGTCATTATCGTTATCAGATTTATCTAAGTCACTAGTATAATTGTTATCATCAAGTTTATCAGAAGTAGTGACATCATTATCGTTATTATTATTATTATTATTATCGTTATCTGAGTTATCGTTTGAAACATTTGAACCTGAATCTGGAACTCTATTTAGTATAGATTGAATCCAGTCGTAGATTTCTTGCGTAATTGGGGTTCCTAAAGTACCGTATTTATTACCTCTTGTTCCATAAGAATGAACTGCAATAATTTCATCGTTATTATCTTCTAAATAGACTGGACTTCCTGATTGACCAGCTGAATTATCCATAGAATATTCTATATTACCTTGTTTTTGCTTTTGTACAATAGTACCAAGATTAGTCCACTGATTAATAGAATTTACATTTTTATCAATTGGATAACCTTGTGTCTGTACTTTTTTACCGATTAAATCGTCTGTATATACTTTAATGTTAAAGGGTCTTAATTCATCCAATTCTTCACGTGGAGGATGGCCGTCTGCATCAACTATAGGTTCAGGATCGACTTCAATTATGCCGATATCATATTTTCTTAAAGGTGAAGCTATATATTTGTCCGGTACATAAAATGCTTTAATTTTATATTTTCCAAATGGTTCCCAATTTCCATGTTTACCAGGAATTAAATAACCGCCTGTTAAGTATTGTCTAGGGTAATTGTTATCATAAATAACATGAGCTGCAGTTAAGAAATAATTCTTACCTATGTATGCTCCTGACCCTTCTCCGCCTTTAAGACTTTCAATTTCACCTTTATAATTCGCGTTTTCTACTCTTATATATGCAGTTCTGTTGTCGACTTCATAGTTTTCTTGCATCCTTCTCGTATCTTTTAAATAACCTTCTTCGTCATAATTGGGATCTTGAGTCTTATCATAATTTACGTTGTCCTCTACAGAAGGGGAGAAATATCTGAAAGATCCAGTTGGTACATTCGGTTTATTTGTATTTTTAGAGTTATCATTTTGTGATGTATTTTGAGTATTACTATCTGAAGTTTTTAATTTATTAGAAATTGTTTCTTTATTTTCTTCAGGTGATGTATTTACATTATTTGTTACAATATTATTTGTATCTGTAGAAGCCTTTGTAGTGCTATAATCTTCTTTTGACGTATTGGAAAGTGTACTTGATGTATCTTTATTTTCAGTCTCTTGTTTATTTGTTTGACTAGCTTTCGGACTTTCCTCTATTAAATTGTTATTCTCGCTAGCATGAGTGACAGTTGGATGAGATAAGAAAAATACACCTGCGATAATAACAGGTAACTTTACTAATCCCGTTCTGAAGTTGATAAAGTTTTTATTCATGTAAAACTTCCTTTCTTGGATGATACGAATAATATACAAAAATCCCCATGTAAATTCAATATGAAAATGATTATTATTATCAATTATTTTAGAAAAATTTTACAGTTGTGTAAAAATGGATAGTAGAGGTGTGCAAGAAAGGTGTGACTAGCAACATAGAAGCTCTGAATATTGCAAGACGAGCATGACTAGCAACATAGAAGCTCTGAATATTGCAAGACGAGCATGACTAGCAACATAGAAGACTCGAATATTGCAAGACGAACATGACTAGCAACATAGAAGACTCGAATATTGCAAGACGAGCATGACTAGCAACATAGAAGCTCTGAATATTGCAAGACGAACATGACTAGCAACATTCGGAGGCATTTTACATTCTATTTCAATATCCTATTCCAACGCGTGATTGAATAAATTCGTCGGACGATATTTGATCGTAAACGAAGTCTGCTGTGTCTGGGACAGATATTTTCACGGCATTCTCTGGTAAGTAGTCTCGTTCGACTCTGTATTGTCCGATTCTTTCGCCATCTGGTAAATAGGTTGGGCATATGATTGTCCAATCTAGCTCTGAATTTTTAAGGATTGTATAAACTTTATGATGTTCTTCTGCTGCACGTGTTGTGCGTCTTTTAGATTCGTTAGATTGATAGCGTAGTAAATTCTTGTCAGTTCGACTTTGTAATATGCCAGCAGTACCTATTGTGATGATACGTTTACTGCCTTGTTGTGACATTGTTTCAATAATTAATGGCATAGCTTCTGATAATGTAGTGGAGCCGTCTGTACTTAATGCACTTACAATAATGTCGTTACATTCAGCTGCTTTTTGAATATCATTTGGATTTAATACATTTCCTTCGATTAGTCTCACAGATTGATGGTCGATGCTTAATTTATTTTTATCACGAACGAGTACAGTTACGTCATGGTCGTCTGATAGTGCGTGTGTTAATACTTCTTGTCCAACTCTGCCAGTAGCACCTAAAATTAAAATTTTCATTTGTATTGCTCCTTTTATAAAAGTTTTTTATTTTGATTATAAATATGTTTGAGTATATATGATATATCACCAGTATGCATTACAAAGATTATATAAATACTTTTTCATTTGAGACTAATTTATCTGGTGAGTTCTAATATATAAAATAAAAACCATTTCCAAGAAATGTGGAAATGGTTTTTATTAAAAGTATTCATGAGTTAATCTGATAATTTGGATTCCAACCTTTCCAAGATTTCTTTTATTATAGCGAGCTCTTCAGATAAGTTATATTCATTAGATGATATTTTTTGACTAATTGTTTGTGAAACATATAATAAATCATCACTAATGTCTTCAAAATAGTCTCTCCCGTGATTCTTGACCATACTTATACCTCTTCCTATTTTGTATATATAAGTATATTACCCAAATTTATTTTATTTCTAACAAAAATTGTAATTAATTTAAGTTTTTATTCTTTATATTCACTTTGATAAATTATTTTTAAATAAAAATTATAGTTTTAAAAAATAACATCTCATTCTACTTAATAATTCAGTAAGCAATGAGATGTTATTTTGTCTTTATCATTCAAGCACTAGAGTTTTAATGTTTTATCAGTTGAATTGTAAACTACGATAATGTTCTACTTTATTTAATTTTACTTAATAGCAAATTTGCGTGATGATTGAATTCGTTTTTAACTTCATTTTGTGTTTTCTCTGATTGTGTGTATGCTCTACGATAAAGCCACCCATTAATAAACATCCTAACTAATAATACAAAGTCACTCTTATCTAATTTAAGTTTATGATGTGCATGAATCTTTTCTAATTTATACGTTAGAGCAGTAGATAACTTATGATTATAATGTTCAATATTAGATGTAAAGTTTGAAGGTGCAAATGATAACTGGACATAAAATTTTACTAAGTAATCTGAATCGTAAATATAATTATAGAAAAAAGAAGAAAGCTCATCATATACATTCAGAGGCTGAGAATCGATTCCTTCAATAATACTTAGTCCTACTGACATACAATTTTCAATACATTGTTCATACAATTCATCTTTGCTTTTAAAGTAGTTATATAAACTTGCCTTTTTTATTCCTAGTTCATTGGCAATATTATTTAGTGATGTTCCATAATAGCCCATTTCAGAAAAGGTTCTCATACTTATATGAATGAGTTTCTCAGATGTATTATTCACTTCATTTGCCTCCTTTGCTACATATGAATAACTATACAGGAAATAGCACAAAAAATCACTCGTAAAAACGTTTACATTTAACACAATAAATTACGCATTGCCTTTTTCTCTGGAAATGATATACTATTTTTACAAACTACCGTTCGTTAGGAGGAAATATGAAGCTTTTATTATTATTTTTTATTATTTATCCAATAGCTATGTCAATTTTTTGGATAATCGGAACTTTGATTTACTATATTTTTATCGAAAGAAAGTTGAAAGCTAAACATATCAACTATCAACCACAAGAAGGGATTTCGTTTCTTATCGCTTGTTACAACGAGGAAAGCACCATTGCAGAGACGATTAAAAATTTAAATGATCTCTCATATCCAATCAAAGAAATTATTGCTGTTAATGATGGGAGTTCGGATCAAACTAAGGCAGAATTATTAAGACTTAAACAAGCGTACAAAATTAAGTTTATTAATTTAGAAGAAAATAGGGGTAAAGCAAATGCGTTAAATATTGCAGCTCAATATGCTCAATACCCATATTTGATGTGTGTGGATGCAGATACGATTATCGACGATGATGCACCGTACTTTATGGTGGAAAGTCTAATTGATGATCCAACAATCGGTGCAGTAACGGGGAACCCACGTATTAGAAATAAATCTACTTTACTAGGGAAAATTCAAACAATCGAATACGCTAGCATGATAGGGAGTATAAAGAGAGCACAAACGATTAATGGCTTTGTTAATACAATATCTGGTGTTTTTACGTTATTTAATAAAAAAGCATTAGAAAAGAATCAATATTGGGATACGGACATGATTACTGAAGATATTGCAGTGTCATGGAAGTTCCATTTATCGGGATACAAAATAAAATATGAACCGAGAGCATTATGTTGGATGCTTGTTCCTGAAACATTTAAGGGGTTATGGAAACAAAGGGTAAGATGGTCCCAAGGTGGACATGAAGTGATTTTAAGAGATTTTAAGAACATGTTAGAAGTAAGAAATATTTCATTATGGTTGTTATTTATTGAACAAATCCTTTCTGTAATATGGGTATATGGCATAGTTGTTATCTTATGTTACACAATACTGCGATTAAACTTCTTGGATTACTACTTCTATAATTATCAATTAAATATCTTTTTAATATCAGCATTCTTACTGACGTTTATTAACATTATTCAATTTACTATTTCTTTATTGATTGATAGTAGATATGAAAGAAAAAACAATTTATTTGTCATATTTTTAAGTTGGTACCCAACTTTCTATTGGTTAATCAATGCGATTGTCGTCGTTGTTGCATTTCCGAAAGCACTTAAACGAAAAAAAGGAGCGTTTGCTACATGGACAAGTCCAGACAGAGGGAACATAAAAGAGTAGAATCAAATTTAAATATTTTCAGAGAGTCAATTGTGTTTGTTGCGTCATCTATATTATGGCTATATTGCATAACGGTGCTATTTGTAATGGTAGGATCGTTATTACCGATAGACAATCATTTTATACAAATTGTAAGAGTGATATTGAATCTTGAGAAAGGTGATATTGTCTCGATGTTTAATTATTTTGTGATTGGTTCAATCATCATTTCTGTATATTTGATGATTACGTTTCGATTCAATGTTAGAAGAAAGAGAGCTGTACCACATGAGTATTATTAAGTTAAGTCTTAAGTGGTCGATGATGATAGCTTTGATATTATTCATGTTCATTTCTAGTGATCAATCAGTACTTGCTAAGAAACAAAAAACACTTGGCGGCGAGAAAAATGGATGTCTTGCATTAAACTATCACCGAGTGAGAGAAGACACATGGATAGATAAATTATTGTCAGCATTCTCGAATAGTAAAGAATTAAAAATTTATAGTGTTACAGATAAGCAATTTGAAGCTCATATAAAGTGGTTAAAAGAAAAAAATGCTCAATTTTTATCTTTAGATGAATTCATTCATTACAAAGAAAAAGGTAAGTTCCCTAAAAATTGTGTGTGGTTAAATTTTGATGATATGGATCAAAGTATTTATGAAAATGCCTTTCCAGTTATGAAAAAATACGATGTCCAAGGAACTGGTTTTGTAATAACGGATCATGTAGGTGACCCTGATTTTCATAATATTCGTATGTCGCCTAAAAAAGAATTACTCAAAATGAAGAATAGCGGGTTATGGGATTTTGCATCGCATACACATGATATGCATACTATGAAAAAAGATAAATCAAAATTTGTATCATTTGCTGAAAAAGGAAATATTAAACAGGATATCGATAAAAGTACGGACTATATTAAAGATGAACTAGATGGAAATGAACAAGCGATCGCATATCCGTACGGTCAAGCAAACGATAAATTAATTAAACAACTTGATAATGATACATCAATCAAGTATGGATTTACATTGGAAGAAAAAGCAGTTGTTCCAGATAGCGATAATTTTTACATTCCAAGAGTTATGGTAAGTGATGACGCTTTTAACAAGCTTGTTAAGAAATGGGAAGGATTTAATCATGAGTAAAGGAAGATATATTGAATTTATATATTTAAGAACATTTTTATGTTTATTAATTGTACTAACACATGTTTTTACCGAGTTTACAAACACAAATGAACCTGATGATATGCAATTACAATTCTTATATTGGATCAGAATGATCTTAATTATCGGGACACCTTCATTTATTATATTGTCTCAACTATTAACGACACTAAATTATAATGATAAATTAAAAATAGGCTATTTAAGAACACGTCTAAAATATATATTATTACCTTACTTAATTATGGGTGCTTTCTATAGTTATTCTGAATCACTTAAATTAAATGATTCATTCTTAACGCAATACACAGAGAATGTTATTCAAGGTAATTGGTATGGCTACTTTATTGTAATCATTATTCAGTTCTTCTTGTTAAATTGGATCATCTATCGAATAAATGCTAAAATACTTTTTTCAAAATGGAGTCTTATCATTTCGTTCATAATTAATACAATCTATTTGTATAGTTACCAAAATGTTGAACCTGTCAGAGAATTTATAAGTCAGTATTATCCATTTAGTCCTGAAACATTCATAATTGGTTGGCTGTTTTATTACTTTTTAGGTTCTTACGTAGGTCATAATTATCAAGCTATTAAAGATTTCGTAACGAAATACATCGCTTTAATTGTATTTTTAACAATTGCTGCATACGTAGCCTTTGTATTTGTAGGAGAACATGATTATTGGATGGTTAGTAGTATGGATTATCGTATTTTATTATATATCACTTTTGCATTTTTAATTATAATTAACTTTAGCTCACAGTTTGATGAATTTATGTTTAGTTCTGTTGAATTGATTAGTAGATATTCATTTTTCGTTTATTTATTACATCCGATTATATTGGAATATATGTTCCAATATACAAGTATATTTGAAGAACAGACTTTTATCTTTATTCCAATATCATTATTGTTTATTGTGGGATGTTGTCTAGGGATTGGTATTTTATTAAGAGAATTTCAAATTTTTAAATTCGTAATGGGCAGACAACCTTATAACAAATAAATATCTATATAAAAAAAGCAAGTTATCTCATAGTCGAGGTAACTTGCTTTTGTCTGAATTATGTTGTTTTGTATGATGATTTCTTAAATTGATATACGATGAAGCCGATGATAAATCCGACAAAGGCTGGTAATACCCAACCCATTCCAATCGTGAAGAATGGTAAGAATTTTTCGCCAAAAGTGATAACTGCATGTGCAAAACCTGTATTTGCGATGAATTCAGGACTTGCTTTAATACCATCAACAAATGAAGCGATCATTGTAAAATATGTCGTAAATTGATAAATGATTTTTGAATGATTAAAGAATGAACTGAATAACGTTAGCAAAATAATTGTAATCGCTAAAGGATATAAAAACATTAATACTGGTGTAGAGTAT
This sequence comes from Mammaliicoccus sp. FSL K6-3158, assembly GCF_038005105.1. Taxonomy (NCBI): domain Bacteria; kingdom Bacillati; phylum Bacillota; class Bacilli; order Caryophanales; family Staphylococcaceae; genus Mammaliicoccus; species Mammaliicoccus sp. FSL K6-3158. The sequence goes on from NZ_JBBOSL010000001.1 coordinate 230,656, forward strand.
TCAATAATTTTTGTTAAACCAACATTTGCAAAAATACATGAAATAATACTTACAACTGTTGCAAACATTAAATAGTTTTGCGTTGGAAATAGTTCTGTGAATGTTTCTGAAAAGGCTGTGATTAGGCCAATAGCAGTCTTTAAGCAAGCTACAATAATGATGAGTGATAGTAATATGATGCCGTAATCACCTAAATAATATCGTGCGATTTGAGCTAAAGCTATGCCACCATTTTCACTCGCTTTAAAATGACCTAAACTCATCGTACCCATAAATGCTAATAAACTATAAATAATACCCATTAAAATAATGCTAATCGTACCAGATTTGAATGTTTCTTTCGCAATATGATTTGGGTTTGTAATACCTAACTTTTTAATAGTTGATACGATAATAATACCGAATGCAAGTGCAGCTAAAGCATCTAGCGTATTATAACCATCAATGAAACCTTTTAGTAACGCGCTGTTTTCATAATCAGGACTAATATTAGCATTTGATACTTGTCCAATTGGATTAATAAACGCTAATAATATCAATAAGCCTAAAAGGACTAAAAATACAGGATTTAAAAATTTACCGATATATTCTAGAATTTTTGAAGGTTTTTTTGAGAAAAACCAAGCAACTAAGAAGAATAAAATACTAAATATCGATAAATATAATGTGACAGATGAATCTGAAATAAACGGTGTAAATGCAATTTCAAACGATGTCGTTGCAAGCCTAGGTAAAGCATAAAAAGGACCAATTACAAGATAAAGTAAAATCGTGAATATATAAGCATATTTGCGATTTACACGTGTCGTTACTTCAAAAATACCATTCGTCTTAGAAATACCAATTGCGATAATTCCTAAGAATGGTAAACCAATCGCAGTAATTAAGAAACCAATATTGGCCGTTAAAACATTCGATCCTGCCAATTGACCTAAATGAATAGGGAAGATTAAATTTCCCGCTCCAAAAAACAAGCCAAAAAGTAATGATCCGATATATATATTTTCTTTAAAAGTAAGTTTATTTTTCATGATGATAAATTTCTCCTATTTTTTTAATCAACTTCACTATCTTAATGTGTTTTGTAAGAAGATGTCAAATTGATATTGAGGATATACATAAAAAGAGCCTAGAACAACGATATACATTGTTGTTCTAGGCTCTTTTATACTTTTATTGTGGTGCTATCGATCAAGAAACGAAAACAAGATTGTTAGAAATTCTAACGTTCAAGAAAGTGAAACAAGATCGTTAGCGCACCAAATTTCTAATTATTTCTCATCTCATAAAGTAATCCTTGTGCAGCTTCTAGGTTTGGCTTATCCATACTTTTAAGTGCTTCTGTTATAAGTTGGATTTCACTACCTTTTGCACCGATTTTAATTGCTAAGGATTTATAGTGAAGGTTCATATGACCTTGCTGTATACCTTCTGATACGAGTGCACGACATGCTGAAAAGTTCTGTGCGAGTCCGACTGCAGCTACAATGTGTGCTAATTCTTGTGCTGTTTTAACACCTAGTAAGTCTAGTGTAACTTTAGATATTGGTAAGAGGTCTATGCTTCCGCCAATAATGCCGAGTGTTAATGGTAATTCTATTGTACCTACTAAAAATTGGTTATCACTATCATATTTCCAAGTTGTTAAACTTCTATATTGTCCGTCTTTACTTGCATAAGCATGCGCACCTGCTTCAACGCTTCTCGTATCGTTTCCTGAAGCTAATACGACTGAGCTAATCCCGTTCATAACACCTTTGTTATGTGTGACTGCTCTGTATGGGTCGATGTGAGCTAATACAGATGCTCGTTCCATACGGTGTGCGACTTCTGCACCGCTTACTTCATCTTTTTCTAAGTCTGAAATGGCGATTTTACCTTCAATGCGAATAACAGATGTTGTTGAATAGTTTGAAAGAATACTCATTAGTATGTTTGTATCGCTTAATTGAGTTTCTAAATAGTGCGCAATTCCTTCAAGAATGGTATTGATAATATTAGCACCCATTGCATCACGTGTATCGATATGAACTTTTAAAGAAAGCATACCTTCTTCAGGAAATTCATCCGTTTCGATTTTGCGGTAACCGCCACCTCTTTTAAGGATAGAAGGGTAGACTTGATCGGCTACTTGGCGGATATCTGATTCTAAATTTAAAATATCTTTAGATAGTTGAGCAGTATCTGTAACATTATCAAATACGATTTGACCTAATTTAATATTGTCACTTTGAACGACTTTAAGACCACCAGATTTGTTGAAAAGTTTAGAACCGAAACTTGCTGCTGCAACAACTGATGGTTCTTCAACCATCATAGGTACAGCGTACGCTTTATCTTCTACTATAATTTCAGGTAAGACACCTACTGGTAGCGTACCTTGACCAATGACATTTTCGATTAAATTCTCTAAAAGTTCTTTATCTATTTCTGAATTGTTAAGTAATATTTGCTCAGATTCTTCTTTAATCCAACCATGATCTTTTAATTGTTTGATTTTCTCAGGTCGTGATAAATGTCTGAAGTCTTTCGTTAAAGGTTTCATTAAAGTCCTACTCCTTTTTCTATCATTAATGCTATACCTAAGCCACCACCGATACATGCAGTTGCAATACCCGTTTGCTTATCTTCTTGTTTTAAGGCATGTGCAAGTGTTGTAACCAATCTTGAGCCTGTTGATCCTAGTGGGTGACCTAAAGCAATCGCGCCACCATAAATGTTAAATTTCTCATCTGGAATGTTAAGGTTTTTTTTAACAGGAATGCTTTGTGCTGAGAATGCTTCTGTCATCTCAACTAAATCGATATCTTGAATTGTTTTTCCAGTCTTGTTTAATAGTGACTCTACGGCATAGAATGGTGCATAACCCATATATAATGGATCACAGCCGATTTCAGCGTGTTGTCCGACAGTTGCTAAGATTGTGTAGCCGTGTTCTTTCGCGTATGATTCACTCATTAAAATTAAAGCAGAACCACCGTCGCTTAAAGCTGAAGCGTTACCCGCAGTAACTGTACCGTCTTCTTTGAAAATTGTCTTTAATGTTGCAAGATCTTCTATTGTACTTTCAGGTCTGATTAATTCATCTGAAGTTATTGTTTCACCATTAACATCTTCTAATGGAACAATTTCTTCATTGAATTTACCAGCTTTTGTTGCTTTATCAGATTTTAAATGTGAATTTAATGCAAACGTATCTTGTTCTTCACGGGTAACTTCATATTTAGTTGCAATTGCTTCTGCAGTTAAGCCCATCGCCATATTATGAAAGACGTCAGTTAAACCATCATGCATGAAACTTTTAACAGGTGTGTCGCCTTTTTTAAGAATAAGGTCTGGTGTGTTCGTCATACTTTCGATGCCGCCTACAGCAACAACATTTGCTTCTCCAAGTTGAATAAGTTGTTTGCCTAAAATGATAGATTTAAGTCCTGATCCACAAACTTCGTTTACAGTCATACCAGGTGTTTCATATGGTAAACCGGCATTTACAGCAATTTGTCGAGCAGCATTTTGTCCCGTACCAGCTTGAACAACGTTACCGAAAATAACATTTTCGATATCTTTAGGATCTAGTTGGATTTTATTAATTGCAGATTTTAAAGCAGCAGTCCCTAATTCTACTGCAGAGTAGTTACTCAACCTTCCTCTGAATTTTCCTACAGGGGTTCTTTGAGCACTTACGATTACAACTTTATTCATATTTTATGTTCTCCTTAAAAATTTATTTATTAATAATTGTCAATATTTGATGTAGTTTGATATCATTCAATATATAAAATAACATATTGAGAGGAAATTATTATGGCAATAGGTATTGATAAATTAGATTTTTACATCCCAAGTTTTTATGTAAGTATGGACGATTTGGCAAATGCTCGTGGAGTAGATCCAAATAAATTTAAAATAGGTATCGGTCAAAATAAAATGGCCGTTAATCCAGTAAGCCAAGATATTATATCAATGGGTATTAACGCAGCTCAAGATATTTTATCTGAACAAGATAAAAAAAATATCGACATGGTGATTGTAGCGACTGAATCGGGAATCGACCACTCTAAAGCAGCATCAATAGAGATTCATGACCAATTAAATATTCAACCATTTGCACGTTGTATTGAAATGAAAGAAGCGTGTTACTCAGCTACAGCAGCTATCCAACTTGCTAAAGACTTCTTATCTAACAATCCGAGTAAAAAAGTACTTGTAATCGCAACTGATATCGCACGTTACGGATTAAATTCAGGTGGAGAACCTACACAAGGTGCAGGAGCAGTCGCTTTACTATTGAGTCATAATCCTAGAATTTTAGAATTAAATGACGATAGCGTTGCATATACAAATAATGTATATGATTTCTGGAGACCAACATCTGAAAAATATCCTGTCGTAGATGGTGCTTTATCTAAAGATGCATACATTGAATCATTCAACACAGTTTGGAATGAATACGCTAAACGTACAAGTCATGAAGTAAATGATTTTGAATCATTCTGTTTCCACGTTCCATTTACTAAAATGGGTGAAAAAGCCTTCAAGACTATTTTAAACGAAAACGTAGAAGATTCAATTAAAAACAGATTAATGGATGCATATCAAGATTCTGTACTATGGAATAGAGACGTAGGAAATATTTATACAGGTTCATTGTATTTAAGTTTAATTTCTTTATTACAAAACCATACATTCCAAGCAGGACAAGAAGTATGTCTATTTAGTTATGGTTCAGGTGCAGTAGCTGAAATATTTAGTGGTTCAATCGTAGATGGTTATGATAAAGCGCTAGATAAAGAAAAACACTTAGACATGCTTGCATCAAGAGAACAATTATCTGTAGAAGAATACGAAACTTTCTTTAATAGATTTGATAATCAAGAATTTGACTTCGAACGTGAACTCAGACAAGATCCATATTCAAAAGTATACTTACACAGTATCGCAGATCACATTAGAACATATAAAACAGAAGAGTAATAAATGAAGCCTAGGACATCACTTAAGACGTCCTAGGCTTTTGCTTTTTGTATTAAACTTTTTCAATATATTGATCTTCGTGTTCGACATCTTTACCGACTGGTTCCCATTTAATATAAGTAGTAATGATTAGCCCAACTATAGGCACTAATGCTAATAGCAGCATTGTCTTATTTAATCCTAAGTTAGCTAATATAATTGGGAAAATAAATGTACCAAACATACTACCGAATCTACTCACGGATTCTACAAAGCCTGTTCCTTTACCTCGTAGAATTGTAGGGTATGAAAGGGCGGCAATTGCTTTACCTTGAGTTCCTGGTCCACCTGAATGTCCAAATAGGAAGAATGCCACCATTAACGCAATCAACCAAGTATAGGTATGTCCATAAAATAAACCTATAATAATCATGGCTGTCCCTACAATGCTAAACCCAACAATTGTTAATTTACGTGCGCCGTATTTTGTTGTGAGTAATGCACCAGTTAAACCACCAATGATACCCGCGATATTAATGAGTGCAGTACCTGATAAGGATTCGATTTTGTTTTCTCCGATTATATAAATTGCGATTAAAGGAATATATAGACCGATTGCATAGTACTGCATACCTTGTAATGTTGCAATGGAAGTCGCTAATATTGTTCTTTTACGATAGCGTTTATTAAACAATGTACGTAAAGGATTTTTAACTTCTGTTTTACTAAATGATTCATCTTCACCTTTATTAGGTTCGATATTCACATTGATGTTGTAGTTCTTCTCGAGTTCTTTACTCGCTTCTGTTAAGGTTTTATTTTTCATTGACCATGATGGGCTTTCGCTTAAATAAAATAATCTTAAAACGAGTATAATCGTTGCGAACACTGCGCCGAGTGCTACGGAATAACGCCATAACCAAGCACCTGTACCAAGAGAATATAACAAAATAACGATAAGAGCCGAAGATACAACGGCGATATACCAAACGACTTGCCAATAGTTGACGTTACGGCCTTTATCTTTTTTATTACTGATTTCTGCTATAAAAGTAAAAGCAACTGGGCTATCCATACCAATTGCAAATCCCATCAATAATCTGAAACATAATAAAATAGCTGGTGCAGGTGATAACGCAGCCCCAATTGCCCCAATGATTAAAGAAATCAATGAGACAGATAGAATTAATTTACGACCTAATTTATCGGCGTAAAATCCACCAATTGCAGCACCAAATAATGCACCGAATGGCATTGCTGTCATAATGAATGATAAGTAAGTCGGAGAAAGTTTGAATTCTTGAGTAAGTTGATCAGTCGCTGTCCCTAAAATTGTTAAATCATAAGCATCTAAAAATATTGTGCCTAATACGATAATTAATAATAGTGACGTACGCTTTGTCGTCTTACGTTCGTTCACATAATCGATAATATCCTGTTTCGTATGTATTGTAATTGTTTCACTAGCCATAACCATACCCTCCTTAAAAAATCTATACACATTTTGTTGGCAATAAACAGACCAATAATGTGATAATACAGGTATGCTGATTCTACGGATGTTTGTTGTAAATATATACCCTAAGAATCAAAAAATTAACAATTTAAAAATAAAAAGCGCAAGGAGAGGTAATATGCTAACAATATATGGACATAGAGGATTACCAAGTAAAGCTCCAGAAAATACAATAGCATCTTTTAAAGCAGCTTCAGAAATAGAAGGTGTAAAATGGCTAGAGTTAGATGTTGCCATTACAAAAGATGAACAATTAATCATCATTCATGATGACTATTTAGACCGTACAACAAGTATGTCCGGGGAAATAACAGCATTAAACTATGAAGAATTAAAAGAAGCATCAGCAGGATCATGGTATGGTGCGAAATTTAAAGATGAACGCTTACCAACATTCGATGATGTGATAGAAATAGCAAATGAATATAACATGAACTTAAATGTAGAGTTGAAAGGCGTCACTGGCGCGAATGGACTCGCTCTATCTAAAAGTATGGTAAAGCAAGTTAAAGAAAAATTAGCAAACTTAAATCAAAATCAAGAAGTACTCATATCAAGCTTTAACCTCGTACTCGTTAAACTAGCAGAAGAAATCATGCCAGAATATAAAAGAGCTGTCATCTTCCATACGACATCATTCAAAGAAGACTGGAGAACATTGTTAGACTATTGCGATGCAAAGATAGTGAATACAGAAGATGCCAAACTCACAAAAGCAAAAGTGAGAATGGTCAAAGAAGCGGGTTATGAATTAAACGTTTGGACCGTAAACAAACCAGCACGCGCAAACCAACTTGCAAACTGGGGTGTTGATGGGATATTTACAGATAGCGCAGATAAAATGGTGCATTTGTCTGAGTAGGAGAGACTAAATAGTTTCTTACACTAGATTTTCCGAAATAAAAACAGAGGTAAGTCTTCCGTATTAGAGACGGTAGTCTTACCTCTGTTTTATTAATGCCATGGATTATAAAACCTACTGCCATTGATAAAGAATAATGCAATCGCTACTGCGACAAAGCATATTACAATAACAATGGTCATATAATCTTTGAATTGATATGGTTCGCTTACATACCATGTTCTTTTTTTATGTTTACCAAACTGTCTAAGTTCCATTGCTGTACTGACAGTATCAATGCGTTCAATACTTGAAAATATTAGAGGCATTACAATTTGTGATACGCCTTTAAGACGTTTAATGATACTTGCTTTTTTAGACATTTCATAGCCTCTAGCCTGTTGTGCTTGTGATATTTCTAGATATGTTTCTTGGATATCAGGAATGTATCTTAATGTTAATGCTACGGCATAACTGATTTTATAATTAACACCTATACGATTTAAGCTTGCTGCAAAGTGGCTAGGGTTTGTTGTTAATAAAAATACAAGTGTTAAAGGAATGGTACATACATATTTTAATAATAGATTAAACAAATAAAATAATTCTTGAGTTGTTAAAGTAAATCTTCCAACACCTGACCATAATTCTGTTCTAACACCATAAAGGCGGACGCCGTATTCAGGGTCAAATAAGTAAACGGCGATAACATTGATTACTGTGAAAAAAGCGATAAATTTAACAACAAAACTAACTTGATACCATTTAAGTTGAGAAACTTTAAAAAGAATCAGAGAACAAATACTTACTATAATCAAATAACGTGTATCATAAGTCATCATTGCAGAAATTGATAGTAATAAAAAGAAAATGAGTTTTGCTGTTGCGTTTATATAATGTATAGGGCTATTTCCTGGATGATAGCCTAGTGTATTAAACTCATTCATGATTTTTTCACCTCTTTATCAAATTCTATGAATGTTCTCACGAAATTTTGAGGAGATGTAATTTGAGCACGTTGCGCAAGTTTATATAATGATGTTTGTCTCAGAGCCGCTTGCTCACATAGATTTTGATCTGCTAGTAATTTTATTGGAGTAGTGTCAGCAATAATCTTACCATCAGAAATAACAATAGTACGGTCCGTATATTCAGCTAGTAAATGCATATCATGCGTTATCATGATAATTGTTTGTCCATCCTCGTTTAAGGATTTTAAGAAAGTCATCATTTCCGTGTAATGATAATAATCTTGTCCTGCTGTTGGTTCGTCTAAAATGATGATTTCTGGATTTAGTACAAGTATAGATGCGATTGTTACACGTTTTTTCTGTCCATAACTCAATGCAGAAATTGGCCAATTTCTGAAAGAGTATAAACCACATGTTTTTAAAATATTAAAAACGCGTGATTTAATCTCAGCCTCATCTATGTTTCGGAGTTTTAAACCTAAAGCAACCTCATCAAAAATCATCTTTTCTGATATCATATGATTTGGATTTTGCATGACATAGCCAACATGTTCAGAACGTTCGCTGATTGAAAGTTTGTGGAATGATTCGTTGTTCCAAAACATTTTTCCTTTAGTATGTATAAAACCACAAATTGCTTTTGCTAATGTAGATTTACCTGCTCCGTTATGTCCCACAATACTTAACATTTCTCCAGGATATATATTGAGATTTATATGATTTAATATTTTTCCACTCGTGCGATTATATTGATAATTAATATCCTCTAAAGTTAATAAAGGTTTATATTGATTGTATTGATTTTGAGGGACAATTTGTTCAGATTGCCAATTTTTGATAGCATGTTTAATTTCACTATTTGTGGATACTTCATTAACATTAGCGAAATTTATTTTTTCTTGAATAGGTATTTGAGTGTATTTCACAGCTGATGCGTATAAAGGTTCTCTAATACCACATTCATTTAAATAGTTGCTACGTAATAGCTCATTAGGTGTTAAATCTGCATAAATCTCTCCATCTTTAAATAAGATGACGCGATCAAAAGTGTCATCAAGCGCTTCTTCTAAGCGGTGTTCTACCATAATCATAGTTGAATCTGTATATTGATGTAACTCTTCTAAAAGTTTCATTGTTTGGTAGCCAGAATGAGGATCTAGATTTGCTAGAGGTTCATCAAGTACTAAAATAGGAGGCTGATGTATGAGTACGCCACCTAATGAAACACGTTGTTTTTGACCACCTGACAAATCTTGTGGACGCTTATTTAAATGTTCATCAATATTGACAACCTTAGACCAGTGGTGGACGTCTTTATGCATGGTTTCTTTATGAACATTATTGTTTTCTAACATAAACGCCATATCTTCAGCAGCTGTTAATCCAATAAACTGACCATCTGTATCTTGAAGAACCGTTCCTACTATATTTGACCGTTCATGAAAAGTGCATTCTTTAGCATCTTCCCCATTAATAATTATTTGGCCAGTTAAGTCACCTTCATACTTAAAGGTAATAAGTCCATTTATACAGTTTACAAAAGTCGATTTACCACTACCTGAAGCACCAACTATAAGCACTTTTTCGCCAGGATAAATATTAATATTTATATTGTGAAGTGTTGGTTCAGATTGGCTATAATATTTGAAATTAACATTTTTAAAGGTAATAATCGGTTTAGCCATTGTTAATCTAATCCTTTCTCAAGCTGCCTTTTTGTACTTGAGTTGATGCATAAGCTTTTATAAGTAGTGTACCAATAATTCCTACTGATACAATATTTAATGTTGTAGAAATGACACCTTGTGTAAATACTTTATTAGCCGGTTCACTATAGATTAAAATATCTAAAATTGGTGCGATTAAACCCCAACATACAATATTTCCAATAATAATAGCGACTATAAAATATAAAATGATTTTTTTGCTAAATTGTCCAGTAGCTAAATTGATTTTTTGCCCAATCCATCCGTAATAAAAGCCAATAATTCCTGAACATATTACCCAACTCCACCAAGCACTACCATAAGTCGTGAAGTCCTTAACAGCGTGACCAATAAGGCCAATCATAAATCCAGCAAAAGGACCAAATATAGCAGAAATTAAAGCTAAAAATGCATAAGATGTTTCTAAGTTAGTGTTTGGGAAGCCAGTTGGAATTACAACAAACCTACCCAAAATAACAAATACTGCTGCACCAATACCTATAGCTACGATAGTTTTAACTGATATACCTTGTTTATTCATGATATATTCTTCCTTTCATTATAAATTGAATGATACCTTCGATAATTGGATTGTCCATTCTTTACCTGTTCCGATATGATATAGTTTTGAAAATGAATCTTGGTTAACGGCAATACCGATGTTAACAAGTGAATTAACATAGACAAGTGGTTCTCCGATATTTACATCAGCAAATGAACGTACAAATTTAATAATATTTTGATACACTTTATTCTCATTGTGGAAAATAGACACCATAATTTGATCTCCGTGTGAATAATTTGCTTCTTTTAGATAGTCTAAAGGAATATTTGTCCATAAAGAACCAAATCTTATATCTAATACATCAATACTACCACTTAAAATATCATTCTCATTTTTAGCTTCAATAATTTCTAATTGTTTAATGGAATCAAGCTCAATAGGTTGGCCAAGTTCATTGAAAGTAATTTGTTTTGAAGCGAGTCTTGCGCCATTATAAGCATATACATCTCTCCCGTGAAATGTATGACTTTCCTCAGAGTGAGGTAAGCGGCTTTTAACTTCATCAATTGCGATTACTTTTTCAATACCTTCGTAATATTGAGTATGACTTAATGACCCGTTATCTGGTGTAATAATATAATGTCCAGATTTAGTTAAGCATGCAATACTTCTTCTATCACTTCCAACTCCCGGATCTACCACTGAAACAAACACCGTGCCTTTTGGCCAATATTTAACAGTTTGATATAAACGATATGATGCTACCCATATATCATATGGTGGGATATTGTGCGTTAAGTCACTAATTTCAATATCATTGCTTACCGTATGAGCAACACCATACATAGCACTTACTGCACCATCCTCCAATCCAAAATCAGATTGTAATACTAAAAAATTTCCCATAATAATCCTCCAGATTTTCTTTTTAAATATTCAGAATTATATAAAAACATTACGCGCAATACCACTAAATGTCAATACAAAGTTGAGAAATTTACTATGTTTTAAAGGCTTTTAGTTTATCAGCTTTTTACTATATAAAAAACCACCACTTTTCGTTGTTAGAAAAGTGGTGGCAATATATTCTACATCATTGCTACTTTTAATAAATCTAGCACGCCGCTTGATGATCCTGGGAATGCAAAGATGAGTTGGTTGAGGTCTTTGGATGTTAGTTTTTGGTTAACGATAAATGTGAGTAGGTTAATTAAGTTTGCTGCATCGTCTGCGTAAATTTCTGCGCCTACGAGTTGTTTGTCTGCGTTTAATACAATTGTCATTTCCGCTTCTGTTTCATTTTTATATTCAAATACCATTTGTTTACCGAATGGTATGTCTTTTATTGTATATGCTTCGCTTTGCTCTGCATCTTTAACTGTAACACCTATTTGTGAAAGTCTTGGTAATGAGTATAATACTGATGGTATTGCTGGATATTGGATTGGGTTTGGATTGATACCTAATATATGAGTCGCGATGTAGTTAGATTCAAATGTTGCTGTTGGTGTTAATTTAGGGATTGTTTTATCTAATACATCTCCGCTTGCATATATGTTGTGTATGTTTGTTCTTAAATGATCATCGACTTGAATACCTTTTTCACTATATTCGATGCCTAATTCGTCTAGTCCTATATTTTGTACATTTGGTTTACGTCCAGTAGCATCTAGAACATAGTCAGTATCAACGCTAAGTCCTGATTCTGTTGTTACGTGATAACTGCTACCAGTTTGTTGTACAGATTGAACATTTTCATTTAAATGGAATTGTACGCCTTCTGATTCAAGTTTATGAATTAATTTCGCGATGTGCTTTTCATTAAATCCATCTAATGGTTTATCTGTATGGTGGATGACATGAACTTCAGCACCTGATTTAATTGCGATTGAAGCGAATTCGATACTAATAATACCAGCACCAATAAATGTGATGCTATTTGGCATTTTATCTAAAGATAAGAAGTCACGACTATCATGTGTTAATGCGCTACCTTCTATATCTAATTTATTACTATGTTGTCCTGTTGCAATGACGATGTTTTCAGCTTGAATAGGCGTACCTTCAACATCAACTGTATGAGCATCTACTAATTTACCGGCACCCATTATAACTTCAATACCTTGTTGTTCAAACATAGATTTAAGTGTATTGGAAAGGGGATTTATGACAGCTTTCTTATATTGCATCAAGTTCTTCCAGTTTACGTGTAATTGATCAGATTCAATAATTTGAGGATAATGACTAGCTTCTTCTAATACTTCATAAGGTCCTTCAAGTAAGATTTTGGCATTACAACCGTAATTTGTACATGTACCAGCTATCGTGTCTTTTTCTATAATGGCTACAGATTTGCCTGCATGTTTTAACGTTAACGCAGCGTGCCATGCAGCATGGCCACTTCCTATAAATACAACATCAAATTTTTTCATAGTTTATCATCCTTATATGTTATTTATTTAATTGCTTTCTTAAAGTTGTTTCTAATTGATTCATAATGTCTTTCGTTTGTTTGTATAATTCTAAATCCATTTCTTCTGATACACATTTAGAGATAGCATCGTAAATAGGTTGTTTTTGTTCTTTCCCTTTTTGTGTTAACGAAACAACTAATTGTCTTTTATCTTGGTCTGATTTTTGTCGAGTGACCCATCCTGATTGTTCTAATCTTTTAAGTAGTGGGGTAAGCGTGTTGCTTGAAAGGTCCAATTTATGACCAATTGAATGTAATGTTTGAGGATTTTCCTCCCATAATGAAAGTAAGACTAAATATTGTGAGTAAGTTAAACCAAATGACTTAAGCTCTTTTTCATAAAATTGGGCAAATAATCGACTTACATTATATGCTGAGAAACATACTTGATTGGCTAGTTTCATATTGTAATCCATTAAATACTCCTTTCTATCGTGTGCGATTGATTATATATTAAACTATCGTGCGCGACTAATCAAATGTGGTGCTCACAAATTGAAAAAAGGTACTAGAATTGATAACTTGTAATTAATACAAAGTAAAGATTGTCCTTTTACAGAAATTGTAATAATATAAATTTAAAGATGAACATGTAGTCGTGGAGGGATGGTTGTGAGTGAAAATCATGACAAAGATATTAACGAGGAAATAGAGAAAGAATTGCTAGAATATCTAGAGAATAAAGACGAAATTGAAGCAGCAAAGCCTAAAAAGAAAAAATATATGAGCATGGTATTTCTATGCAGTTTAATCATTGCGTTGCTATATATTTCTAGAATTGTTATGAATATTTTTTAAAGACATAAAAACAGAGCAGCATCCAAACGCGGATGTTGCTCTGTTTGTTTATTTATCAATACGATACGTTTTCTTACCGTTATCATATAAATCGTCATACACTTTTCCAGATATTTTGGCATTGTAACTTGCCATGCCTTTATCTTGTACATCTTTCACATTAATAGCCATCATTATATTTGGATTATCTTTATCATATGAAATGAACCAACCTATTTGTTGTCCTGTCTCACCTTGTTTCATCTTGAGTTCAGCTGTACCTGATTTACCAACTAAGTTAGCATATGATCTATAAATATCTTCTCTATGTGTTTTGTTCACGACTTGTTGCATACCGTCTGTTAACAATTTAATATTTTCCTGGGAAATGATGTTCTTCTTCCAGACTTTATTTTTCGTATCTTTGAGTACATGTGGAGCATTCACATTACCTTTGTTCTCTAATGCGCTGTATATTGAAAGAATTTGAACAGGATTGATTAATATTTCACCTTGGCCATAACCTGAGTCAGCTAACAATATTTCATTATCTAAGTTCTTATTTGAAATTTGTGCATTGTAGAATGGATAATCACTCGGGATATCTTCACCAACACCAAGGCGTTTCATTCCTTCTTCGAATTTTTTGCTGCCTAATTCAAGTGCAACTCTCGCAAAGAAGATATTATCTGATGATTCAATAGCTTGTTTTAAGTCGATATCGCCATTCACAACTTCGTATCTTGTAACGTTGTAGTCACCCCAAGATTTATCTTTTTGCCAACCTTTTCCATTAATTTTATAACTTGTTTTGCCGTCTAATGTCTTATTGTTTAAGCCAATCATGGATGTTAATATTTTTTGAGTCGAACCTGGTGATGCCGTAATTTGGAACTTATTAAGGAGTGGCTCTTTATCATCTTCAGTTAATTTCTTATAATCTTCATCGCTCATTCCATTCATAAATGGATAAACATCATAAGATGGCGTGCTGACAAGTGCTAAGAGTTCACCAGTTTGTGGATGAATAGCAGTCCCCGAACCGTAGTCATCTTTCATGTTGATATAAATACTTTTTTGGACTCTAGCATCGATGGTTAATTTAATATCTTTGCCGTCTATTTTCTTTTTCTTTATTAATGTATCAATAACTTTATTATTATCATCAATTATTGTGACACGGTATCCGTCTTTATTTTGAAGGTCTTTATCGTATAGTTTTTCGATACCTTTTTTACCAACGATGGCATCCTTTTTATAACCTTTAAATGCTTTTTGCTTCAATTCTTCTGAATTAATAGGGCCAACATATCCAAGTAAGTGCGTTGTTGCTTCTTCAAGCGGATACTGTCGACTTTCTGTTTCCTGTGATGTGAGATGATACTTTTCAACAAAATTCTTTAAATCTTGATTCATATCTTGAACAGTCTTGAGAGGGACGAATGTATCATCTTTAACCCAATCCTGTTCTGTTTGTTGTTTAATATACGATTCTGAAAGGTCTAACTTTTCAGCGATTGCTTTGTAATCACTTGTGGAAACATTATTAGGAACAATACCAACTTCATGTGCTGTTCCTGTAGTGGCTAACTCTAAATTGTTCCTGTCTAAAATCTTACCTCGTTCTGATTTCAATGGTTCAATATTGATGGATTGATTTTTCTTCATGCCTGGAATAATGGCACTTTGATTCCAATCCAATTTCCAATCTTTATCTTCTTTAATAAAGTTTAATTTAACGTCACGATTAATTTTGCCGTAATTCGTTTGAAGTTCATACTTTGCTGTGACTTGTTTTTTGTTTTTTGAAACCTTTTTGATATCACGATCTTTAATGTTGATATCTTTGACGCCGAGACTGTCATAAATCTTAATAGGACGGTCTGTCATTTCTACTTCACCATTATCGTTTTTAGATTGGTAAGTACTATTTTTAAAGACTTGCTTAACGTTTTTATCTTCAATGGCATCAATTGTTTCGTTTATTTTCTTATCTTTAGATGCATAAAAGAATACGCTTGAACCAACAGCGATGATTACAATAACGATGGCGATGATTAATTTTTTCATAAGAATCCTCCCAGAATTAGGACTAAGAATGAGTGTTTTAGTTATTCAAGTTGTGAATACAAATATAACATAAATAATCAATTTACTCTTATTGAGAAAGTTTATTAATGGAGTAATTATACACTTTAATTAAGAGTTATTTTATTAATAAAGAGAAATAATACACTTAAAAGATGGTTGCTTATATATACTTTTAAATTTGATGAGCGTATAAATATATATATGCTTTTGATGTCATCAATCGTTAACGTTTTGTTCAATTTATTAAATATGATTAGGAGATTAGATATGATATTTTCTCAAGCTAAAAGATTACTAATAGGTAAACCAAAGAAAAACAAAGAGTTACAAAATGAAAAGATTAGTAATACAAAAGCGTTAGCCATACTTTCATCAGATGCATTGTCCTCTGTAGCATACGGACCAGAGCAGATATTAATTGTGCTCTCTGTGTTAGGTGCTATAGCAGCTTGGTATACACTACCGATTACGGCATTTATATTGATTTTGTTAATCACATTAGTGCTGTCATATAGACAAGTTATTTACGCTTATCCTCATGGTGGTGGTGCTTATACCGTTTCAAAACATAACTTAGGAGAAAAATGGTCGCTACTCGCAGGTGGGTCGTTACTTGTAGACTATATATTAACAGTCGCTGTTAGTATTTCATCAGGTACTGATGCATTTGTAGCCGCATTTCCATCTTTATATGAAAAACGAATTTTAATAGCATGTATTTTAGTAATTTTGATATTAATTTTGAACTTAAGAGGTTTAACAGAATCTGCAACGGTGTTGTCGTATCCCGTATATTTATTTATATTTGGTTTGATTATGCTGATCGTCGTAGGTGTATGGAAAGTAGCAACTGGCCAAGCTGAACCACAAACAACATCCGTTGTCGGTAGCTCAGTACCGGGTGTAACGTTCTTTCTATTACTAAAAGCATTTTCATCTGGTGCATCATCTTTAACAGGTGTTGAAGCGATATCGAACTCAGTTAAAAGTTTCAAAGATCCCGCACCCAAAAATGCTGTTAAGACTTTAATCGCAATGGGAAGTATTTTAGGATTTATGCTTGTAGGTATGGTCTATTTAACTTATTTCTATGGCATTATGCCACAAAGAGAAACGACTGTATTATCTCAACTTGCGAAACAAGTCTTTGGAGAGAATGTGATATTCTACTTTATTCAAGGTGCAACAGTACTCATTTTGATATTAGCGGCTAATACTGGATTTACAGCATTTCCACTACTCGCAGCAAATATGGCTAAAGATAAGTACATGCCACATATGTTTACAGTTCGTGGTGATAGATTAGGTTATTCGAACTCTATTATTATATTAGGTGTTTTAGCAATATTTTTAATAATAGGCTTTAACGGCAAAACTGAAAACTTAGTTCCACTTTATGCAGTGGGGGTGTTCATTCCGTTTACGTTAGCACAACTCGGTATGATGATAAAATGGATCAAAGAAAAACCGAAACATTGGAAAAAGAAATTAGCAATCAATACATTAGGTACTGTTATAACATTTACAATATTTATGATTTTACTCATAACAAAAATGCCACACGTGTGGCCAATCTTAATCTTTTTACCGATCGTCGTATTGATGTTTGTTCGAATTCATAAACACTATATAAATATCGCGAAAGAATTACACGTTTCAGAATCACACAAAAGCACTACAACAAAAAGTAAGAACTTAGCCATTATTCCAATAAGCGGTATCACAAATGCAGTAGATAAATCTATCGCATATGCAAAATTAACATCTGACGATATCATCGTTGTACACGTAGCAGTAGGTGAAACAAATGAGAAGAAATTACAAGCGAAATGGAAGTCATTGTACCCAGATATACGACTTGTCATATTGCATTCAGAGTACAGAGACGTCATTAAACCTATCACGCGTTTTATAGATAAAATTAATCATAAAGCAACAGCAGAAGATTATTTAATAACTGTCATCATACCGCAATTTATTACAAATAGAAGATGGCATAATTTATTACACAATCAAACAAGCTTTATGTTAAAAGTCCATTTATTCTATAGAAAGAATATCGTCATATCAACGATACCTTATAAATTAAAACATTAAACTTAAAATCATTTGTATTTTACAACTATATATTTAAAAAAGCAGAGGAAACAATCAAAAGATTGAATATTTCCTCTGCCTTTTTAATGCAATAAAACTGAAATTAACCGAAAGTTTGAATGCAAGTCTTGATTAAATCAATAATGCTTGTAATAACACCAGCGATATCCATTTGCAAAACCTCTTTCCTTTTAAGATACATTAAGTATAAAAAAACTTAACCCATTTATGTTAAAAATTCCCTATAAAGCCAAAAATCATACATAACTGTTAATCAATTAAAAAACAACGTACAAATATGCACAAAAACCCGTCACTTAGGGAATGTGAAGGAAATTGAATAGTTTGGAATAAAAGAATATTAAAGAGTGAAAGAGTTGAAGTGAGATGATGTGATACTTTTATATTAAAAGCATCAGTGAAATATCTCTGAATACATTTCAATTTACATTGTATTTGTTACAATAGTAAAGAACATGTATATAACTTTTTTATAATTATTTAGCGAATATATTATAAATTTATAAGGGGTGATTCTTTTGAAGAAGCAGCTGTTCTCTGGCCTTGTACTTATGTCTGTAGTGGCATTAAGTGGTTGTAGTTTTAGTATTGGTGGAGATTCGAATGATGGCAAGTCATCTGAAAATGCTCAAAAGGGTGAATCACAAGATAATCAGTCTAATGATTCATCAAACAATGAGGATAATAGTAATGAAAGTGGCATTAAAGATGAATCGAATATCACTGAACAACAGAGTATTGCGATGGCTATGTTAGATCCTAGTGTTGAAGATGATATTGTAACAGGTGATGAATTATTATCTGGAAAATATACGCAAACTTTTGGAGCTGGAGAGAAGAAAGAACGTAATATTGATACGTTAGAACTTGCTGAAAGTCCGGAACTAAATAAGATGAAAAACAAACCAAATGGTATGAAGTTCTATAGTTTGAATGCTACTAAAGGTAGCTATGCGACAATAGTCGGTGTAAATAAGGATGAAGTTGTATATATTAAAACTCAAAGTGCTGTTCAAGATTTTAATGATGTAATAGATGATGGAACAGTAGATTGTTTGAACATTGCTGATTTATATAAGAAATATAAAGATAATCGCAAAGTTTCTAATGTAGCAAGTAAGATTGAGTATGTAGATCCATTACCTTCTAATGATGATTCAGATGATAATAAGACTTCTAACGAGAATGTAAATAGTGATGAATACTATGCAAAGGTATGGTTAACGGCTTTACCGAGTTATCGAAATATGGATGAAAGTGAAATGAATGCAGAGCTTGAATTTAATAATCTTGAGGGTGAGTATTTAAATCCATACAACAAAGCTAATACGGTGAAATATCCTAAAGGTGTGTATCGTTTAGCAGGTTCTCCTACTGCTGCTGGACATGTTGTGTATAAAAATAATGGAGATGGTACGATTTCTATTTATAATGTGCCTTCACATTTTCATGATGAAAGATGGACTGAAGATGATGAGTACTCTCAACAAGAATCTGAAAAGATTTTAAACAATCCGAAAGTCATTAAGCTTTATGATGCGTCTGACGAACAAATAGCAAGAACTGTGAAAATGTTTGATGGCACGTCTTCTATAGATGATGGTGCTGATTCAGATGATGATAGTAATTCTGAAAAAGTAACACGAGAGAATGTTATTGATAAAGTAGAATCGTATGAAGATGAAACGTTAGATACAGATAAATATACGTTTAAAGAACCTGAGAAGACAGATGAAGGTAAGTGGGGCTTCTCATTTGAAGATAAAGATGGCAATTTAGCAGGTTCTTATATTATAGACGATGACGGTAAAGTGACTGAGTATGATGAAGATGGAGAAGAAGTCGGATCAGGATATTAATATATTGAAAGACCTTTGAGCGTAACGTTCAAAGGTCTTTTTATTATACTAATAAATATTTTTTAAAGCTTTATGTGATGTGTAACTTCTGTTTAATTGTCCTTTATTGCAACTTGTTGTACACTATATGTAAGCGCTTACTAAAGACAAGTATTTTAATATAGTAAATATGAGGAGAATATATATGAAGGATAAAGTGATCATTGTAACGGGTGGTAGCAGTGGTATGGGTAAAGCGATGGCAACGAGATTTGCAGCAGATGGTGCAAAAGTTGTCATAACTGGACGCTCACTTGAAAGGCTTGAAGAAGCGAAAAAGGATATAGAACAAGAAGAAGGACAAGTATTATGTATTGATATGGACGTACGTGATCCAGAACGCGTTCAGTATACAGTAGATGAAACGATTAAAACATTTGGTAAAATAGACGGATTAGTCAATAATGCAGCAGGAAATTTTATTTGTGCAGCTGAAGATTTATCTTATAACGGTTGGAATTCAGTTATTGATATTGTATTAAATGGGACTTTTTATTGTTCGCAAGCAGTAGGTAAAGAATGGATTAAGGGTGGTCATAAAGGTCGTATATTGAATATTGTAGCAACATATTCATGGACAGCTGGTGCAGGAGTTATACATTCAGCAAGTGCCAAAGCAGGTGTGCTTGCTATGACGAGAACATTAGCAGTTGAATGGGGAAGTAAATACGGTATTACAGTTAATGCCATTGCACCTGGACCGATTGATAATACAGGTGGTGCTAAGAAGTTAACGTTATCTGAAGATGCCAGACAACAAACGTTAGATAGTGTTCCTGTAGGTAGAATGGGCCAACCTGAAGAAATTGCAGGATTAGCAAGATTTTTATTCTCAGATGAAGCGGCTTATATCAATGGCGATTGTATCACAATGGATGGCGGTCAGTGGTTAAATCGAAATCCATTTTAATATTAAATAACCTTTCACCTCGATTGTATTGAAGGTGAAAGGTTATTTTTTATACGATACTTAACATACGTTCTAATGATTGTTTCGCAAAATGAGATGTTTCTTTATCTACTTTAATAATGTTTGATCGCTCTCCGGCAATGATTTTATCTAAACACCATGCGAGATGAGGTAAGTCAATTCTATTCATTGTTAAGCAAGAACACATAAGTGGATTAAGTGATTCAATCGTAATATCCGTATAGGTCTCCTTTAAACGTTGTACGAGGTTCATCTCAGTACCAATCACCCAATGAGAACCTTTTGGCGCATTTTTTATTGTGTCGATAATATATTTAGTTGAACCTGCATAGTCTGCCATTTGTACGATATCAAATTGGCATTCTGGATGTACAATAACATTCACGTCTGGGTCTTTTTTTCTCGCTTGATCTATATGAATGGGATAGAACTTTTCATGAACAGAGCAATGTCCCTTCCATAAGATGATTCTAATATCTTCATCACGACCATCGAAGTCTAGTTTCTTTTGTATTGGATCCCAGACAGCCATTTCCTCAAGTTTGATACCTAATTTATAAGCGGTATTACGACCTAAATGTTGATCAGGCAAAAATAATATACGTTTATCTTGATCTAAAGCCCATTGAATCACACTGTCAGCATTACCACTTGTTACACAAGAACCACCATTTGCTCCGACGAATTTCTTGATTGCAGCAGTCGAATTCACATAAGTAAGCGGTAGAATATTATCACCTAAACGATTCGTTAATATGTCATAACCATGAAGTGCTTGTTCGATATTTGCCATATCTGCCATAGAGCAACCAGCAGATAAATCAGGTAAGTAAATATCTTGATTATCGTCAGTCAAGATGTCAGCAGTTTCAGCCATAAAATGAACACCATTAAAGACGAAATATTGAGCCTTTGTATTCTCTTTACAAATACGTGCGAGTTCAAGAGAGTCACCCATAATGTCAGCAAATTGCGCAACTTCATTTTTTTGATAGTGATGCGTTGGCATAAACAAACGATCACCTAGTGAAGCTTTAATAGATTTAATTTTGTCTTCAAGTTCTTTATGAGACATTTTTATGTACTTTTCAGGGATAGATTGCGCATTCTCAATTGTGAGATTAAACATTTATATAACCACCTTTGCAGAGATATCTAATGCATGTTGCTCATAAAATAACGAACCTATAGAAATATAATCGACACCCGTTTCAGCGTAATCAACAATATTCTTAATATTGATATTACCGGATGCTTCAGTTTGTATATGTTCAGGCACTTTCGTGATATGTGCTTTGATCCATTCTGGTTTGCAATTATCAAACATGATGATATTCACATTGGATAAAATGGCTTCATCTAAAGTATGTTCATCTTCAATTTCTATTTCGATTTTATCCATAGGTCCGATATGTTGCTTAGCTTTAGATACAAGTTCACGAATCGATGGACTGAAACTGATATGGTTGTCCTTTAACATTAATCCGTCATTAAGCGTTCGACGGTGATTATAGCCACCACCAATAAATACTGAATGTTTTTCAAACATACCTAATCCTGGCGTTGTCTTTCTCGTATCTACAATTTTGACGTTTGTATGCTGAACCTTTTGGACGATTTCATGTGTAGCTGTAGCGATACCTGACATTCTTTGAATTAAATTTAAAGTGATGCGTTCCATCGTCAAGAGTGTTGAAATGCTACCTTTAATAACAGCGAGCTTCTGACCTTTCTCTATGAACGTACCGTCTTGAACGAACAAAGTGGTCGTAATAGCATCATCAAGCAGTTTAAAACTTTCTTGAATGATCATTTCACCACAAAATATGCCTTCTGATTTACTTAAAATTGTTAATGTACCTTGTTGAGTGGCGTCGAATAAGCTTGAAGACAAATCACCATAATGGTTATCTTCAAGGTAAAATTGTTTGAGTTTTTCTTGGACGTATAACTTGTTTAGCATGAATTGAATCCTCCATTAGTATTTCGATATCAGTATGTTGTAGTGTTGATTTAGTATTCGGATAATCTAATCTATAGTGGACACCGCGTGATTCTAAACGACTTAAAGCTGATATAGAGATCATTTCTAAAGTCTTTACTTCTATATATTTCTGCCAATCTGATTGAGTCCATTCAGCTAAAGTCATCGCATTGCTAAGACAATCTTTTATTGAATTTAAGTAAGCTGTAATGTCTGTACCATTACGCTCTATACCTAACACTTTAAAAGTTTGTTGACGAAAATATTGTATGTCTTCATCACTTATTTTAGGAATATGTCGTTGCTCAGATTCGCTAATATGAATATCTCTTATTTCAGATTGATGAATAGCTTCCCCACAAAGATGTCCCATAACAAGTGCTTCAAGTAAGGAATTACTTGCTAAACGATTTGCACCATGAAAATTTGTATTACTCGCTTCCCCTATAACGTAAAAGTGGCTCAAGTTCGTTCGACCATAAATATCTGTTTTTACGCCACCCATTGTATAGTGTGCACCAGGTGTAATAGGAATGAGATGGTTCGCATATTCATCTGGAAAATGTTCAATGACGTTTTGATAAATCGTTGGAAATCTATTAGAAAATGCTTCAACTTGTTCGATATTAATAAAGCATTGATGACCAAGTTGTTGTTGCTGAAAGATGGCTCTACTTGTCACATCTCTAGGAGCGAGACTGCCTAAAGGATGTTTATCTTCCATAAAGTGATCCCCAAGGCTACTGACTAAAATACCACCATGCCCCCTTACTGCTTCAGAAACTAAACCGTATGTTTGTCCAGGCTTACCGAGTAAAGTCGGATGAAATTGAATCATTTCCATATGCCTTAATGGAATGCCGTGATGATGCGCGATAACATGCCCTGAACTTATTGAACTGGATGCGCCTGAATGAGTAGGGAATAAATTGCTGTAACCACCTGTAGCCAAAATGACATCATGGGCTATGATATCAAGCTGTTGTCCATGTTTATTAAGTGCACGTACACCACAAACAGCATGTTCTGTATCTTTCAACAAATCGATTACTTCAGTTTCTTCATAAATCTTAATATGCTTGGATGATAATTGATTCATCAAATGGTGCGTTAAATATTTACCCGTTTGATCACCACCAATATGTAAAATCCGAGGGCGAGTGTGCGCACCTTCCATCGCAAAATCTAAATCATGTTGATTTGTAATCGTATCAAAATTCAATCCATTTTGAATGAGTTGCTCAATGTAAAGATGACTATGTTGGATGATGGATTGTATGACATCAATATCTCCAAGTTCATTGCCAGCTTTATACGTATCTACAATATGCGCATGACCATTGTCATGTTCGTATTGAGAACAACAAATTCCGCCTTGAGCTAGTGAACTATTATGTTTATTTAGTTTATCTTTCGTAATGCAATGAATTTCAGTTTGCTCATTAAATGATTGTATAGCTGCTAATGCAGCGATGCCAGAACCTACTACAATGACTTTTCTCAAAGTTTACACCTAACTTTACATATATGTTATCATTTTATATACAATATATTGACACAAAGAAACGTAAATAACAAGAGGGGGATTATAATTGATTTATTTAGATAACGCATCAACTACAATGGTTGATGGCCAAGTGATGGATGTCTATCAAGATATACAGCGTGAAGCATATTACAATAGCGAAAGTTTACATATAGGTGGTGTACATACTAGACAGTTGTTGAATGAGTGTAAACAATTTATAAAGAATTACTTCTCAACAGATAAAGAAGTGATTTATACAAGAAGTGGTTCTCATGCAAATGAAATTGCGATACATAGTTTTTTGAAAGAGAAGGAGGGCGGTAAAGTACTCGTTTCGCCTTATGAACACCCCTCTATACATGCTGCTTTAGAAGTTTATCAAGATGATTTTGATATCATTATGTTGCCTTTAGACAACAATGGCGAAATAGATTTAGAACAGACGACTGACTTAATGACGGATGATGTTGTGCTCATCATTGCTCAACATGTTAATTCTGAGACTGGATATATATTACCTGTTGAAGAATTGAGTCAAATGGCACAGGATAACAATATTTCAATGCATGTTGATGGCGTACAAGCAGTTCATAAATTAAAGGATATTAATGTAAAATGGTTCAGTTCATATGCATTTTCAGGTCATAAGTTTCACGGTACTAAAGGTTCAGGTGTGTTAATGATTAATCATGAGTATGTAAAGCCTTTAAATCAACATTACTTTCATGAAATGTATACACAAAATGGTACAATAGATTCACCAAGTATTATCGCGATGACAAAAGCATTATCAATATCACCAAGTATTGAACATATGCAAAATTTACAACAATACTTCATCGAACAATTAAGTGACTTGTCATTTTCACCTATTGTTTACAAAGCGCAAGCACCACATATTATTGCAGTATTAACACCGATATATGAAGGGCAATATATTATGCAATATTTGTCGAATAGAAATATATGTGTTTCGACAGGCACTGCATGTGGTCATGGCGCATTGTTAAGTAGTGGTTTACAAGTTAAAATAGATTCAATACCTGAGAAAACGTATGACCAATATATACGTTTGTCTATTGGGAAATTTACGACTAGAAATGACATAGATACTTGTTTGCACCATTTAAAAACAGCTATAAGAGGAGATTAGTGAAATGAATAACCCTTTTAAAAGAAGAGAGCAAATTTTACAATTACTCGAATCTTCAGATGAACCAATCAGCGGTAAACAATTGAGTCAACAATTTGATGTTTCGAGACAGATTATTGTGAAAGATATTTCTATATTGAAATCACAAAATTATAATATTGATTCAACAAGTCGTGGTTATGTTGTTAATAATGTACAATGTGGTAAAAGATATAAACGTGTCATTGTTTGCCAACATGATAATGACAGAATGGAAGAAGAGTTAAAGCTTATATTGGATAATGGGGCAATGATTGATGATGTTTCAATTGATCATCCTGTATATGGTAGTATTAAAGCAGATTTAATGATTGAAACGTATGAAGATTTATCAAAATTCATTAGTGAAATGGAAAAGTTTGAAGGACAAATGTTAGCGCACTTAACAGATAACCTTCATTTACATACGATTTCTGCACATACTGAAAAGATTTTAGACAATGCTGTAAGAGATTTAAAAGAACACCAATTTATTGTAGAATAACCAACAATATACCTCCGTATAATTTGCTTAATGTAAAATTATACGGAGGTATATTATTTAGATATATTAAAAAGAAAAATTAGAATTTTTAGAATTCTTACTACTATTTTATGGGAATATGTATATAATGTATATAGATTATATAAATAAGGGGGATTTTTTAAAGTGAATTTATTTATGAAAAAGTTATCAGTTGCTTCATTAAGTGCTCTGATTGTACTACCTGCATTTGCTACTCAAGCATCTGCAAATAGTGTCGCACCAAATGAAGACAGGTTACTCGAAACATTAGAAAAAGAAGGTGTCATTGAATCAACTGAAACACCTGAACAGAAAAACAAGAAAATCAGAGAGTATATGGATGGTAAAGGTGAGCAATATCATCAAAAATACATACCGAATAAAGGGCTTTTTGATAAGAAATACAACAAGGGGAACAATGGTAAGCGTTTAGAACCATTAAATAAGAATCAAAAAGAAATGTATAAAAAGAAAAACAACGGTAAACGTGTTGATAATGTTGAAGAAGAAAAATATAAAGGTAAAGTACGACAAGATAAAGTGTTAGTATTAGCGATGGAATTTCCAGATTATCCTCATAGTTCGATTACAAAAGATGAAACGGATATGTACTATGATGATTACCCAGTTTCTCATTTTCAAGATATGGTATTTGGAGAAAATGGCTATAAAGGTCCAAATGGCGAGAATTTAATGAGTATGAAACAGTATTACAAAAACCAATCTGGTGGTAGTTATGATATAGATGGAAAAGTGCATGGTTGGTATAAAGCTAAACATCCTGCAAGTTATTATGGTGGGAATGTGCCAGACGAAAGTGGCAGCGATGGTAAACCGAAAGAATTGATTAAAGAAGCGCTAGAACAAGCAGCGAAAGATCCAGATATTAATTTAAGTGATTATGACCAATGGGATCGTGATGATATTGATGGTGATGGTGTTTATGATGAGAAAGATGGTATCATTGATCACATTATGATTGTACACTCTGGTCCTGGTGAAGAAGCGGGTGGCGGTAAATTAGGAACAGATGCCATTTGGTCACATAGATGGTCACTTGATTTTGATGATAAAGGTGAACCTTACACAATTCCTGGTACTGATTCAGGGCTTGATCAATTTGATGGGAAATTAGCAGCAATTGATTACACCGTTCAACCTGAAGATGGTGCAGCAGGTGTGTTCTCTCATGAATTTGGACACGACTTAGGATTACCAGATGAATATGATACTGAGTATTCAGGTAAAGGTGAACCCGTTTCATTCTGGTCTATTATGTCATCAGGTAGTTGGGCAGGTACTGTTCCAGGTACTGAACCGACTGGATTTGATCCATACATGAAAGAAATGCTTCAACAATTACATGGTGGTAATTGGCAAACAGGTAATGAAATCAATGCATCTGAATTTAAAGGTGAAACGTCAGAACTTATAGATGAAGCCTCTACTAAAGGCACAAACAATGATGCGATAAAAGTTAAGCTCCCTGACAAATCGACTTTAATTCAAAAGCCAATTCAAGGTAAGAAAGCATACTGGAGTGGTGCAGATGATGATTCTCAATATTCTATGGAAACTGCATTAGATTTAAGTTCTGCTAAATCAAGTACGTTAAAATTTAAGACTTGGTATGATATAGAACAAGGATTTGACTATGGTTATGTTCAAGTATCTACTGACGATGGTCAAAATTGGGAAAACGTAGCAGGTAATATTACGAACAATGATGACCCATCAGAGAGTGGACAGAACCAAGGTAATGGTATTGATGGTCAGTCTGAAGGATATGTTAATGCTAAATTTGATTTATCAAAATATGATGGTAAAAAAGTAAAATTAAGATTCTTATATGTAACAGATAAATTTGAAACAAACCCAGGTTGGTTTGTCGATAAAGTTAAAGTAACTTCAGAAGATGGACAAAACATCTTCAGTGATAATGCAGAAGGTAAAGCGAAATTTGATTTACAAGGCTTCGAACAAAGTGATGGTAATAGATATGATGAGAACTACTATTTATTACAATGGAGAAACTTTACAGGACCAGATAAAGGATTACAACACATTAAACGCGGTGGCGGAACGATGTCTTACAACAAAGGTTTAACAGTTTGGTACGTTGATAAGAGTTTCTCAGATAACAACGTAAGTTCTCATCAAGGACAAGGTTTCATAAGCGTTGTAGATGCTGACCAAAATGCATTGAATTGGAAGAAGAAAGGTGTAGCTGATGATCCAGCAACAACACAATTCCAAATTAGAGACGCAGCATTTAGTTTAGATCATCAACCAAAATTAAAATTGAAAAACGAAGAGGGCTATAAACTACACGATAATAAAACGAAGAAAAACCCTGTATTCGATGATAGTCAAGATTACTCAAACCAAGGACAAAAAGATGCAGGCGTATTATTACCGAATAATGGCTTGAAATTTGAAGTATCAGCAAAAAGTAAAGACAACTCAGTCGGTAAAGTAAAAATTACAAAATAAATAAAAAAACAGGAACGCCAATGGGTGTTCCTGTTTTTGGAAATTAATAATTTACCGCACGACACGATATGTTTAATTTTCATTAATCATAAATATAACCTATAATAAAGGTGAATTTAATCTAATGAAAAGGGTGATTATTGTGGATGTAAGATTTCCAATTGGAGAATTAGAATTACCTGAAAAAGTAACAATGAATGATATTAATCAGTGGTTAGATGAGATTGGTAATTACGCAAATCGATTAAGAAAAGTTGTTGATGGATTAAACGACGAAGCATTAAAGAAAAAGTACAGAGAAGGTAGTTGGACAGTTAGACAGCTTGTCCATCATATAGCTGATTCTCAACTTAATATGTATCAACGTTTGAAGATTGCTTTGACTGATGATAGAAAGCCGACAATAGTTGGTTTTGATCAAGAAAAATGGATTGAATTACCAGATAATGAATTACCTATCGAATGTTCACTTAGAATGTTAGAAGGTATTAATGAACGGATAGTTGCAGTTGGACGAAGTTTATCTGAAGAACAACTGAAACGCGCATTCATTCATGAAGATAATGGTGAAACAACAGTAGCCTTTAAAATCGCAAAATTATCATGGCACGAAGAACATCATTTAGCACATATTAAATTAGCTTTAAGTAATTAATCATAATACCGTCCAAATTATATTTGGATGGTATTTTTTTATATTAAAAAATGTTAATTAATATTCTGAAAATTTTTAAAATAGTCTATTGCGAATATTTATAAAAACGCTTACAATAATAAAATACAATAGAGGGGGTACAACATCATGAATTTGGCAATACTTGGATTCGTAATGGTAATCATTTTTATGATTCTCATTATGAGCAAAAAGATGTCAGCTTTAGCAGCATTAATTATAGTGCCAACAGTTTTCGGACTGATTGGAGGATTTTATTCAAAATTAGGCGAATATATGGTGGATGGACTATTAACAGTGGCACCAACGGGTATTATGCTCGTATTCGCAATTTTATACTTTGGGGTTATGATTGACGCAGGATTATTTAATCCTGTTATTGAAGCAATTATGAAAGCTGTTAAAGGAGATCCAGTTAAGATTACTATTGGAACAGTTGCTTTAGCATCATTAGTTGCGTTAGATGGAGATGGCACGACAACGTTTATTATTACTGTTACGGCTATGCTTCCTTTATATAAGAAAATGGGCATGAACTTATACATATTATCAACGTTAGCATTACTATCTATTGGCGTTATGAATATGACACCATGGGGTGGACCAACTGCTAGAGCGATTTCTTCGCTACAGTTAACGACTGAAGAAGTATTCACACCGATTATTCCAGTAATGATAGCTGGTATACTATTTGCTGTATTTTCAGCTTATGTATTAGGTGTTAAAGAAAGAAAAAGAGTCGGTATTAAAAATCATTTAAGTTTAACACTTGATGAAATGCATAATTCTAATGGTACAGATGAAGATGAAAAAGCATTATTAAGACCAAAAATTGTGATTGTTAATGCACTTTTAACAATATTATTATTAATCGCATTAATTACAAGTTTCTTACCAATTCCAGTATTATTCATGATTGGTTTTGCAATTGCATTACTAATCAATTATCCAAGCCTTGAAGTGCAATCTGAATTGATTAAACGTCATGCAGGCAATGTATTAGCAGTTGTAGGGTTAGTGTTTGCTTCTGGAATTTTCACAGGGGTTATGAATGGTACAGAAATGGTAGATGAGATGGCAAAAGCATTAGTAAATGTTATTCCTGAATCAATGGGGAATCACTTTGCACTCATCACAGCAATCTTAAGTATGCCATTCACATATTTTATGGCCAATGATCCATTTTATTATGGTATATTGCCAATCTTAGCAGAGTCTGCCCAACAATTCGGTGTAGCAAAAGCTGAAATGGCAAGAGCATCGATATTAGGACAACCATTACACGTATTAAGTCCGCTTTACGCCGCCGGTTATTTATTAGTCGGTATGTTAGGCATAGATTATGGTACAAACCAAAAAGTTGTTATGAAGTGGGCAATAGGTTCCTCAGTGTTTATGATATTTGTTGCTGGAATAATAGGCGTTATTTCGTTTTAATTAAAGATTCATTATATATTAAACTCAGAAATCTAATAAATAGGATTTCTGAGTTTTTTTAGTGGAATAAAGTATCGGTATTCCAATAGGATAACACAGGGGAAAGTTGACGATACAAGATATAGCAGTTATCAAAAGTTACAATGATTACCAAGTCGATAATGACGAATAGTGTTTGTTTAGAATAACATGAATCAATACATAATTACTTTAATTTTAAAATAAAATACCTTATATAACTTTAAAAAAATCTTTGAATTTACAGTTTTTATAGTGTATATTGAAGATAATTATTTTAAACTTCAAGAGGTGATAATATGATTTCTATTAATTCTAATTTATTGGATTCAATTGTAAAAGGTATTGTTGCAGGATATAAGGATTATATTGAGGTTAGAAAAGAGAAAGAAAATGAAATGTATATTAGTGATGCTTATGCTCACGTAAAGTCTAATCATATTGAGAATCAAGTATATAGACATATAGATGAATATTGTGGATTTATTAAACAAAATGCTGGGCCAGCTTGGAAATTTTTAAAATTCAACACAATTGAGAATCAGGGTAACAGGAAAGTGAGTTTTATCTTTAAGAATGAAAGGTATTTTGATGAGAAGAATGTCACTTATGGTAAGAATGCATTAAATGATAAAGAGACTAAGGAGAAAAAATATTTAAAAGATTTAATGAATGACAATTATGGATTAAATTTTGAAAAAATTAAAACAATAAGTGAAGAACCTTATCAACTTGATGCTGATAGAGTACTTTTTGATGATATTAGAAATGAAGATAATAGTGATGGTCATATATTTACTATTGTTACATATGGTATTGACGTTATAACGAGACAGTTAAATTCTGTGAAATTATGGATCCCAAATCCGGAAGATAATACTGCAGTATTATCTTCCGGATTTAACTGACTATTTATTGAATTTAATTAAAAATGAGGAACAATATTTTATTGATTATAAAGATTTAGAAGTGCTTAAATCTGATAGAGAGTTAGAAGAAGGAATTGTAGATATTGAAAAAGAATTTAGATATAGTCTTACAGAAGAAGATGAAGATGAATCTAATAAAGATTAAGGAATAGGTGAAAAGAATGTTTATAGGTAGCAATCTTGAGTGTGTGAGAACACTTAATGGATACAGCCGGAAAGAACTTGCTGAAAAGGTTAGTGTAAGTGAGCAAGCTATATGGCAGTATGAAGTGAAAAATATGATGCCTGAAATTAATAAGATATATGAATTGTCAAACTTATTTAATGTGCAAACAAGTTATTTTATAAGTGATCAACCTAAGATACTTAAGGAAAAATCTGTTGAAAAACAAACAATCGCGTTCAGAGCTGTGAGCTATAAGGTATCTACTAAGTTATTAAACAAACAACATTATCAGGCTAATTATGTGTCGAATTTAACCAATTATTTACTAGCATATGTTAAATCACCATTAATGGAAATAAAAGCTTTGATTGATGAGTTGGATGACTTGATAGAATCTTTAGAGGATTTAGATCGCATTAAAATTATAAAAAAATGTGCAAGTATAAGTAGGAAAAAATTATTAGGAAACTGTAGTAATAATCATTTATTGTTTAATTTAGAAAAATCAGGCATCATGATATTTGAAAAAAATATTGATAATGATGCTGATGCATTTAGTTTTTGGTCAAATCGTGAAATACCATATATTATATTAGGTAATAACAAAGGCATAGCTGTAAGAAGGAATTTTGATATAGCGCATGAACTATGCCATATACTTTTACACAGACACATTCAGTTTGATAATTTGTCACAAGCGGAGTATAAACAATTAGAAAATGAAGCTAATATTTTTGCAGCTGAGTTTTTATTACCAGAAGCTGAGTTTATAGAAGATTTTAATAAGCTTACTAAAAAATCTAATCCAGATCATATGAAAATATTAAAAGAAAAGTGGTTTGTTTCGATACAATCTATAGAATTGAGAGCTTATTATTTAGGATTATTGACTGAAACTCAAAATAGATATTTTTGGGAATCTGTAAATAAAAAGGGTTATAGACGAAAAGAGCCACTTGATGAGGAAATCAAGTTATCAAAACCAGTTAAAATAAATAGTTTATTAGATTTTTACTTTAAAGAGAAGGTTATGACACCAGAATTTTTATTAAATGACTTAAAAGTAAGTCCAAAATTTTTAAATGAAATCGCAAATATAGATACACGACTCATTGATAAATATATGGACGTAGAATCAGATAAAGAACGTAATGTCATCTCGCATTTATTTAAATAATAAATAGAAGTTAAAAAACTATTCATTTACAAATTATGGAATATTTCATATAATGAATACATAACATAATTTCCATAGGCATCACCAAACCCCCTTACTAGTTGCGTAGTAAGGGGGTTATTTAGTGATATTTTTTATACTAATGATTTAAAGTTTTCTAAGCGGTTTGCTTTTTCTTCTTCGCTAATGTTGTGTGCTTTTACGTAACGGTTTCTTTCGTGTGATGCACATTCGTGGGAGCATGCACCAAGATATTTGTGTTCGTTCTCTTCTATAACTAAGAATTGACGGTTACATTCTGGGTTACTACAGTTAATGTATCTTTCACATGGTGTGCCGTCGAACCATTCTTTACCGACTACTGTTTTTTCAACTTGGTTTACGTCTACGCTAATTCTTTCATCGAATACGTACATTTTACCGTCCCAGAATTCACCTTTAGTTTCTGGATCTTTACCATATGTTGCGATTCCGCCTTCTAATTGGCTTACGTCTTCGAAACCTTCTTTTAATAAGAATCCTGAGAATTTTTCACAACGGATACCACCTGTACAATAAGTGACGATTTTCTTATCCATAAATTGTTCTTTATTTTCTTTAATCCAGTCTGGTAAATCTCTGAATCTTGTTATATCTGGACGAATTGCACCGCGGAAGTGTCCTAAGTCGTATTCGTAATCATTTCTTGCATCAATTACGATTGTATCTTCTTCTAATAAAGCTTCTTTAAATTCTTTTGGTGATAAGTAGTTACCAGTTAATTCTCTAGGGTCTACATCATCTTCTAAGTCTAATGCTACGATTTCTGGTCTTGGACGCACGTGCATTTTCTTGAAAGTATGTCCTTCTGCTTCATCGATTTTGAATGTAATACCTTCAAATCTTTCGTCTGCTTTCATTTGTTCCATGTATTTATCCGTGTCAGCTTTCG
Source organism: Mammaliicoccus sp. FSL K6-3158 (assembly GCF_038005105.1). Lineage (NCBI taxonomy): Bacteria > Bacillati > Bacillota > Bacilli > Caryophanales > Staphylococcaceae > Mammaliicoccus > Mammaliicoccus sp. FSL K6-3158. Next base: position 264,469 of record NZ_JBBOSL010000001.1, read on the forward strand.
TACCTGAAAGTGTCCCGTTGATACCTTCAGTTGCTACTAAAATACGTCCTTTAAGATCAAGCTCTTTACAAAATTCTAAATGTTCTGCTGCAAAAGTTTCGGGGTCAGTAATTGTTGTATATTTATAAAACAATAGTACTCTATAATCCATTTTCTTATCTCCTCTAATTCTCTTTTTTTATTTATATGATATGTCAATTTGAAAGTATCTAGTTGATATGGAACAATTTTTATATGAATGCACATTTTTATCCTCATTATATTGTATCAAAAAAGTTGCATTTTTCAATTGTTTGATTTTGTAAAATAATATGAAATCGTTTTTATCTTTCTTAAAAGTGAGTTTGAGGTCGAATTGGAGTAATATTGACTATTTTTTATGAAGTTAAACTTGGAGTTCCCCGTCTTTAATTACTTTTGCATAATTACTAAAATGATTGTCTAATTTATCTAAAGTGGAAATGAAGTTCGTAAATTCTTCATTAGGTAATATTTTTAACAAGTGATCTAGATTTGTGATACATATTTTATTTAATTCTTTAATTTTTTCACTACCAACTTCTGTTATAAAGACATGAATTTTTCTATTATCTTGACAATCCATTTTCTTTTCTACATAGCCTTCTCTAATTTGTTCATTTAATAATCGACTTAAATTTCCTTTATCCATGTCTATGGATTCGGCAAGTCCAGCTAAAGTCATACCTTCATTTTCACTAATAAAATACAATAAGTTCAGGTAATTTAATGAATAACCATTACTATTAGCAACATGTCCACATAGAAATTTAAAATTAGTATTCAATCGTAAAAGCTTAGTTTTAAAATCTTGTAATAACTCTTCTTTCTCTATATTTTCCATATTGTATTCCTCCATTAAATTAATTAATGCATTAAGATTTTACCAAACTTTCAATTATAAAAAAAGTAAAATTTCTTAAATAGTATAAAAAAGTTTAGTTGTTAAGCACAATTAAATGTATGTGAATCATAATATGTATATTCACATAAAGAGTTGAATGACATGAATTATGCCATTCAACTCTTTATTTCCTATTTCCAGCCTTTATGATTTCTATATTTATAAAAAACAGAAACATCAATGTTTTGCTTTTCAGCAGTTTTAATAACTTGTCCTACATTTTTAAAGCCTAATAATTTAAAATAATGAATAAGTTGCTTTTTAGTTAATGCATCAGTATCTTTACTTAATAGAGTAGTTAAATCTTGATCAGTATGGAAAGGTAAGCGCGTATCATCATGAAGCGTTAATCCATTTTGAGAATACGTTCTAGCATCAGCATGATGAGAATCAGTAATAGTAATCGCACCAAAACCTAAAATAACAGCAGATAAAGTAACAGGAATTAATTTTTTGAATTTCATATATAACCATCTCCAATCATTTGATGAGTTGATTATAATATAAAAATTCCAAAAAAATAGGCAGTTAAAAGTTATTTAATAATAGTTAAGAATGAGTTAAGAAATAGGGGAGAAATAACTAAAGGGGGAGAAGAAAATGTTTGAAAAATTATATGTGGATGCCAAAAGGGGTAAGTTTGAAGTCTTTAAAAAGGGCAATGGAGAACCATTAATATATACGCACCATTATAGTCAATTTAATGAAAATGGTGATTACTTTTCACAATTATTAAGTAAGTATTATACAGTGTATATAATTAACCTTAGAGGTGCTGGTAACTCAGACGGCAGTACAAAAGAGTGCACATATAGTATGGAAGATACTGTTCGAGATTTGGAAAGTATCAAAGAAAAGTTGGGTATTAAGAAATGGACTATGGCAGGTCATTCTACTGGAGGTTTTTTAGCACTCTATTATGCGATTTTATATCCTAAATCTTTAAAGGAAATTATTGCTGGTGGAATCGCAGCTTCTGGTGAGTATATGAAACATGCAAAAAGTATATATAATGAAGGTAATCCGAATCATAATCGATTGATGGAAATATTCAAGTTGCTAGAAAACCAAGAATTAACTATTGAAGAAAAAAGAGCATTAAATAAAGAATGGGTTATGATGTCTTTACATCAAAAGGATGCTTACTATGAAATGATTAATATAAAACAAAGTGGAAAAGTATTGTCAGATAGACTGAATTATTTTAGTGAAGAACTACCTTACTATAATATTACTAATCAATTAAGAGATACAGAAACTCGAGCTTATATATATTGTGGGATTTATGATGCACAATGTCCATATGAGTTTAGTAAAGAAGTGTCACTTAACATGCCTAATGCAAAATTAGAAACATTTAATGAAAGTAATCATTATCCTTTCTTTGAAGAAAAAGAAAAATTTATAAATTATGTTGAGGATATAGTTTCTTCAAGTAGAAAAAGTTGCTAATCAACTTCTTATAAATGCTTCTCCATTAATATTGTTAAATCACCATCGTTATTTATTTCTACGCCGGTATCTACAAAGCCTAATTTAATATATAGCTCATATGCAATTCGATTTGGGATATCAACTAAGAGTGCAATGTGATTTATATGTGGCATATGTTCTGATAAGTAATGATTGAGTTGTTGTAAGCTTTGTTTTGCGTAACCTTGTCTTAAGTATCGTTTATCTGTTGATAATGATCTTACAAAAATTGTGGATTCGTCAGGTGTTGAAAAGTACTTTGTAAACTCGCTATGTTCATGCAAGACGAAGAATACAGCCAGATTATCATCTTCTGTTAATCCTAATATGCAATGTCTATTTTTATTTTGTGCTGCCAGTTCAATATTTTCTTGTGGAGACTTTGTAAACTGAAGTTGTGAATCATCCATTTGATATGACTGCACTTTATCATAATAATTGTCGTTATATGCAATTAATTTCATAGTAGTCCTCCAATTTGATTTTTTAGATTTTAGTTTATTGTATTTTATCATAATTTGAATATCCTTCCTCAAAAAGAATAAAAAGTTTAAATTGACATTTTTTAACAATGTGCAATAATAAATTTAAAATTCTAGTGGGGGGCTATGGTATGTCAGAATTAAAAGGAATACCTGAATCTATGTTAATACCACTTGCTGCTAAGGCGAGAGAGACTTTAAGTGATATGCCAATAATCAATGATCCGTTATCTGTTAAAATAATAAAAGAAATAGATAATCTTGTACTTGATACATATGTGGACTGGCGATCGCAGCTTGGTATTAGTATTAGGACAGAAATTTTAGACGAAATTGTTATAAACTTTATTAAACAGTCTAATCATCCATTTATTATCAATATTGGATGTGGGTTAGATACGCGTTTCAGTCGATTGAAATTGACCAATATTCCATGGATTGATATTGATCTGCCCGGAAGTATAAATCTTAGAAAACAATTTTTTAATGAAACATATTTTTATAAAATGATTAATAAGTCTATGTTTGATTATACTTGGATTGATGAAGTTAAACGTAATGTACATATTAAAGAAGATAGTGAAATTTTAATAATATTTGAAGGTGTGTTAATGTATTTTGAGAAAGAAGAAATTGAAGCTTTGTATAAAGAAATTGCTCGGTCATTTGACAAGCATCAATTAGTAATTGCTTCAGAATTTTGTTCAAAGTTTATGACTAAACATACAAATCATCATCCATCTGTCTCTAAGCTTTCTAGTAAACCATTATTTAAGTTTGGTTATAATAATGTGGTGGAACTAAAAGATATTTTGCCGGGAAATTGGAAAGTTGTTAAAGAATATAATTATTTTGATAGATATTCACATAGATGGCGACATTTGAAATGGTTTAAGTATATAGTCTTTTTTAAAAATCGATTTAATAATAAAATTGTATTAATCAAAAACACTTAATATAAAAGTGTAGTGGGAGTTGGCTATGGAAACGATATATTTAGCGGGTGGTTGTTTATGGGGCGTACAAGCTTTTGTAAAGACGTTACCCGGTGTAGTTGAGACAGAAGCGGGTAGGGCGAATGGAAGTAGTTGTACACTTGAAGGTGAATACGATGGTTATGCAGAATGTGTAAAGACTGTATTTGATCCTGCAATCGTTCAAGTAGAAGATTTGATGACATACTTGTTTGAAATCATAGAACCATATAGTGTGAACAAACAAGGTGAAGACGTCGGGTTAAAATATCGAACAGGTGTCTATAGTGAAGAAGAGTATCATTTAGAAGCAGCACGCCAATTTATAGCAAATAGAAGTGATGCAGACCGAATTGCAGTTGAGGTTAAACCTTTAGAGAATTATGTACGAAGCGCAGAAGAACACCAAGACCGTTTAGAAAAATGCCCAGACGATTATTGTCACATTTCCCAAGAAATGATGAATAAATATAAATAAAAGAAATATGAGAGATGTGTTCAGAGGTGCTGTATTTATCAAGACAGGTGAAACAAGATAAATAGGAGCTTTGTATTTATCAAGACGACTCTGACTAGCAACATAGAACCGTCGAATATTGTAAGACAGCTCTGACTAGCAACATAGAGCGACCGAATATTGCAAGATAGCTCTAACTAGCAACATTCACCATATATTTTTCCACAAAAAAGCTAGGACTTGTTGAAAGTCCTAGCTTTAATTATATTATTGTCCGTGATAAATACTAAAGTTAAGTGGCTTAATGCCATTGCTCGACCATTCATTATATATTTTTTGTTTATTTCTATCGTTTTCTACAATTGTGATACCGCAGTCGCCACCGCCAGCTCCTGATGTTTTACTTGCGCCACCGTATGATTCTCCGATATCGCATAATTTTTTAAGGTGTGGTGTTTCGATATCTATTGTAGCGAATGAATCTAAATATTGTATAACGGTACGATTCTTTCTAATTGTATCTTGAACACCTTGTATATTATTTGTCTTAAATGCTTTAATTAGTTGTTCAACATATTTCTGTGATTGATCTAAAAATTGTGTATATATTGTTGGGTCTGCTTTTAAACGTTTTACTTCACTAACTAAATGATGTGAAGAAGCGGGTGAGCCTGTCCAACCGATTAATACTTCCATATGCTCTGGTGCTTGAAGTGGTTCTATGTGTAAGCCTGGCCAGTTTTTATATAGTACGTCCATTACAGATGTTTCTTCTATTTGTTGTTTGACCCAAACGTGATCAAAAGTACTATAGACTAACCAACCTGTATAAACACTTACTGCGATATCACCGCAAGAACTTAAACTTTGTAATTTCATATTAGCGATAACAGCTAATTTATAAATAAATAAATTTGATAATTGTAAGTTATAGAATTCATTTAGAGCTTTGATAACAGATACTAATACTGCTGCACTAGAACCTAAACCATATTTATGACCGGATGCATCATCGAGGTTACTATCAATTGTTAAGTTATAATGTCTTAATGTGACATTGGAACTTTTAGCAAATTGTTCAAAGACTTCTATAGCTTGTGTAATATATTTAAGCTGATCTGCAGCATCATTATCAGAAATGATGATTTTGTCTTGTTCTCTTGTAAATGTAATCGGCTCATGATGTAAAGTCTTAGAATGGATAAATCCTGATGAAGAATTCGTATCTTCAATTGTGGCCGTCACAAATCGATCAACTGCAATTAAGACAGATTTATATCCGGGCTCTGTTACTGCATATTCTCCAGCAATATACAGCTTTCCTGGCGCTTTGACTTGAATCATTATATCTCTTCCTTACTCAATAATTTCAATTCCTGTGTTTGTAATATCACTCGCAATAACTTGTTCTTTATTAAAAGATTTAAGTAAAGCGTCTATTATAAATTGCTGGTTTTTCTTTTCGACTAATATTTTAACATTTGGACCTGCATCCATTGTGAAATAGCATGGATATCCAGCTTTTCTACATTGATGCACAATATCCATAACTTCATAACTTTCTGGTACTAAGTATGTGAAAGGTGGCTGTGCACCTAAATTAGTAGCGTGCATGCGTAAGCCATTTTCTTCGATGACTTCACCTAAATGTTTGAAGTCTTTGTTACGTATCGCTTCTTTAACTAATGCAATATCTTCATCAACATGATCTAACCAATATTGGTAGAAACGAGATGTGTCTCTTGTATGTGACATGCCTGAACGACTAGATACTTTTTTAGATTGGTTATTGATGACAACAAATACCATTGATAAATCTTCTTCCCAACCTTGTGCATCGATTGCGTGTGCATATGAGGTTTCGTCGTCGTGACCTTTATCCCATTCAGCAAATCCACCAAAAATACTTCTAGAAGCTGAGCCAGAACCTCTTCTAGCTAATCTTGATAAATCTTTATCTGACATATTTAAGTTAAGTGCTTCGTTACAAGCTCCAGCAAGGGCTGCAAATGCACTTGATGATGAAGCAAGACCTGCTGCTGTAGGAACATAATTGACACTTTCAATATAAGCATAGTGTGAAGTATGACTACGTTCTCTTACAAGATTCATAAACTGATAAATTTTCTTCGATTGTTCTTCGTTTACTTCTTCACCATTTAGAACGAGTATATCTTTCGTGTATTCAGGACTAAATGTTACTTTTGTTTCTGTATAAAATTTATCAAGCGTAACGGATAAGCTATTATTCATGGGGATGATAAGTGATTCATCGGCTTTTCCCCAATATTTAATTAAAGCAATATTTGTGTGCGCACGGACTTTACCACTCATATTCAATCTCGTTAACCTCCTAAATTTTCAATCCAAGTATGATGAGCACCGAATTTTTCAGCACTTGTTGCAATTTTTTCAGCAATGTCGAGATTTTGAGCGAGTACAATCATACTGCCACCACGGCCGCCGCCTGTAAGCTTGCCCGCAGTTGCACCTTGTAATTTACTTATTTCAAGTAATGCTTCAATATTGTCATGACTAACTGTTAACTTGCGTAAATTTTCTTGTGCACGTTCAAATACGTGTGCTAATTGTGTGAAATCATGATGTTCGATTGCTTCATTAGCATCATATACGAGCGTACCAATATGCTCTATGTACTGCATATATTGTTCGTTATGATCACATAATTGGTGGACATCTTCGACTGCTTGTTTAGTAGAACCTTGAACACCTGTATCTATCACCACCATATAGCCGTTTATGGATAATGGTTTTAAAGTAGTTACTTTTCCTTGGTGGAACCATACTGGTTTATTAGAGACAATCGTTTGTGTATCGATGCCACTAGGTTTGCCATGCGCGATTTGTTCTGCCCAATTTGCTTCTTCTATTAATAATTCGTCAGAAAGAGGCTCTCCTATATAATCATAACTTGCTCTTACAAAGGCGATAGCCATAGCAGCACTGGAACCTAATCCTCTTGAAGGGGGGAGATTTGTTTCGAATTTAACATTTATAGGCTCTTTGATATGATGTTTATCGATAAATCTTGAGATAACAGATTTAATATGTTCAGGAGCTGTTTGTAACGTTCCTTCAAATACATCACTATTAATATATGAAGTATCACCAGCGTTAAGTGACTGGATAGTTACGTTCACTTTACCTGTTGTAAATGGAATCGCTATTGCTGGTTGCCCAAAAGTAACAGCATGCTCTCCTATTAAAATAACTTTCCCATTTGCTTCCCCGTATCCTATTTGTGCCATATTTTCAATCACCTTTAGTATTTCTTATTTTATTTTTGTTAAACACTTTATTATTATAAAGCTCTGTCACCATATATTCAAAAACTTTAACTAATTAATGTGCAATAATTACAATTTTTAATGAAATTGATAGCTATTATGACCTTTTGCAAAGCCTTTTGCTATAAATAACCAAGAATCGCCACCACGTTCTATATCATTGGCGCAAATAATTAATTGATTTGTACCTGGTATAAATGCAGGATGTGTCGATCTTAACATATGCCCTTGGTCACGACCTGGCATTAATATTTGACCGATAGGGTAACCACTTTTGTTAAAGACAAGTACTCTACCTTGACCATACATAGCAACATACAGATTATCGTCACTATCAATACAACAAGAATCTGGACCTTCATGACCTGTAAAATGATATGGAATAGATGCACCAAAAGGTTCGATTGTTACACCATCTTCTTCCAATGAAATACGATGTAATCTATTCGCATTTGTTTCAGTCACCCATAGTACACGTTCATCAGTACTTAATGCAATACCATTTGCTACTGCGATATTTTGAATAATAGGTGTAATCGTTTGATGATCAGGTGAGACATAATATACGCCACCAAGTGGATTTGTAGAATATCCTCTAAAATCAGTAAAGTAGAATCCACCTTTACTATCGAATACTAAATCATCAACGCAATATTCTGTATCGATATCAGAAACGATACTTTGTGGATTTCTGCCGTCTGCATCAGTAGCAAAAATACCACCAGAACTTTTGAAGTCACCTAAATAAGACATATATAATCGTCCGTCTTTATGTATTTTAACAGAAGCCGGGTTAGTTTTCTCAGATTTAAATACTGTATTAACTTTTTTCTCAGGTAAATCTATGCGGAAAATAGTTCCGCCAAATACTTCACATAAGAAAAGATTATGATTTCTATCAAAGCATAAACCTTCTAATTGAAGACCTTCATCAGAAATTTTGATCCAAGGTTCAGCTGTTACAGTTTGCAAGTGCTGTTCATGCGCAAGTAGCGGTACAGCACTTTTTGAAGCTTCCGTATAATATAAAGATGGTATATGTTGATCAGACATGATAATCTCTCCTTTAAGTTGTACAATATAGAAAAGTACACATGTACTTTAAAGATATGTTTAATATATATGTTTAATATTATCACTTTTAACTTACAATGAAAATGAATATTAAATTGCGAAAAATATGAATGATGTTTGAGATATTATAGTCATATAAAAAACAGCTTTTCGACAAGAAGAAAAGCTGTTTTTTATGATTAAGCTTTAATTGATTTCGCGCGTTGTTCTACATATGTCTGTAATTCTGGAGACAATACATAGCTGACTGATTTTAAATCAGATACGTTTGATGCATTCAATAAATTAGCAATGACATGCATTTGTTCTATAAATTGTTTCATATGTTCAATTGTATCTTCTACGCCATAAGCATCTAAATATTTGAGAACATATCCAGATAAGCCAACAGCTTCTGCGCCTAGTACAAGAGACTTAATGGCATCGAGTGGGTTTTTAACGCCACCACTAGCTAATATGTGAATATCTGCATTTAATACTTGTGCTTCTAATAAGCTCTGAACAGTACTTTGTCCCCATTGATTTAAGAATGCCATATCTTTTAATGGTCTTCTTTGATTTTCAATGTCCGCAAAATTCGTACCGCCTCTACCACTGACATCTACATATTGAATGCCAATATCTTTAACTTTTTGAATCGTTTCAGCACTCATACCGAAACCAACTTCTTTGATGATCACTGGTATATCAATATTATCTTGAATTTCTTGAATGTTCGTTAACCAATTTTCAAATTCAGTATCACCTTCAGGCATTATAAGTTCTTGAGGTGCATTGACGTGAATTTGTAAGGCATCAGCATTTAAAAGTTCTATTGATTTCTTAGCTTTTGCATATTCAATATCTGCTCCAACATTACTAAATATTAGACCTTCAGGATTTTCGTCACGTACTACTGTGAAACTTGATTCAGCGTTAGGGTCTTTTAGTGCTGAATGTGTAGATCCAACTGCCATAGGTATGTTACAAGCTTTAGCTATTTGAGCTAACTCTTTGTTAATAGTTGCTGCTCTTTCACTTCCACCCGTCATCGCATTGATATAAATAGGGTATTTAAAAGTGAAATGCGGAAACTTTACTGATAAATCAATTTGATTTTTATTAATAGAAGGAATGGATTGATGTATAAGCTGTACTTTATCAAAATCAGTACTAACTGGTGAATACGTATCTAATGCCAGCTGAATATGTTCATTCTTCCTTTTGCTTCTTAATGAGTCGTCCATTCATTTATCCTCCGTGCGTCTTTATGTTTAATGATATATTTTATCTTAATACACATTATAGCAGTTGTATAATTGAATATAAACTAAACATTGTTATACAATCCGCTTCAAAATCTTTTTCCAAATACCTGAAAAATCAATCAAACAATTTATGCTAATATTAATACTATACAAATATACATAAAATGGAGGAGAATCGTTATTAAATTTAAAAAACTTACTTTAATTTTAATTTGTACATTATTATTAAGCGGTTGTACTTTACCAGGCTTAGGTGGCGCATCGTCTGATACAGTGAAAATTACGGCGCTTGCTACAAGCGAGTCTCAAATCATGGCGCATATGATTCGCTTGCAAATCGAGCATGATACAAAAGGGCAAGTAAAACCGATAATTGTAAATAATCTTGGTTCTGCGGTAATTGAACATAACGCGATATTAAATGATAATGCGCAAATATCTGCTACAAGATATACAGGTACTGATTTAGTAGGTGCTTTAAACTCTGAACCCATTACAAATACTAAAAAAGCTGAGAAAGCTGTCAAAACAGGTTTCCAAAAGAAATTTGATCAAACATTTTTTGACTCATATGGATTTGAAAATACCTTTGCATTTACAGTCACTAAAGAAACAGCTAAAAAGTACAATTTAAAAAAAGTTTCGGATCTAGCTAAACATAAAGATGAACTAAGAGTAGCAAGTGATCCTACATGGATTAAGAGAAAAGGGGACGGCTATCCAGCTTTTTCAAAAGCATACGGATTTGAATTTAAGGATATTAGAACAATGCAAATAGGACTCGTATATGATGCATTGAAGAATAAGAGCATCGATGCAGCACTTGGATATACAACAGATGGTAGAATTGCTGCGTATGATTTGGTGACACTAGAAGATGATCGTCACTTCTTCCCACCTTATGACGCTAGCCCATTAGCAACAAATGATTATTTAAAAAATAATCCAACAGCTAAAAAATCTATAGAAAAATTGGTTGGGAAAGTATCTACTAAAAAAATGCAAGAATTGAATTATAGAGCAGACGGTCAAAAAGAAGAGCCAGCTATAATCGCAGAAAAATTTCTTAAAGAACATCGCTACTTTGAATAGTTAATATAGTAAAAAGCAGGAACCACAAGTGCGGTTCCTGCTTTTTTGATACCTATTGAGGATGAAATATAAGGGGAATAGGAGATTCAAGGCTTAATAGGGACGTTAAGCCAAGAGATAGACGAAGTCGTGGCTTAAGTGTCGAGTAAAGCCAAGAGAACGTCCAAGTCATGGCTTAAGTACCGAGTAAAGCCAAGAGATTGTCCAAGTCATGGCTTAAGTGATGAATAAAGCCAAGAGATAGCCCAAGTCGTGGCTTAAGTGATGAATAAAGCCAAGAGAACGTCCAAGTCATGGCTTAAGTACCGAGTAAAGCCAAGAGATTGTCCAAGTCATGGCTTAAGTGCCGAGTAAAGCCAAGAGATAGCCCGAGTCATGGCTTAAGTGTCGAGTAAAGCCAAGAGAACGTCCAAGTCATGGCTTAAGTACCGAGTAAAGCCAAGAGATAGCCTAAGTCATGGCTTAAGTACTGAATAAAGCCAAGAGATAGGGCAAGTCGTGGCTTAAGTGATGAATAAAGCCAAGAGAACGTCCAAGTCATGGCTTAAGTACCGAGTAAAGCCACGACTTAGATTATTTTCTTTAATTTTCTATTTATTAAGCCCATCCTCTGAAACGTGTTGCTTCTGCTGTACGTCTAACACCTACAACGTAAGCTGATAATCTCATGTCTAATTTTCTTTTTTGTGAAATGTCATATACTTTGTCAAAAGCTTCTACAATTTTAGTTCTTAATAACTGAATTATTTCTTCTTCTGACCAATAAAGTCCTTGATTGTTCTGTACCCATTCAAAGTATGAAACAGTTACACCACCGGCACTGGCAAGTACATCTGGAATTAAAAGTACATCATTTTCTGTTAGTATGCGAGTTGCTTCTTGTGTTGTAGGACCGTTAGCCGCTTCTGCTACTATACTCGCTTTTATGTCTCCTGCATTTTGTGCGGTGATTTGGTTTGCTAAAGCTGCTGGTACTAAAATGTCACAATCAATTCCAAATATATCTTCGTTCGGAATAATGTTATCAAATAAAGGTGTGATTCTACCGTGTTCTTTACGAAGCTCTAATAAATGATCAATATCTAAACCTTCTGGATCATATATAGCACCACGACTTTCTGAGATACATACGATTTTTGCACCTTTATCATGGAGGATTTTAGCGATAAAGCTACCTGCATTACCAAACCCTTGTATAACAACTTTTGAACCTTCGATATTAATATGCTTACGTTTAGCCGCTTCTTCAATCGTAATCACAGCACCTAATGCTGTTGCTTGTTCACGACCAAGTGAACCACCTAAAGAAATGGGTTTACCTGTAATGAAATTTGGCGCGTTAACTTTATGCATAATACTATATTCATCCATCATCCAAGACATGATTTGAGCATCTGTATATACATCTGGTGCAGGAATATCCTTAGTTGGTCCGACGATTTGAGCAATTGCTCTAACATATCCACGTGACAATCTTTCTAGTTCATTTTGACTCATGCTATGAGGGTCACATTGAATTGCACCTTTACCACCACCATAAGGTAAGTTAACGAGACCACATTTTAAAGTCATCCACATAGATAATGCTTTTACTTCATTTTCATCTACATCAGGGTGAAAGCGGACGCCACCTTTAGTAGGTCCTACTGAACTATTATGTTGAGATCGATATCCTGTAAAAGTTTTTACAGATCCATCATCCATTTTAACTGGAATACGAACTCTTAAAAATCTAGCAGGTTCTTTAATCAATTCAAAAAGACCCTCGTCGTATCCTAATTTATATAAAGCTTGTTCAATTATATTTTGTGTAGAAGTTACAAGATTGCTATTTTCACTCATGATTGACGCTCCTTTGTTGGATAAAATAATGTCTAAAAAAAACATATTAAATAAAATCATAATACAAATGAAAATGGTTTTCAATAAAATAAACTGAATTTACTAAAAATTCTATTATGTATAATAATAAATTTTGCTGCATTTTAATGTAATAAGTGCAAGTAGTTGGTAGTAATTGGAAGGCATGATATAATTCAATTACGAGCATATACAAATATAATGAAACCATTATATTTACTAGTGTGAATGAATCTGGGGCAAATGAATTTTTGTCCCAGATTCTTCTTTTTTATGTAAATGATGAGGTGTAGAAAAAGAGGTTCATGAAGCCATAATGTATATTTTATAAATTGAGTGATGAGTGGAATGAGAATATTGGGTGAGATGTGAGTTAAAGAGTCAGTAAACTCACAAGATCGCAAAAGACGTGAGTTAATACCCTAGTAAACTCACAAATTCCATAAAAACCCAGCTCTATCCCACATCTCAGCCCCTAATCCGATTCAAAGTCTGTATCACTTTCTCACATATAGCACACGATTATTTGCAATACTAAAAAGACGCCCCCAACAATTATCTAAGAATGTTATGATATTACTATCAAAAACTTATCTTATACATCGTGGGGGTGTCTTTTTGTCTGAAATGCTCAATATTTTACTAACGGTTGTTGTACCGATTTTTCTAATGACAGCGTTAGGTTATGTTCTTCAAAAGCGTGTGAAACTTGATTTACGTACGCTCGCAAAATTAAATATCAATGTGTTTGTGCCTGGATTTATTTTTGCGAAGTTTTACAAAGCTGAGTTAGCAGTAAATTTATTATTATTAATCATCGTATTCTTCGTTATATACATAATTGCATTATATATCGTCGCATTTGCTATCGCCAAAATGCAAAATTTAGATAAGGGTAAAGAGACGACTTTAACAAATAGTGTGCTCTTCTTTAACTCTGGTAACTACGGTGCGCCGTTAAATGATATTGTATTTAAAAGTGATCCACTTGCAATGTCTGCACAAGTTATTGTATTAACGCTACAAAATGTCTTCACGTTTACTTATGGTGTCTTCGCAATTCAATCCGTTCAATTAGGTAAACTTAAAGCATTACTCAATTACTTTAAGATGCCCATTATTTATGCACTCGTTCTTGCTATTATTTTAAACTATAATCATATTCCAATTCCTGAATTCATGTGGACGACTGTCAGTTATTTGTCTGATGCTATGATTGCGATTGCTTTAATTCTTCTCGGTGCACAAATTGCTAATATTAAACTTAATTTTAAATGGTCATCTTCTTATATTTATATCTTTATAAGATTAGTAGTTGGACCAGCTATCGCATTTGTCATTATAAAATGCATGGGTTTAGACGGCATTATCGCTCAAACATTATTTATTGCTTCAGCGATGCCGACATCCGTGAACAGCTCAGTTATTGCACAAGAATATGATAATTATCCTGCTTTAGCTGCAGAATTAGTCTTCATGTCGACGTTGTTTAGTTCTATTTCTGTTGTTATTGTCATTTATTTATCTTATTTAATTTTTTAATTTACATTTAAAAGTTCTTTAAATGTCTGACTTGAATATGCTTCTCTATAGAGTCCGCGTCGTTGTAATTCTGGAACAATATATGTTACAAAATCTTCGAGACTATGTGGTAAAGTAGGTGGCATTAGATTAAAACCATCAGCAACACCAGACTTAAACCAAAGTTCCATTTCATCTACTATTTCTTCAGATGTACCTATTAATGTGAGATGCCCACCACCTGCATTGAGATAACCTAATAATTCTCTCACTGTAGGTTTGGTATCTTCTATAATTTCTAAAATCGTTTCATATCTGCCTACTGGACCATCGAATGCATCTACAGGTGGCAATTCTGGGACAGGTTCATCCAATGACCATTTCGAACAATCTTGCCTAACAAATGTACTTAATTGTTTGATGGCATTTTCAATTGGTAAAGCTTTATCTAATTTTTCTTTTTTAAGTAGTGCTTCTTCACGTGTTTCCCCAACATAAGTAACCAATCCTGGAAAGACTTTAATATATTTCTCGGGTGTATCACTTTCGCTAATGGCCTTATTTAATTTATTTCTATAAGCTTTCGCTTGTTTCAAATTCCATGATACTGAATAAACAGCATCAGCATGTTTGACGGCTAATGCAATACCTTGTTTGGATGCACCAGCTTGCATAGCGACCGGTTTGCCTTGTGGGCTACTCGGTGTGGATAACGGTCCATTTACTTGGAAATAATTGCCAGAATGATGAAAAGCATGCACATGCTCATGATTAATCACTTTATTGTTATGACGGTCATGAACGAAGTCTTCTTTATGCCAAGATGTAAATAATTTGTCCATCAACTCAGCAAATTCTTGTGCTTTATGATATCTATCATCATGTTGAGGTAAAGCTTTCATACTATGATTTTGGGCTTCAATATCTGTCATGGATGTTACTAAGTTCCAACCGACACGACCATTCGTTGCATGATCGAGGGTTAAAATTTGTCTAGCCGCAGTATAAGGGTTTGAAAATGAACTTGATATTGTTGAAACTAAACCAATATGTTTTGTAACTTGTGATATAGCAGTCAAGTTCACAATTGGATCCAACCAGAATGCTGGTAATTCACTATCTGATTTTGCAGGGAATGATTGATTATCTGCAAAGAACACAGCATCTAATAAACCTCTTTCTGATAGTTGTGCTAATGATTGATAATAAGAGATATCACCAATCTGTTCAATAGAGGAGTCTTCCATAAGCCATGCTGCTTGATGATGGCCACATCCATATAATAAGACACCAATATTGAGTTGATCGCTTCTTAAATTACGCATTTCTATTCTCCTTATCTCTCTTTTGGAATTCTAGTTCATTGTTAAGCCGTTATCTACAGTATAATTTTGTCCAGTTATACCACTTGCTTTATCAGAAGCAAGGAAGCTCACCATATTTGCGACATCTTGTGGTGAAGTGACTTTTTTAAGAGGTGTTGATTGAGCAATTAAGTCAAACACTTCAGATGTTGTCACAGAGCTGGCATCGGTCGTTTTGAGTAGGCCACCAGAAACAACATTGGCTGTAATGCCATGTTGACCTAATTCAGCAGCGATATTACGCGTGAAGCCAATTAAACCAGCTTTCGCAGTTGTATATTCGTGATAAGGTACGACAGGATTTTGGAATAAATTCGTACCGATGCTAATAACCGCACCTTGTTTTCTTTCAATGAATTGAGGTGCAACACTTTGCACAATATTAAATGCTGCTTTTAATGTGCCATCAATTTGTTGTTGATAGTCTTCCCATGCAAGGTCGACGAATGCTTTTTGTTTTACTGGGTCAAATTTAAAGTTAACTAAGGCATTGTTGACGACGACATCAATTTTTCCAAAATGTTTCGTACCTTCATCAATTAACTGATCAACTTCAGCGCGATTCGTCACATCCGCTTGAATAGCAATCGCTTGTTCTGCTCCAATTTCAGCAACTAACTGTTCTGCTAACGCTTTACTATTATGATAATTAATGATGACTTGATGTCCTTCAGATGCTAATGTACGTGCGATTGTTGCGCCTAATCCTCTACTACTACCTGTTACTAATATAGTCTTTGTCATATGTAACACTCCCATATAGAATTTTAAATAAAAAAATACACAACCTTCTCGTAAGAAAGTTGTGTAAAAACAAAGATATTTATAAAAAGGGCATAGTCATCCCTATAAATTCATTTCACAAACACTTTCCTACGCTAGTACGATCTAGTTCAGGTTCAAAGGGTTCGAGTTCATCCTCATCTCAGTTAAAAAACACCCCTAGTGCATCTATTTAATTACTATCAATGTATAGTTTTTAATAATCGATGTCAAGTTTGTTTAAATGTCAGTTGCAAATGATAGGGAAAATCGGTTATGATATAAAACGTATTGATTACGATTTATAAAATGAAGGTGATAAGATGAAGTGGACGATAGTAGGTGGTGGCATCCACGCTATAACGATAGCATTAGAATTAAAAGTTAAAGGATTAAAAAATAAAGACTTAACAATTATTGACCCGCACGATGTGTTCTGTCATCAATTTGACCATCGAACACAGAATATTAGTATGCCTTATTTAAGGTCTCCAATCGTACACCATGTTCACCCAAATCCTTTTCATTTAAAACAATATTTTAAGAAAATGGATTATGCAGGTGGTATTTATGGTAAGTATAAAAGGCCGAAAAGAGATATGTTTATGGACCATACAGCGGAACAAGTTGAATATTACCGATTACATGAATGTCATGTTAAAGATACTGCAATAGATATAAAGAAATATCGAGATAATTGGTGTATCGTATTGGAATCAGGGGAGATGATATATACACAGAATGTCATCATCGCATCAGGTTGTAATCATAAGCCAAAGGTTCCAGAAATATATGAGCATGCACCAGATGTACAACATATTTTTGAAGATGCAAATATTCAATTTAATGAAAGTTCTCATGTTGTTGGAAGTGGGATATCAGCTGCACATTTAGCTTTAAAATTAATTTATCATGATGATGAAAAACATGTACATTTATGGACGAATAAGCCGTTAGAAATTCATGATTTTGATGCTGATCCAGGATGGTTAGGACCTAAAAATATGGCAAGCTTTTCAAAAGTGATAGATCCAGAAGAAAAGATGGATATTGTTTTAAAAGAACGTCATAAAGGTTCTATGCCTCAGGAGTTGTTCATTAGATTAAAGAAATATGTGAAAAAGGGCAGACTAACGATACATCTCAATGAACTAGACTATATTAACAATCATCAAATCATAACAGTAGATGGGAAACATATTGATTATGATCATATATTGTTGGCAACAGGATTTGATAATACTTTATTAACACAACCGATATTAAATCGTTTAATTCATGAGTATGAAGCACCACTCAATAAATGTGGTTATCCTGAAATTAGCAAACATTTGGAATGGCTGCCGAATTTATTCGTATCAGGTGGATTAGCTGATTTAGAATTGGGACCTTTCGCTAGAAATATTATGGGTGGAAGAGAAGCAGCACGTAAGATAGGTGAAAAGTATCACGAAATAGAGCAATGCAGTTAGATTTATAAGACATAGAAAAGCCTGGAACAAATTCGTTCCAGGCTTTTTAAATTAAATTTCTTTCAAAATATGATAAATAGCTTCTGTGCTTTCAGCGTTGATTAATTTTTCTCTTGTTTCATCATCCATAAGTGTACGTGACAGTCTTTGTAATAACTTCAAGTGTGTATCACTACTATCATTTGGTACAGCAATTAAGAAGATGATTTTAGGTTGTGTTTCATCTAAACTTTCCCATTCAACACCATGTTTGTTTTTCAGAACAGCTACGACAGGCTGTTTGACAACATTTGATTTAGCATGCGGGATGGCTACATTCATACCGATTGCTGTTGTTGATTCTGATTCGCGTTTCAATACAGCTTCTTTTAACATTTCTTCATCGTCTATAAAGTTGTGATATTTTAAATTGTGAATCAGTTTATCTATTGCGTCATCTCGTGACATTTCAGCATCTTCTATCGTAATGACTTTTTCATGAAAGACTTGTTCTGAATCTGGTTTAGTTTCATCATTTGAAGTGGATATTTCTTTTTGATCGTTATCATCTTCATCTAATCCCATAAATGATGTTGTCATACCACTATTAGATGATTCCATTTCAGGTGATGCAACTGTTGCTTCTTTTTTCTTCAATAAAAGTGTAACAAGCATTGTAACACTACTTCCGATAATGACAGCAATAAAGAACCATAGTATTTTATCGATACCACCAAGTACGGCTACAATTGGACCACCATGTGCAACTCTATCTCCAACGCCACCTATAGCTGCGATGGCTGCTGCGACCATTGCACCAATCATATTTGCAGGAATAATACGTAATGGGTCTTGTGCGGCAAATGGAATAGCACCTTCAGTAATACCGAATAATCCCATCGTAAATGATGCTTTACCCATTTCAATTTCACCTTTATTAAATTTACGTTTATTGATAAAAGTAGCAAGACCTAAACCAATTGGTGGTGTACATACAGCTACTGCAACCATACCCATAACGGCATAGTTTCCTTCAGCAATTAAAGCTGATCCGAATAAGAACGCAACTTTGTTAACTGGGCCACCCATATCGAATGCAATCATAGCTCCGATAATAAGTGCTAAGATAATGCTATTTGTACCTTGCATACCTTTTAACCATGTTGTTAAACCTTCAAAAATACTTGCAATCGGGGCACCGATAACAAATATGAAAATAAGTCCTACAATAATTGAAGAAATAATAGGAATAATGATAATTGGCATAATAGGTGCCATTGCTTTAGGAATTTTAATGTTTTTAATCCATTTAGCAATATAACCTGCTAAGAAACCAGCGACAATACCACCTAGGAATCCTGCACCAGCTTCACTTCCGTAAAAGCTACCATCAGCAGCAATTGCGCCACCAATCATACCTGGTACTAAACCTGGTTTATCAGCAATACTGACTGCAATGTAACCAGCTAGGATTGGAACCATAAAGCTAAATGCTAAACTACCAATATTTTCAATAGATTTCCAGAATGAATCATCAGGAATTTTAAGACCTTCTGGTGTTGTATCTCCACCTAAAGTTAAAGCAATGGCCATTAATAAACCACCAACTACGATAAATGGCACCATGAATGAAACACCATTCATTAAATGTTGGTAGACCATTTGTAGACCACTTTTTTGTTCTTCGTCATCATGAGTTTGTTTGTTGCCACCTTTTTCATGATGAATATGTGCATCTTGATCGATGATGCGTTGGATTAATAATTTAGGGTTGTGAATACCTTCTCTAACACTTTCGTTAATTAATCGTTTCCCGTCAAATCTTGATAAATCGACTTGTCTGTCAGCAGCGATAATAATACCATCCGCTTCTCTAATTTCTTTTGATGTCAGAACATTTTCTGCACCGACACCACCTTGTGTTTCTACTTTAATATCTATGCCCATCTCTTTTGCGGCTTGTTCTAATTTTTCTTGAGCCATATAAGTGTGTGCAATCCCGTTTGGACATGATGTAATTGCTAAAATTTTCATAACGTCAGCTCCTTCTTAATTCAATTGTAAACGCATTCACTAAAACATAAAAAAGAATAATTGCCGTTAGTAGTGGCAATTATTCTTTAAAACGTTCAATGATATATTGTTTGAATGGTTCATCTTCTATTTTTAGTAAATGCGTAACATCTTGTTCTGTTAATGTAGCAATACTGTGCATGATTTTCTTCATTACTTGTTTATCTTTGTCTGCAATAGATAAGAAAAATACTAAATGAACTTTATGCTGCTTCCATGCTATATCTTGGCGGAGTCTAAACATTAATACATGTGACTTAAAGACTTTAGTAGGATCGCCATGTGGAATAGCAATGCCGTTTCCAATATAAGTTGATGAGAACTTCTCCCTTTCTAATGCACTTTCAATATACCCACTTGATATAGCATGTTGTTGATTAAGCAAACGTTCTGCATGTTGGAATATATCAACAGTAGAATGTATGTCTGTTTCGATCGGTACTGATAGAAAATCGATAGGCAATAATGCGTCGTTGTTTAAAACAGGGTTTTGCTTCTGATTTAAAATGGTTTGAAATTTATGTGCATCTTCTTCTGAAAATAACGGCGATACTTTAACAACTTGTACGTTACTAGGTAGATGTGTCATATCAATGTCGTGTGTTGTAACAAGTATATCTGTGTTAGTGAATGGGTATGTTGAAACATCTTCAAGTTTAATCGTATCGATAATATTAATTTTATGGTTTAACTTTTGAATTTTTGCTTCTAACAAGCTTGAAATGCCCAGTCCATAATAACAAGTAATGACAACATTAAATTGATCTTGTACATTACGATCTATTGATGATTGAAAATGCAATGCTAAAAAGGCTATCTCATCTTCACTTAAATTGAGTTGTGCATCTTCTTCAAGTAAATGAACCGTTTCATATAATGCGTTGAACACAAAAGGGTATTGCTGTTTAATATCCTCTGTAAGCGGGTTGTTAATATAAACATTCTTAACGATACGCAAATATGTTCTACTAAAATGCGAATAAACATTTTCACGAAGTACAGCATCTTGCATAAAATCTATACCGACTTTCGAGTTCATTTGATAAATTAAGCGTTCAATATAACTTTGAATAAATATTTGTTTAAAGCCGAGGTCATATTTATCAAAATAATAGCTAATAAAAAATGAAAATAGCTTTGCTGTTTCATCGCTTAAGGTGTATTTAAGCTTTCGGTTGATGTCTTCTATTATTGCTCGGGAAATGACTAAAGCTTCTTGATTAATATCCCATTGCTCTGTCGTATCGTGGATTCTTTTGAAAATGATAATAAGGTGTACGAGCAACTGTTTAATATGCACTTTTGAAGTTTGAATATGGTAATGTTCTAAATGTTGTTCCATAATTTGCATCATTAATTCTCTATGTGCTTTTGGTATTTCATTCATAATAAAGTCTTCTACTTTAACATTGTTTGTAGAGAGTTGGTTTAAATGAAGAATGGCGTTGCGAATATCCATTTCATTACCACTTACCGTAATACCTTTTCTTTTAACAAGATTAATCACAACATCATAAGATTCACACCAAGCTTGAATTTGGTTTAAATGATCGATAAGTTCATTCTTCGTTAAAGCAAAGTCATCAGATAATTGCTCAAGGGTAACAGATTGCTTATACATTAATAATTGATAAGCCATCTTGATGAGCGTCTGACCATTCTTTTCCGTATATTGATTCAGAATAGACTCTATCTCTTCAGCTTGATACAACTCGTGATTTAGTTGATAACCACGCCCTTTAATACTAATAATGACATCTTTAATTTCACTATTAATATATTTAATATCGCTTCTTACAGTTCTATTTGAAACATTCAAATAGTCAGCTATTTCAGTCCCGTTTAAATAACTATCACGATTTAAAAGTAATAGTCTCATTAATTTCACATGTCTTTTTAACAATAATCCCACCACATTTCAAGTCCACATTTAGATTCATATTATATTGTAAGCGTTTAAAGAATGGGTGACAAATAAATGATTAGACACTCATTCAAGTATTCATGCGCTATAAACAGAATGCATGTATTATATCTTTCAACATATTATACTGAAGTTAGATAATAAATATAAACTTTGAAGGTGACATAATTGGTTGAAAATATATATTTAGATAAAACGCAAATTCCATTAACACATTTTGAAGATGAAACTGTAGATGGTTTATATAAAGTAACAATTGAATTTAATGTAACGAGTAAAGCGTATCACGATATTGCTGTTTTATTATATAGAGGGCGTTTTGATGTAGAAATTCCGGATAAAGATAAGAAATTTAAAGGTGAAATTTATAATTATTCAACATCTTTAACAAATTTATATAAAGACAATCAAGTTGCGGTGTACCGTCTTGTGCTTAAAGAAATACGAGAGGACCAAAAGGGATGAGCAATATGAAATTGAGTATACTTGACCAATCACCGATTGTGCCTGGTCAAACAGCCAGTGATGCTTTTAAAGATTCGTTGGCATTAGCACAGTTAGGAGAGGATTTAGGTTATGAAAGGTATTGGCTAACTGAACATCACGGTTTGTCTAACCTTGCAAGTTCAGCGCCAGAAGTATTACTTTCATATATTGGTGCACATACGAATCATATTAGAATTGGCGCAGGTGCCATATTGTTACCACATTATAGACCTTATAAAGTTGCAGAACAGTTTAATACATTGGCTACTTTATTTGCAAATAGAGTTGATTTAGGTATAGGTAGAGCACCAGGTGGCTCAGCGGAAGCTACTAATGCATTATCGACGCAGTTTTTAAAGCAGGTGTGGGCTTTACCAGAACTGTTAGAAGAATTATTAATGTTCTTGGAAGGGCAATTCCCTTTAGAACACGAATATCATAAAGTAAATGTGTTACCGCAACCTGATGTATCACCAACACCATGGTTATTGGGAACAAGTGAGAAAAGTGCTTTACTTGCAGCTAAAAATGGTATGCCTTATGTGTACGGTGCTTTTATGAGTGATCAAGATGGCCGTGCAATTGTGGATCGTTACCGTGAACATTTTGAGCAAAGAAATCAAGAAACACCTAAAGTGATTGTTACGGTATCTGTCATATGTGCTGAGACTAAAGAAGAAGCGGAAGCACTTGCTATAGAAAGTTTAATAACTAAAGCACAAGGTGAAGATAAAAAAGAAAAAGTACTGACATTTGATGCGTTAAGTGAACGAGAAAAAGAAATGCTTTATGACATGAAAGACAATATGATCATAGGTGATGTCGAAACCGTTCAATCAAGACTTCAAGCTATTCAAGCAGAATATCAATGTGATGAAATCATGGTAAGTACAAATACAATAACGCATGAGGATAGAATGCAATCTTATAGATTATTAGCACAAATATAAATATTTGTTTCAGAACTCAAATATGATATTAAAGGATGATTTCGTATGATTTTATTAATAGGAAAAATCATCATCTCAGTCGGTCTCATAGTCGGTTCAATTATAGAAGAAACAATACGAGCTAAACGAAAAAAACAGTCTAGAACAAAATAGGGTTCTAGACTGTTTTTTTGTTAATTTCAAATATCATGATTTTACATGTTTATTTATTTCGGACACGAGTGCTTGTACACCTTTGTATTCTAAATGAACGCCGTCATATGCAAAGTATCCAGGATTGCCTTTAGCTTTTTGATACCAATTGATTAATTGAACATTCTTATGTGAATCTGCTGCTTTCGAAAGTTTCTCATTTACACTTTGTTCCCAATCTCTTGGTACGTGTGTATTAACGACATATACATGCGCATTGCCAAACATTTTAATGAGCTTTGTCAAATCATCGTATGAAAAATCACCATTCGTACCAAGCTCGAGCACTACTTTTTGATTGTCTTTTTTAAAGTTATTGTATTTTTCTTGAACGAGTGGAATAGCGTCATTTAAATTGCGACCTATTTTTCCATCAATAATTGCACCTGGATATGTCTTATGTATTTCTTCCCCGATATCAACCATGACGGAATCACCGATAAATAACATTTTATCTTGATGCTTTCCTTTATGATTAATGGTTTGTTCGCTATTAACATTTATTTTAGGAATAGGTAATATCAAACTATTCTTATGGTCGTGATTTGAAACTTTAAAAGTCGTCTTAGCATGATGATGTTGCGTTTGTTGTAAATAATCAAAATGCCCTGAAAGTATTGTTAACGTAAGACCAACTAATACTAAAGTAATGCTACTCTTAGCAATGAGTGATTTTAATTGTGATTTTCCAGGCTTGAAGTATGCTAACCCATTTACTCGAATAGGTACTTCAACATATCGATAAGAGCTTTCAGCTAGCAATAACGTTAGGATGATTTCAACTAATACAATATATATAGGTATTTGCCCTTGAACAAAATGTTTATTGATAAATGTTATGACAGGATAATGCCATAAATATAAACTATATGATCTTTGTCCAATCCATACCAATAATCGATTACCTAATATTTTTGATAATAACGTACTAGGGTGAACGGCGCTCGCAATGATAGGTAAAGAACTTAAAGATATAAGATAAATGCCACCAAAGTATAACCAATTGTTATTGGATGAGACAGTCCACATAAAGTAAATTAATAGCGCTAATGAAATACAACCTATTGTTTCAATACCTATTTTTAACGGTGTTATAATTTGCTGCTTCAATCTAAAAGGCGGCCATATGTATGCCAGTAAAACACCTAATAGCAAAGTTTGTAACCTAGTGTCAGTGCCGAAATATACTCTCGAATTATCAACGTTCGGTTCAGCAATTAAGATCATTAACAATAATGAAATAAGAGAAGTTATAAACACAATTAAAAAGAAATGTCTTTTTAATTTTTTTATGCGAAGTAACATCATTAATAAAATTGGCCAAAATACATAAAATTGCTCCTCAATCGCTAAACTCCATAAATGTTTAAGTGGCATCACTTTAAAGCTATCAAAATAACTAACATGATGAAAAATATACCACCAATTAGATACATAAAATAAAGCTGCAAATGTGTCTTGTTTTACATTTTTAATAATGCTCGGTTCAAATAATAAGGTATATATTAAAACAATACATAATAAACATAAGACTGCTGGGAGTAACCTTTTAATACGTTTCTTCCAAAAGTGTAAGAGGTCAATCGTGCCAGTATGTTGATATTCATAGATTAATAAGCTTGTAATTAAATAGCCAGAAATAACAAAAAAAGTATCCACACCTAAAAAACCACCCGATAACCACTTAGGATTAAGGTGATAAATGATGATAGCTATAACAGCAATTGCGCGTAAGCCATCTAAACCATATAAATAACGAATTGAGTTTGAATTCGTACTTTTTCTTTGTCGTTCAATCATTACTCAATAACTCCTCAATATATTATAAAATCTTTGGTGAAGTCTATTCTATCATGTTTTACAAAATATTTACAAAAAAGGATGATGATTAGGAGGTTAATTCAATAAGAGAGGCAATGGTAACATTAAAAAAAGTAAAACAAGATGTGTTAGGCGGTAAAATAAAAAAACTGGACCAAATCAATCATGGTCCAGCCTCATAATATAAATCTACTTAACACATTCGTTTCAATAACTCAGCTTTAATAATATTTTGTGCTTCTTTGTAATTTTCTGCAGTATGTTCCTGTGCATTGACAATAAGTAAGTCGATTAAATCAGAATCACTTTTTTGATTAACTTCATCTTCGAATTGGAAAATGTTTTCTTCTGTTTCCCTATGGCTCGCGTTTGGCTTAATAATTTGATAGTAATTATCAGCGCCTAATCCACCTTCTTCAATCATAACTGAAATCTCTGAAGATCTTTGTTCATTCTGTCGGTTCACTTTTATAAGATTTTTACCTTCAACAGTCATTTGAAAAACCTCCTTGATTACGCATAATGAATATCCAAAATTCAAAGCAAGAGACAAATATCTATTTAATATTAGTGTATTATTACAAGGTAGAAATTACAACTAGAAAGCTCAAATAAAATTTTCAATGTATTTTTACAACACATCATATGACCTGCACACCTTATGATTTACTTTTACACAATATTGATTTAGAATTGGTATATAAAGAATTAAGATATCTCTTAAAGAAAGTTGCAATTCTTTCAGACTATTATATTTATGTACACCCAATTCATGAATATAATACATCTTAAATTTTAGAAAGGTGATCAAAATGGATAATAACCAACCAAAAGACGTTATTCTTATTGGTGCTGGTATTTTAAGTACGACATTTGGTTCTTTTTTGAAAAATATTGAACCAGATTGGAATATTAAGTTATTCGAAAGATTAGAACAACCAGCTATTGAAAGTTCAAATGAAAAAAATAATGCTGGTACAGGTCATGCTGCGCTATGCGAATTAAACTACACAGTTGAGCAAGAGGACGGTTCAATTGATGTTGAAAGAGCGAAAGAAATCAACGAGCAATTCGAAATTTCTAAGCAATTTTGGTCATACTTAGTTAAGAGCAAAGCTATCGAGAATCCACAAGAATTCATTAGACCATTACCACACATCAGTTTCGTAATGGGTATTCGAAATGTAGATTTCTTAAAACGTCGTTATGATGCATTAAAATCTTTACCTATGTTTGAAGGCTTAACTTATACAGAAGATCATAAAGTATTAGCTGAATGGATGCCTTTGATGATGCAAGGTCGTAATTCAAACGAACCACTTGCAGCAAGTAAAATTGACGAAGGTACAGATGTTAACTTCGGTGAATTAACGCGTAAATTAGTTAAAAATATCGAAAAACACGAAAATGCACAAGTTCATTTCCGTCATGAAGTAGTAGACTTTAAACAACTTTCTAATAGTAAATGGGAAGTTAAAGTTCGTAACTTAGAAACTGGTAAAGTAGAAACGCATGTTGCTGATTATATCTTTATCGGTGCAGGCGGACATGCCATTCCATTACTACAAAAAACAAAAATTCCTGAAAGTAGACATCTTGGAGGATTCCCAATTAGTGGTGCA
This sequence comes from Mammaliicoccus sp. FSL K6-3158, assembly GCF_038005105.1. Lineage (NCBI taxonomy): Bacteria > Bacillati > Bacillota > Bacilli > Caryophanales > Staphylococcaceae > Mammaliicoccus > Mammaliicoccus sp. FSL K6-3158. Next base: position 291,524 of record NZ_JBBOSL010000001.1, read on the forward strand.
TTCTTAGTATGTAACAACCCTAAAGTAGTAAGTGAGCATAATGCCAAAGTTTATGGTAAAGAGCCACCTGGCACACCACCAATGACTGTACCTCACTTAGACAGACGTTATATTCAAGGAAAAGAAAGTTTACTATTTGGTCCATTCGCAGCAATCGGTCCAAAATTCTTGAAAAATGGATCTAACTTAGATTTATTTAAATCTATTAATACAAGTAATGTTGTGACAATGTTATCTTCAGGTGTTAAAAACTTATCACTTGTAAAATATTCAATTCAACAAGTATTACAACGTAAAGAAGATCGTATGAAAGAATTGCGTCGATTTGTACCAGATGCAAAAGACGAAGATTGGGATATTCATATCGCTGGTAAACGTGTACAAGTTATTAAAGATACAGAAGAACATGGCCGTGGATTTATTCAATTCGGTACAGAAGTTGTAAATTCAGAAGACCATACTGTAATTGCTTTATTAGGTGAATCACCAGGAGCATCAACATCAGTATCTGTAGCTTTAGAAGTAATTGAGAAAAACTTCCCTCAATATATGGAAAAATGGGAATCTAAAATTAAAGAAATCATCCCTTCATATGGAGAATCTTTAATTGAAGACTCAGCATTATTGAAGAAAACACGTAAACAAACAGCAGAAGCTTTAGAATTAAATAAATAATTTTGAAAAAAGAAGTCATTCCGGTAAGTCGGAATGACTTTTTTATGTTTAAACGCACGAAGACTTCGAGATATCGTGCGCTGAGGTACAAAATCAGGGTGTATCGCACGAAGACTGGGAGATATCGTGCGCTGAGGTACAGAATCAGGGTGTATCGCACGAAGACTTCGAGATATCGTACGCTGAGGTATAAAATCAGGGCATATCGCACGAAGACTTCGAGATATCGTGCGCTGAGGTATAAAATCAGGATGTATCGCACGAAGACTTCGAGATATCGTGAGCTGAGGTATAAAATCAGGGCATATCGCACGAAGACTTCGAGATATCGTGAGCTGAGGTATAAAATCAGGGCATATCGCACGAAGACTGGGAGATATCGTGCGCTGAGGTATAAAATCAGGGCATATCGCACGAAGACTGGGAGATATCGTGCGCTGAGGTATAAAATCAGGGTGTATCGCACGAAGACTTCGAGATATCGTGCGCGTATAAATGAATCGTTCAATTTTTAAGAAATCCTACATATAGAATTGTCCACTCCAACTATTCCTTCTAATTATTTACTTGTGTGTTAATGTTTCATTTATCAAATAATAAAATTTCAAATTATTTTAGAGTGAGAAGTGATATTTTCGCTTGGTGATTGGTATTTCAATGTTGTTGATTATACGATGCATGAGTAATTTAATGACCGTAATATTTTATTGATATAATGAAGTTTTTTATGTGTGTGATAATTTTCAGGGTATACGTATGTTCTGAACGAGCAGTAATTATTTTAAAAAATATTACAACTACGGTATGTGAGGAGGTACTAAGTGTTAGTTGTAATTATTTCTAATTTGTAATTAAAAAGATATTGTCGTATACCTTTTTACTTTTCTTTCATATTTACACTATGTTATATTTACTAATGTAAGGGCTTACATTTTATTGGGGAGGTCTTTTATGGAATGATTGTAATTATGAAAGATAGGGGATAATCGTATGCAAATTATTTCGTTCGAAGATTTGAAAGACATTGTAAAAAGTGGAGATGTTATTTCACTGGCAGCTTTATCAGTGAGTAATTTACCAGTGAGTGTCTTAAAACATTTGATTAAAGCTCATGATGAATATGGAAACCTTAATGATTTAACTTTTATGGTTGCGAATGATATTAGTGATTATCGTGGTGATGGTTATGATTTAGATTCATTTGTGAGTAGAGGTATGGTTAAAAGACTCATTATGAGTATTATCATTGGTTCACCTAAAACGATAGAAGCGATAAAGAATAATGATGTAGAAGCATATTTTGTACCGCAAGGATTGTTAGCTACACATTATCGGAATTCGTTAGCCAAATTTCCAGATATGATTTCTAAAATAGGTTTACACACTTCCGTGGATCCTAGATTTGATGGCGGAAAAGTCAATGATGTGACTAAGGAAGATATCGTTTCTTTATTAGAAATTAATAATGAGGAATATTTACAATATAAATTTCCTAAAGTTGATATTGCATTGCTTCGTGGTACATACGCTGATAGCGAGGGGAACATTTATATGCATCATGAAGCACACTTAGGAGAAGGCTATGGTGCTGCTCTAGCGGCGCATCAAAATGGTGGGAAAGTTATTGTACAAGTTAAAGAAATTGTACAACATGGTAGCTTCAAACCAACTGAAGTCTTTATTCCTGGAGAGCTTGTGGATTATGTATGTGTAAATGATGACCCAAAACATCATAGACAAACCATTCAAGATTATTATGACCCAGCTATTTCGGGTGAATATAAAGTACTTAGTATGCCTGAACCAATTAATGAATTGAGTACACGTAAAGTGATTTTACGACGTGCTGCCCAATTTTTAAATGTAGATAATGTTGTGAGTATAGGGTTTGGTATTAACAATGAATTATCGAATTTATTGGTTGAGGAAAAAGCTGAAGACTTAGTTCAACTGAATATAGATACAGGAGTGTTTGGTGGGATGATTGGAAGTGGTCAAAACTTCGGATTAAATTACAATTTAGATGCGAAGATGCGACATGAAATGACATGGGACTTTATTTATAGCGGAGGCATAGATGTAGCTTATTTAAGCTTTGCTGAAGTGGATCAGTTTGGTAATGTCAATGTTTCAAAATATGGCGATAGAATGAATGGTTGTGGGGGATTCATAGATATTAGCCAAACGGTCCAAAAAATTATTTTCTCAGGAACAATGGTAGTAGGAAGTAAGGCTACTTGGAATGATAAAGGTTTAGTTATTGAAACAGAAGGTCATGCAAAGAAATTTGTTGAACAAGTGCATAATATGGACTTCAATGCATCTTATGCTAAGTCATTAAATCAAGAGATCTATTATGTAACGGAACGCGCTGTATTCCAATTAACCGATGAAGGTGTGAAATTGATTGAAATTGCAGCTGGATTAGATTTAGAGAAAGATATTCTAGCCAATATAGCATTTCAACCGATAATTGCTGAAGAACTTAAAGTAACGGATCAGCAAATTTATCAAGAAAATTGGGGAGGATTGCAACAATGTATTAAAGACAATGGTTCAAACTATTAAGGGGGTAGTTTAATATGAATTACGATTGGATTAAAACAAGAGCGCAATATGACGAAGAAAAGGCAGCAGTTACCGATCCACTAAAAGGAACAGAATGGACTTATCAAGATTTAAATATTCGTGCTGAGAACTTAGCCAACCATCTTGAAGAACAAGGTATTAAAAAGGGAGATGTCGTTGGGATATTTGCACCAAATGATGTAGCGGTTCTTGACCTACTATTCGCTTCATTTAAGATTGGCGCAGTATACTTCCCAATGAACTGGAGACTCAAACCGAACGAAATTGAAAGTGTCATAGAAGATTCAGGTGTGAAGTTTATATTCTATGCGAATCGTCATTTAAGTAGTTTACAAGGGATTGCAGATGACTATTTACACATGGATATCGATTCACCTGAATATGATGAACTTGTAAATCCTAAAAATCATAAACCATTCAAGACAGTAGATGTAGGTCGTGATGATTTAGCGGCATTAATGTACACAAGTGGAACAACAGGATTACCAAAAGGTGTCATGTTTACTTATGATTCATTCACATCAAATGCGATTAATACGATACTCACTTATAAAGTGAATTCAGGATTTTCATCTATTATTTCGTTACCGATGTTCCATGTATTTGGATTTAATGATTTAGTGATTCCATTGTTGATGGCGGGTGGTTCACTCGTATTACATCGTTACTTCGAAGGTGAACAACTCAACGATTTAATGGCTAAATATAAACCGAATTACTTATCGCTTATTCCAACAATGTATTATGCCATGTTAGTAGCACCTAACTTTGATGTGAAGAACTTTGACAATATTGATTTTCTTATTCAAGGTGGTTCAGCACCATTGCCTGGTGTTCAGAAAAAATTTGCAAGCATGGGGTTAAATATTATTAATGGTTATGGCTTAACAGAAGCACCATTAGCGATGATTAATACACCTACTAACTCACTTGAAAAGCCAATGAGTATAGGGAAGCCAGTTATGTATGTAGAATCAAGATTATTTGACGAAGATTTCAACGACGTACCTGTAGGTGAAATTGGTGAATTAGCGATTAAAGGTAAACAAGTTACACCAGGTTATTGGCAAAAACCAAAAGAAACGGAAGAATCTTTCCATGATGGCTTTTTCTTAACAGGTGATTTAGCACGTATAGATGAGGATGGCGATATATTTATTGTAGATAGAAGAAAAGAACTGATTATTACAGGTGGAGAGAACGTCTTACCATCTGAAGTTGAAATCGTTCTAGCTGGTCATCCACTCGTCGCACAATGTGTTGTCGTAGGTTACGAAAATGAAAAATTTGGTGAAACTGTAGCGGCTGCTGTGTTACTTAATGAACAAGATCCAGATTTCGTAGAGAAATTAGATGCTTATATGCGTGAAAACTTGGCAAGTTACAAAGTGCCTAAAAATTATCTAACCGTTACGAAAATGCCATTAACTTCAACTGCTAAACCAGACAAGTTAGAAGTGAAAGCTATGATGAAGAGAAAGTTTCAACAATAAACAAAGATGACGCTAACATGAATACTAAATTTTTTTAGAGAATTATGTAAGCGCTTTAATAACATTTGGAGGTCATATATATGTCAACAAAATTAGAAACATTAAAAGCATTATTTCCAGAGGATGTATTGAATATTTCGAAACAATTAACAGATGGTGAAGTCAAGTTCTTAAAACAACTTGATGATTTATTAGAAGAAAAATATCGTCCAACAATCAACGAACATTGGGTGAATGCGACAGTGCCAGAAGACTTCTTCGATGATATGGGGAAACTCAACTATTTCCAAAATCCATTATTATTTGAAGGGCGTGAAGGTGCTAAGACACCTAGTCAATTATTCCAATTTTTCATGTCTTATGTCGTAGCACGATTCGATGTATCTTTAGTAACATTATTAGGTGTCCATCAAGGATTAGGACATAATTCATTCTTATTCGGTGGTAGTAAAGAACAAGTTGCATACTACATCCCTAAATTACAATCACATGAACTAAGAACATGCTTTGCGTTAACTGAACCAGAACACGGATCAGATGTTGCAGGTGGGTTAGAAACAACTGCAAAACGTGAAGGCGATAAATGGATTTTAAATGGTGAAAAGAAATGGATTGGCGGTGCAAATTTAGCGGATGTTATTCCGGTGTATGCTGTAGATGTTGAAACAGGTAAACCTAAAGGCTTTATTGTTAGACCAGAACAAGCAGGTGTGGATATTGAAGTGATTGAAAATAAAATTGCTTTAAGAATCATTCCAAATACAATTATTAAATTAGACAATGTAGAAGTTGAAGAAGATCAAAGACTTCAAAATATAAATGGTTTTAAAGATATTGCGAAAGTACTTTATTCTACACGTGCAGGTGTTGCATATATGGCAACGGGTGCTTTAGCAGGTGCTTTACGCGCAACTCTTGATTATGTAACAGAACGTAAACAGTTCGGTAAAGAAATTAGTAAATATCAATTAATCCAAGAGAAATTAGCAATGATGCAAGGGAATTTAGCACATTCAATGTCTATATGTGCTCAACTTGCTAGAATGCAAGAAAATGGTGAATACGACGAAGTTGCCACTTCAACTGCTAAGATGATGAATTCACTTAGATTAAGAGAATCTGTCGCAATGGGTCGAGGTATCACAGGCGGTAACGGTATTTTAGCTGAATATGATATTGCGAGATTCTTCTCAGATGCAGAAGCAGTATACACATACGAAGGTACACACGAAATCAATGCACTGTTAATTGGACGTGCATTAACTGGAGATTCAGCATTTATTTAAGTTAACTGAGCAAGATGAAACACACTCAGAATATATGAATTTGGAGGACTTTTTATGACGATAAGTAAAGCGACCATTCTAGGTGCAGGTACAATGGGTAGCCAAATTGCTGCACTATTAGTGAATGCAGGTTTAAAAGTAAAATTATTAGATATAGTAATCGATGAAAAAGACCCGAATAAAATTTCTAAAAAAGCATATGATGTAATTACAGATGCTAAAAGACCTTTATTATTCGATTTAGAATTTGCATCTAATTTATCTTACGGTAATTTTCAAGATGATTTAATAGGTGAAGATGATGCAGATATTTATATTGAAGCGGTTAAAGAAGAATTAGATATTAAACATCAAGTATGGAAACAAGTTACTCAAGTTGCGAAAGATAATGCGATATTTGCGACGAATACTTCAGGTATTCCAATTGAAGCAATATCTAAAGCATTTAGTGATCAAGATAAAGAAAGATTTTTAGGATTACATTTCTTTAATCCACCTCGCATTATGAAACTTGTAGAGGTCATTCCGAATCGTAATACGTCAGATGCGATTGTTGAAAGAACACAAGTATTTGCTGAAGAAGTACTTGGTAAAGGTGTTGTCATTGCGAATGACGTGCCTGGATTTGTAGCGAACAGAGTCGGTACACAAACGATGAATGACATTATGTATCGTGGCGAAGAACAAGGATTTTCAATTATTGAAGTAGATGCTTTAACGGGTAGAGCAATTGGTAGACCGAGTACCGGAACATATGGTTTATCTGACTTAGTTGGTTTAGATATAGCCGTTACTGTTACGAGAGGACTCCAACAAGTGCCTGAAGAGCAACCGTATTTCAAAGATACTAAAGTTGCCGATACACTTGTCAAAAATGGCTCGTTAGGTAGAAAAACGAAACAAGGTTTCTATAAAAAAGATAAAAAGACAAGACTTGTTTACGATATAGAAAGTGATTCGTACGTACAACCTGAACCGCCTAAATTCGAAATTCTTACTAGATTTAGTAAAGACTTAAAATCCAATTTAGATGTCATTTTTAATGCTGAAGATGATGGAGGTAAATTCTTATGGGAAACATTAAGGAATAATTTCTATTATTCAGCGATTAATGTTCCTAAAGCTGCAACTGACTTTAAAGATGTAGACCGTGCGCTTGTATGGGGATTTAACTGGAAAAAGGGACCATTCCAACTTTGGGACTTAATGGGCTTTGACCGTGTTAAAGATAGAATGAAACAAGAACTCGGTGAATTACCTGAATGGATCGAACAACAAAGTGGTGGGTTCTATAAAGAAGGCGAATCAATAGAACGTGTCACACCGACATCAGCTTTTATTGACCGTGAAGTATGGAATAGAGAAGATTCTAATTTATCAGTAGCAAATAAAGATCAATTATTACTTAAAATTCAAAGTAAAAATAATATTATATCTGATGGCTTTGCGAACGACTTAATAGAATCGATTGATTTATTAGAACAAGAAGATTATACAAGCATGGTTATATATGCAGATGGCAATAATTTCAGTGTTGGTGCAAACTTGTTCTTAATGAAACAAGCACATGAAAGTCAGAAAGTAGATGAATTAGTAGGTCCGGCAATTGATAAATTACATGAAAGTTTCGGAAGAATGAAATATTCACTAAAACCTATCGTAACTGCAGTTCATGGTAGAGCTTTAGGTGGCGGTTGTGAAGTTGTCTTACACTCACCATTTATCGTTGCTGCGAGTGAAACATACATTGGATTAGTTGAAACTGGTGTAGGTCTATTACCTTCAGGTGGTGGATTAGCAGAGTTTGCAGATAGAGTACTTAGAACAAATCATAAAAATGATGATAAACAAGCATCGATTACGAAAGTATTAATGAATGTCGGTTTAGCTAAAGTATCTACAAATGCATACGAAGCTAAGAGATATGGTTATTTAAGAGATATCGATACAATCATTTTCAACAAAGAAAGACGTGTTGAAGTTGCTTTAAATAAAGCGAGATATGAATCTGAAACAAACTATATTCCTAAACCTAAAGCTCAATATCCAGCGCTAGGCAGAGATTTTAAAGCTTTAGCACAAGCTGAACTAGATGCGCAAAGAATTGGTCACTTCATTAGTGATTATGATTACGAAATTACTTTAAAAGTTGCACATATACTTGCAGGTGGAGATTTACCTCGTAATACGTATATTAATCAACGATATATTCAAAAGCTTGAACGAGAAGGCTTTTTATCTCTACTCAAAAATGAAAAAACATATGATCGTATCACGCATATGTTAGAAAAAGGTAAACCATTACGTAACTAATGAAGTGTTGAATAAGAGAGGATGGATATCAATGCAAGAGGCATATATAGTAGCATACGGACGTTCTGCAGCAGGTAAAGCTAAACCAGGTGGTGCATTATTTCATGAAAGACCTGATGAAGTTGCAGCTCAAGTATTAAAAGGTGTACTCAATCGTGTAGGTGGTACATTTGATGGAAGTATGGTTCAAGATGTTATCGTGGGGAACTCTTTTCCAGAAGGATTACAAGGTCAAAATATTGCACGTTCAATAGCATTACTTGCTGGATTACCAAATGAAGTTCCTGGACAAACGGTTAATCGTTATTGTTCTTCAGGCTTGCAAACCATTGCGATAGCAGCAAATGAAATTATGTCTAAGCAGGCAGATGTGCTTGTAGCAGGTGGCGTTGAATTAATGAGTGCCGTACCAATGGGGGGTAATGAGCCAACAAATAATCCGGAGTTACAAGAAGCGGATACAGGTGTTTCTTATCCTATGGGACTAACGGCAGAAATGGTTGCTGAAGAATATAAAGTTTCAAGAGAAGAACAAGATGCTTATGCAGTTGAAAGTCATAAAAGAGCATCAGAAGCACAAAAATCAGGTAAGTTTGAAGATGAAATTATACCAATTGAAGTGCATAAAGTTAAATACGATGAGAATGGTCCAAATGTAACGAAAGAAATATTTAAACAAGATGAACTCATTCGTCCAGAAACAGATTTAGAAACATTATCTAAATTAAGAACAGTATTTAAAGCTGACGGCACAGTTACAGCAGGTACATCGGCTCCACTTACAGACGGAGCAGGATTTGTTGTATTGATGTCAGGCGACAAAGTAAAAGAATTAGGTGTTAAACCAATTGCTAAATTTGTAGGATTTAAAGCAGTAGGTGTAGACCCTAAATTAATGGGCATAGGACCAGCTTATGCAATACCAGAAGTATTAGAATTAACAAATTTATCAGTAGATGATATCGATTTAGTAGAACTCAATGAAGCATTCGCTTCACAAACAGTAGCATCTATAAACGAAGCAGGGTTAGATATTAATAAGACAAACGTTAACGGTGGTGCAATAGCACTCGGACACCCACTCGGTGCTACAGGTGCTATGTTAACAGGTAAGCTATTGTCAGAAATGAGTAAACGCCCAGACTCCAAATACGGTATGGTAACAATGTGTATCGGCGTCGGAATGGGAGCAGCTGGCATATTTGAATATGTTAGATAATATTTATAAAGCATTCGATCATACGGTCGAATGCTTTTTTGATGGTATAAGGTGGGTGTGTTGGAGATTTGGTGGGAGAGGTGGGGGATTCTTGGCTTAATGGATGAGTAAAGCCAAGACATCTCTACATATCTCATCTCAAACAAAAAAAGACGAGACATACATTTTGTCTCGTCCTCCAGTCACTACTTTTCAATACTTCTTTTCCTATGATTGTTTATTATATTTTTCTTTTTCTGCTTCTCTTAATTCAACGCGGCGTATTTTGCCTGAATTAGTTTTTGGTAGTTCGGATACAAATTCGATTGCTCTTGGATATTTATATGGTGCGACGTCACTTTTTACGTAAGTTTGTAGTTCTTTGACGAGTGCTTCGTCGCCTACGATATCATTTTGTAAAATGACAAATGCTTTGACGATATTGCCTCTGATTTCGTCTGGGCTTGCGACGACTGCACATTCTTGCACTTTCGGATGTTTAGTAAGTGAATCTTCTACTTCGAATGGTCCGATTGTATAACCTGAACTAATGATAATGTCATCTTCTCTTCCTTTAAACCAGAAGTACCCATCTTCGTCTAATCTTGCGCGGTCTCCAGTTACATAATAGTTTCCACGTTTTGATTTTTCGGTACGTTCTTCGTCTTTAAAATAGCCTTGGAATAATGATGGTGAATCTAATGATACGGCAATGTCTCCTGTGGCACCGTTAGTTATTGGGTCGCCATCTTCGTCTATTACGGTTACATAACTACCTGGTATTGCTTTACCCATGGCACCTGGTCTGCTTTCTGTATCTTTTAAAAATGCGATAAGTAATGTATTCTCAGTTTGGCCATATCCATCTCTTACTTTAATGTTGAAGTTATGATTGAATTGTTCGATGACTTCTTTATTTAATGGTTCGCCAGCTGATACTGCACTGTGTAAATGTTTCAATGTATAGTCTGAAAGATTTGGCAGTTTAGCCATTAATCGATATTCAGTAGGTGTACAGCATAATGCGTTAATTTGATGTTTTTCGAGTAAGTCCAAATATTTAGCTGCATTAAATTTACCATTATAAACAAATGCGATGGCGCCAGAACCTAATATTGATAGAAATGGACTCCAAATCCATTTTTGCCAACCTGGTGCTGCAGTTGCCCATACAGTATCTTTGTCTGTAATACTTAACCAATGTTTTGGCGCTGTTTGGATGTGTGCAAATCCCCATCCATGTGTATGTATAACAGCTTTTGGTAATCCAGTTGTACCAGATGTATATGATAAAATTGCGATATCATCACGTTTTGTTTCATCAACTGTAAGTTCTAAGCTTGCAGTTTGTATTGCTTCATCGATAGAAATCCAATCTTGTTGTTTAGAGCCTACAATAAATTTAGTGAGTTGATCATATTCTTGAATATTTTCAAATTCGCCTGTACATTGATCGATGACTACGACTGCATTGACTTCACCATGCGTAATGCGATGTTGTAAGTCTTTAGTTCTTAACATTTCTGAACTTGGAATGATAATAAGCCCAAGTTTAAGTGCAGCAATGTATACTTCATATGTTTTTATTGAGCGTGGCATCATAATAAGTACTTTGTCGCCTTTTTGAAGACCTTGTGCTTTAAAGATGTTGCCCACTTTATTTGAATTTTGTAGAAGTTTAGCGTACGTAATCGTTTCTACGTTGCCATCGACATCTTCGAATATAATGGCTTCTTTCGTTTCATCTACTGCATGTCTTTCGATTTCATTAACAATATTGTATGTTTCTGGTGCTATTAAGTCTGATCTATTCATGTTAATCTCCTCGTTTGTTTAAGATATTGTTTTATTTTAACAGTGAATAATCATTAATACGAATAAATGAAACTATAGAATATTTTAAATAGTCAAACTATTGACATTTGTTGAAAATAAATATATGTTATAAAAGTATATAAAATTTCATAGCATCTAAACTTTAGCAAGTGGCTAATCGATATTGGCTAATTGAAAAAGTAAAAACGTTGCAATGACTCACGATTAAAAATTTCAAAAAGATTACATATAAATAATAAGGAAGCAATTAAAATAACGGTAAGCGTTAGTTTGATTGAAGCCGACAATTAAAGCAAATCTGCACGAGAGGTTTGTTTTAAATTGTCGGCTTTTTTTATTGCTTTTAACAGAAAAGGAGCGACCGACATGACAGGTTTATTAGTATTATTTTTTATTTCAATTGGATTAGCGCTTATAAGTAGCATCATATATTTACTGCCAAAAGTGGCAAAGTCATATATTAATGTTCACTTAGTAATCGCATTTATACCAGTGATTATCGCATTAATAGGCTTGTGTATGACAAGCGGAAATACATATATAGGATTTTGGCATTTAGATAAATTGTCATGGTTGCTCTCACTCTTTATTTTGAGTATTGGTCTTATTATTCAAAGGTTTTCCGTACGTTATTTAGATGGAGATGCACAGTATCGTAAATATTTTTCATTATTTACTTTTATGACAGTGTTTGCTTCGATTGCATGGTTAAGTAATGATTTAAGATTAATGGCGATATTATGGGGGTTAACATTATTTTGTTTAACGCGTTTAATCGGTTTAAACAAACAATGGCACATTACGAAACGTTTAGCGAAAAGTACTAGCATGATCTTTATCGTTAGTTGGGTTGCTTTAGTAATCGCGATTATACTGACATACAATGTAACGGGTGAATGGCAACAGTCTACTATATTTAGTGAAAGCCAACTTGACCAATTTGATTCGTGGCAAGGTGTGGTTATTCAGTTGATGTTAGTGATATCGGTCATCATTCCAGCAGCTCAGTGGCCATTTCATAGATGGCTAATAGAATCTGTAGCGGCACCAACTCCTGTTTCAGCGATTATGCATGCTGGTATTGTAAATGTAGGTGGTGTTATTTTAACGAGATTTGCACCGATTTTTACAAATGAATGGATAATTGGGTTACTTATCATTATCGCAACGATTTCAGTATTGATGGGAGCGGGCATTAGTTTAGTACATGTGGATTACAAAAGGCAGTTAGTAGGTTCAACGATTGGACAGATGGGCTTTATGCTTATCCAATGTGCTTTAGGTGTTTATTCAGCAGCTATCGTTCATCTTATGTTACATGGATTATTTAAAGCGACGCTATTTTTACGTTCTGGTTCTGCTGTAAGAACTTTTGATATGCCTTCAAGAATAAATGAAAGTGTGTCTTATATATGGGTTCTAGTTGGTCGATTATTATCAATTATGATTGGTATTATCTTTTGGCTTATGGATCCAACAAGTAGTTACCAAATCATTAGTGCACTTATATTAGCTTGGTCATTGTCTGTTTCATGGACGCAACTTGTCGCATATGGTGAGGGCAAGTTAGGTAGAATCATTGGATTATTAGCACTATTAATTGTTGGTTTATCTTACTTTGGTGTACATCATTTATTCCATGATTTGTTACATCAATACGCTACAAGTGTGAATCATACACCAATATTTGCAGTCATTATCATGATTGTATTGCTTTTAATAGGAAGTGCACTGAACTTGTGGGTTGCAAGAAATCATTCATCTAAAATTGTCACGATTATATATTTATGGATTGTACATTTAGGTGAATCGAAAGTGCAAAATATTGAAACACATCCACGCTATTTGAAAAATCATGAGTTTAAAGGAGGTTATCAGCATGACGCAAACAATTGAATCACAAAATGACATCACATATTCAATTAAAGAGGCGAGTCGTGTCATAACACCACTTTCTCCTATTAATATATTTGCAGCAAGACATCCTTGGGCAAGCCTAGAAGATTGTACTTTTGAAAATGTCGCGAGATGGTTTCAAAAGGTACAGAATGTCGATTTGTATCCGAATGAAAGTTTATTATTTGCTGCAATTAAAAAAGGAGAAATTAAACAGGAATATATAGAAGAACGGTTATCAGCATGGCTATCGAATGATAATACGCCATTAAATAAAGTGATGTTAAGAGAATACGCTGAAAGTATCTTGTTTAATAGAACTCACAAAGTAAATCTTACTGAACAAGATCAAAAGCAATTAAGAACATCATTAGAAAATGTTGAACTGAGTAAACAAAAAGAGGATGACATTATTTTAAGTACGCGTATTAAACAATATTCTGGACAGGCATATTTAGATAAGTTGGATGCACAAATGATTAAGTGGAGTAAATTATATCTTGATGATAATCAATCAGGATGGGCAATCCATAAAGATGGTAAAGGTTTCTTCAAAAATTGGAAAAGGTTAGCTCATTTGGATCCATCTTTATCGAAGGCAGAAAGGCATAAAATAAAAATGCTACCATCAACATCTATTGAAACAATTGAAAGTTGTTTAGACAAACTTGGTATATCAGAAGCACAAGTACAATCATATCTTGAAATACACTTGTTGGCTTTACCAGGATGGGCAGGTATGATGCTTTGGAAAGACGAACGTTTAAACTTGCTGACGGATTATTTAGCCATAAGATTGGCTTTAGAATGGACATTGATGAGTGAACATGCTCAAGAGCAACAACATACTGAAGAAGATATGTCTCAAGTGCTATCTTGGTTTGAAAGTGGAATCTTAACGTTGGAAAATTGGTTCGCATTATCTCAAGGTGAACGAGAAGATTATGTAACATTTGCGCATCAATTTGATCGCATTACACAACATAAATTATTGCTAGAAGCTTGGGAAGATACGTATGGGTCACAATTACAAAGTGAAATTCAATCTCATTTCCATCATGAAGATGATAAAGCATTTGTCGAGGCACAGCTCGCTTTTTGTATTGATACACGGTCAGAACCTTTTAGAAGACAATTAGAAATGGAAGGTCCTTTCGAAACGATTGGTATTGCAGGATTCTTTGGACTACCAATTGAAAAGTGTGAACTCGGACATCAACATACACACAATGCTTTACCAGTAATGAATAAACCGCAACATAAGATTTATGAATACGAAGATGCACATCAATCCAATCATTACGTTGAAAAGAAAAAAAGTATTTCGTCAATATTTTATACATTTAAAAAAATGAAACAAAATGTATTACCAAGTCTATTGCTTCCAGAACTAACAGGTTCATGGCTAAGTGTACAAACGATAGCGAGAAGCTTTATGCCTAAACGTACGGGAGATTTGGTCAATCGATTTAATAAAAATCTTATGAATAAACCGGAAACGAAACTTTCTATAGATTATGCGTCAAATCGGTTTGGTGATTTACCTATTGGGTTTACGAAACAAGAACAGCTTACTTACGCACGAGAAGCATTGAAATTAATGGATTTAACGGAAGATTTTGCGCCATTAGTTGTCATTTGCGGACATGGTAGTCATAGTGCAAACAACCCTTATGCAGCTTCATTAGATTGTGGCGCGTGTGGTGGATCAGCGAGTGGTTTTAATGGAAAAGTATTAGCGACTTTATGTAATTTGCCTGAAGTTAGAGAAGGACTCAAAAGCAATAACATTATAATTCCGGAAGATACAGTATTTGTTGCTGCTGAACATAGCACGACAACAGATCAATTAGAATGGCTTTATGTACCCGAACTCTCGAATCAAGCTGAGCGTGCTTTAGAAAAATTAAAATCAGCTTTGCCTAAAGCTAGTCAAGAAGCAAATCGTTTAAGACTTGAAGATATTCCGGGCATGGAACATTCAAATGCACAATCCACAACTAAAGCAGAACAGTTAGCAAGTGACTGGAGTGAAATCCGACCAGAATGGGGATTAGCTAGAAATGCAACGTTTGTTATTGGTAAGAGAACATTAACAGAGCAATCTCAATTAAATGGTCGTGCATTTCTGCATAATTATGACTGGATGAAAGATCATGACGGTGAAATTTTAAATACAATTTTAAGTGGTCCAGCGACAGTTGCACAATGGATTAACTTACAATATTATGCTTCAACGGTAGCACCTTACTATTACGGAAGCGGCAATAAAATCACACAAACGGTGACGAGTGGTATTGGTGTTATGCAAGGAAATGGTAGTGATTTACTGACAGGTCTTCCTTGGCAATCAGTCATGAAAGCTGATGGAGAATATTATCATGCACCGATTCGATTATTAGTTGTAATACAAGCGCCGAATGATTATATTCGTAAATTACTCAATGAAAATACCGCGCTTAACACAAAAGTTAAAAATGATTGGTTATTGCTATCAAGTATAGATGAAAATGGTGAATGGCATAAATGGTAAATAAATGAGCAGGACAACAATTTATGTCCTAGACTCGAGAGGATGTATAATATGAATGATGAAAAAAATATACTCATACTATCTGATTTAAATACACATCTAGAAAGCCAACTTGTTGAATCTTTAAATTTCAACCCTAATCATGTTATGTCGATACAAAGCTATCAAGCAGAAATTTCGCATGCATATGGTGATGTGATGCGATCTATTATTATCGCGATTTATGAATATGATATAGAGAATATTTATATCATTAGAAAGTCAGACGATAAACAGGTTATCGCATTACCTGAAAGTGTTAAAAGTCATACAGAAAAAATTAAAACACTCGATTACTTGTTTAATAACTGTAAGCCTGAGTTTAGTAGTGACAATATTCATGAATGGTTAAATGGTGAAAGTGATATTCACCAAAGTATTAAACAAAGTATTCATCAAGTTTCTAATCATCCACTTATACCATCTGGTATTACAATAAACGGTATGACCATTAATCAAAGCAATATTGAAACAATTGCTGAATATTTAACATAAAGCAAAATAAGCATTAAGGAGAGACAAATATGGAAATGACAAAAGGAGCATGTGAATCAAAAATTAGTAAAGCCATTACACAATGGGAAAAAGAATATTTAGGTAGAGGATCTCTATCTGTAAAGACAGATATTATGAGAGATATGATTATTGTTGATTTACAAGGTGTGCTTACACCTGCAGAGTATAGCGTTTGTGAAACGCAAGAAGGTTTACTGAGTATAAAACGTACACGTTCAAAATTAGTAGAATCAGATATGGATCATTTATATCAAATGATATTTGAAATTACACAACAAGACGTCAAAAGTTTCCATACAGATTTAAGTTCACGAACAGGTGAACGTATGATGATCTTTAAAATGCATCATAATATAGAAGAACAATTTAATAAATAATTGCCAGATATCTATAATGAAAACCTTTTAAAAATTAAGTAGCAAAGAATAATCATAATTTTAATAAAAGTTAATTAAAAATTTACATTAGCTTAACAATTATAGTTTATTATTCACAATGGTTACAATAACTTTAAAGAGGTGTGTTATGGAACTCTCGGCTTTACAAATGATTTTTACATTCATCGGTGGATTAGGTATTTTCCTATACGGGATTAAACAAATGGGGGATGGATTACAAGCAGCAGCAGGCGATAGATTAAGAAGTATATTAAATAGATTTACAAGTAATCCTATTATGGGTGTACTTGCAGGTATGATCGTGACAATTTTAATACAAAGTAGTTCAGGAACAACGGTTATCACAATTGGACTCGTAAGTGCTGGATTTATGACGATGCGACAAGCAATAGGTGTTGTCATGGGTGCCAATATCGGTACGACGGTCACAGCGTTTATTATTGGGATTAACATTGGTGAGTATGCTTTACCAATACTAGCATTAGGTGCGTTTTTAATTTTCTTCATTCAAAAAAGAAAAGTTAAAAATATCGGTATGATTTTCTTCGGATTTGGATCACTATTCTATGGTCTAGAATTAATGAGTGGTGCAGTGAAACCACTTGCTAATTTAGAAGGCTTTAAACAAATTATGTTAGATATGTCTTCTACTCCGATATTAGGTGTACTTGCAGGTACATTTGTGACGTTAATCGTTCAAAGTTCAAGTGCAACGATTGGTATTTTACAAGGGTTCTATGCCAATGATTTAGTTTCATTGCATGGTGCATTACCAATCTTATTAGGTGACAATATTGGAACGACGATTACAGCTGTATTAGCAAGTTTAGCTGGCTCTATCGCTGCTAAGCGTGTTGCGATGGCGCATGTTATGTTTAATGTTATCGGTGCAGCAGTATTTCTATTAATATTACCATTCTACGAAATGACAATGGAATGGATTCAACACGCTATGAATTTAAATCCAAAAATGGTTATAGCATTTGCACACGGAACATTCAATGTAACAAATACACTTATACAGTTACCATTCATCTTCGCACTAGCTTGGATTGTAACGAAAATCATTCCAGGTGAAGATGTAAATGAAAAATATAAACCGAAATATCTTGATAATAATTTAATTAATCGAGCGCCTAGTATCGCACTTCAAGAGGCTCAAGATGAAATTCAAAATATCGGTAAAATGACTGTTTCAATGTTGAATAATGTTGAAAATATTGATGAAAAAGCAATTAAAAAGCATAAAGATAAACACCTTGCAGTAGATAATATGTATGATAATGTTCGTCAATATTTAAATAAATTATCTGAGAAAAAACTATCAGCTAAAGATGCTGAAAGGCTATCTGTTTTATATGATGTTAATAGAACAATATTGAAAGTATCAACTTTAACAGAATCATACTTAGAAGAATTGCAGAAGAAACAATCAGCTGATATTCAAATTTCATCAAAAGCAGAAGAAAGCATTGAACGATTATATGATCATGTAAAAATTTCATATGAAAAAACGTTTGAAGTATTTGATGTTTATGACAATCTTAAAAAAGACGAAGTTGTTAAACGAAGCCAAGATTCATATGTACTAGAGCATGACTTGCGTAAAAAACATATCAAAAGATTAAGCTCTGGCGAATGTTCACCAGAAGGTAGCCTTGTATATATCGACATGATATCAATTCTTGAAAGAATTGGTTACCATTCACGAAATATATCAGAATCCATGATTAACCTCGGAGAACATTCATACACACAAACAACTGAAGTGAAGATATAAATAAAATAAAAATAAATACCACCTCATTTCGCTGATTTAATCAGTTAGAAATGAGGTGGTATTTTTATAATTTGCGATTTTGGTCTTGGTCTTTTATTTCAAATAATTCAATTGTTTTTTCTATTTATCATACTGAAAATATTTTTAACTTATGAAAATATATTCAGATGTAAAATATAAGTGTCTTTGCAAGTGTTATTCGTTGGTGTTTATTGTTTTTTATTTTAACATAGTTATATAAACAAAAATGTAAGCGATTGCTTAATGTTATTAAATTGAGCATAAATACATAAAAGGGGTTGTACATATGAGTTTGAATGTAGGAATTATTGGTTGTGGTGGTATTGCGAATGGTAAGCATTTACCGAGTTTACAAAAAATAAACGAAGTGAACATTGTTGCTTTTTGTGATATCGATATTGAAAAAGCACAAGTAGCAGCTAAGGAATATGGTACAGATAATGCGAAAGTTTACGAAGATTACCAATCACTCTTAAAGGATGATGCTATTGATGTCATTCATGTATGTACACCGAACAGTTCTCATAAGGAATTAACGGTTGCGTCATTAGATGCAGGTAAACATGTTATGTGTGAAAAACCTATGGCTAAGACGACAGAAGAAGCGCAAGAAATGATTGAAGCGGCTAAACGTAATGGCAAGAAACTTACGATTGGTTATCAAAATAGATTTAGACCTGACAGTCAATATTTACATAAAGCGACAGAACGTGGCGACTTAGGGGATATTTATTTTGGGAAAGCACATGCTATTCGTCGTAGAGCAGTGCCGACTTGGGGTGTCTTCTTAGACGAAGAACAACAAGGTGGCGGTCCTTTAATTGATATAGGGACACATGCACTCGATTTAACATTATGGATGATGGATAATTACGAACCAGAATCAGTAATGGGTTCAACTTTCCATAAGTTAGGTAAGAAAGAAAATGCAGCTAATGCATGGGGACCATGGGATCCTGAAAAGTTCAAAGTAGAGGACTCAGCTTTTGGTTTTATTAAGATGAAAAATGGTGCGACAATCATGCTTGAATCAAGTTGGGCGTTAAACTCTTTAGAAGTAGATGAAGCAAAATGTTCATTATCTGGTACTGAAGGTGGTGCCGATATGAAAGATGGCTTAAGAATCCACGGAGAAGACTTTGGTTCTTTATATACAACGCAAGTAGAACTTGAGAATAAAGGCGTTGATTTTTATGAAGGCGAAAAAGTAGATGAAGCTGAAGTAGAGGCACGTAGTTGGATTGACAGTATTCTTAATGATACAGAGCCTGTTGTGAAACCAGAACAAGCAATTGTGATTACACAAATATTAGAAGCACTTTATGAATCAGCTAAGACTGGTAAAGCAGTATATTTTGACTAAAAAGGGGTTTTATTAATGAACATAACAGTATGGAATGAATATAGACACGAAGTAGAAAGTGAAGAAATTAAAGCAGTTTATCCTAATGGTATTCACAATGTAATTGCTGAATTTTTAGGTGAAGAGCACGACGTTAAAACAGCAACATTAGATGAAGCAGAACACGGATTAACGGATGAAGTATTAGCTGAGACTGATGTCTTGTTATGGTGGGGTCATAAAGCACATGATGAAGTGAAAGATGAAATCGTCGAAAAAGTAAAAGCACGTGTACTAGATGGTATGGGTCTTATCGTGTTACATTCTGGACATTTCTCTAAAATATTCAAAAGTTTGATGGGTACGACATGTGACTTAAAATGGCGCGAAGCAGATGATAGAGAGCGACTTTGGGTAGTTGACCCAACGCATCCAATTACAGATGGATTAGGGCAGTATATTGAATTAGAAAAAGAAGAAATGTACGGCGAACACTTTGATATACCGGCACCAGATGAAACAGTATTTATCAGTTGGTTTGAAGGTGGAGAAGTGTTTAGAAGTGGTGCGACATTTAAGCGCGGAAACGGAAAGATTTTTTATTTTAGACCGGGACACGAAAGTTACCCTACTTATTATAATGAAGAAATTCAACAAGTTATTAAAAATGCTGTTAAGTGGGCGAAAAATGATCGCACACCAAAACATCAATATGGTAATGCACAACCTTTAGAAGAAATTAGCAAGAAATAAAATAGGAGATTATATTTATGGATAAACTTAAACTAGGTGTTATAGGTGTCGGCGGTATCGCACAAAACAGACATATACCAGCTTTACAAAAATTAAATCACTTAGTTGAAATTGTTGGTGTACAAGATATCAATCAAGAGCTCGCTAAAAAAGTATCATCACAATTTCAAATTCCAAATGTCTTTTCTGAATATGGGGAGATGTTCAAAAGTGTAGATGCGGTCGTCATATGTACTCCGAATAAATTTCATGCAGAAATAACAGTTTCAGCGTTAAATGCAGGTGTACATGTATTTTGTGAGAAACCAATGGCTATGAATCGCGAAGAATGTGATGCAATGATTGAAGCGGCAAATCAATCCGGTAAAGAGCTCGCAATAGGCTATCATTATCGGTTTACAGATGCGGCAATAACAGCCCGTCGTGCAATTGACGAAGGTGTTGTAGGTGATGCGCTTGTAACGAGAGTACAAGCATTGCGTCGAAGAAAAGTGCCGGGCTGGGGTGTGTTTACAAATAAACAACTTCAAGGTGGAGGCAGTCTAATTGATTATGGATGCCATTTATTAGACCTTGCTTTATGGTTACAAACAGATGCGAAACCAGTCGAAGTATTAGGTAAGACATACAACCGTTTGAGTAAAACACCTAATCAAATCAATGATTGGGGAACATTTGATCATGAAACATTTGAAGTAGATGACCATGTTTCATCATTTATAACATTTGAAGATGGTTCAACGATGCAGTTTGAATGCTCATGGTCTGCGAATATTAAAGAAGATAAAATGCACTTAAGTATGTCTGGTGTAGATGGAGGCATTAACCTTTATCCATTTGAAATTTATCAACCTCGATTTGGTACATTTTTCAACGAACAAGCATATGCTGATCATAATGAAAATATTGCTGCAGAACGTCAGACTTTAAACTTTGTGAACAGTTGTTTAGGACTAGAGTCGTTGGTCGTGAAACCTGAAGAAGCTAGACGCGTGAGTGCATTAATAGATGCAATTTATGAAAGTAGTGAACAAGGAACGAGTGTTAAAATAAAATAAGGGGTGTTACATATGAAAATTGGTGTATTTACAGTACTTTTTCAAGATAAAACGTTTGAAGAAATGTTAGATCATGTTGCAGAATCTGGATTGAAAATGGTCGAAATCGGTACAGGTGGGAATCCGGGTAACCATTTTTGTAATGTAGATGAATTGTTAGAAGATGAAAGTAAAAGACAAGCATTTATGGACGCTATAAAGAAACGTGGATTAGAAATCAGTGCATTCAGTTGTCATGACAATCCTGTTTCACCAGATAAAGAACATGCTAAACAAGCACATGAGACATTTATTAAATCGGTAAAATTAGCTTCAATCCTAGGTGTCCCAGTTGTTAATACATTTTCAGGTATACCAGGATCAGATGAAGACGCTAAACATCCAAACTGGCCAGTAACACCATGGCCAACAGCATACTCAGAAATATTAGAGTGGCAATGGGAGAAGAAGTTGATACCTTACTGGAAAGAAGCGGCGCAGTTTGCTAAGGACCACAACGTTAAAATAGGGATTGAACTACATGCTGGATTCTCAGTACATACACCACATACACTTTTAAAACTTAGAGAAGCGACAAACGATGCTATTGGTGCGAACTTAGATCCAAGTCATTTATGGTGGCAAGGCATTGATCCGATAGCAGCTATTAAAATTTTAGGTAAAGCTGGTGCGATTCATCATTTTCATGCAAAAGATACTTATATCGACCAAGAAAATGTCAATATGTACGGATTAACAGATATGCAACCGTATAGTTCAGTTCAATCAAGAGCTTGGACATTCAGAACAGTCGGTTATGGACATAGCCCACAAGTATGGGGAGATATTATTAGTGCATTGAGAATCAATGGATATGATTATGTCGTGAGTATAGAACATGAAGACCCAATCATGTCAGTAGAAGAAGGATTCCAAAAAGCAGCACATAATTTACAAACAGTGAATATAAACGAATCGTTAGATAATATATGGTGGGCATGAAGAAAACCATGGTTTCAGCTTGGGTGCTGATACCATGGTTTTTATTTTTGAGAGGGGGTGAATCTATGGGGGATGGGGGTCAGTAGATTCACTTTTCAAAATTAGAAATATAGGGAAACATATAGTCATTTTATAAATTTGGGCTCAAGTCTTGGCTTAAAGAGGTAGTAAAGCTAAGAGATCGCTTAAGTCTTGGCTTAAAGCAGGAGTAAAGCCAAGAGGTTGCCTAAGTCTTGGCTTAAAGAGGTAGTAAAGCCAAGAGATCGCTTAAGTCTTGGCTTAAAGCAGGAGTAAAGCCAAGAGGTTGCCTAAGTCTTGGCTTAAAGAGGTAGTAAAGCCAAGAGATCCCCCAAGTCTTGGCTTAAAGTAGGAGTAAAGCCAAGAAGAGCCCAAATTCTTTGATTAAGAAGGTACTATTCTATAAATAAAAATAACTTTTATGTTTCCCCTTCTTTTTAAAATGACGTTTACATACTCTTCTGATAGCATGCGCATCCGCACCACACCACAGTTCTGCTTCTTTCAATGTAAACGGCCCATTTTTTAATACGTATAATTCTTTTAAATTTTCTAAGTAGAGTAACTGTCTCTGTATCTGTCTTGAGCAATACATGCAAGGACCGAATCTCATCCGTTTTTCTAATTGTATTTGGTTGATTTTACGGCAATGTGGGCATCTTAAGCCTGGTTTGATTTGTTCGAATGGAATTATATGTCTAGGGTAGGTCTTCGAAAAATCTTGTTTAAGTGTTTGGATTTTATTGAGGATGGCTCTATTTTCGTCTACTTTAAAATTATTAAATAGCTTTGGAATTTTGTGTAACTCTGTTGGTAACAGTACCTGTTTACGATTAGGTATGTCAGAGTGAAGTGTAAATGTGGGGTTTGTAAAGACGAGATAAGATATTATATCTCGTTTAATATTGAGATGTGATTTAATCAGTTCGAGTTCATATTCGGCTCTTTTCATTTGTAAAAAGGGGGTTTGGAATATATTCCCGTAACTATTTTTCATTTGATTATCGATGATATAGTAGTCGCCTTTATAGTGTTTGACTTCTAAATTGATTATCATATCATCATCCACAATGAGGAAATCGAGTTGAATTTTGTTCTTTATATTTAATTCAATGTTATGTACATAATTTAACTTAAGTTCTTGTTCTAACATTTGTTGTACAATTTGTTCACCTTCTTCACCTTGGATTTGTCGATAAATTTCTTGGGTGTCTTGATTGGCATCTATTCGACCAAAGATTGCCTTATTATATCGTGTGAGTTCCATCTATCAATCTCCTATTTTTTTACATTTATTATATATAATATTCCACTAAAATACAAATAAAAACATTTTAGAAACCATTTATCCTGATTTCCAAAATGTTTTTACCATAACTTATTTGAGTTTTTCAGCTAATTCGATATATATGCCTTCTGGACCCTTGATATAACACAATTTATACATGTCTTCGAATTGCGTAATTTCTCCAATCACATTGGAAGATGTTGCGGCCAATTGTTCTACAACTTGTTCAATATTTTGAACTGAAAATGCAAAATGATTAGCGCCTACATTTCTTGGGAAATGTATAGATTTGTTGGTCGTTGATGATTGGTCACGAAATTGTATGAGTTCTATAGCTGTTTCATCGTGAGGAACTTTCATCATAGCAATACTTGCTTCTAAAGCATCTACACCATAAATATTGTCGATCCATTCACCGTTAATATTTTGTTCTCCGATCAGTTCCAATCCTAACGTAGTAAAAAATGCTTTAACAGATTCTAAATCTTCAACGATAATACCTACATGGTCCATTTTATTTAATTTCATGTTTACATCTCCAATTCAGTTAATAGTTATATTATAACTATTATATCTGTTGAGACGGTTATTTCCTAACAGCATGAACAATATAATTCATATCTTTTTTATATCGTTTCATTGTTTTAAACATATTAAAGAACATAGATCGATTTTCTTTCTTTAAGGCATTTTTAATAATTTTAAATGTACCTAGAACACCTTCATCTCGTATCATGCCAGCAGGTGTCATAAGTGTTAATGTGCCGATGTGCGATTCTATTTGTTTGAAACCAGCATCTTGATAAAGTTTGTACCACTCTGCTGTTGGTAGTGGGGTTACTTTCACGTTAATGGCATCACTTAAATGATAGATGATTTCATCTTTAGATTTAACATTAATAATTGCGATATCATGTGTTAATACGATGCCGCCAGGTTTCAAGACACGATAATATTCTTTTAATGCTTGTTCTTTCGCTTTGATTGGCAACATTGTAAGCATCGCTTCATTTAATACGATATCAAATTGTTCATCTTCAAATGGTAAGTTCATCGCATTAGCTTTTTGAACATTAATTAAATGAGATAAGTTTTCAGATGATACATTTTTAATGCCTTTTTCTAGAGCTTTAGCATTTAAGTCGACACCTTCAATTCTGCAACCGTAAGTTTTCGCAATTTGCATAGCTGTCGTACACATATTGCATCCAACTTCTAATACATATTTATCTCTCGTAAAATGGCCTTTTTTAATGAACCAATCTGTCGCAATTTTTCCACCAGGTCTTAATCGTTTCTTACCTAACTTTGCTAAAAATGTATGTCCAGCTTCTTTTTTCATAATGAATCATTCCTTTAAAAAGTTTTTAAAGTAGATGTTTGTATTTCTTGAATAATACGTGGTTTTCTAAATGAACATGTTCATGTGTGTCGCGTTCTAATTGTTCTAAACGTTGATAGACAAGTCTCCATGTACCACATGCTTCTAGAGGTGGTTGGTAATCATTTGTGATGGCACGTATCTCTCGTAATAATTGTCCTGCTTCGTCATGGTCATCAACTAGGGATGTAATGGTTTCGTTTAATTGATTAACTTGTTTACCTGCTGATACATCTAAAAGTTTAGGGAACGACTGATGATCTTCTTCGTCAATATGTTCTAATAATGCAGACTTCAATTTAGTATATAAGTCCTTTAGTTCTAATAAATATGGATGACTTGGACCGTGAACTTTAGCCAACTTTGTAACATAAGGTGTTAAGTTTTGGAACTCAGTTCTCAATGCTTCATGATATCGAGATTGAATGTACTGAATAAGTGAAGCAGCATCTAAATATTTAATATCAATTCCACCATTTTGTTGATCGACAGGTATGCTATTGAGTTGATTTAACAATGTTTCTAAATCGACCTTTTTATTATTAGACACAGCTTGATCAATGGATACATCACCTCCACAACAAAAGTCGATACCGTATTTACGGAAAATATCAGCAGACTTTGGAATATCTGTTACGACATCAGCAACATGACGCTCTTTAGTAATCATGTAATGACCTCCTTTAAAATAGTTACCTTCTATATATCTCAATTATATTATATGAGAAGCATTCTCAGTATTAGGGAATTCCATGAAAATAACATAAAATTGTAAAAATATTGTATGAAAAGATGTCGATAAAATTTATTTCGATATATCGCTTGACTCTTTTCGATATATCGGATAATATAACGATATATCGAAAAGGAGAAAGGTGATTATATGTTTAGAAGAAATTTTGAGGGAAGATTTAACAATCACAGAGGCCATATGATGAATCGTGATGGCTTTGATTTTGGAAAAGGTTTTGGCGGTCATCCGGGAAGAGATCGTTTCTTTAAGAAAGGGAACTTACAATTTATTATCTTAAAAATGTTAAAAGAAGAACCGAAACATGGTTATCAAGTCATTAAAGATTTAGAAGAAAGATTTAAAGGATTCTATGCACCAAGTCCTGGTTCTGTTTATCCAATTTTACAAATGTTAGAAGATAGAGATTTTGTATCAATTTCTAAAGATGGTAGTAAAAAAGTTTATACAATTACAGATGAAGGCGAAGTATTTTTAAATGAAAACATCAATCAAGATGAATTTACGAAACGATTAGAAGGATTCCAAAATGTTGATATTAAAGCAATGGAAGATGCACGAAATCAACTTAGAGATTTATTTAAAGAAATTATGTTAGCAGGAAGAGAAGCAGTGGAAGATGATGAGAAAAAAGCGAAATTCGAATCATTTATAAATGAAACAAAAGAAAAAGCAAAAAACTTATATAAAAATTAAAAAGAAGGTAAAAATGTTGAAAAGCAATAAAAATAATAAAGTCGCAATTATAGGTGGCGGTCCTGGTGGCTTAATGCTCGGTTTGTTACTACAAAAACAAGGAATTCCATTTACTATATTTGAAAAAGGTGAACGTGATATTAACGGCAACAGAGGTGGTTCATTAGATATTCACGAAGAATCAGGACAATTGCCGATTAAAGAAGCTGGTCTTATTGAAACATTTAAAAGTATGGCAAGATTTGAAGGCGAAGATACAAAAATTCTTGGACCAGATGGCACATTGTATTTTGAAGATGATGCTGAAGGTGAAGGCGGAAGACCAGAGATTGATCGTGGCGAACTTTGCGATATGATTCTTAACGAAATTAATCCAGAAAACATCCGTTATCATTATGAATTTAAAGCAATCGAAACGTTAGATAATCATAAAGTGAAAGTTACTTTTAATCATAATGTGAGTGAAATCTTTGATGTTGTAGTAGGTGCAGACGGATCCTTTTCTAAAGTGAGACCATTTATTACAGAGCAAGAAATCAGCTACACAGGCATATCAATGGTCGAACTAAACATTTCTGATGTGAAACAACAATTTCCAGATTTAGCTGCTTTTAATAAGAATGGTAAAATAATGGCGCTTGGCGGGGATCAAGCTATACTTGGACAATTAAACGGTGATGGATCGATTAAAGTTTATATCACTTATCGCATACCATATAAAGATTTAGATACGTATAAAGCTTTGTCACCTGACCAACTAAAATCACGTTTATTACAAGATTTTAAAGATTGGGATAAAGAGCTGTTAAAATACATTTCATATGCCGATGATAAAGTTCTGTTTAGAAGAATTTATAAATTGCCAATTGGTTTTAAATGGGAACGTCAATCGAATGTGACATTGTTAGGTGACGCTGCTCACGTTATGAGTCCATTCGCTGGTGAAGGTGTTAATACAGCTTTATATGATGCGTATTTATTAGCACGTGCATTTAAAAATCATGACAATTTAGAAGATGTGATAACAGCATACGAAGATGAAATGTACAAAGCTTCTGAAGAGCACGCACAAGAATCTCAAGATAATTTAGATTTAATGTTTTCAAATAATGCTGCTAAAAAAATGGGCAGTATATTTACAGATGTAGAACAAATGTCATAAAAATTCTTACTGTGTAGATGATTAATTTACGTTATACTTCAATTAAGGAAGAACTGAATGGAGTGATAACATGGTCAATCAAAGAGATCAATGGTCATCTAAGATAGGATTTATTATGGCATCAGCAGGTGCTGCAATCGGTATTGGCGCAATATGGAAGTTTCCTTATGTTGCAGGTCAATTCGGTGGTGGCGCCTTCTTATTGTTATTTATTATATTTACATTATTTATCGGATTACCGATGTTGATTTCTGAATTTATCATTGGACGTGCAACAAACAAAGAAGCTGTTGCTGCCTATGATACGCTAGCACCCAAATCACCATGGAGAATAACGGGAAGACTTGGTGTTATTGGATGTTTCTTATTATTATCCTTTTACAGTGTTGTAGGTGGTTGGATTACAATTTATACAGCATTGGGATTAACAGGCAATCTTATATCTGATGATACAAATTACAGTAAAGTCTTTGAACAAATTATAGGAGAGCCATTTACTGTATTAATCGGTGTGTTTGTCTTTATTTTGATGAATGTTGTTGTGTTAAACTTCGGTATTAAAAAAGGTATTGAACGTTCAAATAATGTATTAATGCCTTTATTATTTATATTCTTTATTATTCTTGTTGTGAGAGCAGTAACTTTAGAAGGCGCATCTGAAGGATTATCGTTCTTCTTTAGTTTCAACTTTGAAGACTTTTCAGCTGAAGGCGTGTTATATGCGTTAGGTCAGTCATTCTTCGCGTTAGCTGTGGGATTCTCATGTATGGTTACTTATAGTTCGTATTTAAGTAAAAAAGAAAGTTTACCAACGTCAGCTATGTCGGTATCGATTATGAATATTATCGTGTCTATATTAGCGGGAATGGCGATATTCCCAGTTGTATTTGCTTTTTCATTAGAACCTACTGAAGGTCCTGGATTATTATTTATCGTATTACCTAATGTATTTGGCCAAATGGCATTTGGTTCAGTATTCTTAACGTTATTTTTACTGTTATTCTTATTTGCGACATTGACTTCTTCATTTAGTCAATTTGAAATTATCATTTCAGCTTTTGAAAAAGAAGGCAAAAGATCGCGTTCAAAAATAGTATGGGTATTAGGATTACTGACATTTATCGCTTGTATTCCATCATCACTGTCATATGGTGTTCTTGCAGATGTTTCGATTTTTGGGAAGTCTATATTTGATGCTACAGATTATTTAGTGAGCAACATATTATTGCCAATTGGCTGTTTACTAATCGCAATATTTATTTCGTTTAGAATGGATCAAGCTATTGTAAAAAGAGAATTCCAAATGGGGAATCAACTTTCTTTAAAATGGTTTAAATTATGGAAATTCTTAATGAGATATATCATTCCGATTATTATACTTATCGTATTTATATGTTCGCTTTAATTCTGTCATGAAATCCATGAAATGAGGTATAGCAAATGGAGTTTAAACAGTTAAAATATTTTGTGGAAATTGTTAGAAATGGTGGTATGACACAAGCTGCAGAACATTTATTTGTAGCGCAATCTACAATTAGTAAAGCTGTAAAAAATCTTGAAAATGAATTTGATGTCACGCTATTTGATCGTTCACAAAAACACATTAAACTAACAGATACTGGCGAAGTATTTTACGATAAAGCAGTAGAATTCTTAACGCTATTTGATCATTTGACGCTCGAATTGAATGATATCTTTGAAGTGCAACGTGGACATATTAGATTAGGGTTGTCGCCTATGATTAAAGTGGATCTTATAACAGACAGTCTTGAGAATTTTCATGGTAAATATTCTAACGTCACATACGAAGTTACTGAAGGTGGCGGTAAAGCGGTAGAACATTATATTAATAAAGATGAAGTAGATATTGGTGTGACGACATTACCTGTAGATTCATCTAAATATAACAGCGTGCCACTTTATAAAGAGGAATTGTTTTTAGTAGTGAATAAGTCACATAAACTTGCCAAGAGACATCAAGTATCAATCAGTGAATTGAAAGATGAAGAATTTGTTTTGTTCCACGATGACTACTATTTAAGAGATATGATTATTGAGAACTGCCGGAAAGAAGGCTTCTATCCAAAGACAGTTGCTAAAATATCACAGCTTACCTTTATCAGCAATATGATAGAAAGAGGACTTGGTCTATCTATTGTGCCACGAAGTATTGCTGAACAAATGAGTGATGATGTGACAATGATTGAACTTGAAGGTGAAAAGATATATTGGCATCTCGGATTAATTTGGAAAAAAGGTGCCTATGTGAATCGCGTTACAAAAGAATGGATATTATTTCTAAAAGAATCATTAATCAAGAAACAGGCTGGAACATAATGTTCTAGCCTGTTTTTTGCTTTGAACAATAAAAATATAATTGAACTATTCCAAAGTGGAATAGTTGTAATCGATAATATGTATTTTATTAATACTTTGAACCGTCCTATAATATTGTCTATAAGGTCTTATTAAAAGGATGAGTTTAGATGATTAAAACGTTTATAAAGATACTATTTCAAGTATCTCTCATATATATGATTACTCAAATTGGTAAATGGCTTCAAGAAATATTACATATACCAATTGCAGGTAGTATTGTTGGACTAGCATTATTATTTTTATTACTTCTAACAGGTATTTTACCTGAACGATGGATAGAAGTCGGTGCTAATAAATTAATTAATGTTATGATTTTGTTTTTCGTGCCTTCAATTGTAGGTATTATGGATATTGCAGATCAGATTGGACCAGGTTATATCATTATGGTCGTGTTACTCATTGTGAGTACAAGTTTAGTAGCACTGTCATCTGGTTATGTTTGTGAGAAGTTTTTAAATATTAATAAAACGGATAAGGAGAATGCATCATGATTATACAGTCTTTATTGATGGTACTTTTAACATTAGCTTGTTTTATCATCGCTAAGAAACTACAAATTAAATATAAACATCCTATTCTTAATCCAGCACTGATTGCTTCAATTATGATTGTCGCAATTTTATTAGTCTTAGGTATGAATTACAAAGACTACATGGTAGGTGGTTCATGGATTCATCAATTTTTAGATTGTTCAGTTGTGAGTTTAGCGTATCCGTTATATAAATATAGAAAGTTGATTGTCGCGAACTTCAAAATTATTATTTCAAGTGTATTGGCAGGTATCATGGTTAACTTTGTCCTTATTTATGGTGTCCTATATATAATGGGATATCCGAGTTCAACGATTGTAACAATTTTACCTAGATCGATGACAGCAGCAGTAGGCATTGAAGTGTCTCATCAAATGGGTGGAACAGATACGATAACGGTTATGTTTATTATAGCGACAGGCTTAATTGGTAGTATTTTAGGTAATTTTTATATTAGTAAAGCGAAGTTTAAAAGTGATTTAGCGAAAGGTTTAACATATGGTAATGCTTCACATGCTTTTGGTACAGCAAAAGCTTTAGAATCCAATATTGAAGCAGGTGCATTTAGTACAATTGGTATGATTTTAACAGCTGTACTCAGTGCGATTATGTTACCAGTACTTTATTTAATGACCACTTATATTTAATGAGATATAGAAGGAGATATGGCAAAATTCATGTCATATCTCCTTCTTTTTTATATAAATTTATATTCATTGAATATGTATAAAAATTCATAATAAAAGAACGTTAGATTTGTTACGTTCGTTAAATTTTAACTTAACACAACCGTTGTAGCAATATTTATAATGATTATAAAAAGTGTATTATATATATTTATTCATAAGTAATGATGCTTTTCATTGTATGTAATTTGCATTTTTATTTAAAGTTCTATAGTGTCTTCATTGTGATTTAAATCATCGTGTTCATTAATAATGATTATTTAACGATGTACATTAATCGACAACGAGGAGTGTTCAGAAGTGAAGAAACATAAAGTAATGGACTGGTGGACATTTTATGGGACGGTTGCAGTATTACTTATCGCTGTTATACCGATGATGGTATTCCCTAAAGCTAGTCAAGAAGTCATCACAAGTATTAATGATGTTATTTCAGACTCATTAGGATCATGGTATCTATTACTTGGATTGATTGTTTTTGCATTTGTATTATACATAGCGTTTGGGAAATACGGGAATGTCACTTTAGGTAAAGCAAGTGATAAACCTGAATTTAATAATTTTAGTTGGATTTCGATGCTGTTTTGTGCGGGTATCGGTTCTGATATTCTATACTGGGGTGTCATCGAATGGGCATACTATTATCAAGTGCCGCCGTATGGGGCAGGTAGTATGACGGATGAAGCACTCGAATACGCAACAATGTATGGCATGTTTCATTGGGGACCAATAGCTTGGGCGATTTATGTGTTACCTGCTTTGCCAATTGGTTATTTAGTATTTGTTAAGAAGAAACCAATTTATAAAATCAGCCAAGCATGTAGACCAATTTTAAAAGGTCAAACGGATAAATTACTCGGTAAAATTGTAGATATTTTATTTATTTTTGGATTATTAGGCGGTGCAGCGACATCATTAGCATTGGGTGTACCAATGATTTCTGCTGGGATAGAGCGACTTACAGGGCTTGACGGTGAGAATATGGTTATGAGAAGCATTATCTTACTCATCATTACAGTCATCTTTGCATTTAGTTCTTATACTGGCTTGAAAAAGGGTATACAAAAATTAAGTGATATTAACGTTTGGCTAACGTTCTTAATTTTAGGAATCGTACTGATTGTTGGGCCAACGATATTTATTATGGAAACGACTGTATCAGGATTAGGAAATATGTTGAAGAATTTCTTTAGAATGGCAACATGGTTAGAACCATTTGGTGGTGTAGGAGATAGAAAAGAAACAAACTTTCCTCAAGATTGGACGATATTCTATTGGTCTTGGTGGTTAGTATATGCGCCATTTATTGGCTTATTTATTGCCAGAATTTCCAAAGGCCGTACGTTAAAAGAAGTCGTATTAGGTACAATTATTTATGGAACTTTAGGATGTGTATTATTCTTTGGTATCTTTGGTAACTATGCAGTGTTCTTACAAATTTCAGGACAATTTGATGTCATTCAATTCTTGAATCAACATAGCGCTGAAGCCACTATAATAGAAGTGATGCATCAATTACCATTTCCAAAAGTAATGATTGTTCTATTCTTAATCTCAGCATTTTTATATTTAGCAACGACATTTGATTCAGGGTCATATATATTAGCAGCAGCAACTCAAAAAGAAGTCATAGACGAACCATTAAAAGCAAATCGATTATTCTGGGCGTTTGCATTATGCTTATTGCCATTTTCATTAATGTTAGTAGGTGGAGAACGCGCGTTAGACGTCTTGAAGACCGCATCCATATTAGCGAGTGTGCCACTAACCGTTATATTTGTGATGATGATGGTTTCATTTATCCGGACACTAGGCGGAGATCGAATTAAATTAGAAGAACGAGCTGAAAAATTAAAAGCAGTAGAACGACGATCATTAAGAATCGTTCAAGTACGGGCAGAAAAAGAAGACGATAACTTATAATAAAAATTCCAACAAAATCTTATAGTTTTGTTGGAATTTTTATATCTTAATTTTGTTAGAAGCATTTTTCATGAGAAGTGTGAATAACGATAGGAGTAGTTACAAATTTGAGTAGTTTTGTAACTAAGCCCCCAGTTAAAAACAAACTAACACTGAAGTGTTCACAATACCTAACATTTTCAGTGAATAATTTCTTCATTAAATAGACTGAAAATTTAAAAAGAATAGTTGACATCATATGATGTATCGGGTATGCTAATCATCATAATTTATTATTTCTTAGTAAACTTATCTGTTTAAAATAATTTCTGCTAAAAACATTGGTTTTAAACATAAAAGCTTGTAGAAATAAGTATAAGGAGGACGTTATATATTATGGCCGAAGTGTTAACTTATGAACGTTTTGACACTGATCCTTTTAAAGATATTGATATTGACGATGAAACTAAAGGTGCATATCAAATAATTAAATGGGCGTATGAACATTATGGAGATTCTATCGTGTATTCTTGTAGTTTTGGGGCAGAGGGTATGATTTTGATAGATTTAATATCAAAAGTTAAACCAGATGCCAAAATTGTCTTCTTAGATACTGATTTACATTTTCAAGAAACGTACGATTTGATTGACCGTGTGAAAGAAAGATATCCAACATTAAATATTGAACTTAAAAAGCCTGATTTAACGCTAGAGCAACAAGCAGATCAATATGAACCGGCACTATGGACAAGTGACCCGAATCAATGTTGTTATATCAGAAAGATTAAACCATTAGAAGAAGTATTATCGGGCGCTACTGCTTGGGTCTCAGGATTAAGAAGAGAACAATCTCCAAGCAGACAAAATACCGATTTTATTAATAAAGATGAAAGATTTAAATCTATAAAAGTTTGTCCTTTAATTTATTGGACTTGGGACGATGTATGGGCATATATTGAACGCCACGATTTAACCTACAATGAACTTCATGACTTTAATTATCCAAGTATTGGATGTATTCCTTGTACAGCTCAAGTATCTTCTTCAGGTGATTCACGTGAAGGAAGATGGACGAATTTCAACAAAACTGAATGTGGTTTGCATACAGTAAATAATAAACCTAAGTAATCTAATTAAGAGATTTATTAATCTTTTTTTAGCATAAATCAGACTATTCCCATAAGAATAGTATTTAAAACTTAAATAATTGGACAGGATGAGGTGACATCTTTGGAATTATCAGTAACAAATAGCCCTTTTAATCAAGAGCAGTCAGAAAAGTTAAATCAAGTATTTGCAACACTTACAACTGAACAAAAGATTTGGTTGAGTGGTTACTTATCGGCGTCAGTCGTGCAAGGTGGTCAAGCAAGTGCACCTGTTGTTGAACAATCTACAGCAGTAAGCAGTGAACCTAAGTTTAAGAAGCGAGATATTACGGTATTGTTTGGTTCTGAAACAGGTAATGCTCAAGGTTTAGCTGAAACGTTAGAAAGTAAATTAAAAGAAAAATCATTCAATGTCAATCTTGCATGTATGGAAGATTTTAAGACTAAAGATTTAAAGAAAGTAGAAGATTTATTTATTATCACAGCGACTCATGGAGAAGGAGATCCACCAGATAATGCAATTACATTCCATGAGTTTTTACATAGTCGTAAGGCACCTAAGTTGAATGATGTTAGATTCTCAGTGTTAGCACTTGGTGACGAATCATATGAATTCTTCTGTCAGACTGGTAAAGATTTTGATAAGAGATTAGAAGAGTTAGGTGCAGAGAGAATACATCCAAGAGTAGATTGTGATCTAGACTTTGATGAACCTGCTGAGAAATGGATGGAAGACATTTTAAATTCAATCGGACAAGTATCAGGTCAAGCGGCAGAGGAACCCGTTAAATTAGATGCTGAAGATTTATCAGCTACTCAAACATATTCACGCTCTAATCCGTATGAAGCTGAAATTTTAGAGAATATTAATTTAAACGGTAGAGGTTCAAATAAAGAAGTTAGACATATCGAACTTTCTTTAGAAGGTTTCAATGATTCATTTGAACCAGGCGATTGTATCGGCATATTCCCTAAAAATGATCCCGAAATTGTATCAGAGTTAATTGAAACACTCGTTTGGGATCCAGAAGAAATTGTGCCAATTAATGATTCAGGCGATACATTAAGTTTACGTGATGCATTAACTAATCATTTCGAAATTACAAAATTAACTAAACCAATCGTCACAAAGGCTGCGAATATCTTCGGGAATGGTGTGTTATCTGAAAAAGTTAAAAAAGATCGATGGATTTACGGATACGTTGAAGGTCGCGATTTAATAGACTTATTAAATGATTTTCCACCTGAAGATTTGCAACCAGATGCTTTGCATCAAATATTGAGAAAATTACCAGCTCGTGAATATTCAATCGCAAGTAGTCATCAAGCAGCACCTGATGAAGTACATCTTACTATAGGAGCAGTTCGTTATCACTCTCATGATAGAGATAGAAAAGGTGTTTGCTCAGTACAATTTGCAGAACGATTACAACCAGGTGATACAGTACCGATTTATTTGAAGAAGAATCCTAACTTTAAGTTCCCTAAAACAAGTGAAACGCCTGTCATTATGATAGGACCAGGTACAGGTGTTGCGCCATTTAGATCATATATTCAAGAAAAAGAAGAATTAGAACTTACTAATAAAGCTTGGTTATTCTTCGGTGAACAACACTTTACGACAGACTTCTTATACCAAACGGAATGGCAAGGTTGGTTGAAAGATGGCGTACTTGATAAATTAAGTGTCGCGTTCTCAAGAGATTCAGAAGAAAAAGTATATGTACAACATAGAATTGAAGAAAACAGTAAAGAATTTTATCAATGGATTCAAGAAGGTGCAGCAATCTATGTATGTGGAGATGAAAAACATATGGCTAAAGATGTGCATCAATCCATTTTAAATGTCATTCAAAAAGAAGGACATTATAACGAAGAAGAAGCAGAAGAATTTTTAACTGAATTGAAAAAAGAGAGAAGATATCAAAGAGATATTTATTAAGAGGGGGCAATATTGTGAGCACTCAAACTAATTTATCCGACAAATTAGATGAAATGGAACACATTAAGAATAGAAGTAATTATTTAAGAGGAACAATTAAAGAAGGTTTAGCAGATGAAATAACTGGCGCAATAGCTGAAGACGATACTAAATTACTTAAATTCCATGGTAGTTATATGCAAGATGATAGGGATATTCGTGATGAGCGTCGTAAACAAAAGTTAGAACCAGCATATAGTTTCATGATTAGAGTTAGAGTTCCAGGTGGTACGGCTACTGCTGATCAATGGGTTGCGATGGATGATATTTCAACAGAATACGCTAATAACACAATCAAACTTACAACAAGACAAGCGTTTCAATTCCATGGCATCTTGAAAAGAAATTTAAAAAGTTCAATGCAAAGTATCCATCATGCAGTCATGGATTCATTAGCAGCATGTGGTGACGTTAACAGAAACGTCATGTGTAATCCAAATCCATATCAGTCAGGCGTGCACAAAGAAGTAGATACACTTGCTACACAAATAAGTGATCACTTATCACCTCAAACTGGTGCGTATCACGAGATTTGGTTAGACGATGAAAAAATTATCGATACAAAAGAAGAAGTTGAACCAATGTACGGTAAGACATACTTACCAAGAAAATTCAAAATAGGTATCGCCGTACCACCATCAAATGATATTGATGTTTATTCACAAGATATCGGATTGATTGCAGTTATTGAAGGTGAACAATTAGTCGGATTTAATGTGACAGTCGGTGGCGGTATGGGTATGACACACGGTGATACGAAGACATACCCTCAAGTAGGACGTTTATTAGGCTACTTCCCTAAAGAAGAAGCGGTAGATGTTTGTGAGAAAATTTTAACTATCCAACGTGATCATGGTAATAGAGAAAACAGAAAGAATGCACGATTTAAATATACTGTTGACCGTCTTGGTGTTGATTTTATTCGTGAAGAATTGAATAAACGTTTAGGTTGGGAAATTGAAGAAGCGAAACCATTTGAATTTAAACATAATGGTGATCGATATGGCTGGACTGAAGGAAGCGGAAAATGGCACTTTACATTATTTATTCAAAATGGACGTGTCAAAGATACATCTGACTACAAATTGAAGACAGCACTTAGAGAAATTGCTGAAATTCATACTGGAGACTTCCGTCTAACACCAAACCAGAACTTAATCATTGCCAATGTAGCTAAAAGTAAAAAACAACAAATTCAAAAAATTATTGATAAATACGGAATTACAGATGGTGAACATTACACAGGACTTAGAAGAAATTCAATGGCATGTGTTGCGTTTCCAACGTGTGGTTTAGCGATGGCTGAATCAGAACGTTATCTACCAACACTTATTAATAAAATAGAAGGACTTTTAGATGAAGCAGGATTAAATGAAGAAGAAATAACGATTCGTATGACAGGGTGTCCAAATGGATGTGCAAGACCAGCATTAGCTGAAATTGCATTTATTGGTAAAGCGCCAGGTAAATATAATATGTATCTTGGCGGTGGATTCACTGGAGATCGTTTAAATAAACTATTTAAAGAAAATATTGGTGAAGATGAGATTTTAGAAAGCTTAAAACCAATTCTGATTCAATACGGTAAAGAAAAAAATGATGGAGAACACTTTGGAGACTTTGTTATCCGTAAAGGCATTATTAAAGAAGTGCATTCAGGACAAGACTTCCACAGTTAATCAGAAAATGGGGTGTAAGAATGGGGAAAGTATTTTTGGTTGGTGCAGGACCGGGCGATCCAGATTTAATAACGGTTAAAGGTATTAAAGCCATTAAACAGTCTAATGTCATATTATATGACCGACTCGTTAATAAAGCATTATTAGATTATGCAACTGAAGACACGAGAATGATTTATTGCGGTAAAAGTCCAAATAAGCACTC
Source organism: Mammaliicoccus sp. FSL K6-3158 (assembly GCF_038005105.1). NCBI lineage: Bacteria > Bacillati > Bacillota > Bacilli > Caryophanales > Staphylococcaceae > Mammaliicoccus > Mammaliicoccus sp. FSL K6-3158. Next base: position 329,998 of record NZ_JBBOSL010000001.1, read on the forward strand.
TTTAACTCAAGAAGAAATTAATGAATTGCTCGTAAAACTTTCTCTAGAAGGTTATACCGTAACAAGACTTAAAGGTGGCGATCCATTTATCTTTGGTCGTGGTGGCGAGGAAGCAGAAACATTAAATAGCTATGATATTCCGTTCGAAGTGGTTCCAGGTATTACTGCTGGTGTTGCAGCACCAGCTTATGCTGGTATTCCAGTAACACATAGAGATTATAGTTCATCTGTTGCCTTTATAACAGGTGTTATGAAAGACAGTGTTGATGAAGATGAATATTGGAAACACTTAGCACTAGGACCTGAGACACTTTGTATTTATATGGGTGTAAAGAAGTTGCCTGACATCCAAAAATTATTAGTGAAACATGGTAAAGATATTCAAACACCAGTAGCATTAATTCATTGTGGAACTTCACAGAAACAAGTAACAGTGACAGGGACTTTAGAAGACATCGTAGAGAAATCAGAACAAATCACAAACCCTGCAATGATTGTTATTGGAGAAGTCGTCAAACTAAGAGAACGCATGAGCTGGTTTGAAGAAGTGGCATCAGAACAGAACGTTCCACAACTTATTTATTAATACTGGAGGGATACAATGATAGGCGTGTTATATGTCAGTCACGGTAGCAGAATTAAAGAAGCGACAGATGAGGCAATTTCTTTTATAGAATCAGTGAAACAGTCTATTGATATACCTTTACAAGAAATTTGTTTCTTAGAATTAGCACAACCGGATATTCAGCAAGGTGTCGAAAAGTTAATAGCAAAAGGTGCAACCGAAATATCCGTTATACCCGTATTATTACTAAGTGCAGGTCACTATTTTAAAGATATACCGAAAGAGATAGATGAAATTAAGACACAATATCCAGAAGTAACTTTCACTTATGGAGAGCCTTTAGGTGTTCAATCAAGATTAACAGCCATTCTTAAAGAACGTATTGAAGAAACGAAAGTTGCGATTCAAGAAGATGCTAAATTACTTGTTGTTGGAAGAGGCAGTTACAATCCGCAAACGAAGATAGATATAACAGCTATAGGTCAAGCTTTATATGAATCGACAGCATTTAAAAATGTAGAAGTGTGTTACTTAGCTGCCTGTGAGCCATCTTTTGAAGAAGCTTTGCAAGATGCATTACATGAAGAATATTCACAAGTATTCATTGCACCGTATCTTTGGTTTACAGGTGTCTTGGAGCGTCACATAGAGCAAACAGCAGCAGAACATAATACGAAAAGCGACATCATTGTATGCGAACATTTAGGTCATCATCCATCCATACAAGAAGCATTGAAAGATCGCGTATTAGAAACACTGACGACTCAAACAGTTTAAATATCAGATTAAAGGATGATTTATTGTGGCATACATTCCAATCAATTTAGATTTACAAGATAAAATCGTCAAAGTTATTGGTGGCGGTAAAATTGCTGAACGTAGAGTGAACGCACTGATAGATAGTGGAGCGTTGATTCATGTTATTTCACCAGAACTTACAGACCATTTAAAGCAATATGAAATTGAAGGGAAATTGAAATGGCACAAAAAGGACTTTGAAATATCTGATATAGAACATGTTGATTTTATTATAAATGCCACGAACTCACCAGAAATAACCGATGTCATTAAAGATAACACCCCTAAACATTGTCTAATCAACATGGTCGGTGATGCACAAGATGGCAATGTGATATTTCCTGGGACATTAAATAGAGGTAAGTTGCAGATAAGCGTCACATCAAATGGTGCAAGCCCAAAGTTAGTGCGTAATATTTTGAAAGATTTAGAACAACAATATTCAGTAGATTATACAGAATATGTAGATTTTTTATATGAATGTCGCACAATCATTAAATCACTAGAAATAGAGCAAACAGAAAAAAACCAATTATTAGAGAACATTTTGTCTCATCAATATTTTGATACGGATGAGCAAAATAAATTAATCAATTGGTTGAAACGACAACTTAAATAGAAAGCCAGAGAGGAGTAGCTTATGCGAAAGTTAACGATATTTGCATTAGTAGGTTTTTTAGCACAACTTATAGATGGTTCTCTTGGGATGGGATTTGGTGCAACCTCTTCATCATTACTATTAACTTTTGGAGTGGCACCAGCAATCGCATCTGCAACCATTCATTTTTCAGAAGTGGCAACAACAGCAGCATCAGGACTTTCACACTTAAAGTTTAAAAATGTTGACAAGTCTATTATTCTAAAACTTGCTTTACCAGGCGCGATAACTGGATTTATCGGTGCGGGTGTATTGAGCAACCTGCACAGTGATTTTATTAAACCATTCATCGCCTTATTCTTATTATCAATGGGAATTTATATTATTTATCAATTTGTATTTAAAAAACAGCAAAACCAACAAGTGAAAGATGGCAGATTTTCAGCTTTATTACTTGTTCCACAAGGTGCAATTGCAGGATTCTTAGACGCAATTGGTGGTGGTGGTTGGGGTCCAGTCAACACACCATTATTACTATCAAGAAATAAAATTGAACCAAGATATGTTATCGGAACAGTTTCAGCGAGTGAGTTCTTTGTGACAATTTCAACTTCATTAGGATTTATTATCTTCTTAGGTTGGAGTCAAATAAATATTTTACTCGTCGTTGCGTTAGCATTTGGTGGCGTCGTAGCAGCACCGTTCTCAGCATGGCTAGTGAAGACTTTACCGGTGTATGTTTTAGCAGTACTTGTCGGTGGTCTAATCATATTTACAAATAGTAGTGTTTTATTAGGTACTTTAATTAGCAGTGAAGCAACAGTCAATATTATAAAAGGTGTTATTATCCTTGCTTGGTTAGGTCTAGTACTATTCACACTTTACCAACATAATAAATTTCCTTTTAATATTCAAAATCAAAAATCAAAAGAAGTAGATCAAATTAATTAATAGGAGTGAATATTGATGGTATCAGCAACTCAAAAGACTAAAGAAACAATCGAAGCTCATGGTGGAGAATTAATTAATCGCCAAGTAACAGGTCAAGAAAGAGCAGAACTTATTGAAGCGGCACAATCATATCCTAAATTAACATTAAATCCTTGGAGTCTATCAGATTTAGAATTAATCGCAATTGGTGGTTTCAGTCCACTGACAGGATTTTTAAGCGAGAAAGATTATATCAGTGTCGTTGAAAATCTACGTCTAGAAAACGGACTTGTATGGAGTATTCCAATTACATTACCGGTTACTGAAGAAGAAGCAAACAAATATGAAATAGGTTCAGACATCGCTTTATATGGAGAAGACAATCATTTATATGGTGTGTTAAAACTTGAAGAGAAATACACGTATGATAAAGCTAAAGAAGCTCAAAATGTATACGGCACAACAGATGTGGATCATCCAGGTGTGAAACGTGTATATGAAAAAGGTAATGTTTATTTAGCTGGTCCAATCCAATTAGTTGATCGACCAAAGCATGATGAATTTAGTGATTTCCATTTAGACCCAAGTGAAACACGTGAATTATTTAAAGAATTAGGATGGAAAACAGTTGTAGGTTTCCAAACGAGAAACCCAGTTCATCGTGCGCATGAATATATTCAAAAAATAGCACTTGAATCAGTTGATGGATTATTATTAAATCCTTTAGTTGGTGAAACGAAGTCTGATGATATTTCAGCTGAAATAAGAATGGAAAGTTATCAAGTTATCTTGAAACATTATTATCCTAAAGAAAGAACACGTCTTGTTATTTATCCAGCAGCAATGAGATATGCTGGTCCACGTGAAGCCATTTTACATGCATTAGTACGTAAGAATTATGGCTGTACGCACTTTATCGTCGGACGTGACCATGCAGGTGTCGGTGACTACTATGGTACATATGACGCACAAGAATTAATTTCACAATATGAAAATGAAATTGGCATTCAAATCTTTAAATTTGAACATGCATTCTTCTGTACAGTTTGTGACAACATGACAACAGCAAAGACATGTCCTCATGACAAATCAAATCATGTTCATTTAAGTGGAACAAAAGTAAGAGAGAAACTTCGTAACGGTGAACAATTACCAAAAGAATTCTCAAGACCAGAAGTAGCAGATGTATTAATTAAAGGTTTAAGACAAAATTAATTTCTTTAGGAGTGGAATAATGAGCGCGTCAACAAATATTACATGGCATGATTCTGAAGTAACAAAAGCACAAAGACAAGAACGTAACGGTCATAAAAGTGTTGTGATTTGGTTTACTGGTTTATCAGGATCAGGTAAATCAACAATATCTGTAGCATTAGAAAAAGCATTATTTGAACAAAATATCACTTCATATCGTTTAGATGGAGATAATATTCGTCATGGATTAAACCAAAACCTTGGATTCAGTCCAGAAGATCGAAAAGAAAATATCCGTCGTATCGGTGAAGTCGGTAAATTAATGGTAGATGCAGGTGTTGTCACAATGACAGCATTCATTTCACCATATGAAGAAGACCGTAATACAGTTAGAGATATCCTTGAAGACGGTGAATTCATCGAAGTCTTCACTAAATGTAGTTTAGACGAGTGTGAATCAAGAGATCCAAAAGGACTGTATAAGAAAGCAAGAAGCGGTGAAATTAAAGAATTCACTGGCATTAATGCACCATATGAAGAACCATCAAACCCTGAAATAGTCATTGATACAGAAAACGAAAGTGTAGAAGAATCTGTAGATAAAATCGTTGCATACTTAAAAGAAAATCAATATTTATAATGAAGAAGCTCACAACGCTAGCTAGTGTTGTGAGCTTTTTGTATTGTGGTGGAGTGTTTATGAACAAGTTTGGCAAGAAGTGTTCATAAGGCTGTTAGTATTTACAATTTTTACGAGTTTTGTAAATAAAGTAGCCGTTACAAGCAGTTCTGGCCAAAGGTGCAAATACTAATATCACTAAAAATAACAAAAGCGCGGGGTATGCATTGCTACCTCGCGCTTTTACTTATTTGTCATCATGACTTGGTATTGGGAAATACTTATATATCTCTCCAGTTTTAATAGCATTACTGATATTTGCTAACCATTCATAATATACTTTTGATTCTTCTAATTGTGTATGAATGGTGATTGCTTCTTCTTTAGTTTCTTCATCGACATCATCTGCATCTATGATTTTTTGTAGCAAGATTTCTGCGTCTTTAACAGAATCCATATTAATAGAAATTTCTCGATCCCATTTTCTAGAGAAAAAGTTATTAAAGAAGATAAAGAAGTCTTTTTCAGCGATGAAATGTTGTTTTCTACTTCCTCTTGTAAATTGTTGTTTGACGATATCAAATTCTTGTAGTTTCTTAACACCAGCACTCATGCTTGGTTTGCTCATTTGAAGTTGTTCGCGCATTTCATCTAGTGTCATACTACCTTCAAATACCATCGTCCCATATAAATTTCCAACACTTCGATTAATACCATATAAATCCATCGTTTCTCCAATACCGTTAATCACGATGTCTTTAGCTTGGTCTAATTGTTTTTCGTAGTTATCTGAACGTACCACTACATACACCTCCAATAGTTACCTTAATTGTACCATGAATCCTTATACATTGTAGTTGCTTTTCCATTACTTGTCTATTTGAAATACCTATTAAAAACAAACCATAAATGAACTTTGGAAATTTGACGTCTTTCATAATTCTATGCTAACATAAAATCTGTAAAGTTCGTTAAATAAAAATTTAACAAAGTTAACGGAGGTATTTTGAATGGGATATATAGAGCATTTATCTAGACGACAATTTATAAATGGTGAGTGGGTAGAAGCTTCTAATAAAGCGACTCGCGACATTGTGAATCCATATAATCAAGAAGTTGTGATTTCAGTAGCAGAAGGTACAGGAGAAGATGCTGAAAAAGCAATTTTAGCAGCTAGGCAGTCATTTGAAACTGGTGAATGGTCAGGTGAAACGACTGAGAATAGAAGTCGTAAAGTTAGAGCCATTGCAGATTTAATTAAAGAACATAAAGAAGAACTAGCAGAACTTGAAACATTAGATACTGGTAAGACATTAGAAGAATCATATGCAGATATGGATGATATTCATAATGTATTTATGTATTTTGCAGGTTTAGCAGGACATGATGGTGGTGAAATTATTGATTCTCCAATACCTCATTCAGAAAGTAAATTAGTAAAAGAACCTGTAGGCGTTGTAACGCAAATTACGCCTTGGAATTATCCGTTACTTCAAGCTTCATGGAAAATAGCACCTGCTCTTGTAACAGGTTGTTCGTTAGTTATGAAACCAAGTGAAATTACCCCATTAACAACAATTCGTGTATTTGAATTAATGGAACAAGTTGGATTTCCTAACGGGGTCATCAACCTTGTACTAGGTAAAGGTTCTGAAGTTGGTGAAGTATTAGCATCTCATAAAGAAGTCGATCTAGTTTCATTTACAGGTGGTATTCAAACAGGTAAGCATATTATGAAACGTGCAGCAGACCATGTAACGAATATTGCACTAGAACTAGGTGGTAAGAATCCGAATATTATATTCGATGATGCAGATTTTGATTTAGCAATTGATCAAGCATTAAATGGTGGCTACTTCCATGCCGGTCAAGTTTGTTCAGCAGGGTCACGAATTATCGTACATAACGATATTAAAGATAAATTCGAAGCAGCTTTAGTCGAACGTGTTAATAAAATTAAAATCGGTAATGGCTTTGATGAAACAACTGAGATGGGACCATTAATTTCAGGAGAACACCGCGATAAAGTTGAAAAATATATAGAAGTTGCGAAAGAAGAAGGTACGACAATTGCTGCTGGTGGTAAACGACCAGACAGGGCAGACTTACAAGATGGTTTCTTCTTTGAACCAACTGTTATTACAAACTGTGATACATCTATGAGAATTGTCCAAGAAGAAGTATTTGGACCTGTCGTAACAATTGAAGGATTCTCTAATGAACAAGAAGCGATTGAATTAGCGAATGATTCTATTTATGGACTCGCAGGCGGCGTATTTACGCAAGATATCGCTAAAGCAAATCGTGTAGCCAATAAATTGAAAATGGGTACTGTTTGGATTAATGACTTCCATCCATATTTTGCACAAGCACCATGGGGTGGATATAAACAATCTGGTATTGGTAGAGAGTTAGGTAAAGAAGGTTTAGAAGAATATTTAATTTCTAAACACATTTATACAAATATTCAACCTGAGCCGGTGAATTGGTTTAGTAAATAAATACAACAAAGAAGAACGAGTATATAGGAGGATTTTGAGATGAAGCAATCTTATGATTATATAATTATTGGAGGCGGAAGTGCCGGATCTGTATTAGGTAATCGTTTAAGTGAAGATAAAGATAAGACCGTATTAGTATTAGAAGCGGGTAGAAGTGACTATCCATGGGATTTATTGATTCAAATGCCAGCAGCACTTATGTATCCATCAGGTAATCGTTTCTATGACTGGAAATATGAAACAGATGGCGAACCTCACATGGGCGGTAGAAAAGTAGCACATACAAGAGGTAAAGTACTCGGTGGTTCAAGTTCAATCAACGGTATGATTTATCAACGAGGAAACCCAATGGACTATGAAGGTTGGGGAGAACCTGAAGGTATGGAAACATGGAAGTTTGCGAATTGTTTACCATATTTTAAACGATTAGAAAAAGCTTTTGGAGCAGATAAATCAGATCAATATCGTGGTCACCATGGTCCAATTAAATTAAGAAGAGGACCAGCAACAAATCCATTATTCCAAGCTTTCTTTGAAGCGGGCGTTCAAGCTGGATACAATAAGACACCTGATGTAAATGGATTTAGACAAGAAGGATTTGGACCATTTGATAGCCAAATTCATAATGGTCGACGCGTTTCAGCATCACTTGCTTATTTAAGACCAGCTATGAAACGTAAGAATTTAACTGTTCAAACAAGAGCTTTTGTTACAGAAATCAATTATGAAGGTAGACGAGCAACTGGTGTAACATTCAAGAAAAATGGTAAGACACATACAGTTGCTGCAGGAGAAGTCATTCTATCAGGTGGAGCGTTCAATACACCACAATTACTTCAACTTTCTGGAATTGGTGACTCTGAACATTTAAACTCATTAGGTATAGAGACACGTGTACACTTGCCAGGTGTAGGTGAAAACTTTGAAGACCACTTAGAAGTATATGTACAACACGCATCTTCTAAACCAGTATCTGAACAACCAAGTTTAAATAAATTTAAAATGCCATTTATCGGATTACAATGGATTTTCGGTAGAAAAGGACCAGCAGCAAGTAACCACTTTGAAGGTGGAGGATTTGTAAGATCTAATGATACAGTTGATTATCCAAACTTAATGTTCCACTTCTTACCATTAGCAGTACGTTATGATGGACAAAAAGCAGATACGAAACATGGTTTCCAAGTACATATTGGACCAATGTATTCTAACTCTAGAGGTAGCTTGAAGATTAAATCTAAAGATCCATTTGAAAAACCTAAATTTGTCTTTAATTACTTATCTACAAAAGAAGACGAACAAGAATGGATAGAAGCAATTAGAGTTGCAAGAAACATCTTGAAACAACCAGCTTTAGCACCATATAATGATGGTGAAATATCTCCAGGACCTTCAGTACAAACAGATGAAGAAATTTTAGATTGGGTTAAAAAAGATGCAGAAACAGCACTTCACCCATCATGTAGTGCAAAAATGGGACCAGCATCAGATCCAATGGCTGTAGTTGACCCATTAACAATGAAAGTACACGGTATGGAGAACTTGAGAGTAGTCGATGCATCAGCAATGCCACGTACAACAAATGGTAATATCCACGCACCAGTATTGATGCTAGCAGAAAAAGCAGCAGACATCATTCGTGGTAAAAAACCATTAGAACCAGAAGAAATAGATTACTATAAACATGGCGTCCACCCTAAAGACGCAGGCGTTATGAAATAATAGGAGAAGTAAGAAGGCTGAGACAGAAATTGTCTCAGCCTTTAGTTGTTATATGGGAACGCGCTAACTACCATAATTCTGAAAAGTGGTAATAAGAACGCGCTAACTATCATAATTCTGAATAATGGTAATAAGAGAGGGTTTTTCTAAGGGACATTTCCCAGAATTCTGTCTCTAACAGCATGTCTAAGGGACATAATTCCGAATTGTGTCTCTAACAGTATGTCTAAGGGACATTTCCCAGAATTCTGTCTCTAACAGCATGTCTAAGGGACATAATTCTGAATTGTGTCTCTAACAGTATGTCTAAGGGACATTTCCCAGAATTGTGTCCCTAACAGTATGTCTAAGGGACATTTCCCAGAATTGTGTCCCTAACAGCATGTCTAAAGGACATAATTCCAAATTGTGTCTCTAATAGCATGTCTAAGGGACATAATTCCGAATTGTGTCTCTAATAGCATATCTAAGGGACATAATTCCAAATTGTGTCTCTAACAGTATGTCTAAGGGACATAATTCCAAATTGTGTCTCTAACAGTATGTCTAAGGGACATTTTGCAGAATTGTGTCTCCAACAGTATGTCTAAGAGACATTTCCCAGAATTGTGTCCCTAATTATTATTTATTTAAGTGTCTATACAATGTTGCTCTGCTAATGTTTGTCGCTTCTTTAATTTCTTCTAAAGTATATTTCTTAGAATGGTACATTTCGATGGCATTTTTTAAATTAAGATCATTTCGTTTTGGTCTTCCGATAGTCTTACCTTCTGTTTTGGCTTTTGCAATACCAGACTTAGTTCTGAATTTAATCATATCGCTTTGAAACTGATTAAGTAGATTTAAAAATTTATTAAAATTCATTTGTTCATGTCGGCTAATTATTATTTGAGCATTAATAATGTGAATATCCACATTGATTTCCTGGGCAATTTCAATGAGTTCTTCTAACTGATATGAGGTATCTGCAAGTATACATAAATCAGTTATGTATAATTTATCCCCGCTTTGTAATTTACTATAAAATAAAGTATTTAATTCTTTTCTGATGTCAGTTTGTGCATGAGATTCTTCAATAATTGTTAACGAAAATTTGCTTAACTTTGAATGTTGTTCAGCGACTGTATCATATAATTCGATTGGTCTAATATAACCATAATTCATAAATTTCACCTCAATAGTTTCATAAATGTATACATATGAAACTCTTTTGTTTATAATAGCACTATTGAAAATATATAAAATAGGAGTATGTATAATGTTTAAATCTTATATAGAAGAATGGCTTTCTAATCCAGGGAAAAATTTACTAGCTGGTATTGTTGTAGCGCTAGCACTTATACCTGAAGCCATTGCGTTTTCTATAATTGCAGGTGTAGATCCAATGGTAGGATTGTACGCTGCTTTTATTATTGCTACGACAACTTCAATAGTAGGCGGTAGACCTGCTATGATATCTGGAGCTGCTGGAGCTGTTGCGCTTATTGTAACACCTTTAGTAAGAGAACATGGTGTCGATTATTTATTTGCAGCAACGATACTCATGGGTATTATACAGTTAATATTAGGAATTCTCAAAATTGGTAGACTCATGAAGTTTATACCAAGGTCAGTCATGATTGGATTTGTAAATGCCTTAGCGATTATGATTTTTATGTCTCAACTTGAGCATATATTCGGTATTTCAATAAGTACATATATTTATATAGTTGTTACATTACTTATTGTTTATATTGTACCAAAATATTTCAAAGCCATTCCTGCACCGCTTATCGCAATTATTTTATTAACAACGCTATATATGGTAACAGGTTCTAATGTAAGAACAGTTGGCGATTTAGGTACGATAACAAGAGCATTTCCGAATTTCTTAATACCACAAGTTCCTTTTAACTTAGAGACATTAACTATCATTTTGCCGTATGCTTTATCAATGGCAATTGTAGGATTAGTAGAAAGTTTATTAACTGCTAAAATTGTTGATGAAGCAACAGATTCTCATAGTAATAAAAATAAAGAATCTAGAGGTCAAGGTATTGCCAATATTATCACTGGGCTATTTGGAGGAATGGGTGGCTGTGCTATGATTGGTCAATCTGTCATCAATGTAAAATCAGGTGCAACAAGTAGATTATCAACATTTACGGCGGGTGTCTTCTTAATCATTCTCATCCTATTATTAGGAGATGTAGTTGTACAAATTCCTATGCCGATTTTAGCGGGTATTATGGTGATGGTATCAATAAGTACATTTGATTGGAAATCATTTAAGTACGTTAAGCAAGCTCCAAGAACAGATGCGGTCGTTATGATTTTGACAGTGATAATCGTGTTGTTTACACATAACTTAGCTATAGGCGTTATTGTCGGCGTAATATTTAGCTCGTTATTCTTTGCTACTAAAATATCGAATGTTCATGTTCATCAAACGATAGAAAATCATTATTATAAATATTCATTCACCGGACAAATATTCTTTGTTTCAATCGATTCAATGATGAATCAGCTAGACTTTTCTATTGAGAATAGTCAGATTGAATTAGACTTTACACACGCACATTTATGGGATGACTCAGCAGTCAATGCAATCGATTCAATGGTGAAAAAATTCGAAGATAAAAACAATACAGTATTTGTTAAACAATTAAATACAGATAGCAGGAAAATTATTTCCGAATTAAGTCAGCTCAATGAAACACATCTAACATAATAAAATAACAAAATAAACCAGTATAAATCCATTATAAAATGGATTTATACTGGTTTTTTAATGTGAAGTTTTTTGTTTTATCAGTATTTCTCCAATATATTAATCGCTGTTTCTTCGTCTATTACGAGCACATCGATTAATTCATTTTTTAATGCCGCATGTATGGCTGATGCTTTATTTATACCACCTGCGACACCAATTTTGAGTGGAATCTTTTTGTATTCTTCAAAAGAAATACTGATTACTTTATCGTTCCATTCACAATCAAGTTGTTTACCGTCTTTGTCGATAAAATTATAGAATATATCACCTGTTGCATTAATTTTAGAAACATCGCTTATTGATAGTTCATCGTTATAAGCAGATACCATTGTTGATTCTAAAGGATTAGATCCTATTCCGACAATTGCTATTTTTGTTTTGGAATAGTTTTCAGTAATGTTCTGAACGAATTTCTGTTTCATGATAAATTCTTTCGAATATTTATCATCTACAACGACTGGTGCATGCAAGAATAAACTTTTTGTACCTAATTTTTTGCTAAAGGTATCAACTATGTGGTTTGCATGTATGTCTATTGTGACATTCCCCATACCACCGACTAAAGGAATTAATAATGAATTTGGAAAAGTTTTATGAGTGGTTAACATTTTTGCGACTTGATCAACAGTAGTTCCTGCTGAAACGGCTAATGTATCACCATCTTTTAAGTTTCTTAAAATGTAGTCGGCTGCGCTTTTCCCTAATGTAGATTTTAAGTTGTGGTTTTTTTGAACACAAATGACTTCTTTTATTTTGTATTTTTCTTCTAATTCTTTTTCCAATTCTAGTAAATCATTTTCATTAATCTTAATTTCGACTATACCTTTTCTTTTGGCTTGGTTTAAATGCCTCGATACTGTAGGTCGACTTATTTTCATTTTTTTTGCAATTTCATTTTGACTGAGTCCTTCTTGATAGTACATTTTGCATACTTTAATCATCATTCTTGTATCATCTAATATAGACATAATTTAAATCCTTTCTATTCCTTATTTATAAATATAACATGATTAATTGGAAATTATTAGAATCATTTTATGTAAATTTACATTTGACTTTAAGCGCTTACATTGTTATTATAACACTCAAGAACATAATTTCAATGATTGAACAAATGTAAAAGGAGATGTTTGAATGACTATATACAGCCAATTGCAAGAAAGAGAAAGTGAAGGTAATCCAATACGTGTCGGTATTATTGGAGCAGGTCAAATGGGATTTGGTATGGTATCACAAATTGCGCATATTCCAGGAATGGTAATTGTAGGTATAAGTGATATTAAATTAGAAAATGCAGAGAAAGCTAAAGATGCATTTAATGAGTCTAGTGAAGTTCATGTAGATATAAAAGTATCAAATGATTTTAAAGAAATTATTCATGACGAAGCACCAGAAGTAATAGTTGATGCAACAGGTGTACCTGAAGTTGGCGCACAAATTGCTTTAGAAACATTATTAGCTAAGAAACATTTAGTATTGTTGAATGTTGAAGTTGATATCACAATTGGACCAATCATGAAGAAATTGTATGATTCAGCTAATTTAGTTTATACAGGATCTGATGGAGATGAACCTGCAGTAACACTTGGATTATTTGAATTTGCTAAATCAATGGGATTGGAAGTACTTGTTGCAGGTAAAGGTAAGAATAATCCGCTTATCCCTACAGCTAATCCAGATACTGCAAGGGAAGAAGCATTGAGTAAACATATGGCACCTCATATGTTAGCTGCTTTTCAAGATGGTACAAAAACAATGGCAGAGATGACATTATTATCTAATGCAACTGGATATAAACCAGATGTTGTTGGTATGCATGGATTAAAAGGAGATTTAGATTCTGTACTAGATGATTTGAATTCAAATGAAAATGGTGGCGTATTAAATAATTTTGAAGTAGTTGAATACGTCGATGGGTTAGCACCAGGTGTATTTATTATTGTTAAAGGTAAGAACGTTGGTGTGGCAAACGAATTAAATTATTTATTGAAAAAAGGTGATAGAGATCACCATATCTTATATAGACCTTTCCATTTAGCAAGTTTAGAAACACCATTAACAATTGCTAAAGCAGTATTAAACCATGACTATGCCATTATTCCAATTGAAGGGCCAGTATCAGAAACAGTTGCAGTTGCTAAGAAAGATATAAAAGCCGGCGAAAGCATTGATGGTATTGGTGGTTATTGTGTAAGAGGGTTGATGGAAACGCATGAAGAAACTGTAGAAAAAAAACATATTCCGATTGGCTTGATTTCAGGAAATGTAACAGCAAATCAAGATATCAATGAAGGTGAATTCTTAACAGAAGATAATGTTTCATTAGATACAAATACAACAGTTTGGAAACTTAGAAAATTACAAGATCAAACATTCAAATAATATAAAGAGGTGTCAAAATGTTTAGTTCAAAAATAGTAGAAATAGGATCGTTAGTAGAAGAGTTTAAACAGGAAAATTTATTAGTATTATTTGGAAAGGATGCACCACCTGAATTAGCTGACATATCAGTCTTACATGTACCTGAAGAAGACAATGGTCATAATTTAGTTGAAGGTAGCACATTATCTATTGGAAATAATGAATATCATATTGTTCAAGTAGGATCAGAAGCCAATGAAAATTTTGATACATTAGGTCATGTTTCAATTTATTTCTCAGATGTTGAAAATACAGAAATTTTACCTGGCGCGATTTTAGTAACACCATCTCATTTTCCAGAGCTTGCTTTAAATGAAAAGATTAAACTTTATTAAAAATATAGGGGTGATGTTTAATGAATTTCTTAACAAAAGTAGCTGATGGTTTCATAGGAATGTTTGAAGAAGGCGCAGAAGTGTTTATGGGATTTATGACGGATATTATTCCATTGTTAATCGTATTAATCACGGCAATCAATGCATTAGTAAAATTGATTGGTGAAGACAATGTAAATAATTTTATTCAGAAAATCACTAAATTTACAATTCTAAGATACACACTTGTTCCATTTTTAGCTGTATTCTTCTTTACAAATCCTATGTGTTATACGGTTGGGAGATTTTTGCCTGAACGATATAAACCAGCATATTATGATTCAACGGTTTCATTTTTACATCCAGTAACAGGACTTTTCCCACATGCCAACTCTGCTGAATTATTTATTTGGTTAGGTATTGCGCATGGCTTTTCAAAAGCAGGTGGGAATCAATCATCACTAGCTTTAATGTTTCTATTAACTGGTTTGATTGTCATATTGATGAGAGGCTTTATAACTGAAAAAATTAGTATGCATTTATTCAAAAAACAAGGTTTAAATCATATTCTAAACGAAGATAAATGATTTAAGGGGGGATAAGAAATGTCTAAAATAGTGAAGGTTAATAAAGGGAAACAAGGTTGGGGTGGTCCCTTAACATTGAAAGCCACTGATGAACTGAAATATGTAGTGAGTGTAACCGGTGGTGGTATTCACCCTGTTGCCAAAAAAATAGCAGAAATGACGGGAACAACTGCAGTTGACTCCTTTAAAGATCCAGTGCCAAAAGAAGAAACAATGGTTGCAGTAATTGATTGTGGTGGTACAGCTAGATGTGGAACTTATCCAAGAATAGGGATTCCCACGATAAATGTAAAAGTTATGAGTCCGTCTGGTCCTTTAGCTAAGTTCATGACAGAAGATATATTTGTATCTGGTGTAACACCGGAAGATTTAGAGAATGTAAGTGATGGAGAAACTCAAGAATTAGCTGCTACTAAAAGTGAAAGTGAGACACAATCTGGAAATGAAGATATAAAAACAAAAATCAAAGAAGCAAAACAAGAACATCAGCAAGAGGAAGAAGTACCTAAAAACAAAATGATGCTTATCATTGATAAAATCGCTAAAGGTGCAGGTAAGTTTATGAATATTATGTATCAATCTGGTAGAGATACAGTTGATACAGTAATTAAAAATATTATACCTTTTATGGCGTTTGTCGCAACGTTAATTGGAATTATCAATTATACCGGAATTGGTGATATTATTGCCAAATTACTGAGTCCTTTATCGGATAATCTCATCGGTCTTGTAATATTAGCATTTATTACAGGGTTGCCATTCTTATCTCCATTATTAGCTCCAGGTGCAGTTATTGGTGCTATTATCGGTACATTAATTGGTAATGAGATTGGAAGCGGAAATATTGAAATGAGTATTGCTTTACCTGCTTTATTTGCCATTAATGCACAAGTTGGTTGTGACTTTATACCAGTTGGATTAACACTCGGAGAAGCAAAACCTGAAACAATCAGTGTTGCAGCACCAGCTGTTCTATTTTCAAGAACAATAACCGGACCACTAGCAGTATTAATTGCATATGGCATGTCATTTTTCATATAAGTGAGGATGATTGAGTATGAGTATAGAAAAAATAGACTTTGGTGTTTTAGAATCTCAAGGAAAAGCTAGTGTTAAATCGATGTTATTACCTGAATTAGGTGAACATGACGTATTACTTCGTCAAGAAGCATGTAATATATGTACAACTGATTATCAACAATGGCAAGGTAAAAGAGAACATCAAGGTTATCCTATGGCAGGAGGGCATGAAGTTTCTGGCATCATTATTGATAAGGGACAAAAAGTCTCAGAAACATATCAAATTGGTGATCAAGTAAGTGTGCTATATGACTATTGTGGGAAATGTGACGAATGTCTTAAAGGAAAAATAACAAACTGTCAGAACATCCATCAATTCGGTAAAAATTACTCAGATGACTACTTTGGTATATTTGGATTTGCAAATTACTTTGTAAGAAACGCTAAAAGTATCGTGAAAGTGAACAATGATGTATCTCCGCAAGAAGCAGGATTTGTTGAACCACTATCATCAGTTATACGAGGTATCAAGAAGTTAAAGATCACTAAAGATGATCATTTAGTTGTGATTGGTGCAGGTACGATGGGGCTGCTAAATGCTTTAGTTGCAAGAATTAAAGGAGCAAACGTTATTGTGAGTGAAAGGAATCCAGTCAAAGTGAAGAAAGCAAGAGAACTGGGTTTTGAAGTAATAGATATTAATGAAGTAGATTTAAAAGAAAAAATCATGGCGTTAACTGGTCAAGGTGCTGATATTGTAATTGTTGCGGTTGGTACGGCTTCAGCAAATCAACAATCATTAGATATTATCAAAAATACAGAAGGACAAATTCTATTTTTTGCAGCGGGTTATCCTGCGCCAGAACTTGATGTCGATTCTAATTATATACATTATCGTGAAAGTTACTTTGTTGGAACATATGGATCTAGTATAGAGGATTTTGAAGATGCAGCAGAATTGATTAGTGGCAGAAAAATTGATGTCAGTCCTCTAATAGAAGAAACATTTTCACTCAATGATATTCAAAGTGCTTTTGAAAAAGCGAGCACAAGAGGTAGTTATAGAGTGTCAGTAAAATTACAGACAGAGGAGTAGATACGATGAAATGTTTGGCTATTAGTGATTTATTTATTGATAAAGATATGATGGACGTAGGTTTACAAGAATTGAAAAATAATGGTATCGATGTAACTATACGAGAATGGAAACACGATGATTTAGAACAACTTCAACTCGATAATATTAAATTAGAAAAAAATGGACCAGACGCAGTTGAACTACCTGAAGAATTATTAAATGATGCTGAAACTTTTGATATTGTTATTACTCAATTCGCACCAATTAATCAACAAACAATAGATAAATTTACGAGTTTAAAAATACTTGGTGTGCTACGTGCAGGTATTGAAAATGTGGATCATGCGTATGCAGAAAAAGCAGGTGTTAAAGTTTTTAATACACCAGGTAGAAGTATTACAAGTGTATCCGAATTTACAGTAGGTATGATTTTATCTGAAATTAGAAATATTGCTAAAGGTCATTTTAACTTGAAGCAAGGTAAGTGGGAAAAACACTATCCAAATGGAGTACTAGCACCAGAAATTAAAAATTCTAAAGTTGGTATTATCGGCTATGGTGCTATCGGTCAACGAGTAGCTGACTTACTTAGACCATTTGGTGGAGAAATATTATATTTTGATGAGTATTATGATGGTCAAAGTGAAGATAGACAAGTTAATAATCTAAATGATTTAGTCAAAGAAGCGGATATCATTACAATGCATTATAGACTTACAGATACAACAAAAGATATGTTAAATAAAGAACACTTTAAAATCATGAAAGAAAGTGCTGTCGTCATAAACACTGCTAGATCTGGACTTATAAATGAAGAAGATTTGATTAAAGCATTAGAAAGTCGAGAAATAGCAGGTGCTGCAGTAGATGTATATGAAAAAGAACCGCTACCATTAGAACATCCATATAATAAATTAGATAATATTACGATTACACCGCATATTGCAGGCTCTACAATAGGGAATTTTGCGAACTCACCAGTTATATTAGGGAAAATCATTTTAGAAAATATTAAATAGAAAAGTAGGTTTAATATATGGAAAATTTCGGGTTTATTATACTATTAATTATCGTTGTTCTATTACAAGCAGTTGCAAACTATTACCATGGAATATATTATCAGAAAAAAATTAAAAAACTCACTTCAAAATATTCAGAAGGCTATTTAGGAGTGGGGATTACTAAAAAGTTTTTAAGACCTGGTAAAGTGGCGATAGTAGTTACAGATAAAGAAGGTACAATTTTGGAATGTAATATCTTGTCAGGAATCATGGTGCTATCAAAATTCTATAAATATAAAGAATATGAAGGAGAATCCATTGATTCAATGAATTGGGAGAAAAAGAAACATAAAAAAGTAGTAGAAGAAGCTATTAATAAAGTAGTATTCCAGAAAGTAAATCAAAGAAAAAGTGTATTGAATTAAAAAGTATTAAAAGTTTTATGCCGAATTTAACCCCAATATAAAAAAGGCTCGGACACTAATAAATTGTCCAAGCCTTTTGTTATGTTTTTAATTCTTATTGACTGAAGCGTCATAGATTGAATCTACTGCGTCTTGTAATCCGTTATTAAATTCTTCTGCTGATTGTCCAGCGAATAGGTCAGTTACTAATGCGCGTGAGAAACTTGCAATAAGTCCGTCATTTTCTTTCAGTAATTCATTTGCTTTTTCTCTTGAGTAACCACCTGATAATGCAACGACACGAACAACGTTAGGGTGTTCGATTAATGATTTATATTGGTTTGGTTTTGTTGGAATTGTTAATTTCAACATTACGTATTGATCGTCGTTTAATTTATCTAGTTCTTTCGCGATTTCTTCTTTTAAGATATCTTCGATTTCTTCTTTATCTTTAGCATTAATGTTCACTTCTGGTTCGATAATTGGAACTAATCCTGCTTCGATAATTTGTTTACCAATTTCAAATTGTTGTTCTACAACTTTAGCGATAGCTTCTTGATTTGCTTCAAGAATATTTGAACGCATTTTTGTACCGAATACATTACGTTCTTTTGCACGTTGTAATAACTCATCTAAACCAGGAATGACTTTCATTAACTGAACGCCATTTTCTTCATCTGCTAAACCTTTGTCTACTTTTAAGAAAGGAACGATACCTTTTGAAGCTAAGTAGTCAGAAGTATATTGACCTTCAACTTCACGGTCCATTGTTTGTTCAAATAAAATAGCACCTAATATTTTTTCAGAAGTAAAGGCTGGAGATGTTACGATACGTGTTCTCATTTCATGAACAAGTGTATACATTTCATCTTCATTGCTGTATTGATTTTCTTCAATACCATAATCTTTAAGAGCTTTTGGAGTACTACCACCACTTTGATCTAGTGCAGCTATAAAACCTTTACCATTTTTTATTTTTTCAAATTGTTCTTGGTTCATTTTTTCCACTCCTTTAGATATTTTCAATTATAGTATGATGATTTTTACCATTTATCGCAAGTTATTCAACTTTTAATGATTTTTTTAAGAGAGAAAAATACTAAATAAATATGTCGAATTTAAGAAGATTGATGCGTGATTATTTCATAAAATGCTTATACGCATTATGATGTACATTAGGGAGGATTCTCAATGAATAAAAAATCAGCAATATTATTAATAGGTGGCTTAGCTATCGTAGCTTTAGCAGTCGCAGCTTTATTGTTATTTTCAACGCAAAAAAGTACTTACTACGGATATATGGAGAATAGTACAACTGCAGAAAAAGTAGTAAGTGAGAAAAATAATGAAGTTACGGAAAATATCAAAATCGAATCAACAAGTGATTTCAAACCTAAAAAAGGTGATTTTGTAAAATTAATTTCAAACGATAACGGCAAAACATTTTATAAAAAAGAAGTCGTCAAACATGATGATATACCACATGGTTTAATGATGAAAATACATGATATGGAAATGTAAGGAATATAAAGTCTGAGACGAATGAGAATGTCTCGGACTTTTACTATTTTATTTAATAGACACTTATAGTAAAATTACATTTAACTTCTATAGAATGTGGGTGGTTAAAGTGATGTTAATCAGAAATAAACAAGAATCAGATATTGAAGCGATTGCTAAAGTTCATTATGAGTCTTGGTTGACGACATATAGAGGAATTGTTCCAGATAGTTATTTGGATCAATTAACGTTATCATCATATATTGAAAGACACCATAAATTTAATGCACCGTGTATTGTTGCAGAGGTTGATGGAGAAGTGATTGGATTTCTAATGTATGGTAAAGACAAAGATGAAGATACAAGTGATACATGTGGTGAAATTATGGTCATTTACTTACTTGAAGCATATCAAAACCAAGGAATAGGCACACGTTTAATGCAAGAAGCGGAAGAAGAAATGAAGGATAAATATGATGAATTAAGTCTTTGGGTTTTTGAAGATAATCATCCTACGATTAAATTTTATGAAAAACATGGCTTTAAAAAAGATGGTAAAATAAGTGATTTTAGTAAAGCATTAAAAGAAGTAAGAATGATGAAAAGAATATGATACATAGTAGCCATGAATTTTAAAGTTCATGGTCTTTTTTTATATTAATAATCCAGAAAAAATAAAAGAAAATAATTTTAAATAATTTTGCTAAATACAGTAGAAAATTACAATCGATTGTACTATATTTATAAAAAATTAAAGGGGAAGAGAAATGAGAACAAGAAATAATATTTTAAAATTACTGCTAGCTATTATCTGTGTGTTATCTTTTACAATGCCTTCAATTCATAGTCAAGTTGATGCAGCTACAAAGAAAGTTGTAAAGAAAAAAACAATTAAGAAAGTTGTAAAAAAGAAAACAACACAGTTACCACCAAGCCAAAGATATAATTACAAAAAACCGGGTGCTAAGGAAAAACGTAACTATCAAAATTGCACAGATTTAAGAAAAGTATTTCCAAATGGTGTGACTTATGGTCATCGTGCATATTTACCAAAATTTGATAGAGATAAAGATAAAATTGCGTGTGAAAGATACTAGGTAGAAGTATTATTAAAGGGGATTGTGTTTTACGTGAAACGAGCAGATGTTTGATCATCTGCTCGTTTATTTTTTTTAAAATATTAATTACTTATTCAAATTATTTAGGCTTTCAGAATAGTTTTTTAAACAATTCAAAAATTATTATAAAAATATGATTAGTATTATTATACTAGGGTAACATATCAAGAAAGGAGGAATTAAATATGAGTAAAATAACAGATTCATTCTTAAATGCTTTAGACAGCATTATAGCATTCATACCAAACTTAATTAGTGCAATTATATTATTAATTGTCGCTTGGTTAATTGCAGTAATTGTTAAAACAATTATTGTGAAAGGTTTAAACGCAGTTGGTTTTGAGAAATGGCTAGAGAAAAAGGGGTTAACTGAATCAGGAAGTGGCAAATCAGGATCTGAAGGTTTAATTCAGACATTTGGTAAATTAGCTTACTTCATTATATTCCTATTATTCTTACCATCAGTGTTTGATGCATTAAATATGACTTCTGTATCAACACCGATTAAAAACATGATGGGTAGTGTATTAGACTTCTTACCTAGAATTATTGTTGCGATTGTTATATTAGTTGTTGGTTTATTCATCGCAAAAGTATTAGGTACATTAGTTAAAAATTTATTAACAAATTTAAATGTTAGTAAATATAATCACTATGTAAACTTTGGTGAGAATAAAGAAAGTATTGATATTCCTTCAGCTGCAGGCTGGGTAATTTCAACAATCATTGGTTTATTCTTTGTTGTTGAATCATTAAATACAGTTAATTTAGAAGTATTAAATACAATTGGTGAAGCAATTATTGGATACTTACCATTAGTAATTTCAGCAGCAATTATCTTATTAATTGGTTTCATTGGTGGCAACTTACTATCTAAATTAATTAAAAAATCTACAGGTAACGTATTCGTATCTGAAATCGTTAAATATTTAGTAATCATCGTTTCAGTATTTATGACATTAGATCAATTAAACTTTGCTCAAAGCATTGTTAATGTAGCATTCTTACTAATCTTAGGTGCTGTAGCAGTAGCATTTGCTATCTCATTCGGTATCGGTGGTAAGTCATTTGCAGAAAAAACATTATCAAAAATTGAACGTAAAGCTGAATCAAATGACAAATAAAAGATGATTAGAAAAAGCTGAGACATCCGTGTCTCAGCTTTTTTGTGTGAAAATATTTAATGGGTGAGTGAAGGCAAGAGTTGTGGCCCAAGTCTTAGCTTAATGTATGAATAAAGCCAAGAGATAGTCGAAGTCATGGCTTAATGTCTGAGTAAAGCCAAGAGATAGCGAAAGTTATAGCTTAAGTACTGAGTAAAGCCAAGAGATAGCGAAAGTCATGGCTTAATGTGTGAATAAAGCCAAGAGATAGTTAAAGTCGTGGCTTAAGTAGTGAATAAAGCCAAGAGATAGCGAAAGTCGTGGCTTAAGTACTGAGTAAAGCCAAGAGAAAGCTAAAGTCATGGCTTAAGTAGTGAATAAAGCCAAGAGATAGTCCAAGTCATAGCATAAACCCTAAACATCCTCACTTTTTTCAAAAATCACATTCTATATCGTAACAATGCCCATCAAGATAGCGATAAATAGCATTAGGATGGAAAAACCCCAAACCCAGAAGAATGCGTATTTGATATATCTACCCATATTTATTTCTGCAAGTCCAACGGCTAACCATACTGCTGGTGCGAATGGGCTGACGAATGTTCCGATTACGTTACCTATCATAAGTGAGAAGGCTGTTGATTGTGATGGAACGCCAAATTGACTGGCTGTTGATTCTACTATAGGTAAGATTGCGAAATAATAAGCATCTGTACTTGTTAATAAATCTAAAGGAACACCTAATACACCGATTATAATGTGTAAGTATGGTCCTACAACTGTTGGTAATACTGCAATTAACGATAGTGCAATCGATTCTAACATACCTGTTTCATTAAGTATTCCTAGGAATACACCTGCTGCTAATATAACAGCTGCCATCATTAAGGCATTTGGTGCATGTGCTCTAATACGCTCCATTTGTTCATCGACATCTCTAAAGTTTAATGGTAATGCGACTGCAACACCGAGCATAAATGCAAATTCAGGCGGTACAATATCTAATAACATCATAGCTACGACGATGACTGTAAGTATTAAATTGAGCCAAAGTATGTAAGTATGCTTTGTAGCTTCACCTTTAATAGTAGCATTCTCTTCTTGGTCTTTTTCATAGTTTGCAATAATTTCATCCATATTGATTTTCACAACATCCTCATTAGGAAAAGCTTTAGCAATACGTCTTTTTTCACGGATTCCTAAATAGATAGAGAATAGAATTGCGAGTACGATTCCGACTAATTGAATAGGTATAACTTGATACCATAAGTCGTTGATATTATCGACTTTAAGGACAGAAGCGGTTCTTGCCATTGGTCCGCCCCAAGGTACCATGTTGATAATTGCTGCACTTAATGCAAGAAGTAGTACTAATAAGTATGGGCTCATTTTTAGTGCCCTGTATAATGGTAATAAAGCAGGAATTGCTAATAAGAAAGTAGTGGCACCAGCACCGTCTAATTGTGCAAAAGTACCGATAATCGTTGTGACAATCGCAACGATAATAATATTACCTCGTGTTAATTTAATCATTCCTCTAACAAAAGGTCTGAATAAACCACTATCTGAGATAATACCGAAATAGATAATCGCAAAAATAAACATGATTGCGACATTAAATACTTGATCAATACCGGATTCAACATATTTTCGAATATCTCCAAATCCATGACCAATAACTAATGCGCCAATTACAGGTATTAAAATCATTCCTACAACTGGACTAATTTTCTTCATAATTAACATTGCGACAATTGAAATAATAATAACGAGTCCAACTATTGTCAGCAGTGTATTCGGTTCTTCCATTTTTATCCCCCTCAGTTCAATATAGCGCTTACATTATTAAAAATTAAAAAGCTTTCTACAACACATTAAAGTGTAATAGAAAGCATATGTTCATTGTAACATTTTACATTAAAAAATAATATAATAAATTGAAAATTCTAATAATAATTTAATAATCAATTTCAAATCCTAAATCTTGAATCATGTCATAATCCATTTGATTTGGTTGACCACCAGTAATTAAATAATCTCCAACAAAAATAGAGTTTGCTACCATAAGAGATAATGATTGAAGCGTTCTTAAATTTACCTCACGACCACCAGCAATACGTATTTCTTTCGTAGGATTAATGAGCCTAAACATACATAGAATTCTAATACATTTCATAGGCGTTAAGTCATCCATACTACCAAATTTCGTACCTTTTATAGGGTGTAAGAAATTGACTGGAATACTATCAGCATCTAATTGATTCAATGTAAAAGCCATATCGATAATATCTTCGTCAGATTCACCCATACCACAAATCACACCAGAACATGGAGAGATATTCTTTTCCTTCATTATATTAATTGTATTTACGCGATCATCAAAACTATGTGTTGTCACAACTTCATCATGATAATTAGCACTAGTATTTATATTATGGTTATATCGGTCTACACCACTTTTTTTAAGGGACTCTGCCTGTTGTTCATTTGTTAATCCGAGACAAGCACAAACCTTAAGTTGAGGATGATTTCTTTTAATTTGTTCAACAGAATCAGTAATGTGAGAAACCTCTTTATCACTAGGACCACGACCACTCATAACAATACAGTATGTTCCAATTTTATTTTCAGAAGCCACTTTAGCACCATCGACAATTTGATTCTCTGGAATAAGTGCATATCGTTGAGATTTTTGTTTAACATCTCTTGATTGACCACAGTAACCACAGTCTTCAGGACAAATACCACTTTTGGCATTTAAAATCATATTCAGTTTTACTTTTTTACCATAATAATGATATCGAACTTTATAAGCTTCTTGAACAAGTGTTAATGTATCAATCGATTCATCTAGATAAATTTTTAAAGCCTCATCAAAAGTTAAGTGATGACCATTAATGATGTTATTTCCTAATGTCATTAAAATTCCCCCTCTTTAATTATTAATAGAATACTAATAATATTCTTTATTGTAAACCTAAATTATTAAAAGGTTAACAATTAAGTGCTAATTACTAAAATATGGTAGAAATTACAATGAACTAGTGATAGCATATATACTGAAAGATTTAAATTATATATAGGAGAGATAAAATGAAAAAGTTTAAGTCAGTCATCATATATAGTAGTTTAGCTTTATTGCTTGTAGGATGCGGAAACGAAGAAAGTTCAGCAAGTAAAGATAATGAGCACAATCAATCAGAACAGAAGGCAAATAAACATGAAAATGCAAAGTTGCCAACTGTTGTATTTGAATCTGATTTAACAAATGAAAAATTATCAAAGTCAGAAATATATAAAAGTATTCAACGTTATTTAGATACAAATGAAAGTATTTATAAAGTGACAACAAAGATTGAAGAAAAAGTATGGGACGAACAACCTTTAACGAAGAGAGAAGCAGATCAATTAGAAGAAGGTAGAAAACTTTTAGAAAAGAATGACCAGAACTTCTCAAATTATATAGAAAATAATACACTCCCAAAAGGTTATCAAAAAGAAACAAATAGAATCAGTCAGTACTTTACAACTTACAATCAAACAATTAAAAATTTAGATCAACAAGTGCAAAAAATAGAAGATAAAGCAGAAAAAGGTACCATCTCAACAAAAGGTATAAAAGATATCGTACCAGATAGTCAAAATGTAAATGGCAGACAACAAGCAAAAATAGAAAAATTCCTTAAACAAATCAATGTGAAGACGAATGCGTTTAAAAGGTAAAAGGTTATTTTGAAAGGTGGTGGTTGTATGCAGAAGCGATTATTAGAGAATCAAACACTAATAAGAGGAGCAAGCTTGTTTTTAATCTTTGTAATTGGAGCACTTTTATATTCATTTATGTCACTTCCGAAAATGCTTATTTTCATGGTTCCATTGTTTATATTATTGGTGCTATTTTGTGATTGGTTAAGAGGTGTAGAAGAAGCTAAGAACATAAAACGTTTTATGACCTATAGGGTAATTGTACTCTTAATTGGTGTTGTATTATTGGTTCAATATTTTTTAAGTATGTATCGAGAAGAAGTAAAGTATTTATACTTGTTTGCGTGGTTTATAATATCATTTATTGCTGACTTTATTGAGAAGAAAGGTTTCATTAAACAAAACAATGTGAACACGAATTTGGATAAAAGCTAAAGGTTACTTTGAAAGTGGTGGTTGTATGATGAAACAATTAATAAAAAATAGAGAGTTATTAACGGTGGTATTTGTATTTCTAATTATTGCCTTAAGTTTATTATTAGGTTTATTCCTAAATCTTGAACAAGTACTTATTTGTTTATTTCCGATTTTTATTATTTTTCTTTTATTTAGAGATTGGTTGAGAGGACGAGAAAAAGCTAAAGATTTCAAGAAATTTATGATATTTAGATTAGTTGTAATGATAATATTTTTGGTGATAATGTCATTATACATATTGAGTATGTACCAGAATAATCAATTTACGAATCCGTTATATATTTTTGGTTGGTTTATTGTATTATTCATTACTGACATTATTGAAAATAAATATTTCATAAAAAAAGAATCAAGTAAATAACAATCAAGAAACTTAAAAGGCTGGGACAGTATGATCTGTCTCAGCCTTTTGGTATTTTAATATTTCGTCTTTAATTGTTCTTTTTCAATGTCAGATATAAATGCATGATCTAATGCTTTAATATTAATGTCTTTCATTTCTACTATTGATAATAATTGATGGTTGTACAAGAGTTGATATTCTTGGTTTAGGTTTGTATTCGAAACTGTTCTATTATCTGTATTAATATTAAATGGGATACCTTGCTCTATGAGCTTTCTAATATTAAGTTCTTCTACTGATTGGATTGCTTTTGTTTGTAAGTTACTCGTTGGGCAAATTTCTAATAATGCGTTGTGTTGTTTAATATATGATAATGCTTGATTATCTTGAATTGCTGCAACGCCATGTCCTATTCTTCGTGCACCGAGTTCGATTCCTTCTATTATATTATGTATACATCCACATTCACCGGCATGCAATGTTAAGTAATGGCCAGAATCTGTAGAATGTTGTATAGCTTCCTGTATGACCTTTGTTGGAAAGGCTTCTTCAGGACCTGCAAAATCAAAACCTACAATATGACGATTGTTTGTATTTAACTGGTCTACTGATTTAAATAGGTCGATGTTTGTTTGGTTGTCGTGATGTCGCATGCCACAAATTAGCAAATTGACTTTAATATCATATGTATGTTCAGCTTCGATTGCTCCGTTGTTAACAGCTTCTAATATTTGTTCAATGTTTAAGCCTTTATCTGTATGGAAAAGTGGTGCAAATCGGATTTCTATATATTTAACGTTGTCGTGATGTGCTTGTCGTGCGACGTCGACAACAGCTTTTTCTAAGCTATCTTTTGTTTGTAGCACTTTTAAAATGGTGTCGAAAGATTTTAAGTAGTCGTCTAAGCTTTCACAATTTTGATCTACTTGAATATCTTCTAAATTAATAGATACATGTTGTTCTCGTGCGAGTTGTTGGATTAATTCGATGCTGACAGATCCGTCTAAATGACAGTGTAACTCTGTTTTTGCTACTTCGTTTATTGTAGACATTAGGAATATCCTTTCTTTACCTATGAGTATGATTTTTAAATATAGTTATATATTATAAACAATTTCAGAAATATCTGGTAGTATTTAGCACAAATGTGTAGATTTTGTGATTGAATATATGAAAATATTAGTTTTTTATTTGAAAATTCTTGGTATCCAATTATTAAAAATGCTATATTTATAGAATATTTTAATAATTATAGGTTGAAAATTTAGAACATACATATTAAGAAGGGTCAGACATGAATAATAATTTAAAAAGAGAGTTAACGTCAAGACAAATGCAAATGATTGCGATTGGTGGCACAATTGGTGTTGGTCTATTTATGGGTGCATCAAGTACGATTAAGTGGACAGGACCATCCGTGTTATTAGCTTATGCGATTGCAGGTGTATTTGTATTTTTAATTATGAGAGCTTTAGGTGAAATGGTTTACGTTTATCCAGATACAGGTTCATTTGCTAAGTTTGCAAATGATTATATTCATCCGTCATTTTCATTTGTAACAGCTGCAAGTAGTACATTTAATTGGATTATTGTCGGTATGAGTGAGGTTATAGCAGTAGGTTCGTATTTTAAATTTTGGTGGCCAGATTTACCTTCATGGATACCAGGTTTAGCTGTCGTTCTTATATTGCTTTCTGCAAACTTAGTTTCTGTTAAGTGGTTTGGTGAATTTGAATTTTGGTTTGCCGCTGTAAAGGTCGTAACGATTATATTAATGATTATTGCAGGTTTAGGCTTAATAATTTTCGGAATAGGTAATAACTTTAATCCGATTGGTGTTAGTCATTTATGGGATCGTGGTGGTTTCTTTACTGGTGGTCTAAGTGGTTTCTTCTTTGCATTATCTATTGTATTTGGTTCCTATATTGGTATCGAATTAATTGGTATTACTGCCGGTGAAACGAAAGATCCACAGAAAAATATTGTAAAAGCCATTAACGGTGTTGTATGGAGAATATTAATATTCTATATCGGTTCGATTTTCGTTATTGTAACGGTTTATCCATGGGATGAAGTGAATCAAATTGGTTCACCGTTTGTTGCAACATTTGCAAAAGTAGGTATTACAGCTGCTGCAACAATTATTAACTTTGTTGTAATTACAGCAGCAATGTCAGGTTGTAACTCTGGTATTTTTAGTACGAGTCGTATGCTTTATACGTTGTCTAAACAAAAACAAATTTCTCAAATATTCTATAGAACGAATAAAAATGGTGTCCCTCATATTGCTGTTATCGCAGTATCTATCGGTATTTTCTTCGGAATCGTCTTAGATATTGTATTACCACTATTATTAGGTAAAGATACGAATATATTTGTATATGTGTTCAGCGCAGGTGTGCTTCCAGGTATGGTGCCATGGTTCGCTATTTTAATTAGTCATATGAATTTTAGAAAGAGAGAACAAATTAAAGACCATCCATTTAAAATGCCATTCGCGCCGGTCAGTAATATTATCACAATTATTATGCTTATACTGGTTGTTATTGGTATGATGTTCAATGGTGAAACACGAATTTCAGTCATAATCGGAATCGTATTTATCGCGATTGTTAGTTTGTACGCATTTATTAAAAAGCCATAATATATGAATAAAAATACATGTGCATTTTATTTGCATATGTATTTTTTTATAGTCTGAATTAAAATTATAGTAAAGTTATCTGATAACTATGAATTGTTATATAACAGTTAAATAAAGGGTTTTATAAAATAAATATTCAAAATTGACTATAGACATCATTTTCTGAATATTATATAATTGATAACAGTTATCAATTAATAGGAGGACATCATGAATAAATATTCAAGAATTTTTATGGCGGTATTAGTTGTTTCGGCAATGTTTCTAGCAGCGTGTGGCAATAATAAAGGTAGTGAAGCAGGTGCTAAGAAATCTGAAACGATAGAAATAAAAGATGAATTAGGTACTCAAAAAGTTAAGAAGAATCCTAAAAATATTGTCGTATTAGAGTATTCTTTTGCAGATGCGGTTAAAAATCTTGGCAATACACCAGTTGGTATTGCGGACGATAATAAGAAAGAAATTATTAAAAAATTATATGGTGAAGATGTGAAATATACATCAGTTGGTACGCGTAAACAACCAAACTTAGAATCTATCAGTTCACTTAAACCAGATTTGATTATAGCGGATGTTCAACGTCATAAAGGTATAAGTGAAGACTTGAAGAAAATTGCACCAACACTTGTATTGAAAAGTAGAGAAGCAAGCTATGATGATGTGAATGGTTCATTTAAAACAATTGGTAAAGCTTTAGGTAAAGAAGATAAAGCTAAACAATTACTTGAAGATCAAGATGCAAAAATTAAAAAAGCTAAAGATAAAGTAACTACTAAAGAAAACAAAGGTGAAAAAGTATTGATTGCAGTTGCGAGAGAAGATGCATTTCAAGCTCATACATCTACTTCTTATGCTGGCCAGCTATTAACGAAATTGGGATTAGATAATGCTGTAGAATCTAAAAATGCATATGAAGATGTTAATTTAGAAAATTTATCTAAAATTAATCCGGATAAAATCATTTTTACAACTGATAAAAAGAATCCAATAACAGATGATTGGAAAGAAAAAGCGATTTGGAAAGACCTTAAAGCATATAAAAAAGGTCAAATATATCAAGTAGATAGAGACTTCTGGACGAGATTCAGAGGTATCAATGCCAATGAATATATCATAAAAGATTTACAAAAATATAACGAAAAGAAATAAATACTTGAACAATGAACGTACATACAATTGTCCGTTCATTGTTTTATTTCTGAGTTGAGTTGGTGATGTTATGAAAAAAGAAACAGTAATCATTATAGTATCAGTCATAATTTTAATTTTAGGGATTTTTATAAATTTAAGCTTTGCTTCATCAATTATGAGTTTTAAAACGATATTTCATGCTTTATTACATAATGATCACTCGAAAGATACATTAATTATTAGAACGGTAAGACTACCAAGACTATTAGTTGCGATTATGGTTGGCGTGAGTTTAGCTTTAGCAGGTACAATCATGCAAGGTATTACGAGGAATGCACTTGCTTCACCTCAAACATTTGGTATTAATGCTGGTGCTTCATTGGTGCTTGTGGCGGCATTGGTTTTCTTTCCTGATTATAATGGTAACCAAAGTGCGTATATTGGCTTTATTGGTGCGATTTTAGGTGGCGTGATTGTTTATACCTTTATTTATGGACATGAGAATAATCAAGTTCGTTTAGCCTTAGCGGGTATGACCATTCATTTGTTACTATCTTCGGTCACTGAAGTATTGATATTAATGAATGAAAATGCCACAGATATTCTATATTGGTTAACAGGTTCTTTAAACGGTAAAGATTGGGATAGTGTGGAAGTCTTATTACCATGGTTTGTAATCGGTACGATTATCACCATTATGTTAGCGAGACATTTAACGGTTATTTCACTTGGTGATGATTTAGCTACAAGTTTAGGTGTTTATAAGAAACTGATTTATATCGTATTTGGATTGATGGTTATTATTTTAGCAGGTTCATCTGTATCTGTTGCAGGTCCAATTGGTTTTGTAGGGTTAATTGCACCTCATATATCTAAGAGGTTGATTAGAGGCGGTTATGAAAGACATATTATATTAACAGCACTCATTGGTGCGGTATTACTCGTATATTCAGATGCGTTATCACATATTATTGCATATCCTTATGAATCACCCGTCGGAATTGTAACAGCTTTAATAGGCGGACCGTTCTTCCTTTACTTATGTAAAAATGGAAGGAGTGTTCAAAAAGGATGAAACTTAAATGGAAATATATCATCGTTTCACTCGTACTATTGGTCGCATTATTCATTCATCTACAAGTAGGTTCTCAGTTTATAGGTGCATCAAAGATTATATCTACATTTACTGGCTTTTCAGATGATTATGATTTTGTCGTTTATAATTATAGATTGCCAAGAATGATTATTTCATTGATTGGTGGAGGCTTATTAGGTGTATCAGGTGCAATTGTTCAAAGTTTACTGAGAAATCCTTTAGCATCACCAGATATCATCGGTGTCACAAAAGGTGCAGGATTATTTGCAGTCGCTCAAACATTGTTGTTACCAGCACTACCATTTTATTTCTTAGGTATTGCTTCATTTATTGGTGCAGTTGTACTCATCATGCTTATAATGCTTATCAGTAAATTGTTCCAAGCAAGTACATACACAATAGCATTAATCGGTGTTGCGTTAAGTGCAATATGCCAAGCAGGTCTACAATATTTCATGATTAGATATCCAGACAATATTAATACGACTTTATTGTGGTTGTCAGGAAGTGTATGGGGACGGAATTATGATGACTTATGGTTCTTTATACCTGGAGTTGTGGTGTTGCCGCTTATTTTCTTATTTGCTCGTAAAATTGACATATTAAGTTTAGGTGATGAATCTGCTGTCAGTTTAGGAGAAAAAGTATCGCTCATTAGAAATGTATATCTTGTAATGGCAGCAATTTGTGTTGGTTCTGTTGTGTCAGTAACAGGAACAATTGGCTTTATAGGGTTAATTGCACCTCATATAGCAAGGCTACTAGCAGGACCAAAAGCCATTAAATTGTTACCATTGTCAGCTTTAATAGGTTCAATATTCCTATTAGTAGCAGACGCAATAGGTAAAGGGTTGTTTCCTCCACTCGAAATTCCTGCAGGTGTTGTAACAGCCATTATAGGTGCGCCTTATTTCTTATATTTATTAAAAAAATCTCAAAGTGTATAGAGAGTTATTTAGCCGAAACAGTCAGAATTGTTTCGGCTTTTTGATAGGCAAAAATATTTCTTGAGAAATATTGCTGTGATAACATTGCATTAAAAAGAATATTAAGGAAGTGTAAGTATGTCTAATAAATCTGCTTTACTAGTAATGGATATGCAAAATGGTATTGTCGGTAGCTTATCTAATTCGAGTGAAATCATTGATAAAAATAAAAAGGCTATCGAAAGTGCTAGGAAACATCAAATTCCAGTTATTTTTGTGAGAGTAGCTTTTTCGAAAGGATTTCATGAAGTGTCGCCTTACAACAAATCATTTTCACGAATAAAAGCAAGTGGACAACAAATGAGTGTGAATGATGCATCAACTCAAATTATAGACGAACTTGCACCAAATGAAGATGAAGTCGTTGTTACAAAACATCGCTTTAGCGCGTTTACAGGTAGTAATTTAGAAGTGTTATTGCGTGGTATGCAAGTGGATCACCTTATTTTAACAGGTGTTGTAACGAGTGGTGTTGTGTTATCTACTTTAGTTGAAGCGGCAGATAAAGACTTTAAATTAACAGTCTTATCAGATGCGATGACAGACAGAGATATTGAAACACATCAATTTCTAATTCATAAGATTTTTCCTAGGTATGCGGAAGTAACTGAGACGATAGAATGGTCAAATACAATCGTATAGATAGGAAATAATTTTTATGCGTCAAGTTTCGAGTGAAGAAGCCTTTAATACGAAACTATACCCACCGATGATTTTAGGATCAATATTGAATCCCATTAATTCTTCTATGTTAGCTGTTGCACTTATACCAATTGCACAAGCCTTCGGTATACCTTTTTATCAAACAACATGGCTTGTGTCATCGTTATATTTAGCAACAAGTATTGGTCAACCGGTTATAGGTAAACTAATAGATATATTTGGTCCAAGAGGATTATTTTTATTTGCTACAAGTTTAGTAGGAGTAGCGAGTTTGATTGCGATTTTTACACCATCTTTTTATGGATTAGTATTAGCAAGATTTCTTATAGGTATTGGTACTTGCGCAGGTTATCCTTCAGCAATGTATTTAATCAGTTATGAGGGCAAGCGCACAGGTAAAGATAGTCCAAGTAAAATATTAACAATGCTATCTATATCCAATCAGACGATTTCTGTTATTGGTCCAACAATCGGTGGTTTGTTAATTCATAGTGGCGGTTGGCAAGCTATATTCTTAGTCAATATTCCACTTTCCATTCTTTCATTCGTATTTGGATTTTTATATTATCCAAAAGTTGAAAGTCCAAAGAAATTAAATGCATTAAAAGAACAGATAGACTTTATAGGTATAACGTTGTTTACAATTACTTTAACAACATGGATGATTTTCTTTATGGAGCCAAATCAATCCATTTTTTATCTATTTATAATTGGACTGTTCAGTTTGATTACTTTTATTATCATGGAACTCAAATCTAAAAAACCATTTATTGATCTAAGAGTACTTGGTCACAATGGTGCTTTAAATAATACTTATATAAGATCACTTCTTACAGCTGTTATTTCTTATAGTGTGCTATATGGATATGTTCAATGGCTGGAAGAGGGGAGAGGATTGACTGCAGCACATGCAGGACTCATGATGTTACCTCAATTCTTGGTTGGGATTTTTATGGCACAATTAACAGGTACAAGACTATCAATTAAGTTCAAACTATATTTAGGCACAATTTGTGCACTCATAACAATGATAGGCTTCCAATTTATTCATGCCGATACACCATTATGGATATTAATATTATTAGCTGCAATTTTTGGTGTGCCACAAAGATTATTAAATTTAGCAAATCAAAATGCACTTTATCATCAAGCACCAAAATCAATGATAGGCATGTCAGCAGGATTATTAAGAACTGCGATGTATATCGGTGCAATCGTATCATCCACGCTCATTAGTACTCTATTCAAAGGTGACCACATTACAAATGGTATACATGAATTAGGTCTA
The DNA here is from genome assembly GCF_038005105.1 of Mammaliicoccus sp. FSL K6-3158. Taxonomy (NCBI): domain Bacteria; kingdom Bacillati; phylum Bacillota; class Bacilli; order Caryophanales; family Staphylococcaceae; genus Mammaliicoccus; species Mammaliicoccus sp. FSL K6-3158. The sequence continues at coordinate 364,556 of NZ_JBBOSL010000001.1, forward strand.
TTCTGTATGCTGATTGGCATAGTTATCATCATTCTAACCTTTGTCAGTAGACGTTCATTAAGCACAAGGTAGACTGCGGGTTGTCTGAAGTTAGAGAGAGGGGAGGATGTTTTGGAGTGGTTGCTTTAAGTTAGATGTCTTGGCTTAAGTCCTGAATAAAGCCAAGAAACCACCCAATTTCACATTCCTCATCAAAAAAGAGCTAGGACATTTATCCTAGCTCTTTTCATATTTATTTCATTTCTTTAAATGCTTTTAAGAATATTTCTCTTTGTTTTTCTAATGAAATTGGATCGTTATATTGAGTTTCTGTTACATCAAATTTAACGACGTGATTATTTTTCTTAGCTTCTGTATTTGCCCAAACATTTGTATCTTCGAATGGTGCTTTCTGATTTCCGTTTGCTGCGATTACAACAAAATCACCTAAATATTTATCGAATTCTTCAGGTGTTATTGTGATAGCATTTGTTTTTTCTGTTGCTTTTTTTAGGTCTTTTGGTTGTTTCAAGCCCCAACCGCTATATAAAATTTCAGTACCTCTACCTAATTCATCACTGAATGCCATAAGTCCTTTTGGTGTTTGTTGTAAGACTGTTGCTGTTTTTCCTTTGATAAGTGGTTCTAAATCTTTTTTATCATCTTTAAGTTTTTTATCCCATTCTTTAATCCACTCTTTAGCTTGGTCTTCTTCGCCGACTAATTCTGCTAATTTAGTTGTATTATCTTTATATGTAGAAGTCATTGCATCAAAAGTAACGGTAGGTGCAATTTTTTTGAGTTTATTAAGGTTTTTGTCTTGTGCACTTGTAATAATGAGATCTGGTTTTGTTTTTGCAACTTGTTCAACATTTGTTTGATCTATTTTTTTAGCATCTTTCGTAACATCTTTAAGTACCTTATTTTGGTTAATAAATTCTGGTACTGCTACTGGTGTATGTTTGAACTTAACTAATGCGCCGACATATGTTGGATGTAATACTGCAATTCGTTTAGGATCTTTTGGTACATCAACTTTCTTACCATTATCCATCGTAAACGACTTTGTATCAGAGCTTGAATCTTTCTTACTACTTGAATCTTTATTGTCATTGTTGTTCCCGCATGCTGCAACAAATAAAATTAACGTTAATACTAAAATTAATAGCTTTTTCATTAAAAAACCTCCCCAATTCATTGATATTGATAATCTTTCTCAATTGTATCAAAATATTGTGATTATACAATAGGTTTTGTAAAATTTAAAGAGTGCAATTATTTGAATATCATATTTTTACCATGTATATTTAACGTAGTAAATTCGATTGGAAAGGAGTGAAGGCGTAATGGAATGGCTCATAGGTTTATTAGGTGAAGAAATATTAATTAATTATGTTGCATTTAGCATACATTATTTCATTCCTGTGTTATTAACGCTCTTGTTTGTCTACTTGCAAATGCAAGCAAACATCAAGCTCCACAAAGATTGGATTGTAAGATTTTCAACTGAAGTAGAGGATCAATACATTTTTGAATGGATAGTCCCTATTTTAAGGTGGAGAACACGTTGCTTATCCAAGACCGTCGATGAAGAAGACGCTAGTCCAATATATTAACGCATAATTAATATATTGGAGGAGAAATTTTGAAAAAATTATATACAGTTTTAGCATTTTTAGCAGTATCGATATTACTAAGTGGATGTGCACCACAAGAAGGTGGTGTATTTTATACTTCATTAGTAGAACCATTCATTTATTTGATTAAATTTTTTGCATCATTCTTTAATAATAGTTACGGCATTGGCATTATCATCGTTACCATATGTGTAAGACTAATTGTTATGCCGTTTATGTTGCGTTCTTTTAAAGGACAGAAGAAAATGCAATTTAAAATGAAGAAAATAAAACCACAAATGGATGAAATTAATGAGAAGATGAAATCAGCTAAAGATGAACAAGAACGTGCGCAATATAGCCAAGAAATGATGGCTTTATATAAAGAACATGGCGTAAATCCTTTAAATATGGGATGTTTACCAATGATTATACAGATGCCGATACTAATGGCATTGTACTTTGCAATATCTCATAATGATGCACTTGCAAGTCATAGTTTCGCATGGTTTAACCTTGGTACACCAAATATATTTATGGCTCTGATTGCCGGAGCACTCTATTTATTACAAGCATATTTATCAACAAAATATTTACCAGAAGAATCAAAAGGACAAATGAAATACATCATGTATATCAGTCCAATTATGATATTTATTGTAAGTATGAGCACACCAGCAGCACTGCCATTATATTGGAGTGCAAGTGCGATCGTACTCATCGTTCAACAATATATATCTAATAAGTACTTTAATTATCACGAAGACGAACTTCAAACAAGTTCATAAATAACAAAAGACGCTCAAGAATTGAGCGTCTTTTTATGAATAAAAAACATAAAAAATAACCTTCTATTCGCTTTAGCGTGCATATAGAAGGTTATTAAAATTATGTACAGATACCGTCACTTAAACGGGCTTGTTGAGGTAACGTGTTCCAGCACGTTACCTTTATTTGATTATAGAATATCATGAAAAAATACAATTTGTCTAGTGACTTAAACACCTGAAGCTCAATTCTCGAGCTTCTTTTTCTTTCTTCTCTTAATGATTTCATATGTAATCAAAATAACAACAATCACCATCATAGGGTATATTCTGTAATCGGAAGAAACAAATAATCTAATTAAGATGAATGCGATAATTAATGAGCTAAACTGTATTAAGTATTCTTTAGTAAAGATATTATATCTATCTTTTTTATATTTATTATTTTCTAAAACTAGTGGTGTAGCTACTGATATTCCTATTATTGCACCAATTAATGTCGCTAAATCCACTTTGTTGAAGATAATAAGTTGGGTTAATACAAGGATTGAAATCATATACAATCCATACGTCACACTATAAAACAACTTCTCCTTCATCCTTCCCAGCTCCTTAATTTAAATGGATTTTGAAGTTTACACCTTTTGTAGTGGGCATAATTTTAAAGGTTCCGTTATGAAATGTGATGCAATCCATAATGATCGTTGAACCGATACCGTGTCCTTCTTTGTTGTCTTTTGTGGTGTAATTTGAATGAAGCATATGTTTCTCTGTCGTCTTACTTATGCCAACACCGTCATCTTTATAATTAATTTCTAAACCTTCATTTATATTCTTAATGTTGATTTCAATGTTTGGGTTACGTTTATTATGATCGATACTATTATCTATAAGGTTCATCATCATACGTTCAAAATATAGTTTATTGCCATAAAATCTTTGTTCTGTTAACTGATTGATAATTTCAAGTTTGTCGTATTGTATGGTCCTTTTCAGCTGCTTTAATGTTTCTGTAATATCGAATGATTCTTTATGAATGGTCATTTGATCTGTTTCATATCTGAAGTTATTGTTTAAACTATCAATCAACTCAGTCATATATGCAGCTTTGTCTGAAATTAAAATTGCATATTTCTTAGTATCTATTTCTTCTGATGATAATAGTTTGGCGTAACCATAAATAGATGTTAAAGGTGATTTTAAATCATGAGATAGCTGATTAAGCCATTTCTCGCGGTAGTAATTAATTTGATTTTGATAAATTTTATCTTCAGTCAGTTGTAGGTTTAAGCTTTCTACAGAATCATTCAGTTCTTTAAATAATTTTTTGCTTCTTTTGTTGTAGTGTTTGGAGCTTGGTTTAAACAATTTACCTTTAGAAAGGTTTTCTATCCAATCCGTATAGAAGAATAATGGCTTAGAAAGTCTTTTAGAAATGATAAATGCGAAAATGATTACTAAAATCATGTTGAGTAAAAGTAATAACAAATAAGATAGGGCTAAAAATTTAAATGTCTTGTTTTCGATATCATTAAACTCATCTGTATATTGAACTTTATGATAAGCAGGATTATCTATAAATGTTAATTGATTATCCTTTTCGACATGATAATACTTATTGTAATTATTGATATACAAGCTACTTATTAATTTTTTAGTATCAATTTCTTCTATTGAATGTATGTGATGGTTGTGCGATTTTGGATAAATTAATATAACGCTATAGTCATCACTTCTGAAAGGAATGGCTTGTGTATTGTATAAGTTTTTAATAATTTTATTTTTTAAATTCATTTGTTTTTTAGGATAAAGGACATTGGCATCTTTATCGACAATATACAACTGAACATGATTGTCTTTTAATTTTTGTTTTAAATCATCATTTAGTTTATAGCCGTTTTCTTCATTTGATATTGAAAAATCCATATAAAAATCATCAACTTCTTCTATATCGGAATAAGCAATTTTTACAACGTTTGTAAAGAAAAGCCATATGCCAATTACACCTATAATAAAAGTAATCGTAAGAAAAATAAAAATGTATTTTGTGAATTTCCATGTGAACCTTTTATTCATTTCATTAACCTCTGTATATGTAACCTTTACCTCGAACTGTCTGTATAAGTTGAGGATTATTCGGGTCATCTTCTATTTTTTTGCGTAATGTTCGAATGTGTACCATTAATGTATTGTCATCCACACTTACGGAATACCCCCATACACGTTCGTATATTTGACTCTTCGTCAAAACTTGATTTTTATTTTTAATAAAATATGCGAGAAGGTCATACTCTCTTGAAGTCAGATTAGCTTTCTTATTATTTGTAATGACGTCAGTTGTATCTAGATTGACTTGCAAGTTCTTATTGTGATGCGTATTGATATTTTTAATATGTACAGATACGCGATAAGCAAGCTCAATAGGATCAAATGGTTTCTTCACATAATCTACGGCACCATTTTCAAACCCTTTATAAACATCCAAATCTGAATCTTTCGCTGTCACGATTATAAGTTTTGTATCTTCATGTTTAATATATTTGACGAGTTCATAGCCGTTTTCTGATTTTAAGTTTAAATCAAGCAACACGATATCAAAGCGATGCGCTTTTAATTTCGCTTCAGCTTCTGGTTTGTCACTTGCTAAATATATATCACCTAATTGTTTATTAGATAAGGATATTTTTATCAATGTTTGTATATCTAAGTCATCTTCTACTATTAATATTTTGGCAGTCATTTTTACACCTCTATATAATTGTATATTTTCATTTTATATGTATCTACAGGTATATGTAAAATTAAGTCAGATTTAAGGTTTATATAAGTCAGATTTTATTTTAACTTGCTAATATAATATGTGAGGTGAATAGAATGAACAGAATAGAAGTTGCTGATGCACTAAGAGGGTTTAGTTTATTTGGCATATTTATGGCCAATTTATTAATTTTTCAATTTGGTTTAACAGGGCAATTGTACATAGATCAATATCATTTAAGTGGTGTGAATCAAACCATTTATTATGTTATCAAGATTATATTTGAAGGTAGCTTTATGCCTATTTTTGCGATTTTATTTGGATTTTCTTTAGATAAGCTTTATCAATCTATGAAAAGTAAACAAATTAAACGTCCAAGAATTAAACTGTTAAGAAGAGCCATATTCTTATTAATATTAGGTAGTTTACATGCTTATTTTATATGGGAAGGAGATATCTTATTTGGTTATGCACTATCAATGTTAATCGTGATTCCATTTATATCATTGAATCGTAAATTTTTTAAATGGGTTACGATCGTTGGATTTGGGATGATATTAGGGTTGTCGATTGTTTCTTTATTTGATACTTCCGGTCCTATTATTGAAACAAGTGATAAAGCTTCGTATGTGCACGAAGTTAAAACATTATTTAGTGAAGGTAGTTATTGGGACATTCGTGAAGCGGATGACAATATTAAAGATCCACAATTCATGCAATTAAAATCAATGCTTGGCGATAATATAGGATGGTTATTTGTAATGATTTTCTTTATAGAAGTTCCATATTTCACACTAGGCATATGTTTATCTAAATATAAATGGTTTGAAAAACGTATCGAAGACCAACGCATTTCTAAATGGTTTATATATCTTATACCAGTATCGATATTAGGGAAGTCCTCTTATTTATGGTTATCGAATGAAAATGCGGCTGAGAGTATCACAATGATATTCGGTATATTGTTAGCGATTGGCTTTATTTGTTTATTTAAATACTTATATCAAACGTATCAACAAAACGTAATATTTAGAGGGTTTGAAAGTCTCGGTAAAATGTCGTTATCTATGTATATTTTACAAAGTATTATCGGAACACTCATATTATATGGCTATGGATTAGGATTCTTCGGAAAAGATGTACTTTTAGTGACGACGATTAGTTTTATTTTAATTTATGTATTACAAATGCTTTTAGCATCATGGTATCAAAAGCATTGGCGATATGGTCCGCTAGAATATATACTTCGAATGTTTACACATTGGAAAATTAAAGTAGGAAAAAGGAGATGAAATAATAATGATAGAAATAGTTAAGAAAGTCGCACGCATATTATTTGTCGTATTTTCAGGACTATTAGTTGCAAGATATGTCATTCAGCAGCTGAATCAATTTACTAATTTGCATTTAAGCTGGTTCTATTTAGAACATGTGCCATATAGTTTCATTATCATTGTTATTTTATACTTCATCTGTATTGTAGTTTATAGTTCATTGCGTACATATGGACAAAGTGATTAGTTTAAATATATAAAGAAAAGGAGCAGGACGTATTGTCCAGCTCCCTTTTTTGATTGCTATTCTTTTGGCTTAATAGATTTAACATTTTTAAATCCACTTTTCATACTTGCAAGGTGTTCCATAAAATCATGCCACTCTGTACCAGCTTCTTCAAACGTTTGCTGTAATAATTCATTTTGCGCTTGGTTCAATTTATGAACTAAAGCACTACCTTCTTCTGTAGGGTATAAATGTTTTACACGTCTATCATTGTCAGAATCTACATATCTAATTAATTTTTTTTCTTTTAATTTTTTTAATGAAGCGTGGGATGCTTGTTTAGATATTTCAAGTGTATCTAATAAATCTTTAATTGTTATACCTGGCATTTGATCTATAAAAAATAAAAATCTATGATGCTGTCTGTTCATGCCATGATTTTTAATAATATCGTCAGCTGTATTGATAAATGTTTTGTACGCGAAATAAAAAAGCATATGATCATAATTGTTTTTATTATCCATCGTGTCGACTCCTTTTCAACTATTATAAAGGATAGTTGTTAAAATTTCATTTTTAGGTCAATGATATTGACTTAATTTCAAAGTAGGTATATACTAAGAATTGTTATAGGGATTATTAAACATTTGATATTTAATCAAAGGTTTATTTTTTACATTAATAGGTCAACTATATTGACTTAAATTGATTCGTAAAAATAGAAAAGGAGAATCGGATATGAAAAAACGTGTTGGGGAATATTTAATGGATTCATTAAGTACAGTAGGAGTAGAAAAAGTATTTGGTGTTCCTGGAGATTTTAATTTAGCATTTTTAGATGATATTGTAAGAAGAGAAGATATGGAATGGGTAGGCAATACGAATGAATTAAATGCAAGTTATGCTACGGATGGATATGCAAGAATGAATGGTATCAGTGCAATGGTCACTACATTTGGAGTTGGTGAACTAAGTGCAGTTAATGGTATTGCAGGATCTTATGCAGAACGCGTGCCAGTAATAGCTATTACAGGTGCACCAACAACAGTTGTTGAAGAAGCGGGTAAATATGTTCACCATTCATTAGGTGAAGGTAAGTTTGATAGTTATAGAAAAATGTTTAAAGAAATTACAACTGCTCAAGGTTATATAACAGTAGAAAATGCTCAGACTGAAATTCCAAGATTAATTAATGCAGCATTAGCTGAAAAAAGACCTGTCCATATACATTTACCAATCGATGTAGCACAAGCAGAAATTGAAGTTGAAGAAGCATTCAAACCAGCCGAAATAATCAATCAAGATGTTTCTCAATACATCGAAATGGTACAACAAAAATTAAAAACAGCTCAGCAACCTGTTATCATTACTGGTCATGAAATTAATAGCTTTAAATTACATGATGAATTAGAACGCTTTGTTGAACTAACACAAATTCCAGTTGCACAACTTTCTTTAGGTAAAGGTGCATTTAATGAAGAAAGTCGTTATTATATGGGTATTTATGATGGTAGTATCGCAGAAGAAGATATTAGAAATTATGTAGATAACAGTGATGCTATTTTAAATATTGGTGCTAAATTAACAGATTCAGCGACTGCAGGTTATTCTTATGGATTTGATATTGATGATGTCGTAATGATCAATCATTTAGATTTCAAATTAAATGATACAACTTCATCAAAATTTACATTACCAAGTCTAATGAACGGATTACTTGATATAGAATATAAAAATGAAGCACATTTCCCAGAAAATAATCGTCCAGAAAAAGGTGATTACACAGTTGATAATGCACCACTCACACAAGAAACTTACTTTAAAATGATGCAAGATTTTATCGGATTAGATGATATAATTTTAGCAGAACAAGGTACTTCATTCTTCGGTGCGTATGACCTTAACTTATACAAAGATAATACATTTATTGGACAACCATTATGGGGATCAATCGGTTATACATTACCAGCAACAATCGGTACACAAATGTCTAATTTATATAGAAGAAATATCCTATTAATTGGTGATGGTTCATTACAATTAACAGCACAAGATATATCAACAATGATTAGAAATGACCTTAAACCTGTTATTTTTGTTATTAATAATGATGGATACACAGTTGAAAGAAAAATCCACGGCGAACACCAAGTATATAATGATATTCAAATGTGGGACTACAAAATGTTACCAGCCGTATTTGGAGGTAAAGATACAGTAGCCGTACACGACGTAGAAACATCTGCCGATTTAGAAAATGTATTCTTAAAAATTAACAATGAACCTAATCAAATGCATTTCATAGAAGTGAAAATGGGCGTTTCAGACGCACCAGAAAAACTAGACGCAATCGGACAAGCATTCTCAAAACAAAATAGTTAATACAAAGAGTCAGGGACATAATGTAACGTCTCTGACTCTTTTAGTATCTTGGCAGTAGATGACTGAGTTGAAAATGCGCTTGTAGCAAGCTTTTTCAACTCTAGTCATCCTTTCCGGGGCGGGACTAGGAAATCTTTTTATCTAAATTAGATTTCTGTCCCGCTCCCATTTTTTTATGTGAAGAGGATGGAGAAGGGTTAGACGGGTGTAGCAATTTCTTCAACTAATTTATTTAATTCTAGAATATTATTTTTACAGGTTGATTTCAGTTTGTTTCTTGAGGAATTAATACCATCTTCTACATATACTTTTGCAGCATCACTCCATGTAGCTCTACCACATAATACACCATTAAACTTAGATCCTGACTTATATGCGAAGTTTAATGTATCTATAAATAATTGTGATGACACGCCAGCACTTAAAAATATAAACGGTAGGTTGGTAGCATTAGATTGTTCCAGGAAGAATTCAGCAGCTTCCTCTTTTGTATAAACATATTCATTCTTAGCATATCCCTCTACAAAGTTCATATTAACTGGAACTTCTACTTTTAGTACATCAACATTAAATCTTGATTCACTGTAAAGACGCATGGCATTAATCACTTTATATGGCTTTATCTTAGCAAACTCAATTCCCTTTTCATCACCAATAGAGTCATCATATGTTAAAATTTCTAGGAAAAAAGGTAATGATTCTGATACACATTCACTACCAACTCTTTCTACAAAAGCTTCTTTTTGACTATTTATTTCTTCTGACTCATTAATGTCTACATAGATTAGAAGTTTGATGGCATCTGCACCTTTAGATTTCAAGTTTTTGACTGAACAATTTGGAATTAAGTCAGGAAATCTTCCTGGTGTTTTTTTATCATAACCTGTTTTTTCATATGCCATAATTAAACCACAATTTTCATCTCTTATATTAGCTGCTTCTTTACCAAATTCAGGATCTAATAATATAGATGATGCATAAGGTGTTAATTCATTTGAGACTAATTCTTTAAAATTAGATATTTCAGTATTTGAAATATTTTCGCCCATCATTCTTTTTAAAGCACCTCTTTGATCTATAGCTAATGCAGTAATAATGCCTTTATTGTTAGTTAGTTTTTTTAAGGATTTCATTTCTTATTCACTCCACTTAATAGATTTACGATTTCTTCTTTTGAATTTGAAGATATTAATTGATTTGTAAATTCTTTATCCATTAATTTTCTAGATAGGTTAGCTAAAATATTTAAATGTGCCTCACCATTATTTTCAGGTACTAATATACTTATTAAGAAATTAGTAGGTTTCCCATCTAAAGATGGCCATTCAATTTCATTATCCATTTTAATGACAATTAGACTTGCGTTACTAATTGATTTATCTGATACATGAGGTATAGCTATACCATTCTCCATGCCCGTACTACTTTCTGATTCACGTGCTTTCAAACCTTCAAAGACAGAATTGAAACTATCTGAAACATTTGTTTCAACTGATTGTTGGGCAATAAACTCTAAAGCGCTTTCTTTATTGTTGAAAGATTTATTTAAGAAAACTCGTTTACTGTCTACTAAGTTGTTAGTAGATATGATTTTAGGTTGTTCATCAGACTCATTACTTTTAGTAACATATTTTTTTTGTTCGATAGACATCAATATTCCAGCAACAAGAGCACCAATAATTATTGATACTACCCAGAAAATTGGATGAGTAACTACAGGCAATACTATAAATCCACCATGTGGGGCTGGAACTTCAACTTTCAACATATATGTGAGTATTGCAGCTATAGAAGAGCCAACCATAAGTATTGGGATAATAATAAATGGTCGTTTAGCAGCAAATGGAATCGCACCTTCAGTGATATGTGTTGAACCAAGTAAAAAGTTGACTAATCCAGCACTCGTCTCAGATTGACTGTAATATTTTCTAGATAGTAATACTGAGAATCCAGTTGCTAATGGAGGAACTATACATGCAGCTGATACTCCAGCCATGAAAAGATGGTTACCTTGTGCTAATAGAGCAGTACCTGTAACATACGCTGCTTTATTTACTGGTCCACCCATATCAAACGCACACATTATACCGACAATTAAACCTAAAATTATTGGATTTGAGTTTTGGAAACCTGCTAAAAAATCCATCATACCTTTATTAATAAATTCCATAGGTATTGATAAATACCACATTATAAAGCCAGCGATAAAAATACCTAAAACAGGTAGTAAAAATATTGCTTTCAAACCATCTAATGATTTAGGTAAGTCTTTTAGAGATTTTTGTAATAATAATACGATGCCACCAGCTAAGAAACCTCCTGCAATACCTCCTAGAAATCCTGTACCATTTGTATCAGCTATCATACCAACGATAAAACCTATAACTAGACCAGGCCTATTGGCTATTGATTGTGCTATATATGCACTTAGTATAGGAACCATTAGACCCATAGCTAAGCCGCCTATTGTGTTCATTTGTTCAGCGATTACATTGTATTGGTCAGATTTTGGATCAGCGGAGTATATCCCAAACATGAATGATATAGCAGTCATAACACCCCCAGCTACTACGAAAGGAAGCATATGCGAAACACCATTCATTAAATGAACATATATTTTATGCCACATATTAGACGAAGTATTTTCTTGATGCTTAGAATTATCTAATTGATTATTCTCAGATTGATAAATTGCCACATCACCTGAAATAGCTTGATCGAGTAACTGATTTGCTTGTTTAATACCTTTAGATACTGAAACGTTAATAACTTTCTTCCCTTTGAATCTATCGATATTTACATTTTTATCAGCTGCAATAATGATGACTTCTGCTTCGTCAATTTCTTTTTTACTAAATTCATTTTCAGTTCCTCTTTGCCCATGTGTTTCTACTTTAATTGTTACGTTTTTACTTTTGGCAGCATTTTCTAGTGCTTCAGCTGCCATGAAAGTATGTGCTATTCCCGTTGGACATCCTGTAACTCCTAAAAATTGATATTTCATAAATATCACCCCTGTTTAGTAACGTTTAATGTTGAAATTTTAATCTCTTTCAATAATTCTTCGGTATCGCTAAAATCTGTGAGTCCTGATTTAAATGCCGTAGAAGAACCGGCAACAACAGCTTTTTTAAGAGCAGTAGCTTCATCTAAAGTCTCTTGCAAAGTATGATAAAATGTTGCTAAAATTGTATCTCCAGCTCCAGCTGTATTTAAAACTTCACCTTTAGGAGCAGTACAATGATAACTACAATATTTATTGAAAAAATATGCTCCATTTTCTCCAACAGATACTAAAACATTTTGACAACCCTCTTTAATAAGTAGATTGGATACATATGCGATGTCTTTATCAGATTTTAGATCATGGATAGGGAAAAGGTTTTGTAACTCTTCTTCATTAGGTTTGATTAAAAACGGTTTATATTTAATAATTTCTTTTAGAATAGGATGGCTGGTATCAATAATTAATTTAAATCCTATTGAATTTGATAATTTGGCAATTGTTAATAAAATTTCACCATCAATGCCTTTGGGAAGACTTCCAGAAACAAAAAGAATATCATTACTATTCAAATTTTTTATTTTGGCTAATAATAAATTTATCTCATTTTTCTTAATGGTAGGTCCCGAATTAACAATTTTATATTCACCCTGGTTTGATTTAAGAAATACATTAATTCTAGTATTACCTTCTACTTCAATAAAATCTGTTTGAATTTTCATTTTTTCTAATTCATCTTTGACAAATTTCCCACTAAATCCTCCTACAAATCCTGTTGCGATATTAGGAGTACCTAATTTACTTAAAATTACAGATATGTTAACACCTTTCCCATTAGGTTGAAACTCATCATAAATACTTCTATTTACATAATCAGGTTTAAAATCATTCATATGAACGAACATATCAATAGCTGTATTTAATGTACAAGTGTATATCATAAGCAAACATCCTTTCTTAATAATGATTATGGCATGAGCAAGAATGAAAATGTTTACACTTTCTATGATATAGTAAAAATAAAGTGAAAATATTTACATAAGGAGGGTTAACATGAATTTTCAACAACGTGTACAATATTTTTATAGTAAGTTAAGTGATAGTGATAAATACTTAATTAACTATATAGAAAAAAATTATCTTGATATGGTAAATCTTTCTATTATTAAATTGAGCGAAGATGCTAATGTATCTACTTCAACGATAGTAAGATGTATGAAAAAGCTAGACTACAGTGGTTTTACGGATTTTAAGTTTCAAATTGCAACAGAGATTTCTAATACCAATCCAAAATCATTGGAACAAGTAGAATACATTGATAGTCAAATACAAACTGCGATTATTAAAAATAAAGAAGAAGTTGATAAGACTATTAGATACATTCAATCTTCTATAATAGAGGATGCTATATCAGCGATTAAATACAGTAAAAAAGTTACTATATTTGCAAGAGGATTTTCAGAACATATATCAAATGAAATGACAATCAAACTGCAATTACTAAATAAATATACTGAGGAGCATAAAGATCCGAACATAATTCGCATAAAATCAAAAACATTTACAAAAGATGATTTAGTAATATTTATTTCTTTGAATGGTGAAACAGAAGAACTGGTGGAAGCTGCTGAATATTGTAAAAACTTAAACGTCAAAACAATTTGTTTAACAACAAATAAAGAAGGTAGACTATATGAACTATGCGATATCATTTTATTAGGATTTAAATCTGATAAAAATTATTTACCTGAATATGAAGTTAGGTCACGGTTACCATTACAAGTTTTATCCAGAATACTTTTGGATGCATATGTAATAAGAAATGATCAAAACAGTTAGTAAAATACCCCCTTTACCATCAATCATGGATTAGGGGGCATTTTTATGTGAAGAGGATGGAGAAGGCAGTATAAACGAGAAGTAGTGCCATTATGATATTAAATGCTAATTCATGTTGATTAATAAACTTTTTAAAGATTGAACCAAAGACACTCCAACTGAAAGAGGATAGAAATCCGATGAGTGCTAAATATGTAATTAAGATAATTTGGATAGAGAAATGTTCATAGTTTGGCGTTATAAATGCAGCTACAACACTTAACGCATAAATCACACCTTTAGGATTTACGAACTGTAACAACATACCAAATTTAATATTATTGTATCTATTACTAAATGATTGAGCATCCGTACCTTTGCTCGTTCCAATTTTGTATGCTAAATAAAGTAAATAAATTGCCCCGAAAATCTTCATATATAATTGTATTTTAGGGAACAGGTGATACAAAGCAGAACTAAAGAAATTAGATACGAGTAGTAATAAAAAAAAGCCAAGCGCAACACCGATACAGAAACGTACTGTACCTCGCAGACCAGTTTGTTTAGAATAATATAAAGACATAATGTTATTTGGTCCAGGCGTGAAACTAGAAACAATTGCATAAATCGTCATAGATAATAAAGTCATATAAAACGCCCCTTCGAGTTAAACTATTGTGTGTATTGTATCGATAGATGGAGGGATTGTAAATGATTGGTGTCGGGGGATGAGAATATATAAATCTTATAAAAAGAAGGTGAAAGTATGAAACAACGTATTATGGTTATTGGATGTCCAGGTTCAGGTAAATCAACATTATCAAATAAATTACATAATAACTTAGGAATTCCTTTATATCATTTAGATGAAATAAAATGGCAAAATAGTAACAAAACAATAGATAGTGAGACTTTTGAAGAAATATTAAAAAATATTATTCAATTAGATGAATGGATTATTGATGGCAATTATAACAGTACCTTGGAGTTGAGAATGAAGAAAGCTGACATTGTAATCTGGTTAAATTATAGTAGAGCAATTTGTATATTTAGAGTTTTTAAAAGGTTTCTTCAAAGTTTTTATAGAAAATCTGAAGGGGGAAATCCTAAAAGAGTGAGTTGGAGTTTTATTAAATTTGTTTGGAATTTTAAAGACAATCATGATAAAAGATTACTTGATTTAAAAGATAAATATAGTAATCAAAATGAATGGATAATCTTAAAGTCTAAATATGACACTAAGTTATTTTGTGATAAACTGCAGGAAAGTTAATGTTGTATAGGTTTACTAATTAAGTATAACGAACTGTAGTATTTTAGTTTATCTTTTCCTGCGCATTCTCTATAATAATTGTAAAGAATTGTGGAGGTGCATCGATGAACAGTCAAACATACTTACTGGCTCTCAAAAATCGTATCATTCAAGATAAACTTGATGAAGATACGAGGAACTATATTAAAGGTCTGGAGGGTGAACTTTTCATTAAAGGTATTCTTGATGAATATCCAGATCTTCATTATTTATATGATTTTCATATAAACTACAAAAATCGCGTTCAAATTGATTTTTTAATTGTAACGGATGATGCTATATGTCACTTTGAGGTTAAACATTATTCTGGAGATTATACGATTAAAGATGGTCAGCTTATGAACGAATTTGGAAACATGTTTTATACACCTTTTCAGCAACTGCGACGAGCCAATCATGAATTGAATCATTTAATATCCCACTTGAATATTAATAAACCCTTACATTCCTATCTTATTTTTTCAAACCCCAAATTCACTTTAAAAGGCACAATGCCAAATCATTTCAATATCCTACTACCAACAGAATTACACAAACTTAAATATATGTTCAAAAATAATCATACTATAGAAAATGCTAATATCATACATATGTTTCAACAAGAGCATAGTGACTTTTCACATCTTTATAACAATATTAAAAAGGTCGCGATGGCTAGTTTAAGTTCAGGATTGAAATGCCCAAAATGTAAGAGATTGAATACGATTGAGGTAGAAGAACGAAAGAAAAACCTGAAATGTAGATTATGTGATTTCAAAGACATACGACAAAATGTGTATTTGTTTAATTTATTAGAACTTAATTTGTGTAAAGGGGAGTCTTTTACTTTATCAGAAGCACAAAAATGGTGTGGGGTGGAGAATAAATACACTATAAGAAGAGTGTGTGAAAAGTATTTTAGAAGTACAAATAAGAATCCAAAAAGATACTATAAAAATCAATAAAACCGAAGTGAACATTGCAAGTGGAAGCTGACTAGCAATATTGGGGGATCGAACATTGCAAGTGGTGGCTGACTAGCAATATTGGGGGATCGAACATTGCAAGTGGTGGCTGACTAGCAATATTGGAGCATCGAACATTGCAATCAATACCGCCCAACTACCTTCCCCCCTTCATCCACCAACAAAAACAGGGGCACCATGTGTGCCCCTGTCCCTTCTTAAGGTATTATTGATATATGGTTATGTTTATTTATGGGTGGAAGATTACTTTATCGTATTGTTTCTTTCTGTTTACTAAGTTATCAAATGTTTCTGGTGCTTTTGATAAAGGAAGTACATCGGAGATAATGGGTTTTACATCAATTTCTCCTGTAGACATATAATGTAGTGTAGCTGCCCATTCTTCTCCTGGGAATGGGGCGGATAAACCGTTCCATGAACCTATGACATTAAGCTCATTTCTTAATATCTTTTCGAAATGTTGACGATGAATCTCGATATCTGAATATGGAATACCTAATAGTAAGACTTCGCCACCTTTAGTAGGTAATGTCAGAACTTGTCCTATTGTAAACGGTGATCCTGCTGATTCAACAGCAACATCAATTTTTTCAGGTATTGCAAATATAGACTCATCTAAGTCTGTTTCTTTAGAATTAATCGTATAATCCGCGCCGAGTTGTTTAGCGATTTCTAACTTATGGTCATCAATATCTATTGCGATTATTTTAGCTGCTCCGAATATTTTCGACCATTGAATGGCTAGTAACCCAATGCTTCCACATCCCATGACTGCTACAGTTGCACCCGGCTTCATATGTGTTCTGTAAAATCCATGTGCAACGACTGCAGAAGGTTCGACCATTGCTGCAGTATCTAAATCTACATTGTCTGGTACTTTAAGTACATTGTTTGCTGGGAGTTTCACATATTCTGCAAAACAACCAGGTTCATATGATCCAATCACATATAAATTTTCACAACGTGAGTATTCACCTTTTTCACAGTAATGGCATTGATGGCATACGACAGCGGGGCATCCTGTTACAGCATCTCCTACATTTAACCCCGATACGTCGCTACCAACTTCCTCAACAATTCCTGAAAATTCATGTCCAAACGTCATACCTTGTTTGTAAGGTCCAAGCTTTTTGTAACGGGAGGTATCTGATCCACAGATACCCGTTGCTTTAACTTTAATCATGACATCATTTGGTGCATCTATCTTTGGTACAGCTGTTTCTTCAAATCTTAAATCTTCAATACCATATAAATTTAAGGCTTTCAAAAGTATTATCCTCCCCTCTATTTATATTATGAGGTTTGTTCTGAAGTCACTTTCTTCTTCTTGAAAAGTTTAGAACCGAAATAACTTAAGAAGACAGCACTATTACATACGAGTAAATTATCCATATAGAATTGTGTAATACCTCTCATTGGCCCAAGCATAAAATCTAACATGTGTTCAACCATAATCAACATTCTCCTTTTTTATCTTTAAAAAGATTATTTGTTTATTCGATAGGGCGAAGTAATACTTTAATACCTTCGCCGCCTTTAATGTGATTGTAACCTTCATCCCATTCAGTAATATCAAGCTCAGCAGTAACAAGTGCTTCTGCATTTACTTGTCCAGTACTCATGAGTTGTAATGATGGTTCCCAATCGGCAGGTTTCTGACTTCTACTACCTACAACTCTAATTTCTTTTTGAACGATTTTTTCCAAATCAAAAGGTATTTCTGGATCTTTAAAAATACCAACTTGGACATATAGACCTTTTTTGCGTAATAGATCAAGACCTTGTTTAGCAGCAGGTACAGCGCCAGAACATTCTAATACAACATCTGCACCGTATCCGTCTGTAATGTTGTTAACATATTCTTTTAAGTCTGTATGTTGAATATTCACAACATGATCTAAATTTAATTCTTCTGCTTTTGCTAAACGAGCTTTATCGTTATCTAAACCAGTTATAACGACTTTTCCACCTTTACTTTTAACGACTTGTGCGACGAGTAGGCCAATTGGTCCTGGTCCCATAACGATAACAGTATCACCTTGATTAATTTCAATTTTAGACACTGCGTGATGTGCACAAGCGAGAGGTTCTGTCATAGAAGCGGCTTTATAAGAAACATTGTCAGGCAACTTGTGAACACTTGCTGCTCTTGCTACAAGATATTGTGTGAAGCCACCATTTTGTTGCGTACCTAAACCTTTACGATGATTACATAAATTGTAGTCTCCAGATTGACAGTATTCACATTCACCACAAATATAATATGTTGTCTCAGACGTTACACGATCACCAATTTCAAATCCTTCAACTTTATCACCAAGCGCAACGATTTCTCCAGAAAACTCATGGCCAAGTGTTACAGGGAAGTTTACATTGTAATGACCTTCATAAGTGTGAACATCTGTACCACAAATACCGGCATAATGAACTTTTATTTTTATCTCATTTTCATTTGGTTCTGGAATTTCTTTATCTAAAATTTCTAAATTACCAAAACCAGGTGCTGTTTTTACTAATGCTTTCATTTAAAGTCATCCCCTTAATGTTAGTTGAACAATGCAAAGAACTTGAAGATAATATAGTTTAAGATGTTACCACCTTGGTCAAGACTTGAAATTTGTGAAGATCCTGATGGCATTTTCACATTTGTACCGTCAGCCATGCTTGTGAAGATAGGTGCTACATCTGTTGCGATATATAGTGAAATAGCAATCATCACTGTTCCAACGATAACTGAATGTATGATATTACCGCGTGCTGCACCTACGATGAATGCGACGATAAATGGAATTGTCGCTAAGTCACCAAAAGGTAATACTTGGTTACCAGGTAAAATAACAGCTAATAATACAGTTACAGGTACTAAGATTAAAGCAGTTGAGATAACAGCTGGATGACCTAATGCAACCGCAGCATCTAAACCAATATAAATTTCACGATCTCCAAAGCGTTTGTTTAACCAAGTACGAGCTGATTCTGATACAGGCATTAAACCTTCCATAAGAATCTTAACCATACGAGGCATTAAGACCATAACAGCAGCCATTGACATACCTAAGTTAATAACGTCACCAGCATTGTATCCAGCTAATAAACCAATTGCTAAACCAAGTACTAAACCTACGAAGATAGATTCACCGAAAGCGCCGAAACGTTTTTGAATTGTATCTGGGTCAGCATTTAATTTGTTAATACCAGGCACTTTTTGAAGACCTTTAACAAGGAAGATACCAGGTACATAAGAAATCGTACTACCAGTTGCAATAGATACACCTGGTAAATCATAGAATTTACTCATCATTGGTGCAGTCCAATCAGCTACTTTTAAGCAGACGATTTGGAATAATGCAGCAGCAACTAATGATTGCCAAATGCTTCCCGATACGGCATATACCATTGCACCACAGAATGTATAATGCCAGAAGTTCCAAATATCAACGTTCATTGTTTTAGTTGCTTTAGTTAATAACATAATGACATTAATCACAATACCTAAAGGAATAATAAATGCAGCGATAACAGATGCCCATGCAATTGATGATGTAGCAGGCCAACCTACATCGATTACATTTAAACTTACGCCTAAATTTTTAACCATTGCTTGTGCTGCAGGTCCTAAATTATTTACAAGTAAATCAATTACTAAGAAAATACCTACAAATGCAACACCAATCGTTAAACCAGATCTAAATGCTGCACCAACTTTCTGTCTGAAAAATAACCCTAATAAGAATATGACAATCGGTAAAATTACCGTTGCACCTAAATCAAGAAATGCTTGAATAAAATTTACAAAACCATTCATTCCCTACACCATCCTCTTTTTAGAAGAATGAGGATGAAATATGATTTATTCCAACCTCATGCTAGTTTTTAATTTTGAATTTGTTTAACTTTGTAAAGCGTCTAAAATTTCTTTCTTAGTATCTTCAACACCGATTCCTGTTAAGAAGTTACGTGCGTTAATAACTGGGAATTTGTATTCTTTTTGCGTCATTGCTGTTGTCACTAATAAATCAGCTGTTTCAGCGTATGCACCAACTTCAGAAATTTTGATTTGTTTTAAATCTACTTTAATGTTGTGTTCTTTAGCCATTTCCTCAATTGCATTGTTAACCACTGTTGACGTTGCGATTCCTGCTCCACATGCTACTAATACTTGTTTCATAATAATTTCCTCCTAATTTGAGTCGATGTGTACATCAAACTCTTCCTGTTAATTTATTTATACTTCGCTTAATTCTTTATCTATTGCATCTACAATTGTTTGTTTATCTTGTGCATTGGCAATCAATTCAAGTAATTGATCGTTTTGGAAGATTCCCATCAGTTTTTGTAATAATGATAGTTGAGCATCTTCTTTATCCATTGCTAACATGAATATTAATTTCACGTCTGTTGTTTCTTCAATTTCTCCCATAATGACAAATGGAACGGTTTCTTTAAGTACTGCAATACCTATTGATCTCGTCTGAACGTGTTGTATGTCGGTATGTGGGATTGCCACTGAGCAATATACAGTTGGTAAACCAGTTGCAAATGATTTTTCTCTTTCTATCACTGCGTCTTTGTAAGTGTCTTTAACATAATTATTTTGGTACATGATCTCTGACAACTTACTCAACGCTTCAACATTTGTCTTAGCTTCTAAATCTAGAATGACGTTAGAAGCATCGATCTTTAAATCTTGCATATTATGCAACCCCTTTGACTTAATCTATTTTTGAAAAGTGTTGAATGATTTTATATACATCAATTTTTGAATCTGTTTGAACAATTTGTTGTATAGCTTTATCGTCTTGAGACATATCTCTTAGTTGTAGTAGTGGTCTTAAATGTTTGAACTTATCTGTAGCAGCGATTGCTACGAAGATATGAACCTTTAATCCAGTACTCAACTCGAGTGGCTCTTTCAGAATCAACATACTCATTGCAGTTCTATGAACGACTTGATCACCATCAGCATGAGGGATTGCGATATTTTGGTTAATAACCATATACGTATCATCAAATGCTGCATGCATCTTATCTACATAGAGCGGGTCGACATATTTCATTCTTACTAACGGGTTAGCCGTTAATTGAATGGCTTCTCCAATATCAGCTACGCGCTCTACAAAATTAATATGATTGGTTGGTAATAAATCTTGTAAGTTCAAAGTACTATTGATAGATAATGTTGATGCTTTAACCGATGAATATGCATACGTATCTTCGAATTGTGCTTTTACGATTTTGAAAAGCTCTGATTCATTATGAATTGTTGCATGTTCTCTTATAGCCGAAATCATTTTTTCGACTTGTATTTCTGTTTCCATCGTATTATTTAATTGACCGAATACATGTTGCCGTAGTTCATGTTTTTCTTGAGCAGTTAATATCGTTTTCGTGATATACAATTTTTTAGGTGTCATGATATGCATCGGTGAAAAGACGATATCAAAGTCTAATTCATACTGATTGAAATCACGTAATGATAAAGCATCAAGGAATATAAATTCAGGGAATACACTTCGCAACTCTTGTAACATGAGCTGAGAAATGGATGTACCTTGTGTACAAACAACGACAGCTTTTACTTTTTGTTCAATTTCTTCATCTTGCCTTCTTAAACTGCCACCAATCAGTATGGTTAAATAAGCAATTTCATTTTCGGGTAATGATTGCCCGAAGAACTTTTCTAAAGGTTTTGAAGATAATTTAACGAGATGAAAGAGTTCTTTATAATCTTCTTTTAAGGAATTTTCTAAACCTTCTACATCAGATAATTGATATCGAATTCTGTAAAAAGCAGGTTCCATATGAAGCATTAATTGGTTAATCAAAGAATCTCGATCGTTAAATTTAATAAAAGTAATTTTTTCAAATTGTACGATCATGTCTATAAGTGCCTTTTTGAGTTCTGGAATATGTTGAACATCACTGACATCTGACCACTGAACACTCGTAGACAGCAACTGTAAAGTAATGAATAACTTTTCTTGTCTTGGAATATTTGGGTAGTTCGATGTCAAAATTTCTGTTGCTTGATATTCTTTCGTATCCGATAAATCATCGTATCCTATAGAAAATGATGAAACAATTTTGTCATGCTTAATTCTTCGTAAAATTAAATAAAGTTTATAAGGTAATGTTTGTGTACTTTGATCAATGAATTTTCTGTCTAAATATTGTTCGATTTTAGTGATTTGTTTATTGATTAATTCAATTTTTTCATCAATAATACTTAAACTTTTGATGATATCAGACTGAGCAATATGCATTGTAAAGACTTTATCGATGAGCCTCATAAGAAGTCTTCGAATTTCAAATTCACTACCAGCTAAGTAATAACCATTAGTACGACTATATTTCAGATTAACTTCGTATGGTTGTAGAAGTTCTTTCAATTTCTTAATATCATTTAGAATGGTATTTTTACTGACTTCTAAATCAATTGAGAAGTGATTTAATGAAAGGCCTTCTTCCTCACTAAACAACATCAATAAAATGAGGTGTGCACGTTGGTATGCCGTATATACCTGCTCATTCTCTTGATAGGTGGATTCAATTGGAACATTAAGAAAATCTTTAATGGTGTCATCAACGATAAAATAACCTTGGCTAGTTCGTTCGATTTCCGGATAATCATGTTCTTTAAACCAGTCATTTAACTTTTGAATCCTGTACCCAAGCTGTCTTCGTGAAATGTTAAACATTGATTCTAAGTCTTTGCCTTTTACTTTTGGGTTTTTAATCATTTCTGAAATGATATTAAAGTTTTCTTTTTGTATTTTGAATACCTCCTTTGTTGTTAATCATAATTTAACACAGGTCATCAAAGAGTTGTACAAGCTTTAATCACAAATGTTATTAACTTTTGTGTACACCTTTGTGATTATTCTGATATGACAACGTTTGTAAGACACAACGAATAATTACAAATGCATGAATATTATTAAAATTGAATACATAGTAGGGATAACTTATGTGAAGAAAGGAGTGAAAAGGGGATAAGAACATAAAAAAAGCAATCGCTCGATTAGCGATTGCTTTTAAATAATAATTATTCTTGTGATTCGTCAGGTAAGTTTTCTTTCATTTTTTTATTAATTTTCTTCGCGCGTTTGAAATAAATACCTTCAAAGTAGCTTGTTGTACCTAATTTATAGAATACAAGTGCAACAACTGCAATGACGATGAAATCATATGGGTAGTGGATCCAATTAAGTCCGTTAAATTCTTTACTTCCGATAAATGATAAGAAAGCAAGTATGATAAGATATGCAATGATCCAAATACTCCCACCGATTTGTTTTTTAGTATTTGTCCAATTTGTCTTATATTCATAGAAGAAGTAAATTGGTAAACCTAAAATAATAATAAATATAACTTGTGCTGTTGTTGGCCACATAGCCCAATATATGGCGAGTGATGCAACAACGAATGAAAATGGCGCCATAAAGCCAAGCATTTTCGCACGGAATGGCCTATGCATATTCGGTGCCATTTTTCTTAATGAAATAACAGTTGTTGGACCAGTTAAATATGCAACAAGTGTTGCTGTAGAGATAACACTTGCTAATACTGCCCAATCTCTAAATAATGAAACCATAATCATACTGACAATAGCGTTAAATACAATTGCAACACGTGGAATGTTGTATTTTTCATTCATAGAACCTAAGAATTTAGGAATATGACCGTTTTTCTCCATTGCACGTAATACACGACCAGTAATCGCTACGAATGAAACACCTGTACCAAATGGTGATACAACGGCTTCTAAATATAATAGAATAGCTAACCAGTTTAAACCTAATATGATGGCTAAGTTAGCAAATGGTGAGTCGAAATTAATACCGCTCCAACCACCACTTTCAGAAAGCATGTCTGTTGGCATAGATGTGATAAACGTACTTTGTAAAATAATATATAATACAGCACTTAAAGAAAGTGAAATTAAGATACCGCGATAGATATTCTTTTCAGGATTTTGAATTTCAGATCCCATGTTAATAATTGTTTGGAAGGCATTAAATGAGAATATAATACCAGATGCTGTTGTAGCAGCAAATATTGGCGCACTACCATACGGCATAAATTCTCCTAATGACGAACCATAGTTTCCTGTATCAAATCCAGAAATAATTAACATAATAATCGTTACAAGTGGCACACCTAATTTGAAGAATGATATTAAACTTGTAAATGATGTTAATAGTTTAACTGACCAATAATTTAATAATGAGAAAATAATAATGATAATAAATACTGCAAATAATCCAATATTACTAATTGAACCATCATGCATAAGTTGGCTAGTAGGTTTAGCCCAATCCCATGGCCAAGAGCTGATGTATTGAACAGCTGATACAGCTTCGATAGGGATAATCGTTACTAATGATACCCAGTTAGCCCATGATGCTATGAAACCAAGCAGTGAACCATGTGTATACTGCGCGTAGTTACTCATACCACCTGATTGTGGGAACATTGTTCCAATCTCAATGTAGTTATAAGCGATAGATCCTATAACAACAAAGCCTATAATCCAAGATAAAATTGCAGCAGGACCTGCAATTGATGATGCTTCCCATGCCCCAAATAACCATCCAGAACCGATTAATGAACCAAGTCCTAATAGTACGAGTTGGGTCAGGTTAATTTTTTTGTTTTCGTTATGATTACTCATCCAATCTCCCATTCTAATTTTTAATCAATTTTTATTTGTTTTTATTGTTAAAATTAAAGCACGGGTCAATATTATACGCTTATGAAATTAATAGTCAAATTTCGTTGTAAATATCAAACGTTTTCAAATGGCTGTATATACCAATTTTATGGAGATGAAAGGTTTTTAGAGTTCCGGCAGTCTGACTGGCTATAAAGTAAATTAATTTGTATTTTTAAGTTGATTGTGACGCTACGTCATAAAATAGAATATAAGTATAAAATCTATTAATACGAGGAGTGGTTAGTATGCAAATGACTACAGGACAAGTAGCCAAGGTATGTCATATAACAGTTCGTACAGTACAGTATTACGATAAGAAAGGAATTGTCAGTCCAAGTGAAACATCAGAAAATAACAGAAGATTATATACAGAAGCGGATTTGAATCAATTAAAGATTGTGTTGATTTTGAAAGATATGAATTTTTCTTTGAAAGAAATTAAAGCTTTGTTGAAATCAAATGAGTCTATCAACACACTCAATGTACTGTTAAGTGAAAAAATCATTGAGCTAGAGGAAAATATTCGAAACGAAAGTGACCAATTGAAACAAATTCAGTTTATTAAAAAGAATATAAGTGAAGAAAGCGAATATCCAGTATCTAATATCTTGAATTTAAAAAATAAATCTAAAAAGCATCAACTAATGAAAAAATTTAGAAGTAAATTTATGTTTGTATCTATGATTGTCGGTATTGGCCAATATACAAGCATTGCCATGGCGATAACAAAGAAAAAATGGAAGCCGGTTATCATCGTTTATCCGTTCGTACTATTGTATGCAGCATTTGCCGTTAAAAAATATTATGCTGTTGTAAGTTACTTATGTCCAAATTGCCAAAATGAATTTAAACCGATTTTCTCAGAATGGTTCAAATCTAATCATACTTATCAAACAAGAAAGTTATTATGTCCACATTGTAATGTAGAAAGTTTTTGTATCGAGACACATGAATAATAGTAGAATTCGATTAATAGAGTCGCGTAGTTAAAGAAGATTTGAGAGATAAGTATAGAAAAATGGGGAAGTCATGGCTTAAGTACTGAATAAAGCCAAGAGATGGCCCAAGTCGTGGCTTAAGTACTGAATAAAGCCAAGAGATGGCCCAAGTCATGGCTTAAGTACTAAATAAAGCCAAGAGATAGGGCAAGTCGTGGCTTAAGTACTGAATAAAGCCAAGAGATGGCCCAAGTCATGGCTTAAGTACTGAATAAAGCCAAGAGATGGCCCAAGTCATGGCTTAAGTACTGAATAAAGCCAAGAGATGGACTAAGTCATGGCTTCATACCTATATTACCCACAACTTTCACCAAACTCACATATCTTAATGCTCTTATCACCGCCATCCAAACCATCCCCTCATTCTCCGGTATAAAATTTTAAATTGACTAATCTTGAGTACAATGATAGGATTAATAAAAATAATAAAAGACTCTTATCAAGAGTGGCTGAGGGATGTGCCCTATGAAGCCCAGCAACCTTCTATTTGGAAAGGTGCTAATTCACATAAAGTTTGTCTAAACTTTTGAAGATGAGAGGAGGTTTATCTAACTTTCTCTAATTTTTTTAGGGGAAGTTTTTTTATTTTAAATTTTATTTTGGAAAGAGGCGTGTATACATATGAGGAAACTCGTAAAGTTCGTTAGTTTTATCGGTATTATTTTATTATTATCTGCGTGTGGGAAATCTAGTGGAGGTGAAAATACAAAGATTACGGTAGCAGCTTCTCCGGCTCCGCATGGCGATGTGGTTGAACATGCGAAGGAAAAAATGAAAGAAAAAGGTTATGACTTAGAAGTTAAAACAGTAAACGACTATAAAGTGCCAAACAAATTATTGGATAAAGGTGACGTCGATGCAAATCTATTTCAACATGTGCCTTACTTAAAAGCTGAAAAAGCAACACATGGATATAAAATTGAAGAGGTAGGAAAAGTTTTCACAACGCCAATGGGTGTTTATAGTAAAAAACATAAAGATTTGAAACACTTACCTGATGGCGCAACAATTTATGTGTCTAACAACCCAGCAGAAGAAGGAAGATTTTTATCATTCTTTGTTAATGAAGGATTGATCAAAATAGATCCAAAGGTGAAAATTGAAGATGCTAAATTTGATGATATTATAGAAAATAAAAAGAATTTGAACTTTAATAACAAACAAGGCGCAGAATTTTTACCTAAAACATATAACAGTGGTGAAGGTGATTTAGTGATTATGAATTCAAACTATGCAATTGATAATGGACTGAATCCAGTAAAAGATTCGATAGCAATTGAAGATAAATCATCACCATTTGCGAATATATTAGCTGTAAAAGAAGGTCATAAAGATGATAAGAAATTCCAAGAACTTCTGAAAGTACTTCAGTCTAAAGAAATGAAGAAATATATTAAAGATGAATATGGTGATAATGTTATTCCATATGAAAAAGAATAATACATGAGCCCAGGCATATGTCTGGGTTTTAATTTTATATATTTGTGTATTTATTCACAATGAAATAATATTATAAATCTTTAAAATTTATGTTGTAAGCGTTTCCTGTTTGTGCTATATTCAACTTATTAATAAATAGAGTCATCATATGACCACATGAATTTGAAGGGAAATTAATTAAGAAAGTTGGATATTTATGAAAGAAAAAAGAACTAATATAAGATGGTTTTTTGCAATTGCATTCTTTATTATAGGAATTATCGCATATATGGATCGTTCAAACATCTCTATTATCGCCGGACCTATGATGGAAGATTTAAATATGAGTAAAGCTCAATTCGGGCTATTGGCATCATTCTTCTCACTTGGTTATGCTTTAATGCAAGTACCTTCAGGAATATTAGCTGAAAAGTTTGGTCCTAAGAAAATGTTAACAATCGCATTATTATGGTGGAGTGCTTTCACAATTCTTACAGGTATTGTGAAAAACCATGGCTTACTATACTTTGTACGTTTCTTATTTGGTGTAGGTGAAGCGCCAATGTATCCATCAAATGCTGTATTTAATAGTTACTGGTTTAATAAGAATGAAAAAGGTCGTGCATCTTCTGCATTATTAGCAGGTTCATACTTCGGTCCAGTAATCGCACCAATTGTTACAATCGCAATTATGAACGCGTTTGGTTGGCAAGCAGTATTCTATATTTTCGGATTAGTGGGTATATTAATTGCGATTTTATGGGTAATTATTGCTAAAGATTTACCAGAGCAACATAAAATGGTTAATGAAGCTGAAAAAAGATTTATTATGGAAACACGTGACGTTGTAAATACAGGTAAAACAACTGCACCTTGGAATGTATTCTTCAAACGTTTCAGTTTCTATGCAATTGCTGCACAATATTTCGTTGTACAATTTGTTATCACATTATTTTTAATTTGGTTACCTACATATATTCACGAAGAATATCATGTGGAATTTAAAGAAATGGGCTTTATCGCTGGTGCACCTTGGTTAGCAATGTTTATATTGATTATGCTAGGTGGTACAATTTCAGATAAAATTTTATCTACAGGTAAATCTAAATTTGTTGCACGTGGTGTAATCGCAATTACTGGATTTGTAGTATTCTGTATATCACTATACTTTGCGTTAGCTACAGATAACTTATATATGAATATTTTCTGGTTATCTTTATGTCTTGGTGGTGTAGGTTTATCAATGGGCATGAGCTGGGCAACTGCTACAGATTTAGGACGTAATTTCTCAGGTACAGTTTCAGGTTGGATGAATTTATGGGGTAATATTGGTGCATTATTAAGTCCAATCTTAGCTGGTTTATTAGCAGATAAAATTGGTTGGACAATGACACTACAATTAATGATGGTTCCAGTAGCATTCGCAATCATCATGTGGTTCTTTATTAAACCTGACAATCCTTTAGTAAAAGAAGAAAATGTATAATATTTTAAGAGTCTAAGGCACATTATGTGCTTTGGATTCTTTTTTATAACAAAAAGTTTAGGTTACCCTAATTAAAATGTTTACAAATTAGATAAATAGGTATATCCTCTTGATATAGAGGTGTTAGAAATGGACAAAAGTTTAGAAGAAATTAATAGTACGGTCTCTTTTGATGCTGAAGCAAATGCTTTTAGAAAGTTCCTAATGTATTTAGGTCCTGGTTTGCTTGTAGCAGTCGGATATATGGATCCGGGTAACTGGATTACGTCAATGTCTGGTGGGGCTCAGTATGGTTATATATTATTATTTGTGATTTTAATATCTAGTTTATCTGCAATGCTGTTACAAAGCATGTGTGCAAGATTAGGTATAGCAAGTGGGATGGATTTAGCACAAGTTACAGAGCATATGACTAATAAGTCTTTAGGCGTATTTGCTTGGATTTTAGCAGAGTTAGCAATTATGGCAACTGATATTGCTGAAGTAATTGGTAGTGCTATTGCTTTAAATTTACTGTTTAACATTCCATTGACTTTAGGGGTAACGATCACAGTATTAGATGTTTTACTTCTACTTTTAATTATTAAACTCGGATTTAGAAAAATAGAAGCAATTGTAGGTGTACTTATATTTACAGTTCTTATTATCTTTATGTTTGAAGTGTATCTATCTTCACCTGATGCTGGTTCCTTAATGGCAGGATTTTTACCAAGTTCTGAAATTGTTACGAATAAAGGCGCTTTATACATTGCGTTAGGTATTATTGGTGCAACGATTATGCCACACAACTTATATTTACATTCATCAATTGTTCAGTCTAGAAATTATGAAAGAACAGATAAAGGTAAAAAAAGTGCGATTAAATATGCAACAATAGATTCTAATATTCAATTAACAATTGCGTTTATCATTAATTGCTTATTATTAGTATTAGGCGCAGCATTATTCTTTGGTAGTCATGAAGCTTTAGGTAGATTCTTTGATTTATATGATGCTTTAAGTCACTCTCATGTAGGCGGTGCTATAGGTGGCGCTGTTATGAGTACACTGTTTGCGATAGCATTATTAGCTTCAGGCCAAAATTCTACAATAACAGGTACTTTATCAGGACAAATTGTTATGGAAGGTTTCTTAAAAATTAAACTTAAACCATGGGTACGTAGAATCATTACAAGAGTTATCGCAGTTATACCAGTATTTCTATGTTTGTGGTTATATGGATCAAGCGATACAAAAATAGAAGATTTATTAATTTTCACACAAGTATTTTTAAGTTTAGCTTTACCATTTAGTATTATTCCATTAATCATGGCGACAAGTAATCCAAAGATCATGGGTAAACAATTCGTCAATAAAAGATGGGTTAATATTATATCTTGGATACTCGCAGTAGTTCTAAGTGTGCTTAATATATATTTAATAGTAGAAACAATATCAGAATTTATGTAATTTATAATAAAGCCAAGGCAAATGATTTTATTGCCTTGGCTTTTTCTCTGCGTCTATTAATAATTTGATGGGACCTGTCGAATTCAAAGTGATTAATCTTTGTGCCATTTCATCAGGTGGGGTGTCTAATGCTCTAATGACCCATCCTTGTATCATACCTGCATAAGCCGCCGCAACATATTCAGCGACAATGTCTTTATCTAATATCATGTCATTTTGAACGCCAGTATCTTCGAAAAAGATAATGTATCTTTGATGAATATGATTTTTAAGCAAAATATAGAAATTAGGGTAGTGTTTGAACATCGTTTGATAGAAAAATGCGTTGTGGGATATATGGCTAAAGATATTATTAGCAATATAGAATTGTGATTCGCTAATGCTGTGATGTTTTAAATAAAATTTATAAGGCTCACCGAATAGTAATTGAAAGTAACTTGATATCGTATGAGACGTTAATGCATCAATTGATGGATAATGTCTATAAAACGTTGAACGATTGATTTGAGCTTCTTCACATAATTGTTTAACTGTTATGGACTGAATGCTCGTTGTATTTAAACATGTTAACAATGCATTCTGTATTTTGTTTCTGGATTGTTTTTGTTTCTTGTCCAAATCATTCACCTTCTTATGAATGCAACATAATTTGAAAATGTGTTGCTTTTCTCATTTTACACACATTGTTTTTTTAAGTCGAACATTTTTATAATAATAATATGAAAAATATTGGAGGAGAACATATTGAAACAAGATGCCGAAATGTTGAAAGAAACGTTGTTAAATAATAAACAGAATAGAGTAACTGACGATCACTTTGATTTAAATGCAGCTTTAGAAGAAATTCTTAATTCAGTTGGTTATACGACTGCAGATAGTGGTGGCAACGTTACATTCTATGGTAAAGATCCAGTGTTACCAAGTACATTACGAATTGCCGGATTAGCAGGATTGGGATTGGCAGCTAAATCAGTCGCTTTAGCTCATTTATGGCAAGTTCGAGGTGGTAAAGGACAAGATATTCATGTCGATATTAGAAAAGCATTAAAAAGGTTATCCCCTTTTTACGAACGAAAATGGGAAACATTAAATGGATTTCCAGCAAAAGGTCAAGAAGATCCACATACACCATTTAGATTTAATTTTTATGAAACGAAAGATAATAGATGGGTAATGCCATTAAACCCTTATCCAAATGCTAAAGAACATGTATTGGATTTATTAGATTGTCGAGGAACGAAAGAAGCGGTTACTAAAGCGATTAAACAGTGGAATGGTAAAGAATTAGAGGAATCGGGTTCTAAAAAAGGTATCGTGATGCCGCTCATACGTTCTGTTGAAGAGTTTGTTGAAGAAGAACAGTTTAAATATATTGCAGAATCAGAACTGATTGAAATTAAGAAAATAGGAGAATCTGAACCGATACCATTCACTGAGAACCCAGAACAACCATTAAGTGGTATAAGAGCATTAGGAATGGGGCATGTTATAGCAGGAGCAGGACTAGGTAGAGGTTTAGCACTTCATGGTGCGGACGTACTCAATGTATGGCGACCAACTGAGTTAGAAGTAGAAACAATGTATTTAACTTCTAATGTCGGAATGCGTTCAACTTATTTAGATATCACAAATCAACAGCCACATAGAGATAAATTTGATGAATTGTTAAGTGATGCAGATATATTCTTCATCAATAAAAGACATGGATTTATGGAAAAATATAATGTGACAGCTGAAGCATTAGCAGAGAAGAAACCCGGTATCATACATGCGTCTGTTAATTTACATGGACATGCAGGACCATGGTCAGATAGAAATGGATTTGATCAGACGGCAGGAAGTGTCACAGGTGTTATGAGTTTAGAA
This sequence comes from Mammaliicoccus sp. FSL K6-3158, assembly GCF_038005105.1. Taxonomy (NCBI): domain Bacteria; kingdom Bacillati; phylum Bacillota; class Bacilli; order Caryophanales; family Staphylococcaceae; genus Mammaliicoccus; species Mammaliicoccus sp. FSL K6-3158. The sequence continues at coordinate 396,591 of NZ_JBBOSL010000001.1, forward strand.
GGAACAGATGAACAACCCGCATTGCCACCAATTGTCGTTGTAAATGATTACGTTATTTCATGGTTGTTAGAACTCGGTACAATTAAAGCATTAGAAAGACGAGCAGTAGAAGGTGGTAGTTATAGTGTGTCTGTATCATTAAGTAAAGTGTCTGCGTATTTAATGTCTTTAGGTATATTTGATAAAGATTATGCACAAGAAGTAGCAAATAGTAATGAAGAACATCGTGCAGTAGCGCCAGAACAATTTGAAGCAGAAACACCACTTGGAACTTATGTAGGTGTGACAGATCAAGTAGAAATGAGTGAAACACCAGGACATTACGATACAGTTTTGATGGTCAGAGGATCAGATAAACCAGCTTGGAAGTAGAAATTGGTTGAATTTAGTTTGTTAGGCGTGTCACTAGGGACAGAATTCCGAGAAATGTCCGTAAGAGGTACTGTTAGGGACAGAATTCCGAGAAGTGTCCGTAAGATGTGTCGTTAGGGACAGAATTCCGAGAAGTGTCCGTAAGAGGTACTGTTAGGGACAGAATTCCGAGAAATGTCCGTAAGAGGAGCAGTTAGGGACAGAATTCCGAGAAATGTCTGTAAGAAGCGTCGTTAGGGACAGAATTCCGAGAAATGTCCGTAAGAGATGTCATTAGGGACAGAATTCCGAGAAATGTCCGTAAGAGGTACTGTTAGGGACAGAATTCCGAGAAATGTCTCTAAGTGAGCGCCCACCTAATTACCAGAATTCGAAATAATGATAGTTAGTCCAACATAATCACACAAAAATAAGCATATCACTTTGTTTTCTGAGTTTCTCAGATAAGTGGTATGCTTATTCGCTTATTTATAGAATTCTTCAGCTACGAATAGGTTCTATTCTTTGCTTGCACTTGCTTTAATATCTGAAGGGCCGGCTAATAATGGTTTCACACTTTTAATAAATTGTTGGAAGTGTTCGCTATTATTATGTGTTTCTATAGCTTCTTGGCTTTCCCAAATTTCATACATTAAATAAGTATTGTCTGACTCAGTTGATTTGAAGTGTTCGTAACCGATATTTCCGGTTTCTTGTCTTGATGATGCTACTAAATCTTTAATCAATGCTTCATATTGTTCAACTGCTTGTGCTTGAACTTCAAACTTCGCATTTATGATTAACATAAGATAACCTCTTTCTCTCTATCAATTTGATTTCTATATTTGAATCATGACAGAAAGCGATAGAATTGTAAATTTTGAAATCTTGGAATTGAAAATTTTATTTGGTTCTTAATTTTGAGTGTCTTATTCCGTACGTAAAGTACATGATAATACCTAAAATAAACCATATAATAAATGCAATCCAAGTTGTACGTGTTAAGTTTGTCATCAGGTATAAACAGATTATAAAGGATACGATTGGTAATACGGGATATAAAGGTACATTAAAACCTTCTGATGGTAATGATCGATTTCTTCTTAAGAACAGAACGCCTATTGAAACTGTACAAAATGCAAATAATGTACCGATATTAATTAGTGAAGCGAGTTCCGATAAAGGTACAAGACCTGATACGATTCCCATAGATAACGTGAGTATGACAGTATTTTGTACGGGTGTTTGTTTTTGATTCGTTTTAGAGAAGACTTTTGGTAGTAAACCATCTCTACTCATCGCGAATATTAAACGCGTTCCACCATAAGACATGACGAAGATAACTGTTGTCATACCAACGATTGCACCTAGTGATAGGAATCCAGCTATCCAATTTTGATTAATAGATTGTAATGCATATGCAACTGGTGCACCGACACCTTCTAAATTTTGATATGGTACGACACCTGTAAGTACAGCTGAAACAATAATGTATAAAATGGTACAAATCGTTAATGCACCAATAATTCCGATTGGCATGTTCTTTTGAGGATTTTTAACTTCTTCAGCTGCAGATGATACTGCATCAAATCCAATATACGCAAAGAACACCATTGAAGCACCTGTTAACACACCATTGAAACCAAATGGTAAAAAAGGACTCCAATTATCAGGTTTAACATAAAAAATACCTACTATTATAAAGAGTAGGACAACCATTATTTTGACAATAACCATAATATTATTGATACGTGTAGATTCTTTTACGCCAATAATTAATAATGCGCCAATGATCATAATGATAATAAATGCTGGTAAATCAAAATAATGACCACTAGATGGGTCATATGAACCAGATAATGTTTTTACAATATGGATATTCATACCAGATAGTAAATTAACGACGTATGAAGACCAGCCACTTGCGACTGCCGCGATTGCTAAACCATATTCAAGTAATAATGCCCAACCTAATATCCATGCAATACCTTCACCAAAAACATAATAACTATATGTATAGGCACTACCAGCTTGAGGAATTTTTGATGAAAATTCAGAGTAACATAAAGCTGCTAAACCGCATCCAATTGCAGCGATAATAAATGAAAGCATAATTCCTGGTCCAGTTATTGTTGAAGATATTTCACCAGGTAAAATAAAAATACCACTACCAACAACAGCTCCGACTCCAAGCATGGTTAAATCAAAAGCGCCGAGTGTTTTTTTAAGTTTTTTATTTGATTGAGAAGAAAGGTGTTCTTTCTTCTTGAAAAATTGATTCATGTTGCACCTCCGGCAGACAATTATACAGAGATTTGTCTAAAAATTCTATATGTTTAAATAATTCAATTAGTGTAATTTTGTCTTAAAAAAGGAGTTATTATGTATTTAATTTGAAAATTTAGTGAATTATAAATAAAATATGATAAAAGTTATAAAAAAATTAAATTACGAACAGACTGTTTGACTCAATTCATAATCATGTTTAATATTTACAAGCGTAAAGTAAGTAATTACTTTTTATAAATGAGGAGGATAATCCATGAAAAATGAACAAATTGTATTAGCTAAAAGAACTGAAGGTATCCCTCAAGATGATGTATTTCGTTATGAAGAAATAGAAGTGAAAGAACCAAATAATGAAGAAGTGTTATTAAAATCAATATATGTTTCTGTAGATCCATACATGAGAGGACGTATGAATGATTCTAAAAGTTATACGCAGTCTTATGAATTAGATAAACCATTTAACGGCCATATCGTTGCAGAAGTCGTTCAATCAAATGCTTCTGACCTTAAAGAAGGCGATATTGTAACAGGTATTTTACCTTGGCAAAAATATATAACAATCAATGAAAAATATGTTACTAAAATTCCATCAAATGAAGTACCGTTATATCTATACTTAAGTGTACTCGGTATGCCTGGTATGACAGCTTATCAAGGACTCTTGAAAATTGGTAAACCTCAAGAAGGAGAAACAGTTGTAGTTTCAGCTGCATCCGGTGCGGTTGGATCTGTCGTAGGACAAATTGCTAAGTTGAAAGGTGCGCACGTAGTAGGTATTGCAGGTGGATCAGAGAAAGTAAATTACTTAACTGAAACATTAGGTTTTGATGAAGGTATAGATTATAAGAAAGATAATTTTGCTGAGGCATTAGAACAAGCAGTTCCAAATGGTATAGATGTTTATTTTGAAAACGTTGGCGGTGCACTTTCAGATGAAGTGTTTAAACATTTAAATAAATTTGCACGTATACCAGTTTGTGGCGCAATTTCTTCATACAATCTTAAAGGCGAAGACATTGGACCACGTATTCAACAAACATTGATTAAAAGCCAAGCATTGATGCAAGGATTCATTGTTGCACAATTTAATGAAGATATTAAAGAAGCAAGTGAACAGTTAGCACAATGGGTACAAGAAGGGAAAATTAAATCCGAAGTTACAATAGACGAAGGGTTTGATCAAATTCCAAATGCATTCCGTAAGTTATTTACTGGTGATAATTTTGGTAAACAAGTTATAAAAGTAGCTGAATAAGAAATGTGAAATCAGTTTAGGATGAACATATCCTAAGCTGATTTTTTTATGTCTCATTTAGACGAGTATAATCTAACAAAAAAATGACAAAAATATCCATTTGTATATTCCTAAAATTTTGATTAGATGGTATAATTTTGAATTGACAAATGATAACGATTATCATTATCGACTTTAATTTACGGGAGAGATGAGTATGACAACACAACACGAGCACAACAAGAATCGTTCAACAATTAAGAAGCAACATCACTTTTCTATTAGAAAATTGTCGGGAGGAATAGCTTCTATTGCTATTGGTGCGACTCTATTTTTGGGAGCAGGTCAAACAGCTAATGCAATGGAAGATAAAGTTGATACAGTAAATGAAGCGGCGGCTACTACTGAAGATAGTCAAAGTGAGCCAGTAGCGGCAGACGATGCTTCGGCTGCTGAAACAGCAGAAGCACCAGCTGCAGAAAATGTAGTTAATGAAACAGAAAGTAATGACGGTGTAACTGAAGAAATTCAAGGTTCTGATGCGACTGACTCGTCAGATGTAAATGCAGATGATGCAAGTGCAAATAGTGTATCTGCAGACGATTCAACTGCAGATGATGGAACAAGTTCGGGAGAAGAATCTGAAGCAAAAGAAGAATCTGATACAACAGATTCAAGTAATGAAACACGCCTATCTCATGAAGATGAAACATTAGAATCAGCGGTTGGATCTGATGAAGCGGAAGACAATTCAACAACTGAAGCGACTACCGATAAAGAGGAAAGTGCTGTATCTGAAGAAAATGAAGCACATGACTTTGGATTTATTGTAAAGAAAGAAGCAGAAGATGCAAAATCAGTAATGGATGATTATTTAGAACATCCTTCAAGAGTAAGCCATGAAAATGGAAAAACATTTATTAAGTTCACATTATTACGTCCTGAATTCTGGAAAAATTTCGAATTATATAATGGTGAAGAAAAACTAAATACAACAATATTAGCAGAAGATAGTGAGAAGCGTATTGTGAAAGTTGAAGTACCATCAGGCGTTTCAGAACTTACATCAAAAGTACATATCGTTGTACCATTTATTAATTATGATAACAAATATACAACACGCGTTATTTTTGATGAAGCTGTTCCAGAAGCACCAAAAGTAGAACCAGAAGCACCGAAAGAGGAAACACCAAAATCTGATACAGAGGCACCTAAAGCAGATCAAGAGCAAACTTCTAAATTAAGAGAAGGTGTTAAAAACAAAGAAATTCATAATAAACCAGTTGATGGTGAAAAACGACCAATTAACTTTAAAGTTATTAATCCTAAAGATAATTCAGAAATGTTCTACTATAGTGCTATGATTAAAGATCCGGCAAATATTGTTTTTGATGGTGATCAACCTCTTCTAGAATTACGAGTAGATGCACCTTCTACATGGCTTGAATTTGATTTATTTGATGGCGATAAAAAGTTAGACTATGAAGTTGTTTCATATGATACTAATAACGAAGTAGCAACTATAAGAGTTAAAGTTAATAAAAATACGCAAGAATTAAAAGTAAAAGGGACTGCACTTGCACTTGATAGTAAGACTGAACTTGAACTTGGTCATATAGTATTTGATAAACTAATAACTAAAGACGCATCTAATTATGCCACGGCAGATGATTATAAGAAACAGAAAGATAGAGAGAAATATGATAAAGCTATTACTTTAGAAGATAAAGTTCGTGAGCTAGAGAAATTAATCAATAAAGTTTCTGATGAAGAAAAACCACAACTTCAAGAAGAATTAAAAGGACTTAAAGATAAATTAGCTAAAGAATTAGAATCTGCGGTTATAGAATTTGAAAAAGCACCAGTTACAAATGTAGATACTTCGAAAGCGAAAGACAGAAACTTTAAAGTATTACATAGTTCTAAGGAAGATCAATCTCATATGGACTTTGAAGTTGAACATCCTGCTAAAGTAGTTGAGCATAACGGTAAGAAAATGTTAGCCATTACTTTAAAACATGATTCAATGTGGAAAGATTTCCAAGTTGAAGGTGAAGATGGTTATAAACGCCCAATCACAATTAACAAAGATGGTGAAAAAGATACAAGAACAATCTTGTTCCCAATTGTAGAAGGTAAAGATTTCTATAATGCAATCATTAAAATTCATTTAATAACACCAAATATTGATTACGAAGGTTCATACCATGTAAGAATTAAAGACTTAGGAGAAGCTACTGACAATACAGAACCAAGTCCGGAGCCGACTCCAGAACCAAGTTCGGAGCCAACTAATACAGACGGAACTACTGTATCTGCAGACAATGAAGGAGAAGACTTTGGTTTCGTTGTAAAAAAAGAAAATAATGATTCAACTTCAATAACAGACCGATTTTTTGAACATCCTTCAAAAGTAAGCCATGAAAATGGAAAAACATTTATTAAGTTCACATTATTACGTCCTGAATTCTGGAAAAATTTCGAATTATATAATGGTGAAGAAAAACTAAATACAACAATATTAGCAGAAGATAGTGAGAAGCGTATTGTGAAAGTTGAAGTACCATCAGGTGTGACATCACTAATATCTAAATCACGTATCGTCAATCCTTATGATAATACTGATAAAGAATACACAACACGTGTTATTTTTGATAAAGCTATTCCAGGGGTATCAGTAGTAGAACCGGAACCAAGACCGGAACCGACACCAGAACCAAGTCCAGAGCCGACTCCAGAACCAAGTTCAGAACCAACACCGGAACCAAGTCCAGAACCGACACCAGAACCAAGTCCGGAACCAACACCGGAACCAAGTCCAGAACCGACACCAGAACCAAGTCCGGAACCAACACCGGAACCAAGTCCAGAACCGACACCAAGTCCGGAACCAACACCGGAACCAAGTCCAGAACCAACACCAAGTCCGGAACCAACACCGGAACCAACACCAAGTCCAGCTCCAGATAATAAACAAGAGCCAACAAAAGATCAGCCATCAACAGCAACACTGGATCAAAAAACAGCTCCAACAACTGATCAAAAACAAGAACCAACTAAAGACCAACAACCAACAGTTAAACCAGATCAAAAAGCTGAGCCTGTTGTTAATGTAAGCACTAAACCAACAACTAAACCAGCAAAAGAACAAGTTAACACAAATAAAGAAGAACAAAAATCAGTTGAGCCAGTAGCAAGCAAAGATAAAGTTGAAGCAACAAAACAAGAACCAAATAAAGAAAAAGCAGAAACTGAATCAACAAAACAAGGATTAAGTAAAGATAAAGCGACAACTGAGCAACCAAAAGAACAAGCTAAGAAACAAGAAAATAAAAATGAATTGCCAAATACAGGTGAGCTTGATAATACACAATATGCATTATTTGGATCACTTATAGCTGGATTAGGTTCATTGTTCTTCATAGGTAGAAGAAAAACAAAAAATAGTAAATAAAAATGAGACCTAAATAATAGTCTCGTATCATGCCAACAAAGTCACAACTGTGATTTTGTTGGCATTTTTTATAAGCAGTTCTGGCTGAAGGTGCAAATACTGATACCGTTACGAGCAGTTTTGGCTGAAAGTGCAAATACTGAGTGTGTTAGTTACACTTCAGCCGAGTTTTGTAATTAAGGCTATCCATAGTAACACTTCGTTCGAGTTTTGTAACTAACGCCCCCGTTATGAACAAGTTAGCCAGAAGTGTTCACAAGAGCCCTTACCACACTCATTACCAATAATTCTCCTCATTTTCCTCATATTTCTGCTATAAATTCATCTTGTATATTAATGCTATGAGGAGGATAATAATGTTTAAATATAGAAAATGAGGTGCATAAATTGTCAGCAAATAAAGCATATAAACAATTACTACTAGGAATGTTATCACTATTTATTGTCATGGCAATTGGGCGATTTTCGTACACGCCTATTTTACCTTTTATGCAAAAGGCGACTCATTTAACAAACCAAAATGCTGGTTTACTGGCTACGGTAAATTACTTAGGATATTTAATTGGTGCGATGATTCCGACCTTTTTAATTATTAAAAGTAAAGTGGTAGATTTAAAAATTTATTTATTAATCAATATTATTTCTGTTCTATTAATGGGTGTTACGCAAGGTTTTCTTGTATGGAATATTTTAAGATTCATTGCTGGCATTACAAGTGGTACTGTATTTGTGTTAGCTTCAAATGTTGTGCTCGAGTCTTTAAATAAAGGTGGGAAATCTCATTTATCTGGATTCTTATATAGTGGTGTAGGGATTGGTATATTTACAAGTAGTATATTTATTCAAATTTATACGGATTATAATACTTGGGCATCAACATGGATTATCTTAGGCATCGCTTCATTAATATTAGGTTTTATAGTTATATTCTTTATGAAAGAAATTAAAGAACCTGTCAACTTAGAACAAAAGGCAATACATATAAATGATCAAAATAGCGCATTATATACAAAATGGTTTATGGTATGTTTTTCAATTGCTTATTTATTAGAAGGTGCAGGATATATTGTCACAGGTACGTTCTTAGTTGCGATTGTTGAATCTATTCCTGATTTAAAAGAATACGCAGCACTTAGTTGGATGTTTGTTGGTATGGCAGCAATACCTTCATGTGTATTGTGGTCTATTTTAGGCAATAAGATTGGATTTATTAAAGCGATATATTTAGCTTTCATTCTTCAAATTATCGGCGTGATTTTACCAGTGTTTTCGCATAATATTATAGCCTTAATCATAAGTTCATGTCTGTTTGGTGGGACATTCTTAGGATTAACGACTTTATTTATGTCTCGTGGTCAACTCATGAGTGCTGTCTCAGGAAGAAATTTAGTCGCTTTACTTACATTTATATATAGTCTCGGACAAGTTGTGGCACCATATTTTGCAGGTATCCTTATCGGAAGTTCTAATAACTATAACGGTGCATTGATATTTGCATCTTCCTTATTAATACTCGCTCTTGTAGCGATATTTATGAGCATAAAACCATATCAACCTAAAAGTTAGAGTAGTGCAAATATACATTTTTATAAAGCGTTTACATTTTAAAGAAAATGATTTATAATTAAAACTGGTTATAACCAGTTAGGATAGGAATGATTGAGATGTTAAAAAATACACATTTATATTATCAAGTTTATGCAAAAATTAAAGATAAGATTATTTCTGGTGAATACAAAGAAGGCGACAAGTTGCCTTCAGAACGAAAGCTTTGCGATGAATACGATGTTAGCAGAATCACGATTAGAGAAGCGCTTGATAACTTAGAAGCAGAAAGTTTAATTCAAAGAGAGCATGGTAAAGGGTCTTTTGTATTAGGTAATCAATATAATCAGAAGATGAACAATCTTTATAGCTTCAAAGATGAAGTTGAAAAAAGCGGTGACAAAGCAAGTACAAAGGTAATAAGTATTCAAAGAGTAAAGCCAAGTATATATATTCAAGAAAAAATGCAGCTCAAATCATTTCAAGAAGTGTATGAACTTAAGAGGTTAAGATTAGCCAACGATAAACCGTTAGTATTTGAGACTAGTTACTTACCTTTAAAGAATTGCGAAGGGTTAGATCGATTTGATTTTAATGAAGTTTCATTATACGAAACATTAAACAATCATTACCAAATTCAAATCAATCATGCTTATGAAACATTAACAGCAAAAAATATAACTAAAGAACAAGCGCAACATTTAGAGAAAAATGTTAATGATCCATGTATGTTTATTGAAAGATATAGTTTTGTAAATGATGAGATTATTGAATACACAGAGAGTGTTGCAAGCGGTAAAGACTATAAGTACACAGTAGACTTAATATAGTCTTTATACATACAAACTGGTTATGACAACATTACCAATATTGGAGGGGAAAGTATTGTTAAACACTACAGACACATATTCGGAGATAAAACAACAACCTGAAATGTGGCAATTAACAGAAGAGATTATTAGAGACACTAAATCAGATTTTGATGAATTCATTAAAGATATAGAGAAAAATACAACTGGGAAGTTAAAGGTACTATTTACGGGTGCAGGGTCATCTGCGTATGTCGGTGATATTTTAAAAACAGCAATTGATACGAAACAAATGCCTAAGTGGGATTTTGAATCTGTGCCAACGACACACTTTGTTACGAGTCCGAATACGTATATAGATTCAGAAACGACGTATTTAATTGTGTCATTTGCTAGATCTGGTAACAGTCCTGAAACGAAAGCAACGATTGATTTAATCGAGCAGTTATCAGATAAAGTACATCATTTATTTATCACAAATAATAAAAGTGGTTATTTAGCAACTGAAGAAAGTTTAAAACATGTTTTTAAAGTCATACTTCCTAAACAAACAAATGATAAATCATTAGCCATGACATCAAGCTTTTCTTCAATGCTTGTAGCAGGTTATTTATTATTTAACGGATCGATTACAAATGACTTTTATGATACTGCAGATTCGCTTTTCGAATATTTGGAAGAACTAGCAGATCAAACATTACAAAAATCATTTGAAAAAGTATTCTACGTAGGAACTGGCTTGTTAGGTGAGCTTACTAAAGAAGTCAGCTTAAAATTAAATGAACTAACAGGTGGTCATGTTGAGATTGCTAGAGAAACGACATTAGGGTTTAGACATGGTCCAAAAGCAGGATTAAAGAAAGGTTCTATTTTTATATTACTTAGAAGTAATGAAACATATAAACGAGACTATGAAAGTGACTTATTAAATGAAGTAAACAAAGTTAAAGATAAGTACCAGTTGCTTATTTTAGATGGTCAATCTTCAGATGAAAGTACACAAATACCAAATATCGAGTATTATAATGACTTTGAAATAGGGCTGATTTATTTAATGTTTGGTCAATTACTAGCAAGCAAAAAATCTGTCGAACTTGGCTTGAATCCTGATAATCCGAGTCCAGATGGCTTTATCAATCGTGTTGTTAAAGGGGTAACAATATATCCATATAGCTAAAGGGTGAGAAGAATGATTTTGACAAATACATTAAATCCATCTATCGATATCAGCTATCAAGTTGAAAGTCTTGAAATTGGGGCAGTGCATAGACCGACACAAATGATTAAAAATGCTGGCGGTAAAGGTATAAATGTGACGAAAGTACTGAATGATTTAGGTGCAGACGTGACAGCTACAGGTTATTTAGGTGGAGCGAATGGACAATGGATCCAAACTCAACTCGAACAAAGAAATATTCAACTTCAATTCATAGATATAGAAGGCAATACAAGACAGTGTATCGCGATTAACGATGGTGAACATCAAACTGAAATTCTTCAAGCTGGACCTGAAATATCTGAAGCATCCCAAGCATTGTATCTTAAGCAATTAACGGATATTGCGCATCAGTACAAAGTTGTAACCATCAGCGGAAGTACACCAAAGTTAATAAATCAGTCAAAGACCGCATATATGATCAAAATTTTAAATACATTAACGAATAGTTACAACATTGTCGATATAGATGGACAATCGTTAAAAGGAATTTTAGGACAGTGTGCTCATATTCATGCGATAAAACCTAATCAATCAGAATTTGAAGACTTAGTTCATCAAAAGAAGTTAAGTCACCAAGACATTATCAAGATTCTAAAAACAAATCAGTTATTTAAAGAAGTGGATGTATTTGTAACGCTTGGTTCTGAAGGTGCGATTATTAAATTGAAACAGTCGATTTACAAAGCAACTTTACCAAACATAAATGCGGTTAATCCTGTAGGTTCAGGAGATGCTACTGTAGCAGGTATCGCTTATAGTGTGGAGCATGATTTAGATCCTGTAACGACAATTCAAACAGCTTTAGCATGTGGTACTTCAAATGCGATGCAAGCTGCAACGGGAAAAATCATTCAACAAGAAGTGGATGATTTAATCAAAAAAGTGGGAGTGGAGAAATTAGGATGACAAATAAAGATATTAATAAACTCGTCGATGACAAAGGGATATTCGCTGCAATTGCTGTTGACCAAAGAGGTGCACTCAAAAGATTACTAGGTGAACAAGGAACGGATGACAATATTGCATTATTTAAAAAACTTGTATCTGAAACACTTTCACCAAGTGGTTCTAGTATTTTATTAGACCCTGAATATGGTAAAGAGGGCATACAAGCTATGGCTAAAGACGCTGGATTAATTTTAGCTTATGAACAAACAGGATACGATAAATCAGTAGTTGGTAGATTACCAAGATTAGTTGAAGGTTTATCTGTTAAACAATTAAAAGAGATGGGTGCTGACGGTATTAAATTACTCATCTATTACGATGTTGATGAACCGGACGATATTAACAATGTAAAGAAAGATTTAGTACAACAAGTTGGACAAGAAACGGTCGAAGAGAATATTCCGTTCCTATTAGAAATCTTAACTTATGATGATCAAATAGGTGATGTAAAAAGCGGGTCATTTGCTAAAGTAAGACCACATAAAGTGATAGAGGCGATGAAAGCTTTTAGTGATGAAAAGTATAACGTCGATGTACTTAAAGTTGAAACACCCGTTAATATGAACTATGTCGAAGGTTTTGCAGAAGAATATGTCTTTAGTAAAGATGAAGCGGCATCATATTTTAAAGAGCAAGAGACAGCAACTTCAATACCTTACATATATTTAAGTGGGGGTTTAACTTCACAACAATTTAAAGATACACTTGTCTTTGCACATGAAAGTGGTGCGCATTTCAATGGTGTATTATGCGGACGTGCAACATGGCAAGGTGGAACTGTTGTACTCAAAGAACAAGGTCAAGAAGCTGCTAAAGAATGGTTGAACAGTGAAGGCATTCATAATTTAGAGACGCTCAATAACATCATACAGAAGACAGGAACTCCAATAAGATAAACAAAGAACAGGTGGTGTAAAGATGCATAAATTTGAAATTAACACTGATTTCTTATTAGATGATAAGCCTATTCAAATATTGTCTGGTGCTATTCATTATTTTAGAGTACCTAAGGATGACTGGTATCATTCATTATACAATTTAAAGGCACTCGGTTTTAACACAGTTGAAACCTATATTCCGTGGAATTATCACGAGCCTCGGGAAGAACACTTTGAATTTAGTGGCGAAAAAGATATTCAATACTTTATTCAGTTGGCTGAAGAATTAGGTCTATACGTGATTATAAGACCATCTCCATTTATATGTGCAGAATGGGAGTTTGGAGGTTTACCTTCATGGTTGCTCAATTACAAAGACATGAGAATTCGTTCATCAGACCAAAGATTTATCGATAAAGTAGATCGATATTATGCACAATTATTTAAAATATTAAAGCCGTTACAAATTGATCATAATGGACCGATTATTATGATGCAGATTGAAAATGAATATGGCTCATTCGGTGAAGATAAATCATATTTAAATATGATTAAAGGTTTAATGATTAAACATGGTACAACAGTGCCACTATTTACATCTGATGGCGGATGGGCACAAACTTTGAGGGCAGGCAGTATGGCTGAAGATCATATTTTACCAACCGCTAACTTTGGATCTAAGACTGATATAAACTTTCAAAATTTAAAATCATTCCATGATGAATTTCAGAAAAAATGGCCGCTCATGTGTATGGAATTTTGGGATGGTTGGTTTAATCGATGGGGCGACGACATTATTAAACGAGAAAGTGATGATTTAGTTGCTGAAGTAAGAACTGCCGTTCAACAAGGACATATCAATTTATATATGTTTCATGGTGGTACGAATTATGGATTCTGGAACGGTTGCTCAGCTAGAGGTTCGGTAGACTTGCCTCAAATTACTTCTTATGACTATGATGCACCGCTTAATGAAATGGGCAATCCGACTCAAAAGTATTATGATTTGCAGAAAATGCTCAAAGAAGAAATACCACATATTGAACAAGCAGAACCGTTAATAAAAGATTTTATTGAATTGAAACATATTCAACTACAGGATAAAGTCAGTTTGTTTAATGTTCTAGATGAAATATCGTACAAGACGACTTCTAAATATCCAGAAACGATGGAAGAAGCGGGTGATGGACTTGGTTACATGCTTTATCGCACGAAAGTACACAAAGATTCATCCATTGAAAAATTTAGAATTGTTGATGCAAGAGATAGAGTAAAGATGTATATAGATGGTGAACATGTTTATACGGCCTATCAACAAGAAATCGGGGATACTTTTGAAGCTGAATTACAATCAGAAGAACCTCAAATTGATATACTCGTTGAAAATATGGGACGTGTAAATTATGGATATAAATTGCTTGCAAGTACACAAAGAAAAGGTTTAGGACAAGGTTTAATGCAAGATTTGCACTTTGTTCAAGACTATGAACAATTCCATATTCAATTAGAGCAACTAAACAAGGAGCATTTTGAAGAAGAATGGATTAAAGATACACCTGCATTTTACAGGTATGTGTTTATGTTAAATGAAGCAAACAATACGCACATTGATGTAAGCGCTTTCTCTAAAGGCGTAGTATTAGTGAATGGCGTGAATATAGGTAGATATTGGAATGTTGGACCAACAGCATCCCTATATATATCAAAAACACTGCTTCATGAAGGGGAAAATGAAATTATTATTTTTGATACTGAAGGGACATATAACCAAGAAATTAATTTGGTGAAAAAACCTAAATTTATTCAAAAAAAGGGAGAGATTTAAATGACAATTATAGCGAATAGAATTGATGGTAGGCTGATTCACGGGCAAGTAGCAAATTTGTGGACGACAAAGCTAGATATTACAAGACTTATGGTTATTGATGATGTTGTCGCAGAAAGTACAGTGGATAAAAGTGGGCTTAAATTAGCAACGCCAGCTGGTGTTAAATTAAGTGTATTACCTGTTAAAAAGGCTGCGGATAACATATTAAATGGTAAATATGACTCTCAAAGATTAATGGTGATTGCCAAAGGACCTGATCAATTTTTAGAACTTGTAAACTGCGGTGTGAAAATTGATGAGTTAAATGTTGGTAATATGTCTCAAACGAAGGAAACAAGATCAATCAAGCGTTCGATTAATGTTACGGATAAAGATATAGAAATGTTTAAACAGCTTAACGACAAAGGTATTCGAATTATTTCGCAAATGGTTCCAAATGATAACAGTGAGGATTTCATGTCATTGATTAAATAATATTCAAACAAAAAGGGGTTTTTAATTATGGAAATATTATGGTGGCAAGTTCTGCTTTTAACATTATATGCGGGTTATCAAATATGGGATGAACTTCATCTTTATTCTTCAATAAGTCAACCCGTATTCGCTGGTTTAATTGCAGGGTTAATCATGGGAGATGTAACAACTGGCTTAATTATCGGTGGTAGCATGCAGTTAACTATTTTAGGTGTTGGTACATTCGGTGGTGCATCTAGAATTGATGCGAACTCAGGTACAATTTTAGCGGTAGCTTTCTCAGTTGCATTAGGTATGCAGCCGACTCAAGCAATTGCAACATTAGCTGTACCTGTTGCGAGTTTGATGATTCAAACAGATATTCTAGCTCGATTTACAAACACATTCTTTGCACATCGTATAGACGCAAAAATCGAACAAATGGATTATAAAGGCATTGAACGTTATTATATTGCAGGTATTATTCCATGGGCATTATCAAGAATGATTCCAGTATTCTTAGCATTAGCTTTCGGCGGTTCTGTCGTTAAGACAGTTGTGAACTATTTAAACTCCGACTTAAAGTGGCTAGGAGATGGATTAACAACTGCAGGAGCTGTACTACCAGCAGTCGGTTTTGCAATCTTATTAAGATACTTACCTATTAAGAAACATTATATGTATTTCATTTTAGGATTTGTATTAACAGCGTTATTAGCTACAGTATTTGATGGTATGAGCGGTTTAGGTACAGCTGTTTCAGGACTTGATAAGAAATTTGATACTGTATTCAATCCTCTACCTATGTTAGCCATTGCGTTAATTGGATTTTCGTTTGCTGCAATGGAATACAAACGTACTTCTTTAGCAAAACCAGTACAACCTGGAGAAATGAATACTTCTAATTCTCAAAATGATGATGAAGGGGAGATTGAAGATGACGAACTATAATCAAAATGTTGATCCTAAAGAACAAAATGTCATATCAGAAGGTCAGTATAAATTAACTAAAAAAGATTTTAGACAAATTAATAGAAGAAGTTTATTAGGGTTCCAAGCCGGATGGAACTATGAACGTATGCAAGGTTCTGGTTATTTATATATTATGCTTCCACAATTACGTAAAATTTATGGTGACAATACACCAGAACTAAAAGAAATGATGCATACACATGCTCAGTTCTTCAATACGAGTAACTTTTTCAACACAATTGTGACGGGTATTGATGTCGCGATGGAAGAGCAAGAACAGATTAAATCTAAAGAATCTGTAAGTGGTATGAAAGTAGGTTTAATGGGACCATTCGCAGCAGTAGGTGACTCTATATTCGGTTCATTAATTCCAACTATATTTGGGGCGTTAGCTGCCAATATGGCGATTAACGGAAATCCTTTTGGTGCTTTTATATGGTTAGCAACACAAATTGCCGTTATGGTCTTTAGATGGAAACAATTAGAATTTGCATACAAAGAAGGTATATCTTTAGTAACAACGATGCAACATAAACTCGAATCATTAACAAATGCTGCTACATTGCTCGGAGTATTTATGGTCGGAGCACTCGTCGCCACGATGGTTAAAGTTCAATTTGCATGGGAACCAAAAATTGGTGATTTAACCGTTAATATTCAAAATAATGTCGATATGATTTTACCAAAATTATTACCATTAGCAATTGTACTAGGTGTTTATTGGTTATTAGGCAAAAAACATATGAATTCAACGCGTGCAATTTTTATCGTTATCATTGTAACGGTTATATTATCTGCATTAGGCGTATTAGCAAAAATTTAATCAATAGGAGTTTTCACAATGGGAAAATTAATTTTAGCAAGTCATGGTTCAATGTGTGAAGGTTTAAAAGAAAGTGTTGAAATGATATTAGGACCACAAGATAATATTGAAACTGTTGCACTTTTGCCTGATGAAGGACAAGAAGACTTTGAAAAGAAATTACTAGCAGCAATCACTGATGAAGAAGTAACTGTATTTACAGATTTACTAGGTGGTACACCAGCCAATGTCATTTCTAAAACTTTAATGACTGGAAAACAGTTTGATTTATATGCTGGAATGAACTTGCCTATGGTTATTGCATATTTAAATGGAGAAATGCTGAATCAAGAAGCGGACATCATTAATGAAACACAAAAAAGTATCGTAAAAGTAAATGATTTACTACAAGGCTTAGATGAAGATGATGAATAACGATAAAAATTAGTCAAGAAATGCTGTTACCTTTATAATAGAGTAAAGATAAAAATGAGGGATGCATAATGAAGAATGAAAAAATATATGACATGCCAGTATCAAATGTTTATCCACATTACGTCACAAAAGCTGAGAAAAAAGGTAAAACAAAAGCAGACGTAGATGAAATCATCATTTGGTTAACAGGTTATAGTCAAGAATCATTAGATCAGAAATTAGAAAACAAAACTGATTTTAGAACATTTTTTGAAGAAGCACCAAATATGAATCCAAATAGAAAACTGATCAAAGGCGTCATATGTGGCATAAGAGTTGAAGAAATCGAAGAACCACTTATGCAAGAAATTAGATACTTAGACAAATTAATAGATGAGTTAGCAAGAGGTAAGAAAAAAGAAAACATATTTAGGTGAATATGTAGTAAAAGCATGGGATAAGGCAGCCGTTAGTAACAAAAGTCCGAAGAAGTGTAAAGCATGGGATAATATCCCATGCTTTTTTAATGATATGCTACCCAAAGTGTCCACTGATCTTTTTCTATTATGGGAGAATCGTCTCCTACATATTTGGGAAATTGTGCTACAAATGATTTTAATTCTTGGTCTGATAATTCAAATAGAATACTACGACCTTTTCTTGATAAATAATCATGCTGTAAGGATTCTATCGTTGCATATGATTGTCTAATTTCATTAATTTTTAAAGTTTCAACATTATTAAATCCAACATCATACAATGCGTTTGTAACATCTACTTCTGAATGTCTTCTCTTTGAATCAAAATCCCGAAGTCTTGAAAAATGCTCATA
Source organism: Mammaliicoccus sp. FSL K6-3158 (assembly GCF_038005105.1). Classification (NCBI taxonomy): domain Bacteria; kingdom Bacillati; phylum Bacillota; class Bacilli; order Caryophanales; family Staphylococcaceae; genus Mammaliicoccus; species Mammaliicoccus sp. FSL K6-3158. The sequence goes on from NZ_JBBOSL010000001.1 coordinate 414,619, forward strand.
TAAATATCCGCGTAGATTGTTTGAAGAAGCAGGAATCGCTAAATCTTCAATAGTTCGATCTTGAATAACAAATATGCTGTTATCTTTTAGAATACGCTTTGTTTCTAAAAAAGCTTTTTGTAAATCTTGAATATGATGAATGAGTGCTCTTGAAAGTATAAAATTCTGTGACTGGTTGGCTAAATGATTATTGAAAATATCTCCAACTTCAAATTGTATATGGTTATTGTAAGCTTGTTCATTAGCTGATGCGATCATTACTTCAGATTGGTCTATACCTAAGACATGCTTGAATCCAAATTCACTTAATTGATTTGTATAAATGCCGCCACCAGAACCAATGTCTAGTGCATCATCCATATCAACATTAGATTGTTTGATGATGCTACTTATCAAAGATACCCATTTATAATCAACCTTTCGTCCACTATACATATACTTATTCTGCTCATCATGAAAAATATTATTCAAAATATCATCCCCTTTCCATACACCATACACCTAAATGAATGGTTGTAATAATACACATAACTTATGAATAGCTATAACAAGGTGTTAATTTCAATATGATAAAATATGATTACTATGATTACGGAGTGGTGAGAATGGAGAATTGGGATTTATACGATGAAAATAGGCAGTTATTAAATGAAACGATGACAAGAGGAAATGAAGTGCCTGCTAATCGATATCATCTTGTGATTCATGTTTGTATTATTAATAAACAGGGACAATTGCTAATACAAAAAAGAAGAGATGACAAACAAGGATGGCCAGGTAAGTGGGACTTTTCAGCAGGAGGTAGTGCTGTTCAAGGTGATACAAATAGAGATGCAGCAGAACGAGAAACATATGAAGAACTAGGTATTCAATTAGATTTAACTAATCGAAGACCACATTTCACAATTAATTTTGACGACGGATATGATGATTTTTTCATAGTGCATCAAGATATAAATATAGAGAAACTAAGCTTTCCAACAGAAGAAGTACAAGAAGTAAAATGGGTTACAAAATATGAATTATTAGACATGATTAAAGAAGGTTTATTTATTCCATATAGGAATAGTCTTATAGAATTTATATTTGAAATGAATATCGGTTTAGGAACAATACGTGAGTAACAGTTCCATGCTTTAATCATATTGCTATCATCTTTTGTATGTTATAAAATATTGTAAAAATGACAATTTTTGTATAAAGGAATGGTTAGGGATATGGTGATTTCAGCTGATGGTATTATTGCTAAGATGAAAAATCAAAAGATTAATTATGATAAGGTTATGCGTAAAATGATTTCTGAATGGGAACGTTCTGAAACAAGACCGTCTATTTTAATTCATAGTTGTTGTGCACCTTGTAGTACTTATACGTTAGAGTTATTAACACAATATGCAGATGTTGCGATTTATTTTGCTAATCCAAATATTCATCCGAAAAGTGAATATGAACGTAGGGCGAGAGTTCAAGAAACGTTTGTTGAACAGTTTAATGAGCGTACAAATTCAAATGTTAAATATATTGAAGCGGCTTATGAACCTCATAAATTTATGAAAATGGTTAAAAGTAAAGATTTAGCTGATGAAAATGAAGGTGGGCTAAGATGTACGGCTTGTTTCGAAATGCGTTTAGAACTCGTTGCAGAAGCGGCAGCTGATCTTGGATATGATTATTTCGCAAGTGCGTTAACGTTATCACCTAAGAAAAATGCACAATTGATAAATGAACTTGGTATGGATGTTCAAGATTTATATCATGTTTACTATTTACCGAGTGATTTTAAGAAGAACAAGGGGTATGAAAGATCGATTAAAATGTGCAATGAGTATGAAATTTTTAGACAATGCTATTGTGGTTGTGTGTTTGCAGCTATGAAGCAAGGTATAGATTTTAAAGAAGTGAATAAACAGGCTAAAGCTTATTTAGAATCATGTAATAAAAGTTGCATGTAATTTTATTTGCAATCCCATGATAAAACAGATATGTTGAAAGAGTATAGAAATTAAATAATTTTAAACCACTGGGGAGCGGGACAGAAATCTAATTTATATAAAAAGATTTCGTAGTCCGGCCCCGGCAAGGATGACTAGAGTTGAAAAAGCTTGGTACAAGCGCATTTCAATTCAGTCATCTACTGCCAATATATATAATAAGTCTGGGTATCTATATTATGTCCCAGACGTTTTTATTATTAAGGAGGATTTATAAATGAAATTTACAGATAGAGTATTCAATAGAATTGAACCCATATGGCAATCTTATATGGAACATCCTTTTATTATAGGATTAGGTGATGGCACGTTAGATCAAGATAAATTTAAACATTGGTTGAAACAAGATTATATATATTTAATAGAATATGCGAGACTATTTTCAATCGGTGCAGCTAAATCAACTGACTTAAAAATGATGGCGACTTATGCTGATTTAGCGAATGGTACATTAAATACTGAAATGTCATTACATCGAGGTTATGCTAAGCAATTTGGTATTACAGAAGCGGAATTAGAAGAGACAGAACCTGCTCAAACGACTGTTGGCTATACGAGTTATATGTTGAATATGGCACAACAAGGTGGTATAGAGAATGTTATTGCAGCTATTTTGACATGTACTTGGAGTTATAATTATATAGGTTTAAAATTAGTTGAAATTGAAGGAGCATCAGACCATCCTTTATATGGAGAATGGATCAATATGTATGCTTCAGACGAATTTAGTCAGTACAAGGAAGATTGTATACAGTTGATGGATCAAATTGCAGAAGGTAAGACTGAAACAGAATTACAACGCTTAGAAGATATTATTGTTAAAACGAGTTACTATGAATATATGTTCTGGGATATGGCTGAACATTTAGAAACATGGCCAGTACCAATTAAATAAATAATTAAGACAGAAGCGTGCACAACGCTTCTGTCTTTTTAATACTATTATTTGCCTTCATAGACTTTTATTAAAGTTTCTACATCGAATTTCTTCATTTTAAGAAATGCTTTTGTAACGTTACTGATTTGTTCTGGTGTTCCTTCTTCTGCCATTTGATCCATGATTTTAGGGACAATTTGCCAAGATACACCAAATTGATCTTTAACCCATCCGCATTGTTCTGCTTCTGGTACAGCAGATAATTTATCCCAATAATAATCAATTTCTTGTTGGTCTTCTAAAAATAGCATTAATGAAATACCTTCATTTAAGTTGAATTCATGTTTATGCGCACTATCAAGTGCGACAAAATATTGGTCTTCTAATTTGAATTCGGCATGAGCGAGTGTATCTGGCTTGTCTGGATCCATGCCTTCTGGATAATAAAATTTACTAATATCACCACTATTTTTAAATACGCTTGTATAGTAGTTAATCGCTTCTTCAGCTCTACCTACATTATTATTAATGAACATAAATGATGGTCTAATACGATCGTCGAATGGTTGATCTGTAATGAGGAGTTGCCATGAAACACCAAACTGATCTTCCAACCAGCCATATTTTTCACTAAAGTCATAAGTATCAAGTTCCATCATAATTTTCCCGTTGTGTGCAAGTGCAGTCCAAACCTTGTCGAGCAATGCTGCTTCAGATTGATTGAAAAGAACTGTAAATGATATGGAAGGATTTTTTGTGAAATAAGGACCTGCATTGATTGCCATAAATTTATAACCAAAAATATTAAAAGTGAGCTGTTTTGCATCTCCGGATGGTGTATCTGTAAACGTTACATCTGAAATGATTTCTGATTCTGGAAAAGTTTGCATATAATAATCGACGGCTTCTTGCGCTTCATTATCGAACCATAAATGCGGAACAATTCTTTGATTATTCATTTCTTCATCTCCTCAATCCTTTTTATTTATTATACCCATCGTGATAAATATAAACATTTAGTTCATTGAGAGTTTATTGATTTGTGTACCATCATGGTTAAAATTACTTTCATCTAGCCATTCTTCATATTGCTTTTTGATAGATGGCCATTCTTTATCTATGATAGAGAACCAATTTGTATCGCGGTTTCTTCCTTTATATACGAGTGCTTGTCGAAAAGTACCTTCATATTTGAAACCAAGTCTTTCGGCAGCGTGTTTTGAAGGTGCATTATAACTATCACATTTCCATTCATAGCGTCTATATTTTAAAGTTTCAAAAACGTATTGAGCAAGTAAATATTGTACTTCAGTAGCAATTCGCGTTCTTTTTAGTAGTGATGAATAATGAATGTGGCCAACTTCTATCGTTGAAGCTTTAGGATTAATTCTTAAAAGTGACATTATTCCTAATGCTTGATGTGTTTCTTTGTCGACAATCGCAAAGAAATAAGGATCTTTAGAAATGATTCTTTCTTCGATTAATTGAGTAAATGAAGCTTTATCATGAATCGGTTCATGAGGTAAATAAGTCCAGTTTGCATCATTTTCTGATGAACATAATAAAGGAAATAACTGATCGATATGACTTTCATTTAAATGTTCAAGTTTACTGTACTTACCTTCAAGCATATCAATACTAGGCATATTTGGTTCTTTAAATGATTCGATTTCATCACCAATTGGTTGATTAAAAGTATTATATCTCATAAAAAATCCTCCTTTATTTTTATCATAGCATAAAATAAAGGAGGTGAAATTTACAAGCGCGAGGACTGATGCATAAATTTAGTAACGCTTAAGTAAACTAAATGAACAATGATTAGACTTGCGACAGTATCAGAAAAGAAGTGTGCACTTAAATAAATTCTTGAACACATCATAGATAAAATTAATATAGCAGTAATCCATTTGACCGTTACATGATTGTATAACGCAAGTATTAGAAAAATAGCTACAAATAACGTTAGTGTATGCATGCTTGGAAAGCTGTATCCATCAATTAAATCAGATGGTCTTGGTCGTTGAATAATATACTTTAACGCTGTTCCGATAAATAGTGATGAGAAAGAGAAAATGAAATACTGAAGCAAATTTCTTCTATCATAAAAGTATAATCCAATTAATAATATGCATATTAATATACCACTATGTAAAGGTGAAAATAAAAATGAAATAATCGATAAGTAATTATGTAATCTAAATGCTAATGTTTCGGTTTGTATAAATTGATAGACATACTGATCAATAGGATTTATATAATTTGTAAAAATCAATGACACGATTAAAATTAATAAAATAGCATAACAAATAATGAGCTTGGAATCTTTCTTCATTGTGCGTAAAGCTCCTTTGAGCGTGAATATTTAGACTTTATTTTCTATTGTAAATATAAAAATAATTTTAGACAATAGGACTTTAGGACTACCTAAATATCATTTAGTAATCTACTTAAAAGTGCTATTATGGTAATTATAAATAAAAAATAGGAGTGTGGCTATGAAGCTAACAAGAAAAGGTAAAGTAACAATTATAATTGCAGCTCTCGTCTTAATTACTGGTATATTTGTAACAGTAAAGGCCATTAATATAAATAACAAAGTTTATCAACCGATTAATAAACAAGATACAAAACACGTGAAAGAAAAAATTAAAAACAATAAACCGATTTCTATCGCGATTTTTGGTGTAGATTCTAACAAAGAAAGAGAATCTGAAAATATAGGTGAACGAACGGATTCAATTATGTTAGCTTCAATCAATCCTAAAACTAAAACAACGAAACTCGTTAGTGTTCCACGTGATATGGCAGTAAATATTCCTGGATATAGTAGTCATGATAAAGTCGCACATGCATATGCATACGGTGGCTCAAAAACAGCAGTACAAACATTAAAAAATGAATTCAATATACCGATAGATGGGTATATAACAGTAGATATGGATGGCTTTAAAAAGACAATCGATGCCCTAGACGGTGTAAATGTTAAAAGTAATAAATCATTTACTTTTAACGGTACAAAATTTAAAGCTGGAGAGAAAGTGAAATTAAATGGTCAAGAAGCATTAGACTTTGTACGAAGTCGTAAAGAAGCGGGTGCTGGAGATGATGAAGGAAGACAAGAAAGACAACGTATTGTAATAGAAGCAACAAGTAAAAAGCTTAAAAATAATTTGAATGTCAATAATTTTAATGAGTTAATGAATGTCGCTCAAGATAACATTACAACAAGCTTTAATTTAAATGACACGAGAAAACTGATCACTGACTATAAAAGTGCTACAGAATATTTTGAGAAGTTATCTATCGATGGTGTGAATGAAATAGAGAGTGATGGTATTTGGTATTTCGAAGCAGATAAAGATGCGAAACAGCAAATTGTGAAAACGTATAAAAATAATTTAAAAAGCTAACATATGGATGTATCAATATACTTAATATGAAATGGGGTTATTTATGTGACTTCAATTAATGAAATGAAAATCAAACAAAATATAAATCATCTTATTCAAAATTACGGTATTCAGTTATTAAATTATATGAGTGATTGTGAAAGAGAAGAAAAAGCATTACTTTCAGTGTTTGATAAAGTGGATGATCAAATTATTAAAGCATCTCTAGAATTGTTGAAGCAAAATAATCTTATAAATATTAGAACTGAAGAGATTATGCCCCCGAACATCTATTATCATCTTACGAAAGATGGCGAGTTGATTTTACAGATGATTTATAAGTTCGAATCATTAAACTTTGAGTAGGGTACATAATAATAAAATTGCTGTTGTTTTGAAGTTTGATTAATTTTTAATACAATAACACATAGGAGGGATCGTCATGAATAAAGATTGGCAATCACAATTACCTATAGATGATATTAAAGAACTCATACCAGTTAGTGGTGGAGATGTGAATGAAGCATATAGAATTGAAAGGCAAAGTGGAACGGATTTTCTACTTGTTCAACATAATAGAAGCGAAGATTTTTATGCTGCAGAAATTGCTGGATTAGAAGCATTTGAAGAAGCGGGCGTTACGGCACCTGTTGTTAAAGGTTATGGTCAAATTAAAGGAGATGCATATTTAATATTGAGTTATCTTGAAGAAGGTCGTCGAGGTAGCCAAAGTGAACTCGGCAAACTTGTAGCGAAATTGCATAGTCATTATCAACAGGATGATAAATTTGGATTTCATTTACCTTATCATGGTAGTGATATTACGTTCGAAAATGGTTGGAAAGATACATGGATTAATATATTTGTCGAGCAACGCTTAGATCAACTGAGAGACGAAATTGTAAGGCGAGGACTTTGGTCCAAGGACGAACTTCAACAATTTGAACAAGTACGTACAGTCATTATTGAAGCCTTAACAGAACATAAAAGCAAACCTTCATTACTACATGGAGACTTGTGGGCAGGCAATTATATGTTCTTATCTAACGGGGAACCTGCATTATTTGATCCTTCTCCATTATACGGAGATCGTGAATTTGATTTAGGAGCAACGAGAGTCTTTGGTGGTTTCACGGAAGCCTTTTATAAAGCTTATGATGAAGCATTACCATTAAGTAAGGGTGCAAATGAAAGAATTAAATTTTATGAACTATACTTATTAATGGTGCACTTAGTGAAGTTTGGTTCAATGTATGCAGGTAGTGTTCAGAGAACAATGGATGATATATTAAATGATAAGTAAAAAGGATTGGGATAAAAATTTATCCCAATCCTTTATTTATGTTGTTGATATTGTATAGTTGCTGTTAAATGAACATCCTCTTTACCGATATTACGATAAGTATGTGTAACGTCAGATTCAAAACGGATAGCATCATCTTGACGAACTGTGTGTTTAACGCCATTGATATCGACTTCAAGTATGCCACTATGAACAATGATATATTCTTCAGATCCATTGTGATGTCCTTCTGATATCATTTCAGCTCCACTGAGTAAAATCATATTAAACATTTCAAAATTTTTATCTATATTAAATGGGAAATATGGATATATTGTGACGGATTGATTATCGTTATATATAGGTGTGATGTCTGATTTAGACACGCAATTAATGTTATCTTCTTTGTTAGAAATTAAATCGGATATAGGTAAATGTAAGCCATTTGCTATTTTCCATAAAGTTGTAATGGTAGGATTAGATTGTCCATTCTCAATTTGATTGAGCATTGTTTTACTAACACCTGTCAATTTAGATACTGTACTTAGGCTTAATTGTTGCGATGTTCGGTACTGTGATAAATTATGTGCAACAATTGTATGGATATCTTTCATAAATATAAACACTCCTATTTACTTTATAACGAACGAGATGTACAATATAATGTGTTCTTTATAACGAACGTTAAGAACAGTATAACAGAAATTCAGTTTAAGGAGATAATAAAAAGATGGATCATATAAATAGAAATAAAAAACAAAGTTTAATATTATTTATTGGCATCTTATTAATTGGAGCAAGTTTAAGAGCACCTATTACTTCAGTAGGGATTGCGCTACCTTCAATTAAAGATACTTTAAATTTATCCAATACATCTGTCAGTTTAATTACGATTATTCCGTTACTTTCATTTGCGGTTATTTCACTATTCGCTGCTAAAATTAGCCACAAATTCGGATTAGAGCGTACAGTTTTTGGAGCACTTATATTAATATGTGTAGGTATTGCTTTAAGAGCGATTACAGGCGTGTCTTGGTTATATGTCGGTACGATATTAATAGGTGTAGGTATTGCGTTTGGAAATGTGTTAACGCCAGGTATTATTAAAATGAACTTCCCTTTACGTATAGGTATCATGACAGGTTATTACACAGTTGTGATGAATATATTTGGAAGTGTTTCATCATATGTTACAGCACCACTTGTTAAACATTTTAACTACAACATAGCAATCAGTTTAATAGGTATTGTAACGTTTATAGGTATTATTACATGGTCATTCCAGTTAAATAAACATGAAACGGTTAATAGTTCTCAAACCACGACAAATATAAATGTTTGGAAATCACCATTGTCATGGCAAATTACGCTATTAATGGGTGGTCAGTCAATGATATTTTATTCATTGATAAATTGGTTACCAGAATTTTTATTAAGTCATGGTACACCGATTAATGAAGCGGGGATTTATTTATCTATTCTTCAATTAGCCATTATTCCATTAACTTTTGTCACACCTATATTTGCTGAAAAATTGAAGAACCAAGTTCTGATTACTTTTGTGACGGGATTACTCTTCGTATTAGGTATATTAACATTAATGTTACAACCTAACTGGGCATTTTTAGGTATTATATTGATTGGTGTTGCCAGTGGTTTGGCATTTGGTCTTGTAAATACATTCTTTGGATTAAGAACAGAAAATGGTTTAACGGCAGCCAAATTATCAGGTATGTCACAGTCTGTAGGGTATTTATTTGCTGCGATTGGTCCATTACTATTCGGTATACTGCACGATGCTACAAACAGTTGGAATACGTCGTTTGGAATACTGCTTGTTACTTCAATTATCATTATGATTATAGGATCACGTGCTGGTAGAAACATCACAATAGAACAAACTTTAGGAGCGAGACATTAAATTAATGTCTCGTTTTCTTTATTTCTATTAATTAATTATAAATAAATTACAATATTATGAACAAAATACATATAATTTTATAAAAAAAGGAAAACGCTTTCTAGTAGTGCTTTATTTTCTGATTATTTATAGTATAATTGTCCCATGAAGTTTGAATAAAATTAAATAGATAAATCTTAACTGAAAAGTTTTAATGAGGAGTGACACGAAAGAATGGAAGACAATCATTTAAAAAGGGGTCTGAGTTCACGTCAAGTACAGATGATTGCACTTGGTGGAACAATAGGTGTTGGTTTGTTTATGGGTGCTTCAAGCACTATAAAATGGTCGGGACCATCTGCAATACTCGCTTATTTAGTAGCAGGCCTTTTCTTGTATTTAGTAATGAGAGCAATGGGAGAATTAGTTTATTTGTATCCAACTACAGGATCATTCGCCAACTATGCGAGTGATTATTTACATCCAGTAGCTGGTTATGTGACAGCTTGGAGTAACATATTCCAGTGGATAGTAGTAGGTATGAGTGAAGTAATCGCTGTTGGTCAATATATGCAATACTGGTGGCCAGATCTACCAACGTGGATACCAGGGGTAATAGTAGTTGTAACTTTAGCTGCAGCAAATTTAGCGTCAGTTAAAGCTTTCGGTGAATTTGAATTCTGGTTTGCAATGATTAAAGTTGTAACAATTATTTTAATGATTATAGCTGGTTTCGGTCTAATCTTCTTTGGACTTGGAAATGGCGGGAATGCTATAGGATTAGGAAACTTAACAGAACATGGTGGTTTCTTCCCTAAAGGTATCGTAGGTTTCTTCTTTGCATTATCAATGGTTGTAGGTTCATATCAAGGTGTTGAATTAATAGGTATTACAGCTGGTGAAACGAAAGATCCACAGAAAAATATTAAAAAAGCCGTTAATGGTGTAATTTGGCGTATTTTAATTTTTTACATAGGTGCAATTTTCGTTATTGTAACAGTTTATCCATGGGATCAATTAGGTAACGTAGGTAGTCCATTTGTTGCAACATTTGCAAAAGTAGGTATTACGATTGCTGCAGGATTAATTAACTTCGTTGTTATAACAGCAGCAATGTCAGGTTGTAACTCAGGTATATTCAGTTCAAGCCGTATGGTTTATACATTAGCTCAAAAAGGACAAATGCCTCGTATTTTCACTAAAGTTATGAAAACAGGGGTACCATTCTTTGCAGTATTAGCCATTTCAATTGGTATTTTTGTAGGTGTTATTTTAAATATCGTATTACCATTAGTAATTGATGGTTCTGAAAATATCTTTGTATATGTATACAGTGCATCAATACTACCAGGTATGGTTCCTTGGTTTATGATTTTATTTAGTCATATTCAATTTAGAAGACATCATTCAGATGAAATTAAAGATCATCCATTCAAGATGCCGTTTGCACCATACTCTAACTATTTAACATTAGGATTCTTTATCTTAGTATTAATCGGTATGTTGTTCAATTCAGAAACAAGAGTTTCTGTTATTATCGGTATTGTATTCTTATCAGTAATGGCAATCATATACTTCTTAAGAGGTTATCATAAAGAAGATAAAGGTGAATATTAATCCTTTAACATAAAGCGTCTGGAACAGAAATGTTCTAGACGCTTTTTCGTATTTTTCAGAAATATGGGGTGAGGGCGATGCTGATAGGAAGGAGAACATTGCAAGTGGGCTGCGACAAGCAATATTGGGAGGCTGAACATTGCAAGAGAGGTGTGACAAGCAATGTTGGAGGTCTGAACATTGCAAGTGAGGAGCGACAAGCAATGTTGGAGGTCTGAATATTGCAAGTGAGGCGTGACAAGCAATGTTGGGAGGCTGAATATTGCAAGTGAGGCGTGACAAGCAATGTTCAGGACCTTGTATTTATCAAGACTGCCCAAATAAGCAACTTAGAGCCTCCTCACTCCTCATCCTCACATTTTCCATATGAAAGAGACTGGCACATTTAATGCACCTGTCTCTTTTTTTAATATGAATAATGTATGGTCATTGATTTTGATGTATTGCTTTAATAAAGTCTACAAATTTTTCTCGGAATTGTTTATTTTGAGCATGCATACATACTTCGACTTTTCCTTCATCGCTAAATTCCGTGTATGTACATCCTGCTGCTTGTCCTTCAGTTATGACAGATACAATGGCACGTTGTGTTGTAAACATTTCTGGATATAATAAGTAGAAAATTGTACATAAGTCATGAATGATATGTTCATGTTCTTCGCCGGCATTTACATCGTTGTATGAAGATAACATATCTATAATGATGTTTCCAAAATCTCCTTGTGTTTGAATGATATTTAAATCATCTTTATTGATCATAGTTTCTCTCGTTACATCAAGTCCACACATTACGATTGGAATATCTTGATCAAAGACAATTTTTGCTGCATGTGGGTCTACAAAAATATTAAATTCTGCAACTGGCGTAGCATTTCCACCAACTGCTGCACCACCCATTAACACGATTCGTTTAATGTTTTTTTTAGTTTCAGGAAATAGTGAGAATAACAGCCCTATATTAGTTAGTGGTCCAATTGGTACGAGCGTAATAGGTTCTTCAGAATTCAAGATAGTATCTCTCATTGCGATAACAGCATGTTCTTCTAGTAATTCATTATGTAAAGTGGTCTTAATTTGAGCATTACCTATACCATTTTGACCATGTACATGTTCTGCTGTTTCAAGTGTATTGATGAGTGGTTTATCTACACCTTTAGCGACTGGCGTATTTGAATGAAAGTAATTTACAATATCTAATGCATTTTGAGTTGTTCGTTTAATGCCTACATTACCTCCAATAGTTGTGATTAATCTAACATCTAATTCTTTACTATGTAGTGCTGCAGAAATCGCTATAATATCATCTATTCCAGGGTCCGTGTCTATAATAATCGGGATTGTCATGTTGTTCGCTCCTTTATCGGTATGATATATATAGTATAACAAAGTACAATTATAATTACGGAATGAACGATTATTAACCCTTTTTGAAAATAAGACAGAAGGCAGAGTACCCTCTTAAAAATAAATGACGTATTGTTAAAAAAGTATATAATGGTGTTAAAGGTTATTATTATGCGTTTGCAACTTCAAGTTGCTTGGGGTGCAAACTATAGTATCGGGATATTTTAAAGTAGTCGTTATATAGTAAACATAAGGAGTTGGTTGATATGAATATTGGAGCTAAAATTAAAGAAGAGAGAGAAATTAATGGATGGTCTCAAGAAGAACTCGCTAACAAATTACATGTCACAAGACAAAGTGTTTCTAAATGGGAACTCGGTAAAGTATATCCAGGTATAGATATATTGGTGCAAATGAGTGATATCTTTGATGTATCTTTAGATGAGTTAATCAAAGGGGATAAAAATTTAAAGCACACGATTATTGAGACTTATCGAAATGAACCTAATCATAATCAAAATTATTACGATCGTCCGATGAACGGATGGGAGTTCTTATCAAGATTTTGGTGGCTCGTATTTCCATTCGGAGGTATTATAATAGGTATCATTAATGCACTCGTACAATAAACAGAAGAGGTGATGAATATGGATAAACAATTATATATAGCACATGGCTATACTGCAGACAGTAAAAAGCATTGGTTTAAATGGTTAACAGAACAATTTGAAGATATAGATAGTAAAATTTTAGACTTTCCTAATTCATCAAACCCTGTGTTAGAAGATTGGAATAAAACTTTATTAGATGAAGTAGATATATCGAGTGGAAATAATGTAATCGTTGCACATAGTTTAGGTGTAGTGACGGTATTAGATTACCTATCTAGATATGAAGGAGAATGGAATGTTAAAGGACTTGTTCTTGTAGCAGGCTTTTATGAAAAGATTCCTAACTTAAATAAAATTGATGCTTATATGGATCAAACACAAGTAGATTTTGAAAAGATTATTAAACAAGTCCCAAACATTGTAAGTGTCATAGCATCTCATGATCGTTTAGTTCCACGTCATTTAAGTGAGCGATTAGCAGAAAGACTTCAATCTGAAGAAGTTATCATTCAGAATGTTGGCCATTTCTGTGATTCAGACGGTTATACTGAGTTTCCAGAAGTTGCTGAAATCGTAAATGATATGTTTAATAAATAAAATATACAAAAAACGCCCCCGGCTATTGCCGGGGGCGTTGGATTAATGTGTTGAATAAAATTTTAATACTGCTTTTATATTATGCAGTTACCCATTGTGAAGCGCCTGCAGTGTTGTATAATTTAACAGCTGCTGCATCTTGTACTGATTCTGGAGCTTCTGTTGGAGATACACCTTTATATTCTGCTGGTGCTACTGAATCCCAAGTGCTTTGTAAGAATTGGTATTTACCTGCTGCACCTGAAGATGGGTTAACAGCTTTTAAGTCTCCGCCAGATTCACGTTGAGCAATAAGTTTTAAGTGATCATTAACATTTACACTTGAACCTTCAGAAGCTGAAGATGAAGTTGTAGATGTTTGCGTTGTTTGTGTAGTAGTTTCTTGTGTTTGTTGTGTTTCTTGTTTTGGTGCTTCTACTTGTTGAGGTGCTTCTTGAGTTGCTTGTTCATTAGCTGTGTTGTTTGCTGCTGGAGCTGGAGTTTGTTCAGCTACGTTTTCTTCAGCTACTGGTTGTTGTTGCTCAGCTACAGGAGCTTGAGTACTTTCAGAGTCAGCTGCATTAGTTGCATGGTATTCCCAAGTAAAGTTTTGACCATCTGATTGGAAGTTATACTCGTAACCTTCTAATGTGAAGTTAATGTTATATGCGCCTTCTTGAATCGCATGATCATTAAGTTCTGGTGCATTAGATTGAGCTAATTGAGCTAATTGCTCTTTATTTACGTCCTGTTCAGCTGCGTCTGCTACTTGTGTAGATGCAACACCTGTTGCTCCGATTGCTACTGCTAATGATGAAGTTAAAAATGCTTTTTTCATAATTTTAAAACCCTCCGAATAATTTTTTATTTATAGTATCTTTTTTAAGATGATAATTTCTTTGTTAGTTAAAAATTCTTCCCTAAAAATGGGACAAGACAACAATAACATATATAGAGGCTTTGTAAATTACAGTCAAATAACAAAAGATTACAATGTAGAAGAAATAATGTAATAATGAATTACACTCGTTATATTTTGTAATATTACACTTATATTTACCGATTGTATACAATTGGATGATAAAATAGTCGGATTTTATATAATGAAATAGAATCCTTTCATGTCGGTTTTGAAAGGAGGTATATAAAATTTTAAATTCGATTTCATTACTAAGAAATATGTTCAGAGAATAAAAATGTAAAATTTTAGATATGTAAAATGAATCAATATTTTTTTGTTTATAAAAAGTTCATAGTAAGAATTGGATGTTTTCTATAATGCTTCTATATTTAGTCCGCGTATGCTTCAGAGTGATTATGTCGACAATAGACTGAATTGTCAGTAATATTACTGATGGTATACCTACAATCCCTTTGTGTAATGATTTTGATAACTTTGTAATATTATTGTAATATTAAGGTGTACAATTATACTAAAAGGGAGTGATGATAATGAATAAATTAACTAAATTAACAATTGCAACAGGAATTTCTTTCGGAACAATTTTTGGTATTGTAGATTTTCCTGGTCAAGACAGTCATGAGGTTGAAGCAGCAACAACACCTTACTACACTTATAAAGGTTACACTGGCCATGACGGTAGTTTTATTTTAGATTCAGCTTTCATCAATGCTTTAGTGTATAAGAACGTTACAATGAATAATTATAGAATCGTTCAGCCACAATCTTATGAAGGAAATATTTATACGCATAGAACATCATATGATCAAACATTCTATTTCGGTGGAAAATATGAAGAAGAATATGCTGCAAGTGCTAAATTCCCAGTGAAAAAGCATCACATTTCAAAAGCACAAATTCTTAAAGCTTACGGAAATGATTATACTATAGAAGAAACTCGTAATGGAGAAGAATATAGATTTCTAGTAGGTGGCAATCTTATCATATTTACAATAGATAATAATTACGTCACAACTGTTAATATTGGTGAGAATTTAAAATAGCATAAAGACATTGAATTATTATTTTCACAACTATATAATGAAACTAACTTAAACGAACGGAGGTGTTTTAGATGTTTCTATTAGCTCATAGTTGCAGATTTTTCTTAATCGTACGCAACAAATTTGCGGATGTTCTTCCAAAATTGGCGGAGTATGTCTTTTTTGAAGAAAAATATAGCTATAAGGAATGTCTAACACCAGCTTCCTTATAGACCGATTTTGGAGGAAGCAAAATGAATATTATTAATATGTCTAAACTATCAAAGTCTTACACAGGTGATCTCATCTTTGAGGATATTAAATATGACTTAAATGAAGGAGATTGTGTAGGGCTAGTTGGAAGAAATGGTGAGGGTAAGAGTACATTATTGAAATTGATGGCTGGTGTCGAAGTGCCGACAGAGGGGCAAATAAGCTGGCAAAAGAACATTTCAATTGGTTATTTAAACCAGTTACCACAGTATGAAGAAGATAAAGAAATTTATGAATGTTTATCAGAAGTATTTAAAGAAATTAATCACATCTCTCAAAAAATGAAATTTTTGGAAGATGAAATGGCAAATAATACGAATGATTTAGAACGATTATTAAAACAATATGGCGCATTACAAGAAACATTCGAAGAAATAGGTGGGTATGAAAGAGACGCACTCATAAGAAGAGTCAGTCATGGTTTGAAAATTAATCAATTATTAAATCAAACGTGGGGGAAACTCTCTGGAGGAGAACGTACTAAAGTTGGCCTTGCTCAAATATTATTGCAACAGCCTAAACTACTATTATTAGATGAACCAACCAATCATTTAGATATTTCCTCTGTTGATTGGCTAGCAGATTTTATTAAACAATATAATGGTGCAGTTATGATCGTATCACATGATCGATACTTCTTAGATGAAACAGTCAATCAAATATTAGAAATCGATCAAGGACATCTGCACATTTATCACGGTAATTATAGTTATTTTGTTAAAGAAAAAGAAGCACGCATAATACGTGAATTTGAAGCATATCAGACACAACAGAAGAAAATTAAAAAAATGGAAGATTCCATTAAACAATTAAGGTTATGGGCGAGTCAAGCAAAGCCACCCAATGCAGCAATGTATAAACGTGCGAAAAGTATGGAAAAAGCATTAAATAGAATCAAGAGGTTAGATAAGCCAGTACTAGAAAATAAAAAAATGAATGTAAACTTAACAGAAGGACAACGTGTCTCAAACGATGTGATTGAATTCAAAAAAGTTTCTAAAATGTATGAAGATATACTATTCGAAGATATCGATTTACTTATTAGAAGAAAAGAACACGTATCCATTATAGGTAACAACGGTACAGGGAAAAGTACACTATTGAAAATGATGATGCAGCAAATAGAACCAGACGATGGAGAAGTTCATTGTGCTTCAAACTTAAGAATAGGTTACTTATCTCAACATACATTTGAAAATATAGAAAATCAAACAGTCATAGAAACCTTTAGAGATGTTGTGAATGTAACAGAAGGACAAGCAAGACACATACTTGCACAATTTATGTTTTATGGAGAAGATGTATTTAACACAGTTGAAAGTTTAAGTGGTGGAGAAAAAATGAGACTAAGGTGGGCACAAATCGTTAATCAAGACTTTAACGTGCTCATACTTGATGAACCAACAAACCATTTAGATATAGATTCAAAAGAAACAATAGAAGAAGCACTGTTAGAATACGAAGGTACCATAATAGCCGTATCACACGATCGATATTTCTTAAATAAACTATTTTATATAACGTATTTACTACAAGATAAACAATTAACAAAATATGAAGGAAATTATGATTACGTAAAAGAGAAGTTATCATGATACAAATAAAGCGACGCCCGAAATAGGCGTCGCTTTTAATATTTTATTTAGGTTTTGTATCGAATTTTGCACCGAATTTGCACCGGCTAGCGCTCAAGAGTGTGAAACAAGATCGTTAGCGCAATTTTATCCTTCTTCCCACACTATTTCTTCCTATGATTTCAAATAGTATAGACTGAATTCTAAGTCGTTTAATAAGTGTTCTTTCATGAGTTCTATTGCCGCTTCGGTTTGTCTTTTTTCTAGCATTTCTGCTATTTTTTGATGTTCTTCTATAAGACCTGGGCGCTTTTTATTGATAACTGTTTTACTGAATAGGTATATATAACTTTTTAATTTACTATACGTATCTATTATAAAACTATTTTTTGTGGCGCTCATAATTTTTTGATGGAATTGATCGTTAATTTGTATGATTTCTTCTTCTGTTTTGTCGTCTCCAATTGATGCATAGCTTTTTAATTCTTCAATATCGCCTTGAGTGAATACGATACTCGCTTTTTTAATTGCGTGTGTTTCTATTAAAATACGCATTTCAAAGATATTTCGATATTCTTCTACTGTTGGTACATAAATATAACCGTCTCTTATGAAGTATTCTAATTCTAGTTGTTTTATAGCTTCTCTTATCGGTGTTCTACTAACATGATATCTCTGTGCAAGTTTGCTTTCTGTTATTTTTTCATTTTGTGTTAAGTCACCATTTATAATGTCATTTCTAATTTTTTGATATATGGATAATTCCTTATTTGCCATCGTTCTCACCTCGTTAACTTCATCTTACTATAAAAAAAATTGAAATAAAATGTATACATTTATTAAATTTTAGTATACAATACCTGTAAACGTTTACAGAAGAGGAGCATAAAAATGAAAATTGGATTTGTTGGATTAGGTATTATGGGTAAGCCAATGGTGAAGAACTTAATCAAAGCTAATAAAGATGTATTAGTGAATGATTTAAATAAAGAAGCTGAAAAAGAGGTAGCAGCATTAGGTGCGAAAGTTGTATCTATTGAAGAAATGGCTAGAGATGCTGAAGTGATGATTACGATGTTGCCTAATGGCGCTATTGTTAAATCAGTTTTATATAGTGGTGAAACCGCAGTATTAAACCAAAGTGAAATGAATGTCAAAATGGTTATTGATATGAGTTCATTAACACCCAATGAATCTTTAGAAATCAGTAAAGTACTTGGGGAAAAAGATATTCAGTATGTAGATGCACCAGTTAGTGGAGGAGAACCACTTGCGATTACAGGAGAACTAGCTGTAATGGTAGGTTGTGATGAAGGATTATTAGAAGATATTAAAGAAGTGCTTCGTCCAATTGCTGGATCTGTTGTAAGAGTTGGTCACGTTGGTTCTGGTAGTGTCGTTAAATTGGCAAATCAAATTATCGTGAATACAAATATTGCAGCATTGTCTGAAGCGGTGGTGCTCGCTAAGAAATTTGATATTGACCTGACAGAAATGCATGAAGCAATCAAAAATGGTTTAGCAGGTTCAGCAGTTATGGAAGCGAAATTCCCTAAAATGATTGAACAAGATTATAAACCAGGTGGCACTTTAAATATTAATTTAAAAGATTTGAAAAATGTATCGTCAACAGCAGATACAGCAGGATTAACATTACCAGTTGTTAATCAAATTAAAGAAATTTATAAATCAGAAGTTGCACAAGGCAATGGTTTAAATGACCATTCTGGTATCATTGAATACTTCGAAAAAATAAATAATATGTAGGTGATAATGATGTTAACAAAAGAATTAATAAATGAATTTAAGCATGATGATATAAACAAGCATTTAGCAGATTTAAAATATAAAATTATCGTACTAGATGATGATCCTACAGGCACTCAAACAGTTAAAGATTTGCCTGTATATACGAAGTGGACTGAGGAATGGATTGAAGATGGCTTCTTTCAATCCCATAATATGTTTTACGTTTTGACAAATTCTAGAGCGTTAAACGAGCAAGAGACGATTTCTTTACACCAAGAGGTAAGCGCTAACATACAAAAAGTAGCTAATAAATTGGATATTCCTTATTTAATTATTAGTAGAGGAGATTCTACATTAAGAGGTCATTTCTATATAGAACCTAAAGTGTTAAGTGAGTCTAGTGACCAAGCTTTTGATGCTGTATTCTATATTCCAGCTTTCTTTGAAGGTAGTAGATATACATATGAAGGCATTCATTATCTTAAAGAAGGCGAGCAATATATCCCGGTATCTGGAAGTGAATTTGCACAAGATACAACATTTGGATTTAAGTCTAAACATATGAATGACTATATAAGCGAAAAAAGTAATGGCGAAGTTCAATCTGACGAAGTTTATCACATCACATTAGAAAACATACGACAAAGAGATAAAGAAACGATTTTTAATGTATTTTCAAATTTAAATGACTTTGATCAAGTCGTTGTAGATGCTGTAAATGATGAGGATATGGATTTCTTTGTAGCTTGTTTGACTGTATTTTTAGCACAACATGATAAACGCTTTATCTTTAGAACAGCAGCATCTTTTGTTAAAGCAATTTGTGAAACACCTGGAGAAATTATTAATTTAAATTCGTATAAAGAAAATGATAATGGTGGCATCATTGTTGTTGGTTCACATGTTAAAAAGTCATCAGATCAACTGAAATATTTATTAGACCATTCATTTATTAGTGAAATAGAATTTGACGTTACGCAAATAGCGTCATCCAATTTACAAGCTTATGTTGATGATATGACACAACTCGTTGAAAGATATATTGATAACGGTGAAGATGTTGTCATTTATACGTCAAGAGATGTTATTAGAACTGAGAATTTGCAACATAATTTAAGTATTTCTACTGCAATTTCAAATAGTTTAGTATCAATCGTTTCAAATTTAGATGTACAACCGAAGTTTATTATCGCTAAAGGTGGTATAACTTCAAGCGATGTTGCGACAAAAGGGTTAAAAATTGAAAAAGCAAAAGTCATCGGTCAAATTACACAAGGGGTTCCAGTATGGCTAACAGGTCCTGAAGCGAAATATCAAAATATACCTTATGTTATATTCCCAGGAAATGTCGGAGATGAAGAAACTTTAAGCAGTGTATATGAATTAAATCGTTAAATATATAAAGAGAGAGGGATTCAAATGTTGGGAGAATACTGGCCACTGATTAGTGTTGTAATTGGTGTATTAATTTTATTAGCGCTTATTATGTACTTTAAATTAAATACGTTTGTTGCTTTAATTATCACTTCAATGTTAACAGGTATTATTTTAGGTATGCCACTTGATAAAATTGTGGAAACCATTGAAAAAGGTATGGGCGATACACTCGGTCATATTGCGATTATTTTTGGATTAGGTTCGATTTTAGGAAAGTTATTATCTGACGGTGGTGGTGCAACAAGAATTGCAGATACACTGATTAATACGTTTGGTAAAAAATATGTAACTTGGGCAATGATTATTGCATCATTTATTATCGGGATATCTTTATTTTTAGAAGTTGCATTTGTGTTATTAATTCCTTTAGTGTTTACGTTGGCTAAAAGAATGAAAATATCTAATTTACAAGTTGGTATTCCAATGGCGACTTCAATTGCCGTAACGCACGGATTCCTACCGCCGCATCCAGGTCCAGTAGCGATATCAGAAGCGGTTAATGCCAATATTGGAGAAGTGCTGATGTATGGTCTTATCATCGGTGTACCTTTAGCAATCATAGTTGGAGGGATCTTCCCTAAATTTGCTTATGCTATAGCACCTGTAGCATTTGAAAAGAAAGGAAAAACAGCAAGTATTGGGAAAATTAATGATTTTAGTAATGAAAAATTACCGAACTTTGGTATCAGTTTATTAACAGCATTATTCCCAGTTATCTTAATGTTATTTGCTACGGTAGTTCAACTCATAACTGGTCATGATCAAGAACCAACAAACTGGTTTGAATCTATCGTGTACCTACTAGGTTCATCAGTTACAGCAATGTTATTAGCTGTATTATTTGCGATATATTCAATGGGTATTAAACAATCTAAGAATATGACAACGATTATGAAATCATTTGAAGAAGCTATTGGACCAATAGCAATGTTACTTTTAATTATCGGTGGGGGCGGTACATTTAAACAAATCCTCATTGATGGTGGTGTTGGTGATACAATTTCAGAAATATTCCATGGTACAGAAATGTCACCAATATTTTTAGCATGGTTAGCTGCTGCTTTATTAAGGGTAGCACTTGGTTCAACAACAGTAGCAGCAATATCTTCAGTAGGTATTGTATTACCATTATTACAAGCTTCAGATGTGAATATTTCACTTGTCGTACTTGCTATTGGTGCAGGCAGTATATTCTGCTCACATGTAAACGACGCAGGATTCTGGATGTTCAAAGAATACTTTGGTTTAACAATTAAAGAAACATTCTTAACATGGACACTTCTAGAATCTGTACTTTCTGTATTAGGATTGATATTAATATTAATTGTCAATTTAATCGTATAACTATAAAAAGGCTGGGACATAGGTAAATGTCCTGGCCTTTACTTTTTTCATCATTACAAATTAATGTACAAAAGTTGTATTAAAAGGTAATATGGTAGCGATTACATTAATAAAGGAGCATGATTATGTGGATTGATATTACACAGCAATTGACGAACAATATTGCACACTGGCCAGGTGATGAGCCTTTTCATTTTAAACTTTCAGCGACTAAAGAAGAAACGGGTTCTGTAAATATTGGTAGTATTTCAACAAGCACACATATAGGCACACATATGGATGCGCCATATCACTTTGATGAAGAAGGTATCAAGATTCATGAAATTGACGTCAATCGTTTAATTGGCGATGCAACATTAATTGAAATTATGGATGAAACATTAATAACCCAGGAAATACTCAAGCAATTTGAGATTAAAGGGACTATTATTATGATTAAGACTAAATCAGAAGCACATTCTGAAGTGTTCCCAGAGTCAGTACCTGTCTTAACAGAAGACGCCATTCAATATTTATCTTCAATAGGGATTAAAGTATTTGGTATAGACGTGCCATCAGTAGATGATATCGACTCTAAAACTTTAGACAATCATCATGCATTTAATCAATACGACATCATTAATATTGAAAATCTATTATTAGAAAATGTTTCAGAAGGTTATTATAACTTCATTGGATTACCTTTAAATATAGTAGGTGCAGACGGGTCACCAATAAGAGCGGTCATTTCTAAAAAGGGGGAGTAGTTGTGAGCGAATTTCAAGATGAATCACTTAAAGGGGAAAGTGTGAAGACGGATTTTTCGAAGGACATGACTTATAGTGAATATTTAGGTTTAGATAAAGTATTATCAGCACAACATACATTAACAGATGCGCACGATGAGAAATTATTCATAATTGTCCATCAAGTATCAGAACTGTGGATGAACTTGATTATTCATGAATTAAATTCTGCAAGTGATGATATTAAATCTGATCAATATAAACAAGCATTTAAAAAATTAGCTCGTGTAGGTAATATACAAAAACAACTCATTCAAGTATGGGAAGTATTATCAACCATGACACCAAGTGATTATTTGAAATTTAGAGATGACTTAGGAAATTCTTCAGGATTTCAATCTTTTCAAAATAGAATGATTGAATATAGCTTAGGATATAAAACAACACATGCTTTAAAAATCTATGAAAAAGACCCAAATATTTATCAGCAGCTGAAAACACAACTAGAACGACCAAGTATTTATGATGAAACAATTAAAGCAGTACATAGAGCAGGATTTAACATAGATTCCGAAGTGTTAAATAGGGAAGTTACACAGAATTATATGAGAAATGATTCAGTGAAAGAAGCTTTTAAAGCAATATATTTACAATCAGACGCATACTTTGAATTGTATGAACTACTAGAGAAATTAACAGATGTAGAAGATAGATATAGTCAATGGCGATTTAGACATATGAAAACCGTACAAAGAATAATAGGGTTTAAAACAGGAACGGGTGGAAGTTCAGGCGTAAATTATTTAAAGCGCGTTATTGACCAGAACTTCTTTCCTGAATTGTGGGAATTGCGTACAGAATTATAAGTTGAGAATAGAAGTATAGAGATTTCCAGGCCTAAAAATAAAAATATCGACCCGAAAACGAGATTATCAGGCCGATAAAAAGAAATAACGACCCGAAAATGGAGTTTCTGGACCGATAAAAAATATTACCGGTTCAGAAACGAGAAATATGGACCGATAAAAAATATTACCGGTCCAGAAACAAAATGAAGCTGAGGCAATTAACGTTGCCTCAGCTTTCTGCTTTCAAAGTCCTTCTAATTCTAGCTCATTTCACTGTCTTTAATATCTGTTATAAACATATGTCCGGGTGCGTGCGTAATCATGATGTCTGGTTTGGCATCTAATGCTACGGATTGTGGTGTTACACCGCATCCCCAGAATACAGGAACTTCTTCGTCTTTAATTGTTACAGCTTCACCGAAATCAGGTTGGTCAATGTTTCCGATACCGATTTCACTTGGATTTCCAATATGTATTGGTGTACCGTGTACTTCTTTGAAATGTGTTGTGATTTCAGTAGCTTTAATTGCTTCTGTCATCGTCATAGGTCGCATGCTTACTGTAATGTTTCCTTTAAAAGTACCACTTGGTTCAGCAGGTATATTTGTTATGTACATCGGAACGTTATGATTTTCTTCAATATGACGTACTGGAATACCCGCTTCAAGCAAAGCATGTTCAAATGTAAAGCTACATCCAATTAAGAAGCTGACCATATCATCTGAATACAACGCTTTAATATCTTCGTATTCTTGTACGAATTTGCCATCTTTATAAAGTCTGTACAATCCAACATCTGTTCTAATATCCGCTTCTTTTCCATATTTACTAAATGAGGGTGATCCTACTTCGGATACATCAAGTAATGGACATGTCTTAGGATTTTTAAAGCAAAATTTCAAAAAATCATAGGCATATTTAGAAGGCAAGATGACGACATTTGCTTGGACATACCCTTTAGCCATCCCACTAGTTGGTCGTGTTAATGCGCGTTGTCTTATACTTGCTCTAATTTCATTTGGTGATGCAGTTTGTAAATTCATCATATTATCCCCTTTCTGCATGGTTCATCTTATTATATCATTTAAACATTATTTCGAGATTTCTAACAATCATATGGTAAACTATTTGTTGGTATGAACGTATAGAATAGTAAAGAAACGATAGGTGTTTATATGTTAAATTTATTTGTCTTATTATTAGAACGTGTTGGTTTAATTATACTCGTCGCATACATATTAATGAATACCACTTATTTTAAAAATATGATGGGTGAGCGTGATAAATGGTATGTAAAATGGCGATTGATTATTGTATTTTCATCATTTGCATTACTATCTAATTTTACAGGTGTAGCGATTCATAATGGTGAAATTGTTTCGAGTATGATTTATTTACATCTCGGTCCGGAAGTATCACTTGCGAATACACGTGTGTTAACTATAGGCGTTTCAGGATTGATAGGTGGTCCATTTGTAGGTCTGTTTGTAGGTGTGCTATCAGGTATTTTTAGAGTTTATATTGGCGGTGCAGATGCATATACATATTTAATATCATCTATCGTCATTGGGCTTGTCGCAGGTTATTTTGGTGCACAAGCAATGAAGTCTAAAAGTTATTTATCAGTGAAACAAAGTGCGTTAGTTGGTGCATCTACGGAAGTTATTCAAATGATTTGTATATTGATATTCTCATCTCAAAAAGCAGATGCATGGGAACTTGTTCAACTCATTGCATTGCCAATGATTATCATTAATGGATTAGGTACTGCGATATTTATGTCTATAATTATTTCGACAGTTAAACAAGAAGAACAAATGAGAGCAATCCAAACGCATGATGTATTAAAGCTCGTCAATCAGACATTGCCTTATTTTAAAGAAGGATTAACAGAATCATCTGCACATCAATCCGCAAAAGTTATCAAAGATCTCATGAAAGTTTCTGCTGTTGCTATTACAAATAAGACGCATATATTGGCACATGTTGGTGTAGCTAGTGATCATCACACACCTGATAAGACGATTATTACTGATTTATCTAAAGCAGTTATTGAAACTGGTCAACAAAAAGAAGTCTATTCTAGTAAAGATATAGGGTGCCAACATCCGAACTGTCCACTTGAAGCGGCGATCGTTATTCCGTTATATGTACATGATGATATTGTAGGAACATTGAAGTTATATTTTACAGATCATCATGATTTAACATTTGTAGAGAAACAACTAGCTGAAGGGCTCGCTAAAATATTCTCTAGTCAGTTAGAACTTGGTGCTGTTGAAACACAACGAAAATTATTACAAGATGCTGAAATTAAGTCGTTACAAGCTCAAGTTAATCCGCATTTCTTCTTTAATGCGATTAATACAATTTCAGCATTGGTTCGAATTGATCATGAGAAAGCACGTCAATTACTATTACAATTGAGTCATTTCTTCCGTTCGAATTTACAAGGTGCGAGAAATAATACAATTACTATTGAAAAAGAATTAGAACAAGTACGTGCTTATATTGCTTTAGAACAAGCGAGATATCCCGATCACTTTAAAATTGAATTTGATATACCCGAAGAACATTATTCTGCACTTGTACCACCTTTTGTTATACAAATATTAGTGGAGAATGCGATTAAACATGCCTTTACAAGTAGAAAAGATGATAATCGTATTTGGGTTAAAGTGATTCGTAATCATCAATCGATTCAATTATGTGTAAGAGATAATGGACAAGGTATTCATGAAGATAAAATAGCTATTTTAGGTAAGACAACGGTTGCCTCTCAGTCTGGAACTGGAAGTGCGTTAGAGAATTTAAATAGAAGATTAATAGGATTATTTGGAAATCATGCAGAATTACAATTCGATTCAAGTGATAAAGGAACGAAAGTATGTACGATTATTCCACACAAATATCGAGAGGAGGAAATGTAATGCATGCGTTAATTGTTGATGATGAACCTTTAGCACGTAATGAACTGAAATATTTATTGAATCAAATTGGTTCATTTAGTCAAATTGAAGAAGCAGAGAATATTGAAGAGACATTGGAACAGCTATTGTCATACGAATTTGATGTTATATTTTTAGATATTAATTTGATGGAAGAAAGTGGATTAGATTTAGCGAAGAAAATCAATAAAATGAAACATGTTCCGCATATTATCTTTGCAACTGCTCATGACACATATGCTGTACAAGCATTTGAATTAGAAGCAACAGACTATATCTTGAAGCCATTTGAGAAATCAAGAATTGAACAAGCGATTAACAAAATTACGAATATCGAGACACAACAATCGGTTGATCCGAAACCGGTCAATCATGATGAAGTCTTACCTATTGAAATCGATGATCGTATTTATGTATTGAATGTAGATGATATTATTGCGATATCTGTCAACCAAGGTATTACGACGATTAATACGACTGACAATGAATATACGACAAACGAGCCACTCAGTTTCTATGAGAAAAAGCTCAGTCACGCTAAATTTATTCGTATTCATCGTGCTAGTATTATCAATAAATGGCATATACAATCGGTTGAACATTGGTTTAATTCGACGTATCAAGTGACGTTGACGGGGAACATCAAATTACAAGTTAGTCGATCATATATGAAGTCGTTTAAATCAGAAATAGGGTTAGTATAATTTTCAGAGTATAAATTTTGTAACTTAGAGGTCAATTATTGCATTTCGCATTGAAAACGCTTTAAAAAATGATTTTCATATTAAGATAACCTTAAGAGATTACTTCGGGAGGTTGTCAAAATGAAAAAAGTCAATAACTTCTTTCATCAAGTATTAACAATATCAATTGTATTATTAATTTCACATGTCATAGAAAGCTTTATGCCTATACCAATGCCGGCATCTGTTATCGGATTAGTGCTGATGTTTATCGCATTGACGACAGGTGTTATCAAGTTAGAACAAGTAGAAGCGGTTGGTACAGCATTGACGAATAATATCGGATTCTTATTCGTTCCAGCGGGTATTTCAGTAATCAACTCATTAGGAATTTTAAGTACGAGTCCAATACTTATCATATTACTGATTATTATTTCTACAATTTTATTACTTGTTTGTACGGGTATCTTTTCACAAATGATTATTAAACCAAGTGAAAAATCAGCTAAAAGTACGAAAGAAATTAACAATAAACGCGTGGCAGGTGATTATGCATGATGGAACATTTTGGCCTTAATACACCATATTTCGGTATCGGATTATCTGTAACATTATTCTTAGTCGGTACTTATTTATTTAAAAAATCAAATGGATTCTTCTTGTTTGCACCATTATTTTTCAGTATGGTTGGTGGCATTGTATTCTTAAAAGCGACAGGTATACCATATGAAAATTATAAAATAGGTGGAGATATTATTAATTTCTTCTTAGAACCGGCAACAATTTGTTTCGCAATTCCTTTATACAAAAAACGTGAAGTACTTAAAAAACATTGGCATCATATCATGGGTGGTATTGCGATTGGAACAGTAGCAGCACTTGTTATTATTTATATTGTAGCGAAATCATTCCAATTTGGTGATGATATTATCGCATCAATGTTACCACAAGCAGCAACAACTGCAATTGCATTGCCAGTTTCTGAAGGTATTTCGGGTATTAAAGAACTCACATCATTAGCCGTAATTTTAAACGCCGTTATTATTATGGCATTAGGTAATAAATTATTGAAACTCTTTAATATTACAAATCCGATTGCGAGAGGATTAGCCTTAGGTACAAGTGGACACACACTCGGTGTCGCTGCAGCAAAAGAATTAGGTGAAGTAGAAGAATCAATGGCCAGTATTTCACTCGTTCTAGTTGGTATTGTAGTGGTAGCAGTCGTTCCATTCTTTGTTATGTTCTTATTATAGGAAAAAATGACAAGCGCCCGTAACATAAACATGTTACAGGCGCTTGTCGTTTTATTTATCTACTAAAATCCATCTAGATAATATAAACGTTATAGGAATTGTAAAAATTAATCCGATAAATGGTGCAAAAGTTTCGTTTACATGAAGTAATTCTACAAACACAAATAATAATAATGTCTGTAATCCTATATTTACAACTTGAGTAATAGGAAATTGAATGAATTTTTTTACGGTAGGTTGAACACGATAAACAAAATAACAATTCAAATAAAATGAAATGATAAAGCTTATTATGAAACTCAATATATGACTTACTAAATATTGAATGTCGAGCACTTTTAATAATAATAAATATATCCAATAATAATTAATTGTATTGATGCCACCTACAAGTATAAATCGAATCATTTCACCGTGTTTCTTGAACATATAGTTACTCCTTAAGTACGCGATTTATTATACGACCAGGCCACGTTTAGTACTATATTGTTCGTATAAATGGTCTTGTGCAATTTCTTCTAAAATCTCAACGACTTTATATACTTCTTCATAAGATGTATATAAAGCAATAGGTGCTAATCGAATAACATTTGGCTCTCTGAAATCAGGAATGACGCCTTTATCTTTCAACGCTAAACTGATTCTATATGCTTCATCATGTACTAAACATACATGTCCACCTCGTTTAAAATCATCACGTAAGTTCCCAACTGAATAACCATAATCGGTTAACTTTTCATCAATTAAATACATTAAGTATGACGTAATATGAAGTGATTTTGTTCTAATAGCATGCATACCAACTTCGTTGAAAATGTTAAGCACACCTTCTAATGGTGCCATAGATAGAATATTTGGCGTTCCAACTTGCCACCCTGAAGCATCTCGTTGATGTTCAAATGTATGATTAAGTTGGAATTGTGTTTCGTCTTTATTCCCAAACCAACCGGCAGTACCAGGACTGCGATTAAAGTGTTTCTTATTGATATATAATCCGGCAGTTGAACCAGGTCCACCTGATAAATATTTATATGTACACCATACAGCAAAATCTGCATCAATTTGAGTTAAGTCCATTTCAATCGCGCCGATTGCATGACATAAGTCCCATCCAATGATGATTTGACGTTCCTTTGCAGCCATTGTAATTTTTGCCATGTCTAATACTTGGGCACTTCGATAGAGTACAGTAGGCAATAGAATAAGTGCAACATCATCCGTCATTGCATCAATAATGGCATCTTCATCAATGAATACACCATCTGAACTTTTAACAACTTTAACTGCATCGTTTGGATCTAATCCTTTTAGACGTACTTGACTATCTACTGCATAACGATCAGTAGGGAAGTTTAAGTCATCAACTAAAATTTTGTATTTATCTTTAGTCGGTTCGTAAAAAGTACTGATAGCTTGATGTATATTGGATGTCGTACTACCAACGACAACTACCTCTTCAGGACTGGCACCAATTAATGGCGCCATGTTTGAAGCAATGTGCTTAGAATAATGATAGTATTTGCTGTCTTCAATATTCCAAATTTTGATACCTTCTTTTTTCCAATCTTCTAACGCATTGAGTAATGATGCCTCAGCATCTTTAGAAGCAAGACCTAAAGAATTCCCATCCATGTAAATTTCGTTAGGCTGTATATAAAATCGATCACGAACATGATATAACACATCCGCTTTATCCAAAGCTTCGGCAAATTCTTTTGTTGTATTAAATGAAGTATCCATTTGTTCATCCCCTTATAAATAATGAATCATTCTTTAAATATAATTGTATACTTTCCATGTAAAAGTCACAAAGATAATGATATTTGTGATGGGTGGATGTAGGATAAGGGTGTGAGATCAGGAAGTGTGAGGTTGGGATTGGGATTTTCAGGTCGATAAATAAAAATAGCGACCCGGAAATGGAGTTTTCAGGCCGATAAAATAAATTATCGACCCGAAAATGGAGTTTCTGGACCGATACGAAAAATTATCGGTCCATATTTTGTATCTCAGTTATCAATTATTCATTTTGACTACTAATCTTGCGGCGTCTCCTTTTGCTAGTCGGTCGAATCCTTCATTAATTTCATCTAGAGCCAACGTGTCTGTTAGTAATGAATCAATATCTAAGCGACCTTGTTTATAAAGCGCGATAAATCTTGGGATATCTCTCATTGGTACACAGCTACCTACATATGAACCTTTAATGGTTCTTTCTTCTGCTGCTAAAGTAACTTGTGGAAATGAAAATTCATGTTTAGGGTCTGGTAATCCTGTTGTTACTGTTGATCCACCACGTTTAGTGATTTTGTAAGCAACCTCCATTGCTGGCACTACACCGGCAGTTTCAAATGCATATTCAACGCCGCCTTTTACATATTCTTTAACTTGTTCAACAACATCATCGTCTCCTGAATTAAAAGTTGCAGTTGCACCGAGTTTTTTAGCTAATTCAAATTTGCCTGGATTAATATCTAATGCAATGATTTCTCCTGCTCCAGCTAATTTAGCGCCTAAAATTGCATTCAAACCGATACCGCCTAATCCAACAACTGCAACTGAGCTGCCAGGTTTTACTTGTGCTGTATTAATAACTGCACCTATACCTGTAATAACAGCACATCCAAATATGGCTACTTTTTCAAGAGGAATGTCTTTATCAACTTTAACGATAGAGTGTTGCGAAACAACAGCATAATCTGCAAAGCCAGAAACGCCTAAGTGATGATGCATATTATCTTCATCATTATGTAGTCTTATGCCACCATCAAGTAGTTCTCCTTGCTCATTAGAAGCGGCGCCATTCTCACATAGTGCAGGTCTACCTTCACTACATGGTAGACAATGACCGCAGTTTGGAATGAATGTACAGACAACATGATCACCAACTTCAAAGTTTGTTACGTTGTCTCCAATTTCAATAATTTCTCCTGCCGCTTCATGTCCAAGTGCCATAGGAGTAGGACGTGGTCTACTTCCATTAATAACAGATAAATCTGAATGACATAAACCTGCCGCTCCAATTTTAATGAGCACTTCATTTTGATTCGGTTTATTTAATTCAAGTGTTTCAATTTTTAACGGTTTACTTTCTGAATATGGACTAGGTAAACCCATTTCGTGCAATACTGCTGCTCGTGTCTTCATTAGCTTTCACTCCTATATGATTAACATTATTCGTAATATCCATCTGTTGATTTTCTAAAGCCTTCAAATTGATTGCCATCATGGCCGAACCAAATTTGTGCATTTTTCTCTTTAGCGAGTTTTTTAATCTTTTCAACAGATCTTGCCCAGCCAATAGAATCATATAAAATACCAGGTGGCTTTAAAATGTCTCCCATACTTTCAGCTGTGTAAATAGCATCTGAAGCCAGTATAAGTGTGCCGAGTTCTTGAGTTTCTACTTCTAATCCAATCATGCCCCATGCATGACCACTACCGAAATTCAGCACTTTAACACCTTTAACAATTTCTAAATTATCTTCATAAGGTTTAATCGTTTTCCATGTTAAATCATTTTTAATCCAAGCATCAATATCCGCCCAAATATAAGCACCAGCTTTTTGGTTACGCGCATAAGTCTGCATCGTTCCATTAAGTTCATCATCGTGCACAATTACAGTTGCGTTTGTAAAATATTCAAGACAACCCGCATGATCTAAATGAAGGTGAGAAGCTACGACATAATCAACTTCGCT
The DNA here is from genome assembly GCF_038005105.1 of Mammaliicoccus sp. FSL K6-3158. NCBI lineage: Bacteria > Bacillati > Bacillota > Bacilli > Caryophanales > Staphylococcaceae > Mammaliicoccus > Mammaliicoccus sp. FSL K6-3158. The sequence goes on from NZ_JBBOSL010000001.1 coordinate 446,691, forward strand.
TGGATCGACATTAATTTGTTCAAGTCTATTAGGTAAGTAGCAAGATTCATCAGCAGTATAAGGGAATGCTTTTTGAGTTTGGTTAATCCATCTACCGTTTTCCCCCATAGAGTTAGGATTACAAGCTGTGTCGAACAAAATCTTTGCTTCAGGATGATCAATAAATACGGTGTAAATAGGGAATTCAAACATTTCATTAGGTGCATTAGGATTATCCAAAGTAGCTTGATTAGACCCAGCAATCATTAGATTCTTGTCCATTCTCATACGACCATTATCGAGCACATAAAGCTTTATTCCTTGATTATTTACATTTACCATAAATCATCACCTCAATCTTTAGTGTATAATTACATTATAGTTGTAATCGTTTTCAAGAACAATCAAAAAGACAAATGTAAAAGAGAATGAATAGGGTGATGAGGTTGGAATATGGACCGATAAAAAAATTTATCGACCCGAAAAAAGGATTACCAGGCCGATAAATAAAAATATCGACCCGAAAAAAGGATTACCAGGCCGATAAAAAAATTTATCGACCCGAAAACAAGATTACCGGACCGATAAAATAAAATATCGACCCGAAAACGAGCTTTACAGGCCGATAAATGAAAACCTGAGTCATCGCATGATGACTCAGGTTCAATATTACAATATTAAATTAGAATGTTTGTCCTAATGCTTTTGCGCGTTCGATTGCGTCTGCTTTGATTTCTTCTGCTTTTTCTGGGTTAGCATTATGGCCTTCAACAATTAAACCGTCAAAGTCAGTAATTCCGTAGAAGTTCATCATTTGTCCGATGTAACGGTGACCCATTTCTAAGTCAGCTGCTGGACCTTCACTATAGTATCCACCACGTGCTTGAATGTGTAATGCTTTTTTATCTGGTAATAAACCAACTGGACCTTCAGCTGTGTATTTGAATGTTTTGCCAGCTACTGATACTGAATCTAAGTATGCTTTCATAACTGGTGGGAATGAGAAGTTCCAGAAAGGTGTAACGAATACATATTTGTCTGCATTAACAAATTGATCACTTAATTCGTTTAAGCGACGTACTTTACCTTGTTCGCCTTCTGAAAGTTCTTCGAAGCCTTGTCCTGATTGTAATTTACCCCAACCAGCAAATACATCTGCATCAATTTGTGGAATGTATGAATTGTATAAATCGATATGAACGACTTCATCATTTGGGTTTGAAGCTTTATAACTTTCGATAAATGATTTCGCTGTTGCCATCGAAAAAGAAACAGTTTCATCATGTGGATGAGCTGTAATAAATAATACTTGTGACATAATAATATTTCTCCTCTGTGATAAAAATTAAACTAACTATAATTATTATACTTAAATTTTTTAGCAAATCAATAGGAATGCTCATGAAAATAAATGTTATTTTACACTTAAGTTTTAATAATGGTAGGATAAATGTAATGAAAGATAATTTGATAAGAGGGATGATGGTTTTTGAGTAAGAAATTATACTTAATGAGACATGGACAAACATTATTTAATGAGAAGAAAAAAATTCAAGGTGCATCTGATTCACCTTTAACACAATTAGGAATTGAACAAGCACGTATGGCAAAAAAATATTTCGATGAATCGAATATTACATTTGAATCGTTATACTCATCTACACAAGAACGCGCGAGTGATACGCTTGAAATTATATGTCCAGAAAGGCCATATATAAGATTAAAAGGATTGAAAGAATGGAACTTTGGGCTTTATGAAGCTGAAAGTGAAACATTAAATCCTCCACATAAGCCAGGTGAAACTTCTTATGGAGACTTCTTTGTTGATTATGGCGGTGAGTCTAGTGAAGAACTGCAAATTAGGATGAATGAAACATTAACAGAAATTATGAATACAGACGAAGCCAATACAATTTTAGCAGTAAGTCATGGGGGAGCATTATATATGTTTTTACAATTATGGTTACCATTTGAAAAAGTTAAAGAAGTGAAATTCTCCAATTGTTGCATACTAGAATTTGAATTTGAAGACAATACATTTAAATTTGTACAAGCCATTAATCCGACAGAAATGGCATAAAAAACCGGGACAGCCATCGTACATGATAACTGTCCTGTTCTATTATTTAATTGAAGGTATATAGAATCTAGAATTTTCATAATGGAATATGATTTTAGAGTAGTCGAAAGGAATACCTGTGCTAGTGTAGAATATTTGTTCATATTCTAACGAAGGATCACCTTCATTTAGTTCTAAGTGTGTCGCATCTTCTTTATTTAATTTACCAATATTGAAATATATATCAGTGAATCCTACTTTGACTTTTAAGTTATTTTCAATGTAATGAAAGATAGAACCATTGGCGATTTCTTCATTCATGTATAAGACAACATTTTTACTAAAATAAGAAGTTTCAATACAGAATACTTCTCCATCAAGATATCTAATGCGATCTACAAGATAAACAGTATCATTGTCTTTTAACTTTAATTGTTGTTTAATATCATCTTCAGGTTGAATTTCCGCGACTTTTAAGATTTTACTCGTTACATCGTGCCCTTTAAATTCATCTGAAAATCCATCAGCAGTAAATAAGTTAACAAATCCATCTCTTTTCGGATTTCTTACATAGATGCCACTGCCTCTAGCTTGATAGATTAAACCTGTTTTTTCTAGATTTTTGAGAGCATTGATAATCGTACTCTTGCTCACGTTAAATTCACTTCTTAAAACTTCAACACTTGGTAATTTATCCCCAGCTTCATAATGCCCATTATTGATAAGCGACTCAATACGTTCAGCAATAAGCTCGTACTTAAGCATATTAATCCCCACTTTATGATAGATATTACCCATATTATAGCACTTGTTAAATTAATAACACCAACTAAATCTATACCTACCTTTACAAATTGTACCGGTATAATTATAATGTAAGTGTATACAAAATATGCGGAGGTATTTAAATGGCTAAATTAAACAAAGACTTTTTATGGGGTGGCGCTTTAGCTGCTAATCAATTTGAAGGTGGATATGATCAAGGTGGTAAAGGGTTAAGTGTTCACGATGTGATGACTGCTGGTGAGCATGGTAAAGCACGTGAAATTACTGAAAAGGTTGAAGCGGACAAATATTATCCTAATCATGAAGGTATTGATTTTTACAATAAATATAAAGAAGATATTGGTTTGTTCAATGAAATGGGATTAAAGTGTTTAAGAACATCTATTGCATGGACGCGTATCTTTCCAAATGGTGATGAAACAGAGCCGAATGAAGAAGGTCTAAAGTTCTATGATAATGTGATAGATGAGCTTTTAAAATATAACATTGAACCTGTATTAACGTTATCTCATTTTGAAATGCCATTACACTTAGCAAGAGAATATGGTGGATTTAGAAATCGTAAAGTTGTAGACTTTTTCGTGCATTTTGCTGAAACTGTCTTCAACCGTTATAAAGATAAAGTGAAATATTGGATGACATTTAATGAGATTAATAACCAAATGGATACAAGTAATCCTATTTTCTTATGGACGAATTCTGGTGTCACTTTAACAGAAGAAGAAGATGCTGAAGAAGTGTTATATCAAGTTGCGCATAACGAATTAATCGCAAGTGCACTTGCTGTATCAAAGGGTAAAGAAATTAATCCAAACTTTGTTATTGGGAACATGATTTCTCACGTACCTATTTATCCATATTCATGTAATCCTAAAGATATTTTAGAAGCGGAAGTTGCAAGTCGTTTGAGATATTTCTTCCCAGATGTTCAAGTAAGAGGATGTTACCCAGGTTATGCATTAAAAATGTTCGAGAAAAAAGGTTACGACATTAAGTGGCAAGAAGGCGATGATGAAATTTTAAGAAATGGTACGGTTGATTATATCGGCTTCAGTTACTATATGTCTACAGTCGTTAAACATGATGCAGAACAAAGTGTTGATGGTAATATTGTGAATGGTGGATTACCAAATTCAGTAGAGAATCCATACATTAAAGTTAGTCAATGGGGTTGGGCAATAGATCCAATTGGTTTACGATATACTTTAAATGCTTTGTACAATCGCTATCAGTTACCATTATTTATCGTTGAAAATGGCTTCGGTACAACAGATGAATTTAAAGAAGACGGTACGATAGATGACCAAGAAAGAATCGATTACTTGAGAGAACATATAGAAGCGTCAATAGAAGCGGTTGATGAAGATGGTGTTGAATTAATGGGTTATACACCATGGGGCGTCATTGATATCGTGTCATTTACAACTGGTGAAATGAAAAAACGATACGGCTTAATTCACGTAGATCGTGATAATGCAGGAAAAGGAACATTAAAACGTACTAAGAAGAACTCATTCTATTGGTATAAAAATGTCATCGATACAAACGGTGAAGAACTTTAAGTAAATAATTAAATGTATATAAGTATACGTACAGAAATTTCATATGTGGCAATATTGCTAATTTAATATAGAGCTTGAGACAGTAAATAATGTCTTGAGCTCTTTTTTGATTGAAACATACACACAAGTTTATTGGAGATTTAACTTTATAATTTCTTCTATTTATGTAATTTACAAATACTCAAGATAATTATTTGTAAATTACAACATTGTACAATACAAATTTTATTTTAAAATATTTTCTTTTAAAATTAAGTATTGAATAATTTAAAATCGCAAAATATAATATTTTGTGATAAGTGCTCAAATATAAATAAGACTTATCAATAATTTAATTGATATTTTAGGAGGAATGTGGAATGAACAAAAAAGGGAAATCAGGAAGTAGAAGACTTGATTTTATCCCTAATAGACTCAATAAGTATTCTATTAGAAAATTTACTGTAGGAACTGCTTCTATTTTAGTGGGAGCTACTTTACTTTTTGGGATAGGTGAAGAAGCAAAAGCGGATGAACAACAAAGTAATTCTGTACAATCACAGTCAAATAATTTAAAAGACGATGGTCATTCTGATGAGGATATAGAAAAACAAACATCAACAGAAGAACAAATTTTGAATCAAGAGCATACAGAAGGAAAAGCACCAGAAACTAGAACACCAGAAGAAGCGAGCACAGAAGAAAAAGCACCAGAAACTAAGACACCAGAAGAAGCGAGCACAGAAGAAAAAGCACCAGAAACTAAGACACCAGAAGAAGCGAGCACAGAAGAAAAGGCACCAGAAACTAAGACACCAGAAGAAGCGAGCACAGAAGAAAAAGCACCAGAAACTGATACACCAGAAGAAGCGAGCACAGAAGAAAAGGCACCAGAAACTAAGACATCAGAAAAAGTGAGCATAGAAGAAAAAGCACCAGAAGCTAAAACACAAGAAAGATTGAGCGCAGAAAAAGTATCCATGGTTAAAACACCAGAAGAAGAACCAAAAATCGAATCGCAACCTACAACAGTAGCACTAACTACTGAAGAAAAATCGACAACAGAGAAAACGCCAATTGAACAATCAAAAATAAATAACCAACTTGGTAATTTTACTGAAGAACAATTAACAAATGAAGTAAATGACAAAATCAATTATTTATCTGATGCTGACCGTAAGCAAATCATTACTAATGCAAAGATTGATTACAGTAAAGACTCAATTAAAGATGCAAGAAAGAAAATTGCATTAGAAGCGATTAGATATGCAGCTGAGAAGATTGATAAAAACAAAGTACCAGCTACAACTACTAGAAATTATACAGGATTTAGAGCTGCATCAATGGTAGATTCAAATGCAGAAGTTAAAGGCGAAAATGTGAATGATAAAGTAGTTATCGATAAGTTCAATTTTGATAAAAGAACTTTTGATCCAAACCAATCTGGATATACTAATATGAATGTGTCATTTAGAGTGACTGATTCTATTAAAGAAGGCGATTATTTTACATTTGACGTACCTAATAACTTATCATTAGATGGTGATATCGATTACAGTAAAGTTGGAGACCAAATGGGTATAGCTGACTTGAAAAATGCTAATGGAGATATTATAGCTACTGGAACTTACAATACTAAAACAAAGCAAGGTAAATATACTTTTACAAACTTCGTTAATGAGAAAGAAAATGTAAAAGGTGGATTTGAAATTCCAGTATTTACAGATAGAAAAGTATCTCCAAGAAGTGGAAATTATCCAGTGAGCTTTAATATAGCTGGAAAGCAATTCAATACAACAATTAATCTTAACCACAGTTCACCATTTGTTGGTGCTCCGGGTCCAAATGGAGCAAATGTATCATCATTTATTAATAAAATAGATATTGGTTCAGGTGAAAGAACTTATAAACAAGTAATATATGTTAACTCATTAGGTAAACAACTTTATGGAGCAAATGTTAATATCAAAGGTTATTATGATAACCCTGAGGTTAGTAGCACATTAGTTAATTCAGATGACACTAGTTATAAAATTTATGAAGTAATTAATCCTAATCAGTTGAATGAAAGCTATTATGTTGATCCTAATAATGGAAACTTTAAAGATGTTACTGCGAACTTTAGAAATTATATCACAGATAATAATGATAACTCTATGGATATAAGATTTGGTGATATTAATAAAGCTTATGTTATTTTAGTTGATGGTCATTATGACGACAGTGATAAAGATGTATTAACACGAGTTACACAAACAAACCGTAATTATTATGGTACACCAAGTTCATTCTATTGGGATAACCGTAATATTCTTAAAGCGGGATCAGGTAACGGTGATGGTGAAAACAGACCTAAATTCAACCTAGGGGATTACGTTTGGGAAGATACAAACAAAGATGGTTTACAAGGTGAAGATGAAAAAGGAATTGGAAATGTAACAGTTATCTTGAAAGATAAAAATGGACAAGAAATCAGTAGAACAACAACAGATGAAACTGGTAAATACATTTTTAGAGGACTTGAAAACGGTGAATATAAGGTAGAATTTGAAACACCGACAGGATATAAACCAACTATAGAAAATCAAGGTGACGATGCAAAAGATTCAGATGGTCTTAATGTAGATGCAAGAATTCATGGCGCTGATAACATGACAATTGACTCAGGTTTCTACAAAGAAACGCCTAAGTACAATCTAGGGGACTACGTTTGGGAAGATACAAACAAAGACGGTATACAAGGTGAAGATGAAAAAGGAATTGGAAATGTAACAGTTATCTTGAAAGATAAAGATGGACAAGAAATTGGTAGAACAACAACAGATGAAACAGGTAAATACATTTTCAGAGGACTTGAAAATGGTGATTATACTGTAGAATTCGAAACGCCAGAAGGTTACAAACCAACTGTCGAAAATCAAGGTGATGATGCAAAAGATTCTGATGGATTAACTGTTACAGTTCACATCGAAGATGCTGACGATTTAACAATTGACACAGGTTTCTATATGGAAGAAGAATCTGATTCAGATAGCGACTCAGATTCAGACAGCGACTCAAACTCAGATAGCGACTCAGATTCAGATAGTAACTCTGATTCAGACAGTGATTCAAACTCAGACAGCGACTCAGATTCAGATAGCAACTCTGACTCAGACAGCGACTCAAACTCTGATAGTAACTCTGATTCAGACAGTGATTCAAACTCTGACAGCAATTCAGATTCAGACAGCAATTCAGACTCAGATAGCAACTCTGACTCAGACAGCGACTCAAACTCAGATAGCAATTCAGACTCAGATAGCGACTCAAACTCAGATAGCAATTCAGACTCAGACAGCGACTCAAACTCTGATAGCAACTCTGACTCAGACAGCGACTCAAACTCTGATAGCAACTCTGACTCAGACAGCGACTCAAACTCTGATAGCAACTCTGACTCAGACAGTGATTCAAACTCTGACAGCAATTCAGACTCAGATAGCGACTCAGATTCAGATAGTAACTCAGATTCAGACAGTGATTCAAACTCTGACAGCGACTCAGACTCAGATAGCGACTCAGATTCAGATAGTAACTCAGATTCAGACAGCAATTCAGACTCAGATAGCGACTCAGATTCAGACAGCGACTCAAACTCTGATAGCAACTCTGATTCAGACAGCGATTCAAACTCTGACAGCAATTCAGACTCAGATAGCGACTCAGATTCAGATAGCGACTCAGATTCAGACAGCGATTCAGACTCAGACAGCGATTCAGACTCAGATAGCAATTCAGACTCAGACAGCGATTCAAACTCAGACAGCGATTCAAACTCTGACAGCGACTCAGATTCAGACAGCGACTCAAACTCTGATAGCAACTCAGATTCAGATAGCAACTCAGATTCAGACTCTGACAGCGATTCAGACTCAGACAGCAACTCAGATTCAGACAGCGATTCAGACTCAGATAGTAACTCTGATTCAGACAGCGACTCAAACTCTGATAGCAACTCTGACTCAGATAGCGACTCAAACTCAGACAGCGACTCAAACTCTGATAGCAACTCTGATTCAGACAGCGATTCAAACTCAGATAGCGATTCGGACTCAGATAGCGACTCAGATTCAGATAGCAATTCAGACTCAGATAGCGACTCAGACTCAGATAGCGACTCAGATTCAGATAGCAATTCAGACTCAGATAGCGACTCTGATTCAGATAGTAACTCTGATTCAGACAGTGATTCAAACTCAGGTAGCGACTCTGATTCAGACAGCAATTCAGACTCAGATAGCAACTCAGATTCAGACAGCAACTCAGATTCAGACAGCGATTCAAACTCTGACAGCAATTCAGATTCAGATATGGGAATGGGTTCAACTGATTCAAACAACAATGATGGAAACGGTATTGCAAAAGCTGCAACTACAGATGATCATGATAAATCAAATAATGATAAGAAATTACCAGACACTGGTGAACAACCAATAAATAATGGCGCTTTATTTGGCGGTTTATTTGCTGGAGTTGGATCATTATTCTTACTTGGTCGTCGCAAAAAAGATAACAGAGAGAATAACTAATTTTTTCTTAAGTAATATAAAAGTGGTTAGGTCATAGGGCTTAACCACTTTTTTTCATACAAATAGCTTGTTGAACAATAGAGAGTTTGTTTTATAAAGTATTTAAAGATTCCTAGTATTGCTAAAGGTTGATTTAATGAATAACTTTAAGTGATAATATGTATAAAGTTATTTTGAAATAATAAAAAATGATGTATGAAGGAGTCTTTTTAATGCAAGAGAGAAAATTAGTCGCTGAAAAAGAAATCGAAATTAATGTTTATGATATTGATGCTATGGGCATTGTGAGTAATATTGTCTATGTAAGATGGTTTGAAGATTTAAGAACGGCTTTTATCAACCAATATATGACTTACTCAGAAATGATGAGATTTAATATATCACCAATATTGATGAGGACTGAGGCAGACTACAAAGTACCATTGACGATTCATGACAAACCGGTTGGTAGATGTTGGTTAGTTAAAGTGAGTAGAATGAAGTGGGAACTAGAATTCGAAATTGCTACTGAAGACAAAGTGCATTGTACAGGATATCAAAAAGGTGGATTTTATAATGTGGTGGATGAGAAAATAGCACAAACACCGAAAGTATTTTTAGAAATTTAAGTTAGGGTGGCATATATGACAAATAATCAAGATACGTTATTTCAACCTATTGCTGTTTTTGATGCGGGAATTGGCAGTTATTCAATTGTAGAATTGTTAAAAAAGACATATCCAAATCAAGATTTAATATATTTGGCAGATCGCAATCAGTTTCCTTATGGTCAAAAATCTATCGATGAATTAAAAACTTTGATTACGGAAACCATTCATTATTTAGAAAAGTGGAATCCTCGTTTGATTATCGTGGCATCTAATGTACCAACGATTACAATTCTAGATGATTTGAAAGATGAATTTGATACTGAAATCATAGGTGTGTATCCACCAGTGAAAGAAGCATTAGAAAAATCTTCCACTAAACAAATAGGTATTTTAGGTGTTCAATCTTTAATTGAAAGTGATGCATTAAAAGAATTTATAGCCAATGAAGTTTCTTCAGGAAATGTATATCAATTTAATGCTTCTTCCTTAGTTGAATTAGTTGAAGACGGATCATTTATATCAGATAAATATCGTACTTTAATAACTGTGAAGAATTTTATAGATGATATTTTAGACCAACATGAAGAAATTGATATATTCACATTATCTTCTACACATCTACCGTGGTTGTATAGTTATTTTAAGGAATTATATCCACATATCATGTTTATTGATCATGCTCAAACTGTTATTGAACAAGCAGCATCATTCACTTCCAACGGTCATGGAATGATTAAGACATTAGTAACTGAAAATGAGAACTATACTATAGAAGGTTTTGAATCCATACTTGAAAAGTTAAATATAGACTTGGACATTGAAAAAATTGAAATAAATTAAAATTTTCATTTTACAACTTTAGATTATATGTTAGTATATCTTAACGATTAATTTAAAGGGGGTAAATGATGTTTGATATCGTATCTTTTCAACTGTTTTTAATCACAGTGCTAATCATCTGTATCACACCCGGTATTGATATGATGTTTATACTAAATAGAAGTATTTCACAAGGTAGAGATGCAGGTATATATTCAGCATTAGGTGTTTCGGTAGGTGCAGTCGTTCATACTATACTGTCAGGATTAGGCTTGTCCGTTATCTTACAAACTTCCGTTGTTTTGTTCACGATTATTAAAATTGTCGGAGCAGTTTATTTAATTTATCTAGGTATACAAATGTTTATAAGTAAACAATCTTCAATCTCTATAAATAAGACCGTGTATCAGTCTCGTAGAAAATTATTTGTACAAGGTGTGATCACGAACGTTACGAATCCTAAAGTAGCACTATTCTTTATTTCCTTTATTCCACAGTTTATTTCAGTGGATAATCAGTATGGACCAATACCATTTTTAATATTGGGCAGTATTTTTGCAGTAATGGGTGCGATAACATCATTTATCATTGCTATCTTTTCAAGTAGTTTAACAACAAAATTAAGAGATAATATCGTAGCAGAAAAAATTATTAATAAAATAAGTGGAGCAGTATTTGTCATATTAGGAATAAGTCTATTCGGTACAAAATCATAAAGATGAATAAAATGGCGCGGGACATTGAATGATGTCCCGGCCATTTTTTTATATTGATAGTTGGATGGAGTGGTCTGAACATTGCAAGTGGGACGTGACTAGCAACATTGGAGCCTTGAATATTGCAAGTGAGGCATGACTAGCAACATTGGAGCCGTGAACATTGCAAGTGGGACGTGACTAGCAACATTGGAGCCTTGAATGTTGCAAGACTCCCGAAACAAGCAACATACCTCCTCCAAACCGCCGAATCCCCGAACCTCAGAACCCTCCCCACTTCATCTCCCTCACCTCTAAAATCCCCTATACGCCATTCGGATGATTTTTATATAAATGTATGAAAATTACGAACTTTCAATTTTTATATGAATTTTTTGTGCTAAAATTTTAGATGTGTAGATATAAGGGGAGTGTGGACGATTATGAAAGTATTTGCAAAATTGGGCTGGTTTATTAAACAAGAACGGAAAAATTATATTTTTGGCATTCTCATTTTATTACTTGTTGCGCTGATTGATTTGTTGCCTCCACAAATTATTGGTCGTGTAATTGATGGTATTAGCTTTAATACTTTAACGGGAAAGACGCTTCTTATTTATCTCATCATTTTATTTCTTGCTGCTGTATTAACATATGTATTTCGATACTACTGGCGCATTATGATATTCGGGGCGAGTATGAGATTAGGGAAGATATTAAGAGAGCGACTGTATCATAAATATACGTCGATGAGTCCTTCTTTTTTCCAAGAAAGGCGTACTGGGGATTTAATGGCACATGCTACAAATGATATTAGAGCTGTTCAGAATACTGCGGGGGGTGGCGTTCTGACAATTGCTGATTCACTGATGTCTGGTGGTGCTGTTCTGATTACTATGGCGATTACAGTTGATTGGCGTTTAACTTTAATTGTTATGATTCCACTTCCTATTATGATTATATTAACGAGTTATTATGGAAAGTTGCTTAACCGCGGTTTCAAAAAAGCACAAGCTGCGTTTAGTCAATTGAATGATAAGACTCAAGAGAGTATTGCTGGGATAAAAGTCACAAAGACATTCGGTTATGAAAAAGATGATCAAGCAGATTTTAAGCAACTTAGTGATGATGTGGTATACAAAAATTTAAAAGTTTCTAAAATTGATGCGTTGTTTGATCCAACTATTATGTCAGTAATTGGTGTTAGTTATTTTTTAGCAATATTCTTTGGCGCAAGAATGGTGATTCAAGATGATATTACAATTGGACAACTTGTTACATTTACAACTTATTTAGGAATGATGGTTTGGCCACTACTCGCACTTGGATTATTCTTTAATATTGTTCAAAGAGGTCATGCATCATATGAAAGAATTAATGAAATTACCAATGTTCAAAATGATGTCGATACGGAAGTTAAGACTGATATGATTCCTGAAGGGGATATTCACGTTGACATTCAATCTTTTAAATTTCCAAACGATGATAATGTGGCATTACATGACATTCATTTCACGATTGAAAAAGGTACTACATTAGGCATTGTCGGTCGAACAGGATCAGGTAAAAGTGCAATCATTCGTCTATTATTACGCGAATTTGATACGAAAGAAGTGGATGAAATCATATACGGTCGTCATCCATTGAGTTATTTTGATATTCGTCATTTAAGAGCTCAATTTGGTTATGTTCCTCAAGACCACTTTTTATTTTCGACTTCGATAAGAAATAACATTGCTTTTAGCGATCCTACTATCGATGATGACATTATTCATAACGCAAGTAATATTAGTTATATTCACCAAGATATATTAAGCTTTCCTGAAGGATACGATACAGTTGTCGGTGAGAGAGGTGTATCATTATCAGGCGGTCAGAAGCAAAGGATATCTATTGCAAGAGCATTAATTATGAATCCACCTGTACTGATATTAGATGATTCATTATCAGCAGTAGATGCAGAAACTGAAGAACATATACTTGAAAATATGCAGAACGTTAGACAAGGTAAGACAAATATTATTACAGCTCATAGAATGAGTGCTGTCAGTCATGCTGATATGATTATCGTGATGGATGAAGGCACAATCATTGAACGAGGTACACATCACGAGTTGATGAATCTTAAAGGTTGGTATTATGACACGTATCAATCACAAGCATTACATGAAAAGATTGCGAGTAGTCTAGATGAATTGGCAAAGGGGGATGACAACGATGGCACAAAATCATAATTTAACTGCCAAAGATCAGTTTGATGTACTCAAAAGATTAATTAAATATACGTTCCCCTTTAAAGGTATCATTGCACTTGCTTTCTTGATGCTGACGATTTCGACAGTTGCAAGTGTCGCAACACCTTATTTAGTAAAAGTATTTATCGATGATTATTTAACACCGCGTGTATTTCCAGAATCTGATATGACATTACTTATTGTGATATTCTTTGTCGTTCAAATCATCGGTGCTGTAACAACATATTGGAATGTATACTTGTTTCAATATTTAGCTTTTAAAGTCATTCAACAATTAAGAATTGATGCTTTTGATAAAATTGGCCAACTAGGCATGCGCTATTTTGATAAAGAGCCTGGTGGTAGTATTGTATCAAGGTTAACGAATGATACAGAAGCCATTGTAGAAATGTTTATTGGTGTATTTTCATCATTTTTAATGGCATTATTTATGGTTATTTCAAGTTATGTCATGATGTTTATTTTAGATTTTAAATTGGCTTTGATGGCACTTGTATTTGTACCCATTATAGTTGTCATATTAGCACTTTATAGAAAATATTCTGCTATATACTTTTCTCAAGCGAGACAGCTTTTATCAGATTTAAATGCGAAGTTAGCTGAATCTATCGAAGGTATGAGGATTATTCAAGTATTTAATCAAGAAAAGAGATTACAAAAAGAATTTAATGAAATTAACGATGATCACTATGAATTTAATATGAAGACTGTCAAAATTGATGGCTTACTTTTGAGACCGGCAATCAGTATGATTTCTGTATTTGCGGTCATTATGATCTTAAGTTACTTCGGTATATTGAGCTTTTCTGGTGGCATTACAGCAGGTGTTGTATTTGCATTCGTACAATATATGGAGCGTTTCTTTGAACCGATTAACCAAGTCAGTCAAAATTTAAACGTACTTCAACAAGCACTCGTATCAGCGAGTCGTGTATTTAAACTTATCGATAATGATATGCTTGAACCTGATCAACAAGAGCGTCAAGATTTTCATATTACTGACGGTAAAATTGAATTTAAAGGTGTAACATTTAGTTACGATGGCCAAAAAGATGTATTAAAAAATATATCATTTACCGCAAACCCAGGTGAAACAGTTGCACTTGTTGGGCATACAGGTTCCGGGAAAAGTTCAATCATTAACTTGTTTATGAGATTTTATGAATTTGAACAAGGTGAAATTTTAATAGATCAACAATCGATTAAGCAAATCCCGAAAAAAGAACTCAAATCTAATATTGGGCTTGTGCTTCAAGATGCATTTATTTTCTACGGAACGATTACATCGAATATTAAATTGTATCACCCGACGATGACTTTTGAAAAAGTGCAAGAAGCGGCTGAATTTGTAAATGCAGATCAATTTATCAATAAATTACCTGGGAAATATGAACATAAAGTAATCGAAAAAGGTAGTGCATTTTCAAGTGGAGAAAGACAATTGTTAGCATTTGCAAGAACAATCGCAAGTGATCCAAAAATATTAATACTGGATGAAGCAACAGCTAATATTGATTCAGAAACAGAAGCGCAAATTCAAGCATCTTTAGAAAAAATGAGAAAAGGCAGAACAACATTAGCGATTGCGCATAGACTATCAACTATTCAAGATGCCGATCAAATACTTGTATTGAATAAAGGTGAAATTGTTGAAAAAGGCACACATGACGAGTTGATTAAACAAGACGGTATTTATCACAAAATGTATTTACTTCAAAATGGATAAAAGTACGAACTGACCAGATGAAAGTGTCTGGTCAGTTTTTATATATGTAATTATGTATAATAAACAGTAATAGATAAATAGAGGAGGATTTTACATGGGTGTTTTTGATGTAGATTATAATAAAATAACTGAGCGAACACAATTTCCATATGAAATCGAAGTGATTCATCACACTTGGATAACGATGCAAGATGGTACGAAATTATCAGCTAAAATCTGGCAACCTAAGACTGACACTAAGACTAAAGGTGCGGTATTAGAATATTTACCATATAGAAAAGATGAATTTACAGCTTTACGGGATGAAATTAGACATAAATATTTTGCGGGTTTTGGGTATACTGCTATTCGAGTTGATATAAGAGGAACTGGGGATTCTGAAGGTATTATCGAAGACGAATATCCGTTACAAGAACAAGATGATGCATTGGACATTATAGATTGGATAACAAACCAAGAATGGTCAAATGGCTCGGTAGCAATGATCGGTAAGTCGTGGGGAGGATTTAACGGATTACAAGTTGCTGCGAGACAACCAGAAGCATTGAAGACCATTATCTCATTATGTTCAACGGATGATCGGTATGCGGATGACGTTCATTATAAAGGCGGAACGCTTATGGCTTCTGATATGCTTTGGTGGGCTTCAACGATGTTTGCATATAATGCACGACCAGCTTTTCCGAAATATTTCGGTGATAATTGGTATGAAAATTGGCTGGAACGTTTAGAACATACACCACCGTTTGTGGAAGAATGGGTTAGTCATCAAACAAGAGATGATTATTGGAAGCATGGCTCTATCAATGAAGACTATTCAAACATTACCATTCCGGTATTAACGATGAGTGGTTGGGCAGACGGCTACACAAATACTGTGTTTCGTTTAATGCGTCATTTGAATGTTCCAAAGAAAGGTATTATAGGACCTTGGGCACATGAATTTCCAGACGTCGCAATTCCTGGACCTCAATTTGGATATTTACAAGAAGTTGTCGCATGGTTAGATAAATGGATGGAAACGGATGAACATATTAACTATAAAGATGAATTTCTTGTTTATGTTCAAGATAGTGTAGAACCACAAACTTCATACGATTATCGAGAAGGAAAATGGCTAGATTTATTAAAAGAAGACATCAAGACGAAAGATATTTTTAGTAGTATGACGCAAGAAATCACGTTGAAAAATAATCAACAACATGGTCTTTATTCAGGCGTGTTCTGTCCTTTTGGCCAAGAAGGGGACTTACCTGATGATCAAACAATCGATAATGCTTTAGCATGCTCATTTATGGTTGAAACGTATGGTGAAACATTGAATGTCATTGGACAACCTGTCGCAAAGCTTCACGTTAAATCAGATTGTGCTTATGGCAATATACATGTGCGTATTTCGGACGTGCATCCTAACGGCAAGAAGACATTGATTACGAAAGGTCAGCTGAATCTAAATCACTATAAGAGTCATGAAACACCAGAGACACTACCGATTAACGAGTATATCAATGCAGAAGTACCACTAGATGTTATAGGCTATCAAGTACCAGCAGGACATAAAATAGAAGTGTCTATCTCACCTACATATTGGCCACAAATTTGGCCGAGCAAAGAGGTAGCAAATATAAAAGTGGATTTAGAGTATTCACAATTGATATTACCTTTAATTGATCATTTTGAAGAAGTTCAATTAGATTATCCTTTATCAGAAACTGCACAGCCTCTAGAAAAAATCATTCATAGAGAAGGGTCTCGAACGAGAGATGTGACGAAGCGGTTAACGACCAATGAATGGGAATTAAGAGATTATTCAGATGAAGGATTGAGAACGTTAAAAGATAGCCATATCACATATGGAACAGAGAACTTAAATATCTACACAATTAAAGAAGACGATCCATTATCAGCCAAAGTCCAATGTGATTGGAAAGTGATCGTTAAAGATGATGATATAGATACTGAAGTAGAAACATTTAGTACAATGACATGCGATGAAGACTATTATTACTTATATAATAAAGTCGTAGCTTATAATGAAGGCGAACAATGCTTCTCAAAAACATGGAAAAAGAAAATAGAACGGGACTTTACTTGAAGATGAAATTTGAATAGAAGAATAGCGCACGAAGACTGAGAGATATCGTGCGCTAGGGTACAAAATCAGGGTGTAACGCACGAAGACTGGAAGATATCGTGCGCTAGGGTACAAAAAAGGGGCATAACGCACGAAGACTGGAAGATATCGTGCGCCAGGGTACAAAATCAGGGTGTATCGCACGAAGACTGAGAGATATCGTGCGCTAAGGTACAAAAAAAGGGCATAACGCACGAAGACTGGAAGATATCGTGCGCTAGGGTACAAAAAAGGGGCATAACGCACGAAGACTGGAAGATATCGTGCGCCAGGGTACAAAATCAGGGTGTATCGCACGAAGACTGAGAGATATCGTGCGCTAGGGTACAAAATCAGGGTGTATCGCACGAAGACTGAGAGATATCGTGCGCTAAGGTGTAAAATCAGGGTGTATCGCACGAAGACTATGAGATATCGTGCGCTAATATTTGAAAAGTCATATGTTCTTTTTCAAATAACATATAAGAAAAACCGCGAAAACTAACGTGAACTGTTAGTTTTCGCGGTTCTTTTAGTCTATATAACGATATGACATTAATTCTTGTAGCATCTGAATTTCTTCTTGCAATTTGGCACCGATGTTTGTATCTCGAACTTTCTTTCTTTCGAGTTCTTCATCAACAACACGTCGAACGGATAGTTCATCAGCACCGTTGAGTAGTACATTTTCTTTTGTACCAAAGTGTTTGTGGGCAACGAGTTGCATACCAAATGAATTATACAATAATGTATAGCCTGCGATACCTGTTGTAGATTGATAAGCTTTTGAAAATCCACCGTCTATAACAATCATCTTGCCATTTGCTTTAATTGGATTTTCACCATCAATTTCTTTAACAGGTGTGTGACCGTTGATAATACGACCTTGTTCAGGGTCTAAATCAAATTCTTCTAACATTTTGCGACACATATCGCTATCTTCTCTTAAATAATAATAAGGGTTTTTTTCTTCTTTATGTGATACTTTATCTTTTATAAAATATCTTTCGAACGTTGTCATGGCACGTTTACCAAATAATGAAGAATATTTACCTGTCCATAAATACCAAATTAAATCTGTAGATAAATCATCTGTTTCATGTTTACGACTAAATGAATTTCTAATATGATATTCGAATTGGTCTAATAACTCTCGCCCATTATAGACTTTACCGTCAATTTCCATTTCTTCCATATTACCTTGTTCATCTACGGGTATACAGCCATGGATAAGTAAATTGCCATTATATTTTAAGTATAAGTTACCTTTTTTCATTAAAAAGTTCATATGACGTTTCAGTTTTTCGGATTCTTGTACAGAAAGTAGAAGTTTATTAATAACTTCCTCTTCTTCTTCGTTTAGTTGTGCTGGATTTGTAGGATCAACAGTTTCAAAGCATGTATCTTCTAACTGATACGTTTGACCGTAAATGGTAATTTCATTGTTATCGTAATTTACTTTTTCAAGTACGAGTCTTTCTTCCATATCAAATGAAGGACGACGTTTAATAATTGGACTTTCCAGTTTAAATTGAATAATAGCGATGGCTTGATGAATCTTAGTGATTTGAAGTTTTTCTTCTTCTGATAATTCTTTGTCGGCATGTTTTTTTGGATGAAATGCAGCATTATCGCCGTAATATTTTTCTGCTAAATTAACTAATGGTCGCAAATTAATTCCATATGCATCTTCAATGATATCTAAATTATCATAACGTGCGCATATTCTTAAAATGTTAGCTAAACATACTTTTGAACCAGCATAAGCGCCAATCCACAATACGTCATGGTTACCCCATTGGATATCAACAGAATGATAATTGATTAACGTCTCCATAATTTTATCGGGTTCAGGACCACGATCATAAATATCTCCTACAACATGTAAATGGTCAACGACTAATCTTTGAATCGTGTATGCTAAACCAATAATCAGTTTATCTGATTGGCCTAGTGAAATGATTTTTTGAACAATTGTTTCGTAGTAAGTCGTTTTATTGTTATAAACATTACTTTTATATAGTAACTCTTCGATTATGTATACGAATTGTTTTGGTAAAGCTTTACGTAACTTAGAACGTGTATACTTACTTGAAGCGTATGAAATAAGATGAATCATCTGTTGAATTGTTTCAATATACCATTCGTTTAATTCCGATTTCGAAGCAAATTGATTTTTAACAATTTTCAATTTTTCTTCTGGATAATAAACGAGTGCAGCAAGGTCGCTAATATGTTCTTCAGAATGTGTATCTTTAAATATGTCATTAATTTTAGCTCTCACATTACCAGAACCATTTCTTAAAACATGTTGGAATGCATGATATTCACCATGTAAGTCACTTACGAAATGTTCTGTGCCTTTAGGTAAATCTAAAATAGATTGTAAATTAATAATTTCAGTTGCTACTTTTTCTTCTTCATCAAACTTTTCTGCTAATAAATTTAAGTATTTTTCTTTTAAATTCTGGCTGTCGTATTGAGTCATAAAAAAATTCACTCCGTTCATCATTTCGAGATTTTTTATTTAGAAATTAAACCTACCATTTGAGATATAGTATAACACATTAAGCGTTTTCTTTTATGGTTTAAGATTCACTTCTATAGGCTAATTATATATAAAGGAGTCGATTATTCATGGTATGTAAAATAGATAGAATTTATAATAATCTTGATGAAAGAGGTATAAGAGTATTAGTGGACCGAGTATGGCCAAGAGGGATATCTAAAGACAAAGCAAATTTAGATCATTGGTTAAAAGACATCGCGCCCTCTAGTGAATTAAGAAAATGGTTCAATCACGAACCAAGTAAATTTGAAGCATTTAAAGAAAAATATAAACAAGAACTCGAATCAGGAGATCAACAAGAAGCTTTAAATAAACTAAAAGAAATTTATAAAGAAAATAAACAAACACTCATCATACTGTATGGCGCCAAAGACGAAAAACACAATCAAGCAATCGTGTTGAAAGAAATAGTGGATGGGTGAGTCTTCGCTTAAGTACTAAATATAGCCAAGAGATAGGGTAAGTCATGGCTTAAGTACTGAATAAAGCCAAGAGATGACTAAAGTCATGGCTTAAGTACTGAGTAAAGCCAAGAGATGACTAAAGTCATGGCTTAAGTACTGAGTAAAGCCAAGAGATAGTCCAAGTCTTCGCTTAAGTACTGAATGAAGCCAGGAGGTGCCCGAAGTCATGGCTTAAGTGCCGAATAAAGCCATGACTTCACCCGCAATTGCCTCCTAGTCTTGGTCCAACTCCATCTTTCTCCCTACTTTATACACCTATTAAACTGTTGATATATATCTTCTGCGGTTTCTTGTGATTCTATGCCGCGTACGTTCATACGACCGTCTTTGAATAAGGTCATGGTCATATCATCATATTCTATAAATTTTACATATGCGTTTTCTTTAGCAATTTGTCCTGGAAAATGATGTGCTAATTCAAATGCGTGTTGTTTAAATCTAAACAGGAACGTATCTCCACATAATGCTTCTATTGATGAAAGGGGTGGTGTGTTTAATGCTTGATATATCCCTTGTTCACATACAACGCAGTCATTGTCTTTTAATAAATTGATATTTGTTGACCGTATGTTCATTTCAAATGTATCTATTGTTATGAGCTTTTTAGAAAAAGATTTTCCTGAAACATATCTGAGTAATTCTGACACTTCGTAACTGGCTACTTGTTGAACGACTGGTGGTAGCACGCCGTTTATAGCACAACTTTCTCCAGTTTGAGGTACGCTTTGCAAAATACATCTTAAGCAAGGGCCACTATAATCAATTGCATAAACGGTCCCTTTACTTCCGACTGCAGCGCCATATATCCATGGTATATTTAATTTATGGCAAACTTCATTGATTAAAAAGCGCATATCAAATTGATCCATGCCATCGATTACAATATCTGGTTGGACATTTTTAATAATGGTTTCAATGTTTTGTGTCGTTAATTCTTGGTTGATAGCATTCAATTCAACATGATGATTAATTTGTTTAACTTTCCTTTTTAAAGCAACGACTTTAGGAAGCATTTCCTGTGCATCACGTTCATCATAGAGTGCTTGACGATGTAAATTAGAAAGCTCAACGATATCCATGTCGATTATTGTTAATTGATGAGCACCCATGCGGGCGAGTAGTTCTGCAACATGACTGCCTAATGCACCTGCACCCATAATCAATATATGGGTATTCTGCAGTGTTTCTTGACTATGCTCACCGAACTGTTGAAACTTCATTTGTCGTTCGTAACGTTCCATTACAAGAATCCTAATCCTTCAGTTGGGCTTGATGCTTGTGCTGTATATTTAACAGGAATTCTTCCTGCTTCATAACTAAATAGACCGGCTTCAATACCTAATTTCATCGCTTCAGCCATTTTTACAGGGTCTTTCGCACTAGAAATGGCAGTATTCAATAAAATTGCATCTGCGCCAAGTTCCATCGCGAAACAAGCATCTTTCGGTGAACCAATACCAGCATCCACGATAACGGGAATGTTAGATTGTTCAATGATATATCTTAAATTAAGTGGGTTATTAATGCCTCTGCCTGTTCCAATTGGAGAAGCTAGTGGCATAATCGCGTGAACACCTAATGCTTCAAGTCGTTTAGCTAACACAACATCACACGAAATATAGGGACAGACAATATAGCCTTTATCTAATAATATTTCACACGCTTTATAAGTTTCAATTGGGTCTGGTAGTAAAGTCTTATCATCTCCAATGACTTCTACTTTAATTAAGTTGCAAAGCCCAGCATGATTGGCAATTTCTGCAATACGTACAGCTTCTTCTGCAGTATGTGCACCAGCTGTATTAGGAAAAGTAATAAAGCGATTTAAATCAACATTTGCTAATGGATTGGGTAGTGATTTGTCATATAGATTCATTCTTCTAACAGCAAAAGTCAGCACTTCTGCGCCTGATGCTTGGATTGCTTTAGATTGTATTTCTTCATCTTTAAATTTACCAGTACCTAATAATAATCTTGAGTTGAGTTCATATGGTCCTATTTTTAACATTTTATCCGCCTCCAACAAATTCTAGTAGTTCTAATCTATCTGATTCTCTAACAGTAATATCATTAAATTGTTCACTTTTGATGAGTGTATCGTTCCATTCGACGATGATTCTATCTTTATCTAATTCCAGTGAGTCTAGTAAATCTGACAATGTTAAAGCATCTTCAAAATTAAATTCATCACCATTAATGATACATTTCATAAATGGACACACCTCCTCACTTTAAACGCTTCTAATAACGTAGGTCTTACTTCATAAACAATCCATTCAGCCATTAATTTGCCGATGATAGGTGACAGTAATATGCCATTACGATAATGGCCCGTAACAATATATAAATCTTCATCGATTTCATCCATAATGGGCCACTCATTATCAGTGTATGGTCTAATGCCCGACCATTTATGAATGAGTCGACTACTTGATAATAATGGAATGTATTTACATGCCTGACGCATTAACCAATTTTCTCCTTCAACTGATGTGCCAACAGTATAGTCATCTACATAACTCGTTGCACCCACTAAAAATCGATTGCCACGTTTCGGCACAATGTAACAGCCATTCGTCATAAACAGTGTTTGTTCTAATTTTAAGTCTGGATGTTCCAACAGTAGAACTTCGCCTTTTACACCTGTTACTTTTGGCTCAATTTCATAGTCTGCTAATAACTGATGACTCCATGCACCTCCGGCAACAATGACCTTTTTGGAAAGTAAAATTTGGTTTGCAGTGAGTACTTTAAACGAATCATTTAAGCGATGTATGGATTTAACTTCAGTATGATAAATGCGTTCAATCCCTTTATACTCAATGGATTTCAATAAAGCTTTAGCATATTGATTGGCATTAATTTGGCCATCAAATGGAATATAAATCGCTTTATGATTATAGGCAATCGTATGATTTGAAAGATGACGAAGTGATTGACTATTTAATGTAGTAACTGAACGATCACGTTTATTTAAAAAACGATATTGCTCAGTTAAACTGTCGATATCATCTCGTGATGCGGCCATTTTAATTAAACCGTGTGCTTGATAATCAATATTGATATTCGTCTCTTTATATAACGTGTGACTGAGTGATTCGAAATAATCTCTCGAACGTAATGCAAGTTGATAAAGGGGTGTATCTTCAATAAATTCATTTTGTGCACCTAACATCCCACCAGCTTTATAAGATGCGTGTAATCCAGGAACATCTCGATCTATCACAGCGATAGACAACGAATCATTTTTAAGGGCTAATTCACGCGCAATAGACATCCCCATGACGCCAGAGCCAACAATTAACACGTCATACATATGCAAGCCACTCCTCTCTTAACAACTGAATTTCACGCAAACTTCGATCTCTGAAAAATGAAATTGCACAAACACCTTCGAAACCATGAGGCAATGACTTAATAGAATGTGTATCTATGCCACCAATTGCATAAACAGGAATATCTATAGATACAGCATCCTTTATTTCTTTATAAGACCTTGGTTTAAGACCATATTTAGAACGCGTTTCAAACACATGACCAAAGAATACGAAATCTAAAGACCATTCACGTGCGCGTTTCACACTTTCAACTGAATGTGTAGACATACTAACGGATATATGAGGGTGAAGCTTTTTAAATTCAAATGCTTGCACGTCATCTTCACGAAAATGAATAAAATTTAAATCATATTTTTCAAGTATGGTCATATCAGAATGAATCATTAATTTCGTTTGCGAAAAGCCATTTGCTAATAAATAATCAAGCGCCCAGCATAGATCATCATGTGTCATAGGCACTCTCAGTAATAACAAATCAATCTCTTCTGCAATCTCTATATAATGTTCTAAATCATCAACATCTAAGTCTTTATACGGTGTAACAGCAATAAACAATGAAATCACTCCAAATAAAAAACGCTATTTTTCTGTATAGAAAAATAGCGTAAAAATTTAATTATAAGTATAAGTAAGCTTATATACGCCACTTTCCTACGCCAGTATGAACTGGATCAGGTTCAAGGAATCCCGAAGTCACTACTTCAGTCTCAGCCTATAATAAGGCACTTCCAGTGGACATTTATTCAGTTATTACATCCATTGTACATATAAAAGTAAAAATGTTCAAATTTATATGTTATTTAGTTACAACCTAAATTATTCCATTCTATTAATTTTTAAATTTTGAGAAATAAAATTTGTATAACTAACTATTTATTAAAATAGAAAATAATATTGACATTGATAACCATTATCAATTAAATTATAAGGTGGAAGGAGAATTTCAAGAAATTTACAAAGGAGGTATATTATGCAAAGGTTTAAACAAGTTTTAAATATTGGGTTATTAGTACTTATTTTATTATCAGTAGGCGTAGGTAAGGTGGCTTCTGCTGATGTTAAGGATGGTACTTATGATGTTGATTACACAGTATTGAAACATGGTACTTCAGATGTTTCGATTGCAAATGATTATTTTAATAAACCAGGTAAGTTAGTAGTTAAGAATGGCGAAAAGCAACTTCATTTAACGATGAATCACAGCCATTGGATAAAAGGTATTACAGTTGATGGATCTGCTGAAAGTATCGTAAGTGAAGACAAAGGTTCAGACGTTAGAACGTCTAGCTTTAAAGTGAATTCTACATCTGGACAACTTGCTGGAACAATTGATGTTTATATCAATGAAAAAGTCGATGGTAAACCGTTCTTATACGATAACAAATACAAGATCACATTTGACGTGAAAGAACCTTCTGGCCAAGCTGCAGCAGTTTCATCTAATGATGATTCTAAGAATTCAACAACAGCAGCATCTTCTAGTTCTAATAGTAGTACGCCATCTGATGGTTCTACTACTACTTCACAAGATGTGAAAAATCCTCAAACGAGCGCAGGCACACCGGTAATGATCACAGTCCTTCCAATTGTTGCGGGTATGTTATTAGTCGTTACGTTTATGTTCAATAAAAAATTGAAAAGAGGTCATAATTAATGAAGAAAAGTGTTAAGTCACTATTAGCGTTTTCTTTATTATTCTCAACTCTTTCATTCAACACTTATGAACCGCTTAGTCATACGACAATGAAAAAAGTTGAAGCAGCAGAAGAACAAGCATCAGCAGTGGAAAGTAAGACAATTGATTTTGTAGTTAATAAAGATAAATCAAATGAAATCTCTTATATGGATCAATATATGGTGAAACCAGCAAAGGTATATTTTGAGAATGGGGAAACGTATGTTGAGATGACTTTGAAAAGCGCTTCTTATTGGAAGTCATTTGAACTGTATGATGAATCAGGCGCAATTGCCATTCAAACAGTTAAAGAAGATCATCAAGCTGATACAAAAATCATCAAGTTTAAAGTTAAACCAGGTAGCCAATCGCTTACTTCAAAAGTTCACATTGTTGTACCGGCAATCAATTATGACAACAAATATACGACTCATGTAAATTTTAAAGAAGTTATTCCTAGTGCACCGACAACTCAGAATTCAAATCAACAAGATACAGGAAAAGTAGATTCAAACCAATTAACGACTGACCAAAAGCAGGATAATGCAAATCAGAATAATGAAGATACACAACAAGCACCTGCAAAGGATTCGAATCATGAGAAACCACAAACAGAACTTCCAAAGCAAGATACACCAAAGCAAGATACACCAAAGAACGATGAAAAGCAGATAACAAAAAAAGAAGTGCCAATTCCTGATAAAGTTAAAAATCCGACTGGCTCCAACCAAGGATCAACTATTCAAGAAAAAGCAACTTCAACGTTAGGTTACATGGTCTATAAAAATGGTTCAAGTGAAATATCTTATATGGACCAATATATGGTGAAACCTGCACGTATTGTTGAAGAAAATGGTAAACAATATGTTGAACTAACATTGAAATCAGCTTCTTATTGGAAGTCGTTTGAATTATTTGATCATGATAAGAAATTAAATGTCACAACCGTTTCAGAAGACAAATCTGCAGATACAAAAATCATTCGCTTTGAAAAGCCGAAAGATTTAAAAGTATTAACATCTAAAGTGCATATTGTTGTACCAGCGATTAACTACGACAATCATTACACAACACGTATTGAATTTGATAAAGAAGAGACGTCTATCAATGTAAATACAGACACAAGTGATGAACAGCAACAACCTGTAAACACACCAAGTAAAGATGATGACACTAAAGGTCATGATGCTCAAAATGTTCAACACAATCAGATAACACCGACAGATGAACAAAAATCCGAATCTTCAAATGCTTCATCTGGAGCAAATAGTTCAACAAATTATAGTTCATCACCTGTCACACCTTCAAATCAAGCTACGACAAGTGGTAACAATGAAACAAGTACTACAAGTGCAGATAAAGTGAGTCCAAGTTTCGATCGTAATGCAGATGGTTCAACAAACATGAAACTCGTTAATCCTTCAACAAGTAGCAGTGGAGATGCGATGACATATGCACTTATATTCAGTGGTGCAGTATTGTTATTAGCTGGTTCATTCTTCTTAGGTAAGAAGCGAGCATCTAAATGAAGATCAAATCGCTATTAATTTTAATGCTTATATGTAGCTGTCTACTTGCGGCTTGTAACATCAACTTTAGTAAATCATCAGAACCTTCAAGTAAACAAAAGAAAGAAGAATTTAGAATCGTACCAACTACTGTAGCTTTAACGGAAACTTTAGATGCATTAGATTTAGATATCGTAGGTAAACCGACAACTTATAAAGATTTACCGAAGCGATACAAAGATGTACCTGAAATTGGTCAGCCTAAGAAACCGAATATTGAAGTTGTGAAATCACTTAATCCAACACATGTATTAACTGTTACAACAATTAAATCTGAGATGGATCCAGTGTTTGAACAACTTAAAATGAAAGGTACTTATTATGATTACGACAGTTTAAATGGTTTGAAGAAATCTATCACCGAAATGGGTAATACGTTCAATCGTAAAGAACAGGCTAAAAAGCTTAATAAAAAGTTTGATAATGCCGAAGCTGAAATTAAAGCTAAGATTCAAGGTAAAAAACGCCCTAAAGTACTGATTCTTATGGGTGTACCCGGTAGTTATCTTGTAGCAACAGAACACTCTTATATTGGTGATTTAGTGAAAATTGCCGGAGGAGAGAATGTTATACAAAATGAATCAAGAGCATATTTAGCCTCTAATACGGAAGAACTTTATAAAGTCAATCCTGATATTATTTTAAGATTGCCACATGGTTTTCCAGACCAAGTAAGAGAAATGTTTAAGAAAGAGTTTAGTACAAATGATATATGGAAACATTTTGACGCAGTTAAAAATAATAGAGTTTATGATTTAGAAGAAATACCATTTGGCATAACAGCAAGTATTAAAGCTGACGATGCGTTAGTACAGCTTTATGACATTTTATATCATAAGTAAAGAGGTTAAAACATGAAAAAATATTCGCAACTCACGTTCTGGATCATGTTATGTATGCTTGTCATAACAATTTATATATCGCTTGTAAGTGGAAAGTTACCTTTAAGTATAGAACAAATCATCACGAAACTCACAACAGGTACTGAACCTCAAGTAGATGCAGTTATTGATTTACGTATGCCAAGAATATTCATCGCGTTATTTGTTGGAGCTGCTCTGAGTGTATCAGGGGCTTTGCTACAAGCGGTATTACAAAATCCTCTAGCTGAAGCGAATATTATTGGTGTGACATCTGGTGCACTTGTTGCACGAGGTGTCATACTTATATTTTTACCTACCTTGTATTTCTATTTACCGATATTCGTCTTTATTGGTGGGGTTATACCGTTTCTCATATTATTCCTATTAGTATCACGTTATCAGATTACTCCGATAAGACTCATATTAGTAGGTGTTGCGATATACGCCATGTTAAATGGTGTAATAGAACTTTTATCTATGAGTCCTGTTATGCAGTTACCAACAGGTTTAACGATGAAAGTATGGCAAGATGTCTATATAATTGCCGTCACTTCAACAATAGGGATTATATTCGCGCTCATGTTAGTAAACAAAGTGAACTTGTTATCATTTGAAGATAAACAAGCGCATAATATTGGTTTTAATATTACGAAATATCGACTTATCATCGGTTTAGTTGCTGTATTTTTAGCAAGTAGTGCAACAGCTATAGTAGGTCAATTAGCTTTTGTAGGCTTAATCGTGCCACATATTATAAGACGTATCGTTGGAACGAATTATAAAAAGGTCATACCATATTCCATTATATTTGGTGCATGGCTCGTATTATTAGCAGACACGGTAGGTCGAACAATAGCACCACCTCTAGAGATACCAGCGAGTACGATTACGACTGTAGTAGGTGGACCATTCTTGATTTACCTTATTTGTAAAGGAGCGTATGTCCATGCGAACAGAGAACGTTAGTTTCAAATACCAGAGAAAGCATATTTTTGAATCGTTAAAAATACAACTCAAAAAGCATGCCATTACAACTATCATTGGACCTAATGGATTGGGTAAATCAACATTGTTACAAATATTATCACGTAATTTAGAGCCGAGTGAAGGTATTGTTTACATAGATAATCAAGCTATTTCATCATTAAATAGAAAAACATTAGCAAGGCAGTTAGCGACCGTACATCAAAATAACCGTGCGCCAGAAGATTTTACAGTTAAAGAAGTCATACTGTGTGGAAGATATAGTTACCAATCCATATTTAAGAAAGATATCAAACAAGAAGAAGTCATTCAGCATGTGTTACATCAACTAGAATTAGAAGACTTTCAAGATAAACCAATTAGTGAATTGTCAGGCGGAGAATTACAACGTGTGTTTATCGGAATGTCACTTGCGCAAGAACCACAATATATGTTGCTAGATGAACCAACGACATACTTAGATTTAAATTATCAATATCAAGTGTTGGATATTATCCGGTCACTGAATGAGAACTTTAATATCACCATTATTATGGTGTTACATGACATTAACCAAGCGATAGAATATAGCGATGAAATCGTATGTATACATAACAATCAAGTCATCCAAGGACCTCCAGAAGAAGTCGTAACAGAATCCTTTATTTCACACGTATATAATATCGATGCGAAAATCATCCATGACCCAGAATGTGGCATGCTGATTTGTAAGAGAAAGGGCAGAGCAACACGTGAAAATCATCATTAAAATCATTCAAATAGCATTAGTCGCTGTCATCATATGGTCTGGATATGTCATGTATCACAATAAACAAGAAGATAAAGAAGCGGAAGAACGCTACATTCATTTACAACAAAATTATACGCAAATGACAAACACCAATACCGTGCGACCACAATTCAAACAACTTAGTAACATCAACAAAGATATTATAGGATGGATACATCTAGAAGGTACATCATTGAACTATCCAATACTACAATCGAAAGACAACAAGGACTACTTAAAGAAAGACTTTGAACAACAAGATAGTAGAAAAGGTAGTATCTTTATGGATTATCGTAATACACCTAAGCATGATAAAATGAATACCGTCATATATGGACATCACGTAGGAGATAACACCATGTTTGACGTCGTAGAAAAATATTTAGATCAATCATTTTATAACCAACATAAAACGATCCAGTACGATACACAATACGGTAAATATCAATTAGAAGTCATTAGCGCATATGAAACGACAACAAAAGATAATTACATACAAACAGACTTTAAAGACAAAGCAACATATGAACAATTTCTAGAACAAACATTAAAAAAATCACAAATCTCAACAACGACAGAAGTTAATAAAGACGACAAGATTGTCACACTCTCAACATGTGAAGATCCATATTCACTCACATCAGGTCGAATCGTCGTCGTAGCCAAACTCGTAAAAGTATAAAATAGAAAAGAGGCAATAACATGTTTATGGCAGAAAATAAATTACAACTCTATAAAGGAACAGCAGACGAAACAATAGAAAGATTCTATATGAGACAAGGAATAGAAACAATAGAAGGATTCAAGAAAATGTATGTTACAAAAACAAATGACCTCGAGGAATATGACGAAGTAAAAATACTCACAATCTGGGAATCAGAACAAAACTTTAAAAACTGGTTAAAATCAGACGTATTCAAAGAAGCACACAAGAACGTACGACATAACAGAGAAGATAGCGAAAGCCCTATATTAGAAAACACAGTCACAACATATACAATCGGTTATCACTTTGATAATGAAGTAGAAGTTAAGGAAAAAAATCCAGCATGACATTGAAGTCATGCTGGATTTTTTCTATATATTCTATTCTTTTATTACTTCAGAATTTTTCGTATCTAAATAATCAAAATAATATCCTGAAAAACCAGCTATAAAAATAAATGATAATGCAATAATCGGATTGTTATGTAGATGAGAAGCAAAGAATATAACGTAAGAGCACGCTGCAATTATAATAAAATGAATCATTCTCAAAATAACATTGCGTATGAATATCTTATGATTAATAGCCTTATATTTATTTTCAGCAATCGTTAATAACACATGAACGAATCCAAAAACAAATATTAAAGATAAGTAATATAATATGAAGTTGTCACCAATAGGTAACATAAGACCAACTAGAACAAACGGAATGAGAGAAGCAATCCTGATTAATGTAGAATATTTTATGATAAATTTCATAAGTCCTCCTGTTTATTTAACATACCTATAACTAATTTTACATAAAAACTTAGCATGATAATATGCGCACAACCTTAAATTTTACTTAACTATTTATTAGAAATTTAGGCTGGATTTTATTTGAAGTAGGATGTTTTTATAATAAGTGGTTAAACGTTTACATTCAAATTGCACAGAAAGAATAAATGTTATAAAATTAGCTTAATAAATTTAATTTATTAAATAATAAAATTATTTATAAGTGAAGGGGGAATACATATGATTGAAAATGAATTGGATAAAATCATGGATATAGCGCATAAAGATGACTATGCAATTTCTAGAGAAAGAGCATTTGATATTCTTATGTGTTCAATTTATTGCTATAAATCTCTAGAATACAAAAAGAATTGGTACGACTTGATCAATGAAAATATCACTGACGGTAAAAATGATGGAGGAATTGACTTTGTATTTTACGATGATGAAAATTCTAAAGTGATTATTGGTCAGAATAAGTATTCAAAAAATATTAAAGTCAATGATGTAAATGCAGAAGTTAGTAAGATAAATAGTACTTTAAGTGATTTTGAAAAAGAGAATACGAATATATATAGTAGAGAAGTAAAAAAACACTTAAGAAATGCATTAGACAGTTTACCAGAAGAAGAAGAAGGTAATATTGAAATAATCTTTTCATCGACAAGTCAAGTTAATGAGAAAGATGTAGGTCGTAAGATAGATAATATACAAAGTGCAAAGTTTGGTGATTTTAACTTATTAAATAAAATTGATATTGATAAAATGATTGAAGAAATGCAGCAAACTTTAGAAGTTGCTAAAGAGTTTAAATTTGAAATAGATAAGTCTAAAAATGCTCTGAAATATGAATCAGATAATTATGAAGGGCTAGTTGTAAATATAAGTGCCAATAGTTTAAAAGTTGCATATGAGAAATTTGAGAGAGATGGTTTATTCAACATGAATATTAGAAGATATATTAAATCTAAAAATGTTGATGAATCTATTATACGTAGTATGAGAAAAAATCCTGAAGATTTTTGGGTAATGAATAACGGAATAACTATTGCTTGTAAGGACTATATACCCGATGGAGATAACATAAAAGTATATGATTTTTCAATTGTAAATGGAGGGCAAACAACACATTTAATCGCGAAAAATTTAGATTCAAGTAAGGAAGATTTTTATTTAATATGCAAAATCATTAAAAAGAAAAATAGTAAAGTTGATGAGAGGTCATTTTTCAATAGTATTGCTGAAGCAACAAATTCTCAAAAAGCCATACAACCAAAGGATTTAAAAGCAAATGCTCCTGAGATGATTCAATTGCATGATATATTATTGAATCATGGAATATTTTTAGAAATAAAAAGAGGGATTAACACGCCTAGGAAGTATGCTACTAATAAAATTAAAAACGAAGAATTTGCACAAATATTTTATTCTTTTGTTTATCAAAAACCTGGTACAGCAAGATCAGCGAAAAGAAGTTTGTTTGCGAACAATAATCATTATAAAAGTATATTCAAATTAAATTATGCAGCAGATAAAAATAAAGTAAAATTTATTAAGGACTTGATTGATTTAAATAAACGAATTGGACACATCATACAAGAAATAAAAGATAAAAAACAAGGAAACGTGATATTTGATAATGAAGAAATGATAATATTAAATAATGGTAGATATGCATTAATTGCAATAATAGGACTTATTTATAGAATCGTTAATAATGATCCAAGCTCGAAAAATAAAGATGATCTTGTAGGAGATGATTTTGTATTTGGGGAATTTTTGTCTAATTATAAAGAAGATGATCTTGACGATAAGCTGAAAGATTTGATAGTTGAATATGTACAATTGTTAAAAGAAATTTATGATGATGAATATACATTAGGTACTGTTACAAGCCCTAGTAATTTCTTTAAGACTGATAAAAAATATATAGATAAAATTGCAAATAAGATCATTAATAAAAGAAAAGTAACGAGAAGTTATAAGGACTTAATTAGCCCTTATAGTGATATATTTAAAAGAAGAGAATCATAGAGTATAAATAATGTTCTGTATTTTGAATAAACTATTCAAACTCCCAGACACGACTTCTTACGTCGTGTCTTTTTTTGCAGATTTTTTTGTTTTTCTTTCACTTTTTTGGGAAAAAATTTAATTTTTATATTACATTTTTTGAAGTTTATGGTGTCTTAAATATTACTTTTACGTAAATTATGTTTAATAAATTTTTTTGAGAATTTTACGATTTTGAACTACTTATTTCGAGATTTTTTGAAATTTTTAGTCTTATAAAACGTTTATTTAACGGGGTTTCATTGTATTTTAAATATTTTGTATAAAAAAAGTATAGAAATTTATTGACAATAAATGATTCCTAAATATAATAAAAATATAACCTATAACATCCCTTAGAAAGGAGGCTAAAATGTACAATATTATTAAGTTTGAGTTTTACGATATTCAGGGGTTTATTACTGAAGGTAAGATTGGCATGCATAGAGTGGAGGAACTGGTGATTCCTAAAGATATTAGTTTAGATGATATTTTGGATGATTTGGATGAGAGATATGGAGAGTCTCTTAATGATCAGACTGAATTTTTTAATTCTATTTTTGTCTTTGCATGCGTGAGATTGGAAGAAGACCAAAAGCATTTTAAGATTCTTAAACGAAGTTCTACTTTGTTTGGTGAGACAATTGATACAATAAATGAAATTTGTTTATATTTGAATCGTCATTTTGAAGATGCGATTGGTACTTAGATTTACATTGTATTTTAGCGTTGCACATACTTTTCATAGCACACTTTATGATTTGATATTGATTGATGGTTTTTGCGAAAGAGCTTGATTTTTGATTTGATATTGTACATTTCTTCTTTTCGGATGGGTTATTATAGGTTATAAAGAGGATTTAGAGGAATTTAGTGAATTTAAGAAATGTTTAGGGGAGTTTTAGGTTTATAAATTATTCATGGCGCTAAAATGATACTCTATAAGATTTTAAGCACTAAATAAGAGAAGTTTTCATAATCAATGGGGAAATCGATTATGAGTTTAGAAGATATGAATAGATAATATATTTTAATATTGATTACACATTTGTGTAATACGGAATCTATATCGTGTGAATTACATTTATTTCAGTAAAATATGGAAAAACGGAAAATAAGGCCCTTAAGGAGTGAACCTTAAGGGTCTTTGTTTACATTTTTTTAAGTTTTGTATTTATTTTTTTGCTTTGTTGAATATTGAGATACATAAATATAAACCAGATAACGAGGAATATTAATGCGAAGGTTGTGAGGCCTCCGATAAGTGTTGCTGGTTGTAATGGTATCCAGTTATTAATTGTTGAAACGATAAAGAATGTAATGATACTACCACCTAAATGAATGATGAGCTTGAATAAGAGTGGTATTTGATCGATTTCATAAACTATTGGTAGAAATCCACAAATGGCACTGAATATATAAACGCTGAAGACTGCTTGGAAGTCAATTGTTACTTCAAATATTGCGATGAATATGAGCATAATACTGCTTCCTATACCGATACCTTGTAGAATAGATTTAAAGATTTTGTTCATAATGGTCTCCTCCTTATATACCTAATATTTCAGTTAAATTTTTAACATATCTTCTTGAAATGGTTACTTTTTTATTATTGGATAAAGTTGCATATAAATTCCCTGAGAATGACGGTGATACTTTGTTGATATGTTCAATGTTTACGATAGACGATTTACTAATTTGTACGAACTTCTGCTTAGGCAAAGTTTGTTGTAAGGCAGTGAGTGACATTCGAGTTGTGAGTGTTTCACTGGTTGTTATGATGTTCAGTTGTTTATCAAAAATTTCTGCAAAAATGATGTCTTCCTTTAAAATAAGTGATGTACCTTGTGATGTTTTAATACCTATTTTATGGTTGGATGTTTCAAATTGTTGAATATACGTTAATAGGTTATGACCAAGTTCCTGTTCAAAGGTTTTGATTGAAATATCCGTCGTCTTTTGTGAAGTGTCGATGTTTAGTTGAACGTTGAATGGCTCTGTCATAGCATAACCTCCTTTGCTTATATGGTATGTTGTTTCTAAAAATTTGTCAGTAGTTATGTCATAACCGGTTTAATATACGGTGTAAGTGGTTAGCTAATGATTGTATAGAAAAAGCTTCCTGAACTTGTCTTCTTGAGACAAATTGAGGAAGCTTTATTTTATATTTTTAACATGCTTCTAAAACCTCTTGCGCCATAATAAGAATCAGCGCCATTATGGTAAGTGAATACTGTGTCATACCGTAAATCACAGAATAATGCACCACCAAGGTCTCTAATTTTTGTCGGTGTTTCAATCCAGCTTGATGTTTTCTTATCAAATTCACCGAGTGTTTGTAAATGTCTATATTGTTCTTCATTAATTAATGTAACGTTCATTTCATGAACCATGTCCATTACACTTGTTTCTGGTTTGTGTTTCTTTCTAGATTCTAATGCTGCTCTATCATAACAAACACTTCGACGGCCTTTAGGACTTTCTTTAGAACAGTCTACGAATATATAAGCATCATCTTCTAATCCTATTACATCAGGCTCTCCTTCAGTTTGTTCCATTTGATTAAGTGACCATAATTTTTCTGGATGTTCATTTAATCGTTTTTCTACATCTGACCATTCTATATTTTTATGACGTTCTGGAAATTTTTCGAATCGTTTTTGTAAAGTTGTAAGCAGTTCAGCTTGTTCTTCTTGTGAAAGTTTTTGAGTTGTCATAAAATACCCCTTTTTTATTTTATTGTAGCAAACTATGAAGCGATTAAAAGTAATATGTGATTAGGCTTTATCTTTAGTATTTAAAAAGTCTAAAAATTCGTCTCCCCAGTCACAAATGCCATTAACAACAGGTTCTAAATCTTTACCTATTTGTGTCAAACTATATTCAACTTTAGGTGGTACGACCGGATATACAGTACGGTTTACGATATGATCGTCTTCGAGTTCTCTCAACTGTCTAATAAGCATACGCTGATTAATATCTGGTAGTTTCTTTTCTAATTCATTGAGTCTAAGAGGTGACGCTTGTAGTAAATGCCAGATGATTGGTATTTTCCAACGACCGCCAATAACAGATAATGCTAAGTCTTTAGAATTATAATATTCCGTTTCTTTATAGTTAATTAATACCATAATACAACCCCATTTCTTCACTAAGTGACATATTTGTCAGTATTGCATAATTTTATACATTGTATCACAATTATAAGTGTAAAGTAATATAGATAAAGGAGATATGATTAATATGAAATTACAATTAGCAATTGATTTATTAAATAAAGAAGAAGCAGCTCAATTAGCGCAACAAGTTGAGGAATATGTAGATATAGTAGAAATCGGTACACCTATCGTTATTAATGAAGGATTAGGTGCAGTAGAAAAATTAAGTCAATCTGTTAAAGATGTTCAAGTATTAGCTGACTTAAAAATTATGGATGCTGCTGGTTATGAAGTAAGCCAAGCTGTTAAATTTGGAGCAGATATCGTAACAATTTTAGGTGTAGCTGAAGATGCTTCAATTAAAGGTGCAGTTGAAGAAGCGCATAAACATGGTAAAGAATTATTAGTGGATATGATC
This sequence comes from Mammaliicoccus sp. FSL K6-3158, assembly GCF_038005105.1. NCBI lineage: Bacteria > Bacillati > Bacillota > Bacilli > Caryophanales > Staphylococcaceae > Mammaliicoccus > Mammaliicoccus sp. FSL K6-3158. Next base: position 483,168 of record NZ_JBBOSL010000001.1, read on the forward strand.
GCAGTTCAAGATTTAGAAAAACGTGCGAAAGAATTAGATGCATTAGGTGCAGATTATATCGCTGTGCATACTGGTTACGATTTACAAGCTGAAGGTGTATCACCATTAGAAAGCTTACGTACAGTTAAATCAGTTATCAAAAATTCAAAAGTAGCAGTAGCTGGTGGTATTACACCAGAAACAATTCAATCTGTTGCTGATGAAAATCCAGATTTAATTATTGTTGGTGGAGGAATTGCTAACGCAGACGATCCAAAAGCAGCTGCAAAATTATGTAGAGAAATAATCGAAGGTAAGTAATATGAGCCGTTATCAATTAATATTGAATGAACTCACGCAAACATTAAATCAAGTAGACTTGAAGGATACTGAGCAATTCGTAAATAGCTTGCAGTCAGAAGTTCCAGTGTTTGTAGCAGCTAAAGGACGCTCTGCATTTGTCGCGAACAGTTTTGCTATGAGATTGAACCAATTAGGTAAGAAAAGCTATGTAGTAGGTGAAACAAGTACACCTTCTATTAAAGAAGGAGATAAATTATTGATTGTCTCTGGTTCAGGCTCAACAGCTCACTTAAAATTACTCGCACAAACAGCAAAAGATATTGGAGCGAACATCATATTAATTTCTACAAAAGAACAATCACCAATTGCTGAAATAGCAGATGACGTGATTGTTTTACCAGCAGGTACTAAATATGATGAAAAAGGATCAGAACAACCACTAGGAAGTCTGTTCGAACAAAGCACTCAATTATATTTAGATAGTATCGTAATGGATTTAATGGAACAATTAAACGTAAGTGAAACATTTATGCAAAATAAACACGCGAATTTGGAATAATAAAAGAAACCGTCTGAAATTTTCAGACGGTTTCTTACTTTTTAGATAGAGATGAGTGTTGTTGGAGGTGTGAATATTGCAAGTGAGGTGTGACTAGCAATGTTGGGAGGCTGAGAATTGCAAGTGGGACGTGACTAGCAATGTTGGAGGTGTGAATATTGCAAGTGGGGTGCGACAAGCAATGTTGGGAGGCTGAATATTGCAAGTGGAGCATGACTAGCAATGTTCAGGGCTTCGTATTTATCAAGACAGCCCAAACAAGCAACGTAGCGCCTCTCATATTTCCCATATTAATAGAGAGACTGGCACATTTTATGTACCAGTCTCTCTATTAATATTTACTTTTGTATGATTAATGATTTTGAATATTTGGTCTGCCATTAATAAGCCTACTGCTATAGCGCCCGCTATCAATAATGCTCTAATAAATATATCTACGGCGCTATTAAATTCTAATTCTACTAGTTTCCTTGTTGCTTCAAATGCTATGCCTCCTGGTACTAAAGGGATGATACCAGGAATCATAAATATGATGACTGGGGATTTTAATGTTCTTGCCATGGTGTGACTGATTAAGCCGAGTGTTAAACTGCCTAGCAAACTTGTATAGATGGCATCCATATTTGTACTTTCTAATAATAAATAATTAACGAGATAGCCACAACCACCACCAAAGCCTGCAGCTAAAAATAACTTACGTGGTGCGTCATAAACGAGTGCAAATAGATAAGATGCTAAAAAGCTAAATACAAAGTGTAATATGATAGTTAACATATCAAGCTCCTATAAAATTAAGAATGATGTTGCGACACCTGATCCTATACCAAATGAAGTGACGATGGCTTCTAGCATCTTCGTTGTAAACATGACCATATGCCGGTCGAATAAATCTTGTACGGCAGTCGTAATAAGCACACCAGGTACAATTGGCATGACACAAGATATAATAATAGGGCTTATATCTCCTGTTGCCATCAAGTGGTGACCCCAAATGGCGATAAGACCTATTACAAAGGATCCTATTAGTTCGGGGATAAATAATGTAGGTATTCGCATCTTGATGATTTCAACAATTGAAAAACCAATAGAGCCTGCAATAAAGGCAGGGATGATATCACCAAATTCACCACCAAAAAGATATAAGAAACTGAGAGATATTAAGCCTGATACTAAAGTTTTAAGAAGTAATGGATAATTTTTAGTGTTTAAATCAATATCTTTCAATTTTTTATAAGCTTCTTCTAGGGTGATTTCTTTATTAACGAGTTTGCGTGATATCGTGTTTACATTTGCTATTTTAATCAGATTCGTATTGTTCTTATGAATTCTAATGATTTGAACTTCTGAATTCTGTGATAATGAGAATGTAATAAAAATATTCACGACATAACCGTTACTATGTTGATAACCTAAACTCCTCGCAATACGGTTCATAGTGTCTTCGATTCTAATGGTTTCGGCACTACATTCTAATAAAATTCGACCTGCTAACAATATGACTTTAGTTAAAAGCTTTTCATCAATGTGATTATTAGATGTATCTCGGATCATGCCACACCTCTATCTAATAGAACCTGCTTCTTGTAGATTCATATTTTTAGTTTCTGGGGCCATCATAACAGAAATAACAAATCCTATAAGTAGTAAGAAACCAGCGATATACATTGTATTACTAACACCGAAATTCGTTAATATAACAGGGAAGAAGAATGTACTTATTGCTGATGCTACACGACTAATCGTCGTTGTAAATCCTCCACCTGTACCTCGTATATTAGTTGGGAAAAGCTCATATGGATAAATCCATTGATGACAACCCATAGCTGTGTTGAAAATTCCGTATATGATAAAGAGTAACAGTATAACTATGAATGGTGCATTTAAACCAGATGCATATCCTAATGCAAATAATGCAAGTGTTGAGATTAAGAATGGCCAAATTAATGTTGGTCTTCTTCCATAACGTTCTATTAAATAAAGTGCAGGGATAACACCGATTAAATAGAAGATATTAATAATGGCTGATCCCAAATACTCTTGAGAACCGTCTTGGAATCCAAATTCATAAAGAATAGACGGTATATATGTGCCGATTGCGAATGTTGTCATAACTTGTAAAGACCAGAATGTTGAAACAAAGAACGTCCATTTACCTTGACCATTTCTAAAAATATCTTTGAAGTTCGTCTTTTTATGTCCAGTTGTATCTTTGGAAACAACAACGTTATCACCAAATATTTTTTGGACGATCTGTTCTGCTTCTTCTTTTCTACCTTGTTGTACGAGCCAATGAGGTGATTCTGGCATATTTAATCGCGCAAGTAGTAATAATATGATAGGGAACGCACCACTTAATAGCATCCATCTCCAACTTGTATCTCCAAGAGGTATTAGTAGATACCCAACTAAGAATGAAACAGCATAACCTACAAACCAGAATCCATTAATACCACCGAGTAAAGCACCACGTTTTTTTTGTGGAGAGAACTCACTCATAAGTGAACCGGCAATTGGATAATCCGTTCCTAAAGCGATTCCGATAACAAATCTTAATGCGATTAATTGTACTGGATCAGTTGCGAAAAACTGTAATGTCGTAACAATTGCTAAGACGAGCATATCTAAGATGAACATCTTTTTTCGGCCAATTTTATCTGTGAAGTAACCGCCGAACATACCACCTAGAACCATGCCTGCTAAAGTTGCCGTACCTAATAAACCAATAACTGTAACGGACATATCAAAACTATTTTGCATAACAGCAAGCGCTATTGCGATAATACCTAAACTGTATCCATCAACAAATGTACTTCCACTTGAATAAGCAAAAATCTTCATGTGAAATCTTGAGAATGGCATTTCTTCCATTGTGCAATCTTTATTCATTAAATGTCCTCCTAATATAGACCAGTGCATCATTACTTTTAAAGATAGCGCTTACATAAAGGGGTGAAGGGTTTTATTGATAACTGTATGATAATAAACTGTTAATATCTTGTGCTGCGTTAAAACCTGTTTGAATGGCTGTTTCAGTATATAAAGTACCTAAATAATCGCCAGCTAAATATAATCGATTGTCAGGTTTCGTAAGAATAGGTTGAATTTTAGCTCTTCCCGGGAAGATGTAAGCAGATCCTAATGGAAATTTTTGAACGTGAGCTTCAACAACTTTATCACTGAAACCTGGAAACATTTCATTTAAGTCATTCAAATAAATATCGATAATTTCTTCGTCTGTTTTGTCTAGTAATTTTTGTCCTCTTCCTGCGGGGGAAAATGTCATAAAGGTACTACCTTTAGTTCTATTTTTAGAAAGAGAATGTACAAGGTTAGAGCTATGAATTAATACATCAAATGATTTCTTTGGTGTTGCAAATGAGTATATATCATCCCAAACTTGTTTGCCTGTTTCATTTGTTAAAAATGCTGCGCTTACGTGTGGACCATATTTAATTTGATCTAATGCAGCGCCAACTTCAGGACTGATATTTTTTGCGATTTTTCTAGTGATAGGTGCTGGTGTAGCAAGTACGGCATACCGAGCTTGTACTTCATGTTCTTGTCCATCTTGAACATATTTAACAGTTACTGAATCGTGGTCTTGAATCACTTCTTGTACGTCAGTATTTAGTAGTACGTCGTCGCCAAGTGAACAAGCGATTGTATCTGTTAATGTAGAAGGACCTCCCATAATATTTCGTGATAAACCTTCATCTTTGTTCCAAATCATATGGAAGTATCCTACACCTGCACCTGCAGATATTTGTTCAGGATCGCCAGTTGATCGACTCACGGTCGGTCTGAAAATAGCATCGGCATCAAGCGGTAAATGACCTGTAAAGTCTGTAAAAGTTTTATGGTTCATAAAGTCTAAAATACGTTGTTGTTGAACACTTTTATCTTCTAGACTTTTTTGTTTCGCGATTTTTCCATAGCGTAGAACGGAAGCTCTTACTTTAGCACCAGCTCTAATTAATGCGAAACGGTCTTTCCATGACATATTGACACGGAAAGGATATGTTTCAACAGGTCCGCTTGTGAGTAATTTGCCATTTAAAGACATGGCTGTTAATTTACCTGGGACTGGCATAGAGGAAATGCCGACAGATTTAAATAATTCATCTGTCGCCGAACCAGTTCCTGCGTATACGTGACCGCCCCAGTTTAGCCAATATGAGCCTCTTCGTTCAGACATTACACGTCCACCAACTCTATTTGTTGATTCTAAAAGTAAAATATCATGATGTTTTAATCTCCAAGCGGCGGATAAACCCGCTAAACCTCCGCCTATAATAACGACATCTTTCATTTCCAACACCTTCTTATTATGAGTTTTGATAAAGTTCATTTAATTTTGATGCAATTTTTTCTTTGAATTCTGGTGAAGCAGACACTAATGGTGAGCGGCTAGGTCCACCAGGTAATCCGATTGCTTCTAGTCCTGCTTTTACAGTGCCTGGAATAACTTCTTCTTCTATTAAATTATATAAAGGGATGAGTTCTTTATTTAATTCAGCTGCTTCTTTTATGTTGTTTTCTTTCACGATCAAATCATAAAGTTTAACAATTTTATCTGGCACTAAATTATGGACGACACCAATTGCACCAACACCACCTGAAGCAAGTGTCGCTAGTATTAAATCTTCAAATCCTGTTAATAATGAGAAGCGGTCATTATCTTTTGTCAGATTTAATAATTTAGATGTATGTACACCGTCTGCTGTATTCTTAATACCAACTATTCCATCTAATTGACTGATTTCATGTATAAGTTCTGGAGATAGCTCGATACCTGTAGCATCTGGGTAATGGTAAATAACGATACCGATTTTGCTGTTTTCAGTGACAGCTTTGTAATGATTTAAGATACCTTCGTCACTCGTTGCCATATAATATGGATTAATGACTAAAGCACTTGATACGCCAGCTTCTTCAGCAAATTGAGTTAATTTAATTGTATCTTCAGTACTATGACAGCCTGTTCCAGCCATTACTGGAACACGTGCGTCGACTGTATCACATACGAATTGAATCACTTGTTGACGTTCTTCTAGTGACATTAAAGAATATTCACCAGTACTTCCGCCAACTAGAACACCATGAACACCGTTTTTGATAACATGTTCGATTAACTGAGCAAGGCCGTCATAATCGATGACGCCGCCTTCTTTCATTGGAGTAGGTAATGCAGGTATAACACCATATGGTTTAAACATAATAAGCACCTCTTTAATTTATTTTTGTTGCATATTCACGTAAACACTTTTAACTTCTGTATAATTACTTAATCCATATTCGCCGCCCATTTCTCGACCAATACCAGATTGTTTATAGCCACCAAATGGCATTGTTTCTAATTCCAATCCAACATCATTGATCCAAACAGTACCAGATTGGAGTTTGCCAGAAATGTAATGCGCTTTTCTAATATTTTCTGTCCATACACTTGCTGCTAATCCGTATTCGCTGTTATTCGCTTTTTCGATGGCTTCTTCAACTGTATCGAATATTAAGATAGACATAACTGGACCGAATATTTCTTCGCGAGCGATTGTCATATCATCCGTAACATCAGCAAATATCGTTGGTGGTACATAATATCCTCTATCAAATGATTGAATGCCGCCTGTTACAAGTGTTGCACCTTCATCAATACCAGATTGAATATATTGTTGAACGGTATTTTGTTGTTTTTGAGAAACAAGTGGCCCCATATCAGTATCACTATTTAAACCAGGACCGAGTTTAGTTTCTTCAGCAAGTTTCTTAACACCTGCTACAACTTTGTCGTAAACATTTCTTTGAACATATATTCTTGTACAAGCACTGCAATTCTGACCATGGTTATACATCGTACCGTTATAAGCGCCTGTAATAGCTTCTTCTAAATCTGCATCTTCTAAAATAATAGAAGGGGATTTACCACCAAGTTCTAACGTTACGTTTTTAACTTGATCGGCAGCTTGTTTCATAACATTCTTTCCGACTTCTGTAGAACCTGTAAATGCAATTTTGTCGACTTTTTCATGCTTGATTAATGCTTCACCAGCAATGCGACCACTACCTGGAACAACGTTTACAACACCATCTGGGAAACCTGCTTCTTTAAATAATTGAGCTACATAAAGTAATGAAAGTGGTGTTTCTGTAGCAGGTTTAATTACAACTGTACATCCTACTGCTAAAGCGGCACCTAATTTCCATGCCGCCATTAACAATGGGAAGTTCCATGGAATAATTTGTCCTGCAACACCAATTGGTTCGTGAAGTGTGTAGTTAACATAGTCAGGTGAAACTTGTGTTGTCTTACCAGAAATCTTAGTTGCAAAGCCTGCATAGTATTCAAATTGTTGTACAGTTCCGCCAACATCATCACTAAGTGCGATGTGATAAGGCTTACCGTTATCTAAAGATTCTAGTTGTGCAAGTTCTTCACGATTTTCTTCAACAAGTTGAGCAAACTTATAAATCAGCTGAGAACGTGTATGCGCTTCCAAATTTGTCCATGAACCATGATCAAAAGTCTCTCTCGCTGCATTGACAGCAATATCGATATCTTTTTCATTCGCTTCATGAACCGATGCTATTTTTTCTTCTGTAGCGGGGTTGATAACATCAAACGTTTTCCCTTCAGAAGATTGAACATACGATCCGTTAATATATAAACCTATGTCTTGTTCTAAAAATACTTTTACTTTCGGTTTTAAACTTTGTGTTGCCATATCAAAATAACCTCCTGTTTTTATATTTTGATTATTTAGAATCTTAACACTAGTTTGAAACAATGTAAACCCTTTCATTTAAAAAGGGAATTTTTATGTTCTAAAATGGTATAATATTACATTGTTGTGAAGGGTGAAATTGATTTAAGAAGTTATTATCGTTATGATGAAGATAAATAAAGTGGGTATGAGGTGATTTATGAGTATGGACAATCAACATACGATTAAACTGAAATTAATCGACATTAAAGATCAATTACCGAAAAAACAAAAAAAGTTATGTGATTATATTCTTAAAAATTTTCAATCACTAGGACTTGTTACAATAAAAGAGTTGTCTCAAGATGCAGATGTTGGGATTTCTACAGTCATGAGAACTTTGAAAGCAATCGGATATGAAAATTTTAATGATTTCAAAAAAGATATTTATGAAGAAGTAATGCCGTCAGAGTCAACATGGGTTATGCAAACATCACTGATGGATTCAGTAGAAAAGAATAAAACGCTCGTTGATGTATGGGATAAAAGTGTTGAATTATTAAATAAGTCTTACAACGAAGAGTTGGATGAATATTTCAAAGATGCTGTGAAACTTATGAAAGAAGCGGAAATGATTGGAATCATTGGGACGCGACCATATAAAGCAGCGTCATTATATTTAGAGCAGTTACTAGGGGAATTTACGAATCAAATTGCGCAATTAAGTCATGATACAGAAACCGTAATTGATAAAGTATTACAAATGGGCAATCGTGATTTAATCGTTATGTTCGCTTTTGAACCTTACTCTCAATTAGTGTCGAAAGTAGCAAAAATAGCTCATAATAATCAAGTGCCAATACTGTTAATAACAGATTATGATTCATGTCCAATCGTTCAGTATGCAAGCGAAACACTGAAATTAGCAGTAAGTAAAAATCACTTTTCAATATTGCCAATCATCGCATTGATAGACGCTATCGTTATCGAAATGGGTAAATATAAATCTGAGCAATCCGTCGACAAACTAAAACGATTAGAAAAAACACTAAAAGACTACGATATTATATAAAGAATGGTTATAGAGAAAGAGTGAGACATAATGTTCATGTCTCACTCTTTTCATTTTTGGTGATGATGGAGGCTGAACATTGCAAGTGAGGCGTGACAAGCAATGTTCAGGACCTCGTATTTATAAAGACTGGTGAAACAAGATAAATAGGCGCCTCGTATTTATCAAGACTGGTGAAACAAGATAAATAGGCGCCTCGTATGTTGCAAGACTCCTCAAACAAGCAACATAGCACCTCATACAGACCTACAAACTCACTACAGCCTCTATCTTTGTATAATCTTCATCTCTAAATTTTCAATATACTAGTATAACAAACAATGGTATCACGACTGAGCTGATTAAGGCTGTTAGAATCATGCCGATTGAACTGAAGGCTGCTGATTCGATATCAGTTTCTAATATTTTGGCTGTTCCAATAGCATGTGATGCATTGCCATAAGTGAGTCCTTTGGCAATGGATGTTTGGAATTTTGCTATTTTGATAAGATATGATCCCAACATACTTCCAATTAATCCTGTACCTATAATAAACAACACGGCTAAGCTATCTATTCCGCCAATTTGTTGTGATACTTGTACACCGACTGCTGCTGTTATAGATCTTGGCAACAATGATGCAATCATTTCTTTCGAATAACCGAATATATTTAAAATCGTAAACATTAAAATAATATTAATCGTTATCCCAACTAATACACTTGTGATAATGACTTTAAAATGTTGAACAATCATTTTTCTATATAAATAAAGTGGATATGCTAAACAGACAACTGTGCAATTTAAAAAGTCATAAATCCATTGACCCCCTACCATATAGTCGTTGTAATTATATCCAAACAACACAAGTACGCATATAATTGCAATGGATGAAACGAGTGCAGGATGTAGGATGGCAATCTTGAATTTTTTATGTATAAATAATGCAAATATGTACATGACAATTGTTAAAAGAATCATTAAAAGTCCTTTAATCATCATGATTGATCACCACTTTCTTCTATATGATTCCTTTTTAACATTTTCTCAGCTATGTATCCTGATGAGAGTGCAACAATGCATGTACTTGCGATGACTAATACAATTAAAAAGATAAATTGCGCGTTTATTTGGTTAACTAAATTCATAGCACCAACGATTGATGGAATGAAAAAGAAAATCATCGTACTTAATAATAAATTTGCACCGTCTTTAATCCACTCTTCTTTTATAATTTTAAATTGTAATAATAAGAAAAGTATCACAAGTCCGATAATACTACCTGCAATAGGTATGTTTAATGTTTCTTGTATCCAACTACCTAGTACGGTAATAAAATAAATCATACATATTTGGAGTATGATTTTTATGAATTTATAAATCATGACAACTCAATCCTTTTAACATTTTATGATGATATTTATTATAGAACTGATTTGGATATTTTGAAATGCTATCGGAAGGTCTTTTTATTTTTAAAAATTTACAATTAGTGGTTCAATAGACTTAACAATTAAAAGATTGGAGCGAATCATATGCCAAAATTAATTTTATGTCGACATGGGCAAAGTGAATGGAATGCGAAAAATTTATTTACAGGTTGGGCAGATGTAGAGTTATCAGAGCAAGGGTATAATGAAGCGAGAATCTCAGGTGAAAAATTATTAAAGCAAAATATCGAAATAGATGTTGTGTATACATCACTTTTAACAAGAGCAATTGAAACCACATATTTATTATTGAAGTATTCTCACCAACTTTGGATACCTGTTTACAAAACGTGGCGCTTAAATGAGCGTCACTATGGTGGTCTTCAAGGTAAAAATAAAGATCAAGCACGTGAAGAATATGGTGAAGAACAAGTTCATATATGGAGACGTTCTTATGATACAAGACCTCCAGAAGCGGATGAAAAGTTACGAGAAGAATACTTGAATGATAGAAGATATGAAATGTTAGATAGAAGAATCATGCCTGTTACAGAAAGTCTTAAAGATACATTGGATAGAGTTATTCCATATTGGATAGATCATATTTCAACAAGTTTATTAAACCATCAAACGACTTTAGTTTCTGCACATGGTAATTCTTTAAGAGCACTTATTAAGTATTTAGAAGATATTCCAGACGATGAAATTTCAAACTTAGAAATCAAAACAGGCGCACCCTTGATATATGAATTAGATGAATCATTAAAAGTGATAGACAAGTATTATGTATAGGTTTTAGCACATGATAAAAGTAAAATAAAAGTTTAATTTAACTTAAAGCTTTACTTTCAATCATTTATAGCGTATAGTGGGTAGCAAGTGATATTTCGAGATTAAATTAATTGGTAGTTTTATTCATAGTTAATAAAGTCCATTTAAGTTTGAAGATTGATTATTGCAAATATACGTGCAAAAGCACAATAGGAGGACTTTTATTATGAATAAAGGTACAGTAAAATGGTTTAACGCAGAAAAAGGTTACGGATTTATCGAAGGAGAAAATGGTAACGACGTATTCGTACATTTCTCATCTATCCAAACTGAAGGTTACAAATCATTAGACGAAGGTGCTTCAGTTACTTTCGATATCGAAGAAGGACAACGTGGACCTCAAGCAGTTAACGTTATCAAAAACTAATATTTAACCATTAGTTAAACACTTCATAACTTTGTTATGAAGTGTTTTTTTGTATATCTTAAAATTGGTGAACAATTCTGAATATAATCATTCGCTTTATCGGCTGTGAAATGGTTAAATAAGTATAACAACATATAGGAGGTAAACGTTATGACAAAAATCCAACATTTAACAGTAGGAAGCAAAGACGCAAACATAACAATAGAGGCATTTATTAATTTTGCATGCCCATATTGTTTAAATTATTTTGCAGCAGCTGACGAAGTTTTAGAACCTTATATTAATGAGAATAAAGTACAATATATCGTCAAGCATTTTGATAAGACGAAACAAAGACTGCTCAAAGGAACTGTTGCGAATATTTATTTGGATTACTATGACCCCGAAGAAAGTTTTAAAATAGTAAGACACCTATATGAAACACAAGACGAATGGACATTGAATTTTGAAACGATAGAAAGAAAAATGGAACATGAATTAGGATTATCACCACAAAAAAATGCAGACGATCGATCCTTAGCCATTATGCAAGAAACATTTGAAAGAGGGATTAAAGGCGTGCCAACCGTTTTTATAAATGATGAAAAATTTGAATTTAATCCTGTAGAAGATGATAAAGAGACGATACAAGAAAAATTAAGAAATGCATTAGAAGGTATATGATGAAGTGGTGAGAACGCACGAAGACTGAGAGATTTCGTGCGCAAAGGTACGAAATCAAGGTGTAACGCACGAAGACTGAGAGATATAGTGCGCAAAGGTACAAAATCAGGGTGTAACGCACGAAGACTGCAAGATATAGTGCGCAAAGGTACGAAATCAAGGTGTAACGCACGAAGACTGCAAGATATAGTGCGCAAAGCTACAAAATCAGGGTGTAACGCACGAAGACTTCTGACCTAAAACCTTTGTATAGTATGCTATAAAAACCATACTATACAGAGGTTTTTTTATATTTACAGAAAATTATAAGTTGACTGAATTATTCGAAAGATATAAAATTGAAGATATTTTTAATTTTAGAGAGAAGGTATATCGTGTCAAATCAGTCATATAAACGTGATATGAAACAACGACATATTATGTTATTAAGTTTTGGTGGTGTAATTGGGACAGGGTTATTTTTAAGTTCTGGTTATACATTGCAACAAGCGGGTCCATTAGGTACGATGTTATCTTATGTGGTTGGTGCTATTCTCGTGTATCTCGTTATGCTATGTCTCGGACAATTAGCGATTGAACATCCGGTGACAGGTGGATTTCATGTATATGCTTCAAAATATATACATCCTTCAATAGGATATATAGTCGCTTGGTTTTATTGGTTAACATGGACAGTAGCACTTGGTTCTGAATTTACGGCAGTGGGTATTTTAATGCAGAAGTGGCTACCGGATGTACCTGTATACATATTTTCAAGTATTGCGATTATACTTGTCTTAGCTTTTAATATTGTATCTACGAAATTCTACGCTGAAGTTGAATTTTATTTTTCTTTAGTGAAAGTCTTAGCTATCATACTGTTTATTTGTTTAGGTGCCCTCACTTTATTCGGGCTTATTCACTACAATGGTTATAGCGGTCTAGATACAATTAAATCACGATATACGAATCCAACATTTCCAAATGGTTTAGGCGCCGTATTCTTAACGATGTTAGCTGTTAATTATGCATTTAGTGGTACTGAACTGATAGGTATTGCAGCAGGTGAAACGAAAAATCCTAAAAAAGTAATTCCGAAAGCAATTAATGCAACGTTATGGCGATTAATCATTTTCTTCATTGGAACGATGGTTATTATTTCTATTCTCATACCGAGTTATCAAGGGAAATCATTAGAAAGTCCATTTGTTGTTATCTTTCAAAATATGGGTATCCCGTATGCTGGTGATATTATGAATTTAGTCATTATTACCGCATTATTATCAGCGGCCAATTCAGGGTTATATGCAGCTAGTCGAATGGTTTGGAGTCTTTCAAATGAAGGCATGTTCCCTAAATATTTTAAGAAACTAAACAAACATCAAATGCCGATACGCGCTACTATTTTTAGTATGTGTGGTGGTTTACTGGCATTATTCTCAAGTATTTATACTGCGGATACATTATATATCGTACTTGTTTCTATAGCAGGTTTAGCTGTCGTAATAGTATGGATGAGTATTTGTTTATCTTATTTCAATGCGAAACGAGCAAATAAACATTTGAAAATTCATCAAAGTGTACCAATCATTGGCTTTATACTTTGTTTAGTGTCATGTATTGGTATGATTTTTGATCCGAACCAATCACCAGCATTATATTTCGGTATTCCGTTTGCGATTATTGCGATTGTATTTTATTTTGTAAAATATCATAAAAAGGACGGTCAGATCATTGAGACTTCTGAATAAAATTAAACAAGAACGCACTTTAGTATTAGATGGTGGATTAGCCACAACATTAGAAGGTTATGGATGTGATTTGAATTCGTCATTATGGTCTAGTGAAGTAATCATTCATGAACCTAATAAAGTGAAACAAGCGCATCAAGCATTTACAGATGCAGGTGCTGATATTGTATTAACAAGTACTTATCAAGCAAGCTTTGCTACATTTGAATCTATTGGTATGCAAACGTCAGAAATAAAACATTTATTTGATGTTGCTGTCGAACAAATAAAAGCATCTGTGACAGATGAACAAGTTATAGTAGGCAGTTTAGGCCCATACGGCGCATATTTAAGTGATGGCTCAGAATATACTGGAGCATATGAAGTATCTATAGAAGATTATATCGACTTTCATCAAGCACGTATTCAAGCACTTATTGATAGAGGTATATATGATTTTGTATTTGAAACTGTGCCTAACTTTAATGAAATTAAATCAATCGTTGAACATATCATTCCTCAATATTCAGATGACATCACATTCTGGATATCATGTACCGTAAGTGATGAAGGTAATCTATCCGATGGTACTGAATTTGAGACAGTGTGCCAATATATTAAAGGCTATGAAGAGCGACTACCTGTATTTGGCGTGAATTGTTCAAAGATTGAAAGTGTTGATAAAGCAATTAAAAAGGGATTAACAGCATTACCACAAGTCATTGCTGTTTATCCGAATGGTGGTAAGACATTTGATCCAGTAGAAAAAGTTTGGGTAGGTCAAGGAGATCATGCATTGCTTGCTCAAAAGTCTAAAGAGTGGATACCGCAAGGCGTTCAAATAGTAGGTGGATGTTGTGAAACAACGCCACAAGATATTCAACACATACATCAAGCTATTAAATAAAGTGTATAATTTCTCTATTTGAGTAATGATGAGGCATCTTGAGATGTCTCATCATTTTTGTATGTGTGACTCTCTAAAGTACTGCTGTTATAGGGATTATAAGATTTTTGAATAATAATCATTTTTTTATGAAAGCCCTTTACTTGATAATTTTTAAAATACAATAGTAAAATGTTTTATAAGAGGTATTTATCTCTTATTAGGTTTATATTTTTAGGAGGTATGAAGGATGGTAGTAGAATTTCACAATGAACCAGCAACAGATTTTACAAATCAAGAGAATCAACAAGCGTTTAAAGATGCATTAATAAAAGTTAAATCTGAATTTGGGAAAGAAATTCCTCTAGTAATTAATGGTGAGAAGATTTATACAGATGATAAGTTTGAATCTGTAGATCCAGCAAACCACCAACAAGTACTAGGTACAATTTCAAAAGCTTCTAAAGAACAAATTGACCAAGCGATGGAAGCGGCTAAAGAAGCCTATAAGACTTGGAGAAAATGGTCTCATAAAGAAAGAGCCGAATTATTAATTAGAGTTTCTGCAATCATTCGCAGAAGAAAACATGAACTTTCTGCATTAATGGTTTATGAAGCAGGTAAGCCATGGAATGAAGCAGATGGAGATACAAATGAAGGTATTGATTTTATTGAATATTATGCGCGTTCTATGATGGAATTGGCTAATGGTAAGCCAGTCTTTGATAGAGAAGGGGAGCATAACCAATATATTTATAAACCAATGGGTCCTGGTGTTACAATTCCACCTTGGAACTTCCCATTTGCAATTATGACAGGTACGACAGTTGCACCTATTATTGCAGGTAATACAGTATTACTTAAACCAGCAGAAGATACACCATTAATTGCATATAAATTAATGGAAATTTTAGAAGAAGCAGGTCTTCCAAAAGGCGTTGTAAACTTTGTACCAGGTGATCCGAAAGAAATCGGTGATTACTTAGTCGATCATAAAGATACGCACTTTGTAACATTTACAGGTTCAAGAGCAACAGGTACACGTATCTTTGAAAGAGCAGCTAAAGTTCAAGAAGGCCAAAACTTCTTAAAACGTGTTATCGCTGAAATGGGCGGTAAAGATGCAATTATAGTTGATGAAAATACAGATACTGATTTAGCAGCTAAAGCAATTGTAGATTCTGCATTTGGCTTTTCTGGTCAAAAATGTTCTGCATGTTCAAGAGCAATCGTGCACAAAGATGTTTATGATGAAGTTCTAGAAAAATCAATCGCATTAACAAAAGAACTTTCAATTGATCACACAGAAGGCGGTTCTGATGTATACATGGGACCAGTTATTAATAAAAAACAATTTGATAAAATTAAAAATTATATCGAAATTGGTAGTAAAGAAGGTAAGCTAGAAGTTGGCGGTAAGACTGATGACAGTAAAGGTTATTTCGTACATCCAACAATCATTTCTGGACTTAAATCAAGTGATCAAATTATGCAAGAAGAAATTTTCGGACCAGTTGTTGGCTTCACTAAAGGCGATAACTTTGAAGAATTATTAGAAATTGCTAATGACACAGATTACGGATTAACAGGTGCAGTCATTACAAATAATCGTGAACATTGGAGACAAGCATGTGAAGATTATGACGTAGGTAACTTATACTTGAACAGAGGTTGTACATCAGCAGTAGTAGGTTATCATCCATTCGGAGGCTTCAAAATGTCAGGAACAGATGCTAAGACAGGTAGCCCAGACTATATGCTAAACTTCTTAGAACAAAAAATCTTATCAGAACAATTCTAGTATAGATTAAGAGAACCTGAGGCACACGATGTGCCTCAGGTTCTTTCTTTTTGATGCGTATTTTGATTTGTTAGGGACAGAATTCCGAGAAATGTCCGTAAGAGGAGCAGTTAGGGACAGAATTTCGAGAAATGTCTCTAAGAGGTGTCGTTAGGGACAGAATTCCGAGAAATGTCCGTAAGAGATGTCGTTAGGGATAGAATTTCGAGAAGTGTCTCTAAATGAGCGCTCATCTATCAACCAGAATTCAGAATAATGGAAGTTACATCCCAGCACAGATCTCAATACACATCCCAAATCTTCTCCAGCAAATCTCATTTATGCCAAGATTTCTTCTGCTAGTAATTGATATGATTTTTTCTTAGCTTCGAAATCATAAATATTTGTTATAATCATAAATTCGTTAGTTTGATATTCTTCTGCTAGTTGATTAAGTTGCTTTCTTACTGTTTGTGGTGAACCTATAATACTTCTTTTTCGATTCGTCTTAATGAGTTCTAATTCTTCTTCTGTATAATCGTCTATATTGATTTCTTCTGGTGGTTGAACTTTTGTTCCTAATCCTTTACCTACGTTTAATAACCATTTGTCTTGTGAAATGGCTAATTGTTCTGCTGCTTCGTCTGTCTCTGCGCATACTACAAAAATACAAACAATGGCTGTTGGTTCTTTCATATTAACGGATGGTATAAAGTCTTCATAATAGCGCTTTATTGCGATTTCTTTATATTTAGGATTAATAAAGTGACCGAATACAAATCCAATTCCTAGTTGTGCTGCGTTTCTAGCACCATTTTCAGTTAAACCTAATAACCACATACTTGGTGGATTGTCTATGCGTGGTCCTGCTTTAACGAGTCTAAATTTATGATCTCTAGGTAACGAGTTATGCAAGAATCCTTGTAAGTCAGATGCTTGTCTGTAAAAGTCTTCAATGGGTTTAATATGATCATCAGTTAAAGCTTTTTGTGTAATTGGAGAACCACCTGGTGAATTACCAAATCCTAAGTCGATACGGTTAGGAAATAATGCAGATAAAGTCTTACCGTTCTCTGCAATTTTATAAGGGTTATATTGTGGTAATAATATGCCACCAGAGCCAACTCGAATATGTTTAGTTGAAGCTGCAATTTGAGTCATCAAGATTTCTGGTGATGAACTTGCAAGACCACTCGTATTGTGGTGTTCAGCAACCCAATATCTGTGATAACCTAACGACTCAGTCCATTGTGCTAATGCGATAGTATTTTGTAATGTTTCTTCAGGCGTACTTCCTTTAGAAATGGGTGCTTGATCTAATACACTTAATTTCACGTTATAACGCTCCTTATAATTGACGTTTGTATTTTAATGAAATGTAGTTTTCATTTTCTGGTAGAGTATACATTGGTTTTTCATATTGGTATTTAAATTCTTTGGCTTCATAAAAAGGAATTCCCATATGGTTTCCTTTACTTACTGAAACCCATTGTTCTGTGGCACCTCTTCTTATTTGATCTTCTGTAATAATATTTAATAAACACGAACCGATGCCTTCTCGTTTACGCGTTGGATCCAAGTATAGGACATATAATTCAGAGATATGTGGTTCTCTAAAACCGCCGCCACCAGCGCCAACAATTTGTCCATTATCTTCAGCAACAAACCATCCATTCCAATATTGATCAATATGCGTTATTTCGTTAGAAACCCGTTGTTCATTATAAAATTCTTTAATAATTTGTGTGATGTATTTTTCAGGTAGTATATCTTTATATGTCACATGATATCCATCAGAACAAACTTTTATAATACCTTGTACATCATTAATTGTGGCCATTCTATACTCCATATGTATCACCTTCATAATTTATTTAATTCTAGTATATCTTATCTTTAAAAATTTTAAGCATTTTTGCTTATGTGTCTGGTTATTTTTTAGAAAATGTATATAATTGATAATGTATATCAATTAGAAAGTGGGAAGCATAATTTGAAAAAGCTTATTATAGGATTGTTAAGTTGTATTTTACTTCTAAGTGCATGCTCAAATAGTTCAAATGATACGAAAAAGTCAGAATCGAATGAAACAAAAGATTACAAACTAGAGAACGGGAAAACGATTCAAGTTCCAAAAAAACCTAAGAAAATTGCTGTCTTAACAGCTTTTTATGTAGGGGATTTTATTGAATTAGGTATTAAGCCAATTGCTGTTCCGGATTGGGCAAAGGAATCATCTATTATTAAACCACATTTAGATGGTGTAGAATTCGTTGGTGATGGGAATGTTGAGCAAGTAGCGAAACAGAAACCGGATTTAATTATTGCGGATTCAATGGATAAAAATCTTAAAAAATATCAAAAAATTGCACCGACTGTTCCTTATACTTATACAAAGTATAACCATAAAGAAATTTTAACAGAGTTAGGGAAGTTAACTGGTAAAGAAGATAAAGCTAAAGATTGGATCGACAAGTGGAATAAAGAAACAGCTAAAGATAAAAACGAGATTCAAAGTAAAGTTGGCGATTCAACTGCATCAGTATTTGAACCAGACTCCAAAGAAATCTTTATATATGAAAGCACGTGGGGACGTGGATTAGACATTGTACATGATGCATTTGGTATGCCAATGACTAAAGAATATGAAGCTAAAGTTAAAAAAGGCGGAAAAGGTTATGAATCTATTTCTAAAGAAGAAATATCAGATTATGCCGGAGACTATATCTTCTTAAGTAAACCATCATACGGTAACTTTGATTTTGAAAAAACAGCAACTTGGAAAAACTTAGACGCTGTAAAAAATGACAGAGTTATTACGTATAAAGCAGAAGATTATTGGTTTACAGATCCACTTACATTAGAACAACTTAGAGTAAAACTTAAAAAAGAAATTCTTAAAAAAGCTGAATAATATAACGGGATTCCAGTATAGATGAACCTTCAAATTAATCTATACTGGAATTTTTTTGAAGGTTGAAATAAATATTAATTAAATGTAAAGTGGATGTGAAAAAATAAAAAGGGGATGAAAGTATGAAAAAATTAATTGCAAGTTCAGCTTTAGTTGTATTATTAGGGGGTGTAACAGGTGTTTCAAATGCTGATCATGTATTAGCTAATCAAACAGCAACTAAAGAAGTTAAGAAAGATAAAGTTACTAAAAAGGATTTAGCAGAACAAAATGTAATGAGTGTTGCATGGTATCAAACGTCAGCTGAAGCAAAAGCATTATATCTACAAGGTTATAATACTGCTCAAGATAAATTAGATGAAAAATTAAAGCACCATAAAGGTAAAAAGAAACCTGCTATCGTATTAGATTTAGATGAAACAGTTCTAGATAATTCACCTTATCAAGCATACGCATCGCTCAAACATAAGACTTTCCCTGAAGGTTGGCATGAATGGATTGCAGCAGGAAAAGCAAAGCCAGTATATGGGGCTAAAGAATTTTTACAATATGCTGATAAAAAAGGGGTAGAAATTTTCTATGTGTCAGATAGAGACCAAAAAGAAGATTTTAAAGGTACTTTGAAAAATATGAAAGACCTTGATATGCCACAATCAGATAAACATCATATACTACTAAAAGGTGAAAATGAAAAAGGTAAAGAAGAAAGAAGAGCCAAAGTACGTAAAAATCACGATTTAGTTATGTTATTTGGGGACAACATACTTGATTTTGATGATCCAAAAGAAAGTACATTAAAATCAAGAACTGAATTTGTTAAGAAACATAAAAAAGACTTTGGAGAAAAATATATTATATTACCAAATCCAATGTACGGTAGTTGGGAAGCAACACTTTATAATGGGAATTATGAGCAAAGCCCAGAAGACATTAATAAATTAAGAAAAAAAGAACTCACATATTATAATCCAGAAACAAATAAATTAGAAAAAGAAAGTAAGAAATAATAACTATAAAAATTGCCTGTTATAACCGAATTGAAGAGGTTATAACAGGCAATTTTTCTCATTTATGTTCACAGAATATGGACCAGATAATGTTGTTGTTTTACATGCAATAGACGATATTATGTTTACAGAAGAATACCAAGTTAAGTATTAGAAAGCAAACCATGAAATGATTGATCATTGCCTAATTTTGTAGGAGTGTAAGTATGAAATATCGCAGACTTTGAAACAAGTAATGGTGTCATTCGCGTGTAAGAAAATCATAAAGGTATCTATATAAGAGAAAGAATACCAAAAGCAGTTGCACATTACTTCAGAAAATGTTGAAATAACATACTAGACTTTGGTTATAAGAAAAATAAGCTTTTAAGAATAGAGTACTAGATACAGAATTCTGACTTTAAATGAATATACACTAAGCGTCTTATTCGTTATTAATCACTAGCGGGTAAGGCGTTTTTATTACACTCTATTAAAACGCTTACATTTTTTCCGTTTTCAATAAGAATATAAAAATACTAACAATTGTCAAAGTATAAATTTACAATATTAATTAAGGGAGATGTTAAAAATGTTAAAAAGTCGGCCGATAAATATTTTGAATGTTTTTCTTAATAGTAAAGAAAGTGTTTCTGCTAAGGAACTCAGTATTATGTTCAACAAAACAGAAAGAACGATTCGAAATGATTTACGAGATATTAATGAATTTCTGAATACTTATGAATTTTTGGAAATTAATAATCAAAGTGGTTCGTTTATTTTAAATTTAACTAACTCGGAAAGGGTTAAGTTAAAAGAGATTGTTTCTGGGAGGATTGAAGAGCAAACTTATAATCCTGTATATCGTAGGGCATATATCTTGAGTCATGCTTTAATGAATCATTCTCACAAGAAGATTTATGAGTTATGTGAAGACTTACAGATTTCTAAAAGTACGATGGACAAAGATATGAAATTACTTCGCCAAGCGTTAGATAAGTATAATTTGAAGATTGTTTCTAATGTTTCAACTGGTTTATCTATTGATGGAAACGAAATCGATATTCGTACTTTTTTATATGATTATCTCGTAAGAAGAATAACTGAAGATAAAGTGGTTATTGACGATTTGTATGATCAATATAACCCTTTAGTTGCTTACATTGGTTTGAACCATATCAATAAAATTAGAGACAACTATTCTAAAGTTATTGCGATAGAACAAAATGATATTAAATTATCCGTGATTATTTTAACAGCTATTTGGATTTGTAGAGTTCAGAACGGTCATATATTAGATACTGAAAAAGATGATAAACAGAAAGAACTCAGCATTATCAATATATTTGTAGACGAAGTAATGGATTGGAATTTTCAAGAAGTGAGTTTAGGTGAGTTTAATTATATTTACAATAGGCTGGATGTACTCATAGGTAATAAGAAGCAAGTGTCAGATGATAAACATGACGCATTGTCTCAGCTTGTCAGTCTTAAGTTGATAGAATATGTCGAACATGAATTGTCGATTGATTTTAATGGTTATCAAAGTTATTTATTTGAAGGTTTGAACAAACATATATCCGGCTTAATTAGTCGGTTACAACAAGGGATTCAAATCTATAATCCACTAAAAGAAAATATTAAAAATAGTCATTACAAGTTCTTTAAAACCATTAAAAAATATTCTATGAACCGCTTGAATCGTTATATTGATTTAGATTTTACAGAAGATGAAATAGCCTTTATTACTGTTTACTTTTCAACGGCATATTTTAAATATGTACAGCAAAATAAACATTTCTTTAATGCTGTTATTGTCTGTAGCTTTGGTATTGCAACGAGTAATTTATTAGCTGAAATTTTAAAGTCGCACTTTAACGTAAATATCATAAGAATATTAGCATCAAATGAAGAAGATTTTATAGAAAATGATGATGTCGATATTGTGTTTACGACAATTGATACTGAATTTAATAAACCGACTTGTTACGTTAATGCCATTGTGAATGAAACAGATATAAAGAAAATAGAAGGATTTTTAGAACAACATGCTTATTTATCTAGAAATAACGAAAAGGTAAAAAGAAATGAAGTTTCCTTATTCAGAGATATATCTATTTGGTTAGAGAATAAAGGAATGAAATTAAATGAAACAGATTATAAAGATATGAAACATTTATTCGAAACAAACAATTTTAATTTCAATGATAAAGAGGTGCAGCCTATGTTAAATGAAGTATTGGAAGATCATCACGTACTATTAAACGAAACTTGTACAGATTGGAAAAATGCAATCAAAAAAGTTTCTAATCCACTTTTAGAAGATGGCATTATCACATCACAATATCAAAATGCGATGATTCAATCAGTTGAAGAATATGGTCCATATATCGTAATAGGTAAGCACATTGCTTTAGCACATGCCAGACCAGAAGAAGGCGCTAATGAACTTGGTGTTAGTATTGCGACACTTAATCCAAATATAGAATTTGGAAATGAAATCAATGATCCAGTAAAAATTATATTTTGCTTATCCGCTACAGATTCATTTTCACATTTAAATATTATGAAAAGTATTGTTTCACTTGTAAGAAATGAAGAAAAAGTCAATCGCTTATTAAGCTTTGATGATAAAAGTCAATTTATCGATTATTTATTAAAGGAGGAAATATCATGAGTAAATTAAATATATTATTCGTTTGTGGAGCAGGTTTAGGAAGTAGCTTTGCGTGTCAAATGGCAGCTGAGGATGTGTTGAACAAGTTAGGTGTTGAAGCAGATTTAGATCATGACACAATCTCATCAGCAGTATCTAGAAATGCTGAAATTATCATTACAGGAGAAAACTTTAAATCACAATTTAATAACTTTTCAATAGATGAAAATACAACTTCTATTGTGTATTTAAAAAATATTGTCTCAACTGAAGAAATTGAAGAAAAGCTTTCACCAGTATTAAAAGAAAAAGGGATCATTTAATAAGGAAGTGATGCTATGCAAATTATAAACTTTATTATACAAAATATTTTGACACAAGCAGCAATAATTGTCGCTTTAATTGCAATGTTAGGTTTGATATTACAAAAGAAAACGCCCGGTCAAATTATATCGGGTTCATTTAAAACATTGCTCGGATTTCAAGTATTAACTGCAGGTTCAGCTATTATTGTAGGAAGTTTAACCTATTTCGGGAAAATATTTTCACAAGGTTTTAATATGGAGGGCATTGTTCCTTCAATTGAAGCAATTAATGGTCAAGCAATGGGTGATTTAGGACTCGGAAGAGAAATTGCTTTTACATTTTTAGCAATTTTTATTTTTAACATTTTGATCGCAAGATTTACACCATGGAAATATATTTTTCTAACTGGTCAAGCATTATTATGGATGGCAACAATGACGACGATTGGTGGATATTTTGCAGGTTTAAGAGGTCTTTCACTCGTTATTATTGGCGGTTTAATTGGTGGTATATTCGCGACAATGATGCCAGCTATTGCACAACCATTTGTAAGAAAAATCGTGGGTGGCGATCATATTGCTTTAGGTCATTTTTGTACGCTTGGCTATGTATTTGAAGCAGGTGTAGGCTACGTATTCGGCAAAAGAGGAAAAAATAGAAAATCAGTAGAAGATTTAAAGCTACCTAAGAACTTTGAATTTTTACAAGACACATATTTATCTTTAATGGTCGTTATGGCACCACTTTTTTTAGTAACTGTATTATTTGCAGGAGAAGACTTCTCATCTAAATTATCAGGTGATACAAACTATATTATGTATGCATTTTTACAATCTATTCAGTTTGTAGTTGGTGTCTATGTACTATTAGCAGGTGTGAGATTACTATTAGGCGAAATTGTTCCAGCATTTAAAGGTATTGCAATGAAATTAGTACCTGATGCAAAGCCCGCCTTAGACTGTCCAGTACTATTTCCTTTCTCACCAAACGCTGTAATTATTGGATTTATTACAACGACTATCGGTACAGTTATTGCAATGTTCTTATTCCCAACTATCGGATTAGCAATGATTATACCTGGTATACTGACAAACTTTTTCGCAGGTGGTACGGCAGGTATATTTGGTAATTTAACAGGTGGTTTAAGAGGTGCCATTATTGGCGGTATCGCACACGGGCTGTTTATTACATTATTACCGGCACTATTAATAACCGTCTTAAGTAATATGGGATTTGTTAATGCAACCGCTACAGATGTTGATACAGTTGCAGCAGCATTATTCTATGCATGGATTATTGGACCATTAATGAAAGCATTCTAAAGGAGCGAATATTATGTATATTAATTTGAAAGAAGCAACAGCAAAAGCAGAACGTCTAAATTGTACAATTGGTGCTTTTAATGCACATAATCTAGAAATGTTACCAAGTATGATTGAAGCAGCAAAAGAAGCAGGCAGTCCAATCATTATTCAAACAAGTGTGGATACTGCTAAATATATTGGATATAAGACTTTAGTAACCGTTACTAAAAGCATCGCAAATTCAGAAATGGTAGATGTTGTACTCCACTTAGATCATGCGAAAGACTTTAATGATATAAAAGAAGCGATTGATGCAGGATATTCATCTGTCATGTTTGATGGTTCATCATTACCATTAAAAGAAAATATCATGAAAACAAAAGCAGTTGTAGGTTATGCACATCAACATGGAACATCTGTTGAAGGTGAGCTCGGTATTATTGGTGGTACAGAAGAAGGTATTACAATAGATGGTTCTGAAGTAAGATACACAGATCCAGAAGATGCAAAGTATTTTGCAGAATCAACAGGGGTAGATGCGTTAGCTGTTGCAATTGGTACGAATCATGGGCAATTTAAATCAAAGACAAATGTCAATATTCCATTGTTAGCTGAGATTAATGCAATCGTAGACACACCGTTAGTCGTACATGGTGGTACAGGTGTTAAAGAAGAAGATGTTCCTGAACTCATTGATAATGGTATAAGAAAGTTTAATGTGGGTACAGAATTACTTGTTACTTGGACAGAAACGGCCAAAAAATATTTTGGAGAAACGAAGGTCAATAAGTCTTTAAGACATAATATAATTCCTTGTAATGAAGCGGTGAAAAATATCGTTGCGCATAAAATAAATCTCTTTATGAATAAAGAACGTGTTAAAGTATGAAAGAAAAACAAAAGTCTATATTAATATTGGCCGGTCCACCAGGTACAGGAAAGACTTACTTAGCAAATCAAATTATGAAAGCAAATGATAATTGGCACATCTTGTCTTATGACGATATTAAAGAAAGTTATTTTGATAAATATGGATTTAATAATTTGTCTGAGAAAGCAACACTTGGTGACAAAGCTTGGAAAACATTCTATATTCAATTAGATGATTTGTTTCAACACTCTAAGAAAGTCATCATTGATTATCCTTTTAGTTATAAACAAGAAGACATGTTAACAAGTATGATAAATCAATATCAATACAAGCCTAAGACATTAATTTTGTACGGAGAGATGCATGAGCTTTATAAGAGGCAGAAAGAAAGAGATCTTGATAACGCCAGGCATGTAGGACATATTGTTACATGTTATAAAGATGGTGATTTTCCGAATACACCAGATGATTTAGATGATTTCGAACAATTTAAATCTAGGTGCGAAGATAGACAGTATGACCATTTCCATATCGGAAATTATAAGAAAATAAATGTTACGCACTTTGAAAATGTTAATGTAAATGAAATATTATCATGGATAAATCATAATATAGAAAATTAAAGTAATTTAAGGAACAAAGTATATAGAAATGTTCGTGACGAGCCTCGTTCTAACAACTACAATTCGTAATAGTGAAAGTTAGCGAGTTCTAAGTTAAAAAGGAAAGGCTGGGTGAAATTTTTATTACCCAGCCTGTTTGGTTGGAAATTTTTTATTTTGATGTTTCTTCAACTTTAGATAAATTTTCATAAGTGATACTTTTGCATTTGTTTAATGTTTTATTAATAGCCTCGTAATTGATATTTTTTAAAATGATAGAACGCTCATCTTGAGGGTCTCTTACTTTATTGAAGTATTTCAGTTCTTCCAGTGATTTTAATGCTCCTGTTAATTCTGAAGAAGAAGGTTCAAACATGAGTCTGCGCAATTTACGTACGTAGACTTCCTCTTCATTGATCTCGTTAAGATAGAATAGTGTGATTAAATCCATACGTTTTAAATGCATTTCATCAAAAATTCTATTAAAGATATCTTTTTTAAGTAGTTCATAATGAATAATGTTTTCCATATTATCCTCCAAGTATTTGATTTTTAAATTTAATTGTTATTTAAGTATTTCGTATCTCTAAAAAAGTAAAATTGTAATGTCTAAAACTTGTTGAAATTTTATAAGTGGAAATAGTTACTCCTAAATAATACCAAAAAATTAACTACTTACGCAATATAATAAGTAAAAAATCATATGTATTTTATTAAAATAAAAAGTATTAAAAATAATTGTATAATACAATTGAAATAATATATATATTTTGCGAAATGTAAAAAATGAGTTATGAAAAATAAAAAATCTCGAACAATTGTTCGAGATTTTAAAAAATAGATTAATAAAGTATATATTTAAGTTTATAGTTATTTTACTTAACCATTAAATTCCGAAGGATTTGGTCCAATGCGTTTATCTTCATTAAGTGCGTCCAACATTTGTATTTGATCATCATTTAAATTAAAATCAAATACTTCAAAGTTCTCTTCTATACGTGATGGTGTAACAGACTTAGGAATTGTGATGACACCATGTTCTATATTCCAACGTATAATGACTTGTGCAGGTGTTTTGTTAATTTCTTTGGCAACATGATTAACGACTTTATCTTTTAATATTTCTGCGTTCATTAGAGGAGACCAAGATTCCATTTTTATGCCATTTCTATATAAATAATTTCTAAGTTCTAATTGAGTTAAGTATGGATGGAATTCTACTTGGTTTAAGACGGGTTTATATGTCGCTTTGTTTGATAATTTTTCTAAATGATCTATATTGAAATTACTTACACCGATATTATTAACTAATTTTTGTTGGTATAATTCTTCTAGACCTGACCATGTGTCTATCATAAGATTTTCATCTGTACCTGGCCAGTGCATTAAATATAAATCTAAATAATCTAGACCTAATAACTTTAATGACTTTTCATATGCTCGTTTAACATTTTCCTTACCGTAATCTTCTAACCATAATTTAGAAGTTATAAATAAATCTTCTCTTGAGATATTTGCTGCTTTAATTCCCTCTGCAATACCTTCTCCAACTTTACTTTCATTTCCATATATAAATGCTGCATCAATACTTCTATAACCTGAGATGATAGCGTGTTTAACTGCATCTTTTGCTGTGTCATCATTTTCCACTCTAAAAACACCTAGTCCTACACTAGGCATATTGTTACCATTATGAAATGTTGTATCATTCATGTTCAAAACTCCTTTTTATTATTATAGGGGTTAGTATAAATGTAAATATATCAGAATGTAAGTACGCACTATTTAGTTCCATAGTTACAAAAAAGTAATATTCAAACTTAATAGTTGACGGATTGAAATATCATTGTATGATAATAACGAGTATCAAAATTTATAAATTAAAAATATATATGGAGATGAATTTCATGATAAGAACAATGATGAACGGGAAGATTCATCGTGCTAGAGTAACGGAAGCTAATTTAAATTACGTAGGTAGTATAACAATAGATGCAGACATATTAGATGCGGTAGATATTTTGCCTAATGAGAAAGTAGCAATTGTCAATAATAACAATGGGGCAAGACTTGAAACATATGTTATTGAAGGTGAAAGAGGAACTGGTAAAATTTGTCTTAATGGTGCTGCAGCTAGACTTGTACAAGTAGATGATGTCATAATTATTATGAACTATGTTCAAGTAACTGATGAAGAAGCAAGGTCACATGCGCCGAAAGTAGCAGTTATGAATGAGAAAAATGAAATTATTGAAATGATTCATGAAAAAGAAAGTCAAATTATTATATAGAGGTGACCAAATATGAGTATTCTAGCAACAATTTTTGTCGTTATTGTAGCAGTTGAACATTTGTACATTATGTATTTAGAAACAATCGCTACGACTTCTAAAAAAACGGCAGAAACATTTAATATAAAGCAACAAGTGTTAAAAGATAAAAATATTCAAACACTACTTAAAAACCAAGGTATTTATAATGGTTTACTCGCATTATCTTTATTTTATGGTGCCTTTTTATCAAGTAATCCTAAAGAGTTTGTAGCGGTTCTGTTAATATTCATTATATTAGCTGCCATATATGGCAGCCTTACAAGTTCAAAGTCTATTATTTTAAAACAAGGTGGACCAGCAATTCTTGCATTAATTCTACTATTAATATAGATCTAAGAAATCCCAAATGTGAACGTTTTGTTAACAGCTTTTCTACAATTTTTGAAAAGTGTAGACAAAGTATACACATTTGGGATTTTATCTCTTTTTATGGAACATTACAGGTGCTAGTATAAACGTTATGCTGTATACACTGTATGCATAAACTATATAGTAGATTTAAGGGAGGAAATATTTTTGGCGAACTTTTTATACAAATTGGGTTCTTCTATTGCTAAACATAAGTGGTTAACAATATTTATATGGGTCATCTTATTAGCTGGAATCGTGACGCCATTAACGATTAATAAACCCACATTTGACAACGATATTACAATGAGTGGTATTAAATCAATCGACACGAATGAAAAGATTGAGAAAGAATTTAATCAAGATAGTGAAAAAGCAAATATAAGAGTTGTCTTTAAAAGTGAAGATAAAAAAGGCATAACGGATCAAAAAGTTATGCAAGATATTCAAAAAGCTTTAAAAGATGTAAAAGATAAAGATGATGATATTAAAGAAGTGACAGATCCTTATAAAAATAAACAAATTAATAAAGATCAAACAACTGCTTTTGCAGATATCAATTATAAAGTATCTCAAACTTCTATTAAATCCGATTCAGTTGACAAAGTTAAAGATGCTGTTAAAACTTTAGAAGATGATGATATTCAAACTGAATTAACAGGTAATGCTTTAACTGCGAATACTGAAATTGGTGGCGCTTCTGAAGCTATTGGTATTGTAATTGCTTTCGTTGTGTTACTTGTGACTTTCGGATCATTTATTGCTGCAGGCATGCCAATACTAAGTGCGGTTATCGGACTTGGTTCTAGTATTGGTACAATCGCTTTACTTACGTATTCATTTGATATTCCAAACGTTACGCTATCATTAGCAGTTATGATTGGACTAGCGTTAGGTATTGATTATGCTTTATTCATTTTATTTAGATATAGACAAATTATTAAGACTGAGAAAAATCATATTAAAGCAATTGGATTAGCATTAGGTACAGCCGGAAGTGCTGTTATCTTTGCAGGGGTTACGGTTGTCATAGCTGTCTGTGGTTTAGCATTAGTTGGTATTGATTTCTTAGCTACAATGGGATTTGCATCAGCACTAAGTGTTATCTTTGCTGTACTCAGTGCGATTACATTACTACCAGCATTAATTAGTGTCTTCCATAAACAAATTCATCCGAAAAAACGTAAAATACATTCAAATGAAAGTTTGGATACACCATGGTCAAAATTTGTAGTAGGTAAACCGTGGATTGCTTTAATCATTGGATTTGTCATTTTAATTGCAGCAGCACTACCGGTGACACATATGCGTTTAGGTATACCAGATAATGGTATGAAACCAAATGATTCTACAGAGAAGAAAGCATATGATATTATTTCTGACGATTTTGGAGAAGGCTTTAATGGTCCAATCGTCATGCTTGTAGATACTTCTGATAAAAAAGATAATCCAAAAGCATTACAAAATGATTTACAAGATTTGATGAAAGATGTAGACGATATTAAAAATGTTGAAACTGTCACACCACCTCAATTGAACAAAGATCAAGACTATGCACTTGTGACAGTTCTACCTAAAAAAGGTCCAAATGCAGAATCAACATATGATTTAGTTCATGATTTAAGAGATTATAATAAAGATGCTAAAGACAAATATGATTTAGATACAGAAATATCAGGTCAAAGTGTTATTAATATAGATATGTCTGAAAAACTTAACGATGCGATACCGTTATTTGCAGGTGTTATTATATTATTAGCCTTCATATTATTAATGGTTGTATTTAGATCAATTATTATTCCTTTAAAGGCAGTACTGGGATTTGTATTATCATTAGCAGCGACTTTAGGATTCACAACACTTATCATGCAAGATGGCTTTATGAGTAGCCTGTTTGGGGTAGATACAACAGGTCCGCTATTAGCATTCTTACCAGTTATCACAATAGGTTTGTTATTTGGTTTAGCCATGGATTACGAAGTATTCCTTATGTCACGTGTACATGAAGAATATGTACGTACAATGAATAATACGAAGTCCATTAAAGTTGGTCTTAAAGAAAGTGGACCGGTTATTGTCGCAGCAGCACTCATTATGTTCAGTGTATTCATCAGCTTTGTATTCCAAGATGATGTTATGATTAAATCGATGGGTATAGCATTAGCATTCGGTGTATTATTCGATGCATTTATCGTAAGAATGACAATTATTCCAGCATTGACGAAACTATTTGGTAGAGTATCATGGTATATACCAAATTGGCTAAATTCAATTTTACCTAAAATCGATATAGAAGGACATGCATTAAGTGAAAATAATCAAGTTGCTGAAGAAGCAGATACAGACAATACAAATGCGACAACAATAGAAGTAAGTCCAAAAACAAAAGCAATATACGATAAGATAGATGAAACAAATAAAGATGAAGTATTATATGAAGCATTGCGTCAACATCGTAACAAGCAAGAAAATAATACTCAAGATGATATTAAAACAAACAAAGACAACCAAGAGATCGTAGAAATATTGAATCGACAAACTAAAAATATCGAACAAGTAAACCAATTAGTAGAACGTTTGATAAATAAGAAATAATAGAATAATGAAGAACGCCGGAACTGCAGAAGTTCCGGCGTTTTTTTGGGGTGGGGAGTAATCTTAGAGATTGAATGTATTAAATTTAAATAGAGTCTTGGCTTAAAGTGTGAATAAAGCCAAGAGATCGCTCAAGTCATGGCTTAAAGTGTGAATAAAGCCAAGAGATCGACCAAGTCATGGCTTAAAGTGTGAATAAAGCCAAGAAATCGCTCAAGTCATGGCTTAATTACTGAATAAAGCCAAGAGATAGCTGAAGTCATGGCTTAAGTAGTGAGTAAAGCCAAGAGATAGCCCATTACTTTCAAATTTACCTACAATCCCCACATTCTGTAACGATATTTCGCAAATATTCATACAAACTTTTAACTATTGAAATATTGTTTCAAAAATGAGATAATGTAAACGATTCCAATAGGGGTGAGTTGCTATGTTAGGGTTTTCGGTATATTTAGGTGAGGCGTTTGATGAATTATATATTGAAACGATGTTAAATCATGGTTTCAAATATGTGTTTACTTCTCTTCAAATTCCTGAAGAGAATTCGGAATTGTATTTTGATAGGTTAAAAGCATTAAAGTTACTTATAGGTGATAAAGCTGAGATTATAGCTGATGCGAGTCCTCATGCTTTTCAAAACCTTGGCCTTTCTTATAAGCAACCTGATGTATTAAAAGGTTTAGGTATTGATTATATAAGGTTAGATATTTCTCTAGCGATTCCAGATATTATTTCATTATTAAGTGAAGTTAAAATTGTCTGTAATGCTAGTACGGATGCTATTAGTTTGTTGGATGAACTTAAAGATCAAGATATTGATATGTCTCGTATTATGGTTGCGCATAATTATTACCCACGTCCTGAAACTGGACTGGATAAAGGTTACTTTATAAAGCAAAACACAAAATTAAAGACTTCATTCCCGGATATTTCAATTATGGCTTTTGTAACAGGTACGGTATATAGAGGTCCGGTATATGAAGGTTTACCTACATTAGAAGATCATAGATATTGCCACCCATTAATTGCTGCTCATGAATTAGCGGCATTAGGAGTAGATGATATATGTATAGGGGATACAGGTATCGATACAACAACGATTAATCAATTCAACAACTTCTTTCATAAAGGAATCGTGTCACTTCATGTGCAATCTGAAACAAAGCATTTAGAAAGTTATATTGGGAGAATTTTTCATAATAGAAAAGACAAAGCAAGAGATGTGATTAGAGCGGAAGAAGGACGGCAAATGTTTCAATCTGAAATATTACCTGAAAACACGGTTGCAAGAACAAGGGGTGCGATCACTTTAGATAATAACAAGTATGGTCGCTATATGAATGAATTACAAATCGTCAATAAAGATTTAAAGCGTCATGAAGCTGTTAATGTTATTGGACATGTATACCAACAAGATATACCATGCATAGATTTAATTGATGCAGGTACAGCTTTTCAGTTTGTGAAGGGGGAAGAAAAAATGGATATCAGTCGTTTAACGACAGAATCAAGAAATGAGCACTCGTCTAAGTTAGACACATTAACACCTGAGCAATTTGTTGATGTTATGAACAACGAAGATCAAAAAGTAGCTCAGTTTATTAAAGAAGAAAATCATGCAATTGCTCAATTAATTACACAAGTTATTAACGGATTAAACAATGGTGGAAGATTAATTTATATGGGCGCAGGTACAAGTGGTCGATTAGGTGTATTAGACGCAGCTGAATGTGTACCAACATTTGGTGTAACACCTGATGTTGTCGTAGGACTTATTGCGGGTGGTCCAAGTGCGATGACTGTAGCTGTTGAGGGTGCAGAAGATGATGAAAGTCTAGGAGAACAAGATTTAAGAAATTTAAATATTAATGAACATGATACGGTTATCGGGATAGCTGCCAGTGGTAGAACACCATATGTAATAGGTGGTTTAAGATACGCACAAAGTATAAATGTACCTACTGGCTGTGTGACATGCAACAAAGCATCTGAAGTTGGTAAACATGCAGATTATCCGGTCCAAGTAGATGTAGGTCCTGAAGTATTGACAGGTTCAACTAGATTGAAGGCTGGTACTGCTCAAAAATTAATTCTTAATATGATATCAACAGGGTCTATGGTTGGTATAGGAAAAGTATATGAGAATTTAATGATTGATGTAAAACCAACTAATAAAAAATTAAAGCAAAGAGCTATAAACATGATTCAAGAAGTATTGCAAACAACGGATGAAGATAGTGAGAGATTATTCAATCAAAGTGATGAACAAGTGAAAGTTGCAATTGTAATGGGGATGCATGGAATTTCTAAAGAGGAAGCATTAGTAAGACTTAAACAAGCTAAGGGGTTTGTGAGAAACACGTAAATTAAGGGGTGTGTAGGCTATGTCAAAAGAAAGAGAGATTGCACAAAATATTCTTAAAGAAGTCGGCGGAAGAGATAATTTAGACAAAGTGATACATTGTATGACGCGTGTCAGAATGAATATCGTGGATTACAGTAAGGTCGATGTCGAAGGTTTAAAGAATATAAAGGGCGTAATGGGTGTAGTAGAAGATGATATGCTTCAAGTTGTAATTGGACCAGGTACTGTTAATAAAGTAGCTAATGAAATGAGTTCAATTATAGGGGTTCCTTTAGGTGAAGATATAAAGCATAAAGCATCTAATAAAGAACAAGTTGAAAAAGAAGCGGATTTATTTAAGCAAAGTATTAATAAGAAGAATCAAACACCATTTAAAAAAGTATTAAGATCTATTGCTAATATATTTGTACCGTTAATTCCAGCTTTTGTTGGTGCAGGTTTAATTGGTGGTATTTCTGCAGTACTGTCTAATATGTTAACAGCAGGTACAATAGATGGTGCGACTTGGGAACAATTCGTATTAGTATTTAATATCATTAAAGATGGTATTTTTGCATATCTCGTGATTTATGTTGGGATTAATGCCGCAAAGGAATTTGGTGCGACACCAGGATTGGGTGGTGTTATTGGTGGTACAACCATGCTGACGGGTATGGATCCAGAAAGTCCACTTAAAAATATTTTTAATGGAGAACCATTAGCTGCCGGTCAAGGTGGTGTCATTGGAGTTATCATTGCAGTTTGGATTTTATCTTTAATTGAAAAAAGGTTACACAAAGTCGTTCCGAGTGCGGTAGATATCATTGTCACGCCAACGATTACACTATTTATTATGGGACTAGGAACAATTTTCTTAATCATGCCAATTGCCGGATTTATTTCAAATGGCTTATTAGGCGTAATAGATTGGGTTCTAAATATAGGTGGTGCATTTAGTGGATTTGTACTAGGTGCAACGTTCTTACCACTTGTCATGTTTGGCTTACACCAAGTATTAACACCGATTCATATCGAAATGATTAATCAATCTGGTGCAACTTACCTCTTACCAATTCTAGCTATGGCTGGTGCAGGTCAAGTAGGTGCAGCATTTGCATTATGGTTTAAATGTAGAAAAAATAAAAAGATTATCAACTTACTTAAAGGTGCATTACCAGTTGGTATTTTAGGCATTGGAGAACCGTTGATTTACGGTGTAACACTTCCTTTAGGTAGACCGTTTATTACAGCATGTATAGGTGGCGGTGTTGGTGGTGCAGTTATCGGTGGCATTGGTCATATTGGTGCATCAGCAATTGGACCGAGTGGCGTTTCACTTATTCCACTTATTTCTGATAATATGTATTTAGGATATATCGCAGGATTGCTTGCAGCATATCTTGGAGGATTCATTGCCACATATTTATTTGGAACAAATAAAGAAATGACGGCACCACAAGAATTAGAAGAGGATTAAATCATATGGAACATCAACATTTACTCATATTTATAAAAGAACAAATGCCACGTTTAACGAAACATGAAAAACGTATTGCAGAATATTTTATTGAACATCCTGAAAAAACAATTAACTTGAGCGCTAAAGAACTTGGCAAATTAACGAATACGAGTGCAGCTTCTGTTATTAGATGTACACATAAACTTGAATTTAAAGGGTTCACAGACTTGAAGTTAGCAATTTCTAGATATTTACCGCAACATGAACAAAGTATTTATCAAGAAATTAAACAAGATGAAACAGTCGACTCAATTAGTAAGAAGCTTATTACAAGAGCTTCTCATACACTTGAAATGACCGAAAAGAATATTTCGAGTAAACATATTGAGCAGGTTGTCGATCAATTATACGATACAGATACGATTATCGTATTTGGTGTCGGTGCTTCAAGTTTGGTTGCTCAAGATTTGTATCAGAAGTTCACAAGAATAGGTAAACAAGTGATTCATTCATTAGATACACACTTTTTAGCGACAGCCATTGCTTCACATAGTGATAGTTGTGTGCTGATAGGTATATCCAATTCAGGCGAGAATCATGAGACGTTATCTTTAGCAAAAGTAGCTCGAAAATATGGTGTAAAAATAGTTGGTTTAACACAGTCAGAACAGTCTACATTAGCAAAAGCTTCTGATATATATTTAATTCATGACGCAAGTTCTGAAAAAAGTTTGAGGTTAGCAGCGACAAGTTCTCTTATATCTCAACTTTTGACTATAGATATTCTTTTCTATAGTTACTTATCAAGAAATTATGATGAACATGTCGTAACAATGAGTAAAACAAGAGATGCAGTAGAATTGTATCTAGAATAGGATTATCAAAGGGAGCGAGACAGAAATCTAATTTAAAAAAAAGATTTCGTAGTCTCGCCCGGGCAAGGATGACTAGAGTTGAAAAAAGCTTGCTACAAGTGCATTTTCAACTCAGTCATCTACTGCCAAGATACTAAAAGAGACTGAGACATTCCATTATGTCCCAGTCTCTTTGAATTAAGTATTAT
This sequence comes from Mammaliicoccus sp. FSL K6-3158, assembly GCF_038005105.1. NCBI lineage: Bacteria > Bacillati > Bacillota > Bacilli > Caryophanales > Staphylococcaceae > Mammaliicoccus > Mammaliicoccus sp. FSL K6-3158. The sequence continues at coordinate 519,208 of NZ_JBBOSL010000001.1, forward strand.
ATTGAAAAAACAATAAAAAAATAGTACAATTTAACTAATAATCCTATTGCCAAAAAATGTAATGTAATGATATTAATAATGTAAAAAGTTTATATATCCTAAAGAAAAAGAAATGGCATAAGACAAATTATATAAATATTCTTCAACTCTATGAAACAATAGTAGCAGTCATCTAAGCGCTTATCATCACCATTTCATATAATAAGAATTAAAGGAAGTTAGCGTGAAATCATGAAACAAGTGGAAATTATAAGAATATTAGATGATACGTCATTTATTATTAATGCAGGAACAGATAAAGGTATTAAACCTGGCTATTATATTGATGTATTGAAAAGAGATAAGTCATATAATTATATTGCAAAAGTGGAAGAAGTATATCCTGAGTTATCTTTATGTACAAGATATGGAGAACAAAGGTTATTTTATGGGGAAGTTGTCAGAATTAGATATCCAGATGAGTTTAATATAAAAACAAAAGTTATTAAATCTAAAACAAATAGAAATAGACGCAAAAAGAGAGGATGAGATCGCCGAATCTCATCCTCTTTCCCGTTTAATATGTCATATAAATTAAAAAACAAGTAACGTTGTAGATTTACAATAATACTCTATCATATAATGTATAGACTTTCCAGAAATAAGTATGGAATCTTTGTATAACTTAAATATTCATTATAGGTGCATTTAAGTTGTGCACATAATTATGTTCAATATGGAAATATGGTATAAATAAATGTATAATAAAGAAAAAATAGAATGGACTGAGAACACGTGGCAAACCAATATGAGCGTTCTACAAAGAAAAAGAAGTCAACAGCATTCAAAATAGTAACGACAATCATTATTATTTTATTACTCGTATTTTTATTAGTGATCGCATTTTTTGTCTATAAATTCTTTGCATTAGGTAATTCAATACATAATCCATTAGACAGAGATAAATCAGAATTAAGAAAGAAAGCAGTAGATACGAATGGCGATCCGATATCTATCGCATTATTCGGAATTGATTCAGATTCAACAAGAGCAGCAGAAGGTGGCGGAGAAAGATCAGATTCAATCTTACTATTATCCATCAACCCTGATAAGAAAAAGACTGTAATGGTAAGTGTACCTAGAGATACAAGAGCTCAAATCGTAGGCAGAGATTCTGTCGAGAAAATTAACCATGCATATGCATATGGTGGACCAAAAATGGCAATTAATTCTTTAGAGAAATTAATGAATGTACCGATTGACCACTATGCGACAATTAATATGGATGGTGTTAAAGAATTAGTAGACCAAGCAGGTGGCGTAACCGTTAAAAGTAATGCAACATTTACAGTTAAAGGGAATTCATATGTTAAAGACCAAAAGTATAAACTTGATGGAGACGAAGCTTTAGCATTTATTAGAAGTAGAAAAGAAGATGGCGCTGGTGGAGACTTTGGTAGACAAGAAAGACAACAACTTGTTATCCAAGCATTAGCGAAAGAATTAGTAAGTATCGGTTCATTACCGAAAATCAACCAAATCTTTGATACATTAGGCGATAATGTTCAAACAGATTTAAAAATTTCACAAATCAATAGCCTAAGATCTAAATATAGTGACGCATTAGATAATGTTGATAGAAATCAATTAGAAGGTCAAGATGCCATTCTAGATGATGGATTGTATTATTTTGTACCTAGCGATTCAAGCAAGAAAGAAGTCGTAGATAATTATCGTACTAACTTAGAATTAGATTAAATATAAAAAATCTTGGACATCTATTCGATGCCCAAGATTTTTTTGAATATTTATTTCGTTTGTTTTAATATGTGTTTCTCTATCCTCTATTTTGTACAATTAATAGTTGTACAGCGTTCGTCTTTAAGAAATAAGTTTCGTCAATTTTATTTGTATTATAATCTGCCATTTCTATATCTGGTGAACAATATCTATCTAATAATACTGTATTTAAGAAGTCCAAATTACCATGAGTATGATCTAACTTTCTAATAGCTTTAAAGATATTTCCATTGTCTTGATCGAAAGTAATTTTAGTGACTCTGAAATTATTGAATGGAATGTCTCGATAAGATAGTATAATCCCGATATTATTTTGATAGTTGATATCATGTGGGTGGTACAGCTCATAGTTAAATAATAAATAGAATATTTTATTATGAATTTCAAATTTAATATAGTTTGGACCTTCAGAAAATTCATGACCGTTAAAATGACTCAGTATAGATAATAAATAATTCGTTGGACTTTTACAGTGATATTTTAAATATAAAGATAAAGGTTGATCGATGGTTGAATATTTAGCAGATGATTCTTCCATTAACCAAAATCCTATACCAGATATGTAATTTGTAATACTCATTAAATGCTTTAACATAATTGACGCATTAAAATAAAAGCTTTTACTTGTATACGTATCACCGTTTAATATATTCCATTCAATAGGGATAACATGTTTATTTTTTGATTTTAAATAAGCCATATTTTGAATGAGTTGTTTAGTATATTGATTTGTAATGTCTGCGATATCATAATTATTGATCTCATCTAAGTTATACAAGTCATTAAAGTTATAACTTAATGCAAAGGCATCAATGTCTTCATATTGCGAGAAATCGATCTCTAATTCTTCATATATATGCATAAATGGATTTGGCGCATTTAATCCAATATGTATATCAGGTAATTTCATCTTTGTTTCTCTAATTTGCTTTTTAATATGATGAATATCATTATAATCTAGATCGAAGAAGATTTCTCCGTTCTTATTATAGAAATAGTTATAAATGGCATCTATTAATTCATGCCAGTTGTTTTTAAAGTTGTCGTCGTCATAATCAATATCATATATTTTTATGGCAGGTATAATTCTCGTATCTGAAAACATACTTAAACAAAATGCCAAATTTTGTTTATAATGATTTTGGTGTTCTTCACTAAAGAATGTCTTCATAGAACAGTGAATGACAATAATCGGCATATCCGTCATTTTTTCTACATTTTCTAAAATTTCTCCAAGAAAAGGTGTATAAAAATCATAAACATCACCGATATGTAAATATGTCTTATGATTTGCTGAGAGTGTCTTAAAAGGTACATCACTAAATGCCATCCTTTTATATTCATGAACAAACGATTTATTATGCATCAATTTTTGTAATTTCGAAATCAATGAAGCTTTTTCCTCTTTAGAAATCACTTCATTTTCTTTATCTTTTTTATGACGTCTATATTGAAGACGATATTGATTAGGCGTTACATGAAACTGTTCTTTAAATTGTCTATTAAAGTTATGATAACTAGAAAAACCATGACTATTTGCGATTTGTTCTGTTTTAAACTGAGTGAACAGTAGTGCATATGTCGCTTGAAAAAGTCTTGTTTCTTTTAAATATTGTATGAATGTAGTACCCATTTGTTTAGAGAATTCTCTAGATAGATGTTCAGGAGAAATATAAAAATGACTCGCGACACTATTAAGTGATAATCTTTCGTGATAATTTTGATCAATATATTGTTTTACTTTATAAATAAGGCTGCTGAGTTCAATTTCAATATGACCATAATTTTTAGTATCCACTTGAAAACGTTCAAACATGATTTTATAAATTTCAACAACGTAATTACTACATCTAATTTTAACGTTTGTTAAGTTTGCAAGTATGGCTCTAATATATAATTCTTTAATTTCATGCTTATATCTATCTAATTCATTTGTCTTCGTCGTACGTGGAATCCTAAAGACAAATGCTTCTTCTCCACTTAAATTCTCCATCATTGCATAACTAATATGAAGTATAGCGACTAATCCATTATTAATAATCGGCAAATAATTATCGTTATCTTGAAGATAAAATAGGTCACCGACATTAAATTCATAAGTCGTTTGATTTAATGTAACTTCTGTGTGACCTTCTAAAACAAAACATAAAGCACCAAATCCAAGTAACTTCGGATTAATGATACTTTCTTTATGGAGTGAAATCTTATAATTGTACAAATAATCACCTCTAAATATAGACAAATTATGGAATAAAACATCAAAATCCGTCAATATATTTCTTTATTTAACAATATGATATCAAAAATCGTATGTAAATGTTACCTAATTTAATAAAATGGAGAAGATACTTTATAATAAATCAAATATGTTAATCGATTTAATCAAAATATGAATTTAAAACGCGTTAAAATAATAATTAATGTAATTTGTGTATTGTGAACTATTAAAAATCGGGAAAAATTAAATTGGGAGGGCTTTACTTGATAGAAACATTCAACAAAACCATTCAACAAATGATCGACTATGAGAATAAATTGACAACATTAAAAAATGAAAAGAAATTATCACTCGTGGATTTCATTATTTTAGAAGAAATATATACTGCAAAAGAAATTACAATCAAAGAAATTCTTAGTGGGAAACTTTTAGAGTTAACAACAAGACCTTCTAATATAGGTACAAACTTAGCAAAATTATATAGAAAAGGTTTAATCGATAAATATAGAAGTAATCTCGACGAAAGAAAAGTTTACTATTTTATGGATGCGTCACATAAAGAAAAATACGAAACACTCGTTAAAGATATATAAGAAAAAGGCAAGGACAAAATTAATGTCCTTGCCTTTTCTGTTACTCTAGCATATTTATTTAATCAATTGGCGTGTGCTGCGCTCGATATATTGTGCGGAATGGATTGATACGAGCTCACCTTTGTTTAAGTTAAATAAGTTAAGATTCATAATTTTATTCATCGCATTTTCAACGATATCACTTGATAAGTCTGCTTTTGGATTTTGAATTTGTAATGTGAATGTTTTATCTAAAGATGTTTTAAATGTTAATTCTAATACTCTTTTCATATTTTCACCTCCTAAATCTTTTTAGATAGCATTAATTCTCTATCTGTATTGTTTTGACGATATATGCATCTTTAAATTTCTCGTCACTTAATGTTTCGATAATGCCTTTAAAAGTTTTAACTTGTTCGGGTGTAACATTTAAATTAATTGCATTAAATTTACGTTGAACAGTTTTTACTTTAGAAGCTTCATCTAAATACTGATGCAATAAAATGATGTTGATATCTTTAACTGTTTCCATGATTAAAACCTCTTTTCACTTTATATATCGAAGCAAGTATGTAAAAACGACAAAAAAATGTATAAATTACTTTCATGTTACTCAAATATATATTATTATTAATATGTACCTTAATTAGGAAGGATGGACCAAATTTATGCAACAAGTATCTCCAATTAAGAATAAAGATGACATTAGAGCAATGTATGAAGTATTGAAATCACATAGTGAAAGAGACTATTTATTGTTTAGCTTAGCTATTCATACGGGTATGAAAGTAAACCAGCTACTTAATTTAACGGTCCAAGATTTATTTGATGAGGACAATGATATAAAGCAAGATTGGATAAATGACGAACAGGATTTAATTAAAGTTGTTATACCGTTACATTTGAGATCAAGTTTATCCACTTTTATATATGAAGAAGGATTAAAAAGAGATGACTTTGTGTTTATGTCCATCAAAACAAAAAAACAATTATCAAGGCAACAAGCTTATCGAATTATACATGTTGCAGCTGAAGAAGTAGGGTTGAAGAATATCGGGTTGTACTCGTTAAGAAAGACTTTTGCATATCATGCCTTCAAATCAGGGGTATCTGTTTCGATTATTCAAAAATACCTCGGACATCAATCTTTAATAGAAACTTTAAAATTCATTGATGTCACGACTATAAAAAAAGAAACGACAATTGAACTTAATATATAAAGAGAAAGGGGTCAATGTATGGCTTTAATATGGCTGTTTTTAATGATTATCGTTGTGATGTCGATCGTGCTCATGACGATGAATACAAAGTTTAGCCGATTTGCTGGATGGCTAAGTTTAATTGCGCCAGTTCTAAGTTCCATATATTTCTTAAGTCAGATTAAGACGATATATGCTGGCCAAAGTATTACTTATTTCCAAGAGTGGATTCCACTTGTAGATGTTAATTTAGATTTACGTTTAGATGGTCTATCTTTAATTTTTGCACTACTTATTTCATTAATTGGTGCAGGTGTCTTCTTATATGCCATTTATTATCTTTCCCATGAAAAAGAGAATCTTCCAAGATTTTATACGTATTTGTTAATGTTTATGTTAGCAATGTTAGGTGTCGTACTTTCAAATAATACGATATTGTTATATACATTTTGGGAGTTAACAAGTATTTCTTCATTCTTGCTCATTTCATATTGGTATCAACGTAGAAAGAGTCAAGACGGTGCTTTGAAATCATTCTTAATTACAGTGTTTGGCGGTATGGCAATGTTAGTAGGTTTGATTTTGCTATACAGCATTACGGGTACGAATACAATTACTGAACAAGTCGGTATGATTGATAAAATTTATGAATCACCATGGTTTGTACTTGCAGTCATTTTAATCTTACTCGGAGCATTCACGAAATCTGCACAATTTCCATTTCATATTTGGTTACCAGATGCAATGGAAGCACCAACACCTGTCAGTGCTTATTTACATTCAGCAACAATGGTTAAAGCAGGATTATATTTATTATTAAGATTTACACCAATTATCGGTCAAAGTACATGGGTCGTTTATACAGTTGTCACAATTGGTTTAGTGACGTTATTAGTAGGTTCATTCTTTGCAGTTAACAAGAAAGATTTAAAAGCAATGCTTGCCTATTCAACAATCAGTCAGCTCGGTATGATTATGACGATGATCGGTTTAGGATTATTAGCATTAAATAGTAATTTTAAAGCAGATAATGAAATCTTTTTAGCAAGCTTATTTGCGGCATTATTCCATTTAATTAATCATGCGATTTTTAAAAGTGTTCTATTTATGGGTGTCGGTATTATCGACCATGAAACAGGAACAAGAGATGTTAAAAAGCTTGGTGGATTAAAAACAATCATGCCTTTAACAACAATTGTCATGACAATCAGTGCTCTATCTATGGCAGGTATTCCGTTATTTAATGGTTTCTTAAGTAAAGAGAAGTTCTTTACGAGTTTAGTAGAAACAGGTCATACAGATATATTTAATCAAACGATGTCTATCGTTATGATATTAGCTGGCTTTGTCGGCAGTATATTTACATTTGTATATTGTATTAAACTCATTAAAGAACCATTTTTCGGTAAACTAAAAAAAGACCAACTACCGAAAGTACCACGTCATGATGGGGGTGGGTTATTAATCTCTCCATTTATTATCGTATTGTTTGTTCCAATTATTTTCTTTGTACCGAATGTATTAGGGGAATATCTAATTGGTCCAGCATTAAGAGATATCTTCCACGATAGCGAGATTATGGCTCATTTACCACATATTAAAGCATGGCATGGATTTACAGTGGAATTATTCTTAACACTTGGCATATACATTATTGGGACTCTTCTTATACTCGTGCCAAAATGGGATGTTATTTATAGTAAGATTTCTAAAAAATTAGAAATCAATACGCTATATACAAAAGGTATGGATGCATTAGATCGTATCAGTACTTTTTCAATTCAAGGTATTATGAATAATAAATTGAACCAATATTTACACATTATCTATGTAATCTTCTTTGTCATTATGGGATATGGTATTTATCAAGTAGGTATTTATGATATTGCTTATTACCATATTACTGAAGCGACAACATTTGAAATCATTATATTAATTAATATTGTGATTACTGCAACAGCATTAATGTTTATTCGAGAAAGAATGACAATGACGATTTTAAATGGTGTCATCGGATATTCAATCGCGGTCGTATTCATATTTATGAAAGCACCTGATTTAGCTTTAACTCAACTTGTTATAGAAACGATTACGACAGTATTATTTTTATTAGTCTTCTATCATTTACCAAATGTTCAGAAGGATACACCAAATGTTATCAGTGAAATTGTGAAATTAACAATTGCTTTATTAATGGCAGTCTTTGTTGTTGTCTTTGTTATTATGATGCAACAAGATAGTCTGTTCGACAAAATTTCTTTCTACTATGATAATGCATACGAATTAGCAGGTGTTAAAAATATCGTCAATGGTATTCTAGGAGACTTTAGAGCATTAGATACAATGCTTGAAGGGATCGTTATATTAATTGCAGGATTAGGTATATTTACATTAGTTAAATTTAAGATAAGAAAGGATGAGCCAAATGAAAGAAAATGATGTTGTATTAGAAACGATATCTAAAATTGCTATATTCATAATATTGACGTTTGGATTTTATATTTTTCTTGCTGGTCACGATAACCCAGGTGGTGGGTTTATAGGTGGACTCGTCTTTAGCTCAGCCTTTATCTTAATGTTTTTAGCTTTTGATGTGGAAACAGTCGTTCAATCTATGCCATTAGACTTTAGAGCAGTTACGATTATTGGATGTCTCATTTCAATTGGTACAGGTATTATTCCTATGTTCTTTGGGCATCCGATGCTAACACATGAAGATGGCTATATGACTTGGCCGTTGTTAGGTGAGATTCATTTATCAAGCGTTACACTATTCGAGCTCGGCATACTACTTACTGTAGTAGGGGCTGTTGTAACAATCATGCTTGCGATAAGTGGTGATAACAGTTGAATTTAATACTTGTCATTATAATAGGCGTACTCACGTTTGTAGGAACATATATGATTTTGTCTAAGAACTTAATTCGAATTGTTATTGGTACAGCAATTTATACACACGTAGCAAACTTAATGATTTTATCAATGAGCGAGTTTGGTGGAAATAATGTTCCACTTATTAATGGAGAAGGAAAAGATTATGTCGATCCTTTACCACAAGCATTAATCTTAACAGCTATCGTTATTGGTTTTGCTGTTACAGCATTTTTACTCGTGCTTATATATAGAACATTTAAGTTGACGAAAGTAAATAGAATAGAAGCGTTACGCGGTGAGGATGAAGATGTAGATGAATAATTTAATATTAGTACCATTACTCGTACCTTTAATTACTGGATTAATATTGTTCTTCTTTAAAGAACGTTTAGCTTTAACAAGACGTATCGCGATAACGAGTTTAGCAATCACAACAATCATAACAGCATGGCTTCTGGTAGAAGTCAGTTTAAATAAAGTACTCGTTATTAACTTTGGTGATTGGCAACCTCCATTTGGTATACAATTTGTCGGAGATGAATTGGCACTTCTATTTACAACTGTTTCTTGTTTTGTTGTAACAGTTATTATATATTTTGGTTTTGGTAAGCGAGAAAGAGTAGCAAATAGATATTTCTTACCATCTTTTATACTATTTTTATTAACAGGTGTAAACGGAAGCTTCTTAACGGCAGATATCTTTAATTTATACGTTATGTTTGAAATTATGTTATTAGCCTCATTTGTATTATTAACACTTGGACAATCTATTGAACAATTAAGAGCGAGTGTTATCTATGTTGTTATTAACGTTGTCAGTTCTTGGTTCTTCTTAATGGGTGTAGCATATTTATATGGAACGTTAGGTACTTTGAACTTTGGACATATCGCAATGCGTATTACTGAAAGTAATCAACCAACGACCGTTACTTTAGTAGCAGTTATTATGATTTTTGTCTTTGGTGGTAAAGCAGCTTTAGTCATGTTTATGTGGTTGCCGAAAGCATATGCAGCTTTAAACACTGAGTTAGCAGCATTGTTTGCCAGCCTTATGACTAAAGTCGGGGTTTATGCATTGATAAGAGTTATGGTGTTGATGTTCGATGAAAAGCCAGAAGTTACACACTTCCTTTTATATATCATGGCTATCATCACAATGATCATCGGCAGTATCGGTGTATTAGGATTTAAAGATATTAAAAAGATTGCAGCGTACCAAGTTATTTTATCAATAGGATTTGCTGTTCTCGGTTTAAGTGCAAATAATAGTGATGGCATCACGGGCGCAATATTCTATGTCAGTCACGATATGATTATCAAAACATTACTATTCTTAATCATTGGTACTTTCGTATTATTATCTGGCACGAGATATTATGATCAATTTGGTGGATTAATTAAATATTATCCGAGTCTAGGGATTATATTCTTTATCACGATTTTATCAATCGGTGGTGTGCCGCCATTTAGTGGATTTCCTGGGAAATTATTAATTATTAAAGGTGCTTTAGATAATGGTTATACAATTGGTGTCATCGTGATGGTAATTACAAGTGTCATCGCAATGTACAGTTTACTAAGAATTTTCTTAGTGATGTACTTCGGTAGAAACGATATTCCTAAAGTTGAAAAAGTCCCACTTTCTAAACATAAATTATACGCGATGATTATATTAACAGTAGCTACCATATTATTAGGTATTGCATCACAATATGTATTAAACATTTCAGAATTAGCAGCACAATTTAACATACATGAACAGTCATATATTAAAGAAATTATTCCAAACGTAGAAGTGGAGGCGAAGTAATAATGGCACAGTTGTTATTAAATATTTTAATCGCCTTCTTATGGACGCTGTTCCAAGATGAAGATAAATTTCATTTATCAACCTTTGTTGGTGGATATCTCATTGGTATCTTTATTGTTTATTTAATGCATAGATTCTTTGGACATGTCTTCTACTTGAAAAAGGTTTGGGTAATCTTCAAGTTTATATGTGTTTATAACTATCAACTTGTGACTTCAAGTATGACAACAATCAATTATATTTTATTTAAAACGAACAAAGTTAATCCAGGTCTTGTAACTTATGAAACAACGTTAAAACAAGATTGGGCGATTACATTGTTAACATTGCTTATTATGCTTACACCAGGTTCCGTCGTGCTTAGACTTTCACCTGATGGTAGAAGATTCTTTATACATGCAATTGATATTTCAGATAAAGAAAAAGAAATTTTAACGAAGCAAATTAAGAAATACGAAAAACTAATCTGGGAGGTGCTTAAATAATGTCATTTATCATTTTAGCAATTATCAAAACAGCGCTTGTTATATATGGTATTTCCATTGTTGTCGTACTTCTCAGAATGATCATAGGTCCTACTACCGCAGATAGAGTCATTGCTTTTGATGCTATCGGTGCGATTCTAGTTTCCGTAGTAGGGGTATTAAGCATTATTTATGATACATTCAGTTATTTAGAAGCGAGTTTAATTATCGCAATACTTTCTTTCTTGAGTACAGTAGGTATTTCACGTTTCATAGAAGGGGGTCGTGTCTTTGAATCTAAGCGAGATCGTTAGTTTAATTGCCGCTTTATCAATATTGTTAGGTTCAATAGCAGCGCTCATTAGTGCGATAGGAATTGTACGCTTTAGAGATACATTTCTTCGAAGTCATGCCGCTACTAAAAGCTCTACATTATCTGTGTTGCTTACTTTGACAGGTGTGTTTATATATTTCTTAGTGACACAAGAATACTTTAGTGTCCGAACATTATTAACAATACTGTTCTTATATTTAACATCTCCAGTAGCAGGACATATGATTATTAGAGCAGCTTATAATTCAGGATCATATATGTATATGAAAGAATTTACTAAAAAAGGTACTTCACTAAACTTCAGGTATGATCGTAAAGAAACAAAAAAAGACAGAAGAAGAAGAGCCGAAAAAAGACAAATGATGAACGAAGCATTTTCTAAAAATGATAAAGAAACATTTAGTAAATATAAACAAGTCATGAAAAAAGATGATCCAACATTAAAATAATAGATATTGTTTGAGAAGTGTATGTTATGGGTGTCGTTAGGGACAGAATTCTGAGAAATGTCCGTAAGGATACGAGTTCTAATTACCAGAATTCAGAATAATGATAGTTAAATACACAAAAAAAGAGGTCGAGATGATTAAATCTCGACCTCTTTTTTTATTATTTCATACTGTTATGAATAGCTTCTGCATTGTGTTCCATCATGTTGTAATATGAGTTACCTTTAGATTCTTTTTTACCGATTGAATCTGTAAATACTTCATCTTTAATGTTGAGGTTTGTTTCTTCTGCTAATGTCTGCATACTTTTCTTATCAACACTTGTTTCGACGACTAATGATTTTAAATCGTGGTCTTTCACAAATTTAATGGCTTGTTTCATTTGGTCTGGTGTACCTTGTTTTTCTGTATTAATCTCCCATATATATCCTGGTGTAATATGATAGCTTTTCGCAAAGTATTTAAATGCACCTTCACTTGTTATAAAAGCACGTTTATCTTCAGGAATATCATTGAATGCTGTCATCATTTTATGATGTAGTTTATCTAATTTATTCGTGTATTTCTCAGCATTATCTTTAAATTGTTTACTGTGATCTTTATCTATATCACTTAAGTGCTTTTCAATTGTATTTACGTATTTTATACCATTTTCAATGCTTAACCAAGCATGTGGATCGATTTTATTTTTATCGCCTTCTCCACCTTTTAAATAAATAGGCGTAACGTCTTCAGTTGCTTGAATAACATTTTTGTCTGAGATTTTTTTACCTGCTTGTTCTAATGCTTTTTCAAACCAACCATTTCCACTTTCAAGATTAAAACCATTATATATAATGACATCTGCATCTGTTAAAGCTTTGACGTCTTTAGGTTTGATTTCATATTCGTGAGGGTCTTGTCCAATAGGAACGATACTTGTGACTTTTGCGTCAGTCTTTGTTACTTCTTTTGTCATATCAGCTAATATTGAGTTTGTTGTTACAACTTTTAAATTTTTATCGTCATTTGAAGACGACGCATTACAAGCACTTAATAAAATAATAACAACGAGTAAAGGCATAAATAACTTTTTCATGTTTAACCTCCTAAGCAAATTTTATTTTCATTTTATGTATGGTGAATGTAATCATATATACAAAGCAGCAGACTAATACGATACACGCGCCACTTGGTAAGTTATAAAGGTAGCTAACATACATGCCACAGGCCGCACATATTGCACTGATAATACTTGCGACAATCATCATTGATTTTAATGATTTAGTTATTAAAAATGCAGCTGAACTCGGTGTAATGAGTAGTGCAACGACAAGTATAATGCCCACTGTTTGTAAACTAGCAACTGTTACGAGCGCCAATAGCATCATGACAAAATAATGAATGAATTTTACATTTAAACCACTCATTCTAGCTGCAATAGGGTCAAATGTTGATAAATGCAAGGGTTTGTAAAATAATATGACACAAGCGATAACAATCAGACTGACAATACTCGTTGTATAAAATGCACTTGAAGTTACTGCTAGTATGTTCCCGAATAAAATATGATATAAATCAGTAGAGGAGTTAATTTGACTTATGATAATAATTCCAAGGGAAAAGAATGCAGTAAAGATAATACCAATAGCTGCGTCATTTTTAGTTTTAGAGTGTTGGGCAATATAACCTATCAGAAAGCTCGTTAACATACCCGTGAACAAGGCTCCTATAAACATTGGGATGTTTAATACATAGCTTATTGCAACACCAGGTAGTACAGCGTGGCTCATAGCATCACCCATTAAAGATAAACCTCTTAATATTATGAGGCTACCTACAATGCCACAGACAACACCAACTATAATTGCAGTAATCAGTGCTCGACTTAAAAAATTATATTGTATTAGGGATGAGATAAATTCATTAATCATGGTGTAACGCCTTCCTTTAGAAATACTTCTTTAATATTGTGTTCTGTTAAAGCTTCAGATGCTGAGCCAAAAAATTTAATAGTTCGATTGAGGAGGATGATTCTATCAAAATATAATTTGGCTTTTTGAATGTCATGATGAACAATGATGATGAGTTTTCCTTCTGACTTTAATCTTCTAAGCATGTTTATCATGATTTCTTCACTCTTAAAATCAATGCCGACAAATGGTTCATCGAGACATAATAAATCACTGTCTTTCATTAAAGACTTTGCTAAAAGAACACGTTGTAATTGTCCACCACTTAATTGATTTAATGTCTTATCTTTTAATGAAGTAAGTTGTAACTCTGACATTAATTGATCCCTTTTTTGATAAGCTTCCTTTTTTAACGGTCTAAACCAACCTGATGTAGCATAGTAGCCTGTTAACAAACTATCTTGAACAGTGATAGGGAAATCTAGATCTAATTGATTTCTTTGAGGAATATACGTTAACTGTTTCAACTGTTGGTTTATCGGTTTGTCTTGCCAATAAACTTCACCTGATGCCTTAAATTCACCCAAAATCGATTTAATAAATGAAGATTTTCCTGCACCATTTGGTCCCATTATGCCAATTAATTCACCCGTAGATTTAATTGTTAAATTAATATCATGCAATATGTGCTGTTGACCTAAATATAAATTCAAATTTTTTACCTGCAACATGTTATCACCTTTTCTAAAAATAAGTTTAGGTTAACCTAAACTATAATTTGATTATATTAGAAAATTATCTAAAGTCAAGAGATAGCCTGTAAAAATAAATCGTGGTACAATAAATATACGATAATAAAAGTGAGGTCAGAGTAGATGTTGACTGAAGAACAAGAAGACTACTTAAAAGCAATTTTTGGATTAAATGGCACAACAGATTACGTATCCAATAAGAATTTAGCGCAAGATTTAAATATTAAACCTTCATCAGTAAGTGAAATGATGTTACGTTTGAAAAAGGATGATTATGTAGATATTCGTCCATATAAAGGTGTGAAATTAACTCAAAAGGGTTTAGATCATACAACAAATATTATTAAAAGACATAGACTAATAGAGCGATTCTTAATAGAAGAACTTGAATATACTTGGGATGAGGTTCACGAAGAAGCAGAAATACTTGAACATCGTGTATCTGACCGTTTTATAGATAAGATAGATAAGTTAATGGGTTACCCAACAACTTGTCCGCATGGTGGTATTATTCCAAGAGAGAATCAAATAGAAGAAATTTATAACACATCATTAAATGAGTTTGAAATTGGAGATGACGTTGAAATTAAACGTGTAATGGATTACGTGAATCTCCTAGATTATTTAAGTAATCAAGAATTGCATATTGGAGATGTAGTAACAATTAGCAATAAAGATAGCTTAAACCAACTCATAGAACTTAAACTTGAAGATAAAACAATTATGATAAGCGAAACAAATGCATCATATTTGTTTGGTATAAAAACAGCTTAATAAGTAAAAACCAGCAGAAATTCAAACGAATGAATTTCTGCTGGTTTTTTGTTAATGGATACAATATAACGCACGAAGACTAAGAGATATCGTGCGCTAAGGTACAAAACCAGGGTGTAACGCACGAAGACTGAGAGATATCGTGCGCTAAGGTACAAAACCAGGGTGTAACGCACGAAGACTCCGAGATATCGTGCGCTAAGGTACAAAATCAGGATGTAACGCACGAAGACTGAGAGATATCGTGCGCTAAGGTGCAAAATCAGAGTGTAACGCACGAAGACTCCGAGATATCGTGCAGTAAAGTATAAAGTCGAATTATACTACGCGAAGACTTCATATTAAAAGTTCCAATATCTATGGCCATAAAATATTAAAAGTATACATAACCGCATATACATTAATTGCTATCCATATGACACTAAAGAAAATAGTTGGAATTTTAGTGAGCTGTTTTAACTGACTACCATCCCATTCTTGTCTTGAACGAGAGAATGTTAATAGGAATATTGTAATACTTGATTGTGCGACTTCACCTAATAATGTTCCTAAACTAATGTGATAAATATACGTAATGATTTGTCCAAAGTCATGTATATTCGGTGCAGACAGTACTTCATATAAAGCTACTGCAATAATGACGAGAATGATACTTGGGATAAATTTCTTAGATGTTAATATGACATAGAATAAAAACATAATCAGAAGAATGATTAAGAAAATTGGTCCGAATGTGTGATGTTTAAGCCATACACCTAAAATCAACATAATTGGCGGCATGATATAACCGAATAAAGTCGTTATAAATTGATTTAATCGTGATTTAGAACCAGTAACGGCGTAACCTTGTCTACCGGTTTCCATACGCTCTTTACGACGCCAAACAACTACGAGGTCTTTAGGCTTACCACCTGATAGTTTATTTGCTATAACATGACCCATCTCATGGATGAGTATTGGAAAATATCCTAGAATAATATCGATTAAACTTAAAATGGGTTGTTGTCTTCTATGATGAACAAATACATATATAAGCGCGATGATCGTTATCGTTGTTAAGGATAAATTAATTGGTTCTGATAGAAAATTCGGTAAAAATTGAATCAAAAAAACGTCACCTCGTATTGAATAGTTTAAGACTATTCTACACTAAAGTGACGTTTTTGTTGTCGGACTTAAGACTTAATATCCGTTATTATTTTTTCTTACGTTTGATTAACCAAGTTAATAAAAGGATAATACCGACAGCAAGTAAAATAGATGCTGTCATAATAATAGGTCTATTATCAGTGCTTGTAACTTTTTTCTTTGTTTCGTTAAATTTATGTTTACTTGGTGTTTCTACTTTTACAGATGGTGGACCATAGCTATCATCGATATAAGATCGGTTATAATCAATGCTTGCACGTCCATCTTGAAGTACAACTTTATAATCTACGCCTTTACGAACGACATCATATAAATCTTCTGTTACATAATATTTCTTGCCATTAATTTTTTGAGTCCCTTTAGATAATACTTTTTTCCATTCATATTCTTTAAATGATTTTTCCATCAAGCTATTACCCATCATATTACGTTCTTTCTCACCACCGACACTATTATAGTCTCCGGCACCAAAGAGAATTTGATTAATTCTTAATCCATCTCTTTTAGTAGAAAGACTGTGGTTATAGTCCGCTGTGTCACTAGAACCCGTTTTTAGACCATCTGTACCTTTAAGTGACATATCTGCACCTTCAAGTGAATGATTATACGTATAATATGTAACGTAGTGAACAGTAGGGGCAACTTTTTTAGTGTATTCTAAAATATCAGGATACTGTTTTACAAGGTGTTGCGTTAAAATTGCATAGTCTCTAGATGTTGAATAATTATCCTCATCTGATTGATATCGTTTTGCTTTATATTCTAATAATAAATTATTAGAAGCACCGTTGGCATTGTAGAATTTTGTATGTTCCATACCTAATTTCTTTGCTGTTTCATTCATGTAGTCAACAAAGTCAGAATCTAAATCCTTTTTTTGTTGTTTAGATGCAGTATTTTTATTGGAGTCTTTATCTTTTTTATCTATCTTTTTAGCAGAAGCTAAGTTCTCAGCTTTCATCGTTTCTCTTCCTAAAATCATCGCACCTGCATTTGAAGAGTTAGAAACGGTTATTTGCATAAGTTCAGAGATTGTATATACATCTCCTGGATACAATTTTGTATTACTTAATTCTGGTAATGTAGATAAACGATATTCTTCATCCGTCATTTTAACTTTAGCATTTTTATCAAGTTTACCACTATTGATTGCTTTCTCAGTTAAATATAATGTCATTAATTTAGACATACTTGCTGGATACCATTTAGCATCTATTTTATATTCATACATAATTTGACCAGTCTCAGAACTATAGTTAATAGCGCCTTCAGGTTCATAGATTTCACCGAGTGAGTATCCATTTTCATTGGCTACTTGTGTTGGTGATTTCGGATTATCCGCTGCATAAGTATTTTGAGTTACCGATATGCTCAATATAAGTAATGCAAAAAATAATAATAGACTTTTTTTCATGGATAAGACCTCTTTATTTATTTTTAAAATTAACTATATCATTCTAACATATATTAATTAACTACCCTACAATAAGATAACAAATGAACGTTAATTTTTTGTGAACATATTTTAAATTTGGTATGTATAATCTCAATGCTGTAAAATATAACTATATCATTAACTTTAGTGAAGAGGTTATTAAAATGACAAAACAAAATCCTCTGCTTTATTTACTAAAAAAGGTAGACTGGCCTAAAAAATTAGTGTTTACGGCTATGACACTTTCAATTTTAGGTAGTCTTAGTGGTTTGCTTGTACCATTATTTACTGGGAAATTAGTAGATACATTTAATGCAGAAAGTTTAGATTTAAGAATGGTTTGGCTTTTTATAGGCGTATTTTTAGTAAATGCAGTCTTGAGTGGTATCGGGACATATTTACTAAGCAAGATTGGTGAAAAAACAATTTATTCAATTAGGGAAAAGCTCTGGAAGCATTTAATCAATTTGAAAATGAGTTTCTTTGACAAAAATGAAAGTGGACAATTGATGAGTAGAATTACAGATGATACGAATGTGATTAACTTATTTATCTCTGAAAAAGCACCTAGCGTATTACCATCATTGTTAACACTTATTGGTTCGATAGTGATGTTATTTATTTTAGATTGGCAAATGACGCTCATGACGTTCCTAATCTTACCAATATTTATAGGAATAATGGTACCTTTAGGACGAAAAATGGGTAAAATCTCAAGAGACACACAAACTGAGATTTCTAGATTCAGCGGTATATTAGGAAGAGTGCTGACTGAAATGAAATTAGTTAAAGTGACAACATCAGAAGAAAAAGAACTCGAAAAAACAAAAGGAACTTTATTAGGTATATATGATCTTGGTTTAAAAGAAGCTAAAATCAGAGCAATCATTTCCCCGCTTTCAGGCGTTATTATGACGTTAACAGTGGCTGTGATACTTGGTTTTGGTGGTATTAGAGTTTCGAGTGGAGCGATTACTGCAGGTACATTGGTCGCAATGATATTCTATGTCGTGCAATTATCAGCGCCAATTTTGAATTTTTCAATGTTTTTAACGGATTATAAGAAAGCTGTCGGCGCAAGTGAACGTATCTATGAGATTTATCAAGAAGAAGCGGAAAAAAGAGGTGATGATCATAATCAACCGATTACGAATCATCAAGATATTACATTTGAAAATGTTTCATTTGGATATGAAGCTCATTCCGTTATTAAAGATTTATCTTTATCTATTCGATCTGGAGAAGTTACGGCATTTGTTGGTCCTTCTGGCTCAGGAAAAAGTACGCTGTTTAGTTTAATTGAAAGACTTTATCCAATCGATCACGGCCAAATATTATATGGAAACCAACCAATAGATGATATATCTTTAAAATATTGGCGACAGAAAATTGGATATGTTATGCAATCTAATGCAATGATGTCAGGGACGATAAGAGATAATTTAACATATGGTGTCTATTCAGAAGTAGAAGAAGAAACACTTGTACACTATACGAAGATGGCACGATGTTATGATTTTATAATGGCATTTCCACAAGGGTTTGATACAGAAATCGGTGAAAGAGGTACAAAATTATCTGGCGGGCAAAGACAACGTATAGATATCGCACGGAGTTTCATTAAGAATCCAGATATTTTACTATTAGATGAAGCGACAGCTAATTTAGATAGTGAAAGTGAATTCTACATTCAACAAGCATTAAATGAATTAATGAAAGATCGCACAACTATTGTGATTGCACATAGACTTGCTACGATTAAAAAAGCCAATCAAATTGTATTTTTAGATAAAGGTCAAATTACAGGTGTAGGTACACATCAAGAATTATTAGCATCTCATGAAAAGTATAGACATTTTGTAAATACGCAAAGTTTAACTGAATAATATAGTATTGAACAAGATCTTAGAAAAATATTTCAGGATCTTGTTTTTATTATAAAAAGTTAAAAAAATATGAGAAATAATGAAAACGCAACCATTTAGATAGGGCAAAGGATTCAATAAAAATCAAAAAATCAGTAGTAAATAAATCGTGAATATTTTCACAAAATATGCATAAAACCTATTGACCTCAAGAAATTGAGGTGCTATATTTACATTGTGAAAAGAATCACAAAAGTTAAAGATGCGCATCTTGAAAAATAAAAATAAGAAAGAAGTTGTTCATTGTGCTACTAAATAATATAAATCCATTAGACAACGTTACACTATCAGCAATTGTTGCTAGTATACCGATTATATTATTTCTATTATGTTTAACAGTTTTTAAAATGAAAGGTATTTATGCATCTATTACGACACTTATTGTAACTTTAGTCATTGCATCATTTATCTTCGAATTACCACATACTGTGGCGATTGGTGCTATAACAGAAGGATTCTTTCAAGGTATTCTTCCAATAGGCTATATTGTCGTAATGGCAGTATGGTTATACAAAGTTTCAATTGGTACAGGACAATTCAGTATCATTCAAGATAGTATTTCAGGTATTTCTCAAGACCAACGTATCCAATTATTATTAATAGGTTTTAGCTTTAATGCATTTTTAGAAGGTGCCGCTGGTTTTGGTGTCCCTATCGCAATATGTAGTGTATTGTTAATTCAAATTGGTTTTAAACCTTTACAGGCAGCAATGCTTTGTTTAATTGCTAACGGAGCAGCAGGCGCTTTTGGTGCTATAGGTATTCCAGTTGGTATTATAGATAGTTTAGGTCTTCACGGTAATATCTCAGCGCTTGAAGTATCACAGATTTCAACACTTACACTCCCAATCCTGAACTTCTTTATTCCGTTTTTACTTGTCATGATATTAGATGGATTTAAAGGTGTGAAAGAAATTTTACCGATGATACTTGTTGTAAGTACAACATATACTGGCTTACAAATATTGATTACGTATTTCCAAGGTCCAGAATTGGCTGATATTATACCACCATTATTATCAATGGTTGCATTAGCAATTTTCTCAAAATATTACCAACCTAAAAATATTTTCAGAGTTTCAGATCAAGAAGTATTGGAAACAAAGAAACATTCTGTTAAATCCATTATGTATGCATGGAGCCCATTCTATATTTTAACGATTTTTGTCATGATATGGAGTGCACCATTTTTCAAAGCTTTATTTGCTGAAGGTGGTTTACTTTCTTCATTAGTATGGAATATAAATATTCCAGGAACATTTAATGAAATTACAAATAAACTGATTACATTAAAAATCGACATATTTAGTGCAACAGGTACTGCAATATTAATTTCAGTAGTGATCACAATACTCATTTCGAAACACTTTAAGTTCAGTGATGCCTTTAATTTATTAGGCGTAACAATTAAAGAACTTTGGTTACCAATTTTGACAATCTGTTTTATTTTAGCTATCGCGAAAATTACAACTTATGGTGGACTTACAGGTGCAATGGGACAAGGTATTGCAAAAGCTGGTAACATCTTCCCGATACTATCTCCAGTATTAGGTTGGATAGGTGTATTCATGACTGGTTCAGTTGTAAATAACAACACATTGTTTGCACCAATTCAAGCATCAGTAGCTAGTCAAATTGGTACAAGTGGACCATTGTTAGTTGCTGCAAATACAGCAGGTGGTGTAGCAGCTAAATTAATCTCACCACAATCTATCGCAATTGCAACAGCTGCTGTTAAAGAAGTTGGTAAAGAGTCTGAATTGCTCAAAATGACTTTGAAATATAGCGTAGGATTCTTAATATTCATCTGTATATGGACATTTATTTTAACAATAATTTTATAAATATAAATTGAGGAGCGATTATAATGAAACAATTCAAAGGTAAAAAAGTCGTATTAGTAGGTAATGGTGCAGTAGGTTCAAGTTATGCATTTTCAATGATAAACCAAGGTATTTGTGATGAATTTGTCATCATAGACTTAGATAAAAAGAAAGTAATCGGGGATGTAATGGATTTAAATCATGGTACAGTATATGGTCCTTCACCAATTAAAGTTAAATCAGGTGATTATAAAGATTGTCATGATGCAGACTTAGTTGTGATTTGTGCAGGTGCAGCTCAAAAACCAGGTGAAACAAGACTAGATTTAGTAGCAAAAAATATGAAAATTTTCAAATCAATCGTTACTGAAATTATGGATTCAGGATTTGATGGTATATTCTTAATTGCAACTAACCCAGTAGATGTATTAACATATGCAACTATGAAATTCTCAGGTTTATCAAAAGAACGTGTAATCGGATCAGGTACTATATTAGATACAGCAAGATTTAGATATTTATTAAGTGAAGAATTCGATGTCGCACCACAAAGTGTTCATGCAAATATTATTGGTGAACATGGTGATTCAGAATTACCAGTTTGGTCTCATGCCAATATTGCAGGTAAACCATTAAGAAGTATTATTGAAAAAGATGAAACACGCAAACATAGAGTAGAAGAAATATTTGTACAAACTCGTGATGCAGCATATGAAATTATTGAAGCAAAAGGTGCAACTTATTATGGAGTAGCAATGGGGTTAATGCGTATTACAAAAGCTATTTTGAACAACCAAGATGTGGTGTTAACAGTGTCTGCATATTTAGAAGGCGAGTATGGACATGAAGGTGTATATATAGGCGTACCAGCACTTATAAACAGATCAGGCATTAGAGAAGTTATCGAAATGCCATTAGATGAAGAAGAAAAATCATTATTTGATAACTCTGTTAAAGTGTTAAAAGATATACAAGAACCCTTTGAAAAAGAATTTTAAGAGGAAGATATATCAGGGGTTTAATATACGAAGACAGTAGTACCGACAAAATCTAGAAACGATTTTGTCGGTACTTTTTTGGTGATGACAGTTTGAATTAAGTGGTGAATGTGAAAATGAAGGGGATTGAAGATATAAGATAGTGGAAGATGTGAGTTAAAGGAGGAATAAACACACGAGTTGTGGCTTAATGTCTGAATAAAGCCAAGAGATAGCCTAAGTCATGGCTTAACGCTCTAATTAAGCCAAGACATCACCTATTTCTCTCTCCTCTATCACTTCACTCAATTCAAACTACTTTCTTCACATCACCGTTATACATCCATTATATGATTCGTCTTCTATTTATAATCGGCATGTTGAGGGGATTTGAGGATTGTGGTAGTATCTATATGTCTGTTAAAAAATATAGAGGAGGTAAGGTCATGAAAAATAGAATTTTACGAGATATGATATTAATTTTGGCAGGATCTTTTATTTTTGCTACGGGTGTTAATGCCTTTATCATTTCTGCTAATTTAGGTGAAGGTGGCGTAACTGGGGTTTCTTTAATCTTACTTTATGCATTCGACATTTCACCTGCATGGTCTACGTTTATTTTAAATGCTATTTTAATTGCGTTAGGTTATAAATTTTTAAGCAAGAGAAGTACTGTTTATACGATAATAGCTGTTATTGCTATTTCTGTATTTCTAGGTCTAACTGACTCTTGGGTTGTGCATACGAATGAAATTTTAATTAACACAATCTTTGGTGGTTTCATGGTTGGTCTAGGTATAGGACTAATTGTATTATCTGGTGGTACGACTGCTGGAACGACGATTCTTGCTCGAATAGCGCATAAGTATTTAGACGTTAATACATCATATGCTCTATTATTCTTTGACCTTATCGTCGTGATGTTCTCACTTACTGTAATGCCTTTAGAAAAAGCGTTACTTACAGTGATTTCATTATATGTAGGAACAAAAGTGATGGACTTTGTAATTGAAGGTCTAAATCCTAAAAAAGCCGTTACAATCATTTCTCAAAATCCCGATCAAATCGCTAAAATGATTGATGAACAAATTGGTCGTGGTTGTACGATTCTAAATGGTAGAGGCTATTATTCTAAGAAAGATACAGATGTCTTATATGTCGTTATTGCGAAGACACAACTTTCTAGAACAAAACGCATGATTAGAAAATTTGATGAAAATGCATTTGTCGTTGTCCATGACGTAAGAGACGTTCTTGGAAATGGATTTTTAGTAGATGAATAATAATGTTAAGAGGTTGGAATACGTTAAGTGTTCCAACCTCTTTTTGTGAACGGAATACGAAAATATTCAGAAAATGATAGAAAAAGATACTATTAAATGCTATAATACATGAATATGAATGATGATAATGATTATCATTTACAGATATATACAATTAATGAAAATGTCATATAAATAGAGTTAATTTTAATGGAAAGAGGGTTCTTTATGAATCGTTTAACGGGAGAAGCTATTTCAATAGGTTATGGTGAAAAATTAATAGTTAATGAATTGAATCTTGAAATACCAGATGGCAAAGTGACTTCTATAATTGGACCAAATGGTTGCGGTAAGTCTACTTTATTAAAAGCTTTAAGCCGTATATTAAATGTACAAACGGGTCAAGTGTTGTTAGATGGTAAGAATTTACATTCAACTTCAACTAAAGAAATAGCTAAAAAAATTGCTATTTTGCCACAATCTCCTGATGTTGCAGATGGATTAACAGTTGGAGAACTTGTATCTTATGGTAGATTTCCTCATCAAAAAGGTTTCGGTAGATTATCTAAACAAGATAAAGAGGAAATTGAATGGGCTTTAAATGTAACAGGTACGCATGATTTTAAATATAGATCGATTAACGATTTAAGTGGTGGTCAAAGACAACGTGTTTGGATTGCAATGGCTCTCGCACAAAAAACAGATATCATCTTTTTAGATGAACCAACTACTTATTTAGATATTTCACACCAATTAGAAATTTTAGAGCTTGTACAAGAATTAAATAAAGAACAAGGTTGTACAATTATTATGGTATTACATGATATTAACCAAGCAATTCGTTTTTCAGATCATTTAATTGCTATGAAATCTGGTGAAATTGTTGCACAAGGTCAAACAGAAGAAGTTTTAACAAATGAAATATTGGAAGAAGTCTTCAATATTGATGCAGAGCTCTCTACAGACCCACGAACTGGAAAACCAATGCTTGTAACATATAATTTATTATGTAAGCACTATACGAAGTTATAAAGGATGGCAACTCAATGACTCAGACTAAATCATTAAAAGTTAATCGCTATCCCATTATATTAACAGTTACAATCATGTTACTTGTAGCTGTTTTACTTCTGTCATTTTTATTTGGTGCAAAGACGACTTCGATACAAGTGGTTTATGATGCGATTTTTCATTATAATCCAAAAATAGAAGAACATAATATATTAAGAGAAATAAGAATTCCGAGAGAAATAGGTGCTGTCATTGTTGGTATGGCACTTGCTGTATCCGGTGCTGTCATGCAAGGTGTTACACGTAATGGCTTAGCTGACCCTGGTTTATTAGGGCTTAATGCTGGTGCGAGTATGATGCTTGCTTTAACTTTAGCCGTTATACCTAATGCAGGTTATTTCACATTAATGCTTGCTGGATTTGTAGGTGCTGGTATAGGTGGCATACTCGTTATGAGTGTAGGCTCATCTAAACGAGGTGGGTTCAGCCCAATGAGATTAGTACTTGCTGGTGCTGCAGTATCTGCGCTTTTAACAGCTGCAAGTGAAGGAATTGCTTTAATATTTAGATTAAATCAAACATTAACATTCTGGAGTGTTGGTGGTGTAAGTGGTACAACTTGGAAACAACTTATGATCTCTACACCGATTGTTATTGTTATTTTAATTGTCCTTATTATCATGAGTAGACAACTTACAATACTTAGTTTAGGTGATACACTTTCAAAAGGATTAGGTCAAAATAGTACATTTGTTAGATACACGAGTCTAATTGCTACAATGTTCCTAGCAGGTATAGCGGTTTCAATCGTTGGACAAATCGCATTTGTCGGATTAATGGTGCCACATATTGTTCGATTCATGGTTGGAACTGATTATAAACGTGTGATACCTTTATCAGCAGTTCTTGGAGGTTTTATCCTGTTATTTGCAGATATGATTGCAAGAATGTTAGGAGAAGCACCTATTGGAGCTGTTATCTCAATTATCGGTGTGCCGTTCTTCCTTTATCTTGTAAGAAGGGACGGTAAAATATTATGATACATCCTAAAATAATTAAAAAGCAGCGTATTACATTTATTATATTAGTTATCGCACTTATTGCTTCTATGGGATTTGCTATGACAACTGGTGAATTTAATATGTCCTTTACACAATTTTTTAAGACGATTTTTGGACAAGGTAATGAACTAGATACAATGGTATTATTTGAATTCAGAATGCCTAGAATGCTCATCACAATACTTGCAGGTGCAAGTTTAGCGTTAAGTGGTGCAATCCTACAAAGTATTACCAAGAACCCTTTAGCAGAACCAGGTATTCTTGGTATTAATGCAGGAAGCGGGTTTATGATTACACTATTTCTTGTTGTTGGTACGATAAAAGCAGGAGATTTTGTATATGTATTACCAATTGTAAGTATGCTCGGCGGTTTAGCAACTGCAATGGTTATTTTCATATTCAGTCATAAACGTGGAGAAGGTATAAACCCTGTAAGAATGGTCTTAATAGGTGTAGGTTTATCTACTGCTCTGAGTGGTGCATCTATTACAATTATGTCTACATTTGATCAAGATCAAATGGAATTTATCGCAAGATGGTTTGCAGGTAATATATGGGGAGATGAATGGCCGTTTGTGTTCGCATTTATCCCATGGTTAGCTATTGTCATGCCATTCTTATTCTATAAAGCAAATGTATTAAATGTATTAAGTACGAATGAACAAATTTCCGTTTCTTTCGGTATTAATAATAATAGAGAAAGAATACTACTTGTATTCTTAGCTGTTGTATTATCATCAGCTGCAGTTTCAGTAGCAGGCGGAATTGGTTTCGTCGGCTTAATGGGACCACATATAGCAAGAAGTATTGTTGGACCGAGACACCAATTATATTTACCAATTGCAGTGTTAAACGGTGCGATTTTACTTGTTGTAGCAGATACAATTGGTAAAATTGTATTAGAACCTAACGGACTTCCAGCAGGTATTATTGTTGCAATAGTTGGTGCTCCTTATTTCTTATACTTAATGCAAAAATCAACGCATATATAATAATGAACTCTCTTTCTATAATGGAAGAGAGTTTTTTATTTTTTAATTACTACAAATTTTAAGATTTATTAACATGTTCCAAAAAAGTTTACTTAAATTATAAAATTTAGTTTTCAAAATCGTTTTAGGGGTATAACTATGAGTAGTAATAGAACTTTACATAGGAGGTGCAGTTGCCAGTGAGAAGATTAAAGAATTTTTTCCTAGGCTTATTCATAATAGTAGTTGTAGGCACGCTTCTTTTTATGTACTTGGATATTAGCCAAATTAAGAGCTATCAACAAGAATTATTAAAATATAATTGGTTTGAACCAACGTTGATTGCTTGTGCAGGTGTATTAATATTCTTTGGTATATTGATGTTCTTTGCAACATTTAAACCAACACATAAAAAGCCAGGCTTACATCGTGACTATGAGGATGGTCACATTTATATTACGAGAAATTCAGTTGAAAAATGTGTTTATCGTACTATTCAAAAATACGATGAAGTACGTCAACCAAATGTTATTTCTAAACTGTATAATAAGAAAAATAAATCTTATGCAACAATCAAAGCTGATTTCTTTGTGGTTTCAGATACAGGCCAAATTCAAACATTAACGGATCGAATTAAATCAGATATTAAGGAAAATGTTGAGCATTTCTCAGAAATACCTGTAAAAAATATTGAGATTAATGTCAGAGATCAAAAATCGAGTGACACAAGAGTTTTATAAGACTAAGGATAGGAGGTTCCGATTATGCCAAATGAAAATCAAGATCCAAATCAATTCATTAATTTTATTAAAGAATATAAATGGAGAATTATTGGTTTTATCGCAATGTTAATATTAGCAGTACTATTTTTAACAATTGGTTTTTGGAAAACAGTTTTAATCCTAGTCCTATGTTTAATAGGTGTAGGATTGGGGTATATTAAAGATTGTACACAGCAGTTCTTAAATTTCTTAAATAGAATAAGTTAGACTGCTTACAATATAAATAATGCAAATAAACAAATTATAAATTAAAGGGAGAGAATCTATTATGGCAAACGTAGACAACAACAAAGTAAAAAGTAGTTACAATGAACAAACAGGGGTAAATGAACAAGAGCGCGAAGCTCAACAACAACAAGCTCAAGCTCAAGAGCAACAATTTTCAAATACATTATCATTTTCAGATGAAGTAGTAGAAAAAATTGCTGGAATTGCTGCTAGAGAGGTTAGAGGTATTTTAGATATGAAAGGCGGCTTTGCTTCTAGCTTAACTGATCGTTTCACATCTGGAAATAACGTAACGCAAGGGGTTTCTGTTGAAGTAGGAGAAAAACAAGCAGCTGTAGATTTAAAAGTAATTTTAGAATATGGTGAATCAGCTCCTAAAATCTTCAAAAAAGTTGCGGACTTAGTTAAAGAGCAAGTTAAACATATGACTGGACTTGAAGTTGTTGAAGTAAATATGCACGTTGATGATGTTATGAGTAGAAAAGAATACGAACAAAAGAACGCATCATCAGATGAAGAAAGCCAATCAAAAAGCAATAAAGAATTACAATAAAGTATAAAAAAAGCGAGTGAGATAAATATCTCACTCGCTTTTTTTATACTTTTTGCGTCTTTGGTTGTTTCTTAATCGTTAAACAAATTAGGAATGCAATGAAGCTCAATGCACCAGCTACATATAGACTAGATACTACATTAAAGTATGATACAAATATACCACCTAATAATGAACCAGCGCCTATTCCTGCATTTAAACTAGACATGTTCCAACTCATTGCCGCACTTGTATCTCCTTCAATTTGAGAGATGATACCGATTTGGATAGGTGGATTTGATCCCCATTGGACAATATTCCAAGCAAATACGCCTATTAATGTAATAACAAGTATAGGTAAGAATTGTTCAAATACAAGCATTAGTACTGTATAAGTACTTAATGAAATTAATAGCCACTTTTTACTGCCTAATGCATCTGTAATATATCCACCTAATGAAGTACCAATAATTGCACCGATACCAGCTACGAGTAGTACGAGTGATACGATATTTAAATCATATCCATACACAGATAGTAACGGACTAATATACGTTACGACAACATAATTTGCCGCTAATATAAGGAAAGTTATGCTTAAATATTTTACAATTTCTAACGGATGAACGACTTTGTAATCTTGGCTTTGACTAGAAGATTCTACTGTATCTATTTTATTGCTTGCTACATTAAAAATAATAAGTATAAGTGCAATAATCCCTACTGTAGATATAAATACAAATGACATTCTCCAACCTACTAAATCACCTATTTTAGTGCCTAGAGGAACACCAAGTACGTTAGCTGCACTGAAACCAGTATAAACAAGTCCAATCATTTTCCCGCGTTCGCTTGGATTTGAATACACAACAGTTAAAGATAAAATCTTCACGACAATAATAGCAGCAGCCGCTGAAGATAATACTCTACCTATTACTAGTATTGTAAAGTTAGGTGAAATCGCAATTATTCCGTTTCCTAAAATAAATATAGCCATACTTACTAATAATACAGTCTTTGGTGAGACGTTTTTAGTGAGTTTAACAAGTATGGGACCACTAATTGCGAATGTTAATGCATAAACTGTTACAAGTTGTCCTACAATTGCTTCTGATACATTCAAATCTTTACTCATTAAAGTAAGTATACCTGCAATCATTAGTTCAACCATTCCCACAACAAATACGCTTAACATAAATGTAATTAATCGAGGTTTCGACATCATATAACTCCTTCTCTTTGACATATAATCATGATTATAACAGTGTGATTTGTAAAAATACAGATAAAATTTAATACCCGAACAATCAGAAATTTAAGGTGTTTTTAAGGTATAAAATGAAAGATTTAATTGGAATTGATCTATATATTATACGGATAATAAATAGATGTTTGAAAATTAAAAATATTTAAAGAAAAATTATAATAAATACATTGGTATATTATGATTAATAATTCTTTTATTTTTACTAAAAATAATGACAGCGCTTACATAAAAATATATAATACAATTAGAGATGAATAGTATTGAATATTTATTAATTTTTGTGTATAGTTAGTCTTGCGAAAAGGAGAGAAAGTATGAAAGAGACGAGCGTTTTAGTAGGAAGGTTAAAGTTTATTATATTATCAGTGTTAGGAATATATTTATTTTTAGTTCCCGTTACGGTAACTGACGATAAAGGGGAGAAAGAAACAAGTTTACCTGTTGCATACCTTGCAAATACAGCTTTAGATTGGATAGGTGACTATGCCGGACTAATTATAATGCTTTTAATTAGTTTCTCTGCAGTAATGACATTAATCTATTCTACGATATTCAGTACTTCTACTAAGAGATCTATAGCGAACGAATTGTTTAACGTCAATTGGATTTGGGTCGTAATCAGAATAATAGGTGCGATATTTGCAATATTCATTTATTTCGATTTTGGACCTGGTATAGTTGTAAATGAAAATACTGGATTAATGGTTTACAATGATTTATTACCAACATTGCTTGCAGTATTCTTCTTTGCAGGTTTGTTTTTACCATTATTAATGGACTTTGGTTTATTAGAATTTTTAGGACCAATGTTTGCGCCAATTATGAGACCAGTATTTAAATTACCTGGTAGATCAACTGTTGATAATCTAGCTTCATTTATTGGTGATGGAACTGTAGGCGTAATGATCACAAGTCAACAATATGAACAAGGCTTTTATACACGTCGAGAGGCAACTGTCATTGCGACAACATTCTCTGTTGTATCCATCACATTTGCAATTGTCATTGCTCAAACAATTGGCTTAATGGATTATTTCTTTAAATTTTATTTATCCGTTATTTTAGCTTGTGTTGTAGCAGCTTTTATAATGCCTAGAATTTGGCCACTTAAACAAATTCCAGATAAGTATTCAAACGGTAGCACTGAGCAATTAAATGAATCAATTCCTAAAACACATAATCCAATATCATGGGGATTTGAACAAGCAACTCAAAAAGCTGTAAAATCACCTGACTTTAAACAATTCATTATCAATGGTGTGAAAACTGTATTGGATATGTGGTTAGCAGTACTACCAGTCGTTATGACAATCGGTACATTAGCAACTATTGTTGCTGAATATACACCAACATTTAGTATTTTAGGTGCACCATTTGTACCATTATTAGAATTAATGCAAATACCATATGCAAAAGAAATGTCTGAAACATTATTAATCGGTTTTGCAGATATGTTCTTACCATCATTACTTATTAGTAATGTACCAAGTGATATGACAAGATTTATCGTAGGTGCTTTAAGTATTTCACAATTAATATATTTATCAGAAGTAGGGGGCGTTATACTCGGTTCGAAAATACCAGTAAGCCTAGGGAAACTCTTCATGATTTATATTATGCGTACAATTATTGCATTACCGATAATTGTAATATTAGCTCATATTTTCTTTTAAATTAAAAAACGGACAAAATGAACTTAAATAGTTCAGTTTGTCCGTTTTTATATTATTATTTTGGATCGATTGTTGTTTCGACTTTAGCGATTGCGATTTCAGATCCTAACATTGGTGATTCACCTTTGTCTTTATTACTGTCTCCACCGCGACTATGTGCTTGTTTAAATGCATCGCTCGTTTTCCATGCTTCAAAGTCTTCTAGTTCTTCCCACCACATATTTACATGTAATTCGTCATTTTCATCAATGTCTTGCATGTTCCAAGTTTCAACTTTTATGAAACCTTTCATTTCTTGTAATGCGCCACCTTTAGTAAACATTGGTGCTAATTTTTCTGCATAACCTTTTTTCATTTTAATTCTATTTGTTACAACATACATTGTTATCTCTCCTATTCTTTTGGTGTTGGGTTAGTAGCCCAGATTTGTGCTGTCTTCATAAATGTTCTTGGTTGTAGTTTCAATTGTGATATGACTACGTCTGCTATATCTTCTGGATGCGTCATTGTATCTTCTTGTAATTGTGTTTCTCCAATTAAGTCTGTTAATACAGCTGAAGGGGTTAAATATGATACTCGGATGTTATGTTTTCTCATTTCTTGCATAATACCTTCAGTCATACCAATTACTGCATATTTAGTAGCAGAATAGATACTGCTTGTTGCACTGGCTTTTAAACCAGACATTGAAGCGATATTAATAACATCTCCGCTTTTTTGTCTTACGAGATGTGGTAATGCTTCTTGTAAAACGTAATATATACCTTTAACATTTGTTTTGAATAATTGATCAAACTCAGATTCACTTACATCTAAAAATGAATTGTTCTTCATAATACCTGCATTATTTATCACGATATCAATAGAGCCTAATGCATGATATGAATCTTCTATAAAACGTTGCACATCTTTTTGGTGCGCAATATTAGTTTCTTTATAAAATACTTTGACGTCATATTGTTTAAGTTCATCGGCTGTTGCTTTTAAAGTATCAATATTTCTACTTGCAATTGCAACGTTGACGCCTTCGTGAGCTAATGCAATCGCGATTGATTTACCGATACCTTTAGAGCCACCTGTAATGACTGCATTGAGCCCTTTTAAGTCTCTTAACATATTGATCATCACTCCTTTCTTATATGTTAGCATGCTTTAAAAATGTATCATAATAATTCAATTTGAAAATGCCATATAAATAACACCACGAAGTCAGCTTTATATGACTTCGAGGTGTTTATTTAAAATGCCTGAAAGTTTGAACTTAAGCTTCTTTAGTAAGTTCGTTGTAAACTTTCTTATCAGCATGTGTATAAATAATATATTCTTTATCATTTGTTTCGATAATCACACGATTTGTTTTGCCAAAAGTTGAGCCAATTCTTACGATATGATCTTGGGCTTCATTAGACAAAGCGTGAATATCTTGATCCTCTTTAATGTTTTTAATTTCATTATTTGGAATTGTAATGTCCGCTACTCTCCATTGAATATGAACTTGATTATTGTCCTTTGATACTCTCATTGCCATATCTAAACACATCCTTTTGTTTGATGACTACATCATAACGCATTATGTATCCGTTTTCAATAGAAAAACGAGAAAATGTGTTATATTTTTTAATTATTATGTCATACTAATTGATGATAGTATTTTTATGCAATATATTGAATAACTATTTACAAACAGAATGCTATGTTGTAATATTATCTTTATAAATAAATGAGGAGCTGGTTTCATTGGGACGAAGTTATCTATGTTAAAGGAATTAAACAAGACAAGTTTTTTAAAAGAAGTTGATTTTTCTAAAGGAGAATTAGAATCGCTTATTGATTTGGCAATGGAATTAAAATTCAAAGAAAAGCATCAAATCCCACACCGTTATTTAAACGGGAAACATATCGCTTTATTATTTGAAAAGCAATCAACGAGAACACGTTCAGCTTTCACAGTAGCTGCAACTAAGATGGGTGCAAGTGTGTCTTATTTAGGTAAAGATGATTTACAGTTAGGTAAGAAAGAATCTGTTGAAGATACAGCAGTCGTACTTGGATCTATGTTTGATGGTATTGCTTTTAGAGGATTTGAACAAAAGACAGTAGAAGATTTAGCTCAATTTTCGAACGTACCAGTATGGAATGGCTTAACAAATGAGTGGCATCCTACACAAATGTTAGCAGACTTTATGACAATTAAAGAATACTTTGGTACATACGAAGGAAAGACTTTGACGTTTATAGGAGATGGACGCAATAATGTTGCGAACTCGTTGCTCGTTACGAGTGCAATTTTAGGTGTGAATATTCATATTGTTGCACCATCATCACTCCAACCAAATGAAGAAGTTCAAAATATGGCATTGTCATTTAGTAAAGAATCTGGAAGTGAGATATTAATTACAGATAATATCCAAGAAGGTATTTACGGCAGTGATATCATATATACAGATGTTTGGTGTTCAATGGGTGAGGAACAACAATTGGAAGAACGCTTTGAATTACTTAAAGATTACCAGGTTAATCAAAACTTAATTAATTTAACTGGTAAAAATGAAACTTTATTTTTACATTGCTTACCAGCTATTCATGATTTGAATACTGAAATGGGCGCGCTTTGTTTCGAAAAATTTGGTGTAACAAGTATGGAAGTGACAGATGACGTATTTAGATCAGATTATTCGAAAGTATTCCAACAAGCAGAAAATAGAATGCATACAATTAAAGCATTATTAGCTACAACTTGTGGCGATATATATTAATAAATAAAGGGTGAGACATCAATAAATGTCTCACCCTTTATTTATTGCTTCTATTGTTTTTTAGCTAGCTTCTTTTGTTAATTTTTTTCTATTGCGATTAAGTTCTACATATTTACTGTAGCTATATATGATAATACCTGCCCAGATAAATATGAATGTAATAAATTGATCAACATCGAAATGTTCGTTTAACAAGAATATACCGATAAAGAACATGATAGTTGGACCGATATATTGTATAAAGCCTGTTAATGATAGTGGTATTCTTCTTGCTCCAGCACTAAATAAAATTAATGGAACAGCTGTAACAGCACCAGAAAGTAATAACCATCCGCTTGAACTGTTCATACCAAATGTAACGGTATTATGTTGTGATAAGTAGAAGATATAAATAAGTGCTGCTGGTAATGTTACGATACATTCTATCGTAATACTACTAAATGCATCAATATCTACAACTTTCTTGATTAACCCATAAAGCGCAAATGATGTTGCGAGTAATATTGAAACGAATGGAAATTCGCCAACTTGAAAAGTCATATAAATAACACCGACAAATGCTAATAGTATAGCTACCCATTGAGCTTTTGAGAATCGTTCTCCTAAGAAAATAAAAGCTAAGAAAATACTCATTAACGGATTGATGTAATAACCAAGACTTGCTTGTAGTACATGGTGATTATTAACAGCCCAGATAAATGTACCCCAGTTCACTGTAATAATATAACCAGCAATGATAATAGCGAATAGCATTTTCTTTTGTTTAAATAATTTAATCGTTGCTGCTTTGAACATTGGAAATTGTTTTGTAAATAATAGCAGTAATAACATGAATACTGCTGACCATATAATACGATGTGCCAAAATTTCGAATGGTCCAATTTCACTTACGAGGTTCCAATAAATTGGTAGGACACCCCAAATAATATATGCAAATATTGCATAAATAATACCTTTTTTAAATTCTGACATGATTTAGGACTCCCACTGTGATTGAATAACTTCTGCTTGATCGTGATAAATATTCGATGCAATATTAGCAAGTAATCTTGCAGTTCGATTATCTATATCGAATCTTGGTGATAGTTCAGCAATACTAATGCTTGAACTTTTGTTTGAGTTTGTAACTAATTGTAAAATTGTTTGAACAATTTGAGGTTGTAAGCCCATAATACAAGGTGCACTTACTGCAGGCGCATAACTTACATCTATCGAATCTGTACATAATGTAATGAGGATTTCGTCATATCCTTCAATAAATGAATTAATAGAAGTAATAGTCTCTATTGATAAATGGCTACGAAGCTCATCTTCACGAATGTATTGGACACCGTATTCATCAGCTCTTTCGAAGAGTGCTTTTGTATTACCATTTTTCTGAATGCCTAGCACGAAATAACCAACTTGATCGTCTTGATCTAAAATCTGTTTAAACATTGTGCCAGAAGATGGTTTCTCATCGTAATCTCTCATATCAAAATGTGCGTCTATATTGATGATGCCAATTTTTTTGTCTTTGTTGGCTTTTCTTACGCCTAAATAATGGCCATATAATACTTCATGACCACCACCGATAATAACTGTAAAGTCATTATGTAATAATATGTTTGAGATTTTATCTCCAAGTTCTGATTGCGCTTCTTCCATTTTATTTTTGTGGCAAATGATATCTCCGTAGTCAGTTAAATGTAAATACTCATTATGTATTGGTAAAGGACTTAAGGCTTTTCTAAAATGTTTAGGACCATCTACAGCACCTGGTCGACCATTATTTCTAGAAACACCTTCATCGCATTCAAAACCTATAAGTGCCATATTAACTTGATTTTCGAATTCTTTCTTTGGTGTAATGTCTTCTTTCTCAATATGAATTGAATCAACGATTTGATGAAATCTAAAAGCAGAACGCAATGTTGTACTATCTGTTCTACCTGTCCACTCATCCTTTTTAACATTTCTATACATATTTAATACCTCCTACATGTTACAATAGTTTTTACTAATGTTAGTTTATCATGTATGATATTCTTATGTTTTATTAAATGCTTAATTATTTTATAAGAAAGAAGTGTCTTTAATGAATAGTAAGAAAGAAAAAGCAAAAAGGCCGAGGAGTGATTCTATGAAATGGATTTATGGTCTCTTAACAGTTTGCTTATTATTTCTAGTAGCATGTGACAACCAAACTTCTAAGAATAATGAACATAATGATAACGAAAAATCATCTGAAACGACTACTACTGAAGAAAAAACAACTGCAGAATCGACAGGTGAAGATGTTAAAACTAAAGAAGAAAAATCAAAACCAAATAATAATAATAATCAGAACGAACAAAATGATAATAACAATCAACAATCTACAGATGAAATTCCAGTAGAAGAAAATGTAAATGGTGTTAAACCAAACAATCACAATGAAACTGAAACGTTTGATACAGAAGCTTATACAGTAGCTAGAAATTGTTTATTAAATCAAGGTAACTCTCAAGCGGAATGTGATAAAGCAGAAAATACAATAGAATTTACGAGAGCTTGGCAAAATTTATCACGTGATGGTTACTTATGTAATGATGATGGCTGTTCATTACCTAAAGAAAATGATCAAAATAATCAAGGTCATCATGATCAACAACACTCAAACACAAATGAAGATTCTAGTCAAGGATCAAATGAACAAAGTAATGAACCATACGAAGAGGATAATAATCAAACAGATCCTTCTCGAAACACGAACCAACAAGATGAGAATACAAATAGAGAAGGGCAAAGTCAAAATCGCGCTCAACAATCAAGCAACAATGAAACCACTCAAAGTGATTATCATCAAGAAACGCAATTAAATAAAGCAAGCTAAATAAAAAAACGTTCATCGTAATTGATGAACGTTTTTTTATTGTGAAATAAGGGGGTTATTTCAACAATGGTATAGGGTTATGTTTAATATGACTTACAACTATAGTTTAACAGGGATTAATAACAAATCAATACTTATGTGATTCTTTTCACAATTTTGTCATTTGAATTGTAATTATGTGAGGTATATCACTATAAAGTCACAAAGTGTTCGTATACTTGTTCGGTATTCTGTGGTAAAATAAAATAAAGTAATTGAAAAGAGGAAACATTAATATGACAGGAAAAACACATCTTTCATGCGGTATATTCATCGGGTCATCATTAAGTATTTATTATGGAGAAGATATTTTTACTTCATTTACGATTGTAAGTTTGTGTGGCGTAGCAAGTTTGGTCCCAGATATTTGTCATTTCAAAAGTAATCTAGGCAAGAAAATATTTCCTATTAGTTTTATTGTTAGATTAATTTTTGGACACCGAACGTTTACCCATTCATTATTATTTCTATTTTTAATATTTTGGGGATTGAGAAGCATATCCGCACCAGAACCATATTTAGTTTCGATTATATTAGGTATGTTATCGCATATTATTTTAGATATGTTAACACCAAGAGGCGTTAAACTATTTTATCCTTTAAATGTCTCAGTTAAATTACCCATTGTATTTAGAACAGGCGGTGTTATGGATTTAAGTCTATCATCTGCATTTACCATTATCACGGTCGTTTTATGGTGGAAAGATATTTATCGATTGTTTATATAAAAAAGAAGCTAAGACAAAAGGTAGTGTCTTAGCTTCCATTAAACATTATGTTATTTTCCGAATTTACCTTTTAAATCTTCGCCTTTATCTTTAGCGAAGTCTTTACCTTTTTCAGTATATTCGTCTTTATTCTCTTCTACATGATCTTTACCTTTTTCAACTGCTTTGTCTTTTGCATCGTTAAACTTATCTCCTAAACTCATAATAAAATCCTCCTTGGCCTATTATATATAGGGATATTTTGTGTTTAAAGCAACACATTATTATAAATACCCATTTAATTTTGAAATAATCATTTTAATTATAAATTTTTTATGATATTTTTAGACAAATCGTTCTAAAGTCGTATAATAAGAATGAGTCAAATTTTCGGAGGTATTATAATGCTAGATGAAACAAACCTGATAGAACATGGTCAAAATCACATTTTAGAATATACTAAAGTGATGAGCCAAAGTGAGAAAGAACAATTAGAATCTGATATTAATCAATTAGATTTAGATGAAATAGATAAACTATATCAAGATGTATACATAAATAGAAAGACAATAGATGTTGCAGATAATATAGAACAAGTTGAGTTTGAAGTTAAAGATCAACTTTCAGAAGAACAACTGAAATCTTACCGTTCACTTGGGATACAAGCGATTAAAGATGGTAAATTTGCGGTATTATTAATGGCTGGTGGGCAAGGTACAAGATTAGGTCATAAAGGACCAAAGGGTACGTTCTCGTTTAATGACAAAAGTTTATTCGAAAGACAAGCAGAACAATTAAAGCAATTAAAAGAAGAAATTGGTACACCTATTCATTGGTATATTATGACAAGTGACGTAAATCATAAAGATACGCTGTCATTTTTCTTAGAGAATAAATACTTTGATTACGATGAAAATTATATTCACTTCTTCAAGCAAGATCACATTGTATCTTTAACAACAGATGGTCAATTAATTTTAGATACAAATAAAAGAGTGATGCGTACACCTAATGGTAATGGTGGTGTATTCAAATCTCTAGAGAAAACAAAGTTACTTGCTGAAATGAAAGAAAATGGCGTGGAATACTTATTTTTAAACAACATTGATAACGCGCTCGTAAAAGTTCTGGATCCTGAATTTGTTGGATTTACAGTAAAGCATAATAGTGATGTAACAACTAAATCTATTAAAGCACATAGTGGTGAAAAAGTTGGTCGCCTTGTATCAATAGATGGTAAAAAACGTGTATTAGAGTATTCTGAGCTATCTGAAGATGATGTTGATAAATTAGAGAATGCTAATATAGGTATTCATGTATTTAAATTAGATTTCCTTATAGAAGCGGCTTCTAAACCATTGCCGTATCATTTAGCAGTTAAGAAGTTAAAACAATTAGATGAAGACTTCAGCGTTGTAGAAGAAGAGTCATTGAAATTCGAACTGTTTTATTTTGATATTTTCCAATATGCAGACACATTTGCTACACTACAAGTAGATAGAACGAAAGAATTTAGTCCTTTAAAGAATAAAGAAGGACAAGACAGTATTGAAACAGCTCAAAGAGATTTAGAGAACAATCAACTATTATAAAAAGAGGTATATGAATGGAACAAATCAACTATACAAAGTCTCATCCTAGAAAAAATGGGAAAGTTAAAGAAGCTTTCAAAGATATTATGCCACTTTCCTTTGGCGAAGAAGTCGGAAATGCAGTTTCACATGGTGTCCCTGCTTTCTTTCTGTTATTCTTCTTACCATACGCAGCAGTAGAAAGTTATATTAGTGATGGTGCACTTAAATCGACGAGTGTATCTATATATATTATCAGTATTATGCTGATGTTTTTATCATCTGCTGTTTATCACTCAATGTCATCTTCATCACCTCAGAAATACATTATGAGAATTATTGATCATAGTATGATTTATATCGCAATTTGTGGGACTTATACTCCTATTGCATTATCTTTAGTTGGCGGCTGGTTAGGTTGGCTTATTATGGCAGTCCAATGGGGGATTACAATTTGGGGAATTGTATATAAATCAACAGCTAAGAACGTTAATCATAAATTAAGTTTAGCGATGTATTTAATCATGGGTTGGATGGGTGTTCTCATGTTACCATCAGTTATCAATAAGACATCGTTAATATTTATGTTGTTTATTTTATTTGGTGGTCTTAGTTATACAGTAGGTGCTTGGTTCTATGCTCAAAAAGATAAAAAGTACTTCCATATGATTTGGCACTTCTTCATTTTGATTGCTTCAGTATTTCATTTTCTAGCAATTATGTACTTTATGTAGGAGGATAAGATGAACTATCGTTTGTATTATACGGTTCTTACAATTATTATTTTAATTCAAGGCTATTTCTTTTATTACTTTGTATTTAGTGGCGGTAAACAAAATGGTTTACAGTTTATGGGCATTGTTTCACTCATATTCGGTCTAATATTAATATATGCATTTGTATTACTGATTAAACACCAACGTAGAAATAATAAACAAACGTTTAATGAACATCTTAAAAAAGGTGAACAAAGACGATTGAAATAAGAATAGTGAGCGGGATATGTAATCTCTTTAGAATATTGAGATTTCTATCCCGCTCTTTTTGTTATTTTTTTGCAAAACGGGTAAATAGATAATATTAAATGTTATACGATATGAATAGGGGGAAATCATAATGTCAGAAAAAAGAGGTTTTGAAACATTCGATCGTGACAAGCTAAATATTAACGAAGAGATTCAGGGAGAAACAGTTGAAGATAGAAGTGGCCATAAAATTGACCAGACTGATGATCAGTTTCTCGATATGACCAAAGATGAAATTAAAGGTAAAAATCAAATTGAAAAGAAACTAGTAGAAGAACTTGATAATATTGTAGACCAAGGAGCAACATTGGAAAGACAAGAAGAAGTGACTAAGTTACACAGAGAATGGTTAACATATAGTTGGCCAAATTATACAGAAGAGAAACACATAGAAATCATAAATATGTATGATGCAGATGATAGATATAAAGCATATTTTGGTGAAGAAAGAACGGAAGCATTAGTTGCTGCCGTAAAGCATGTCATACAATAAAAATCAACTTTATAAAATTAAAATAGGAGACATCGATTTTATCGGTGTCTTTTTTACTATTAAATATGTAGAATTAGAATAAACTTGAATGTATAAAGGGGCTGAATCGAATGAAAAAGTTATATCAGAACGGAACAATATATACAATGGAAAAACCAGATGATACATATGCAGGTGTAATTGTAGACAATGGTATGATAGAAGCTGTTTTATCACAAAAAGATTTAAACCAACTTCAAACAACGGATTATGAAACAATCGATTTAAAAGGTGGAACGATGTTTCCTGGATTTGTTGAAACACATATTCATGTTATGGGGACTGGTGTTTGGTTATCATCAGTCATTTTAAATGGTGAGACCAATATTGAAAATGTAAAACAAAAAATTAGACAGAAAGCCCAAACATTACAACCAGGTGAATGGTTAGTTGCTGAAGGTTATGATGAAAATTTATTAAATGGCATTAGACTTAATAAATTTGATTTAGATGCGTTATGCAAAAATAATCCGGTTATTGTTAAAAGAGTATGTAGACATGCAGCAATCGTAAATTCAAAAGCATTAGAGATTTTAGATATGACAAATGATGTAGAAAATCCTGACGGTGGTTCATATGAAAAACAAGAAGGTGAACTGACTGGTTGGCTATATGATACAGCTATGGAACCATTTGAAGAATTAGCTTCAAATGAAGATGAACAGTCTCTTACTAAACATTTAAATAACGCGATTACATATTTATATCAATATGGTATAACAGGATCGCATACAGAAGATTTAGGATATTACGAAGATTATAAAGATGTCTTAAATGCTTATAAAACAGTTGTAGGACCAGGTGAAGATCAAAAGCCATTTAGAGTACGATTGTTACGCCACTTTAGTGTTTATGAACAAATGATGGAAGAACAGGCGACTTTTATTGATAAATGGATAGAACCTGATGCTATGAAATTTTATGCAGATGGTGCTTTTGGTGGCAGTACAGCATTGTTGAAAGAACCTTATTCTAATGATCCGACTGGAACAAATTATGGACTTGCGATATTTACTCAAGAAGAACTCGAAGAAAAAGTAAAAATCGCAAGAAAATATAATGGTGCGATAGCAGTTCATATGATTGGTGACAAAGCTTGTGAAATGGTATTGGATGCAATAGAAAAATATCCTGTGCAGAACGGACTCAGAGATAGATTAATTCATATTAGTACGTTAAATGAAGCGTTATTACAACGCGTTGCGAATTTACCAGTGATTTGTGATGTACAACCACAATTTATTACAAGTGATTTTCCATGGGTTCAAGATAAATTAGGCAAAGAGAGAGCTAGATATTTATATCCATTCAAGTCAATGTTAGACTTAGGTATTATAATAGGTGGCGGTTCAGATGCACCGATTGAAACTCCGAATCCGATGCTAGGTATTCATGCGGCAGTTAATAGACAAACGTACGGTGAAGAAGGTGCGTATTTCATAGAAGAAGCACTATCCGTATTTGATGCGTTACGGTTATATACAACGCTTGCGAGTGAGATTGGTCAAACAACTGACCGTACTGGAAAAATTAAAGTAGGATATGAAGCGGATTTCACTGTGTTAGATCAAAATCCATTTAAAGTTAACCGTCAAGATTTAGCACAAATTCAAGCTAAATTAACAATTGTTAACGGAAATATTGTATACGAAAGAGCGTGAATTATGACTAAGAACAAAGGAATTGTGTTGGCTTTAGTACTTATTATGTTTATGAGTGCTATAGAAACATCAATCGTATCTTTAGCGACACCAACAATGCAAAAAGACTTTAATATTGATACGGAAGTTGCATTAATCTTTACAGTATATTTAATAGCGGTTGTGTTTATGACACCAATAGTTGGTGAACTTGTAAAGAGAATTAATATTAAGTTAGTGGTGTTATTAGGGATATCTGTATTTATTATTGGAAGTATATTTTGTGGGTTAAGTGAAATGACACATAGTTTCCCGTTGCTTGTCATTTCTAGAATCATCCAAGGTTTAGGTGCAGGTGTCATGATGACTTTAGGTCAAGTTATACCTAAACTTGCTTTTCCAATTCCGAGAAGATATAAAGTGATGGGTATTGTTGGTAGTGTTTGGGGGATATCTAGTATTGTAGGACCACTGTTAGGTGGCGCAATATTAGAATCTTTAAACTGGAGCTTTCTATTTTATATCAACGTACCTATAGCTTTAGTTTCAATGTGGTTGGTTATTAAGTATTTTAATTTTGAACAAGAGAAAGTAGAGAAAACTAAATTAGATTATAAAGGGTTATTTATATTTTATGGCGTAGTCGCAAGCTTTTTACTAATCGTTGCAGAACATATACCATTTATTGTACGTGTGATTTGCTTCATATTATTAGTTGGATTTGTCGTATTACTCTATAAAGTGGAGACACGTATGCGAAATCCATTTGTACCCGTTGAAGCATTTAATAGAAAAATCATTCTCGTGTTGTTTACAGATATGATTTATTCAACAATGTTAATGGGCTACACTATTTTTATGCCAATCTATTTACAAAATGAACAAGGCTTTACACCATTACAAAGTGGTTTAATCATTTTTCCAATGTCGGTAGGTTGGTTGTTTATCACGTTTGTACTTGGCAGATTAGATCAACTTAAATTGAAACTTATTTATATGTTAGCTTTCCTGGCAATGTTTGTTGGTAGCTTTGCTATTTTAACAGGCGTTGAATGGATTGTAATCATTCCATTTGCTGTTTTTGTAATGGGAGTATCTTTTGGTACAGTATATACAAAAGATGTTGTCGTTGTTCAAGAAGAAGCGCCACATCACCAACTAGGTTCTATGATGTCGATTTATACATTATTTAAGACGATTGGTAGTACAACAGGATCTTTAATCGTTTCTTCAATATATGTATTGAATATTTCATTTTTAAGTTATGGTGTTCAAAATATTATGTTGTATATTATGTTAGTAGTCATTATATTGACAATTATTTGGGCAACTATATTTAAAGAAAAGAGAAGAAAAAGTTTTTAAAGGTAAAACATATTTAGAGGGAGTCACAATGTATGAAAAGAAAAAATAAGCGTTTTGATATTTTTCATTTATTGTCCATATTGATTATAATAAGTATTTTCACATTGTCTGGTGCAATTTTTATTGTACTACTTTCTTTTGGTATGTTTGGATTAAGCAGAATTTTAATTTATTATGGCTTAGCGGAATTCAATTACAATAAAAGTATGATAGATAATTTGTTCTATTATGGTAGTTATATATTGTTTGGGTACTTTACACTTGTCGCTATAGAATTTTTATTAGATAGATTTAAAAATAGACTGAATGATAATCCGTATTTCAAGGGCATGACTTTTCATTTATTAACGATAACTGTTAGCACAATTATGTTTTATTTCACAGTACATATATATTATTCACAAATTAAAATTGAGTTTTGGGTGATATTAGTCATTATCACTGTTCTATATATATGTACTGAAATTTTCTATCCAGATAGCAAAAATTTAAACCGATGAAACATTTATTTTGATTTCCGAAATAAAATAGTGCATAATAGCAAAGGTATATTTGGAAGGAGTTGAAACCATGAATGTTCAGGACATTTCAAAAGGTAAAAGAAATTTAGTAGTAGCTGTTATGTTAGTAAGTGCCTTTGTGGCGATTTTAAACCAAACCTTATTAAATACAGCAATACCTGAAATCATGGTACATTTAAAAATCGATGCCAACCAAGGTCAATGGTTAATGACAGGATTTATGTTAGTCAACGGTGTTATGATACCGGCTACAGCATTTTTAATGGATAAATTTAATACAAGACCACTTTATTTAATGGCGATGTTATCATTTACAATCGGTACGTTAGTTGCCGCTTTATCGCCTAACTTCGGAATATTAATGTTAGCAAGAGTACTTCAAGCAATGGGTGCAGGTGTTATGATGCCTCTTATGCAATTTGTACTCTTTAATTTATTCCCTAAAGAGAAACGTGGTTTTGCGATGGGTATGGCAGGTCTCGTTATCTCATTCGCCCCAGCATTAGGTCCAACATTGTCTGGTTATCTCGTTGATAACTTTAGTTGGAGAAGTCCATTCTACACAATCATTCCATTCGCGGTTGTAGCATTAGCTTTTGGTGCGAAATACTTAACGAATATTTCTAAACCAAAAGATGTTCACTTAGAT
Source organism: Mammaliicoccus sp. FSL K6-3158 (assembly GCF_038005105.1). Lineage (NCBI taxonomy): Bacteria > Bacillati > Bacillota > Bacilli > Caryophanales > Staphylococcaceae > Mammaliicoccus > Mammaliicoccus sp. FSL K6-3158. Next base: position 564,080 of record NZ_JBBOSL010000001.1, read on the forward strand.
GTACCATCTATTATTCTATCTACAGTAGGCTTTGGATCTTTATTATATGGATTCAGTAGCGCAGGATCTCTAGGATTCACATCACCAATTGTTATCGTTACATTAATTGTTGGTATTGTAACGTTAGTAATCTTTGTATTTAGACAGTTAAAATTAGAAACCCCATTATTGAATATAAGAGTATTCAAGTATAAAACATTTGCACTAACAACAATCATTGGTGTGTTCTCAATGGTATCTTTAATAGGACCATCTTTATTAATGCCGATGTATATGCAAGATGCAAGAGGTTATTCAGCATTAATCTCTGGTTTACTATTGTTGCCAGGTGCAATCATTACAGGTGTTATGTCACTTGTGACAGGTCGTTTATTCGATAAATATGGTGCGAAATGGTTGGCAATCATAGGTTTTACAATCATTACAGTGACAACGTTCATGCTTGCATTTCTAAATGATAGTACGTCATTATTGTATTTAATAGTTGTTTATTCAATTAGAATGTTTGGTGTTTCTATGATTATGATGCCTGTTAATACTGCAGGATTAAATGCAATTCCAAACGAAGTGTTATCTCATGGTACAGCGATGATGAATACACTAAGAACAATCGCTGGTTCAATTGGTACAGGTATATTAGTAACAATTATGTCAATTGGTGCTAAGAATTTTGAACCTTCAAAAACACAATTAGAACATGCCAATGCTGGTAATACTGCGAAGATATTACAATCTGAAGCAATGATTCACGGTATCAATATTGCTTTCTTAGTATTGACTGTTATTGTATTTTTCGGAGTTGTCTTATCTATATTTATTAAATCAGAAAATAAACATCGCAACACAAGAATACCTAATCATTCAAAATAAGTAGATTTAAAGGCTGAGATTATGATCTCAGCCTTTTTTTGAACAATAAACTACCTGTATGTTTAAATTTTTTGTTACACTTAATATAATGATAAGTAGATAATTATTTTAGAAGGGGAGTCGTAGATTTTGTTATCAGTAGAACAGGTTAAAGAACTTGTGGGAGCGTTACATGATCCGATTGTAGATGTACCACTTAAAGAAACAGGCGGCATAGTTGAAGTTAGCATTAAAGAAGAAAAAGAACATGTGAGCGTTAAAGTTGCCATAGCTAAACTAGGTGGGCAACCACAACTTGATTTACAAATGGAAATTGTAGATCTCTTAAAAGAGAATGGTGCGAAAACTGTTGGGATAAGATTTGACGAATTATCTGATGATGCATTAGAAAAATTCAAAGGTGTAATGGAAGAACAAACTATAGAAGGATTATTATCTAAAGATAATCCAGTAGAATTTATTGCGATTGCTTCAGGTAAGGGCGGTGTTGGTAAATCAACAGTAGCTGTTAACTTAGCTGTATCTCTTGCAAGAGAAGGTAAGAAAGTAGGACTTGTTGATGCTGATATTTATGGATTTAGTGTTCCAGATATGATGGGCATACAAGAAAAGCCAGAAGTCGAGGGCGAACAAATTATTCCTGTTGAGCGTGAAGGAGTTAAAGTTATTTCTATGGCATTTTTCGTCGAAGAAAATGCGCCTGTCATTTGGAGAGGTCCAATGCTAGGAAAAATGATCACAAGTTTCTTTACAGAAGTTAAATGGGGAGAATTAGATTACTTAATACTTGATCTACCACCAGGTACTGGTGATGTAGCTTTAGATGTACATACAATGTTACCTTCAAGCAAAGAAATTATTGTAACGACACCTCATCCTACTGCAGCATTTGTTGCGGCAAGAGCTGGTGCAATGGCTAAACATACAGAACATTCTATTTTAGGTGTAATCGAAAATATGTCTTACTTCCAAAGTAAAGAAACAGGAAATAAAGAATATGTATTCGGTAAAGGCGGCGGTGCAAAATTAGCACAAGAACTTCAAACGACGTTATTAGGTGAACTTCCATTAAGCCAACCTGAGTGGGATGAAAATAACTTTTCACCTTCAATCTATAAAGAACATGAAGATTTAGGTAAAGTTTATAGTCAAATTGCTAAGAATATCATTAATATAACAGAGGAAGATTAGTGCGGAGGTAAGCAAGTGACTTTAAAATATTTAATTCAATTTTACAGAAATACACTTTTAATAGGTGTAGTTGTGACATATATTGCGTCACTTATCTTTGGATATGATAAAGTAACGAAATATTTATTTGCTGGAGAAATAGGTGAGTTTATAGCAGCTTCAATATGGTTCTTAGTTGTAGGACTACTTGTAGCAACTATAAGTCAGCTTGCATATTTCATCTATTTATTCATTAATCAATTAGGCATAGGTATCTTTGGAAAGATATGGCCACATGTACAAATCGTTGTAACTGTATTTGCTATATTTGATTTAGTGTATTTTAGATTTTTAAGATTTGGTGGAACAGATCAAATCATATCATTTATATGGCTACCAATAGTTGTTGTTATTTTTGCAATCATCACAAGTAATATAAAAAACAAACAATCTAAAAAGAATTTATGGATTCCATCTATGTTTTTTATGGTTGTTATGACAACTGTAGAACTTATACCATTTTTAAGAGTGGAAGATACAAGTTGGATTTATCTTACAATCTTTGGATTATTATTATGTAATGCTTATCAATTAATTACATTACCTAAATATAATGCGTTGTCTCTTGAAGAGAGAAAAGCAAAGAAATCAAAGTTAAATAATGACAGTAAATCATTGAAGAAATGATAAAAAGCACAAGATTAAATTCTATTTACACCTTAATCTTGTGCTTTTTAATTTTTTGTTAAAAAAGATGCTAAATAGTGTTGACTTTTAAAACCTCGCTTGATATTATATAAAAGTCGCTGAAAACGACAGCACAACAACGAAAAAAGTTATCAAAACTTTTTCTTGAAAGTGTAAAATTGACTCTTGTTAATACGAAATAAATGTTATATATTTATAAACGTGTTAAAAATAAGTTAACAAAATTAGTTGAAAACAAACATTGTTTTTAGTACAATATTGTTTAGACGCAAATTAGATGAACATTGAAAACTGAATGACAATATGTCAACGTTAATTCCAATAATTGAGTACTGAAAGTACTTCAGAGTGATTGGCTTAACCAATCAAAAATGAGCTTATCAAGCTTACTTCTTTTATGGAGAGTTTGATCCTGGCTCAGGATGAACGCTGGCGGCGTGCCTAATACATGCAAGTCGAGCGAACAGATGAGAAGCTTGCTTCTCTGATGTTAGCGGCGGACGGGTGAGTAACACGTGGGTAACCTACCTATAAGACTGGGATAACTCCGGGAAACCGGGGCTAATACCGGATAATATTTTGAACCGCATGGTTCAATAGTGAAAGACGGTTTCGGCTGTCACTTATAGATGGACCCGCGCCGTATTAGCTAGTTGGTAAGGTAATGGCTTACCAAGGCGACGATACGTAGCCGACCTGAGAGGGTGATCGGCCACACTGGAACTGAGACACGGTCCAGACTCCTACGGGAGGCAGCAGTAGGGAATCTTCCGCAATGGGCGAAAGCCTGACGGAGCAACGCCGCGTGAGTGATGAAGGTCTTCGGATCGTAAAACTCTGTTGTTAGGGAAGAACAAATTTGTTAGTAACTGAACAAGTCTTGACGGTACCTAACCAGAAAGCCACGGCTAACTACGTGCCAGCAGCCGCGGTAATACGTAGGTGGCAAGCGTTATCCGGAATTATTGGGCGTAAAGCGCGCGTAGGCGGTTTCTTAAGTCTGATGTGAAAGCCCACGGCTCAACCGTGGAGGGTCATTGGAAACTGGGAAACTTGAGTGCAGAAGAGGAGAGTGGAATTCCATGTGTAGCGGTGAAATGCGCAGAGATATGGAGGAACACCAGTGGCGAAGGCGGCTCTCTGGTCTGTAACTGACGCTGATGTGCGAAAGCGTGGGGATCAAACAGGATTAGATACCCTGGTAGTCCACGCCGTAAACGATGAGTGCTAAGTGTTAGGGGGTTTCCGCCCCTTAGTGCTGCAGCTAACGCATTAAGCACTCCGCCTGGGGAGTACGACCGCAAGGTTGAAACTCAAAGGAATTGACGGGGACCCGCACAAGCGGTGGAGCATGTGGTTTAATTCGAAGCAACGCGAAGAACCTTACCAAATCTTGACATCCTTTGACCGCTCTAGAGATAGAGTCTTCCCCTTCGGGGGACAAAGTGACAGGTGGTGCATGGTTGTCGTCAGCTCGTGTCGTGAGATGTTGGGTTAAGTCCCGCAACGAGCGCAACCCTTAAGCTTAGTTGCCATCATTAAGTTGGGCACTCTAGGTTGACTGCCGGTGACAAACCGGAGGAAGGTGGGGATGACGTCAAATCATCATGCCCCTTATGATTTGGGCTACACACGTGCTACAATGGATAATACAAAGGGCAGCGAATCCGCGAGGCCAAGCAAATCCCATAAAATTATTCTCAGTTCGGATTGTAGTCTGCAACTCGACTACATGAAGCTGGAATCGCTAGTAATCGTAGATCAGCATGCTACGGTGAATACGTTCCCGGGTCTTGTACACACCGCCCGTCACACCACGAGAGTTTGTAACACCCGAAGCCGGTGGAGTAACCTTTTAGGAGCTAGCCGTCGAAGGTGGGACAAATGATTGGGGTGAAGTCGTAACAAGGTAGCCGTATCGGAAGGTGCGGCTGGATCACCTCCTTTCTAAGGATATTACGGAATGACCATTAGGTCATGGAATAACGGAGACATATTGTATTCAGTTTTGAATGTTTATAACATTCAACATTGCACATTGAAAACTAGATAAGTAAGCAATAGATTTTACCAAGCAAAAAACCGAGTGAATTTCTAACGAAATTCAACAAGCTTAATAATCGCGCGTCGTCTTTATAGACGACATCACAGATTAATAACAGTTATTTTCTTAAACGTTATGTATAAGGAAATATAGATTAAGTTATTAAGGGCGCACGGTGGATGCCTTGGCACTAGAAGCCGAAGAAGGACGTTACTAACGACGATATGCTTTGGGGAGCTGTAAGTACGCTTTGATCCAGAGATTTCCGAATGGGGAAACCCAGCATGAGTTATGTCATGTTATCCGCATATGAATACATAGTATGTGAGAAGGCACACCCGGAGAACTGAAACATCTTAGTACCCGGAGGAAGAGAAAGAAAACTCGATTCCCTGAGTAGCGGCGAGCGAAACGGGAAGAGCCCAAACCAATAGGCTTGCCTATTGGGGTTGTAGGACACTCAATACGGAGTTACAAAGGAAATGATTAGACGAATGGTTTTGGAAAAGCCAACCATAGAAGGTAAAGGTCCTGTAGTCGAAAGTCATTTCTCTCCTGAGTGAATCCTGAGTACGGCGGAACACGTGAAATTCCGTCGGAATCTGGGAGGACCATCTCCCAAGGCTAAATACTCTCTAGTGACCGATAGTGAACCAGTACCGTGAGGGAAAGGTGAAAAGCACCCCGGAAGGGGAGTGAAATAGAACCTGAAACCGTGTGCTTACAAATAGTCAGAGCCCGTTAATGGGTGATGGCGTGCCTTTTGTAGAATGAACCGGCGAGTTACGATTTGATGCAAGGTTAAGCAGTAAATGTGGAGCCGTAGCGAAAGCGAGTCTGAATAGGGCGAATGAGTATCTGGTCGTAGACCCGAAACCAAGTGATCTACCCATGTCCAGGTTGAAGTTCAGGTAACACTGAATGGAGGACCGAACCGACTTACGTTGAAAAGTGAGCGGATGAGGTGTGGGTAGCGGAGAAATTCCAATCGAACTTGGAGATAGCTGGTTCTCTCCGAAATAGCTTTAGGGCTAGCCTCAAGTGATGATTATTGGAGGTAGAGCACTGTTTGGACGAGGGGCCCCTCTCGGGTTACCGAATTCAGACAAACTCCGAATGCCAAATAATTTAACTTGGGAGTCAGACTATGGGTGATAAGGTCCGTAGTCGAAAGGGAAACAGCCCAGACCACCAGCTAAGGTCCCAAAATATATGTTAAGTGGAAAAGGATGTGGCGTTGCCCAGACAACTAGGATGTTGGCTTAGAAGCAGCCATCATTTAAAGAGTGCGTAATAGCTCACTAGTCGAGTGACACTGCGCCGAAAATGTACCGGGGCTAAACATATTACCGAAGCTGTGGATTATCCGTAAGGATAATGGTAGGAGAGCGTTCTAAACGTGTCGAAGCATGATCGTAAGGACATGTGGAATGTTTAGAAGTGAGAATGCCGGTGTGAGTAGCGAAAGATGGGTGAGAATCCCATCCACCGATTGACTAAGGTTTCCAGAGGAAGGCTCGTCCGCTCTGGGTTAGTCGGGACCTAAGCCGAGGCCGATAGGCGTAGGCGATGGATAACAGGTAGATATTCCTGTACCACCTATGATTGTTTGAACGATGGGGGGACGCAGTAGGATAGGCGAAGCGTGCTGTTGGAGTGCACGTCCAAGCAATAAGACTGAGTGTTAGGCAAATCCGGCACTCGTAAGGTTGAGTTGTGATGGGGAGTTGGATCATGTATCCGACGAGTCGTTGATTTCACACTGCCAAGAAAAGCCTCTAGTTAGAAAATAGGTGCCCGTACCGCAAACCGACACAGGTAGTCAAGATGAGAATTCTAAGGTGAGCGAGCGAACTCTCGTTAAGGAACTCGGCAAAATGACCCCGTAACTTCGGGAGAAGGGGTGCTTTTTAGGGTGCAAGCCTTGAAGAGCCGCAGTGAATAGGCCCAAGCGACTGTTTATCAAAAACACAGGTCTCTGCTAAACCGTAAGGTGATGTATAGGGGCTGACGCCTGCCCGGTGCTGGAAGGTTAAGAGGAGTGGTTAGCTTCTGCGAAGCTACGAATCGAAGCCCCAGTAAACGGCGGCCGTAACTATAACGGTCCTAAGGTAGCGAAATTCCTTGTCGGGTAAGTTCCGACCCGCACGAAAGGCGTAACGATTTGGGCACTGTCTCAACGAGAGACTCGGTGAAATCATAGTACCTGTGAAGATGCAGGTTACCCGCGACAGGACGGAAAGACCCCGTGGAGCTTTACTGTAGCCTGATATTGAAATTTGGCACAGCTTGTACAGGATAGGTAGGAGCCTTTGAAACGTGAGCGCTAGCTTACGTGGAGGCGCTGGTGGGATACTACCCTGGCTGTGTTGACTTTCTAACCCGCACCATTTGATCATGGTGGGAGACAGTGTCAGGCGGGCAGTTTGACTGGGGCGGTCGCCTCCTAAAGAGTAACGGAGGCGCTCAAAGGTTCCCTCAGAATGGTTGGAAATCATTCGCAGAGTGTAAAGGCACAAGGGAGCTTGACTGCGAGACCTACAAGTCGAGCAGGGTCGAAAGACGGACTTAGTGATCCGGTGGTTCCGCATGGAAGGGCCATCGCTCAACGGATAAAAGCTACCCCGGGGATAACAGGCTTATCTCCCCCAAGAGTTCACATCGACGGGGAGGTTTGGCACCTCGATGTCGGCTCATCGCATCCTGGGGCTGTAGTCGGTCCCAAGGGTTGGGCTGTTCGCCCATTAAAGCGGTACGCGAGCTGGGTTCAGAACGTCGTGAGACAGTTCGGTCCCTATCCGTCGTGGGCGTAGGAAATTTGAGAGGAGCTGTCCTTAGTACGAGAGGACCGGGATGGACATACCTCTGGTGTACCAGTTGTCGCGCCAGCGGCATAGCTGGGTAGCTATGTATGGACGGGATAAGTGCTGAAAGCATCTAAGCATGAAGCCCCCCTCAAGATGAGATTTCCCAACTTCGGTTATAAGATCCCTCAAAGATGATGAGGTTAATAGGTTCGGGGTGTAAGCGCAGTAATGTGTGTAGCTGACGAATACTAATCGATCGAAGACTTAATCAAATTTTAAATCGGTTTTAGCCGTAAAATTTGCTTACTATCTAGTTTTGAATGTGTAATACATTTCAATTTGTATTGCGTAGAGAAAACGCTTATAGACAACGAATCACAATGGATGACAAATGAGTTTACTTTCGTAAATGAATGAGGAAGACAGCAGTGATGAGGAATTATGTAAACGATTGACTCAAGCAATAATTTGTCTGGTGACGATAGCAAAGAGGTCACACCTGTTCCCATGCCGAACACAGAAGTTAAGCTCTTTAGCGCCGATGGTAGTTGGGCTTACGTTCCGCGAGAGTAGGACGTTGCCGGGCAAATATTTAATTTTATTATTCCACAGTAGCTCAGTGGTAGAGCTATCGGCTGTTAACCGATCGGTCGTAGGTTCGAGTCCTACCTGTGGAGCCATGGCCCCTTGGTCAAGCGGTTAAGACACCGCCCTTTCACGGCGGTAACACGGGTTCGAATCCCGTAGGGGTCATTATTTATGGAGAATTAGCTCAGCTGGGAGAGCATCTGCCTTACAAGCAGAGGGTCGGCGGTTCGAACCCGTCATTCTCCACCATTTAATTTCATAAGCTGGAGGGGTAGCGAAGTGGCTAAACGCGGCGGACTGTAAATCCGCTCCTTCGGGTTCGGCAGTTCGAATCTGCCCCCCTCCACCATCTTTGGGCTATAGCCAAGCGGTAAGGCAACGGACTTTGACTCCGTCACTCGCTGGTTCGAATCCAGCTAGCCCAGCCATTAAGAGCCATTAGCTCAGTTGGTAGAGCATCTGACTTTTAATCAGAGGGTCAGAGGTTCGAATCCTCTATGGCTCATATGTAAGAGACATTAGTTTAACTAATGTCTCTTTTTTATTGAAGAAAAATATGCATAAAATGATGTATATACGTATAAATATTTGGAATATATTAATATTATCCATAAAACCTTATATATCTTGATGTAAGTGCTTACATATACTAGAATATAATAGTAATGCAAATTAAGGGGGATTTGAAATTATGAAAAAGAACATTGAAATAATCGGTGCGCCAACTGCTTTTGGTCAAAGGAAATTAGGTGTTAATTTCGGGCCAGATGCATTGAGATATGCTGGTTTGATTGAGAGAATAGAAAATATAGGTCACAATGTCATAGATAAAGGTAATGTTGAATCACCTACTATAGATATGAAAAAATATAAAAGCGAACAAGAAGGTTTAAGAAATTTAGATGAAGTGATTTCATTTTCAAATAACTTATATGAATCCGTAAATGAAACAATGAATAATGGTAACTTTCCTTTAATTTTAGGTGGAGATCATTCATTATCAATTGGATCAATAGCTGGTATCAGTAAACATTATAGTAATCTTGGGGTTATTTGGTATGATGCACATGGAGATTTAAATACATTAGATTCTTCACCGAGTGGGAACATTCATGGAATGCCATTAAGAGTCTTATTAGGTGAAGGTAATGATGAATTAATGAATATCGGTGGTTATAAGAATAAAGTAAAACCTGAAAATATCGTTCTAATTGGTATGAGAGATTTAGATGATGGTGAGAAGGAATATATTAAAAAATCAGGCATACGTACATATACAATGGCAGATATAGATAAACTTGGCATGAATCAAGTTATATCTGAAACGATAGATTACTTAAAAGATAAAACGGATGGTGTACATCTTTCATTGGATGTTGATGCATTAGATCCAGTCGAAACGCCTGGTACGGGCACAACAGTACCGGGAGGCGCAACATATAGAGAAAGTCATTTAGCTATGGAGTTACTTCATGAGTCAAACTTAATTGTATCTGCTGATCTAGTTGAAGTAAATCCTCTTATCGATGAATATAATAAAACGGCTCATCAAGCAATTGGATTAATGGGATCATTCTTTGGAGAGAAATTATTATAATTGACAATCACGGATAAAATATACTTTAATGAAGAAGTCTCTTTTATAGAGGCTTTTTTTGTTTTATATATAATTAAATTAACAATATATCTCAAAAATTGTTATAATAAGCACTAGGTAAATGAAACACGGAGGAGATACTATGCAGTTACCTGACATTTTTGGTGAATTAAGTGCCTTAAAAGTTATAACAGGTATACTTGATTTAATTATTGTATGGTATGTATTGTACTTAATTATAACTGTCGTTAAAGGTACAAAAGCGATACAACTATTAAAAGGTATATTTTTCATCATAATTGGTAGAACAGTAAGTAATTTTTTGAATTTGACGACTACTACGCTTTTATTTGATTTTGTATTGCAATGGGGATTTTTAGCAATCATTGTAATATTCCAACCAGAGTTTAGAAGAGCGTTGGAACAATTAGGGCGAGGAAGTCTATTTAAACGAGTAAATGTAGCGACATCAGCAGAACAAGAAAGGTTAACTGATAGTGTTGATAAAGCTGTTCAGTATATGGCCAAAAGAAGAATAGGTGCATTAATTGTATTTGAGAAAGAAACAGGACTTCAAGACTACATAGAAACTGGTATACCTATTAATGCTGATATTTCTCAAGAATTACTCACAAATATTTTTATTCCAAATACACCATTACATGATGGTGCGATGATCATACGGGAACAAAAAATTGCTACAGCAGCAAGTTATTTGCCGTTATCTGACAGTCAAAAAATTTCTAAAAGTTTAGGGACGCGTCATAGAGCAGCTGTAGGAATTTCAGAAGTATCAGATGCATTTACAGTTGTAGTATCAGAAGAAACAGGTTCAATATCTGTAACAATTGATGGTCGGTTAAGAAAAGAAATATCAAGTGAAGCCTTTAGAGAGTTACTAGTTGAGCATTGGTTTGGTTCTGTTCAAAACAGAAAGGATGTGAAGTAGATGCTAGAATCTAAATGGGGTTTACGTTTTGTAGCTTTAATTTTAGCGCTACTCATGTTCTTATCTGTGAATAATGTGTTCGGTAGCTTGTTTTCAGAAAATGCTTTGAAAAGTTCAGATCATGTAATAGAAGATGTTCCGGTAGATACAATCTATAATACAAAAGAATTATATTTATCTGGCGCACCTAAAACAGTAGATGTAAAAGTTTCTGGTCCACAATCAACAATATTACAGGCTGAAAAATTATTGAATTTTAAAGTAGAATTGGATTTGAAAAATAAATCAGTAGGACAATATAAAGAAAACTTTAAAATCAAAGGACTAAGTGATGAACTTAAAGCGACAGTTGTGCCTAAAAGCGCAAATGTAACGTTACAAGACAAAGTTTCTAAAAAATATCCAATTGAAGCAGAGATTAACCAAAACAGAATTGCTTCTGGATATGAGCTAGTAGGAGAAACTGTTAATCCATCACAAGTAACAATTACAGGTGGACAAGAAGAACTTAATAAAATTGCTTATGTTAAAGCTACTTTAGATGAAACGAAGCAATTAACAGATGATACGACCGAAAAAGCGGGTATCAGTGTGCTTGATAGCAATTTAAATAAACTTGACGTTCAGATTAGACCAGATACTGTTAACGTAAATATTAAAGTTGCAAGATCTAGTAAAACTGTGACATTAAATCCTGTTACAAAAGGTAGTGCATCTAAAAATATAAATATTGATGATATTACTTTAGATAAAAACGAAGTTAAAATATATGGTTCGAGAAACGTGATTGATGGTATAGGATCAATAGATGTACCTGTCGATATTTCTAATGTTGACGGTGATACAACTAAGAAAATAAATCTTAGCTTGCCTGATGGTGTGGACGAAGCAGAATTTAAAAATGTTGAAGCAAAAATAGAAACTTCTAAAAACTAATGGAATTAAAGGAGAATTATAATGGGCAAATATTTTGGTACAGATGGTGTTAGAGGTGTAGCTAATTCAGAGTTAACACCAGAAATCGCATTTAGATTAGGTAGATTTGGTGGTTATGTATTATCGAAGAAACATGGTAGTGAAAATCCTAAAGTATTAGTAGGTAGAGATACACGTGTTTCTGGGGAAATGTTAGAAGCAGCTCTAATCGCAGGTCTTTCATCAATTGGTGCAGAAGTCATGAGATTAGGCGTTATTTCAACACCAGGTGTAGCTTATTTAACGAGAGAAGTGGATGCAGATTTAGGTGTTATGATCAGTGCGTCACACAATCCAGTAGCTGACAATGGTATTAAATTCTTTGGTCCAGATGGTTTCAAATTAACGGATGATGAAGAATTAGAAATTGAAAACTTATTAGATTCTACAGAAGACAATTTACCAAGACCAACAGGTAACCAATTAAATCATATTTCGGATTACTTTGAAGGTGCACAAAAATATATAAGCTATATTAAATCAACTGTTGATGGAGATTTAGATGGATTGAAAATTGTCCTAGATGGTGCACATGGTGCTACTTATTCTCTTGCGCCATATTTATTCGGTGATTTAGAAGCAACTAGCGAAACAATTGGTTGTAAGCCAGATGGTTATAATATTAACTTAAATGTTGGTTCTACACACCCTGAAGAATTAGCAAAAGCTGTTATTGAACATGGTGCAGATCTTGGTTTAGCTTTTGATGGTGATGGGGATAGAATCATTGCTGTAGATGATAAAGGACAAATCGTTGACGGTGACCAAATCATGTATGTGTTAGCTGAAGATATGGCACAAAATGGTGAATTAAAAGATAACATGGTCGTTTCAACAGTGATGAGTAATTTAGGTTTCTATAAAGCACTAGAAGAAAAAGGCATTAAATCTAACAAAACTAAAGTTGGAGATAGATATGTTGTAGAAGAAATGCGACGCGGTTCTTACAGCCTAGGTGGAGAGCAATCAGGTCATATCGTTATGATGGATTATAATACAACTGGTGATGGTTTACTGACGGGTGCGCATCTTGCAAGTATCGTTAAAAGATCAGGTAAAAGTTTAAGTGACTTAACAAGCAAAATGAAAAAATATCCACAAAAATTAGTAAACGTAAGAGTTTCTGATAAATATGGTGTTGAAGAAAATGCTAAAGTTTCTGAAATCATGACTAAAGTTGAAGTTGAAATGAATGGCGAAGGTCGCATATTAGTAAGACCATCAGGTACTGAACCACTTGTTCGTGTAATGGTTGAAGCTAAAACAGAAGAAGATGCTGAAAGATTTGTTAACAGTATTGCAGAAGTAGTAGAACAAGAAATGGGAATTGAATAAATATATTATTAATCTGAGACAACTTTTGTATGTCTCAGATTTTTTGTTTTATTTATTACAACTGTTATTATTATATTTTTATGAGAAAATTGCACTAAATATAGTATTATAATTGCACAACTTACAATTTCATTGTAGAATGAAGAGAGCTTGCTTAAGGAGGATTGTGAGGTTTATCGAAATAAGGAAACTTATAGCGCCTGAACAAAGAGTATACACGATTGAAGAGGCACGTATAATCAGATACATGCTGAATGAGTGTTATGAACTTTGTTGACGAGGAGGATAGTTATCGAATTATCGGCGGATGCTATCCCGGATGTGGCCCATTCGAAGTTCAATGTTTAAAGCATATAGGTGACTGTATGTCCAAAGACATTGAAATAGCCATAAATTGAACAGAGTATTGAAAGCGACTAGACTAAAATTTTAAAGTCTGACCGCTTATTTAAAATTGGAGGAATTTTGATTATGTGTGGAATAGTAGGATATATAGGTACAGCAAATGCTAAAGAATTATTACTTAGAGGATTAGAAAAATTAGAATATAGAGGTTATGATTCAGCTGGTATTGCTGTAAGAAACGAAGAAGAAATTAAAGTATTTAAAGAAAAAGGAAGAATTGCTGAATTACGTAAAGCAGCTTCTGATGACTTTGATGGAAATATTGGTATTGGACATACACGTTGGGCAACTCACGGTGTGCCAAACTATGAGAACGCTCACCCTCACCAATCAACATCTGGTCGTTTCACATTAGTACACAATGGTGTCATTGAAAACTATGAACAACTTAAAAATGAATTCTTATCAGGTATCACTTTTAAATCAGATACTGATACTGAAGTTATTGTTGAATTAATTGAACACTTCTCAAACGAAGGATTAACTACAGAAGATGCTTTCAATAAAGTATTATCATTATTACATGGTTCATATGCATTAGGTTTATTAGATGAACAAGATGCTGACACAATCTACGTAGCTAAAAATAAATCACCATTATTAGTTGGTATCGGTGATGGATTTAATGTAATTGCTTCAGATGCAATTGCTATGTTAGCTGTAACAGATACTTATAAAGAATTAGTCGACAACGAAATTGTTATCGTAAAACGCGATGAAGTGATCATTAAAGACCAAGAAGGTAACGTAATTGAAAGAGATAGCTATAAAGCTGAAATCGATGCTTCAGACGTTGAAAAAGGTACTTATGATCACTACATGTTAAAAGAAATTCACGAACAACCAGGTGTTATGCGTAACATTATTCAAAACTACCAAGATGAAGAGGGTAACCTTAAAATCGATAAAGAAATTATTGAAGATGTTGCACAAGCAGATAGAATTTATATCGTTGCATGTGGTACAAGTTACCATGCTGGTTTAGTAGGTAAAGAATACATTGAAAAATGGGCAGGCGTTCCTACCGAAGTACATGTAGCTTCAGAGTTCGTTTACAACATGCCTTTATTATCTGAAAAACCATTATTCATCTTTATTTCACAATCAGGTGAAACAGCAGATAGCCGTGCAGTATTAGTAGAAGCTAAACGTTTAGGTCACAAAGCATTAACAATTACAAATGTACCAGGATCAACTTTATCTCGTGAAGCAGATCATACATTAATTTTACATGCTGGACCTGAAATCGCTGTTGCATCAACAAAAGCATACACAGCACAAATCGCTGTATTAGCAATTCTTTCTCAAGTAGTTGCGAATGCACATAACAAAAATACTGGCGTAGATATTATTCCTGAATTAGCGAAAGTAACAACTGCAATCACTGCAATTGTTGACGATGCGCCTAAAATGGAACAAATTGCTAAAGATTTCTTAGAAACAACACGTAACGCATTCTTTATTGGACGTACAATGGATTACTATGTAGGTCTTGAAGGTGCATTGAAACTTAAAGAAATTTCTTATATCCAAGCAGAAGGATTTGCTGGAGGAGAATTAAAACACGGTACAATTGCATTAATTGAAGAAGGTACACCAATCATTGCATTAGCTACACAAGAAAAAGTTAACTTATCGATTCGTGGTAACGTTAAAGAAGTTGTAGCACGTGGTGCTAATCCATGTATTATCTCTATGGAAGGTTTAGAACACGATCATGATACGTATGTAATACCACACGTTCATGAAATGTTATCACCACTTGTATCAGTAATCACATTACAATTAATCTCTTACTACGCTGCATTACACAGAGGTTGTGACGTAGATAAACCACGTAACTTAGCTAAATCAGTTACAGTTGAATAGAATGATATTAAACACCTGAGCAAGTAGCTCAGGTGTTTTTTTATGTAAATTTTGAATATATTATATACGGTTAGGCGTGTATGATGACTTGTAGTAACAAAAGTCCGAGGAAATGTAACTAAGGCAGCCCATAGTAACAAAAGTCTGGGGAAGTGTAACTAAGGAGGCCCATAATAATAAACTGCCGTTATTCAACATCTCATTACAAATTTTTTGAGCTTTTATATTGATAAATATACTATAGGGGGGTATATTATTAAATAAAGAGAGGACGTGATTGTATGAGTGAATATTTACATGAACATACTGTAACACCTAGAACGAAAGAGGAAAAAGATAAAGTGATCAATAGACTTAAACGTATTGAGGGTCAAGTGCGTGGTATTCAAAGTATGGTTGAAGAAGATAGATATTGTGTGGATATATTAGTACAAATTAGTGCGATACAGTCTGCTTTGAAAAATGTTGGACTTGCGGTAACGGAAAGACATGTTAAACATTGTGTGACGGATGCTATTCAAAATGGTGAAGGTGAAGAAATGATTGATGAATTGATGAGTGTACTTAAACAATTTTCTAAGTAAGGAGGTAAACGAAATGAGTGAATCTAAACATGTTACTGTTGGTGTAACGGGTATGACATGTGCAGCTTGTTCCAATCGTATTGAAAAAGTGTTAAACAGAATGGATGGCGTTGATGCTCAAGTGAATTTATCGACTGAGAAAGCATCCATCACTTTCAATAATGACGCTACAAATTTATCCGATGTAACAAATAAAATTGAAAATCTCGGATACGGTGTCTTAACTGAAAAGGCTGAATTAGATGTTTATGGTATGACATGTGCAGCATGTTCTAATCGTATCGAGAAAGTACTCAATCGACAAGAAGGCATTACACAAGCAACAGTTAATTTAACGACTGAACAAGCTAATGTTGAATACAATCCTGAAATAATAGATGTTAAAAGTATCATTAATAAAATTAAAAATTTAGGATATGACGCTGCTACTAAAAGTGATGTTCAAAATAAAACAACGCATAAAGAACAAGAAGTACAGAAAATGAAAACTAAACTTATTATTTCTGCTATTTTATCATTACCACTTTTATTAACGATGTTTGTGCATTTATTTAATTTGCCTATGCCTGATATCTTAATGAATCCTTGGTTTCAATTTATATTAGCAACACCTGTTCAATTTATAATTGGCTGGCAGTTCTATGTTGGTGCTTATAAGAACTTGAAAAATGGTGGCGCTAATATGGATGTTTTAGTGGCATTAGGAACAAGTGCAGCATATTTTTATAGTTTATATGAAGCTATCAAAACAATTGGTAATCCATCTTATATGCCGCATTTATATTTCGAAACAAGTGCAGTGTTAATTACGTTAATCTTGTTTGGTAAATATTTAGAAAAACGCGCTAAAAGTCAAACAACGAATTCTTTATCATCTTTATTAAATTTACAAGCTAAAGAAGCAAGAGTTATTCGGGATGATAAAGAGATCATGATACCTATTGATGATGTCGTTGTCGGTGATATATTGAATATCAAACCAGGTGAAAAGATACCGGTGGACGGTATTATTGAAAAAGGACGTACATCAATAGATGAATCTATGATTACCGGTGAATCTATTCCTGTTGAAAAAACGATAAATGAAGAAGTCATTGGTTCAACGATTAATAAGAATGGTTTAATTCATATTAAAGCAACAAAAGTAGGTAAAGATACGGCACTGGCTTCTATCGTTAAAATTGTAGAAGAAGCGCAAGGATCTAAAGCCCCTATCCAAAGATTAGCGGATGTTATTTCTGGTTATTTTGTTCCGATTGTTGTTGGGATATCAATCTTAACATTTATTGTATGGATAACATTAGTGGATCCAGGTCAGTTTGAACGTGCATTAGTAGCAGCAATTGCTGTGATTGTCATTGCTTGCCCATGTGCGCTTGGATTAGCTACGCCAACATCCATTATGGTTGGTACGGGTAAAGCTGCCGAGAATGGCATATTATTTAAAGGTGGCGAACATTTAGAACGTACACACCAATTAAATACAATTGTGCTAGACAAGACTGGTACAATTACAAAAGGTAAACCTGAAGTTACGGATTATACTGGCGACTTAGAAACACTCAGTCTTTTAGCAAGTGCAGAAAAAGGATCAGAACACCCACTTGCTGAAGCTATTGTTGCATATGCTACAGAACAAGAAGTCGCATTAAATGATGTAGACGACTTTGATGCAATACCTGGATACGGTATTCAAGCTACTATTCAGAATAAAGAAATATTAGTGGGTAATCGAAAATTAATGGCAAGACATAGTATCGAAACGAAAGATTTTGAACAAGACATGTCCAATTTAGAATTAGAAGGTAAAACAGCTATGTTAGTTGCTGTGGATCGTACATTTAAAGGTATAGTCGCAGTTGCGGATACGATTAAAGACAGTGCACCAGAAGCGATTAAAATGCTTCAAGAGGAAGGATTAGAAGTCGTGATGCTTACAGGTGACAACGAAAGAACAGCTCAGGCTATCGCAAGTCAAGTAGGTATTCAAAAAGTCATTTCTGAAGTATTACCAAATGAAAAAGCCGATAAAATTAAAGATATTCAAAGTACTGGTAAAAAGGTTGCAATGGTCGGTGATGGTGTTAATGATGCGCCAGCGTTAGCAATATCAGATATTGGTATCGCAATTGGAACTGGTACGGAAGTTGCGATTGAAGCGGCAGATGTAACAATTCTTGGTGGAGAATTATTACTTATTCCTAAAGCGATTAAAATAAGTCATGCAACAATTAAAAATATTAAACAAAACTTATTCTGGGCATTCGGCTATAATACGGCAGGCATACCAATTGCTGCAGTAGGTATCCTAGCACCTTGGGTTGCAGGTGCTGCGATGGCATTAAGCTCTGTAAGTGTCGTCACAAATGCATTAAGATTAAAAAAAGTTAAATTATAAATACTCATTCACACTCATATATAAATGGGTGTGAATTTTTTTATGAATCATTTTATTGTAAAATAAAAAGTAATGACAATTCATATAAATATAAATTGTCATGTTCATACTTAAGTCTTACACTTATTCAGCAACATATATTATATAATTAAGTTTCATCATTATGTTTTATTTATTATTATCGAATGTTTATATTTACAAAGCAATAAAAAGAGAAAGATATCAACTTAAAGGAGCAAATCAATGGAGAGTTGGATTACAAGTGTAATGGAACAATTTGGCTATTTTGGTATAGCCTTATTGATATTATTGGAAAATGTTTTCCCACCCATACCATCAGAGGTTATCTTAACATTTGGAGGTTTCATGACCACTAAGTCAGATCTAACAGTCTTAGGTGTAGTCGTTGCATCTACAATAGGTTCTGTAGGCGGTGCTGTCATATTATATTGGATTGGTCGTATTCTAAATGTTGAAAGAATCGAAAGAATTATCGAGAAATGGGGAAAATATCTTAGGTTAACGAAAGAAGATGTAAGAAAAGCAGATGCTTGGTTCGATAAATATGGACCATGGACTGTATTCTTCTGTAGATTTATTCCACTTATTCGAAGTTTAATATCCGTTCCAGCTGGTATGAGCGGTATGAATCAATGGTTATTTTTAGTATTAACGATAATCGGTACATTGATTTGGAATTTAGTATTAGTACTGGTAGGCGCTAAAGTAGGAGATAATTGGCATCAAATCGTCAATTATATGGATGTTTATTCTCACTTTATGTATGCAGTCATTGCAATTGGTATAATTGTATTTATCATTTGGTTTATTAGAAAGAAGAAAGTTTCATAACTTAAACAATGAAGGTGATACAATGATAGCTTTATGTGAGCAGTTAAATGATAGGCATTATGAATTATTAGCTTTAGCAGATGAAAATCAACATGCTGTTAATGATTATGCTACTAGAGGACAAGTATATGTTTATCAACAAGATCATCAAGATATCGGAATTGCAGTTGGGTTATTAACGAGACCCAATACATATGAATTAGTTAATTTAGCAGTTGATCCACATTTTCAAAATCAAGGTATAGGGAAATTATTAATTGACCATATGATTAATGAAGCGAGAAATTTACATTGTCATACAATAACTGTAGGAACAGGTAACTCAGGTATAGGGCAGTTGAAACTTTATCAACAAGCTGGATTTAGAATGAAATCAATAGATATTGATTATTTTGTTAAGTATTACGAAGAACCTATCTTTGAGAATGATATACAATGCAAAGATATGGTGAGATTAGAAATGGAATTGTAATAAAAGGACCTATACGGATTCAATTTTAAATTGTGTCGTATAGGTTTTTTGCTTTTTGAAACAAACTAGTATACTTTTTATAGTATATAAAGTATACTATTGTTTATTAATAAATAAGAAGAGGTGCAAGTTATGTTTCATGGTAAAGATGCAAATTTAGTAAAAGGCATTACATTAAATGTTAAAGATTTAGAAAAAATGACTGTATTTTATGACAGTATTTTAGGTCTAAATATAAAAAGTAAAGATGATAAGCAAACTGTATTTGAAATTGGTAACTCAGGTCATACTATTACATTAAATTTATTAGTGGATGGTAGAGAACCAAGTATGAGAGAAGCTGGATTATTCCATCTAGCAATATTATTACCAACAACTGCCGATTTAGCTGACTTTTTATTACATGCTTCAAGATTAAATGTAAGACTTGGCGCTGGGGATCATATCGTGTCAGAAGCATTGTATTTAAATGATCCAGAAGGAAATGGTCTAGAAATTTATAGAGATAGAGATCCAGAAACTTGGGTATGGAATGATGGAAACGTTAATATGGATACACTTGAAGTAGACGCAGAAGCATTAGTCCAACATGTTTCAACTGAAGGTTGGAATGGTATGCCTGAAGGTGCTAAGATTGGCCACTTACATTTAAAAACAAGCAACATCAATGAAAGCAAAGATTTCTATACTGATACATTAGGATTAAAAATTGTTGTAGGTAATTTCCCTAATGCATTATTTATGTCAACGAAAGATTATCATCACCATATTGCGATTAATACATGGCAATCTAATAAAAAACGTGAAGATTTAGATCATAGTTACGGACTTGCTAATATCGATATGCAAATACCGAATAGAGCATCTGAAGTATTGATTTCGCCAGATGGATTAAGATTCGATATTAATCCAGAATAAGCATGATAAAATTTAGCCTTCCTATCCAATCACCTTTAATATAAGAGATGTTTCATGTACAATAAGTGAATATTCTAAATTCTTATATTAAAGGGGATGTAAGTATGCTTCTTGATTTGAAACATATTAATTGGATTAGAGAAGGCAAATACATATTAAAAGATATTTCTTGGGAAATAGTAGATGGAGAACATTGGGTGTTATACGGACTAAATGGTGCAGGTAAATCTACTATTCTCGATATTATTAACGCGTATACTGCTCCATCATCTGGGGAATTTGAAATACTAGATATGAAACAAGGAAGACCAGGTTATTCAGCAGATGGCATTAGAAGACAAATAGGTTATGTTTCGTCATCTTTATTTAAGAAAATGAGACAACAGGACAATGCTTTTACAACAGTCATTAGTGGTGCTTATGCGTCAATTGGTGTTTATGAAGAACCTACTGAAGAAATTAAAGAAAAAGCGAAACATATTTGTGAAACACTAGGTATTACACATTATATAAATAGAAGGTTTGAAACGCTATCACAAGGTGAACAAACGCGCGTATTAATAGGTAGAGCATTAATGTCTGAACCGAGGTTGCTTATTCTTGATGAACCAACAAATGGATTAGACTTTGTAGCGCGTGAAGATCTGTTAGAAAGAATTGAGTATATCGGACAAGATAGTGATGGACCAACCATTATTTATGTGACACATCATTTAGAAGAAGTCTTACCGATCTTTAAAAACATACTTTTATTGAAAAATGGTGAAGTATTCAAATTAGGTAATATTCAAGCGCTATTAAACAGTGATAATATGAGTAACTTATTTGGAATTGATGTAGATGTTGAGTTTAAAAATAATAGACCAATTTTATCTAAAAAGTAACATGTATTTAAAAAAATTGCCTTTACGCTGTGAGCATGAAATAATAGATATTGATAAATGATATGGAGGATTCAACATGACGAATCAAGCAGTTTTTTTAGATATGGACGGGACAATTTTAAATGAAGACAACAGAGTCACGAATCATACAAATGATGTTATTCAAGAAGTTAGACAAAAAGGCATTAAAGTATTTATTGCGACAGGAAGAGCATATGATGAAATTCCATATTTAGTACCAGAGAACTTTGAAGTTGATGGTATCTTATCTTCAAATGGAGCAGTAGGATATATTAATGGAAAAGAAATATTTAAACACCAACTGCCTATGGAAACAGTGCGTAAACTTGTTGATTTAGCAGAACAACATCAAATTTATTATGAGTTATTTCCATATTATAAAAATCGTATCGCCTTAAAACGTGATAAAACGTTATTACTTTCTGAAATCCAAACAGATGAATTAGGTGATGTAGAACGTAACGAATGGAAATCACGACAAGAAGCTTTAAGTGAAAAAATCAATTGGGTTGATGAAATACCTGAAGATGCTTATTCTAAATTTTATTTCTTCAAAAAATACGAATCAGAAATTAAAAAATGGGAAGAGCTTATCGTACCAATGAAAGAAGAATTAGATATTTCAATATCTCATTCAACAACTTGTAATTTAGAAACAATGCCTATAGGTGTTAACAAAGCGACAGCTATTCAATCGACTTTAGACTATTTAGGAATTGCAGAAGATACTGAAACATTTGCGATTGGTGATAGTGATAACGATAGACAAATGCTCGAGTTTGTAGACAATCCAATTGTTATGAAAAATGCACCTGATCATATTAAAGCGTTAGGTAGTGAAGTTACGAGACGTACAAATGTAGAAAATGGTGTCGCTGACTTTTTAAGTCAAAAGTTTTTAATTAAATAAATCAAGTTATGAAACCATGTCCGATTTGCGGTGACATGGTTTTATTGTATAAACTAAAAATATTGTCAGCAATATATTTTGTGTGATTGTTTTATATACATTTGGATATAATATAATGAGTGATGTTTTAAAGGGGTGATGAAATGATTAAAACAGTTGTATATGATTTATATGGAACACTTGTTGATATAGATAGTGTAAGAGAAAAATGTGAAAAGTTATTCCCGGGAAATGGAGATAGGATTGCTAAAGCATGGCGATATAAATTAATTGAATATACACATGTGAGACAATTAGTGGATGAATATAAACCATTTAGTAAAGTGATTCGTGATTCACTTGAATATGTGCTCAGTAGAAATGATTTTGATTACTCATTGAAAGAAATTAACGAATGTATGGCAGCATATAATCAATTAACGCCATTTCCAGATGTCGCACATACATTAAAAGAATTATCAGAAGTCGATCAAATAATATTTAGTAATGGCAATAAAAACATGATAGAACAAGTACTAGATTATTCAAATATCACGAGTTACTTTAAGTTTATCTTGTCTCTTGAAGAGTTTGGCGTGTATAAACCAGATTCTAATGGATACGCATTGCTAGAAGAAAATATTCCATATAATAAAGATGAAGTACTATTTGTATCATCAAATAAATGGGATATTGTTGGTGCACAAAAGTTTGGATTTCAAACGGCATGGGTTAATCGTAATTTTAGTGATTTTGAATATATAGAGGTTAAACCCGACTTTGAATTACAATCCTTATATAGTATTAAAGATTTAATATAATAAATAAGGCGCTCAATCTATTGCATCTAGATTGAGCGCTTTATATGTTATCAATTAGGATTACTGTTATTTGGAGGGTAAAGTGCATTTTTATTTTTATGATAGAAGTTCATAACACTTCCGTATATGAAGTATGAAACAATAAACATAAAGATAAAGTACACAATATATCCAAGTACCGCGAATATAACTTGTAATACTGCTGGCATAAATGAAACGACAACTGCAACAATGATACCAACAATAGCTAAAACAATATATGCAACAACAACATAAAGTAAGTTGCTGAATAACAATTTCCAAGCATTATTAGGACCTTTACTTGTAATGTTCCAACCAATTGAGAATTTAGTTAAAGTGGGTAATGATCTTTGATCAATATGAACAAGTACTGTGTTCATAATAAATATTACTAAATAATATAATGGAATAAACACTGCGAATAGAACTAAAATCATAAATAACATGATGATTACAAATGATATAGACATTGCACCAAAAGCTTCACTTGAACCGCTTGGTTGCATAATAGCCATAGATGTTCCAAATATCGCAAAGAATATTAGTTCAACAACTAATACGACAATATAAATCGCTATATACATTGCAACACTAATCACACCTATAATGATTGTAAGTTTTAATGTTTTAACATAGTTTCCTTTTCGTAAGAACATAAATAAATCACTAAAGTTTGGCCCAATACCTAAGTCTGTATCTTTGTAGTATTTAATCATGCCATAAGCTAAAGGAATTAAAACAAAGATATATAAACCAAGTGTTAATAAAAAGCCGAGTACCATAGTGACAAAGAATATCGCTAGTCCTCCACCAGAAGGTTCACCTGAAAAGTCTTGTGATGAAGCGAGTGAGACACCACCGATTAAGAATAATACACCCGGTATTAACATTATAAGAATCATAACGATTGATGCTAAAATAGAAAATAGAATAGTTTTTAAATGGAATCCCTGTCCATTTCTAAAGTAATCCAATTGGAACTTGAACATATGATTCACCTCTTGTCTTTTTGTATCATTAGGGTACCATAAAAAACTATGAAAATGTCATTTAATTGTCAAAAACTTTCTTGCATTTGCGAATTTTTTGTAAAGAGCTATAAGCACTTTATTTGATATCCTACGTTATAACTCATATATTTGAGGTATATTAGTTATAGGAGTGAGCTATGAAAAAGTTATTCCGCTTCATTATATACCTTGCAACATGGGTCGCTATCATAACGATGGTATTGCTGTTTAAAAGCCAAGGTGGATTCGATTTTTTTAATCATTATGTTGAAGATGTAAAGAAGCAGATGAAAGAAAAAGAAGTAGCAATGCGCACAGAACAAATTAAAAAGAATGATAAAACAGATGACCGTTCGCTTGGTAATTTTTATCAAGAAGGTCAATGTACATTTTATGTATTTGAAGAAAGATTGAAAATTGATAAAAAAATTAGTTCATCTTGGGGTGACGCTAAACATTGGGATGACCGTGCCAAAGAAGAAGGTTATAAAGTGAACGGAAAACCTAGTGAAGGCTCAATCTTACAAACAGATTATGGTGAACTAGGACACGTCGCAATAGTTGAAGAAGTAAAAAATGATGGTTCAATTGTTGTTTCTGATATGAACTATAAAAAGCCATATGAAGTGACTTCAAGGTTAATCACACCAGATAGATTACACAACTATCGTTTTATACATGAAAAAATTTAGAGGAGTGTTTTATAATGAAGATTTTCGTAATAGGCGCTAATGGACAAATAGGAAGACATTTAGTTGAAGATTTAGTAGCAGAAGGCAATGAAGTTGTTGCAGGTATTAGAAAAAACAGTCAAGCAAGTTTCTTTGAAGACTTAGGAGCAACAACAGCACCACTAGATCTTGAATATGACGACATCAATGACATTTCTGAAAAAATAAAAGATTCAGATAAAGTTGTGTTTACAGCAGGTTCAGGTGGACATACTGGTGCGGACCAAACAATTATTATTGATTTAGACGGAGCAGTTAAATCAATTGAAGCAAGTAAAATAGCAGGTACGAAACATTTTGTACTCGTATCTTCATTTGATACGAGAAGATCAGCTTTTGAAGGAGATTTAAAACCTTATACAATAGCTAAACACTATGCAGATGAACATTTAAGAAACGCTAATATACCATATACAATCGTTCATCCTGGTGCGCTAACAAATGATGATGCTATTGGAACAGTTACTTTAGCAGAAGAAGTAGAACGTGGAAAAATACCTCGTAAAGATGTAGCGACTGTCTTGGTTGAAGTATTAAACAATGATGAGAAAATTGGTCAAGAATTCCAAGTCGTTTCAGGAGATGTTGAAATTAAAGAAGCAGTTGATCAATTTAATCAATAATCATAAAGGAGTATTATGATGGTTAAATTCGCAATTTTAACAGATATACACGGAAATATCGATGCATTAAACGCGGTACTTTCAGATATCGATAATCGAACGGATATAGATCACATTTATAACTTAGGTGATAATATTGGTGTTGGCCATTGTACTAACGAAGTTCTTGAAACCGTAACAAGTAGAAAAGATATGACATACATTGCTGGTAATCACGACGAAGCGATTATGTCAGTCGTTAACAACGAGCCATATCCTGAAAGTTTGAAAAGTAAGTTCTATGAACATCATCAATGGATAGTAGAACATTTAGACAGCAAATATTATACCTTTTTAAATGAACTTAAACGTGAAGTTACAAAAGAAATAGACGGTTTAAAATTTTATTTCACACATTATCGAATACTCGAAGAAAATATGGATAAGCATATTAGTGAAGATCCATTTGAACCAATTGTAGATCCTTCGTTAGAACATGTACACGGATTATTTAACGGAGTAGATGCAGATTTTGTCACATTCGGACATAATCACGTGTTACATCACTTTGATGATATAGAAACAATATATTTTAATCCAGGATCAGTAGGATTAAATAACGATGCATACGCAGTGTATGGCATAGTAGAAGTTAAAGATGGTGCCATAAACGTAGAAAGAGTCAAAGTACCTTATGATAATCAACCATTCTTAGAAGGATTCGATGATAAGA
Organism: Mammaliicoccus sp. FSL K6-3158; assembly: GCF_038005105.1. Classification (NCBI taxonomy): domain Bacteria; kingdom Bacillati; phylum Bacillota; class Bacilli; order Caryophanales; family Staphylococcaceae; genus Mammaliicoccus; species Mammaliicoccus sp. FSL K6-3158. The sequence goes on from NZ_JBBOSL010000001.1 coordinate 590,333, forward strand.
AAGTGCCAGGTAAACAATTAATATTTGAATCATTTATATAGAAGAAATCAGCCACTACATTGATGTTGTGGCTGATTTTTTTACTGAGATGGATTAAAATGGAAATGAATAAACTTATAAAGAAGGTGAACCATTGAAAAAGAACTATTATTCAGTGATTGGATCTCTTATAGGTAAAACATATATAAGTCCTCAAGATATTCAAAAGTATGAAACATATAAAAAAGGAAAAGAAGGTGAAAGGAAGTTTTTGGAAATATTAAACTCTATTGATCAATTAGAGTTTATATATGATTTACAACTTCAAAGTACTCAAAATTATCAATTTGATTTTATAGTTATCACTGATAAGATTATATATCAATTCGAAATCAAAAATTATTTTGGTAAATATGAATTTAATAATGGTAATTTGATTTGTGATAACGGGTTTGTAATTAAATATCCGTTAGCTCAATTAGATAGAAATGACTATATCCTAAATAAAGTACTTGATAAATTAGATATAGAAAGAACAATAAAAAGCTATATAATATTTATTAACGGAAATTTTAGTATGAAAGGCAAAATAGATGAAGAAACAATTATTTTACCAAACCAGTTAAATAAAGTAAGACATCTCCTTAACAATAATAACTCTCCAAATAATTCTATAATAAAAACCACATTACAAAATCTCCATACACCTTTTGAAGATGATTATCATCAATATCTGAATTATGAATTTAACAAATTAAAACCTGGTGTAAGATGTACACAATGTAACAATATAATAGATACACCACTGAAAAATAAAAAGAAAATAATCACTTGCACTAACTGTTTTAATGAGATACCTAGAAAAGAACTTATTTTAAATACTTTAGACGAATTAATGTATTTGAAAGGAGCACCATTCAATATGAAAGAAGCCAGGAAGTGGTGTAATGGTGTACATAGAAATACACTTTCATATATTATGAAAGGACATTTTAAAATGATTACACAAGGAAATACTAAAGTATATTATAAGTAAGTTAATGCATATCATAAATTTGAGTTTGAATAGTGTGATGGGGTACTGAATCCAGGTATAGCGCACGAAGACCGTGAGATATCGTGCGCTAAGGTACAAAACCCGGGTGTATCGCACGAAGACTGAAAGATATCGTGCGCTAAGGTACAAAATCAAGGTGTATCGCACGAAGACTGAAAGATATCGTGCGCTAAGATACAAAACCCGGGTGTATCGCACGAAGACTGAAAGATATCGTGCGCTAAGGTACAAAATCAAAGTGTATCGCACGAAGACTAAGAGATATTGTGCGCTAGGGTAAAAAATCAAGGTGTATCGCACGAAGACTGAGAGAGATTCCTATACCAAATTATATAAAGTAAAAAAACTAGAACAAATTAGGTATATTTACCTAAATGTTCTAGCTTTTTTAATGTACGTGTTCTGTTTGTTCCATGCAACAGAGTAGGGAACTGTCATGTTGATGATCTGGTGTTTCTAATTGGATTGTTGCGTGATGTATAGATTTATGAATAAGTTTATGATTGATTTCTTCTATTATATTATCGCATTCCTGTACAGTCTTATCTTTATCTACGACTGCGTGACAACTTAATGCTGTTAAGTCACTTGTAATGGACCATATATGCAAATCATGTACTTCAATAATATCTGGGTGTGAAGTGATTGTTTCAGATATTTCATGAACATCGATATTTGATGGTGTTCCTTCCATTAGTACATTCAATGCAGATTTCGTAACACCATATCCGCTTCTAATAATTAATAGTGCCACAATAACACTTGCTATCGGGTCAGCTAATTTCCAACCGAATGTAATCATAATGAGTGCTGCTACGATTGCGCCAACTGATCCTAATAAATCTCCGAGTACATGAATGAATGCACCACGCATATTTAAGTTGTCTTTCGTATCAGAACCTTTAAACATTAACCAAGCAATGAATATATTTACAAGTAAACCGATTGTACTTATGATTAACATGCCAGTTGAAGCGACTTCTGGTGGATCTATAAATCTTGAAATGGCTTCATAAAAGATATATATACTAATACCAATCAATAAGACACCATTGATTAAAGCTGCTAAAATTTCAAATCTCTTATAGCCATATGTCTTATTCTTATTGGCTACGCGCTCACCAAATTTAAATGCCATTAATGCAATAAAGAGTGAAATGGCGTCACTAAGCATATGTCCAGCATCTGATAGTAAAGCTAAACTATTTGTAATATATCCACCAATCACTTCAACTATCATAAATACGGCAATGATAATAAATGAAATGAGTAGTATCTTTTTATTATTTGTATGAACATGGTTGTGGTCATGTCCATGATGTTCATGTCCCATAAAAACACCTCCTAAATTGTTAATGTTTGGCATGCTCGATGGCTTGTTTTAATAATAAGATAACGTGATCATCATCTATTGAGTAGTAAATACTTTTACCTTCACGTTCAAATTTAACAAGCCTAAGATTCTTTAAAAATCTTAATTGGTGCGACACGGAAGATTGACTTAGCGAAAGTGTTTCAGCTATACAACCTACAGAATGTCGACCGGTACATAATAAATGTAATATCTTTACGCGAGTCGGATCGCTTAATGCTTTAAAAGTTTGTGATACAAGTAATAATGTTTCGTCATCTAAAATAGTATTTGTAGTCATATTATTCTCCTAACATATGAATATATGTTCATATGTTAATTTTATTAAAATTTATCGTTTATGTCAAATCATTATAAATTGACAAAATAGCTATAATTATGAGATGTTCACTTAAAGTAAATTTTTTGGAGGATACTATGGTGAAAATACATGGCTTAACTGTAGATAATGAATCTAGATGTGAACATTATCATACGCCACTTGATATCATCGCTATTAAATTTAAATGTTGTGATAAATTCTATCCTTGTTACAAGTGCCATAATGAATGTGAAAAGCATGACATTAAAAGATGGGATCAATCTGAATTTAATGTACATGCGATACTTTGTGGGGTTTGTAAAGAAACAATTTCTATCAATGATTATATGTTAAAAGAAGTATGCCCAAATTGTGATGCTCGATTTAATCACCGATGCAAGTATCATCACCATTTATATTTTAAAATTTAAGTTGGTTTTCTTTTTTAAAGGTAATTTATTACAAAACATGTTATAATATTTTTGACTTTAAAATTTTAACATTGAAAAGAATGTGAATGTTGCATAGAGAGAAAAGGAGGACATTGAATGAAGGATTTGATTAAAGGTCATATATTAAGTGGCGAATTTGATACTGCATATAGATTGATGTCCGAAGTGGATTTCTTAGAATTTGAAGAACACTTTATTTCAGCAGCTCACGAAGAAGAAAGTACGATGTTTTATACATTTATATTAGACTGTATTAAGAAGGAAGAAACAAGTGAACTTCATGACTTAGCGTTCTTGTTACACGTTTATCCATATAGTGAACATGATGGCGCATTTCATTCAGCTTATTATCATGCTGAAAGATCGATGATTTTAACAGATCATAAAGAAGTTAAGAGTTTATTACAAATGCTTCTTTTACATGCTATACCGGAACCTTTACTTTCTGACAAACAAGCTTTTGATATAAGTAAGCAAATACTTAAGATAGACCCAGAAAATAAAGTTGCTAGAAATATTATGAAAGAAACAGCGAAGAGGATGGACCAAGTAGTGGTAGATTTTTCACAACTATCCAAATCTCAAAATGCATAAACCTAGTCTTTTGACTAGGTTTCTTTTTTATGTCATCATAGACAAGTTACAAAATAAAATTTAGGAGAAAAAAATGGAGAATCAGTTTAAAAGAAAAATAATTATGATTGTCTTTTTAGTTGGTACATTTTTCATGATTTTAAATGAAACACTCTTAAATATTGCATTAAAAGAATTAATGTCAGTATTTGATGTTGATGCACCAACTGTCCAATGGATGGCAACTGGTTTCATGTTAGTAATGGGTGTACTAACACCATTGTCTGCAGTCGTAAATCAATGGTTTACAACGAGACGGTTATTTTTAGGGTTAGTAACAATATTTTCTATCGGGACTTTAACTGCGGGGTTAGCTATTAATTTCCCAATGTTATTAGTAGGAAGAATGATTCAAGCAGCTGGAACGGGGCTTATGATTCCAACTGTCATGAATGCAATGCTCATGCTTTATAATGAAAATGAACGCGGGAAAATTATGGGGCAATTCGGATTAGTCATTATGTTTGCACCTGCATTAGGTCCAACATTATCAGGTGTTATTGTTGATTATTTAGGGTGGAGATGGTTATTTTTAATCGTTATCCCATTCATGCTATTTACGTTTATATTCGCATATAGATATTTACAAAATGTTGGAGAAGTTACAAGACCAAAAATTGATGTCTTTTCAATCATTTTATCAACAATTGGTATTGCGACAATTATATATAGTGTTTCTTCTGTGAGTAGTACAGAAGGCGGATTCTCAAGTCCTTCAATATATATCACACTCATCATCGGTATCATTACAATGATACTATTTGTCTTTAGACAACTTAAATTAGAAGAACCTTTATTAGATTTAAAAGTGTTTAAATATCACAATTATACTAAAGGCGTTATCATTTTCGTAGTCGTTATTATGACAATGTTTGCTTCTGAAATTGTAATGCCAATGTATTTGCAAGGTCCTATGGGTTTCAGTGCTAAAGTTGCTGGACTGATCTTATTACCAGGCGCTTTATTAAATGGTTTCTTGTCACCTTTTATGGGTGCCATATTTGATAAAATTGGTCCTAGAAAACTTGTTGTACCAGGTTTAATCATATTGTTATGTGTATCAATATTTTATTCAACAATTCATCCAGGTATTTCGGTTTGGATATTTGTTATTGTATATATTATATTAATGATTAGTATTTCTGCAGTATTGATGCCAGCTAATACAAACGCATTAAACGCTTTACCAAAAGAAATGTATCCACACGGTACAGCTGTATCCAATATGTTACAGCCAATTGGTGGCGCATTAGGTATTGCGATTTTTGTAAGTATTATGAACGGTGGACAAAGAGCAGCATTAGAAGGTATCAAGAAACCAACAGTTGATCAAATTAATCATGCTATGACACAAGGTATTCATCAGTCATACTGGTTTGGTATCATTTTACTTGCACTAGCAGTTATTGTTGGTTTTACAGTTACAAGAGCAAATTATAGTCAATCAATTAAAGATAATTCATAAATATATATGAAAAAGAGCAGGACTTTTATAGTCTTGCTCTTAATTTTTTGGAATACTTTCATGAATAGTGGGTATACATCATTATGTTGAACAAAATTATGAGGAGGAAAGTTTGTGTCAAATTTGAAAGAAGCAACAAAAATAGGGTTTGCTTATGTTGGGGTCGTTGTTGGTGCAGGGTTCTCGACAGGGCAAGAGGTAATGAAATTCTTTACCCACTATGGTTTATACGGGTATATAGGAGTTATTATATCTGGTATAATGTTGGCGTTTTTTGGTAGACAAGTAGCTAAAATTGGTACGGCACTCGATGCAGATGATCATAGCTCAACAATTAACTATTTATTTGGTAAAGCAGGTATCGTTATAGATTATGTATTAATATTTTTCTTATTTGGTATATCAGTAACGATGATAGCTGGCGCAGGATCAGCATTTAATGAAAGTTTTGGGGTGCCAACTTGGTTAGGTGCTTTAATTATGTGTATTGTTATATATATCACGCTTTTATTAGACTTCGATAAAATTGTAAAAGCACTAGGTGTCGTAACACCGTTTTTAATCATTGTTATTTTAATAATAGCAGGTTACTTCTTTGTGAATGGCCAAGTAGGCATATCTGAAATTAACGATACGGTTGAATCACCAAGTCTTTTCTGGGGAATTGTTCAAGGATTTATTTATGGTGGTTTAGCCTTCTCAGTAGGATTTAGTACATTAATTGCCATTGGTGGAGATGCTGATAAGCGACGTATTTCAGGCTTAGGTGGCATTATTGGTGGTATTATATATTTAATATTATTAGCACTTATCAATGCTGGATTATTAGTTGAATATCCTAATATTAAAGATATTGAGATACCAACGTTAGAACTCGCTAGAACAATTTCACCTGTTATTGGGCTTGCATTATCAGTGATTATGCTTATGGTTATGTACAACACGATTTTAGGACTTATGTACTCATTTACGGCAAGATTTACTGTACCGTTTTCTAAAAAATACGTTGTATTATTGACGATATCTATGGTTCTCGCTTATGGCTTAAGCTTTGTAGGTTTCTCATCACTTATTGATAAATTATATCCAGCTATGGGTGTTATAGGTTTAGTGATTTGTGCTGCAATTGTTGTTAAATATATTAGTCGTAAAAGAGATAACAAAAAACATATCGCATAAAATAATTGAATATGTTAAACTATCTTCTTACATGAGGAAGTGAACATATGAAAAGGAAAAAACGACGATTGTTTATTTTGATTGTAGCGATCATCGTTGTTGTAAGTGGGTTTTACGGTTATAACAAATATCAGGAACATAAACAAAGGGAAGCACAATTACAAGCTCAAAGAGCCAATCAATTGTTACTAAACAATAAGAAAGTAAAATTGATACGTGATGTATCTTATGGACACAGTGCACCAAATAGTCAAATGGATATTATTATGCCTTCAAAAATGAAAAAAGGTGAGAAATTGCCAGTTATTTTTTGGACGCATGGTGGTGGTTTTATTGCGGGAGACAAAAGACATAAGAATCCATACTTAGCACAAATTGCTGAAAAAGGATATATCATCGTAAATGTTAATTATGCTTTAGCACCTGATTACCAATATCCGACACCAATACAGCAATTAGATCAAGCTACTAAATATACATTAAAACATAGAAATAAATTTAATATCGATTATAGACAAATCGTATATGGCGGAGATTCTGCAGGTGCTCAAATTGCCAGTCAATATGTGGCTTTACAAACAAATGATAAATTGCAACAACAAATGCGTATGAAGCCAAGTATTAAAAAAGACTATTTAAAAGCTGCCATTCTTTTTGGTGGGTTATATAATATGCAAACGGTGAGAGCTACAGAATTTCCTAGAATTGATTTATTTATGACGAGTTATACGGGTACTAAGGAATGGGAACAGAACTTTGCGAGAATTAATCAACTATCTACCGTTGATCAAGTGACAAAAGATTATCCACCTACATTTTTAACGGTTGGAGATGCTGACCCATTTGATCCACAAAATAGAGAATTTGATGAAGTCCTTAAAAAGCAAGGTGTTCAAACGACTACAACATTCTTTGATGGTACACACGGTTTACGTCATCAATACCAATTCCATATGAACTTGAAGGAATCTAAGAAAAATTACAATAATGTCATGATGTTTCTAGGGGCTAATACGAAACAGTCACCATATGAAAATAATGCAAACCAAGATTCTGAAACAGTGATTAAAAAAGATGAATAATAAAAAAGGCAAACTACGCGAAATACGTGATGAGTTTGCCTTTTTTATAATAATTTTGCCATCATAAATTCATCGTAATATTTATCATTAAAATACAATGTTTGTTCTTTCTTTCCTTCTACTTTAAAACCAAATTTCTCATATAATCGGTATGCAGGTTCATTCTCCGTAACGACTGTTAATTCTAGTCTATGCAGTTGTCTTCTTACTGCCCAAGCTTCAGTTTCTTGTAATAGTTTATATCCAATTCCTTTATTTCTAAATGTCGGGAGTAGACCCATTGCAATTTTAGCAGCATGACGATTTCGATTCGTTTTGCCACCTTGAATAGTTACATAACCAATTAATGTGTCATTTAATTCCGCAACAATGATTGTAGAGTTACTTGTCGTAATCATTTCTTCTAGAAATAAAGTTTGGTTCTGTATAGATATTTGATGCTCACCTGGATTAAATAGTAAATATTCGGATTGGTTAATCACGCTATCTAACAATTTATTAAAGTCTTCAACATCATTTATTCGAATTTCGCGTATGATTTCTTTCATAAAATGTCTCCTATTTCTATTTATAAATTACAAACAGTGGTATATTTATGTTAATTAAACAATAATTTATAAACAGTATAACACATATGTAAAGTCCGAATATAAAGGAGTGCTTAAAATGAAAGCGAATGTACTCATCTCAGGTGGATCAGGGTATATAGGCAAGCATTTAATCAGTACGTTAAAAGATATCGGAAATCTTTATACGATTACAAAGTATGAATCAGATATGATGATAGATGATGAAGTTACTTGGAGAAAATGTGATATTTTTGTACTTAAAGATATGATTGAAGCATTGAAAAATATAGATATTGCAATTTATTATTTAGATCCAAACAAGAAATCAGCAAAGTTAACACAAAGTACTGCCCGTAATTTAAACATCATTGCGAGTCATAATATGGCGAAAGCATGTAAAGTAAATAATGTTAAAAAAATTATATACATTAAAGGTTCGCCTTTTGATATAGAAACGATGGAAATATTAAGTTCAACCGGTATTGAAGTTCAAGTGACAGAACAATCTATTAAGCGACCAGCTGTATCGATAGAATTACAGAAGTCTAAAATTGATGACGTTAGAAGCGTTGATAGAATGCCTATTCCATATAAATGGGATTTAGAGGATGTTGTGAAATACTATTTCCAGTGGTTACAAGAGACTAGTGGAACGTTAGTAAGAACAGAATTAATTGGAGATATTTATTATGTTTATTTTCAACATCGCAGTAAACCATTATTAAAATTAAAAAGAGTACATCCAAATATTGATGAAGATATTATACAGTTCAAAGTTATTGGCGGTTCACTTACTGTAGATTTGTATGAAGATAATGGCATGTTAGAATTTAGAAAGTTAAGGTTAAAAAATGAATTTATAGTTCATTTATTTAATTACGTACCAAGATTACCGTGGAGTATATATTATTTATCACAAGCACCTATTCATAATGTAACGATGAAGGGATTCGAAGTTGATTGTAGAATTAAAGATTTTCAACTACGCAGTATAGCAGGAGAAGTTAAAAAATATACAAAGTAGAGGGATAGTATGGAATTACTAATAATTGAAGATGATGAAACTTTATTTAATGCTATGAAGCAACAACTAGAAAAATGGGATTGGTCAGTACATGGCATAAATGATTTTGGTGCCGTGTTTGAAGAATATAAAATATTGCAACCAGACATGGTCATTATAGATATACAGTTACCTCAATATGATGGATTCTATTGGTGTCGTGCGATAAGAAAACAGTCTAACATACCGATTGTATTTTTATCTTCAAGGGATCATCCGATGGACCAAGTCATGAGTATGGAACTGGGTGCTGATGACTTTATACAGAAACCATTTCACACGGAAGTGTTAGTTGCTAAACTACAAGCAATTTATAGAAGAGTTTATCAATATAATAAAGATGAGCCTAGAATCAAATTATGGCATAAAGCGCGAGTGGATTACGGTAAACATATTATTGAAAAGAATAACATTGAAATTTCGTTAACTAAAAATGAAATGTTTATTTTAGAAATTCTGTTGAATCATAAAAATGAAATCGTGAGTAGAGATAAGATTATCACTGCTTTATGGGATGATGAACAATTTGTGAGTGACAATACATTAACCGTTAATGTTAATCGATTAAGAAAGAAACTTACTGAAATTGGATTCAATGATTTAATTGAAACTAAAGTAGGTAAAGGCTATATAGCGCACGAGCCGGAGGGATAAAATGATCAAGTCGTTTCTGAAAGAAAGATGGATTTGGATATTACTGTTTATAATTATGCAAGCTACCATACTGTTGACGAGTTGGTTAGATGTAGCCTTTTCTTTTAAAAGCGCTTTATACTTAATTGGTATAAATTTGATTATTTTTATCGTGTTTATATGGTTGATTTACACGCGAGAAACAAGATTTTATAGCGCATTAAAAAATGATATGCCGATTAAAGAAATTGAACATAAAGAATTGAATCAATCAACATATGAAAAGATTGTTTTTGATTATATTCAACTTTATGATGAGCATACGAGACGTACTATTCACAATCAAAATAAAGAAATACAAGCGACTAAAAATGATTTATTAGATTGGATACATGAAGTCAAAACGCCCATCACGGCAATGAAATTATTATTAGATCAAATCGAAGAACAAGCTCTAAAAAAGAATTTATTATATGAGTGGAGCAGAATCGACTACTTACTGGATCAGCAACTTTATATTAGACGTTTAAGCTCTAAAAGTAATGATTTTTATTTTGGACATTATGATTTAAAAGAGATGGTTATTAAAGAAATTCAACATGCACGTAATATCAGCATGGCAAAAGGCATAGGGTATGACATTCAAATTGAAGATGAAAAAGTATATACAGATGAAAAATGGTGTCGTACTGTCATTAGACAGCTGATAAGTAATGCTCTGAAATATACTGAGAATAAAGATATTATCATTTCAACTTATGAGCAGCATGGTCAAACATACTTGAAAATTCAAGATTTTGGGCGAGGTATTAAAGCGAGAGATTTACCACGTATTTTTGAAAGGGGCTTTACTTCGACGACTAATAGACGTGAGTCAACAGCCACAGGAATGGGTCTTTATTTAGTTAAAGAGATTACTGAAGGACTAAGTATTAAAGTCAATGTTAAATCTACTCATGGAGAAGGTACGACTGTATTGCTTATTTTTCCTCAACCAAATGATTTAACAACAATAGAACAGGCAAGTGACAATAATGTCACATCAAACTTAAAAATGTACGATGAATCAAAGGAAGAATCGTAAAAAAGGCTATATTATGGAATCATAAACAAATTTCAAAGGAGTTTTGAATATGAGTATATTAAAAACTGAACAACTCGTTAAAGTTTATGGTTCTAAAAAAAATCAACAAGAAGTGTTGAAGCAAATAGATATGACTGTTGAAAAAGGTGAATTCATTAGTATTATGGGCCCATCTGGTTCAGGAAAAACGACACTTTTAAATGTATTAAGTTCCATTGATTATGCGACAACAGGGCAAATTGAAATAAATGGTCATCAACTACAAAACATGAATAATAGACAAATGTCTAATTTCAGAAAAAAAGAGCTCGGATTTATATTCCAAGAATATAATTTGCTTAATACGCTTACCGTGCAAGAAAATATTATGTTACCATTAACGATTCAAAAAGTTTCTAAAAAAGAAGCTCAAATTAGATTTGAAGAAATTAGTAAAGCTTTAGGTATTTTAGATATACAAAATAAATATCCTAGTGAAATCTCTGGTGGTCAAAAGCAGAGAACTTCAGCAGCAAGGGCATTTATAGCACAGCCATCAATTATATTTGCTGATGAGCCTACAGGTGCATTAGATTCTAAATCTGCATCAGATTTACTGAACAAATTAAATCAAATGAATCAGACAACACAATCAACAATTGTAATGGTTACACATGATTCATCAGCAGCAAGTTATTCAAATAGAGTCATATTTTTAAAAGATGGTAAAATCTACTCTGAACTTTATAAAGGAGACGATGATAGAGAGACATTTTACAAAGAAATCATCAAAACACAAAGTGTGTTAGGTGGTGTTGTAAATGAGCTTTAATCAAATTGTTATTAAGAATTTAAGACGCAACATTCGACATTATAGTATGTATGTCTTTTCAATAACAATGAGTGTCATGCTCTTTTTCGGATTTGTTACGTTAAGATACTCTGAAGATTTAAATAGTGTTCAATCTGGTATAAGAGTTGGCGCTGCTATTAAAGTAGGTGTAACAATACTGACAATTATCATCGTTATATTTCTACTTTATGCCAACAAACTCTTTATAAAGAGAAGATCTAGAGAAATTGGGTTGTACCAATTAATTGGTATGACTAAGCGTGAAGTCTTTAAAATATTTGCTTTAGAAAACTTTGTATTATTCACATTAACAGCTGTGATTGGATCTATTTTAGGATTTTTCTCATCTAAAATATTATTGATGATTTTATATAAAATCATCGGCATCCAACAAGAAGCGCATTTGAATTTTAGCATAGAAGCATTCATTCAAACTATTGTACTTATGATCGCGATTTATATCATTATCGCTTTTCAAAATGCAATATTTATTAAGAGAAAAACAATTTTAGCACTTATGCATGAATATAATGCTACAGATACTAAAATTAAGAAAATTAAACTATATGAATTAATTTTTGGTGCAATTGGTATCGTAATGATTATAAGTGGTTACTATTTATCAAGTGTCATGTTCGATAATCTCAGTAGTGCTGGGATGACAACGTTATATATAAGGATGCTTACAATTTTATTCTTAACAATAGTGGGTGCATACTTGCTCTTCAGATGTTCAATTTCACTGATATTTAATACTATTCGTAAATATAAAAAAGGTATGTTGAGCGTAACAGATGTTGTTTCAACTTCATCTATTATGCACAAAATGAAAACAAATGCTTTATCGCTGACAATTATCGCAATAGTGTCAGCTATGTCAGTTGGTCTACTAGCGTTAAGTTACGTACAATATTACAATGCCGAAGAAACAGCTCGAAGCACGGCACCAGACGATTATATTTTTGTAAATAAAGAGGCTAATCAACAATTTAAAAAAGCCTTAGATGCTGAACATATCCAATATAAAGAGCGTAATTATGGCGTCACGCGTTATATCATTGATGATAGAAAAGTGCTGAAGAATGCTGATGAAACAACTGGTAAAGCTCCTAATTCACCTTCAACAGTTGCTAAAGCATCTGAATTTAAAGATTTAAAATTGAAAGATGATGAAGTAGCAATCGTAGGATACAGTGATATTCTTGATAAAGTCATTACTGTTAATGATGAAGGAAAAATGTCTTACAAAATGGACAATCAAACACATCATCTTAAAATGAAATCTATTAGCAAAGAATCGTATTTGGCTACAATAATAACTTATAATGCACCTGTTTATGTTGTATCAGATCACACATTTGATCAAATGAAAAAGCATGAACCTAAAAATGATGATTTGAATCAGCAATATGGTGTGAACTTAACAAATGATAAAGATGTTAAGAAAGCAGAAAAAATCTTTAGTAAGGTGAAAAGTGAAACGGATTCTTCAATGTCTTATTACGAGATTTACAATGATTCTAAAAGTGGCCTCGGTGTTATGCTATTCATTCTTGGTTTCTTAGGTATTGCATTCTTACTTTCTACAGGATGTATCATTTACATTAAACAAATTGACGAAACAGAAGATGAAACATCAAACTATATTATCTTAAGAAAGTTAGGTTATACATCTAAAGATATGTCCAAAGGTATCGCACTAAAAATTGGCTTTAACTTTGCGTTACCATTAATCATTGGATTATGTCATGGATATTTCGCGGCTAAATCAGCTTGGTTCTTTATGGGACAATCGTTCTATACACCAGTGCTTATTGTGATGTCACTTTATTCATTAATTTATATTCTGTTTGCCTTCTTAGCATATATCCACTCTAAACGCGTGATTCAAAGAGTACTTTAAAAATTAAATATTTAAAATAAAGGCTAGTGCTTGTCATTAGCCTTTTTTTGTGTTATAAAATACCAATGTGAACTTTGTGTTTACGTAAAGTTTACAGACAAGTTAAATTTTCAAAAATAAATTAATAAACTGTGGTCGAATTCATTTTGAAAGAGTACAATGAAAGAGTAATTACATAAATTATGATGTAAATTTTGGGAGGATTACTAATGTTTAATAAGAAAAAGGATAAGTTTGGTATTCAGTTAGAAGCTATAGCTGAGAATTTAAGTCGCGCATCAGTTGAATTTGGAGAAATGGATTTTGATTCAGATTTCGACTTAAAAGCTTATTCAGATAAAATTAAAGCCTATGAGTCTAATGGTGATGATCTTATGCACCAAATGATTACTGATTTAAATCAAACTTTCATTACACCTATTGAAAGAGAAGATATTTTAGAATTATGTGATGCATTAGATGATGTATTAGATGAAATGGAAGAAACTTCAGCAATGTTTGAAATGTACTCTATCAGTTATTCAGATGAATACATGGCAGAATTCGTGAAAAATATACAAGCAGCAATTAAAGAAATTGAAATAGCCGTGACTTTAGTAGCTGAGAAGAAATTCTCACACATTCGTGTACATTCTATCAATATTAAAGAATATGAAACGAATTGTGATGGTATTTTAAGACAATCTATTAAATATATTTTCAATAGTGAAACAGATCCAGTAACATTAATAAAAATTAAAGATATTTATGAATCTCTTGAAGATGTAGCAGATAAATGTCAATTAGTAGCAAACAAATTAGAACAAATTATTATGAAAAATAGCTAAGGAGTTTTAAAAAATGGATAGTTTACTCATTATTACCGTAGCTATTGTTGTGTGTGCGTTACTTTTTGACTTTATTAATGGTTTCCATGATACAGCCAATGCAATCGCTACAGCAGTATCTACAAAAGCACTTAAACCACGACATGCAATTATTTTAGCAGCGGTTATGAACTTTGTTGGGGCATTAATGGCAACTGGTGTAGCACAAACAATTGCTAAAGATATTGTCGATCCGTTTAAATTAGAAAATGGTTCAATCGTTATTTTAGCAGCATTGATTTCTGCTATAGCGTGGAACCTTATTACTTGGTATTTCGGGATTCCAAGCTCATCTTCACATGCATTAATAGGGTCAATTGCAGGTGCAGCTATTGCTTCTGCAGGATTTGGAATATTACATTACCAAGGATTTTCAAAAATTATATTAGCTTTAATTGCATCACCAATTTTAGCGTTTATAGTTGGTTTTATTGTATATTCTATTTTCAAAGTCGTATTTAAAAATAATAATTTAACAAGAACTAATAGAAATTTTAGATTTATCCAAATTGGTACAGCAGCTTTACAAGCATTCTCACACGGTACAAATGATGCTCAGAAAGCAATGGGTATCATTACAATGGCACTTATTTCAGCTAATATGCAATCTACAACAGATATTGAATTATGGGTTAAAATAAGTTGTGCTACTGCAATGGGTCTTGGAACTGCAGTAGGTGGGTGGAAAATTATCAAAACAGTTGGTGGAAACATTATGAAAATCCGTCCAGCTAACGGTGTAGCAGCTGATTTATCATCAGCATTCGTTATTTTTGGTGCTACATTCATTCACTTACCTGTATCAACTACACACGTCGTATCTTCATCTATTTTAGGTGTAGGTTCGTCACAACGTGTTAAAGGTGTTAAATGGACAACAGCACAAAGAATGATTATTACTTGGATTATAACTTTACCAGTATCAATTATCCTTTCTTTCATTATTTATCATATTTGTGCTTTATTCGTATAATAAATCATCAAAACATCCAACTCGTTAAGTTTGGATGTTTTTTTGTATGGAAAAATTGAGAAGGATAGGCGTAATTAATTGATAGATGAATTTTTTGTGGGGAGTTGTTCTGAGTTAGGGACAGAATTCCGAGAAATGTCCGTAAGAGGCGTTGTTAGGGACAGAATTCCGAGAAATGTCCGTAAGAGGTGTCGTTAGGGACAGAATTCTGAGAAATGTCTCTAAATGAGTGCTCATCTAACTACCACAATTCCGAATAATGGAAGTTAGCGAACTCTAACAACCACAATCTAGTTTTCTGTATAGAAAAAACCAGTTCATCTTCTGAACTGGTTTTTTTATTAATGAATATATGAATAGTTATATACTTGTGATGCTGGGATTGTTCTGTAATCTTTAACTCCTGGAGGCGTATTATAGTTCATTTCTGAAATTAATAGACTTCCGTCTGCGTTAATAGATTCTACATATGATACGTGACCATATTGTCCTGCTGTAGATTGCATAATTGAACCTACTTCAGGTGTGCCGTCTACTCGGAAACCGTCAGCTTGTGCTGCGCCTGCCCAATATTTAGCATCTCCCCAGTATGTGCTGATTGAACTACCAGCTTGTGTTCTGCGATCAAATACATAATATGTACATTGACCCCAGTCATATAAGTTTTGGTCATTGAATGATTGATTGCCACCTGTTTGAGTAGGTTGTGTGTTATTTGAAGGAGCAGTTGAAGTGTCACTACCGCTTCCACCAGCAATTTTTAAAGTTTGACCAGGATAGATAATATAACCTTGTAAATTATTTGATTTCATTAATTGGTCAACTGTAACACCGTTTTGTTGTGCGATTACTGCTAATGAGTCACCGCTTTTAACTGTGTAAGTAGAGCCTGAAGATGCTGACGTTTCTTGTGAACCGCTTCCTCCTGTTGAACTACTACCGTTTACAGTAATGACTTGTCCTGGGAAAATCATATTTCCTGAAATATTGTTACTTGATTTCAGTTGATTTACAGATACACCGTATTGGTCTGCAATCATCCATAAAGATTCACCATTTTTTACAGTATGTTGAGTTGAAGCTTCGGCGTCGTTATGAGCTACTATAGCTGCAACACCAGAAACAGCTGTTACTGCGAATGCAAATTTTTTCAAAGGCTTATCCTCCTTAGGTATATATAATATATAAAAACAGAATACTAAAATTAACTTTCTTCTATACACGTAATGGTAACAAAAATAATATTGTATGTACGAGATGTAATCACTTTGTAATAAAAACACAATAATTATTTTTTGCTTTTTTACATTGATTGAAGTTCGCTAAAACCGTTGTGAACGCTTCTATATGGAATATGGTAATTTATGTATGTATGATGAATGTTACAATTTATCGAAGACATGACGTTTGATATATAGAGAAATAGCATGTAAAATGTTGGTATTACGTTATAAAAAGGAATGATTAAAGATGAATTATGATAACCAATATGCATCTTATCAACAAACAGATACTGATGGTTCCGCCATTAGAAAAACATGGCTATACTTCTTATATTATTGGATAATCTTTGGAGTTGGCACATATGTAGGTCAATTCGTACCACCTGCATTACACTTACCAATTACAATTGGGTTATTTGTACTCATTATGATTTCGTTATTTGTAAAATCGTCTAGAAAATTTGGCGGCCTAATTTCAAATATATATGCATTCTTTATCGGTGTAATTTCATATACGGCCTTTATGTATTATTTAGGCGCATTAGGTACACAAGCCTTTTATGGCAATATTGCATTAGCAATTGGCGCGTTTGCTGCTTTTGGTATACTCGGTTACTTTATGATTGATGACGCGTCAGGTTTAGGAAAATATTTATTTGTAACATTAATCGCATTAATCTTCGCAAGTTTATTAGGTATATTCATCCATAATCCTATTTTCCATACAGTATTATCTGTAATAGGTATTGGACTGTTTCTACTTTATACTGTGTATGATTTTAACCGTATGAAATTAGGGAACTTCTCTCCAAGAGAGATGGGCTTTAATTTGTTTATTAATTTACTCAACATCATCATGCACATTTTAAGACTCGCAAGTATTTTAAAAGATTAAACATAACAAGTCTGAGGCAATTATCGTGTCTCAGACATTTTTTGATTTGTAAACTTTGCCAGATGTAATCATTATTGTATAATAGGTATGTTAAATAACTCACTTGAAAGAGAGATGGAAATATGGGACGTAAATGGAATAATATTAAGGATAAAAAAGCCCAAAAAGACAAAAATACAAGTAGAATCTATGCTAAATTTGGTAGAGAAATATATGTAGCTGCTAAATCAGGTGAACCTGATCCAGAATCAAACCAAAATCTTAAATTTGTATTAGAAAAAGCTAAAACTTATTCTGTTCCTAAACATATTATAGATAGAGCAATTGAAAAAGCTAAAGGCGGATCAGAAGAAAACTTTGATGAGTTAAGATATGAAGGTTTCGGTCCAAGTGGTTCAATGCTAATTGTTGATGCATTAACAAATAACGTAAACCGTACAGCAAGTGATGTACGTGCAGCGTTCGGTAAAAATGGTGGTAATATGGGTGTATCAGGCTCAGTTGCATACATGTTCAATCATACTGCTGTATTCGCGTTTAAAGGGAAATCTGCTGATGAAGTTTTCGAACTATTATTAGAAGAAGATTTAGATGTGAGAGATGTTATCGAAGAAGAAGATTTAACAATTGTATACGCAGAACCAGATCAATTTGCACAAGTTCAAAATGTGCTTAAAGCAAATGGCGTAGAAGATTTTGATGTTGCTGAACTTTCAATGTTAGCTCAATCAGAAGTAACATTATCAGAAGAAGATTTACAAATGTTTGAAAAATTAGTCGATGCAATTGAGGATTTAGAAGACGTACAACAAGTATTCCACAATGTTGACTTGTAATGGAGTGTTTAGATGAATAAAGAGAAATGGATAAACGTGCTCAATTTAATACCACATCCTGAAGGTGGTTTCTATCATGAAACGATTAAATCTGAACATGCTTTAAATGATGGCAATGCGTTATATACAAGTATTTATTTTCTATTAGAAAAAAATAATATTTCGCATTTTCATAGAATAGAATCTGATGAGGTATGGTATTATCATGCAGGACAAACATTGACTGTGCATATGATTTATCCGGATGGTCATTATGAAAAAGTGAAAGTCGGCCCAAATATTGAAGAGGGAGATGTATTACAAGCGCTCGTACCAAAAGGCGTTATATTTGCTTCAACTGTTGAAGGTGACAATGACTATGCACTTGTAGGTTGTATGTGCGCACCAGGATTCCAGTTTGAAAAATTCGAACTGTTTACACAGGCTCAATTGATTGAACAGTATCCACAGCATCAAGAAGTAATTGAAAAATACGCTTTCGAAACAATTTAAAGCTTATATAAAAAATTCCCAATCCGAATGTGTCGGATTGGGATTTCTTTGTGGAATTATAGTTCTCCGTATACTTCTTTAGCAGTTTCGATAACATAAGATAATTTACGCCATTGATCATCTTCAGATAAGATGTTTCCTTCTTCTGTCGAAGCGAAACCACATTGAGGGCTTAAGCATAATTGATCTTTCGAAACGTATTTTGTTGCTTCGTTTAAACGATCAAGTATATTTTGTTTGTCTTCAAGTTCACCAGTTTTTGATGTGAATAAACCTAATACAATATATGCATCGTTTCTATCAAAGTGTCTTAATGGTTCAAAGTCTCCTGAACGATTGTCATCATATTCTAAGAAGAAGCCTTGTAGCTTTTCAGTGAATAGTTCTTTCGCAATTGGTTCATAACCACCTGTAATTGCCCATGATGATTGATAGTTACCACGACAAATATGAGTTGTAATCAATAAATCTTCTGGTAAATCAGCTAATGCATCATTGACAACTTTTGCTGCTAGTTTGATAGCTTCTGCTTTTTCTTCTTCAGAACGCTCTCTATTTTTAATTAATTGTTTTGTTGCTGCTAATCCAGCCCAATATACATCATCAATTTGTAAATAGCGACAACCTAATTCATAGAATTTAAGGATTGATTGGCGATACGCTTCTGAAACATCTTTTGCATATTCATAAATATCCGGGTAGATGTCATGGTTTAATATGTTTGGATGGAATAACTGATTTGGACTTGGTATTGATACTTTACTTACAGCTCTTCCGTTTACTTGCTTATGTAAATAATCAAAATGAGCGAAGTGAGGATGATCTGGGTTGTATTGAACTTTTCCAACAACTCTTACGTCATGTTTTTTAGTTTCTACGCCGTTAAATGTTAAACCAATTTCTGGTTCATAATCTTCTACGCCTGTTAAATTTTCTAAGAAATCAAAATGCCAATATGACCGTCTGAATTCACCGTCTGTAATACTTTTCAATCCGACTTCTAATTGTTTTTCAATAATTTTATTAATTTCTTGATCTTCTACTTTCGTTAAATCTTCTTGTGTAATCGTACCTTCTGAAAATTGTTGACGAGCTTTCTTTAAAGGCTCAGTTCTTAGTAAACTACCTACATGGTCGGCACGGAAAGGTCTTAATTGTTCTGTCAATTTACTTCACTCCTGTATATATACTCTAAAAATTCTGAAAAATTCAATATTAATTAAAAATACCAAAGTAATACATCGATGTCAATTTAGTTTTGATATAATAAATAAAAAGGAGGGGATTAAACACTTGGCTAATAAAAAGAAAAATATCAAAAAGAAAAGTCAGTCTGTAAAAAGAAAAAAGAAAAATGATAAGTCAAAGCGTAAAAATAAAAAGAAATATATTTATGGATTCCTTTTATTGATTATTGGAATTGTGATAGCTATGAGTATTTATCATGTGTTTAAACCTTTACCACATGGCGTTTCAAAATTGAGCTCAGAAACTATGACAGACCATGTGGAACTATTAACAGATGTCACTTATAAAAACGGGAATAAGATGCAATACAATCAAGAAATATTTGATAAAGTAAATGAGACGATTAAAGAAGCGGATGATTTTATTATTATGGATATGTTCTTATTTAATCATTATCAAACGGGAGATAAGACTTATCCAAAAATATCTAAACGTCTTACGCAATCTTTAATTGATAAGAAAAAAGAAAACCCAGATATGAGAATTATTGTGATCACAGATCCGATTAATTCATTCTACGGTTCATACACGCCTGATAATATTAAGAATTTAAAAGCCAATAATATAGACGTCTATTATACAAATCTTAATGAATTAAGAGATTCTAACCCGATTTATTCAGGTATGTATCGAACATTTTTCCAATGGTTTGGTAATAATGAAAATGGTAAGTTAAGTAATCCATTAAGCCCTGAAGCACCAGACGTTACGGTTAGAGGTTATTTAAATATTTTAAATATGAAAGCAAATCATAGAAAGACTTTAGTTACAGAAAAACATGGCATGATCTTATCTAGTAATCCACATGATCCAAGTGGTTATCATCAAAATGTTGGAGTTAGAGTATCAGGTCCAATTCAAAATGCAATTATTAAATCAGAAATTGCAGTTGCGAATATGAGTGGTGGTCGATACTCACCAAGTGATTTCAAAATTAAAAACAATAGCTGGAATGATAACGCGAAGTATAGTGTGCAATTAGCAACTGAAGGTAAAATTAAAAATCAAGTCATTCAAAATATTAAAAAAGCACAATCTAAAGACCATATTTCAATAGGTATGTTTTATCTTTCAGACAGAGATGTGATTGATGAGTTGATTAAAGCTTCTAAAAGAAATATAGATATCAAACTGATACTTGATATTAATAAAGAAGCATTTGGTAAAGAAAAGCCAGGCGTACCAAATAAGCCGGTTGCAAGTGAATTAATCAATCGCTCAAAAGGAAGCATTAAATTACGATGGGCTCGATCAAATGGCGAACAATATCACTCTAAATATATGTTGTTTGAGCAAAATGAAAACAATCGTGCCACAATGATATTAGGCTCATCCAATTTAACAAAAAGAAACATTGGAGATTATAATTTAGAATCAGATATCATCATTAAAGGTAAACAAAATGATGCAGCCTTTAAAAAATTATCCAATAACTTTAAACAATCTTGGAATAATAGTGAACACGATATGACTGCACAATACGATGAATTCAAAGACGAAGCACTTTGGAAAAAAGTATTATATAGAATTCAAGAAAGTACAGGTTTATCAAGCTTTTAACAGTATATAAAAAAGACATTCATCGTTAAGGTGAATGTCTTTTTTTGATAAGTAGGAAGAGCAGGGTATAACGCACGAAGACTCGGAGATATCGTGCGCTAAGGCACAAAATAAGGGTATAACGCACGAAGACAGAGAGATTGCACCATTATCTATTAATCTTAATAATGTTCCGATACATAATATCTGCCATTTTTTCTGGTTTCTCTACACAGCCGTTTTTTAGCCAACTATAAATGGTAGCGATTTGACCACCGACTGTATAGTCTAGGAAGAAATTGACGTCTTGAAGTGTACCTATTTGTGTAATCAATTTTTCAAATCTTAATTTAATAAGTTTGATAAAACTGATGATGAGTTCTTTTTCTGGATGGACAACGAAGACGCTTGTGAAAAATCTCTGATGTCTTGATATGTAGTAAAAGACATTCGTAAAGTACTGTTTAACATACTTTCTTCTTTTATCAGGGGTTTCAAGAATAGATCGCTCTATATTATCCATTAATGTTTCATAGTTCGTCATATGAAACTGTTTAATTTCTTCATACGTTTCATATTTATCTTTAAAATGTGCGTAAAATGTTGAACGATTGATACCACATTCTGCACATAACATTTTTATTGTGATTTCATCAAAATGATAATGTTCTAATAAGTAAACCATATTACTTATGATTAGTTGTCTCGCATGTTTTTTCATAGGTCACCTCGAATAAATACATACCTAATATTTTAACAAAAAGCCGTTCAAAGATACATTCATATACCATTTAAATATGTAGATATTATGAATAATTATCTGATTTTTCCGCCATCTTAACCCGACAAACTTATTTAATTTGTTGGTTTAAATCATCATTCTAGAGCCGTATAATGAATAAATCATTGAAATTTGGAGGAAATAAAGTAATGAAAAAAATAGTGCTTGTAAATGTTATCACTATAGTAATTTTAGTGGCTATCGGTCTAGTAGGATTCCATTATTATAGTGAAGCAACAGATTATGTAAAAACAGAAAATGCAAAAGTTGACGGTGAGCAAATCAAAATTGCTAGCCCAGTATCAGGTAACTTAACAAGCTTCGACGCTAAAGAAGGTAAAACTTATGACAAAGGCGACAAAATCGGAGAAGTAGCTGGTAAAGGTGAAGATGGACAGTCTCAAGAAATGGACATTAAAGCACCATCTAAAAGTACAATCGTAAAAACTTCTGCAACAGAAAACAGTTTAGTTCAAGCTGGATCACCAATTGCATATGCATATAACTTTGATGATTTATATGTAACAGCAAACATTGACGATACAGATGTAGAAGATGTTGAAAAAGGACAAGCTGTTGACGTGTATATCGACGGACAAGAAGCTAGTGTTAAAGGTAAAGTGTCTCAAGTTGGATTAGCAACTGCATCAAGTTTCTCATTGATGCCTTCATCAAATAGTAATGGAAACTATACAAAGGTGACACAAGTTGTTCCAGTGAAAATCACATTTGATTCTAAGCCATCAACAAATGTTGTTCCAGGAATGAATGTTGAAGTTCGAATCCACAAGAATTAAGGAGGGTGTATTATGACATCAACCTTTACGGTGGCTTATATAATTGTAGCAATCCTATTATGGATTGGAATTAATGCATTTGTTTTAAAACGCAAAAAAAGTAAATCAGTTTCTAAGCAAGTAACTGATGAAACAACAGAGAATAAAGAAACACAATTGAAATCAAAAGATGATGATGTTGATCATCAAATAGTACGTTCAAATATTGAGAAAATGGAAGCTGAACGTAAGTCATCTGACTCGGAGATGAATGAAACGACTTCAAACAATATGTCTTCTGAAGGTCAGGATAAAGATTCAGATGAATCACATGAGCATACTGAATTATCTGATCGTGGTATGGAATTAAACGAAGACGAACCAATTAATGAACAAATTAAAAAACATCATGTCAATTTCGTATATGGCAAAGGTATTTCAAGAAACAAAATTTTAGTTGCGATGATGTTTGGTATGTTTATAGCTATTTTAAACCAAACATTATTAAATGTTGCTTTACCGGTTATTAACAATGAGTTTAGTATTTCAGCGTCTACAGGACAGTGGTTAATGACAGGATTTATGTTAGTGAATGGTATTCTAATACCAATCAGTGCATTTCTAATAAGTAAATATTCATACAGAAGACTATTTCTTATAGCAATGACGCTGTTTACGATTGGATCAATTATATGTGCGCTATCATTTAACTTCCCAATGATGATGACAGGCCGTGTTATCCAAGCAGTTGGTGCAGGTGTGTTAATGCCATTAGGTTCAAATGTATTTATGACAATATTCCCACCAGAAAAACGTGGTGCGGCAATGGGTACTTTAGGTATTGCGTTTATTCTAGCGCCAGCAATTGGACCAACATTATCAGGTTGGATTGTCCAAAATTATCATTGGAACATCATGTTCTATGGTATGTTTGCGATTGGTTTAGTGGCAATATTTATTAGTTTCTTCTGGTTTAGAATCTATCAAAAAACATCTAATCCAAAACCAGACGTTCAAGGTATTATCTTTAGTACTTTAGGATTTGGATTATTGCTTTATGGATTTAGTGAAGCGGGTAACGATGGATGGACTTCTTTAACAGTTTCATTATCATTGATTATCGGTGTAATCTTTACAGCATTATTTGTTATTCGTGAAGTCAGAATGAAAAATCCAATGCTTGATATGTCAGCATTAAAATATTCAGGCTTTACATTGACTACAATCATTAACGTTATCGTAACAATGAGTTTATTCGGTGGTATGATTTTATTACCAATCTACCTACAGAACTTACGTGGTTTCACACCACTAGATTCAGGGTTATTACTATTACCAGGTTCACTTATAATGGGCTTCATGGGTCCTATAGCTGGTAAAATGTTAGATTCATTTGGTATTAAACCACTCGCTTTAATTGGTTTAACAATTATGACATTTGCTACTTGGGAATTGACACAGTTAAATATGGATACACCATATACAACAATACTTGTTATTTATATTGTCCGTTCATTTGGTATGAGTTTCATCATGATGCCAATTATGACAGCAGGAATGAATTCATTACCACAACGATTAATTCCGCATGGTAATGCAATTAGTAATACTGTAAGGCAATTAGCAGGGTCAATCGGTACAGCCATTCTAGTTACAGTTATGACTCAAAATACGACAACACATTTGGCAAATATGTCAGATAATATGGATTCAACAAATCCTATGATACAAGAACAAATTAAAGCTTTATCAGAATCTGTTGGTGGAGAAGAAGCAGGTACAACTGCACTATTTACATTCTTCAACAAACTGGCTACAGTTCAAGGTATTAACGATGCATTCTGGATTGCAACTTTATTCAGTGTGATTGCTTTAATTTTAAGTTTATTCTTAAAAGGTAAATCTCATTATTTATCAAAAGAATAGTAACGACTCCTAGATATAAAAATATAAATTCATTTTGTATTTTTAAATTATATATTAATGTTTAATTGTTTAAACACTACAAGAAACAGCACTGTTTCTTGTAGTGTTTTTTTAGAATAGTAATTTAATTTATGAAATTCTATATTGAATGCTTTGAATTAGACATGGTTTTTTATATAATGTAAAAAAGGAGTTGGTAACTTATGAAAGTTAAGTATATTGACAAACGTCATTGGCGACGTCTCCTTAATCGCGAATATAAAGAAGTTGTATTGGACACCAATCATTTTCATGGGCTTGTAGGATTAGTAACAATGGTACAAGTAAAAGAGCCCTTACAAGTAAATGTGGTCGGCAGGGAAATTACAGTTGCGGATAATGGATATAAGTGGATGCAAATCTTACCTGAAAAGAAGCCATATAGTATTACTGTAATGTACGATAAACAAAATAAACCAGTACAATACTATTTTGATGTGAATTTGAGGAATATCACACAACTTGGAAATGCTAGAACATTAGATTTATGTCTTGATGTTTTAGTGATACCGAAGTCGGGTGAATATGAACTTGTTGATGAAGATGATTTAGAAAGAATGCTTAAAGAGAAGAAAATATCCAAAGCCCAATTCCATAAGGCATATGTTACAGCTCATGAAATTATGTTTAAATTAGAGACGGATTTCAAAGGAATTGAAAAGAAAATCAGATATTGTTTTCACGAAATTATGAATGCGAAGTGATTTAACCACAATGTTATGGCATATTTCTATATAAAAACGAGGAATCCCTTTAAAGTTGGAATTCCTCGTTTTTTTATTATAAGAAGATTAGCGCTAGTATAATTGCTAATGGTCCTACGATGAAACAATATTTACTAAAGATACCTAATTGACCACGTTCCATAATGCCTTGTAACCATTTTAGAGAGAAATAACTTGCTACAAGAGATGCAATAAATGCAAATACATATGAAATCATCAATGATGTATCGGGTGGTGTTTCAACAATATCTTTAATACCAAGTAAAGCTGTACCTAAACTTACCGGGATATATAGTAAGAATGAGAATTTAAATGCTGTTTTTTGGTTCATACCTACACCTAATGCACCAACAATCGTTGCACCACTTCGACTTAGTCCAGGTATTAAGGCAACTGCTTGAAATAGACCTACGATAATAGCATCTTTAAGTGACAAATCTTTTTCAAGCTTTTGTCCACGTTTATTCTTAATAAACCACAATGCGATACCAGTGACGATAAGCATGATACCTACCATAATCACACTTTTAGTATCTCCAATAATATCTTTAAAGATAATACCTAGAACACCTGCAGGAATCGTTGCAATGACTAAGTACATAGCAAGTTGGAAATTTTTCTTAATAGATTCGGTACGGTCACCTTTAATATATTTAAGTGTATCAACAATAAGCGTGATAATATCTTTTCTAAATAAGATAAGCACGGCAATTAATGAAGCGGTATTCACAACAATTTCAAATGTTAAACCGTCCGTATGTAATCCTAAAAATTCTTGTGCCATCACAAGGTGTCCACTTGAAGAAACCGGAATTGGTTCAGTTATACCTTGAAGTAACCCAAGAAAAACATATTTAATAATTTCTATAATAAGCATGATATGATCCTTCCTATTTAATGTACATGGTCAACTATAACGAATTATGAATCGACTTTCAATTTATGAAATAAAAAAATTTATATTTCGGTCTAAAGTTGTAGGCGTGGTCGTGTAGGCAAATCGTGTTATAATATAATGAAAGTAAGGAGTGTGTGTCAATTGAAAGTAGACGATTATAAGTTACTGGTAACATTAGAAGACGTAAAGACATTAAGGAAGGCAGCAGACATTCTATATATATCTCAGCCGGCAGTAAGTCAAAGGTTAAAAACAATTGAAAACTTTTTCGGTATAGATATTTTTATAAGAACAAAGAAGCAACTTATTACAACAAATGAAGGTTCACTAGTCATTGAGCACGCTCGAAAAATGTTAAAAGAAGAACGTTTATTATTAGATAAAATCAGTTCTAAAATAGGCGAAGTAAATGGTAGCATTTCAATAGGGGTATCTTCATTAATTGGACAGACCATTCTCCCACAAGTATTAGGAGAATACACGCACTTATATCCTAATGTGGATATACAATTACAAATTGGTTCAAGTGAACACATTAAACAATATCAGAATGACTTTCACATCATGGTCGTAAGAGGCAACGAAGTTATGAATGTTCAAAATGATCTCCTACTTAATGAGCAGCATTACTTTATATATCCTAAAAATAGAAAACAAGATCTACACCTTTTACCAATGATCGAGTTTCAAGCAGAACCTATTTACTTAAAACAAATAGAAGAATGGTATACAGATTACTTACAACAAGAATACCATGCACTGATTAAAGTCGATCAAATCGCTACATGTAAAGCATTATTATTAAATGGTGTAGGTGTAACAGTCTTACCTGAACTCGTTATAGGTGATATCGATACAGATAAATTTGAAATCAAGAAATTAAATGTCATGCGTAAACCACTGACAAGATCTACATATATATGTTATGAACATAACGTATTACAATTACCACAAGTGAAATCATTCATAGAAGTCTTAAAGAACTATATTAATCAACTTGAGATAGGAAAAAAATAAAAAGCAGAAAAGCAATCTGTATGGATTGCTTTTCTGCTTTTGTTATATTGATTTCTATGACAGACGCTTTCTTAACTTAGTAAATATTTCGCGGGTTTCATCATTAATCGCTTCGTGATTTAAAATATTGTCGATACGTTGTAGATTTTTACTATCATTAAATCGTGTTTCATTCAATTCATAAATCGATAGTTTAGGCTCAGTTTGCTCAATTAATCTCATATTGTCATTCTGTGAAACGTATCCTTCTTTTAATACTCTGAAGTAACAGCCTGTTCTATAACTATCAGCCATGCGTTTAACTAAATCTTTAATGCCATATCGTTGTGCGATTGTAGCGCAAGGTTGTCTTGGACATGAAACTTGAATGATCGCTTCACCAAGTTCGTAAGTGTCACCAATGTTTAAATCTTCTTCTGTTAAACCTGAAACGGTTATATTCTCGCCGAAAATTGCATATTTTGGTAACAAATCAATAATGTCATCCCAATATGCGTAGTTATCTTTGCTGTAAAAACAGAGTGCTTTTTCAGGTCCGCCGTGTCCTTTGTATTGCTGTTCGTCTTCAACAAAGCCTGTATGTGTTAAGTACATTTTATCTTTAAAAGGTTCTTTGAAAATGGCAGTTTTTTTAGATTTTTGATCCCTAAATGTGATGTTAGCAATTTTTCCGACTGATATATAATCTACTTTGTAATTCACTAGAATGACTCCTTTTTTCAATATTTAATAATGATTTTACCGGTTAATGTGAATTATAGCAATAAAGCATTGACGTAGCAGAGGATAAGCTTTAAAGTACAAGCATATAATAAAATATAGGAAGTTGTGAATTCATGTTTTTGAAATTATTTCAAATAAAAAATTATAAACTCTTTACTGCAAATATGGGTTTACTTGGTATGGCAGTTGCGATTACTGTTCCATTTCTAGTGTTGTATGCGACGCAACATTTAGGCATGACGAAAGGACAATATGGGTTGTTAATGGCGCTTGCAGCAGGAGCTTCATTTACAGTGAACTCTATTGTTGCTAGATTTTCAGATAGTGGCAAAATTAATCGTAAATATCTTATCATTACCGCTCTTATTATGGGTGCATTATGTTTCTCCATTTATTTCTACATACATACAATTTGGGTGTTTATTGCACTTTACGCAATGTTCCAAGGTTTAGCTGCACCAGCAATGCCTCAAATGTATGCCTCAGCACGTGAATCAATTAATGAATCAGCTTATAAAGATAGAAGTATATTTGCTAATACAGTTCTACGTTCTACATTTTCATTAGGATTTTTATTTGGTCCTTTAATTGGTACAGTATTGTTAAGTACCTTTGGATATGATGGATTGTTTGGTGGAACGGTGGCACTATTTTTAACAGTTTTAGTATTATTAATTATATTTTATAAAGAACCGAAAAAAGTTATTAAAAATGCTATCGGTAATTTTACAGAAAAGAAAGCACCAAACTTAATGAAAGAACCGACATTATTAATACCATTCTTAGCATTCATTTTGTTACATGTTGGTCAGTGGATGTATACGCTGAATATGCCATTATATGTAACAGAATATCTTAAAGATAATGAATCACATGTCGGATATTTAGCAAGTTTATGTGCGGGATTAGAAGTTCCGTTTATGATTATACTTGGTATTATTGCAAGTAAGTTCAAAACAAAAACATTATTAATGGTTGGTTCTATTTTTGGATTCGGTTATTACTTTAGCATCGGGGTGTTTGATAGTTTCGTAGCAATGTTAATAGGACAACTAGCGTTAGCATTTTTCTTAGCTATTTTACTAGGCTTAGGTATTAGTTATTTTCAAGATATTTTACCAGAATTTCCTGGATACGCATCGACATTGTTTGCCAATGCAATGGTCATCGGGCAGTTAGGTGGAAATTTATTAGGTGGTATTATGAGTGATATAGTTGGACTAGGCAATGTATTCTTTGTTTCAAGTTTATCAATAGCAGTAGCATTTGTATTACTTATATTCACAGTAGAACATACGACACATAACGAAACTAAAGTAAGTTAGGAGATATCAAAATGACAGCAATAAGTTGGATATTAATTATTTTAATGTTTGTAATTGCATTTATAGGATTAGTGAAACCTATTATTCCATCCGTATTATTTATATGGATAGGGTACTTCATTTATCACTTTGCAATTGATTCAAGCAAATTGTCTTGGATATTTTGGGTAGTAATGATTGTATTTACAATATTTATGATCTTGTCAGATATTATTATGAATAGTTATTTCGTTAAGAAATTTGGTGGTTCTAAATTAGGAGAGACAATGGCAGCAGTCGGTGTCATCATCGGTTGTTTCGTATTTCCTCCATTTGGAATCATAATCGTTCCATTTGTATTAGTATTTGTAACAGAAATTATTCAAAAAGGTGATATCGCAGCTGCAACAAATGCAAGTGTAGGATCATTACTTGGATTCTTAACAAGCTCAATAGCAAAAGCATTGATTATGGTAGTCATGATCATATGGTTCTTTATTGATATTATTATTTAATATAGTAGGGATGGCCTGGTACAGTTCAATAGCTGTATCAGGCTTTTTTGTGGAATGAGGAATATGGGGGTAAGGGTTTGTTTTTGTGTGTGGAGGTTTGTTGAGTATGGACCTATGGGGGCGAAGGTGTATTGGGTATGGTGCAGAGTGTTGTTGAATATGGATGTGGAAAGATGTGAGTTAAAGGAGAAGTAAGCACACGAGAACTCATCCATGTCTTTGCTTAACTACTGACTTAAGCCAAGAGATCGTCCAAGTCTTGGCTTAACGTCTAACTTAAGCCAAGAGATAGCCGAAGTCATGGCTTAACGTCTAGCTTAAGCCAAGAGATCGTCCAAGTCATGGCTTAATATCCAACTTAAGCCAAGAGATTCCGCACATTTCGTCTTAATACCTAAATTAAGGCGTGACATTTCCCACATATCACAATAAAAACCCTCAGGGACATATGAAACTGTGTCCCTGAGGATTCCTCTTTTCCTACTATTTGCCTTCTTTCATATCTTGTTCGATTTGTTCTTTTGATTCGCCGCTTTCTTCTAAGACCATTTTACGGTCGTACATTTTGAAGAATGGGAAATATATTATGACTGATACGGCGATATTAAATAGTACGAGTACGATTGCTCGCCAATCGCCACCTGTTGCTAAGTATGCACCGATTGGAGCTGGTAATGTCCAAGGTGCCATTACGCTTGTGGCATTTACGAGTCCTAACAATGTTGCTAAGTAGGTTATAATGGTTAATACTAACGGAATGATAATAAATGGAATAACCATGATTGGGTTTAATACGATTGGCAATCCAAAAATTACTGGTTCATTAATATTAAATAATGATGGTATTGATACGGCTTTACCGAATTTCTTCAAGAACTGAGATTTTGCAAATAATAATATACAAATGACAAGTCCTAATGTAGCACCTGCGCCGCCTATCCAAACAAACCATTGGAAAAATGTTTCTGGTGCTATATGTGGTAATGGTTCTCCAGCAGCATGTGCTTCGGCATTTTTAGCTAAATAAACTTCCCATAAAGGACGTTCGATTGTCCCGACAATCGACATACCATGAATACCAAATGCCCAGAAGAAAGTTGTTAAGAATACAGGTACTAGTACACCAGGTAATGTATCTCCTGCAAAGACGAGTGGACCTACGATTTTATCAACGAGTGTATGTAAATCAAGTTGGAACACTACTGTAATGATACTCATTGCACCGAGTACAAAAACTACTGGGATTAAAGATTCAAATGAGCGACTTACTGATGGCGGTACTTGAGGTGGCATCTTGATCGTAATATTTTTATTTTTACATAATCGATATATTTCTACTGAGAAGATTGCAACAAACATTGCAACAAATAGACCATGACCGCCTAAATTGGTCATTGGTAATACGAAACCTAATTTTTTATCCATAGTTGGTGCGATTGTTAATAAGAATGCAGCAGTGGAAAGTTGTGCTGCTGACAATGGATCTAAGTCATAGGATTTGGCGAGATTGTAACCTATACCAAACACAATATACAAACTCATGATAAACATCGTCATTCTATATGGAATTAAAATTTGCTCAGCATGTTCTGTTGCCCACTGAGTAATTGCCCAAGATTCAGGCAACGGTGGTGTCGCAAATATTAGGAAAAATGAGCCGAATATAATAAATGGAAGTGCTGAAATGACCCCGTCACGAATGGCGAGTAAATGACGCTGGTTAGAAAGCTTTGTCATTGGACCTGAAAGTTTGCCTTCTATCCATGTAGCAAAGTTATTCATAAAAATCCCCCTTCATTTGTAAGCGCTTCAATTTTGTTATAGTATAAACTAAATAGATAAATTATTCAAAATTATAAAAAAAGAAATATATTGCGAATGGAAGTGAAGTTTGATGAAACGGTTAGGAATTTCTTTATATCCAGGAAAATCAAATGAAGATGAAGATGTTCAATATATCGAAAAAGCTCATCAGTACGGTTATACGAGAATATTTACAAATTTATTGCAACTTACTGATGAAAATAAAGCGACATTGTTACCTATAATTGAAAAAACAATTCGTTATGCTAAAAATTTAAACTTTGAAATTTTTATAGATGTGGCACCTCGCACATTTAAAGTACTAGGCATTGAACCAAATGATTTATCTTTTTTCAATGAGTTAGGTGTAGACGGTATTAGACTTGATGAAGGTGTAGGAGCGAAAGAAACAAGTGACATGACCTATAATCCTTATGGCATTAAGATTGAACTGAATATGAGTGTGATGAATCATTATATTGATAATGTGATGGATTTTGAGCCGAATCGCGCTTGTTTAGTTGGATGTCATAATTTTTATCCGCATCGATATGCAGGAATATCAGAAGCATTCTTTTTAGAAGGTAGTAAAAAATTCAAAAAATATGGTTTAAGAACAGCAGCATTTGTTTCAAGTAAAGTAGGTGACTTTGGACCATGGCCTGTTACTGAAGGTTTGCCTACTTTAGAAGATCATAGAGGTTTACCAGTAACGACTCAAGCGCAACATTTATGGGCTACAGGGTTGATAGATGATGTCATTATCAGCAATTGTTACCCGTCTGAAGCGGAATTAGAGATTTTGAGTCATTTGAAAGATGAACCGATTACATTTGATGCAAAATTATTTGATGAAATTTCTGACTTAGAGAAGAAAATTGCAATCGAAGAGCCACATTTTTATAGAGGTGATGTCAGTGAGTATATGATTCGTTCAACACAAAGTCGTGTGAAATATAAAAATGAACCATTTCCAGCACATCATACAGTTGCTATTAAACGAGGCGACATATTAATAGACAATGAAGAATATGGTCAATATAAAGGTGAATTACAAATTGCATTAAAGCCAATGCTCAATACTGGGAAAGTCAATGTGATTGGCAGAATTGAGCCACATGATTTACCACTGCTCAACTATTTAAAACCTTGGGCACATTTTAAATTTAATATAAAGGAGAAAGATTAACATGAAAAAAATATTATTAGTTTGCTCAGCGGGTATGTCTACAAGTATGTTAGTTAAAAAAATGCAAGATACTGCAAATAAAGAAGGTAAAGATTATGAAGTTGAGGCGTTAGCTTTATCAGAAGCAGAAACAAAAGTTGATGAAGTAGATGTTATTCTACTAGGACCACAAGTAAGATTTCAAAAAGCACAAGTAGAAAAAGTAGCAAATGGTAAAGTACCAGTAGACGTTATTGATATGCAACAATATGGCATGATGGATGGAGAAGGTGTATTGAAACATGCCGAAAGCTTAATGGAATAAGGTGAGAATATGGAAAAATATGAACAAATTGCTTTTCAAATTATTACAAATGTAGGAATGGCAAAAAGTAATTATATGCAAGCAATTCAAGAAGCAAAAGAAGGCAATTTTGAAACATCTGAGAACTTAGTTTCTGAAGGTAATCAATTTTTAGTTGAAGGACA
The DNA here is from genome assembly GCF_038005105.1 of Mammaliicoccus sp. FSL K6-3158. NCBI lineage: Bacteria > Bacillati > Bacillota > Bacilli > Caryophanales > Staphylococcaceae > Mammaliicoccus > Mammaliicoccus sp. FSL K6-3158. The sequence continues at coordinate 624,173 of NZ_JBBOSL010000001.1, forward strand.
TAAAGTGCATAAGGACCTGATTCAATCAGAAGCTTCAGGTGAGCATGTTCCTTTAAATTTGTTATTGTCCCATGCTGAAGATCAACTTATTTCTACTGAAGTCATTAAAGAAATGGCTAAAGAACTGATTTATGTACATCAACATTATGTGAAAAAGCAATAAAAATAAGGAGATAAACAATGTCGAATAGAATTCTAGCAATCACTGGACCAACTTCAGGAATAGGAAAATCAACCGTTATTGAATTAGCACACGATTATGACATTATTATTTTGTTATGTAGAAATGTTGATAAAGGCAATGACTTAAAAAAGCTTTTAGAAGCGGAACATCAACATATAACAGTAGATGTCATTAAGTGTAATTTATCAGATTTAGCAAATGTTATGAAAGCTGCGACACTTGTTTTAGAACGATATCCTTTTGTCGACTGTCTTATCAATAATGCAGGCGTCATGTCATTAACAAGACAAAAAACAGTAGATGGTTACGAATTAATGTTTGGTACGAACTATTTAGGACACTTTATGCTAACGCATATATTATTTGGTTCAATTATGAATAGTCATGACAAACAAATTATTATCGTATCATCTGGCGCATATTTATTTGCACATCTTGGAAGACGAAACTTTAAATATCCTTTAAGGTTTAATCCGATTAAGTCTTATGGAAGATCTAAGCTTGCGACTTTATATTTTATGCAAGAATTACATGAAAAATTTTCAAAAGATGGCTTACATGTTACGGCAGTACATCCAGGTGCTGTTTCAACTAATTTAGGAAAAACAAAATATAATCAAACATTTGGGAACTTAGTTTATAAAATATTTGATCCATTATTTATATCTCCTAAAGAAGGCGCTAAGTCGACGATTAAAGTATCGAAGGATAAAAATTTGTATAAAGGTGAATACGTTCAAGAAGGAAAGATTACAAAACTCAAATCACATGGACTTAATTACTATGACCGCAAAAGATTAATTCGTGAAACGTTAGCATCATTACAACTAGACCAATTTATGTATTGGGAAAAATAATATATGAATACGTTTACATCTGAAACTGATGATGTAATTTATTGTTTTCTTTTAAATTAAATTTTATAATAGTTGATATTGTAAGAATATTTCCAAAATTAATCAAAGGATGAGGCACATGAGTAAGCATTATATATTATTGGCTGATTGTAAAGATGAAATTGGCATTACGTCATTAATATCCACTATTATAAAAGATACAAATTCAAATATATTTCATTTAGATCACTATACAGACATTCAAGAAGAAGAAAACCATTTATATTTACGTATAGAATTTGATAAAAACGATGAAGTTAAATCGCTTTTAGAGAATGAACTAACAAATAGAAAGATTAATTTTCAAATTTTTGATGCTGAAGAAAAAGTGAAAACAGCGTTACTTGTGTCTAAAGAAGACCATGCGTTAAGTGAAATTATGTTACGTGCGAATAGACAAGAATTTCCGATTGAAATCAGTTGTGTCATTAGTAATCACGAGAATAATCGCAAATTTGTTGAGGATATGGGTATTCCTTTTCATCATGTCAGCGTAACTAAAGAAACTAAGCGTGAAAGTGAAGATGAAATTACAAGAATTTGTGAAAGTTACAATGTCGATTTACTTGTACTTGCGAAATACATGCAAATATTATCACCAGTATTTGTTGAAAGACATCACTTGAAAATTATTAACATTCACCATTCATTCTTGCCGTCATTTATTGGTGCCAACCCTTATAAACAAGCCTATACAAGAGGTGTTAAATTAATAGGGGCTACAAGTCATTATGTTACGGAAGACTTAGATGCAGGACCAATTATTGAGCAGGATGTTGTAAGAGTTAATCATAGATATACTGCACAAGATATGAAGCATACAGGTAGACATGTTGAATCTCAAGTATTAGCAAGAGCGGTGCAATGGCATTGTGAACATAAAGTTATCGTAAATGGTAATAAGACAGTCGTATTTTCATAACTTTTTTTAGTAGTGAGTATATTTGCTCACTGCTTTTTTAGTTGTATAATATGAAATAAAGTAAAGTGAAAATGGTGTGAAAAAGATGATTAAAACTTATTATGTCAATTTAAAGGATGAAATAAAGGAAACGAATTCACCTAAAGATATTTCAGAAGAGAAAAAATGGATATGGGTTGATTTAAATGAACCAACTAAAGAAGAGTCCGAAATATTAGTTGATTATTTTGATTTTCACCCTTTATCAGTAGAAGATGCAACACAAGTTCAACAAAGACCGAAGTTTAAACAATATGACGATTATCAATTTATTGTATTCCATGCATTAGATTTAAAGACTTTAGAGTCTGAAGAAGTGGATATCTTTATTGGTGATGATTTTATCGTGACATTCCATAGAGAACGTTATGAAGAAATCGATACGATCAAAAGAAAACTATTTAATGAAACGATCGAAATAAATGAACCTAAAGATATATTATTAAATATTCTAGATGATATTGTAGACAACTATTTTCCGTTTATTTACGACATTGAAGACAAGGTGTTTAATTTCGAAGATCGTCATAATTTAGATATTACAACAAAGACGTTAATTGATGACACATTTGATTTAAGACAAGAGTTGCTAATTATTAAAAGAACTGTTCAACCAATGAAGGATTTAGTATATAGAATGCGTGAAGGTAAAGTGTTGCATCTTAATGAACAACAATTTCTATATATTACGCATATTAATGACCATCTTATGAAACAAATGGAAATGGTAGATTCATCACGTGAAATGACAAGTGATATTCGAGATAATTATATTTCTTTGAATTCATTCAAGATGAACAATATAATGAAAATATTAACTATTTATTCTGTTGTGTTTATGCCATTAACATTAATTGCAGGTATTTATGGGATGAACTTTACAAATATGCCTGAACTCGAATGGCATTCAGGCTATTATATTGTCCTTATTATTATGGCTGTTATAGCAATTATTATGTTAATCGTCTTCAAGAAGAAGAGATGGTTCTAATGAATAATTTCGTTATGATTCTGAATATAACTTATGAAAATAAATAAAATGGGAAAGAGTGTGAGATAAGTGAAACTTCTAGGAGCGATTGAAGCGGGTGGAACGAAATTTGTATGTGCAGTTGGTGATGAAGATTTAAATGTAATAGAACGCATCTCTATACCAACAACTGAGCCATCAGAAACATTACCTAAAGTTATAGAATTTTTTAAACAATATCAAATTAGTAGTATAGGTATAGGATCATTTGGACCGATAGATATCAATAAAGATTCTGATACATATGGATATATCACTTCGACACCAAAAATTGCGTGGCAGAATTTTGATTTTATAGGTGCAGTTCAAGAGCATTTCGATGTACCTGTAGCATTTACGACAGATGTAAATGCCTCTTTATATGGAGAGTATCAAAAAGGAATCGCTAAAAATATTGACTCAGCGGTTTACTATACAGTAGGTACAGGTATCGGCGGCGGTGCAATCGTTAAAGGGAAAATTGTACAAGGATTAAGTCATCCTGAAATGGGACATATGTCTATTAAAATTCATAAAGATGATCAAGACTTTGAAGGTAATTGTCCATATCACGGTAATTGTTTAGAAGGTTTAGCGTCAGGACCAGCAATCGAAAAAAGAGCAGGTATTTCTGCAAAAGAAATTCATGAAAATGATAAAGATTGGGACATCGTTGCTTATTACATTGCTCAAGCAGCACTTAATACGGCATTAATGTTATCTCCTGAAAAAATCATTTTTGGTGGTGGTGTAATGCATCAAACACATTTATTAAAAAAAGTGCATGAGCAATTTGAACTATTAAATAACAATTATATTGCAGTGCCACCAGTTGAAACATATATTGTTACACCAAGTTTAAATGATGACCAAGGTATAATCGGTTGTTTAGCATTGGCTTTGAACGAATATCAATCATAAGTAGGTGTTAAGTATGAATGTATTAGTCGAATTAGCAGAAAATCAAATATTAGAAACAGAAAGACTTATTTTAAGACCTATTAATTTGAATGATATTGAGTCATTATTCGAATATGCATCTGATATTGAGAATACAACACATGTATTTCCAACACACTCATCTATAGAAGAAACTAAAAATGTGATTGCTCGATATTATATGAACGCACCATTAGGAAAGTATGGAATTGAATTAAAATCCGAAAATAAATTAATAGGTACAATCGATTTAAGAGTTGAACAAGAACATAAACGCGGAGAACTCGGTTATGCCCTTAACTTAAAATTTACAGGTAATGGCTATATGACAGAAGCGGGATTAGCATTGCTATCACTATCATTTGAAACATTAGGACTTAATCAAGTAAAAGCAATGCACAGTACAATTAATCCTAAATCAGGCGAAGTGATGAAAAGACTCGGCATGAAGAAAATAGGGGTCATGCCTAAAAATAGAATTCATAAAGAAAAAATAGTAGACGATGTCATTTATGCCATAACGGATGCAGAATATGCAGAAATGGTAAATCGTGAGAAGTAGTGGTGTGGTGTAGGTTAAAGAATTGAGTCTTGTCTTAAGTACCGAATAAAGCCAAGAGATTGTGTAAGTCATGGCTTAAGTACCAAGTAAAGCCAAGAAATCGTGTAAGTCATGGCTTAAGTACCGAATAAAGCCAAGAAATCGTGTAAGTCATGGCTTAAGTACCGAGTAAAGCCAAGAAATCGTGTAAGTCTTGGCTTAAGTACCGAATAAAGCCAAGAGATTGTGTAAGTCATGGCTTAAGTACCGAGTAAAGCCAAGAGATTGTGTAAGTCATGGCTTAAGTACCGAATAAAGCCAAGAGATTGTGTAAGTCTTGGCTTAAGTACCGAATAAAGCCAAGAGATTGTGTAAGTCTTGGCTTAAGTACCGAATAAAGCCAAGAAATCGACCAAGTCTTGGCTTAAGTACCGAGTAAAGCCAAGAGATTGTGTAAGTCATGGCTTAAGTACCGAATAAAGCCAAGAAATCGTTTAAGTCTTGGCTTAAGTACCGAGTAAAGCCAAGAGATTGTCCAAGTCATGGCTTAAGTACCAAGTAAAGCCAAGGCTTTCGCACCATTCATACCACCATCCACCCCAAACAAAAAACAACCTGAACTTACATAAGTTCAGGTTGCTCATAATCGGAAAGCAGCTTATGTTTAAGCTGCTTTTTTCATTTTTGTTAAAACTTTGAGTCCATATGCAAAGATACCGTATCCTACTAATGAACTTGGTAACCAAGTTTTAGTTAACGTGCTATCATTTTTTCTACTGAATAATGCATATGGCACGAACGTTGAAATTAAGTAAAGTACTAGAACTTTTTGATAACGTTTGTTCATTTTAAACACCTCACTTTGTTATTTTTATTATAATACTTTTTCATACATGATTGAGGTGAGTTTTTTACAAATTTAGAACATTCGTTATTCGAATTTCGCAAATGCTGATGCTGGTATACGTGAAGCTCTGTCATTATTCATTTCACCTTTACCAATTGAGATAAGCATTGCTGGTACTAAGTTATCTTCAATATTAAATGCATCAATTACTGCTTGTTTGTCAAAGCCTATCATTGGGCAAGTTGCAAGTCCAGCATCTTCACTGACTAACATTAAACTCATCGCAAATAATGAAGCACCACGTATTGCTTCGTCTCTTCTGTTTGAATCACTTTCAAAGAATTGGTGGACACTTTGTATTAATCCTGATTTCTTATCAGCTGGTATATGTTTATGGTCTATCCAATCATCTGCGATATCACCAATTGTTTCATGTGCATTTAAGTCACCTAAAATAATAAATGTCGCGCTAGATTCTTTTATTTTAATTTGTTTATTAGCCGCGTTATATAATTTTTCTTTTGCTTCATCTGTATCAACAACGATTACTTTCCATTGTTGTAAGTTCCAAGCTGAAGGTGATAATGCAGCTTGATCTAATAAATTATAAATTGTTTCTCTATCTAAATCGTATGGCTCATAAGATTTAACAGAGCGTCTTCTTTCTAATGCTTTTGCTAATTCCATTTTCCCCACTCCTTATATGTCGATATTTTTATGTTCATATAAAATAGTCTTAAAAACAACTTTTCTGCTTATTTACAAAAATCAGTCATTTTAATACTGCTTACAAACAGTTATTTGTTACAATATAAGTAATAAGGGAATAAAGTTGTATGATTATAGATACGTGACAAAAGGAGAGGTGCACATGATAGATATTCATAATCATTTATTATATGGATTAGACGATGGTCCATTAGATGAGGAAAGTATGCTAGAACTTGCAAGAGAAGCTGAGAAAATAGGTATAACAGATATAGTTGCAACACCTCATTATATAAAACATCGATTTAGAAATAATGCCGATATCGTTAAAAGTAGAACTGAAGAAGTACAATCTATATTAAATGATCATCATATTGATATTAAAGTTTATCCTAGCCAAGAGATTCATATGTTTGGTGAGGAACTTGAAGGATTAGAATCTGGTGAATTGTTACCTATTACTGAAGGTTCAAGATATGTGTTAATTGAGTTTCCATTTTTCTCGATACCAGAATTCGCTGAACAAACATTTGAAAAGTTATTTAATGCAGGATACCGTCCGATATTAGCTCATCCAGAACGTATCATTCCTATTCAAGATGATCCGCAAATTTTATTTGATTTAATTGATAGAAGCGCATTATGTCAAGTTACAGCAGGCTCTTTAGTTCATAAATATGGTGAAGATGCTAAAAGAGTAGCTGATTATTTATTAGAACAAGATGCGATTCATATTGTCGGAAGCGATGCTCATAATACATCTAATAGAAACTTTCATATTAAAGAAGCTTATGAATTTTTAGAACGTACAAAAGGTATTGAGACTGTCATACGATTGAAAGAGAATGCCCGAAAAATATTAAAAAATGAAGAAATATGAAGTATTTAAAAAGCGAGAAAAGCATGAGGTACCAGTTGATATCTCATACATTTCTCGCTTTTTTATTATTACTAAGTTGTTTGTAAAGGTTCAGTTGTTTCATGCTTGTTGACGACAAACATTAAGATACTTGCTACAAGCACCATGATGAATGCGAAATAAGGTGTACTAGATAATGTTAAATGATTTAATATAAATCCACCAATAACAGATCCAAGTGTAATACCTATGTTAAATGCAGATATGTTTAAACTTGAAGCGAAATTGACAGTTTCTTTACTATTACGTTCAGCAAAAAGTACGACAATAAGTTGTAAGCCGGGTACATTCATAAATGCGAATAGTCCCATTAATAATATACTGATAAGACCAACGACATGAAAATGCATCGTAAATCCAACAAGTAATAACGTTAATGCTTGTAATAGAAAAATAATCGTTAATGATTTTGTTGGCGCATGGTTTGTTAATTTTCCACCTAATGTATTACCAATTGCAACCATTACACCATACAATATTAAAATAATAACAATACTATTTGTTTCAAACCCTAAAATATTCGTTAAAATTTCAGTCATATATGTGTAAACAACAAATGTACCACCGTAGCCAAGCGCTGTAATTAAATAAATAGACATAAGTGGTTTGTTCTTAAAGACAGCAAGTTGTTTAATAATAGGTGCTTGCTCATATTCTGTTAAATTTTTTGGAACGAATGATATATTTGCGATTAAACTAATGAGTCCTATTAAAGCAATCGTATAGAATGACATTTCGTAACCGAAGTTTTGACCGACCCAAGTTCCAAATGGTACACCTGTAATCGTTGCAACTGTTAATCCAGTAAACATCATGGCGATGGCACTTGAACGTTTATGCGCAGGGACTAAGTCAGCTGCAATAGTTGTTGCAATAGACATGAATACACCATGTGAGAAAGCACTGAGGACTCTCATAGCTAGTAATAAACTAAATGATGTTGCAAGTCCTGCAAATACATTAGCAATAATAAACACAACCATAATGAGTATCAAAACAGTCTTTCTTTTCATATTGTTTGTTAAAGGCGTTAAGATAGGTGCGCCAACTGTAACACCAATTGCATATAAAGATACAGTAAGTCCTGCTAATGGAATCGTCACATCAAAGGCGTCTTTAATTAATGGGAGTAACCCAACGCTAATAAATTCCGTAGAACCAATAGCAAAAGCTGAGATAGCAAGTGATATAAGTGCGAGTTGATTCGAAAATTTGTTTTTCAATTTTTAAATTCCTTCCTTTATTATAAGATATGTGATATTTTAAAACGTAATAAGATAAATAGGAAGTACGCACTTTAAAGTCATATAGGTACTAAAAAGTGCCTTAGGGAGGAATCATGATGGAAGTTACGGAATATAATATTGGTGTAGAAGCAACGATAGATGTCATTGGCGGTAAATGGAAGCCAGTTATACTGTGTCATTTAAAGCATGGGACAATGCGAACATCTGAACTTAAAAAAGCTATTCCGCATATTACACAGAAAATGTTAACGCAACAATTAAGAGAGTTAGAAAAAGATGGCATTATTAATCGAATTGTATATCAACAAGTACCACCAAAAGTTGAATACGAGATATCAGAATATGGTAGTACATTAAATGAATTACTAGAGCACTTATGTAAATGGGGAGAATTCCATATTAAAAAGCGTAAAGAAGATGGCGAGCAAATAGAGCTTGATTCCATAGAATTTATAGATGGTGTTTAAGTAGGAAGTGTAAATAAGGCAGCTGTTAGTAACAAAAGTCGGTGGAAGTGTAACTAAGAGCGCCCATAGTAACAAAAGTCGGTGGAAGTGTAACTAAGAGCGCCCATAGTTACAAAACTTGGAAGAAGTGTAAACAAGCAGGGACAAAATTGTCCCTGCTTGTTTTGTATCTTATTCAAACATACCTTTTCTAATCATTTTATAATCTGAAAGCATATGTTTTCCTTTTGCAAATACATCTTTTATTCGTTTCTTTTTCACATCAATTATTAATATATCTGCATCATAATGTTCTTCGATATGACCTTTATGATGTAGTGTTAATACGTTTACGACATTTGAAGTAAATAAAGCAATTACTTCTTCCCAGTTCGAGTCTTGTACCAATAAATTAAATAATTGGTCAGTTAGCGTACTGCATTTTGCAACATCATAACCTACAAGTTGATTGTGTTCATCGAATTTAGGTAAACTACCATGTCCATCTGAAGAAACGGTTAATTTCGAAATGTCGCCTCCATGTGCTCGGTAATAATTGACGTATTCTAGGGTATTTGTACTTGCTGTTAAATCAACATACACACCTTTATGACTTAATGAAATACCTTCTTCTAACAAATCTATACCTTTATCAAAATGTGTAACATATAGTTTGTTCGGTTTAACATCATAATGCTCGATTAGGTCATGAATTTGTTTCAATTTATGTTTACCTGTACCTATATGAAAATGTGTTACACCAGCTTTTCCACTTAGCATACCGCCAACTGTTGTATCCGCCACAATTCTTGAGAGCTCTTCAGTTGTTGGAATTGATGATCTGAAATCATTTATAGCTATCTCGCCAGTGCCAATCACTTTATCAATTAAAAATAAATCTTCTTTGATGGAGTTTGTAATTGTAGTAACGGGTAGGTGATAATTACCTGTGTACATATATGTAGAGACACCTTCAGCTTCTAATGCTTGAGCTTTTGCATATAAACTCGTTAGCGTTCGAGAAATACCATCTGTACCGATCAATCCAACTACGCTTGTAATACCATTTGATATTAAATGCGTTAATTGAACTTCTGGCGTTCTTGTCACATAACTCGCTTCACCTCCACCTCCGAGCAAGTGAATATGTGGGTCTATAATCCCTGGCATAACCGTATATCCTGTAGCATCGATGATCTTTAAGTTTGGATCCAGTTGCTTTATTAATTCAATATCTATATCTCCGATTTTAATAATAGATCGCCCTTGAATAAGTATCGATTGCTGACCCATATAGTTTGGTGAATATAAATCACCATTTTTAATAATTGTAAACATCAGCATCCTCCTTTAAAGCTTTCTTTATCTATATATTTTAGAGCAAGTATATCGTGAAATCAAAATGTAGCAAACTAAATTAATATATGTCGATATTCTATATGTAATATAAACGTAATATAAAATTACACTTTTTATAATGACTTTATACTTCATATTATATATAATTAAGTTGTACTTATTCTAAAAATATATAGGGGTGGATTAAATGTATCGATCGAAAAAAATTTTATCAGTAGGTTTTACTTCAGTTATGGCTTTGACTTTAGGATTATCAAATGTGGCTAGTGCGAAAGAAAGTAGCCCTTTAGATCAAAAGGAATTAAAATCAATTCCTAAACAAGAAATTAACACAAAAGCTGAAGCACAAGAGATTTTGAGTCAATTACCAGGCAATCCAAATATAAAGAAAAGTTACAAACAATTTGAAGTAGCAAATGAATTTAAAGATAACTTAGGATATACGCATTATACTTTGAAACCTAAAGTAGATAACTACGTTGTCGAAGATAAAGAAGTCAAAATACATACCAATCATAATCAAGAATTAGAACTCGTCAATGGGGATGTCAATACAGAAAAAGTTACATATACAAATAAACAAAGCTTATCTAAAGATGAAGCGGTTAATAAAGCTTTTGAAAGTATCGGCGTGAGTCAAAATGAAGTGAAAAATATTAAAGGACAAAAAGTCGTTAATAAAGATGAATTAGTGATCAATGCTGAAAAGAAAAAATTAGTCTATAATGTTGAAATTATTTATTTAGATCCTAAACCAGCACGCTGGGAAATTAAAATTGATGCTGAGACTGGTGAAGTCGTAAGTAAGAAAAATAAAATTGAACATATTGCTGGTAGTGGTGTAGGTGTTAATGGGGATACTAAAAAGCCACTCAATTTAACTAAAATAAGCAATGGCTATGGTTTACAAGATGAAACACATTCTGGAACAATCCATACTTATGATGCAAAGAATGGAACGTCTAGCTTCTCACTTATGACAGATACGGATACAAACTTTAATAGTAAAAATCAAGCTGCAGGTGTGGATGCGCACTTTAATGCTGCTAAAACTTATGACTACTATTTAAATACACACAATAGAGATAGTTATGATGGAAACGGTGCTGAAATTAATTCTATTGTTCATTTTGATAGAAATTATAATAATGCCTTTTGGAATGGCCAATACATGGTGTATGGAGATGGTGATGGCAAAACATTTACATCATTGTCTGCTGCAGATGATGTTGTTGCACATGAATTAACACATGCTGTTACTGAACATAGTGCAAATCTTGTATATGAGAATCAACCAGGTGCTTTAAATGAATCAATGTCAGATGTGTTTGGTTATTTTGTTGATCCTGAAGACTGGTTAATGGGAGAAGATGCATACACACCAGGTAAACCAGGTGATGGATTAAGAAGTCTTTCTAATCCAGAACAATATAATCAACCTGCACATATGAATAATTATCAGAACTTGCCAAATACTGAACAAGGTGACTATGGTGGCGTTCATATTAATAGTGGTATACCAAATAAAGCAGCTTATTTAACGATTACTAAAATTGGAAAAGAAAAATCAGAAGACATCTATTATAGAGCTTTAACACAATACTTAAGTTCAAACTCTTCATTCTTAGATGCTAAATTTGCATTAAAACAAGCAGCATCTGATTTATATGGTGCAAACTCAACTGAAGTACAACAAGTAGTCAATGCTTGGAATTCAGTAGGCGTAACTGGATAAAATAATTGTATTTTCACACATTGAGACTTAAAATAAAGAGGAGGACATTAACATGCAGAATCCGAAACATATGATACATCGTAAAATGCTTATGAATGGAGGTCGTGTATATTTGACGGGACAAATATGCACAGCAACACCGATACCAGATGATATGCATAGCGTGGGTTATTCAAACATGTTAATTCGATAACTGAATACGGGGAGCGTTATATATGAAATTAGGAGAACGTGTCAAACAAAGGAGAATAGATTTAAAGCTATCTCAACAGAACTTAGCGCAAGGTATTGCGACTCAAAGTCAAATTTCAAAAATAGAAAAGAATGAATTACAACCGGGATCTCAACTACTATTTAACATTTCAAGAAGATTAAATTGTAGTATGGACTATTTATATATTGGTGATGAGTTAGATACACAATTAGAACAGAAGTTAAAAGTAATAGAAAGATTGTTAGAAGATCGTGATTATGATGCACTAATACCTATTATAGATGGCAATTATTTATCAAATAGTTCAACAGATGAAATTGCTGCTTCGAAGTGGGTAAGATCTATTATTACTTTTTATAAGCATGATGATGTTGAACAATCTTTACAACTAATAGAAGAAGCTTATCGTTTAATGGATCATAATATGTATGAGAAATTACAAGTTTCTATCTGTAATACGCGCGCTATTTACTACTATAGACAGAATGAAAATGAAAAAGCAAAGTCATCACTAGAACAAGGTTTAGAAATTGCTAAACGCTATAATGTAGATGATAATTATCAAATCAAATTGTTATACACATTATCTAATATTTACTCGAATGAAAAAGCTTATGACAGATGTTTAGCTTATGCTCAATCTGCATTAGATATTACGATTAAATCGAATAGATATATGTTATATAGTGAATTAGTTTATAATATTGTGCAATCACGATTAGAGATGGGCATTCTAAATGATACGGATAAGAAACAATTAGACATTGCACTTTTCTTAAGTGAACAATCTAAAAAACATAACATCACAATATTAATTAGAGATTTAATGAAAACTTTATAAACAAAAATACTTTCATAACCAATTCTTCTAAACGAATAGGATATGAAAGTATTTTTTATTTTTGAATGACTTGAAGGATGGTTTCTGTCGTTAATTCAGATTCAAGTTTAGAAGCTAATTGTTGAATAGCTTTAAAGTCATGTCTGTCTTTATAAGGATATGTATAATTGAGCGTCTGTAAGATATGTAAGATAAGCGCTTCTTCTAATATGACATGTTTATTGTTCAAAATAGTCGTCGTAATCTTTTCAGAATTGTAATCTTTAATGATTTCATATATGTATAACTTCGCAAAATAGTAGGCTATCACATCGTTTAATAAATCATATTTATGACATAGAGACTCTATAAATAAATATAAATGTGCGTTACCTTCTAATTGAATTGAAGCATCTTCTTTATATGTCCCAACAAGAAAATAAATATCTGGCCTTAAATATGTTTGATATTGCTTTAGAAATTTCAGCCTTACTTCAAAGATAATATGAACCAATTTCGTGTTTATTTTTAAAATTAAGGGAAGGTCTTGTTCTAATTTAAGAAGCTTTGGATGGATATTTTGACATAGTACATGTTCATCATAACCTGCATGTTGAAACTCTGTACGATACTTTGTAAAATATGAAAGCCTAGACTGTTCATTTAAATGAAAGTTATTAAAAAAATCATTAATTGTATTACTAATAATCATAATTGAACCCCTTAACATTTGCTTTAATCTTATGATAGCTATATTACCTGATTTTGATGAATTAATCATCAAATGGTAAAATTAAAAATTAATAATTGACGAGAATCAATATGTCCTGTACCCTTTTAAAGTATTCAAGATATATAAGAGGAGAAAATAATGAATCAAATTAATCATAAAGGATCATTTATAGCTTTATTACCGTTAATCGTATTTGTAACGCTGTTTATAGGTACTGGATTAATCATGAAAGATTTTAATTACTTACCTTTAAATGTAGCGATTCTTATTGCCGCAGTCTTTGCATGTGCCATGTATCCAAAGACACCTTTAGCTAAGAAATTAGATATATTTACAAAAGGCGCAGCTCATCCTAACATTTTATTAATGGTATTTGTCTTTTTAATGGCAGGTGCGTTTAGTCAAACAGCTAAAAGTATGGGTGCTGTAAGTTCAACTGTTAATTTAGGATTATCTTTAATTCCCGGACAGTTTTTATTAGCAGGTTTATTCATAGTTGGTGCATTTATTTCAGTAGCTATGGGTACATCAATGGGAACAGTAGCAGCATTAGCACCGGTAGGCGTAGGTATCTCAGAAGCGACAGATATCTCACTTGCTTTAACAACAGCAACTGTCGTAGGTGGTGCAATGTTCGGTGATAACTTATCAATGATTTCAGATACAACCATCGCAGCAGTTAGAACGCAACAAACGAAAATGAGCGATAAATTTAAGATGAATTTCTTAATTGTATTACCTGGTGCAATCTTAACAGTGCTTATTCTATGGTTTGTTACAAAAGATGCAGGTATGACAGATGCCAGTCAAGGTGGCTATAGTATCATTAAAGTCATTCCATATTTATTTGTATTAATTAGTGCGTTATGTGGGATGAACGTATTGATGGTATTAGTGCTTGGTGTCATCGTAGCAAGCTTAATAGGATTATTAGAGGGCTCATTTACACTTGGAGAAAATTTAAAAGCAATCTCAGATGGACTTATCGGCATGCAAGATATTTCTATGATTGCATTATTAATCGGTGGTATGATCGGTCTAATAGAATATCATGGCGGAATAAAATGGTTGCTCAATACCGTAACGAAACGCTTAAAATCTAAACGCGGCGCAGAATTTGGTATTGCCAGTTTAGTAGGCGTGACGAATTTAGCAACAGCTAACAACACAATTTCAATCATTACAGCAGGACCACTCGCCAAAGAAATAGCAGATGATTATCAAATTGATCGCAGAAAATCAGCAAGTATATTAGATATATTTGCGAGTACAGTTCAAGGAATTATCCCATACGGCGCACAAGTATTAGCAGCAACAAGCGTCGCAGGAATATCAACAGTATCACTATTACCATATTCATTTTATCCATATTTATTAGGCATATGCGGTATCGCGTCTATTATAATAGGCTATCCACGTAAGAAGAAAGAAGCGGAATAAGCTTAAGTATTAATATTATAAACAAAAACAAGCATATCACGTTATGACTGAATGATTCAGTTAAGTGATATGCTTGTTTTTTCATAGCTATATTTTTATGCTTTTTCTTGTTTGAGTTCGTATCCATATGCGGTTTCGCCATGGAAGACGGTATCTAAGCCTTCTAGTTCTGCTTTTTCGTCTGTTCTTAATGTTGTAAAGATACTGATGATTTTAGCGATGATGTAAGTCATAATTCCACTAAATGCGATTGTTACGACGACGGCAACGATTTGTACGACTACTGGCATAATGCCACCACCAAAGAATACACCGTCTGATATTGTTGAGTTAACGCTAGAATTTTGGAATAAACCTGTTCCTATTGCACCAACGACCCCTCCAAATCCATGTAAACCGAATGCATCTAATGCATCGTCATAGTTAAGTAATACTTTAAGGTGCGTGATAACATAGTAACAAACGAATCCACCTAATATTCCTAGAATCATTGCACTTCCGTAACCGACAAAACCTGCTGCTGGTGTAATCGTTACGAGTCCTGCTAACATTCCTGATAACGTTCCGATTAAAGTGACCTTTTTCTTTTGAATATATTCAAAGATAGACCAACCGGCAATACCTGCACATGATGCTAATATTGTATTAACAAATGCGAGCATGGCAACTGAATCGAAAGTGAGTGCTGATCCTGTATTAAAGCCAAACCAACCGAACCATACGAGAATACCACCGATTAGAGTAATGACTAAATTATGTGGTGGTTTTTTATTGCTAGGCTTTCTAGAACCAAGTAGTAGGGCAAGTACAAGTCCAGAAACACCAGATGAAATATGGACTACTGTACCACCAGCAAAATCAATTGCACCAAGTTTGTGAATCCAGCCGCCACCCCATACCCAATGTGCTACTGGGCTATAAACTAGAATGACCCATAAACTCATAAAGATTAAAAATGGTCCGAATTTCATTCTTTCAGCTACTGAACCAGTAAGAATTGAAACGGCAATGGTACAAAATGTTAATTGGAAAAGCATAAATAATGCGAATGGAATGGTTTCACTAAAATTACCATTAGGTGTGAATCCAACTCCGTTTAATAACGCATGTGAGAAATCACCTATCCATAAATTGTTACCGCCAAAACTAATAGAAAATCCTATTAATACCCACGTGAATGTTACAACAACAATTGCTGAAATACTGTGCATGGAAGTATTTAAAACATTTTTAGATTGAACTAATCCTCCGTAAAATAATGCTAATCCAGGTGTCATTAACCAAACTAACAACGTACATCCGAATAATAAAAGTGTATCTGTCTGACTCATCTTCCCTCAACTCCTTATTTTTTTAAAAGTATAAAATATAAAATAAGAAAAAAGAAATATGAGTCAGGTAAATTTACACTCGGTGTGACATTACTTAACATCTGTTAAGTAAATGGATTATTGAACACCTAAATAATCAAAGGTAACAGCAGCTACTGATTTAGCTGCAATAAGTAGAGAACCTTCATCAATATCAAATTTAGGATGATGATGAGGGAATGTTTCTTTATCTTTTGGACTTGCGCCTACATAGAAGAATGTACAAGGTAATTCTTTTGCATAGTAAGCGAAATCTTCTGATGGTGGTTGTGGTTCGCAACGTTCAACACTTTTAACTTCAGGAATATTAGCCGCTTCAATTGCTTTCGCAACTTGTTTCGTTAATTCAGGATCATTATATAGAACTGGATAATCTCTCGTATATTCAAGTTCACATTGAACACCATACATAGATTCTAGACCTTTAGAAAGTCGTTTAACTTCTGATTCAATGAGTTGTAGTGTTTCTTCGTTCATACCTCTAACGTCACCTTCAAGGGTGACTTCATTTTTAATGATATTAAACTGTCCTTTACCATCAAATGAACCGATAGAAATAACGCCCATATCAAATGGATTCAATCTTCTTGAAACGATTGTTTGTACAGACATGACAAAGCTACTTGCTGCAACAATTGGGTCATTTGTTAAATGTGGTGACGAACCATGACCACCACGACCTGTGATTTTTAATTTAAATATATTTCGACCAGATTGAACATTGCCTTCTCTATAATAAACGTGATCACTTTCAAGTGCGCTCATGACATGGACGCCGATGACATTATCAACGCCATCAAGAATGCCATCTTTAATTAAGTATTGTGAGCCACCAGGTGGCTTTTCTTCAGCAGGTTGGTGAATGATGACAATCTTACCTTTAAGTTGATCTTTCACTTCAATTAAAGTTTCAGCAAGGACCATCATATAAGCAGTATGCGCGTCATGACCACATGCATGCATGACACCCTCATTTTTAGAACTGAAAGGTAGGCCAGTATCTTCTTTTATTGGTAAAGCATCGAAATCAGCGCGTAACGCTAATGTCTTACCTGGTTTACCAGAATCAATTGTTACTTTAATACCGTAAATGCCTTCTCCTCCGATATGCGTTTGCAATGTTACATCTTTATCTTTATAAAAGTCAGCAATATACTGGGCTGTCTCTCTTTCTTCAAAAGATAACTCAGGATGCTCATGTAAGTATCTTCTGATTTCAATCATTTTATTTTCTTTCTTAGATAATTTTTCATAGAAATCATTTAACATATCAAGTTTCTCCTTATATTTGTTTAATTTAATTATAATAGAAATTTTTGAAAAATTGTTGTTAGAAGCGTAAATGGGTGTTGACATAACATGACAATGGGCGTAGAATAATTGAGTATTAGTTAGCAAGGCTAACTATATTTTTATGAGAAAAGGTGAAAACAATGAAGAACTTTTTATATTCCTATACAAATTTGTATCGACCATATATTCATCATATTAATGAGATATTGGAACCGTTTGATTTATATGCTGCGCAGTACAAAGTGTTGCATGATATTGCATTTAATCAACCAACTACACTGGTACAAGTTTCAAAGCGTTCTTTTATTGAGAAGCCTACAGCTCGTAAAATTATAAAAAAATTGATCGAACGGGAATTGATTCAAGCAGTTAATAGTAAAGAAGATAAAAGAGAAAAATTCCTTACTTTAACTGAGCAAGGTCAAAATCAATTCGATGAAATTCATCATAGAATTGGTGTATTTCAAGAAAAATGTCTGCAAGCAATTGGTGTCGAAGAAGCGGAACTTAATAAGGCACAAGAGATTTTAGAGAATTTGAGAAGTTATTTAATAGAGGAGGAAACAGAGTAATGAATGACCAAATTAAGAAACCGATTTGGACAAAAGATTTTATATTTAATTTTGTTATTAGCTTTTTTATATTTTTATCAATGTACTTACTATTAGTAACAGTAGGTGGTTATAGTAAGGAAACATTTGGAGTTTCAGACAGTATGGCTGGTCTAGCATCAGGATTATTTATTGTTGGATCATTAGTAGGTAGATTTTTAACAGGTAAATATATCAATATAGTAGGTAGTAAAAAAGTGTTAGTCATCGGTGGGATTCTACTAGTTATCACAAATGGTTTATATCTCGTGACTGCATCATCATTCGCATTGTTATTAATCGTACGTATTCTAAATGGTATTGCAAGTGGGGTAGCAAGTACAGCTACAGGAACAATTGCAGCATTTATCACACCAGCACAACGTCGTAGTGAAGGTATCAGTATGTATAGTTTAAGTATGGTACTCGGTACAGCAATCGGACCATTTATAGGCTTATTACTATATCAACACATTCCAATGTCTGGACTATTTACAATTTGTACGATACTTATTGTTGTAGCATTTGTTATGTCACTATTCATGAAAGTTGAAACACCTGTAATGGCTAGTGTCAAAACAGAAGAGAAAAAAGGATTTAAACTTACTGATTTCTTCTCAGTACATGCCTTACCAATTGCAATCGTAGTTGTAATTGTTAGTATTGCATATTCATCAGTATTGTCATTTATTCAATTCTTTGCACAAGAAAATCATTTAGTAGATGCAGCAAGTTTCTTCTTTGTTGTTTATGCAGTAGCAGTCTTAATTACAAGACCATTTACAGGAAGAATTATGGACCAACGCGGTGAGAATATCGTTACAATACCAGCATTTATATGTTTAATTGTCGGTTTATTCTTAATTAGTATTGCAAGTAATGGTGTGATCTTATTAATCGCAGGTGCATTTATAGGATTAGGATTCGGTAACTTACAATCTATATTCCAAGCATTAGTCGTTAAAGTATCTCCAATAGAAGCAATGGGATTAGCAACATCAACATATTTCATAGGCTTAGACTTCGGATTAGGATTCGGACCATATGTACTAGGTAATTTCACACATTCAATCGGATATTCAGGATTATATCTAGCAATGTCTATTGTAGCCTTAATAGGATTAGTCGCATTCTATTTCTTACACATGATTAAAGCTAAAAAAGTAAGTCAATTATAATAAGTTGATGATATGAAGGGACAGAATTCCGAGAAATGTCCGTAAGAGGTGTCGTTAGGGACAGAATTCCGAGAAGTGATCGTAAGAGGTGTCGTTAGGGACAGAATTCCGAGAAATGTCCGTAAGAGTGGGTGTTAGGGACAGAATTCTGAGAAGTGTCCGTAAGAGGGTGTCGTTAGGGACAGAATTCCGAGAAATGTCCGTAAGAGGTGCTGTTAGGGACAGAATTCCGAGAAATGTCTATAAGTGAGCAGTTTCTATCTACCAGAATTCAGAATAATGGAAGTTACAGCATTCTAATTACCAGAATTCAGAATAAAGGAAGTTAGAGATACTCAATTTCTAAACTTCATAATAATGTAGTCTGAGACACCGAGATGTCTCAGACACTACTTAAAAAATAGCGTATAGGACATTCGTTGTCCTATACGCTATTTATATATTATCCTTCTAAATCAACTGAGTTGATATCAATGCCTAATGCATTTGCTACACCTTTACCGTAGTCTGGATCTGCTTTGTAACAGTTACGGATGTGACGGTGTTTTACTTCGTCAGTAGTGCCTTGCATTTCGTTAGCTGTATTTTGGAAAATACGTTGTTGTTGTTCTGGTGATTGGAGACGGAATAATTTACCTGGTTGTTCATAGTAATTATCGTCATCTTCACGGAAGTCGTGTTCGTATAATTCACCTTCAAGTTCTAAACTTGGTTTCTTGTATTCAGGTTGTGATTGATGCGCTTCATAACTATTTGGATAGTAGTTAATTCCGCCACCTTGGTTACCATCTATTCTCATTTGTCCATCTCTTGAGAATGGGCAAACATTTGTTGCAGCTTTTGGAGAGTTTACTGGGATTTGCCAGTGGTTAACACCTAAGCGATAACGTTGCGCATCTCCGTAAGAGAATAAACGACCTTGTAACATTTTATCTGGAGAGAAGTCTATACCAGGGATGATGTTTGTTGGCGCAAATGCAGCTTGTTCAACATCTTGGAAATAGTTCTCTGGGTTACGATTTAATTCGAATTCACCAACTGGAATTAATGGATATTCGTCTTTAAACCATACTTTAGTCAAGTCAAATGGGTTATCTTTATGATTTCTTGCTTGTTCTTCAGTCATAACTTGAATGTACATTTTCCATTTAGGGAAATTGCCTTCTTCAATAGCGTTGAATAAGTCTCTTTGACTTGATTCACGGTCTTTAGCAATTACTTGTTCAGCTTCTTCTGCTGTGTAATTTTCGATACCTTGTTGTGTTCTGAAGTGGAATTTAACCCATACACGTTCACCTGCATCGTTGTACATTGAGTAAGTGTGTGAACCGAAACCGTGCATGTTACGGAATCCTTTTGGAATACCTCTATCTGTCATTAAAATTGTAACTTGGTGTAATGCTTCAGGTAATAATGTCCAGAAGTCCCAGTTTGATTGTGGGTTATGCATGTTTGTTTTAGGGTCACGTTTAACAACATGGTTTAAACTTGCAAATAATTTAGGATCACGGAAGAAGAATACAGGTGTGTTGTTACCAACTAAGTCCCAGTTACCTTCTTCAGTATAGAATTTAAGTGCGAAACCACGTATGTCACGTTCAGCTTCTGCAGCACCACGTTCACCAGCAACTGTAGAGAAACGTGCAAACATTTCAGTTTGCTTACCAATTTCAGAGAATATTTTAGCATTTGTATATTGTGTTATATCATGTGTAACAGTAAAAGTACCGAACGCACCAGAACCTTTAGCGTGCATACGTCGCTCTGGAATCACTTCTCTGTCGAAATGTGCCATTTGTTCTAAGAAATAAATATCTTGCATAGCAAGTGGTCCGCGTTTACCAGCAGTTAATGAATTTTCACGATCTGATACTGGCGCACCAAAAAGTCCTGTAAGTTTTGATTTATTACTCATATCATAATCCTCCTCAAGATTTCTTAATTATAATAATTCTAATTTCATACTAATTATAATTTAAAGTGAGCAAAGTGACAAGTAAAAGAATAAAAAATACAGAAAGAATTACAGAGCTACTTTGTTATATATTTAGATATAATAACCTAAAAGTGTAAAAACTAAACATTAAACAGGGCTTTTTGAGTAAATTTTACGTTTTGTACACAAATTGTTAATAGAATAATTTTTATTTAAAATGAGAATTGGACAGATTAATTGATTATAAGAACTATAAATAATAAAAAAAGAACGCGTTTTTTCGCGTTCTTAATAGAAATAAATATTAATTAGGTAAATCTCTGTCTATAAATAGTGGCTGAACGTCTACTCTTTTCAAAATGATTTCTTTTGCTTTTTGAGGTAGCAGTTTGATTTCAGGAATTTCTGAGACTTTTAATGATACATATTTAATTTTTTGATCGAATGGAATGGTTAAATCATCTAAAGATTCATTAATTGTAGCATGATAAATAAATAATATTTCGTGATAAGACGTACTTTCATATTCAAAGAAGTTTTGAACAGTCGTTAAAAAGTAAATATCATCACATTCAATATTGAGTTCTTCTTTGATTTCACGTTTAATAGCTGAGTCCGAGCTTTCGAAATATTTTACTCTCCCACCAATTAATGCATAATAATCATGTTTTTTATCATAGTGGAAACAATAACCATGCTTATCTTTGATGATTGCGCCAACTCTAATGTTCAACATACCATCGCCTGATTTAAGTGAAAGATCCATCACAACGACCTCCTTAGTGTTAAATTAGAATAATTTAAGAATGACAATGCCAACAAAGACTAATATTGCGCCAATTAATCGTCTCGTTGTAATTTTAAATTTTGGTGTATTAAATAAACCGAAATGATCAATTAAGAGCCCCATTAACATTTGTCCAAATATAACGACCATTAATGTAAGTGCTGCACCGAGTTCAGGCATAAGTAATATGTTCGTCGTAACAAATACAACACCTAATGCACCACCAATAAAGTAAATCGGTTTAATCGTACCTTGTTCAGGTTGATGGAAGCTAAAACGAATTCTACGAACAAGAATAAGTGAAAGAAAGAATAAAGCGATTGTCCCAACAGCAAATGAAATAAGTGCAGAAAAATAAAATGAATCTACTTCATATCTGAGTGCACTATTAATAGCTGTTTGAATAGGGGGAAGACAACCAGTCATAATACCGAGTATCATCCAATAGTTTGTATGATTAGATTGTGTTGTAATGACACGTGATGAGTTCTTTTTATAATTCATTAATAATATACCCAGTAACATCAGAATTACGCCAGAAATTCTTCCGATATTGATTGTATGAATGTCAGCATCAAATAATCCAAATTGGTCGATGATCAGTCCCATAATGATTTGACCAGAAACTGTCATCACGACTGTTAATGCTGCGCCAATTCTTGGAAGTAACAATAAATTACCTGTTAAAAAGACGACGCCTAATAGACCACCTGTAAACCAAACGTATGAAAAGTCTTGATTCATTATAAATGAAGGTGTTAATTTTTGTGGATTCATAATAGTATTCACAATGATTAACACAATGGTTCCAATTAAGAATGAATAAAATGATGCGAGTATGGGTGATTTCGTGTAACTACCAAGTTTCGTATTAATAGATGTTTGTAATGGTACACATAACCCTGCTAAAATGCCTAGAATAATTAATAAAATCAATCTTCATAACCCCTTTTTTCTATATCTACAGCTTCTTGATAATAAATCTTTTGTTCATTTTCTGGCACCATATTACCACCTGTTGACCAAACGAGGTGCGTGGCATTTTCAGAATCATAATTTAAATCATGAATATATTTCAAACCTTGGAAACCTGAAGTAGCAGAAGGTTCTATAAAGATATTTTCATGATCTTTTAAAGATTTTAAATAAAGATAAAGTTGATGGTCATTCACAGTACATGAACCAAACAATAGTGAAGTCATTATGTTTCCGACTAATTTAGAAGGGCGACTGACTGCTAAACCATCTGCAATTGTTTTTCCAGATAAACCTATATCTTGAACGGAAATTTGATCATGTAGTTGTGTAATCATACCTAAAGTCATACAAGGTGCTTCAGAAGGTTCAATAAAGATAGGATATACATGATCACCATAAATAAGTTTTAATCCAAATGCGACACCACCAGGACCACCACCAACGCCACATGGTAAATAGACGTATAACGGATGCTCTTTATCTACATGAATATTTAAGTCTTTCAATTGATGTTTAAGTCTTAGTGCGCTGACTGCATATCCTAAAAATAAATCTTTAGATGCTTCATCATCAACAAAGTAGCAATATGGATCATCTGCTGCAACTTTACGACCTTCTTTTACAGCATAACCATAATCTTGAACATGTTCTACGACTTCGACTCCTTTAGAACGGAGAAGGTCTTTTTTCCATGTCTTAGCATCTTGAGACATATGAACTGTTACTTTGAAACCTAATTTGGCACTCATAATACCAATGCTTAATCCTAAATTGCCAGTTGATCCAACAGCAATTCTGTATTTAGAGAAAATAGATTGATATTGTTCAGTAGCAAGTAGGCGGTAATCACTATTAATCGTAAAATTAGTTTCTTTAATTGCCGTTTCCTCAGCAAACTTTAGCACTTCATAAATGCCACCACGTGCTTTAATAGAACCAGAAATAGGTAAAGCGTGGTCACCTTTAAGTAATAAATGTCCCTTTAAATGGCTGAATCGTGCTCTTTTGAAATGATCTAATGAAAAAATTTGAGATTCAATTTTTCCATTATTTTGTTTCGTTTCAGGAAAGACTTCTTCAATATACGGGGCAAAACGTGCCAATCTTTGTTCAGCATCTAATACATCATCCATTGAAAATGGTAAGTCAGTAGTCGCTAAATAGTCAGGGTTTTTCCAGAATATTTCTTCTCCACGTTTAATATTAGAAATAATAGGATACGTATCTTCTAATGATTTTATGTCTATAGACATGAATAATCTCTCCTTTTTAAAATATGATGTAATACAATAGTACAACTGTTTCAATATTATAGATAGATTGTGATTATAAAAAATATATGATTATTTGTATCCTTTAACAATAATAGGAGATTTGGTAGTTTTGGGATTCCAAAAACGGCATGTATATAGTGGGTGAGTTAATTACAAAAGTCGGTCGAAGTGTAACTAAGGGGCTGTTAATTACAAAACCCGACCAAACTGTAACTAAAAACCCCATAATCATCACTTCACACCAAACATACTCAACAAAAAGACTTCCGACGTATAATCGGAAGTCTCAATTTTTATGATGTATATAAATCTCTTGTAGGTGTCGGGATTCTACTTGGATCTGCATGTTTAATAATTGCACGTACATATAATGAAGCGACAATTAGAAATACCACTGATCCGCCTATTACAGATGTTTGATATGGTAATGATAATCCTTCAGGTGCATATAACACATACACGCTAATTGCAGCTGTCATGAATAATGCTGGTATCCCGGCTACTAAATGTTTCTTGCCATATCTTAATAAGTAACTTACACTTACCCACAACATAACGGTTGCGACGATTTGATTAGAGAATCCAACGTATCTCCATAAGAATGAATAATCAATTGTTGATAGTAAGAAAGCTGGTAATCCTACAGCAAAGCTTGCTGCAATCATTAATACTTTTGGTTTAATATTTATTTTATCTCTCATGAAATCTTCTATAATCATTCTTGAACTTCTAAGTGCAGTATCACCAGTTGTAATAGGTAGGATGATAACACCAAGTAGTGCAAGGATACTACCAAATGGTCCTAATAGTTCCATTGAGATTTGGTCAACTACACCAGCTGGACCAATAGATTGTAATTTTGTTGCTAATCCTTCTGTACCACCGAAGAATGTCATACCAGCTGCTGCCCAAATTAATGCAATAATACCTTCTGAAATCATTGCACCATAAAAGACTTTTCTACCTTCTGATTCATTTTTAACTGTTCGTGAAATGATTGGACTTTGCGTACAATGGAAACCTGAAATTGCACCACAAGATATTGTCACCATAAGTAATGGCCAAACAGGTAGTTCTTTAGGATGCATATTATGAATGGTAATTTCAGGAATAGGTTTACCACTGAATATTAAAGCAACGGCTACACTAACTGCCATAACGATTAAGATAACACCGAATATTGGATAAATACGTCCAATTATTTTATTGATAGGAAGAATAGCTGCTAGTATAAAGTATGTAAAAATGATAACTAATGCTACGAAGAATGAAATAGGTGTCTTGCTTGATAATAATTGAGCTGGACCAGCAACAAAAGCAGCTGCAACGAGCACCATCAAGACGACAGACACAACGTCTGTGAACACTCTAATAATTTTACCTAAATAATGTTGTACAAGCATAGGGAACTGTGCACCGCCATGTCTCAAACTTAGCATGCCTGAGAAGTAGTCATGTACACCTCCAGCGACGATACAACCTACAACAATCCAGATAAATGCTACAGGTCCATATAAAGCACCAGCTACTGCACCAAATATCGGACCCAATCCAGCTATGTTGAGCAGTTGAATCATCCATCCTTTCCAAGCAGGCATAGGTACAAAATCCATATTATCTTGTTTACTATACGCTGGAGTTTGTTTATCTGGATGTATCTCGAATACACGTTCAACATATTTTCCGTAAAAGATATACCCCAAAATTAAAATAATAATACTAGAAATAAATGTAACCATTGTAAAACCTTCTTTCGAACTAAGAATATTCATAGATTAGCAAAAATTTTACAGTGTATCAATAATATTTTTGAAATTTCTGAAAATTTGTCGATATAGTAAACGTAACAATTATTTGCAATTGTAAAATTACAAAATTATAATCAAAAGTAAGCCTTTTCATTTAAAGATGATTATATTTGGCTTTTTTGGGCATAATTTCAAAGAGGGGGTAGTCAATATGCAAGAACATCAGGTTATAACAATTGATGGTAAAGATTTTCTTGTAGAAGAGGGCATGAGGCTATTGGACTTTATTAAAGCTGAAAAGTTATCCTTTGTGCCGTCTATATGCTACAACGAATCTTTAGGACCGATTGAAACGTGTGACTCATGTGTCGTTGAAGTTAATGGGCAACTTCAACGTGCGTGCAGTACGATGATTGAGAATGGTATGGTTGTGAATACGCAACTTGAATCTGTAAAATCAGCTCAGAAACAAGCATTGGACAGAGTGCTTGAACACCATGAATTATATTGTACAGTTTGTGATTATAATAATGGCAATTGCGAAATTCATAATACAATGGGTGAATTTGGTTTGGAACATCAATCTAATCCATTCCAATCTAAAGGTTATGAAAAAGATTTTGGGGCATTTTATAGATATGATCCGGATCAATGTATTTTATGTGGAAGATGTGTAGAGGTATGTCAAGATGTACAAGTGAACGAAACATTGACGATTGATTGGAAAAGAAAACAACCTAGAGTTATTTGGGACAATGATCGTGCGATTGATGAATCAAGTTGTGTGAATTGTGGACAATGTGTAACGGTATGTCCATGTAATGCTTTGATGGAAAATAACATGCTAGGTAATGCAGGCTATATGACTGATCAAGAACCAGGTTTATTACGTTCGATGATTGAACTCACTAAAAAAGCTGAAACTGGGTATGGACCTCTATTTGCGATTTCTGATTCAGAAGCGGCGATGAGAGAAGATGTTATTAAGAAGACTAAGACAGTATGTACATACTGTGGTGTAGGTTGTTCTTTTGATGTTTGGACAAAAGATAGAGAAATATTAAGAGTGTTACCGCATGAAGATTCTCCAGCAAATCATATTTCTACGTGTGTAAAAGGGAAATTTGCTTGGGATTATGTGAATTCTGAAGATAGATTAACTAAGCCTTTGGTTAGAAAAGAAGGCTATTTCCAAGAAGTTGAATGGGATGAAGCTTTGAGAGTGATCAGTACTCGATTTTCTCAAATTAAAAATCAATATGGTAAAGATGCATTAGCGTTTATTTCATCTTCTAAATGTACGAATGAAGAATCTTATTTAATGCAGAAATTAGCGAGACAAGTTATCGGAACGCATAATGTCGATAATTGTTCTAGATATTGTCAATCACCAGCTACTCAAGGATTGTTTAGAACTGTAGGTTACGGTGGTGATTCCGGTTCAATTGAAGATTTAGAAAAAGCTAAAATGGTCATTACTATCGGTACAAACACAGCTGAAGCACATCCTGTTATAGCGAGTAGAATTAAACGTGCACATAAATTATTAGGACAAAAATTATATGTATTTGATATTAGAAAACATGAGATGGCTGAACGTGCAGATAAATTTTATCAACCAAATCCTGGTACAGATTTAGTTTGGCTATCAGCTGTAACAAAATATATTATCGACCAAAATTGGCACGATAAAGCTTTTATCAATAAATGGGTTAATGATTTTGATAGTTATTATGACAGTCTTAAAACGTTTACGTTAGAGCATGCAGAAAGTCTAACGGGCATTAGTCAAACAGAACTTAAACATATTGCTAAACAAGTTGCAGAAACTGAATCTCTATCCATTTGTTGGGCTATGGGTGTAACGCAACATCGTATCGGTAGTGATACAAGTACAGCCATTTCTAACTTATTGTTAGTAACAGGTAATTATATGAGACCTGGCACAGGTGCTTATCCTTTAAGAGGTCACAACAATGTTCAAGGATGTAGTGATATGGGCAGTATGCCAAACACATTCCCAGGATATCAAGATGTGTCTGATGATGAAGTGAGACATAAATTTGAACAAGCTTGGCAAGTTTCGCTCGATTCAGAAAGAGGTTTGGACAACCATCAAATGATAGATAGTATACATGAAGGGACATTACACTCACTTTATATTAAAGGTGAAGATACAGGTGTTGTAGATGCTAATATTAATTATGTCAGATCAGCATTTGAGAAAATTGATTTCTTAGTCGTTCAAGATTTATTTTTATCAAAAACAGCCGAATTTGCGGATGTTGTGTTACCTGCATCTCCTTCATTAGAAAAAGATGGTACATTTACAAATACTGAAAGACGTGTTCAAAGAATAAATAAAGCATTACACACGCTTGGAGATTCAAAACCAGACTGGGAAATCATTCAATTAATTGCTCAGTCACTAGGCGCAGATTGGGATTATCAACATCCTAGTGAAATATGGTATGAAGCACAATCACTCATGCCTTTAGTTAAAGGTATTACGTATGATCGTTTAGAAGGATTTGATAGTCTACAATGGCCAATGAATGATGATGGCACAGATACACAATTATTATATACAGAAAGATTTAATTTCCCTGATGGCAAAGCTAGACTTTATCCATTGTCATTTAATGTCGAATCTAAAAAGACAAAAGAAATGTCATTACACGTTAACAATGGACGTGTATTAGAACATTTCCATGAAGGTAATATGACTTATCAAGTACCTGGTTTAAAATATAAAATGCCTAGAAACTTCTGTGAAATTTCTAAAGAACTCGCTGAAGAACACGGTATCGAAAATGGTGCGAGAGTTAATGTAACTTCTAAAGTAGGTACAGTAGAAGTGAATGTGCAAGTTACAGACAGAGTAACAGGTAATAATATTTATATTCCGTTAAATGATCAGAATGAAGGTGCACCTAACTTTGTAACAGATAGTGATGTTGATAAAGATACAAATACACCAGCATATAAAGATAATTATGCGAAGTTAGAAGTTATCACTAAAAAAGGCAAATCACCTATACCTAAACATAATTCGCGGTTTGGTAATAGACAGCCACAGATTAGTGTGAGAGTACAAGACAAGTGGGCGAAATCAAGTTATACATTCCCTAGTAAAGGTGGCGATGCATAATGGGTGAAAGAGTTAAAGTGATTAAGAAAATTCATAAAAGTAGAGAATATATAATTGAAGAAAATATGAATGACATTAAATCACGATTATCAGATCGAAAAATTGCCATTGAAAAAGGAATTGATATACTCGATGCACTGGAAGAAGCGGAAGCGTTAGATGCATTTCACGCAGCCATTGTGCAACGTAAAATCATTACGAAAAATATCGTCAATGAACTGAATAAAGAACAATATGAAGGTATTTTAGGAAATCTTGGACAAGTTCTATTTCTATTAGGAGAATTGGATATAGAAGAAACATCTACTTTCGTGAGAAGGATTAATAACGGCATGAAAGTTGCGAATAGGGCTAATCCTTATAAGAAGACTTCTGTTACAGATTTATTAGGCGCACTTAAAGATCCAGAAATTAATCAAAGTGTAACGCTATTATTGAACTTTTTAAAAGGTATGAGTAGAGACGAGTGAGACAGATTTCTGTCTCACTCTTATTTTTTGAAAACATTTCGTTGAAATTTAAGAAAATATAAGATAAGTTAAAACAGTAACATTGCTTATACAAATAGAAAAGGTGTGAATATTATTAACTTTTTGAGAGAAAGGTTTTCTTTAATTTTAGGGCTCACAATTATTATTATATTTATTGTTTTATTATTTATTTTTGAGTCTCCTTTTTTTAAAAATCATCAAACACATACTTATGAAGAAGCGCTCGAAATTCAAACGCAAAGTGATGCACCAGCTGTTACACAAAAGGACAATAAATTCGTGTATGCTGATAAAAAAGATATAGATAAATTTATGGATATTGACAAAAGTCAGACAGACTTTCAATTCATAGATATATCTAAAAAAGTAGATGTATCAGAAAAACAAGTTAAAGACATTTTAAAAGATAAAGGCATATTAAAAGGTAAAGAAAAAGCTTTTATAGAAGCCCAAGAAAAATATGATGTCAATATCATCTACTTGATGAGTCATGCTTTTATCGAAACTGGAAATGGTAATTCTGAATTGGCAAGTGGTGTCAAAATGTCCAACGGTAAAACATTCTATAATTTCTATGGGATTGGGGCATTTGATCAAGATGCTGTAGAAACGGGTAGTAGTTATGCGCGTAAGAAAGGTTGGACTTCTCCAGAAAAAGCTATAAATGGAGGCGCAGAATTTATTAAAAAGGACTATCTTAACAATGGGCAAGACACATTATATAAAATGAGATGGAACCCTTATAATCCTGGACAACATCTATATGCAACAGATGTGAATTGGGCAACAAGTATCGGTAAAATTATGGAAGGTTATTATGATGACCATAATTTGAAGAAATCAAAAGTCCATAAAGACTATTACAAATAAAGGTTACCCCTAGTTCAATATGAACTAGGGGTAAAGATATATAAGGATTCGTGTTAAAATAAAGTTTATAATCAAATTTTTATTTCAAGGAAAGTAGTGAACAAAATGAAAATTGCTGTAATTGGGGCAGGCATCGGTGGATTAACGACTGCTGGATTACTAAGTCAAACGGGACATGAAGTTTATGTTTATGAACAACGTGGCAATTTAGAACAAGATGGCGCCGGTTTAGGCATTGGAAGTAATGTCCTTAAAGCATTAAAACAATATAAAATGGCATATGCAATTGAGCAAGAAGGCCAACCATTAAGAAAAATAGAAATTAGATCTGATTTAGATGAATTTTTAAATTCATTAATGATGGATCAAGATGAACATAAAAATATTACGATTCATAGAAAAGTGTTACATGAAATCTTAAAAACACATGTACCATCAGATAATATTTATTTAAATCATGAAGTTAAAACGTTTAAACAAACAGCTGACGATGTACGACTTTATTTTACAAATGGTATAGAAGAACAATTTGATTTAGTAATTGCTGCAGATGGTATACATTCAAAAGTAAGAACACAACTTTTTCCGAAATCAGCACCTAAGTATGCTGGATACACTTGTTTCAGAGGCGTTGTAAATGAGAAGTTAAATATTGAACAAGACGTTACATTAGAATATTGGGGACATAAAGGAAGATTTGGCATAGTTCCTTTAAAAGACAACGAATTATACTGGTTCTGCACAATGAATGCTAAAGAAAATGATTTGCAATTTAAGTCATTTGAGAAACCACATCTTCAAGCATACTTCAATCAATTCCCAGATGAAGTAAGAACCGTATTAGATGCACAAGAAGAAACAGGCATATTACATCATGATATGTATGACCTCGTACCATTGAAATCATTCGTTTCAAATAGAGTTGTTCTATTAGGTGACGCAGCACATGCAACAACACCGAACATGGGACAAGGTGCAGGCCAAGCAATAGAAGACGCCGTAACATTAGTTAATTTAATAAACGATCGAGATACAGAATCAGCCTTAAAACGATATGACAAATTAAGAACGAAACATACTAAAAAAGTCATTATAAAATCAAGAAAAATCGGTAAAGTAGCACAATCTTCAAGTACTTTAAAAATTAAAATAAGAAATAAAATGCTCAAACAAAAATCTTCAAAATCACTTAGTAAAAAAGTGAAGTTCTTACAAAAAGCAAAATTAAAATAAGTAAAAACCGCTTAGACACGACGGATGTCTAAGCGGTTTTTGACATTTAATAAGTTAGTTGGTTGTGATAATTACTAGAATTCTGAGAAATGGTAGTTAGAACCGTTTAATTACCAGAATTCTAAGAAGTTATAGTTAGGAGCATCTAATAGGGACATTATTCGGAATTGTGTCTCTAACAGCCTCTTAGGGACATTACTCGGAATTCTGTCCCTAAATACTTCACCAACATTACTAATTTTTAATGTGTAATATCTGAAGTTGATATACCTGTTGCTGATTTAACTTGTACTTCTTGGAATTTATCATGTGATTCTGATTTACCTAGGAATGTTCCTAAAAATGCACCAATAAAGCCTGCTGGTACTGATATGATTGCAGGATTTGATAAAGGGAATATTGGCGACATTGTAATAAATGCTGTTCCTTCTGGATTCATGACATTTGGACTTAGTATAACGAGTATAAGTGACACGATTAAGCCGACAGCTATTCCTGTGATGGCACCGTGTGTATTAAATCTCTTCCAAAATATCGTAAATACAATGACTGGTAAATTTGCACTTGCTGCGACACAAAATGCTAATGATACTAAGAATGCTACGTTTAAATTTTGAGCAAATAAGGCTAATATAATGGATACGACTGAAACTGCTAATGAAGCTAATTTTGCTGCTTTCATCTGTTCACGTTCGCTTATTTTACCTTTTTTAATGACTTGCCCGTAAATATCATGTGCGAATGCAGACGCGCCTGTTAATACTAAACCTGCTACTACTGCCAATATCGTAGCAAATGCAACGGCCGAAACAAATGACATTAGGAAATCTCCACCTAATTTTGCTGCTAATAATGGGGCTGCCATATTACCAGCAGGGTTGGCGCTAATAATTTCTTCACGTGTTAATAATGCTGCTGCGCCAAATCCAAGGAATATCGTTAAAATGTAAAAGATACCGATAATCCATGTTGCCCACATAACAGAAGACCTTGCCGTTTGAGCATCTTTAACTGTAAAGAATCGCATCAATATGTGTGGTAATCCAGCTGTACCAAATAATAACGCAATAATTAATGAGATGTTATCTAACGGTGGTTTACCTTGTGAACCTGGATTAATAAATTCACCTTTGAAATCAGATGACTTAATGTTATGCATTTCACCAAACATCGTAGAAAGGTTGAAGTCAAAATGTAATAACACTAAAAATGAAATAATCACAGTGCCAATCATAAGTAATACTGCTTTAACCATTTGTACCCAACTTGTTGCTGTCATACCACCAAATAATACATAAATGGTCATCATAATACCAACTAGAATAACAGCGAGTGTATAAGG
This sequence comes from Mammaliicoccus sp. FSL K6-3158, assembly GCF_038005105.1. Taxonomy (NCBI): domain Bacteria; kingdom Bacillati; phylum Bacillota; class Bacilli; order Caryophanales; family Staphylococcaceae; genus Mammaliicoccus; species Mammaliicoccus sp. FSL K6-3158. The sequence continues at coordinate 657,412 of NZ_JBBOSL010000001.1, forward strand.
TATACCAAATAGTAATTGAATAAGTGCACCTGCACCAACGAGTTGTGCAAGCATATAGAAAATAACTATTGTAATAGAAGAAACTGCAGCCATTGCTCTCACTTTTTTCAATTCAAATCGTGCTGCAATCATATCTGCTAAAGTATATTTACCAAGATTTCTTAACGGCTCAGCTACAATGTATAACACAATAAGATAAGCTGTTAAATAACCGATACTATAGAAAAAACCATCAAACCCCCATAATGCGATGGCACCTGCTATACCTAAAAATGATGCGGCAGATAAATAATCACCTGCAATTGCCAATCCATTTTGCCAACCTGTTAAGCCACCACCAGCAGTGTAGAAGTCATTTGCTGATTGCGTTCTTTTAGATGCAAAATATGTAATAAACAATGTGATCCCGACAAATACTAAAAACATAACGACAACGATGACATTCATAAGTTTTGCTCCTCTCTATATGCTTTTAATAGTTCCTCAGCATCTTTATCAAAAGACTTCGCTTTTCGCATGTACAAAGTGACAAGTGTCCAAACCATAATGAATAATAATAAAGCGTAAATCCATGCCCAAGAGATATTCCAAAATGCAATATTATTCAAGATGTTTGTATAACCAGTTAATACTGGAAATAGGAGCGTTGCAATAATAAAGAATATAGAGATAGGAAATATGAAATTACTTCTTTTTTTCAGAAGTTCTTTAAACTTTGGATCTGCTGCTAAACGCTTGAAATCATGCTCTGCCATACTTATAACCCCCTTATTTTTAGATGTAAAAATACATCTTAAGTTTCATTTTATTTGTTGTTCACAAAGTTGTCAATAAATTATTGATAGCGCTTACATTAATAAAAATTCATTAAGAACATGTTAATCAATCATTAAAGAGAAAAAATACAATATAGATAAATGAATATTTAGAAAAATTTGATTATAAGTATTGACGATAAAAGGAAACACCCATATAATTCTTATCATATTAATAAGAATTCGGAAGGGATAAATACGATGATTGAATTTAAAAATGTAAATAAAATTTTCCAGCAAAAGAATTCTAAAATCCAAGCTTTAAATGATGTCAGTTTTAAAGTCGAAGAACAAGATATTTTTGGCGTAATTGGATATAGTGGAGCAGGAAAAAGTACGTTAATAAGACTTGTTAATGTATTGGAAGAAAAAACAACGGGAGAGGTCATTGTAGATGGCCATGACATCAATCAGTATTCAAAGAAAGAATTACAAAGTGTTAAGAAAAATATCGGCATGATATTCCAACATTTTAATTTATTAAATTCTAAAACAGTGTTTAATAATGTTGCGATGCCGCTTATTTTGCAAGGTACAAGTAAAGATAAAATTAAAGCTAAAGTAGATGAACTACTCAAGTTTGTTGGTCTAGAGGATAAAGGGAAGCAATATCCAAATGAATTATCTGGCGGACAAAAACAAAGAGTGGCTATTGCAAGAGCACTCGTGACAGATCCTAAAATATTATTATGTGACGAAGCAACAAGTGCACTTGACCCGGCTACGACAGATTCTATATTGAAATTATTGAAAAGTGTCAATGAAGAGTTTGGTGTCACAATTCTACTGATTACACATGAAATGAGTGTGATACAGAAGATTTGTAACAAAGTCGCAGTGATGGAAAATGGTAAAGTAATCGAAATTGGACCTGTATTAGATGTCTTTAGCCATCCTAAAACAGCAACAGCGAAGAACTTTGTATCTACAGTTATTACAACAGATATATCACCTAATTTAAGAAAATTAATACCAACTGATCATCAAGCAACAGACATTAAATTATATATAGATGGAGATAAAGTGACACAATCTATCATTAATGACTTAATTACAAAATATCAAGTTCAAATTAATGTATTGTTTGCTTCAATGTCAGATATTCAAGGCACACCTGTAGGGTACTTAACGTTACGTTTGAAAGGTGACGACAGTGCAATTAGAAGAAGCTTTGCCCATTTAGATTCATTAAATATAGAATTTGAGGAGGTTGGTGCATAATGTTCGGATCATCATTAGATTCTTCACTATTGTTAGATTCTATATATCAAACTTTATACATGGTAACTGTATCACTTGTATTAGGTGCCTTAATTGGTATTCCATTAGGTATTTTGTTAGTGATTACAAGAAAAAATGGTATATGGGAAAATGTCATTATTTATTATTTACTCAACCCAATTATTAATATTTTCAGATCATTACCTTTTATTATTTTATTAATTGCGATTGTACCTTTTACTAAATTAATTGTAGGTACTTCAATAGGTACATCTGCAGCAATTGTACCACTGACTGTTTATGTTGCACCTTATATAGCAAGATTAGTAGAAAACTCATTATTAGAAGTTAATTCTGGAGTTATTGAAGCTGCACATTCAATGGGTGCTTCACCATTTCAAATTATTAGATATTTCTTATTACCGGAAGCATTAGGTTCATTAATTTTAGCATTAACAACTTCAATTATTGGTTTAATTGGTGCTACAGCAATGGCCGGTGCAGTTGGTGGCGGCGGAATAGGTGACTTAGCACTCGCATACGGCTATCAAAGATTTGATACAATCGTCATCGTTATTACCGTTATTATACTTGTTATTATGGTACAAGTTATTCAATCTCTAGGTAATGTATTATCTAGATTAGTACGTAGAAGTTAAATAAACATTTTAATATAAAGGAGAAGTTTAAATGAAAAAAGTCTTAACATTATTAGTAGCATTAGTCTTATTACTCGCAGCATGTGGAGATAAGAAAGACGACAAAAAAGTCACAATCGGTATCGCGTCGAATGACACAGCAGTATGGGATAAAGTTAAAGAATTAGCTAAGAAAGATGGCATTGATGTCGAAATTAAACAGTTTTCAGATTACAATGTTCCAAATAAAGCTTTATCAGACGGAGACATTGATTTAAATGCCTTCCAACATTTCGCATTTTTAGATCAATTTAAGAAAGCAAATAAAGGTACAGACATTACACCTATTAGAACAACAGTGTTTGCACCGTTAGGTATATATTCTAAAGAATTAAAAGATGTAAAAGATTTAAAAAATGGTGCGAAAGTCGTGATTCCAAATGATGTTTCAAACCAAGCAAGAGCGTTAAAATTATTAGAAAAAGCAGGTTACATTAAATTAGATAAGAACTTCGGTTTAAGTGGTGGACCTAAAGACATAGTTGAAAATAAAAAGAATTTAAACATTAAAGCAGTAGATGCACAACAAACAGCGAGAGCATTAGATGAAGTGGATATTGCTGTTATTAATAATGGTGTAGCTTCAAAAGCAGGATTAGATCCAAAGAAAGACCCTATATTCTTAGAAGATCCAGATGCTAATGCAGCTAAACCTTATATCAACTTTATCGCAGCAAATACGAAAGACAAAGATAATAAAACATTCAAGAAAATTGCAGAATTATATCATTCAGAAGAAGCTAAAGATGCTTTAAAAGAAGATACTAAAGACGGAGAAATTGTTGTAGACTTAAAACAAGATGAAATTAAAGAAATTGTGGATTCACTAAAATAAACTAAAATAAAAAGATTCGGCTCCCCTTAGCCGAATCTTTTTTTATGATGCTTTTTTCAATGATTTTAAGTATTCTTGTCCTTTTGCATGGTCATATTTGTTTTCCCATTTAGAGATAACAACTGTTGATAGTGCGTTACCTACAACATTGACACATGTTCTTGTCATATCTAATAGTCTGTCTATACCAATAATTAATGCAAGTCCTTCTGGATTTAATCCCATAGATCCTAATGTTGTAATAAGAACAACTATAGAAGTACCAGGAACAGCAGCCATACCTTTAGATGTAATCATCAATGTAAACATCAATATTAACTGTTCAACAAGTGTTAAATGGACACCATACATCTGTGCAACAAATAATGCTGCGATTGATTGGTATAAGGCTGAACCATCTAAGTTAAATGTATATCCTGTTGGTACAACAAATGAAACAACATCTTTTGGTGCACCGAACTTTTCCATTTTTTCCATTACTGATGGTAGTACTGTCTCTGAACTTGAAGTTGAGAATGCTAACAATAAGTCGTCTTTTAATATGTGAATAATAGAGAATACGCTGATGCCACAAATTTTTGCGACAATCCCTAATACAACAATAATAAAGAATACCATTGCACCTACAACAACTGCTAATAGCTTAACTAATGGAATTAAAGCAGATAATCCAAATGTCATAATCGTTACACAGATAAAAGCAAATACACCGTAAGGCGCTAATCGTAATATTCTATGTATCATCCAGAATACAGCTTCTAATGTTCCGCTTAATACATCTTTAACTGGCTGACCTTTTTCACCAACTGCAGCGATTGCTAATCCGAAGAATACTGCAAAGAATATAATAGGTAGTAATTCTCCAGCTGTTAAAGCTTCAAATATATTTGTAGGTATGATGCCAACTATTGTATCTATCATATGGTTACCATAAGTCGATTTTTCTGCAGCATCGGCAGTTTGTTCGTATTTAGAAATATCACCTTTAGGTAATTTGTTTGCGTCAATCCCTAATCCAGGTTTGAATAAGTTTCCGAATATAATTCCCAATCCAATTGCAATTGTAGTGATGATTTCAAAGTATAAAATTGTTTTCCAACCATATCTACCAACTGTATGCATATCACCAACGTTTGAAATTGATAATGCTAGTGAACAGAAGACAATTGGAATAACAATCATTTTAATAAGGTTTAAAAAGATATCTCCAATAGGTCGAATGAATTTAATCAAATGGTCTTGTCCGTGTAAAAAGTATCCTACTACAACACCTAATACTAAAGCGATTAATATTTGTGTCGGTAAGCTTATATATCTTCTTCTCGGTTTTTTAATTTTTTGATCCAAAAAAACTCCTCCTTTAAAGCACTGTAGTAATAAAGTACAAAAAAAATTATGCCTTTCCATAAAATGGAAGTGCACAAATAACGTTTAAAAAGGGGATTCATAAAATTCGGTACTCTTAAGATTATAAGAGTATACATCATTCTATCATGAAATTAAATATTCGTATTTAATCAGTTTTACCACAAAAAAGAAAAATAACACTTTCGAAAAATGAAAGTGTTACTTGATCATACGGATTGATAATGGTGGTAAATAAGTTTCTCCATTGTATGCTTTGATAGCACCAATAACAGTAAAGACAAAAGCTAAAATAGCTAATATTGGTATTAAAATAAAACCTACTAGTATTAAACATAATAGGGAAGCAACAAGTCCCCAAATCGTATATGAAATAAAGAAATTTAAATAATCTTTACCAATTTTATCAACGAATGGAGAGTTCTCTCTTTTAATTAACCAAATGATAAGTGGCGCAAAAAATGAAGCAAAGAAACTTGTTAAATATATAAGCATACCAAATAATCTATCATCATCAGTTGTATCTATGTGTTGTGATACATCTTCATATGTTGAATGTGTTGAAGTTTGTTGAAATGGATTTTGTTCGTTTTCACTCATGTATAATCCCTCCTAACTTAATTTAAGTATACAATTTTTTATCGCTGTAGCCAATCAATAATATAAATTAATTATTTTATAAATAAAAAAGGAGATCTAGACAATGATATGCCTAGTCTCCTTTTTAGATATATTATATTAATCTTAGTGAATGTAGTTGTAAGTACCAGCTTCTGAAGCTGAGATAGTACGAGTTGATACAACACCTTCACCTTGGTAGTTCATTTCTGAAACTTCAACACTACCGTCAGAGTTTACATTTTCAACGTATGCTACGTGACCGTAAGCACCTGCTGTTGATTGTAAGATTGAACCTTTTTTAGGTGTGTTGTTTACTGTGTAACCATCTGCTGCTGCATTTGCTGCCCATTGGTTAGCATTTCCCCAAGTTGAGCTAATTGGGTCTCCATCTGCTTGCTTTTTGTCAAATACATAATAAGTACATTGTCCAGCAGTGTATAAGTTAGCTGATGAACTTGAAGTTTGAGTTGCAGTTTGAGTAACTGATGAAGTAAATGATTGACTCATGTTTGAAGTATTGTAATTTTGGCTATAATTATTAGTATAGTTAAAGTTTTGAGTTTGAGTTTGGTTTTGAATTGGAGCTTGAGCGTTATCGAAAGTATCTGCTGAAGCTTCACCATTTCCAATTACTGTTGTTGCTAGTCCCGTAGATAATACTGCGAATGCTGTTAATTTTTTCATTATAAATAATCCTCCGTAAATTTCGTATATGTTTTAAATTTAAATTTTTAGTTTTGTTTGTGTCGTTTTCCGACGACAAATAATACTTTAACAGATGTTTTTATGTTTGTGTGTGTTTTCATACAGTTGTTACTTAATCATAATCAGATACAATATTTTAGTAATATTTTTGACCAATTATGACAAACAGTAATATAGAAAATATACCGATAATATAAGGTTTTACGAGGAATTTTTAGAAAATTAATGTCATTAGCTTGTAATATATGTATTAAGGATTAAATCATTGAAAAAGAGTAGTTAGCAAATCATTTGCGACTACTTTTTTCATATATAAAATAATATGATTACTTTTCTAAGTATATGGAAGGGGGCATTATATGAAGAGATTACCAACTTTATTTGAAGCAATTTCCACAATTTTATTTATGGGGTTAGTCGTATTGATTGGTTTTGGGATTTTACATTATCCAATTCAGCCATTATTAATTATTGCGGCTGTTTATGCGAGCTTTATAGCCATTAGAGTAGGCTTAACTTGGGAAGACTTGCAAGATGGCATTACAAAGAGGCTAGCAACTGCAATGCCAGCTATATACATAATATTTGCAGTCGGTATTTTAATAGGTACGTGGATGTATTCAGGTACTGTACCTGCTTTAATTTACTATGGTTTAGAAACGATTAATCCGACATACTTTCTAGTAACTGCATTTGTCATAACAGCCGTTACATCTGTCGCAACAGGTACTGCATGGGGATCAGTAGGTACTGCCGGTATAGCTTTAATGGCGATTGCTAATGAGATGAATATTCCGATAGGTATGGTTGCAGGTGTTGTAATAGCTGGTGGAGTGTTTGGAGATAAAATGTCACCACTTTCAGATACAACTAATTTAGCTGCATTAGTAACGAAAGTAAATATCTTTAGGCATATTCAACATATGATGTGGACGACAATACCTGCATCAATTATAGGGCTCATTGTATGGTTTATAGTAGGTTTACAATTTGATGCTAAAAATGTAGAAAGCAAAAGAATAAATGAATTATTGAGTAATATTGATACGGCTTTTAATTTGAATTTTTGGGTATGGATACCAGTCATTGTTATCGTATTAGGTATTAGTATAGGAAAACCTACTGTACCGATGATGTTATTATCCAGTTTAGTCGCAATGTTTGTAGGTGTGTTTAATAATGGATTTGAAATTGTAGATGCATTTAATGTAACGATGCAAGGTTTCAACATCAATATGACAGGCTTATCTGAAAATGATGCATCAAGTTCAATGGTAGAACTGTTAAAACGTGGTGGCATTATGAGTATGACTGAAATTGTTGTAACGATTTTTTGTGGTTATGCTTTTGCGGGTATTGTAGAAGCATCTGGCAGTTTAAAAGTTATTTTAACGACAATATCTAGTAAAGTTTCTAAAGATTCACATCTGATATTAGTTACGATAGCGGGAAGTTTAATACTCGTTTTTGCAGCTGGTGTTGCATCTGTCGTGATTATTATGATAGGTGTACTGTTAATGGAAATGTATAATGAGCGTAATTTAGATCGTGTGAACTTATCAAGAACGCTAGAAGATTGCGGAACAATGGTGTTGCCATTTATTCCTTGGGGAACTTCAGGTATATACTATCGAGATTTATTGCATGTTTCATTAGGAGATTTCTTCTGGTGGGCTGTTCCATGTTATTTATGTGTAATCTTTGCAGCGTTTTATGGTATAACAGGTATCGGTATTAAAAAAGTAAAAACAAATGCATAAAAAAAGAGCAATCATAGCGATTGCTCTTTTTTTTATTCATCTTAGTGAATGTAGTTGTATGAACCAGCTGCTGAAGCTGAGATAGTACGAGTTGAAACAACACCTACACCTTGGTAGTTCATTTCAGAAACTTGGATAGAACCGTCAGAGTTTACTTTATCAACGTAAGCTACGTGACCATAACCACCAGCTGTAGTTTGTAATACTGAACCTGCAGATGGGTTGTTATTTACTGTGTAACCAGATTGTGCTGCTGCACTAGCCCAGTTATTAGCATTTCCCCAAGTGCTACCTAAGTCAGGACGTTTGCTGAATGCATAATAAGTACATTGTCCAGCAGTGTATAAGTTAGCTCCTCCACCAGTTGATGGGCGAGAAGTTGATGTAGTTGTAGTGCTTACATTTGAACTTGAGTTTGATGTAGTTGCTGTATTGCTGCTAGTTGATGGTGCTTGTGTAGTTGTTACACGAACATTGTTTTGATTTGAAGATGTGTTATGTGAATCTCCTAAACCACCACCATTTGGTGCAGCATTGAATGCTGGTTGTGAATAATTTGTATTTGAAGCTGCTTCGTTATTTGAAGAAGCAGTGTTAGATGCTACTTGTTGTTGAGCTTGGTTACCATAATGAGATGATGGATTCCAGTTACCTTCCCATGTGTAGTGGTAGTTACCTTGTTGGTCAATTGTGTAATTGTAAGAATAAGAATATGGATCGTTTGAATTATATCCTTGTGTATTTTCTGCTGCATCTGCGTCATGTGCCATAAATGTTGCGATTCCTGCCGTTGCGATTGCTGCTGTTGCGATTTTCTTCATAATAAATAAATCCTCCTAGATAATTTAAAAATAATTTTTCGTATATGTTTTATGTTTTTTTTCTAATAAGTTTTTTCTTCGCTGTTAATCAACAAAATCTACTTTATCAGAAATCGTTTAGTTTGTGTTGAATGTTAAAGCTTTGTAATTTAATTTAAATATCTAAAGATTTCATGTAATAATTCCGAACATTTTACACTGAATAAAGAACGTTGTAATACCAACGTTTTTAAGTACTTTTAGGTGTTGTACACGATTCTTTGTTACACGTTTGTAATATTTAAGACATAATAAAATAATTGACTTTGGATAATACTATGAAAAATTATATCCAATAAACAAAAGAATATTGCATCTGAAGGATTAAAATAAGTACAAAATTTCATAATAAAAAGTCAAGAATAAAGTATTTTTAGTAATATTTGTTGAATTATAATTATCATAAATAGTAAATAAAGATGTTTCATAAGGAATTGGGGTGTTTAACATGTTGTATGATGGTAATTTTAAGATTTATCAACCATTAAATATTCAATCTGATTTTAATATGGGGTTAATACTGCTATATGTAATAGAAGGAAGTAGTAAAATATATATCAATGGTAAACGTAAAGTATATCAAGCAAATGACATTCTTATCATAAATGATTTAGAACAATATCGTATTTATTCTAATGAAGATACAGTTATAGCTAGTTTATATTTATCAAGATGTGAACTTGATTATTTTTTTCAATTCGAAAAAAAGTACTATATTGATGTAGATAAACTTGATTACAATGTTATTAGATTTTACATGAATAAGGTACTCGCCAATTATATTAAATATAAAAAAGACAAGGACATAAATATGTTTGATGTAATTAAGCAATTAATGATGACATTGCGATTATATAGAATTGTAAATGAAAATCATGATTATTTTTTAAATAATGATATACATAAAGCAATCAATTATATGTATGAACATTATAAAGAGAAGTTATATATTGCTGAAGTTGCGACGAATTGTATTTTATCAGTGAGATGGTTTTCAGAAAATCTAGAAGAAATAACAGATATGAAATATAGAGAACTTAGAAAAAATATTCGTTTATCCTACGCCATATTTGACTTGATTTATTCAAAGAAGTCTATAACGCAAATTGCAGGTGATAATGGTTTTACTTACGAATCAAACTTTATAGCAAGTTTCAGAGATAAATATCATATAACACCAGCGAAATATCGAAAGCAACTCACAAATGATCAGTATTATCCATTTAATAATAAGCGCTCGAATCTTCTTGAAAATTTTAATAAGATATCTCAGGAAATTAGAGCTTTGACAAACAATTTTGTAGATTTTATTAGTTTAGATATTAATATAGACTCACAGCTAACATCAAATATGCCATCATCAAACTTATTAATATATATCAGAAACATTGAGGCACTAACAAATAATTTTCAACAATCAAAACTTTTAACGATGAGGAGAGAAATTGGGCAATATGGTTTATTATTCTCGCATTCATTACTTGATGAGTTTTTAAATGAAGCTAATTTTGAGAAAAATAGATTAATGCATCAAATGTTTTCATTTTCTTTAGAGCATCAATTTGAAATTTCATTTGAATTAAAGTTGTCTAGAAATAAAAATCTAGAGGCGTTTGAAGAAGACTTAAAGAAACTTTTAAATTATCTAATCGATTGTACATACTACTATGGACAGCGACAATTTCATTTCTATTTAAATATGACATTTTACCAATATAATCATATCTATAAAATGATAAAAGACACATTAAAAGATTCAAAAGTAACACTAATATTAAATAATCGGGATAAATACTTAACTAACCGAATGACAAATATAATGGAAGGAAATAAACAAATTGCCTATAAAGTTTACCATGAATTAGTCTCCGATAGAGAAATAACTACTATATTAAAGAATAATTCTTCGATAAATATCTTATATCAACCGACAACCCCTAATCGAATTTATTCACTTATTGAAACATTTAAATGGTGTTTAGAATATAAGCAAAGAATTTCAATTATTATAGATGATACTTGGATTGATAGTATGATACCTTCACAGAGCAGTCACCTTATGATAAAAGAATTACAGTTAAATAAAGAAAGTCAGTATCAGTTATTCGAATTAATATTAACTTTAAAAAGATTAAGAGGAAATATCATATTTTTTAATGGCAGTATCCTCATAACGCATTATTTAAATGAATATCAGCTATTAATCTTCCCAAACAATAAACTGTTTAATAAGCTGCAGCAAAAACTAAATATTACTGGTTTAAACATTGAGGAATTTGAGTTTAGAATTCACGATATTTTTATTAAGCGTAATAAGGCAATTAATCAGCAGTTTAATGAAGAAACGAATAAAAATATAAATACAATAAATTTAAAAAAAGAATCAAAAAAATTAGTAATAGATTATGATTCTTCAGCGGATGTCATTAAACATATCTATATAAAACGAAAATAAACTAAGGTGGTATTGAGCTATGATTGAACATAAGAACGAATTATTGAAATTTAATTATTTAAATTTTCAGGTGAAGAAAATACTAAAGAAAAATTACGCATTAAATATTTATCATTTAAAAATATTGAAATTTATTAACGATAATCAGAAGAGAAAGAAATTTACAGCTTTAGATTTTAAAGAAGTACTTCGTATTAATCAAACGATGTTAACACATGTCATATCCTATTTACATGATTTAAATTATTATAAAAAAGAACGACTAAAACAAGATGAGAGAAAAATCATTATAATAGTAGAAACTCGTCACAAAATGAAAATTTCTCAACTAATTAATCAAATAGAACTGGACTTTAAGAGTAATTTAAATGAGATATCTACACATGTAAATTCAAATTATTGTATTGATTATGCTATAGAGGTTAATAGTATGATTAGTGAAATCCATCATAATATCCATCATCAATATAGAATAAATGTTGATCAATTTATGATTTTATTATTTATAAAGATGTCTCAGAATGGATGTCGAACACTAAAAGATATTAAACAACAATTTGGATGGGATTTAGTAAAAATCAATAAATCCATAAAAGCCCTTGTGCAATTAAACTATCTTGATAAAGATAGAGCTGATACCGATGAAAGAATTGTATTAGTTTCTATTAAGCCATACAAAGAAAAAATGATTAAATTAATGATAGAAAATGTTCTAAAAGCACAAAACATTAAAAATGGTGCACAAAATTTAGCTATGGTAGAATAGTCATAATAACAGCTTATTAGGGAGGTTAATATGTCACAATATCATTTCAAAGAAAACTTTTTTGGTGCATCTACTAAACCAATTGAAGTCTATGATGAAAACAATAATCCTATATTTATACTAAGTTTGTATTACACATCCACTAGACAAGAAACATTCGCGTTATTAGGGAGAAAGAAACATAATTTTATGATCGAATTTGAAGGTGGCTCTTTTAAAGTGATACAAGAAAGATCGATAGAAGGAAAGTTAAAGACCCCTTTTAAAACTGTTTGGGAAGTATTTAAGAATGATACTAAAATAGGCACATTCGAAACAAAAATTGGATTCAAACCTAGAATAATATTTAATGGTGAAAAAAACGATACTTTGTTGTTTGAATCAGGATTTATATCTAGATCTGTTAAAGTAACAGATGACACAAATAACTTAATCATGGAAACTAAGTCTGAAAGATTTAAAATTGCATCTAATCATGATATTGATATTGTCAATTCACAATATCATCCTGCAATGTTAATTATGTTATTCCAAGTATTTTTTGAGTATCAGGAGTATCAAAGAAGTAAATCTAATTAAAATGATTAATGAAGGGGATCGTTTATGTTGTTTAAATTTTTTAAGAGAAAACAACTGAGTCAAGATGTTACTCATGAAAAACTTGAAATGGATGGCATGACTATTGTTGATGCGTATTATATACAAGATGATCAAGTTGAATTATATAAAAAAGACCGTGAAAGATATAGTGATGCATTAATTTATATTTTAAGTCAATATTTTTCCGACGTTGATAGAATGTTTGAAAATACAGATGATGGAGAAGCAATTGTCGCTTTTCAAAATGGAGAACCTCGAAAGTGTATTTATTTAAATCCAGAAACAATCGATCAATTAAGAATCTATGAACAAGAATTGCCATTAAAGCAGTCTATTTTAAAAATATGCAATTTAGAAAATGATATTTAAATAAAAATTAGCGAATAAACTTATGCATAAGTTTATTCGCTAATTTATTATTTTGTTTAATTTCATTGACAAATAACAAATTAGTATTATAATTATACCTAGTATATTAATTATATCGAGGTGAGATCATGAAATTTGAATTAGGGTTATCTTCATTTGCTGAAATCTCTCCAATTAATGGTGTGGATAAACCTTTCCCCGCACACGAAAGAATTAATCAAATCGTTGAAGAAATTAAGCTAGCTGATAAAGTAGGATTAGATGTTTATGGATTAGGGGAACATCATAGAGAAGATTATGCAGTATCAGATCCAGTTACAGTGTTATCAGCTGCGGCTAGTCAAACTAAAAATATTAGATTATCATCAGCTGTAACGGTACTATCATCTGATGATCCTGTTAGGGTTTATCAAAGATTTGCTACTTTAGATGCTATTAGTAATGGTAGAGCAGAAATTATGGCAGGTAGGGGTTCTTTTATTGAGTCTTTTCCACTCTTTGGATATGACTTAAAAGATTACGATTTACTTTATAAAGAAAAATTGGATTTATTAATGCAAATTAATGAAAATGAATCTGTAACTTGGCAAGGAGAAACAAGAGCAGCAATTGACCATTTAAAAGTATTTCCAAGAGCAGTTCAAGATAAATTACCTATTTGGTTAGCAACTGGAGGAAATCCAGAATCTTCTATGAGAGCAGGACAATTGGGATTACCTATCACTTATGCTATTATAGGAGGGGCGCCAAGTCGTTTTAAACGTAATGTAGCAATGTACAAAGCTGTTGCTGAATCAAATGGTTTTGATACATCTAAATTACCTGTTGCGACACACTCATGGGGTTACATTGCAGAAACTGATGAAGCAGCGATGGAAGAATATTATCCATCAAGTGCATATGTTATAAATCAATTAGGACGAGAACGTGGATGGCCACCATATTCAATGGAAAAATTTGAACAGGAAATTGTTCATGGTGCAATGTTTGTCGGAAGCCCTAAAACAGTTGCAGCAAAAATTATTAAACTGCACGAAGATTTAGGTGTTAATCGATTTATGTTACATTTACCAGTAGGTTCTATGCCACATGAAAAAGTATTAAAATCTATTCAACTATTAGGTGAAAGAGTTAAACCGATTGTAGATGAATATATGAAAAATAAGGAGGAAATTAAGTAATGTTAAGATATTTATTAAATGTATATGTAGGTAAACAAATTTTTGATTCAAGTCAACCAAAAGTAAAAGATGACGACGGTATGGCTCAACAATTCGAAGAAGGTTTTGGTCTTTCAAGAAACGCTATGAAATTAGCTGGCGGGCTTGAATTAGTAGGTTCAATCTTTTTATTCTTAAGTGCTTGTAACAAATCTTTATCAAGATTAGGTTCAGTACTTGTAGGGTCAGTTATGACAGTTGCAGCATATAAACATTATGAAGCTGGACATGGCTTTAAAGGTGCAAAACATGCATTAACACTTTTAGGTTTATCTGCATTAAGTTTCGTTGATACATTAGGTAAGAAAAAATAATATATAACCTTTTAATCTGGTACATTATGATGTATCAGATTTTTTGTATAATACAAAATTATGAAAATACAAAAGAAAATCTATCATCACTATTAATATATATTATTCAATTTATGACAGGATTTCTTTATATTTCAAAAGTAATGAACTTTTAAAATGTCATAAAAACAAACTATATACACGGGTTATTATTTTGTGGATTGAACGCTGTAGAGCTTGATATAAAAGGGTTTGTCTTAAAAATAAAAATGTTGAAAAGTCATTATTTGAAAATTTATTGAATGTTTTTAAAACTCATTATAAAATAATAAATATTATTAAATCATTGTGTTGAAAAGGAAAAATGCTATAGATACTAAAGATTGCACAATATACCAATTCAACAAATTATTAGATTATTTTGAGGAGTTGATTTGCAATGGAATCAGTATCAGTACCAATCAGAAACATCGTTGAATTAGTTGTCACAACTAAGAAATCTAAAGATTATGTCGCAAATATCAAAAGTCAATTTGCACTCTCATTCGAAGAAATATATATTTTAGTTTATATATATATAGGCGAGAAAGATTGTTACAATGTTAAAGATATCATCAAACAATCTAAATTTAAGCCGTACTATATTTCAAAAGCCGTACAAAACTTAAAAGAAAAAGGACTTATTTCTAAGAAAAGAAATGATCAAGATGAGAGAACTGTCGCTATTCAAGTATCTAAAATCCAACATAAAAAGATAAAAAAATTATTAATGGAAATTGAAGCTGAAATATTATAAAAAATCGTGAGAAGCGGGACTAAGAAATCTTTTTATTTAAAAGATACTTCAGTCCTGCTTTCTTATACTATGTAGTTAAATGTTAAATGATATATTATAAGTATAAATAAACGTTTTAATTTAAGAAGATTTCGTAAAAGGAGAACCTTTATGGGCGTAATATTAAATGTTAAACCGAAAAGTCAATTATTTCCTATACCAATGGTCATGGGGTGTGAAGGTACGGCAAGTTCAATGTTGCTTAATTACTATAATAAAGATATTAATGCAACGACTATTATGAGAGAGTGGCCAACACATTCAGATAACCCGGAAAAGGGATATGTAGGCAATCATTTTCTAATAAAATTTGGCCATCACCAAACTATTTTTCCGAATGTGCTTGCGGAATTTCTAAGTAGATATGACTCTGAAATTATAGATGGTACTGGTACTGAGCTTGAAGAGCTTGAGCATATAATTGATAAAGGACATCCAATTGTAATATATCATACAACATTAGGGTCTAAACCGATTCGAAAAGTTTTTAAAATCGGAAATAAAGGTAAATCCTATGTTACAAATATCCATGTAACTTTATTAATTGGATATGATGATGAATATTATTATTATATAGATCCTTTATGGAAACAAATATTTGGGTACGTATATATCCCAGCTTTGGGGCCATCCAAATATCAAATTATCAAAATGAAAAAAAATAAAATGAAGATTAGTTATAATACGCCAGGAAAAATGTGTATTTACAAAAAAATATAAATATTTTTAAAATATTATGTCATAATGTTGTAACATTTGTTATGATATGATTATAAATTTTAAAAAGAGGTGTTTAAATGTCTACTAAATTAAAGTTACTAATTATAGGAATTGTAGTAGCCTTTCTTGCAATAGTAGGAATTGGTGGCGCAGCAACATATTATTTTCTAACTAATACGCCAAAGAATACATATTTATTAAGTGAACAAGAATCAGCAAAATCTTGGAAAGAATATTTTAACGACAGGTTTGAAAATGAAACTGAATTCCAAGATAAAATGAAAGATGAATCTTATGAAACTTCATTGAAATTTGGAGCAGAAGTATCAGATTCATTAGTTTCACAATTAGGTATACCAAAGTCGGTTATTGACTCAACGAATATTGTCTTCAATGTTGGGCATGATCCTAAAGCGAAAAACTCTAAACTAGGTATTGAACCTACAATTGCAGATAACAAGATTGGTAACTTCCAATGGAGCGCAGACAAAAATAATCAATATTTAGAAACACCATTATTTAAAGACATATATAAAGTGAAAAATAATGAAATTAAAAAAGGAATCGAAAAAGCTTCTGGTGAATCATTAGATTCAGCAGATGGACAAGAAATCACAAATGATTCTTTAAATTTAAATACGATCTTATCAAGCTCTCAAATCTCTCAAGATCAAATCGACAAAATCTCAAAAAGATATAGTGACTTGTTTGTTGATCAATTAGATGACGATAACTTTGAAAAAGACAAAGAAAAAGTTAAGATTTTTGATGATGAAAAAGATTTGAAAAAAGTAACAATGAACTTAAGTGAGAAAGATACTAAGAAAATTGTTGTAGCAATTCTTGAAGAAGCTAAAAAAGATGAAGATATTAAAAACATCGTAGAAAAACAAGGTAATGTAAAAGAGTACGATAAAGAAATTAAAGATTTATTGAAAAAAGCTAAAGACGAAGATGTAAAGAATTATCCTAAAGTTAAATCTATCATTTATGTAGATGGTAAAGAAATCTTGAAACGTGACTTAACAATTACAAATAAAGATAATGAAAAAGTTAGAATTCAAGGTACAAATGTTATTGATGATGGCGTACAAGTAGATTATAAAGTATCAGCACCAGGTGAAGACGGTGGACTTACACTTAAAGGTAAATCAACTGGTAAAGATGAAATTAGCGATAAATATGATCTAGAAATCAAAGAAAATTCATACTCAACAACAACACTAAAATTAGATAATAAATCTAAAGTTGACGGAGATAAACGTACGGATAAAGGTAAAGTGACGATTGCACCATCTAGCGGTCAAAGCTTCGACTTAAATTACGACCATAATTTAACAACAGACACTAAAAACAATCAACAAAAACAAAAATTAAATGTTGATTTTGATGTGAATGGTGAAAATATTAAATTAATTATGGATGGTAAAACTGAACTGAAAAAAGACATTAAATTCAAGAAAGATGGCGCGATTGACTTTAATACATTATCAGATTCAGAAGTTGATGATTTAACAAAAGAAATAGAAGATAAGCTACAAGATTTAGGAGAAGATCTTGCGAAAGATATTCAATAATTAGAGAGGAGTGGTTATATGTCGACAATAAAATTGTTCAACATATACCACTCTTTTTTAATTAAAAAGTGGTATTTGATTGCATATATTTTATTATTATTGTTAGCTGTGTTGGCCGTAATGATTGGGGTTAACCAAGTAAACGAAAAAGATCAGGCGTTTACGATTGGAATCGTAGATAAAGATCAATCAAAAGAAACAAAGTTAATTTTAAATGCGATAGGTGATGGGCAATCGCTTGGAAATGATTTGTCTATTAAGCATTATAATGAAGAGAAAGCACGACAACTATTATCAAAAAAGAAAATTGATGGCTATTTTGTCTTTAAAGATGGCATGACGAAAGCATTTTATAAAAATGGTGAGTTACCAATAGTTGTGAATACATATGATAAACAATCAGTTGAAAGTATTATTATTTTGCAGTTAACAGATTCGGTCTATAGTCGATTAATGTTGTCGATGGGTGGGGCGATGTCTTATACGTCTCTTTATCCTAGTGCATCCGAAAATGAATTATTAACGATGATGACAGATATGTTATTTACTGGTTTAAATAGAAGCGGCTCCTTTGATGATGAGCCTATCAAAGTATTTGATACGTTCAGTTATTATACAATTTCAACTTATTTTGTATCTATTTTTTTCTTCTTCTTTTCAATTTTTAGCATTTTAAAAATGAATCAAAAAGATGCGTTGAAAGAACGATTAAGTATGTATCATTTCTCATATGAAAAATTAACAATTGTAAGAGGTGTGTTTAGTCTTTTCTATACAACACTATGGAGTATACTGGGTTTATGGGTCATCATACATTTTCTTAAACCAGAATTTGAAATGTATAATATTGGGCAACTTAGTTTAGATATTGCTTATTATTTAATCATGATATTCTTAGTGTTTCTCTTTATAGATATTGCGTTTAGAAGTATGTTGAATTATTTGTTCAAAGTTTTATTAACGTTAGTGATAATATTGTTATCTGGCGCAGTGATTCCAATCATTTATTTAAAAAGTTTGAGTGCAGGAATAATTGAGGCATTACCATTTTCAATTGTGTTTAATCAGTTAGTAGAAATACTATTAAATAATTACATCATTGACACACATCCAATGTATTATTGGCATTTAGGTATTATGCTTGTATTAGTAATCTCTGCTTTGTATTGGAGGTATCGCCGATGAAATCAATCTTTTATTTAGTTGTTAAAAAGCAATGGAAACAATATTTAACTTTAGTGGCGTTACTGTTTATAACAATATTGCTCATTGTAGGCGTTCAAGCATCCAGCAATCAATTATTTAAAATGCCAATAGCTGTTCAAGATTTGGATAAATCTCAATCTTCAAAAGAGTTAGTGCATACTTTAGAACAAACAAAATATTTAGAAGTCATACATTTACCAAAGAATGAGGCGTATATCGAAGATGTCATTCAAAAAAAGCAAGCAATCGTAAGCTTACAAATACCTGATGATTTTAGTACCCGTTTAAAAGAAAATCGTTTACGTGATAGCATTCCGCTATATTACAAAGATGGTTTCATTGGAGAAATTGCATTAGAAGTGACGAGTAAAGCTTTATACCAACAGCAAATACCCGTCATTATTGAAGGTCATTTAAAGAAATCTAAACAAGATGTAACAATGCAAGAAATTAAAGAAGCGTATATTAAAAATACACCTCACTCTAAAATGGAACACCATGCAGTTCAAAAGCATTCAGATGTTTCGATTAGTGCAGCAGTATATGTTGCATTGCTATTAATCGTGAGTTGTAGTCAAATTGTATTGCACCAACGACTGAAACAAAATGCTGCACTAGAGCGATTAATGATGTTTAATGGCACCAAAATCAAATTATATACGTATTATATATTGAGTCATGTCATATTATTATTCGCGATTGTAGCCATTACGAGCTTAATATTATCATGGTCATTAAGCATCGTATTTTATTTGGTCTTATTGATGACATTATGTATATATGAAAGTGTCTTAAGTATATTCTTATTTAAAATAAATACGCTTAGTCATAAATTATTTATGTCTATCATATGGTCTATCGCAATAAGTTGTCTTTATTTGTATATTCAAGTTTAGGAGGTGTATACATGATTACAATAGAGCATTTATCAAAAAAGTATAAAGATAAAGAAATTTTCCATGACTTTAATACAACATTTAAGGATAAGACACTTACCGTATTGCTAGGTGAAAATGGTGCTGGTAAGTCAACGTTACTAAGGATGATTACAGCATTAGAAAATCCAGATAGTGGGGGTATCCGTTATTTTGGGAAAAAGTTAAACAATAAAAAAATAAAAGAAATCATAGGTTATATACCTCAAGATATTGCATTATTTGAACATATGACAGTAAATGAAAATATAGAATTTTTTAAAGCATTAAATAAACAACCTATATCTTCAGAGCTTATAGAAGATTACTGTAATCAGTTGAATTTATATGAAAGAACAGCAAAAATCTCTTCGCTTTCTGGTGGTACAAAACGTAAAGTTAATTTATTAATCGGATTGCTCGGTAATCCAAGTATATTAATTTTAGATGAACCAACAGTAGGTATTGATTTGAAATCTAGATTTGACATTCATAAATTATTAAATCATTTAAAAACAACAAGACTTATTATATTAACAACGCACCATTTAGATGAAGTCGAAAGCTTAGCAGATGAAATTAAGTTAATAGGAAAAGATCCATTCTATAGAAATATATTAACTGATAAATCTTGGGCATTTGAAGACAGTCTTGTATTGTGAAATAGAGTAGTAGTTAGTCACAAAAGTCGGCGGAAGTGTAACTAAGGAGGCCCATAGTAACAAAAGTTGGTCGAACTGTAACTAAAGCGACCGTAAGTAATTAAAAAAATCATCATAATTTTAAACATACTAAGATTATTGAAACAATGATCTTAGTATGTTTTTTTGATTGTATTTATCTAAATTTTTAGAAAAAGATAAACGTATTGCAAAACATATTTTTAAAGTGTATTCTTATTTAATGTATCGGAATTAAAAGATTTAGGAGGTTCATTAATGGAAACACTTTGGGTAGTCATTAATATTATTGTTTTCTTATTATTTATAGGTTTATTAGGTTATTTAAATAAGAAACATGTAAAGTTCTCTAAGCGTGTTCTTATTGGTTTAGGAATAGGGATTGTGTTTGGTTTAGCTTTACATCTTATTTACGGTGTAGATTCTAAAGTAACAGAGTCGACAGCTTCATGGTTTGATATTGTAGGTACAGGTTATGTGAAACTATTACAAATGATCGTTATGCCACTTATCTTTATATCAATTGTTTCAGCATTTACTAAAATAACAATTGGTCAAAACTTTGCTAAAGCTGGCGCTTGGATATTTACATTTTTACTAGGAACGGTTGCTGTTGCAGCTTTAATTGGAATTATTTATGCGATGCTATTCAATTTAGATGCATCACAAATCGATTTAGGTAATGTAGAAAATAGTCGTGGTCAAGAAATTGAACAAACTTCTAAAGATATGACGGCTAATAATTTACCATCACAAATTATTGAATTGTTACCTGCCAATCCATTCTTAGATTTCACAGGTGCTAGAGGTACTTCAACAATTGCAATCGTTATATTTGCTGGATTTGTTGGATTTAGTTTCTTACGTGTGATGAGAAAAGAACCTGAAAAAGGTAACTTAATTAAAAGAGGGATAGATGCGATTTATGCCTTAGTTATGGGAATCGTTACGTTTGTATTAAGATTAACACCTTACGGGATTTTAGCGATTATGACTAAAACGGTCATGACAAGTAACTTTGAAGCAGTATGGACATTAGGTAAATTTGTTGTAGCATCTTATGCGGCCTTAATTACGATGTTCATCATACATTTAATTTTAGTATCTGTTGTTGGTTTAAACCCAGCTACTTATGTTAAAAAAGCAAGTGAAACATTACTATTCGCATTTACGTCTAGATCAAGTGCAGGAACGTTACCTTTAAATGTTCAAACACAAACAACTAGACTAGGTGTTCCAGAAGGTATTGCAAACTTTGCAGGTTCATTTGGTTTATCAATTGGACAAAATGGCTGTGCAGGTATTTATCCAGCGATGTTAGCTATGATGATTGCACCAAGTGCAGGTATTGACATTGATTTACCGTTTATCTTATCTGTTATCGGCGTTGTAGTCATCAGTTCATTTGGTGTAGCAGGTGTAGGTGGCGGTGCAACATTTGCCGCTATACTCGTACTTTCAACATTGAATTTACCTATTGCTTTAGCAGGGGTATTAATTTCAGTTGAACCATTAATCGATATGGGTAGAACAGCATTGAATGTTAATGATTCAATGTTAGCGGGTACGGCTACTGCTAAAATTACAGGACAATTAGATGAAGAAAAATACAATGACCAAGACTTCAATGAACTTGGAGAGTCATATTAATTATTAATTTTATACAGGCACATACTGATACCGATCGTGAATTTCAGTATTGCCTGTTTTTTATAAAAACTTATTGGTATGCTCGGATATATATTGAAAGCAAATAAATACAATGATAAAGTGATATTAAGGAGTGTGGACACGATGAGTAGAGATTTATTTATTAAGAATGAATTCCAACAAAAATGGGTTAATAAAATAGAAAATCATAAAGCGTCATTACAAAAACACGCTGAAAAAAATGATTTAAATTCAGAATTTCCATATGAAAATATTAATTGGTTAATTGATGAAGGCTATACTAAAATTGTACTTCCAAAATCATATGGTGGCGAAGGTGCGACACCAGAAGATATTATTTTATTCCAAGAAACATTAGGTAGAATTGATGGTGCAACTGCATTAGCAATTGGTTGGCATATGGGTGTAGTTGGACAAATTTATCAAGAAAAATTATGGACACAAGATTTATTAGATGAATTTGCTGAAGAAGTATTAAATGGCGCGATTGTTAATAGAGCTGTAAGTGAAGCGGAAACAGGCAGCCCAACTCGAGGTGCACGTCCAAGTACACACGCTGATCGTGTCGGAGATCATTATATTATAAATGGTGTTAAGACATTTACAACAATGAGTCAAAGGTTAACGCATTTTCTTGTTGGTGCATATGTACCAGAAAAAGAAGCACTCGGTTTCTTTTTAATACCAAGAGAATCTGAAGGTTTATCAATAGCAGAGAATTGGAATATGGTAGGTATGCGTGCTACTGAGAGTCATGATTTAGTGTTAGATGATGTTAAAGTTCATGAGAAATACTTAGTAGAAGTTGCGAATGGTCCAAGAGGTAATAATATCAACCCATGGAATCTACATATTCCAGCAGTATATTTAGGTATTGGGCAAGCAGCACGAGATTATGCTGTTGATTTTGCAAATGAATATAGTCCTGGAAGTATCAATGGCGTGATTGCTGATATTCCAGCTGTTCAACAAAATATTGGTCAGATGGAATTAGAATTAACAACTGCAAGACATTATATATATAGTGTAATCAATAAGTATTTAAATCCTTCCATAACAGATGCAGTTATAGATGTTGAAATAGGTGCAGCTAAACATGTTGTCGTTAATCACTCTATTAAAATTATTGATATCGCAATGAGAATTGTAGGTGCGAAAAGCTTGCAAATGGAAAGACCGTTGCAACGCTATTATAGAGATATAAGAGCTGGCTTACACAATCCACCGATGGATGATGTAACCATTACAAAATTAGCTAAAAAGGCTAGAGAAGAAAGAAGTAAAAATCAATAAAAAGAATGGTTAGAAATTTTAAAGATTTCTAACCATTCTTTTTTATTATAGATGATCTGTTTGTGTGGCTTTTTTACGTTTTTTACGTCTTGGTTTCATGCCTACTGACATATATAGTACGACAATCAAGATGATAATCATACCGATGAGTTGCCATAATCCAAATGGTACTTTTAACCATAGAACTGAAGATATAACAGCTGTTACGGGCTCAAGTACACCAAATAATGCTGTTGTTTGTGGGCTAATGTATTTCACACTTTCTAAATACATCCAAAAAGCAAACATCGTTCCGAAAGTGATCACAAAGATGAAATAAATGACGCCTCGTATATCTAATAAATGCCAAGGAAATGAGAAATCTAAGTTGATAATTGAAAGTGCAATACCGCCAATAAACATTGACCAACCGATTACAACAAGAGATGGCCAATTTAAAAATAATTTAACAGCATATACAGTATAAAAAGCAGCTGCACAAGCTGTTAATAATCCCCAAACGATGGCATTTGGAGGGACTGATAATGTGGCATAATCACCATTTGTTAATAATAAGCTCGTTCCGAATAGTGAACACACGATGATGATAATATCAGTTAATCTAAATTTACTTTTTCTAGTGATTAGTAAATAAAGTAATATGACGACTGGTGCTAAAAATTGTAACAAAGTAGCAATAGCAACATTCCCTTTATCAATTGTCGCCATAAAGGTGTATTGTACACCTAACATGCCGAATAAAGCATATATAATCAATTGAAATAATGAATGTTTGACTCTAAATATATTTGTTAAAGGATGTTTCTGGATTAATTTTGCAATGAGCAAAAGGAAAAATCCACTTAATATCAATCTTTCAGCTACAAATAATGAAACAGGTAAATGGTATTCTGTAAATAACTTTTCAGTAACCGTTCCACCTAACCCCCAAAATGTAGCGCCAAGCATCACTAATAAGGTACCTTTTAGTTGTTTGTTCTGCACTTATAAGCCCCTCGATTCTAAAAGATGTTAATTAATTAATTTTAGCATTTGATAAATTATTAAACAATAAGCTGAAATGTTTTACTTGCAATTTTATAATATGCGTTCTTATAATGAACATAATGAGTTAAAAGTGAGGTTTCTGCATGAAATTTGTATTAATATCAGTTGGTATACTTGCTACTATATTAGGGTTTGCTGGCGCTGTATTGCCGTTATTACCTACAACACCATTTATATTATTAGCAGTATTTTGTTTTGCTAAAAGTTCAGATAAATTCCATAGTTGGTTAGTAAGCACAAAAGTTTATAAAGAATATGTAGAAGATTTTCAAAAATATAGAGGGTACACTTTAAAGAAAAAGTTCGAATTGCTTATCAGTGTATATATCGTAGTAGGCTTTTCAATTTGGATGGTCGATCATTTTTATGTTCGCATAGGTCTTTGCATCATGTTATTCTTCCAAACTGTTGTATTATTCACTTTTGTTAAAACTTTGCCAAGTAAAAATAAATCGTAATATTAAAATATCGATAAAATGACGTAACGTCTTTTATCGGTATTTTTTTGTTGTATTTGCATACATCATTATTATTGTAAAATAGAATAAAAAAGTTATATAAATTTAAAAATTCTATTGCTATATAGATTGAAGGGTTATATAATAGACAAAGATGAAAATGAGAGTCATTATCAATTGGGAGGATAATTATGAAGAAACTTTTAGTGTTTATTATGGCTTTAGCATTAGTTGTTGCTGCTTGTGGCAATAAATCTGATGAGAAAGAGAGCAACAGTAAAACAAAATCAAGTAAAGATACAGTAAGTTATAAATTAGACGACGGTAAAAAAATAGATATCCCGAAAAACCCTAAACGTATTGTTGTATTAGCACCATCATACGTTGGTGGCTTATTACACTTAGGTGTTAAACCAGTGGGTGTACCAGCTTCTACAGATCAAACACCAATACTTAAAGATAGAATTAAAGGTATTGAAAAAGTCAGTGAAGACAATGTTGAACAAGTAGCTAAATTAAAACCAGACTTAATCATTACATATAACGCAGATAAAAACTTAAAGAAATATGATAAAATCGCACCAACAATTCCTTACGACTATGCAAAACACAATTACTTAGACATGCAAGTAGAATTAGGTAAATTAGTTGGTAAAGAAGACAAAGCAAAAGAATGGGTAGAAAAATGGAAGAAAGAAACTTCTAAAGACGGGAAAGAAATTAGAGATAAAATCGGCGAAGATACAACAGTATCAGTTATTGAAGCATTCCAAAAAGACATCTATACTTACGGTGAAAACTGGGGTAGAGGAACAGAAGTATTATACCAAGCATTCGGTTTAGCAATGCCAGAAAGCATTGAAAAAGATGTTAAAAAAGACGGTTGGAAAAAAATCTCTCAAGAAGAAATTGAAAAATATTCAGGAGATTACTTATTCTTACCAGTAACAAAAGGACAAGCAAAACCAGAATTCACAAAAACTGAATCATGGAAATCAATTCCAGCAGTTAAAAATGATAAAGTCATCGAAATTGATGCACAAACATTCTGGTATAACGATCCATATTCATTAGAAATGCAACGTAAATACTTAAAAGATGAAATTCTTAAAAAAGCTGAATAATCAATAGCAAATGCTATAACACCGATTCTCATTATCAGAATATAAAAAGCAAGGACGTCAGTCTTTGCTTTTTATTGTTCAGGCCATAACGCATGAAGACTAAGAGATATCGTGCGCAAAGGTACAAAATTAGTGTGTAACGCACGAAGACTCTCGAACATTATGCAACAAAAATTAAAAGCAGGGACGCTGATGTCCCTGCTTTTTATATAGTTCATTATTTTGTTTCTTTAACATATTGATCATTAATTGTATGAATAGTTAAGCCTACGATATTCTTGTTGTGTTTCGCGAATGGTAAGCTTGCTAAGTAACCTACAATAAATGCGATAAAGAAACCGATTACGGATACTGTAAATGGTGTGATATCTGTTTTTCCTATAAAGTAAGAAACGATTGCTGCGACGATTAGTCCGATGATAACACCATAAGTATTGGCTTTTTTAGTAAATATACCTACTGCAAACACGCCGGCGATTGGTACACCGAATAGTCCTGTTACAAGTAAGAATAAATCCCATGTTTCGTTTGTTTTTTGATTAATTAAGTATAATGATGCCAATGTACCAAAGACACCTGCTAGAATAATGATGATTCTTGCTAATAGTACATCATTTTTAGCGTTATTTGTTTTAGAAAATCTTTGTTTTAAATCGACAACTACACAGGCTGAAATTGAGTTCAAGCTTGAAGAAATTGTTGATTGTGCTGCAGCAAATATAGCAGCGATTAATAATCCGCCAACAAATGGTGGAATTTGTGTAAGTATGAAATAAGGTACGATAGCTGATGTGTTAAATCCTTCTGGTAAAGATGTTACATTGTTATAGAAAGAATACAACACAGTTCCCATTCCATAGAAGATAGGGATTGTAATAAATGCTAATAACCCGTTAGTCCATAATGATTTGTTTGTTGATGATATTGAACCAGTTGTTTGATAACGTTGAACGATATCTTGGCTGGCAGTGTATTGGTGTAAGTTATTAAAGATAGAGCCAATAAATATAATTGGAATTGCAGCAGCAGCTGTTCCGAATTTCCAGTTGTCCGCTGAGACAAATTTCTTATCTTGCACAGCTTCATTTAAGACTGTACCGAAGTTTCCATCAATTTGGAAAGCACCTAAGAAAATAACAGCAACAGCACCACCTAATAAGATAATACCTTGAATAACGTCGCTCCAAATAACCCCTTCTATACCACCCATAAACGTATAGATAACACATAATAATCCAACTAATGCTGCGATTAAATATGGGTTAATATCTGAAACGGAAGTGATTGCTAATGTTGGTAAATAAATAACAATCGCAACACGTCCAATATGGAATAATGTGAATGCTAGAGATCCAATAACACGCATTGTGATACCGAATCTTTCTTCCAAATATTCATAAGCAGTTGTTACATCAAGCTTTCTGAAGAATGGAATATAGAAATAAATCAATAATGGAATAATCGCGATAATGGCGATATTTCCAGCTGCATAAGACCAGTCTGTATTAAATGCTCTTTCTGGTGTTCCCATATAAGTAATCGCACTTAAAGTTGTAGCATAGATTGAGAATCCAACTGCCCATGCAGGGATTCTACCTTTTGCTTTGAAGAACGCGTCTGTATCTTGCCCAGCTCTTTTTGTAAAATATACACCTACTAATAACGTTGCAATTAAATATAAAATTAATGCAATCCAGTTTCCTGTACCAAATCCTACTTCATTCATAATATGACATCCCCTTTGTACATCAAATAATTATAAATTGTATTTAGAAACAAGTTCTTTAACTTTTTTGAGTGATGCTTCATCTAATGGCGCGAGTGGTCGTTTAGTTATACCAGCCTCAATGCCATTTTCATTTAGAACAGCTTTCAAAGTAGGGTAAATACCTAAAGCCAATACTTGCTCAATAATATCGTTTGTTTCATGTTGAATTTCATACGCTTGTTCAATTTTGCCTTCTTTAGCTAAATTAAATATTTGTCTAGCACGTTGTCCATTGATGTTATAAGTTGAACCAATCGCACCATCTACACCTGAAACTGCTGCTTGAATAAGCATTTCATCAAAGCCAGAAAGTATTAATTTGTCTGGAAATGCTTTTCTAATTCTTTCTAATAAGTAGAAGTCAGCAGCAGTATATTTAATACCGATAATTTTTTCATTTTCGAAAAGTTCTTCAAATTGTTGTATAGATAAGTTAACACCAGTTAATGCTGGAATTGAATAAATGATCATTTCATTTCCAGTAGCTTCAATGATGGCATTGTAGTAATACTTGATCTCTTCGAATTTGAATGGGTAATAAAATGGTGTTACAGCTGATAATGCATCATAACCTAATTCTGTAGCAAATTTACCTAATTCGATTGATTCGTTTAAATCTAATGCACCAACTTGTGCGATTAATTTAGCATCTGATCCTACTTCGTCTTTAACAATTTCAAAGACTTTCTTCTTCTGATCAGTATTCATTAAGAAATTTTCACCTGAACTACCATTTACATATAAACCATCTACTTGTTGTTTATCGATATTTTGGCGAATGATTTGTCTTAAACCTGATTCTAAAATATTGCCTTTCTCGTCAAATGGCACTAGTAATGCAGAATATAATCCTTTCATTTAAAAAACTCCTTTATATTAATTAATTGATAATATTGTCAGACCAATTTATAATCATATTGTAAGCGAATACATATTCTTCTGTCAATCGTTTTATTATTTGATACATCACTTATGATAAAATAAATAATTAAGAGGAGGTAGGTAAAATGATGAAACGAACATCACTCGTTGATGTAGCTGTTGAAAAATTAAAAGAATATATAGCAGAACATCAATTTGATAATGGAGATAAACTACCTTCAGAGAAAATGCTTGTCGAACAATTAGGGGTGAGTCGCACAGTTGTGAGAGAAGCGATTAGTCGTTTACAACAAAGTGGTCTCATTCAAGTTAAATCAGGAAGTGGCATGTTTATAACAGAGAAGAATAAACATTTATCAATGCTTTTTGAGTCGCATATGAAAGTACATGGTTTTAAAATTAAAGAATTACTTGAAGTGCGTAAAATATTAGAACTCGGTGCGATACGTCTTTTAATAGAAAATAAAATCGTGATCGATGCGAATAAACTAAGAGATTTGAATGATATTTATTATGAGTCTTTTAACAAATCTCAAAAATTTGCACATTATGATTCAGCTTTTCATGAAACGATTATTATCTTTACTGAAAATCAAACATTAATCACGATGAGTAAAGTTATTAAAGAGTATTTCGATAAGAACCAGTTTAATCAAATCGTTGATAAAGAAGACATAGAAAAATCTTACAAAGAACATGCTGATTTAATAGAAGCAATTGAGAAACAAAATTTAACTTTAGCACATGACATTATTAATAAACATCTGTCTAGAGTCGTTGAGTGGATAGAAGAATTGGAGCAAAAATGATGGGTAAATTAGATAAGATTGAAGTCCAAAGTTTGAAGTCGCAAGTATTACAAGAAATTAAACAATATATTTTGGATAAAGGCATGACAGAAGGGGATCGCTTACCGACAGAGCGTGCTTTTACTGAAATGTATGGCGTGAGTCGTTCAGTTGTAAGAGAAGCTTTGAGTTATCTGGAACATACAGGTGTGATCGAGACAGTTCAAGGAAGAGGAACGGTTATCAAAGCACCGGATATCTCTAGTTTAGTTGAAGGATTTCTATTTAGTTTCCAAGTCGCAAATGGTTCGAAAAATGATTTACTGTCATTGAGAATTATTTTTGAATGTGCAGCTATTGAAGAAATCGTTAAATTAGATAAGGATATCACTGAATTAAAAGCAATTGTAAATGAAGATGTTATCAATCATTATGAGAATGATAAGGCATTTCATCAAACTTTATTAAGTGCTACAGGAAATGTATTATTCGAACAATTAAGCTCTGTTATTCAGTCATACTTTTATCATATTGAAGAAGAGGGGAAAGAAATTAATTATATTCAAACGAATGAAATGCATAAGAAAATTATCGAAGCAATTGCCAATAAAGATGTTCAATTAGCTAAAGAACTTATGACGACACATTTGTCTATTTAGGAGGATATTATGAAAATTGCAATTGATATAGGTGGCACATTTATTAAAGCTGGTGCAATTGATGACCAGCACACAATACATAGTTATCAAAAAATTGAAACACCACATAATAAAGATGGGGGTATAGTTGAAGCGGTTAAAGAGATCGTTGAATCATATACAAAAGAATTTAACTTAAATAAACCTGAAGTTGGTATTTCTACTGCAGGTGTCGTTGATTCACGTAAAGGTGAAATTACATATGCTGGTCCGACGATACCATATTATAATGGTACAAATTTTAAACAATCATTAGCAGATATAGCTAGTAATGTAGCAGTTAATAACGATGTATCATGCGCGTTACTTGGTGAATTGTTAACATTTGATAGAGAAGTTAAATCGATATTTTTAATGACGATTGGTACGGGTATTGGTGGCGCATATTATGAAAATCAATTATTAGAAGGTGAAAAGTATAGAGCATGCGAAATAGGCTATTTATTATATGACAAAGAAACGAATACAACATATGAGGATAGGGGTTCAACAACCGCTTTAAAAAGATTAATCAGTGCCAATTATAAAGAAGATGTGCAAGTCGAGAAGTTGTTTGATTTAGCGTATCAAAATGATGAAAAAGCTCAAGACATCCTTAATCAATGGGCTAAGCATGTAGCAGAAGGTATAGCGCAAGTACAAATCATGTTTGATCCAGAAATTATACTTATTGGAGGAGGAATTTCTCAACAAGAAGTAAGACTATTATCATTGATAGAACCATTTATCGATGATTATTTACCAACTGATTATGGTCATGCCAAAATTGAAGTCACTTCAAAGGGAAATGATTCAGCTTTATATGGTGCGATTTCTAGTTTATAAAATAATTGTTAACTTGTAATTTACATTGGTTAACAATGTGGTATAATATCGTTATCTTATATTAGGAGTGAAAAATTTGAAAACTAAAGATATCGTTATTATAGCAATGTTTACTGCTTTTATTTCAGTATTAGCATTTATACCACCAATTCCATTACCATTTATGCCGGTACCAATCGTTCTACAAAATATAGGTATTATATTAGCGGGATGTTTATTAGGATATAAAAGAGGTACATTAAGTGTTATC
Organism: Mammaliicoccus sp. FSL K6-3158; assembly: GCF_038005105.1. NCBI lineage: Bacteria > Bacillati > Bacillota > Bacilli > Caryophanales > Staphylococcaceae > Mammaliicoccus > Mammaliicoccus sp. FSL K6-3158. The sequence continues at coordinate 688,731 of NZ_JBBOSL010000001.1, forward strand.
ATATTCTTATTACTTGTTGCAACAGGACTGCCATTATTATCAGGTGGTAGAGGCGGACTAGGTGTATTCTTTGGACCATCTGCTGGTTATTTATTTGGCTACCCAGTTGTTGCATTTCTAATTGGATTCTTTATAGATAGAAAGTGGAAAGAGATCTCGTTTACATATGCGTTAACAATTAATATTGTGATTGGAGTTCTATTACTCAATTTAATTGGCGGATTTGTGATGGGTGAGTTTATGAATATTTCAATCGCTAAAAGATACATATTAGCAGCAACGTTTTTACCAGGTGATATTGTTAAAGCAATATTAGCAACTATGTTATTATTTAGCTTGAAGAATGTACCCGAAATAAAACGATTAAGAAATACTTAATGAGGTGAATAACGATGGTTTCATTTAAAGATATAGAAACAGATGGAAAGGTTTTGACTGAAACAAATAGATATATACATTATCAAACATTGGATAAACGTATTCAGTATGATTCTAACAAAATTGTATATAAAGAAATGCCAGACTTAGATACGTTTAAAGCAGATGAAGCAATGTTGAAAGAAATCCATCAAAAAAATAATCAGCCTTTTCTTAAATTTGTCTTTCCTGAAAATGAAACAATCGATATTGAATTAAGAGAATATTTGAAATTACAAGGTTATGAAACAGGTTGGTTAGAATTATATATCAATTCTGAGAAGAACTTTGAAAGTGATGACAATCAAGAGGTTGAAGTTGTTCTAACGAATGAGGATAACATTGTTGATTTCTTGAACGTATCATATGAACAAGATGAAGCATATGGCAAAGACTATGCAGATCTTAAAGTTGAATTAAATAAAGAACAATTACATAGTGATAATCCGATTCAAGTATTATCTTATTATAAAGGTAAGCCTGTAGGTATGTTGCTTATATGGATGAATGAGAAATATGTAGAATTAGATAGCTTTGGTGTTCGAGAAATATATAGAAGGTTAGGTATAGGAACGAAAATGCAAGCCTTCGTAGCAGAAATCGCTAAAGATAAACCGATTATTCTAGTAGCAGATGGTGAAGATACAGCTAAAGATATGTATAAAAGACAAGGTTATATTTATAGTGGATTTCAATTTGAAACGTTAAAAGAATACAAATAAAAACAGGTGAGACAGCAAATGATGTCTCAACCTGTTTATTTATTGTTAGGATTTATTTTGTATTCTATAAGTGTGGCTATATATATTAAAGCTGCCATCTCTTATAAATCCAACTGCCGTTATATTTAAATCATGTGCTAATCCAATTGCTAAGTTAGTTGGTGCTGATTTAGACAAGATGATGCCGACACCAATTTTAGATGCTTTGATTAATATTTCCGAGGAAATTCTTCCACTAAAAATGAGTACTTTATTTCTGATTGGAATGTCATGTTCTATACAATAACCATATAATTTATCTAATGCGTTATGTCTACCAATATCAGATCGATGCAAATAAAAGTCATCTCCATCACATATTGCAGCATTATGCAAACCACCTGTTTCTTTGAAAATCTTACTTTCTTCATGTAGTTTATCCATCATAGTTATAATTTGTTGAGGTGTAATGTTTATTTTAGATTGTGACACTTTAGCTGTTACGGCATCGTTATTAAAATAGAAAGCTCTACTTTTACCACAACACGACGAAATCATGCGTTGTGTATTTTTTTTGAAATTGATATCAATTTCTTTTGTGAGCTCTACATGAGCAAAACCTTTAGAATCATCTATTGAAATAGATTTAATTTCAGATTTCTTCTTAATAACCCCTTCAGATGCAATAAAGCCGAGCACGAGTTCTTCTAAATGTTTAGGTGAACAAACGATTGTTGCAAATTCTTCTCCATTTATAATAATCGTAATAGGAAATTCTGTTGCGTAGTTATCCGTTGTCTCTATAAATTGATCATTTTGGTATTTTAATATTGGAAGATTGTAAGTCATATTTTGCTTCATAATGATTCCCCATTTAAATAATTGTTTAATAGGTTTATTTTACTTTGTAACCTATGAATAATAAAGTGAAAGCACTTTCAAAATATATTGTGATTTCATATAATAAATGTAAGTGAAATCATGGAGGGGTAAATATGGGTAAGACTAAACATCAAGGTCCTATGAAGAAAGATTTAAAGCTAGCACCAGAATTTTGGGTGAGTCCAATACCTTTTGGACTAGGTAAAGTAAAGCCTAAACATATAAGAGATACAATGAAAATTGTTTGGGATAATAAAGATAATTTAAATTACGCTAAAAATATTATCACTAAAGGTGTTTGTGATGGATGTGCATTAGGTGTATCTGGATTAAGTGATCAAACTTTAACCGGTCCTCACGTGTGTACAACACGATTTAATGTTTTAAGATTGAATACAATGCCAGAAATTAAACCAGAAATTTTACATCAAGATATAGATGAATTGAGAAAATATAATAGCACAGAATTAAGGCAATTAGGTCGTATTCCTTATCCAATGATGAGACGAAAAGGGGATCGTAAGTTTATCCGTATTTCTTGGGAAGAAGCGATGCAAACAATAGCTGAAAAAATGAAATCATTGAATCCAAGAAATTATGCATTTTATTTAACTTCAAGAGGGATTACGAATGAATCATATTATGTTGCAGGTAAGGTCGCGAGATATTTAGGTGCTAACAATATCGATAATGCTTCTAGAATATGTCATTCACCTAGTAAAACAGCGATGAAACGTTCAGTAGGCGTTGGAGCTTCAACAGCGAATTATCAAGACTGGATAGGTACAGACGTGTTGCTTTTTTGGGGAAGTGTAGCATCTAATGCTTCACCTGTTTCAACTAAATATATGCTTGAAGCAAAGAAAAAAGGAACAAAAATCATCGTTATCAATCCATATAAAGAACCAGCAATGGATAAATATTGGATTCCATCTGTGGCAGAATCAGCATTATTTGGTACAAATGTCGCAGACGAATTCTATCAAGTCAATATTGGTGGTGACATTGCATTTATGCACGGCATTATGAAACACTGGTTTGAAATGGAAGAACAGGCATACGGTTCTGCAATTAACCATAAGTTTGTTGAGGAACATGTTACGAACTATGAAGAACTTAAAGAAACAGTCGAGAAGCAGTCGTGGGAAGACATTGAACAATCAAGTGGTATTTCTAAAGATCAAATTTATAAATTAGCGCTTGAACTTGCCAATTCCCAAAATGCTGTATTTGCCTGGGCACTAGGATTAACGATGCATGAGTTTGCGACGGATAATATATCTCAAGTATGTAATTTAGCTTTATTAAGAGGTTTCTTAGGTAGAAAGCATAGTGGTCTAATGCCGTTCAGGGGACATTCTAGTGTGCAAGGTACTGGAGAAATGGGCTGTGATCCATTTGTATTGCCAGGAGGTGCATTTGATGGAGAAAATAAAAAGCGTATTGAGAAGTTATGGGGATTTGATATTGCGGATTGGCAAGGTGATACTGTCGGTGTAACGTTGGAAAATATTATGTTACCAGATGATCATGAGCGTAAAATTAAATGTTATTACATGTCCGGTGGGAATTTCTTAGAAACAATGCCTGACCCAACATTTATACAAAAAGCTTTAGAAAACTTAGAACTTAGAGTACATCAAGATATTATATTAAATACATCTACTTTAGTTGATGCGAAAGAAACCGTTATTGTATTACCTTCGAAGACACGTTATGAGCAAGATGGTGGCGGTACGTCTACTTCAACAGAACGCATGGTTTACTACTCACCAGTAATTGAAGGGAATCAAAATAGAATAAAAGAAGCAAGATCAGAATGGCAAATATATATTGATTTAGCTAAACGTGTTAAACCTGAACAAGCACATTTAATTGATTTTAAAGATGGTCAAGCTATTAGAGAAGAGATTGCAAAAGCAAATCCAGATTATGATGGTATCCAACATTTAAAAAATCAAGGAGACGTCTTCCAGTGGGGGGGCGCTTGGTTATGTGAAGATGGGATTTGTCCAACTGAAGATGGTAAAGGTCATTTAATTAGCGTAGATATTCCAGACTTAAACAGACAACCTGATGATTTCATGTTAACGACTAGAAGAGGTAAACAATTTAACTCAATGGTATATGGTGATTATGAATCCTTTAACCATGGTGGAAGATATGATGTATTAATGAATAAAGAAGATGCTGATAGATTAAGCATCGCTGAAGGTGAAGGTGTTGTATTGCATAATGGTTTCGGCGTATTTCAAGGTGTCGCAAAATATGTAGATATCTTAAAAGGAAACATTGAAGTCTACTTCCCTGAAGGCAACTATTTATTACCTAGAGGTAGATACGAGAAATACGCTAAGATTCCAGATTATAACATTACAGTCAAAGTAGAAAAAGCGGACAGATTTAACGCCAAAAAAGATAGAGACTATTATGAAAAACCGATTAAAGATTTAGAAGAAATACCGATGCAATAATAGATAGGGAGTATCCTCAAATAAGTAAGGATATTCCCTATCATTACATATTTCACTATACTTTAAGAATAATTTGTGAAAAAATGTATAAGAGTCTTACAATAGTATAGATAAAGGTGTAAATTAAGTTTGTACATATCTAAAAAGGAAGGAAAGAAGTCATGAAAAGATTTTTAACATTAGTCTTTGCTTTGTTACTTGTATTAGCTGGTTGTAGCACAGAATCTAACCAAGATAAAGCTAAAAAAGAAACTGAGAGCAAGACGTTAACAGTATCAGCAGCAGCAAGTTTGACAGATGTTTCTAAAGCTCTAGAAAAAGAATTTAATAAGAAGCATCCGAATACCAATATTAAATTCAATTATGGTGGTTCAGGTAGTTTACGTAAACAAGTAGAAGCTGGTGCAGATGTAGACGTATTAATGTCTGCAAACACTTCTGATGTTGATAAATTACAAGATAGTAAAAAAGTTAAAAAAGTTTATGATTACGCTAAAAATAAATTAATTATCATTAAATACGAAAACTCTAGCATCAAAAATATTAAAGATGTTAGTGCGCCTAACAAAGTCGCAATTGGTGAAGAAAAAAGTGTACCAGCAGGTCGATACGCTGTAGAGTATTTGAAAAAAGAAGATTTATATAACGGCATGACAAGTACATTTGTTTTCGCAAAAGATGTTAAACAAGTATTAAACTATGTTCAAAAAGAAAATGCAGAAGCAGGATTTGTATACGCAACAGATATGTATAAAGGTAAAGATAAAAAAGTAGATAACGTCGTTAAATTAGCAGATGCACCTTTAGATCATCCAATTACTTATAGAGCTGGTCTTGTTACTGACAAGAAAGAAGCTAAAGAATGGTTTGAATTCTTAAAATCAAAAGAAGCTAAAGAAATTCTTAAAGAATATCACTTTGAAGGATAGGAGATAACGCTATGCCAGACTTAACACCACTATGGATATCAATTAAAGTAACAATTATCAGTACAATCATTGTTTGTATCCTAGGTATTATTCTGGCAAAGCTGATGCTCAGTTATAAAGGGAAATTAAAGCCTGTAGTCGAAAGCATCATTATGCTTCCAATTGTATTACCACCGACAGTTATGGGTTTTATACTCCTTATTGTCTTTGGTAAAAATAAATTTTTTGGACAATTTTTATCTGATGTATTGCATATCAATGTGATTTTTACGTGGGTAGGTGCGGTGATTGCAGCGGTTATTGTAAGTTTACCGCTTATGTACCAACATGTAATGAATGGATTTCAATCTATTAATCCAAAGATGCTAAACTCAGCAAGAACGATGGGCGCTAGTGAAGGGAAAATTTTTAGAACGATTATTTTACCGTTATCAAAACAATCCATTTTCTCTGGTGTAGTGATGAGTTTTGCTAGAGGGTTAGGAGAATTTGGTGCAACGCTCATGATTGCTGGCTATATCCCTGGTTTAACGAATACATTGCCATTAGAAATTTATTTCTTAGTGCAAGCTGGTGAGGAACATAAAGCATGGTTATGGGTTATTGTACTTATTGCATTTGCAGTTTGTGTGATTAGCTCACTTAATATATTAAATAAAAAGAATCATAAATGGGAGTAGATATGGATGATTGATATATCAATTAAAAAGTTAATCAAAGACAGGACGATATCATTAAATATCCAATCTGATACTCCGAAAATTTATGCGATAGTTGGACGATCAGGTATAGGTAAATCTACATTATTGAACATTATTGCAGGACTTACAGAAGCGGAAACTTGCAGAATAGAAATTAATCAAAAAGTGCTCAGTGATCAAAAGCATGTGATTAAAGTGCAAGATAGAAATATTGGCTATCTGTTTCAAGATTATCAACTTTTTCCACATAAGATAGTTCATGAAAATATTCATTATATGATTGAGCCTAATAAAGAGACAGAGCAATTGATTAAACATTTACGTATAGAAAATTGTTTAAATCAATATCCATCTACTTTATCTGGTGGAGAGTCACAAAGAGTTGCATTATGTAGAGTATTAAGTGTCAAACCTAACTTATTACTATTAGATGAACCATTTTCAAGTTTAGATGATGAAACAAAAGACGAAGGTATGGCATTAGTAAAGTCCATTTTCAAGACTTGGCAAATACCGATCATACTTGTGTCCCATTCTAAAAAAGAAGTTCAAATTTTAGCAGATGAAGTTATCGAAATTAATTAACAGTTAATTGTAAGGTGAAAATAAATAATATGTCCGAAGCCTCAAACAAAGATCAACACTTTGTTTGAGGCTTTTTTGCGCAAATAAAGGAATGTAGGGAATTCGTCATGTTGTATAGGTAATCCCCTAATACATAAACATTGTGAAAAAAATTACAATTGATATAGATAATTAAGGGCAAATAATAGGAGGTTCTAACTATGTCTAAGTTAGGTTTGAAATTCTTTAAGCCAACCGAAAAATTTAATGGAAATTGGTCTATCTTAGAAGAAAAAAGTAGAGAATGGGAGAAAATGTACAGAGAAAGATGGAGTCACGATAAAGTTGTCAGAACGACTCATGGTGTAAACTGTACAGGCTCTTGTTCATGGAAAGTGTTCGTGAAAAATGGTGTGATTACATGGGAAAATCAACAAATTGATTATCCTTCTTGTGGACCTGATATGCCTGAATTTGAACCTAGAGGATGTCCGCGTGGTGCTTCTTTTTCATGGTATGAATATAGTCCATTACGTGTGAAATTCCCTTACGTTAGAGGTAAGTTGTGGAAACTTTGGAAAGCTGCTTTAAGTGAATACGGAGATCCTGTTGTCGCTTGGGCATCCATTGTTGAAGATGAACAGAAAGCTGAAATTTATAAAAGTGCACGCGGTAAAGGTGGACATGTTCGCGTAAATTGGAGAGATGTTACACAACTCATCGCAGCACAAATTATATATACTGTGAAAAAATATGGTCCAGACAGAATTGCTGGATTTACACCTATACCGGCTATGTCCATGATTAGCTATGCTTCAGGTGCGCGTTTTATATCGTTATTAGGTGGGGAAATGCTTAGTTTTTATGATTGGTATGCTGACTTACCACCTGCTTCACCACAAATATGGGGTGAACAAACGGATGTACCTGAATCAAGTGATTGGTATAACGCCGGTTATATTATTATGTGGGGATCGAATGTACCATTAACGCGTACACCAGATGCGCATTTTATGACTGAAGTAAGATATAAAGGTACTAAAGTTGTGTCTGTCGCACCAGACTATGCTGAAAATGTAAAATTTGCTGATAACTGGTTAGCACCAAATCCTGGTACAGATGCAGCATTAGCGCAAGCTATGACACATGTCATTCTTCAAGAATATTATGAAGATAAACAAGAAGAAATGTTTATCAACTATGCAAAACAATACACTGATATGCCTTTTATCATACAACTTGATAAACATGGAGAAGGTTATAAAGCAGGTCGTTTCTTAAGATCAAGTGATTTAGGTATGGAAACAGAACATGCAGAATGGAAACCAGTAGTTTACGACCAAAATAGTGAACAACTTGTCATACCTAATGGAACGATGGGACAAAGATATGAAGAAGGCGTTAAATGGAACTTAAATTTAGTAGGTGAAGATGGAAAAGAAATAGATCCAGCTCTATCTTTTAAAGACCATGATTCTAAAGTGATCACAATTCAATTTCCGTATTTTGATAATGATGGAAATGGTATTTTCGAAAGACCTATTATCGTTAAAGAAATCGAAAATAAGGACGGAGAAACAATTTATATCGCGACAATATACGACTTAATGACAAGTCAATATGGCGTAAGAAGATTAAATCATCCACTTGAAGCATCAAGTTATGAAGATGAAAATTCTATGTATTCACCTAAATGGCAAGAAAAAGTAACAGGTGTTAAATCTTCAATAGTGACGCAAGTGGCAAGAGAATTTGCGCAAAATGCAGTTGATACAAATGGTCGCTCAATGATTATTATGGGGGCAGGTATCAATCACTGGTTTAACTCTGATACAATTTATCGCTCTATATTAAACCTTGTTATATTATGCGGATGCCAAGGTGTAAATGGTGGCGGATGGGCGCATTACGTTGGTCAAGAAAAATGTCGTCCGATAGAAGGTTGGTCAACGATTGCTTTTGCGAAGGATTGGCAAGGACCACCTAGACTTCAAAATGCAACAAGTTGGTTCTACTTTGCAACGGATCAGTGGAAATATGAAGAGTCTGGTGTTGATAAATTACAGTCACCGTTATCAAATGAATTGAAACATCAACATCCAGCTGATTATAACGTATTAGCTGCACGATTAGGATGGCTACCATCATATCCTCAATTTGATTGTAATAGCTTATTGTTTGGAGAAGAAGCGAAAGATGCAGGGGATGACTCAAATGAAGCGATTCTTCAAAGGGCAATTGAATCAGTAAAATCTAAAAAGACTAAATTTGCTATAGAAGACCCAGATGCAAAGAAAAATCATCCAAAAACATTGTTTGTATGGCGTTCAAATTTAATCTCTAGTTCAGCAAAAGGACAAGAGTACTTTATGAAACATTTATTAGGTACTAAATCAGGTCTGTTAGCAAATCCTAATGAAACAGATAAACCAGAAGAGATTGTTTGGCGAGAAGAAACAACCGGCAAATTAGATTTATTAGTTGCGCTAGATTTTAGAATGACAGCAACACCGTTGTATGCAGATGTCGTATTACCGGCAGCAACATGGTATGAAAAACATGATATATCTTCTACTGATATGCATCCATTCATACATCCGTTTAACCCTGCAGTTGACCCATTATGGGAATCAAAATCAGACTGGGATATTTATAAAACGTTAGCAAAATCTGTTTCTGATTTAGCGAAGACACATATGAAAGGCACATTTAAAGATGTTGTGACAACACCTTTAGCACATGATTCTAAACAAGAAATTTCAACACCTTACGGAATTGTTAAAGATTGGTCTAAAGGTGAAATTGAAGCAATACCTGGTAAAACGATGCCTGGTTTCGCAGTTGTAGAAAGAGATTATACAGCTATATACGATAAATATATATCAGTTGGACCGTTGTTAGAAAAAGGTAAAGTCGGTGCTCATGGTGTAAGTTTCTCAGTTAAAGAGCAATACGATGAATTAAAGATTATGTTAGATACGTGGGAAGATGACACTGTTAAAAATGGCCTTCCTAGAATGGATACAGCACGAAAAGTAGCAGATGTTATATTGAATGTTTCATCAGCTTCAAATGGTAAAGTATCACAAAAATCTTACGATGACTTAGAAGAACAAACGGGGATGACATTGAAAGATATTTCTAGTGAACGTGCATCAGAAAAAATAACGTTCCAAAATATAACAGCACAACCGAGAGAAGTTATACCGACAGCAGTATTCCCTGGTTCAAATAAATTAGGCAGAAGATATTCGCCATTTACGACAAATATCGAACGTCTTGTACCTTTTAGAACGTTAACAGGTAGACAAAGTTATTATATTGATCATGAAGTATTCTTACAGTTTGGCGAGAACTTACCAATCTATAAACCAACATTACCGCCAATGGTATTCGGTACGAAAGATAAAAACATAAAAGGTGGCGTAGATACATTAGTATTACGATATTTAACGCCTCATGGTAAGTGGAATATTCACTCAACTTACCAAGATAATTTGCATATGTTGACGTTATTTAGAGGTGGTCCAACTGTTTGGATTGCGAAAGAAGATGCAATGGCGAACGACATTCAAGATAATGATTGGTTAGAAGTATATAACAGAAATGGTGTTGTTACAGCTAGAGCAGTTGTATCGCATAGAATGCCAAGAGGTACGATGTTTATGTATCATGCACAAGATAAACATATTGAGACACCTGGATCAGAAATTACAGATACACGTGGTGGCTCACATAATGCACCTACACGTATTCACTTGAAACCTACGCAATTAGTAGGCGGTTATGCACAAATTAGTTATGGCTTTAATTACTATGGGCCAATTGGAAACCAAAGAGATGTATATGTTGCGATAAGAAAAATGAAGGAGGTAGATTGGCTTGAAGATTAAAGCGCAAGTAGCTATGGTTATGAATTTAGATAAATGTATAGGATGCCATACATGTAGCGTCACATGTAAAAGTACATGGACAAATAGATCAGGCGCTGAGTATATATGGTTTAATAATGTTGAAACGAAACCGGGTATCGGTTATCCGAAACGTTGGGAAGACCAAGAAACTTATAAAGGTGGTTGGGTACTCAACAAAAAAGGAAAATTAGAATTAAAGTCAGGTAGTAAACTATCTAAAATTGCATTGGGTAAAATTTTCTATAATCCTGATATGCCAGAAATGAAAGATTATTATGAACCGTGGACATATAATTATAAACATTTAACAACAGCTAAAGAAGGAAACCATTCTCCAGTAGCAAAAGCAGAATCTGTTATTTCAGGTAGAAAATTAGATATTAAATGGGGACCAAACTGGGAAGATGATTTAGCTGGTGCTCATGTTACAGGACCTACTGATCCTAACATTCAAAAAATCGAAGAAGAAATTAAATTTAACTTCGACCAAACATTTATGATGTATTTACCAAGACTGTGTGAACATTGCTTAAACCCAAGTTGTGTTGCATCATGTCCATCTGGTGCAATGTATAAAAGAGATGAAGATGGTATTGTACTTGTCGACCAAGATGCATGTCGTGGTTGGAGATATTGTATGACAGGTTGCCCGTATAAGAAAGTGTATTTCAACTGGAAAACGAACAAAGCAGAAAAATGTACATTCTGTTTCCCTCGAGTTGAAGCTGGGTTACCAACAGTATGTTCTGAGACTTGTACAGGTCGTATGAGATATTTAGGTGTATTACTCTATGATGCTGACAAAGTTCAAGAAGCAGCTTCTGCAGAAAACGAAAAAGACTTATATCAAAAGCAACTTGATCTATTTTTAGATCCATTTGATGAAGATATTATTCAACAAGCTGAAAAAGATGGTATTTCACAAGATTGGATTGAAGCTGCACAAAATTCACCAGTATATAAACTGGCAATAGAATATAAATTAGCATTTCCTTTACACCCTGAATATCGAACATTGCCAATGGTATGGTATTGCCCACCATTAAGTCCGATTATGAATTACTTTGAAGGTAAAGATTCTATTAGAAATCCAGATATGATTTTCCCAGCTATCGAAGAAATGAGATTACCCGTTCAATATTTAGCGAATATGTTAACAGCAGGTGATACGAAGACGGTTAAAGAAGCATTGCAAAAAATGGCCATGATGCGTAGTTATATGAGAGCTAAATCCAGTGGTAAAGATTTTGATATTTCAAGACTTGAACGTGTAGGACTCACTGAAAGACAAACGAAATCGATGTATAGATTACTCGCGATTGCTAAACATGAAGATCGTTTTGTTGTACCGACATCACATAAAGAAGGTTATATGGATACTTATAGAGCACAAGGTAGCCAAGGTTATGGTGGCGAAATGTTTGGCTCAAATTGTGATGGTTGTGGTGTTCAAGGATTATCAGAACAAAAATCCGGACAAGAAATATACAATGAGAACTTCTATGGAGGGATTTTCCGTGATTAATTTAGATGCATTATATCAACTTAAAGAAAGCTTTGGTTTCTTTAGTAACCAGTTAACTTATCCAGAAAAGCTAGACTTTCATCCTAAAGCATTTGATAAAGCTTTCGATTCCAATCATCCTGCCTATCACGAAATTAAACAATACTGGGAAAATATGCATGATATTTCTTTAGATGATATTCAAGAAGTATATACAAGAACATTTGATTTTGAAAAAAAGACGACGTTATATATGACGTATAATAAACTAACAGAACAAAAAGAACGAGGTCAAATGCTTGCAAGATTAAAAGTACTTTATGAAATGTTCGGGCTAGAAATGCCTCAAAATGAACTATCAGATTTTTTACCACTTATGCTTGAATTCTTATATGCTGCAGAGTGGAGAGGCGACAGTCGTGCACAAGAAAGTTTAACGCTTGTTGTGATGGTCATTGAAGATGGAACATATGAATTGCTTCAAGCATTAGGTAAACAAAACAGTCCTTACTTTCATTTGATTAAAGCAATTAGAGAAACGTTAAAATCATGTGTAATAGAGCAAGAGAAGGTGATCAACGGTGATTAATCAATTTATATGGGTTATCTATCCTTATTTATGTATCGCTACTTTTATTATTGGTCATTTATTTAGATTTAAATATGATCAATTTTCATGGACAGCAAAGTCTAGTGAGTTTATTGAGAAGAAACAATTGATGTGGGGAAGTATTTTATTTCACTTAGGTATTATTCCAGTTATATTCGGACATGTAGTTGGTTTAGGTATACCTGCAGAATGGCTAAGTAGTGTCGGCGTTAATGATCATTTATATCATATCGGCGCAGTTTATATTGGGAGTATTTTCGGTATTGTGACATTAATCGGTATGGTCCTCTTAACAGCTAGAAGAATCACGAAACAAAATGTAAGAAGGTTAAGTTCAGCATCGGATATTATTGTAAATATATTATTGTTAGTTATCGTGTTGATGGGTTGTATCTCGACGTTATGGACGAACGCGACAACACCAGACTTTGATTATAGACAAACAATTTCTGTTTGGTTTAGAGGCTTGTTAATCTTTAAACCGGATGTTGCTTTAATGAATGACGTCCCTTTAACATTTAAGGTACATATTATTTTAGGATTTTTAATCACAAGTTTATGGCCATTTACGAGATTGGTACATGTTTGGAGTGTTCCACTTAATTACTTTAGTAGAAGTTACATTATTTACAGAAAACATAAAACGAATTAAACTATAAGTAAAAGCGAGGTGTTTAAAATGTCTAATGATTTTGATTTTCAGGAACAGTTGGATCTTATTCGTAGTACTTATGGTGTTGATTTTGTTGGATTAGCAATGACTTCTGAAAACTCTGCTCACTTTCATATAAAATGGCAGTATGTATCTGGAAATTTAAATCATAGATATCAAAACATCGTATTAAGAAGCGGAAGAGGAATAGCAGGGATTGTTATCAAAAGTGGGAAACCTGTTGAAATTCATGATTTGAAAGAAAGTACCTATCATGATCACCCCTTTAACTATCCGATTGTTCAAAGTGAACAATTAACATCATTGCTTGCGATTCCATTATGGAAAAAATACCGAGTTTGTGGTGTACTCTTGCTCGGACAACGTGATGAAAAACGATTTCCTGAAATAGATATGAATGATTTTAATCGCTTTGGACCATTTTATGGAAAGGACATGATGAATGTATGAGTTCAGAAGATGCTTCAATATTAATGGATATATTAAAACAATACTATGAAAAAACGAGCGAAATGATTGTGTTTTTAAATAGTAAAGGACAGGTTATTAATATGAATGAAGCTGCCCGAAAAGTAATCTCTGAAGACAATCAATCATCATTGACACATGCCATTTGTAGTAGGTGTGAAGGTTATTCAAATGAATATGCCTTACAATCATGTAGAGACTGCTTTTTAGAGTCTTCAAAGATTGGCAACACAAGCTTTCAAGTGTTTATGCAGACGAATAGCGGGACTGTTGAACCTTTTACAGCGACTTATCAAACGATTAGCGAAGAAGACGATGTTAAAGTGTATACATTACAAAATGTATCACCACAAATTGAAAGACAACAGAAATTACATCAGCAAACGATGATCCAAAAAACAATATCCGCACAAGAAAACGAGCGTAAAAGAATTTCTAGAGAATTACACGATGGTGTTGTTCAAGAATTGCTTAATGTCAGTGTTGAACTTAGATTATTGAAATATCAGAATGATATTGACGAATTGAAGCAACAATCTCAACATATTGAAACATTAATGTCTCGATTAATCGATGATATTAGAAACTTATCTTTAGAACTAAGGCCTTCATCATTAGATGATCTTGGATTAGACGCAGCATTCAAGTCATATTTTAAACAGCTTGAGAAAAATTTCGGTTTCCATGTTCACTATCATTATGATTCGTCTATTAAACGTTTTAATACGGAAATAGAAACGGTCGTATATAGAATTGTACAAGAAGCAGTGTTTAATGCATTAAAGTATGCTAATGTGGATAGTGTTGATGTACATATGTCTTGTGATGGAAATGAAATAGAAGTTGAAATTGCTGACCAAGGGAATGGATTTGTATTAGGTAGTCAGCCAAAAGGTTCAGGACTAGGTATATATGGTATGAAAGAACGAGCTGAAATCGTTGGCGGTAAAATCAATATCGAAAGTAAACTTAAAAAAGGTACAAATATTAAATTGAATGTACCAATAGCATAAATGGTGGGGGTGGTATATATGAACATCGTAATAGCAGATGATCATGCAGTGGTGAGAACAGGCTTTTCAATGATTTTAAATTATCAAGAAGACATGGAAGTTGTTGCGACAGCTGCAGATGGTATAGAAGCATATCAAATGGTTGCAAAACATTCACCAGATGTATTGATCATGGATTTAAGTATGCCACCTGGTGAATCGGGATTAATCGCAACTGGTAAAATATCAGATGACTTTAAGCAAACTAAAATATTAATATTAACAATGTATGATGATGAAGAATATTTATTTCATGTATTAAGAAGTGGTGCAAAAGGATATATCTTGAAAAATGCACCAGATGAAGAATTAATACATGCTGTAAGAACAATATATAGAGGCGATATGTATATTGATTCTAAAGTCACAAGTTCACTTGTGAATGAACTTTTTAATCATCAAGATAACAGTGATCAAAGTACTTCTGATCCATTTAAAATATTATCTCAAAGAGAACTAGAAATTTTACCTTTAATTGCAAAGGGCTATGGTAATAAAGAAATCGCGGAGAAATTATTTGTTTCTGTCAAAACGATTGAAGCACATAAAGCGAGAATTATGGATAAACTTGGTTTAAAATCGCGCCCAGAATTAGTTGAATATGCTATGAAGAAAAAATTATTGGACTTCTAAAATGAAATTGACCTGATAAATTTTTGGCTCAAAAGCCTCAATTTATCAGGTCTTTTTATGTTTTTTAGTGTATTGAATTTATAAATGAATATAGGGATTTTCCATGTTTCAATAAGGGGATATCCTTATGTGCACTTTTTCACAAATGACCTACAATAATATTGGAAAGATTATACATAAAGATTAATTTCGAAGGGTGAAAAACATGAGAAATAACTTAGGAAAAGTTCAACTACCACTCCAAACCTTTAGTTTAATGGCAGGATTTATGGTTTGGAGTATACTCGCACCTTTAATGCCTTATATTACACAAGATATAAGTGTTGAAGAAGGTCAGAAAGCTATTATTTTAGCAATCCCCGTTATTTTAGGATCAATATTAAGAATACCGATTGGCTATTATACGAACTTGTTAGGTTCTAGATTGGTATTTTTAGTGAGTTTTATTATTTTATTGTTTCCAGTATTTTATTTAAGTCAAGCACATTCAACTACAGGATTGATGGTTGCAGGATTCTTTATTGGTCTTGGTGGTGCAATCTTTTCAGTAGGTGTTACATCTATTCCTAAATATTTTCCAAAAGAAAAACATGGTTTTGCGAATGGTATTTATGGAATGGGTAATTTAGGGACAGCCGTATCATCATTTTTAGCGCCTCCAATAGCAGGCATTATCGGATGGCAACATACTGTTCAACTTTATTTAATCGTATTACTTATCTTCGCAGTATTAATGTTTATCTTTGGAGATAAGGAAGAACATAAAGTCAAAATTCCAATGATTTCACAAACGAAACAAGTTATCAATAACTATAAACTTTACTATTTTAGTTTCTGGTATTTTATTACGTTTGGTGCATTTGTTGCATTTGGTTTGTTCTTGCCAAACTTTTTAGTGAGTCATTTTGAAATTGATAAAGTAGATGCTGGTATTAGAACAGGTATCTTTATTGCAATCGCAACATTACTTAGACCAATAGGTGGTATGTTAGGAGATAAATTTAATGCTTTAAACGTATTGAAAGTATTCTTTATCGGTTTAATAGCAGGTGCAATCGTACTTTCAATATCACATCATCTCATCTTGTTTACAATTGGATGTTTGACGGTAAGTGTTTGTGCAGGTATTGGTAATGGACTTGTATTTAAACTTGTACCAACATACTTCACAAAAGAAGCGGGTGTTGTAAACGGAATTGTATCTATGATGGGTGGACTCGGAGGCTTTTTCCCACCATTAATTATAACGTTAGTAACGAGTTTGACTGGTTCAAATCATTTAGCATTCTTTATGCTTGCTATATTTGGTGTGATTGCACTTATCACAATGATGCATATGACTAAAATAGAAAGAAAGTATCTATAGTTGTTTGTCTTTAAAAATTAAGAAGGCTGGGACATAACGGAATGCCTCAGTCTTTTTTAGTATCTTGGCAGTAGATGACTGAATTGAAAATGCGCTTTTGTAAAGCTTTTTCCAACTCTAGTCATCCTTGCCGGGGCGGGACTACGAAATCTTTTTATATAAATTAGATTTCTGTCCCGCTCCCTTACAATTAATTGAGGATAAAAGCGTTTAACTTTATAATAGAGTTAAAGAGATTCGTGAAAGGTTGATATAAATGAACGAACGTTATTCTCGTCAAATTTTATTCGATAAAATTGGAGAACAAGGTCAAGAAAGAATTGAACAAGCGAGTGTCACAATTGTAGGCATGGGTGCACTTGGTACGCATGTTGCTGAACAGTTGACTAGGTCGGGGATACAGAGACTCAATATTATTGATCGAGATTATGTTGAATCGTCAAACTTACAAAGACAAACATTATTTATAGAGAATGATATTAAAGAAATGCTACCTAAAGTTGTAGCTGCAGAAAGACATTTAATGAAAATTCGTGAAGATATTACAATAAAATCTTATATTGCGCAATGTGATGCAAAGTTATTACATGAAGTAGCGCGTTATTCAAACATTATTATTGATGCGACAGATAATTTTAATACGAGACAAATTATTAATGATTTTGCGTACAAGATGAATATTCCGTGGATATATGGCGCATGTTTAGAATCTACTTATGTTCAAGCGACTTTTGTGCCTAAAGAAACACCTTGCTTGAACTGTGTATTACCACAATTGCCAGTGATTAACCGAACTTGTGACACAGTAGGCGTGATAAATCCAGCAGTAACAATGGCAGCAAGTTTACAAGTTGCAGATGCACTTAAAATATTGGCTGGTTATTCATTTACACCTAAAATTACGTACGGTGACGTTTGGTTCGGTGAACATCAATCATTTGGATTTGAACAAATGAAACAAGACTATTGTGAGACTTGTGGAGCAGAACCAACTTATTCAAAATTATCAAATTCAGACAAACAACTAACTGAATTATGTGGCCGTCATACTGTTCAATATATAAACGAGAAGCTTAATCGACCAGCTATTGAAAAGTTTGTTGCTCAAAATGGATTATTGCATCGTTCTAATGCGTATATGATTCAGTATTTATACGATGACCATCGTGTCGTAGCATTTAATAATGGTAGGTTATTAATTCATGATTTGGATTCTGTAGAAGAAGGCAGACAGTTTGTTGAGAATATGTTTGGATAGGAGTTAAATCGATGAGTGTAGTTAATAGAATAAATCGTCTTATAAATGTGGCAGTTTTAACCGTAAGTGATACGAGAACGAAAGAAACAGATAAAGGTGGACAACTTGTTCAACAATATTTGAAAGATCTCAATGTTGAAATTAAAGAAGGCCATTATCAAATTGTTAAAGATGATGTCACTGAAATTCAAACGCAAGTAAATGAGTGGCTTAATAATGATGTTGACGCCATTATTACAACTGGCGGTACAGGTATTAGTCAAAGAGATGTTACGATCGAGGCGATTAAGCCTTTACTAGATAAAGAAATTGAAGGATTCGGTGAGATATTTAGATATTTAAGTTATACAGAAGATGTAGGTACGAGAGCGATACTTTCTAGAGCAATTGCAGGTACAGTAGGGCATCAAGTTATTATTTCAATACCGGGTTCTACAGGTGCAGTTAAATTAGCAATGGAAAAGCTCATAACTAAAGAATTGAATCATTTAGTACATGAGCTTAATAAATAACTATTGGCGTTTGAAGTCGCCATTTTTGCCACCAGTCTTATAAGATAAATATGTTTCGCCAATAACCATGCCTTTATCAACGGCTTTACACATATCATATATTGTTAAAGCTGTAACACTTGCAGCAGTTAAAGCTTCCATTTCTACACCCGTTTGACCTTTCGTCTTAACGGTTGCTGAAATGTTGATTGTGTATGGTTGATCTTTATCCCATTCGTAAGAGATATCGATGCCTGTTAATTGAAGTGGGTGACACATAGGTATCAATTGGCTTGTATTCTTAGCAGCCATAATGCCTGCAATTTGTGCTGTGCCAAGTACATCGCCTTTTTTATTTGTTGCATTTTTTATTTGATCATAGATTGTTTGATTTACTTTAATACTTGAGTTTGCAATTGCGATACGTGTGCTTGTTTCTTTATCTGAGACATCAACCATTTTTGCATGGCCTTGCTCGTTAAAATGTGTAAATTCAGACAAAATCATCATCCTTTCTAAAGATATTATAACATGTAAGTTTAAATAAATTGATAGGGAGTGTAGACAATTGACAGTTGAAATGAGAACACCTATACCAGTAAAAGAAGCAATTGAACGTGTTATTAAAGTAGTAAAGCAGTTAGAGACAGAAACAGTATCAATAAATGAAAGTTTAAACTATATACTTGCTGAAGATATTCAAGCAACTTACGATATTCCTCGATTTGATAAATCACCTTACGATGGGTTTGCAATTAAAAGCGCTGATTCTAAAGGGGCATCAGGAGATAATAGAATATCATTTAAAGTTGTAGATCATATCGGTGCTGGAACAGCTTCAAATGTGACTTTAAATAGCGGAGAAGCGGTACGTATTATGACTGGCGCACCTATACCTGAAGGTGCAGATGCAGTTGTAATGTTTGAACAAACAGTGGAAACAGAAACAGGATTTACCATTCGTAAACCATTTACGGAAGGTGAAAATGTCGCGTTTCAAGGAGAAGAATGTAAAGAAAATGAATACGTCTTACATAAAGGTCAACGTATTAATAGTGGAGTTATTGCAGTGTTGGCAACATTTGGCTACGAAACTATTAAAGTATCCAAGAAGCCAACCGTTGCAGTCATAGCAACAGGTAGCGAGTTAGTAGGACCAAATGAGCCATTAGAACCAGGAAAGATTAGAAATTCAAATGGTCCTATGATTGAATCGTTATGTAAAGAAGTTGATATCGAAGCTACTACATACAAAATTCAAGAAGATAACTTACAAGGTTGCATTGATATTGTTGAAAAAGCAATGTCACAACATGATATCGTGATTACAACTGGTGGCGTATCAGTAGGAGACTTCGACTATTTACCGAAAGTGTATGATGCAATTGGTGCAACAGTACTCTTTAATAAAGTGCAAATGAGACCTGGTAGCGTAACAACGGTTGCTTGCAAAAGTGAGAAGTTGTTGTTTGGTTTATCGGGTAATCCATCAGCTTGTTACTCAGGATTTCATTTGTTTACTAAGCCTACAATTCTAAAAATGATGTCTGCAGATGCTATATACCCAGTCATAATAGACGCGAAGTTGAATGAAGACTTTAAAAAAGCTAACCCATTTACGAGATTTATTAGAGGTAAATTATCATTCACTTCACAAGGTGTTTATGCTGAACCATCAGGGTTTAATAAATCAAATGCAGTCGTCGCGATTGCTAAAAGTAATGGCATGATTATATTACCTGGTGGAACAAGTGGTTATCAAAAAGACGACGATGTTAAAGTTCTATTAACAGACCATCAGTCATATGAAAGTCAATTAACACTATGAAGATATTACAAATAGTTGGCTATAAAAATAGTGGTAAAACAACATTAATAAATGAATTAATTAAAAAATGTCGCAGTCAGCAATTAACAGTATCTACAATTAAACATCATGGGCATGGTGCAGACGAAATTTCTTTAAATCATAAAGAAGTAGACAGTTTAACGTTTATAAATAGCGGTGCTAAAGAAAGTATCGTATTGGGTAAACAGTTAATAGAGAGAGTAACTTTTGAGGAGAAGTCATTACAGCAAATAATAGATGAAGATTTGTCTATTGAGCCTGATGTACTACTAATTGAAGGATTTAAGCATGATCATTTTCCAAAAGTACTTTTAACGAAGCAATCTCAAGATTTGGAACAAACGCTACAAAATATTGTATATCAGTTTGATGCGTTTAATCTTGAAGAAAATAAAGACTTTAAAGTTTGGTTTGAAAATTGGTTGAAAAAGTAGGTGTTGAAGTGAAACAATTTGAAATCGTCAATGATCCAATAAATCCTGAACAATACAGAAACTGGACACTCAATGAAAAGCAAGGTGCAGTTGTTGTGTTTACAGGACATGTCAGAGAATGGACAAAAGGCATTAAAACGGAGTACTTAGCTTATGAGGCTTACATCCCAATGGCAGAGAAGAAATTAGCTCAAATAGGTGATGAAATTAAAGAAAAATGGCCAGGTACAATAGTTGCAATTGCACATAGAATTGGTGAATTACAAATATCAGATATAGCTGTTGTCATCAGTGTATCTTCACCGCATAGACAAGATGCTTATAAGGCGAATGAATATGCAATTGAAAGGATTAAAGAAATCGTACCAATCTGGAAAAAAGAAATATGGGAAGATGGGGAAGAATGGCAAGGCAGTCAAAAACAGTACCATTCTTCTATTCAAATGGAGGGTAAATAATGAAAGTATTGTATTTTGCTCATTTAAAAGAAATAATAAACATAAATGAAGAGCAAATAACTCTTAACCAAGACTACTCTGTGTTAAACTTTAAGCAATATTTAGTTGAGAAGCATCCAGAGTTAAAGGATGAAACTTTTCAAGTTGCTGTAAATGAGGAATTCGTGCAAGATTCAAGTGTTATAACAGACCAAGATGTTGTTGCATTGATTCCACCAGTTAGTGGAGGGTAAAGAGAAAATGATAGCAATAGTTCTAGCTGGCGGTAAGTCCAGTAGATTTGGTTCACCAAAAGCGTTAGCGACAATTAATGGAGAAGTTTTTTATGAAAAAATCATTCAAACTTTAAATCAAACGAATTTATTTGAAAAAGTTGTGATTAGTACGAGTGAAGAATTGAAAGATTCATTCAATCACCATGATGTTGTCGTAGATTTATCAAAGTACAAAAATAATGGTCCTTTAGGTGGGATATATAGCGTGATGCAAAAACATGATTCGGAATGTTATTTTGTGATTGCTTGCGATACACCTAAAATTACCGAAAAAGCGATTAGTCATTTGTATCAATTTTTTATTTCGCGTGTAATGGAAGAACAGCTAGATATTGCTGGATACGAAGCAAATGGTAAAAAAATGCCGACGTTAGCATTTTATAGTCATCGTGTCGAAGCGGACATTAAAGAAGCGTTAGACCATGAAGCCTTTAGAATGAAAGAAATATACGAAAAGAAACCTTCACAATGGTTAGATGTATCAAATGTGAAAGATTCAACTAATTGGTACCAAAACATAAATTACATTGAAGATTTAGAAAAAGCAGAGTTTTAACGATTGTATAGGTAGAGGGGGCGTTACGATGCATCAACCTATCAAAGATAAATTAGGAAGACCAATTAGAGATTTAAGAATATCCGTTACCGACCGATGTAATTTTCGCTGTGATTACTGTATGCCAAAAGAAATTTTTGGAGATGATTACGTCTTCTTACCTAAAGAAGAATTGTTGAGTTTTGAAGAAATTACGAGATTATCTAAGTTATACAGCTCACTTGGTGTAAAGAAAATTAGAATTACAGGCGGAGAGCCGCTTCTAAGACGAAATCTATATGAGCTTGTAGAAGCTTTGAACAAAATAGAAGGTATTGAAGACATCGGACTAACAACAAATGGTATGTTGTTAAAAAAACATGGATTGAATTTATACAATGCAGGACTACGTAGAGTGAATGTAAGTATAGATGCAATGGATGATGAATTATTTAAATCGATTAATAATCGCCAAATATCCGCTTCTCAAATACTCGATCAAATAGATTATGCAGTGAGCATAGGTTTAAAAGTTAAAGTGAATGTCGTAATCCAAAAAGGGGTGAACGACCAAGAAATACTACCACTTGTTGAGCATTTTAAAGAGAAAAACATTATCGTAAGATTTATAGAATTTATGGATGTAGGTAATGATAATGGGTGGAATTTTGATAAAGTCGTCACTAAGAAAGAAATGTTAAATATCATTTCTTCAGCCTATGATGTAGAACCAGTAGAAGCCAATTATTTTGGAGAAGTTGCAACATACTATCGCCATAAAGATAACGGCGCACAATTTGGTTTGATCACGAGTGTATCAGCATCGTTTTGTTCATCATGTACACGAGCAAGAATTTCATCTGATGGTAAATTTTATGGTTGCTTATTTGCTGAAAAGAATGGCTATGATATAAAATCAGAGCTAAGAAGCGGTAAGACGGACGAAGAATTATTAACTATATTAAAGTATTTATGGAATATAAGAGATGACAGATACTCAGATGAACGAACAGCAGCTACTGTAGCTAGACGAAAGAAAAATAAAATTAATATGAACTATATAGGTGGTTAGATTAAAAGTTAGGGACAGAATTCTGAGAAATGTCTCTAAATGAGCGCCCATCTAACTACCACAATTCGAAATAGTGGAAGTTACAGCATTCTAATACAACTAAAACAAGCTAGGACAAAACGATTGTCCTAGCTTGTTTTACTATTTCATAAAATATTTTCCGATAATCATATCCAATGTTTCTTTTGAAAGTACGAGTGTCTGTTCGTTTGCTTTTTTGAGCATTTCTTCAGTATTCTCATCATTAAATTTGATAGATTTAGAGAAGTAAGGTGCAAATACATCGATAAAACTATTCAGTACTCTTTCTTCATCTGTTATTGTGTTTATCTCAATCATTGGAGCAACTTCTAATTGATGGAAGTCTAGATGTTTCTTAATTGTCGCAAATATAAAGTCATTTGATGGTGGATTCTGATTGGTTGCGTGATAAATTTTATGATTTTCTGCATAATCACATGCTACTGTAAGTACTTGTACAACATAATCAACTGGTACGAAATTCGACGTATGACTTGCATCTCCAAATAGTCTATATATTGCATGATCTTTCTTTTTTTCTACACGTCTTTTGAAGACTTTTAATGCTTTCATAAAGCCATACAATGTGAAGTTTGAATCAGCTTCGCCTGTTACGGAATCACCTATTATAATAGCTGGACGTATGATTGAAGTTGCCATTGTTTCTCTTTGCATCACGATATGTTCAGCTTTAATTTTAGTCGCTTCATATGGATTATTTGTTGGTGAATCGATTGAATGCAGTACTTCATTACCACGCTCTTGCTCACCAACTGTATAGGCTGTTGATACATATAAAAAATGCTTTGTTTGTATATGTTCTGCTAAATCCAAAGCATGTTGTGTGCCGATATAATTGATTTGATAAAGATCATCTGCAAGTTCGAAATTAAATTTGACGAGTGCAGCTAAATGATAAAATTTATCTATTTGAGGTATCGTTTCAATATCACTTTCAGACACACCACATAATACTTCTGTAATGTCTCCATTAATAAAGTGAATTCTTGAATGATACGATGGATTTAATTTATTGAGCAATTGATCTTTCTTCTGCTCACTCCTGTATAATACATAAAATTGCTTTTGTGCATCTTTTGCAAGTGATTGTATTAACTCTGCACCTACAAATCCCGTAGCACCTGTTAAAAAAATGTTCATGTTTCCACTCCGATTCTAAGTTTCTGACTATATTTTGAATGATGACTATCTGAAAGTAAAGTATTTTAATAAGTGTTCACATATAACATTGCTATTTGAAAATTGTTAAGCAATAATATTAGGTAATAGATATAAAAGGAGCGTTTTTCATGAACGAACAAAAGATGGCTAAGCCTTCATTATTTTTAATCGTGATTCTCGGTTTATTAACCGCATTTGGACCATTTTCAATAGATATGTATTTACCAGCATTACCAGAAATTAGTCGTGATTTTGATACAACAACGTCAAACACGCAATTAACGCTCACACTCTTTATGGTTGGTTTAGCAGTTGGACAAGTATTTGTCGGGCCACTATCTGACTTTATAGGGCGTAAGCGACCACTCATGGTTGCATTAATTGTTTATACAGTTGCTTCAATATTATGCGTATTTGCACCTAATATCTACGTCATGATGGCATTACGATTTGTACAAGGTTTTACTGGTGGGGCAGGCGCAGTTATTTCCCGGGCAATTTCCAGTGATTTATATAAAGGTAAAGCTTTAACGAAATTCTTAGCGATATTAATGCTTGTTAATGGTGTTGCGCCTATTTTAGCACCTGTATTGGGTGGTATTATATTATCATTTTCAACTTGGAAAGTGGTCTTTATTTTACTAACGATATTCGGCTTTATTATGTTTAGTTTATCTTCATTAAAATTAACTGAATCATTACCAGAAGCAGAACGTTCATCAGGTAGAATCAGTGAAGTGCTAACAGACTTTAAAAATTTACTCAAAAGTCCAAAATTTTTAATGCCTTTATTTATACAAGGATGTACATACGCATTGTTATTTAGTTACATATCCGCTTCATCATTCATAACGCAATCTGTCTATCATATTTCACCATTAGCTTTTAGTTGTATGTTTGCTTTTAATGGTTTTGGATTAATATTATCAGGTCAAATTATTAATAAATTAGTCGACTATTATGACGAACATGTACTTATGCGTTTATTCGGAATGATTCAAATTATAGGTGTGATTATCGTTTCAATCACATTGATGAATGGCTTATCCATTTGGATATTAATGATTGGATTCTTCATACTCGTTAGTCCAGTATCTGCAATTGGTACGACTGGTTTTTCTATTGCGATGGCTAACAATAAAGGTGGCGCTGGAAGTGCGGCAAGTTTATTAGGACTATCTCAATTTCTATTCGGTGGTATCGTTTCACCGTTAGTGGGTATAAAAGGAGAACACGAAGTATATCCATATGTCCTTACGATTATTATCGTTTCAATATTGCTGATTATTTTATTCTTCATTAATAGTAAAGTGTTTAAAAGAGCAGCTTAAAAGTAGGAGGTATGTACATGAATTTAAAATTTGATCATATTATTCATTACGTAGACGGTATAGAATCAATTGAATTTCCACATCAATATATTCAAGCCATCCAAGGTGGTAAACATACACAATTAGGAACGTACAATCAATTAAGTTATATAGATTTACATTATATAGAGTGGATTGATGTCTTTGATGCAGCTTTAGCGCGTTCATATGCTCAAACGGAAGAAGGTAGATTAAGCTTTGCGAATACGTTTAAAGATGAGCATGTACAAGAAGGATTTAAAAGGATCTGCCTTAGAACACAAAATATCGATAGCGTTAAGACTCATCTAGAGCAATTTGATTTAGATATTGTAGGTCCAATTGAAATGTCGAGAACGAAACCGGACGGCACAACGATACAATGGCAATTACTATATTTAGATGATAAACAAGAGTTAAATTTACCATTCATCATTCAGTGGGGCGAAAGCGATGAAGAAAGAGAAGCTTCATTAGAAGATAATTTTCATTATAACTTATCAATTGATGAAGTGACGATTCAAGTCGGTAATCTTCAAGAATCTAGTCAAAATTGGCAATCATGGTATGGATTGAAAGAGATTGAGAAAAGCGAAGATGATGTTAAGTTAGGCTTTAAAGAAGATGATGTTGTCATTAAACTTATAGAGGATGCAAAAGAGAAATACACTACATTATCACTCTCATCAACAAATATAAAAAAAGACACGCGCATTTTATATAAAGGCGCGTGTTACGAATTCAAAGCTAATTCGCATAAACATTGAGATAGACACTTTGAATAATAATACTTAAATGCGCGAGTGCAATCAAGGCGCTTATAATGGCTATAAATAATATAGATTTGCGTGCGTTCTCGAGAATAAAGACGATGCTTAGTAGCAAGGTGAAGGCAACAGTTATGATACGATAGCTTAAATAATTAATCGTGCTATCAAAATTTAGACTGACCGCAATCAGTATGATATTTATAATAATAAAAAGCGTTAGAACAAGTTGTCTCATATATTTCAATCCTAACTGTATGTTTTATATGACAAGTATAACAAATATTGGTCTTTTGCGTGAAATTATAGTACGTTTCATTGTATAATTAAAAGACGAATTGATAAAAAGGAGATTTATAAATGACGATAAAGAAAATGAATATCACTCATGAGCAACATGATGAATTTGTAAAGCAACATCCAAATGGTGATATGTTGCAACTTACAAAGTGGGCAGAATCCAAAAAGCTTACAGGTTGGTATTCTCGTCGTATAGCAGTGGGCGATGGTGAAAAAATAACAGGTGTAGCACAACTTTTATTTAAGAAAGTGCCAAAGCTACCATATACATTATGTTACATATCTAGAGGTTTTGTTGTTGATTATAAAGACGAAACATCTGTTAAAGTACTTTTTGAATTATCTAAAGAAATCGCACGTAATGAGAAAAGTTATGCCATTAAAATTGACCCAGATATAGAAGTAAATCAATCTGAAGGTGTTCTTGAATATTTAACTTCATTAGGATTTGAACATAAAGGTTTTGAAGATGGATTAAGTAAGAAATATATCCAACCTAGAATGACGATGATCACAAAAATCGATCAACCTGAAGAAGACTTAATGCAAAGCTTTGATAAACGAAACCGTTCACGTGTAAGAAACTCTTTAAAAAGAGGTACTGAATTAGTCATTGGTAACCGTGACGACTTGAAAATCTTTGCGAAAATCATGGAAGAAACAGGCGAGAGAGATAATTTCTTAACAAGAGATGTTTCATACTTTGAGAATATTTATGATCATTTACATCCAGATGGGGATTGTGAATTATTCTTAGTCAAAGTCGTGCCAGATACAGTCTTAAAAGACTTATTTAAAGAACGTGATGCACTATTAGAAGAAAAAGAAAAATTAGCAAATAGAAGACAAACTAAGAAAGTCGTTAATCAGTTAAATGATGCTGATGAAAAACTAGGTAACTTTGAAAAACGTATTCAAGAAATGGAAGAATTAAAAAGTAAAAAACCAGATGGCGTGTATTTATCTGGCGGTATCTTAATCTTCTCAGGTAAGAAATCATATTATTTATATGGTGCGTCATCAAATGAATATCGTGAATTTTTACCGAATCACCGCATGATTATTGAAATGATGCGCTTTGCTAAAGAGAAAGGCGCTACTAAGTTCGACTTCGGTGGTACGGATAATAACCCTGACCAAGACCATGAACATTATGGATTATGGGCATTCAAGAGAGTTTGGGGCACTTATTTAAGTGAGAAAATCGGTGAATTTGATTATGTATTAAATAAACCACTTTATACTGCAATCGAGAAAGTAAAACCGGCAGTAGTCACATATAAAAGAAAAATCGAAAAGAAAATCAAAAGAAACTAGACATAAGATTAAGGCACTAAAACTTTAAATTATTAAAATTTTAGTGCTTTCTTTATGTATAAGGTTTGTTTCAACATTAAATTATTATACAATTACTTACAAATCATAAATTAGGGGGAAATTGAGTGGTTCAAAAAATGATTAAGTTCTCGCTGAATAATAAATTTGCTATTTTGCTTATGACGATTATTATTTTGCTTGGCGGCATATATTCAGCGTTCAAAATGAAACTAGAGTTATTACCGGATATTACAACTCCTGTTATTACTATTACGACACCATATCCTGGTGCAACACCTGAAAGTGTACTAGAAAATGTAACAGAACCAGTTGAAAAAGAAGTTCAAAATCTAGAAGGCGTACAAAATGTTACAAGTCAGTCTTTAGAAAATGCTTCAGCAATTACATTAGAATATACATATCAAACAGACATGGATGAAGCTGAGACTGAATTAAGAAAGAAATTAGAAGCGTTAGATTTACCTGACGGAGTTCAAGACCCAGATATGAGTAGAATGTCTATGTATTCATTCCCAGTTGTGAGTTATTCAATATCTGATAAAGATGATAATCTTGAAAAAGTAACAAAACAAATGCAATCAGATTTAATACCTAAACTTGAAAAAGTAGACGGCGTTCAAAATGTATCATTGTCTGGTCAAACGTTAGAAGAAGTAAATTTAGAATTTGACCAAAATGAATTAACGAAACGTGGTATGAGTGAGGATGAAGTGCTTCAATATATCGACGGTGCTACGAAAGAATCACCTTTAGGTTTATATACATTTGGAGATAATTTGAAATCAATTGTCGTAGATGGAAGATTTACTTCAATTAAAGCGCTGAAAGACTTAGAAATACCTATGACAGGTGGTGCTTCAAGTGGTGGTCAACAAAGTGCTGCAAGTCAATCACAACAAGGCCAGCAAGCACAACAAGCTCAAGAAGGCTCCGAATCAAATGATAGCAGTGCATCTCAAAGTATCCCATCTGTAAAATTATCTGATATCGCAGATGTTAAACAAGAGAAGAAACGAGATTCAATTTCTAAGACAAACGGTAAAGATGCTTTAGCTCTTCAAGTAACGAAATCTACAGATGCCAATTTAGTAGATGTCGTTGATAATGTAGACAAAGAACTCGAAGCTTATAAGAAAGATCATAAAAACATAGAATCTGTGCAATTGATGGAAACAGCATCAACAATTAAAGACTCAGTATCGACGATGGTTGAGAAAGCTTTAATCGGTTCTATCGTTGCAGTTATTATCATTATGTTCTTCTTAAGAGATATTAAATCAACTATTATCGCGATGGTATCTATTCCAATGTCATTATTAATGGCACTCATTGGTCTAAAAGCAATGGATGTTTCATTAAATATCTTAACTTTAGGGGCATTAACAGTCGCAATTGGACGTGTTATTGATGACTCCATTGTTGTAATAGAGAATATTTATCGACGTATGTCGGATAAAGGTGAAGAACTGAAAGGTAGTAAACTGATTACAAGTGCGACGAAAGAAATGTTTATACCAATCATGTCTTCAACAATCGTTACAATTGTCGTATTCTTACCGTTAGCTTTTGTAACTGGACAAATTGGAGAAATGTTTAGACCATTTGCTTTAGCAGTCGCATTTAGCTTATTAGCTTCACTACTTATAGCATTAACAATTGTGCCAGTACTTTCACACATTTTCTTTAGAAATGGTATTAAGAAAGCTAAAAAAGAAAGAGGACATTGGTTAGCGAATAAATACAAAGGCATTTTAAAATGGAATTTAAATCATAAATGGCTCGTTATCGTACTAAGTATTGTGCTTGTTATCGCAAGTATTGCACTTGTATTCACGCCTTATATTGGTAAATCATTTATCGATACAGGCGAAGATAAAATGTTAGCACTGACTTATAAACCTTCACCAGGTGAAAAAGAAGATCAAGTTGTTAAAAACGGTGAACAAGCTGAGAAATATTTATCAAAAGATAAAAACGTAGATTTTGTTCAATACAGCGTAGGCGGAGAAAATCCATTTAATCCTTCTGCCAAAAATGACATGGCTTTAATGGTTAAATACGATAAAGATACACCTAACTGGGATAATGTCGGTAAAGAAGTTATGGACCATATCGGTAAATTCAATCATAAAGGTGAATGGAAACAACAAGATTTCTCTACTGGTGGTACAGCGAACGAAGTATCTGTAAAAGTATCAGGTCCATCAACTGACGCAATAGAAGGTACAGTTAAAGATGTAGAGAAAGAAATGAAGAAAGTTAAAGGTGTAGAAAATGTAAGTTCGAACCTTTCTAAATCTTATGAGCAATACGATGTGAAAGTTGATCAAAATAAAGCGAGCAAATTAGGACTTTCTGCAGGTCAAATTGCTATGACGCTTAATCAAACAACACAAGAAAAAGTTGTTACTAAATTAAATGATGATGGTAAATCTATCGATGTTAAACTGACTAAAAAAGAAAAAACAGATTGGTCAGAGAAGAAATTAGAAGATACTAAGATTACATCTCCATTAGGTAAAGATGTGAAACTAAGTGATATTGCGACATTGAAGAAAACAACTTCACCAGATACAATCACAAGAGAAAATGACAAAATTTCTGTTTCTGTAGATGCTAAAATCACTGCAGACGATGTTGCGAAAGTGACAACAGATGTTAATCAAAGAGTTTCTAAAATTGATACACCAACAGATGTTGAATTGAATGTTGGCGGTACAAACGACGACATCAACGAAGCAATAGAACAATTGTTGCTGGCGATGGGCGCAGCAATTCTAATCGTATATTTAGTAATCGTATTAACATTCAAAGGTGGATTAGCACCATTTGCAATATTATTCTCATTACCAGTATCTATCATTGGTGTAATTGCAGGACTGTTAATTACACAAGAAACAATATCCGTACCAAGCATGATAGGTATGTTAATGTTGATTGGTATTGTTGTAACGAATGCGATTGTATTAATAGATAGAGTGATTAATATGGAAGAAGCGGGCATGACTACAAGAGAAGCATTAATAGAAGCAGCAGGCACGCGTTTAAGACCTATCTTAATGACAGCTATTGCGACAATCGGGGCATTAGTACCACTATTATTTGGTGGAGGAAGTTCTGTCCTTATTTCTAAAGCATTAGCAATTACAGTAATAGGAGGATTAATTTCTTCAACGATATTAACACTATTAGTTGTGCCAATTTCATATGAAATCATTATGAAATTTAAACGAGCAATATTTAAAAGACCAAAAGAACCTATAGAATAGATGTTTAACCCCTCCATGTCAGTGAGACAAGGAGGGGCTTTTTGTATGTTGTATATATATTGGTGTTGTTAGTAACAAAAGTCGTGGGAATTGTAACTAAGGCAGCCTATCCTAATATAAGCATCCAGAATAACAATTCCAAACGCCTACTATGATTTATTTCTTAGTAATTTAATAAGAAAATACTTGTTCGTGTTTCATACTTTGATAAAATATATTCATATACAAAAAAATAGTCTGAAGAATTTTATTTCGAGGAGTCGTTATTGTGCCAATATCAAAACTATTATCAGAGATACCAGACAGTTACTTTGGAAAGACAATGGGTCGTAAGGTTGAACATGGTCCGTTACCGTTAATTAATATGGCGGTCGGTGTCCCAGATGGTGAGACGCCAAAGGTTATCGTAGATGAATTTATAAATGCCATACAAAAGCAAGAAAATCAGAAATATGGTGCTTTTCATGGTAAAGACACGTTTAAACAAGCGATTGTAGATTTTTATAAGAGACAATATGATGTGGATTTAGATAAAGAAGAGGAAGTTTGTATTTTATATGGTACAAAAAATGGTTTGGTAGGTTTACCGATCTGTGTCGTAGAACCTAAAGACTATGTGTTATTACCGAATCCAGGCTATACAGATTATTTAGCAGGTGTTCTACTTGCTCGTGCTAAGCCATATTCTTTAGAATTAGCGCCTGAACATCAATACTTACCACAGTGGGATGAGATAGAACCTGAAATCTTAGATAAGACAAAATTAATTTACTTAACTTATCCAAATAATCCAACTGGATCTGTTGCAAATACTGAATTTTTTGATGAAACGATTGCTAAATTTAAAGATACGAAAACAAATATTATACATGACTTTGCATATAGTGCTTTTGGATTTGATCAGAAGAATCCAAGTATTCTCCAATCGGAAGGTGCTAAAGAAACAGCTGTAGAAATATTTTCCTTATCGAAAGGGTATAACATGTCTGGATACAGGGTAGGCTTTGCAGTCGGTAACAAAGAAATGATTGCTGCTTTAAAGAAATATCAAACGCACACACATGCCGGTATGTTTGGTGCATTACAAGATGCGAGTACTGTCGCATTAAATGAATGCGATGATTTTCTTATTAAACAAAATGAAATATTTAAGACGAGAAGAGATCAATTTGAAGCGTCATTAAGAGAAGTAGGTATACCATTTGAGCCAATGAAAGGTGGTATATTCCTTTGGTTACAAACACCTCCAGAATATGATGGAGAAGCATTTGTAAAATATTTATTACAAGAGGTGTCTATTTTAGTCGCACCAGGTATACCGTTTGGCGATAATGGTCAAAATTACGTTAGAATCTCATTAGCGTTAAGTGATGATGAACTATTGGATGGTGCTAAGAGGTTACAAGGTCTAGCTCACTTATACAAATAAAAAGAGCTGAGAAATAATGATTCTCAGCTTTTTCACATAAATGAGCTTTTGATGATATGCTTTAGCGTATTAAAACACTATAAATAATAAAAACGCAAATATGATTAATATAAAGATCGACATATAATTGAGTAGTTGAATCGCTTTTTGGTCTTTAATACGATATTTAAATGCTGTGATTTCAACATTGATAACGAGACAAACCAATACAGCTAATATCCACCAAGTTTGCATTGCAAAACTAAATACAATACTGCCTAAAAAGACAATAAGCATAAGCCCCATTATAAATCTTAAAGCTTGCGTAAGCATCGTATGTAGTTGGTATATACTTAAGTAACTAATAATAAGATAAATAATGGTAAATAATAAAAGTATGAGAATTAACATAGTCATTTCCTTTCGTTAATCTTGATCAAGTTGAGCGCGAACTTTACTGATTTCTTCTTCGATTTTGACAAGTTGTTTTTCAAGTAAGTCGGTAGCTTGACCAGTAGATTCTCTCTTTTCTAGGTCATTTTGTATACGTATGTAATCATATTTAAGTTCAGAAAGATGTTGGTTTAAATCCATTTTAAACACTCCTTTTTATAAAATAGCTATGAAGTAGGTGATAAATTGAAAAAAGTAAAAACCAATGCTATGCGCATCTTAGATCAATATAATATATTTTATCATACTCATGAATTTAAAATAGGAAAAGATCATTTAGATGGTCATGAAGTTGCGCAATTAATTCAGAAACCAGAACATCAAGTGTATAAGACGCTTGTATTAACAAATGGGAATCGTGAATATTTCGTTTTTGTTATTCCAGTCGTTGAACATCTTGATATGAAAAAAGCTAGTAAAGCTGTTGGTCAGAAAAAATTAGAACTCTTACCACTTGATCAACTCACCAAAGTTACAGGGTATGTCAGAGGTGGTTGTTCTCCAATTGGTATGAAAAAAACATATCAAACCGTAATTGATATCAATGCAGAACCATTAACTACGTTTATCGTAAGTGCAGGTAAACGTGGTTATCAAATTGAACTTGATCCAGCAGATTTAGCCAAAGTCATTGATGTAAGATTTGATGATATTATTAAATATAACTAAACTAATTTTAGTATAATTTATTAATATTTCAAACAAAAAGTGTGCATAGAAGTTAAACTGTTGTTAATATAGATAAATGTGAGTTTAATGAGAGAAGTGATAAAGTGACAGAAAAATTTATAATGATTATTTTATTAATTGCTTTAGGATACGTTCTAAAGAAGCTTAAATTCTTTAAAGCTTCTGATGGTAATGTACTTGCAACACTTGTACTAAATGTTACTTTGCCTTCATTAGTGATTGTAAATTTAAATGGATCTGATTTAGATTTATCTTTAGGATGGCTACCTATATTAATGCTATTATACGGCATTATAGCAAAGCTACTAATCATATGGTTATTCAAGAAAAAATATAATAATCAAATAAGAGGTACTGTTGGCATGATGGCCGCTTCAGTTAATATTGGACTGTTTGCATATCCATTAGTCGCACAAATTTGGCCTAAAAATGGTTTATTATACTTTGGTATGTTAGACATTGGTACAGCTATCATTATGTTTGGTGTAACTTATTTTGTTGGTAGTTACTTCAATGATGGTGGCGATCAGTTTGACTTTAAACGAATGGGTTTAAATTTATTAAAGACCGTACCACTTATGACATATATGATTATGTTTATCTTAAATATAATGAGCATTAAAGTACCTGATAAAGCGATAGATTTCTTTGGAATTATTGCAAATGCCAATATGCCATTATCCATGATCTTATTAGGTTTATTCTTGAATTTTAAAATCGAAAAAGCATACTTACCAATTGTTGTTAAATACTTAGCATTTCATTATGGCTTTGGTTTATTAATGGGCTTAATTGTTCATTTCTTCTTACCTGTTGATGATCCAATGATCAAAACGACGTTACTTATTGGTTGGTTATTACCTATAGGTGTTTCAGTATTGTCTTATGCTATTACATTTAAATATAAGACCTTACCTATAGTCGGCATGGCTACTAATTTAAGTATTGTCATATCAATCGTCATATTATATGTATATCAATTTTTCTTTGTTTAATTAAACATTAAAAAAGCGTTTGGATTTCGCATCCAAACGCTTTTTGTTATATATTAACCTTTACCGCCCATGAAAGCAGGGTAGTTTGTCATTCCGCCATCAACATATATTGTTGTACCGTGAATATAACTTGCTTGTTCTGAAGCTAGGAATGCATTAATATTTGCAACTTGATCCGCTTCACCAATTTCATGTAATGGAATCATTTCTAATGTTTCTTCACGTGTTGCAGGGTCAGAGAATTTTTCGCGAGTATGTTCTGTAACAATAGCCCCTGGAGAAACATTATTAATTCTTATACCATTTTTACCGTATTCCATAGATAAAGTTTCCATCATCAATTTTAAGCCGCCTTTACTTGCTGCGTAATTGACGTAGTTTGGCCAAGGAATAACATCGTGCACACTTGCAGTATTGATGATTTGACCTTTAATATCATGCTCTAAGTAGTAATTAATGACTTCTCTACTACCAATAAAAGCACCTGTTAAGTTGATATCGATAACTTTAGACCATTCTTCTAAACTCATTTCATGAGATGGAATTGGTTTTTCGAAACCAGCATTATTGATCAACACATCTATACGACCAAATGTTTCATGTGTTTGTTGAATCAAGTTTTTGATATCTGCTTCTACTGAAACGTCTGCTTTAATAGCAACCGCGTCAGCACCAGAATTTTTAATAGATTGAACGATTTTTTCAGCTTCTTCAACGTGACCTAAATATCCAATGACAACTTTTGATCCTTCTTTACCAAATCGTTCAGCAGTTGCTTTACCAATACCACTGCTACCTCCAGTGACAATCACAACTTTATCTTTTAAATCTTCATACATATTAAACACTCCTATTTTTATATATTGAGTTTACCCTTTAGCTGCACCAATAATAAATGCGGCAATAATGATTAACACGATACCTATCCAAATAAATGTCATTTGACGTTTTGTTTTTTGTTCACCTAATAGGTAAATACCACCTAGAGTAGAAACGATTACTAACATTTGTGAAAATGAAAAGCTCGTTCCGACACCAACTTTTGGTTGTGAAATGAATAGGAACATATTACCTAATGCCCATACAATTCCTGGCAATAAGTTGAGTGACGTATGTTTAACAGTAGGTTTATGTTTGAATGATAAAATGATACCACCAATTACCATACCTATAGATTGTGGAAATAGCGCATCCCAACCTTCAACACCGAATACTTGGCCGATTACAACGTATACGACATAACCGACTGTAGATATGAGTAATATTGGAATAGCTTTACCAAGCTTTTTAGTATTTCCGCTATTGCCAGAACCTTTTTTCTGAACAGATGTAAATATAACACCGATAATTAGTAACACTAAACCTGATAGGCCAAGTGCAACTTGCGTACCTGTTGACCATTCTCCTAAAAATGCAGCACTGAATAATGTTGTTCCAAGTAATTGTAAGCCTGTAGATATAGGCATCGTAATTGAAACCCCAATTAAGTCTACACTTCTAAGTTGAAATCCTTGTCCAAGTGCCCAGAAAGCACCAGAAATCATACCGATAATAACTGTAGTGAATGTAAAGTGTACATCACCAAAGAAGAATAAACATAAACCGATGATGAAAGCCCCGATTGTTGTACCTAAGATTTGGTTATAAGGACCTCCACCAACTTTAACATTGATTAATACGACGCTTCCCCAGAACAATGCTGGTAATAGCGCTATAAGGTATTCCATACACAAGACTCGCTTTCTCTATTTATTTGCATTATTTAAACTACCCAAGTATTATACGCCCGAAACTTTTTTAATGTAAAACATATAGCTCACAATGTAATTTTACTATTAAAAATAGACCCATGAATGTTCAATAAGCATTCGTGGGTCTTAGTTTAAATGTTAAACATCGTATGGTCTAACATATTTGAAATGATGTGTTTCATTGACGATGTGGAAACCGACTTTTTCATATAATAATTGTATTTGTTCATGTTTTTTACTATCTACATAGATACGAACTGTTTCGACATCTTGATGATTAAATGCTTCTGTCGTCGCGAAATGAATCATTTGAAAAGCAATGCCTTGTTTTCTGTAATCATGGTGAGAAGCTAAATTAGGAATTGTGGCTAATTTCTCAGGTATATCTATGGATAGATATATGTAGCCTTTAACGAGCCCTTCAGCTATATATAAATAAAGCGCATGATTATCATCTAGTGAGTCTATTATATCGTCAGCACTGATATCACTATGTTTGAAACTATTGGAATGTAATTTATTAAATGCATAGTAATATGGTTTGCTGTACGGCGTCATTTGGTGTTTCTTATCAATTGGTAAAGGTGGTTGTTGAATTTCTAACGTATATTGCGTTTCTACATATCCCGCATGTAGTCTCTTCAGTTTACTGTTATTTAAAATGTGATCTTTATGTAGTGAAATGTGACAATATTTAATGTTTGGATGATCGTTTAAAAGTGTTTCCCATATTTCTTTTAACGCGCTTAACGTTTCTTCACTTGTATCATTAACGATTGGTCCCCATACATTTGCAGTTTCATCATCTACGCTTTCAAATCCTAATATCCCGATAATTGTGTCATGATCTTCTATATAGTAGAAGGTATTCTCATCAAATTTATGGCTTAAGTCATTCTTTATATCTTCTATTGACTGGGGTATATGTGTCACGTAGTTTGTTACTTGCCTATTTTTTTCGTGTAAATAAGAAGCAATCGAATCGATTTCTTTAAGAGGCAGTATTTGCATGATAGTCACTCCTTTAATATTCAACGATTATTTTATTCCATTATACGATTAATCGAAAATTTATAAAAGTTTTTCATGCCTTTAGAACACTTTTTATTCATGTTATAATAGTACGAATGTAAAAAAGAATGGGTGAAAAGAAATGAAAGTATTAGTTCTTGCAGAAAAACCTTCAGTAGGTCGTGACATCGCTAAAGCATTAGGTATTCATGATCAGAAAAAAGGTTACTTTGAAAATAAAAATTATATCGTTACTTGGGCATTAGGACATCTTGTAACGAATGCTACGCCTGAAGAATACGACAAAAAATTTAAAGAATGGAATTTAAATGTTTTACCAATTATTCCTGATTATATGAAACATGTTGTAATTAAGAAAACAAGAAGCCAATTTAACACAGTTCAACATTTGATGAAGCGAGACGATGTGAATTCAATTATTATTGCGACAGATGCTGGTAGAGAAGGAGAACTTGTTGCAAGATTAATTATTGAAAAAGCAAAAGTCAAAAAGCAAATTAAGCGACTATGGATCAGTTCGGTTACTGAAAAAGCAATTAAAGCAGGTTTTCAAAATTTAAAACCTGGTGAAGCATACAACAATTTATATCAAGCAGCATTATGTAGAAGTGAAGCGGATTGGATTGTCGGTATAAACGCGACTAGAGCTTTAACAACGAAATATGACGCGCAATTATCGTGTGGTCGTGTTCAAACACCAACTTTAAATCTTGTACAAATGAGACAACAAGAAATTCAATCATTTAAACCTGAAAAGTATTATCAAATGAATATTGAAGTTGAAGGATATAAATTTAAATGGCTGAGTAAGAGTGGGGATAAAACATTTGATTCTGATTTAATAGAACAAGTTAAACAAAAAGTTCAAAATAAAAAGGGTATTATCCAAAATATTTCGAAGAAGAAAAAAACAAAGTACCCTCAAAAGTTATACGATCTTACAAGTTTGCAACAAACAGCGTATCAACGATATAAAATGAGTGCGAAAGAAACGTTGAATACAATGCAAGCATTGTACGAACAGCATAAAGTACTGACTTATCCTAGAACAGATTCTAACTACTTAACAGATGATATGGTTTCATCTCTGAAAGAACGAGTATCATCATTAAGTGCTACGCCACTTAAATCTCATGCTGTACCATTGCTTAAGAAACCAATTAAAGCGGGTAAACATTTTGTTGATAATAAAAAAGTATCAGACCATCATGCGATTGTACCAACAGAAGTGAGACCTAACTTTGATCAGTTATCTCCTAGAGAACAAAAAATATATATGCTTGTAGCTGAGAGATTTTTAGAAGTATTATTACCACCATATCAATATGAAGAAACAACTGTGACATTAACATGTGAAGGAGAAACTTTTAAACTGACACAAGAAGTAGCAGTTGAATTAGGCTTTAAGGAATTATATGAAGAAAAGACGCATGTAAAAGTTTTACCTTTTGAAGAACAACAGCACGTGAATATACAAAAAGTGAATGTCGTTAGTAAAGATACAGAACCACCTGCATACTTCAATGAAGGAACTTTACTAAAAGCGATGGAATCACCACATCATTTCTTTAAACTTAAAGATAAGAAATTGGCTCAAACTTTAAATGAAACAGGTGGTATCGGAACAGTTGCAACTAGAGCAGATATCATTGAGAAGTTATATAGTTCTAATGTTATAGAATCGGTACAAGGTAAAATTAAGATTACGCCAAAAGGTAAACAATTATTAAACTTAGCACCTGAACAACTGACATCACCAGAATTAACAGCAGATTGGGAAATGAAGTTAACTCAAATCGAAAAAGGAAATTATTCTAAAAATAAATTCATGGATGAAATGAGAAACTTCACGAGAGAAATCATCACAGATATTAAAGAAAGTGATGACAAATTCAAGCATGATAATATCACAACGACTGAGTGTCCGACTTGTGGAAAATTTATGCTTAAAGTTAAAACGAAAAATGGTCAAATGCTTGTGTGTCAAGATCCAACATGTAAGACTAAAAAGAATCAACAAAGACAAACGAATGCCAGATGTCCAAACTGTAAGAAAAAACTTACACTCTATGGTACAGGAAAAAAAGCGACTTATAGATGTGTATGTGGTCATACAGAAACACAAGAGCATATGGACGAAAGACTTAAAAATAGAAAATCAGGTAAAATTGGCAAAAAAGAAATGAAGAAATATATGCAAACTGAAGAAGTAGAAAACAATCCATTTAAAGACGCTTTAAAAGGGTTGAAGTTCTAACTTAATCTGAATAAAGGCTGGGACATCATGTGATGTCTCAGTTTTTGTTTATATATTTAATTGAGTTGGCTAGAGGCGTACTGTCACGGATTATAAAGCGTAAAAAGCGAACTATAACACGAACATAAATAAATTAAAATATATAAATGTTCGTAAAAAGTATTGATTTTTGATGTTCCCAGTAATACAATGTACAGTGTTGAAATTAATAAAGGAGTCTTATGATGAAACGTTACTTTAAGTTTGATGAATTGGGAACAAATTATAAAAGAGAAATTCTTGGTGGTTTAACGACATTCTTATCTATGGCATACATATTAGCGGTTAACCCATCAATGTTAAGTTTGGCAAGTGTTGAAAATGTACCTGATTCAATGAGAATGGACCAAGGTTCTGTGTTTGTTGCTACAGCTTTAGCAGCACTAGTTGGTTGTTTATTTATGGGTATCATTGCGAAATACCCGATAGCTTTAGCACCAGGTATGGGATTAAATGCGTTTTTCGCGTTTACAGTTGTGCTAACAATGGGTATTCCATGGCAAACTGGTTTAACAGGCGTGTTATTCTCAGGTGTTATATTTGCAATATTAACGATGAGTGGTTTACGAGAGGTTATTATCAATGCAATACCATTTGAATTAAAGATGGCTGTGTCTGCCGGTATAGGGTTGTTTATTACCTTTGTAGGTTTACAAGGAGCAGGTATTGTTAAAAAAGAAGATTCAACTTTAGTTACACTTGGAACTATGCATAACCCAGAAGTACTATTAGCAGTATTCGGTATTATCATTACAATTATATTAATGGCTAAAAAATTACCAGGAGCAATTTTCATCGGAATGGTCTTAACAGCTATTGCGGGATTAATTACAGGTTTAATTGCAATGCCAGATAGTATAGTAGGGAAAGTACCAAGTGTGTCACCAACATTTGGTGCAGCATTCGAAGCGTTTGGTGATGTATCTACTATATTTAATGTACAATTCTTAATTGTCGTTCTAACTTTCTTATTTATAGATTTCTTTGATACTGCAGGAACGTTAGTTGCGGTTGCAAACCAAGCTGGATTAATGAAAGATAATAAATTACCTAGAGCAGGTAAAGCATTATTCTCTGATTCATTAGCAACGATTGTAGGTGCAATATTTGGTACTTCAACTACAACAAGTTATATAGAATCTAGTGCAGGTGTTGCAGTTGGTGCACGTACAGGGTTCGCAAGCGTTGTAACAGGTATTTGTTTCTTAGCAGCATTATTATTCTCTCCATTAATGGCAGTTGTTACAAGTGCGGTTACAGCACCAGCGCTTGTTATAGTAGGAGTGTTGATGGTTAGTAACTTAGGTAAAATTGATTGGCAAAAATTTGAGATAGCAGTACCAGCTTTCTTAACAATGATTATGATGCCTTTAACATATTCAATTGCAACAGGTATCGCGTGTGGATTTATATTCTACCCAATTACAATGATCGTAGCAAAAAGACATAAAGAAATTCACCCAATTATGTACGGTTTATTCTTCGTCTTTGTCGCTTACTTTGTATTTGTACATGCATAATAAAAAAGCCACGAGATTTCATTTAATGAAGTCTCGTGGCTTTTTATTTATATATTAACTTTTATAAGTAGTCTTGTAATATTTAGATGGGATATATACTGGCGCAATTATAATCGTAAATAAGAAGATGATCATTAATACGACCATTACGATATGTAATAACCAGCCAATAATAGGAATGATTGCAACAAAGCTAGCGATTAGTCCGATTAATGGAATGATAAATATTACTTTAACAGAATTCTGGTTATCTATTAATAGGATGAGAGTCGTAATAAAGTATAACGTTCCATTAAGTACCAAAGCATTATAACCAGTTGAAAGAACGATTCCTCCACCTAGAAAAGGTATGGCTAATAATAACTCAGATACAACTAATATAATAGAAAGAACTAGCAAAACTGATTTAATTCCTCTTTTCATGATTTCACCACCTAGTTAAAATTGCTTGTTATATTATAACATTTAGATTACAAATTATCTATTTAAATTTTACCTATTGAAAAAGAACGCATAATCCGTTATAATACTTGGGTATGTGTTAGATGAAATTAGAAAAAATATATGGTTATCTATTGATTAATAGAAATAAATCATGTATCATATCTAATGTTGGACTTTAAGAAGCGATGAAGCGAGAGGTTACTGACACACCCGGCCGCTTTGCCATGGCGGTGTGTAAGAGAGTTTTCGTGGAGAAGTCTATCACTATAAAGTAGACGAACAAGGAGGGAAAATTATGGCAAAACAAAAAATTCGTATCCGTTTAAAAGCGTATGATCACCGCATGATCGATCAATCAGCAGAGAAAATTGTTGAAACAGCTAAACGTTCAGGAGCTCAAGTGTCTGGTCCGATTCCATTACCAACTGAGAAATCAGTTTATACTGTAATCCGTGCCGTTCATAAGTACAAAGACTCACGTGAACAATTCGAACAACGTACGCATAAACGTTTAATCGACATTCTTAACCCTACACCAAAAACAGTTGATGCTCTTATGGGCTTAAACTTACCATCAGGTGTAGACATCGAAATCAAATTATAATTCATTAAAATAACAGGAGGTGCGACTTTCGATGACCAAAGGAATCTTAGGAAGAAAAATTGGAATGACTCAAGTATTCGCAGAAAACGGTGAATTAATACCAGTTACTGTAGTAGAAGCTAGTCAAAACGTAGTATTACAAACTAAAACTGAAGAAGTAGACGGCTACAACGCTGTTCAAATCGGTTTTGAAGACAAACAAGCATATAAAAAAGATCGTAAATCTAACAAATATGCTACTAAAGCTGCTGAAGGCCATGCTAAAAAAGCAGGTACAGCACCTAAGCGCTTCACTCGTGAATTCAGAAACATTGATGTTTCAGCATACGAGGTAGGTCAAGAAGTCACTGTAGATACTTTCCAAGCAGGAGACATTATTGATGCAACAGGCGTTTCAAAAGGTAAAGGTTTCCAAGGCTCAATTAAACGTCACGGATTCTCTCGTGGACCAATGAGTCACGGTTCTCGTTACCACAGAGGCTCTGGTTCAATGGGTATGGCTTCAGATGCTTCTAAAGTATTTAAAGGTAAAGAATTACCAGGCCGTATGGGCGGAAACACAGTTACTATGCAAAACTTAGAAGTAGTTAAAGTTGATGCAGAAAATAACGTAATTTTAGTTAAAGGTAACGTGCCAGGTCCTAAAAAAGGTTTAGTAAAACTTACAACTTCAATTAAAAAAGGTAATAAATAATTATTTAGGTGAAAGGAGGAAACAACATTATGGCTAATATTGATGTATTAAAAGTAGATGGATCAAAATCAGGTTCTATCGAATTAAATGATAGTGTATTTGGTATCGAACCAAACCAACACGTATTATTCGAAGCAGTCAACTTACAACGTGCTTCATTACGCCAAGGTACTCACGCAGTTAAAAATCGTTCAGCAGTTCGTGGTGGTGGACGTAAACCTTGGAAACAAAAAGGTACAGGTCGTGCTCGTCAAGGTACAATCCGTGCGCCGCAATGGCGTGGTGGTGGTATCGTATTCGGTCCTACACCAAGAAGTTATTCTTACAAAATGCCTAAGAAAATGCGTCGTTTAGCATTACGTTCTGCATTATCTTCAAAAGTAAGTGGTAACGAATTAACAGTTTTAGAAGCATTCAACTTTGATGCACCTAAAACAAAAGAATTCAAAAATGTAATGAGCAACTTAGAACTTTCTAAGAAAGTTTTATTCATCGTTGATACTGTAGACAGCAACGTTGAATTATCAGCTCGTAACATTCCAGGTGTTAAAGTTATCGACGCTCAAAGCTTAAACGTATTAGATATCTTAGATTCTAGTAAAGTCGTAATAACTAAAGCAGCAGTGGATAAAGTAGAGGAGGTGCTCGC
The DNA here is from genome assembly GCF_038005105.1 of Mammaliicoccus sp. FSL K6-3158. Classification (NCBI taxonomy): domain Bacteria; kingdom Bacillati; phylum Bacillota; class Bacilli; order Caryophanales; family Staphylococcaceae; genus Mammaliicoccus; species Mammaliicoccus sp. FSL K6-3158. The sequence goes on from NZ_JBBOSL010000001.1 coordinate 732,753, forward strand.
ATAATGGAAGCAAGAGATGTTATTAAGCGCCCCGTAATCACAGAAAAATCTTCATCAGATATGGCTTTAGATAAATACACATTTGATGTAGATACACGTGCAAACAAAACACAAGTAAAAATCGCAATCGAAGAAATTTTCGACGTGAAAGTTGATACAGTAAATATCATGAACGTTAAAGCAAAAGCTAAACGTGTTGGTCGTTACAATGGTTTCACTAACAAACGTCGTAAAGCAATCGTAACTCTAAAAGAAGGTTCTTCAATAGACCTATTTAACTAAAAACAATTACCATTAAGGAGGTAAAACGACAATGGCTCTTAAAAAGTATAAGCCAATTACAAATGGTCGTCGTAATATGACATCTTCAGACTTCGCTGAAATTACATCAACGACTCCTGAAAAGTCTTTATTACAACCGCTTCCGAGAAAAGCGGGACGTAACAACCAAGGTAAATTGACAGTTCGTCACAGAGGTGGCGGTCATAAACGTCAATACCGTGTAATTGATTTCAAACGTAACAAAGATGGAATTCCTGCTAAAGTAGCAACTATCGAGTATGATCCAAACCGTTCAGCTAATATCGCATTATTAGTATACGCAGATGGTGAAAAAAGATATATCATTGCTCCTAAAGGATTAAAAGTAGGACAAGAAGTATTCAATGGTCCAGATGCAGATATCAAAGTAGGTAATGCATTAGCATTAACTGATATCCCAGTTGGTACTACAATTCACAACATCGAATTAAAACCAGGTAAAGGTGGACAATTAGTCCGTTCAGCTGGTACAAGTGCTCAAGTACTTGGTAAAGAAGGTAAATACGTACTAGTTCGTCTTAAATCAGGTGAAGTTCGTATGATCTTATCTACTTGTCGTGCAACAATCGGTCAAGTTGGTAATGAACAACACGAATTAATCACAATTGGTAAAGCTGGTCGTTCTAGATGGATGGGTAAACGTCCTACAGTTCGTGGTTCTGTAATGAACCCTAACGATCACCCACATGGTGGTGGTGAAGGTCGTACACCAATCGGTCTTAAATCACCAATGTCTCCATGGGGCAAACCAACACTTGGTAAGAAAACTCGTAAACAAAACCAACGTTCATCTAAATTTATCGTTCGTGGTCGTAAGAAAAAATAATAATACCTTATTTACGTGTGCGGCTTAGATGCCGCGCGCATTAAATAAGAAGGGAGGCGCCATAATGGCTCGTAGTCTTAAAAAAGGACCTTTCGTTGATGATCATTTAATGAAAAAAGTTGAAGCTCAAAACGAAGGTGAAAAAAAATCAGTTATTAAAACATGGTCTCGTCGTTCAACAGTATTTCCTAACTTCATCGGACATACAATAGCAGTATATGATGGTCGTAAACATGTGCCAGTTTTCATTACTGAAGATATGGTTGGACATAAATTAGGAGAGTTTGCACCTACACGTACTTATAAAGGTCATGCTGCAGACGACAAAAAGACTAAACGCTAATTTCTAAAAAGAGGAGGAAGTCACAATGGAAGCAAAAGCGGTTGCTAGAACAATAAGAATCGCACCTCGTAAAGTGAGATTAGTTTTAGATCTTATTAGAGGTAAAGAAGTGGCAGAAGCAATTGCCATCTTAAAATTAACAAACAAAGCAACATCACCTGTTGTTGAAAAATTATTAATGTCAGCATTAGCAAATGCAGAACATAACTATGATTTAAATCCTGACACATTAGTAGTAAAAGAAGCTTACGCTAATGAAGGACCTACATTGAAACGTTTCCGTCCACGTGCACAAGGTCGTGCAAGTGCGATTAACAAACGTACTAGCCATATTACAATCGTAGTTGGCGAAAAAGAAGCTAAAGAAGTTAAAGAAGCATAATTAACTAAATCATTAAGGAGGGAATATAGTGGGTCAAAAAATTAATCCAATCGGACTTCGTGTCGGTGTAATTCGTGACTGGGAAGCAAAGTGGTATGCAGGTAAAGACTTCGCAACACTTTTACATGAAGACTTAAAAGTTCGTAAATATATCGCAGAAGCATTAAAAGAAGCTTCAGTTTCAAGTGTTGAAATTGAACGTGCAGCAAACCGTATCAATATCGCTATCCACACTGGTAAACCAGGTATGGTTATTGGTAAAGGCGGTTCAGAAATTGAAAAATTACGTAACAAATTAAACGCATTGACTAACAAAAAAGTACACATCAACGTTATCGAAATCAAAAAAGTTGATTTAGATGCAACATTGGTAGCAAATAATATTGCTCGTCAATTAGAAAACCGTGTATCTTTCCGTCGTGCTCAAAAACAAGCTATCCAACGCGCAATGAAATTGGGAGCTAAAGGTATCAAAACTCAAGTATCTGGTCGTTTAGGTGGCGCAGATATCGCTCGTGCAGAACAATATTCAGAAGGAACTGTTCCACTTCATACATTACGTGCAGACATTGATTTCGCACATGAAGAAGCCGACACTACTTACGGTAAATTAGGTGTTAAAGTATGGATCTACCGTGGAGAAGTTCTTCCTACAAAGAAGTCTAGTGAAGGAGGAAAATAATAATGTTATTACCAAAGCGTGTTAAATTCCGTCGTCAACATCGTCCAAAAACAACTGGTCGTTCAAAAGGCGGAAATGAAGTAACATTTGGTGAGTACGGTTTACAAGCTCAAACAGCAGCTTGGATTACTTCTCGTCAAATCGAATCAGCTCGTATCGCAATGACACGTTACATGAAACGTGGCGGAAAAGTATGGATCAAAATATTCCCACATACACCTTATACTAAAAAACCTTTAGAAGTACGTATGGGTTCAGGTAAAGGTGCAGTTGAAGGATGGGTAGCAGTAGTTAAACCAGGACGTATCTTGTTCGAAGTTGCAGGTGTTCAAGAAGAAGTTGCACGTGAAGCATTACGTCTTGCAGCACACAAACTTCCAGTTAAATCTAAGTTTGTAAAACGTGAAGAATTGGGTGGTGACACAAATGAAAGCTAAGGATATCAGAAATTTAACCACTACTGAAATTGAAAAAGAAATCAAAGAAGCTAAAGAGCAATTATTCAACTTACGCTTTCAGTTAGCAACTGGTCAACTTGAAGAGACTGCTAACATTCGAAAAGTTAAAAAGACGATTGCACGTCTAAAAACAATCGTTCGCGAAAGAGAAATCGAAGAAGAGAAAGCAGCAGATAATAAATAATCAAGTAGAGGAGGTTCATTACTGTGAGTGAAAGAAATGACCGCAAAGTTTACGTTGGTAAAGTAGTTTCAGATAAAATGGATAAAACTATTACAGTAGTTGTTGAAACATACAAAACTCATAAATTATATGGTAAACGCGTAAAATATTCAAAAAAATATAAAACGCATGATGAAAACAATTCAGCAAAAATGGGCGATATCGTTAAGATTGCAGAAACACGTCCTTTATCATCAACTAAGCGTTTTCGTCTAGTTGAAATCGTTGAAGAATCAGTAATTATTTAATAGAAGTATAAAGATAAGGGAGGTCAAACAAAGATGATCCAACAAGAAACACGTTTAAAAGTAGCAGACAACTCTGGTGCTCGTGAAGTATTAACAATCAAAGTTTTAGGCGGATCTGGTCGTAAGACAGCTAACATTGGTGATGTAATCGTCGTTACTGTTAAAAATGCTACACCAGGTGGCGTTGTTAAAAAAGGTGAAGTTGTTAAAGCTGTTGTTGTACGTACTAAATCAGGTGTACGTCGTGAAGATGGCTCTTACATCAAATTTGACGAAAATGCATGTGTAATCATCCGTGATGACAAAGGTCCACGTGGTACACGTATATTCGGTCCTGTAGCGCGTGAATTACGTGAAGGTAACTTCATGAAAATCGTTTCTCTAGCGCCAGAGGTACTTTAATCTATAATGATAAAAAACAAAATTCCTAAGGAGGTGCCTACACATGCACGTACGTAAAGGTGACAACGTAATCGTTATCTCAGGTAAAGATAAAGGTAAAACTGGTAAAGTTTTAGAAGCATTACCTAAGAAAGAACGCGTAGTTGTAGAAGGTGTTAACATCATTAAAAAACACCAAAAACCAACTCAGTTCAATCCAGAAGGTGGTATCTTAGAAACAGAAGGTACTATCCACGTATCAAACGTTCAATTACTTGATCCTAAGACAAACGAACCAACTCGTGTTGGATTCAAAGTAGTAGATGGTAAAAAAGTTCGTATCGCTAAAAAATCTGGCGAAGAAATCAAATCATCAAATGAATAATTATTAAGTGAAAGGAGGATCCACTTTGACACGTTTAAAAGAAAAGTTTAATAATGAAATTTCTGCTGAGTTAGTTAAGAAATTTAACTATAGTTCAGTTATGGAAGTACCAAAAATCGAAAAAATAGTTGTAAACATGGGTATCGGTGATGCAGTTCAAAACTCTAAAGTTTTAGACTCTGCAGTTGAAGAACTTCAAGCAATCACTGGTCAAAAACCATTAGTAACTAAAGCTAAAAAATCTATTGCGACTTTCCGTCTTCGTGAAGGTATGCCAATCGGTGCAAAAGTTACATTACGTGGAGAAAGAATGTATGAATTCTTTGATAAATTAATCTCAGTTTCATTACCACGTGTACGTGACTTCCGTGGTATCTCTAAAAAAGCATTCGACGGTCGTGGAAATTACACTTTAGGTGTTAAGGAACAATTAATTTTCCCTGAAATCGACTATGATAAAGTAAGTAAAGTACGAGGAATGGATATCGTTATCGTTACAACTGCTAACACTGACGAGGAAGCTCGTGAATTGTTAACACAATTCGGTATGCCATTTCAAAAGTAATCTCTAATTATAAAGGAGGCTAATTAAGTGGCTAAAAAATCAATGATCGCTAAACAACAACGTAAACAAAAATTCGGAGTTCGTGAATACACTCGTTGTGAACGTTGTGGACGTCCACACTCAGTATATCGTAAATTCAAACTTTGCCGTATTTGTTTCCGTGAACTAGCATACAAAGGCCAAATCCCTGGCGTACGTAAAGCTAGCTGGTAAACTCAAAAGAATGAAAGGAGGAAACACAAATGACAATGTCAGATCCAATTGCAGATATGTTAACTCGCGTGCGTAACGCAAACATGGTACGTCACGAAAAATTAGAGTTACCTGCATCAAACATTAAAAAAGAAATCGCTGAAATCCTTAAAAAAGAAGGATTCGTAAAAAGCGTAGAATATATCGAAGATGATAAGCAAGGTGTTATCCGTATGTTCCTTAAATATGGTCAAAACAACGAGCGCGTTATCACAGGATTAAAACGTATTTCTAAACCAGGTTTACGTGTTTATGCTAAAGCTGATGAACTTCCAAAAGTTCTTAACGGTTTAGGTATTGCACTTGTTTCTACATCTGAAGGTGTTTTAACTGATAAAGATGCTAGACAACGTGGAATCGGTGGAGAAGTATTAGCTTATATCTGGTAATTATAAAATTATAAGGAGGTGCCCACATAATGAGCCGTGTTGGTAAGAAAATTATTGAGATCCCTTCAGACGTTACTGTTACTATCGAAGGTAACACAGTAACAGTTAAAGGATCTAAAGGTGAATTAACTAGTACTTTTAATGAAGAAATGACATATAAACAAGAGGACAACAGCTTAGAAGTTGTACGTCCATCTGACTCTAAAGAACATAAAACAATCCATGGTACAACTCGTGCTTTAATCGCTAACATGATTGAAGGTGTATCTAAAGGTTTCGAGAAAAACTTAGAACTTATTGGTGTTGGTTACCGTGCCCAAATGCAAGGTAAAAATATCATCTTAAACGTTGGTTATTCTCACCCTGTAGAAATCGTTGCTGAAGATGGAATCACATTATCAGTAGAGAAAAACACTAAAGTTAAAGTAGAAGGTATTTCAAAAGAACGTGTTGGTGCAATTGCATCTTATATCCGTTCAATCCGTCCACCAGAACCTTACAAAGGTAAAGGTATTCGTTACGAAGGCGAATATGTTCGTCGTAAAGAAGGTAAAACTGGTAAGTAATCATTAAGATAAGAAAGGAGCACTAACATGATCGCTAAAATCGACAAAAATAAAGTTCGTTTGAAAAGACATGCCCGCGTACGTGCTAAATTAGCTGGAACTAGCGAAAAGCCACGTTTAAACGTATATCGTTCAAACAAACATATTTATGCTCAAGTAATTGATGACTTAAACGGTGTAACAATCGCTCAAGCATCAACTGTAGATAAAGAATTTAACCTAGAGCAATCAGGTAATGTAGAAGCAGCTGCTAAAGTAGGCGAAATCGTTGCAAAACGTGCCGCTGAAAAAGGCGTTGACGCTGTAGTATTTGATCGTGGAGGATATTTATACCACGGACGTATCAAAGCATTAGCTGATGCAGCTCGTGAAAACGGACTTCAATTTTAATTTAAAGGAGGGACACTCATGCGTCGTAAAGAACAAGAAGTTAAAGAATTTGAAGAGCGCGTAGTTACGATTAACCGTGTAGCTAAAGTAGTTAAAGGTGGTCGTCGTTTCCGTTTTACAGCTTTAGTAGTTGTTGGAGATAAAAATGGTCGCGTAGGTTTCGGTACTGGTAAAGCTCAAGAGGTACCTGAAGCAATTAAAAAAGCAGTAGAAGATGCTAAGAAAGACTTAGTAACAGTTCCACGTGTTGAAGGAACAACTCCTCACCAAGTTATTGGACGTTTTGGTGCAGGTCGTGTTTTAATTAAACCAGCAGCACCTGGTACAGGTGTTATTGCAGGTGGACCAGTTCGTGCCGTTTTAGAACTTGCTGGTATCACTGATATCTTAAGTAAATCATTAGGTTCTAACACACCAATCAACATGGTTCGTGCTACAATCGAAGGACTTAAAGAACTTAAAAATGCCGAAGAAGTAGCTAGTCTACGCGGTAAATCAGTAGAAGAATTATTAAATTAAGGAGGGAACAAACACTATGGCTAAATTAGAAATCACCCTCACTCGTAGCGTTATTGGTCGTCCTGAAACTCAACGTAAGACAGTTCAAGCGCTAGGACTTAAAAAAACAAACTCAACTGTAGTAGTTGAAGATAATCCTGCGATTCGTGGGCAAATCGACAAAGTAAGTCACTTAGTAAAAGTTACTGAAAAATAAATTCATCTAAAGTATTAAGGAGGTGCCAAAATGAAATTACATGAGTTGAAACCAGTTAAAGGTGCTCGTAAAGAACGTAACCGTGTTGGTCGTGGTATGGCTACAGGTAACGGTAAAACAAGTGGTCGTGGTACTAAAGGTCAAAAAGCACGTTCAGGTGGCGGTGTTCGTTTAGGTTTCGAAGGTGGTCAATTACCATTATTCCGTCGTTTACCAAAACGTGGATTCACTAACATCAACCGTAAAGAATATGCAATTGTTAATCTTGATCAATTAAATCGTTTCGAAGAAGGAACTGAAGTTACACCAGCATTATTAGTAGAATCAGGTGTTGTTAAATCTGAAAAATCTGGCGTTAAAGTTTTAGGAAACGGTTCATTAGAAAAGAAATTAACAATAAAAGCTCATAAATTCTCAGCTTCAGCTATTGAAGCAATCGAAGGTAAGGGCGGAACGCATGAGGTGATCTAATGTTTGAAACGATCGTTAGTTTTTTGAAGACTAAAGATATTCGTAACAAGATATTATTCACACTAGCAATGCTCGTTATATTTAAAGTTGGAACATATATTCCAGCTCCTGGTGTTAATCCAGATGCTTTTAATCAAAATAAAGGTTCGCAAGGTATTACCGATTTGTTTAACACATTCGGTGGAGGTGCCTTGCAGAACTTCTCAATTTTAGCTATGGGTATTATGCCTTACATTACTGCTTCAATCGTAATGCAATTATTACAAATGGATGTTGTACCTAAGTTTACAGAGTGGTCTAAACAAGGTGAAGTTGGTCGTAAAAAGATTAATCAATTTACACGTTACTTCACAATTGTATTAGCCTTTGTTCAAGGCTTAGGTATGTCGTATTCATTTAATAATATGCTCGGTGGTAATTTAATTCAAAATACTTCAGTCTTAAATTATGTGTTAATAGCACTTGTTTTAACTGCAGGAACAGCTTTCTTAATGTGGTTAGGTGAACAGATAACACAATTTGGTGTTGGTAATGGTATATCTATTATTATCTTCGCTGGTATATTATCTTCTATGCCAAACTCATTAATTCAGTTTTACCAACAAAGTTTTGTTGGCGCAGATGATACTACTATGGCTTGGTTAAAAGCGATTGGTTTATTCGTAGGTATGATTTTACTTACTGTTGGTGCAGTTTATGTACTTCAAGCAATTCGTAAAATTCCTATTCAATATGCTAAACGTCAAACTCAAGGCGCAGGTGGTTCTTTATCTGCAAACGCAACATATTTACCTTTAAAAGTTAATGCAGCAGGTGTAATTCCGGTAATCTTTGCGATGGCATTCTTTATGCTTCCGAAGACTTTAACATTATTCTTCCCTGATCAAGAATGGGCGCAAACAGTTACAAATTACGCAGATCCTTCTCATAATATTGGTATGATTGTATATGTTATTTTAATTATAGCTTTCGCATACTTTTATGCATTTGTTCAGGTTAATCCTGAAAAGATGGCAGAAAACTTACAAAAACAAGGTAGTTATGTACCAGGTATTAGACCTGGAGATCAAACTAAAAAATACATCACTAAAGTGCTTTATCGTTTAACGTTTGTGGGATCAATTTTCTTAGCTTTAATTTCTATTATTCCGATTTTAGCAATTAAGTTAATGAATTTACCTCAAGCAATACAAGTTGGTGGTACTAGCTTACTAATCGTTATCGGTGTTGCAATTGAAACAATGAAAACTTTAGAAGCTCAACTCAATCAACGTGAATATAGAGGCTTTAGAAGACGATAAGCAAGTAGGAGGGTTTTTATGAACATCATTTTAATGGGTTTACCTGGTGCAGGTAAAGGTACTCAAGCGAGTGAAATTGTTAAGAAATACCCTATTCCTCATATCTCAACTGGTGATATGTTCCGTAAAGCGATCAAAGAAGAGACTGACCTTGGTAAAGAGGCTAAATCTTATATGGATCGCGGGGAACTTGTACCAGATGAAGTGACTATAGGTATCGTTAGAGAAAGACTAGCTGAAGAAGATGCGAAAAAAGGATTTTTACTAGATGGTTTTCCTCGTACAGTTGAACAAGCTGATGCATTAAATGAAATTTTAAGTGACTTAAATCGTAAAGTAGATGCTGTTATTAACATCGAAGTTGCGGAAGAAGAACTTATGAATCGTTTAACTGGCAGAAGAATTTGTGAAGTATGTGGAACAACTTATCATTTAGTATTTAATCCACCAAAAGTTGAAGGTGTTTGTGATCTTGACGGTGGTAAATTATATCAACGTGAAGACGATAACCCTGAAACAGTAGCAAATCGTTTAAGTGTTAATGTTAAACAAACTAAACCACTTTTAGATTTCTATGAAAATCAAGGTGTCCTTAAAAACATCGATGGTTCTAGACAAATTGATAATGTTACTGAAGATGTTATTCAAATTCTTGAATCATTATAGTAATGACGCTTTCACCCCGAATTCGCCTAGCTTTAGGTGATTCTTGAACGCGTGAATGCGTTCAATTTTAAGAATCAAGATAGTATTTAGGTTTTTGGAATACAATCGGAGTGATTACAAGAAGCGATAAGTATTTGAAGTGTTGTCGAATGCAAATCTTAAGTATTAAATCATCCCAATTTTATAAACCTGTGCTTATTCTATGTGATTTAATCACCTAAAGTATGTCTCTAATTTTGGACCAGGTTTTAAAACATGAAATACGTTTGTATTTCACGAGAATGAATAGAAAAAGGGGGAAATGATCATGGCTAAACAAGATGTAATCGAATTAGAAGGTACAGTATTAGATACTTTACCAAACGCTATGTTTAAAGTAGAATTAGAAAATGGACATGAAATTTTAGCACACGTTAGTGGTAAAATCCGTATGAACTATATTAGAATTCTACCTGGCGACAAAGTAACAGTTGAAATGTCTCCGTATGACCTAACACGCGGAAGAATCACTTATCGTTATAAATAATCGTCACTCCAAATACAAGGAGGTATACAAAGATGAAAGTAAGACCATCAGTAAAACCAATTTGCGAAAAATGTAAAGTTATTCGTCGTAAAGGTAAAGTAATGGTGATTTGTGAAAATCCAAAACACAAACAAAAACAAGGCTAATAAAAGAGAGGTGTAAATAAATGGCTCGTATTGCAGGTATTGACGTACCACGTGAGAAACGCGTAGTAATCTCGTTAACTTACGTATATGGTATCGGAAAAACAACAGCACAAAAAATTCTTAAAGAAGCAAACGTATCTGAAGACACACGTGTTCGCGATTTAACTGATGACGAATTAGGTCGTATCCGTGAAGTTGTAGATGGTTACAAAGTTGAAGGTGACCTTCGTCGTGAAAGAAACTTAAACATTAAACGTTTAATGGAAATCGCTTCATACCGTGGAATTCGCCACCGTCGTGGTTTACCAGTTCGTGGTCAAAACACTAAGAACAATGCGCGTACGCGTAAAGGACCAGTTAAAACAGTAGCGAACAAGAAAAAATAATAAGTAAAGGAGGCACATATAAATGGCACGTAAACAAGTTTCTCGTAAACGTAGAGTTAAAAAGAATATTGAAAGTGGTGTAGCTCACATCCGTTCAACATTCAACAATACAATCGTAACGATCACTGATGATTTCGGTAATGCATTATCATGGTCTTCAGCAGGTGCGTTAGGATTTAAAGGTTCTAAAAAATCAACACCTTTTGCAGCTCAAATGGCTTCAGAAACAGCTTCAAAAGCTGCTATGGAACACGGTTTGAAAACTGTAGAAGTAACAGTTAAAGGTCCTGGCCCAGGTCGTGAATCAGCGATCCGTGCGTTACAATCAGCTGGATTAGAAATCACAGCAATTAAAGACGTAACACCAGTTCCACATAACGGATGTCGTCCACCAAAACGTCGTCGTGTATAATTTTTGTTAGTTCTAATGTTCAAGAGTCACTGGATAGAAATTAATAAAGTTTAATCGACGTTTATAAGGAGGATATATTTAAATGATTGAAATCGAAAAACCTAGAATTGAAACAATAGAAGTTAGTGATGATTCTACATTCGGTAAGTTCGTTGTTGAACCGCTAGAACGTGGTTATGGTACAACACTAGGCAACTCCTTACGTCGTATCCTATTATCTTCATTACCAGGTGCGGCAGTTAAAAATATCGAAATTGAAGGTGTACTTCACGAATTCTCAGCAGTTGAAAATGTAGTTGAGGATGTTACTACTATCATTATGAACATCAAGAAATTAGCTATAAAAATCTACTCTGAAGAAGATAAAACACTTGAAATCGATATTAAAGATGAAGGTGAAGTTACTGCGAAAGATATCATGCATGACAGTGATGTTGAAATTTTAAATCCAGATTTAAAAATTGCAACAGTTTCTAAAGGTGGACACCTTAAGATGCGCTTAATTGCTAATAAAGGTCGCGGATATGCTTTAGCTGAACAAAATAACACAAGTGATTTGCCAATTGGTGTCATTCCAATCGACTCACTTTATTCTCCAGTAAATCGTGTGAACTATACAGTTGAAAATACACGTGTAGGGCAAAGTAGTGATTATGATAAATTAACAATCGATGTTTGGACAGATGGTTCGTTATCTCCTCAAGAAGCTGTTTCTTTAGGTGCTAAAATCATGACTGAACACTTAAACATTTTTGTTAATTTAACTGATGAAGCACAAAATGCTGAAATCATGATTGAAAAAGAAGAAGATCAAAAAGAAAAAGTACTTGAAATGTCTATCGAAGAATTAGACTTATCAGTACGTTCTTATAACTGTCTAAAACGTGCAGGAATTAATTCTGTACAAGAATTAGCAGATAAATCTGAGGCAGATATGATGAAAGTTCGAAACTTAGGTCGTAAGTCTCTTGAAGAAGTTAAATATAAATTAGAAGATCTTGGTCTTGGTTTAAGAAAAGAAGACTAATAAAGGAGGTTAATTCATGGGTTACAGAAAATTAGGTCGTACTTCTGATCAACGTAAAGCAATGTTACGTGACTTAGCTACTCAACTTATCGTTTCTGAACGTATCGAGACTACAGAAGCTCGTGCTAAAGAAGTTCGTAAAGTTGTTGATAACTTAATTACTTTAGGTAAAAAAGGTGATCTAGCTTCACGTCGTAGAGCTGCTCAAACGATTCGTGACGTTAAAATCTTAGAAGATGACAAAACAATCACTGCATTACAAAAATTATTCAATGATGTTGCGCCACGCTATGAAGAGCGTCAAGGTGGATATACTCGTATCATGAAAGTTGGTCCACGTCGCGGTGACGGTGCTGAATCAGTAATTATTGAATTAGTATAATCTATTCTTTATTGGAGTGACGAAAGTCACTTCAATCATTTCTATATAAATACAATTTATTTAACACACACAAAGCAAATGAGTGCAATGATAATGTTTACCACACATAGATATTGTCTAGCTCAGAGTACTCCACCACATTTGAATGACTTATTGCGTGAACTCGTCTATGGTGGAGTGCGCGCTTTTTTATTTTAAATCCGTTTATACGGATTTTTTTTATTGCATTTTATTTTATAATAGTTAGTATGTTTAAAGTAATTAATGCTTACAATTTCGTATGTATACTGTAAAATATATAGTAATTAACTTGTTGAAGGATGAATGTTATGGTGCAGGAAAATTTGATTAGGTTCTCGAACGTTACATTTAAATATGATGAAAATGAACCAGCTGCACTTCGCAATGTTTCGTTTAATATACAAAAAGGCAAGTGGACATCTATTGTCGGACATAATGGTTCAGGAAAGTCTACAATTGCTAAATTAATGATGGGTATTAACCAAAATTATGAAGGTGAAATCGTAGTTGATGGCATCTTACTGTCGAACGATACAATTGATGAAGTGAGAAGACATGTAGGTATTGTATTTCAAAATCCTGATAATCAATTTATTGGTTCAACTGTAGAGTATGATGTAGCATTTGGTATGGAAAATCAAAGTATAGACTATCACGTTATGCATGAAATAGTTGATGAGGTATTAACAGAAGTTGGCATGTCAAACATGAAAACATTCGAACCAAGTCATCTTTCTGGTGGACAGAAACAACGTGTCGCTATTGCAGGCATATTAGCAATGTCACCAGACATTATGATTTTAGATGAAGCGACAGCTATGCTTGATCCTGAAGGTAAAGAGAGTATTATGAACTTAATTAAATCTATTCAAATTGAACACCACTTAACAGTTATCTCTATTACACATGATTTAGAAGAAGCTGTTAATGCTGATGAGATTATTGTTATGAATAAAGGTGAAGTTTATAAACAAGACATACCTGAAGAAATATTTAAGCAAGGTGCCTATTTAACTGAAATTGGTTTAGACTTACCTTTTGCTATGAGAATGAACTACTTGCTCAATCATAATTATGAATATACAACATTCGAACAGTTGGTGAATCGAATATGAAAATAACGTTTGATCAAGTCACTTATGACTACAGTATAAAGACACCATATCAATATAGAGCTTTAAATCAAGTTTCGACGACATTCACAGAATCTAAATTTTATGCCATTGTAGGCCAAACAGGTTCTGGTAAATCAACATTAATTCAGCACTTAAACGCTATATTAAAGCCGACTGAAGGACAATTGAAAATCGGCGATACAAATATTACGAAGAAGACGAAATCAAAGAAATTAGCGCCAGTGCGTAAAAAAGTAGGTATCGTCTTTCAATTTGCAGAACATCAATTATTTGAAGATACAGTTGAAAAAGATATTATTTTTGGACCGCTCAATTACGGTACGGATAAAGAAGCAGCTATTCAAAAAGCAGAATCTCTTATGGATTTGTTAAGCATGGATCGTAGCTTATTAAAGAAATCGCCATTTGAGCTCTCAGGTGGTCAGAAACGACGTATAGCCATTGCCGGTGTATTAGCTATGGAACCTGAAATACTTGTCCTTGACGAGCCTACAGTGGGCTTAGATCCGAAAGGGCAACATGATATGATGGAACTCTTCAATGACATCCATGAAAATCTCGGTATTACGGTTATCTTAATTTCACACCAAATGGATATCGTACTTAAATATGCGGATGAAGTTAAAGTCATTAAAGCTGGTGAAATCGTTGCAGAAGATAAGCCAGTTAATATTTTTACAAATAATGAACTTCTGAATCAAACGCATCTTGAGCCACCTAATATTATTAAACTTCAACAAGCAGTTGAAGCTAAATATGATATGAAGTTTGATCAAATCGCCACAAGTGAAGAGATGTTTAAAGATATGTATGAAAAGCAGGTGAAGCCTCATGACTGATAAGTTAATAATCGGGCGATACATACCTGGTAATACAATTATCCATCGATTAGATTCACGTATGAAAATGCTGTATGTATTTATATTTATGATATTAATATTCTTTTGTAATTCATGGGCATCTTATGGCTTTATGGTGTTAACTGTATTAATCATCATGTATTTAGCACAAATAAGATTCTGGTTCTTAATTAAAGGATTAACACCTGTAATGCTGCTGTTTATTTTTACGTTCATCATGCATTTAATTGTGACGAAAGGCGGACCAGTCATCATTGATTTAAAGCTATTCACAATTGAACAAAATGGTATTGTACAAGGTGCATTTATCGTTTTAAGACTTGCGCTTTTAGTGATGATTTCTACAATCATGACGTTAACAACAAGTCCGATAAGCTTAACAGATGCAATAGAATCAATGTTGAGACCATTAAAAAAGGTTAAGTTCCCAGTCCATGAACTCGCAATGATGATGTCCATATCTCTTAGATTTATCCCAACATTAATGGATGAATTAGATAGAATCATAAAAGCACAAACATCTAGAGGATCTGACGTAACAGCAGGTAGTATATTTAACAGATTAAAAGCTATTATTCCGCTACTCATTCCGATGTTTATATCGGCGTTTAAACGAGCAGATGATTTAGCAGTGGCTATGGAAGCTAGAGGTTATAACGCTTCAAATCAACGAACAACCTATCGTAAATTAAAATGGAAACTAAGAGATAGTATTGGATTCGCAACAATTATTGTTGTAGCAATAGCATTATATTTATTAAGGAATTGAGGTGCAGACTTTGAGAATGTTAGTGAAAATTTCATATCACGGTGGACAGTTTATGGGATTTCAAATTCAACATCATGAACGAACTGTGCAATATGAATTTGAGAGAATTCTAAAAAGAATGCATCAAACATTTGTAAGAATACATCCTTCAAGTAGAACGGATAAAGGCGTGCATGCCATAGAGCAATATTTTCATTTTGATACACCATTAAATATTAAACCAGATAAATGGGAATATGCTTTTAATTCAGCATTGCCAAAAGATATACATGTACAAAGTGTAGAACAAATTGATGAAGACTTTCACTGTAGGTATGATTGTGTAGGTAAGAAGTATCGTTATAAAGTTTATATCGATCCAGAAAGACATGTATTTGAACATGACACAAAAGTACAACAAAAGAAACCCGTTGATATTGATTTGATGAATCAAGCTGCACAACATTTTATAGGTACACATGACTTTACAAGTTTCTGTTCACAAAAGACTGAAGTACAAAATAAAGAACGTACAATTTATCAAAGTGAAGTCGTTGAAACAGATGATGGATTTGAATTTATCGTTACAGGATCAGGCTTTTTATACAATATGGTAAGAGTGATGGTCGCTTATTTAATACTCGTCGGTGAAGGGAAGAGAAGCGGTGATGATATTCATCAGCTTCTTGAAGAAAAAGATCGAAACAAAGTACCACATACAGCACCAGCACATGGTCTATATTTAGAAAAAATTTATTTAGATAAAGCAGAACTTATTAATGAGTTCGGAAATGATATCAAAATATATAATAAAAAGTCTTCAAAAAATGTTTAAAACCAATTGACAAAAAGACAAATAAATTATATTATAGACAACGGTATTGTTTTATATCACCACCACGATAAGCCCCGGAATCTTATTGTGTTTTAAGATATAGAAGCAGGAATCAGACTAAGGAAATAAGATGTATGTATGAAGCTTTGGTACAGGTAATTACATACATCTTAACCCAGAACTTTTTTAAAATTTAGGAGGACACTATAATGCGTCAAACATTTATGGCTAATGAAGCAAACATCGATCGCAAATGGTACGTTGTTGATGCTGAAGGACAAACGTTAGGTCGTTTATCATCAGAAATCGCATCAATCTTACGCGGTAAACATAAAGTAACTTACACACCACACGTTGATACAGGAGATAACGTTATCATCATTAACGCTGAAAAAATCTACTTATCAGGTAATAAAGAACAAGATAAAATTTACTACCGTCACTCAAATCACCCAGGTGGATTAAAATCAGTATCTGCTGGTGAATTAAAAGAGAAAAACCCAGTTCGTTTATTAGAAACATCTATCAAAGGTATGTTACCTAAGAGCAAACTTGGTGAAAAACAAGGTAAAAAATTATTCGTATATGCTGGTGCAGAGCATCCACATGCTGCACAACAACCTGAAAACTACGAGTTACGTGGTTAATTAAGAGGAGGATACTACATTGGCACAAGTTGAATATAAAGGCACAGGTCGTCGTAAACATTCAGTAGCACGTGTACGTTTAGTACCTGGTGAAGGTAACGTAACAATTAACAAACGTGACGTACGTGACTACTTACCATTTGAATCATTAATTTTAGATTTAAACCAACCATTTGATGTAACTGAAACAAAAGGTAACTACGATGTTTTAGTAAACGTTCAAGGTGGAGGTTTCACTGGACAAGCACAAGCTATCCGTCACGGAATTGCACGTGCATTGTTAGAAGCAGATCCAGAATACCGTGGATCATTAAAACGCGCTGGATTACTTACACGTGACCCACGTATGAAAGAACGTAAGAAACCTGGTCTTAAAGGTGCTCGTCGTTCACCACAATTCTCAAAACGTTAATATTATTTCAAATATATCATCGTTTTGGGCGATTATATGGCGGGAATTGGTGTAATAATCAATTAATCATCTATATATTAAAAAAAGCATCAGCATATTTGCTGGTGCTTTTTTTCTGGCATTAATTTGAATAACATATTTGCTTTGTTGTGATGTTTATATGTCATAATTTTTTTGATACATATGTAATATCAATGTCTTGAATAAATAAAATTAATTCATGAGAATCACTTAAGGCATGAGATGTACTTCTTTTAATATGTAGCAATGTAAACAAACCGCTTAATATTTAAGATAGTTTAATTACTTCAAAATAAAGTTATATTCTTTTTCTTTGAGTGTAAATTGATGACAAGCTTATTCACCTCTTTATTAATCCTCAATTCTTGTTCTGAATTTTGTAATTTTAAGTAAGTGTTATCAGAAGGAGGACTTGATTGAATGTTCTAGTTTTATATCATGTTCATAAAGATTATCTAATCTAATTGTAATCAATTCCATATCTCTCATTCCAATCGTAGTAGTTCATCGTTGATATGTTGGTTCATAAATACATTAATAGTACGTCTTCGTAAGGTATTTAAATCAGCAATACTTAATAATGAAGAAAGTGTTTTTGTTTTATAACAACATATGAGTAATGATATTACATCATTAATAGAAGATAATCGTTACATAGTGGTTAGCAGAATTTGGAAGTTGGTAGGAATAGAGGTCTTAGATCAGCTAGTAGTGAACAATGTAGATAATCTTATAAGCTTGAAGAGAGGGATTTTTTAAAGGAGAGAAATACTCTTTTTTCTTTGTGCTATAATAACGTCGTAGTATTACTATACATGATATAATGTTGTAATTTTGATGAAATCAAAAAAATAAAACCATTTAAATACTAATATAAGAAAATTATTATATAGCTTTGTTAGAGAACATGCATTAAAGTATAATATTAGCAATAGATAATTTATAAAAGGACTGATTAATTTGTCAATAAAGATTACTAGATGGTTAGAAAGACTATCATTTACTGAAGATAATGAAGTATGGACATTAGATATAAAGGGTAACAATGTAATGGTAGACATGAAAAGTGAATCTATCATCTACCCTGATGAAATTAAAATTGGAAGAGAGACAACCACAAACTTTTCATCAGAAGAGAATTTTGTGGTCTTAGACGTTGTGATTGGACTGCTGTCGCAAGGGTATTCTCCACAAAACATCGAAATAGAAAAGGGATATCGCTTAGGTCATGTTGAAAAATCAGGAAATGCTGATATAACAGTTCATAATAATTTAGGGAAAACATTCATGATTATTGAAGCGAAAACTTTTGGAACTGAATTCGAAAGTGAATGG
The DNA here is from genome assembly GCF_038005105.1 of Mammaliicoccus sp. FSL K6-3158. Classification (NCBI taxonomy): domain Bacteria; kingdom Bacillati; phylum Bacillota; class Bacilli; order Caryophanales; family Staphylococcaceae; genus Mammaliicoccus; species Mammaliicoccus sp. FSL K6-3158. The sequence continues at coordinate 751,211 of NZ_JBBOSL010000001.1, forward strand.
GGTAAAACTGTTAGGCATGGCGGACAATTGTTTTCATATGAACGACAAGAAAATACTGCAGAAATACTTGTATTATATGCATCGAGATTAAAAGAACAAGGTATAGAGAGAATGTATAATGCAATTAGTTTAATTGATAATATGACTTTTTTGAATACATTAGATGAACCAAAATCTTATTTAACCGCAAGAGGTGGGAATGATAAATTTGAGGTGTGGTCACAAACTTATCAATATGATTATATTAATAACGGTGTTCTAGAAAAAGATATAGAACCATTTACAATTAATAAATCCAAAAGAACGGTAAATGATTTAAGTGAAATTACTCACGAGGAAGTTTCTGCTAAATATAACGAATTTGCATCAATATTAAGAAAATATAATATAGGTGGGAAGGAAAATGCTTTTGATAAATTAGTTAATTTATTTTTAACTAAAATTGTGGATGAAGAACAGAATAGAGATGATCTTCAATTTAATTGGAAGGGAGTTGCGCAAGATACATATTTTGAACTTGTAGATAGATTACAAAAATTATATCAAATAGGTATGGAAAAGTTTTTGGGAGAAAATGTCACATATGTATCAGAAAGTGATGTTGAGAGAGCATTCAGACTTAGAGAAGATGCAGCGAAAGAGTCTGTTTTAGACTACTTCAGACAATTAAAGTATTTTTCTAATACTGACTTTTCATTTATTGAAGTCTATAATGAAAAACTTTTCTATCAAAATTCAAATGTCTTAGTTGATATTATAAAGGCCTTTCAAGATATTAAATTAAAAACCAATACACAAAATCAATTCCTAGGCGATCTATTTGAAGGCTTTTTAGATAATGGAATTAAGCAAACCGAAGGTCAATATTTTACCCCATTACCAATAGTGAAGTTTATTATACAGTCATTGCCCATAAAAGAAATAAATGAACAGGATGATATTCCAAAAGTTATAGATTATGCTTGCGGTGCTGGTCACTTTTTAAATGAATATGCAAATGTACTATCTGAATATATACCGGAATCTCGTTTGTCAGAATATATGTCTAGTATCTACGGAGTAGAGAAAGAATATAGACTTAGTAAAGTTGCGAAAGTTTCATCGTTAATGTATGGTCAAGATGAAATTAACATTATTTATAATGATGGTTTAAAAAGTAACAATCTTATAGAAGATAATTCCTATTCAGTAGTAATCGCAAATCCACCTTATTCTGTTAGAGGATTTTTATCAACATTACCAAGAACCGATAAAGCTAAATATCAACTTTCTAAATATGTATCTGATGAAAATACAAACAGTAATATAGAGTTATTTTTTATAGAGAGAACAGCGCAATTATTGAAATCAAAAGGAATAGCGGCAATAATCTTACCAAGTTCTATTTTAACAAATGAATACACCTTAACGAATCAAACTAGAAAATTAATTTTGGAAAACTTTAATATTATTGCTATTAGTGAACTTGGTTCAAATACTTTTGGAAGTACTGGAACAAATACTGTAACTTTATTTTTGCAAAAAAGGGAATATCCTCCAAATGAAGCTACACATTTTAAATATATAGTAAAAAGGTGGTTTGAAAACAAAGCTGATCCTGATGATGAAAAAATAATAGAAGAGTATGTAAATCAACTATCTATCGAGTTCGACGATTACAAAGAATTACAAAATTATCAAATAGAGAAACTTCTTAATTATGAACTATTTAAAGATTATGAAACAGATTTTGCAAAGACAGAATATGCGAAAAGAATTAATCGTAAAAGAGTAACTAGTAAGTATTCTTTAGAAGATAAAAAGAATGAATATAATAATGAATTTATTAGATATGTTATAAGTATTGAAAATGAAAAAGTGTATTACTATGCATTAGCTAGAAACCAGAATGTTGTTATTATAAAATCACCTGTAAAATTAGCAGAAATACAAAAGTTTTTAGGTTATAAATGGAGTAAAAGAAGAGGACGTGAAGGAATAGTATATTTAGGTGTAGATATAGATGATGAAGATTTAGAGGTTAATAAAAATCGGGCTTTACAATCGCTTGACACTCCTCTATTCAACCCTTTGGAAGAGAATGATGCTTCAAAAATAAGTACATTAATAAAAAATAGTTTTAATTCAATTGTCAATGAAATTCCAGTTGATTTAGAAGATTATGTTTCAACAAATGAACTAACTAATATGTTGGAGTTTAACAATACATCATTTAATGCAAAAATAAATACAATTCCGGTTGTCAAACTATTGGTTGATAGTAAATATCCAGTTGCTAAATTAGGAGCTATAGTTAATGTAACAATAGGAGGAACTCCGTCGAGAACAAATAACTCCTACTTTACTGGTGATAATTTATGGTTATCAATCAGAGAAATGAATAAGAGGGTTATAACTGATACTACAGAAAAAATAACAGAACAGGCTATTAATGAATCTAATGTTAAATTAATACCAGAAGGCACAACATTATTAAGCTTTAAGCTCACAATAGGAAAAGTAGCAATTGCAGGTACTGATTTATACACAAACGAAGCAATAGCGGGTTTAATTCCTATCAATAAAGATGAAATTTTAGATTCATATTTATATGTATTGTTTGCTTCTCAGCTTATAAATCTAGAAAGTGTAGGAAGCAAGGCATTCGGTAAAAGCCTTAATACAACATATCTAAGAAATGATATAAGAATTCCTGTACCTCCAATTGAGATACAAGAAGAAATTTCTAATGAAGTTGATAAAATCATTAATACTGATAATAATCTCACAGAAGAAATGGTTGAGGCAATTCAAGCATTATTATATGAAAAAGAAATAATAAAAGAAGTAAGAGAATTTTAGTTTAAAGACATATCGATGTGATGTATTCAACTAGCATCATATGAATCAAAATGGTTAAATCGCAACTGTTTCAATTAGTATATATCGATATTTATCCACTTTTAGTATTACAAAACCTTGATATAGTTGGGTTGAGCTTGATTGACTATATATTATATATGAAATTCAACTTGATATTTTTCAAAACGTTAATATTGTTTATATCATCGTTTCAACACTTCTCGAACAACTTCGAGGAGTGTTTTTTATATGTAATGGTATAATATATTCCATAACCTTACAGACTAAAAGGGGACTTTTCGATGTATAAACATATTTTATTTGATTTGGACAATACTTTATTAGATTTTAATGCTGGTGAAAGGGAAGGGATTATGGCAGTTTTTGAATCTGAAGGTATTGTGTTTAATGATTTGAATTTTAAACAGTATCAGGATATCAATAAGCGTTTATGGTTAGAGCTTGAGCAGGGAAAGGTTTCTAAGGATGAGGTGTTAACGACTCGCTTTAAAGAATTTTTTGAGCTATTTGATTTAAATGTTGATGCGCGTGCTAAAGAAGCTATTTTTAGAAAGACGTTGAATAATAATCATGAGCTAGTTGATGGTTCGAAAGATATATTAAGTTATTTGAAAGAAGCGGGTTATCATCTTTATAGTGCTTCTAATGGTGTTTATGATACTCAGATGAAACGCATGCATGATGCAGGTATTTTTGATTATTTTGATGATCATTTTATTTCTGAGAAAATTGGATTTGAAAAGCCTCATAAACAATTTTTTGATCATTGTTTAAGTGGTATTAAAGACGATGATGTGTCACATTATTTAATGATAGGTGATACGTTAACATCTGATATTGCTGGTGCTAATGAATATGGTATTGATTCATGTTACTTTGACCATCAAAATCTTAGTAACGGCGATATTGCGACGTATGTTATTAATCATTTAGAAGTGTTAAAGGATATATGTAAATAAAAATAAGCATAAAGCAGTCAGACTGTTTTATGCTTATTTTTATCGAAAAACGATAAAAGGGAGAGATTTCGATGAGTAATATTAGTAATACTGAAAACGTAGTTACACGATTACATTAATTACAATGATCCTTAATATTTTGATACTAGGTGTTATTCTTGTGAAATTCTTTATCGAAGTTCCTGTAAGTACAGCATTTGATTTAAGGGATGCCGTATTCTATTACTTAATATGCTTTACTATTCAATCGTTGTTAACAATAGTTTTCTTTATATTTGTTCTAAGGTTTGTAAAAAATATAAAGAAAAAGGACTTCTTTAATTCTGGGAATTATAATAAAATATTTCATTCTTCAATCATCATTATGATATATGCTACATTAAATTCAATGAAGAGTTTAATTGGTGTAGACATCATATATAAAGATTTATTAGATACTGCGCCGTTTACTACGGTATTATTGTTGAATATTGCTTTAATGATGTTAAACTTCCTTGCGATTGATGATGAATCTGAATCAATGAAAGAAGAACATGATTTGACTGTTTAAGGGTGACAAGATGATAAAAATTAAATTAGATGAAATATTAAAAGAAAAGCATGTTTCTCTGACTGAACTTGCTCAAGAGGTAGATATTACGATTGCAAATTTATCTATTTTAAAGACTGGAAAAGCTAAAGCTGTTAGATTTAGTACGCTAGAAGCAATATGTGAATACTTGGATTGTCAGCCTGGTGACATCATGGTTTATGAAAAGGATGCAGAGTGAAGTTAAACTTTGTTATTTTTGCACTTGAATCATATATAGCGTATTCTAAATATATTAAATGAATGAAGGTGATATGTATGATTGAAAAGTTACATCAAGTCATGTTATATATTGATGATCAAGAAAAGGCTGTTGAATTTTGGAAGGATGTAATGAACTTTGTTGTGAAGTCTGAAGATGAGTTGCCTGAAGGTTTCAAGTCTGTAGAAATTGCGCCTAGTGAAGATGCTGAAACGTCATTTGTATTATTTGATAAAGCTTTTATTGAAAAGTACAGTCCTGAAGTGAGTTTAGAAACACCTTCTTTAATGTTTAAAGCTTCGAATTTTGATGAATTATATAAGTCGTTAAAAGAACAAGGATTAACTGGTCATGATATTATAGAAATGCCTGAGGGTAGAGTATTTAATTTTCATGATAAACAAGGTAATTATTTTGCGATTACTGAGTAAAAACGGAGGGAATTGAAATGATAGAAGCGCAGTTCCGAATTTCTTATAGTATGCTATCTGATGTTGTCAAAGATATAGATGAGAAACAAGCGGATTTTCAACTGGAGTTAGCAAAAAATAATATTAAATGGCAACTTGGTCACGTAATTGTGGCAAATGAATCATTTGTCTTTGGTACAAGTGAAGAAGGTAATATACTCGGTGAAAAGTTAGGTAAATCATTCTCACCAGGTACTTCACCACAAGATTTTACAGGTGTTGAGCCAACTTTCCAAGAATTAAAAGGTATATTAAATCAACAACTAGAAAGAATATTAAATGCACTTGATGAACAAATGGACAAATCTAGAAAAGCACCAATAGCGAATATGGATACTTTTGCAGAAACAATTTCATTTGGCATATTGCATACGAATTATCATACTGGTCAAATTAAGTTGATGAAATCAATGTTAGATAAATTAGATCAAGGCGTATAATAAAAGAGAGAAGAGAAACGATTAAGTTTCTTTTCTCTCTTTTTTGTTAGTACAGTCAAAGCATAATAATGTTTTATCTTCTTGCACAACACCCTCGATAAAGCCACTATTACAATAAATATCTGTTTGGCATTTTGCACATTTACCTACGAATTCTTTTTCCATAGAATCACACCTTAAAATTCATTTTATGTACTTAAAAGTGATATGATAATTATGTATATACTAACATATTTTTATGGAGTGATAGAAATGGCTTTAGAGATGAAACCGAATTGTGAAAAATGTGGTTATGAATTTCATAAGAAAAGTAATGCTTTTATATGTGTTCAAGAAACAACATACTGCAGAGAATGCGCTGAAAATTTATATTATGTATGTCCAGAATGTAATGGTGAACTTGTCGTTCGTCCAAAAGCAAAAGCTGATACTAAAACTGTAATGGGAGACCGTTAATGATAAATGAGGTGATGGATTGAATATTCGAAGATTACAACTCAATGAGATAGAGGAAGTTGTTTCTGTATTTGATGACTATCGTGTTCATTTTGGTCAACAATCAGATATAAAGACGACGTATGAATTTGTATATAGAAATATTTCTCGTGAAGAAGCTGTTATATTTATAGCTGAAGCGAATGAGCAAGTGATAGGATTTGTACAACTATACAAAATGTTGTCATCAATGAAAATGTCAAACCTACTTATTATTAATGATTTATTTTTAACAGCAGATGCGAGAGGTCAACGAATAGGTGAGCAATTAATGAATCAAGCATTTACTTATGGGAAAGAAAATGGATATGAGACAATATATTTAGAAACCGAAAAATCAAATATAGCTGGTAATCGTTTATATCAAAAATTAGGCATGCAAATCGATGATGAACATAACTATTATCATAAACATTTATAAACAAGAGGTGACTTTTAGATGAAAGCAATTGGTTTTAGTAACAGTTTTGATTTGAAAGTATCAAACGAATTTGAAGAAAGAGATATACCAGTTCCAGAAGCTAAAGAAAGAAATATTTTAGTGAAAGTGAAAGCTGCGAGTATAAATCCTATAGATACGAAATCAAGAAATACATCTGATGGGGAATTTAAAATATTAGGTTATGATGCAGTAGGTGTCGTTGAAGCGGTCGGAGAAGAAGTAGAATTATTTCATGTAGGTGATGAAGTCTATTATTCCGGCACAAATACGAAACAAGGATCGAATGCAGAGTATCAATTAGTAGATGAACGACTTGTGGGCATTAAACCAGAACACTTATCTTACGTTGAATCAGCAGCTTTACCTTTAACTGCACTAACGTCATTTGAAGCATTATTAGAAGGACTAAATATTTCATCTAACCCTGAAGACAATAAAGATAAGAAATTACTGATTATTAATGGTGCAGGTGGCGTAGGTTCTGTAGCTACTCAAATTGCGAAACATTTGGGGCTAACAGTTATCACGACTGCATCACGTAAAGAAACAAGAAGATGGTCAGAGAAAATGGGTGCTGATATAGTACTCAATCATAAACACCATTTACCAGATGAATTAAGAGCACATAAAATTAATCAAGTAGATTATATCTTTAATACGCATAGTAGTGATGCTTACTTTAATGTAATGGCAGAAATGATAAAGCCAAGAGGAAAAATCGTAGCACTTGTTAATTTTATGGATAAAGTAGATTTAAATTTATTAAAAGATAAAAGTGTGACATTCTCATTTGAGTTTATGTTCACTAGACCAAAATACGAAACAGACGACATGATCGCACATCATGAATATTTGAGAAAGTTAACATACTTATTAGATAGAGGTACGATTAAAACAACTGTAAACAAGACATTAAAAGGATTAAGCGTAGAAACAATTACAGAAGCACATCGTTTAATAGAAGAAGGAAAAAGTATTGGTAAAATAGTAATAGAATATTAACAGTACTAATAGAGATTTCGTTACGAACACTTCTGGTCAAACTTGTTTATAACGAGGGTGTTACAAACACTTTCGTCCAAACTAGTTCATAACGGGTGTGTTAATTACAAAAGTCGACGGAAGTGTAACTATGGGGGTCTATAATTACAAAAGTCGCAACAACAGTAACTAACGGTGCCGTCACTACTTATCATAAACTACAAAAAAGCACAACCTCACGCGAGGTTGTGCTTTTCTATATCTTAATAGTCGTTTTCGTTTGCGATACGTCTTAGGTGAGGATATTTAGAACGTATAACATATACAAGTAATGTTAGTGCGGCGAATACGATTGCGATAAGTCCAATTATGAGCATTGATTGTCCATAAGTTACACCACTTGTGAAGTTAAAGATATTCTCTCTTAATGCTTTGATAACATAACTCATTGGAGAGAATGGGTGTAAGTCTTGGAAGAACTTACCTGATAATTGTATTGGGAATGTACCTTCACTTGATCCTAATTGTAAGATCAATAGTATAATCGCTAAGAATTTACCGATATTACCTAATACAATTGTTAGGAATGTCACAATCATATATGCTGCGATACTCCATAAGATGAGTGTTAAAGTGAAGTATCCTGGATTTGCAATATCAATTTCAAATCCGTATAAACAAAGGACTGCTAGTGCTAATGCTGATCCTAAAGCTTGCATCATAAATATCGCAAACTTACTTAACCACCATTTGAATCCTGTAGAATCACCAATTCGTTTATCAATAGGGTAAACTGCTGAGAATGCAACTGCACCTACATATAAACTTAATGATAGGATATATGGCGCAAAGCTTTGACCATAGTTATTAACTTCTGTTAAATCATCCTCGTTTGATACGACTGGATTATTGATTGCTTTAACATTTTTGTCTTCAAAGTATTTATCATCTGATTGTTTAATAGCTTTATCAATATTTGCTTTTAATTTATCGTTATTAGCTTGTAAATCATTTAAACCTTGAGATACTTTCATACTGCCTTGTAAAAGTTGTTGTCCTTCTGCGCCAGCCATTGGAGCAAGTTGTTCTAATCCAGACTCAACTTGTTTATTACCATCAATGAGTTGAGATTCTGCATCTGACATTTGTCCAAGTGCTTTAGAAGTATCTTTATAACCATCTGTTAATTTATTCATACCTTTAAATGATTCTGAAATATATTTCTCACGAACAGATTCACTTAAGTTATCTTCAACAGCTGTAATAGCTTTAGATGCGATTTGTGAACCAGTGTAACTATAACCAGGGTTCGTTTTGACATTTAAGTCGATTTTTTTAGGATTTTTGTCTAACATAGAACCTGCATTTTTAGTCGTTTCAGCTGGTATAGAAATGACAGCATATGATTCACCATGTTCTAAATGTTTGTCAGCAGTTTTTTGAGAAACAAATTCCCATTTAAATTTATCATTGTCTTTTAATTTATCTACTACGTCTTTACCGATGTCTGCCTTTTCACCATTGATTTTTCCACCGTTATCGCTATTCACTACAGATATCTTTAATGAATCCGTCTTTCCGTATGGATCCCATAATGAACCTACAAATACTGAACTATAAATAAGTGGAATAAGCATAATTGCTACAAGTGATACGAGTAGAAACTTATGTGTCCATAAATTTTTTATATCATCAAACATGATTAACATTGTCCTTTCCTGTTATAAGTTTATTAGCTTTCTCTAATTGTTTAACAAACGTTATAATCTCATCGTTTGAAAAGTGAGAAGACAGTTTACGATTAAATGTTTCGTAAATAACATCTTCAGTACGCTTTACAAGTTCGAAACCTTTATCCGTTAGCATAACAGATTTCTCTCTCTTATCTTCGCCTTGCTGAATTGCAATGAGGTCTTGGTTCTTCAATTTATTAATTCTGTTTGATATAGCAGTTTTAAAGACACCTTGTTTAGCAGCAATAAAACTGTATGTACATCTAGGGAAATCTTTAATAATTTTTAAAGTTTGATATTGTTCTTTAGAAACTACTTCATCTAATCCAGAGTTATTTAAAATCTTTGCAACTTCACTGTGTATATTAATGATGGATTCTTGGAATAGGTTAAAAGCTTTTTTTAATTCTTCTTCCATAATTAGTACACCTCCTGTACTTAATACAAAGAGTATAGTACACCCTATGTACTATAATTGCAAGAAGTTTAACTCAAAAAAGATACAATCGTTTGCATGTAAAGGCTTTCTTTTTAAAATAAATGACTCATATTGTTGGAGATCAACTATGCAATCGTTTGCATAAAATTGTTGACTTTTTAACTTTTTACACATATGATAAATCTATATTAAATTTTGAAAGCGATTACAATTATGGAGGGTTTATCTATGGCTGAAATGAAATTAGAGAATATAAAGAAGACTTACGACAAAGGTAATACTGTAGTACATGATTTTAACTTACATATTAAAGATAAAGAGTTTATTGTTTTCGTTGGTCCATCAGGGTGTGGAAAGTCTACAACTTTGAGAATGATCGCAGGATTAGAAGACATTACATCAGGAAATTTTTCAATTGATGATCGAAGAATGAATGATGTCGCACCGAAAGATAGAGATATCGCAATGGTCTTTCAAAATTATGCATTATACCCACATATGACAGTCTATGACAATATGGCGTTTGGTCTTAAACTACGAAAAATGAATAAAAAAGAAATAGATAAAAGGGTTCAATACGCAGCTGAAATTCTTGGATTAAAGGAATATTTACCAAGAAAACCTAAAGCTTTATCAGGTGGTCAAAGGCAAAGGGTTGCATTAGGTCGAGCGATTGTAAGAGATGCGAAAGTATTCTTAATGGATGAACCTTTATCTAATTTAGACGCGAAATTAAGAGTTCAAATGAGAACGGAAATATTAAAGTTGCATGAACGATTACAAACTACAACGATTTATGTCACACATGACCAAACAGAAGCTTTAACAATGGCGACACGTATTGTTGTCTTAAAAGATGGCGATATTATGCAAATAGGTACACCTCGTGAAGTATATGACGCACCTGAGAATGAGTTTGTTGCACAATTTATTGGCTCACCTGCAATGAATATCTTTGACGCAAAGGTTAATAAAGACGAGTTAGTGATTGGCAATCAAGTGATTAAATTAAATGAAAGCAAAGCACGCATGTTAAATCATAACGGCTATGATGGCAAGACGATACGATTCGGTATTCGACCAGAAGACATTCATGATGAACCTGTATTTATCAAGGCTAATAAAGATGTAACCTTCAAAACTAAAGTACTTGTTAGTGAGTTATTAGGTTCTGAAATTATGATCCACGGATTATTTAACGATGAAGAAATATGTGCCAAGTTAGATGCTAGAACAGTGATTCATCCAAATGATGAAATTGAGCTCGCTTTAGATTTAAATAAATGTCACTTCTTTGATAAGGAAACTGGAGAAAAAATAAAAAATTAATTTATTGAGTGAATCAACAATTAATGAAAGAAGGGGATTAGATGAAACATTTAATAAAAATTTGCTCAATATTACTCGTGACATTATTGCTTGCAAGTTGTGGTCCTAATCGAACACAAGAAGATATTGATAAAGCACTTAACGATGATGAAAAAACAGCCAAACCTAAGTCACTTACGATGTGGGTAGATGGCGATAGACAAATGTCTTTTTACAAGAAAGTAACGGAAGATTATACAAAAAAGACAGGTATTAAAGTCATTCTAAAAAATACAGCTCAAGATGATCAAGTAGATAACTTATCGCTTGATGGTCCTTCAGGTAATGGACCTGACTTATTCTTTCAACCGCATGACCGTGCAGGTGATGCATATTTACAAGGATTAGCGGCAGAAATTGATTTTACAGATGAAGAATTGAAAGGTTATTCCAAAGAAGCTTTACAAGCTTTAAATTATGAAGGTAAACAGTTAGCATTACCCGTTATCGTAGAATCAACGGCTGTTGTCTATAACAAGAAACTCGTTAAGAAACCACCAAAGACGATGGATGATGTTGAAAGAATCGCAAAAGATGTAACGGATAAAGATAAAAAGCAATATGGATTTATGTTTGATGCAAAGAACTTCTACTTTAATTATCCATTTTTATTCTCACAAGGCGGATACATATTTAAAGAAGAAAAAGATGGATTTAATACAAATGATGTTGCAGTAAATGATCCATCTGTCGTGAAAAATGGAGAGAGATTACAATCTTGGTATGACAAAGGATATATTACGAAGTCAGCTAATCAAGATGTAATTGTTGGGCTGTTTAAAGAAGGCAAAGTAGGCATGTTTGTTACAGGACCTTGGCAAACGAATGAGTTTAAAGAAGCACTTGGCGATGATTTCGGAACAGCAACTTTCCCAACTGATAATGGTAAAGAAATGAAACCATTTTTAGGGGTAAGAGGTTGGTTTATATCCGAATATAGTGAAGAGAAATACTGGGCTAAAAACTTAATGCTGTATTTAACAAATAAAGATAATATGCAGAAATATACAGATGAAATGCAAGAAATTACAGGTCGTACAGACGTTTCTTCTAAAAATAAATTATTAAAGCCATATGAAGAACAAGCTCAAAATGCTATTCCAATGCCAAATATTCCAGAGATGAGTCAAGTATGGGATCCGATGGGAAATGCAGCAGTATTTATGTCCAACGGTAAAGACCCTAAAGAAGCACTTGATGAAGCGAAAAACGGTATTGATGAACAAGTAGAAATTATGAATGCATCTAAAAAATAAAAGAAGGTGTGAAAATGAGAAATCCAAAATTAGCAGCCGTGCTATCGATTATTCCAGGTATTGGCCAATTCTATAATAAAAGATATATAAAAGGTAGTATATTTATCGTATTTTTTATTAGTTTTATTTCAGTATTTTATCAATTTATGAATATTGGATTCTGGGGATTATTCACTTTAGGTACAGTGCCTAAATTAGATGATTCAAGGGTTCTATTAGCACAAGGTATCATTTCGTTATTATTAATTGCATTTGCGATCACTTTATATATCGTGAATATCATAGATGCTTATCGTAATGCAGATCAATATAATAAAGGATTTGAAATTAAAGATCGTAAAGGTCGAATGACGGCGACATGGGATAAGACTTTCCCATATTTATTAATATCACCGGGTATCTTTTTATTAATATTTGTTGTCGTATTTCCACTTTTATTCATGTGTTTTTTAGCTTTTACAAACTACAATTTATATAATGCACCACCTAGACATTTATTAGAATGGGTAGGATTTGATAACTTTAAATCATTAGTTACGGTACCTATTTGGAAGACAACATTCTTTAACGTATTAACTTGGACGATTGTTTGGACTTTAGTAGCGACTACTTTACAAATCGCGTTAGCGTTATTACTCGCTATTATTGTTAATCATCCACTTATTAGATTTAAAAAGCTAATTAGAACAGTATTAATCTTACCTTGGGCAGTGCCATCGTTTGTGACAATATTAATCTTTGCTGCCATTTTTAATGATGATTTTGGTTCGATTAATAATGATATCTTACAACCATTATTTGGTATTGCACCAGCATGGTTAAATGATCCGTTCTGGGCAAAGGTTGCTTTAATATTAATTCAAGTATGGCTTGGATTCCCATTCGTATTTGCTTTATTCACAGGTGTTCTACAAAGTATTTCATCAGACTGGTATGAAGCGGCAGATATGGACGGCGCATCAAGTTGGCAAAAATTTAGAAATATTACGTTTCCACATATTTTATTTGCGACTGCACCATTATTAATTATGCAATACGCAGGAAACTTTAATAACTTTAATTTAATTTACTTATTTAATAAAGGTGGTCCACCTGTTTCTGGTCAGAATGCAGGTAGTACAGATATCTTAATTTCATGGGTTTATCGATTAACATTTGATATGCAAAATTATAATATGGCTGCAACGATTTCATTAATTATTGGCGTGTTTATTGCCATTATTGCATTCTTACAATTTAGAAAGACGAGTACTTTTAAAGATGAGGGGGATATTTAATGAATAAGAAGAATAAAAATATATTAAGAGCGATTATCATGTATGGCATTTTGATTATTATGTTTATTATCATTATTTATCCATTACTGTGGACTTTAGGATTATCACTCAACTCAGGTTCTAATCTTTATGGTTCTTCGATAATTCCGAAAGATGCATCTTTGAAAAATTATATTTATTTACTAACTGATCCATCAAGTGACTACCTCACTTGGTATAAGAATACTTTAATCGTGGCGACGGCTAATGCATTATTCTCAGTGATCTTTGTTGGTTTAACGTCATACGCATTTTCTAGATATCGTTTTGTCGGTAGAAAATACGGACTGATTGCATTTTTAATTTTACAAATGTTCCCTGTATTGATGGCAATGGTAGCAATTTATATCTTATTAAATACAATAGGCTTATTAGATTCACTATTTGGTCTTACTTTAATTTATATAGGTGGTTCCATTCCGATGAATGCATTCTTAGTAAAAGGATATTTCGATACAATCCCTAAAGAATTAGATGAATCTGCTAAAATAGATGGTGCAGGACATATGAGAATATTTTTCACAATTATGTTACCGTTAGCTAAACCGATTCTAGCAGTTGTTGCACTATTTAATTTTATGGGACCGTTTATGGACTTTATTCTGCCAAGAATATTATTAAGAAGTCCTGAAAAATACACACTAGCAGTCGGATTATTTAATTTTATAAATGATAAATTCGGAAACAACTTTACAGTATTTGCTGCTGGGGCAATGATGATTGCAATACCAATTTCTATCGTATTCTTATTATTACAAAGATACTTAGTGACTGGTTTAACGGCAGGTGCTACAAAAGGATAATAAAGGAGTGATCTCGTGGTTACAATAAAAGATGTTGCGAAAGAAGCAAATGTTGCACCATCAACAGTATCAAGAGTGATTAGTGGACATAAAAGTATAAGTGATAAGACATCAAAGAAAGTTAAAGCTGTGATGAAGCAATTGGGCTACCAACCTAATATTGCCGCGAGAACACTTGTAACACAAAAATCTAAAACGATTGGTTTAATTTTAAAATCAGCTTCTAAAGAAATGACGCAAAATCCATTCTTTACAGATGTTCTTATGGGGATATCAATTGCTTGTAAACAAAGAGAATATTCTACGATTATGACAACATCAGTTGAACAAGCTGATTTATTAGTTGAAGTTGAAAATCTCATTAAATCTAAATCAATAGATGGCTTTATTATGCTTTATTCAAAAGAAAATGATCCTGTTACACAACTACTCAAAAAATATCAATTTCCGTTTGTTGTTGTAGGTAAACAACTAGGTGAAAGAGAAATTATTCATATCGACAATGATAATGTCGAAGCAAGCCAAATGATAACTGAATTTATGATTCAAAAAGGGCATGAACATATAGCTTTTATAGCTGAACCAGATTCATATGCTGTTGCATTGGATAGGGTAGAAGGCTTTAAGAAAGCTTGCGATAAACATGGTATTAATCAATATGAAATTTATCATGCAAATCCTAATAGAGATGAAATATTAGCAATCATTAAAGAAATGAAAGAAACTGCGGCTTGCCCTACAGCGATTATTACATCAGATAGCATGATCAATATTAATTTATTAAGCGCATTATATGAACTTAATATAAGAGTGCCAGATGAAGTGATGACAGCAACATTTAATGATTCATTTATTAATACTTTTGCTTCACCACCTCAAACGGTTGTAAATATTTATCCTGAACATTTAGGTGAGGAAGCAGGTATAGCATTAATTAAACTGATTGAGAATCCTAATATTTTAAGAAAAAATACGATTATTCCAACAGATATAATAGAGAGAAAATCAACGATAAAATAAGAGGTGACTAAATGATGGAGGAACGAATTTGGTGGAAAGAAGCGGTATGTTATCAAGTTTATCCTAGAAGTTTTAATGATTCTAACAATGATGGTATTGGTGATATAAATGGTATTAGAGAAAAGTTAGATTATTTGAAAGATCTAGGTATAGATGTGATTTGGGTTTCACCAATATTTAAATCACCTAATGATGATAATGGCTATGATATTAGTGATTATCAAGACATTATGGATGAGTTTGGTACGATGGAGGACTTTGAATTACTTTTAAAAGAGACACACGATAAAGGTATGAAACTCATATTGGATTTAGTCATCAATCATACATCAGATGAACATCCATGGTTTATCGAGTCTAAATCGAGTAAAGACAATCCTAAAAGAGATTGGTATATATGGCAAGAAGGAAAAGACGGTAAAGAACCTAATAACTGGGGCAGTATATTCAACGGTTCAGCTTGGGAAAGAACTGAAGAAACAGATGAGTATTACTTGCACATTTTCAGTAAAAAACAACCAGATTTAAATTGGGAGAATGAAGCGGTCCGTTCGGAATTATATAATATGATTAACTGGTGGTTTGATAAAGGTATCGATGGTTTCCGAGTAGATGCGATTACACATATTCAAAAATCATTTGAAGATGGCGACATACCAGTAGAACCTGGTGATGAACAGTATAAAGCAGCATTTGAACGTTATACGAATAGACCAGGTATATTAAATCATTTACGTGAATTGAGAGATGAAACATTCAATAAATATGACATTATGACGGTAGGTGAAGCAAATGGTGTCAGTCCTGATGATGCGAATGATTGGGTAGGCTTTGATAATGGTATATTTAATATGATTTTTCAGTTCGAACATTTAGGATTATGGAATACAGAAGATAGTGGATTTGATGTTATACAATATAAAAATATCATGTCTAAATGGCAAGACCAACTTGAAGGTGTAGGCTGGAATGCACTATTTATCGAAAATCATGATCAACCAAGACTCGTTTCAACTTGGGGAGATGATGAGCATTATTGGTATGAAAGTGCAACAAGTCATGCGACAAATTATTTCTTACAAAAAGGCACACCATTTATTTACCAAGGACAAGAAATAGGGATGACGAACTATCCGTTTGAATCATTAGAAGATTTTAATGATGTTTCTGTTAAAAATGAAATTAAATTGAAAGAACAAAATGGAGAAGATACATCATCTTTATTAAATAACTTGAGTAAAGTAAATAGAGATAATTCTCGATCAATGATGCAGTGGGATAATCGTGCGTATGCAGGATTTTCCACAACAGAACCATGGTTCCACGTAAATCCAAATTACAAAACAATCAACGTAGCAGGTCAGTTAGAAGATGAGCATTCTGTATTAAATTATTATAAGCGTTTGATTCAATTGAAAAAAGATTACGACGTGTTTAATTACGGTAAATACGAACTAGTCGATAAAGATCATAAACAAATCTATAGTTATAAGCGCATATTAGATAACGAAGAAGTTATTATTATGTGTAACTTAACAAGCGAAAAAGCTACTATCACATATCCACTTAATCTAGAAAGAAGTAAGTTATTATTGCACAACTATATAACGATAGAAAATACCAACGCATTAGAACCATTTGAAACAAGAGTATATCGAATAGAAGAATAATGAGTTGAAATCCGAGACAAAACCTGTTGTCTCGGATTTTTTATTTGTGTGTTGGAATGTATCAACCATAATTCAGAATAATGGTAATAAGATGGGTACTCTCTTAGGGATATTTCTCAGAATTCTGTCTCTAAGCGCCATGTTAGGGACATTTTTCGGAATTCTGTCCGTATGCCCCATATCCACTCATTCTTAAATTAATATTTCTTATTAACTCATATTGTTAACGCTTACGTATCTAAACGTTTTATAATGGAATAGAAAACATAGAATTTAGGCGGGAGGTCATTTTATGAAGAAATTAATGAATGAAAAAACAAACTTTGTAGCGGATATGCTTAAGGGAATCGAAGTAATGGATAACTCAGTTGAAATTATTAGCGGCAATGTTGTCGTTCGTAAAAATGTTAAAAAGAGTGGTGTTGCTTTAGTTTCTGGTGGTGGTTCTGGTCATGAACCTGCACATGCTGGATATGTTGCTGAAGGTATGTTAGATGCAGCTGTATGTGGTGAAGTCTTTACTTCTCCAACACCAGATAAAATTCTCGAAGCGATTAAACATGTCGCGACTGATGAAGGTGTCTTATTAATCATTAAGAACTATGCCGGAGATGTTATGAACTTTGAAATGGCACAAGAGATGGCAGAAATGGAAGGTATTTCTTGCCAATCCGTTATCGTACGTGATGATATTTCTATTGAAAATGAACAAGATAGAAGAGGTGTAGCGGGTACAGTTCTTGTACATAAGTATGCCGGCTATCTATCTGATAATGGATATAATTTAGCAGCTATTAAAGAAAAAGTAGAATCATTTATTGAAAATATTAGAACAATTGGAATGGCCATTTATCCTTGTTTAGTACCAACAACTGGTCAATACGGATTTGATTTAGATGATAATAAAATGGAGATTGGTATTGGTATTCATGGTGAACGTGGTATTTATCAAGAAAATATTGAAACAATCGATAAAATCATTAATCGTTTAATGCATGAACTTGAAAAGGAAGTTTCTGATAAATCATTAATCGTTATGATTAATGGTATGGGTGCGACACCAGATTCTGAACTTGCAATCATCGCGCATTATTTTAATGAATATGCAGAGCAAAATGAATTAGAGGTTAAAAAATATTTTGTTGGTAATTATATGACTGCACTCGATATGCAAGGATTTTCTATTACATTAGTGCCTTATCAACAAGAAGTTGAAGAAGCATTTAACGCACCGACAGAAAGTAAATATTTTAAATAGGAGGCATTTTAAATGAACGCAGAAACATTGTTAAACAAACTTAAAGATTTAAGTCATACGTTTGAACAAGAAGAACAAAATTTAACACAATTAGATAGAGCAATTGGTGATGGCGACCATGGTGTTAATATGTTACGCGGATTTAAAGCAGTGGACGAAAAAGTTACAGGAGATACAGTGAGTGATATATTGAAATCTACTGGCATGACTTTAATGAGTTCAGTAGGTGGTGCATCAGGTCCACTGTATGGATTTAGCTTTGTTAAAATGGCAGGTCTAGATTATGATGAAATCACTTCTGATAATTTATTAGAATATATAAATACTTTTAAAGATGCAGTTGCAGCTAGAGGTAAAGTAACAGGCGGCGAAAAAACAATGTATGATGTGTTATTAAAAGCCTCAGATCACTTATCGAATGGAGATTCATTATCTGAAGATGTGTTGCAACAGTTCGCTGAAGATACTAAAGATTTAGAAGCAACTAAAGGTAGAGCAGCCTATTTCAAAAAGGATTCTATAGGACATATAGATCCTGGCGCTCAAAGTATGGTTTATGTATTAAAAGCTTTAAGTGAGGGTGTGTAAATATGGCGACAATAGGTATTATTAGTCATAGTAACGATATCGCACAAGGTGTAAAAGCATTATTGGAACAAATGTCTCCAAGTGTTACAGTTATCGCAAAAGGTGGGACAAATGAAGGTGGAATCGGCACAAGTATTGATACGGTTAATGAAGTGATTGATGCATTAACTGAAGATGCATTGTTATTTTACGATATTGGTTCATCTGAAATGAATTTAGACATGGCGTTAGACTTATATGATGGTGAACATAAATTGTACAAAGTAGACGGTCCCATTGTAGAAGGTGCATTTTTAGCAAGTGTATCTTTATCAACAGGTGCAACATTAGAAGAAGCAATGGAAAGTATTAAAAGAGAATTTCATCAATAATTTAAATTCTTTAAGATGAAATATATTTTAAATGATATAATTGCTCTACTAATGATTTTAACAAGGTGGAGAAAGAAGAATGAAGATATCGAACAAGAAATTATACGAAAAAGTTGCAGATGTCATCATATTAGATATTAATGAAGGTCGTTTGAAAATAGGAGACCGCTTACCATCTATAAAGGCTTTATCTGAAAGTTTTGGGGTAGGACAAGCAACGATAAGAGAAGCATTGAATGCGTTAAGAGCAATGGGCTATGTAGAAATTAAACACGGGCAAGGTACTTTCATCGTTGAAAGAGAAGAAGTTTATTTTAATATCGAAGCAATCAATGGAGACGTTAAAGATATTGAAAATTTACTAGAAGTCCGTAAAATTGTTGAAGTCGGTGTATCAAGACTAGCAGCAGAAAAAAGAACAGATGATGACTTGCATGCTATTGAATCTGCATTAAAAGATATGAAACAAGCCATTCAAGACAATGAATTAGGAGAAGCTTCTGATTTGAAATTTCATTTAGCTGTAGTAGAAGCGGCTAAAAATGATATGCTTAAACAATTATTGTTAAATGTATCTGAAATCATGAGACATACAATGAAAGAAACGAGAAGGATTTATTTATATACGAAAAGTAAATCAATCGAGAAGTTATATAATGAGCATAAAGAAATTTTTGAAGCTATTAAATCTCAAAATGCAGAGCTTGCGCAACATAAGATGGCATTTCATTTAGAAGAAGTGGAAAAAGTTGTACTTAGTAATATTAAAAAAACAGAACAATAATAATTGATGATGATAACTGCTATTGGTGTCTTACAGAGACATGATAGCAGTTTTTTATTTTATGCAAAATTAAAAGCGATAAGCTTCAGGAGGCTTATCGCTTTAGGGTATGTAACCCCATCCGTTCCATTTCATAATCATATATAAAGACTTCTTACAGTTAATAATAAATTGCATGATGTCTATTCGAAAATGAAGTACATTTATTACAACTTATCATCTGTATACTTAGTATAAGGTCAACTGTGCACTTTATCAATGTTAATTCTTAAAAAAAGATGCCAAATTTACACTTAAATGCGATTTAAAATTTTATATAAAGACTTGTTATAAAAACATTTGTAAAATTATCAGAACCTTCAAAAAATAAATACAGTTTGATATACTGTTTTTAATTTACTGATGGGAGGATAATATATGAATCAAACAAAAGAAAGAGTTTCAATCATTAATAGATTTCTAAATTTAATAGAAAGAGCAGGGAATAGATTGCCCGATCCAAGTATACTATTTTTCTTCTTATGTGCAGCGTTAATATTTCTGTCTTGGTTTATTTCATTATTTCACATAAAAGTTGAAAGTCCTGCAACTGGAAAGACTGTAGAAGTTACAAATTTAATTTCTAGAGAAGGTTTCGGAAAAATTATTAGTGAATCTATCACGAATTTTTCGGAATTTCCCGCATTAGGCTTAGTACTAGCAGTTATGTTAGGGATAGGTGTTGCTGAAAAGACGGGGTATTTTGATAAGTTAATGATACAAGTTGTTCAGAAAGCACCTAGAAAAATCATTGTACCAATTATTATATTTGTAGGTATTATCGGTAATGCTGCAGGAGATGCAGCGCCAGTCGTGTTACCACCATTAACAGCATTAGTCTTTATAAAGTTAGGTTATCATCCGATTGCTGGACTTGCGATGGCTTATGCCTCAGCACTAGGTGCATTTGCTGCGAACGTTACATTAGGTATGAGTGATGCGTTAGTATATGCGTTTACGAAACCAGCAGCTGAAATAATTGATAAAGATATCAATTTAAATGTCGCGATGAACTGGTATTTTATTGCAGCATCAACAATTATATTATTACCAGCTATTTATTACGTCAGTATGAAAGTCGTTATTCCGCGTTTAGGTATATATAAACCTGATGAAGGTTCTGAGGATCAAAGAGATGATAATGAAATTAGTGCAAAAGAAAGTAAAGCATTGAAGTTTGCAAATATTAGTTTCTTTGTTGTTGTAGCGTTATTACTTGCTTTAGCGATTCCTGAAAATGGTTGGTTAAGAAATCCAAAGACAGGTAGTTTAATTGATAAAGCACCATTGATGGATGGTGTAGGTATCATTATTTTAGTTATCTTTTTCGTGCCTGGATTTGTATATGGTATTCTTTCCGGGAAAATCTCAAATACAAAAGATTTAGGAAAAATGTTATCAGATTCCATGTCCACAATGGGTAGCTTTATCGTTATTGTATTTTTTGCTGCTCAACTTTTAGCATATTTAGAATGGAGCAATTTAGGTATTGTGATCTCTGTAAAAGGTGCAGAATTATTGCAAGGTCAAAATGGAGTCATCTTGATTATTGGATTTATAATTTTAAGTAGTCTTATCAATCTATTAATCGGAAGTGCCTCAGCTAAATGGGCAATATTAGCACCAATCTTTATACCAATGTTTATGTTATTAGGCTATCATCCAGCATTTACACAAATGGTTTATCGTATCGGCGACTCCATTACAAATCCGATTACACCGATGATGCCATATTTACCATTATTACTTTCATATGCTCAAAAATATGATAAAAATATGAAACTAGGTACATTAATATCTAGTTTAATGCCATATTCAATTGTGTTAGGAATCGTTTGGCCATTATTTATGATTATATGGTACTTACTTGGTATACCTCTAGGACCAGGAGGAGATATTTATTTTAATAAATAGTATTATGCATTTTAATAATTATAAAATTAATAATAGTTATAAATTCGATCTATCTGTGTTATGAGTATTCCACAATATAGTGTCGTTATGGTACAATCACCATTGGTACATTAAAACGATTATAAAAATAAGCGGTATACAATATATAACAACAATAAGAAAAGGATGATTGAATGTCTCCATTAATTTTAAAGCCTGTATTCAAAGAACGTATATGGGGTGGTAGAAATTTAGAAAATATGGGATATAACCTGCCTGAAGGACGAATCGGTGAATGTTGGGGAATATCTGCACATGTAAATGGGCCAAACGAAATCGCAAACGGACCATATAAAGGACAAACTTTAGATGAAGTTTGGTTAAATCACCCAGGACTTTTCGGTAATCCTACAGAAGAAAAGTTCCCATTATTAACTAAGATTCTTGATGCAAATGATCAACTATCTGTACAAGTACATCCTGATGATACATATGCACATGAACATGAAAACGGTGAATTTGGTAAGACAGAATGTTGGTATATTATAGATGCTAAAGAAGATGCAGAAATTATATATGGAACATACGCAAACACAAAACAACAATTAGAAGAATTTATACAGAATGAAGATTGGGATCACTTATTTAAACGCGTAAAAGTAGAAAAAGGAGACTTCTTCTATGTACCTAGTGGAACAGTTCACGCAATAGGTAGCGGTATTATGATTCTAGAAACACAACAAAATTCTGATACAACATATAGAATTTATGATTATGACAGAATTGATAAAGACGGCAAGAAGAGGGAACTTCATTTAGATAAGAGTATCGACGTTATAACAGTAGGTGCACAAAGTCCAAATGTACCACCTAAAAAGATTGATGATGAAGAACAAAAAGGAACATTATTAATCGAAAGCGACTTCTTTACAGTTGCAAAGTGGGAAATTAGTGGGACATTTAATTTTAGAAAACCTAGAGACTATTGCTTAGTAAGTGTGATAGCTGGAAGCGGAGAAATTATTACAGATGGTAATGTATTTGAAGTAGAAAAAGGCGATCATTTAATCATGACAGCAGATGATTTAGATAATCACATAAATGGTGAATTAGAAGTCATCATTAGTTATGTGTAGATAGGGGTCTATCAAATGAAAAAATTTCTATATTTATCATTAGTATGTGCAGTCATTGCAGGATTAGGTTTATTTTTCGGAATGCCTAAGTATCCAACGCCAGTCATACCATTTATCATTGCGTTAATTGGTTTAATACTTGCAATCTCTACATTAAAAGATAAAGACATATCAGCAGGACTCAAAATAGGCGGCATATTAGTCAATCTTATGCCATGCTTAGCAGGGTTATCGCTGATCGTATAAAGCATAATAAATCAACAGTAGAAATTCTGTAATAGAATTTCTACTGTTTTTATGTATGATAGGGTACAAAATCAGGATGTAACGCACGAAGACTCGTAGATATCGTGCGATAGGGTACAAAATCAGGGTGTACTGCAAGAAGACTCACGCATATTATCTTCCTACCCACCTACTCAATTTACCTTGCGCTATTTATAATATGCGATTTATTATATTTGTTCATTTTCTAATTAATCTTTAAAAGTAATATACTATTATAGGATTAATGAAAATGAAATAAAACTGTAATATAAACGATAAACATTACGGTGTATAATTAATAAGAATTCATAAAAAAACTGTAAGAAGATGGAGGTAAGTTATTTTGAAGAAAAAGACAATAGCGGCATTTGTTGGTGCTTCGGTGGCAGTTGCAGTATCTTCTCATCATGCGGAAGCAGCAACTTATAAAGTTAAAAGCGGAGATTCTTTATGGCTGATTGCTGATAAACATAATACAACGATTGCGAAAATTAAAAGCTTAAATAAATTAAGTTCAAACCTTATTTTTCCTAATCAAGTATTGCAAGTTCCTGGAACTTCAAATTCATCAAGTACATCAAACACGAGCTCAAGTAATACTTCAACTTCATCAACGACATATTACACAGTAAAATCGGGAGATACATTAGGGGTTATTGCTGGTAAATATGGTACAACGTATCAAAAAATTATGTCATTGAATGGGTTAAGCAACACAATTATTTATCCGGGACAAAAATTAAAAGTTAATGGTACAGCAACTTCTAGTAGTAACACGGGTAGCTCTAGTAATAGTGGAGCGTCTAATGCTTCAAGTAGCACTTCTACTTATACCGTTAAGTCAGGAGATTCACTATCAGCGATTGCAGCTAGGTATGGAACGACATACCAAAAAATTATGTCATTAAATGGTTTGTCAAACTTCATCATTTATCCGGGACAAAAATTAAAAGTGAGTGGAACAGCATCAAGTTCAGGTTCTGCTTCTAATTCAAATAACAACAGTGGTTACACATCACCGACATTCAATCATCAAAACTTATACGACTGGGGTCAATGTACTTGGCACGTATTTAACCGTCGTCAAGCTATAGGTAAACCAATTAGTACTTATTGGTGGAATGCAAATAACTGGGCAAGTGCAGCTGCTAAAGATGGTTATCTAGTTAATCATACACCGTCAGTTGGATCAATTCTTCAATCATCAGCTGGCTACTATGGTCATGTATCATTTGTTGAAAGAATTAATTCAAACGGAAGTATTCAAGTATCAGAAATGAATTTTAGTTCATCACCAGGAGTACTAACTTACAGAACGGTACCAGCTTCTCAAGTTTCAAGCTATAATTTTATACATTAATCATTGAAGAGTCTTGGACATTATGATGTGTCCGTGGCTCTTTTTTTATGATTGTAAACATAGACATGAGTGTGAATGTCTTATACAATATTAATGTGTTGTTAAAAAAGTAAATTTTAAGCGTAATTATTATATGAAAAAGTTAAGATATCAAAGTAAACATCATTATGAAAATCGATCATTATAGATATTAAGGAGTATACATATGTCTGAAGAAAAAAACTACTTTTGGTTAAATTGTGGATATAATAGGTGGCGTCATACGGAACCATTAGAAGGCCAAACTGCAGTGTTTGAATCAGGTGCAAGCTTTAATCCAACGCAAGGCTATCATGCATTTAAGACAGCCAAACCAGGAGATAAAGTGATTTATTATCAAGTACAAAATCAAGTCGGCTTACTTGGGTTCGGTGAGATCTTACAAGTTCAAACGGGTGGTAATCAAAAAGTAAGTATCCAATTTAAGTTTGAGCAATCTTTAACAATGTTATCTATTGAATATTTAAAGAGAAGTGAACAATTAGAATCTAGAATTAAACAGATGACAGAACAATTGTTTAATCGAATTACGAAAGAAGAATTCGAATTAATTATAGGCTTGGGACAAGGCGCTATAAAAATTCCTAGGTATTTCTTACTAACAGAAGAAATTCAATTTGAAGAAGAGCAAACGTATACAATTTTTACACATACTGTAAATGGTATAAAGAGAAATGGTTATACATACTATACTCAGTTAGAAATAGGAGACCAGATTATATTTTTAAGTAGAAATGCTAATCAGTCTATAATAGGAACAGGGGAAGTGTCAGATAGTATACATAAGTTGCCACCACAACCAGGTAGAACAGATTCTACGTGTATTGAAGTTAAATATCATGAAGATATTAATCCTGTGAATATTGGCGAATTAAATAGACATCAAACTTTAAAGAAATTATATTTCTTGCAAGATAGTTCGAAACAATCTATTGCTAATTTAACAAAAGCACAATATGATGCAATGATAGATATGAGTAACGGGACGTACAAAGAAAGTTCTAGCAATCAATATGAGATGTCTGTGCAACCTGAGCAGGAAAATGAATCTAAAAAAGATAAACCTATTATTTTAATGCTTTGTGACAATAAGGAAGACGGTTTGAAAAAAGCGAAACATTATGTTGAACGTGAACTTGCTAAAGGTATATATACAGTAGGTCATCCTGATTTCTCAGAAGAAATGTTATATGGTCGATATTTACCAAATGAAAGTGGCGCTTTATATTATAGAGAAGGTTTCATTACAGGACATATTACGAACTCAGAAAGAGAATGGCTAGTGATTGACCAGTTTGAAAGAATAGATCCAGAAATCTTTCAATTATTCTTAAATGTGCTTGATGGCCACGAAATGACATTACCAAGATATAATCACGAAGGTAAAATGGTGAAGTGGAGTTTAGAAAAAGACTCATTCTATCGTCATAATCCTAAATGGCGCATGATTGGTTTATGTTATGGTTCGATTGAAGAAATTAAAGAACAATACTCACATCAATTTTTAAAACATTGTAGAGTATTACATGTAGGATAAAATAGACGGAATAAAATCTTAACACTTAAGATTTTATTCCGTTTTTATATTTTAAAAGGTTTATAAATTACAGAATATTCTGTAATATAGAATTATGCTTGGTTTATATTTCACAAATAAAATAGCAAAGGGGTCATTTTATGGAGAAAATCGTAGCATTCTCAGATTGGTTATGGGGGTATCCAATCGTCACACTTTTATTAGTATCAAGCTTATTTTTAACATTGTATTTAGGTTTAATTCAATTCAGACATTTTGGTTACATGATGAAACAAACTTTTGGAAGTATTAATAAAGAGCCTAAAGGAGAAGGTACGATTACTCCGAGGCAAGCGTTAACGTCTGCTTTATCATCAACAGTAGGTGCGGCAAACATTGTCGGTGTACCTACAGCCATTATGATGGGTGGACCTGGTGCAGTATTTTGGATGTTAGTGATCGCGTTTCTAGGAATGGCATTAAAATATTCCGAAAATGTACTAGGTATATATTATCGTGAGAAAAACGATAAAGGAGAATTTGTTGGTGGACCTACATATTATATGAAAAAAGGTTTCAAAAATAAAAAAGTCGGACTAGTATTCTCGTTTGTATTTGCATTTGCTTTAATGATTGAACTTATCCCAAGTATTATGGTACAAGGGAATTCAGCAGCAAGTACTGTACAAGATACATTCGATATTCACATGGGTATAACAGGAATTGTACTAGCTGTTATTGCAGCTTTAGTTGTATTTGGTGGTATTCAGCGTATTGCAACATTTACCGAAATGATCGTACCGGTTATGGTAGGCTTATATTGTATTATGGGCTTCTTGATTATTATACTGAATATTCAACATGTGCCTAGCGTAATTGCTTTAGTTGTTGAGAAGGCTTTTAATCCAGATGCGGCATTAGGTGGTAGTTTCGGTGCTGCGTTAGCCACAACAGTACGTTGGGGATTTGCACGTGGTATTTATTCGAATGAAGCAGGTCTTGGTACGTCACCAATTGCACATGCGGCTGCAAAGACTGACCATCCTGTAAGACAAGCATTCTGGAGTGTAAGTGAAATTGTTGTAGATACATTAATCATATGTAGTACGACAGCATTTGTCGTTTTAGTATCTGACGTTTGGAAAGATAATGATGCTAAAGAACAATCTGCTGCACTTACAGCTCGTGCATTTTACAATGCATTTGGAACATTTGGAAGCTGGATTGTTTCTATCTCTATGGTCTTCTTCGTATTCTCGACAATCATTGTTGTTATATACTATGGTTCAAGAATGGCAGAATACTTATTTGGCTTAACGGCAGGATTTATTATGAAGATTGTTTATGTACTATCAATCGCACTTGGTGCATTCGGTGCTGGTACACAACTCTGGAATTTATTAGACATTGCACTTGCATGTATATTGATTCCAAATATTATCGCAGTCGTGATGTTAGCGCCTAAAGTTAAAAGTTTAACAACAGAATTCTTTACTGGAAAAGAATTCTATTTAAAAGATAAAGCTAAAAAGTAAGTATCTACAATTAATTGAATACAAGAAAAAGATTATAACGATTACAGTTATAATCTTTTTTTATTTGTAAAATTATAGTACTTCTATGCACTTTGTGAGTTAGTCAATTCGGTTTGATAATTAACTGCTATAAAAATACATAAATTGTCAAATATATATTTAAATTCCATATTGATGTTATTTAATTTTGTGTTAAAATTATTTTAAGAAAATCTAATTAATGGAAAAAACAGGAGGTCAGACTATGAAGACTCAATCTTATTCAGAAGCAATTTCAACATGTTCAGCGTTTTTCGATCAGCAAAATAAAATTGATAATATCTTTTTAGTTATTGAACAAAAGTATGGTCTAAAGAAGCATGAATTTTTCTTTTTAATGAAATTAAATGAAGTGGAAGAAGTACATCTTAAAGATGCTATTGAAAAAGGCTATATTAAACAAAATAAATCAGCGAGAGCGATCAAACGTTTATTTGAGAAAAGATACATATTAAAAAATCGCTTAAAATCAGACGAACGAGCAGTAATTTTACGTTTTAACAATGAATATAAAGAAGAATTCAATGAAATTATGCAAGAAGTTATATATATGCTTAATGAATAATTATATGAGTTATAAGTATGAGCCTGGCACATAAATATTTGTCCAGGCTTTGTAATTATGGCATTGTAATATGTACCATGAAATATTAAAATTATAAATGTAAGCGCTTTATTTTAGGAGGTTATCTATGGAGAAGAATAGTACATCTAAGAAAGAGATTAGTTTCTTTTGGGCCGTTGTGCCATTTTTATTTATGATTATCAGTATGTTATTTACGGTAGTCGTTTTAGAACAAGCTCCGCACATACCGTTAATGATAGGAACAGCAATTGCTGCAATTGTAGCGTACTATCATGGGTATAGCTGGCAAGACATTGAAGAAATGATGTATAAAGGTATTAGGCTAGCCTTACCAGCAATCGTCATTATCATTTTAGTTGGACTGATCATTGGTGCTTGGATAGGTGGAGGCGTAGTAGCGACAATGATTTACTATGGCTTGAAATTAATAACGCCATCATTATTTTTAGTAACCATCGCAGTTATTTGTGCAATCGTATCATTAGCAATTGGTAGTAGTTGGTCAACAATGGCAACAGTTGGTGTAGCGGGTATGGGAATCGGATTAAGTATGGATATTCCAGCTGGCATGATAGCCGGAGCTATTATATCAGGATCATACTTTGGTGATAAGATGAGTCCATTATCAGATACGACAAACTTAGCAGCAGGACTAACAGGTACAGATTTATTTGATCATATTAAACACATGTTCTATACGACAGTACCTGCCGTTATCATTTCACTAATTGTATTTTTTATTTTAGGACAACAATTTTCAGCTGGTAATATGGATCAAGCAAAAATAGATGCTATCAATAGTGAAATGCTAAATAAATTTACAATTTCACCGTGGCTGCTGCTCGTACCCGTAATTGTTATAATATTAGTAGCATTTAAAGTGCCAGCAATCCCAGCTTTAGTCGTCGGTATTGTCTTAGGATTCTTATCACAAATATTTATTCAAGGTGGTAGTCTTCATGACAGTGTGAAAACATTACAAACTGGTTTTGTACTAGAAACAAAAAACGACTTAGTTAAAGAATTGTTCAACAGAGGTGGATTAGAATCCATGTTCTATACAATTTCAATGACTATAGTTGCTATGACATTTGGAGGCATCCTAGAATACTCAGGCATGCTGAAAGCTATCATTACAAAAATTTTAAAAATCGCAAAAGGTACTGGTGGTTTAATAGCATCTGTTATTATCTCATGTATAGGTACAAACGCTTCATGCTCAGAGCAATACATATCGATTGTAGTTCCTTCAAGAATGTACATTAATACATTTTTGGAAAGAAGGCTACATCCGAAAAACTTATCACGTGCACTTGAAGACGGTGGTACAGTAACTTCAGTATTCTTCTTATGGAATACATGTGGGGTATTTATCGCCCAAACATTGAATGTGAATGTATTAGAATATGGTATTTATGCAATCTTTAATTATACAGTACCAATTATATCCGTCATCTTTGGATATGTAGGATTTAAAATTATCAAAATTAATGAAGAAGAATATAAAGAATTTAAAAAACAAGCTACTTAATAATAGAAATGAAGAGGTGCTAGGACAGAAATCTAATTTGTAAAAAAAGATTTCGTAGTCCCGCCCCGGCAAGGATGACTAGAGTTGAAAAAGCTTGATACAAGCGCATTTCAATTCAGTCATCTACTGCCAAGATACTACAAGAGACTGAGACATTACATAATGTCCCAGTCTCTTTTTTATCGTTAGGGACATTATTCGGAATTGTGTCCGTAAAACTTTTATTTATCATACTGTCGTGTTACGTTAAAGAAAATAATGATTGGAGTGATTGTTATCGCTATTGTTTATTATGATGGGGATTGTGGATACTGTAATCGTGCTGTGATGTGGTTAATTCATCATAAGATTTCGACTCGTTTTCAATTTGCTCAACTTGAATCTTCATATGGTGATCATTTAATTGATGTTCGACCTGACTTGCAAAAAATTGATAGTATTATCGTTGTAGATGGTGACAAAGTATTGATTAAATCAAGTGCGATTATTCATTTATTACTTCAAATAAAAGGCTATCAACTATTGGGATGGGCTTTGAAATGGATACCGAGATGTGTTCGAGATGTTGGTTACGATGTATTTGCTAAAATCAGACATAAAGTGATTTTGAAAAACGAATGTAAGATACCGACACCTGAAGAAAGAAAATATTTTTTAAATTAATATTGCATAAATAAAGATTGCGTGATATCCTTTTGTGTAAACGGTTACATAAAAGGAAGTTGAAGTATGGCAACAATTAAACAAGTTGCGCAACATGCAGGAGTATCTGTTGCTACTGTATCTAGAGCGCTTAATAAAAGTGGTTATGTTAAGAAGGAAACACAAGATAAAATTGATAAAGCAATTCAAGAATTAAATTATCGACCTAACGAAACAGCAAGAACTTTATATAAACGACAATCTAGAATGATAGGACTATTGTTACCAGATATGAGTAACCCTTTTTTTACAGTAGTTGCTAGAGGTGTTGAAGATGAAGCGATGGCGTTGGGCTATCATATCATTATTGGAAATGGTGATGGCAATGATATGAAAGAACTTGCTTATTTAAATACATTTAACGTACATAATTGTAGTGGTATTATTGCTTCACAATTATCGAGTAAGGAAACTTTTGATTCATTTAAATCGTATAATATGCCTTTTGTTCTATTAGACCGTGTGTACGAAGATCATGAATTTGTTGAAACAAATCATTACAAAGGTGGACAACTTCAAGCTCAAGCAGTGATTAATGGTAAAGCACAATCTGTTCTTATTTTAGAACAAGATTTAAATTACAAATCATTTAGAGAGCGATTCAATGGTGCGAAGTTAATGTTAGATGAAGCGGGCATCAAGTATATCTCAACTAATGAATTATCTTTATCAGAAGATGATTTTCTCAACTTAATTAAAGAACACGACATTGATAGTATTATTTGTAGTAATGATGTAGGTGCATTTAACGTCATGAGTATTCTTTATAATCATCAATACAAAGTACCAGATGATATACAAGTTGTTGGATATGATGATATTCCGTTATCACGTACATATTCACCAAGTTTAACAACGATTCATCAACCTGCTTATTTAATTGGTCAAAAAGCTTGTCAACAATTGATTAAACAGTTGGAAGGTAAACAAAGAGAACATCATCAAATATTAGATGTTACTTTAGTAGAACGACAATCAACAAGGAGAGATTAATATGAATAAAATTACAGTTATCGGAAGTATGTCTATAGATTTAGTTGTATCAGCGTCTAAAAGACCAGGTAAAGGAGAAACAATTCTTGGGGACGATTTCTTTACAACACCTGGTGGGAAAGGTGCGAACCAAGCAGTCGCAGCTGCAAGATTAGGCGATAATGTACATATGATTGGTAGAATTGGGGACGATGATTTTGGTAAAGAAATATACGAAAATCTTCAAAATAATCACGTTATTGTGGATGGTGTGGAACCCGTTACACAAATGCCATCTGGAACAGCACATATAACATTATCTGAACAAGATAATAGTATTATTGTCGTACCTTCAGCTAACAATGAAGTGACACCAGACTATGTAAAAAAACATCTAGAAGCATTGTCTGAAGGAGATATCGTTTTATTACAACAAGAAATTCCAAGTGAAACTGTGGAGTTTGCGGTTGAATATTGTTCAGAGCACGGTTTGATTTCAATACTGAATCCTGCACCATATCGAGAGATTAGTCACACAGTTATCGAAAAAGTTGATTATTTAACACCAAATGAAACAGAAAGTGATGAGATGTTTAAAGGTGAATTAGATGAAGCGTTAGCAGCTTATCCAATGAAATTGATTGTAACTTTAGGTGATAAAGGTGCAGCTTATCATAATGGTAAAGAAAAAGTTCAAGTACCAGGTTATAAACGTGAAGTGAAAGATACGACAGGTGCTGGAGATACATTTAATGGTGCATTTGCAGTAGCGCTTCAAAAAGAATACAGTTTAGATCAAGCATTAGCATTTGCTAATTTAGCAGCAAGTCATTCAGTAACTGGATTAGGTGCACAAGGTGGAATGCCAACATTACAAGATATTAAAGGAGAATGGGATGTATAAGACAGGGATATTAAACAGTGAAATTTCTAAAGTATTAAGCGATCTAGGTCATACAGATCGTATTGTGATCGCAGATTGTGGTTTACCAGTACCAAAAGGCGTGCGAAAAATTGATTTAGCACTGACTTTTGGTGTACCAAGTTTTGAAAGCGTTTACGATATTTTGTTAGAACATATGTCTGTACAGAAAATGATTTTTGCAGAAGAAATTAAGACTGATAATTCACCACTTTATGAAAAGATTAAAGAAACAGATGTTGAAAGAGAATTTGTATCACACGAAGCATTTAAAAAATTAACACAAGATACTGTCGCTATTATAAGAACAGGGGAAGCAACACCATATGCAAACGTCATATTAGAAAGTGATGTTTTATTTTAAGGAGGGATTTCATGCTAGAAATGTCTGGTGTACATAAAGCGTTTGGCCAAAATAAAGTGTTAACAGGCGTAGATTTTAAATTAAAAGAAGCTTCAGTTCATGCACTTATGGGAGAAAATGGTGCAGGGAAATCTACTTTAATGAAGATTCTTGTTGGTATTCATGAAAAAGATGCAGGTCAAATTAATTATCACAATCAAGAAGTTGTCTTTAAAGATGCTCAAATGTCAGAAGAAGCAGGTATTACGTTTATACATCAAGAGCTTAATATTTGGCCAGAGTTAACAGTACTTGAAAATTTATTTATCGGGAAAGAAATGCGAAATAAATTTGGCATATTAAATGAGAAGAAAATGAAACAAGAAGCATTAAAAGTCTTTGGAAAATTAAACTTTAATATCTCATTGAAGAAAGTTGCAGGAAAATGTTCAATCGGTGAACAACAAATGATAGAAATTGCTAAAGCTTTAATGACCAATGCAAAAATTATCATCATGGATGAACCAACTGCAGCACTTACAGATAAAGAAATCACACAGTTGTTTAAACTCATTAAAAATCTTCAAAATCAAGGCGTTTCATTTGTTTATATTTCACATAGAATGGCTGAGATATTTGAGATTTCTGATGAAATTACCGTTATGAGAGATGGTAAAACTGTATTATATAAACCAACAAGTGAAACCAATTATGATGAAATTGTTAAATCGATGGTAGGTAGAGACTTAACAGAGCAATTCCCAGAAAGAACAGTCAACCCAGGTGAAACATTGATGCATGTTAAATCTCTTAATAATGATGAACAAGGCATCAAAGATATTTCATTCTCATTAAGAAAAGGTGAAATATTAGGATTTAGTGGTTTAATGGGCGCTGGTAGAACTGAGATTATGAGAAGCCTGTTCGGAATTGATAAAGGTCATAAAGATATTGACATTAATGGTCAATCTGTATTGATTAAGTCACCGGAAGATGCAATGAAACATGGTTTAGGCTTAATTACTGAAAATAGAAAAGATGAAGGACTCATTCTCGATTTCTCAATCGAACATAATATGGTTCTACCATCTCTTGAAAGCTTTTCAAATAAAGGGTTTATTAAAGAACAAGCGACGCATGTGTTTGCGGATCAAATGAGCAAAAGGCTCAATATTAAGACACCACGAAAAGCACTAGTATCCTCACTTTCAGGTGGTAACCAACAAAAAGTAGTGTTGGCAAAATGGATTGGTACAGGTGCTCAAATCTTGATTTTAGATGAACCGACAAGAGGGATAGACGTTGGTGCTAAGCGAGAAATTTATCAGTTGATGAATGAGCTAACTGAACGTGGTGTATCGATTATTATGATTTCTTCAGAGTTACCTGAAGTTATCGGCATGAGTGATCGCGTTATTGTTGTTCAAGAAGGCAATATTAAAGGTGAAGTTGAAGGCGAAAATATAACAGAAGAAAATATTATGACATTAGCTACAGGAGGGGAATTACATGCAACAACTAACAGCTAAGACTTCATTAGTCGAAAAAATTATTCCATTTATAGGACTTATATTATTAATCGTCGTGATTAGTATTATGAACTCTGCATTTCTAGATTTATCGAATTTATTAAACTTATTAAGACAAGTTTCAATTAACGGGTTAATTGCTTTTGGTATGACATTTGTTATTTTAACTGGTGGCATAGACTTATCAGTCGGTTCGATACTCGCATTATCAAGTGCATTTACTGCAATCTTAATTACAAGTGGTTTAGATCCAATCGTAGCATTGATTGTCGGAGTACTTGGTGGCTTCTTATTAGGTGTATTTAACGGTGTATTAGTAACATTCGGGAGTATGGCACCATTCATCGCAACACTTGCAACGATGACAATATTTAGAGGTTTAACACTCGTTGTTACTGATGGTAACCCTATTACTAATTTAGGTGATAGTTATATGTTCCAACTATTTGGTAAAGGTTATTTCTTCGGTATTCCAGTACCAGCAGTCACAATGATTATTGTATTTATTATATTGGCGATTATTTTACAAAAAACAACATTTGGTAGACATACATATGCTATCGGTGGTAATGAAGTGGCTTCAAAAATTTCTGGTATTAAAGTAAACAGAGTGAAAATTTTAATTTATGGTATTTCTGGTTTAATGTCTGCATTAGCAGGTGCGATATTAACATCACGTTTAAACTCAGCTCAACCTACAGCTGGTACATCATATGAGTTAGATGCTATCGCTGCAGTTGTATTAGGCGGAACTTCTTTAACAGGCGGTAAAGGTAGAATTGTTGGAACGTTTATTGGTGTACTTATTATAGGTGTACTTAATAACGGATTGAATTTATTAGGTGTATCATCATTCTACCAACAAGTCGTAAAAGGTATTGTTATTTTAATTGCTGTATTAATAGATAGAAAAAAATAATCAATTAGATTGAGGGGAAAACAAATGAAGAAATTATTAATACTACTAATGACAACTGTGTTATTTTTAGCGGCATGTTCACTTGAATCGCCTTTGAAAAAAGATAATGAAGGTAAAACAAATAAGAAAAAATCTGATATAACGATTGGTGTCAGTGTTTCAACATTAAATAACCCATTCTTCGTTTCAATTAAAGAAGGTATTGAAAAAGAAGCTGAAAAACAAGGTATGAAAGTGAAAGTAGTTGATGCAAGAGATGATTCAGCTAAACAAACAAATGATATAGAAGATTTAGTTCAACAACAAGTTGATTATTTAGTTGTGAATCCTACAGATTCTAGTGCAATTTCTAGTGCGGTTCAGTCAGCAAATAATGAAGGTATACCAGTTATTACATTAGATAGATCAGTTGATAAAGGTGATGTTGCAACATTTATCGCTTCAGATAACGTTGAAGGCGGTAAAATGGGCGGACAGTTTATTTTAGATAAATTAAGTAAAAATGCGAAAGTTGCCGAATTAGAAGGTGTTCCAGGTGCAAGTGCAACAAGAGAAAGAGGAGAAGGTTTCCATAAAGTTGCCGACAAATCACTTGATGTCATTGCTAAACAAAGTGCTAAGTTTGATCGAGCAGAAGGATTAAACGTGACACAAAATATCTTACAAGCACATCCAGAAGTAGAAGCGATATTCTCACACAATGATGAAATGGCACTCGGTGCTATCGAAGCAATTGGTGATAAAGATGTAATCGTAGTTGGATTTGATGGTAATGAAGATGCAATGAAAGCAATTAAAAGCGGCAAACTAGATGCAACTGTCGCTCAACAACCTGATAAGATGGGTAAAGCTTCAGTAGACTCTATCATTAAATTGATGGACGGTAAGAAACTTGAGAAAGAAATTAAGATTCCACTTAAGCTTGAGAAAGCAAAATAAATGTTTATAAAACGATAAAGAAGGTATAAGCCTAATGTAGGCTTTACCTTCTTTTTATGTAGATTTAAACTCTTATTTATAATTATTATAAATAAATGGCTAAATATTGTTGACAGATTAGAATGATTATAATATAATAATTAATGTAATCAAGAAAAGATAACTACAGAGGAGTGTAAAATAAATGACAAATAATAAAGAAGTAATCGAAGCGTTAAATAAACAAGTAGCAGAGTGGACAGTATTATATACTAAATTACACAACTATCACTGGTATGTTAAAGGACCAAACTTCTTTTCACTACATGAGAAATTTGAAGAACTTTACAATGAAGCAAGTGTGTATGTTGACGATTTAGCTGAACGTATTTTAGCAATTGAAGGTAACCCAATCGCTACTTTAAGAGAAGCATTAGAATGGTCAGTTATTGAAGAAGCTGAGAAAAACTTAACTGCAAACCAAATGGTTGAACAATTATCTAAAGACTTCACAACTGTAATTGCTCAATTAGAAGAAGGTATTCAATTAGCAGAAAAAGTTAACGACGATATGACTGGTGATATGTTATTAGCAATGGTAACAAGTCTTGAAAAACACAACTGGATGTTAAAATCATTCTTAAAATAATATTGAATTAAAAATACCTAATCCATGAACATGTTGGATTAGGTATTTTTTTAATCATAAATGTAAACGTATTCACATGAAATGAAAATTAAAGTAAACAGTGCTATCATGAATATAATTTCATATTGAGGGGGGATAACATGGAAGAACTCTATCATGCTTTAAAGAAACATTTAGATAATGGGCGCGTTTCTAGAGAAGTAGCGGATCTTTCAAGTTATAGTTTTGATGCTTCTTTCGGTGAATACATGCCTGATATTATTTGTCAGCCAATGTCTACTGAAGAAGTTGTGCATATTGTAAAGTTAAGTAATCAATATGACGTACCAATTTATCCAAGAGGTAGTGGTACAAGTTTAAGTGGGGGACCACTTGCAGTTCATGGTGGCATAGTATTGGACTTTTCAAGATGGGACAATGAAATCACAGTTTACGAAAATGATTTAATGATGGAAGTTTCACCAGGCGTTATCACTGAGAAAATTCATAAAATTGCTGAATCCTATGGATTGATGTATCCACCTGATCCATCCAGTTCTCGTGTTTCAACAATTGGGGGTAACTTAGCTGAAAATGCAGGTGGACCAAGATGCTTAAAGTATGGCGTGACGAAAGACTATGTTGTTGGATTAGAAGTCGTAACGGCCAATGGTGATGTGATTCACTGTGGTGGACGCACAGTAAAAAATGTTACAGGTTATGATATGACCAAATTAATTGTAGGGTCAGAAGGTACGCTCGGTATTATTACAAAAGCTACTTTACAATTGATACCTAAACCGATTGATACAAAGACGGCAATGTTGCAATTTGATGATTTCATTACATCAGGTGAAGCGGTATCTAAAATTTTAAGATCAGGTATATTACCTTCTAAAATCGAAATCATGGATAAATATTGTGTTGATGCTGTATTGTCGACACATCCAATTGAGAATGTGACGGCTGATGCTGAGTCAGTATTGTTAGTCGAATTAGATGGTCATCCTTTAGCACTTGAAGCAGAAATGAAAATCATCGAAGAAACATGTGCTGCGCTACCTGGCTGTAAAGTCATCATTGCTGAAGATGAAAAACAAGCATCTGAACTATGGGAAGTACGTAAACTTGTGTCACCAGCTATCGTAAAATTTGGACCGACAAAGATAAGCGAAGATACAAGTGTGCCGGTCAGTCAAATTCCAGCTTTCTTTGAAGAAATCGAAAGAATTCGACAAACTTATCAATTAAATCTAGTTGTGTTTGGGCATGCTGGAGATGGCAATTTACATCCTAATATTATTACGGATAAACGTAAGCCAGAAGAAATGAAACGAGCAGAAGAAGCAGTTGCTGAAATTTTTAAAGCTTCACTGAAATTAGGTGGTACATTAAGCGGTGAACATGGTATTGGATTGTTTAAAAAGCCATTTATGTATAACGAATTTGATGAAGCGGGCATGAAATTTATGAAAGATGTAAAACAAGCATTGGACCCTAATAATCGTCTGAATCCAGGTAAAATCTTTCCAGACGAGCATGAAAGGTTTGTGTTAGTCCATGACGAATAATCTAATCGAAAAATTAGCTTATGATGCAACTTTTGATTGTGTTCAATGTGGCTTTTGTTTACCGTCTTGCCCTACATATTTAACGATGAAAGAAGAAAAGCATTCTCCACGAGGTAGAATCAATCTTGTTAAATATGCAGTTGAAGGTAAAGCAGAACTTAAAGATTTAGAAGAAGCGATTGATTTATGTTTAGGCTGTAGACAATGTGAAACAGTTTGTCCAACGAATGTTCAATATGGAGACATTTATGAATCGGCAGTCGAAGTATTAAGAGAAAAGCGCAATAAAAAATTAGACACACAAATCATGTCTGTATTTTTAGAACATCAATATATGTTAGATGTGATGTATAAAGGCTTGAAGCTCTATCATACGTCATTTGTTTCAAGCATTTTAAATAAGACAAATGCATTAAAATTACTACCAGAAAGATTAGGGAATATGGCGATGATTTTGCCACCAGTTCAAAAAGATAAGCGACCTTACCAAACACCATTTAGAACGAAAAAAACAACAATTGGCTTTTTCAGAGGTTGCATGATGGACTCATTTTTCTCACATATAAACGATCTTGCGATAAAAATTTTAGAAGCTCATAATATTCAAGTTGTAGAAATTAAACAACAAACATGTTGTGGCGCACTTCAACATCACGCAGGAGAAATGGATAAAGCAAGAAAATTAGCCAAACTAAATATTGAAGCGCTAGAAAAATACGATGTAGATTATTATGTCAATGCTATTGGTGGTTGTGGCGCTTCGTTAATAGAATATGATCATTTATTGAGAAATGAAGCGGAGTGGAAAGATAGAGCAGAACAGTTTGTCGATAAAGTGAGAGACATATCAGTTATATTAGAAGACATTGACTTAAATTTAGAACACCCGATCAATATACAAGCCACATATCAGCCATCATGTCACTTACAAAACGTACAACATGTATTCCATGAACCTGAAAAAGTAATCAACCAAATAAAAGGACTAACATATAAAGTATTACCTGAAAAAGACATCTGTTGCGGTTCAGCAGGTATATATAATATCGTGAATTATGATGCATCGATGGAAATCTTAAATCGAAAAATGAGTCACGTAAAAGAAATAGAGCCGCAATTAATCATCACATCAAATCCAGGCTGTCACTTGCAAATGTTGTTAGGTGTTAAAAATGAAGGATTAGAAGATAAAATACAAGTTAAACATATTGTAGAAGTCGTAGCAGGAGCATGTGGTATAGAATAATGAGGATGTTGAGATGATGGTAAGAGATGATTGGCGAGAGATGAGCGTGTTAGGGACAGAATTCTGAGAAATGTCCGTAAGAGGTATTGTTAGAGACAGAATTCTGAGAAATGTCCGTAAGAGGTATTGTTAGGGACAGAATTCTGAGAAATGTCCGTAAGAGGCGTCGTTAGGGACAGAATTCCGAGAAATGTCCGTAAGAGTGGTTGTTAGAGACAGAATTCTGAGAAATGTCCGTAAGAGGTATTGTTAGAGACAGAATTCTGAGAAATGTCCGTAAGAGTGGGCCCTCTAATTACCAGAATTCGGAATAATGGAAGTTACAGCCTTCTAACTACCAAAATTCGGGATAATGATAGTTAGCGACCTCTAATTATCTAACTTCTGGAAGTTAACGCAATCTATATAACTCCTTAACTATCACAAATGAAAAGAGCTGAGACGGTAATCATCGTCTCAGCTCTCTTTTTATGCTTATTAATATATTATTCTGCGATTTCTAATGCAATTTCCATCATTTGTGTAAATGAATTTTGTCTTTCTTCTGCTGTTGTTGCTTCATCTCTTAATAAGTGGTCACTTACTGTGAAGATACCTAATGCTTTTTTACCAGCTGCAGCGGCATTTACATATAATCCAGCTGATTCCATTTCAACGCCTAAGATACCTAATCTTGCCCATTTGCTTGTTACTTCTGAATCTGCATTATAGAAAATATCACTTGAGAAGATATTACCTACGTGTGATGTTGCGCCGATTTCGTCTGCTTTGTTTTTAGCGCTTGCTACTAAGCCGAAGTCTGCGATTGGTGCGAAGTAACCTGGCACGTTGAATTGATCAACATAACGAGAGTTTGTGGATGCACCTTGAGCGATAATAATATCGTATAAGTTGATATCTTCTTGCATAGCACCACATGATCCGATACGAATAATTGTGTCTACGTCAAAGAAATTATAAAGTTCATAAGAATAAATACCGATTGAAGCGATACCCATACCTGAACCCATAACAGAAACTTCTTTACCTTTATAAGTTCCTGTGTAACCTAACATATTTCTTACATCGTTGAATTGTTCTACATTTTCTAAAAAGTTTTCAGCGATAAATTTAGCACGTAATGGATCCCCCGGCATTAGTACTGTTTTTGCGATTTTTACACCATTTGGTTGAATATGTGGTGTCCCTTGAGTCATAACTATCTTCTCCTTTAAATAAAATATAAGTTTTTTCATCTTAAAGATAACATTTGTTTAAATTTTTTGCGAATTTTTGTACGATAAGAGTGAAAGAAAGTGGTGAATAGGGATGGATTTACAAAAGAACAAGGATAGTATCAAGATTGCAAAGCTATATTATCAAGAAGGTTTGAGTCAAGAAGCGATTGCGAAAAAGTTAAATATTTCAAGACCAACTATATCAAGATTATTGAATCATGCTAAAAATCAAGGCTTTGTGACGATTAAAATTGATGACCCTTATCAAGATGCAGAAAGTTTAGCTTCACTTTTAAAAGCGAAATACAATTTAAAAGATTGTGTTGTTGAACATGCATCTTATAACGATTATTCAAATATTCAAACGGCAATTGGTAAAAAGACTGCTGAATATTTAAATAAAATTGTGAAAAGTGGGGATAATATTGGTATAAGTTGGGGTA
Source organism: Mammaliicoccus sp. FSL K6-3158 (assembly GCF_038005105.1). Classification (NCBI taxonomy): domain Bacteria; kingdom Bacillati; phylum Bacillota; class Bacilli; order Caryophanales; family Staphylococcaceae; genus Mammaliicoccus; species Mammaliicoccus sp. FSL K6-3158. Next base: position 792,608 of record NZ_JBBOSL010000001.1, read on the forward strand.
AAACGATGTATCAAGTCTCTCAATATCTAGAACAAAGTCATTATAAAGATATTGGTATTATTCAGTTGAAGGGCGGTATTAGTTTTTCAGATGTTGACACGAGAAGTCATCAAATTCTAGAAAGATTTGCTCAAGCTTATAATGCGACACCGAGAGATTTACCGTTACCCGTTATTTTTGATGTAAAAGAAGTTAAAGATATGGTTGAAAAAGACAGACATATTAAATCAATACTCGATCAAGGTAGACAAGTTGACGTTGCGATTTTTACTGTAGGAACTGTAAGAGATTCTTCCCTATTATTTAAACTTGGATTTTTGAGTGAAGAAGAAAAAGAAAGGCTTAAAAAATCAGCAGTAGGTGATATTTGTTCAAGATTTTATAATAGCAAAGGAGAAGTAGCAGACGAAGCTATTAATAATCGAACGATAGGTATTGAACTTGATGCGTTAAAAGGTATAGAACATTCAGTATTAGTTGCTGGAGGTGAGCATAAAATCGCTTCTATTAGAGGTGCACTTGAAGGTAAATTGAGTAATATTTTAATTACGGATCAATACACTGCACAGGCGTTATTAGATTGTTGAACAATATTTCAGTTATAGTTTTACAAATGTTCAACAACATTATATAATAGAGTTAATCAAAAAAATATTAGGAGGATTCAACATGTCATTAGCTAAATATATCGATCACACAGCATTAAAACCAGATACGACTTTGGAACAAATTGACGCTTTATTAAGTGAAGCGAAAGAATATGGATTCAAATCAGTATGTGTCAATCCTACACACGTTGCACATGCCAAGAAAGCATTAGAAGGGACAGATGTACTTGTATGTACAGTAATCGGATTCCCTCTTGGAGCTAACACAAGTGAAGTTAAAGCATTTGAAACAGAAGATGCAATTAAAAAAGGTGCTTCAGAAGTAGATATGGTTATCAACATTGGTGCATTAAAAGACGGCAGAGATGAAGATGTTAAAAAAGATATCGAAAGTGTTGTTTCAGCAGCTAACGGTGTAACAACTAAAGTTATCATTGAAACTTCATTATTAACAGATGCTGAAAAAGTGAGAGCATGTGAACTTGCTGTTGCAGCAGGTGCAGATTTTGTTAAAACTTCAACAGGATTTTCAACTGGTGGTGCGACTGCAGAAGATATTAAATTAATGCGTGAAACAGTTGGTCCTGATATAGGCGTAAAAGCATCAGGCGGTATCCGTTCATACGAAGATGTTAAAACAATGATAGATAATGGTGCAACACGTATTGGTGCTTCAGCAGGCGTTAAAATTTTAAAAGGTGAAGCGTCAGATTCAGATTACTAAAATTAATGGTACTTGAAATAGTACCTTTAATTTTCAAGATTAAGGTAAGCGTATTCATACAAAAATTGGAGGGTATTAACGATGAGAATGGTTGATGTAATTGCAAAGAAACGTGACGGGAAAGAATTAACGAAAGAAGAAATTGAATTTTTTGTTAAAGGATATACTACAGGCGATATTCCGGATTACCAAGCGTCTAGTTTAGCAATGGCTATATATTTTCAAGATATGACAGATGAAGAACGTGCAAACTTAACAATGGCTATGGTTGAATCAGGGGATCAAATTGATTTATCTGAAATTGAAGGTATTAAAGTTGATAAGCATTCTACAGGTGGTGTAGGTGATACAACTACACTTGTACTTGCACCTTTAGTAGCAGCATTAGACGTACCAGTCGCAAAAATGAGTGGACGTGGTTTAGGTCATACAGGTGGTACAATTGATAAACTTGAAGCAGTTGAAGGGTTCCATGTTGAAATTAGTGAACAAGAATTTATTGATTTAGTGAATAAAGATAAAGTAGCCGTAATCGGTCAAACAGGTAACTTAACACCTGCAGATAAAAAGCTATACGGCTTACGAGATGTAACAGGTACAGTTAATTCAATTCCATTAATTGCATCTTCAATTATGAGCAAGAAAATTGCAGCAGGTGCTGATGCGATTGTCTTAGATGTTAAGACTGGTGCAGGTGCATTTATGAAGACGATTGAAGATTCTGAGTTACTTGCACATGCAATGGTTAAAATCGGGAATAATGTAGGTAGAAATACAATGGCGATTATTTCTGATATGAGCCAACCTTTAGGAAGAGCAATTGGTAACGGCTTAGAAGTGAAAGAAGCTATCGATACATTAAAAGGTGAAGGTCCAGAAGATTTAACGGAACTTGTATTAACTTTAGGTTCTCAAATGGTTGTATTAGCTAAGAAAGCTGAAACTTTAGATAAAGCGAGAGAAAAACTTTTAGAAGTGATTCATAACGGTAAAGCTTTAGAAAAATTCAAAGTATTCCTTGAAAATCAAGGTGGAGACGGTTCTGTAGTAGATGACGTAACGAAATTACCACAAGCTCAATATACTTTCGAAGTTAAAGCTGAAACTTCAGGTTACGTATCACATATCGTTGCAGATGAAATTGGTGTTGCTTCAATGCTTTTAGGTGCAGGAAGAGCAACAAAGGATGATATAATTGACTTAGCAGTTGGTTTAGTATTAAATAAAAAAGTTGGCGACAAAGTTGAAGCGGGTGAATCGTTAGTAACGATTTACGCAAATCAAGAAGATGTTAAAGATGTAGAAGCTAAAATTTTAGAAAACATCACAATTTCTGACGAACAAGTTAAACCAACATTAATTCATAAAGTGATTACAGATTAGGAGTGTGTCAAATGACAAACCGATTTAAACGTATTCATTTAATCGTAATGGATTCAGTAGGTATTGGTGAAGCACCAGACGCTAAAGCATTTGGTGACGAAGGTTCTCATACATTAAAACATACACTTGAAGGTTTTAATGAAACATTACCAAACTTAGAAAAATTAGGATTAGGCAATATAGCAGACTTACCAGTAGTTCAAAAAGTATCAAATCCAGAAGCATTCTATACTAAATTAAGTGAAGCTTCAGTTGGTAAAGATACAATGACTGGACATTGGGAAATCATGGGTCTAAATATTGATAAACCTTTTAAAGTCTATCCAGAAGGCTTCCCAGAAGAATTGGTAGAAGAAATTGAATCAATTACTGGTAGAAAAGTTGTTGCAAATAAACCAGCATCAGGTACTGCAATTATCGATGAATATGGCAAGCATCAAATGGAAACTGGAGATTTAATTGTATATACATCTGCAGATCCAGTGCTACAAATTGCAGCACATGAAGATATCATTCCTTTAGAAGAATTATATGATATTTGTGAGAAAGTAAGAGAGCTGACGAAAGATCCTAAATATCTAATAGGAAGAATTATTGCACGTCCATACGTTGGCGAACCAGGTAACTTCACTAGAACATCAAACAGACATGATTATGCATTGAAACCATTTGGTAAAACAGTTATGAATACTTTAAAAGATGCTGATTACGATGTCATTGCAATCGGTAAAATTAATGATATTTACGATGGTGAAGGTGTTACAAAAGCTATAAGAACAAAAGACAACATGGATGGTATGGACCAATTAATCGATGTTGTGAAAAGTGATTTCACTGGAATCAGTTTCTTAAACTTAGTTGACTTCGATGCATTATATGGTCATAGAAGAGATAAAGAAGGTTATGCAAATGCAATTAAAGACTTTGATAACCGATTAGAAGACTTACAAGCAGTATTAAATGAAGATGACTTAGTCATTATTACAGCTGACCACGGTAACGATCCAACTGCTCCAGGAACAGATCATACACGTGAATATGTACCATTATTAATGTATAGTCCAAGTATTAAAGAATATCATGAACTATCAGGTGATGATACATTCAGTTCAATTGGTGCAACAATAGCAGATAACTTTAATGTGACGTTACCTAAATTCGGTAAAAGTTATTTAAATGAGATGGGGATTAAGTAATGAATATAGTTAGACGATTATTTGGAATAGGATTTTCATTTGCAGGTGTGATGCATTTTGTAAGGTCAGAAGGTTTTGAAGCAATCGTTCCAAACTATTTACCATTTAAAAAAGCAATTGTTTGGATAACAGGTGTGATGGAAATCGTATTTGGTATCATGTTAATCATCAAAAAGCCAAGTAACTTAATGAAAAAATTAATCGAATGGTTCTTACTAGCTGTATTTCCAGCAAATGTTTATATGGCGCAAAAGAACATCCCATTAAACGGTAAACAATTACCAAAATGGGCGTTGTGGGGTAGATTACCACTACAATATGTGATGATTAAACTAGTACGAAAAATGTAATTTTTATATAGAAAGAGTTTGGGATATCGTATCCCAAACTCTTTTTTTATGTGAGGGTAAGTGTGATGTATGGATTAGGTGAATATTATGTTGGTGAGTTAGGTGTTAGTTGTCGTTATTAGCAGTTCTGGCTAGAAGTGCAAATAAGGAGCTCCTTGTTTACAGTTCAGCCGAGATTTGTAACTAAGGCGTTCCATAGTAACACTTCGGCCGAGTTTTGTAACTAACGCTCCCGTTATGAACAAGTTTGGCGAGAAGTGTTCACAACAGCCCCGTTATGAACAAGTTTGCTCAGAAGTGCCCGCAACGCACCGACATTTCAACATAAAAAAGCCCAGGATTCATGTCCTGGGCTTTCCTCATTAATCTTCTTTAAAGATATTTTTCCAATTATCGCGTTCTGCTAAAAATTCTGTTGCTAATTGTTGTGCGCCTTCTAATGAATGACTTGCTGCCCAACCGCATTGTACTTCGTTACATGCTGGGACTTCTGTTGCTTGTTCTACATCTTTAAGTGTTGCTTCTAATATAGCAAGTACGTCATCATAATCGTCATGATTGATGAATGATGCATAAAATCCTGTTTGACATCCCATTGGACTAACATCTACCACTTTATCTGTATGGTTTCTAATGTTCTCAGCCATTAAATGTTCTAGGGAATGTAATGCAGGCATTTCCATATGTTCTTTGTTAGGTTGTTTAAATCGAATATCATATTTATGGATAACATCACCATTTTGTCCTTCTTTGATTCCCGCAAGTCTCACAAATGGTGCGTCTACTATCGTATGATCTAAATTAAAACTTTCAACATTCATTTTTGTCATGAAGATTCCTCCTTTGATTTCGGCATCATTATATCAAGTTAATTTTGAAAAAACAATCAATTCAGATTTCTTTTACTTTCTTTCTATGTTACTTTATAAGATAATATTAATAAATTATTCTGAAATTAGGTGATGAGATGGAGCGATTACGTGTAGTCCCATACGACAGTATATGGCAACACCTTTTTCTTGAAGAGAAAAAATATTTACAGTCGTTATTGAAAGAACATAGTATCAGCATTGAACATATAGGATCAACGGCTATTCCTGGATTATCTGCGAAGCCGATTATAGATATATTAATAGTTGTAAAAGATAGTAAATCGATTGATGAATTTACACATGAATTATCAGGTTTAGGATATGAATCTAAAGGAGAACGTGGTGTTATCGGTAATCGATATTTCAAAAAATATGATCAATACGGTGCAGTTTCTCACCATTTACATATTTATGATGAAGGTAGCCCACATATTTTAAGATTATTATCTTTTAGGGATTATTTAAGAACATTCAATGGTGAAAGAGAAAGATATAGTCGACTAAAGCACGACTTAGTGATTGAATTTCCTGATGATAGTGAACAGTACTATAAAGGCAAAGACAGCATGATTAAAGAATTTGAGAAAAAAGCAGAAAAATGGTACTTAAATTCCAATGATATTGCAACAAATCATTGACATATCCGAGTTAGACAGTTAGAATTAAATTCAAATTTCATACGAATTATCAAGAGAGACTGAGGGAAGGGCCCGATGAAGTCCAGCAACCTCCCATAATGGAAAGGTGCCAATTCCTGCAGTTTGTTACTGGAAGATAAAAGAACGATTGGCGCACTCCTTACAAAGTAGTGCGCTTTTATATTGGAAAGGTGAATCATTAATGAGTAACTTATCGCAAAATATTATTAATTATATAGAACAAAATAGACATTTATATTTATCAATGAGTCATCAAATTCATGAACGTCCTGAGTTAGGTAATGAAGAAGTATTTGCATCACGTTTATTAAGCGACCAATTAAAGAATCATCATTTTAAGATAGAGAAGAATATTGCGAAACATCCGACAGGTTTCATTGCAACGTATGACTCAGGAAAAGAAGGTCCAACTATTGCATATTTAGCAGAATATGATGCATTACCTGGTCTTGGTCATGCGTGTGGTCATAATATTATTGGAACCTCAAGTGTGTTAGCAGGTATCAGTTTGTCTAAAGTGATTGATCAAATCGGTGGCAAAGTTGTCGTGTTAGGTTGTCCTGCTGAAGAAGGAGGTATTAATGGTAGTGCTAAAGCAACTTATGTGAAAGCTGGGATTATCGATAATATTGATATTGCACTAATGGTTCATCCTGGCCATGAGACTTACGTGACAGTGCCTTCATTAGCTGTAGATGTATTTGATGTTAAATTCTATGGACGAAGCGCTCATGCCTCTGAAAATGCTTTTGAAGCGGTTAATGCGTTAGATGCTATGTTATCTTTCTTTAATGGCGTGAGCATGTTAAGACAACAAATTAAAAAGACAGATAAAGTACACGGCGTTATATTAAATGGAGGTGAAGCAGCGAATATTATTCCTGATTTTACACATGCCCGTTTCTACACACGTGCCACTTCACGTAAAGAATTAGATATCCTTACTGATAAAGTGAGGAAAATAGCTGAAGGTGCAGCTATACAAACGGGTGGTACATACGAATTAAGACCAATCCAAAATGGTGTGAATGAATTCGTTATTAATAAGCCTCTAGACGAATTATTTAGAAAGCACGCTGAACAAGTTGGCGAAGAAGTCATTGATGACGATTTTGGTTTTGGTTCTACAGATACGGGGAATGTAAGTCATATCGTACCGACTATACACCCACACATTAAAATTGGACCATCTAATTTAGTCGGCCATACGAAAGAATTTTGCCAAGCTGCTGCAAGTACAAAGGGTGATAAGGCATTAATTAATGGTGCGAAAATATTGGCCTCAATGGGATTAGAACTTATAGAGAATGTATCCCTTAGAAATGAAATCATTGAGCATCATCAAACATTAAGGGAGAACTTGTTATGAAAAAAGAATATAGGAAACCACTCAATTTAACGTTAAGAGATTTATATGAAGAAGATATTGTATATAATGCGAGACCTTCTTATGAAGATAATCCTTGGTTAAAAGCTGAAGAAGCACAATCTAATTTTTTAACAGCAAGAGAAATGATTATTAGTAACATGCCCATGATCGTTCATGAAGCATGTTTAACAGATAATGTTAAAAGAATTTTAAAATTAGTAAATGTGGATATTCCGAGCAATATATATACTTTTAAAGATAGAACGCAATATGAACATTTACTACAACAGTTAACTGCTGAAAATAAAAAAATATTCTTCCAATATATACATGGTCAACATTTATGTAAAGATGAAGAATATGCAGTTTATAAACCTAAATTTATAGATTTAAATAATAAATCGAAAATTGAACAATGGACGGGTGGTAAATATTTACCGAAACGAGAAATTGTGAAAGCAGAAGAATTTGAAGCAGCTATTCAAAACTGGGATTTACCATTGGTCATTAAACCGGGAGACGAATTACCTACAGCAGGTGGGTATGGTGTAATGATTTGTTATAATGAAGCAGATTTAAAGAAAGCAACAAATAGAATTAAAGAAGCATCTGATACAAAATACATTATCATCGAACAATTTATTGAAGAAATTGAGAATTATTGTGTTCAATACGTATATAGTGAAAAGACGGGTATACAATATATAGGTGCTGTAAAACAGCTTACAGATAAATATGGCTTCTACAATGGTAATGTTAATTCGAATCAAGTACCACAAAGCGTGATTGAGGCTGGATACGAAATAATGAAAAACGGTGTTGAATATGGTTATAAAGGAGTTTCAGGCTTTGATCTTCTAGTAGATAAAAACCATGACGTATATGCGATTGATTTAAACTTCAGACAAAATGGTTCAACAAGTATGTTATTACTTAAAGATCGCTTGCATGAAGGTTTTCATAAATTTCTAAGTTATCATTCCACAGGCGATAACACACATTTCATCAATACAATTGAACAATTCATCAAAAATGGACATCTCTATCCTCTTGCATACTATGATGGTGACTATTTCGGTAAAGACAACGTAAAATCAAGATTTGTTGGAATTTGGCATGCAGAAACTGAAGAAAAGGCATTAGAACAAGAGCAACTATTTCTAGATGCATTAAGTAGTCAAATTGAATAAAAAATTTTTTACAATTTAACTTAATTTATATTGACTTATACCTTATACGTATAATATATTTTATTGGGATTAAATATAAAGAAAAGGGTGGTAGAATGGCTATCCAGGATATGTCTAAATTTAAACAAATATTAACAAAAGAAAGATTTTATGTTGTGCTGAATGACCGTAAAATATTAAGAGACAATGATACAGATTACCGTCTTATTTGGTCAACGAAAGAAAGTGCAGAGTCATATTTGAAATCGTATGAAATTACTAAATACGATAAAATTATGGAGTTAGATTTAGATAGATTTGTTACATATGAAATGGATGATATCCTTGATGAAGGCGATCAATTCATTGTAGACAAATCCGAAGATAATGAAGGGTTAACAGTAGAAGCAATTCCATTCATAGAAGAAATCATGAGTGAATTAGATGATATCCGAATAGAAGAATTTGCAGAAGACATTTGCAACGAAAGCTATGTATACGGGTTAACAGTTAAAGGACAAAAACAATTTATTATCGTATCAGAAGAAGATGCAAGTCTACCAAACATGATGACAGTCTGGAGTACGCGTAAATTAGCAGAAAAAGTACATCGTGATGACTTTGAAGAATACGATATTATTGAAGTAGAAACAGAAGTCTTTGAAGAATGGTTAGAAGACTTGAAACAAGAAGAAATCGCATTAGGAATCAACTTAAAATCAGGCATGATCGGTACAGTAACAGATCCAAAAGCCATTTTAAACGCAATGCCTTGTTAAATAATTAAATAAATAATTGTAATTAAAAAAGACGCTCGCTATAAAGCAAGCGTCTTTTTTTGTCTTTCGAATTAATTGCAATTAATTAATAATATAATATTATTCGATTGTTGTAAAAATATTAACTGGAGGTTATAATAAATCAAAAAATGGTAAATTATAGTAATTGGAGGCGGTTGATATGTTAAAGTACTTAAAATTAATCATTTATAAATGGCAATTTATCATTTCTTTTCTTCTATTATGTTCAATATCCATTATTCATTTGTGGAATGTCAAAATAGAGCATGGAGAATATCAACTACTAGAGTATACACCTTACACAGAAAATATCATGATTAATGGTGACTCATTATTATCTATTTTATATGTAGGGATTATGCCATTACTCATTTCAATTGGCGTTAGTACGTTATTTTATAAATTAAATTTAAAATCAAAGTTCAAGACATTAATTTATTCGAGTTTCGTATCGTTTATTATGGTAACTTTACCGCTTTTAATAAACTTTTTAGGAATGTTTATGATTTTACCGAATATAAAACCTGATATTGTATTTAAACAATTCGGGGGCATTTTTTCAGATAACCCAATGATCATTTCTTTGTATTATGATTATCCAACAATATTTATATTATCATTAATTGTGTTTGTAGGTTTATGGGGCATAGTAACAAACGTATTCTCAATATCATTACTATTATATTTTGGGGAGAAGGTTATTGTTAAGTTCATACCTTTCATTCTTCAAACACTATTTTATGCGATTACTGAATTCATGATAGTCGATATAATTGTATCGCCTATACATTTCTTATTAATATCATATGGTATATATAATTCACAATTTTTACCGAGTTTATTCTGTATATCGATTTATCTTGTATTGATTGCATACATATATAGATTAAGCAGCGAAGAAAAAGTCATCAAAGTAGGTGAATAATTATGAAAAAAACACTCATCATTACCGTTTTAGTCGTTCTAATTATCAGTATTGGTTCAATAGGCTATCGTCAATATGTAAAGGCAAATGAAACATTTACTGACTATGCATTAACAAAAGAGAAAATCCAATTAAACCATGATCATGAAATAAGTGTAGGAAAGTTAAAAATCAGTAATTTAGATGCGAATACTGTTAGTAATGAGTTAACAATTAATATGGATATGACCATTTTGAAAAATAAGGGATCAAAATATGAATTTGAAAAAAACTTAGATGGAGCTTTCAATTTATTTGTTGATGATTTATATGATACAAGTAGCGGAAAATATGAATTGAAAAATAGTAAATATAAAACAACTAGTGAGACTTATGATAAATATGAAGCTCATTTAAGTTTTAGCACTAAACTTGATAATATTAAAGGTAAACATAAATTGGAACTCGTTTACCTCGACCGTAATGGTCATAAGTTGAAGAAATTATATTTACCGATTCGTGTTGACGGTGGGAAGATTGTTTGATACATTATTAGTAACTACTAAGGTAGTTACTACATCCCAACGTAGTAAAATCATTTATCCCAAATAATAACCCTTAAGAGAAAAAGGTTTTTCTCTTAAGGGTTATTTCGTCTTCTATATCTTCTTCAAATTTACTAATATATTTATTGACTAAGACGTCATGCCAAATGTAGTCTTTCATCATTTTTATTTGTGTGTGGTCATAACTGATATAAGCACGCATATTTGATTCTGCTGTTTGTCCGTAAATCATGTGTTCATCATCTACGATTACGACAAATGGTTTAAGTGCTAATGAACTTTTGACGTAGTTTGTATAACGATGATTGATGAGATCATAGCCGGGTTGGTCGACTTGGAATGTGATTCCTTGAATATGGATATCTTCTGAGACATGGTTTGTTAAGATGTCATATAAGTCTGGCCATATTGAAACGGTTATTTGTCTTTTAGCTTGTTTAATAGCAGATGTTACGGTATTGATGATTGTTGATTCATTTGTTAAGACTTCTATTTGAATAGGTGCAGTGTCTGTTACGATATTTAATTTATTGATTTCTTGTTCAAGTTGAAGGAGTTCTTCATTTTGCTTTTTTTCAAATAGTTGAATGGTTTGTTTTGGTGATAGGGCATAGTAGTATTTCTTTTGGTCTTGTAAATTGAAATAGGCAAGTCCTTGTTCATCAAGTTTATTGAGCGCTTCATAAATTTTTGAACGTGGTACGCTTGATATTTCACTTAGTTTATAAGCTGTTATGCCTGGATTTTGAACAAGGGCGATATAAGCCTTAGAGCCATATTCACTTAATCCAAAGCGTTTTAAAATGTCTATCATTTGATTCATATTGTCACCTTCTAGTTTGATGTTACGTTAACCCCGAATAACGGAAGTATATCATATGCTTGATATTCAGAAACTGTTGCACCTTTTAAGTCGTTAGGTTGTACAACAAGTTGTTCAATTGTATTGGACGATAAATCAATGTCTTTTAAGGATGTTTCAACAACTTCAAGAGATTCTAATGCACATCTTTCAATTGCGACAGATTTTTGTGTACAGAATGAAAGGTATGTTTCTGACATTTGATTATCGTTAAATAACACGTGATCTAAGTTACAATTTTGAAATTGACTCATTTTTAACTGACAATTAGAAAATTGTACATGCTTAAGTTTAACATCTGTAAAGTTAGCACCGATCATACGACAATCTTTGAAGTGTATTCTATTAAGAGAGGCTTCGCTAAATATACAGTTTGAAAGATCGCATCCTTTAAATATAATATCTAATCCGTGAATTTTAGTGAAATCAACAGATTCAAATGTACATTGATTGAAATACATTGTATCGATTTGACTTGTTTCTTCATCTAACTGAATCAATGCTTTATCAAAGTATAAGTCATACGAAGATTGATAGAGTGTTACATCATTTTCTTCCTCATATTCAAATTGATTGCGTAGTTTAGGTTCTATAATTTTCATATTAATGCTCCTTAATGTTTAACAATATATTGAACCGAGCGCCCCTGAAAATTCACCGTTTTCAATGAAGTATGGTTTTAGACCTCTTAAAATCGTGTAATCAACGACGATGTTTTTGAGTAGTTCATTTTTATCAAATGAAGATCCAATAAACACAACGTTTTCTGTATTGTACTGTCTTGCGGCATGAATGGATACAGTTGTGACTGTTTCTCCCACAATGCCCATTACAGCTGCTAAGCGATCAGCATTTGGAAATGCATCATTCATATGTTGTAATACATGTCCAAAGTTAGCAGCAGTTAATTCTCCAGAAATAGGGGTGTTATCACCTTTATAAATATGTTTAACTTTTAAATCTATTTTATCTCGATCCCCATTTAAAGCTGTTTGAACAAGTTCATCATAATCACTAATTTGAGTCAGTAAATAACTTAAACCTTGTATCATACCACCACCAGCTCCTGTACCACCTGCACGTTCTTGATGCTCAGTAGTAGCGTAATGAATAGAAGTACCTGTACCGACATTCGAGAATATATATGTTTGAAGATCTATATTGTTTTCTTTTAAAAATATTTGAATTCCTTTATAAGTCGCATCAAATTCAATACTACGTTTTGCTTGATGTTTAATGCATGAGTCTAAGTATTGTGCTTTACCACCTGTAATCGATACTTGAACATCATCTAATTGATTTAACCAATCTGCAACTTGATCAATGTCAGTTGCTAACCATTTTTGATACGTTCTTTCATTATTTAATTCAGTTACGACTTTAATTAAAGTACCACCTGCATCAATACCAATTTTCACACGAACACCTCATCTAGAAAAGTAAATAATTATCGTTATTATACTATAAAAAATTGTATATGATAAATTAATGGTTTTTAGAAATATATTGCAAAAATTGTATAATTACATGATAAGATGATACCAAGTATAAATGAGGGAGGTTATATTTTGATTAGCATATACGAAATAAAGCCGAAATTTCAGCAACTATTAATGCCTATCGTTGACTGGATGAGAAAAATCGGAATGACACCAAATCAAGTTACAATATTAGCATTAGTGTTATCTATCCTAACGGGAATTATTTTAAGTATATTTCATGAAAACAAATGGATTTATATTTTAATGCCTATCGTGATGTTTGTAAGAATGGCTTTAAATGCAATTGATGGTGTAATGGCAAAAAAATATCAAATGAAATCTCATTTAGGGTTCTTGTTGAATGAATTAGGGGATGTTATAAGTGATTTATTTCTATTTATACCATTCGTGTTTATTGCTGAAGATTATGGAATAGGTATTATGTTGTTTATCAGTTTATCAATCATTAGTGAAATGGCTGGTGTAACTGTTCGAGTGATAGGTAGTTCAAGAAGATATGACGGTCCGATGGGTAAAAGTGACCGAGCATTTATTGTAGGTTTCATCAGTTTCTTGATTTTTGTTCATTTAAATATTATACCTTATTTACATTTTGTGTTTTATATTTGTTCAATACTCATGTTAATCAATATTTATAATCGAATAACAAATGGGTTGAAGGAGGTTAAATCATGAACTTAGGGAAGATATCTTCAGAAATGCTGATTGTTATGATTGGGGTATTTATCGTACTCGTATTATCCAGTTTGATTAGTATTTATTTAACGAAACGATATCCTGAAAAAGACTTCACTGAAATTAGATTAAGAATTAAATCATGGTGGAGTATGTGTATTATCTTTACAATCGCCTTAGTCATTCACTCTACTATGTCATTGATTTTTCTTGGCTTACTTTGTTTTTTAGCTTTGAAAGAGTACTTTTCTCTAATACCTACGAATCGTAGTCATAGAGCTGTATTATTCTGGGCGTACTTATCTATACCGATTCAATTTACATTTATCTATTTTGGGTTTTATGGCATGTTTATTATTTTTATACCGGTATATATGTTCTTATTTATACCGATACAAGCTATATTGATAGGTGAAACAAAAGGGTTTTTACAATCAATGGGATCTGTACAATGGGGCATGATGTTGATGGTGTTTAGTTTAAGTCATTTAGCATATTTAATTGTCTTACCTGGCGAAAAAAGTTCAGTACCCGGTGCGAGCCTCGTTTTATTTTTAGTTATATTAACGCAAGCAAATGATGTTTTTCAATTTCTGTTTGGTAAAGCATTTGGTAAACACAAAATTGTACCTAAAGTGAGTCCGAACAAGACTTGGGAAGGTTTTGTTGGAGGGATTATTTCAACGACAATTCTATCGTTATGTTTAGCACCATTATTAACGCCATTCACATTATTAGGCATGATTGTAGCAGGTTTATATATTAGTATTATGGGATTTGTGGGAGATGTGAATATTTCAGCTTTAAAAAGAGATTTAAATATTAAAGATACTTCTCAAACAATACCAGGTCATGGCGGTATTTTGGATAGAGTAGATTCTTTAACGTACACAGCACCACTCTTCTTCCACTTTGTAAGGTTCTTTTACTTTTAAGGGGTGAACCGATATGTTAAGACTCATTATATTTACATGTATCATTAAGCCAATTATTTTAATTGTTTTAGGATTAAATATACGTAGACGAGAATGGTTACCTAAAAAAGGTCCTATTGTGATTATTGCCAATCATAATTCACATTTAGATACACTTGTACTACTTTCATTGTTTCAAGGAGAAGGGTTTAAGAAAGCACGACCTGTAGCAGCAGGTGATTATTTTCTAAAAAACAAAATATTAAAATGGTTTTCCATGAATATTATGAGAATCATACCAATAGAGCGAAAAATGACGAGAGATATTAAAGGATTATTTGAACCAATTGTTGATGCTTTAGATGAAGGAAGTATTATTATCTTGTATCCAGAGGGAAGTAGGGGAGAACCTGAAAAGTTATCAAAGTATAAATCGGGCATTTATTATTTAATGAGAGAACGACCAAACATTCCTATACAACCTTTGTTTCTACATGGTTTAGGAAAATCATTACCAAAAGGCTCAAAACTATTTGTACCATTCTTTGTTGATATTTTTGTAGGGCGTCCATTTTTATTTAATGAGAATAGAAAAGCATTTATGGATGAGCTTAATGAACGAATGAATGAACTCAGAAATGAAGGTGATTTTAAAGAATGGTAATCATATTTATATGGGCTTTTCTTGAAGCAATTGTTTTCTTTATTATCCCTGATGTTGCTTTAACTTATTATGCAATCATGCAAAAAAGTAAATTTAAATTATTATGTGCAAATCTGATTGCTATTATAGGTGCAGTTCTAGGTGGAATTATCGTTTACATTATTTCAATTCAACATTTGAACTTTGTTGAAATGATCATGATTAACATTCCTGGTATTCATCCATATATGATAAAACATGTGATACATTCATTAGAATATAAAGGTGTACTCGGATTAATAGAAGCACCTTTATTTGGTATTCCATATAAACTTTATGCAATGATGAGCTATCATGAAGGTATATCATTTATTATATTTATAATCGTAAGTTTCATTGCAAGACTCTTGAGATTTATATTAACGAGCTATCTAGCATATGTACTCAGTCATATTGTGTTTAAAAACGTTAATCGATATATAAAAATATTACTATGGTTGATCGTATGGATAATCGTCTATTGGGTATATTTTTCGATTCATTCGTTTTAAATTATGAAGTTACGACAATCAAAAAGGCACCATTCATTAATTTAAACAATGAATGGTGCCTTTTTTAATTATTTTACTTCTTCTTCACGTTCTTCTAATGACTTAGAGAAATCTGTGTCATCATCTATATAAGTCATTACTGTTGCGACTATCGCTAGGATATCGATAATATTTCTGAATGGTTTTTTATAAGTTTCACCAAATACAGGTTCCATTGCTGTAGATATTAAACCGTCTCTTCTTTTTCTAAACTGGAAGTAAGCTACTATAAGCCCTGCCATTGCAAAGATAGACCATTGTGAAATGCCCCAATGGAAAAATGTATAACCCATTGCAAGTCGAGCTGATTCTAATGTAGAGCCATCTACTTCATTTGGAAGTGGTGATTTTAAGTAATGTGTCATTGGTTCAGCTACACCCCAGAATACAATCCCGACACCGAGACCAGCAGACAATAACATGCCGACCCATGATATAAATGAGAATTCTGGTTCTTCGTCGTCTCTACCGAGTTTAAATCGACCAAACCTTGTTATGGCTAACCCAATTAAAAAAATATCTAAAACGAATACGATGATTAAGAATAACCATCCTGTACTGTTAGATATAAATGTATATAATATATTAGCATATTTACCAAAACCATTTGGAAAAATTCCAGCAATTAAAGTCACTAATAACATAATAGACATTGATACCCAAAATACTAATGTTGTCTTATTATTATGCCTGTCTGTATTTTCTTTTGACTGTTTCATTAATATCCCCCTTTAAATTATGCAGTCTTATTTCTATTATCCTCATCAAAATCAAACTAACATGTGGATTATAATTACGTTTCCTAAGGTTCTTAATTGCGCATTGAATGTAAAATTCGTTATGATATATATAAACAAACGGAGGGATATCAATCATGAAAGCTAAATCATTCGGTGAAATCGTCATTAAACCATTTGAAGAACATATGAGAACGGCACTATATGATTTTGAATTAAATGAACGACAACAAATTTATTCTTCATTACCTAAAGAAGTGTTGGATGGTGCTATCGAAGATCCTGATAGAAGACCTAATGTCGTTGTAAATGAACAAGACGACATAGTTGGTTTCTTTGTATTGCATAAGTATTATCAACACGAAGGTTATGATACACCGCATAATGTTGTTTATATACGTTCATTATCAATCAATGAAAAGTATCAAGGAAATGGGTATGGCACGACTATAATGATGAATTTACCTGAGTATGTTCAACATGTGTTCCCTGATTTTGATCATTTATATTTAGTAGTAGATGCTGAAAATGAGGCAGCATGGAATTTATATGAAAGAGCTGGCTTTATGCATACAGCTACAAAAGAAGAAGGACCATTAGGTAAAGAACGATTATATTATTTAGATTTAGATTCAAAATATGTATCTTCATTGAAACTTGTATTAAATGAAGATGATTTAGATAATGAATTTGTCGATATACATTTAATGAAAGATAATCAAAAAGTAGGTATCATCGTATTAGAAGATAAAGATCACTATTTTGATATTCGTAGTATAGAAGTTGAAGAAGACGAAAGAAAAGAAGGTATCGCAGAGAGTGCTTTAAGACAGTTAAGTACTTTTGTTAGAAGAAGGTTTGAAGATAAGAAAGAAATACACATCACTTTATTCGGTTCAAACAATAAATTGAAACCGTTATGTGAGAAAGCACGATTTGTAGAAATACAAAAATCAGAGGACTATATTAAACTCATGAAATATATTAAGTATTAACTAACATTTGCTAAAAATCATCTTGTCAATTATAATCGTAAACTGTTATGATTATAAATATTAATGTGCGACAATAGTTCGATTGTTGAAAGGAAGAGTAAAGCATGAAATTAAAAGATTTCACAAAAGAAATGGTAGATGAGCATTCATTTATCGAAATGGCTTATATTTTATTAACAGAGAACGGTAAAGAAACAAACTTATATGATATGATAGACGAATTCAAAAGCTTAGGTAATTATACTGATTCAGAAATTGAGAATCGTATTTTACAATTTTATACGGACTTAAATACTGATGGACGCTTCTTAAGTGTGGGTGAGAATATTTGGGGACTTCGTGACTGGTATTCAGTTGACGATATCGAAGAAAAAATTGCACCAACAATTCAAAAATTCAATGTTCTAGATGAAGACGATGAAGCTGATTCAGAAATTTCATTATTAGGGGAAGAAGACAAAACTAAAGAACTTGATATTACAATTGATCAAGATGATGAAGAAGGTTTAAATGATCCTGAAGACCCTGAAGATGAAGAAGTAGAAGATGAATTAGATGAAGCTGGTCTTGTTGTAGATGAAGAAGACGAAGATGAGGAAGACGAAGAAGACGAATTTTAATTGACTTTTCTTTAAAAGATGGTAATATTTTATTTGGGCTCCTTTAAATAGGACAATCGTATAAATATAGCGCTCCCTCCTTACATTTTTAACAATGTAAGTGGGAGCGTTTTTTATTTTTTAAAAAATAAATGGAGGTACAAACATGACAAAGTTCATATTCGTAACAGGTGGCGTAGTATCGTCTCTTGGTAAAGGTATTACAGCAGCATCACTAGGGAGATTACTTAAAAATAGAGGATTAAATGTAACGATTCAAAAGTTTGACCCATACTTAAATGTTGATCCAGGTACAATGAGTCCATATCAACATGGTGAAGTTTTTGTAACTGAAGATGGAGCAGAAACAGACTTAGATTTAGGACATTATGAAAGATTTATTGATATTAATCTTAATAAATATTCAAATGTAACAGCAGGTAAAGTTTATTCTCACGTACTTAAAAAAGAAAGACGTGGCGATTTCTTAGGTGGTACAGTCCAAGTTATCCCGCATATTACAAATGAAATTAAATCAAGATTATTAATGGCTGGCGAAAGTACAAATGCTGATGTTGTGATTACTGAAATTGGTGGTACAACAGGTGATATTGAATCTTTACCATTTATAGAAGCAATTAGACAAATCAAGAGTGATCTTGGTCGTGAAAATGTTATGTACATCCATTGTACGTTACTTCCATATATTAAAGCTGCTGGTGAAATGAAGACAAAACCAACACAACATAGTGTAAAAGAGTTAAGAGGTTTAGGTATTCAACCAGATTTAATTGTGGTACGTACTGAGTATGAAATGACTCAAGATTTAAGAGATAAAATTGCATTATTCTGTGACATTAACAAACGTGCAGTCATTGAATGTAGAGATGCTGATACGTTATATCAAATTCCATTAGCATTAAAAGAACAACATATGGATGATATCGTCATTGAAAGATTAGACTTAGAAGCTGCACCAGAAGCGGAATTAACAGAGTGGAACCAATTATTAGACACTGTTCGTAATTTAGAAGGATCAGTGAAAATTGGTTTAGTAGGTAAATATGTTAGCTTACAAGATGCATACTTATCAGTTGCAGAAGCATTAAAACATGCTGGTTATGATTTTAAATCAGACGTTGAAATTAAATGGATTGACTCTGAAAAATTAAATGAAACAAACTATCAAAAAGAACTTGCAGATGTAGATGGTATTTTAGTACCAGGCGGATTTGGAGATAGAGGTGTAGAAGGTAAGATATTAGCAATTCAATATGCACGTGAAAATAACGTACCATACTTAGGTATTTGTTTAGGTATGCAATTAGCAACAGTAGAATTTGCTAGAAACGTAGTTGGATTAAACGATGCACATTCAGCTGAATTAGATCCAAACACACCATACCCAATTATCGATTTATTACCAGAACAAAAAGACATCGAAGATTTAGGCGGAACATTAAGATTAGGCGTTTACCCATGTAAAATTGAAGAAGGTACAATTGCACATAAAGTCTATGGTGAATTAGAAGTAGACGAAAGACACCGTCACCGTTATGAATTTAATAATGAATATCGCGAAAGATTAGAAGAAAAAGGTATGAAATTCTCAGGAACAAGCCCAGATGGTAGATTAGTAGAAATCGTAGAATTAGAAAATCACCCATGGTTTGTAGCATGTCAATTCCATCCAGAATTCTTATCTAGACCAACACGTCCACAAAAATTATTCAGAGGATTTGTAGAAGCAAGTATTCAAAATAAATAATATATATAGCGCCCTTTATCCTAATACTTTTTCAAGTATTTAAGATAGAGGGCGCTTTTTTGTGGGATTATATAATTGAAGATTATAGTATGCTGCGTTGTGAACACTTTTGGGTAAACTTGTTCGTAACGGGTGCGGTAATTACAAAACTCATATGAATTGTAACTAAAACCTCCATTATCCACCAACTCATAAAACTCAACCCCATTATCTACTATTACTAGATTTCTTCATTTAAATCTTGTGTAATCTCATGCATTTCAGCAAACATGATATAATATATATAATTTAAAGCCATAAGATGTGGGGTAATAATTTTACTGTAATCAGCGGTTGGAACGATTGCTCTTGGTGTTGATAAGTCAATATAATGCATAAGTGCTTCATGTGTTTTATTGTCTTTATCTTTATTAGCTATTACGACAAAATCTATATCGTATTCGTTTAATTTTGTAATCCATTCGTTGAGTTCTTCAGTAAAGGAAGCTCCGGCTAATAATACACGGTCAGTAGAGTCGATCTTTTTGATTTCATCTAAAGTATTGAGTGTTTCTGAATGTGGTAAGCTTTCGTTACTGTCAGTCATAAATGCTTGAAAATGATTGATTTCGTCGAAAGTTTTAATGCGTATTTTGCCTTCACCGTTTGCTGCTTGCATAAGCAGTTGGGACGCAATTTCAATTTCTTCAATTTGGGCATCTATTTTACTAAATATGCCGTTTAATTGTGTATTAAATATTTTAAGCAATTTGTATTCTCCTTATTAATGTCATTAAATTTATTTTATAGAAAAAGTGGGGTATCTTCAATGGATGTACTTATTATAGATGATGAAAAGAATATTAGACAATTATTAAAAGAAATTATGGAATTAAATCATTTTAATGTAGATACTGCTAAAAATGGAGCGGATGGCATTGAATTATTTCATAAAAATACTTATAAACTGATTTTTATAGATAAAAGAATGCCTGGAATTTCTGGTGAAGAA
Organism: Mammaliicoccus sp. FSL K6-3158; assembly: GCF_038005105.1. Lineage (NCBI taxonomy): Bacteria > Bacillati > Bacillota > Bacilli > Caryophanales > Staphylococcaceae > Mammaliicoccus > Mammaliicoccus sp. FSL K6-3158. The sequence continues at coordinate 813,484 of NZ_JBBOSL010000001.1, forward strand.
GTGTTTGCCGAAATTAGAAAATCTGATAAAAATATTCCGGTTTATATCATTTCAGCATTTCAATCATCTACCGAGTTAGAAGTTTTAAAAAAAGGAAATATTACAGGCGTGCTAATGAAGCCGTTTACAATTGAAGAAGTTATGAAAATTGTAAGAAAACATTTAGGATAGGGCTTTCAAAAGGTGCATATGTTCACAAAGTTTGATATAATAATTTTGTAAATAATTCGTGCCTTGCACATTAGGAGGAAACTCAATGCCTTTAGTTTCAATGAAAGAAATGTTAATTAAAGCAAAAGAAAATGGTTATGCTGTTGGTCAATACAACATCAATAACTTAGAATTTACACAAGCTATTCTTCAAGCTTCACAAGAAGAAAATGCTCCTGTTATCCTTGGTGTATCTGAAGGAGCTGGACGTTATATCGGTGGTTTCAAAACTGTCGTTAAAATCGTTGAAGGTTTAATTGAAGATTACAACATTACGATTCCAGTTGCTATTCACCTTGACCACGGTTCAAGTTTCGAAAAATGTAAAGAAGCTATCGATGCTGGATTCACTTCAGTAATGATCGATGCATCTCACCACCCATTCGAAGAAAACATCGAAATTACTTCTAAAGTAGTTGAATATGCTCATGCTAACGGTGTTTCTGTTGAAGCTGAATTAGGAACTGTTGGTGGACAAGAAGATGACGTAGTTGCAGAAGGCGTTATCTATGCTGATCCTAAAGAATGTCAAGAATTAGTTGAAAGAACTGGTATTGATACTTTAGCTCCTGCATTAGGTTCAGTACACGGACCTTACAAAGGTGAACCAAACTTAGGTTTCAAAGAAATGGAAGAAATCGGTGCTTCAACTGGTTTACCATTAGTATTACACGGTGGTACTGGTATCCCAACTCACGATATCAAAAAAGCTATCACTTTCGGTACAGCTAAAATCAACGTTAACACTGAAAACCAAATCGCATCTGCTAAAGCAGTTCGTGAAGTGTTAAATAACGACAGCGAAGTTTACGATCCACGTAAATACTTAGGACCTGCTCGTGAAGCAATTAAAGCAACAGTTAAAGGTAAAATCCAAGAATTTGGTACTTCTAACCAAGCTTAATTTTAATTAAATTCAAACTACTACAAGCATCGTGCTTGTAGTAGTTTTTTCTGTTTTTAAAGAAAAATTGAATATTTATTCAATACGTTTACTCAATTTATTTTAATTTCAAAAATTTAAAATTTGATACTTCTTTCGTAGTAAATTATGTCATTTCTATTTACTTTTTATGTTTTTGCGTTTATCTTATTGAATAGTATATAATGGAAATAATTATCTATTCATGTTGAGAGAGTATGCATTCTCTAAGACGATGAAGTAAAGGAGTAAACATATGTCTCAAGAAGTTATAAAAATAAATGGTGGCAAAAAATTAAATGGTAAAGTGCAAATAAGTGGTGCTAAAAATAGTGCAGTTGCACTTATTCCAGCAAGTTTAATGGCGAATGATGTTGTGACATTAGATGGACTACCAGATATTTCAGATGTCAAAACTTTAATGAGCCTACTTGGTGATTTAAATATAAAAACAGAATTAAATGGTGATCAGCTTGTCGTTGATTCAAGCGATGCAGTGAATCTCCCTTTACCTAACAATAAAGTACAATCTTTAAGAGCATCTTATTATATGATGGGTGCTATGCTTGGACGTTTTAAAAAATGTGTAATTGGTTTACCTGGTGGTTGTCCTTTAGGCCCTAGACCAATTGACCAACATATTAAAGGTTTTGAAGCACTAGGTGCAAAAGTAACAAATGAACAAGGTGCGATGTATTTAATAGCAGAAGAATTAGTTGGTGCTAAAATATTTATGGATGTTGTTAGCGTTGGTGCAACGATCAATATTATGTTAGCAGCTTCTTTAGCAAAAGGTAAAACAGTAATTGAAAACGCAGCGAAAGAACCGGAAATTGTTGATGTTGCGACATTATTAAATAATATGGGCGCTAAAATTAGAGGTGCAGGCACAGATACATTGAAAATTGAAGGTGTAGAATCCTTGCATGGTACGAAACATACAATTATTCCTGATAGAATAGAAGCAGGTACATACATGTGTGCAGCAGCAGCCATGGGTGAAGAAGTGTACATCGAAAATATCATTCCTTTACATTTAGAACCATTAATCGCTAAATTAAGAGAGATGGGTACTGAAATCGATTTAGGTGAAGATTCGGTCTTAATTAAAGGTAAAGATGAATATAAACCAGTTGATATACAAACTGCTGTTTATCCTGGATTTGCGACAGATTTACAACAACCGTTCACACCTTTATTATTAAAAGCAAATGGTCAAAGTAAAATAACAGAAACAATTTATCCTGCAAGATTTAAACATGTTGATGAATTGATTAGAATGGGTGCTAATGTGAATTTAGAAAACGGCACAGCTATTTATTACCCATCTAAATTGACAGGCGCAAGTGTAGCAGCAAGTGATTTAAGAGCAGGTGCATCTTTATTAATTGCTGGTTTAATCTCTGAAGGTGTTACAACTGTTTATAATGTGAAGCATATTCATAGAGGATATAGCGGTATTGTTGAAAAATTAAAAGCACTCGGTGCTGATATTTGGACTGAAACCGTATAACAAGTATAAAATATATACTTTGTATATAAAGTGTAGTATAATGGCAATATAGAAGTTAAAGAGGTGAGTAACATGGAAGTATGTCCTTATTTGGAAGAAACTTTTAAAGTAATAGGACGCAGTTGGAATGGTTTAATACTTAATTATTTGTCACGTTGTGATGAACGTTCGGCTCATTTTTCTGATATGAAAAGAGACTTAAGACGTATTACACCTAGAGCATTATCTCTTAAATTAACTGAATTAAGTGATTGGGGATTAGTTGAGAAGAAAGTTGTTACAACAACGCCTCTATCAGTTGAATATCATTTAACAACTAAAGGATACGAATTAGCACAAGCGCTTGTACCATTAGAAGAGTGGGCACAAAAAAATGTGGAATTGCAAGAAAATCATTCCTAAACGAATTGAATATTATAAAGTACCCGTCAATGCGATGAAACTCATTTCGTTGGCGGGTGTTTTATTTGTTTGAAATTTAAATTATTCAATTCCCAAACAGATTATTTTAATTATGACTATCATCCATACTATAATAACTAATGTAACAAATATAAAGGAGTAGATAATTCATGAGACAAGATATCAAGCAATATATAAATGGCGAATGGGTTGAAAGTCATAGTGGAAAAACATTAGATGTTATAAACCCTGCTACAGAAGAAGTAATGGGTAAAATTGCTGCAGGTAACAAACAAGATGTTGGTGACGCTGTAGCTGCCGCTAAAAAAGTGTACGTGAAATTTAGAAATACTTCTTTAGAAGAAAGAAAAGCTTTACTAGAAAGAATTGCAGATGAATACGAAAATAGAAAAGAAGATTTAATAGATGTTATGACGGATGAGCTAGGCTCACCAATTGAAAAATCAGAATCTGTTCATTATCAAATGGGCTTAAATCATTTTAGAGAAGCAAGTAAAGCGATCGATTCAATTCAATTTGAAGAACGTCGTGGTGATGATTTAGTTATTAAAGAAGCTATCGGTGTTTCTGGATTAGTAACACCATGGAACTTCCCAACTAACCAAACATCATTAAAATTAGCTGGTGCATTTGCTGCAGGTTCACCTGTAGTCTTAAAACCATCTGAAGAAACACCATTTGCAGCAATTATTTTAGCTGAAATATTTGAAAAAGCTGGCGTGCCTAAAGGTGTGTTCAACTTAGTCAATGGTGATGGCCAAAGTGTTGGTGATCCATTAAGTTCACATCCTGATGTACGTATGATGTCATTTACGGGTTCTGGCCCAACTGGTAGAAAAATTATGGAAAACTCTGCTAAAGACTTCAAAAAAGTATCATTAGAACTAGGTGGTAAATCACCATTAGTAGTGTTAGATGATGTAGATATCGAAGAAGCAGCTAAAGGTGCAGTTGCTAAATTCGTACAAAATACTGGTCAAGTTTGTACTGCAGGTACACGTACATTAGTACCAGAAAGTATTAAAGATGAATTTATCGCAGCAGCTAAAAAAGCAATTGAAAATGTTAAAGTTGGTAATCCTAGAGAAGCTGGCCAAGATGCTGGTCCAGTTGTATCTAAAAAACAATTTGATACAGTTCAAAGCTATATTCAAAAAGGTATCGATGAAGGTGCAACATTATTACATGGTGGTGTTGGTAAACCAGACGGCCTTGAAAAAGGTTACTTCGTTAAACCAACATTATTTACTGATGTAACAAATGATATGACAATTGCTCAAGAAGAAATATTCGGTCCAGTAGGTACAATTATTACTTATAAAGACTTAGATGAAGCAATTGAAATTGCTAATGATACAATTTATGGTTTAGCAGCATATGTATATGGTAAAGATTTAGAACGTGTAAGAGAAGTTGCTAAAGCATTAGAAGCAGGTACTGTGGAAATTAATGATGCAGGTAGAAAACCTAATTTACCATTCGGTGGTTATAAACAATCAGGTATTGGTAGAGAATGGGGCGACTATGGAATTGAAGAATTCTTAGAAATTAAAGCAATTCCAGGTTATTTTAAAGAATAGTAAAATTACAAAATATAATATATTTTTGAGACTGGAACATTTAGGTGTTTCAGTCTTTTTGTATGATGGTTATTATTGTTTAAAAAAGTGAAATATTTTAACATAATTTATATATAACTTATTTTGTCATCTTCATAAAAAAATGCTATAGTTTAAAGGCAGATTATAAATCTGATAAAAATGAATGAGATTTTTAAGAAATGGGTGTCATAAAAATGGCTGAAAGAGTTAGAACAAGTCCTCAGTATGAATCGTTTCACGAATTATACAAGAACTATACAACTAAAGAATTAACATCAAAGGCAAAAGAACTGAGAATAACAAATTATAGTAAATTAAATAAAAAAGAACTTGTCTTAGCAATTATGGAAGCTCAAATGGAAAAAGACGGCAACTATTATATGGAAGGTATCTTAGATGATATTCAACCTGATGGTTATGGCTTTTTACGTACCGTTAACTATTCTAAAGGTGAAAAAGATATTTATATATCTGCTAGCCAAATTAGACGCTTTGAGATTAAAAAAGGTGACAAAGTAACTGGTAAAGTTAGAAAACCTAAAGAAAACGAAAAGTATTACGGATTGTTACAAGTTGACTTTGTAAATGATCAAAATGCAGAAGAAGTTAAAAAAAGACCACACTTTCAAGCGTTAACCCCTCTATACCCACAACAACGTATCCAATTAGAAACTACAAGTAAAAATTATTCAACTAGAATTATGGATTTAATTACGCCAATAGGTCTAGGACAACGTGGAATGATTGTAGCGCCACCTAAAGCTGGTAAGACATCATTACTTAAAGAAATTGCTAATGCTATCGCAATTAACCAACCAAAAGCGAAATTATTTGTATTATTAATTGGGGAACGTCCAGAAGAAGTAACGGATATTGAACGTTCTGTTGAACAAGCTGAAGTTGTTAACTCAACATTCGATGAGCCGCCAGAACATCATGTTAAAGTGGCTGAATTATTACTTGAAAGAGCTAAACGTCTTGTTGAAATCGGTGAAGACGTAATTATATTAATGGATTCATTAACAAGATTAGCAAGAGCATATAACTTAGTCGTGCCACCAAGTGGTAGAACATTATCAGGTGGTTTAGATCCAGCGTCCCTTCATAGACCTAAACATTTCTTCGGAGCTGCTAGAAATATTGAAGCGGGTGGCAGTTTAACAATTTTAGCGACTGCATTAGTTGAAACAGGTTCTCGTATGGACGATATGATTTATGAAGAATTTAAAGGTACAGGTAATATGGAACTTCATTTAGATCGTAAATTGTCTGAGAAGAGAGTGTTCCCTGCAATTGATATTAGAAGAAGTTCAACACGTAAAGAAGAATTGCTATTAGATAAAGAAGAACTTGAAATGATTTGGCAGTTACGTAATTTATTTACTGATTCAAATGATTTCTCTGAAAGATTTATTAGAAAGTTAAAACGCACGAATTCTAACGAAGAATTCTTTGAAGTTTTAAGAAAATCTATGGTCGATAGTGCCAAGACTGGTAAACCGATTATATAAATTTAAGGTTGCATTTTAATTCTTCAACATATATAATATGTAAGTATTGAGTGAATAAGTCACAAATAAACTCTGTTCCAGATGGTTCAGGGCAAAGGAGCTGAAAAAAATGAAACAAGGAATTCATCCAGAGTATAATAAAGTTATCTTTTTAGATACAACTACAGACTTCAAATTCTTAAGTGGTTCAACACGTACTTCAAATGAAACTATGGAATGGGAAGATGGAAACGAATACCCAGTTATCCGTTTAGATATCTCTTCAGATTCACATCCATTCTATACAGGACGTCAAAAATTCGCATCTGCGGATGGTCGTGTGGAACGCTTCAACAAAAAATTTGGTTTCAAATCAAACAACTAATTATGAAGCGAATCAAGCATCCTTTTATAAAGGGTGCTTTTTTTTGTAAAAATTAATAAATAAGTAAAAATAATATGATATAATTAAGCGATTATGTTGAAAAAGGTGGATAAGTAGTATGTACGAAAATTACCATTCCGGATGGATAGAATGTATTTGCGGAAGTATGTTTAGTGGTAAGTCAGAAGAGCTTATAAGACGTCTGAGAAGAGGTTTATATGCGAAACAAAATGTAAAAGTATTTAAGCCATCTATTGATAATCGATATAGTGAAGAAGCTGTAGTATCTCATAATGGAAATCAACTTGATGCAATCAGCATAGAACATTCTAGTCAAATATTAAAATATGATTTACAAGGCATCGATATTATTGGAATAGATGAAGTCCAATTTTTTGATAATGAAATCGTAAGCGTAGCACAAAAGTTAGCAGAAGAAGGCTATCGAGTTGTTGTAGCTGGATTAGATATGGACTTTAAAGGTGTGCCATTCGAACCAATGCCTGAAATGATGGCAGTTGCGGAAATTGTTACGAAATTACAAGCGGTATGTGCAGTATGTGGATCTCCATCAAGTCGAACACAAAGACTTATTAATGGTGAACCTGCCCATATTGATGATCCGATTATTTTAGTAGGTGCTGACGAAAGTTATGAACCAAGATGTAGAGATCATCATATAATTAGAACTGAAATAAGGAGTGATATAAATGTTTGATCAATTAGAAATTGTTGAAAATAGATATGAACAATTAAATGAATTACTTAGTGATCCGGATGTCGTTTCGGATACAGACAAGCTAAGAAAATATTCAAAAGAACAATCTGACTTACAAAAGACAGTTGATGTATATAGAACTTATAAATCTGTTAAAGGTGACATTGAAGATGCTAAATTAATGTTAAACGAAACAACAGATAAAGAAGAACAAGATATGTTGAAAGAAGAAATTAATAGTCTTACTAAACGTGTACCTGAATTAGAATCTGAATTAAAATTCCTACTTATTCCTAAAGACCCTAACGATGATAAGAACGTTATTATGGAAATTCGTGGCGCAGCAGGTGGAGATGAAGCGGCTATTTTCGCAGGCGACTTATTCAGAATGTATTCAAGATTTGCTGAAGCACATGGCTACAAAATTGACGTTGTTGAAGAGAATATTAGTGACCATGGTGGCTATAAAGAAGTCAGCTTTTCTATTCAAGGAAACGGTGCATTCAGTAAACTTAAATATGAAAATGGCGCACACCGTGTACAACGTGTACCAGAAACTGAATCAGGTGGACGTATTCATACTTCTACAGCAACAGTTGCAGTATTACCAGAAGCTGAAGATGTTGAAATTGATATTAGATCTGAAGATTTAAAAATCGAAACATACCGTTCTAGTGGTTCTGGTGGTCAGCACGTCAATACGACAGACTCAGCTGTACGTATTACACATTTACCAACTGGTATTGTTGCGACATCATCTGAAAAATCTCAAATTAAGAACCGTGAAAAAGCATTTAAAGTATTGAAAGCCAGAGTTTACGATATGATGGTTCAAGAAGAGAATGCTAAATATGCTGAAAAAAGAAAGTCAGCTGTTGGTACAGGAGATCGTTCAGAAAGAATTAGAACGTATAACTATCCTCAAAACAGAGTAACTGACCATCGTATAGGATTAACTTTACAGAAGTTAGATCAAATTATGGAAGGTAAAGTTGACGAAATTATCGATGCATTAACGTTGCATGAACAAACGGAAAAATTGGAAGAATTGAATAATGGCCAATTATAATTTTCAACAGTTACTAAATGAAACTTATGATGGATTATCAGCACGAGGGTTTGAAACCTCTCGTGCTGATTGGTTATTAGAGGATATTTCGGGTATGTCTAGAACGCAAGTTGCCATGAATTTAAATCAAGATGTACCTTCTAATATTTTGGATGCTTATTTAAATAGTAGAGAACGTATGTATGAAGGTGAGCCCGTACAATATATTGCAGGTTTCGCAGAATTTTATGGTAGAAAGTTCAAAGTGAACCAACATGTATTAATACCTAGACCAGAAACAGAAGAACTTGTCTATCAAACATTACAAATGATTCAGAACAAGCAAGTAGTCGTATGTGACATAGGAACAGGTACAGGTGCTATTGCGATCACGCTGAAAAAAGAGCGACCTGATTTATCTGTTATCGCGACTGATATTAGTGAAGAAGCACTATCAATTGCCAAAACAAATGCATCAACACTTGAAGCACCGATAGAATTTCTAAAGGGTAAATCTTTAGAACCGCTGATTAAAGAAAATATTAAAGTGGATGTGCTCGTTTCAAATCCACCGTACATTTCATATGAAGAACAAAAAGAAATGCCTGATACTGTCTTAAATTATGAACCACATTTGGCTTTATTTGCTGAAGATGATGGCTTAGCGATATATAAAGATATTATACTAAATATAGAACACGTTATGTCAGATAATGGACTCGTCATTTTTGAAATTGGTCATTTGCAAGGTGAGATATTAAAAGACTTTATTCAAACCCATTTGAATGTTGAAGATGTAAAAATCATTCAAGATATAAATCAAAACAATCGTATGATACAATTTAATTGGAATAATCAATAGAAGTTATGCACATTTAACGGGGGTTATCCACGTTGTGTGGATAACTTTTGTTTTAATACAATAAATGCTTTAAAGAAGGGAAGAAATGCATTGGAAACAAATGTTTGGGATGTGCGTAAGTATGTTCATAACTTACAAAGTTATCCACAAATCGATGAGATTATTGCAGGATATCATCAAAATAAATTGATTGCTTTACCAACTGAAACGGTATATGGATTAGGTGCTAGTGCAAAAGATGAAGAAGCAGTTAAAGAAATATATGTAGCAAAAGGTAGACCATCTGATAATCCACTTATTGTACATATACATGATAAATCTCAATTAAATGACTTCACCCAAAATATATCTAAAGAAACTGAAATTTTAATGGATGCTTTTTGGCCAGGACCCATTTCTTTTATTGTTCCTTACAAGTCAGGATTTTTAAGTGATCGTGTTACGGGTGGTTTACAATCTGTTGCTGTTCGCATGCCAAGTCATCATGTCGGTAGAGCAGTTCTACAATTAACAAATTTACCTATTGCGGCACCAAGTGCCAACATAAGTGGACGACCTTCACCAACTAAATTTGAACATGTAAAACATGATTTGGATGGAAGAATATATGGCATCATTCAAGCAGAAGATATTGATGAAGGTATAGAAAGTACTGTAATAGATTGTACTAGTTATCCATTTAAAATTGCACGACCTGGTTCAATAACAATAGAGATGATTAATAAAGTGCTGCCAAACAGTATTATTAACGAAAAGTTAGATCTGGAAAAACCAATTGCGCCAGGTATGAAATATAAACATTATGCACCTTCGCAACCTGTAACATTAATAGAAGGTGGTATTACAAAACAAATGGGTTTGTCTGATGATATTTCTAAAAAGATAGCAGTAATAGGTCCTAAAAGTATTGAGCCATTAATCTCAGAACAAATGACTTTTATACCGCTTGGTAGAGATGTTTCAGATATTAAAGGTGCGCATCACGATTTGTATGATGCTTTGCGAATAGCAGATCAACTTACAAATATTGATGAAATTTATATAAGTGGCTACGAAAGAAATGACGATACGATCGCACTAATGAATAGAATTGATAAAGCAAGTGGTCATAATATTAAAGGAGAAGATGAATTGTGAAAATAGTTTTTGTATGTACAGGCAACACTTGTAGAAGTCCATTGGCTGAAGCGATAGCCAAAGATATTAAACCTGAATATAATATTCAATCTAGAGGCATTTCAGCTTTAGATGGGACACCAATATCTCCGCAATCAATGGATATCATCTTTAAAAATGATTTGCCCATACCTGATACTGCCAAACAATTTTCAGAGCAAGATTTAGATGCTGATATTATCTTAACCATGACTGAAACTCATAAAATGATTCTAGAATCACAATATAAACATCACAACATTCATTCAATAAAGCAATACGTAAGAGGCGAAAAGGGAGATGTCTCAGATCCCTTTGGTCAGTCACAAATCATTTATCAAAATACTTACGAAGAATTGAGAGCACTGATTGAAGATTTATTACAAAGTAATTAAGAATTCAAATAATTTGCAGAATTGCTATAACACACATAGAAAATAAGTTATAATATTATAGTATAAACAAATTGGGAGGTGGGAAGATGAAAGTAGCTATTGCAGCAGACCATGGTGGCTATGAATACAAAGAAGCAATCAAACAATTACTTGATGAAATGAACATTGAATATAAAGATTTTGGTACACATAAAGGTGAGTCGGTAGATTATCCAGATTATGCAAGACCAGTATCTGAAAGTGTTGCTGATGGAACGTTTGATAAAGGAATTTTGATTTGTGGAACTGGAATTGGTATGTCTATCGCTTCGAATAAAGTAAAGGGGATTCGTTGTGCACTTGTGCATGATGTTTTTACTGCTGAAGTGACGAGACAACATAACGATTCTAATGTATTAGCAATGGGCCAACGTGTTATAGGTGAAGGTTTAGCACTTCTCATCGTCAAGACTTGGTTGACAAGTGAATTCGAAGGCGGTAGGCACCAAAGACGTATAGACAAGATTGAAGGCGGTTGTTCATGAAAGAAGATTTAAAACAATTGTTGAATGAACTTAAGTCTATTGATTTCTTTAACAATCAAGAACTATGCATCATTGGGTGTTCTACATCAGAAGTTAAAGGTTCAAAGATAGGTTCAGATGGTTCGATTGATGTCGCTAAGGTTATTTATGAAAGTCTTGATTTTATACATAAAGAGACAGGTGTTCACTTTGCGTTTCAAGGTTGCGAACATATTAACCGTGCAATAACAATCGAGCGAGAAATATTTGATCCTTATACAATGACTGAAGTTTCTGTTGTACCACAAGCCAATGCTGGAGGTAGTTTGTCAACTTATGCATACCAACACATGAAAGACCCAATAGTTGTTGAACACATTCAATGCGATAAAGGTATTGATATTGGTCAAACACTAATTGGTATGCATTTAAAGCACGTCGCAGTACCTGTATCAATTGAAACTAAGCGCATTGGAGAAGCTATTGTTACAATAGCTAAGAGTCGTCCTAAATTAATAGGCGGCGAAAGAGCAAAGTATTAAATTCTTAAAAGTGAGGGATTGTACATGTCATTAATTAAAAAGCAAGACGAAGAACTTTTCAAAGCAATGGAAAAAGAGTTTGATAGACAAAATAATAATATCGAACTTATAGCATCAGAGAACTTTGTTTCTGAAACAGTAATGGAAGCACAAGGTTCTGTATTAACTAACAAATATGCAGAAGGTTACCCAGGTCGTCGTTATTATGGTGGCTGTGAATACGTTGATATCGTTGAAGATTTAGCACGCGATAGAGCTAAACAACTTTTCGGTGGAGAACACGTAAATGTACAACCTCATTCAGGATCACAAGCAAATATGGCTGTTTATTTTGTAGCTTTAGAACCGGGTGATACTGTACTTGGAATGAACTTAAGTCATGGTGGACATTTAACTCATGGAGCAAAAGTTAACTTCAGTGGTAAGTTATATAACTTTGTAGAGTATGGTGTTTCTGAAGAAAATGAACAAATTGACTATGAAGAAATCTTGAGAGTTGCAAAAGAAGCGCAACCTAAATTAATCGTAGCAGGTGCTTCAGCTTATCCAAGACAAATTGATTTTAAGAAATTCAAAGAAATAGCAGATGAAGTTGGCGCTAAATTAATGGTTGATATGGCTCATATCGCTGGTTTAGTAGCAGCAGGTTTACATCAGAACCCTGTTGATTATGCTGACTTTGTAACAACGACAACACACAAAACATTAAGAGGACCAAGAGGCGGTATGATTTTCTGTAAAGAAGAATATGCTAAAGAAATTGATAAAACAATTTTCCCTGGTATTCAAGGTGGTCCATTAATGCATGTTATCGCTGGTAAGGCAGTTTCATTTGGTGAAGCATTACAACCAGAATTTAAGGAATATCAAAAACAAGTAATTAAGAATGCTCAGAAATTAGCAGCAACTCTAGAAGACGAAGGTTTAAGAATTGTATCAGGCGGTACTGATAATCATCTTATCTGTGTAGATGTTAAAGGTTCTCTTGGCATTACTGGTAAATTAGCTGAGAATGCTTTAGATGAAGTTGGTATTACATGTAACAAGAACACAATTCCATTTGATCAAGAAAAACCTTTCGTAACAAGTGGTATTCGTTTAGGTACACCAGCAGTAACATCTCGCGGATTTGATGAGGAAGCAGTTGAAGAAGTAGGTAGAATTATAGCACTTGTGCTTAAAAATCCAGAAGATGAACAAACATTAAAAGAAGCACATGAACGCGTATTGTCACTAACTTCTAAGTTTCCACTTTACAACAAATAAATATTTATTGGAGGCTAGACTTATGGGTAAAGTACACGTTTTTGATCATCCATTAATTCAGCATAAGTTGAGTTATATTCGTGATCGTAAAACTGGCACTAAAGAGTTTAGAGAGCTTGTCGATGAAGTCGGTATGCTTATGGCGTATGAAGTTACGAGAGATTTTGAAACACAAGATGTTGAAATCGAAACACCCGTGACTAAAATGAACGCTCAAAGATTATCTGGTAAGAAATTAGCACTTATTCCTATTTTACGTGCTGGCCTTGGAATGACAGATGGTATTATGAAACTCGTTCCAGCTGCTAGAGTAGGGCATGTAGGGTTATATCGTGATCCAGAAACTTTAGAAGCGGTAGAATATTTTGTGAAATTACCACAAGATATTGAAGAAAGAGAAATTATTGTAGTAGATCCTATGCTTGCTACAGGTGCATCAGCAATCGAAGCGATTCAATCATTAAAGAATCGTGGAGCAAATAAAATACGTTTTATGGGCTTAATTGCTGCACCTGAAGGGGTTAAAGCATTACAAGAAGCACATGAAGACGTAGATATTTATATTGCTGCATTAGACGAAAAATTAGATGACCATGCATACATTACACCTGGTTTAGGTGATGCAGGTGATCGATTATTTGGCACTAAATAGATAATAGGAGGATTTTATTACAATGAAGAAAATTATGACGATATTTGGTACGCGACCTGAAGCTATTAAAATGGCACCTTTAGTTTTAGAATTAAAAAATGATCCGGAGTTACAACCAATTGTTGTTGTAACAGCACAACATAGAGAAATGCTAGACTCAGTTCTAGAAACATTTGATATTACACCGGATTATGATTTAAATATTATGAAACAAGGGCAAACACTTTCAGAAGTAACATCAAGAGTATTAGGTGGACTTGAAAGTGTTATTCAAGAAGCTAAGCCAGATATGATATTGGTACATGGAGATACAACTACTACTTTTGCAGGCAGTTTAGCAGCATTCTACAATGAAGTTGCAATTGGCCATGTAGAAGCAGGGTTAAGAACTTGGAATAAATATTCTCCATTCCCAGAAGAAATGAATCGACAAATGACGGGGGTCCTTGCTGATTTACACTTCTCACCAACTGATCAGTCTAAACATAATTTACTTCAGGAAAATAAAAAAGACGAATCTATTGTTGTGACAGGTAATACAGCTATAGATGCGTTATCAACTACTGTAACTGACGATTATGAAAGTGAAATTATTAAACGTCACGAAGGTAAACGCATCGTGCTATTAACTGCGCATAGACGTGAAAACATTGGTAAACCGATGGAGAACATTTTTAAAGCTGTGAGACAAATTGTTGAGGAGCATGAAGATGTTGTTGTCGTATATCCAATGCACAAAAATCCTAAGGTTAGAGAAATTGCTAACCAAATATTGAGTGATCATGACCGTATAGAATTGATCGAACCTTTAGAAGTCATAGATTTCCATAACTTTGCAGCTAATTCTCACTTGATCTTAACAGATTCAGGTGGTGTTCAAGAGGAAGCACCTTCATTAGGTAAACCAGTACTTGTCTTAAGAGATACGACTGAGAGACCTGAAGGCGTTGAAGCTGGAACATTGAAACTTGTAGGTGTAGAAGAAGAGAACATCTATAACGAAACTAAAGCGTTACTAAATGATCAATCATTATATGAAAAAATGAGTATCGCTCAAAACCCTTATGGGGATGGTCTCGCTTCTAAGAGAATATGTGAAAATATTAAATATTATTTTGATATTCTGAAAGAAGCACCGGAACCATTTAGAACAAAATAATTAAAGTGGTGGTTTGTGTCAATTCTGTGACAAAAAAATGACAAAAATTTGTTTTCTATTTTTGTCATAGCATTGACACTATAAGTCCACTATATTATCATGAAAATTGTGTGATGAAACGGTTTTCAAAGATATGCCACTTATCTAAGGAGTTTCAGCTGAATGTTTGATATAAAGGGCTTTTTTAAGTCTTATTTACAGTATTTTATTTTCTTTATTATTATTCTAGTTGTAGTGTATTTCTTCTTGAAACATGAGTTCGTTTTAGGACTTATTATTGGAACAATAGCATCAGCTGTTAACTTGTTTTCATGGGAAGTTTACCTCAATCGAGCTAAAAATGCTGAATCATTACAATTATCAACAGGAAACTGGGTCAGATATCTTGTGACAATCGTTGCTTGCTGTTTTTGGCTTAAATATCCACTAATCGTTGATATTATCGGGATTTTATTTGGTTTGATGATAGCATATGTATTAATTATGTTTAAATCACTGAAAAGTCTCGATTAAATAATTAAAATTGTGAAAAGAGGTGAAGATATGGAACACGAATCACCTATGTGGTCCATCAATTTGGGAGGATTTGATTTAGTTTTCAATCTTTCAAGTATGTTAATGTTGTTAGTTTCTGCAGTTATCGTCTTTGTAATAGCTGTTGTCTGTACTAGGAATCTAAAAATTAGACCTACTGGTAAACAGAACTTTATTGAATGGGTATTTGACTTTGTAAAAGGTATTATCCAAAGCAATATGGCATGGAAAGACGGAGGAAGATTTCACTTCTTGGCGGTTACACTTATATTCTTCATATTTGTATCAAATATGTTAGGTTTACCGTTCTCAATTGTTGTAGGACATACATTATGGTGGAAATCACCTACAGCAGATCCAACAGTTACATTAACGTTAGCAACATTGATGGTTCTTTTAACACATTACTATGGTGTTAAAATGCGTGGTACTGGAGCTTACTTGAAATCATTTGTACAACCAGTAGCATTTATGGTGCCATTCAAAATTGTTGAAGAATTTGCTTCAACATTAACGCTTGGTCTACGTTTATACGGTAATATATTCGCAGGTGAAGTATTACTTGGATTATTAGCAACATTAGCAGCTGGAGGCGTTTTAGGCGCGTTCGGAGCAGTTTTACCAGCGATAGTATGGCAAGGATTCTCAATATTCATTGGTTCAATTCAGGCTTACATATTCGTAATGTTATCAATGGTTTATATGTCCCATAAAGTGGCAGACGATCATTAATATATAATTTAAAAAAACAATTAATATTTTTATTTCTAGGAGGAAAATTATAATGAGTTTAGGTGTATTAGCAGCAGCAATCGCGATTGGTTTAGCAGCATTAGGAGCAGGTATCGGTAACGGTCTTATCGTATCAAGAACAGTAGAAGGTGTTGCACGTCAACCAGAAGCACGTGGTCCATTAATGACAATAATGTTTATCGGTGTTGGTTTAGTTGAAGCCCTTCCTATCATTGCAGTAGTAGTAGCATTCATGGTAATGAATCGATAAGCTAAAATATTTTTAGAACAGGCGGAGTCTATCTAAAAAGGATTTCGCCATTCATTTATGAGATGTTATTCATCTTTAATTGCAGTGAAAGGAGTGTAGTTGGCAGTGGATCAAAACGTATTAGTTTTAGGAGCAGCAGGTGGCGGTGTCGAATGGGGAACAGTCTTATTTACATTGATCACATTTATTATCCTGCTTGCCTTATTAAAAAAGTTTGCTTGGGGACCATTAAAATCAATTATGGATGAGCGTGAGAACGCTATTAATAAAGATATAGATGATGCTCATGAAGCAAAAGTAAACGCTAAGAAATTAGAAGAAGAAAATAGAAATCTATTAAGAAAAACTCAAGAAGAAGTACAAACAATTCTTGATGATGCTAAACATCAAGCTAAAGTACAACAAGAGCAAATTATTAATGAAGCAAATGTTAAAGCAAATGGCTTAGTACAATCAGCTCAAGCAGAAATTCAACAAGAGAAACAAAGAGCTATTGCAGATATTAATAATAGAGTATCAGAACTTTCTGTATTAATTGCTTCTAAAGTAATCAATAAAGAAATCTCTGAACAAGATCAAAAAGACCTTGTTGAAAAATACATTAAAGAGGCAGGGGATAAATAATGGCGAATATTAGTCAGAAATATGCCCAAGCCTTATATGATGTAGCTGAAGCGCAAGATTTAACAGACAGCGTCTTAGATGAACTTACTCAAGTAGCAGAAAGTGTTAAAGAACAAATTAGTGATTTAAAAGCAATTGATAACAATCCTAAATTAGCAAAAAACGACAGACAACAATTTGTTGACAATGTATTTAAAGGTGCTTCTAAACCTTTGTTAAACACATTATACCTACTTGCTAATAACAGTAAATTGTCACTAATTCCAGAAATTCATAAAGATTTTAGCAAAATATACAATCAGGTACATAGCCAAGATTTAATGAAAGTTGAATCTGTGTATCCATTATCTAATGAAGAATTAGACGAAATTGGTAAAGCATTTATCAAAAGAACAGGTTTGAAAAAACTTATTTTAGAAAATCAAGTTAATGATTCATTAATTGGTGGTATTCGTGTTTCCATAGGTACAAAAGTATACGATGGTTCCATTCAGAATGACTTAAATCAATTAGCAAAATCATTTCAACAAATGAAATAATATTAAGGAGTGACATAGATGGCCATTAAAGCTGAAGAAATCAGTGCTTTATTACGCTCTCAAATTGAAAACTATGAGTCAGAAATGTCAGTTACCGATGTTGGTACAGTTATCCAAGTCGGCGATGGTATTGCATTAGCCCATGGCTTAAATGACGTTATGGCTGGCGAACTATTAGAGTTCCATACTGGCGTTTTAGGGTTAGCACAAAACTTAGAAGAAAATAATGTAGGTATCGTAATTTTAGGACCTGCAGAAGGTATTAAAGAAGGCGACGAAGTTAAAAGAACTGGTCGTATTATGGAAGTACCTGTAGGGGAAGAATTAATTGGTCGTGTTGTAAATCCATTAGGTCAACCATTGGATGGACAAGGTCCAATCAATACATCTAAGACTCGTCCTGTAGAATCACCTGCAACAGGTGTTATGGATCGTAAATCAGTTGATGAACCATTACAAACTGGTATTAAAGCGATTGATGCATTAGTACCTATTGGACGTGGACAACGTGAGTTAATCATCGGTGACCGTCAAACTGGTAAAACAACAGTTGCGATTGATACAATTCTTAACCAAAAAGACGAAGATATGATTTGTATCTACGTTGCGATTGGTCAAAAAGAATCAACTGTTCGTACAGCGGTAGAAACTTTACGTAGACATGGTGCTTTAGATTATACAATCGTTGTATCTGCATCAGCAGCTCAACCAGCGCCATTATTATACATTGCACCTTATGCGGGTGTAAGTATGGCAGAAGAATTCATGTTTAATGGTAAACATGTATTAATCGTTTATGATGATTTAACAAAACAAGCAGCAGCTTACCGTGAGTTATCATTATTACTTCGTCGTCCGCCAGGTCGTGAAGCTTACCCAGGTGACGTATTCTACTTACACAGTCGTTTATTAGAACGTGCTGCTAAATTAAATGATGACTTAGGTGGCGGTTCTATTACTGCATTACCATTTGTTGAAACTCAAGCAGGGGATATCTCAGCATACGTTCCAACAAACGTTATCTCAATTACTGACGGACAAATATTCTTACAATCAGATTTATTCTTCTCTGGTGTAAGACCTGCAATCAACGCTGGTTTATCTGTATCACGTGTTGGTGGTTCAGCTCAAATTAAAGCGATGAAAAAAGTAGCAGGTACTTTACGTCTAGATTTAGCATCATACCGTGAGTTAGAATCATTCGCTCAATTTGGTTCAGATTTAGACCAAGCTACGAAAGCTAAATTAGAACGTGGTAAACGTACAGTAGAAGTACTTAAACAAGATCAAAACAAACCATTGACTGTAGATCGTCAAGTTGTTATTTTATATGCTTTAACTAAAGGTCATTTAGATGATATTCCAGTTGAAGATATTACGCGATTCGAAGATGAATTCTTAAATTGGATTGATGCAAATGCAAGCGATCTATTTAAAGAAATTCGTGAAACAAAACAATTACCATCTGATGATAAATTTGTTTCAGCAATCGATGCATTCAAAAAAGTATTTAATAAATCTCATGTAGAGTAATATTAAGCTTTAAATAAAAGGTGGTGAAATTGTGGCTTCACTAAGAGAAATCAAAGGTAGAATTACTTCTACTCAAAAGACTAGTCAAATTACAAAAGCGATGAATATGGTTTCAAACTCTAAATTGCGTAAAGCAGAGGAGAATACGAAAGCATTTCAACCTTATATGGATAAGATTCAAGATGCTGTTACAGCTATTGCGTCTAAGAGTACAGATGTTAATCATCCAATGCTTAAAACAAGACCTGTAAAACGTTCTGGTTACTTAGTTATTACTTGTGATAAAGGACTTGCAGGACCATATAGTGCTAACATTTTGAAAAATGTCGTTAATGATATTAAAGAAAAACATAACAACAATAGTGACGAATACGGCATTATTGTTGTCGGACGTGTAGGCCGAGACTTCTTCAAAGCTAGAGGTTATAACATTATTGAAGAGTATGTAGGTTTACCTGACCAACCAACATTTAAAAATGTACAAGCTTTAACTGAAAAAGCTGTAGACTTGTTTAATGAAGAATTTTATGATGAGTTAACAATTTACTACAGTCATTTCGTTAGTGTGCTTGAACAGCAAGTGAAATCTAAAAAAATCTTACCATTATCTGATGAAGATACTGGAAAAGGTTCAAGTATGATGGCTGGTTATGAATTTGAACCAGATAAAGAAACGATTTTAAAAGTTATCTTACCGCAGTATGCGATTAGTTTAATATATGGTGCATTACTAGATGGAAAAGCTAGTGAACATGCTTCAAGAATGACAGCTATGAAGAATGCGACAGATAACGCTTCAGAATTAATTGATGATTTATCATTACAATATAACAGAGCCCGTCAAGCTGCAATTACTCAACAAATTACTGAGATTGTAGGCGGAGCAGCTGCACTCGAATAATGATTAGGAGGAATTTACATGGGATTAGGCCGAGTAACGCAAATTACAGGGCCAGTTATTGATGTACGCTTCCCACACGGTGAATTGCCAGAACTTAATAATGCTTTAACACTTAAAGTTGAACGTCCAGATGGATCAAGCTTTGATTTAGCATTAGAAGTTGCATTACACCTTGGTGATGATGTTGTACGTTCTATAGCAATGGCATCAACTGATGGTGTTAAACGTGGACAAGAAGTTACTGATACAGGAAGACCTATTTCAGTACCTGTTGGTGATGCTACATTAGGTCGTGTTTTCAATGTATTAGGCGAAAAAATTGATTTAGGTGAAGAAATTGATGATAGCGTTCGTCGTGATCCAATTCACCGTTTAGCACCTAAATTCGAAGATTTATCTACTAAAGTAGAAATTCTTGAAACTGGTATTAAAGTAGTAGACTTATTAGCACCTTACATTAAAGGTGGTAAAATCGGTTTATTCGGTGGTGCCGGAGTAGGTAAAACAGTACTTATTCAAGAATTAATCAATAACATCGCACAAGAACATGGTGGTATTTCAGTATTCGCAGGTGTAGGTGAACGTACACGTGAAGGAAATGACTTATACTATGAAATGAGCGATTCAGGTGTTATTAAGAAAACAGCGATGGTATTCGGTCAAATGAACGAGCCACCTGGTGCGCGTGCTAGAGTTGCACTTTCTGGTTTAACAATGGCAGAATACTTCCGTGATGAACAAGGACAAGACGTGTTATTGTTCATCGATAACATCTTCCGTTTTACACAAGCAGGTTCAGAGGTATCAGCATTATTAGGCCGTATGCCATCTGCCGTTGGTTACCAACCAACACTTGCTACTGAAATGGGACAATTACAAGAACGTATTACATCTACAAATAAAGGATCAGTTACATCTATCCAAGCAGTATTCGTACCTGCCGATGACTATACTGACCCAGCGCCAGCAACAGCTTTCGCTCACTTAGATGCTACTACTAACTTGGAACGTAAATTAACGGAAATGGGTATTTATCCAGCCGTTGACCCATTAGCTTCAACATCACGTGCCTTAACTCCAGAAATTGTTGGAGATGAACACTATGATGTTGCGCGTCGTGTACAACAAACATTACAAAAATATAGAGAGTTACAAGATATCATTGCCATACTTGGTATGGATGAATTATCTGATGAAGATAAGAAAACAGTTGAACGTGCTCGTCGTATTCAATTCTTCTTATCTCAAAACTTCCATGTAGCTGAACAATTTACTGGTCAAAAAGGTTCATACGTACCAGTTAGTCAAACTGTACAAGATTTCAAAGCTATTCTAGAAGGACAATATGACCATATCCCAGAAGATGCTTTCCGTTTAGTCGGTGGTATTGAAGCAGTTCTTGAAAATGCTAAAAACATGGGTGTAGAGGTCTAATAATAATTAGGAGGAATGGAAAATGAATACATTTACCTTAGATGTTGTCACTCCTAATGGATCTGTTTACTCAGCAAAAGAAGTAGAACTTGTTGTTTTACATACTGAAACTGGTGAAATGGGTGTAATGGCTGGACATATTCCAACTGTTGCAGCTTTGAAAACAGGATACGTTAAAGTAAACAAAGCAAGTGGTACGGAGTATTTAGCTGTTTCCGAAGGATTTGTTGAAGTAAGAACTAATAAAGTTACAGTTCTAGTTCAAGCGGCTGAAACTGCCGATGAAATAGATAAAGACCGTGCGATTAATTCTAAAGAACGTGCTGAAGAACGATTGAAAATGAATCGTGATGAAGTAGACTTTAGACGTGCTGAACGTGCACTTCATCGTGCAATTAATCGAATTGAAGTGGCTAAATTTAGATAAAATAAAAGAGTCTGGGACATAATGTAATGTCTCAGACTCTTTTAGTATCTTGGCAGTAGATGTCTGAATTGAAAATGCGCTTGTACCAAGCTTTTTCAACTCTAGTCATCCTTGCCCGCGCGGGACGACGAAATCTTTTTATCTAAATTAGATTTCTGTCCCGCTCCCTTATATTTTTAGAAGGAGTTGTTAATATGGAATATTATGGTCAATTAGGTATTATCGGACTTTTACTACATGTCATTTGTGTATGCTTGGCATTCTGGGCACTTCAAGGCGTACGATTAGAACAAATTTTTAAGAAAAATCATATTGCGCAAGCACAAACATTTCTTATCATTTTATCTATACTATTAGGTACGGCTGTAAGTCGTTTTATTTTAGATATACTCCAATATTCGCTACAATTAAGATTGCTATTCTAATAATAAGAAAAAATTACATAAATATATGAAAAAAGAACAAAAAAGTAGTATAATATTTTGGTGATGTTTATGAATCAAGAAAAATGTGTATTAAATAAATATATACATTTGTAAAATAAATAAAAGTGAAGTTTTTTGGAGGATAATTATATGGATAAAATCGTCGTGAAAGGCGGAGCAAGTCTTAATGGCACAGTTGTAGTCGAAGGTGCAAAAAACGCAGTATTACCAATATTAACAGCTACACTTTTACCAAGTGTTGGTCAAAGTGTATTGACGAATGTACCTAAATTAAGTGATGTAGATACAATTAACACAGTACTTACGCATTTAAATGCAGATATAGAATATGATGCAGATCATAACACTGTAAAAATAGATGCATCAAATACACTAAAAATCGAAGCTCCATATGAATATGTAAGTAAGATGAGAGCAAGTATCTTAGTTATGGGTCCTTTATTAGCTAGAGAAGGTCATGCTAGAGTCGCTTTACCTGGTGGTTGCGCAATTGGTTCAAGACCGATTGAGCAACATTTAAAAGGATTTGAAGCTTTAGGTGCAGAAATTGAACTACATAACGGATTTATTGAAGCAACAACACCTAATGGCTTAAAAGGAGCTAAAATTTATTTAGATTTCCCAAGTGTAGGCGCTACTCAAAATATTATGATGGCAGCAGTACTTGCAGAAGGAAAAACTGAAATTCAAAACGTTGCAAGAGAACCAGAAATTGTAGATTTAGCTAACTATCTAAATGAAATGGGTGCACAAGTACACGGTGCTGGCACAGATACAATTAGAATTACTGGTGTTAATCAATTACACGGTGCAGAACATGCTATTATTCCAGATAGAATTGAAGCTGGTACATTTATGATTGCAGCAGCGATTACTAGAGGAAATGTCAATGTTATTGGTGCAATTAGAGAACATATGACAAGCTTAGTGTCTAAATTAGAAGAAGCTGGTGTTCAAATTACTGATATCGAAGATGGATTAAATATTCAAGTACCTGGTGAAATTAAAGCAATTGATGTTAAAACAATGCCACATCCAGGATTCCCTACAGACATGCAATCTCAAATAATGGCTTTATTATTAACAGCAAATGGTACGAGTAAAGTAACTGAAACAGTATTTGAAAATAGATTTATGCATGTAGAAGAATTCAAACGTATGAATGCAGATATTTTCATTAACGGTAGAAGTGCAATGATTACTGGTAACAGTAAATTACAAGGTGCAGATGTAAAAGCTACAGACTTAAGAGCAGGTGCATCATTGATTCTTGCTGGACTTGTGTCTGATGGATATACAAACGTAACAGAACTTAAACATTTAGATAGAGGTTATGTTGATTTTCATGGTAAACTTAAAGCATTAGGTGCAGACGTTGAACGCATCAATGATAATGGCAAGTTAAACGATAAAGCGAGGGTTTAGTATGGCTGAAACACAATCATCAAGATCTGACGATAAAAAAAGAAAGTCAACTTATCAATCTGTTAAAGAGAAACTTCAAAGAAATAGAGTAGAAACAATTCAAGGAGTGGAAGTAGAGCATCGTGTCATTCCATTATGGATTAAATTACTTATATTATTAGTATTAATGATTTTATTATTTATTGTTGGAACTATGATTGGATACGGTATACTTCATAATCCATTTGGGGTGTTTAATCCCGAAACTTGGCAACACATCTTTGATTTAACTGGAAGGAGCTCATAATGGAAACTATTTATGACTTTAACGAAATAAAAAAAATTATACCTCACCGTTACCCATTTTTATTATTAGATAGAATAGTAGAATTAGAAGACGGTAAACGTTGTGTAGGTATTAAACAAGTAGCAGGTAACGAACCATTTTTCCAAGGACATTTTCCTGATTATGCCGTAATGCCAGGCGTATTAATCGTAGAAGCATTAGCACAAACAGGTGCAGTTGCAATGTTACGCTTAGAAGAAAACCAAGGTAAACTAGCAATGTTTGCAGGAATTGATAAATGTCGATTCAAAAAACAAGTTACACCAGGTGACACTTTAAGACTTGAAGTAGAAATAAACAAAATAAAAGGTCCAATAGGAAAAGGAACAGCAAAAGCAACAGTAGATGGAGAAGTTGCATGTAGTTGTGAAATTAGCTTTGCTATTGTAGATCAATAAATAAAAAAGAGAAAACAGGCAGCTGTTTTCTCTTTTTTCTGCTTATATATGGAATTTGATTTTGTTAGGGACAGAATTCCAAGAAATGTCCGTAAGAAGTGTCGTTAGGGACAGAATTCCAAGAAATGTCCGTAAGAGGTGCTGTTAGGGACAGAATTCCGGAAAATGTCCGTAAGAGGTATTGTTAGGGACAGAATTCCAAGAAATGTCCGTAAATGAGCGCCCACTTAACTACCAGAATTCGGAATAATGGAAGTAAAACACCTAAATATACATGTAATAAAAAATCTAGGACCACAAACTGTCCTAGATTTTTATTTATATATTGCTTTTTTCGTCTTTTAATTTCGGTTTAGATTGCATCAATCTATTAAATGAAGTTTTAAGCTCATCTCCTGATAAGCCTTCATCTATGAGTTGCTCTAGTAATCGTTCTGCATATACTTGTCGTAATGTATAGATATGACATTCAAATACGACTGATATTTTATCTTCTAGTTGTTCTATGTATTTGATGGTTGCATCAAATAATGCTGGGTCGTTTGAAGGTCTAGTTATTACGACACGTGTATCAAGTAAGGTTTGGTTATCGTGATATTCTTTCATTTGTTCATAATGGATATCTGAAATTAAGATCTCTAGTAGCCATCCTGTACCACTATTTTCTTTATTAATAATGATACCATCTAATAATTCATATTCTGTAATTTGTTCATCGTCTACAATTTGAAAGCGTACGGCTTTAAATGTTTTCATAAACATCCCCCTTATCGTTAAATCTACGAATGTTTAACTTTGTTATCTATTATAAAGCACTTTTGCATGAAATAACAATAATCATAAAATAAAGTGAAAAATAAGTGTTTATTTTATGATTTATCGGACTTTGACTGAAAAAATTGACTCATTATATTATAAGTATAAGGAGGTGAGAATATGTTAAATAAATCTGTATTAGTTGGACGTTTAACTAAGGACCCTGCATATTATAAGAAAGGTGAAATCATCATTTCTACATTTTGTTTAGCTGTTGAACGTGGATATAAGACTAAAGATGGCACGATTGCTGTTGATTTTATTGTATGTAAAGCATTTGGTAAACTTGCAAATAATATTCATGAGTATACAAAGAAAGGACAACTTGTTGCATTAACTGGACAAATTCAATCAAGAGCATATGTTAAAGATGATAAGAAACATTATATAACAGAAATTATTTGTGAAACGATCAAATTCTTAAATATGCCTGCATCAAGTAAATCAACGATTCCTCAAACGAAAGATGAAATGAGTGAATTAATTAGTGAAAGTGCTGAAAGTTATGCTAGTGACCTTTCATCTAAAGTAGCAAAAGAAAAATTACGAGCTGAAGCATTAGCTAAAGAGAATGGTGCAAACAATTTAGATGATAAGTTATATAGAGATTATCATAATGTCGTTGACGTTATTGATGAAGCTAAACAACAAACCCCTGATCCAAATGCATCAAAAGTAACAACCTCATAGCATTAAACTTCAATAAAACTGTTTATAGAAATACTTCCGAAAATAAATATTCTTGATTCTAAATTCCGAGACTTGCTGTCTTGCTGTAGGGCAGCAAGTATACATAATTACAAGTAATTGTTTAAAAAATTACATGAATATGACAAATTGTCTGATAATTAATTTTGTTCAATCTTTATAAATGCCTTTGTTTAGGTATTTTGTTCGTTAATATTCAGAATATTGTCTGAAAATTAACGTAATCTAACTGTAATATTAGCTGTAATTTTTTCATATACCTGTAACCTATGACATAAAAATAAGTGGTATAGTTTAAACAGTAAAAATCATATAAAAAGTGAAAACCTTACAGGAGGAAACATTCAATCATGAAAAAATTATTAGCAGTTTCAACTGCGGCAGTTGCAGTTACTACAGGGGTAACAGCTACAGCCGATGCAGCAACACATACAGTAAAATCTGGTGATACTTTAGGTAGTATTTCACAACAATACGGTACTTCAGTAAGTGCTATCAAAGCAGAAAATGGTTTAAAATCTAACTTAATCTTCCCTAACCAAGTAATCAAGGTTAACGAGAAAAGTTCAGAATCAACTACAGAATACACTGTAGTATCAGGAGATACTTTAGGTAAAATTGCATCTAAATACGATGTAACTGTATCTCAATTAAAAGCATGGAACAACTTATCTTCAGATCTAATCATTGTTGGACAAACTTTATCATTACAAGCTCCAGCTCAATCAGTTGAGCCAGCTAAAGCGCCTGTAGCACAACAAGCGCCAGTTCAACAAACACAAGAACAAGTTGCAGCTCCAGCTCAACAACAAAGCTACCAAGCGCCTGTTCAATCATACAAAGCGCCAGCTCAACAAACATATAAAGCGCCAGCTCAACAATCATACCAAGCACCAGCTCAAAAAGTTAGAACTACTCAAACTTCAACAGCTAGCACTGGTGGATCTACTAAAGCTCAATTCTTAGCTGCTGGTGGTTCAGAAGCTATGTGGAATGCGATTGTATTACCAGAATCAAGTGGTAATCCAAATGCAGTAAGTCCAAATGGTTACCAAGGTCTTGGTCAAACTAAAGAATCTTGGGGTACTGGATCAGTAGCTACACAAACTCAAGGTATGTTAAACTACGCTAAAAACCGTTACGGTTCAGAATCAGCTGCTATTGCTTTCCGTCAAGCTAACGGATGGTGGTAAGCCATACACTTTAATCTAAAGTGGTTATAAATTAATTAATCCAATCGTCTAGGAAATATCCTAGGCGATTTTTTAATTTGACCACAATACGTCTATTTGATAATCTTAAGTAAACTGAATATATGAGTGACTGCTAGGGGCGCCATTTGGCTGAGATGATTAAATTCAGTCCCTTAACACCTGATTTGGATAATGCCAACGTAGGAAAGTGGTCGATGAACGTTTTTACAACTATTAATTGACCTCTTTCTTATGAAAGAGGTCATTTTTATGAAGTTATGAATAATAGAATTATAAATATAAATTTGAGGTGGATTACAATGAAAAAACCGAATATAGCATTAACAATTGCTGGAACGGACCCAAGTGGTGGAGCGGGTATTATGGCGGACTTAAAATCATTTCATGCATCAGGTGTTTATGGAATGGCTGTTGCTACAAGTATCGTTTCACAAAATAGTTTAGGTGTACAAGATGTTTACCATTTACCTGTTGAAGTTATTGAAAGCCAATTAAAAAGTGTCTTTGATGATGAAGTGCCACATGCTATAAAAACAGGCATGATTGCATCAGAAGAAATGATGCAAACGATTAAACCATTTATTGAACAATCTGGTAAGCCGTATGTCATTGACCCAGTAATGGTTGCTAAAAGTGGTGATGCGCTAATGGATGATGAAGGGAAAGGGAAACTTAAAGAAATATTACTACCATTAGCTACAGTTGTTACACCTAATATTCCAGAAGCAGAAGATATTACTGGATTTAAAATTCAAACTGAAGAAGAAATTAATAAAGCTGGTGCATTTTTCTTAAATGAAATTGGATCTAAAGGTGTTGTTATAAAAGGTGGACATCTGGACGGGGATGCAATCGACTATTTATTTACTGAGAATGGCGTGAAAAGCTGGAAAAGTGAAAGATTTAGTACGAAACATACACATGGAACAGGTTGTACATTTAGTGCAGTGATAACAGCAGAGTTAGCTAAAGGTCATTCAATTGAGGAAGCGGTAGAAGTAGCTAAACGATTTATTACGTTAGCTATTCAATATACACCTGAAATAGGCAAAGGTAGAGGTCCAGTGAACCACTTTGCATACCAAAAGATAGAGGGATTAGATTATGAGTAAATTAACAAATATTAGAGAAAATAGTCCATTAATCGTATGTTATACAAATGATGTCGTTAAAAACTTTACAGCTAATGGTTTAATTTCATTAGGCGCAAGCCCCGCAATGAGTGAAGAACCTGAAGAAGCAGAAGAATTTTCAAAAGCAGCAGGAGCATTTCTTCTTAATATAGGGACGATTACGACTGATAAAGCTTATGATATGAAGAAATATGCTGAAATTATGCATGGAAATGGTGTTCCAGTAGTTCTTGATCCCGTAGCAGTTGGTGCATCACAATTAAGAAAGACTTTTTGTACGACGTTATTAAATGATGAAGTTGTCGATATTATTAGAGGTAATGCATCAGAAATTTTAGCACTTATTGAAGAAGACACAATTATGAAAGGTACGGATAGTGATGATACGCTTGATGCTATTAAAATTGCGAAAAAAGCGCATCAGCAATTAAAGTTACCGATTATCATAACTGGAAAAGTTGATGTCATTGCTTGTAATAACAAAATTATAGAATTGCACAATGGTAGTGAGATGTTAACGAAAGTAACTGGTGGAGGTTGTTTATTAGGTGGCGTAATAGCTGCATTCTTATCTCATGAAAAAACAATTACTATTGATGTATTAGAAGAAGCATTAGCAACATACAATATAGCAAGTGAGTTGGCATATCAACAACCTGGTGCACATTTACCTGGTACATTCCAAATTTCATTTATAGATCAACTTAATGTAATAACTGAAGAACTTGTTAATGAGAAAAAAATCGTGAAAGTAGTGAACTAAATGTTTGATCCAAAAACTTTGAAAGTATATTTTATAGCAGGTAGTCAAGATATTGCTGATGGTAATCTAATAAGTGTTGTTGAAGAAGCTTTAAAAGCAGGCATCACGATGTTTCAGTTTCGTGAAAAAGGTGAGAAGAGTAAAAAAGGATCAGAAAAAGAAGCACTTGCGCAATCATTATTTGAGTTGTGTAAACAATATCAAGTTCCATTTATCGTCAATGATGATGTAGATTTAGCAATTAAATTAAATGCAGATGGTATTCATGTTGGACAAGATGACCGAAATGTATCTGAGTTTAAAGATAAGTTTAAAGATAAAATAATTGGCTTGAGTGTTGCAAATAAAATTGAATATGATCACTCTGATATATCTGAAGTCGATTATATTGGAACGGGACCTATACATTCTACAAATTCTAAAGCTGATGCAGGAGATGAAGGTGGATATCAAATGATTGAGAAGGTGAGAAAAATCAATCAAGATATTCCTATCGTTGCAATCGGTGGTATAACTGAAGTTGATGTGCAACCGCTCATTAAAGCGGGCGCAAATGGCGTAAGTGTTATTTCTGCTATAGCGAAAAGTCAAAATATTGAACAAACTGTGAAGGGCTTTCATAAACAGTATAAAAATATTTGATAAAATTAATATATTGATTTATGTTGTCGCTATTCTATGATAGAATGAGTTTTATGTGAGTATATCAATAGAGGTGGAAAAATGAAGAAAAAAGCTTTATGGCCATTATTATTTGGTGTAATGGTTGTGCTAGCTGGTTGTGATTATTCTAAACCTGAGAATAGGGATGGATTCTTTTATAATACATTCGTAAAACCGATGGATAGTGTTATTCATTGGCTTGGTACAAATTTGAATCACGATTATGGTCTAGCTATTATCGTTATAACATTAATTGTTCGTTTTGCGTTATTCCCATTTATGATGAAGACGTATAAGAATCAAAAGTTAATGCGTGAAAAAATGAAACTTGCTAAACCTGAAATGGAAGCAATTCAAGAAAAAGTTAAGCGTGCTCGTACTCAAGAAGAAAAAATGGCAGCCAATCAAGAAATGATGGCATTATACAAAAAACATGGTATTAATCCAATGAACATGGGTTGTTTACCAATCGTTATACAAATGCCAATCGTCATGGGATTATTCTATGTATTAAAATATCCTACTGAAGGCGGAATTACAGAATATCCGAATTTCTTATGGTTTAATTTAACTGAACCTGATTTAATTATTACAATCATTGCAGGTATCATTTATGCATTACAGGCATTTGTTTCTATGAAGTATGCAAATGTTCCAGATGAACAGAAAAATATGATGAGAATGATGATGTTTATTTCTCCAATTATGATTATTTGGATGTCATACATTTCAGCATCTGCATTAGGTTTATACTGGGCAGTCGGTGGTGCATTCTTAGTTGTTCAAACATGGTTAGGTAACGTCTTCTATAACAACAAAGTAGAAGAAGAAATGAAACCAATCATTGAAGCACATGAGAAAAATCAACAAGAAGCTAACAAAGAGAAGAAACCAGCTAAACTCGTATCTAATAAGAAGAAAAAGAAATAAAATCAAAAAAACAAACTAATCATCGTGATTAGTTTGTTTTTTTAGTTATATCCCATTCTTTATAAAATTGTTTTAAAAAGTTCTCCATAAATAAGTGGCGTTCTTCAGCGATTTGTTTGCCCCGTTTAGTATTCATTAAATCTTTTAACAATAATAATTTCTCGTAAAAATGATTAATTGCCGTATTCGGTTCATTATGATATTGATCCTCTTGTAAATCATTTAAATTACGTGGTTGTTGAGTGGAGATATGCATAGGTTCTTTAAAATGACCAGCATATTGAAATGTTCTTGCTATTCCTATAGCGCCAATCGCATCAATTCGATCTGCATCTTGGACGATCTTTCCTGCTAAGCTTGTAAGTTTACCTTCATTTTTACCACCATTATAACTAATATACTTTAGAATATGGATAATCTCTGTTTGAATAGATTCGCTTATATCCATGTCTTTCATCCATTGATAAAGTTGTTGCCAAGCTGTGTTGCCATCTTTAAATAATTTCTTATCGACAGTATCGTGTAGGAAACTTGCTAATTCAACTACAAACAAATCCACTTCCTCAAACTGAGCAATATCTAGAGCGAGATGTCTAACTCTTAAAATATGCTCAAAGTCATGTCCAGTCGTATCGTTTTTGTGTAATGTGCTAACATATGATTCTGCTTCTTTAATAATTTGTTCTTTATTCATATCTTTCTCCTTAAAAAAACAGGTAGAAAAGTTTGAACAATCGTCTCTTCTACCCGCTAAGTATTTACAATAATGGTGATAGCAATCGTGCTATACCTTCTTTTAATTTAATCCACGTGCTTCTGTTTTCATATCTTTCAACTGTTAATAATGATGAATGTGTCATATCATTCTCATAAGCTAAGCGTGAATTTTTAGCGATTTCATCGTCGTAAATAAAGGCATTAACTTCGAAATTTAATACAAAGCTTCTATTATCCATGTTTGCTGTACCAATACTTACAACTTCATCGTCTATGGCTACCATCTTAGTGTGTATAAAGCCTTTTTCATAAATATGAACATTGACGCCAGCTTTTATTAATTCGCCGACATTGGCAAATGTTGCCCAATAAACAAATGGGTGATCGGGCTTATTGGGAATCATCACATTAACATCTACTCCGGAAAGGGCAGCTATCTTAATGGCGTCTAAAAATGATAAATCTGGAATGAAATAAGGTGTTTGTATGTAAATATGTTTTTTAGCTTCTGATATCATTTTTAAATAACCATATTTGATTTGTTCCCAATCTTCATCAGGACCACTTGAAGCAATTTGAATACCAACTTTTCCGCCAGATTCAACATCAGGGAAGTATTTAGATTCATAGCGCATCTTGTCACGTGTAGATTGAGAGTTCCAGTCCAACATAAACCTAAGCTGTAACGCATTGACTGAGTCACCTTCTAATCTTAAGTGCGTATCTCGCCAATAACCAAATTTTTTATCTAAACCTAAATATTCATCTCCGACATTAAAGCCACCTACGTAACCAACTTTTCCATCAATAACAACAATCTTTCTATGGTTACGGTTGTTCATTCTAAAGTTAATGAGTGGGAGTTTAGAAGGGAAGAAACTTGCAACTTCTCCACCTTGTGCTCTAAATTTCTTGAATGAAGATAAATTTAATTTACGAGATCCCATGTCATCATATAACATTTTAACTTCTAAACCTTCTTGAAGTTTCTTTTCAAGTTCAAATAAGATCTTTTTACCTAAGTTATCCTTCTTAAAGATATAATATTGAATATGGATATATGACTCAGCTTTTCTAATATCTTCAATAAGTGCATCGAATTTATCATGTCCATCTGTAAACATTTCAACTTTGTTGTCAGTTGTTAAGAAGGCTGAGTTATTGTAAAGCAACATATGAATAAGATGCTTATAATTAAATATCTCAGGCTTATCAATTTCGAAATTATTTTCATCAATTGCTTTGATTTGCTCATTAATGATGTGTTCAAGACCTATTTTATCTTGTTCATCTAAGTTGAAAATACTCTTTCTTTGAATTTGTCTCCCGAATAGTAGGTAAAGTATAAATCCTAATATTGGAACAAATAAAAGCACTAACAACCAAGCCCAAATCGCACCAGCTTCTCTTGGTTCTAAGAATATGATAATAAATCCAAACACAACATTCAGAATAAATGCTGTAATAAGTAGCACTGATACTATGATGGAAAAATCAAATGAAAAATATGAGAAGTAGTTCATACCAATGCCTCCGTTTCTTTATCTTTAAACTAGTATAATACATTTAAATTAAAATTGAAAAGGTTGTATTTGACCCTTCTAAAACATATGCATATAATGATTATGAAAAGGCATCAATTAAAATATCATTTAAATATATAGGAGTGTTATAAATGAAAGAACAAATTATTAATGTTGAAGGTATGTCTTGTGGGCATTGCAAACAAGCAGTTGAGGAATCAGTGGGTCAATTAATCGGTGTTAAAGAAGTAGTCGCTAGTCCTGATGATAATCAAGTACGTGTCGTTTATGAAGATCCTGCTAGTATCGATAATATCGAAAATGCTATTTTCGATGCTGGATATGAAGTTGTTTAAGAAATCATTCATATAATTATTATAAAAAAATAACAAATTAAACAAAAAAATAACAATATAGGCCGAATGAACTATAGTCAAACTGCTTAATTTAGAGTAGAATGAACTTAAGGTAATTAAATTGAATAAGAGGTGGTACCCATGAATCAACCTAAGTCAAAGGTAAAGAATGTGGTCAAACTTTTATCATCATTAGGCGTAAACATAACAGAAACTAAGTCACGAATAGAAATAATGCGTAGTTTGCCGAATGTCGCAACTAACAAGTTGAAATAAATAGGTGAACTAAAAAACCGCATCCTCGATTTGAGGATGCGGTTTTTTATATGTCGGCTTTTTGACCAGATTCTGTGAATTTATCTTTTTCGTGGTAATAGATGGATAGTAATATACCGACACCTGCCATTAATGACCATAAAGCTGATCCACCATAACTTATAAATGGTAATGGGATACCCGTGATAGGTAGCAGTTGAATTGTCATACCGATATTTTGTACAACGTGGAATAGTACGAATGATAAATATCCGATTATAAATACAACATTAAACGGATGACGTGTCGTAGTAGCCATTCTAATTAAGTGTATGAATAAAGCTAAGAAAATAATTAGTACTGCCATCGTTCCGATAAATCCAAATTCTTCACCAATGATTGAAAATATAAAATCGGTATGGTTCTCAGGAATATAAACTTCACCGTTATTTAAGCCTTTACCAAATATTTGACCAGAACCAATTGCTTTTAAAGATTCTGTTAAATGGTATCCATCGCCTGAGCTATATGCATATGGATCTAGCCAGGAATTAATACGTCCTAATTGATACGTCTTAATACCCGAAACTTTCTCAATAACACTTGGTTTAAAAATCATTAATAAAATGATGCTTGAACCAAGTCCGAATAATGCGATGAATGCTGGTGCGAGTATTCTCCATGTTACGCCAGAAACAACAACGATACCAAGTATAATCGCAATTAATACAAGTGTTGTTCCTAAATCATTTTGCAAAAGTATTAATAACATTGGTACTAAAGAAGTTAAACCAATTTTTAGTAATAAATTAAAGTCTCTTGATAATGATTTATTGTAAGTAAATCTATTATGTTGATAGATAACATTAGATAGCGCAATAATTAAAATGATTTTCATAAACTCAGATGGTTGGATACTGATAGGTCCCAGTCTGTACCAACTTTTAGCACCATTAATAATAGGTGTAAAGCTAGATTCAGGTAGAATTAATAGTCCAACTAATGATAAGTTTCCAATTATGTATATAATCCAAACATATTTTCTTAGTGTCTTTGGAGATATGAACATTAAGGCAATGGCTAAAATAAAACCAAGCACATAGTACAAGACTTGTTTAAGTAAAAAGTTTGTTTCATATTGTCCGCCAGACATTGCAGAATTGATTATTAAACAACTCGTTCCAAATAGGATAAGAATAATCGTGATTAATCGCCAATCTATTCTTTCTAGAAACGATTTATTTAATGTACGAGTAGAAGTTTCCATTAAAAGACTCCTTTAATTAACACTAAATTTCATAATTTTTATTATAACTTGATTGTACATAAAGTGATACAATTTTGCTATTCAGAAAAGCGTTATTTTTAAAATAGTCATGTTGATACGTGCAACAATAGCTAAAAACATGATAAAATATAGGCTAATAATCTACTTGGAGGCTTATATATGTCTAAAAAAAATATTTGCATTATATATGGTGGGAAAAGTGCAGAGCACGATGTATCAATTTTAACGGCTCAAAATGTGATCAATGCTGTTGATCTATCTAAATACATAATTGATATCATTTATATTACAAATGATGGGGATTGGATTAAAAGCGACCAATCTATTGATGGAAAAGTCGAAGATGTTGAACAATTAAAATTAACAAGTGAAACATTAACACCAATATCTAAATTATTAGAAGCGAGTAATGATGGAAACGCATATAGTGCAGTATTTCCTTTATTACACGGCCCTAACGGAGAAGACGGTACAATTCAAGGCTTATTTGAAGTATTGGATATTCCTTATGTTGGTAATGGTGTGCTT
The DNA here is from genome assembly GCF_038005105.1 of Mammaliicoccus sp. FSL K6-3158. NCBI lineage: Bacteria > Bacillati > Bacillota > Bacilli > Caryophanales > Staphylococcaceae > Mammaliicoccus > Mammaliicoccus sp. FSL K6-3158. Next base: position 848,811 of record NZ_JBBOSL010000001.1, read on the forward strand.
GCAGCATCAAGTTCAATGGATAAATTAGTTATGAAACATTTATTCGCTCACAGAGGATTACCTCAATTACCATATGTAAGTTTCTTAAAAAGTGAATACGAGAAATATGAACGTAATATAGTGGAGCTTATTCAAAATAAACTTGAATATCCTGTTTTCGTTAAACCAGCAAATTTAGGATCAAGTGTTGGTATTAGTAAATGTACGAATAAAGAAGAATTAATTTCTGGTATTGAAGAAGCATTTCAATTTGACCGTAAACTTGTTATCGAACAAGGTGTTGATGCAAGAGAAATTGAAGTAGCTGTATTAGGTAATGATTATCCAGAAACAACTTTACCAGGTGAAGTTGTTAAAGATGTACAATTTTATGATTATAAATCTAAATATAAAGATGGCAAAGTTAAACTTCAAATACCTGCTGATGTAGATGAAGAAACAGCAACAACTTTAAGAAATATGGCTATTGAAGCTTTTAAAGCAACAGATTGTTCTGGATTAGTAAGAGCAGACTTCTTCTTAACAGAAGACAATACAATTTATATTAACGAAACAAATGCAATGCCAGGATTTACACAATACAGCATGTATCCATTATTATGGGAGAACATGAACTTAAGCTATACAGAACTTATAACTAAGTTAATTGAACTTGCTATTGAACGATACGATAACAAGAAGAATATCAAATATAAAATTGACTGAGGGTAAATAGAATGAATATTAATTTACGTAAAATAAAAGAATGGATTGATTGTGACATTCAAGATGAATATCTTGATGTCGTTGTTCAAGGTACATGTATAGACTCAAGAAAAATTGCTGAATCAAATTTGTTTATACCATTTAAAGGTGAAAATGTAGATGGTCATAAATTTGTGCGTCAAACACTTGATGATGGTGCAGGTGCATCATTTTGGCAAAAAGATGTTCCGAATCCGCCAGAAGGACCCATTATTTTTGTTGATAATACATTAGCAGCATTACAAAATTTAGCTAAAGCATATTTAAAATATGTAAACCCTAAAGTTGTTGCGATTACCGGTTCAAATGGGAAAACAACAACTAAAGATATGGTTGAATGTGTATTGAATAAATCATTTAAAGTTAAGAAGACACAAGGAAATTATAATAATGAGATTGGTTGCCCATTGACGATACTAGACTTAAATGAAGATACTGAAGTATCCATTCTAGAAATGGGTATGAGTGGATTTGGTGAAATTAGTGAATTAACTCATTTAGCAGAACCTGATGTTGCGATTATCACGAATATTGGTGAGTCTCATATGCAAGATTTAGGTTCTAGAGAAGGTATTGCAAAAGCCAAATTTGAAATTACAGAAGGTCTTAAAGAGAATGGACTATTTATTTACGATGGAGATGAGCCATTACTTAAACCTTTCGTATCTAAATTGCAACATGACAAACTATCTGTAGGAATAGCGAATGATAATGATGTCATCATCAAAACGAATCAGTCATCAAGTCACGGTATAAACTTTCATTTAAATAATAGTCACTTCATTTATCATTTAAATATATTAGGTGAACACAATGTTAAAAATGCAACATATGCAATACAAGTTGCTAAACATTTAGGTGTAACGGAAGACATAATTCAAAGCTCCTTAGATGATCTTGTATTAACCGATATGCGTATGCAAAGAATTGAAACAGAACAATATGGTCTACTCATTAATGATGCATATAATGCAAGTCCAACGAGTATGAAAGCAGCAATAGATACACTGCATAATATGGAACAAACAGATAAGACACTTATTCTTGCGGATGTATTAGAATTAGGCGAAATGAGTCGAGAGATGCATGAGCAAGTTGGCTATTATTTAGAACATAAAGCTATACAAACGTTAATTACATATGGTGAAGAAGCGGCTCATATATCAAATATTGCGAAAGCATATATAACTGAAACTTATCACTTTGAGGATAAAGAAGAAATCACAGACTATTTAAAAAATCAATTAAATGAAGACTCTATCACTTTGTTTAAAGGTTCTAGAGGTATGTCACTCGAAACGATTATTAACGCACTTACATGAAAGTAGGTATCTTGTTTTTACATGGTTATACAGGTGGTCGTTATGAGTTATTACCATTAATTGAATATTTGAGTAGTCGCTATGATTTTATACTTGAAGCACCGGAATACCCAGGACATGGCTTGAATTTATTGATTAAAGATACAAATGAAGATATGTGGTTTGAAAGAGCGAAACAATCATATGAGACATTAAGGAAGAAATCAGATAAAGTCATTGTTATAGGATTTTCAATGGGTGGCATTATTGCAGGTTTGTTAGCTAAAATTAAACAACCTGATCAATTAGTGTTAATTGCCCCAGCTTTTGAAAATATCAATATACAATACTTGGTGAAATCACCATATACATTTATCAATAATATGAGATATGCAGATTTGAAAATTCTTGATTTCATGGTGAGACGCACAGTCAAAATAAACTATAAATCATTTGTAGCTTTTAAAAAATTACAGCAAAGTGCACTTTATATTCCAGAACAAATATCAGCTAAAACATTAATCATACACGGCACTATAGATGGTCTTGTTCCAATTGAAAAATCTAGAACGTTAGTGAAGAGAATTAAGCATGCACGTTTAGTTGAAATTGATAAAGGACCGCATGAAATTTGTTTATCAAAAGTTAATTATAAAGTTTTTTATGAAGTTGAAAAATTTATATTTAAAAATAAATAAAGAAGTAAAACTGTACTAAATCCCTTTTTAGTGCAGTTTTTTTGTGTTTTTGTTTATGAAAATTAAATGTAAACGACGATTTAATCGCATTGCGCTATTGGTAAAAGGGTGGTAGTATATAGAAGTTGAATAAAAAAGACGAGAAGAATTAACTATATAAAAGGAGAATTATTTTGCAAAAATTTAAAGAATTAGGTATTTCTGAAGCTACCTTAAATGCTTTGGACAAAATGGGATTTACTGAACCAACACCAATACAAATCGAAAGTATTCCACATACATTAAAAGGTACGGACGTGCTAGGACAAGCACAAACTGGAACAGGAAAAACTGGTGCATTTGGTATTCCATTAATTGATAAAGTAGCAGATAAACAAGGTGTACAAGCATTGATTCTTGCACCAACACGTGAATTAGCAAACCAAGTGGCAGAACAATTACGTAGTTTCAGCAAAGGACAAAACGTAAGTGTTGTAACTGTATTCGGTGGCATGCCAATAGACAGACAAATCAAATCACTTAAAAAAGGTCCGCAAATCGTAGTAGGTACACCAGGACGTGTGATTGACCACTTAAATAGAAGAACATTAAAAACAGAATCAATTTCTACATTGATCTTAGATGAAGCAGATGAAATGATGAACATGGGCTTTATAGATGATATGAGATTTATAATGTCTAAACTTCCATCCGAAAATCGTCAAACATTACTATTCTCAGCAACAATGCCTAAAGCTATTCAAGAATTAGTTCAAAAATTTATGAAGAGTCCACAAATCGTTAAAACAATGTCTAACGAATTGTCAGATCCACAAATTGATGAATTCTACACAATTGTTAAAGAATTAGAAAAATTCGAGACATTTACGAATTTATTAGACGTTCAAAATCCTGAATTAGCGATTGTATTCGGTCGTACGAAACGTCGTGTTGACGAATTAACAAGTGCGTTAATTACTAAAGGATACCGTGCTGAAGGTTTACACGGAGATATTACTCAAGCTAAACGATTAGAAGTATTGAAAAAATTCAAAAATGATCAAATCGATATTTTAGTAGCTACAGATGTTGCAGCTCGTGGTTTAGATATCTCTGGCGTAAGTCACGTTTATAACTTTGATATCCCTCAAGATACTGAAAGTTATACTCACCGTATTGGTCGTACAGGTAGAGCGGGTAAACAAGGTGTTGCCGTTACATTTGTAAATCCAATTGAAATGGATTATATCCGTCAAATAGAAAAAGCTAATAAACGTCAAATGAGTGCTTTACGTCCACCAACACCAGGTGAAGTTATGAAAGCTAAAGAATCAGATGTTAAAGCTAAAGTTAAAGGTTGGGTAGAAAGTCCAATCGAAGGTCGCATTGAAAAAATTGCTGAATCATTAATTAAAGAATATGGTGACCAAAAATTAGTTGCTGCATTATTACAAGAGTTAATTACTTCTAACAACGATGCAGAAGTTCAACTAACATTTGAAAAACCATTATCTAAAAAATCTAATCATAGAGGCAAACAAGGTAACCGTGGTGGTAACTCACGTGGTAAATCTAGAACTAGATTTGATGGTAAAAACAACAAACGTCGCGGAAATGATAAAAACAATCAATTTGACCGTAACAAAGGTAAAAACAATAAACCAAACAAACAACGTTCAAAAAAACAATTCTCAGGTAGAACATTTGCTGAGCATTCAAAATAGAAACTAAACAAGAAGTGTGTGTAATCTCTAAGGTTACGCACACTTTTTTTATGATATAATACTCGTAAATTGAACGATAGAGGAGATTATATGTATAAACCAATACTCGAACATAAAATGCCAAAACAGTCTATAAAATATGAGTATGTAAATCATATTGTAAATGTCATAGTTATCTTAATTTTGTACAGTGTATTTGTATTTTTATGGTATAAATATGATTGGTGGACATTTCTCATTTATATTGTGACACCGATTGTGCTGTTGATTATAGCGATAGGATTTATTAGTCCGATCATAAGACTTAGAAGAACATCGTTTGAAATTGGAGAAAGGTATATTGAGGTACAAAGTGGGCTTTATTATCAAAAGAGATTTGTACAGCCTTATGACAGAATTCAATATGTAACGATAAAGCACGGACCAATTTCAAGATTGTTTAATATTTATTTTGTCGTTGTTGTAACAGCAGGTAATTTAGAAGTGTTGCCAATGGTCAACCGAGAGATAGCTGACCAAACGAGATTAAATATTATGACTAAGGTTAAAGAGGTGACTGATGATGTTTGATCCGCAAAGATTACATCCAATATCTTATGTTAGTGGGTTTTTAGCTAGTTTAAAAGAAAATATATTTCCATTAATAATAGCTGCGTTTATCGTTATGACACGTGGATTAGATAATGTTTGGGAACTTACATTTCCTATTGTTATTTTAGGTTTTTCACTTATAAGTAGCAATTTTAAAGCAATTAAGATTTACAATACACGTTATTGGATTGAGAATGACCAATTAATTATGACTTGGGGTGTCTTTTCAAAAAATCGTAAAGAGTTAAATATTGAAAGGATTCAATCTGTTGATACTTCTCAAAATATAGTACACCAATTGTTAGGTGGCGTGAGTTTAAGTATTAAAACACCGAGTGATGGCATTGAATTAGATACGATTACGAAGTCACAAAGTGATAGTCTTTCGAAATATTTAAAAGAAAGAAAATTTGCTATCAAAAATAAAGAGCAAAGCGAAGATGATTTAAACGAGGAACAAGTTGCGTCGACTGATTCTGAACATCAAGATATTATTAATGAGAAAGAAGAAGTCGTGTTCTTTAGATTATCAAATAAAGATTTATTGAAAATGAGTTTCACAAGTGGTGGTATTTTAATTGTATTTGCGGCACTTGGCTCATTATTTGGATTTGTAACACAAATAATCGATATCGAAGATTATATTAGCCCACTAATTAATCAAGTTGTTAATTTAACATTTGTAATCATTTCAATTGTGCTTGTATTTATTATTTTAAGTTATATTATTGGATCACTCATTGTATTTATTAAAAATTATAAATATGAATTAACATTTGATGGGGAACTTTTAACGGTTAAATATGGTCTGTTAACTGTTCAAAAGCGTACCGTTCCAATCAGAAGAATACAAGCGTTAAAAGAAGAAGAATCTATATTTAGAAAAGTGATTGGATACACAAAAATATCAGCGATTATTACTTCAGATGGACATTTTGAAAATGGAGAAGATACTGATGTAGGTACTGTGACAATCTTGCCATTTATGAAGAAAAAAGAAGCTTATCAATTGCTTGAAGACATTATTCCACAGTTTCAGTTTCATTCAGTAAAGAAGGGATTACCTAAACAAGGTATTCGTAGAAGAGTGTTGATTCCGACAATTATTTTATTATTAATTGTGGTTCCTATCCAAATATATTTATGGTCTTATACTTGGATTATAGGATTAGTGATATTCTTAGTTATGCTATTTTACGCAAGTATTATTACGTTGAAATCTGGATATAAAATTTATGACGACTCAATTGTCATATTGAATGCAACACCGTTTGAATATACAACAATTTGGGCGAATAGAAATAAGATTTTAACTTTTGAATTACATGAAAATCCAATTATTAAACGTAAAGATATTGCACATTTCTCAATTCAAATAGCATATGGAAATGGTATGTTGTCTAAAGGATTAAGATTTATCAATAAACAAGATACGTTAAATATTTATAAATGGTATAAAGATAAAGGAGGTCATATAGATGCTTCCTAGATATAGAATGGATAAAAAAGGAATGGTCGTTGAACGTATTGGATCGCTCATTACAATTTCAATACTTATCATCATAATAATCGTTATGGCAGTTATTTTTAATCTATGGTGGACGACAGCTTCAAAATGGTTTCTTCTTATTCCAGTAGCGCTTATCGTAGTAATAGCTATATATGGTTTAATCATCCAGCCTTATTATATGTATCGAAATTTCAGATATGAAATAAATGACGATGAAATAAACATTAAATCAGGTATTTTTATGATTAGAGAAACAACGATACCTATGGGTAGAATTCAAAATGTTGATTTATATGAAGGATTCATAATGAGAAAGTTTAACCTGGCTAATATTACGTTGTCTACGGCTGGAGGAAATCGTATGATTCAATATTTAAATAAAGATAAGGCAAACCGTATTAAACACGCGATACAAAATAGAATTGAAAAATGATTTTTAATCAGTGAAAATGAAGGTGTTAACGATGATTCAAGGTGTCGGCATAGATTTAGTCGAAATAGAACGTATACAAGATTGGTATACGAAACGACCAGAAATGGTCAATAAAATTTTAACAAAAGACGAATTAAATATTTTCAACAAAATTAAATTAGAATCAAGAAAAATCGAATTCATTTCCGGTAGATTTGCTGTGAAGGAAGCATTTAGTAAAGCTATGGGGACAGGGATCGGTAAAAAGTACGGTTTTCACTCGATTAATTGTTTACCAGATGAAAATGGAAAACCAGAAATCATTTGTGAAGGCTATCGTGTTCATCCTTCCATTACACACACGAAACATTATGCAGAAGCCATTGTGATTATAGAAAATATTAAGCAAGATTGATTTCTATATGATAAAATACAAATATTATAAGAGGAGGTGCCTTGCTGTTGTCCGAAAAATATTATAGGCCAACTTATATCAACGTCGATTTAAAGGCAATACTAGAAAATTATCAAGCAGTAGGAAGACTTCATCCAAATAAGAAGATTATGGCAGTCGTTAAGGCAAATGGGTACGGATTAGGAAGTGTACCGATTGCGACATACTTAATGAATGAAGGTGTAGACTTCTTTGCAGTTGCCACATTAGATGAAGCAATTGAATTAAGAATGCATGGTGTTAAAGCAAAAATATTAGTACTCGGCGTTATTAATACTAAAGATATTAATAAAGCTGTTCAACATAGAGTTGCATTAACCGTTCCATCTGAACAATGGTTAGATGATGCAATAGAATCAATAGATGATGATTCTGACAAACCTTTATGGATGCACGTGAAAATTGATACAGGCATGGGTAGAATTGGATTAAAAGATATTGAAAGTTACCAACATGTCGTGCATAAAATACAACAACATGAACGCCTTATATTTGAAGGTGTGTACACACATTTTGCATCTGCAGATGAACCAAATGATTTCTCTAAAAAGCAATATGAATTATTTGAAGAATTTGTAGAGTCGTCTCAAACACCTGAATATATACATGCTCAAAATTCAGCAGGAGCCTTAAGATATGATGCGTCCATTTGCACAGCTGTTAGATTTGGTATTTCGTTATATGGATATTATCCATCAAAATATATTCAAGAAATTTCTAATTTAAAATTAAAACCTTCTGCACAATTAATAACAGAAGTCGTTCAAACAAAGTATTTAGAACCAGGCGAAACAGTGAGTTATGGTGCTACATTTACTGCTGGTGAACGTATTAAAGTAGCCACATTGCCAATAGGTTATGCAGATGGTTATTTAAGAAAGATGCAAGATACGCTCGTGAAAGTAAATGGTGTGAATTGTCCTGTCATAGGTAGAGTATGTATGGATCAAACAATGATAAAAGTGCCAGATGATGTTCAAACAGGTGATAAAGTCATTCTCATGGATAATGATGTTGATTCAGAACAATCAGCAGAAAAGGTTGCTGAAGCGCAAGATACCATTAATTATGAAGTACTTTGTAACTTGAAAAAAAGATTACCACGTATATATCATGATGGTGAAAATGTTGAAATTACGAACGAATTATTAAAATAGCATAGTCAAATAGAGTTACATTTGTTATGATATTAATAACTTAATCAACAAAATTTACATTTATTTTATCTGGAGGTATTTGTTATGACATCTTTAACGCAAAATCGTACACAAAGTTTAGAACAAACACTGAAAGAAGGCTATCGTTCAATGGCCGATTTAAATCTCTCCCTTGCATCTGAAGCATACTATAGCGAATGCGAAGCTTGTGATTCAAATGAATCGCATTTAGCCTCTCAGCAAGGTGAATAAATGAGAAGAGGAGATGTATATCTCGCAGATCTTTCACCAGTTACAGGTTCTGAACAAGGGGGAACAAGACCAGTCGTCATTATCCAGAATGATACAGGTAATCGATATAGCCCGACTGTGATTGTTGCAGCAATTACTGGTAAGATAAATAAAGCCAAAATTCCCACTCACGTAGAAATTGAGGCAGCGAAATATAAATTAGACAGAGATTCCGTAATTTTGCTTGAACAAATCAGAACAATTGATAAAAAACGCTTAAAAGAAAAATTAACATATTTATCTGATGCAAAGATGAAAGAGGTTGATATCGCTATTGCCATCAGCCTCAATCTAACTTTGCAACAAAAATTTGATACATTAGGTAATACATAATGAAATAGTTTTAAAAGAATCAATATTACTTTAAAACGTCTTCCGCTTTAGGATTAACCTAAAGCTTTTTTAGTATATTTGAAACGAGGTGACTTCGTGTCAGAACAAAAGAAACAACAGTATCTTCAATTATTACTTGATTATGTTCAAACAAATGATGATGAAATTTTATCATCATGCCAAACATTTTCAACTGAAGCCATAGAAGATAATGTTTCACCAGAGGAGATAGTACAATTACATGTAAATATTATGGATCAGGAACAAGACTTGACTAAAGAACAAATCATTCGTTCATTTGATGTTCTTTTAGAAGTCATGATAGGTTATGGCTTTACATACCGTGATTATAAGAAGTTATTAAATAAGATTAAAATTCATGATAAAGAAATGGAAGTTGCGTCTAGTTTGCAACAAACGATGCTAAAGCCTCAAATCCCTCAATTTGATAGTATTCAAATTGGGGCAATTTCTGTTCCAGCACAAAAAGTAAGTGGAGATTATTTTAATTTAATTGATCATAATGACGGAACTATGAGTTTTGCAGTAGCAGATGTTATCGGTAAAGGGATACCGGCAGCATTAGCGATGAGTATGATTAAATTTGGCATGGATTCATACGGCCATTCGCAATTGCCGAGTGACGGTTTAAAACGTTTGAATCGAGTTGTGGAAAAGAACGTTAATCAAAATATGTTTGTGACAATGTTCTATGGTTTATATGAAGAAATTAATAATATGCTTTATTATAGTTCAGCAGGACATGAGCCTGGATACATATATAGAAGTCAGACTGGAGAATTTGAAGAAATGTCTGAACGAGGTATTGTGCTCGGCGTTAATAAACATACACGTTATAAACAAAGTGAAATAAAAATAGAATTACAAGATATGATTATCGTCTTTACTGATGGTGTCACGGAATTACGTAATCAACAAAATGAATTTATCAAAACGACAGATTTATTAAGTATGATTGATGAGTACAAACAACTTCATCCGCAAGACATCGTTCAAATTTTATATGAAGAACTTGTCAAACTACAGAATCCAAATAAAAGAGATGATTTAACGATATTAATTGTTAAACGTGTTAAATAGTTGTAAGGTAAAAATATTTAAGATGTGTTAAATAAGATTAAATATTTTAAAAACGGGTAAAAATAAATGATGAAAGTCTAATACATTTAGGGGTGTAAGAAGGAATGAATCTTAACATTGAAACTACAGAACATGAAAATTACTATGAAATTAAAGTTGGCGGAGAATTGGATGTGTACACTGCGCCTCAACTTCAAGACGTATTACAACCGATTAGACAAAAAGGAACGCATGATATACATGTTAATTTGGAGAACGTAAGTTATATGGATTCTACTGGCTTAGGTTTATTTGTTGGCACATTAAAATCACTCAATGAACATGATAAATCACTATATGTGCTTGGTGTATCTGATAGAATTGAGAGATTATTTGATATTACGGGTCTTAAAGAATTAATGCATGTCAACAAAGGAACGGAGGTATAACGTGATGACATCTAACTATGATTATATAGAGATGAGATTCCCAGCAGCTCCAGAATATGTTGGTCTAGTCAGATTGACATTATCTGGCGTGTTTAATAGAGCTGGTGCTTCATATGAAGATATTGAAGATTCAAAAATTGCAGTGTCAGAAGCGGTAACAAATGCAGTAAAACACGCATATAGTGATAAAGTTGAAGGCGAAATATTAATAGGTTATCTTGTGTTTGAAGATAAAATAGAAATCATTGTATCAGATTCAGGTAAAAGCTTTAATTATGAAGAAGCTAAAAAAGTGCTTGGACCATACCAAGAAAGTGATAATATCAATTTCTTGAGACAAGGTGGATTAGGACTATTTCTTATTGAATCATTAATGGATGAAGTAAGTGTCCAAAAAGATGCTGGTGTTACAATAAGTATGACAAAGTATTTATCTAAAGAGCAGGTGCAAACACATGACGGAAGAGTCCAAAGTTTATAATGAAGTTTCTCCAGAAGACATTAATGCTTGGATAGCAGATTACCAAGAAAATGATAATAGCGAAGCTCAAGAAAAGCTAGTATTACATTATCAAAAATTAGTAGAATCTTTAGCATATAAATATTCTAAAGGCCAAGCACATCATGAAGATCTTGTTCAAGTTGGTATGGTTGGTTTATTAGGTGCTATAAAAAGATTTGATGTTTCATTTGAAAGAAAGTTTGAAGCATTTTTAGTTCCAACTGTAATTGGTGAGATAAAGAGATATTTAAGAGATAAAACTTGGAGTGTACATGTACCTAGACGAATTAAAGAAATTGGCCCTAAAATAAAAAAGGCAAATGAAGAATTGACTAATGAATTAGGAAGGTCACCTAAAATTATTGAAATTGCAAATAGACTAGAAGTAACCGAAGAAGATGTTCTAGAAGCAATGGAAATGGGTCAAAGTTATAATGCCTTAAGTGTTGACCATTCTATCGAAGCGGATAAAGACGGATCTACCGTTACATTGCTAGATATTATGGGAGAATCAGAAGAAGGTTATGATTTAACTGAAAAAAGAATGATATTAGAAAAAATTCTGCCTATTTTAACGGATAGAGAAAGAGAAATAATTCAATACACCTTTATTACGGGCTTAAGTCAAAAAGAGACCGGAGAAAAAATAGGTCTCAGTCAAATGCATGTTTCAAGACTTCAAAGAACAGCAATAAAAAAATTAAAAGAAGCTGCAATGAAATAATTCATATATTAGGAGAGACAGAAACATTTGAAATGTTTCTGTCTCTTTTTAAAATCAAAAATGGTTATATTCTATTTATGTTAAAATAGAATATAACCATTTTTAGGAGGCAATTATGAATCAAGAACTAATAGAAATCATAAAGAAAAATCATCCTTTTACAGAAAAACAAATTAAAACTGTACTAGAATTACTAGAAGATAAGAATACCGTGCCTTTTATAGCAAGATATAGAAAAGAATTAACTGGTGGACTTGATGAAGTTGAAATTAAACAAATTGAAAATGAATATACATATGCACTTAACTTGCATAATAGAAAAGAAGAAGTCATCAGATTAATTGATGAACAAGGTTTACTAACAGAAGACTTAAAAAATGACATTTTAAAACAAACAAAATTACAAAGAATAGAAGATTTATATCGACCATTTAAGAAAAAGAAAAAAACAAGAGCTACAGAAGCAAAACGAAAAGGGTTAGAACCTTTAGCTAAATGGATACTAGAAGGTACTTCTAATATTGATTTAGTAGAAGAAGCTTCAAAATATATTACTGAAGAAGTTGAATCTCATGAAGATGCCATCAAAGGTGCGCGAGATATTATAGCTGAAATGATTTCAGATGAACCTAAATACCGTAAATACATTTTAAACAGTGTTGAAAGACAAGGTAAATTAGTTACTGAGAAGAAAAAGAAAGCTGAAGATGAGAAAAATATCTTTGAAATGTACTATACATATGAAGAACCAATTAAGAAAATAGTACCTCACAGAGTTCTAGCAATTAACCGGGGAGAATCAGAAGGCATTTTAAAAGTAGGATTTGAAATAGATACAGCATCATTAGAAAGTTATTTAACGGCTCAATTTGTTGAAAAAGTACATAAACATATTGAAGTTATTAAAGAAGCCATTCAAGATAGTTTAAAAAGATTAATCTTACCTTCTATTGAAAGAGAGATTAGAAGTGAATTAACACAAAAAGCTGAAGAACATGCAATTGAGATTTTCTCTGAGAATTTAAAAAACCTCTTATTACAAGCACCATTAAAAGGTAAAAAAATTCTAGGACTAGATCCAGCTTACAGAACAGGTTGTAAGTTAGCAGTTATTAATGAATATGGCTCATTTGTTGATAAAAACGTGATATTTCCTCATCCACCAGTTTCTAAAACTGATCAAGCGGAAAAGATATTTGTAGATATGATAAAGAAACATAACATTGAATTAGTTGCGATTGGTAACGGAACAGCAAGTAGAGAATCAGAACAATTTGTAGCTGAAATGATTAAAAAGCATAACTTACCTTGCCAATTTGTTATCGTCAACGAGGCTGGCGCTTCAGTTTATTCAGCTTCAGATATTGCTAGAGAAGAATTTCCTGATTTTAAAGTTGAAGAGAGAAGTGCTGTATCTATAGGTAGACGCGTACAAGATCCATTAAGTGAACTTGTTAAAATAGATCCTAAATCAATCGGTGTAGGACAATATCAACATGATGTAAATCAAAAAGCACTAAGTGAAACTTTAAAATTCGTCGTGGAAACTGCTGTTAACCAAGTTGGTGTTGATGTGAATACAGCATCTCCATCGTTACTAAGTTATGTTTCTGGTCTTAGCAATACAGTTGCAAATAACATTATTAAATTTAGAGAAGAAAAAGGTGTTATTACACATCATTCAGAAATAGCTAAAGTTCCTAGATTAGGTAATAAAACATTTGAACAAAGTATTGGATTTTTAAGAATACTAGATGGAAGCGAACCACTTGATAAAACAGCTATTCACCCTGAAAGTTATGAAGCGGCTTATGCGCTGATTCAATATGTTGGTTTACAAAAAGAAGATATTGGTTCAGATGTATTAAAAGAAAAACTGAATAAATTAGATATACAAGATACAAGTGAAACATTAAATATAGGTATACCAACGCTAGAAGATATTATTGCTTCGTTAATAGCACCTTTAAGAGACCCAAGAGATGAATTTGAAACACCAATTTTAAAATCAGATGTTCTTTCTATGGAAGACTTGAAACCAAATATGGCTTTAAGTGGTACAGTACGAAATGTTGTAGACTTTGGTGCGTTTGTAGATATAGGTGTCAAACAAGATGGTCTTGTTCATATCTCTAAATTATCTAAAGGATATGTTAAGCATCCTATGAATGTTGTAAGTGTAGGAGATATAGTTGATGTTTGGGTATTAGATGTAAACCAAGAAAAACAAAAAGTATCATTAACTATGATAGACCCTAATGGACAATAAGGCACTTCAAGAACTTGTTTCTAATATATCAATGGAATATTTTAATAAGCCTTTTAAACATAATGCAGTATTTAACAAAAGGTTAAGAACAACTGGCGGAAGGTATCTATTAAATAGTCATGATATAGAAATTAATCCGAAACAATATGAAAATTTTGGTGTTGAAGCGCTTATAGATATTATTAAACATGAACTTTGTCATTATCATTTACATATAGAAGGTAAAGGATATCAGCATAAAGACAAAGCATTTAAAGAATTAAGTAACGAAGTAGGGGCACCACGATTTTGTAAAGCAGTTCAAAGTTATGAAGAACGAGCTAACTATTTATATCAATGTGGACAATGTAGGGCAGAATTCAAACGTATTAAACGTGTTAATACACGTAAATATAGATGTGGAACATGTGGTGGAAAGTTAAAAAATATAACATAAAGAATAATTGGGAAAGTACTACACTAAAAATATGCTAGTGTAGTATTTTTTATATAAATTTTTAATGAAAAAGCATTGACGAAATAATTGATCCGGCGTATTATAGTTAATGTTGCTTGAACGAAACGTAACAAATAATAAGACAAGTTATTCGATGTAAAATTACATTAAAAAGTTAAGTATTTTTATTGACTTTGTAAACTTAATGTAATATACTTAATGACAGTCACTTAAATAACAAATTGATTGAGTACTGCAAACCATGCGCGGTCGTGGCGGAATGGCAGACGCGCTAGGTTGAGGGCCTAGTGGGAGAAATCCCGTGGAGGTTCAAATCCTCTCGGCCGCACCATTCATCAATTTTAATATAGCTAAGCGGGTGTAGTTTAGTGGTAAAACCTCAGCCTTCCAAGCTGATGTTGTCGGTTCGATTCCGATCACCCGCTCCAAATTATTTTATAATGAACATTGAAAACTGAATGACAATATGTCAACGTTAATTCCAATAATTGAGTACTAAAAGTACTTCAGAGTGATTGGCTTAACCAATCAAAAATGAGCTTATCAAGCTTACTTCTTTTATGGAGAGTTTGATCCTGGCTCAGGATGAACGCTGGCGGCGTGCCTAATACATGCAAGTCGAGCGAACAGATGAGAAGCTTGCTTCTCTGATGTTAGCGGCGGACGGGTGAGTAACACGTGGGTAACCTACCTATAAGACTGGGATAACTCCGGGAAACCGGGGCTAATACCGGATAATATTTTGAACCGCATGGTTCAATAGTGAAAGACGGTTTCGGCTGTCACTTATAGATGGACCCGCGCCGTATTAGCTAGTTGGTAAGGTAATGGCTTACCAAGGCGACGATACGTAGCCGACCTGAGAGGGTGATCGGCCACACTGGAACTGAGACACGGTCCAGACTCCTACGGGAGGCAGCAGTAGGGAATCTTCCGCAATGGGCGAAAGCCTGACGGAGCAACGCCGCGTGAGTGATGAAGGTCTTCGGATCGTAAAACTCTGTTGTTAGGGAAGAACAAATTTGTTAGTAACTGAACAAGTCTTGACGGTACCTAACCAGAAAGCCACGGCTAACTACGTGCCAGCAGCCGCGGTAATACGTAGGTGGCAAGCGTTATCCGGAATTATTGGGCGTAAAGCGCGCGTAGGCGGTTTCTTAAGTCTGATGTGAAAGCCCACGGCTCAACCGTGGAGGGTCATTGGAAACTGGGAAACTTGAGTGCAGAAGAGGAGAGTGGAATTCCATGTGTAGCGGTGAAATGCGCAGAGATATGGAGGAACACCAGTGGCGAAGGCGGCTCTCTGGTCTGTAACTGACGCTGATGTGCGAAAGCGTGGGGATCAAACAGGATTAGATACCCTGGTAGTCCACGCCGTAAACGATGAGTGCTAAGTGTTAGGGGGTTTCCGCCCCTTAGTGCTGCAGCTAACGCATTAAGCACTCCGCCTGGGGAGTACGACCGCAAGGTTGAAACTCAAAGGAATTGACGGGGACCCGCACAAGCGGTGGAGCATGTGGTTTAATTCGAAGCAACGCGAAGAACCTTACCAAATCTTGACATCCTTTGACCGCTCTAGAGATAGAGTCTTCCCCTTCGGGGGACAAAGTGACAGGTGGTGCATGGTTGTCGTCAGCTCGTGTCGTGAGATGTTGGGTTAAGTCCCGCAACGAGCGCAACCCTTAAGCTTAGTTGCCATCATTAAGTTGGGCACTCTAGGTTGACTGCCGGTGACAAACCGGAGGAAGGTGGGGATGACGTCAAATCATCATGCCCCTTATGATTTGGGCTACACACGTGCTACAATGGATAATACAAAGGGCAGCGAATCCGCGAGGCCAAGCAAATCCCATAAAATTATTCTCAGTTCGGATTGTAGTCTGCAACTCGACTACATGAAGCTGGAATCGCTAGTAATCGTAGATCAGCATGCTACGGTGAATACGTTCCCGGGTCTTGTACACACCGCCCGTCACACCACGAGAGTTTGTAACACCCGAAGCCGGTGGAGTAACCTTTTAGGAGCTAGCCGTCGAAGGTGGGACAAATGATTGGGGTGAAGTCGTAACAAGGTAGCCGTATCGGAAGGTGCGGCTGGATCACCTCCTTTCTAAGGATATTACGGAATGACCATTAGGTCATGGAATAACGAAGACATATTGTATTCAGTTTTGAATGTTTATAACATTCAACATTGCACATTGAAAACTAGATAAGTAAGCAATAGATTTTACCAAGCAAAAAACCGAGTGAATTTCTAACGAAATTCAACAAGCTTAATAATCGCGCGTCGTCTTTATAGACGACATCACAGATTAATAACAGTTATTTTCTTAAACGTTATGTATAAGGAAATATAGATTAAGTTATTAAGGGCGCACGGTGGATGCCTTGGCACTAGAAGCCGAAGAAGGACGTTACTAACGACGATATGCTTTGGGGAGCTGTAAGTACGCTTTGATCCAGAGATTTCCGAATGGGGAAACCCAGCATGAGTTATGTCATGTTATCCGCATATGAATACATAGTATGTGAGAAGGCACACCCGGAGAACTGAAACATCTTAGTACCCGGAGGAAGAGAAAGAAAACTCGATTCCCTGAGTAGCGGCGAGCGAAACGGGAAGAGCCCAAACCAATAGGCTTGCCTATTGGGGTTGTAGGACACTCAATACGGAGTTACAAAGGAAATGATTAGACGAATGGTTTTGGAAAAGCCAACCATAGAAGGTAAAGGTCCTGTAGTCGAAAGTCATTTCTCTCCTGAGTGGATCCTGAGTACGGCGGAACACGTGAAATTCCGTCGGAATCTGGGAGGACCATCTCCCAAGGCTAAATACTCTCTAGTGACCGATAGTGAACCAGTACCGTGAGGGAAAGGTGAAAAGCACCCCGGAAGGGGAGTGAAATAGAACCTGAAACCGTGTGCTTACAAATAGTCAGAGCCCGTTAATGGGTGATGGCGTGCCTTTTGTAGAATGAACCGGCGAGTTACGATTTGATGCAAGGTTAAGCAGTAAATGTGGAGCCGTAGCGAAAGCGAGTCTGAATAGGGCGAATGAGTATCTGGTCGTAGACCCGAAACCAAGTGATCTACCCATGTCCAGGTTGAAGTTCAGGTAACACTGAATGGAGGACCGAACCGACTTACGTTGAAAAGTGAGCGGATGAGGTGTGGGTAGCGGAGAAATTCCAATCGAACTTGGAGATAGCTGGTTCTCTCCGAAATAGCTTTAGGGCTAGCCTCAAGTGATGATTATTGGAGGTAGAGCACTGTTTGGACGAGGGGCCCCTCTCGGGTTACCGAATTCAGACAAACTCCGAATGCCAAATAATTTAACTTGGGAGTCAGACTATGGGTGATAAGGTCCGTAGTCGAAAGGGAAACAGCCCAGACCACCAGCTAAGGTCCCAAAATATATGTTAAGTGGAAAAGGATGTGGCGTTGCCCAGACAACTAGGATGTTGGCTTAGAAGCAGCCATCATTTAAAGAGTGCGTAATAGCTCACTAGTCGAGTGACACTGCGCCGAAAATGTACCGGGGCTAAACATATTACCGAAGCTGTGGATTATCCGTAAGGATAATGGTAGGAGAGCGTTCTAAACGTGTCGAAGCATGATCGTAAGGACATGTGGAATGTTTAGAAGTGAGAATGCCGGTGTGAGTAGCGAAAGATGGGTGAGAATCCCATCCACCGATTGACTAAGGTTTCCAGAGGAAGGCTCGTCCGCTCTGGGTTAGTCGGGACCTAAGCCGAGGCCGATAGGCGTAGGCGATGGATAACAGGTAGATATTCCTGTACCACCTATGATTGTTTGAACGATGGGGGGACGCAGTAGGATAGGCGAAGCGTGCTGTTGGAGTGCACGTCCAAGCAATAAGACTGAGTGTTAGGCAAATCCGGCACTCGTAAGGTTGAGTTGTGATGGGGAGTTGGATCATGTATCCGACGAGTCGTTGATTTCACACTGCCAAGAAAAGCCTCTAGTTAGAAAATAGGTGCCCGTACCGCAAACCGACACAGGTAGTCAAGATGAGAATTCTAAGGTGAGCGAGCGAACTCTCGTTAAGGAACTCGGCAAAATGACCCCGTAACTTCGGGAGAAGGGGTGCTTTTTAGGGTGCAAGCCTTGAAGAGCCGCAGTGAATAGGCCCAAGCGACTGTTTATCAAAAACACAGGTCTCTGCTAAACCGTAAGGTGATGTATAGGGGCTGACGCCTGCCCGGTGCTGGAAGGTTAAGAGGAGTGGTTAGCTTCTGCGAAGCTACGAATCGAAGCCCCAGTAAACGGCGGCCGTAACTATAACGGTCCTAAGGTAGCGAAATTCCTTGTCGGGTAAGTTCCGACCCGCACGAAAGGCGTAACGATTTGGGCACTGTCTCAACGAGAGACTCGGTGAAATCATAGTACCTGTGAAGATGCAGGTTACCCGCGACAGGACGGAAAGACCCCGTGGAGCTTTACTGTAGCCTGATATTGAAATTTGGCACAGCTTGTACAGGATAGGTAGGAGCCTTTGAAACGTGAGCGCTAGCTTACGTGGAGGCGCTGGTGGGATACTACCCTGGCTGTGTTGACTTTCTAACCCGCACCATTTGATCATGGTGGGAGACAGTGTCAGGCGGGCAGTTTGACTGGGGCGGTCGCCTCCTAAAGAGTAACGGAGGCGCTCAAAGGTTCCCTCAGAATGGTTGGAAATCATTCGCAGAGTGTAAAGGCACAAGGGAGCTTGACTGCGAGACCTACAAGTCGAGCAGGGTCGAAAGACGGACTTAGTGATCCGGTGGTTCCGCATGGAAGGGCCATCGCTCAACGGATAAAAGCTACCCCGGGGATAACAGGCTTATCTCCCCCAAGAGTTCACATCGACGGGGAGGTTTGGCACCTCGATGTCGGCTCATCGCATCCTGGGGCTGTAGTCGGTCCCAAGGGTTGGGCTGTTCGCCCATTAAAGCGGTACGCGAGCTGGGTTCAGAACGTCGTGAGACAGTTCGGTCCCTATCCGTCGTGGGCGTAGGAAATTTGAGAGGAGCTGTCCTTAGTACGAGAGGACCGGGATGGACATACCTCTGGTGTACCAGTTGTCGCGCCAGCGGCATAGCTGGGTAGCTATGTATGGACGGGATAAGTGCTGAAAGCATCTAAGCATGAAGCCCCCCTCAAGATGAGATTTCCCAACTTCGGTTATAAGATCCCTCAAAGATGATGAGGTTAATAGGTTCGGGGTGTAAGCGCAGTAATGTGTGTAGCTGACGAATACTAATCGATCGAAGACTTAATCAAATTTTAAATCGGTTTTAGCCGTAAAATCTGCTTACTATCTAGTTTTGAATGTACAATACATTCATCATAAGTTATTACTATTTGTCTGGTGACGATAGCAAAGAGGTCACACCTGTTCCCATGCCGAACACAGAAGTTAAGCTCTTTAGCGCCGATGGTAGTTGGGCTTACGTTCCGCGAGAGTAGGACGTTGCCGGGCAAATGTTTATAAATGGATGCGATGAGCCGTACTCGAGACCTGTTAGGTCTCTTTTTTTATGTTTAAACTTAGTTAAAATAAAGTAGAAGATAAAGGTCATATACTGTACTTATTAAATAAATTTATATTATAGGATCTATAACTAAAAAACATCTCATTTCTCTGCTTATAACAGGAAGAAATGAGATGTTTTAATGTGATTTTGTCTTATATTAGTAGTGAATAAAGCATTTTATTCTTATTAATATAGATGTATTTAGGATCAAATTCGCTAACGTTCTTATAAAGTTGGTCTAAATCATTATGATCTTTAAGTTGGATACCTATAATAACAGAACCTGTATTTTGGCTCGATTTTTTTAAGTATTCAAATTTTGTAATATCATCATTTGGTCCAAGCACTTCGTTAACAAATTCTCTTAATGCACCTGGTCTTTGTGGGAAGTTAACAATAAAGTAATGTTTCATATCTTCAAATAAAAGTGAGCGTTCCTCAATTTCTTTCATTCGGTTAATATCATTGTTACCACCACTGACAATACAAATAACATTTTTACCTTTAATTTCATTTTTATAATGATTAAGTGCAGTGACGCTTAGTGCGCCAGCTGGTTCTGCAATAATAGCTTGTTTAGAGTACATATCTAGGATTGTACTACATACTTCACCTTCATCTACAGCAACAAAGTCATCAACAACATTTTTTGAAATTTCGAATGTTAATTGTCCAACTTTTCCTACTGAAGCGCCATCTACAAATTTATCGATATCTGTTAATGTAACAATTTTATTAGCTTTAACAGATTGAGCCATACTGCTTGCTCCAAGTGGTTCTACACCAATGACTTGTGTAGTAGGCGTTGTATCTTTAAGATATGTGCCTACTCCTGAAATTAAGCCACCGCCACCGATTGCAGCAAAGCAATAATCAAATTTGATGTTTTCTTCTTCTGCATAATCTACTATTTCTTTAGCAATCGTACCTTGACCAGCAATTGTATTAATATTATCGAATGGATCAATAAAGCTTAATCCAAATTGTTCAGTATAATCTAATGCATGTTTTAAGCAATCATCAAAAGTATCGCCAATTAATTCTATTTGTACAAATTCACCACCGAAAAATTTAACTTGATTAATTTTTTGAGCTGGTGTTGTTACTGGCATAAATATAACAGCTTTGATTTCAAGTTGTTTAGCTGTGAATGCGATTCCTTGTGCATGATTACCTGCGCTCGCACAACTAACGCCATTTGCTCGTTCTTCGAATGTTAACTGATTAATTGCATAGTACGCACCTCTTAATTTAAAGGAACGTACCCATTGCAAATCTTCTCTTTTTAAATATACATTACAGTCAAACTTCTGTGATAAATACATATCTTTTTCTAAAGGTGTTTCTTTTACTGTATCTTTTAATTTTAAAAATGCTTCTTCTATATCTTCAGCACTTAAACGTGTTTTTAAGGTCATTCTACCACTCCCAATTAGTTGTGCATTTTTTCATATTGGTTGATCTGTTCTTCATAAGTTAATGTAATAGCAATATCATCTAAACCGTTAATCAATTTATTCTTCCATGTAGCGTCTATATCAAAATGATATTTTGCTTCAGGTGTAATGATTAGTTGGTCAGGTAAATCAATCGTTATTTCACTATGTTGAGCTATTGCTTCTCTGTCTTCTTTATTTTCAATAGCAATAGGTAACATACCATTTTTAGTACAGTTCATATAAAATATATCACTGAAACTACCTGCTATAATAATTAAGAATCCAAAGTCTTTTAATGCCCATGCAGCGTGTTCTCTTGATGAACCACAACCAAAATTATCACCTGAAATGAGAATGCTTGCACCTTTATATTCTGGTTTATTTAAGTTGAAATCTGGATTATCAGAGCCATCTTCTAAATAACGCCATTCGTCGAATAAGAAGGGGCCAAAACCAGTTTTAGAAATTCTTTTCAAAAAAGCTTTTGGAATGATTTGATCCGTATCAATATTATCATTGAGTAGGGGAACTGTTTTACCATTAAAAATATTAATTGGTTCCATTTAAATGACCACCTTTCTAGTATCTACAAATCTACCGTTAATAGCTGCTGCTGCTGCCATTGCTGGAGATACGAGATGCGTTCTTGCACCTTTACCTTGACGACCTTCAAAGTTACGGTTACTAGTTGAGGCACAGTGAACACCGTTAGGAACTTGGTCAGGGTTCATTCCTAGACACATTGAACATCCAGGTTCACGCCAATCAAATCCTGCTTCTTTGAAAATTTTATCTAGACCAAGCGCTTCTGCTTGAAGTTTAACACTTCTAGAGCCAGGAACGACTATTGCTGTAATGTCTTGATGGACTTTATGACCATCTACAATTTTACTTGCTTCAATAAGATCTGAGAGTCTTGCATTTGTACAAGAACCAAGGAAAACATAACCTAGAGGAATATCTCTAGCAGTTTGACCTGGTTGAAGGCCCATGTAATTATAGGCTCTTTCATCATTTAAATCCTTAATTTCTGGGAATGGTGTATTAAAACTAACACCCATTTCAGGACTTGTACCCCAAGTGACTTGTGGTTCAAGGTCACTTACGTCTACAGTAATCACTTTATCGTAAGTAGCATCTTCGTCAGAATATAAAGTCTTCCAATCTTCAATAGCTACTTCAAAGTTCTCTGGTTGATATTTACGTCCTCTTACATATTCAAAAGTTGTTTCATCTGGCTTCATCATGCCATATTTAGCACCAGCTTCGATAGCCATATTACAAATTGTCATTCGCTCATCCATTGTCATATTAGAAATAGCTTCACCAGCGAATTCTAAAGCGTAACCAGTACCAAAATCAACGCCGTGTTGATTGATTAAGTATAGGATAATATCTTTAGCATAAACACCAGTTGGCAATGTACCATCAACTTGAATTTTCAAGTTCTTTGGTTTAGTTTGCCATAGTGTTTGAGTTGCAAAAACATGTTCTACTTCACTTGTACCTATACCAAAAGCAATAGCTCCAAATGCACCATGCGTTGCAGTATGTGAATCTCCACATACGATAGTTTTACCTGGTTGTGTTAATCCTGTTTCTGGGCCAACCATATGCACGATACCTTGTTCATCTGAACCCATATCAAATAACTTTACACCAAATGCTTCACAGTTTTTTTGCAAAGCACTAATTTGTTTATTAGCAATTTCATCTCTAATATTGAATATATCAATTGTAGGTACATTATGATCCAATGTTCCAAACGTTCGATCGGGACGTCTTACTTTCCTATTTTGTAATCTTAAGCCTTCGAATGCTTGAGGAGATGTAACTTCATGAATAAGGTGTAAGTCGATGTATAATAATTGGGGTTCACCTTCTTTACCAGCTATTATATGTCGATTCCATACTTTATCAAATAATGTTTGAGACATGTCGTTTTCCTCCTTCTAAATATTATTTTTGATTGCTTCGAAGACTTCAGATGTACTGTTATTTCCACCTAAATCTTTAGTTGCAATACCTTTCTTGATTGTTCTAAATACGATATCTTCTAAATATTGTGCGCATTCATGTTGATGTAAACTTTCTCTAATACACATTGCTAATGATAGTAACATACCACTAGGGTTTGCTTTATCTTGACCAGCTATATCAGGTGCAGAACCATGTATTGGTTCATATAAACTTGGTCCATTCTCACCAAAACTTGCAGAAGGTGAAAGGCCAAGTGATCCTGGAATAACTGAAGCTTCATCACTTAGAATATCTCCAAATAAATTTTCAGTTACAATAACATCAAACTGTTTAGGATTTGTAATTAAATGCATGCTACATGCGTCTACTAAGAGATGATTAAGTGTGACATCTGGATAATCTTTAGAAACTTGTTCTAATGTTTGTCTCCAAAGTTTTGAAGAGCTAAGTACATTTTCTTTATCTACTGATGTAACGATTTTATTTCGTTTAGTAGCTAACTGAAATGCAACGTGTGCGATTCTTGTAATTTCTTCTTTAGTATATGCAAGAGTGTCAATCGCTTTTTCATCATCAAAATATTTCGGTTCTCCAAAATACAAACCACCCGTTAATTCACGTACAATAATAAAATCAGTACCTTTTACGAGTTCTTCTTTTAATGGTGATAAATGTGCAGTGGATTCAGTAACAATTGTTGGTCTAATGTTAGCAAATAAATTTAATGCTTTTCTAATACCTAATAGGCCGTGTTCTGGTCTATTTTTTGGATCAGTCCATTTAGGACCACCAACGGCTCCTAATAATATTGCATCACTGTTTTGACAAGCAGTTAAAGTTTCTGGAGGTAAAGGCTCGCCATGTTTATCAATGGCGATACCTCCAAAATCTTTAGTGTCTATTTCATAATCAAAATTAAATTTCTTTGATAATAATTCTAGTATTTCAATACTACCTTCTAAAATTTCTGGACCGATTCCATCACCGGGTAGAGCAGTGATTTTGTATGTCATGACTTTACGCCTTCTTTCAATTTGTTCTCACTGTGTTTAGCATGTGCTTCAACATATGCCTTACAAGAAGCATATAGAATATCGTAGTCAATACCGATACCTGTGTATACTTCATCTTCAAATTCTACTTGAACGTGTACTTCAGCTTGAGCATCCGTACCTTCTGTAATAGATTCAATTCGATATTGTTGTAATTCAGGCGTATAATCAAAAATTCTATCAATTGCATTATAAATTGATGTAATTGAACCTGAACCAATAGATGAGTCTTTATAAGTATTTCCTTCTTTATCTTCAATAACGACAACAGCGCTTTGTAAGCCATTTGATACAAATTGAAGTTGAAGTGCATTTACTTTATAGTATGCATTTTCTTCATGTTCACTACCTTGAAGGATAGCGTGTATATCTCGATCAGTTACTTGTTTTTTCTTATCTGCGACTGATTTGAATTGTTTAAATACTTCCACTTGTTCATCTGGTGAGAGATTATATCCAAGTTCTACTAACTTTTCACTAAATGCGTGTTTACCAGATAGTTTACCAAGTGGTAATGAGTTCTTAACAACACCGACAAGTTGAGGTGTCATAATTTCATAAGTTTCAGGGTTTTTCAAAATACCATCTTGATGAATACCAGATTCATGACTGAATGCATTTTGACCAACGATTGCTTTATTTCTAGGGACTCGAAGACCTGAATATCTACTTACCATGTCACTTGTGCTCTTAGTTTCAGCTAAATTGATATTAGTAGATAGGTTGTAATGATCTTGTCTAACGTGTAGTGCAAGTGCAATTTCTTCAAGAGCAGTATTGCCAGCACGTTCGCCGATTCCATTAATTGCACCTTCAACTCTTCTTGCACCATTTTCAAAAGCAGATAGGGCATTTGCTACAGCAAGACCTAAATCATCATGACAATGAGAACTATATATCACTTCATGATCACTTTGAATTGTTTCAATAAGTGTCTTAAAGATTTGACCATATTCTGTAGGATAAGAATAACCAACCGTATCTGGAATATTGATAATGTCTGCACCAGCATCAACTGCTGTTTGTACTGCTTTAATTAAAAATGGTAAAGGTGTTCTTGTAGCATCTTCAGGTGAAAATTGAACTTTTTCAAATAATGTTTTTGCATAAGTTACATTTTCTGTTATAGATGCTAATACTTGTTCTTCAGTCATTTTCAATTTATATTCCAAGTGGATAGGGCTAGTTGCTAAGAAAACATGAATTTGTCTATGCTGTGCTTCTTTTGTTGATTCATGTACAGCATCGATATCTGACTTTTTACATCTAGCTAACCCACAAACTGCAGTTGTTGTTAATGCTTTAGCAATACTTTCTACTGATTTAAAACTACCTTCACTAGAAGCGGGGAAGCCAGCTTCTATTACATCGACTCCCCATTTTTCTAGTTGTTTAGCAATTTTGAGACGTTCATCAAATGAAAAGCTGACGCCTGGTGTTTGTTCTCCATCTCTTAGTGTTGTATCAAATATTTGAATATGGTCTGACATAATAATCCTCTCCTTAAATTCTAGTACTTTTATTTAGTTTGAATACTTTTAGCTTTAACGAATGGCATCATGTCACGTAATTCTCTACCTACTGATTCGATTTGATGTCCTTGTTGTTCTTTACGCATTCTTAGGAATTCTTCAAAGCCATTTTCGTTATCTTTAATGAAGCGATCACTGAAAGCTCCTGTTTGAATATCTTTAAGTACTTCTTTCATATTATCTTTAACATCAGGTGTGATAACACGTTCACCAGATACATAATCACCAAATTCTGCAGTGTTTGAAATAGAATAACGCATGTTTTCCATTCCGCCTTCATACATTAAATCAACGATTAATTTCATTTCATGTAATACTTCGAAGTAAGCAATTTCTGGTTGATAGCCAGCTTCAACTAATGTTTCGAAACCTGATTGGATAAGTTTCGTTACACCACCACAAAGAACTGCTTGTTCACCAAATAAATCAGTTTCAGTTTCTTCTTCAAAGCTTGTGCCGATAACACCAGCTCTAGTAGCACCGATACCTTTTGCATAACTTAATGCTAATTGAGTTGCGTTACCTGTAGCATCTTGGTATACAGCGTATAGTGCAGGCACAGCACTTCCTTCAGTAAATGTACGTCTAACTAGGTGACCTGGTCCTTTTGGTGCAACTAAGAATACATCTACGTTTGCTGGTGGTTGAATAACTTTAAAGTGAATATTAAATCCATGAGCAAATACTAAAGCATTTCCTTCATCTAAGTTAGGTTCAATTTCTTCTTTATAAACTTGTCCTTGAATTTCATCTGGTAATAGAATCATTACAACGTCAGATTGTTTTACCGCTTCATCTACTGGATATACTTCAAAACCATCTTCTTTAGCTTGATCAAATGATTTACCTGGACGAATACCAATTACAACATCATATCCGTTATCTTTTAAGTTCTGAGCATGTGCATGCCCTTGTGAACCATATCCAACTACTGCGATTTTCTTACCTTGTAATGCGTCCTCTGTTACCGTGTTGTCATAAAATACTTTAGTCATAATAAATGCCTCCATTAATTTGTTTTATTTTGTATTATAGTAATCCTGCAGAACCTGTTCGTGACACTTGTGTCACAGGATATATTTTTAAATCATCCAATAGATTTTCTATTGTTTGATGGGTTCCAATTGCTTGAATATAAATATAATCTTCTAAATCTTTTAAAATGGTTAATTGATCTTCATAAGGCTTAATGATTTTTTCGAATGTTTGATAATCGTCAGGATGACCTAACTTGATTAAAATAAGTTCTCTATTAAAAAGGTTGTTATCTGTAATATCTAGGGCAGATATTACATTTACTTGCTTTTCTAACTGCTTAATAATTGTTTCTGTACTACTTTCATCTGAAACATCCACAATAAATGTAATATTTGTGATGCCCTCTGTTTCAGTAGGCGTTGCAGAAAGAGAAACAATGTTGTATTGTCTCCTTACAAAAATGCTTGTAAGTCGGTTGAGTGTACCCGCTCTATCGAGTACTTGAGTCTTAATTGTTCTTTTCATTATTCAACGCCCTCCATTTTGTAGTTTGGTTGTCCACTTGGAACCATTGGAAGTACTGGTTCAGAAGGGGAAATTCTAATTTCGATTAAGGCTGGGCCTTTATGAGCGAATGCTTCATCAAGTGTAGATTCTAATTTATCGTTAGAATCGATCATGAAACCTTTAACACCATAGCTTTCAGATAGCTTCATAAAGTCAGGCTGCCCAGCAAATACTGAATGAGAAAAACGTTGGCTATAAAATTTATCTTGCCATTGTTTAACCATACCTAAAGCACCATTGTTGATTAGTACGATTTTGATGTCATTATCAAATTCATTTAAAATGGCCATTTCTTGGTTAGTCATTTGGAATCCACCGTCACCAACAAATGCAACTACTGTCTTGTCAGGGTGTGCAAACTTGGCACCCATTGCTGCTGGGATACCGAAGCCCATTGTACCGAGACCACCGCTTGTAATAATTTGCCCATGTGTTTTAAATGGATAATATTGTGCAACCCACATTTGATGTTGACCTACATCTGTAGCAACAAGTGCATCTCCGTTTGTAATCTTTCCGATATACTCAATTGCTTGTTGTGGCTTAATAAAGTCATCAGTTGGTTTGTCATATCTAAATGGATATGTTGCTTTATTAGATAGACAATGTTCATACCATTCATGATGGATAAGTTCATGTGCTTCGTATTCTAAAAGTGCTTCTAATGTTTGTTTTGCATCGGCAATAATACCTAAATCTGTAGGAATGATTTTGTTAATTTCACATGGATCGATATCTACATGAATAACTTTAGCGTCTTTCGCAAATTCATCTGGGTTGCTTGCTAGACGATCATCAAATCGACTTCCAAAGTTAATTAACAAATCACATTCCGTTAATGCCATGTTACTTGCATATGATCCATGCATACCGCCCATTCCTAAGAATAATGGGTCAGAGTAGGGGATAGAACCTAATCCTAGCAAAGTGTTTACAACAGGGATTTTGTATTTATTAGCAAATGCTGTAAGTTCCTTTGAAGCTTCAGCATGGTTTACACCAGCTCCAGCAAGTATAATAGGCTTCTTTGCTAAACGAATCATTTGAATAATTTGTTCAATCTCTTTATCTTCTGGTGTTAAGTTTATGTGATATCCCGGTAAATTAAGTTCTCTTGGAGAAACTTCAACTGTTTCTAGAACACCGATATCTTTAGGAAAATCAATGACAACCGGCCCTTTACGACCAGTTGAAGCAATATGAAATGCTTCATCAATAATCTTTGGAATATCTTTTACATCAGTTATTTGATAATTATGCTTTGTAATAGGTGTTGTCATAGAGAGTAAATCAGCTTCTTGGAAAGCGTCTTTACCAATACCTGGTCTGTGTACTTGTCCTGTAAGTACAACTAGTGGAATTGAGTCACTCATAGCATCAGCTATTCCAGTAATAGTGTTAGTTGCGCCAGGCCCGCTTGTAACGACTACAACACCAGGTTTACCTGTAACTCTTGCATATCCTTCAGCTGCGTGAACTGCACCTTGCTCGTGTCTCGTGAGAATATGAGGCACTTTACCTTCATAAAAGGCATCATATAAAGGTAAGACAGCGCCACCAGGATATCCAAAGATGTAATCGACTTCTTGATCGATAAAGGATTGGACAAGTAATTCTGCCCCCGTGTAAGTTATTGTCTTTTCTTTAGTTGCTTCATCTGGTTCTTTGTATGATTTAGTAGTTAGTGCCATGCAAATCACTCCTTAAATTAGTTCGTCCGGTACTTTCAAGATGCCTCCTGTATTTGCACTTGTTACAAGGGCAGTGTATCTTGCAAGATAACCAGTCTTAACTTTAGCTTTAAATGGTTCAATGTTTTGTTTTCTAGCATGTAATTCTGCTTCAGAGACATTTACATCTAATGTACGATTCGTTAAATCAATGATGATTTCATCACCGTCTTGGATGAGTCCTATAGGTCCACCCGCGGCAGCTTCTGGTGAAATATGTCCGACAGCGATACCTCTTGTTGCACCTGAGAATCGACCATCTGTAATTAATGCAACATCTTTACCTAAACCTCTACCGACGATAGATGAAGTAGGTGCTAACATTTCCGGCATTCCAGGTCCACCTTTAGGGCCTTCATAACGAATGACAACAACGTGACCTTCTCTAACAGTATGGTTATCAATTGCTTCAACCGCTTCATCATGTGAACTAAAGCAAATCGCTTTACCAACAAATTTCTTGATTGATGGATCAACACCACCAACTTTAATAGCTGCACCATCTGGCGCGATATTTCCAAATAACATTGATAAGCCACCAGTTTCAGAGAATGGATTATCTCTTGTATGGATAACTTCTGTATTTTTAATTTCACGATGTTCGTTATTTTCTCTTAATGTTTTACCAGTGACTGTAATACGGTCAGGATGTAAAACATTATCGAGTTTGAGTAATTCACCGATGATGGCTGGTACACCGCCTGCTTCATGTACGTCATGCATTGAGTATGAAGAACTTGGTGCAATTTTAGATAGGTAAGGTGTACGTTTAGCTATTTCATTTACTCTATTTAAGTCATAATCGATACCAGCTTCATTTGCTAAAGCTAAAGTATGAAGGACAGTATTTGTAGAACCACCCATTGCCATATCTAAAGCAAATGCATCATCAATTGCATCTTTAGTAATGATGTCTTTAGGTTTAATGTCTTTTTTAACTAAGTCCATTAGTTTAAAGGCTGCTTCTCTAATTAATTCTCTTCTTTCTTCTCCTACAGCAATAGCTGTTCCGTTATAAGGTAATGCTAATCCTAAGACTTCCATTAAGCAGTTCATTGAATTTGCTGTAAACATGCCTGCACATGAACCGCAAGTAGGGCATGCGTTCTTTTCCATATCTAAGAATTCTTCTTTCGTCATTGAACCACCTTTGAATGATCCAACTGCTTCAAACATTGAAGATAAAGTTAATGCTTTACCAGTTGCAGATAAACCAGCTTTCATTGGTCCACCTGAACAGAAGATTGCAGGTACGTTTGTTCTAACAGATGCTAGTAACATTCCTGGTGTAATCTTGTCACAGTTTGGCATGTAGAATACGCCGTCAAACCAGTGTGCGTTAATAACAGTTTCAGCTGCGTCAGCAATAACTTCTCTACTTGGTAATGAGTAGCGCATCCCGATGTGACCCATTGCTATACCATCGTCAACACCGATTGTATTGAATTCAAATGGAATACCACCTGCTTCTCTAATCGCTTCTTTTGCGATATCTGCCAATTCCCTTAAATGAACATGTCCTGGGACAATATCAATGTAAGAATTGCAAATCGCAATAAATGGTTTATTCATATCCGTTGGGCTCTTGATTTGTCCTGTTGCATGTAATAGGCTTCTTGCAGGTGCTTGGTGATCACCTTTTTTGATCATGTCACTTCTCATAATTACACTCCTCTAGAAAAATAAAAAAGCAACGTCCCAATAAATATGGGACGTTGCTTCGAGTCCCATTCAAGTAGAAATAGGACTTAAACCATACAGTAAATTGAAGCTTACTGTTGTTCGAGTCCTTCTGAGCGTAATAAAATCACTAATATGCTGTATTCGATTGTCGGTTTATTTGCCGTCATTGTGAAATTCATTACAACTCGTCCTTTCTTCTCAAATGTGAACCATATTTTTAGTTAAGATTTTTGAATAGTTAAAAAATTTATGTACTAAATTTAACGCATATCAGAATACATGTCAACAGAAGATTTAGATTTTTCTAAAAATTTAGATAATGTAAGCGCTTTACTGATAAATAAACCATTCATTACCCAATTAAATAAATATTTGTTATAATAGTTCAGTTAGTTTAAGTAAAGAAAAGGTAGGTGCCAAATTAGTGATTATTCAAGTTGACTCATTAGAAAAAACGCAGCAAATTGCTGAAAAATTAGCTCAAGTTGTAACTGAAAATGATATTATTTTGTTGAATGGAGATTTAGGAGCGGGTAAAACCACTTTTAGCCAATATTTCGGAAAGGCTTTAGGCGTTAAAAGAACCATTAATTCACCTACCTTTAATATAATAAAGTCCTACAAAGGAAGATTGCCTTTTCATCATATGGATTGTTATAGATTAGAAGATAGTGATGAAGACTTAGGATTTGATGAATACTTCAATGATAATGGTGTTACGATTATTGAATGGAGTGAATTCATTCAAGAATATTTACCAAAAGAGCGTTTAGAAATCAACATTAAGTATATAGACGCAGATAAAAGGGTGTTTGAAATAATTTCTAAAGGTGAACATTATAAACAGATAAAGGAAGTGCTAAATGATGACAACATTACTAATTGATACATCTAATCAACCATTAGCAGTAGCACTTGTTAAAGACGGAAATGTATTAATCAATTATCAGTCCAACATAAAAAAGAATCATTCATTACAATTAATGCCTGTTATTGAATCATTAATGGATGAAGCGCAATTAACACCTCAATCATTATCTGAAATAGTGGTTGCTAATGGTCCTGGTTCTTATACAGGTTTAAGAATTGGTATTACAACAGCAAAGACGATGGCATATACTTTGGATATTCCATTATATGAAGTTTCATCTTTAAAGGCATTAGCAGCAACATATGACTACGGAAATAATCTTATTGTACCTTTATTTGATGCTAGAAGAGACCATGTATTTGCTGGTGTTTATCAATATAAAGATGATAAATTAGAAACAATCAAAGACGATAGTTATATATCTATTGAAGCATTGAATCAATTTTTAAAATCACGAAATTATCCATATATATTTATTGGTCACGATGTATTAAAGTTACAAGATAAGTTAGAAGGTAGAAGTCTTTCGAAATTACCTGATGCTTCAATAATGTATAACATTAAAGAACAACCTGTGTTAAATGTTCATGAACTAAAACCAAGATATCTAAAATTATCAGAGGCGGAACAAAATTGGAAAAACAATCAAATGAAGCATTAGAAATCAGAAAAATGTCAATTGAAGATGTCCCTCAAGTATATGAAATAGAACATCATAGTTTTACACAAAGTTCATGGTCTATAGACGCATTCTATCATGAGTTAGAGAAAAATGAATTTGCGCATTATTTTGTAGTATCTATTGGTGAAGAAATTATCGCGTATTGCGGATTGTGGCTAGTCATTGATCAAGCACAAATAACGACTATTTCTGTTGCTGAGCAATATAGAGGTAATGGCATAGGTCAAATGCTATTAGAATATGCGATGACTTTTGCAAGTGCAACTTGTACGATGATGAGTTTAGAAGTAAGAGTGGATAATGAAGCGGCTAGACATGTTTATGAGAAAGCTGGCTTTACGTATGGTGGCGTTAGGAAAAATTATTATGGCGATGGAGAGGATGCTAAAGTGATGTGGGTGAGTCTAAAAAATGTCTGAATCAATTATATTAAGTATAGAATCAAGCTGTGATGAAACTGCAGCAAGTGTCATAAAAAACGGCAATGAAATTATTAGTAATGAAGTTGTTACACAAATGATGACACATAAAAAATTTGGCGGTGTAGTACCAGAAGTAGCGAGTCGTCAACACGTTGAAGTGATGACAACAGTGATTGATGAAGCTTTGAAAAATGCGAATATGCAAATGGATGACATTGACGCAATAGCCGTAACAGAAGGTCCAGGATTAATTGGTGCCTTACTTGTCGGTGTTGCAAGTGCCAAAGCCTTAGCATTTAGTCATCAAAAACCACTTATACCAGTTCATCATATTGCAGGGCATATTTATGCTAATCATCTCGTTAAACCATTAGAATTTCCATTAATTGCGCTTATCGTTTCAGGTGGGCATACAGAACTGATTTACATGAAAAATCATTTAGATTTTGAAGTTATAGGTGAAACACGTGATGATGCAGTTGGTGAGGCATATGACAAAGTTGCTAGAACAATAGGTTTACCATATCCAGGAGGTCCAGAAGTTGATAGACTTGCACAAATCGGTCAAGATACTTTGAATTTCCCTAGAGTTTGGTTAGAAAAAGACAGTTATGATTTCAGTTTCAGTGGTTTGAAAAGTGCAGTTATTAATACATTGCATAATAAAAAGCAAAAAAATGATGAAATCATAAAAGAAGATGTTGCGACTAGTTTCCAAAATAGTGTAGTTGAAGTACTTGTCGGTAAAACAATGGCCGCAGTTAAAGATTATGATGTTCAACACTTAATTGTGGCAGGTGGTGTAGCTGCGAATAAAGGTTTACGTCATGCACTTGAAGAAGAAACTGATAAATTAGGAATAGATCTTAGTATTCCACCATTAAATTTATGTACAGATAATGCTGCTATGATAGGGTCAGTAGCTCATTTCTTATATGAAAATAATCGCTTTTCAAATATGAAATTAAACGGTAAAAGTTCTCTAGATATTGAAGCATTTTAATATACAATAATTTGTAATATTGCACTATAGACGTTATACTCAATGTGATATAAAAGATTGAGGAGGCGTTGTAAAGTGGAAGTGAATACTTATTTTAATTTTAAAAATAGTATTGAAGCATTAAAGTTCTACGAAGAAAAATTAGGTGCAACGGATATTATGAGAGTTCCGGGTAACCATGAAATGTTTAAAGATGCACCTGATGAATTTAAATTGCCCGAATCTTTTACAATGAACGCGAGTTTTAACTTATTAGGGAAGACATTTTTATGTAGTGACACTTGGCAAAATAAAGATATCAATAACGAAGGCGCTCAAGCATGTTTTCAGTTTAATTATAACGATGAAGAAGATAGAGCAGCTGTCATCGAATTGTTTAAGAAAGCAGAAGAAGCGGGTTGTAAAATTGATATGCCTTTAAACGAGGTAGAGTGGTCACCACTCTTTGGTTCATTCCAAGATCCATTTGGTGTAACTTGGATGGTAAATGCATATACAGAATAGAAAAGGGAGCGGGACAGAAATCTAATTTGTATAAAAAAGATTTCGTAGTCCCGCCCCGGCAAGGATGACTAGAGTTGAAAAAGCTTGGTACAAGCGCATTTTAATTCAGTCATCTACTGCCAAGATACTACAAAAGACTGAGACATTACATTATGTCCCAGTCTTTTCTATTTACGTGCATATTTGCCTTCACTATTCGTATAGTCAGTATAATCTTTTATACGCTGATCATATTCTTCTTTAGTTATAATTTTATGTTTCAATAGTTCCTTAGCTTTCATTGTATAATTTTCAATGTTAGATTGTTTCATAAATCATCATCCCTTCTGTAGCATACACAAGACCAATTAATCAATGAAATTTAACTCTAAGCACATTATTAACTTCAAAATAAAAGTAGTATTTATAACTAAAGTTTTTAAAACAAGAAAATTGGTTATGTAAATTATAAGACGAATTGAATATTAAATCTAGCCTAATTGATAAATATATTAATATTTTAGTCATTTCAACATTTTGAATTTAAAATATTTACAAAAAATACATGAAGGTCACGTATTTATCATAAAGTCAATACAGAACATTTGTACTTGTGCACAAGTTAACCACATTTTGTGGATAACATTAGTATAAGTTTTTAAATAATTGTGGATAAGTTACTTGGTTTAGATTGATTTTTTACATTTTACCTGTGCATAACTAGGATAACTTTGTGGATTACTTGAAAAATAAGACTTTTTGATGTGTATAAAGTTGTGTTTAATTAATACAGAAAAAACGACTGAGGTGTAAAATTTACCTCAGTCGTTTTTTGTTAATTTAACTTACTTTCAAGTTTTTCCCATTTTTCCATGTTTTCTTCGAGCAAACGTTCTGCTTCAACTCGTAAGTTATTGATTTCATTGCTTTTTTCAATATCATTAAATATCTCTGGTAACGTAAGTTGATGCTCATAGTCAGAGATTTGTTTTTCATATGTGGAAATATTATTTTCAATTTCTTCTAACTGTCTTTCAAGTTTACGTTTTTCTTTTTTTAGTTGCTTTTGATTTGCGTAATATTGATCGTCTTTAGGCGTTTCAGTAGATTTGATGTCTTCTTGTTCATAACGACTAATAGCTTCACGTTGTTCAAGTTTTTCTAAATAATATTGGTAATCGCCTCTAAATAATTCATTTCCATTTTGTGTGATGTGGAAAATATTATTTGCTAGTTCGTTAATAAAATAACGGTCATGTGATACAAAGAGTAGTGTACCTTCAAAATTTTGCAAAGCTTGTTCCAACATTTCTTTAGAATCGATATCTAAGTGGTTGGTAGGTTCATCTAATATGAGTACATTGTTTTTTTCTAACATGAGTAAAGCGAGTTGAAGTCTGGCTTTTTCTCCACCAGATAAATCATTAATGACTTTTTTTACTTCTTCTTGAGTAAATAAAAATCTACCTAAAATTGTTCTTATATCTTTCTCAGGCATATGTGCATATTGATTCCAAACATAGTCTAAGATTGTCATATTAGAAGTGAATTCTGCTTGTTTTTGGTCGTAATAACCAATTTGAATATTAGAACCATAAACAATATTACCGCCTAAAGCAGGTATTTTTTGAGCTATTGTTTTAATCAACGTAGATTTACCAATACCATTTGGACCAATTATCGCAATTCGATCATGTCGTTTAACTTCTAAGTTGATAGTTGGTGTAATACTTTTAGAATAACCAATATCCAAATTTTGAACTTTAAGTACATCTTCACCAGTAGCTCTAGTTATTTCAAAATTTATTTGTGCACTTTTAGCATCAAGTCTCGGCATTTCGATTCTTTCCATTCTTTCTAATACTTTACGACGACTTTTTGCCATGCCGCTTGTTGAAGCACGTGTAATATTTTTTTCGACAAATGTTTCTAACTTTTTAATTTCACTTTGTTGTCTTTCATATTCAGCCATGACTTTTTCGTAATGCGCATCTCGTTCTTTTAAGAATTTACTATAATTACCGACATACTTTTTAACAGAACCTAAAGCGACATCATATACTTGATTGACTATTTTATCTAAGAAGTATCTGTCGTGACTGATGATAACAATTGCACCTTTAAAGTGAGTTAAATAATTTTCTAGCCATTCTGTTGTTTCCATATCTAAATGGTTCGTAGGTTCATCGAGTAACAGTAAATCAGGTTCACTTAATAACATTTGAGCCATAGATAATCTTGTTTTTTGGCCACCGCTAAATGATTGAATTTGTCTATCAAAGTCAGATTCTTTAAAGTCTAAACCTGTTAATACGGTCTTAATTTTGCTTTCGTAATTATAGCCGTCCATTAATTCATATTGATTGGATAAAGCCTCGTATTGTGACAACTTTTCTTTATATAAATCTTGGTCATACTCATCAGCATGAATACTTAACCAATCTGTTAAAGTTTTCATTTTATCTTCAATATTGATAACGTCTTTAAATGGTTTTTTCATTTCATTCATAACAGTGTCATTTGAATCTAATGTCATTTGTTGAGTAAGGTATCCCATCGTAACCTGTTTACCTTTAGAAATATTTCCTTCATCATATGATTCAACACCAGCAATGATTTTCATTAATGTTGTTTTTCCCGCGCCATTTCTACCGACAATAGCGATTCTTTCACCGGTTTTTACTTCGAAATCTACATCAGAGAATATAACTTCTCCATCATAAGATTTCTCTAATTTATTTATTTGTAAAAGTATCATGTTTACACCTCTCTATTAGTTATTATTTTACATGAAAACGAGTGATAATTGTATGTAAATCACATACAATATTTATATAGTTATTTTACGTGAAGTTTGTTATAATTAAGCCATTAGATGTGAACGCAATCACATTATTTTATATTGGAAAAGGTGAGGATTTTGGCAAAGAATGATGTGAAGATCCCTAAAGCAACTTTGAAACGTTTGCCTCTTTATTATAGATTTGTTAGCACATTGCATAATTCTGGCGTAGATCGTGTTTCATCAAAAGAATTAAGTGAAGGACTTAAAATTGATTCAGCTACCATTCGTCGAGATTTTTCGTATTTTGGTGAATTAGGTAAAAAGGGTTATGGTTACAATATTAGTTATTTACTTAAATTTTTTAGAACAACGCTTGAACAAGATGATATGACTAAAGTCGCAATCGTTGGTGTTGGTAATTTAGGTACTGCACTTGTGAATTATAACTTTACTGTAAATGATAGAATGCAAATTGTAGCTGCTTTTGATCAATCAGAAGATATAATTGGAAGTATGGTTGGTAAATTAACTGTGGATAGTATGGATGATTTTGAAAAGGTAGTTGAAGAAGTAGGTATACAAGTTGTAATATTAACAGTACCACAACAAGCAGCTCAAAAAGTTGCGGATCGTATAACATCTTCGGGTATTACTGGTATTTTGAATTTTACACCTCAAAGAATTAATGTACCTGAGAAAGTGCAGGTTCATCATATAGATTTAGGAATTGAATTACAATCTTTAATCTTCTTTATGAAGAATCAATAGGAGGGTATCAAATGGAAGCTTTAATGTTTATTAACACACTTGGTATTTCAGGACCAGTCAGTTTATTATTTATAGGGGTAGTTGCATTAATTATATTTGGACCAAAGAAATTACCACAATTCGGTAGAGCAATGGGTTCAACTTTGAAAGAATTTAAAGATGCGACTGATGGCATGACAAACTTTGATGAGAAGAAAAGCACTCCAGAAGATAGCAAAGATAAAGAAGTTAAATAGAATTTTATTTAACAGATGTTCCCATGAATGTGGCGGGTTTCCTGCCACATCTTTTTTAGATTGGAGGTAAGACGGTGGATAAAGACAATTTAACATTTGTCGAACACTTAGAAGAACTTCGTGGACGTATTATGATCATTGCATATTTCCTTGTTGGTGGTCTCATTGTTGGCTTTTTCGTAGCTAAACCAGTTATTTTTTATATAACAAATGATGACTTTACACAAACATTAGAACTCAATGCATTTAGAATAACGGATCCATTAACGATATACATAACAATGATAATTGTGATTGCATTTATCATAGTATCGCCTGTAATTTTATACGAATTATGGGCATTTATATCTCCAGGTTTACATCCGAAAGAACAAAAAGTGACGTTAAGTTATATACCATTTAGTTTGATTTTATTTGTAGGTGGTTTATTATTCTCATACTTTGTGATTTTTCCGTATTTAATTTCGTTCACAATGGGATTAGCTGATGATATGGGGATTAAACAAACGATCGGCATTAAAGAATACTTTAGTGAAATGTTTAAATTTACAATACCATTCGGATTTGTATTTCAATTACCAATTTTATTACTATTTTTAACGAGATTAGGTATCGTTACACCGATGTTTTTAAAGAAAAATAGAAAATATGCGTATTTTATTTTACTTGTTGTGGCTGCGTTAATCGCACCACCTGACTTTATGACACATATGTTGTTTACATTACCAATGATTTTACTTTATGAAATCAGCATTATTATTTCAAAAATAGGCTATAAAAAATATTTAAAAGCAGAGCAAAAATTAATGGAAGAAGAACTGGGGATGGATCAAGAGGATAAAGAGCAGCTGTAGCTTAATGCTATAGCTGTTTTTTTATTGAATTGTCTGATATTTGTAATCAAATGTTAACTTGAATATGTGTTGAATATGATATATTATTATTCCTATCATTGTAATAGGAATAAGGAGTTGTTTATATGGTTTGGATGATTATAAGTGGCCTTATAGTCGGAATATTACTTGGCTTTGTTATGCAAAGAACACGTTTTTGTTTAACAGGCGGGTTTAGAGATATGTATGTACAGAAAAATAATAAAATGTTTTATGCTTTATTAATCGCGATCTCTATTCAAAGCATTGGATTATTTACACTAGTAGGATTAGGTGTATTTAAGTTAGAAGCAGCAACATTTCCATTAGTAGGTACGATATTTGGATCATTTGTATTTGGTATCGGAATTATCCTAGCTGGTGGATGTGCGACTGGTACATGGTACAGAGCAGGTGAAGGCTTAATTGGAAGCTGGATAGCCTTAGTATTATACGGTGTAACTGCAGCAATTATGAAATCTGGACCATTAAATCCTGTTCAAGAAAAAATTAATTCATATAGTGTCGTTAACTCTAATATGGCAGAAACACTTAATGTACCTGTATGGGTATTGATTGCTATTTTAGTTATTGTTACAGTTTATTTTGTGACAAAAACACTAAAAAAACCAAAAGTAGCAATTCCTCAATTAAAACAAAAATATACAGGCATTCGTCATATCTTATTTGAAAAAAGATATCACCCATTTGC
This sequence comes from Mammaliicoccus sp. FSL K6-3158, assembly GCF_038005105.1. Taxonomy (NCBI): domain Bacteria; kingdom Bacillati; phylum Bacillota; class Bacilli; order Caryophanales; family Staphylococcaceae; genus Mammaliicoccus; species Mammaliicoccus sp. FSL K6-3158. The sequence goes on from NZ_JBBOSL010000001.1 coordinate 888,821, forward strand.
AGCTGCAATAGCAGTAGGGATTATAGCATTAATTGCTTGGCCAATGAGTGCTTCAACAGGTAGAATTGCTGGCCTTGGTATTACAACACCTTCAGCAAATATCGTGCAATACTTAGTTACAGGTGATGCTTCATTAATAAACTGGGGCGTATTTTTAGTACTTGGTATATTTATCGGTTCATATATTGCTGCAAAAGGTTCAAGAGAATTCAAATGGAGAATGCCAGATACTAAAACAATAAGAAACAGTGTTATCGGTGGTGCTTGTATGGGTGTTGGTGCATCATTAGCAGGCGGATGTTCAATCGGTAATGGTTTAGTTTCAACTGCAGCAATGAGTTGGCAAGGTTGGGTTGCATTACCATCAATGATCGTTGGTGCATGGTTTATGAGTTATTTCATCTTTGTTAAACCTAGAAAAGCAAGACAAACTAAGACACAAGTAAGTACACAAAGTATTTAATAAAAGGAGTAAATATATATGGTACATGAATTAGGTACAGTAGGAATGGTATGTCCATTCCCATTAATAGAAGCACAAAATAAAATGGATGAATTACAAGTTGGCGAACAATTGAAAATTGATTTTGATTGTACGCAAGCGACAGAAGCACTCCCAAATTGGGCAGCAGAGAATGGTTATCCAGTTACGAATTATGAACAACTTGGAGATGCTTCATGGACGATAACGGTTGAAAAACAATAAATTACATTTAACCTAGAAACAAAGGCAAGTACCTTTGTTTCTAGGTTTTTTTGTTTAAAACTGTATTTTATTTATAAAGAATTGGAAACGGTTTTATGATAGAATAAATGACTGAGAGGTGTATACATGAAGACGATTAAAGATATTGCTAATATGGCGGGTGTTTCTAAAAGTACAGTTTCTAGATATTTAAATGGTGGCTCCATTAGTAAAAGTACAAAAGAAAAAATACATAGAGTAGTAGAAGAAACAGGATATAAACCGAATCAATTTGCTCAAAGTTTAAAGGCTAAGAGAACGGGGCTGATCGGTGCAATTGTACCAAGGTTAGATTCCTATGCAACGACTGAAACGTTAAAAGGAATTGAAACAACTTTACTTAAACAAAATGTTCAAACAATGATTGTGAATACAGATTTATCAAAAGATAGAGAGATTGATTCAATTTATATGTTAGCTAAGAGAAAAGTGGATGGCATTATTTTGATGGCAACTAACATTTCTGAAGAACATATGAAAGCAATTGAGTCAGTTGAATGCCCGATTGTTATTGTTGGTCAATCACATGGATCACTTTTATCGATAGTTCATGATGATTTCCAAGCAGGTAATCAAGTAGCAGAATGGTTATTGAAACATCAAAAGCACAATATTACATATATCGGTGTTTCTGAACATGATATTGCAGTTGGTAAGACGAGAAAAGAAGGTCTGTTTATTCCACTAAAGGATCAAGGCATCAACCCAACATTTATTGAAAGTAGTTTCAGTATAAGAGATGCTCAGATATTAGGTAATGATATTAAGTTGAGAGAAGACGAAGTTATTGTCGCAGCTACTGATAATATAGCTTTAGGTATATACCATACACTTTTAAAAAGAGAAGTTGATATGCCAACGATTGTTGGATTTGGCGGAAATAAGATGACAGAAATTGTGGCACCTCATATTGGTACTGTAAAGTTTAACTATTATTTAGCTGGTGAGACAGCTGTTCATGTATTAAATAAAAGTATTAATCAAGAAACGGTAGAAAAATTAAATATTATCGGAACACAATTTGAATGGTTAAAAAAATAAGCCTTTCAAGTATGCTAAAATATATATTATGGAACCGGTCTAAATCGGATGTAAGGAGAATGATAATGGTAAATTGGACACGAGAAGAAAGATATAAAAAATTATCAGACATATCTGATGAAGCATACAATGAATTAATAGATAAAGTGAATGCGTCAAAATGGCGTCAAACTTTTCATATTCAACCAAAAACAGGGTTGTTAAATGATCCAAATGGTTTGGTTTATCATAATGGCGTTTATCATATATTTCATCAATGGTTTCCGCTTGGTGCCGTTCATGGTTTGAAGTATTGGTATCATTATACAAGTAAAGATTTACTAGAATTTAAAGATGAGGGAATCGCGTTGGCGCCTGATACAGAATATGATAGTCATGGTGTATATTCGGGTAGTGCATTTGATTATGATGGAAAGTTATATTTAATGTATACGGGAAATGTGCGTAATGAAAATTGGGATCGTAAATCTGTCCAAATGATTGCTGAACAATTAGAAGATGGCACTTTTAAAAAGTTTGATCAACCAGCTATTCCAAACAAGCCAGAAGGATATACTGAACATTTTAGAGACCCTAAAGTATGGTTTGAGAATGGAAAATACTATGCAATATTTGGCATTCAAAGAGAGAATGAAACAGGTACAGCTGTTATATATGAATCTGAAGATATTCAAGATTGGCAATTTAAAGGCGAAATTGAAACACAACTGCAAAACTTTGGTTATATGTGGGAATGTCCAGATTTGTTTAAGTTAAATGATAAAGATGTATTTATCTTTTCGCCTCAAGGTATTGAAGCGGAAAATAACCAATTCGAGAACATATATCAATCAGGATATTTAATTGGTGATTTTGATTTAAACACGTTAAAGTTTGAGCATCAGAATTTTGTTGAATTAGACCAAGGTTTTGACTTTTATGCACCTCAAACGTTCTTAGATGAACATGGTGACAGAATATTAATTGGTTGGATGGGACTTCCTGAAATAGATTATGCTACAGATGAAGAATGTTGGGCACATTGTTTAACTATTCCAAGAGTATTAACAATTGAAGATGATAAACTGAAACAAAGACCTATAAAAGCACTTGAAAAATTAAGAACAAATAAAGAAACTGCTGAAGGTTATGCTAATAAGCATTCAGTTAAACTTCACCCATATGAAGGTAAACAGTTTGAATTAATGATTGAGATTCTGGAGAATGAAGCTAGCGAAATATACTTTGATTTAAGAGTATCTAAGAAATGTTCAACGCAAATTATTTATAATACACGTTCTAAACAACTAACTTTAGATCGATTTGAAAGTGGTATTGTAAGTGAAGCGGTTGAGAAGACAACTCGGACAACAACTTTAGATAATGATTTAAAAGACCTGAGAATTTATAGTGATACATCTAGTCTAGAAATTTTCGTTAACGATGGTGAAAAAGTATTCACAACGAGAATATTCCCTGATGAAGATGCTGTTAATTTCAGAACTTCTACAGAGTCTGGCCAAGTTTACTTGAAGTTTACGAAATATGACTTACAACTAAATAATTAAACGAATCAAAAACGCTTGTTGTTTTGATACAACAAGCGTTTATTTTAATATAAGTAAATTGTAAGAAATATGAATAAGTTATTACAAAATATTAATTCTGTGTAACATATGGCGTTCAAGCATAGAAAACAAAGAAACATTCCTTTATACTTTAACTATTAATTAATGTAGAGGAGGGGAAGAATTTTTATGAAGATATTTAAAAATGCTATGATTTCAACATTACTATTATCTTCTATGGCATTTGGAGTAGCACATGGGAATAATACAGATGCGATAGAAAGCAATGAATCTAGTACAAAAGATACTTCTCCGAACACAACTCAAGAACAATCGAATCAAAATATAGAAGCACAGCAGTCCAAAGAAACTGATTCTAATAGTGAACAAAATAGTAAAACAGAGGAAAGAAGTACTGAACCGAAGTCAGAAGAAAATTCAAGTACAGAGGAACAGTCATCAGAAGAACCAACAACAGAAGAGCCGAGCACTGAGCCGAAATCAGATCAGAAACCAAGTACAGAAGAACCTAAGACTGATGAAAAGCCAAGTACAGAGGAGCCTACAACAGAAGAACCAACAACAGAAGAGCCGAGCACTGAAGAACCAACAACAGAGGAGCCGAGCACTGAAGAACCAACAACAGAGGAACCAACAACAGAAGAGCCGAGCACTGAAGAACCTTCAAGCAATGATAGCAATCATCAAGATCAATTACCATCACCGAATCAATCCAATAGTGGGAAACCATCTTCTGAAGAACCTAAAACTAATGAACCAAATACAAATAGAAATAACGATCAAAATGTAAATCAATATAAACCAACAATGCCAGCATATCCTAACACAAATGAAGTAGGGGATGGCTATTACAACAATCCGCAATACACTGATGAAAAAGCGCCTAAATTTATACCTGGCCATTCAGAAGCGTATTATAGTAAATTGGATGAAGATGTGTTAGAGCTTGTAACAAGTAAAGTTGGTAGTAGACCTGATTTAGCACAACCAAAATTTAAAAAGACTAATATAACGACAGAAACAACATCTGTAGATGATGATGATGATACAAAAATAGAAACAACAAAAACAACAACAGAAAGTTTTGAAACAGCTTCTGATCATAAAGATGTTTCTAAACCGCTTATCATTGGTATTTCAATCGCAATCGTACTTGTATTAGGATTCATCATATTATTCATAATGCGAAGATTTTCAAAGTCATAAATATAAATCAAGTAAAAGTGAGTCTGGGACAGAAATGTTCTAGACTCCTTTTCATATTTTTAGAAATAGGAGGCTGAATATTGCAAGTGAGGCGCGACAAGCAATGTTGGGAGGCTGAATATTGCAAGTGAGGCGCGACAAGCAATGTTGGGAGGCTGAATATTGCAAGTGAAGCGCGACAAGCAATGTTGAGGCTCTGTATTTATCAAGACTCACCAAACAAGATAAATAGGCGCTTTGTATTTATCAAGACTCACCAAACAAGATAAATAGGCGCTTTGTATTTATCAAGACTGTCCAAACAAGATAAATAGGCGCTCCGTATATTGCAAGACACTCCAATCTAGCAACATAGAAGCTCCGTATATTGCAAGACACCTCAAACAAGCAACATAGAACTCTTGTATATTGCAAGACACTCCAATCTAGCAACATAGAACCTCACTCTTACCTTGATTCTTCCATATAAAAAAGACTGGGACATAATGTAATGTCTCAGTCTCTTGTAGTATCTAGTCATCCATGTCGGGGCGGGATTTCTGCCCCGCTCTCACTTTTTTATTAAAATTCACTTTGATCAATATTCTGAGTTGCTTTGTATAATGTTTCTATAATGGATTTTACAGTACCTTCTACAAAAGGAGATTGTAACTGAACAGATGCCATAATATCAATAAATGATTGTGAACCGCCAATTTGACATATTTTTAAATAATCAGACCATGCTTGTTCTGGATCAGCTTCTTGTTTAATAAAAAATTGCATTGCACAAATTGTCGCTAATGTATAATCAATATAATAAAATGGTGATGCAAATATATGACCTTGTCTATGCCAAAATGCACCATTTTCAAGATGTTGAATATTGTCATAGTCTACGCTTGGGAAGTATTTATTTTCTAAATCTGACCAAGCTTTTCTGCGTTCTTCTGAAGAAATGTCTGGATTCTCATAAACAAAGTGTTGGAATTCATCCACTGCTACACCATATGGTAAGAATTTAATATTGTCTTCTAAGTGAGCGAGTTTAAATTTATCCGTATCTTGTTTGAAAAATAATGACATCCATGGATAAGTTAAATATTCCATGCTCATTGAATGAATTTCACATGCTTCTGAAGTAGGGAAGTAATATTCGGGCACAGAATACTTCAAGCTTTCAAATACTTGAAAAGCATGTCCGGCTTCATGTGTCATAACTTCAATATCGCCTTGCGTGCCATTAAAATTGGCAAAGATGAATGGTGATTTAAAATCATTAATGATTGTACAATAACCACCACTTTCTTTTCCTTTTTTAGCTTCTAAGTCAAATAATTGTTTATCAATCATAAAATCTATAAAATGACCAGTTTCTTCAGAACGTTCATGGTACATTTTTTTAGCATTTTTCACGATTTCTTCAGTTGATATTTGTGGTTTTGGCGAACCAGTTTTAAAAGTAAAATTATTATCGTAAGCTTTTAAATTGTCCACGCCAATACGTTTTGCATGCTGTGATTTGATGTCTTCAGTAATAGGTACGACATGTTCTTTAACTTGCTCTCTAAAAATTTTAACATCATTTGCATCGTACCCAATTCTTTGCATTCTATCATAGCCGAGTTGAACAAAGTTCTCATATCCTAATTTTAAAGCTATTTCATGTCTAGTTTTTACGAGATCATCATAGATACGATCTAAATCCTCTAGATGCTCTGCAAAAAACTGTTCTCTAGCTGTAAAAGCATCTTTTCTAATTGCTCTATCTTCGTTGATTAAGTACTTACTGAATTGTGATAAGTTCAAATGTTCACCGTTATATTCAATATCTGCTGAAGCAATTAATTTATCATATTCGCTTACTAATTTATTTTCTTTAACAAGTAAGTCATTAATAGAAGGATTATATGTATTGAGAGCAACTTCTGCTAAAGAAAAAAGTTGTTGTCCAAAATGTGCAATTAAATCATTTTTAAATTTAGATTTTAATAAAGATTGATAGAATAAATGATCTAAATGTTGTATTTTAGGCATTGTTTCATCAAAGAAATCTCTTTCTTTATTATAATATTCATCATTTGTATCGATAGATGCTCTTATGTAAGCTAGGTTATAATGCGTATCAGTATGGTTTCTAACCTTATTAATTTCATTAATCGCCTCAATTGCTTGATCGACCGTTTCTGCATTATCGAATTCATTTAATAATGATTTGGTTTGTTTTTCTTTTTCTTCAATATTGATTTGTTCATATTGATAATCTTTAAAAGTTAACGTCATGTTAAAACCTCCCTTAATAAATTTATTATAACATTTCTTTGTTGTAATTTTATTGAAAATTGCGAAAATAAAGGTAAAAGCATATAATATGAGATGAAAAGAGGTGTATATAAATGGCTAAAAATAATGAACAATTATCTTTAGAAGTAGCAGCATTAACGAGGAAGACAAAAGAACTTGGAATTCCTATCATGATTGTATTTGAAGGTGTTCCCGCATCAGGTAAGACGAGACTATCAAATGAACTTCTTTTAACACTTGATGCTAAATACACACACTTTGTACCGATGAAATCACCTTCAGAAGACGATCTAAGATATCAATTTTTACAGAAGTATTGGAACAGTTTACCTTCAAAAGGTGATATCAATATTTATTTTAGAAGTTGGTATGCATATTATATAGAATATCAAGCAAACAAAATAAAACATTCTATATACAACAAATATCATGCATTACGAAGACAAATCCAAGACTTTGAATCGATGGTCCATGATGATGGCTATGAAATTATTAAGTTTTATATTGAGATTAGTGATAAGAAGAGAAAAGAACATTTAAAAGAAATGAAAGAAAATCCATTAACAAGTTGGAAAGCACAAGAATATGAAAGTGCCATTAATGATGACGTATATCATAAAGAAATGCATAAAATACTTAAAGCATCGCCTGATGAATGGGAAATCATTGATTATACAGAGAGAGAAGAAGCTATCAATTTAATGTATCAGCACATTATCAATCGTTTGAACAAAGCGATTAAACTACATAAAAAGAAAGACAAAGTAATTGATGGCGATTTTACAGAAGATTTTAAAACAGACCTATTTAATCAATCATTAGATAAAGTAGATAAAAAGACATATAAATCTCTTATAGGTGACTTACAAGATAGATTGAAAGAATTGCAATTTGCATTATACGAAAGAAAAATTCCGTTAATATTAGTATACGAAGGCATGGATGCAGCCGGTAAAGGTGGCAATATTAAAAGAGTTAGAGAAAAATTAGATCCAACCGGTTATGAAGTAAATGCAATAAGTGCCCCAACAGATGTTGAGTTGAATCATCATTACTTATGGAGATTTGCTAAAGATATGCCTAGAAGCGGCCATATTGAAATATTCGATAGAAGTTGGTACGGAAGAGTATTAGTCGAAAGAGTAGAAGGATTTGCTACTAAGAAAGAATGGAAACGTGCGTATGAAGAAATCAATCAATTTGAGAAAATGTGGACAGACGAAGGTGCAATTATCTTGAAATTCTTCTTAACTTTAGATAAAGATGAACAATTAAGAAGATTTAAAGAAAGAGAAGAAACACCAGAAAAACAATGGAAAATTACAGACGAAGATTGGCGAAATAGAGAAAAATGGGATCAATATATCGAAGCAAGTCACGATATGATTAAATTAACAAACACAGATCATGCACCATGGCTTGTCGTACCAGCTGACAATAAAAAATCAGCTAGAATCGAAGTTATTAAATACATTATTAAAAAATGTGAAGAAGTATTATGGGGCGTTAAACAATATTAGAATATGTTAGGGACATAATTGTGAGAAATGTCTCTAAGAAGTGTCCCTCTAATTACCACAATTCAGAATAATGATAGGTAGCGCGTTCTAATTACCAGAATTCGAAATAATGGAAGTTAGCCGCTCTCTAAATACAAAAAATAAGCATATCACTTAAGGCTGAATTCTTCAGTTCGGTGATATGCTTATTTTATTTTCATTTAGCTATACATGCTCAAGATTGTATGATAAATCAGTTGTGAAATTTGAGATTGCTTCTCTAATTGTTCGTTTACTTGATCTTTAAATACAATTTGTCCCAAAACAACTATACCGTTCATTCCCATATGCGCAATCATTGGTACGATGATACGTTTCGTTAATACATAAAGTCCACTAAATACAGTTCCCATTACAACATATATTAATGTATGTTCTGGATCTGAATGTGCTAATGAAAAGATAAAAGAACTGACTAATACTGCTACGATAAAGCTTAACCACTTAGGTGCTTTGATCATATTGTATATCTCTCCGAAAATTAATTTACGGAATATTAATTCTTCTAATATTGGACCTGCTAATACGATATAAATGATTAATATATGTGATTGTTGTGCAATCTTCATGAGATTTTGAGTATTGCCACTTTCTACTGGTTGATTAAATATATATGTATTAATCAAAGCGGCGATGATTTGTCCAAGCATGGCCATTATAATACCTGCAACACACCAGAAAATCACGTATACCCATGGTTCTTTCTTTTGTTGTTCTAATCGAGTTGGATTTTTAATATTTGAGTTCATATACCATAATAATAAAACAGTAATGATAGCTGTTGTTGCCATCCAAGTTAAGCTGATTTCTAATCTTGTGACTTTAGATAATCCTGAATCAGCGTATAAACTATTTGGAATAATTGCGATTGTTTGTACAACACCAAATAGTAATAGGGTAGCAATATTAACAGTTAATCGATTAAATTGCATTTTCAATTCCTCCAAAAATAAACATGTAAACATTGTACCTTATTTAGCAGAAAAAGAGAAAAATTTAAGTTATATTGCTTGTAATTTTGACCAAATTTGATTATTATAAAAATGTAGTTAGCACTTAAGTATAAAGAGTGCTAACATTATTAGCGACAAGGAGGATTTTATAAATGTTAAAACCATTGGGAGATAGAATTATTATTGAGAAAACAGAAACAGAACAAACTACAGCTAGCGGAATTGTATTGACAGATTCAGCTAAAGAATCGTCCAACGAAGGAAAAGTTGTTGCTGTTGGACCAGGTAAGCGTCTGGAAGATGGTACAAGACTTACTGTAGATGTTGCTGTAGGTGATCAAGTTGTATATCAACAATACGCAGGAACAGAAGTTAAACGAGATAAAGAAACATATATTATCCTTTCAGAAGATGACATTTTAGCAGTTATTGAATAATTTAGATAATATTTTTGAAGATATTTTATGGAGGTTTTTATAAATGGCTAAAGAACTAAAATTTTCAGAAGACGCTAGACGTTCTATGCTTGCTGGTGTTGATAAATTAGCAAATGCAGTTAAAGTAACTTTAGGACCTAAAGGACGTAACGTCGTTTTAGATAAAAAATTCACTTCACCATTAATCACAAATGATGGTGTTACAATCGCTAAAGAAATTGAATTACAAGATCCATATGAGAATATGGGTGCTAAATTAGTTGCAGAAGTTGCAAACCAAACAAATGATGTTGCAGGTGACGGTACAACTACAGCAACTGTCTTAGCTCAAGCGATGATTCAAGAAGGTTTAAAAAACGTAACAAGTGGTGCAAATCCAGTTGGTATTCGTGAAGGTATTGATAAAGCAGTTAAAGTAGCTTTAGAAGAATTACACAATATCTCTCAACCAGTTGATAAAAAAGAAGAAATTGCACAAGTTGGTTCTATTTCTGCTGCTGATGAAGAAATTGGTAAATTTATTTCAGAAGCAATGGAAAAAGTAGGTAATGACGGTGTTATTACAATTGAAGAATCTAAAGGATTCAGCACTGAATTAGAAGTTGTTGAAGGTATGCAATTTGATAGAGGATATACTTCACCATATATGGTGACAGATTCAGATAAAATGACTGCTGAATTAGAAAATCCTTACATCTTAATTACAGATAAAAAGATTTCTTCATTCCAAGATATTTTACCTATCTTAGAAAAAATCTTACAAACAAATAGACCAATTTTAATTGTTGCTGACGATGTTGATGGAGATGCATTAACAAACTTAGTATTAAACAGATTACGTGGTACATTTACAGCAGTAGCAGTTAAAGCGCCTGGATTTGGTGACCGTCGTAAAGCAATGTTAGATGACTTAGCAATTTTAACTGGTGGCCAAGTGATTACTGATGACTTAGGTTTAGACTTAAAAGAAACAACTCTAGATATGCTTGGTGAAGCAGGTAAAGTTCAAGTTACTAAAGACGACACTACAATTGTTGAAGGTCAAGGTGACTCAGTAAACATCGACGCTCGTGTTGGTCAAATTAAAGCTCAAATTGAAGAAACAACTTCAGACTTTGATCGTACGAAATTACAAGAACGCTTAGCTAAATTAGCAGGTGGCGTTGCAGTTATTAAAGTAGGTGCTGCAACTGAAACAGAATTAAAAGAACGTAAATTAAGAATTGAAGATGCTTTAAACTCTACACGTGCTGCAGTTGAAGAAGGTATAGTAGCAGGTGGTGGTACAGCATTAGTATCTATTTATAATAAAGTAGCTGAAGTTGAAGCGAAAGGCGATGTACAAACTGGTGTGAACATTGTGTTGAAAGCTCTTGAAGCACCATTACGTCAAATCGTTGAAAATGCTGGCTTAGAAGGATCAATTATAGTTGAAAAACTTAAAAATGCTGATGAAGGTATTGGTTACAATGCAGCAACAGATGAATGGGTAAATATGTTAGACGCAGGTATTGTTGATCCTACAAAAGTTACACGTTCAGCATTACAAAATGCAGCATCTGTAGCAGCAATGTTCTTAACTACTGAAGCAGTAGTAGCAGACATTCCAGAAGAAGAACCAGCAGCACCAGATATGGGCGGCATGGGCGGAATGCCAGGTATGATGTAATTCGGTAAATATAACCGACATTACAAATTTAGAGATATGTCTAATCCCCTTTCTAAATGGTATTAAACCATATGGAAAGGGGATTTTTATGTTAAAATGAATCTAATTTGTATTAAAGGAGTAGAAAATATGATTAGACCTGCTGTTAAAGAAGATGCGAAAAAACTAAGTGAGTTAATGTTTATGATTTGGCATGATATGGAACTACCTTTAGTTGTTCAAAATGATAAGGAAACTGTTTTAAGATTACTTGAACAAGCGAGTGTTGAGAGTGAATATAGAAACCATTATAAACATAGTCAGGTATATGAAGTCGATGGTGAAGTAGCAGGTTTTCTTAATTGCTATAGTGGTACTGACGAAAAACAACTTGAAGAAAATTGGTACAATATTGCATTTAAAGATTCTTTTAAATTAGAAGGAACGCCGTTACCTGAACATGAAGCGGATAATGGTGATTTATATATTGATTCAGTTGCGGTCTTTTCAGAATATAGAGGTAGAGGTATTGCTTCTAAACTTATAGAAGATGCTATTGAACGAGCTAAAGAAAGAGGATTTAAGCAAGTATCATTAAATTGTGAATTTGATAATGAAGGTGCAATGAAATTATATGAGAAACTTGGTTTCAAGTCATCATATGATCGAAAACTAAGTGGACATGACTACAAATATATGATTAAACATTTATAGTAAACTAAAAAAAGTAACATCGGTTGAAAATATTAGCCGATGTTACTTTTATTTTTCTCAATATCAAGCAAGATTTCTTTTCGTTCTATGCCACTGGAATATCCACCAATTGAACCATCAGCAGCTATCACACGATGACAAGGTACAAGAATCGTAATAAAATTCTTACCATTTGCATTAGCGACAGCACGAAAAGCAGTAGGTTTACCAATATTTTCAGCTAACTGCTTATAAGATATCGTCTCGCCAAACGGAATATCACATAAAGCACGCCACACTTTTTGTTGAAAAGGTGTACCAAAATTAAAATGTATAGGTGTTGTAAAATTAGAAAGATTACCTTCAAAATAAAGATTCAATTCCTCTTCAAGCTTATCTAAAACATGATTACTTTCATCATTAATTTCTGAATTAAGTTGTTTACGTACAATTTGTAACTCTTCTTCTAACGAAGGTTTATTCGTAAAATGTAACATTAATAAGTACTCATTATTAGCAATTGCTAACATTTCACCAGCATTCGTTTGAATTAACTTTTGATATAAAGCCATAATTATCACTCCTAATGAAAGTTTAACATATAAAAATTTGATTGACTTTAGATTACTAAATGATAATATAGTAATTAAACAGATGAGTTTAGTCGGAATTAAGGGAGGCGTTTTTATGAAAAGATACATATTTTTAGCTTTGACACTTATTTTATCAGTTGTGGTAGCAGCTTGTGGAAATAATGATGACAAAGAAAAGAAGGAAATTACTATTGCTACATCACCGGGACCTTATAGTGAGTTGTTTTTGAAAGGTATTAAACCTGAATTAGAGAAGAAAGGTTATACTGTTAAAGATAAAGACTTCACTGAATTACTACAAGCTGATGTTGCTTTGCAAGAAGGTAGTGTGGATGTTAACGTTGATCAACATAAAGCGTATATGGATACGTTTAATAAAGAAAGAGATGCTGATTTAACGAATATTACTAAAATACCAACAGTGCCTGCACAAATTTTCTCTAATAAAAATAAAGATCTTAAAGGTATTAAAAAGGGAGATACAATAGCTATACCACAAGATCCATCAAATGCAGCTAGAGCTTATCGTTTATTAGAAAAAGCAGGTTGGATTAAATTAAATGCAGATAAAAATGATATTAAAATCACGAAGAAAAATATTTCTGATAATCCAATGAATCTTAACATCAAAACGATGGATTCTGCAAATATTCCTAGAATTTTAGACGAAGTTGATTATGCAGTTATACCAGGTTCAATTGTTTACGCTTCGAAAGTTGATCCAGCTAAAGGACTTCTAAAAGAAGATTTAGTAGAAGATTTATATTTACAAGTTGTTGTAGATAGTAAAAATAAAGATGCTAAATGGGTAAAAGATATAAAAGAGGCATATCAATCAAAAGGATTTAAGAAAGTATTAGATAAAGAAAATAAAGATGATTATTGGAAAATACCAAAGCAATCATAATATAAATATAGAGACTGGGACATTACCTTATGTTCCAGTCTCTATATTTTTTTACTTCTTTTTATTAGCCTTTTTTCGGTCGCCATTTCTACTTATAAATGCAGCTACTAAAAATAATATTGATGCGAATGTAAATTGAATGCCTGAGTTGCCGCTTATTTGAATGCCTATTCCAATAATTAAGCAGATTATAGCTAAACCAACGAGAACTTTTGTAATTGTAGACATATATTTTGCTCCTTTACTTTATTTATTATATCAATTATTTCTTTGTTATCCAAAAAGGGATCATTTTCTAAAATTAAATGATGAAATTTAGTGAACACACTTTTAATTTTCATAATTCTCGTCTAGTATAGAAGTATCATAACAATGAAAGAGGATGACTTTCTATGAACCCACTAGCATTAGAATTAAATGAACAACTGAAAAAAGAATATCCTGTTGTATTAGATATGCTTTCCGATTTAGGTAAATCTATTTATTATCCAAAGGGTATTTTATCACAATCTGGAGAAGCAAAAGGTACAAAGTATAATGCAACAATCGGTATGGCAACTACTGATGAAGGTATTATGTACACAGATGCTTTATATAACCAATTTGGTACCCAAGATCCAAGTGATATATTCCCATATGCACCGCCACAAGGTGATGAACGTTTACGTACATTATGGCAACATAAAATTTTAAAAGACAATCCTGATTTAAGTGCTGATGATATTTCTAAACCAGTCGTAACAAATGCATTAACACACGGATTATCTTTAGCTGGAGACTTATTTGTAGATGCCCAAGATACAATTTTATTACCTGAACATAACTGGGGGAACTATAAATTAGCTTTTGGTGTAAGACATAGTGCGAACATTGAAACTTATAAAGCATTTGAAGAAGATGGCAGTTACACTTTAGAATATTTCAAACATGCTTTAGAACAATATAATAAAGAAAAAGTTATTCTCGTTTTAAACTTCCCAAATAATCCAACAGGCTATACACCAGTAGTTGAAGAAGTAAAAGAAATGGTTGAAGCTATTAAACAATTAGCTGATAAAGGTACGCAAGTAATTACTTTAGTTGATGATGCTTATTATGGATTATTCTTTGAAGATGTTTATAAACAATCTGTCTTTACAGCAATAACTGCGCTAAATCATGAAAATATTATGCCGGTTAAAATTGATGGGGCAACTAAAGAATACTTCTCATGGGGCTTCCGTGTTGGTTTCTTAACATTTGGTAGTCAAAATGATGTTGTTAAAGATGTATTAGTTGCTAAATTAAAAGGATTAATTAGAAGTAACTTATCAAGTTGTTCTTTACCAAGCCAAACTGCAATTATTCATGCAATGGAAGATCCTTCTTTCCAAGATCAAGTTGATCATAACGTGAATATTTTAAAAGAAAGATATGAAGTAACTAAAGAAGTCGCTTATCGTGATGAATTTAAATCATTATGGAAGCCGTATGCATTTAATTCAGGTTACTTTATGGCACTTAAAGTGTTAGATGTAGACCCTGAGCAATTAAGATTACATTTAATTGAGAAGTATAGTATCGGTATTATTGCTTTAAATAAAACAGATATCCGTATTGCGTTTAGCTGTATTGAAAAATCTGATATAGAACATGTATTTGAATCTATTGCTAAAGCAATCAATGACTTAAAATAATAAAATTAAACAGAGTGTGTATATATATTGTATATACACACTCTGTTTTTTTGTGTCTAAAAACGCTAATTTATAAGCTTTTTGTTGAATATGTTTGACAAATATGTATATAATGTATATACTTTTTATACACAGTTAGAGAGAGGGAGGTTAAACATGAAGATTCTACTTCAAAATAATAGTAATCAACCAATTTATGAACAGATTAAAGAACAAATCAAAGCACAAATATTACAAGGTAAAGTAGAACAGGGTGCTTCATTACCTTCTATGAGAGAGTTAGCAAGTGATTTAGGTGTCAGTTTAATAACAACTAAACGTGCTTATGTTGATTTAGAACAAGAGCAATTTGTCACGACCATAAGAGGGAAAGGCACTTTTGTAAAATCACAAGACCCCTCAATCATGAAAGAAAAACAGTTTATTGTCATAGAGGATTTAGCAAGAGATTTAACTAAACAAGCAAAGTTAATCGGAATGGATGTTAAAGAACTCAATGAAATCGTTAATTTGATTTATGAGGAAGGTGAATAAAATGGACAATGCGATAGACGTTAAAAATCTAAATTTTAGTCATAAAAATCTTAAATTATCAGATGTTAATTTTGAAGTACGTAAAGGTTATGTAACAGGATTTATTGGTGCGAATGGTGCTGGTAAAACTACTATTATTCGTATAATTATGGGCCTTCTTAAAGAACAAAGTGGAGATTTAAAAATACTTGGAGAATATTTAAGTGAGAATCCAGTTGAAATTAAAAATAAAATCGGCTTTGTCTATTCTGAATTATATATGTATGAAAACTGGAATATTAAAACAATCGAGAAAGTTGTCAGTAAATATTATAAACAATGGGACCACGATGTATTTGAAGGTTATATTAAAGAATTTAAATTACCTTATAAACAAAAAATTAAGCAATTTTCAACAGGTATGAAAATGAAATTGTCATTAGCAATCGCATTAAGTCACCATGCTGAACTTTACATTCTAGATGAACCAACTGCAGGACTTGATCCAGTCGTACGTAATGAAGTGCTTGAAATTCTACAAAGAGAGTTAATTGATGAAGAAAAAACTATCTTCTTCTCTACACATATTATTTCAGATTTAGAGAAAATTGCTGATTATATCGTTTATTTGAAAAATGGAGCCATTGTTATTAATGAAAGTGTAGATGATTTAACAGATGGTTATCGAATCATTAAAGGAGACCAATCCATACTTGATGATGAATTAAGATCGTTATTAATCAGTGTGAAAGAAACGAATACAGGTTTCTCAGGATTAACAAGACAAAGCTCAGTATTTGTTGAGTTATTTGGAAATGAAGTAGTTGTTGAAACACCATCAATAGAGGATATTATGGTAAGAATTGAGAAAGATCAATTCGATAAGGAAGTGGTATAAATGAAAGCTGTTTTCTACCGGAACTTTCAATATGAGAAGGGGTATTACTTACTTTATTTAATCTGCTTCGGATTAGTATTTATAACGAAGTTTACTGTATCTTTTCAAAATATAGAACTCATGAATGTATTAGCGGTATATTTTGTCGCAGTCGTTTCAGTTCATAGTATTAATCATGCGATATTTTTAAATAAACAAAGTAGTCAAATCTTTTATATGAGTTTACCAATTTCTAAAGTTGATATTGTAAAAGGGCATTATTTATATAACTTATTAGTAACAGGTGTTTCATTTATCATGATTATGGTCATAGCATTCATAAAACAAGACACAATATTTTTACAAGCTGGGTTATTTATTGTAGCAACGAATTTATTTACGTTAAGCATCGTTTATCCAACATTTGCTCATTTAAATATTAATCAATTAGGTGCTTGGATATTAGTTGCTATGTATGGCATATTCACAATGTTTTACTTTGGTATATATTCGAATCGATCTCGCCAATTTGCTGATTTATTAGGTTGGAAAATATTTTTATACTATACACCAGCAATCATATTATTAATCGTTGCAATCATATGGTTGATTCAGTTTAGTAGAGCTATCAAACAAGCGAATCAAGATCAAATTACGGTTTATGGAGGTATAAAATGAAGGCAATATTATATAGAAACTTAGTTTTATCAAAATCATACCTATATTTAATGTTGGCTACAGCATTGTTATTACCATTAATAGTCGTATTACCAATTGATGGTTTTATTAAAATAGCTATTTTAGGCATACTCGTCGTTATGATCCATATTGTGTTCTTAGTGCCAATGTATTTTCTATTTAATAGAATCAATAAAAATCATTCCGAATATACATTTTTAAGCTTGCCTGTTAAGCAATCAACAGTCGTTAATGCACATTATTTAACAGGATTAATATTTATTTTATTCACACAAATACTACTTGGTTTATGTACAATTGTAGCATTTTTAATACAAGAAAAAGGTATTGAGGTTTCATACGACATTTCAGGAATGTGTTTAAGTATTGCAGGAAATTTGTTAACAATCAGCTTAATCTTGCCATTTGCTGAGTATAAAAGATTGATCAATATTCCTATTATATTTTGGATGATTATAGTCGGTGCAATTGTACCAAACTCAATACAGTTTATAAATTATGTGCTTAAATTCTTTTCCATACAATCTCAGATATTTACGACACACGATATGTCTATCTTTTTAGGCTGTTCCATGATTCTATTTATCGTGAGTTATATCATTTCAATCAATAAAGCGCGAAAGCATGCAATTACAATTTAAAGGAGAGGTGAATAATCGTGAAATTAAAAAATATACAAAAGTATTACGGTAAGCAACATATCCTCAAAAATATTGACTTTGATTTTGGGGAAAGCCAAATTGTCGGACTAATAGGTAAAAATGGTGTAGGTAAAACAACATTAATGAAAATTATGAACCAGAATATTATGAAGTATGAAGGAACTTTCAACAAAGAAAATAGTGACAAAGTGGGTTATTTAATAGAAAATCCAAAATTATATTTAAATAAAACGGGTTATTATAATTTAAACTTCTTTAGAAATGTATTAGGGACAAATGTAGATGATGATTATATCAATATGTTAATCGAGTCATTTGGCATTAAGCCTTATATCGACAAAAAAGTAAAAAAATATTCAATGGGTATGAAGCAGAAGTTATCTATTGCAGTGGCACTTATGAATAAACCACAATATTTGATTTTAGATGAACCGACAAACGGGATGGATCCAGACGGTTCGATTGACGTCTTAAAAACTTTAGAAAAAGTAAGTAAAGATTTGAATATTAAAGTACTTATTTCAAGTCATAAATTAGAAGATATTGAATTAATATGCGATAGAACAGTATTTATGAAAGATGGGGCGATCGTTGAGGATTACGATATGAAAGCTCAATCAAAAGATGTTACCAAATTTATTTTTGACCATTCAAACTATAATGAGGCGCTTAATCTTCTTACGATGAATTACAAAGTGGTAACAAGTAATAAACAAGAATCGATTATTTCAGTTGAAGCACTACAAGATTATCAAGAAGTGTTAAAAGTATTAAGCGCTCAAAATATTTATCCTAAGTTTATTCAAAATAATAAAACGACTTTAAGAGATCAATACTTTAATA
The DNA here is from genome assembly GCF_038005105.1 of Mammaliicoccus sp. FSL K6-3158. Lineage (NCBI taxonomy): Bacteria > Bacillati > Bacillota > Bacilli > Caryophanales > Staphylococcaceae > Mammaliicoccus > Mammaliicoccus sp. FSL K6-3158. The sequence continues at coordinate 907,724 of NZ_JBBOSL010000001.1, forward strand.
TTAACAAAGGAGTTGAAGTATCATGAATATCGCCCAACATGTAAAATATGATTTAACGAGAATATTTAAAAGCCCATTAGGCTATTTAGGATTTCTCATTTCATTGTTTCCAGGAATAGCCATCATGATTTCTGTTAAAACATTAGATGGACCATTTGATGCACAAGTTGTATTGGCTATGTTCTTCGTATTTGGAGGACTTGTATTATTAATGTTCTCTATTAGAACGATAGTACGTGATATGCAGTATGGCACGATTCAGTTGTTCTTAAATTCTAAAACAAATAGAGTGAAGTATTTATATGGCAAGTTACTATCTATCATTGGCATTGTTATTATATTTACGATTTTAGGTACGCTATTTACATTATTAGCATCAACTATTATCGATGCAGGCGAATTAAGTGTCACTGACTATTTCAAAATGCTTGGTGAATTTCTACTTATCATGCTATTTTACGGAACATTATTAAATATCCTTAATTTACTTACAGGTAAATCGGCAGTTGTTTATACTACTGCCATCATATTAATATTATTTTTACCTAATATCTTTGATGCATTTATATTTATTCCTGAAATAGGAGAAGATTTATCAAAAATGATGAAATACAATCCTTTAGACTTTTTACCTAAAATATTGAATCAAGGTTTACTAACAATGAAAGTATCACAAATATGGATATCTGTAGCATGTATTGCTGTATTTACGGGTATCAATCATTACATGATAAGAAATAAGAATATTTAATGGTTTATCCCTCATTTCTATGTTAAATTTAACTTATTAGACATAAGAATGAGGGATATTTTTGGGTAAAAAATTTATTAAACATTATATCATTATTGGTATAATATGTATTGTCGCAAGTTTCTTTTTCCACGGTACACCTAGCTCATTAATGATTGGAGCTGGACTAGGATTTTTCTTAACAGCCGTATTAGCGAAATTTGAAAAAGAAGATAAAGTTGATGAACATCCAGATAAATTAAAAGATAAAAATGAAAAAAAGTAGCTACTACATTTCGTAGTAGTTACTTTTTATGAAATTGAGGGGGTGAATCTATGTTACGTAGTTTACTATTCAAAAAGCTTGAACAAAAAGAACAAGATATGATTAAGCATTATCAATATTTACATCAATATCCTGAACCGTCATTTATTGAAGTGAAGACTTCACAATATATAGAAGCATTTTATGAAAATAAAGATGTCGTTATACATAAACGCATTGGTGGTAATTACGGACTGATTGTAGAGATTGAAGGCAGTTTACCGGGAAAAACAATTGCATTACGAGCAGACTTTGATGCTTTAAATATTACTGAAGATACAGGATTACCATTTAGTTCTAAAAATAAAGGATGGATGCATGCTTGTGGGCATGATGCACATACTGCATACTTATTAATACTTGCGGAATGTTTGATCGAACTTAAAGCGTATTTACCAGGTAAGATTATGATTATCCATCAACATGCCGAAGAGTTAGCACCAGGTGGAGCGATTGACATGATGCAGTCAGGATATTTAAATGGTGTGGATGAAATCTATGGTATTCATTTATTCCCTGATTATACACCTGATGTTATTTCATATAGGAAAGGTCCCACAATGGGTGGTAGATCATTATTTCATCTTAAAGTTAAAGGGAAAGGTGGTCATGGATCAAGTCCGCACCTTGCGAACGATGCCATAATGGCAGCGAGTACTTTCGTAACGAATGTTCAAACAGTTGTATCGAGAAGGCTGAATCCATTTGATATGGGCGTCGTTACGATTAGTTCATTTAATGGTTTAGGATCATTAAATGTTATACAAGATAGTGTTGAATTAGCTGGTGATGTGAGATATATGGAAAGTCGTATTGGGCATCAAATCCATGATGAAATAGAGCAGTTAATTAAAGGATTAGAAGATACATTTAATATACGATGTGAGTTTAAATATGAATTAGATTGTATTCCACTAGTCAATCACTATAAACAAACAGATTACTTAATAGATATTTTAGCAACGAGTCAAGGTGATTATTTTGAATCTTTAAAAGAACATGAACAATTAACGAGTTCTGAAGATTTTGCGATATATCTTGAAAAAATACCAGGTACATTTTTCTTTGTCGGATGCAAACCATATGGAATTGATAAAGCACACTTTAACCATAGTCCGAAATTTGTCGTAAATGAAGATGCTTTGTTAACGGCGAGTAAAGCATTAGGGGAAGTTGTACTAAATCGATTATCAATAGAATAACGCTATATTTATAAGAGTTTGGGATTTGAAAATTTCCTAAACTCTTTTTTGTATTTTAAAAAATGAGCAGTAACCGTTTACAAATAATTCGAAAACGTTTACAATAACTTGTATACAAGTATACGAAGTTTGGAGGTATTTTATGAAACATCATTATCATTATCCAAGCGAATGGTTAAAGCATCGTTCAACGGGAGAGCAAGTAGCGAGTGAACTTAGGCTAGCAATTATAAGTAAGATTATAGAAGAAGGCGATAAGTTAAGTGAAAATAAAATTGCTCAACAATTTGAAGTGAGTCGATCGCCAGTAAGAGATGCACTTAAACTCCTGCAACAAGATGGACTTATATCTTTAGAGCGTATGGGAGCAGTTGTTATGGGTTTATCTAAAGCAAACCAAAAAGAAATATATGACATTAGGTTGATGTTAGAGTCATTTGTATTTGAAAGATTACTAGTTGAAAATAATGATGAAGTGATTAAACAGCTGAATAAAATATTAAAAATGATGACTGTAGCTGTTGAATTTGAAGATGCAGATGAATTCACGAGATTGGATTTACTATTTCATGAATCAATGATCACTGCTATTCACCATCAATACATTGAAATGATATGGCACAATTTAACGCCAGTTATGGAATGTTTAGTTTTGATTTCAATGAGAAAAAGAATGCAGAATGAACCTGAAGATTTTAAAAGAGTGATTCATAACCATAAAGTATATATTGAAGCGATTGAAAATAAAGATAGAAATAAAATGAAAGAAGCATTTCATTTTAATTTTGATGACGTTGATGAACAAATTGATGTCTTGTGGAATTCTCAAACTAATATAGATAGAAAGTAGGATTTTGTAATGAAATATATGATTGGTGTAGATATCGGTACAACGAGTACTAAAGCTGTTATTTATGATAGCGAAGGGAACTTTTTGAAAAAACATAATATAGAATATCCAATGACGACCCATGAGATTGGCGTTGCAGAAGAAAGTCCTGCAGAAATATTCGACGCTGTACTATTTACAGTAAAAAAAGTGATTAGAGAAGTTGGTGCTAAGCCAGAAGAAATCAAATTATTAAGTTTCAGTAGTGCGATGCACAGCTTGATAGCAATGGATAAAGACAATCAGCCATTAACTGAATGTATCACTTGGGCAGATAATAGAGCAAGTGAATACGCAGATAAGATAAATAATGAACATAATGGATTAGAAATATATAAAAGAACAGGTACACCTATTCATCCAATGTCTCCATTATCAAAAATTTATTGGTTAAAACATGAACATGCTGATATATTCAAGAATACTGAGAAATGGATAGATATTAAGACTTATGTATTCTATCAATTATTTGAAACTTACGTTATGGACCACTCAATTGGTTCAGCGACAGGTATGATGAATTTGAATACATTAAATTGGGATAAAGATGTCTTATCCTTGCTTGAAATTAGTGAAACACAATTACCTGAATTAGTGTCAACAACACATATTATGAAACAAGTTAAAAAGAATTATGCTGATATTATGGGCATCAATGAAGATACACCGATAGTAATCGGCGCTTCAGATGGCGTATTGTCCAATTTAGGTGTTAATAGCTATCGTGAAGGAGAAGTAGCTGTAACGATTGGAACGAGCGGTGCTATTAGAACAATTATTGATAAACCAAAGACAGATGATAAAGGTAGAATATTCTGTTACGTATTAACAGAAGATCATTATTGCATCGGAGGACCGGTGAATAACGGTGGTGTTGTTCTAAGATGGTTAAGAGATGAATTGTTAGCAAGTGAAGTTGAAACAGCTAAAAGACTTGGCGTTGATTCATATGATGTCTTAACTAAGATTGCAAGTAGAGTAAAACCTGGGGCAAATGGTTTGTTATTCCATCCATATTTAGCTGGTGAAAGGGCGCCACTTTGGAATGCGAATGCAAGAGGTAGTTACTTTGGTTTGACACTGTCTCATAAAAAAGAACATATGATACGTGCTGCGTTAGAAGGTGTTCTACTTAATTTATATACAGTATATCTCGCTTTAATAGAAGTGATGGATAAAGCACCTGAACAAATTAAAGCAACAGGTGGATTTGCTAAAAGTGAAGTATGGCGCCAAATGATGGCAGATATATTTGATACTTCCGTTGAAGTACCAGAAAGTTACGAAAGTTCTTGTTTAGGTGCTTGTATATTAGGATTAAAAGCTATTGGGGAGATAGAGGATTTTGAAGTTTTAAGCGAAATGGTCGGTAAAACATATCAACATGAACCTAACCAAGAGAATGTCGATATTTACCAATCGTTAATCCCAATTTACATCAATTTAAGTCGTAAATTAAATGAAGAATACGATTTAATTTCAGAATTTCAATCAACACATTCATAAGGAGATGTTTATATGTTTTCAGAAATTGCACCATTATTAATTGTAGCACTTGCAATTGTAATATTATTAGGTTTAATTATGTGGCTAAAACTTAACACATTTGTATCTCTGATTATCACGGCTATGTTAACAGGTATTATGCTTGGTATGCCACTAAGCAAAGTCATTGGTACAATTGAAACAGGAATGGGATCTACACTCGGTCACATTGCTTTAATATTTGGTCTCGGAGCTATGTTAGGTAAGTTACTAGCAGACGGAGGCGGTGCAACTAGAATTGCACATACATTGATTAATAAATTTGGTCAAAAACGCATTCAATGGGCAGTTGTAACAGCATCATTTATTATTGGTATAGCATTATTCTTCGAAGTAGGGTTAGTATTATTAATTCCGATTGTCTTTACAATTGCTAAAGAGTCTAAAGTTTCAACATTATACTTAGGTATTCCAATGACAGCTGCATTATCTGTTACGCATGGATTTTTACCACCTCACCCAGGTCCAGTCATGATCGCTAAAGAATTTGGTGCAGATATTGGTCAAGTATTACTATTCGGCTTTATTGTTGCAATACCAGTAACGATTATTGCAGGTCCTATTTTTACAAAATTTGCGAAAAAAGCAATTCCAGAAGCATTTACTAAGTCAGGTGACTTAGCTTCATTAGGTAAACAAAAAACATTCAATATAGACGAAACACCTAGCTTCGGAATTTCTGCTTTAACAGCTTTATTACCTGTATTCATTATGCTTATTTCTACTATTGTAGATTTATTAACAGGTTCACCAGAAAACCCACAAGGTATTTTAGGTTTTATTAGTTTTATTGGTGAAGCGGGTACTGCAATGTTAATTTCAGTATTATTTGCTATTTATTCAATGGGACTTAAACGAGGATATAAAGTTACAGAAGTTATGGATACATTAACAAATGCCATTTATCCAATCGGTATGATGCTCTTAATCATCGGTGGCGGTGGAGCATTTAAGCAAATATTAATTGATGGTGGCGTAGGTAAAACAGTTGAGTCACTATTTACAGATACTGCAATGTCTCCAATATTATTAGCTTGGATTGTTGCAGCAGTACTAAGATTAGCATTAGGTTCTGCTACAGTTGCTGCGATATCAACAGTTGGTATTGTTATGCCATTATTAGAATCATCAGATGCTAATTTAGCATTAGTCGTATTAGCAACTGGTGCTGGTAGTGTAATCGCGTCACACGTGAATGATGCAGGTTTCTGGATGTTTAAAGAATATTTCGGTTTAACGATGAAAGAAACATTCTTATCATGGACGCTTCTTGAAACAGTTATCTCAGTTTCAGGTATTATCTTTATACTATTTATAAGTCTATTTGTTTAAAATATTTAAATATGAATATTAAAACCTCCAAATCTGTTTATTTAAAGATTTGGAGGTTTTGTTATGTGATTTTATTTGATGTTACTGTGCTTGCATTTCTTTAATTCTTTTAATATCTACTCTAATTAGGAATGAAATCGCTAAAGCTACGACAAAGAATGCTGCGAAAATATATAAAGTTGCCATGTAACTTTGTGTAACTTCTCTGACAGTTGCCGATATAAAAGGTCCAACCAATCCAGCTGCTGCCCATGCCGTTAATATATAGCCATGTATGGCACCGAGTTGTTTCGTACCAAATATATCACCGATATAAGCGGGGATAGAAGCGAAACCACCGCCATAACAAGAGATGATGATGAATAGAATAATTTGAAACAGCATTGGACTATCTACGATTGGTAACCATAAGAATAATGCGATTTGAATGACAAAGAAAATTGTATAGACATTTGTTCTGCCAATAAAATCAGAAATACTTGCCCAAATGAGTCGTCCAAGTCCATTAAACACACCGATAATACCAACCATTGTCGCGGCTTTGGCAGGTGTTAAGTTTACAATTTCTTGTGCCATTGGACTTGCTACCGATAAAATCGCTATACCACAAGTAACATTGATAAAGAGCATTAACCATAAATAATAAAACCTTTTAGTTCTAACGGCCTCATTGGCAGACATTTGAACTAAGTCTGGCTTTTTCTTTTTATCCTTTTGAGGATTAAAACTATTAGGTCTATAATATTCTGGTGGTCTTTCTAAATATAAACTAGAGATCAGCATGATAATACAATACACGACTGCTAAAATAATAAAAGTCGATACAAGATTAAAATGTGTAATGAGAAATTCTATAACTGGACTGGCAATCATTGATGCGAATCCAAATCCCATAATTGCTAATCCTGTAGCCATACCACGCTTATCGGGGAACCATTTTACTAATGTAGATACAGGTGCAATATATCCAACACCAAGCCCAATACCTGATAACACACCATATCCTAAGTAAAGTAAGGGCAAGCTCTCGACGGAAATCGCATAACTAGAAAGTAACAATCCTGAGATGAAAAATATCGTAGAAACGAGTCCGGATAAACGTGGACCAAATTTCTCAACGAAATGTCCCATAAAAGCTGCAGAAAGCCCTAAAAACAATATTGCAATACTAAATATTCTTGATACTTCACTTAATGTAAAACCTAAATCATTTTGAATATGTTTCGTAAATACACTCCATGAATAAACAGATCCTATTGAAATATGTATTCCAACAGCTGCAACAGCAATTAGCCACCTGTTTTTAATTTTCTTGTTCATCAAATTCCCCCTATAGTAATTGTGTCCAATTGATGTCATTATAGCTAAATTCAGAATATTCAGCAATCAAAATTTTGAAAAGTGTCATTATTCAACAGTTAGGCAGCTTTATTGCATGTTGATTTAATCGTCTTTTTAACAGTTAGGCATGCCTAACTGTTAAAAAAATAGTTGTAAAATACACTTAAGAAATGAAATATTTGAGTTAAGAATGAATCAACAAAAATTCCTATCTCACTGATATACTTTAGTCATAGATAACACAACACGAAGCACAATCCATTCAATTCCTCAAAACTATTTCGTATATGTTTTTTCATGATTGTAAATGACTTTGTGTAGAACGTGTTTTGATAGTTATCTGTAATTGTAACGTTGAAATGGATCATAAAATGATTCAAGATATTTTTATAAAGTTTCCCGGCTTTATAAAAATACATGTTTCCTTAATTAATAACCCTTCCCCGAAAAGCGCTCGTTAATTCCCGGACGAGCGCTTTTCACATGCCCAAATTTAGATGTTAACTTTGATAACATGAATTTTCTGTTTTTAATGATTTGAAGTATAGTTATATTAGTAGCCATGGGGATGGCGAGAAATTCTCCTAAGTTGAATAGGGGCACACATACATAAATAAGGCTCGGACTGAATGTCCGAGCCTTTGTACGTCTGATTATGAGATTGAACTAACGATTGATTCATATACGTCATCCCAAAATTCTGTTTTATTTTGATAAGTTTCATGGATGCTATGATGTACTTCTTTTTCTTTTTCAGCATATGTTGGATCGTCTTTACTTGGTAAATCTTTACGAATATTTTCTACAAATTTTTGGACGCTGATTGCTCTTGGTCCCCAAACATGTTCTTGTTCATGCTTTTCATTTAAAAATACAAAAATAGGTATAGAGCGAGCAGTACCGTTTGTTAAGTATTGATCAATTAAATTAGTATCTTCATCACGATGGAAAGCTTTCACTTCAATATTAGCGTAATCAGCAATGTTTAATAGAACAGGTATGTTCATCATTGCATCTCCACACCAATCTTCAGTAATAACAAGTACTTTATAATTTTTATCTTTAATTTTATCTAATCGTTCGTCATTTTTAGGTAATTGGAAAGATTGATAAATATCGAGTAATTGCTCTTTATTTGTGGTCATCTCATTAACATATTCTTTAATGGGTTGTGCCTGTTCATAGTATGTAGCTAACTTTGTCATTATAAAAATCCCCCTTTTATATACTTAATATTATAACAATTCTGAAATATTTCGCAAAGTACAATACTTTAAAATGAATAATTAATCTACAGCATTATCGATTATTGTAAATGTCTTATTATCAACATTTAATTCAGCTTGTACACCGTATGGAATAATGCATTTTGGTTCATTATGTCCAAAACTAGCATTATAAAAAACAGGCATATCTTCTTGATGCCACTCTTTTAACATTTTAACCCAGACTTCTTTATATTCTTCATAATATACATCGTCTTGAGGTCTTCCGATAATAACGCCATTAATTCTATCAAAAATACCCATAGAACCAAATGCGCGAACATAATCTTCCATCAACCATGGTGGAGCATGAACTTCAGCAGTCTCAATGAAAAGAATAGCACCATCAAAGACATCTTTATTAGGGAACACATCAGTTGCTTTTAATGAATGGAATAATTCCATACAACCGCCAATAAGATGTCCTGTAGCTTTGCCAGAACCATTTAGAATTTCATATCCGTTATTATCAAAAGATTCTCGATTGATACTTTTGTTCTTTTCATCCCACTGTAAACCGTATTTTCTAATTTGTGGTGAAGTAGGTACATTACCAACAACACCGTTTTGGAACCACGTTTGATTGATCGATTGAACAGTGTAGTCATCCATTTGAACATTTTCTGCAAAATCCGTTAATAACAATGGCCCGTAGAAGCTAGAAACACCTGCTTGATAAAACATAAAATGAAGTGCAGTCGTGTCAGAATATCCACTGAAAATTTTAGGATTATCCTTAATAATATTTAAGTCTATGTATGGCCATAATCGTACAGAATCATCTCCACCTAGTGTACAGATAATGGCTTTAACTTCTGGATCTTGTAGTGCTTGATGTAAATCTTCTACTCGTTTTTCTGGATGGTTATATGTGAAGTCAGCGCCTTTTAATGCGTGTGGCATGACTTTGACATTTAATCCGAACTCATCTTTTAATCTTTGTATACCAACTTCAGTTCTCCATAATATGTCTTTTTCGCCAGCTAAACCTGATGAAGGAGAGACAATTGCTACAGTGTCACCTTTAGAAAGCTTACTCGGTTTAATTAATTCTTTCACATCATTACCCCCTTATTTCTATGTTGAAATTAGTATAGCATATGGGTATAACTTGAAATCAAATAATTCAAATGATAATATAAGTTTGTTTGTAAAAAGAATGGTAAAATAATGAATAATGTAAGGTTAACTTCAGAATATAAGGGGTATTTCTATGGATAAAATAACCTTCCTTAATTACCTTGAGGATGAATTATCTCGACTGCCTAAAGTAGAGCGAGATAAAATAATGTACGAATATGAAACGAAATTTTTTGAATCAGAAGATGAACAAAGTTTGATACAAGAACTTGGTGAACCTAAAGCAATTGCCAAGAAAATATACGCAACAAGTGCCATTCATGATGCTGAGCTATCACCCAATTTTAAGAATGTATTTCAAGCAATTTTAGCGACATTAGGGTTGAGCTTTTTTAGTATATTTTTTATTATTATTCCATTTCTTATCATTGCCTTTTTACTTCTCATCGTAGTCGTAATCGGCGCTTTAATGATGTTAGGTCCTATCGTTAGTGTGATCAATGTATTTGTTCACGGTTTTTATTGGGTAGATATTACAAATATCATTTTTTCAATCTCTTTCTTAGGATTAGGACTTATGTTGTTAGTAGCAGGGCTAAAATTAATAGAAGTGAGTTACAAAGGTATCTTAAAATATTTAAGATGGTGTGTGAAACTCGTTAAGGGGCGTGCTGAATCATGAAGAAGTTATTTTTATCTGGTCTAGGCATCTTCTTAATTTTTGGCATTTTAGGAACGATATTATGGTTCACGGTTAATAATAAATATGAAAAGCAAGAAACATATGAAAAAATATATAAAAACAACCAAGTTGAACAAGTTATCGTGAATGGGCAAAATACAAATGTTGAAGTTAAGAAAGGGAAATATTTAGGTATTAAATATAACGGTAATCAAGACGTTAATGCGAGCATAGAAAATAATTTATTGCATTTTACGGAGAGAGAAAATAAATACAAATTTAATGCCAACTTTATTCCATTTAGAAAAACCATTAATCACTTAGTAATCACTTTGCCACCTAAAAATTACGAATCATTTAACATTACAACGAATACAGGAAACATTTCAGTTCGTGATGCTAAAAGTAACAATAGTAATATGATAACGGACACAGGTGACATTGTTTATCAAAATGTAAACTTGAAACATGCTAAAGCGATGACAGACTTAGGAAGCGTTAAAGTTAAACATTCGGATTTAACGGAGTTTACAGGTGAAATCAAAACAGGTAATATATCTGTCGATAAAAGTAGTCTCGTCAATAGTGAAATGATTACATCTCTTGGTAATATTAATATTAGCCAACTTAAAAATGAATGCGATATTAAATCATCAACAGAAGACGGAGATATTTCAATTTCTTATATGAATCCACCTAAGAATACTTTGTTACAACTACAATCTGAATCAGGCAATACAAAAATTGAAAATAAAGCATTTAATGGCGAAAAAGTAGGGAAAGGGAAACACGTTATTGAAAGTTATACAGATAACGGAGATATTTATATAAAATAATATAGAAATAGGCTGAGACTTCTAAGTCTCAGCCTATTTTCATTCACTCACTAGCAAATAGAATGTCTGAATCAATCTGACCTGTTATTGTTGGGAGGGTAATGGATTTACCATCTAACCATTCTTTGAAATCAAATGTATGTATGGTACCATTTTCACCAAGTGCAATTTTCATTTTTAATTGGCTAGGTATGTATGCTGATGTATGTATCGTACCCGACCAACTTTTGAATAACTTGCTGTATATTTCATACTGAGGATCATTAAAATATCGAAAAGCATCTTGTAAAGACATTTCGTCATTTGTGATTTGGTCGATTCGATTATATCTTTCGACAGACTCTTTAATATAATTTCGATTCTCATGACTTAATATTTCAAAATGATTAGTACATAAATTGTTTTGTTTAGTAACAACTTCTCTAGGTGTCGCTTCTACAGTAAACCTTTTGTTTGTTTTATCCATTAAAATATAGCTAAAAGAGCTACGGTGAGGAATTTCATTTAATAGTCTAACAGCATCATCGATATCTTTACATGTTTCTAAAATCAATCTTCCAATCATATAGCAAACAAATCCATCACCAGGTTTTTTACGATGCATAAAATTATAGCCCATCGCTAAACCATGTTCATTCATGCCATCCATTCTGCCTGTTACTCTGGAAGTAGGGCCGATTTGTGCATATCCACCATCTGTAGGTTGGAATAGACTAAATCTTCCATCATATGTAGCAGGACTATAATCATAGTTTCTAACCATATAATCTTCTCCTAAGAAGATGGAACAACCACTATCTTTAGCATATACTCTATAATGACCATAGTTTAACAAGATTGTTTCTAACGGAAATTTTAATGTATCTTGAATACCCATTAGTTCGTCCCAAATTTTTGGTGCGAATTTTTGATATATATTTTTTGTTTCATCTATATTAATATCGAAGCGGGGTCTTCTAATTCGCCATTCTTTTTCTCTATTTTGCAACATTTTAGTATACTTTAACCATTCTGCTTGGGCAACACCATAATCATAATGGTTACCTCTAAATTCTAATGTTTGCATCTTAACATTTTGCACAGTATCACTCCTCTTATATTTATTTTGATTGAACTTATGTACTTTGTCACGTAAATCCTCTCATATAATTGGAAATATGATGTTAAAGAGATTGTAATAATCGCTTAACCTATGTAATTTATTACCATGTTATATTTGAATTACCAATTATCTCACTGATTATGTGAGAAGGGGGTATGTAAAATGTGGAATCAAGGATATATTTACGTAAAGAAAATATGGCAAGAATGGTATAGAAGATAATCTATTAAATGACGCTTATAGAACAGCTAGAATATATATTTTTGAAATAAAGGAGCAAGAGACAATTTAATGTCTCTTGCTCCTTAATATTTATATTTGATCTGTTGATGTTGTATAAGACTGCGCTTTGTTAGTCTTTTTAGTTTGGTTAGACCATATAATAGCAATTGTAGGTCCAGTGATTAAGTGGATAAAGCTGAATATTGCACCTGGAACAGCGGATAAGGGATTGAAATGTGCTGTTGCTAGTGACACAGCAAGTCCAGAATTTTGCATACCAACCTCTATTGAAATGGCACGTTTATCTGGTCGGTTAAGTTTGAATAATTTCGCTAATAGGTATCCGATTGTTAAACCACAGACATTATGCAATAACACAACGCCAAACATAATTAGACCAGTTTCAATGATTTGTGATTTATTACCTGCAACTACGCTTGCAAGAATAAGTGAAATAGATACTACCGAAATAATAGGTAAAATATCAATAGATTTTTCAGCTACTGGTTTAAAGAATCTTTGGACGATAAAACCTAATATAATTGGGATCAATACAACTTGAACTACTGATATAAACATAGATGCAAATGATACTTGTAACCATTCTCTTGCGAATAAATAAATTAAACTAGGTGTAACAATAGGTGCTAATAATGTAGACACAGTTGTGATAGAAACGGATAACGCAGTATTTGCTTTAGCTAGATAGCTAATAACATTTGATGCAGTTCCACCAGGACAACAACCTACTAAGATAACACCTAATGCTACGTCAGGACTTAAATTAAGACCTTTAGCGATTAAATATGCAGTAACAGGCATTACAGTATATTGAAGAATAACACCAATTAACACACTTTTAGGAGATTTAAATACTTCTTTAAAATCATTTGTAGAAATAGTCATGCCCATTCCAAACATTACAATTCCTAATAAATAAGGAATGTAAGGTGCTATTTGAGCAATGATATTTGGGAAGCTAAAGCCTAACACTGCTGCCAAAAGCATCCAAAATACAAATGTTTTATTGATAAACTGACTGAATTTCTTAATATTACTCATATATACACCTTCCAATTAAATAATAATCAGAATATTAACAATAATACAAAATTTTTTCAATACTTTATTTGATTTAATTATTTATTTTGCATATTAATGATGAAATGATACATATATGAAGTGAAATTATACTAAAATATCTATATATCGATAATATCTCACTTAGAAAAGGATAATATCTTTTATGTATTTTAAATATTATGTTATGATGAAAGAGGTAGAAAATGATGAATGAGGTGACTTCAATGGATTGTATTAAAGGGATATTCAAATTCTTTTTCATCTTAATTGCTATAACAACAGTTGCTGTTGGGGCAGGTATTGCTGTCTTAGCATTTGTATTTAAAAAAGACTTTGAAGAATTAGAACAAAAAACAAAAGAAATTGTATCTGAAATCGAATCTAATAATTAAAATAAAGGAGCAATCACAATATTTCTGTGATTGCTCCCTTTTTTATATTTAAAAATTAGGAGGGTTTATATTTGCGATATGAGCGTAATGTTTTAATATCCCCAAGACTAGAAAATGACAAGTGTCATCAATTAAAAGCTTTATCTCATAATCTCAAAGTACCGAGCAAAGATGAATTATATGCCATACTTGAAAGCATTGAATATGACCAACCATTTTTAAAATCGATTACAATTGGAACGAGTAATGAAAAAGAGATGATTAATACAGCATTTCATTTAAAAGCTATCATAGAGTATATGTGGTACGAACGAAAAAAATCTGAAGTATATGTTAATATCGTCATTTGGAAGAATCATGTTGGTTCTTCTAAAAAGTATGTGGATAAATTTATGAAGTATGAACCAGATGCGTGGATAATATTAGGATCTCATATAGGCTTCTGCAATTTGTTAAAAAGATTATATAGATTTGAAAGTTGGGATGCTAATCGAACATATTGTTCAAATGCGTTGTTGTCCCAATTGATGTTTCAAATCGTAGGTGAAAAGTACTTCGAACATATTAATAGTATTAACCATCTCGGTAAACCAATTATAATTGAAGACGGTAAAATCATTTCAAAATACAATGCTATTGTTTAGACCGCTTCTTTTTGAATATAAAAAATAGAATTGATGCAATACATATGAGTAATGCACTTATTAAATAATTTAAGTAATGTTTTGAACTTTGACCAGTTTCAGGAAGCTTTGATGTTTCTGATTTGGTCTTTTTTTCTTTATTAGTGTAATCGTTAGTAAGTTTATTAGGGTTTGGAATTAAAGAGTCTTTAATGACTGAGATTTGGTATGTCTGATTTTGACTTGGAATTTGATTAGAATTCGGATTATCTGTAATTTGACTTTGACTTTGTTGTACTTGATCTATTTGAGTATGTTGATTTGTATTTTGCTCAAAAGTTGAAGTAGTCTTATCGTCAGAATTAAATGTATAATATTTATCCTCTCCTAGTGTAATCGTTGAATGGCTATCTATGCCGTTAATCTTCACATTAAATTTAGTAGACTTAAGAAATGTAGTGGGTATATTGATTGTAGTATTACCGTTTTGATCTGTTATGCCAGAAAGTTCTTGCTTATCTGCAATGAGTTTAACTTCCACATTATTTAAAGGGTGATAGGTTTTTGAAAGTACATTAATTGAAATGGATTGATTATTTGTATTCGTTATATTGCGTTGGTTATTGCTAGAAGAAGTCAATCTATATAACTTGTTAGGTTCAACAGTAAAAATTTGATTATTTGAAGTGGTTAAAGTGTAGTGAGGCTTAATATTCTTATTAGGAATTTCTATAAATGCTAAACCATCAGATTTAGTTGTTAAAGATTTAACTTCTTGGTCTAAATGTAATTGGAAAGTTTCATTTGATATCGGGGTATTATCAGAAGCATAAAATTGAAAGCCAATAGGTGTCATATCATTATTAGCGTGTGCAGTTCGTGACGTATTGAATGATGTAGCGACCATACATACAATACTAAATAAAAAGATTGGGAAAGGTTTCATATTGACCTCCTTTCATCTCTTAAATAATTAGATGATCATCTGATATCATTATGCCATAAACACTATAGATATTCCACTATTATTTTATGTATTTTATATAAAATTTTTAACACAACTAAAATCTTCCTATATATATATCATTCAAAATTTTTGAGAATGGATGCTTGAATCTTTTTGCAAGTGATAAAATAAAAGAGTAAAATATAATCAGAACGAGCATAATCTAAAAGGGGATGTCTTATATGAAATGTGCAAGTTGTAATCAAGAAATGGTAGATGATCTTCGTACGAATGTTCCAGGTACTCTAGTTGATGTTAGATTAATAAAAGAAGAAGAAAATGAAGATATTTTAAACAAAGCGATTGCAATACCAAAAGCAGCAGTATGTTTACAATGCGGCGAAGTAAAATATTACATAGAAGATATTGAATCATTTAGAAATGCTATAAACCACGAATAAAATGTGAATAATGAATAAAAAACAGCGTACATTTGAAATAAATCATGTACGCTGTTTTGTTTATATTTTTTTAATATTTCGTACAGATGCATAACAATGCTCACCATTACTAAAATATACTGCCCGATCTTTCGTGTTAATGGTATCAACGTTATTACGATTAATGACATAACTGTTATGGCATCTAAAGAAGCGGTCATCTAAATTAGATAAATCTTTTAAACTTCCATAGAACTCAATTTGTCTATTGTCTAGATGTGCTATTAGTCGATGTGATTTTGACGATGACTCAAAGAACATAACATCATCATACTGAACATAGACAGAATTGCTACCTCTCGTTAATTCTATCTTTTCAACGTTTGTATTTTTTGAAAGCATACCTAATCTTATGTATGCAGTGTCTAAACAATCTAACACTCTTGTCTTCAGTTGATCTGGATCATCCTTAAAAATAAAATCCATTGCAGCAACTTTATAAACAAATGTTAAATAAGTCAGTTCACTGTGACTTGTGACAAAAACAATATTACCAATAGGGTCATACTTACGTATCTCACTTGCCAATGTAATACCATTAATATCAGCGTCTAATTGAATATCTAAAAAGTAACAACCTATATCATTTGAAGATTTAACGTGATCCAACAACTCATATGGATCACGTGTTGCAAGTTCAATAGACATTTCTTTTTCTTCAATCATAATATAATTATTGATAATCGTCTGCATGCGCTCTAATTGTTTGGGGTCATCTTCACAAATGATGATTTTCATTGAATCACTTCCTCATTGCTATCATTTAAAATTTCAAGCTTTTGAATAAAGTATTGATTATTAATAAAAGTATCTAAGAAAACATGGTCTGTTTTCTCAGTGATTTCTTTCAACGTAGTTAACCCAATACCACGCTTACGACCTTTAGTAGAATAATGATTTTCAAATAGTTTATGTACCTTAGGCGTATCTTTTGAACATTTATTCATGAATACAAGTAAAATCGATTTCTCATTTTTAATAAATGCAATTTGAATCGTTGGATTATCAACAAACTCAGAAGCCTCAATTGCATTATCCATAATGATGCCGATACATCTACTTAATTCAACAATGTTCATATTTATATGATCAATCTGTTCAGTAATCTCAACACTAATATTGATATTCTGTTCCTGAGATTGAATAATTTTCGTTGTTAATAAGCCCTTAATTTCTCTAACATGTAAATTTTGAAGACCATTAATTTTTATCGCATTTAATTTCATATCATCATGAAGATGTGCAATATTTTGGTCAAAGTATGTTCTCAAACCATCCATATCATCTTCTCTAATATATTCAGATAAAGTCGCTAAAATATTTACATAATCATGACGAAACTTACGCATCTCATTATTAATCTGCTCAATCTGCAAAGTATACTTATAATACTGATTGATTTCTTTCTTCGTACGTTGCAATGCCATCTCTCTAATAACTGTGAAAGAAATTAAAATAATAAAAATAGCAGCAACACATACATAGATCACATAAAATAAAGTTTGGAATTCAAACTCTTTTTCAGTATTGTAAGACTTTGGCATGTACACGTAGAACACCGTAAAAGAAAGACCTAAAAACGCTGCTAACAATAGTAGGTAGATACGGTTGTTATATAAATAACTTAATTTAAGTCTATTCATTAATTGTCTTATTATAATCGCTATTGATACTGAGATTATAAAATGAAAGACAAAATAAAATACATGTGTTGATATAGCAGAAGGTTCTATGTTAAAGATGAGTCTAATTAATAAGGATGATAAATAATCTGAAACTACTGAAATGATTATTACCAGTAAAGTATTTATAATCCCAAATATTCTAAATTTAAAGTAGAAAAAGACTCCCAAAAAAGTTATAACAAATATTATAGATGCTACACCAACTATAAAATATAAAGCAAGAGAAGGGATCATGTACCCTAATAATAGGATGACATAATCCCTTTTTGAATATCGATAGTTTTGAGTTAGTGCTAATAGAACTACAAATAATGATGTTTGAAACAAACCATATATAATAGTCTCTGTAATTGATAATTGTGCCATATACTTACACTTCCCAAATTATATATTACTTATTGTTTTTCGTTTAATAGTTCTTGTGGTACTTCTGTTTCATCTAAGAATACATTACAACCTCTAATTACCGCTTTTTCACCGATTGCTGAAAGGATATTTGATACTGATTTTGAAAATAGGCTAGATAATAAATTCATGATAATGTTTCCTCCTCTTTGTAAAATATAGGTAATAGTGATACTGCTTCAAAGATTAATCCTAAACATATTAATTGTTGATAGGGTTCTTTAAGGAATAAAGTTAATACTATCAAAATTGTTGCTGCTAGGATTGATCTTAGTTTAAGTCCTTTTTTCCATTTGCCTAATATTGGGTGTTTCTTTGTTTGCATTGGTGCGTACTTTATAATGATAAGATAACCGACTAACGCTATGGCTAAGAATTGCCAGTAGGGTATGTTGGTATTTATAATTATGAGTGGTGCAACGACAAACATGATTAGGCTTTGTATCGTACATAGAAAAGTGGACTTAGCGTGCGCGCCAAACGCGAAATATCGAATGGCAAAATAACTAAGATGTACAATAAGTGTGTATAAAAATATATGGCATAGAAGGGCAGCGCCGTATATAACTATGGTCTTCATCATATTCCCTACAAATACTTCTAGTCCATACTTTACCTTTAAATAACTAACATGATCTAGATTATTTGAATTTTGAAGACTTGCAGCAATTTTATCTATTTGTGTTTGGACAGGTTGATACATAGCGCCCCTCCTTCATTATGATTATAGAACATATTGATTTACATTTTACTTCTTTTGCCTAACTGTATTATTTCAATGCCTAACTGTTTGAATTTATAATATATTTGTATTTTAACATAATTTTAATGCAGTTAAGAACTTAAATTAACGACTTAGGGAAAATATAAAATTCTATTATTGAAATACTATAATATATTTAGTGAATATTTAATTTTTTATGATAAATTAAAAAGTTTAAATATAAAGGAGGATCCTTTATGGCAGGCGATATCGTCAATGCTATTTGTAGTATTTTTAATTGGTTAGTGGAACTTTTTAATGGGTTGTTTACTTAAATATCTGCTGTGTTTGATACGTGGTTATTCATATAATAAATATTTTAACGTGTACCATTGGGTATGCGTTTTTATTATAGTTATTGAGCGTTTTCATGTAGAATGATATTAAAGAACAAATTAGGGAGGAATTTAATTTTATGAAAACGAAAGGTTATATTGGTAGTTATACGAAGAAAGATGGTAAAGGGATTTATCGTTTTGATGTTGATGAGAATGATCAAACAATCGAGAAGGTTGAAGTTGGTTACGAAGTTGAAGCATCTACATATTTAACACAACATGGTCAATTTTTATATGCGATTAAAAGAGATGGCGATGATTGTGGTGTTGCAAGTTTTAATATCAATGCAGATGGTAGCTTAACATATATAAATGATTGCTTAGCTTCACAAGAAGGAACGGGTTGTTATATTTCAGTTTCTGAAGATGGTCAATATTTATTTGAAGCTGTATATGGAAGTGGTTATGTAAGACTTTATAAATTAAACGCTGAAAATGGCGAAATTATTGAGTTAATAGATGTGTATAAAGGTGAAGGTCATGGACCAAATGAAGCAAGACAAGAAGCTAGCCATATACACTTTGCAGAACAGACACCAGATTTAGATTATATCGTTACAGTTGATTTAGGTGCAGACGTGATTAGAACATTTAAATTCTCTGATGAAGGATTGGAATTATATGAAACATTAGAAGTTCAAGCTGGAAGCGGTCCAAGACATATTGCATTCCATCCAAGTGGTGTTTACGCATACTTAGTGAATGAACTAAGCAATACGATTCAAGTGTTATCATATAAAAATGGTGTATTTGCAACAATCAGTCCAGCACTATTAACGATTCCAGAGGACTTTGATTTAAACTCACAAGTTGCTGCTGTTAGATTAAGTCATGATGGACAGTTTATTTATGTTTCTAATAGAGGACATAATAGTATAGCTGTTTATAAAATATTAGGTGATGGTGCAAATGTTGAATTGGTTGAAATTGTAACGAGTGGTGGAACGTGGCCAAGAGATTTAAATATTACGCCAAGTGATTCATTTATAGTTGTTGCACATGAACATTCATATAATTTAGTATTATTTAGTCGAAATAAAGAAACTGGTAAGCTGACAGAAATAGAGAACGAACAAAAAGCTGCAGAAGGCGTTTGTGTTCAATTTATATAATGGTAGGTGATGAACGTTGAAAATAGCACTATATCAGATGCATGTAATACCTGGAGAGCCAGAAAAAAATATCGAAAAAATTAATCAATGGTTAGATGAATTAGATGATGAAATTGACATAGCAGTGTTACCTGAAATGTGGAACACTTCTTATCGATTAAATGAGTTAACTGAACTTGCTGATGAAGACGGTCAAAGAATTTTACCTTTCATAGAGCGAAAAGCAAAAGAAATCCATAAACATATTGTGGCTGGTTCAATTGCATATAAAAAGGGAAATGAAATTTATAATCGAACAATTGTCGTCAATAACGAAGGAAAGTGTATTAATACTTACGACAAAGCACATCTCGTGCCAATGTTTAATGAGCATCATTTCTTAACTTCAGGAAGTAAGAAATCAACTGTATATGAGTTAGATGAAATAGAGATGGGAACGATTATTTGTTATGATTTAAGATTCCCAGAATTAACGCGTTCATTAGCTTTAGAAGATGCAAAAGTAATTTTTGTTCCGGCACAATGGCCGAAATTAAGAATTGATCATTGGAAAGTATTATTACGTGCTAGAGCAATTGAGAACCAAGTGTATATTATTGCTTGTAATAGTGTGGGTACTTGTGATGAAAATGAGTTTGGTGGGCACAGTTTAGCATATGCACCAGATGGCACATTAATTGATAGTTTATACTATGAAGAAGATACATTAATCGTTGATATAGACTTTGATTCGCAAGAAAAAATTCGTGAAGCCATTCCTATTTTCAATAGTTTAAGAACAGATTTATATTAGGTAGATGTAGTTAGAGACTGGGATATTATATGATATTCCAGTCTCTTATTATCTTACAAATGTCATATTGAACATTTGTAGAAAAAGTATAAAATCAATTATAAGACAGAAAATGGTTAAGGCATGGAGATGATTTATTTGGAAAGTAGTGTAGCAGTCCAATTTAAAAATGTAGAATATGAAATAGAACGGTCACTAATTTTAAAAGGTGTTACAGGTGCCATTTATAAAGGTAAAATTACTTCTATAATCGGGCCATCAGGTGCAGGAAAATCAACACTGCTCTCTTTAATTAATTTATTAAAGTCTAGTACAAGTGGCGAAATATTCATTGATCAACAATCTATTGAAACATATAATCCAATGGAACTTAGAAGAAAAGTTCAGTTAGTTTCTCAAGAAGCAACGATGATTAAAGGAACTGTAAAAGATAATTTAGAACTGCCATTAATACTACAAAATAAAAAAATGACAGATGAAGAAGCTAAATATTATTTGAAAATAGTCGATTTACCAGAAACTTTTTTGAATAAAAATAGTAAAGAATTATCAGGTGGAGAAAAACAAAAGTTATCTCTAGCCCGATCACTTGTTAATAAACCTAAAGTGATATTGCTAGATGAAGTGACATCGGCATTAGATAGAAACTCTAAACGTGCAATTGAACAACTATTGCAAAAAATTATTAAAGAACACGAAGTTACGATGATATGGATTACACATGATATTAACCAAGCCTTTAGAATGAGCGATTACATATGGGTTATGATCAATGGAGAAGTTGAACTAGCTGATACAGTTGAAAATGTTAAAAATTCAGAACAACCAAACGTCAGAAGCTTTATAGGAAAAAAATTAATATGAGTATAACATCAATCGTGTTAATGTTTGTTTTTATTATTATTCCAATAGTAATTTCGAAAAGTTTTAATCTAGGATTAGAGAAAGATACTTTAATTGCAGCTATTCGATCATTTGTTCAACTGTTAATAGTAGGGTATATTTTACAATTTATATTTGATCAAGAAAGCCATATTTTTATCATTTTAATGGTCATGCTTATAATAGGTGCGGCAACACAAAATGCGCGAAAAAAAGGTTTGGAAATACCAGGCATCACATGGAAATTATTACTGGCTTTTGTAGCAATAGAAGTCATTACACAAGGTATCTTATTAGGGTTTAAAATTACGCCACCAACAGCACAATACATCATACCAATAAGTGGCATGATTGTTGGTAATGCGATGGTATTAAGTATCTTGTTCTTAAATAGATTTATGTCAGAAGTTAAACAAAATGAAAATGTGATAGAGCTTGTTCTATGTTTGGGAGGTACACCTAAACAAGCAATACATAAGCAACTGATCACTTCTATACAGTCTAGTGTTATACCAACTATAGAACAACAAAAGACAATTGGCCTTGTGCAATTACCAGGTATGATGAGTGGTCAAATCATTGGTGGGGCAGATCCAATTGAAGCGGTACTCTTTCAAATATTAATCGTATTTATGTTATTAACAAGTGCTACAATGGCGAGTGTGATATTAGGCTTCTTGTCATATCCAACTTTATTTAATAAAAAGCAGCAACTCATTGAAAGTCAGTATAAATAAAATAAGCATGTGGTTAAGACGTAAATGAATGTCTATACCATATGCTTATTTTATATGCTTAAAATTAATTGTATGGCTCTCAGTAACACTTCTGTATTACTTTTTAAACATGGCTCTAACGTATTTAGCTTTTCCTTTATAAGGTGGGAAAAGGACGCCAGTTTCTAGTTTAGTTGTTTTAAACATGATGCTCTTTTCATTGCTAAAGAGTTCAAATGAAGCTTTGCCATGATATTTACCAATTCCTGAATGACCGACACCACCAAATGGTAAGTTATGGTTACCTAAATGTAAAAGTGTATCATTGATACAACCGCCACCGAATGATATTCTTCTTACGACTTCATCAGTATGATTTTCGTCTTCACTAAATAAATATAGTGATAGTGGCTTTGGTTTATTTTTTATAAATTGAATGGCATCACCGAATGCTTCATACGTCATAATAGGTAATATTGGACCAAAAATTTCGTCTTCCATTAGAATATCATCAAATTTAACATTATCGACAATAGTCGGTTCTATATATCGGTTATCTCTGTCCGAGCTACCTCCGTAGACAATGTCTCCATTAGTTTGATTAAGTAAATTCACTAATCGATTTGTATGACGTTCATTTACGATACGGCCATAATCTTCACTATTTTGTGCTGTTGACGTATAAAACTCTCGAATAGTTGTTTGAATCGCTTTAATGAATTGTTGTTTAATCGATGCGTCGATGATGACATAATCTGGCGCGACACATGTTTGACCGGCATTAATAAATTTACCAAATGCTATTCTTTCTGCTGCTACTTTAATATTTGCAGTCTTATCAACAATTGCTGGACTCTTTCCACCTAATTCAAGTGCTACCGGAATAAGTTGTTTACTAGCTTGTTCGTACACAATTTGTCCAACTTTAGTAGAGCCAGTAAAGAATATAAAGTCGAATGGGTAAGTTAACAGTTCTTCAGTTACAGTTTGGTCGCCAGTTATACAAGATACATATGAAGGATTAAATGCTTCTTGTATAATCTTTTCTATTACAATACTAACATTTGGTGTAAGTTCTGAAGGTTTGATAACAGCACAATTTCCAGCAGCAATAGCACCAATTAAAGGTTCTATAACAAGTTGAAACGGATAATTGAACGGACCGATGATTAAGACTGTGCCATATGGTTCGTTAATTGTGTAACTTTTACCTGGAAATAAAAATACAGGTGTATTCACGTTTCTTTTACTTGCTAAACTCTTGACTTCTTTTAGCATGAAAGAGATACTTTTGTAAATGTAACCAATTTCAGTAGCATAAGATTCAACAGAATTTTTGCCTAAATCTTGTTGCAATGCTGAAATTAAGGCACTTTCATTTGTTTTAATAGATTTTCTTAGTGCTCTTAACTGTTTTTTTCTGAATTTAATATCTTTTGTTACATCACTATCAAAAAGTGATTGTAAGTTTTCGAATTGAGTCGCGATAGTCAATATGGATGTCTCCTTTATACTTCTATTGTTTATATTTTAACAATAGTTATAATTAAAAGCGAAGTGTTTATTTATGAAATTTTTATTTTAAAAAAATAACGAAAAGGTGAAATAATATGAGATTTGGATTTATAGGTACCAACTGGATAAGTGATAAATTTATAGAGAATGGTTTAGAAGTTGAATCGTTTGAACCTTATGCTGTCTATTCACGAACTGAAGAAAGAGCAGACTATTATAAGGAGAAGCATCAACTTACTGAAACGTTCACAGATTTAGAGTTATTTTGTCAATCACCTAATTTTGAAGCGGTATATATCGCATCACCTAATGCGTTTCATTTTGAACAAGCAGAATTAGCGATTAAAAATAAAAAACATGTCTTGATCGAAAAACCAGCGACAATTGTTCAAGAACAATATGAAGCATTATCTAAACTTGCTTATGAATATAATGTCACTGTTATGGAAGCGATGAAATCAACATTATTACCGCCATTTGTAGAATTTACAAATGATCGTATTGATATTGGTGAAATTAGATATGCTGATTTTCATTATCACCAATATTCTTCAAGATATGATAACTATAAAAAAGGTATCATAGAAAATGCTTTTAAACCTGAGTTAGGGAACGGCGCTTTAATGGACTTAGGTGTTTATGCAGTAGCTCCGATGATACATTTGTTTGGTATGCCACAAAATATTAAAGCAAATGGTTTTAAATTAGATACTGGAGCCGATGGACAAGGTAATGCAATATTGGATTATCATACTTTCCAAGCAACGATTAGTTATTCAAAAATATGTGACCGCCCCAGTCCTTCAGAAATAGTAGGGGAAAATGGTTATGTATTAATTGATAAAATAAGTGCTCCTTCAAATATTAAAGTATTTAATAGAGAAGGGGTATTACAGAAAGAATATAATAATGATTCACCATTAACGATGAAAGATGAAATAATTGAATTTATTAATTGTGTACAGAATCATAAGGTAGAGTCATCTATTAATACACATCAAAGATCATTAGAAACGATTAAAGTATTAGATGAAATTAGACATCAAATTGGAGTTCAATTTAATGTCTAAAAAGTACTTCATCATTACAGCTGTGATTATTATCGTTTTACTACTCGTCGTGGTATTTATACCATTTAAACAAAATCCATCTTCCACATCAAGAGTGGTCGTTGATCACTTTAATCATAAGTATGCATTTCCGAGTTGTTATGATTACGAAAAAGCATCAAATTATATTGATGAAGTAACATATAAAGATGCTCAAGATTTAAAATATCCACCTATGAATACGTGCACAGAAGAAAAGGCAAAGCCTCAATATAAATCATTGCTTAAACGGTTATTAGAAAGTACAGAAATATAAAAGGTCCTGACGAAATGATATCATTTCGTCAGGACTTTTTGATTATTTTTTTAATACATCGTGTGTGCTTTCATCTTTAGTCATAACATCTTTAACGTACGGACAAACTGGATCAATTACTTTCTCTTCAAATCTTGCTTTTTCAATAACAACATCAACCAATTTTCTAGCAATACCTTGTCCTCGTAGTGAAGGATCTACAAAAGTATGATCGACTACAAGTGTCTTGCCATCTAAGTCTTGATACGTGATTTCTGCATCAAAATCATTCTCAGAATTGCCTACATAAAATTTGTTTGTACCTTGTTTGATTTCCATTTAAAGCACACTCCTTATAAATTATTTACCTAATAATTCATCAATAGGTGGAACGACTTGTTTCTTACGAGAAACAACGCCAGGTAATACAGCGACATTTCCATTTAATTCAGTGTTGAACGCTTTTGTTACGACTTGTTGTTCTTTACCTAAAGCAATAGCAGTTGAGTCACTGTTTAAGATATCTGTAATAACAAATACAAATAAGTCATATTGTTCTTTAGCAATAATTGCGTTGATTTCATTTTCAACGTCTTCTTGAATTTCAAGAACTTCGTTTACATCAACAGTATTAACTTGTGCAATACGTACAACTTTATCACCCATGTTGAATGATTTAGCATCCATATTTAAAAGGAATTCTGGTGATTTACCTTTTACTGAAGCTCCTGCTTTTAACATTTCTAAACCATATTCATTTAAATCAACATTGGCAATTTTAGCTAATGCTTCACAAGCTTGTTTATCTTGTTCTGTGCATGTTGGTGATTTAAATAGTAATGTATCAGAGATAATAGCTGAAATCATAAGACCAGCAATTTCAGGTTTAATTTCAATACCATTTTCTTCATACATTTTTTTAAGGATTGTAGTCGTACAACCAACTGGTTCAGCTCTGTAATATAATGGAGCTGCTGTTTCAAAATTGCTGATACGGTGGTGATCAACAACTATTGTAATTGTAGCATCTGTAATATCATCTGCACTTTGTTGGAATTCATTGTGATCGACTAAAATAACGTTTTTGTCTTTTAAAGGTGTTTCTAATAATGCAGGTGCTTGAACTTTGAAATAATCCAACGCAAATTGTGTTTCATCAGAAACGTCTCCAAGTCTTGCAGCTTGAACGTCATTTCCAAGTTCTTTTTGTAAATCTTCCATTACTAATGCTGAAGCAATTGTATCTGTGTCAGGATTCTTATGTCCAAATATAAATGTGTTTACCAATGTAATTTCTCCTTTTGCTTTGAATATTCTGTCACTTTATTTTAACATGAACACATTGTCTATTCTACAACTGCGCCTATACTATTTTCAAAATGTGTAAGCGCCCAATCGTGTCCAGCTTGATTAAAAGAAGCGACACAATTCTTAGGTATAATAATTTGATAATTTAAATTGTAAGCATCGACAGCAGTATGTAACACACAGATATCTGTACAAACGCCGACAATTTCAACAGTATCAATATGTCGTTCTCTTAATAAACTATCAAGATTTGTACCGAAAAATGCACTATATCTTGTCTTATCTATCCAAAATACGTGATTAGAATGTTTGATTGAATCGTATTGAGGCTTTAATGAGTTATATAAATTTCTACCTTCTGTACCTACGATATTATGAGGTGGAAATAATTTTGTTTCAGGATGATATGGATCATTCTCATGGTGATAGTCCATTAAATAAAAAATTAAATCTTCATTCAAGTTGTATGTTTCGATTTTATGGTGAATATTTTGTTCAATTTCTTGACCAGGTTCTCCGCATGTTAACTTACCATCTGACGCAACGAAATCATTTGAATAATCAACGATAATGAGTGCTTTCTTCAATTATATTCCCCCTAATTGTTTATAAAATGTTTTCAGTGTAATATAAATATACATGCAAGTATACGCTATATTAAGGTGGTTATGAAGTATGAAGCATATTGTTAATGTAAATCGTTATGGTGCTAAAGGTGGTTGTGGATTAACAGATACAATTGGTATTCAATTGGCTTTATTACAAGCTAAGAAGGGACCAGTAACAGTTTATATACCTAAAGGTGTTTATCATATTATTTATGAATTAGTGATATATGAACATACAACGCTTATTTTACATGATGAGGCTGTATTAATCAGAAAATCGCCTACAGCTATGCTGAAAAACGGACATAGATTGAAAAAATACTATGGCTACGATGGGCACGGTAATATCAATATTATCGGTGGAACATTTGATGCTTTTGGACATACAAATAATACAAATAACACAATCATGTCTATTGGTCATGCACGCAATATTCAAATACATAATGTGACATTTAAGAATGTTGTAGGTGGGCATGCGATTGATGCATGTGGCTTAGACGGCTTTTATGTAAATGAATGTAAGTTTCTTGGTTTCCGTGACGATAGTGGAACGAGATTATTTAGTGAAGCAGTTCAAATAGATATTCAAACTGAAGGAGCATTTCCTAAATTTGGGGCAACAGATGGTACGATAACTAAAAATGCACTGATTGAAAACTGTTATTTCGGAAATTCAGGTGATCCAAACATGTTACCTTGGAATAGAGCAGTTGGATCTCATGCAAGTATGTATGATGTGTTTTATGAGAATATAAATATTCAACATAATACTTTTGAAGGATTAGGGGATTTCGCAGTTACTTTATTAAAAGCGAAAGATTCATCCGTTACACACAATCAATTTATAAATTGTGAGGGCGGTATTCGATATTTAGCTGTACCAACAGGTAAATATTCATTAGATATCCATAAATTAAATAGAGGCGGACAAGCAGGGTCAACTATATTGATAGGTGATAATACATTTAAAGATATTAAAAGTAAACCAAGTATTTTAATTAAAAGTTATGAAGACGTTATGAATAAAGATATTTATATTTATAATAATCATTTTGAAGGAGAATCTTCAAATAATATTAAATTCATTAAGACGACAGATATTTATTTATACAACAACCGTAATTTAAGCAATATCAAACAAGATCAAGTTGAGAACCTTATTCATATATAATTAAAATGGAGGATATGATGAATAGCATAGACCGTTATATTGAACAAATTGATGAAAAGAAAAAAGAAACATATATTCATTTGCTAAATACAATCAAAACGCATTTACCACCTGGCTATGAACTAGTCATGCAATACGGTATGCCGACATTTGTAGTACCTTTAGATAAATATCCAAAAGGTTATTTAAATAGAGCAGATGAACCACTTCCATTCATTAGTCTTGGTGCTCAAAAAAATCATATTGCCTTATATCATATGGGGTTATATGGGATGAATGAATTGAAAGAATGGTTTGAGAATAGATACAGAGAACAAGTACCAACTAAATTAAATATGGGGAAAAGTTGTATTAGATTTACAAACAATAAAAACATACCCTTTACTTTAATAGGTGAGTTGAGTGAAAAAGTCACTGTAGACGAATGGATACAAAAATATGAATCAGGACATAGAAATCAAAAATAAAACGCTTCTGGGATTATAATTCCCAGAGGCGTTAATTTATGTAATTCGTTTATCAAAATTGCCTAGCACTTTTACATTAAAGTCTAATGTTTTTAGGATTGTGATTACTTTCTTCATTTCTACATCTTCAGCGCTACAATCTGCTTGAACAAAGAAATGATACATACCGAGTTGTGTCTTGAGTGGTCGAGATTCAATCCATGATAAGTTGATATTAAATAAAGCAAATGTATTTAATATACTTGCTAATAAGCCTGGTTTATCTTGGTCAGGTGTAATTAACAAAATACTATCTGTTGCTTTTTCAACATGTTTTTCTTGTGCTGATAAAATTAAAAATCTTGTTGTATTATGTGGATAGTCTTCAATGTGTTCATATAATGCTTCAACATCGTCATTAGATTTTTCTAAACCAATTGGTGCAATTGCGCCAGTATGTACATCTATTTCATCTAAACTTTGAACGGTACTGTCAGAATATCTGTATGCAAAGTTATGATTTTTAATAAATTTAGATGTTTGATTGATTGCTGGGGCAATAGAAACAACTTCTTTAATATCTTCTAATTTTGCGCCTTTTTGAACATAAAGAGAAAATGATATATCTAGATGTAATTCGTCTATAACGTGGATTTTCTGTTCAGTTAATGAATCGGCAATGATGTTGATTGTACCTTCGATAGAATTTTCAATTGGTGCAATTGCGATGTTTTCTGGGTCAGCTTCAATTGCTTTAACCACTTCGTATAAATTTGACTTAGGAATATATTCAGTGATTTCATCTGGCTTATATTTAAGTGCTGCCATATGTG
Source organism: Mammaliicoccus sp. FSL K6-3158 (assembly GCF_038005105.1). Lineage (NCBI taxonomy): Bacteria > Bacillati > Bacillota > Bacilli > Caryophanales > Staphylococcaceae > Mammaliicoccus > Mammaliicoccus sp. FSL K6-3158. Next base: position 937,741 of record NZ_JBBOSL010000001.1, read on the forward strand.
AAAATGTACCTAATGGTCCTAAATAATATAACTTCATAAATGACTTCCTTTCTAATGCATTGGACAACCTTGTTGATTTTGTCTATATAAAAAGTTTGGACTTCTCATCTCATTATCATAGCCTTTATGATAATTATGTACAAGTGAAGGTGAAAGAGGAGGTGCAAGCCAACTCCATTTTCCGGTCACTTTTCTATTAGCTTTACATTCATTCTCTTCAAATTTCTTAAATTGTTTAGAGGCATTATAATGATCAACAATTGCAACACCAGCTTCTTTATACGAATGATAAATAGCATAATTAAACTCTACTAAAGCTCTATCTCTCCAGTAACTTGATGTTGTCGTCGTATCAAAATCAAATGCTTCTGCAATATCTTTTAATTTGTTATAGCGATATTCGTCTGTAAAATTTCTAACGCCTATTTCAGTTTCCATGTACCATCCGTTAAATGGGGCAGTATGATAATATATACCACCAATTTCTAAATCCATATTTGAAATGATAGGTACTGCATACCATTTAAGTTGTAGTGAAGCTAATTTAGGATACTGTTTATGGTTAATGTTAATTTCTTTAATGAGTTCTTGTGGGTATTGATGAATTTTTAGGCTTTGTTGATTAATTCGATACATTAATGGAAGTACATCAAAATCAGTATGTTGACTTTGCCAATTTAAATGGTGTGCTAATTTCGTCATTTCGATAGATTTAGGGTCACCTTTATCTTCGTATCCTGCATATCTAATCAACTGTTCATTCATAATTTCTATTTGGTTGTTATATATGCTGATCATGGGTTTGATTTTTCCATCATTTGTAGCGCCTTTAATGTGACTTTCAATTGAAGTAATAAATGCTTGTTCATCTTGAATATGCCTTAAATCTCTTACCGTCAATTTATCCCAAAAAAGTCTACCAATACATCTATTTGAATTTCTCCAAGCTACTTTCGCACCATATTCTAATTCTTCAGTTGTGTGGGTATAAGTACCAGTTTGAGAAATTTCATGTTCTATTTCTTGTATTCTTTTATTCATTTGTAATTCTGATATTTCTAATTCTTTATACATATCATTAATAAAAGCAGTCGCTTTATCTCGTAACATAAATACACCTCTATGTACTAGTATAAGCGAATGCTATTTTTTGACAATATATGAATTATGACAATTTACCAATTATTGATATCTTGTCGTTCACCTTTAAAATTACCTGACTTTTTATGACGTTCTTTCAATACTGATATGACATCTTCAAATTTAACACCTCTATCATGAAGCAATACAAACAAATGATAAAGTACATCAGCCACTTCATTTGTGAGTTCTAATTTATCATCTTTCATAGCTGCGATAACAACTTCAAATGATTCTTCTCCATATTTTTTAGAAATTTTATCTATACCTTTATTAAGTAAATAATTGGTATATGATTTTGGGTTATTAGAATCAACACTTTCTTGAATAGTCGTTTCTAATGATTCGAGCGTGTAAGGTTCTTCAGTATTAAAGCAACTAACAGATCCAGTATGGCAAGTAGGGCCATCAGGTTTGACTTGTAGTAAAATTGTATCTTGGTCACAATCTAATTGTATATCGATAACATGTTGGATATGATTGGATGATTCGCCTTTTTTCCATAGACGATCTTTACTTCTTGAATAAAACCAACAGACTTTCTCTTGAATGGTTAAGTTATAAGCTTCTTCATTCATATAACCTAACATTAATACTTGTCCAGTTTGGTAATGTTGTAAAATTGCTGGTACAAGACCTTTAGAAAAATCAGGTGCAAATTCACTCATCGTACATTCACTCCTTTATTAGATAAATGTGTTTTGACTGCTTGTATTGTTGTTTCTTTATCGTGAAAAATACTTGCAGCGAGACCTGCAGATACATCAGTTTGTTTAAATAAATCAACAAAATGCTGGCTATTACCGCCACCACCTGATGCTATTACAGGTAAAGTCACCAGTTGATTAATTTCAGTTAATAAACGATGATCAAATCCTTGTTTAACGCCATCATAATCCATACTTGTAATTAATAATTCACCAGCGCCGAGATTTTCAACTTCTTGAACCCAATCTAACACACGTTTATCTGTACGCTGTTTACCACCATGTGTATAACAGTACCAATCTTGATGTTCTTCTTCCCATTTAGCATCAACTGCGATACAGATACATTGTTTTCCGAACTTATCACTCGCTTCACGAATAAATGCTGGGTTACGCAAAGCACTTGAGTTTAAAGAAATTTTATCAGCACCATGATTAAGTAATACCGAAATATCTTCAAGTGTACTAATACCACCACCAATTGTAAGTGGAATGAATAATTTTGAAGCTGTTTCTGATATGATATCTAACATCATTTGATGTCCATTTTCTGTCTTAGAAATATCTAAGAACACAAGCTCATCTGCCGCTTCTTGATTATAATATTCAGCTAATTCAACTGGATGTCCAATATCTCTCAAACCTTTAAATTGTATGCCTTTAACGACACGTCCATCTTTAACATCTAAGCATGGGATGATTCTTTTTTTGATCATTCAATACCCTCCCAAAATGCATCCGTATTTGCTGCTTTTCCAACAATAGCAGCGTGAACATTTAATGCATCCAGTTGATCAATGTCATCTTTATTTCTTATACCGCCTGAAGCAATTACAGGAATAGATGTTGATTGTACTAATTTGCCTGTTAATTCAAAGTTTGGACCAGATAATTTACCGTCCTTTGAAATATCTGTATAAATAATTCCGCCGAGAGGGAATGTGTTAATTTTTTCAATGAAATCAAATAAGTTTATTCCGGCATCATCAAGCCAACCGTTTAATTTGATTTTTTCAACATACGCATCGACAGATAAATATATTTTATTTGGAAATGTATGCGTTACTTCTTTTAACCAGTCTAAGTCTTGTATACCTTTAGTGCCGACGATAATGTACTCAACACCTTTATTTAAATATGATTCAATCGTTTCAACACTTCGAATACCACCACCAACTTCAATTGGTAAATGGGTTAAGCTGACGAGTTGTTCTATGTAATCTGCTTCTGTTGGTTGTTGATTTTTAGCGCCGATTAAATCGATAACATGAATTCTAGAAACTTGTTTAAATTTTGAATAGAAAGCTATTGCTTCTTCTGCAGTTCTAGGCATAGATTCTTTAGAATCATATTTACCTTCAGTTAATCTCACGCTTGTGGAGTCTATTAAATCTATTGCTGGCCAAATTTCAATCATTTAAAAAACCTTCTTTCAATGCTTGGTCTAGTATTTTGAGTCCGTAATCACCGCTTTTTTCTGGGTGGAATTGTATACCGATAATATTTTTTTGTTGCACGATTGCAGTGATTGGTTGTCCATAATCTGCTGTAGCAACTATAGGTAAATCAGTAGAGACATGATAAGAATGTATAAAGTAAACATCACCATCAAGTAGAGGATGTTCACTTTGTAAATTGTTCCATCCTAAATGTGGAACAGGGTAGGGACTCTCTATAGGTATAACGTTCCCTTGCAATAAATTTAATCCTTTTGTTGAACCTTCTGCGCTGTATTCAAATAGCACTTGCATACCTAAACAAATGCCAATGATTTTATGCGTATCTTTAATATCTTTAATCACTTTGTCTAGACCATTTGATGTTAATTGTGTCATAGCATCTTTGAAGTGCCCGACACCTGGAAGAATAACATGTGTACTATTTTTTATAGTATCTTCATCTGAAGTTAATTTGGCATCATATCCTAAATGTAAGAGGGCACGTTCAATATTTTTAATATTGCCAAGTCCGTAATCAATGATTGCAATCATTATTCAATCACACCCTTAGAAGAAGGGATACCAGCATAATCATCTTGTGTTAATGCGATTTTTAGACTTCTAGCAAATGCTTTGAAAATCGCTTCGATTTCATGGTGCGTATTGCCACCTCTAATTAAATCAATATGTGTTGTTAATCTTGCATTAATCACAAGTGCTCTAAAGAATTCCTCTACAAGTTCTGTATCAAATATTCCAACTTTTTCACGAGAAAATGTCGCATTAAATGATAAATATGGTCTGCCACTAATATCCGTTACAACACGTGCTAAAGTTTCATCCATTGGTATATAAAATGAACCATATCTTGTAAATGATTTTTTATCTTTAACGACTTCAAGAAGTAATTGGCCTATTACAATACCTATATCTTCAACTGTATGATGATCATCTACTTGTGTATCTCCAACAACTTCTATATTTAATGCAATACCACTATGAAAACTAAATAACGTCAACATATGGTCTAAGAAACCAACACCAGTATTAATGTGTGAATCCTCTCCATCTAATCGTAGTTGAATTTTGATATCTGTTTCTTTAGTTGATCTTTCTTTTTGATAAGTCATATTCTTGTCTCCATTCTTTAACGATTTTTTCAAGTTCATTTAATTCTGATTTTGTAGCTATTGAGTATCTAACTGTTTGTTGCATGTTTGGTTCATCATAAAATCTTGGTAAATAGCCATGGTCATAAATATACTGACCTAATGAATCTGCTAAATCTCCATAAGTTAATACGAAATTTGTTTTTGAAGGTATCACATGGATAATATCGCTCACATGTTGTTCGAAAATATTTCTTAACTGACTACTCAATTGTCTTTGTTGCGTTAATAATGAATGTACAATTTCTTTGTTACTAAAAATTTCAGTCGCAATATTTAAAGTTAATGTGTTTAATGGATATGGATGTGCGATACGATTTAAAGTTTGAATGGTCTTCTCGGTAGAAATGACGATGCCGACTCTTAAACCAGCTATTGCAAATGCCTTACTTAACGTACGCATTTGAATGATATGGTCTTGTAATTCAATATCGTATGCATCTCCGAAATCTAAATAAGCTTCATCAATAATAAAATAACCACCAATTGCTTGCATTTCATTCGCGATTTCCTCTAAAAATGCTTTAGGATATTGAATGCCTGATGGATTATGAGGCACACTCATAATGAAAAATGCTGGCTTTAATTTTTGGATTGATTGCTTAATTTTATCTAACGAGAATGTATAGTCATCTTCTGCATCTACATAATGGATAGGGCGATTAATTTGATGCGCATATGCTGTATACATGAAGAAATCTGGATTCAGCGTTAGGACTGGTCCATCTGGTAATGCAATCATGCATTTTTGAATCCACTCATCTGAACCATTCGCTGCAGAAACTTGGTTAGGTAATAATTCATAGTAGTCTGTATAAGACTTGATAAAGGCATCATATTCCTCATCAGGATAAAAATTAAAATTTGATTTGGCGATAATATTTTTTAAAGTTGCATCATCTAATGCAGGAATAGGGCTTTCATTCTTGTTTATTCTAATCATGTTTCACGACTCCTCGTTGTTTGTTAATCTCACTTCTAAAGATTGCTTATGTTGATATAAACCTTCTTGTTCAGCTAAAGCTATAGCACTCGGTGCAATACTTTGATAAGTGTGTTCATCTAAATGAATGACAGAATGACTCGTTAAGAAATCATTGACTGTTAAACCATTCGAGAATCTTGCTGTTTTATCAGTCGGTAATACATGACTTGGTCCAGCAGCATAGTCACCAATTGCTTCAGGTGAGTATTGACCTAAGAACATTGCTCCGACGTATTTAATTTTACCAATATATTTACTTGGATCAGTCGTTTGAATAGATAAATGTTCTGGCGCAATATAATTAATAACTTCTATTGTTTCATGAATATCACGCGTTAAAATTGGATAATGATAATTTTTGATACTTTGTTCGATAATTTGTTTTCTTGGTGCTTGATCTATAGCTTGTTGTAGTTTCTGTTGAACTTTTGTTAAGAAAGAAGAATCTGTTGATACTAGAAATGTTCTAGCTTGTTCATCATGCTCTGCTTGGGCTAATATATCTTGAATGATGTAATCTACATTTGAATTTTCATCAGCAATAAGTGCAATTTCACTTGGACCAGCTATTTGATCGATACCAACTACACCGTATAATAACTGTTTACTTAATGAAACAAATTGATTACCAGGTCCAACAATTTTATCTACTTTCGGAATCGTTTCAGTACCGAAAGCTAAAGCAGCAATACTTTGAGCACCACCAACTTGGAATACACGATCTACACCCGTAATACAGCATGCAGCAAGTATAGCTGGGTCGATACCATCTTTTTGTGGTGGGGTAACAACAATAATTTCTTGAACATTTGCTACTTTAGCAAGGGTAGCTGTCATCAGAACTGTTGATGGATAACTTGCTTTTCCACCTGGTACATAAATGCCGACTTTTTCAATAGGGTGATAAAGTTGGTAAGTTTGACCTGTTGTTACATTTTCATGTTTAATTTTTTGTTGAAAATTTTTAATTTGTTCAAAGCTTGTTTCAAGTGCTGATCTTAAAGTGTCTGATATAAGGTTAATGCTGTTTTTTATATCATATTGAGGGACTTCAAGTTGCTCCAATTCAACATTGTCAAATTTCTTATTATAGCGAAATAAAGCTTGGTCTTGATGTTCTTTTACATCTTGGATAATTTTTTTAACATCTTCAGTATTACTTTCGTCTGTTAATCTATCTTGTTCAAATTTATTTATGAATTCCGTTTTAGATAGCATTCATCGACACCCCAATTTCTTCTATAAATGATTCAATCATATTTGATTTACTAAAAAATGCATGTTTATTTGTAATCAGTTTAGCATTGATGTCACCGATGGATTCTTTTTCAACGAGTCCATTGGATTTTAATGTTGTACCTGTTTGTACGATATCTACGATTGCATCAACCATATTCACTACTGCTGCTAATTCTACAGATCCTGATAATGGAATAATTGAGACATCTTGTCCTTTATTTTTAAAGTACGCTTTCGTCGTTTTAACATAAGTCGTCGCAATTTTTTTGTATTCTGTTACTTCAGGTTTACTCGCAACAGCAAAGTGACAATAACCAAAAGGCAAATCAACTAAGTTGTTTACATTGAGTTTATCTTTTTCATCAAGAATATCACTGCCTGTAATACCAATATCAGCAATGCCTTCTTCAACATATGTTGATACATCATTTCCTTTAACAAGAATAAATCTAACGTTCGCAACTTCTATTTGAAGTTTACGTTCTCTATTATTTAATGCGTCTGCCCATTTTGGGTTGCCATTTTCATCAATAAATTTTATGAAATCTTTTAATAAACGTCCTTTACTTAATGCAACTGTTAACATAATGACCTCCTATGATAGTTGAATACCAAATCCAAAACCTTCTAACGTACCGTTATAATGTCCGCCTGAAGCAATTGGATTTCGATTGTTATTTTCATAAAGCTGAATGAAGCTCCCAACATAATATGATTTTGGGGGCATTGTTGTAATATCTAAATGTATATGGTTAATGCCTGATGCTTCTAATGTCGCTTTCCAATATAGTAAAGATTTATAAGTTGGATGGTCAGTATCAGCAAAAGTTGTTAAAAAATCTAATTGTTGATGAGTAGGTGTTTTAAGTAATTGTACGAGTGAATGATTTTGTGATAGTAGTTTAGAAATTTTTGAAATATTTCTTTCACTAATAGCCGTAAATAATTCTTCGTTCTGTTCTTCTTTAGAAAGTAAAAGATCAAATAATTGATAATGTCCTATAACAGCAAAATCAACATTTAAATCAAGTTCATTTTGGATAAAGTCATGTATATATTCATAACATTGCAACATGTCATTCCTTTTAGGATTAAAAATTTCAACACCTAAATTTGTATATATGTGTTCATTAATTGCTATAGGGCCAGCATATGTTACAGAACGTGCATCAAGATGATATTCACGACTATAATGTTGGATTTGATCCGTCCAATCATTTCTTAAACTATAAAATGCATCGCCATTTTTCCAAATACTTCTTGTATCTAAACTATTCAAGTCATCTTGCGTCAATTGTTTCCAATGAAGTTTCTCTATGAAACTCATATCAATCACTTCGTAATCTCGAGTACTAAAATATTTTAGAAATTTAAGTTCTTTTTCTTTCTTTTGAATAACGTCATCTCTGTAATTTACATAATCCATATTATAAACCTCGCTTTTACTCTCTACCAAGTTAAAGTATTTATTTAATTATAAATGATACTATAACATGCATAACGAAACATATCAATTGAAAGTTCTGAATATTTAAAATATCAAAAAAATAAACCCAAAGACATTTGAATTAATCAATGTCTTTGGGTTCTCATTATATTTAAACGATGTGATTTTAAATTTTAATAATATCTTAAATTATGCTTCAACTTTTGTAGGTGTTCTATGAATGAGTAATAGAATAAACACGATAAATACAAACGCAGCAATCATCGTAAAGAATATTGTTCCGTTTGATAATTGTATAATCGTTCCTCCAAGCATTGGGCCAATTATGCTACCGACACTAAATGACATAGCTATCATTAAATTACCAGCTGGTAGATTATGCTTTGGTGTTAAATCTGTCATAAAGCTTACACCTAATCCATAAAAAGATCCTGTGAATAATCCTGCGATTAAGAATAATCCCATCATAATAAATGTACTTGTTGGTAAAAAGTCTCCTAACATAAACACGATACTGCCGATTAATGTTAATCCAGTTAATACTTTCTTTCTACCATGAATGTCACTAAACATGCCTAATGGTACTTGGAAAAGAATAGCACCAAGACTAAATGCAGGTAAGATTAACGTAATACTAGTGACATCAAGGCCATTTCTTAAACCATAAACAGGGAAGTTACTATGTAATCCAGCTTCAAACAATCCATATAATAATGGAAACATAAATGCAATCCATGATGTTCGTATTACATCTCCAAAGTTTTTTAAAGTGTTTAGTATACTGACTGGTCTAACATTAGATGAAGGGAATTCATTGTGTATTAAAAGGACTAATGAAATAGTTATTAATGAAAGTATTGCTGAAAGGATGAAAGGTAAAGCTTCCGAAACGTCAACAAGTTTAGCTAAAAGAGGTCCTAACATGAAACCTGCTGAGAAACTGAAACCATATACAGAAATCGTTCTTCCTAATTTTTCTTTAGGTGTAATATGTGTTAACCAAGTTTGCGTGCTAAAGTGTAACATATTATCACCAATACCAATTAATAGTCTTAAAATAAACCAAATAGATAATGTCTTTAAAGTTGGAAATAACAATAAAGATAAGGCAACTATGGCTCCACCAATTAATATCATATATTTAAACCCAGACTTTCTAACAAGCCCTTCGATAAAAAATGAAGATAAGAACACACCTATATATAATGAAGTTGCATGTAAACCATTCATTGAACTTGAAATACCATTTCGTTCAAAAATGACCGATATAAGTGGTAAGAGCATTCCTTGTGAAAAACCAGAGACAGCTACAATAATTGAAAGTATAATAAATAATTTTTTGAATGAAGAGTTTTTCATTTGTATGCCTCCTTCTAAATTTTACATCTTTAGTATTTTATCACAGAGATAAATGACTTGATATATTTAAGTTACTTTTTAATTTTTAATTTAAAAAGTATGATAAAATAATATAAAATTAGATAACCTGAGGAGTATTGAATAATGTATAAATATGAAGACGATAGTTTGATGTTACACACGGATTTATATCAAATCAATATGGGTGAAACTTATTGGAATGATGGTATTCATGAGCGTACTGCTATTTTTGATTTATATTTTAGAAGTATGCCATTTAATAGCGGCTATGCTATTTTTAGTGGATTAGAAAGAATTGTGCAATTTATAGAGCATTTCAAATTTACAGAGACAGATATTGAGTATTTAAGAGAAGTTGGATATCAAGATGATTATTTAGATTATTTAAAGTCATTACGATTTACAGGGAACATAAGAGCAATGAAAGAAGGGGAACTTTGTTTCAATAATGAACCACTCATTAGAGTAGAAGCGCCACTTATTCAAGCGCAACTCATTGAAACAGCACTTTTAAATATCGTGAATTTCCAAACGTTAATTGCAACTAAAGCAAGTAGAATTAAACAAGTTGTTCGTGATGAAATTGTAATGGAATTTGGTACTAGAAGAGCGCAAGAAATGGATGCTGCGATTTGGGGAGCTAGAGCAGCGATGATCGGTGGATTTGATTCTACAAGTAATGTTAGAGCAGGTAAATTATTTGGTATTCCGATTTCAGGAACACATGCACATTCAATGGTTCAAACATACGATGATGAATATACAGCGTTTAAAAAATATGCTGAAAGACATAAAAATTGCGTGTTTCTTGTAGATACTTTCCATACTTTAAAATCTGGTGTGCCGAATGCAATTAAAGTAGCGAAAGAATTAGGAGATAAAATTAATTTTATCGGTATACGACTAGACTCAGGTGACATCGCTTATTTATCTAAAGAAGCAAGAAGAATGTTAGATGAAGCAGGCTTTACAGATGCAAAAATCTTTGCTTCAAATGATTTAGATGAACAAACAATTACAAGTCTAAAAGCACAAGGTGCAAAAGTAACGGCATGGGGTGTCGGTACGAAACTTATTACAGCATATGATCAACCAGCATTAGGTGCTGTCTATAAACTTGTAGCAATTGAAGAAGAAAATGGCGAATTATCAGATCGCATCAAAATTTCTAACAATGCTGAAAAAGTAACAACACCTGGTAAGAAAAATGTTTATAGAATTATCAATACTAAAACGAATAAATCTGAAGGCGATTATATTACATTAGAAGATGAAGAGCCTAATAAAGAAGAACGTCTAAAAATGTTCCATCCTGTTCATACTTATAAAATGAAATATATCAAACATTTTAAAGCTGTCGATTTACATCATGACATTTTTAAAGATGGTAAACGCGTATACACACTTCCAGAAATTAAAGAAATTAGAGAATTTGCTTTTAACAATTTAGATATATTATGGGAAGAAAATAAACGTTATTTAAATCCTGAAGAATATCCAGTAGATTTGAGTAAAGCATGTTGGGATAATAAGAATAAAAAGATATTCGATGTAGCTGAAAGAGTAGCAGAAGCGATAAAGGATGTGGAAGAGTCATGAGAGATTTACAATCAATCATTGTCAAAGAAATGAATGTTAAAAAATCAATCGATCCAAAAAAAGAATTTGAAGAAATCAAACAGTTCTTAAAATCTTACGTTAAAGCACATAGTTTTGTTAAATCTTTAGTTTTAGGTATTTCTGGTGGGCAAGATTCGACATTATTGGGTAAAATCGCACAATTAACAGTAGATGAACTAAATGCTGAAGAAAATCATCAATATGCATTTATCGCAGTAAGGTTACCTTATGGGGAACAATTTGATGAACAAGATACACAAGATGCATTAGATTTTATTAATCCAAGTAATCGTGTAACAGTAAATATTAAGCCTGCGGTTGAAGCGAGTATTCAATCTTTAAAAGAAGCAGGTGTAGAATTAACTGATTTTCAAAAAGGGAATGAAAAGGCGAGAGAACGTATGAAAGTTCAATATTCAATTGCTTCAGCTAATAATGGACTCGTACTTGGTACGGATCATTCTGCTGAAAATATCACAGGTTTCTATACGAAATTTGGAGATGGCGCTTGTGATATTGCACCGTTATTCGGTCTTAATAAACGCCAAGGCAAAGCGATTTTAAAATATTTAGGTGGTCCAGATCATTTAATCAATAAAGTACCAACTGCTGATTTAGAAGAAGATAAACCTGCTTTACCAGATGAAGAAGCGTTAGGTGTAACATATGATGCCATTGATGACTTTTTAGAAGGTAAAAAAATCAGTGAAAAAGATCAAGAAATTATTCAAAATCACTATGTAAGAAATGCACATAAAAGAGAAATGCCTTATAACCGTTATACATGGCCAAAATAATACGTGACTTTCATAAGTTTGCTTGATAAAATGATTCCAGTATTTTGATTTATGGAGGGTTTAAATGTCAGCTATATTAGATAATCCATGGTTAATGGTGCTATCTATATTTGTCATTAATATAGTATATGTATCTTGTTTAACAATGAGAACAATTTTAACATTGAAAGGATATCGATATGTTGCCGCTGCTGTTAGTGTACTTGAAGTAGTTGTTTATGTTATCGGGTTAGGTTTAGTTATCAATAGTCTTGACCAAATTCAGAATATATTAGCTTATGCGCTTGGGTTTGCTGCAGGCATAATTGTCGGTATGAAAATTGAAGAGAAAATTGCATTAGGGTATATCGTTGTAAATGTTACAACAGCTGAATATGAAACAGATTTACCAAGAACGTTAAGAGATTTAGGTTATGGTGTAACACATTACGTTGCTAAAGGACGAGATGGTGATCGCTTAGTGATGCAAATTTTAACACCACGTAGATTTGAATTAAAATTAATGGAAACAATTAAACAATTGGATTCTAAAGCCTTTGTAATCGCTTATGAACCTAAGAATATACACGGTGGATTCTGGGTTAAAGGTGTACGAAGCAAAAAATTAAAGGCGTATGATACTGATGAAGTTTAGAGTAGAAGACAATGAAACGATTGAAATGTGTCTAAAAAGAATGAAAGTTCAAGGTTATACACCTGTAAAAAGATTTGAAAAACCTGTATTTATTGAGAAAGAAAATGGTGACATTGAGGTTCTCAAACAAGAAATACAATTCGTAGGTAAGAAAATCAAAGAATGACAATAAATCTGGGACATGAGAATGTGGCCCAGATTTTTTCTACTTTTAGTTTATTCTCCTACTGTTACAATATATAATGAAAGATATTAGGATTAAAATTATAAATCACGAACAATTTTGTATTTTTTATAAATAATGTACGTGTTCGTAGAAGTCTGTTATACTATAAATGACTAAAATATGTTAGGAGAATTTATCAATGATTGAACGTTATTCAAGAGAAGAAATGGCTAATATTTGGACAGAACAAAATCGTTTTGAAGCTTGGTTAGAAGTTGAAATACTAGCTTGTGAAGCATGGAGTAAATTAGGACACATTCCTGAAGAAGATGTAAAGCTTATAAGACAAAATGCTAAGGTCGACGTTGATAGAGCTAAAGAAATTGAACAAGAAACACGTCACGATGTTGTGGCATTCACAAGACAAGTTTCTGAAACTCTAGGTGAAGAACGTAAATGGGTACATTACGGTTTAACTTCAACAGATGTTGTTGACACAGCTTTAAGTTATGTCATTAAACAAGCAAATGAAATCATTGAAAAAGACTTAGAAAGATTTTTAGAAGTATTAAAAAATAAAGCAATTGAACATAAAACAACTTTAATGATGGGTAGAACTCATGGTGTCCATGCAGAACCAACAACATTTGGTATTAAAATGGCACTTTGGTATACAGAAATGAAACGTAATTTAGAAAGATTCAAACGTGTTCGTGAAGAAATCGAAGTTGGAAAAATGAGCGGTGCAGTTGGTACATTTGCAAATATTCCACCAGAAATAGAAGAGCATGTATGTACAGAATTAGGATTAGGTTGTGCACCAGTTTCAACTCAAACACTTCAACGTGATCGTCACGCGTATTACATTGCGACATTAGGTTTAATCGCAACATCTATTGAAAAATTTGCAGTAGAAGTTCGTGGTTTACAAAAAACTGAAACGCGTGAAGTTGAAGAAGCTTTTGCTAAAGGTCAAAAAGGCTCTTCAGCTATGCCACATAAACGTAATCCAATTGGTTCAGAAAATGTTACAGGTTTAGCACGTGTTATTAGAGGATATATTACGACTGCATATGAAAATGTACCTTTATGGCATGAAAGAGATATTTCACATTCATCTGCTGAAAGAATTATGCTACCAGACGTAACAATCGCATTGGATTATGCATTAAACAGATTTACTAATATCATTGATCGTTTAACAGTATATCCAGAAAATATGAAACGTAATATCGATAAAACATTTGGTTTAATTTATTCACAACGTGTTATGTTAACGTTAATTAATAAAGGTATGGTCAGAGAAGAAGCATATGATATCGTTCAACCAAAAGCAATGGAATCATGGGAAACTCAAACACCATTTAGAACATTAGTAGAACAAGATGAAAAAATTACAAACTTGTTAAGTGCTGATGAATTAGATGAATGCTTCGATGAGAAACACCATTTAAATCAAGTCGATACCATATTCAGAAGAGCTGGTATAGAATAAGACACGTTTTACTGTACTTTAATAGGTTAGTGCGTTAAAATGCAATTAATGAACTTATATTAAACAGGGGTTGATTTTTTGCAAATTGAAAAATTAAGAGGAAAAGCATTAGATGAACTATTTGATGCAGTTCTGACATTAGAGACAAGAGAAGAATGTTATCAATTTTTTGATGATTTATGTACAGTTAATGAATTACAGTCATTGTCACAAAGGCTACAAGTGGCAAAAATGATTAAACAAGGATACACTTATGCTCATATAGAAAAAGAATCAGGTGCTTCAACTGCAACAATTTCAAGAGTTAAACGCTCATTGCAATGGGGTAATGATGCATATACAATGATTCTTGAAAGAATGAATATTGACTTCGAAAAATAATCATAAATATGTATGTAAGGCTGGGACATTAATGGATGTCTCAGCCTTAATTGGTTAAAATAGTATATAAATAGTAAACTTTAAGAAATAAGGAGCTTTACGCATGAAGAAATTATTTTTAATAATTGGCATATCTACTTTAGTATTAAGCGCATGTAGTGATGATCAGAATACAGATAAGAAATCTACTAAAGAAGAACATACTCAAAAAGATAAAAAAGAGACAGCACAAAAATCTAAAAGGCAAGAACAAAAGAAACATGAAGTTACAAAGAAAGATGGCATCACTTATGTTGATGGGCATGTTTTTGTAAACAAAAAAGTAGGCTTACCACATGATTATGCCCCTGGTGAAAATAGTACTGCTAGAAATCAATTAAATAAATTGATACAAGATGGAACGAATGAAGGATTAGACTTAGTATTTAGAAGCGGGTATCGTTCTTATGAAAATCAAAAACAACTATATAATGATTATGTAGCAAGAGATGGTGAAGAAGCGGCCAACCAATATAGTGCTAAACCAGGACAATCAGAACATCAGACAGGATTAGCATTTGATGTGGGTTCAAATTCAGCAACTGATGATTTTAGAAAGTCATTCGGAAATACAAATGAAGGAAAATGGATAAAGACACATGCACATCAATATGGATTTATCATTAGATATCCATTAGGCAAAGAAAAAATAACAGGTTACCAATATGAACCATGGCATTTAAGATATGTCGGTAAAGAATTAGCAGAAAAAATTTATAAGCAAGACACAACATTAGAAGAATACTTTGATTACGGTAAATAGAAGTTGTGGTTGAGATTATATAGTCATGAGAGTGTGGAAGTTGTGGCTTAATGGATGAGTAAAGCCAAGAGATAGCCCAACTCACACCTCACAACTTCATCTTAACCGTATCTTAAACAATGTAAGAAGCGAAATTTTTCGCTTCTTTTTTTATGATAATTGTCCTATTTCATTTCGGAATTTAAACTTAAAAATGCTATAATTAATCTTATGATAATTAAAGGAGTTTAAGTATGTACGATATAAATTTGTGGAGTCACGTATTTAAATTAGATCCAGCGAAATCTATATCAGATGAGGACTTAATGAAAATATGTGAATCTGGTACGGATGCTATTATAATTGGTGGTACTGATAATGTTACGGAAGATAATGTATTAAATTTAATGAGCAGAATTAGACGTTATCCGCTACCATGTGCACTTGAAATTTCTAATATTGAAAGTGTTGTGCCTGGTTTTGATTTTTATTTTGTACCGAGTGTTTTAAATAGTAATAATGTTGACTACCATAATGGTCTGCTTCAAAAAGCTATTAAGGAATATGGCTATATGATGGATTTTGATGAAATTTTCTTAGAAGGCTATGTTGTTATGAATGAAGACAGTAAAGTAGCGCAATTGACAAGTGCGAATACAGATTTAGATGAAGAAGATTTAATCAGTTATGCAAGAATGGTAGATAAACTATATCATTTACCTATATTTTATTTAGAATACAGTGGTAAGTATGGAAAAGTGGAAGAGGTTAAAGCTGTTAAAGAACATTTAGAAAACGCCCAACTTATTTATGGTGGCGGTATAGATAATTTAGAAAAAGCGAAAGAAATGGCAGAATATGCTGACATAATTGTAGTCGGTAATGCCATTTATGAAGATTTGAAAAAAGCTTTACAAACTGTAAAAGTAAAACAATAAAGGAAGGTTTTTATGAACGCATTGTTAGATAGAATGAATGACGAACAGAAACAAGCAGTCAAAACAACTCAAGGGCCATTACTTATTATGGCAGGTGCAGGTAGTGGTAAAACGAGAGTATTAACGCACAGAATTGCGTATTTATTAGATGAGAAAGATGTTTCTCCTTATAATGTTTTGGCGATTACATTTACTAATAAAGCAGCTAAAGAGATGAAAGAAAGAATTAGCCATTTAGTTGGTCCTGAAGCTGAAAGTATTTGGATATCTACATTCCATTCAATGTGTGTAAGAATCTTAAGAAGAGACATTGACCGTATTGGAATTGAAAGAAACTTTACAATTATAGATCCGACTGACCAAAAATCAGTTATTAAAGAAATATTAAAGAAACAAAATATAGATAGTAAAAAATATGACCCAAGATCATTTATTGGTGCAATTTCTAATTTAAAAAATGAATTAAAAACAGCTGAAGATGCTGAAAAAGAAGCAAGTGATTTTCATGCCAATATGGTCGCTAGTGTATACAAAGGATACCAAGATAAATTACTTAGAAATCATGCATTAGACTTTGATGATTTAATCATGATGACGATTCAATTATTTAATAGAGTGCCTGAAGTATTGGAATACTATCAAAATAAATTCCAATATATTCATGTCGACGAATATCAAGATACTAACAAAGCACAATATACGCTCGTTAATTTATTAGCAAGTAAATTTGAAAATATATGTGTCGTAGGTGACTCTGACCAATCTATTTATGGTTGGAGAGGTGCAGACATTAAAAATATTTTATCATTTGAAGAAGACTATCCAAATGCACAAACAATCTTCCTGGAGCGCAACTATAGATCAACAAAAACTATTTTAACTGCAGCAAATGAAGTAATTCGTAATAATGCTGAACGTAAACCTAAAGCATTATGGACGGATAATAACTCAGGTGAAAAGATAAAATATTATGAAGCAACAACTGAAAGAGATGAAGCAGAATATGTCATTCGTCAAATATTAAAGAAAAAACAAGATGGCTATAAAAACCAAGACATAGCTGTGTTATATCGAACAAATGCTCAATCACGTGTACTTGAAGAAACGTTCTTGAAATCTAATATTCCTTATACAATGGTTGGTGGAACAAAGTTCTATGATAGAAAAGAAATTAAAGATATTTTGAGTTATTTAAGATTAATTTCAAATAGCAATGATGATATCAGTTTTGAAAGAATCATTAATGTACCTAAAAGAGGTATTGGGCCGACATCTGTTCAAAAAATTGCTCAATATGCAGCGATGAATCAATTGAGTTACTTTGATGCTTTAGGAGAAGTTGATTTTATCGGTTTATCTAAAAAAGTTACTGAAGAAGGCGCAGCATTTTATGAGATGATGAATAACTTTATGCAACAACAAGAATTCTTATCTGTAACTGAAATTGTAGAACAAATATTAGAAAAATCTGGTTATAGACGTATGTTAGAGAACGAACAAACGATTGAATCGCAAAGTAGACTTGAGAATATTGATGAGTTCTTATCTGTACCAAGAGACTATGAAAAAAACACACCAGTTGAAGAACAATCATTGATGAACTTCTTAACAGATTTATCACTCGTTGCAGATGTTGATGATGCAGATTTAGAAGCGGGTGTAACTTTGATGACAATGCACTCAGCGAAAGGTCTAGAGTTCAAAGTTGTATTTATTATTGGTATGGAGGAAAGTATTTTCCCACACTTTAGAAGTCTTCAATCAGGTGAAGAACATGAAATGGAAGAAGAACGCCGAATTGCGTATGTGGCTATTACGAGAGCCGAAGAAGAGTTACATTTATCTCACGCGACAACTCGTACATTGTTTGGTAGATCTCAAGCGAACTTAAAATCAAGATTTTTAAAAGAAATTCCAGAAGATTTACTAGATGGCGTGAAACCAAAAACATCATTTAAGCAAAAACAAACTTCCACACCTAAACGTAGTTTTGCAGGTCGTATGAATACGAAGCAGAAACCAGAAACATCATGGAATGTTGGGGATAAAGTAACCCATAAATCATGGGGTGAAGGTATGGTAAGTGCTGTAAATGATAAAAATGGTTCTGTTGAATTAGATATCATTTTCAAAAAAGAAGGACCAAAACGTCTATTAGCACAATTTGCACCAATTGAGAAGAAAGGGGAGTAAACTATGGAAGATTTAAAATCAAGAGTTAAAGAACTTCATCAATTGTTACATCGTTATAACCATGAATATCATGTGTTAGATAATCCAACTGTTCCTGACAGTGAATATGATCAATTATTGCATGAGTTAATCTCTATAGAAGAAAAGCACCCTGAACTAAAAACGGACGATTCACCAACTGTTAGAGTTGGTGGACCACCGTTATCTCAATTTGAAAAAATTAATCATGACACACCTATGTTGTCATTAGGTAATGCTTTTAACGAAGAAGATTTAAGAAAATTTGATCAAAGAGTTAGAGAAAAAGTAGACAGTGTTCGATACACATGTGAATTAAAAATTGATGGTTTAGCTGTATCGTTAAAGTATGTAAACGGACGATTTGTTCAAGGATTAACGCGTGGAGACGGTACAACAGGTGAGAATATCACTGAAAATTTAAAAACGATACATGCCATTCCTTTAACAATTAAAGAACCTCTTTCTATTGAAGTTCGTGGTGAAGCATACATGCCTAGGAAATCTTTTATTTCTTTAAATGAACAAAAAGAACAAAACGGGGAACAACTATTTGCAAATCCTAGAAATGCCGCTGCAGGTTCATTGAGACAGCTTGATTCAAAATTAACTGCTAAAAGGAAGCTCGATATTTTCTTATATAGTGTTAATGACTTAACTGAAATAGAAGCGGATAGTCAATCAGAGGCATTAAACAATTTAGATGAACTAGGATTTAAGACAAACAAAGAAAGAGAAACTTTTGATGATATAGAAGGCGTATTATCTTTTATAAGTAAGTGGACTGAACAACGCAATAATTTATCATATGATATAGATGGCATTGTTATTAAAGTTGATGATTTAAGTCAGCAAGAAGAACTTGGCTTTACTCAGAAATCACCAAGATGGGCAATTGCGTACAAGTTCCCAGCTGAAGAAGTCTTAACAACATTAACAGATATAGAATTAAGTATAGGTAGAACTGGTGTTGTGACACCAACTGCGATATTAGAGCCTGTTAAAGTGGCAGGAACTACTGTTTCTAGAGCATCATTACATAACGAAGACTTAATCCATGAGAAAGATATCCGTATAGGAGATAAAGTTGTCATCAAAAAAGCAGGTGACATTATACCTGAAGTCGTTAAAAGTATTGCTGAAGAAAGAAGCGAAGATAGTGAGATTTATCATATGCCAACACACTGTCCAAGTTGTGAGCATGAATTGGTTAGAATAGAAGGTGAAGTTGCATTAAGATGTATTAACCCTAAATGTTCTGCACAATTAGTAGAAGGTATGATTCATTTTGTATCACGACAAGCAATGAATATTGACGGTTTAGGAGATAAAATAATCGAACAACTTTATCAAAACGATAAAATTAAAGATGTCGCGGATTTATATTATTTAACGAAAGATGATTTATTACCATTGGAAAGAATGGGTGAGAAGAAAGTTAATAATTTATTAACAGCAATCGAAGCTTCTAAAGCAAAATCACTAGAGCATTTATTATTTGGTTTAGGTGTAAGACATTTAGGTACAAAAGCAAGTCGTGTAATAGCTGAAAAATATGAAACAATTGATCGCTTATTCGAAGTAACGATAGAAGATTTAACTGAAATACCAGATGTTGGTCATAAGATGGCTCAATCACTTGTTACTTATATGGAAAATGATGATATAAAAGTATTAATCGATAAACTTAAACAGAAAAATGTTAACATGACTTATACAGGTATTAAGCAATCTGAAATTGAAGGTCATCCAGATTTTACTGGAAAAACATTCGTATTAACTGGTAAAATGACAGAGATGACTAGACCTGAAGCAACAAAAGTAATCCAATCATTAGGTGCAAAGGTAACAGGAAGTGTCACTAAAAATACAGATGTTGTTATTGCTGGTGAAGATGCTGGATCCAAACTTGAAAAAGCTGAAAAATTAAATATAGAAGTTTGGTCAGAAGAAGATTGGTTAAACAAATATCGTAATATCAATGAATAGAGGTTAAAGATATGAAAAAAGGATTTCTTATTTTAGCGTCTGTAATATTGCTTACAGCATGTTCATCAGATACTACCCAAAAAGATAATCAAGATAAATCAGATAAAGAAAAAGAGCAAACAAAGCAAATTTCTACAGGTATGCAAATTTCCAGTGATTATTATCGAACATTACTACCATTTAAAGTAAGTGCTGCAAGAGGATTAACGCAAGATAATATGATTTCTAGTTATAACAGTGAAGCATTTGAAAGTGGATTGTTAGATATAAGTAAACAGACATTTTCACCTGATGATTACTTATACAGAGATGGCCAGTTCTTAGATAAAGATACTGTGAGAGCATATTTAGCACCTAAATATACAAAAGCAGAAATTAAAGATATGAGTGATGATGAAAAAGAACAAAATAATGCAAGAGAAAACTTAGGTTTGAATCCAACTCATAAAGGAGAAACAGATCCTGAAAAAATAGCTGAGAATTCACCTACATATTTATCACATATCATCGAACAAGATTACTTCACAGAAAGTGATGCTAAAAAACAAAAGATTTCTGGTATGACGATTGGCTTAGCCATGAATAGTGAATATGTTTACCAAAAAGAAGAATACGGCGAAACATATACTAAGAAACTTGATAACAAAGAAGTAGAGAAAAAAGGTAAAGAGATGGCTGAAGAAATCCTTTCACGTCTTCGTGTAAGAGATGACCTTAAAAATATTCCAATTAACTTTGGTATATTCATACAGTCTGGAGAAGGTGACATCAAACCAGGTAAATTTGTTTATTATGCCTCTAGTGAAGGCGGTAAGCGTAACGTTAAAAGTTGGGGAAAAATGAATCAAAAATATGTCACAATCCCATCAAGTGATGCATCAGATTTAGATGAAAATTTAAATTCTAATTTTGAACAGTTTAATCAAGACTTACAAAAATACTTCCCTAACTTTACACAATCAGTAGGAACAGGTAAATTTGATGACGATAAACTGACAGAACTAGAAATAAAAGTACCACTTGATTATTATGGAAAAGCAGAAGTAATTGGTGTGACTCAATACGTAGCAGACCTATCTCAAAAATACTTTAAAGGTATAGATGATTTAGAAATCTCTATCGTAGACGGAGAAGAACCACAAGCATTAATTACGAAGACTAAAGACGATGACGAACCACAAATTCATATTTATAAATAGTTAAAAAGTGAGTCTGGAACAGAAATGTTCTAGACTCTTTTTCGTATTTTTAGAAATATAGGTCTGAACATTGCAAGTGAGGTATGACAAGCAATGTTCAGCACCTTGTATTTATCAAGACTAATGAAACAAGATAAATAGAAGGTCTGTATTTATCAAGACTGGTGAAACAAGATAAATAGAAGGTCTGTATTTATCAAGACTAATGAAACAAGATAAATAGGAGCCCTCTATGTTGGAAGACACTCCAAACAAGCAACATAGAACTCACATATGTTGCAAGACTCCCCAAACAAGCCATATACCCCCAAAAAATTACAGCTATTTTTCCATATAAAAAAGACTGGCACATTTTATGTACCAGTCTCTTCCATATTAATCTTCATTTAAGATACGTTTCATACGATCTAAGTTATCAATAACTTCTTTGTCTGGCTTCTTAGTAAATGAACTTACAATAACTGTAACGACGATGTTTGTGAAGAATCCTGGGATAATTTCGTATAATTCGAAAATACCGCCATGACTTTTCATCATAATCCAGAATAGTACGACGATTGAAGACGTCACCATACCTGCGATTGCACCGTTTTTCGTTAAACCTTTCCAGTATAATGACATTAATACAAGTGGTCCAAATGCTGCACCGAATCCTGCCCAAGCATTACCTACAAGATTAAGTATGGTGTCATTTGGAGTCCAAGCAAGTAATATTGCCACAATTGCTACAGCTAATACTGCAAATCTACCTACCATAACAAATTCTTTATCTCTATCTGGTTCATAACCACGTTTTTTAGTTATAATTTTATAAAAGTCTTGTGTTAAAGCACTTGATGTAACGAGTAATTGAGATGAAATTGTACTCATAATAGCCGCTAAAATTGCTGCTAAGAAGAACCCGCCAACTAATGGATGGAATAACACTTGACTCATTAAGATGAAGATTGTTTCTGGGTTATCAATTGTTTGGCTTGTATCATGAATGTATGCAATACCAGTTAAACCAACTAAACATGCACCTAATAATGAAATAGCCATCCAACCAATACCGAATCTTCTTGCTGTTGGTAATTGTTTATGTGATTTAATAGACATAAATCTTACAATAATATGTGGTTGTCCAAAATAACCAAGTCCCCATGCAATTAATCCTATGATACTTACAACTGAAGTTCCTTTAAACCAATCTAAGTTAGTTGGTTTAACTTCTGCTACAGTGTGGAAAGTATCTAACCCGTTTAAAGTTAATAAAGCAGCGATAGGTACCATAACCATTGCTATTAACATGATCACACCTTGGAAGAAGTCTGTTAGTGAAACAGCTAAATATCCTCCGAAGAATGTATATAATACAACGATACCACCAGTTAAAATAATACCAAGACGATAATCCATACCGAATGCACTTTCGAATAAAGTACCACCTGAAACCATACCAACTGAAGTATATAGCGTAAAGAATACGACAATGATAATACCTGAAATAATTTTTAAAGCATGTGTATTATCTGCAACACGTTTCTCGAAGAAATCTGGAATCGTAATCGCGTTTCCAGTATGTTCAGTATATACACGTAATTTCGGTGCTACTAAAATGTAATTTAACCATGCACCTACTGTTAAACCGATAGCAAGCCAAGTTGCCGATAATCCAATACTGTAAACTTCACCAGGAAGTCCCATAATCATCCAACCACTCATATCGGATGCACCAGCGGATAATGCTGTTACATAAGGACCTATACTACGGCCACCTAACATGTACTCATCTAAATTGCTTGTTGATTGTTTATAAGCATAGTAACCAATTGCTAATAGAACAAGAAAATAGACTATAATCATGAAATAAGTTTGCCAGCCTGAAGCAACTCCAGCACTCGCATCAATTTGTCCTAAAATAAACATAATCCCGCTCCTTTATTTTATGTATTTTAAAGTTGCACGTTGACCATTATACACAAATGAAATAATAATCAAAGGGTAAAAAGTAAATTATCCGTATATTCAGTTTATCATTTATATAGAATCGTGTCACAATTTGTTCATATTTTGTGTTTGATAATATTGCTCTATGCCTTGCGGTGTAAATGTTTACAAAGGATATGATTATGACTTATTTTGCTCATAAAATGACGATGTAAACTTTTTTAAAAATTTTTAGCTTTTTAAAATTTGTTCCATGTCATCAAACTTTTTAAGGTCATTTTCAACAGGTGGTTTCGTCATTAAGCTCACAATAACTGTTACAATAATACTTGAAATAAATCCAGGTATGATTTCATAAAATTCAAAAATACCACCATGATTTTTCATGAGTATCCAGAAAATAACGACTAATGAACCAGTCAAAATTCCTGCAATCGCGCCGTATTTAGTTAGACGTTTCCAATGTAGTGATAATAATACTAAAGGTCCAAATGCTGCGCCAAATCCAGCCCAAGCATTACCAACTAAATTTAAAATTGTATCATTTGGATTCCACGCGATGTACATTGCAACGATTGATACAAGTAAAACAGATAAGCGTCCTACAAGAACGAATTCCTTTTCATGACTTTTATCTTGTAAAGTTTTTCTGCGCAATAACATGTAGAAGTCTTGCGTTAATGCACTAGATGTTACAAGAAGCTGTGAAGAAATTGTACTCATAATCGCAGCTAAAATTGCTGCTAAGAAGAACCCTGCAATGAGTGGATGGAATAAAATTTGACTCATTACGATAAAGATTGTTTCTGGGTTTTTAACTTCTATATTAGTATGTTCAACAAAAGCTATACCAATTAACCCAGTCACACAAGCACCTAATAAAGAAATCGCCATCCATGAAATACCAATTCGACGTGCTCTAGGCATTAGTTTATGTGTTTTAATAGACATAAAACGTACTATAATATGTGGTTGACCGAAGTATCCTAATCCCCAAGCTAGTAAACTGATGATACCAACTGTAGTTGTTCCTTTGAACCAATCTAAATTCGTAGGTTTTAAATCACCAACTTCACTAAACGTGTCGAGACCATTTAACTTTAACAACGCAACGATAGGCACTAATACCAATGCTAAGATCATAATGACACCTTGGAAGAAGTCTGTTAATGATACAGCTAAATAACCGCCGAAAAGTGTATACAAAATAACAATACTAGCGGCTATAAATAAACCAACATGATAATCTAGTCCAAATGCACTATTAAATAGTACGCCACCAGCTACCATTCCAGAATGTGTGTATAACGTAAAGAATACAACGATAACTAACCCTGAAATGACTTTAACGATTCTTGTATTATCTGATAATCTTTTTTCAAAAAAGTCAGGTAAAGTAATAGCGTTATCAGTCAGTTCAGTATAAATTCTTAAACGTGATGCTACGAGTATGTAATTAAGCCAAGCACCAATTGTAAGGCCAATGGCAATCCAAGTTGCTGATAGACCGATACTATATACAGATCCTGGTAACCCCATAATCATCCAACCACTCATGTCTGAAGCACCTGCTGATAGGGCAGTAACAAGTGCACCTAAATCTCTGCCGCCTAACATATATTCATCAAGCGTACTTGTCGAACGTTTGTAAGCATAAAATCCAATTGCTAATAAAATGGCAAAATAAATAGCAATCATGACGTATGTTTCCCAAGAAGTTTCGACTTTAACATTCTTAAAAGTATTTCCAAGAATAAACATGAAAAACCACCTCTCACTCATTGACATAAAATTCAGAAAAAATTCTGATAATTTATTATACACAATGTATGCGCTTTCATGTAGTTAATTTTTAATAACTTTAGATTTTTATATGAAAATTTGTTAAAATTATATGATGTTAGATTAACTAAGGAGGCGTCGCACATGACGAAGGTAACATCTGAACAAGTTGAACATGTTGCTAATTTAGCTAGACTTGAAGTTTCACAAGACGAAGTCAATGAATTCACACAATCTTTAGAGAAGATCTTAAACTTTGCAGGACAATTAGATGAAGTTGATACTGAAAATGTTGAACCAACATTCCACGTATTAGACTTACAAAATGTTCTAAGAGAAGATAAGAGTGAATCAGGAATTCCTCAAGAACAAGCATTACTTAATGCGAAAGAAAAAGAAGCGGGGCAATTTAAAGTTCCAGCAATTATGAATGAGGAGGACTAAAGCATGACAATTCGTTATGAAACAATTGAACGTTTATCAGAAATGATTAAAAATAATGAAATTAAGCCATCTGAAATTGTTAGAGATATTTTTGATGCGATAGAAGCAGACGACGCAAATATTAAAGCATTCTTAGCTTTAGATAAAGAACAAGCAATTAAAAAAGCTGAAGAACAAGATAAATTACAAGCTGAAGGTAAAATGGAAGGTAAGCTATTTGGTATTCCAATGGGTATCAAAGACAATATTATTACTGAAGGTGTAGAAACTACATGTGCAAGTAAAATGTTAGAAGGCTTTATTCCTATATATGAATCAACAGTTATGAATAAATTAAATGCTGAAAATGGTATTTTAGTTGGTAAACTTAACATGGATGAATTTGCTATGGGTGGTTCAAATGAGAACTCTTATTTCAAGACAACTGTTAATCCATTTGACCATAAAGCCGTACCAGGTGGTTCATCAGGTGGTTCAGCAGCAGCTGTTGCAGCAAGCTTAGTACCATTTGCATTAGGTTCAGATACTGGTGGTTCAATCCGTCAACCAGCATCATACTGTGGTGTTGTTGGTATGAAACCTACATATGGCCGTGTATCACGTTTTGGTCTAGTAGCATTTGCTTCTTCATTAGATCAAATTGGACCTATTACACGTAGTGTTAAAGATAACGCATTAATTTTAGAAACGATTTCTGGACATGATTCACAAGATTCAACAAGTGCACCGATCGAAGATGTAGACTTTACGTCTGAAATTGGTAAAGATATTAAAGGCTTAAAAGTAGCTGTACCAGAAGAATTCATTGGCTCTGGTGTATCTGAAGAAGTTAAGAACTCAGTTAATGAAGCTGTTAAAACTTTAGAATCTTTAGGTGCTACAGTTGATCGTGTATCATTACCAAATACTAAGTATGGTGTAGCAAGTTACTATATTATTGCATCTTCTGAAGCATCAGCTAACTTAGCTAGATTTGATGGTATCCGTTATGGTTATCATTCAAAATCAGCAAATACACTAGAAGAACTATACAAAAAATCTCGTGGTGAAGGTTTTGGAGACGAAGTTAAACGTCGTATTATGCTTGGAACATTCGCATTAAGTTCAGGTTATTACGATGCTTACTACAAAAAAGCTCAAAAAGTTCGTACATTAATAAAACAAGACTTCGAAAAAGTATTTGAAGACTATGATGTTATCGTAGGACCAACTGCACCAACGACAGCATTCAATATTGGTGAACAAATTGATGATCCATTAACAATGTACGCTAATGATATTTTAACTATTCCAGTTAACTTAGCAGGTGTACCATCAATCTCTATTCCTTGTGGTAAATCAAATGGTCGTCCAATTGGTTTACAAATTGTTGGTAAACCATTCGATGAAAAAACGATATACAAAGTTGCTTATCAATATGAAACACAATATAACTTACATGATGACTATAAAACTTTACAAGGAGTGTGAAACTGAATGCATTTTGAAACAATTATCGGCTTAGAAGTTCACGTCGAATTAAAAACAGAATCAAAAATGTTTTCACCATCACCCGCTCATTTTGGTGCGGAACCTAATACAAATACAAACGTTATTGACTTAGCATACCCAGGCGTGTTACCAGTTGTAAACAAGACAGCTGTTGATTGGGCTATGCGTGCAGCAATGGCATTAAATATGGATATTGCGAAAGAATCTAAATTTGATAGAAAAAACTATTTCTACCCAGATAATCCAAAAGCTTATCAAATTTCTCAATTCGATCAACCAATTGGTGAAAATGGTTGGATTGATATTGAAGTAGATGGAGAAACTAAACGTATTGGTATCACTCGTTTACACATGGAAGAAGATGCAGGGAAATTAACACATAAAGAGGGATATTCTTTAGTTGATTTAAACCGTCAAGGAACACCATTAATTGAAATCGTTTCTGAACCTGATATTCGATCTCCTAAAGAAGCGTATGCATACTTAGAAAAATTACGTGCAATTATTCAATATACAGGCGTATCAGATTGTAAAATGGAAGAAGGTTCATTACGTTGTGATGCCAACATTTCATTACGTCCATATGGTCAAGAAGAATTCGGTACAAAAGCAGAGCTTAAAAACTTAAACTCATTTAACTATGTCCGTAAAGGTCTTGAACATGAAGAAAAACGCCAAGCAGAAGTATTATTAGCTGGTGGAGAAATTTTACAAGAAACACGTCGTTTCAACGAATCAACAGGCGAAACAATTTTAATGCGTGTTAAAGAAGGTTCAGATGACTATCGTTACTTCCCAGAACCAGACTTAGTACCATTATATGTTGATGATGAGTGGAAAGAACGTGTACGTCAAACAATCCCAGATTTACCAGACGTACGTAAAGAACGTTATGTTAATGAATTAGGATTACCAGCTTATGATGCACATGTATTAACATTAACTAAAGAAATGTCAGATTTCTTTGAAGCAGCAATTGAACATGGTGCAGACGTTAAATTAACATCTAACTGGTTAATGGGTGGCGTTAATGAATACTTAAATAAAAATCAAATCGAATTACAAGATACTGCATTAACACCAGAAAACTTAGCAGGTATGATTAAACTTATTGAAGATGGCACAATGAGTAGTAAAATTGCTAAGAAAGTATTCCCTGAATTAGCTGAAAATGGTGGAGACGCACATCAAATTATGAAAGACAAAGGTCTTGTACAAATATCTGATGAAGCAACACTATTAGGATTTGTTACAGAAGCATTAGATAACAATCCACAATCAGTAGAAGACTTTAAAAATGGTAAAGGCAAAGCGATGGGCTTCTTAGTAGGTCAAATTATGAAAATTTCAAAAGGCCAAGCAAACCCACAAATCGTGAACCAATTACTAAAATCAGAATTAGAGAAAAGATAATAAATATAATGAAAATCTCGTCACAGAGTGAAGTACTCGTGACGAGATTTTTTATTGTATAAGAGGATGGATATTTGTAAGGGACAGAATTCTGAGAAATGTCCCCAAAATGAGCGTCTTCCTAATTGCTAGAATTCGGAATAATGGAAGTTACACCACAGTTAATTCTTGATCTTATTAAATTGCAAATTCTATATCTAATTACTTGCATGGTTGGTGTGTTGAAGTACAATAGTATTAAATCTTAATGACGATGGAGGCGTAACTACATATGACGCAAATTAAAATAGCTAAAAATGAAAATGAAATTAATTTAGAGTTAGGTCAAGCTAATAGACATGGTTTGATTGCTGGTGCTACTGGTACTGGTAAAACAATTACTTTAAAAGTATTGGCTGAACAATTTTCAAAAGCTGGTGTTCCAGTCTTTATGTCAGATGTTAAAGGGGATATCTCAAGTATTGCTGAGGCTGGCTCTATCAATGATAAGATTCAAGAACGTATTGATATGATGAAAATTGATGATTATGAAAATAATGCTTTCCCTGTAACGTTATTTGATGTATTTCAAAAAACGGGTGTACCTGTTCGTACAACAATTACAGAAATGGGTCCGCTATTAATTGGTAAGTTATTAGATTTAAATAATACTCAATTAGGTGTGTTAGATATTGTATTTAAAGTTGCTGATGAAAGTGGTCTGCTTCTGATTGATATGAAAGATTTTAAAGCACTTTTAAAAGAAATTAATGAAAATAGAGCAGAGTATGCTGAGAAGTATGGAAATATTTCCTCTGCATCAATTGGTGCTATTCAACGTGCATTATTAAGATTAGAAACTGAAGGTGCTGAAACGTTCTTCGGAGAACCTGCATTACAATTAGAAGATTTTATTAAGTTTGATGATTCAGGCAGAGGTATGATCAATGTACTTGATGCATCTGTTTTATATCAAAAGCCTAAATTATATGCAACGTTCTTATTATGGTTATTATCTGAACTATTTGAGAGTCTTCCAGAAGTAGGAGATCCCGAAAAACCAAAAATTGTATTCTTCTTTGATGAAGCCCACCTTTTATTTAATGACAGCTCTAAAGAGTTAATTGAAAAAGTTGAACAAGTTGTACGTTTAATTCGTTCTAAAGGTGTAGGTATTTATTTCGTAACTCAAAATCCAATTGATATTCCAGAGTCAGTTCTCGGACAACTAGGAAATAGAGTACAACATGCACTTAGAAGTTATACACCTAAAGATCAAAAAGCGATTAAAAGCGCTGCACAAACTTTCCGTCAAAATGAAAGCTTTGACACTGCTCAAGTAATCGGAGAATTGAAAACTGGGGAAGCGTTGATTTCATTCTTAAATGATGAAGGGCAACCGAATGTTGTTGAACGTGCATTTATTCGTCCACCTGAAAGTAAAATTAATGTAATCGATGAATCTGTTAAAAAAGATTTAATTGAAAATGCGTCATTAAATGAAACGTATAAAGAAACATTTGATCGTGAAAGTGCATATGAAATGTTACAAAATAAAATTGAAAAGCAACCTGAAGAAGAACAAAAAACTAAGAAATCACAGTCAACTAAGAAAGAAACAACATCTAAGAAGAAAGAAAAACCTTCACAATTCCAAAAAGAAACATCTAAATTCTTATCAACAGTTGGAAGACAAATTGGTAGAGAAATCGTACGTAATATATTTGGAACGAAAAGACGCTAATTATTTTTTGCTTTCTTATATTTAGTATATGCTTTAATATAAAGATATAAGAATATACAAGAGGGATCATAATGAAGAAAAAAGCTAGAATCATTTACAACCCTACATCAGGAAGAGAGTTATTTAAAAGAGCATTACCTGATGTATTAATTAAGTTAGAACAGGCTGGTTATGAGACAAGTGCTCATGCTACAACAAGTGCTGGAGATGCGACACATGCTGCTAGGGAAGCTCTAAAATATGATTATGATGTTATCATTGCTGCTGGTGGAGACGGTACTTTAAATGAAGTTATCAATGGTATTGCAGAAGCAAAGAAACGACCTAAACTAGGGCTAATTCCTATGGGGACAGTTAACGATTTTGGTAGAGCACTTCTTATTCCAAACAATATAATGGAAGCTGTAGATACAATCATTAAAGGTGATCTTGTACCAGTAGATGTTGGTAAAATGAACAATCGCTATTTTATTAATATTGCTGGTGGTGGTAAAATAACAGAAGTTTCTTATGAAGCGCCAAGTAAATTGAAAACAATGGTTGGACCACTCGCTTATTACATTAAAGGCTTAGAGATGTTACCACAAATTAAAGCGACTGATATACGTATCGAATATGATGGTAATGTATTCCAAGGCGAAGCGATGATGTTCTTAATTGGCTTAACGAATTCAATAGGTGGCTTTGAAAAGCTAGTACCAGATGCTGATATTAATGATGGTAATTTTACTTTGCTTATATTAGAGAAAGTGAATATAGCTGAGCTTGGTCACATTATGACATTGGCTTCTAGAGGTGATCATATCAATCATCCGAAAGTTCATTACACTAAAGCTAAAACAATTAATGTCTCATCATTTGAGCAAATTCAATTAAATGTTGATGGTGAATTTGGTGGTGTATTACCTGCTAATTTCTTAAACTTAAAACAACATATACAAGTCTTTTCTAAACTTGAGAGGGTTAAGAGAGAGCACGGAATTGAAACAGTAGAAAGAGAACGAGAAAGACTACACGAAGAACAAACAGAAGAATAAATACATAGGGACATTATTTTGTCCCTTTTTTCTATGTTTATCGTGAAAGAGGGAGTTAATATGGCAGGAGTCGTAAATAAGAATGAAATATATACTGGAGAGGTTATCGATTTTACACATGAAGGGCATGGTGTAGTTAAATTCGATCGTTATCCAATTTTCGTACCAAATGCAATTAAAGATGAAACCATTTCATTTAAAGTTATCAAAGTGAAAAAACAATTTGCTATTGGTAAGTTAATCTCCATTGAAGAAGCATCAAAGGACAGAATTGAACCACCTTGTGAATATTATAAAGTTTGTGGTGGATGTCAACTTCAACATTTAAGCTACACAGCGCAATTAGAAATGAAAAAAGAACAAGTGATTAATCTATTCAAGAGAAAATCACATTTTGAAGATACAATTATTCACGATACAGTTGGAATGGAGAATCCTTGGCATTATCGTAATAAATCACAAATACCAGTCGGGAAAAATAAATCTGGTGAAATTGAACTAGGATTCTATAGACAAAGAAGTCACGATATCGTAAATATAGATCATTGTATGATTCAAGATGAAAAACATGATTTAATTATGAAGAAACTTAAACGAATTTTAGATGAAACAAACATCAGTATTTATAATGAACAAAAGCACAAAGGTGAATTAAGACATATCATCTTGAGAACTGGTTATTATACTGGAGAAACAATGGTTATATTCGTAACGAATAGTAAACAACTTAGCCATAAAAATAAAATAATTGATTTTATTCAAACTGAATTTGAAAATGTGGTCAGCATTAAACATAATATTAATCTAGAAAAATCAAATGTTATTATGGGACATACGTCATATACTTTATACGGGAAAGATACCATTACAGATAAACTTTCTGAATATGAATTTAAAATATCCGACACTTCTTTCTATCAAATCAACCCAACACAAACAGAAAAACTTTATCATAAAGCGCTAGAATATGCACAATTAGATGGAGAAGAAACTGTCATTGATGCATATTGTGGTATTGGGACAATCGGTTCATACATGTCACAAAAAGCGAAACACGTTTATGGTGTGGAAGTCGTCGAACAAGCAATAGAAAACGCAAAAGAAAATGCGCAAATC
The DNA here is from genome assembly GCF_038005105.1 of Mammaliicoccus sp. FSL K6-3158. Classification (NCBI taxonomy): domain Bacteria; kingdom Bacillati; phylum Bacillota; class Bacilli; order Caryophanales; family Staphylococcaceae; genus Mammaliicoccus; species Mammaliicoccus sp. FSL K6-3158. Next base: position 970,393 of record NZ_JBBOSL010000001.1, read on the forward strand.
AACCATATAGATAATGCGACATGGGAAGCAGGAAAAGCAGAAGAAATCATCTTAAAATGGCAACAAGAAGGTATTAAGCCAGAAGTTGTAATGGTCGATCCACCAAGAAAAGGATGCGATCAAACATTTATAGAAACTTTAATCGAATTATCACCAAAAAGAATCGTATATATTTCATGTAACCCAGCAACACAAGTTAGAGATGTAGAATTGTTGAAAAATAGCGGTTATCAACTAAAAGAAATCACACCAGTAGATATGTTTCCACATACAACACACGTCGAAACAGTTGCTTTAATCGAAAAAATAACAGAATAAAATTAACTAAAAACCTAAGCCAACGTATAAGTTGGCTTGGGTTTTTGAGCGTTATGGTTGTGTGAAAGTGTTTACAACTGTATAAATAATGTAAGGAGGGTTGTTTATGAAGCGACTAATGATCAGTGCGATTTCGGCTAGTTTTATTTTATCTGCTTGTAGTAATGATTCGAAAGAAGAAACTGAAGATAAAGGTAAGCAAACTCAGAATGAAATGGAACATGAACAGAGTCAGTCAGATGACAACCAAGAACGTAAAGAAACTAAAGGGATTGAAACGGTAGCTCAAGGTTTAGATACACCTTGGAGTATTGCGAGATCAGATGATGTGTTTTATTTATCAGAACGCCCTGGTAAAATTATTAAAATTGATGGCAATAAAAAGACTGAGCAACAAGTGGATTTAGATAAGGAAGTTTCTACTGCTGCTGAAGCGGGTTTATTAGGATTTGTGCTTGCGCCTGATTTTAAAGATTCTAAAGAAGCATATGCTTATTACACATATGAAGATAATGGTCAGTTTAATCGTATCGTAAAATTAAAATTAGAAAATGATACGTGGAAAGAGGATGAGGTATTAATTGATAAAATACCAAGTGGCCAATATCATCATGGTGGTCGGTTGAAAATCGGACCGGATGATAAATTATATGCGACTACTGGAGATGCTTCAGACGAACAAAATGCACAAGATAAAGATACTTTAGGTGGTAAAATTTTAAGAATTAATCTTGACGGTAGTAAACCTAAAGATAATCCGATTTCTAATTCATATGTTTATAGTTACGGTCATAGAAATCCACAAGGAATTGAATGGACACCTGATAGACAGATGTATGCGAGTGAACATGGTAATCAAGCTAATGATGAAATAAATGAGATTAAAGAAGGTCAAAATTACGGTTGGCCAGTGATTGAAGGTAATGAAGAAAATGATAATATGGAAACACCGATATTTACTTCAGGATCAGATGATACTTGGGCACCTTCAGGCATAGCATTTAAAGATGGTATCATTTATTCAGCTGCGTTGCGTGGAGAAGGTATTATGAAATTTGATGTAGAAAAAGATGAAATGAAAAAAGTGGCGACTAAATATGGAAGAATTAGAGATGTTTACATCGTAAATGATGATTTATATTTTGTAAGCAACAATACAGATGGTAGAGGTAATCCTTCCCAAAATGATGATAAGATGTATAAAGTTTCGCTAAGTCAATTAAATTCATAACTCAAACCTGAGCATAAAATCATTAGTATAAATTGAATTTATATTTTATAATCATTATGTAAAGGTTATTAAGAAATGGTTTCTCGGGGGTATTGGATGCTTAAAATTGACTTAGTTAACAATATATCTGTATTAAAGAGGTTAGCACTTTTACAATTTGTTTTATTTCTTTCATTAATATTAATTAGCTTTAAGTTAATTGCGAATATCATATATATTTATGAAGAGGGCTTTGTAAGAAATATCATAGTTGGGTTAGTTGGTTTAATTATATTAGTGTTTATCCATGAGTTAATACACGGTATTTGCTTTAAAATATTTAATCCAAAGGAAAAAGTTAAATATGGATATATGAAAGGCATGTTTTATGCAACGATGCCACATGCTATTTTTACAAGAAAACAATTTTATATCATATTATTAGCACCATTTGTTTTAATTAGTATAGGATTATTAATTGTATTATTATGGCTTCAAGTCACTTCTATTATTTATGTATTTGCTTTTCATGGTGCTGCATGTATCGGTGATTTTTACATGGCACAAGTGATTTATAGTAATAAACAGATGAATTATGTAGAAGATACAGAAGTCGGCATTAATTTATTTACGGATAATAAAGATGTTCAATCAACAAGTTAAAAAGATTTTTGATATAATATATAGGAATTTGGGCAACCAACTTCCTATTTTTTTATAGAGGTGTTTAGAATGGAACGGCGAATCATTCACATTGACATGGATGCTTTCTTTGCTCAAGTTGAAATAAGAGATAATCCAAAATTAAAAGGAAAACCAGTTATTATAGGAGGACGTGCTTCAGGTAGAGGCGTTGTCTCAACGGCTAGCTATGAAGCTCGGAAATTTGGTGTTCATTCAGCTATGCCCATGGCTCAAGCACATCAACTTTGTCCGGATGGTTATTATGTACGCCCAAGAATTAATTATTATCGTGAAGTATCTAATGAAATAATGGCGATTTTTAAAAGTTATACAGATATTGTTGAACCATTATCGTTAGATGAAGCTTATTTAGACGTTACTGAACTTGTGAGAAGAGACTTATCTGCTTCAACGATTGCTCAATATATTCAACGGGATATTTATGATAAGACGCATCTTACATCTTCAGCAGGTGTTTCTTATAATAAATTTTTAGCAAAGCTCGCTAGTGGTATGAATAAACCGAGTGGTCGGACAGTGATAGATTATGAGAATGTACATGATTTATTGATGTCGTTGCCGATAGGAGATTTTGCAGGTATTGGGAAAGTAACCGAAGAAAAGATGAAATCATTGGGAATCAATAGTGGTAATGATTTATACGCATATGACCAAATGGAATTGATTCAATTATTCGGTAAACGTGGTGTAAGCTTTTATAATAAAGTACGTGGTATCGATCATTCTCCAGTGAAACCAACACGTGTTAGAAAATCAATCGGTCGAGAAACAACTTTTGAAACAGATCAAAATGATGATGACTTTATTCTCAATACGATTAGAAAATTGAGTACTGAAGTTGCCAATAGAGCTGATAAACACGAACTAGCAGGGCGAACAATAACAGTTAAACTAAAAACACATAACTTTGAAACATTATCTAAACAAACAAGTAGTCATACACCAGTCTATGACGAAGTTGAAATTTATAATATTGCATATGATTTATATAATTCATTAAAAGATCCGGATACTTCTATACGTTTAGTAGGTGTATCTATCGGGAATTTAGTTTCGAGAACATATCGCAATTTAACAATATATGATTTTATTTAAACCGGTTTACTTGATATCGTCATGTATCCTTAGTATTCTGGATATTGTTGAATGCGCGTTTCGGCTATACGAGAAGTGGGTATTTATTAATACTTATAATAAGAAAGTAGAGATTGATATGAAATTTAAATTTTCAATTATTGCAATTACAGTATTATTAATCATTTTATTTATTAAAAGTTCCATTGAAACAGGTTCATTCGATATTATCAAATTACTAGGTATTATTGCGATAGCAATATTGTTATTCTGGGTTGATAGAAAATTAGAAAGACCTGTTAATAAAGCAAGTTTAAAAAGAGACATAAAAAAAGAATTCCAACACAAAGAGTAAATAAAAGAATAAAAGCTTCTAGGATGCGTTATAATATCTTAGAAGCTTTTATTTATACATATTTTTTATCGGTTAATGCTTTGCCATAAATACTTAATACAGAATCTAAGTCTGGATAATGTTTTAATAATCGATACGTAATAATTGCGCATGCTTTAGCATCATTTAACGCATGGTGGTGACCTTTAAAATCAATATTATAATAATCCATCATTGGCGCAAGTCCATATCTATGATTGTTGACTGTTTTTCTAGCTAATATACATGAACAAAAATACGTTAATTCAGGAATTTCGATTTGGTGTTTAATGAGTGATTTAAACAATACAGTCATATCAAATTTAGCATTATGTGCTACAACTGGTAGTGTACCGATGAAATCCATCATATATGGAAACACGACATCGAAAGTAGGTGAATTTGTCACATCAGAAGGTTTTATTTTATGGATTTTAATATTTATATTTGAAAAATAATCTTCAGGGTTCACTAATGTATAAAAAGTTTCTGTAATTTGATGATCAATTACTTTGACCATTCCGACAGAACAAATGCTTTCCGGACTTCCATTTGCTGTTTCAAAATCAAGTGCTACAAATGAAGACATGCCATCACTTCCTTTAGAAAGTTATTATAAACATTTGTCGGAATAATGTAAATGATGATGGTATGTAGAAAGAATGAATAAAGACCATCTGCCATGAATAGTTCATGGAGATGGTCTTGTTTAAGTATTGTAAGGCTATAAATTATTCAGCATCTTCATCGAAGTGACGAGAAGCTAAATCTTTTTCATAGATAAATAATGCGTTATTGTCTTCTTGAATTCTTTCTAAGTAGTCAATATGTGTTTCAAACATAGACTCTTCTTCAACTTGCTCATCTAAGAACCAGTTTAAGAATGAAATTGTTGCAAAGTCTTTTTCTTCTTTAGCAATTTCAGATAAGTTATAGAATCGACGTGTAACATCTTGTTCTTGAGCTAATCCATCTTTAAATGTCTCTAATAAAGAACTGAATTCAGTCTTAGGAGCATCTAAAGCTGTGAAAATAGCTTTTTCACCACGATCGTTAATATAGTCATATATTTTCATACCATGGAAACGTTCTTCTTTAGCTTGTTGAATATAGAAGTTTGCAAATCCATCGTAACTCTTATCTGCACAATAAGCTGCCATTGCCATATATGCATGTGCTGCGTAAAATTCATGATTCAATTGATTGTTTAAAGCATCTAAAATATTTTTAGATAACATAGAAATCTTCCCTTCTATAATAATTTTAACTTACATTTTTATTATACAATAACAACAAAATGAAACCAACGATTTGATACAGTTAAACACTTTTTTTAAAGCTTTTGAACGTGGTATAATGATGTGACAGAACAAGGAGGTAACGTATGAAGAAGTATGTTGCGAAAAATATAGCAAAGCTAGCACGATATGCTAGTAGAAAAGTAGGTAAACAAGGTACGGATCTTCCGGGACAAATAGCTCGAAAAATAGACCCGCTTATTTTAAGAAAGTTAGCGAATGAAGTAGATGAAATCGTGATGATTAGTGGTACGAACGGTAAAACGACGACATCGAACTTAATAGGTTATACATTAAAGAAGAACAATATTGAAATTATACATAATACTGAAGGTGCCAATATGGCAGCAGGGATTACTTCAAGCTTTATTGTTCAATCTAATAAAAATACTAAAATTGCTGTTATAGAAATAGACGAGGGTTCTATTCCAAGAGTGTTAAAAGAAATGACACCTTCTATGATGGTAGTGACAAACTTCTTTAGAGACCAAATGGATAGATTTGGTGAAATCGATACGATGGTAGATAATATCGGCAACTCAATCAAGGATAAAGGAATTAAACTATTACTGAATGCAGACGATCCTTTCGTTAGTCGTTTGAAAATAGCAAGTGATGACATTGTTTATTATGGTATGCAAAAAGGGATACATGACTTTGAACAAAGTACAATGGTTGAAAGTAAATATTGTCCTAATTGTGGCAGATTATTAAATTATAGTCATATTCATTACAATCAAATTGGTCATTATACATGTGAATGTGGATTTAATAGAGCGACTCCACAATATGAAGTGACAGCATTTAAACAAGAACCGTTTATACATGTTGGCTTAAATGATGCACATTTTGATATGAAGATTGCTGGTGATTTTAATGTGTTTAATGTCATTGCAGCTTATTCAGTATTAAGAGAATTAGGTTTAAATGATCAATCTATAAAAGCTGGTTTTGAAACGTATACTTCTGATAATGGACGTATGCAATACTATAGAAATAGTAAAAAAGAAGCGCTTATTAACTTAGCTAAAAACCCTGCAGGCCTTAATGCAAGTTTATCTGTTGGTGAACAAATTGATGGGGAAAAAGTTTATTTAATCAGTTTGAATGATAACGGCGCAGATGGAAGAGATATTTCATGGATTTATGATGCAGACTTTGAAAAATTATCTAGACAAAATATCAAAACTATCATCTGTACAGGACAAAGAGCTGAAGAATTAGCATTAAGACTGAAATATGCTGAAGTTGAAGCGGAAGTTATTATAGAACATTCAATAGAAAAGGCAACGGAACTATCAATGACTTACAATCAGTTTACAGTTGCAATTCCTAACTATACATCTTTATCACCAATGCATCGAACATTGAATAAAGCCTTTAAGGAGGAAGCATAATGTCATCAATAAAAATATTTCATTTTATGCCAGATAAATTAAATTTGTACGGCGATATTGGCAATATCATTGCACTAAAACAACGTGCGAAATGGCGTAATATAGAAGTAGAAGTAATAGATATAACAGATACAGATCAATTAAGTTTAGATGAATGTGACATTTTCTTTATAGGCGGTGGAAGTGATAGAGAACAAAGTTTAGCTACAGAACAATTAAAGAAAATTAAAGCACAACTTAAAGATGCAATTGAAGACGGCATGCCAACTTTAACAATATGTGGCGGCTATCAATTTTTAGGATCTGAATATGTAACACCTGATGGAACAAGATTAGAAGGTTTAAACATTCTTGATATTTATACAGAATCTAAGAAAGACCGTCTAATAGGAGATATTGTTATTGAATCAGAAACATTTGGACAAATCGTCGGTTTCGAGAATCATGGTGGAAGAACATATCATGAATATCCTACATTAGGTAAAGTTGTTGATGGTTATGGTAACAATGATACAGATAAAAAAGAGGGTATCCATTATAAAAATTTATTGGGTACATATTTACATGGACCAATTTTACCTAAAAACCACGAAATCACAGATTACTTATTAAAACAAGCATGTATCCGAAAAGGTATAACATTCGAACCAGAACAACTAGACAATGCAGTTGAAGAAGCAGCAAAACAAGCTATTATAAAAAGGTTGTTAAAAGCAAAATAATAAAAAAATGTGAGTTAAAGAGGTAGTAACCTTCACATCATTAATAAATAATAATAAAAAGCGGCTGGGACATATTTTAGTGCCCTAGCCGCTTTAGTAAGTTTTAGTTTAGTTATTTTGTTAATCTTGAATATCTATCGTTTAAAATTTTATTAATCATGAGTATTTCATAAATAATGTGACTTTTTATTTGGTTTTCATCAAATTCATTCAGTCCTTTAACACTATTTTTTAATGTGGATGCTGCATTTTTTTGTTTTTTATATTCATTTGCATTTATTAAATGTTCATAGGATTTGATGAAATTTGAGATTGCTGTGCGTTCTTTTTCAGTAAAGACGATGTGCGTATTCTCTGGTAAATATACTAGGTTTAATAAATGTGCATTTAGTAGTCGGTTAATATGATATTTCATTTCGACTTTTCTAATGTGAGATTTAGATTCTTTCTTTGCTCTATGGTAATCGTATTCTTCTTTTTGATATTTTATAAGTTGTTCAATTTTAGTGGCTTGCTGTTGTAATGTTGATACTTTTTTCATGGATAGGGCAGATTCATATTCACCTAGTAAGAGTTCTTTAAGTCTAGATATGTATATTTCTAATATACTTTGATCCATTTTTTGATTAATGTCTTCTATTTGATTTATATATTTAGGTGGCAAAATAATAAAATTGACGATGCTTGCTGTTGCAAGACCAATTGTAGTAGTTGCTAATCGTGATACGAAATTATATACAAATGCTTCATGGATAACAGGGACCATTGCGACAGCTGTAATGGCAGCAACTAACATTCCATCAAATAATTTAAGTTTATAACATACTAAAATCGTGACGGTTGCTGCTAATGAATAACTTAAAGGTGATTCTCCAAAGAAGTATGTACTAATAACAGCTATAAATGCACCGAGTATTGAAGCGGGGAACCTTACAAAAGCTTTCTTTAAGGAGGCTTTAGCTGTAGGTTCTATTGTCACAATTGATGTGATAACCGCAAATATAGGATTTAAATTTAAAGACATACATATTAAACCTGTTAAAAAAGTTGCTAATCCAGTTTTAATAATTCTTGCACCGATAATTCGAGATAACCAATTTTCTTTCATATTCAAAACTCCGAAATCATTTTTTTATAGTATAACATGCATTTTCTGATATAATGATAAACGACAAAAAAATTTTAAAAGAAAGAACGGGATTTAAATGATAATTCAAAACAATGAAGAACTTGATGGCCTAAAAGAAATAGGTAAAATTTGTGCAATAATTCGTGATGAGTTGAAAGAAGCAACTAAACCCGGAGTGACAACTAAAGAATTAGATAACATCGCAAAGGAAAGATTTGCTGAATTAGAAGCAGAATCAGCACCTATTGCAGAGTATGATTTTCCTGGTTACACATGTATAAGTGTTAATGAAGAGGTTGCGCACGGTATACCTGGTAAACGTGTGATTAAAGAAGGCGATCTTGTCAACATAGACGTATCAGCACGTAAAAATGGCTATTATGCAGATACAGGTATTTCATTTGTTGTTGGTAATGCAGATGACCCGAAAAAACAATTAGTAGTAGATGTAGCGGCTATGGCTTTTGAAGAAGCAATGAAGAAAGTTAAGCCAGGTGCTAAATTATCTCAAATTGGCAGAGCAGTTAATGCTACAGCACGTAAAAATGGCTTAAAAGTTATTAAAAACTTAACAGGTCATGGTGTTGGACGTTCATTACACGATTCACCACAACATGTTATGAACTATTATGATCCATTAGAAAAACAATTGCTTAAAGAAGGTATGGTACTTGCAGTAGAACCATTTATCTCATCAAATGCAACAATCGTTAGCGACGGTAAAAATGATTGGGCATTTGAAACGAAAGATAAAAGTTTCGTCGCTCAAATTGAGCACACAATTGTTGTCACTAAAGAAGGACCATTATTATTAACTAAATTAGAAGACTAAAAATATAAGAGGAGTGGATAGAATTGATTAAACATACAAGATTCTATACTACTCCTTTTTATTTTTCTAAGACTAAGGTCCTATTGAAAATTCAATCCTAGGTCCATTTTTAGATTTGAAATAACATTTTATAATAGAGTTTAATATGACAGAAGTAGGTGATTCTATGTTTAATGTTGTTTCAGATCAATTAAAGCAATTGATTCTTGTTTCGTATTATGAAAGTTTAGATACATGTGCAAAGCGCTTAGATGTTAAAATTAAAGCTATGAAACAGTACATCACGTATCTTGAACAAAAACGTTGTCAATTAAGTAAATTAATTGATAAATATACTTTAGAATTAGACAATAAATATATGGACAAGATTGAAGATTTTAAAATTAAATGTGCTAAAAAATTAGAAGATCATGATTTACAATGGTTACAAAAGCAAATTAATATGTTAGAAAGTGAATTAGCGAAAATTGACGAAGCTATGAAAAGCACTTTAGATAAAATTGCTGATACGATAGCTGAGCGTACGATGCTTACTCAGATGAATTCACTTCTCTAAAAAAGGAGTGGTATGTTGAAGAATAAATTTATATCAACTGAATTGTTGATCGTATTATCTGTATTGATTTTGTTATCAAACATTTACTATATTTTCTTTGAGAAAATAGGCTTATTACTCGTTGTAGTAATGGGTACGATATTTATATATGTAGGGTATTTATATTTTCATAAATTACGGGGATTAATTATATTTTGGATAGGCGCTATTTTAATGATTTATGCATTACTTTCTAATCCATACATGCTTGCCATTTTATTTTTATTCTTAGTATTTTTAGTTATTAGATATTTTCTATATCGTAAGAAACCATTAAGAGTAGAACATGTCGACCAAACGTCAAATGAAAATATTAACGAATCATTTATAAAACAGCGATGGTTCTCTCCTCAAAAGACACCACACTATATTTATAAATGGGAAGATATACAAATTCAACAAGCAATTGGAGATATTGAATTAGATTTATCTTTAGCTGCTAATTTATCTGAGCATAATGTTATTGTCGTGAGACAATATATTGGAAAGACACAAATTATTGTTCCTTATAATTACCATGTACATGTACATATAACTGCTTTATATGGCAGATTATATATGAATGATCAAGTGTATAGAGTGAAAAATGAAACGGTACATTATGAGGAAAATAGTCACAAAAACTCATTTAAAGTTAATATATTCTTCTCAACATTTATGGGAGATGTTGAGGTGATTTATCGATGAATAACTACACAAGAATTATAGGTTCAATGCTTATACTTGTTTATACAATTGTTGGTATATTATTTTTCTTAGATCGAATTTTTATTAATATTATATATTTTCAAGGTATATTTTATACTCAAATATTAGGTGTACCAGCATTCCTATTTATCAACATTGTAGTTATTTTGCTATGTATTATAATAGGGACTGCAGTCGCCTACAAAATTAATCAACAGCATCATTGGATTAAAGAACAAATCGAAAGATCTTTTCAAGGAGAAATGTTAGGTGTAAATCACCATGAAATTGATTTGCACAAAGAAACTTTAGAAATTTATCAGACATTAATTCCGTTGCACGAAGAACTATACACATTGAGATTAAAGTCTCAACAAATTATTAATGAATCGTATCAAATGCAAGATTCCGTCGTTAAAAAAATCATAGAAGATGAGCGACAAAGGTTAGCAAGAGAATTACATGACTCAGTAAGTCAGCAATTATTTGCGGCAAGTATGATGTTATCTGCAATTAAATCATCAGAATTAAAAGAGCCATTAGCAAAACAAGTAGACTTATTAGAAAAAATGATACAAGATTCGCAATTAGAAATGCGTGCTTTATTATTACATTTAAGACCTCTAGGATTAAAAAATAAATCGCTTGGTGAAGGGATTAAAGATTTAGTAGTCGACCTGAAAAAAAAAATACCAATGAAAGTTGTTTATGATATAGAAGATATAGAAATAGCCAAAGGTACAGAAGACCATCTATTCCGCATAACTCAAGAGGCAATATCTAATACGTTACGTCATTCTAAAGGTACAAAAGTTTCAATAGAGTTAATAGATACGAATGATTATGTTATATTACGTATACAAGATGACGGTGTAGGTTTTGACACATCTAAAAGAGATCCACAGAGTTATGGGCTAAATACTATGAACGAACGCGCATTAGAAATTGGAGCCACTCTCAATATTATTTCAATGCCTGAATCGGGAACGCGTATTGAAGTTAAGGTACCAAATAATAAGGAGGAACAATATGACAATTAGAGTATTATTTGTAGATGATCATGAAATGGTTCGAATCGGAATCTCTAGTTATTTATCTACACAAGAAGATATTTCCGTCATAGGGGAAGCAGCATCAGGTAGAGAAGGTATTGAAAAAGCTGAAGAATTAGAACCCGATGTCATTTTAATGGATTTAGTGATGGATGATATGAATGGTATAGAAGCAACACAACATATAAAAAAGCATCAACCAAGTGTTAAAATCGTCATGTTAACAAGTTTCATTGAAGATAATGAAGTCTACCAAGCCTTAGATGCGGGTGTTGATAGTTATATATTAAAGACGACTTCTGCGGATGATATCGCAAATGCGATACGTAAGACGTACAATAAAGAGTCTATTTTCGAACCAGAAGTACTTGTAAAAATGAGAAATAGAATGAACCAGAAAGCTGAATTATTCGAAATGTTGACTGAACGAGAAATGGAAATATTATTATTAATCGCTAAAGGTTATTCTAACCAAGAAATAGCAAGTGCTTCCCATATTACAATTAAGACAGTTAAAACGCACGTTAGTAATATATTAAGTAAATTAGAAGTACAAGATAGAACACAGGCTGTTATATATGCCTTTCAACATAATTTAATATCATAAAAAAGAAGTTGAGCTTCCAGAAAGGAGCTCAACTTCTTTTATTTAGTAAATTCATATCCATTTTGAATCACTTCTAAATCACCATTGTGTGGATCGATAACGAGTCCATGTATCGGAACAGATTGATCAAATAATGGATGGTTGTACACTTTTTGTATATTTGTTTGAACATTTTCAGTTACATCATCGAATCCTCTTAAGAATTGATGAATATTAATACCTGAATGTTCGATTGTATTTAGTGTATCATCTGTGATACCACGACTTTTCATTGTATCTATTACTGAGTCCACATCCAAATTCCCCATTCCACAGTCTTTATGACCCATGATAATGATTTCTTCAGCACCAAGTGCATAAATCGCTACTAATAAGCTTCGCATAGTAGACCCATATGGATGAGAAATTGTTGCGCCAGCATTTTTAACAACTTTAATATCACCATTTTTAAAGCCTAATGCACGCGTAGAAAGTTCTGTTAATCGCGTATCCATACAAGTAAGCAATACTGCTTTAGCATTAGGTGTCTTCGTTGTTATAAGATTTTCATATTCCTTATTTTCTATAAAAGCTGCATTATATTCTAAAATATCATTCAATAGAGGCATTAGTCATATCACCGTTTTCTGTTAAGTTATTAAATGCTTGCTCTTCTGGTGATCCATTTTTAAGCATTTTCTTCTGATGTAATACTGCGTTTATTTCTGCACCTATGATAATAATTAATCCTGTTAAGAATAACCAAATCATCAATACGATAATACCTCCGATACTACCATATGTCTTAGAGTAGTTAGCGAAATTATTAACATATAAACCAAATAGTGCACTTGAGCCTAACCATGCAATTGTTGTAAAAGCTGCACCAGGAACAACTGATAATAATTTAATTTTGATGTTTGGTGCGAGTGTATAAAGTGTGATGAACACGATAAACGTCACAATTAATGGTAATACGACTTTAATTAAACTAAATATCCAACGTAATTCAGATTCTAATCCTAAAGGACCGAATAATAAATTGCCGATTTGTTGTCCAAATATAGGTAGTGCTATTGCAATACCGAATACAACAACCATAATAACTGTGAAGAAGACACTCATGATTTTAAGTATGATGGCATTTCTTCCATCTTCAACATCATAAGCGACATTAAATGCGTTCATTAAAGCAGTCATACCATTTGAAGCAGACCATAATGCTGCAATTAAACCGAATGAGAATAAGCCACCACTGGCATTATTCATAACGTCGTCAATTATGCCAGTAATTAATTTTGCCGTATCGCCAGGTGCATTTTCTGATATCATATTTGTAATTGTATCAGGATTGACTTGGAATAATGGTATCAACGTTAACACAAATATTAGAGTAGGGAATAATGCAAGTAAGAAATAATATGAAAGCTGTGCTGCAAGTCCTGTAGCATTATCCTTACCAATTCTGTATATTAAAGTTGATAAAATATTACCGTCTTTAGTAAATTTGGCTGGTTTATTGATCTTTGAAACGTAAAATATTTGATTATCCTTCTTTGCTGTTTTAGATTCAAATTTTTGTGGTGGAATATAATGTTCTCTCTTAATAGACTTTTTTTGTTCGTCTTTAAAATGTTTAGCTTGTTCTAAAAATTTTGAGCTCGATTTATCATTTCCCATATAAATTCTCCTAATTTAATATGATGTTAAAAAAGACTAGGTTAGTTGAATAAGCCTAGTCTTTAATATAAATTATGAATGGTTTGAACCTGAGATTTGTCTTTGATTCTTTTTCTCAATGAATGTATCTTTAGCATCCATAATTGATTGTTCTAATTCTGGATTTTTACGACGAATTTCTTCGATTACATCTTTCCAGTATAGAACTTCATCTTTAATTTGATCTAATTTAGAAGGTTCTCTTGAAGTGTTGCCTTCTTTAATGTTTTGTACTTGGTTTGATAATGATTGGCGAGTGTTTTTATCAGCTAATGCAATAATTGCGCCAATTGTACCACCTATTAAAATAGCAGGAACTAATTTGTTTTGCATAATGTTTTTCCCCTTTCCAGAATATAACTTTAAATTAACATTGACCTACATATCATATCACATATGAATCTTAAATTAGAGAATATAGGCGTTAATATATGTTATAAATATCACTAATGTTGTTTATTCCCATTAATTTAGAGATATAAACACAATTGTAGTTTATAATAGTGCATTAGACAATAGCTTTTCAAAAGGCATAATATCTAAATTTCTACCTATTTTAATTTTAAAATGCCCAGCTCTCGTCCATAATGTGATTTCACCGTTTAAATCAAGTAGTTTACCAGCATTCTCAGTAGACCACATCAGTATAATATTATAAGGTATAGAGTAAGTTTCTATTTTCTTACCGGTGATACCTTGCATATCACGAATGATAATTCGTTTGTTTGTAAATACGGCAGTATCTCTGAATGTCTTAAAAGCACTATAAGCTTCTTCGCCATCAACAAGATATTGTGAAATATTATCTGGTACTGCAACTTGTTCAAAAAGGGTCCATGAAAGTATATCTTGAACAGCCACTAGAATCACTCCTCACCTTATAATTCATGTTTATTGTATAAAATATTCATATAAATTGTAAAGTGAATATATAAGTTTGATAGTTTTAATTATAATTACTTTTTGCTAAACTAAATTTTGAAAGGATGATAAAAAAGATGACTGAATCAATAGAACAAATGGTAGATGATTTAAAAGGCAAGTTACGATTAGTAAATACAAGTGTATTGAATAAAGATGCAATACCTGAAGAAAAGAGAGAAGAATTAAAAGAAATACATACTATGGTCATGTCTAGAAAAAATATATCAGCAAGTGAAATGTCAGCCATTACACAAGCTTTAGGTGACCTTAGAAAATAAACAAAGGTGGTTATACAAATGGGTTATGAAAAACAGCTTCAAAAATATGCAGAGTTATTAGTAAAAGTTGGTTTGAATGTTCAGGAAAAAGAACCTGTATATATTCAAGCTTCAATTGATGCAAGTGAGTTTGTACATTTAGTTGTTGAGGAAGCGTACAAAATAGGGGCAGTAGATGTAAAAGTTAGGTACAACGATGATAGAATTGCACAACTTAAATACCAATATGAACCTGAAGCATTTTTTGAGAATGTTAAACAATATGATATTGATGAAAAAATGGATTATTTAGATAGAAAAGCAGCGTTCTTATCAATAGTTTCATCTAGTCCAGATAGTTTGAAAGATGCTGATCCTAACAAAATTCGCAAATCAATGGCAGCAAACGGGAAAGCATTTAAAGACTATATGGTTGCTGTACAAAGTGATCGCATGAGTTGGTGTGTAGCTTCATATCCATCAGTAGGTTGGGCTAAAATGATGTTCCCTGAATTAAGTGATGATGAAGCGGTCAATAAATTACTTGAAACAATTTTAAAAACAGTACGAGTTGATCAAGAAGACCCAGTTAAAGCTTGGGAAGAACATGATCACTTATTACATGAAAAAGCTGATTATTTAAATAACAAAAAGTATAAAGCATTGCATTACAAATCAGCAGGTACTGACTTAACAATTGAATTACCAGACGGTCAATATTGGTCTGGTGCTAGTTCTGTAAACTCAAAAGGCAACAGCTTTGTAGCAAATATGCCTACTGAAGAAGTATTTACTGCACCACATAAAAATGGTGTTAACGGAACAGTAAGTAATACATTACCTTTAAGTTATTCAGGTAATATTATTGATGACTTTACTTTGACATTTAAAGACGGTGTAGTAGTAGACTACAAAGCCGGTGTTGGAGAAGAAATTTTGAAATCGATTCTTGAAACAGATGAAGGTTCAAAACGACTAGGTGAAGTAGCTTTAGTACCTGTTGATTCACCAATTTCTAACATGAACACGTTATTCTATAATACATTATTTGATGAAAATGCATCATGTCACATTGCATTAGGTTCAGCTTATGCGTTTTGTATTGAAGGTGGCAAAGATATGTCAGCAGAACAGTTAGCAGAAAATGGTTTAAATGATTCAACTACACATGTTGACTTTATGATTGGCAGCAAAGATTTATCAATTGATGGCATTTTGGAAAATGGTGAGAAAGAACCAGTATTTAGAGATGGTAATTGGGCATTTTAAAAGATAGCCATTTAAGAATACATCATGTATAATAAAGATAAATAAAGTCTTTATAGTCATTCAAAGGAGGGGATATCATGAGTACACCAATGGAATGGAGCGTAATGATCGCATTTGTGTTCGCAATTTTTACATTTGGCGGCGCTTTAATGATGTATCTTGTTCAAACATTCGATAGTAGAGAGTCTGTACGAATTGATACTGCTGAAGAAGCACTAGAGAAGAAAGTCTTTGATGATGAGGAACATTATCATTAATAAGAATGGAAGAGACTGGGACATAACGGAATGCCTCAGTCTTTTTTTAGTATCTTGGCAGTAGATGACTGAACCCGAAATGCGCTTTTATAAAGCTTTTTCCAACTCTAGTCATCTTTGCCGGGGCGGGACTACGAAATCTTTTTATATAAATTAGATTTCTGTCCCGCTCCCTATTTTTTTAATAAAAATAAGCAAAATTGAACGGGGTTATAATATGAAAACGAAGAAACCAATGAAAGAATCAAGAAGTGTAAAATCCATTCAAATATTTCCAGAGGACACTAATCATCACAACACGATGTTCGGTGGTAAATTAATGGCGGAAATTGATGAAATCGCAGCAATCGCAGCGATGAGACATAGTGGGAATTCAGTTGTAACAGCATCTACTGATTCAGTAGATTTCTTACAACCAATCGGAACGGGTGAAGTGATATCGTTAGTTTCATTTGTTACTTATGCAGGTAAATCATCTATGGAGATTTGCGTAAAAGTTATTAGTGAAGACAATATTAATCAAAAGAAACATTTAGCAGCGTATAGCTTTTTAACATTTGTAGCTTTAGATAAAGATGGGAACAAAGCAGAAGTTCCAGCAATCTATCCTGAAACAGATGATGAAAAATGGTTCTATGAAAGTGCGCAAGATAGAGTGAAACTACGCCAAGAAAGAAGAAAAGAAAGCAAGAAAACATTAGACTTCATGTCTACAAAACTATATATCTAATTTAAATAAATGGCTAGGACAACAATCGTTATCCTAGCCATTTTTTGTATTATTGATTCATTCTAAATTCGTTTGCTTTAAAGTCAACATCTTTATAGTACATATCTTTTACGAGTAGATTTGGACCTAAACATCTCACTTTAGGACAGTGACAGTTAAGTGATTTTGCTAAAGATGAATTCATCCATGTTTGATAAACATCTTCAAGTTTATCTTGTTTAATATTTGCGATAGATCCCGTTTCATCACCGAAGTCTGTAACAATCACATCTCCAGAAAATACATTAACATTTAATCTGCTTCTTCCATCTGGGTCATTTCTTAAACTTACATTTTTAGATGATTTTAATCTAGATAATAAGTTCTGGTCAGATTCATTCATGAAACAAGGGTAAAAAGGTAACGTACCAAATAACATCCATGTATCTTCATCTCTAAAGTCTAAAATCTCATGAATAGTATCTTTCATTTCATTTAAACTCATAATATTTAACTGACTCGCAAAGTCAGAAGGGTACATAGGATGTATTTCATGGCGACTACATTTCATATCATGAACAATTTCATTATGGATTTTTTGTAAATAAGGTTTAGTACTTTTATTTAACATCGTTTCAGCAGACACAAACATACCTTGTTCTGATAGAGTGGCAGAGTTTTGAATCATTTGTTCGTATAGTCGATATCTTGCTTTTAAAGGTGGTTTCTTGTCCATCACATGGAAACCTACTTCACTGAATTCATCGATTGTTCCCCAGTTGTGTGAAATATGCATAACATCAATATACTCAGCAATTTCTAAATAACGATCAAGTGGTAGCGTTAAATTAGAATTCATTTGCGTGTAAATGCCTCTTTTGTGTGCATATTTTAATAAAGGAACGACTGTTTCTCGAATTGATTTTTTACTGAACATTGGTTCTCCACCAGTAATCGAGATTGTTTTTAAGTGAGGTACTTCATCAAGTCTCTTTAAAATTAAATCCATCGGTAACGTGTCAGGGTCTCGTAATTGCAACGTATAACCTACTGCACAATGTGCACAACGCATGTTACAGAGTGTAGTAGTTGTAAATTCTATATTACTCAGTTGTAATGAACCATGTTCATCTATATCGTTATAGGCTTCCCACGGGTCGTTTTTTATTGAAATAGGACTTTTCAAGTCGTATATCATGATATATCCTTCTTTCTGATTTTTTTCCTATCTATGAGCGTAACACTTGTTATCAAATTTTCCAATACTGATTTATGATTGTTTTTATACTTGTTATCATTCATAATAATATTATTAAAAATAAAGGAGTATTAAAATGAGTAAAAAAACATCACTTAATGAAATCAAACAAAGGTTATCAGACTTTTTAGATGAAATGGAAGCAATGAATCCTGAAGATATGGAAGTATCTGATGTAGATGAATGGATT
Source organism: Mammaliicoccus sp. FSL K6-3158 (assembly GCF_038005105.1). Classification (NCBI taxonomy): domain Bacteria; kingdom Bacillati; phylum Bacillota; class Bacilli; order Caryophanales; family Staphylococcaceae; genus Mammaliicoccus; species Mammaliicoccus sp. FSL K6-3158. Next base: position 988,954 of record NZ_JBBOSL010000001.1, read on the forward strand.
GCTTTGCTTGATGAACTTGAGAAAAAAGTTCAAGCTATGCATGATTAATGGTGACCATACATGAATGTTTCAGTAAAAGTAGGACAGAAGTTTCCTTTAACGATCAAACGATTAGGTATTAATGGTGAAGGTATTGGCTATTATAAGAAGAAGATAACATTTGTAGAAGGTTTATTGCCGGGAGAAGTTGGACTTGTCCAAGTAGTAAAGGCGAAACCAAATTTTATCGAAGCGAAAGTAGTCAAAATCCGTGAACGTAGTAAAGAAAGGGTTAAACCTAAATGTAAAGTTTATGATATTTGTGGTGGATGCCAACTGCAACATTTAAATTATGATGCGCAACTTTTATTCAAATCACAAATTGTAAAAGATGCGTTAACTAAATATGCAAAAAATATTCCAACAAAAATTGTAAAACCTACAATCGGTATGGATAATCCTTGGGGATACCGTAATAAAAATCAATTTCCTGTTCAGAAGAAAGGAAATCAACTCATTGCAGGCCTTTATGAAAAAGACAGTCATCAATTAATTGATATTAAAAAATGTCCAGTTCAAGATAAACGTACCATTCAAGTTACGAATGAATTGAGAAATATTTTGATGAATTTACAAGTTAAAGTATGTAGAAATCCAAATAAAGAACAAGGGCTAAGATATATTGTTACGAGAGTGGCAAAGCATAGTCAACAAATACAAGTTACGTTAGTTTGTACGGACGATCAATTGAAATATAATCAGTCTCTTATTGATCAAATCATGAATTTGTCTTTCGTGGAAAGTTTATCCATCAATATTAATAAAGAGAAGACATCACGAGTACTTGGAAATCAAACGATTCATGTAAGTGGTAAACAACAAATTACAGAAACGCTTGGTCAATACTATTATGATTTATCACCAGATTCATTTTTTCAATTAAATCCAGAACAAGCTACAAAAATGTACGGTGAAATTGAAACTCAGGCGAATTTAACAGGTAATGAATCAGTTGTAGATGCATTTTGTGGAACAGGTACAATTGGTATTTGGATTTCTCAAAATGCGAAAGAAGTGAGAGGTATGGATATTATTAAAGAAGGTATTGATGACGCTAAGAAAAATGCTGAACTTAATAATCGTCATAATGTACACTATGAAGTTGGTGATGCATATAAAGTTATGGATAAATGGACTAAAGAAGGCTTTAAACCAGACGTGATAACAGTTGATCCGCCAAGAACTGGATTAGGTATTAAAGCTGTTGAACTTATCAAATCCGTTCATCCAAAAACATTTGTGTATACAAGTTGTAATCCATCAACTTTAGCTAAAGATTTAGCACACTTATCTAAAAAATATAAAGTCGTAAGCATGCAACCTATTGATATGTTTCCACAAACAGCACAAGTAGAAGTCGTAGCAAAATTAGTTGCAAAATAAGTTTAAAACCTTTCAAAAGTGGTATATAAATATTAGACATACTATGAAAGGAAGAGATTGATATTATGAGTAAAAAAGTAGCAGCAGTTGTAACAGATTTATTCGAGGACGTTGAATTAACAAGTCCACAAAAAGCATTAACTGATGCTGGACATGAAGTTGTTATTATTGGTGAAGAAAAAGGAAAAGAAATCACTGGTAAAAAAGGCGAAAAAGTTATAGTAGATGTTGGTATTGATGAAGGAAATGCTGCAGATTATGATGCAGTCTTAATTCCTGGCGGATTTTCACCAGATTTATTACGTGGGGATGAACAAGGACGTTTTGGCGAATTTGTTAAACATTTCGTACAAAATGAAAAACCTTCATTTGCAATTTGCCACGGACCTCAATTATTAATTGATACAGATTTATTAAATGGCAGAACTGTTACTAGTTTCTTGTCAGTTAGAAAAGACTTACAAAATGCAGGTGCAAAAGTCGTTGACGAATCTGTAGTCGTTGACAATGGCATCGTCACAAGTCGAACTCCAGACGACTTAGAAGACTTTAACCGTGAATCACTTGCATTGCTTCAATAGATGCTTTGATTAGCCACTCACTTTTATAGTGAGTGGTTTTTTTGTGCAGGCTATTATATAATTTTTTTATAATATATAAGGAGCGTGGTTTATGGAAAGTAAGCATGATACTAAGTATTTTCAGTCATTAATAGGGCGCGCTGAATTAACCGAAAATATTTTGAAATCAATTCAAAATAAATCAAGTGGAAACGATGGCGAAAATTATTTTAGTGCTATTTTAAATTGTGATACGGATATTGTATATTTGAATGACTTTCAATTTACATTCAACAGTCAAGTTCAAATAGATGCAATCGTCATCGATGATCATGCAATATATTTGTTCGAGATAAAAAATTATAAAGGCATTTATTATTTGGAAGACACGCTATTAAAAAATAATTTTGGAAGTTCATTTACCTCACCGTTCATACAAATGGAAAGAGCTAGAAATGAATTTAATAAACTATGTCGCTATTTAGAAATTGATAAACCCGTTGTTTCAAAATTAGTCTTTACAAATCCTTACTTTAACTTCAAAAATAAAAACCTCTTAAAAGATCAAGTTATCTTACCCTCAGAATTAGGCTCATTTACCCAACTTTTTAAAAATCAAAATCAATCAGAAAATATCAGAATTAAACAGAAACTATTAACAGTAAGAAATTCATTTGATGCGCAATACAGTAAAGGTGTGACAATACCGTTTGAACAATTCAAACCAGGTATCAAATGTCCTAGATGTAATCGCATGTTCACAGTAAAAATTGAACAAGACAAACAGAAATGTACGTGCCAATATTGTGAGTCCGAAATGGATAAAAAGTATGTTTATGAATATAATTTGCAAGAACTGTATTATTTAAAGCAAGAGCCATTCACAATCACCGAAGCAGTATGGTGGTTAGGAGGGAATAGTAAAACTATTAGACGAATTTGTGATAAATGTTTCTTAAGTAAAGGTGCAAGAAATAAAAAATACTTTTTAAAGTAATAATATGAATTTTGATGTACGGTATTAAGGGACAGAATTCCGAGAAATGTCTCTAAGGGGTGCTGTTAGGGACAGAATTCTGAGAAATGTCCGTAAGAGGTGCTGTTAGGGACAGAATTCTGAGAAATGTCCGTAAGAGGTATCGTTAGGGACAGAATTCTGAGAAATGTCCGTAAGAGGCGTCGTTAGGGACAGAATTCTGAGAAATGTCTCTAAGAGGTGCTGTTAGGGACAGAATTCCGAGAAATGTCCGTAAGAGGTGCTGTTAGGGACAGAATTCTGAGAAATGTCCGTAAGAGGTGCTGTTAGGGACAGAATTCTGAGAAATGTCCGTAAGAGGTGCTGTTAGGGACAGAATTCTGAGAAATGTCTCTAAGAGGTGCTGTTAGGGACAGAATTCTGAGAAATGTCCGTAAGAGGTATCGCTAGGGACAGAATTCTGAGAAATGTCCGTAAGAGGTATCGTTAGGGACAGAATTCCCAAAAATGTCCCTTACATCCGTTATCAATCTCCATCACAATCTACAAAATTCCACATCTCAGCGCGCTATTTTAAAATTTTTATTGAAAATACTTAAATTTAATCTAACACAAAAAGCAGTGAAGTTCGTCATAAACTTCACTGCTTCTTTATTTTTATTAGAAGAATCTTCTTATAAGTGTTTTAAGTGGTGGCATTTTTTCGAGTCTGTTTTCTTCTAATGCTGTTCTAATTTCGAATTTTGCATATCCTTTTGCTTCGTCCCATATTATTTTACCTGGTAATGGGGCGGCATCTGGATCTACTTTTACGTTTACAACAACAGGTTTATTTGCATTTTTAGCTTTTTCAAGTGTAGGGGCAATATCTTCTACATCTACGACATTATAGCCTATACCGCCACAACTATCTGCAAATTTAGCGAAGTCGATATCGCCTAAATCAATAGCGTATTCTAATTCACCGGCTGCTTGTTGTTCATATTTTATGAATGCTAATTCTTGGTTATTCAGAACAACGACGATAATTGGTAGTTTATATTGTACCGCTGTAACGAAGTCTTGCATAACCATCGCAAATCCACCGTCACCAGTGATAGCAATGGCTTGCTTATCTGGATTTGCGACTTTACTTGCTATTGCACCTGGTAATGCACAGCCCATCGTGCCTAACCAAGATGACGTGATAAATTTGTGGTTGTGACCGAGTTGTAAATATCTTGTACTCCATACTGTTGAAGTTCCGACATCAACTGAAAATACAGTGTCATCTGTTGAAATTTTTTCTATTTCAGACATTAATAATTCTGGTCTGATCGGTTTGCTGTCATTATTTCTATCTTCTTCTAACCATCTGTTCCATGCTTTCATATTTTCTTGGCATGCTTTTAAGAATTTACGGCCAGTTACTTTTTCAGACGCTTCTGTTAAAGCAGATAGTACATTTTTTGTGTCGCCAATTAATCCGACATCGACATTAAAACGTTTGCTGATATTTGTTTGATTAATATCAATTTGAATACATGGTATATCTTTATCAGGTAAATAATCTACATATGGATAATTCGTACCGACTAAAATTAATAAATCAGCATCTTTAGATGCTTCAAATGCTGGTTTAGTACCGATTTTACCTAAGTTACCCATGAAATTAGGATGTTTATCCGGTATGATACCTTTTGCTGGTAATGTAATTAAACCAGGCGCATCGATATGATCTAAGAAATTAAGTAATTCGTCTTTGGCATCTTTAGCACCAACACCAGTTAAGACGACCGGTTTTTCACTTTTATTTATAAGTTCTGCAGCTTTTTTAACGTCTTCATCTTTAGCGTAAGTTACTGCATTTTCAAATTTATAAGTTTCTCTAGGAACATTATCTTCAATTTTTTCACCTAGAACATCACTTGGAATCGTCAATACTGCAACGCCTTTTTTAGCATATGCAGTTTTGATTGCTTCATCTACAATTTCATGTACATTTTCAGCAGATTCTAATTGTTTATTATAAACGGCTACATCTTCGAAAAGGGCTGTTAAATTAACTTCTTGGAAGAATTTTGTGCCCAATAATTTCGAATCTGTTTGTCCTGCTAAAACGAGCATAGGGACATTATCCATTTTAGCGTCATACATACCATTTAACATATGTATTGCGCCTGGACCACCAATACTTAATGCTACTGCTATTTTGCCTGTTAATTTGGCATAACTACTAGCAGCTAAAGTTGCAACTTCTTCGTGTCTTACATCATAGAATTTAATGTTATCTTCTTCTGTTTTAAGTGCATCTACGACTTTATCTATTGAATCACCAGGTATGCCATATACGTGGTCAATTTGCCAATTCTTTAAGACTTGTACGAGTGCTTTGTTTGCTTTAATTTTTGCCATATAAAATTCCTCCTTATCATTATCTATACCCAAATACGCTAAAAGTTATACTTATAAATAAGACTCAGGACTGATTTTGTCGTTTTTCAGTAAAAAGAAGTGTTTAAAATCATTATTACAAGCTATAATGATGTAAGAAATATGAATAAGGGAGAATACAGATGGGGATATTTAAGAATAAGAAGAATGAAATACCACAACCTAATTCAGAAGAAGTTCAATATAGAAGATATCAACATTATTATCAAGAACCTGTACAGCCGAGAAAGAGAAAAAGAATTTCAAAGCTATTTGGTCTTGTAACAATACTTATTATACTAGCGATTGTTTTTTATTTAGCAGTAATGTATATGTGGTCAAGAACATCTGATGTAGATGATTTAGTTAAAATTGAAGATAAACAATCTTATGTTCAAGTTGAAGATATGCCAGATTATACTAAAAATGCTTTTGTAGCGGTCGAAGATAAACGATTTTATGATCATGATGGAATTGACTTAAGAGGTGTATCACGTGCACTTGCTGTAAGTTTGAAAAATGGTGAACTTACGCAAGGTGGTAGTACGATTACGCAACAAGTCGTTAAAAACTATTTCTATACGAATGAAACGCAACTGACAAGAAAAGTGAAAGAGATGTTTGTCGCGAAACGTGTTGAAGATAAGTATAGTAAGAATGATATTTTGAGTTATTACGTTAATAATATCTATTTCGGTCAAAATAATTATACGATTGAAGAAGCGGCAAATTATTACTTCGGTGCGACAGTCGATAAAAATAATCCAAACCTTCCTCAAGTATCGGTATTACAAAGTGCAATATTAGCAAGTGTCGTTAATGCACCATCCAATTTCGATATTAATAATATTAGTGATAGTTACATGACACGTATCAAAACAACACTCGAAAAAATGAAACAACAGAATTATATTTCTGAATCAGAGTATACACAAGCTATAAATGAATTAAATCAATAATAAACACACTGAGTTAAGAGATTAAACTTTTAAACTCAGTGTGTTTTATTGTATCCTATATATATGTGTGGAGGGATGTAAAATGCTTAAAATAACTAAACTTGAAGTACAAAAGAAAAACAAAGAACGTTTAAATTTATTTATTAATAATGAATTTGAAATGGGTATTGATCAAGCAACATACATCTACTTTAATTTAAGAAAAGATTTAGAAATTACAAAAAGTAAGTTACAAGAAATTAAGGACTACGATCAATATAGACAGGCACTTAATCAGGCGATTGTCTATTTATCACATAAAAAACGTACGAAATATGAAGTAGAAAAATATTTAACAGACAAAGAATATGGCAGTGACTTAATTGATAGCGTGATAGAGTATTGTCAATCTAATAAATACATAGACCATAAAGACTATATTGAAAGTTTAAAAAACACCATTTTAAAAACAACTGATAAAGGTCCTGACCATTTTGAAAGAGTTGCTAAAGAAAAAGGTATCGAACAAGATTTAGTCTACGAATTCAAAGAAAAGTTTGAAATGGAAATGGCAGAAGATCGAATTCCGAACATCGCCAAGAAGATTATGCAAAAAAAGAAACAACCTCCTAACCGTTTAAAGCAAACGATTGTCCAAACACTTCAACAAAGAGGCTATGCTTTTTCACTCATCAATGAACATCTAACAGATTTGAATATTGAACCGACATCTGATGATGTTGAAAATATTTTGATGAAAGATTTGGAAAAGGTATATAATAAATATCAAAAGAAATATAATGGATATGAACTTAAGTCACATGTTATTCAAGCACTCGTAAGAAAAGGGTATACATTTGAAATGATTAATGACAAATTAGTAGAAAGTGGTATTGTAGATGAATAATGACAAAAAATTTGTTGAAATGACAGAATATGAACTTAAAAACGCAATTGCTGAATATCGCGAAAAGATGAGAAAATCAGAAATGATGGGTATACTAAATGAATATGAAGTATATAAGAGAAAAGCGCTCATAGCAGAAAGTTACCTTGTCGACACTTCAAAAATAGAAGTAGGAAAAGTATATGGCTTAGTAGGTGACACACCTAGTTACTTTAAAGTAGAACGCATTAATGGTGTATTTGCTTGGGGATTTAGATTAAAAGGATCAAAAATTGAAGAAGGCATTCCTGTAAGTCTTCTACAACTATAATGGTGGTGCAGAATGACACAGCAAATATTACTAAGAGTTGTTAACGCAACTAAATATTATTATATAAGCAAAGAACAGAATAAATTTAAATCATTATTTAAGTTAAAGCACCTTAATAAAGACATTGTACTTAAAAATGTTACCGTGCATCTTTATAGAGGTGAAGTGCTAGGTATTATCGGTGATGATCAATCTGGTAAAGAAATGATTAGTAAATTAATGATTAAAGAAGTTGCACCTAATTTAGGTAAAGTAACAAATCATGCCCAAACATTTTTAGCAGATGTTAGGCATAAAGCTGATGATCATCAAACTTTAAATGAAATGATCATTCGTACTTTGAGTTTATCAGGTGTAGAAATTAGAGATATTACGACGATTCAAAGACAAATATTAAGCTTTGCAAAATTATCGGATAAAGCTTCAAAGACGTGCCAAGATATAAATGAAGCGGAATATGCTCAATTATTAGTTAGTATAGCCAAATATATGAGACCTACTGTTGCAATTTTTACTAACATCATTCAATACTTAGACGAATCATTTCAGAAGAAGTTCCATGAATTTTTAAATGAACAAAAAGAATATGATCGTGCAGCTGTCGTAATTGATGACCATATTCATTCAATAGAGAAGATGAGTAATTATCTTATCTGGTTAACTTATGGTCAAGTTAGAAAAGAAGGTACCGTTAAAGAAGTGTTGGGTCACTACCGAGAATATCATAAGAAATATAATCAAATTCAAGATAAAGACCAAAAAGAACTTTACGATCTAAAATGGAAGATGGCTCAACAAGAACTACCTATAGCGCAAGGCGAAGGTTATAAAAGAATGCGTAAATATCAATACGGTAGAGTGCCGAAATCTATTGAAAAAATGATATTTTATGGCTTAACATTTATCTTTGGTGCTACATTAGCAGCACTATTTATGTTTATAGGTGTAGGAAGCTCTTCGACAGAAAAAGAAGTTACATCCAAACAGGTCATCACAACAAACAGTGAACCAAAATACATAGATAAGTCAGCTTATGTCCTATCGTTGAAACATGAAACAGAACTTACACCTTCATCCAAAAGTTCAAAGTTGAAATTACCTCAGTATAGTTTTGTAGATGTAACAGGTGAAAATCAATCTAATTATAGGCTTGAAGTAGATGATAAGACTTATATCTCTAAGAAGAATAACTTGTACTTTTTCAATCCGGCTGGACTATATGAAGACGTTGATTGGTCAGATTTAGAAGATTATGTTGATGATAGTTATTTAAATTATATTGATTTTTATAACAGTTTTATGCATAAATCACATAAGAAAGTTTCTGAGACGATCACAGCTGATAAGGCAAACCGATTTAATGAACAAATGGAAGGCCAAAAAGTACATATGATTTTCGACAGTGACAATCAATTAACTGGTTTTACATTTGATATGAAAAACAAAGCAAAATTAGTTAAGAAATATAATATTTCAAGTGACACTTGGGTAGTTAAATCAAGAGATGGCTTTATGATAGCAGACTTAGCAGAAAACAAATGGATTTTTATACAATTATAGGAGGTCAATATGAAAGAATTATTTGAACAACATATTAAACATTTTCCACATATGCTTAAATATTGCTTCTATGAAGTTAAAACCCATTATAAATATTATGTATCTGCTTTTGCTATCATGTTAGTATTATTGATCTTCACATATTTGAAGTTACGGATTACTGATGCGATAGATGTACAACAATCAACATCTTATTATAAGTTGATTGGCTTTTTCGCTTACATGTGGGTCTTTTTATCGCTTTTCAATTCTGAAAAGACAGTCAGAAAGCAAGGGGCACTTTATAATAGATTGTCGGTACCATACTATGTAGGTGCTTCTTCACAAGTATTTTTAACGATGATTATGTTCTTAATTGTTGTAACACTTACAGGGATAGTTTCAACTTTTTCGACATCAAATTTAATCGAAATTAACCATTTAGGCTTTTTCTATTATTTAGTTATGGCATACATATTACTTGTACCAGTAGCATCTATTATTGGCGTGTTTGGTAAATATGTATATTCTGCACGATTTATTGTTTTCGGATTATTGATTGTATTATTATTTGTCGTACCGATATTGTACGTACCTAATAATATGTATGCAGTTTGGGTCAATGTCTTAAAACTCAATCCATTATTCTATATTATTAATGGGTTCCAACAATCAATGGTGTTAGGTAACGCTTCCGTTACGAATTTACCATATCATATTCTATTCTATTTTGAAGTAGCATTTATTTATTTAGCTTGGATCAATATTAATAAAGCTTATAAAACTGAATACTTTAAATAAAAAAATTAAGGCTGAGATGATTTAATTCGTCTCAGCCTTAATTGTATTTCTAAGCTTCAAGCTTTTTCATTAATTTCTCTTCTGTAAATACCCAACCAATATATGAGTTTGTCACTTTCATATCATCGTCTAAATGCAAAATAGCTACAAATGGGTAATGACCATTCTTCAAATATCTTAAATCAATAAATCTTAGTTCTGTTGTTTGTTTATCTATTCTTGTAACTTCCCATCGATAAATAGAACTGAAACTTAAGAAAGATCTTAAATTCTCATCATATTTAGCATAAGCCATTATATGGTCATTCGGGAATGCTTGTCTTTTGAATACATCATTAAATGCTACGTTTCGACCATAACTTCGGCCAACATAATCATGCGTTTCAGTTTGAATGGCAATACGCCATTCCATAAATCGTATTGTAGGTGCAACAAATATTTTAACAGGATTATCTTCTTGTTGTATTTGTTTTAAAGCTTGGTCTTTTATCGCTTTTTGTAATATAAATCGAACAATATAATAGAATATTAACAAGAAGTACAATGTACCAAAGGCAATGCCAGCATTTACACCAAGTGTCCAGAACAGTATTGCAATTAAGTGTGCTACAAAGATAATGGGGTCGAACGTATTAATAATACTTAACTGAATCCATTTATTAGATATCGGTCTAAGCGCCTGAGTACCATATGAATTAAAAATATCTACAAAAACATGAAAGAATACGGCGAATTGCGTCCATAACCAAATATGCAAGACATCTACTCCTGGAAAGATAACAAATATTAGAAACGTTAATATTAATGGCCATAATAGTGTAAAAGGTATAGAATGTGTGATACCTCTATGATTTTTAACATATATCGCATTATTTTTTAATTTTAATACTGTATCGATATCAGGTATTTGTGATCCAACCATTATACCAGTTGCCACTGCAGCAAATGTAGGTGTAACATGTGGATCTAATGTCGCAAGACCAGTTAACGCAACACCCATAACAACGTGTGTACCAGTATCCATAAAAATCACCACTTTACTTTAATCTATATGATATATATTATATAGCATATGCATAGTAATCTGAAAGCAATTCACAAGAAAGTAGTGTCATAAATGATAGAAACGAAACAATTTAAAGACGATTTGCTTAATTGGTTTCATAAAAATAAACGACAAATGCCATGGAGAGAAACATCAAATCCATATTATATTTGGTTAAGTGAAGTAATGTTACAACAAACACAGGTTAATACTGTTCGACCATATTACAAAGCTTTTATTGAGCGTTTTCCAACTATAGAAAGTTTAAGTGAAGCAAACGAAGAAGATGTACTTAAATATTGGGAAGGTTTAGGTTATTATTCTAGGGTTAGAAATTTTCAAGAAGCGGTTAAAGAAGTTCACCATAGTTATCACGGAGTAGTTCCAGATAACCCAGATGATTTTAAAAAATTAAAAGGCGTTGGCCCATATACAAATGCAGCAGTTATGAGTATCGTCCATAATCATCCGATTCCAGCAGTTGATGGTAATGTGTTAAGAGTGTGGAGTAGATTGACTGGTAATGACAGTGATATAGCTGCGCCGAAGACTAAAAAATTATACGAAGATGAATTACAGCCATTTGTAGAAGAACATTCTGGAGATTTTAATCAAGCAATGATGGAATTGGGCGCAACCATTTGTACACCTAAAAAGACTTTATGTATTATGTGTCCTGTTCAAAAACATTGTTATGCATTTGCTAATGGTGTAGTAGAGGAATTACCAGTTAAAAAGAAAAAAATAAAGAAAAAGACAATTGACTTTAACGTATTATATATCACGAATCGTTCTGGAGAGATATTAGTACGCCAAAGAGATACGAAATTATTGAATGGCATGTGGGAATTTCCAATGTTTGAGGCTGATGAAAGTATACACAGCATTGAAGAAACATTAGATGCAGTCATTGATATTGATCAAACGTCTGAATTTACAACTAAGCATGTTTTTACACATATGACATGGAATATGAATGTATACCGTGCCCATACTCAAAAAAGTGAATTTGATTACCCATATAAATGGATTAAAAAAGAAGAAAAAGACCAGTTATCATTTTCAACATCTATGAGTAAAATTTTTAATCAACTCAACGGATAGAGGATAAGAAACATAATTTTAGCTTATTTATTTAAATATGATATAATAACTTGGTAAATATTTAAAAGGTGGTGTGGAACATGGTCAAAGAATCCATACCAAAAGAAGGCCAAGTAATTAAAATACAAAGTTATAAACATGATGGTAATATACATCGTGTGTGGTCTGAAACAACAATTCTTAAAGGTACGAGTCATGTTATTATCGGTGGAAATAATCGTACACTCGTAACAGAAAGTGATGGTAGAACTTGGGTGACAAGGGAACCAGCGATTGTTTATTTCCATTCAGAATATTGGTTTAACGTCATTTGTATGTTCCGCGAAGACGGTGTTTATTATTATTGTAATTTATCATCACCATTTGTTTGTGATGAGGAAGCGATTAAATATATCGATTATGATTTAGACATTAAAGTTTATCCAAGCGGCAAATATCATTTGTTGGATGAAGACGAATATAAACAACATATGAAGCAAATGAATTATCCTAAAGACATTGATGTAATACTTAGAAGAAATGTTGATATTCTACAACAATGGATTGAACGCAAGAAAGGACCATTTGCGCCAGACTTTATTAAAGTTTGGCAAGAAAGATTTCATTCAATTGATAGACGTAATTCTTGAGAATGAAAATATCACAGCCTAGCTAAAGCTAGGCTGTTTCGTTTGGACTAAGATTGGGGGAACGGTAATGATTAAAAGGTATTTACAATTCGTAAAACCATACAAATGGCATATTGTAGGTACGATTATCATTGGAATTTTAAAATTTGGTATCCCGTTATTACTTCCATTACTGATTAAATATGTAATTGATGATGTAATTAATAATGGCGCACTATCAATTGGACAAAAAACAGAAAAATTAACATATGCAATGTTAATTATGGGATTCATATTTGTTGTACTAAGACCACCTATAGAATACTTCAGACAATATTTAGCACAATGGACATCTAATAAAATTCTGTATGATATACGTAAAAAATTATACACACATTTACAAGCATTAAGCTCAAGATTTTATGCTAATAATAAAGCAGGAGAAGTTATATCACGCGTAATTAATGACGTTGAACAAACTAAAGACTTTATCCTTACAGGACTTATGAATGTTTGGTTAGATTTAGTAACTATCGTCATCGCATTAAGTATTATGTTTGTTTTAGATATTAAATTAACATTTACGGCAATTGCGATTTTCCCAGTATTTATATTTAGCATTTATTACTTCTTCGGAAAATTACGAAGTTTGACGAGAAGAAGATCGCAAAGTTTAGCAGAACTTCAAGGATTTCTTCATGAACGCGTTTCAGGGATGTCTGTTATCAAAAGTTTTGCTATTGAAAAAAATGAAGAAAAACGATTTGATAAAAGAAACCAAAACTTCTTAACTAAAGCAACTGATCATACGAAATGGAATGCTAAATCATTTGCAGTTATTAATACAGTTACAGATATAGGTCCATTATTAGTAGTAGGTATCGGTGGTTTTCTTGTTATTCAAGGGAATTTAACTGTTGGGACATTAGCAGCATTTGTAGCATATCTTGAACAGTTATATGGACCTTTAAGAAGATTGGTTTCATCATCTACAACTTTAACGCAAAGTATCGCGTCAATGGACAGAGTATTTCATTTGTTTGATGAAAAATATGATGTCAAAAATGAAGATGACGCACAAGACATTGTCATTAAAGAAGGGCACATTACATTTGATGACGTATCATTTAAATATAATAATTATGAAGATGAAGTACTTAAACATATTAACTTAGATATTAATAAAGGTGAAACGGTCGCATTTGTAGGTATGAGTGGTGGCGGTAAATCAACACTTATTAGTTTACTGCCTAGATTCTATGATGTGACGAAAGGTAGCATTAGTATTGATAATCATAACGTTAAAGATTTCACAACTGAAAGTCTTAGAAATCAAGTAGGTATGGTAGAACAAGATAATATTTTATTCTCTGATTCAATAAAAGAAAATATCTTATTAGGTAAACCAGATGCATCTGACGAAGAAGTTATAGAGGCAAGTAAAAAAGCGAATGCACATGACTTTATAATGTCGCTACCAAATGGTTATGATACAGAGGTCGGCGAACGTGGTGTGAAATTATCAGGTGGACAAAAACAAAGAGTTTCTATTGCAAGAATATTCTTGAATAACCCTCCTGTATTAGTACTTGATGAAGCGACGAGTGCACTTGATTTAGAAAGTGAAAAAATCATTCAAGATGCACTTGAAATATTAAGTACTGAAAGAACGACTTTAATAGTTGCGCATCGATTATCAACGATTACACATGCAGATAAAATAGTTGTCATTCAAAATGGACAAATTGAAGAAGTTGGTTCTCATAAAGAATTAATGGCAGCACAAGGCAGTTATTACAACTTATATAATATTCAATCATTCGGGTAAAATTACATCACCCCCTCATTCTATGCTATTATTAATTTAATAGAGATAGACTGAGGGGGAATTTTTATGACTTTTTTAAGCATACTACAATTGATTGTGAATATTTTCTTCTTTGCCATCATTATTGGTGGTATTATTGCTTGTATTTCTTTGTATGTGATAGATAAAAGACAAAAGCATCATAGTGTTTTAAGAAATTACCCGGTTCTTGGTAGAGTAAGGTATTTTTTAGAGAGTATAGGACCAGAACTTAGGCAGTATTTAATACTAAATGATAATGCTGGAAAACCATTTTCAAGAAAACAGTATTTAAATATCGTCATGCCAGGTAAATATAAAAATAGAATCGAAAGTTTTGGATCGTTGAGAAAATTTGAAGAGCCAGGATTCTATTTACAAAATACTATGTTTCCAGTAGACCATGATGAATTAGAAATTAACCAAGATGAACAAATGTCTACTTTTATTTATGAAATTTCTAATGAAGGGCTTTTTGATCGTAAAGAAGAACAAAAACAAAAAGATGTTGATCCATATAAATTAACATCAGACAATCAAATTATTATTGGTGATGACTTAAAACATCCGTTTATCGTTAATAGATTGATTGGACAATCAGGTATGAGTTATGGGGCACTCGGTAAAAATGCGATTACTGCATTGTCAAAAGGATTGGGCAGAAGCGGTTCATGGATGAATACAGGAGAAGGAGGATTAAGCGATCATCATTTAAGTGGAGGTTGTGATATCATCTTTCAAATAGGACCAAGTTTATTTGGTGTTCGCGATAAAGAAGGGAACTTCGATGAAACAGAATTTATTGAAAAAGCCAACATGAATCAAGTTAAAGCATTTGAATTAAAGTTAGCACAAGGGGCAAAAACGAGAGGTGGACATATTGAAGGGGCAAAAGTAACAGAAGAAATTGCTGAAATTAGAAATGTAACGCCTTTTGAAACAGTTAACTCACCCAATAGATTTGAATTTCTTCATAATAATAAAGAGTTGTTACAATTTGTCCAGAGGTTGAGAGAACTATCTGATAAACCAGTTGGTATTAAATTAGTTGTCGGAAATATAAATGATTTAAAGAAATTAATTCATGAAATGGTTTCATCAAACATTATTCCTGATTTTATTACAGTTGATGGTGGAGAAGGTGGAACAGGAGCGACTTATCAAGAGCTTGTCGATACTGTTGGTTTGCCATTATTTTCAGCATTGCCAATATTAGATGTAGAACTTAAAAAATTTAAAATAAGAGATAAAGTGAAAGTTTTTGCATCTGGAAAACTCATCACACCAGATCAAATAGCGATTGCTTTAGCATTAGGCGCGGATCTCGTTAATGTAGCAAGAAGTTTAATGATTAATGTTGGTTGTATTATGGCTCAACAATGTCATACAAACAATTGTCCGGTAGGTGTAGCTACTACAGATCCAAAAAAAGAATCAGCCTTAGTTGTATCTGAAAAAGAATACAGGGTTTCAAATTATATTGTGAGCTTACATGAAGGATTATTTAATTTAGCTGCAGCAGTAGGTGTGAAAAGTCCAAATCAAATTAATGAAAACCATTTATTATATAGAAGTGCTAATGGAAATGTCATGAATGTTAAACAATATAAAAATTCTATATATAAAGAGCAGTAAAAATAGACCTGAACAGATAACTGTTCAGGTCTATTTTTATAAATCAAAATCTTCATCTTCAATTTGAATGTCGCTATCTTCTGGATGAAATTTGAAATAACTAGAAGATAATTTGTCTAAATGTAAAATAGTCGCTTTATAATCTAACATAGCTGAAATAACTTGCATGACATTCTCAATATAGTAATCTTCTTGATCAGGATTGTCCATAATATCTTTAATGAATATTTCCATTAAATCTTCTTTATATGGTTCTACTAAATAATCTGGAACTTGATCAATTTCGTGTTTAGCTTTTTGTGATATTCTTACTAATATTTGTTCATGCTGCGCCATCAGTTCATCCAGTTCAAACTTCATTTGTACTTTGAGATCATCATTTAAGTTATGAATATCGTTTTCGTAACGATTCATTTTTCTTAAAACTTCGTATGCTCTTCGTGTTGATGCAATAATCTCTTTGAAAAGAATCTTCTTACGCATTTGGCTAAAAGCTTGTTTCTTTGTGTAGGCTCTTTCTTCTTTATAATATAAATAAAATTGCTCAAGCTTTACGATACGTGTTCTAATTGTTTCTAAATCTTGCTTTACATAGTGAAATTCAGTTGTACCATTTAACACTAATCTAAACCATTTAAAGATGTCAGTAGAAATATTGAGTGAGTTATAATACATTTTAGTTTCGAATTTCGGTGGTAGAAACGTAAAGTTAACAAGGAAAGCACTTAATACACCAATCATAACTAAGACGAAACGATAGAATGCAGAGATATAGAAATCTCCTTCGTGATGTCCAAGTATGATTAAAGCTGTAACAACTGCTAAGTTAGAAACATGTTGTAGATTAAATTTGTAAAGTATTGAAATAATGATAATCGCTGTTAAACCGATAAATACAACATTGTTCCCAAATATAGAGAATATGGCAACAGCTGTAATCGCACCAATAACATTACCTTGAAATTGTTCTACAATCGTTTTGAACGAACGATAGACACTTGGTTGCATGGCGACCATTGCAGCAACACCAGCTATTGATGTTATCATTGCTGGTCCTGGCAGTAAATTAGCTATAAATATTGCTAGGACAATCGCGATACCAGTTTTAAATATTCTTGCCCCAAATTTCATAAAACCATTCCTTTTTGTTTTTAAAACAGGGTTGTAACAAATATCACAAGCCTAGTATATATTGGTTATACAACGTTTTGGCTAACTTTTCAAGTTTATAATTGAGAGAAAGCGTAATCAACTGCATTTAATGTTTGATTTATGTCTTCTTCAGTATGTTCAGTCGTTAAGAACCATGCTTCATATTTAGAAGGTGCTAAATTAATACCTTGATTTAACATTAACTTAAAGAATTTTGCGAACTGTTCACCGTCAGTATTTTCCGCTTGAACATAATTTTCAACTTTTTCGTCTGTAAAGTAAAGTGTTAAAGCACCCTTGATTCTATTAACAGTTGCTTTAACGTTATGTTTTTTAATTAATTCTAATAAACCTTCTTCTAATTGTTGACCTAATTGATCTAATTTATCGTAAACACCAGGTTGTTCTAATATTTCTAATAATGCAATACCAGCCCTCATAGAAAGTGGGTTACCAGCCATTGTACCTGCTTGGTATGCTGGACCAAGTGGTGCAACATGTTCCATGATTTCTTGGCGTCCGCCGTATGCACCGATTGGTAAGCCGCCTCCAATAACTTTACCAAACGCTGTTAAGTCAGGATAAACACCTAATAAATCTTGTGCAGCACCATAATGGAATCTAAATGCTGTAATGACTTCATCATAAATGACTAAACCACCGTATTGATGCGTTACTTCATTTACTGCTTCTAAAAAGCCTTCTTTAGGTTCCACCATACCAAAGTTTCCGACGATTGGTTCTACTAATACACCAGCAACTTGATCTCCCCAATGTTCCATAGCTTCTTTAAATGAATCTATATCATTAAATGGAACTGTAATAACTTCTTGCGCCACACTTTTTGGTACACCAGCAGAATCAGGTGTGCCAAGTTGAGATGGGCCACTTCCTGCAGCAACAAGCACTAAGTCAGAATGTCCGTGATAACATCCTGCGAATTTAATGATTTTATCTCGCTTAGTATATGCACGTGCAACTCTAATTGTTGTCATAACAGCTTCAGTACCAGAGTTTACAAATCTAATTTTTTCTAACGATGGAATAGCGTTACGTAGTTTTTTAGCAAATGTAATTTCATATTCAGTAGGTGTACCGAATAATACACCATCTTCAGCTGCAGCTTTAATGGCTTCCGTAATATGTGGATGTGCATGTCCAGCTATGATTGGTCCATATGCTTGAAGATAGTCAATATATTTATTGCCATCAACATCGTAAAAATACGCACCTTTACCTTTTTGCATAACTACAGGTGCGCCACCACCTACAGCTTTATATGAACGAGATGGTGAATTGACACCACCAAGAATATATTCATTTGAAAGTGTTTGTAAGTACTCACTTTTTGTAAATTCCATATTATCAACCTCTTTTAATTTAATTATTTTCATTTATATCGTATCATAAAATTAAACATCTATCGTTTATAAGGAGTGTAAAATATGATACAAATTGGTGAAAAATTTCCGGATTTCAACTTAAAGAATCAAAATGGTGAATTAATTAGTAATGAGGACTTAAAAGGATCTAAAGTCGTTGTTTATTTTTACCCTAGAGATAATACACCGACATGTACGACAGAAGCATGTGATTTTAGAGACAACTTAGAAGATTTTAATGAGTTAAATACGAAAGTTTATGGTATTAGTGGAGATAGTGAAAAGAAACATGCTAATTTCTCTAATAAACATAATTTGAATTTTGATTTACTAGTAGATGAAGATTATAAGCTTTCTGAAGAAGTAGGCGTATATCAATTGAAGAAATCATTTGGTAAAGAATCAATGGGTATCGTTAGAACGACTTTTGTTTTAGATGAAGAAGGTACTGTCATACATAAAATAGACAAAGTGAAAGTTAAAACTCAAATTGAAGACTTAAAAAACTTTATAAAGGAATGATATAAATGAAAGTCGTTACTTTAATGAGGCTAAAAGAACAGGAAGAGAGATTAAAAGAAACATTTCCTAATGTAGATTTTATATTTTATAAGCATCCGAATGAAGCTCGCGATGAAGATTTAGAAGATGTAGATATATTGGTTAGTTATCATGGAGAAGTAAATCCTTCATTTTTAGATAAATGTAAAAATATAAAACTTATCGCATGGTTTGCAACAGGCGTGAATCAATTACCTTTAGATTATATACAAGATAGAGGAATTAAATTAACTAATGCAAGAGGGGTACACGCTATTCAAATCGCTGAATTTATTTTTGCATATATTTTAAATGATATTAAACTATTCAGAACTTCATACGAGTCTCAAAAGAAACGTGAATTTAATCATAAGCTTAAACCTGATTCAATAAATGAGAAGACGATTTTATTTTTAGGTACAGGTAAGATTCCTCAAAGAACTGCTGAAGTAGCTAAAGCATTTAATATGAAGGTTATTGGCATTAATACAACTGGACATGTAGTACCTGGATTTGATGAAGTTTATTCTATAGAAGAAAGACGTCATGTATATCATAAAGCTGACTTTATTGTGAATGTATTACCTGAAACAGAAGAAACGATACATTTACTTCAAAAAGAGGACTTTAAGCAAATGAATGAAGATACACATTTTATAAATGTAGGTAGAGGTACAGTCGTATCAGAAAGTGTCTTATATGAAGCTTTGAGTAGTAAAGATATTAGATATGCTTCTATAGATGTATTTGAAGAAGAACCATTACCTGAAAACTCTCTACTATATGATTTAGATAATGTGTTTATCACAGCTCATATTACAGGTAATGATCTTAATAATTTAAAGAGAAGTACAGATATTCTAATTGAAAATCTCAAACATATTAAAAATGATGCGTCAGATAAGTTAATAAACATTGTTAACGCAGAAGCGGGATACTAATTAATTGTTTGACAAAATGCTACTAAAAGGGATATATTATAAATAATAATCATTATAAATTAGAAGGTGGGTGTAAGGATGCAACAAAATATTGAGAACGTTGAACATATGTTAGACGATGCAATAGGTACTTTAAGAAGTACTGGTGTTCGTATTACACCACAACGTCAATCGATACTTCAATATTTAATCGAAACAGATAGTCATCCTACTGCTGATGAAATTTATCAGTCACTTTCACCACAATTTCCAAATATGAGTGTTGCTACAGTTTATAATAACTTAAAAGTTTTTAAAGAAACTGGGCTTGTTAAAGAATTAACTTACGGTGACGCTTCAAGTCGTTTTGATTTTGAAACACATAATCACTATCATATTATCTGTGATCAATGTGGTAAGATATCTGATTTTCATTATCCACGATTAGATGAAGTAGAACAATTGGCACAACATGTCACTAGTTTTTCAGTAACGCACCACAGAATGGAAATATATGGTGTTTGTCCAGAATGTCAAAACAAGAATAAATAATACAAAAAGCTAAAGGCTGTTGCCTTTAGCTTTTTTTCTTTTCTTCAGTATGTTCTTCAGTTTGCTGCTCTTCTAATTTCTTAGATTTGCGCTTATTATTATAATCTTGATTAAAGGCTTTACCCTCTAAGTTCTTATCTAATGTAAGAGGTTGGTTACAATTAGCACAAATATCTGCTCGTCCTAACATCTTTGTATAATGATCACAGTTTGGACATTGCACTTGTATAGTTCGAGAACTTAACATGCCAATCCAAAAGTAAACTATAAATGAAAGACCAAGAGCTAACATTCCTAAAACTAAGAAAATACTAAATACAATTTGGCTCTTAAAATAGTAAAAGAAGAATACACCTATGTACATAACAATCATACCTAAGAAGATTAATCCTAATGCAAAAGATCTAATTCTATTAATTTTACTAGTAGGTTTTTTGCGAAATAGCTTCAAATCTATTCCCTCCATACTTATTAATACTGATAAAGTATAGCATAATTTCTATTAAAATATATAGTCCCTAATAAAGCGAAATAATACACAATTTTGTTTGTATAAATCGTTGACGTAAACTATATATCTTGATACTATATAAAAGTCGTCAAAACAGACAGACATCGCAAAATAAAACGATTGTTAAAAAGGTTAATAAAGTGTAAATTTAACGCTTGAAATTAACTAAATAACAATGTAATATAAATTATGCAAGTTAATTGAAACGGAAACGATCACTTGAAAAGCTGAGTCAAACCGAACAAAACAAATTATTATTTTTTAAAAATAATCCTTGACTTGATATTTAATAACTAGTATAATTGTTTCTTGTAGCGATTAAAATGAACATTGAAAACTGAATGACAATATGTCAACGTTAATTCCGATAATTGAGTACTGAAAGTACTTCAGAGTGATTGGCTTAACCAATCAAAAATGAGCTTATCAAGCTTACTTCTTTTATGGAGAGTTTGATCCTGGCTCAGGATGAACGCTGGCGGCGTGCCTAATACATGCAAGTCGAGCGAACAGATGAGAAGCTTGCTTCTCTGATGTTAGCGGCGGACGGGTGAGTAACACGTGGGTAACCTACCTATAAGACTGGGATAACTCCGGGAAACCGGGGCTAATACCGGATAATATTTTGAACCGCATGGTTCAATAGTGAAAGACGGTTTCGGCTGTCACTTATAGATGGACCCGCGCCGTATTAGCTAGTTGGTAAGGTAACGGCTTACCAAGGCGACGATACGTAGCCGACCTGAGAGGGTGATCGGCCACACTGGAACTGAGACACGGTCCAGACTCCTACGGGAGGCAGCAGTAGGGAATCTTCCGCAATGGGCGAAAGCCTGACGGAGCAACGCCGCGTGAGTGATGAAGGTCTTCGGATCGTAAAACTCTGTTGTTAGGGAAGAACAAATTTGTTAGTAACTGAACAAGTCTTGACGGTACCTAACCAGAAAGCCACGGCTAACTACGTGCCAGCAGCCGCGGTAATACGTAGGTGGCAAGCGTTATCCGGAATTATTGGGCGTAAAGCGCGCGTAGGCGGTTTCTTAAGTCTGATGTGAAAGCCCACGGCTCAACCGTGGAGGGTCATTGGAAACTGGGAAACTTGAGTGCAGAAGAGGAGAGTGGAATTCCATGTGTAGCGGTGAAATGCGCAGAGATATGGAGGAACACCAGTGGCGAAGGCGGCTCTCTGGTCTGTAACTGACGCTGATGTGCGAAAGCGTGGGGATCAAACAGGATTAGATACCCTGGTAGTCCACGCCGTAAACGATGAGTGCTAAGTGTTAGGGGGTTTCCGCCCCTTAGTGCTGCAGCTAACGCATTAAGCACTCCGCCTGGGGAGTACGACCGCAAGGTTGAAACTCAAAGGAATTGACGGGGACCCGCACAAGCGGTGGAGCATGTGGTTTAATTCGAAGCAACGCGAAGAACCTTACCAAATCTTGACATCCTTTGACCGCTCTAGAGATAGAGTCTTCCCCTTCGGGGGACAAAGTGACAGGTGGTGCATGGTTGTCGTCAGCTCGTGTCGTGAGATGTTGGGTTAAGTCCCGCAACGAGCGCAACCCTTAAGCTTAGTTGCCATCATTAAGTTGGGCACTCTAGGTTGACTGCCGGTGACAAACCGGAGGAAGGTGGGGATGACGTCAAATCATCATGCCCCTTATGATTTGGGCTACACACGTGCTACAATGGATAATACAAAGGGCAGCGAATCCGCGAGGCCAAGCAAATCCCATAAAATTATTCTCAGTTCGGATTGTAGTCTGCAACTCGACTACATGAAGCTGGAATCGCTAGTAATCGTAGATCAGCATGCTACGGTGAATACGTTCCCGGGTCTTGTACACACCGCCCGTCACACCACGAGAGTTTGTAACACCCGAAGCCGGTGGAGTAACCTTTTAGGAGCTAGCCGTCGAAGGTGGGACAAATGATTGGGGTGAAGTCGTAACAAGGTAGCCGTATCGGAAGGTGCGGCTGGATCACCTCCTTTCTAAGGATATTACGGAATGACCATTAGGTCATGGAATAACGGAGACATATTGTATTCAGTTTTGAATGTTTATAACATTCAACTTAAGAATGGGCCTATAGCTCAGCTGGTTAGAGCGCACGCCTGATAAGCGTGAGGTCGATGGTTCGAGTCCATTTAGGCCCACCATTAAATTTTAATTCCCAATTAGGGGGCTTAGCTCAGATGGGAGAGCGCCTGCTTTGCACGCAGGAGGTCAGCGGTTCGATCCCGCTAGTCTCCACCATATTATATTGTACATTGAAAACTAGATAAGTAAGCAATAGATTTTACCAAGCAAAAAACCGAGTGAATTTCTAACGAAATTCAACAAGCTTAATAATCGCGCGTCGTCTTTATAGACGACATCACAGATTAATAACAGTTATTTTCTTAAACGTTATGTATAAGGAAATATAGATTAAGTTATTAAGGGCGCACGGTGGATGCCTTGGCACTAGAAGCCGAAGAAGGACGTTACTAACGACGATATGCTTTGGGGAGCTGTAAGTACGCTTTGATCCAGAGATTTCCGAATGGGGAAACCCAGCATGAGTTATGTCATGTTATCCGCATATGAATACATAGTATGTGAGAAGGCACACCCGGAGAACTGAAACATCTTAGTACCCGGAGGAAGAGAAAGAAAACTCGATTCCCTGAGTAGCGGCGAGCGAAACGGGAAGAGCCCAAACCAATAGGCTTGCCTATTGGGGTTGTAGGACACTCAATACGGAGTTACAAAGGAAATGATTAGACGAATGGTTTTGGAAAAGCCAACCATAGAAGGTAAAGGTCCTGTAGTCGAAAGTCATTTCTCTCCTGAGTGGATCCTGAGTACGGCGGAACACGTGAAATTCCGTCGGAATCTGGGAGGACCATCTCCCAAGGCTAAATACTCTCTAGTGACCGATAGTGAACCAGTACCGTGAGGGAAAGGTGAAAAGCACCCCGGAAGGGGAGTGAAATAGAACCTGAAACCGTGTGCTTACAAATAGTCAGAGCCCGTTAATGGGTGATGGCGTGCCTTTTGTAGAATGAACCGGCGAGTTACGATTTGATGCAAGGTTAAGCAGTAAATGTGGAGCCGTAGCGAAAGCGAGTCTGAATAGGGCGAATGAGTATCTGGTCGTAGACCCGAAACCAAGTGATCTACCCATGTCCAGGTTGAAGTTCAGGTAACACTGAATGGAGGACCGAACCGACTTACGTTGAAAAGTGAGCGGATGAGGTGTGGGTAGCGGAGAAATTCCAATCGAACTTGGAGATAGCTGGTTCTCTCCGAAATAGCTTTAGGGCTAGCCTCAAGTGATGATTATTGGAGGTAGAGCACTGTTTGGACGAGGGGCCCCTCTCGGGTTACCGAATTCAGACAAACTCCGAATGCCAAATAATTTAACTTGGGAGTCAGACTATGGGTGATAAGGTCCGTAGTCGAAAGGGAAACAGCCCAGACCACCAGCTAAGGTCCCAAAATATATGTTAAGTGGAAAAGGATGTGGCGTTGCCCAGACAACTAGGATGTTGGCTTAGAAGCAGCCATCATTTAAAGAGTGCGTAATAGCTCACTAGTCGAGTGACACTGCGCCGAAAATGTACCGGGGCTAAACATATTACCGAAGCTGTGGATTATCCGTAAGGATAATGGTAGGAGAGCGTTCTAAACGTGTCGAAGCATGATCGTAAGGACATGTGGAATGTTTAGAAGTGAGAATGCCGGTGTGAGTAGCGAAAGATGGGTGAGAATCCCATCCACCGATTGACTAAGGTTTCCAGAGGAAGGCTCGTCCGCTCTGGGTTAGTCGGGACCTAAGCCGAGGCCGATAGGCGTAGGCGATGGATAACAGGTAGATATTCCTGTACCACCTATGATTGTTTGAACGATGGGGGGACGCAGTAGGATAGGCGAAGCGTGCTGTTGGAGTGCACGTCCAAGCAATAAGACTGAGTGTTAGGCAAATCCGGCACTCGTAAGGTTGAGTTGTGATGGGGAGTTGGATCATGTATCCGACGAGTCGTTGATTTCACACTGCCAAGAAAAGCCTCTAGTTAGAAAATAGGTGCCCGTACCGCAAACCGACACAGGTAGTCAAGATGAGAATTCTAAGGTGAGCGAGCGAACTCTCGTTAAGGAACTCGGCAAAATGACCCCGTAACTTCGGGAGAAGGGGTGCTTTTTAGGGTGCAAGCCTTGAAGAGCCGCAGTGAATAGGCCCAAGCGACTGTTTATCAAAAACACAGGTCTCTGCTAAACCGTAAGGTGATGTATAGGGGCTGACGCCTGCCCGGTGCTGGAAGGTTAAGAGGAGTGGTTAGCTTCTGCGAAGCTACGAATCGAAGCCCCAGTAAACGGCGGCCGTAACTATAACGGTCCTAAGGTAGCGAAATTCCTTGTCGGGTAAGTTCCGACCCGCACGAAAGGCGTAACGATTTGGGCACTGTCTCAACGAGAGACTCGGTGAAATCATAGTACCTGTGAAGATGCAGGTTACCCGCGACAGGACGGAAAGACCCCGTGGAGCTTTACTGTAGCCTGATATTGAAATTTGGCACAGCTTGTACAGGATAGGTAGGAGCCTTTGAAACGTGAGCGCTAGCTTACGTGGAGGCGCTGGTGGGATACTACCCTGGCTGTGTTGACTTTCTAACCCGCACCATTTGATCATGGTGGGAGACAGTGTCAGGCGGGCAGTTTGACTGGGGCGGTCGCCTCCTAAAGAGTAACGGAGGCGCTCAAAGGTTCCCTCAGAATGGTTGGAAATCATTCGCAGAGTGTAAAGGCACAAGGGAGCTTGACTGCGAGACCTACAAGTCGAGCAGGGTCGAAAGACGGACTTAGTGATCCGGTGGTTCCGCATGGAAGGGCCATCGCTCAACGGATAAAAGCTACCCCGGGGATAACAGGCTTATCTCCCCCAAGAGTTCACATCGACGGGGAGGTTTGGCACCTCGATGTCGGCTCATCGCATCCTGGGGCTGTAGTCGGTCCCAAGGGTTGGGCTGTTCGCCCATTAAAGCGGTACGCGAGCTGGGTTCAGAACGTCGTGAGACAGTTCGGTCCCTATCCGTCGTGGGCGTAGGAAATTTGAGAGGAGCTGTCCTTAGTACGAGAGGACCGGGATGGACATACCTCTGGTGTACCAGTTGTCGCGCCAGCGGCATAGCTGGGTAGCTATGTATGGACGGGATAAGTGCTGAAAGCATCTAAGCATGAAGCCCCCCTCAAGATGAGATTTCCCAACTTCGGTTATAAGATCCCTCAAAGATGATGAGGTTAATAGGTTCGGGGTGTAAGCGCAGTAATGTGTGTAGCTGACGAATACTAATCGATCGAAGACTTAATCAAATTTTAAATCGGTTTTAGCCGTAAAATCTGCTTACTATCTAGTTTTGAATGTACAATACATTCATCATAAGTTATTACTATTTGTCTGGTGACGATAGCAAAGAGGTCACACCTGTTCCCATGCCGAACACAGAAGTTAAGCTCTTTAGCGCCGATGGTAGTTGGGCTTACGTTCCGCGAGAGTAGGACGTTGCCGGGCAAGTAATAATATTACATAATTTTAAATGGAGAATTAGCTCAGCTGGGAGAGCATCTGCCTTACAAGCAGAGGGTCGGCGGTTCGAACCCGTCATTCTCCACCATTTAATGCCGGCCTAGCTCAACTGGTAGAGCAACTGACTTGTAATCAGTAGGTTGGGGGTTCAAGTCCTCTGGCCGGCACCATGTTTTAGAGCCATTAGCTCAGTTGGTAGAGCATCTGACTTTTAATCAGAGGGTCAGAGGTTCGAATCCTCTATGGCTCACCATTTAAGCGGGTGTGGCGGAATTGGCAGACGCACTAGACTTAGGATCTAGCGCCGCAAGGCGTGGGGGTTCGACTCCCTTCACCCGCATTATTATTAATATGATTTAAGCATTTAATTTTGCAGAAGTAGTTCAGCGGTAGAATACAACCTTGCCAAGGTTGGGGTCGCGGGTTCGAATCCCGTCTTCTGCTCCATTATTTGCCGGGGTGGCGGAACTGGCAGACGCACAGGACTTAAAATCCTGCGGTAAGTGATTACCGTACCGGTTCGATTCCGGTCCTCGGCACCATATTAATATGCGCCCGTAGCTCAATTGGATAGAGCGTTTGACTACGGATCAAGAGGCTAGGGGTTCGACTCCTCTCGGGCGCGTAATGACCATTTTGGTTACGGGAAGTAGCTCAGCTTGGTAGAGCACTTGGTTTGGGACCAAGGGGTCGCAGGTTCGAATCCTGTCTTCCCGACTCTTTAAAAATATACATATTAAATGGGGGCTTAGCTCAGATGGGAGAGCGCCTGCTTTGCACGCAGGAGGTCAGCGGTTCGATCCCGCTAGTCTCCACCATTTAAAAAATAATATCATCATGGCGGCGTAGCTCAGCTGGCTAGAGCGTACGGTTCATACCCGTGAGGTCGGGGGTTCGATCCCCTCCGCCGCCATTAAAATTTTCAATATGATTACATATTTTAAATTTTGGACCTTTAGCTCAGTTGGTCAGAGCAAACGGCTCATAACCGTTGGGTCGCAGGTTCGAGTCCTGCAAGGTCCATACTTATATATTGGAGGAATACCCAAGTCCGGCTGAAGGGATCGGTCTTGAAAACCGACAGGGGCTTAACGGCTCGCGGGGGTTCGAATCCCTCTTCCTCCGCCATTATATTTGTAACTTAATATTATTATCGCGGGATGGAGCAGTTCGGTAGCTCGTCGGGCTCATAACCCGAAGGTCGGTGGTTCAAATCCGCCTCCCGCAATAGCTTTAATGATGGTCCCGTGGTGTAGCGGTTAACATGCCTGCCTGTCACGCAGGAGATCGCGGGTTCGATTCCCGTCGGGACCGCCATTTTTTAAAAATTAATGTATGGCTCAGTAGCTCAGTCGGTAGAGCAAAGGACTGAAAATCCTTGTGTCGGCGGTTCGATTCCGTCCTGAGCCATCTTTTAACTTTTTGCCGGCCTAGCTCAACTGGTAGAGCAACTGACTTGTAATCAGTAGGTTGGGGGTTCAAGTCCTCTGGCCGGCACCATCTAACGGAGGGGTAGCGAAGTGGCTAAACGCGGCGGACTGTAAATCCGCTCCTTCGGGTTCGGCAGTTCGAATCTGCCCCCCTCCACCATTATTATTTTAATTTAATAGGGGCATAGTTCAACGGTAGAATAGAGGTCTCCAAAACCTTTGGTGTGGGTTCGATTCCTACTGCCCCTGCCATGGCGGCTGTGGCGAAGTGGTTAACGCATCGGATTGTGGTTCCGACACTCGTGGGTTCGATTCCCATCAGCCGCCCTTATTTTATATTAATGGGCTATAGCCAAGCGGTAAGGCAACGGACTTTGACTCCGTCACTCGCTGGTTCGAATCCAGCTAGCCCAGTAGTCTGGCGGCATAGCCAAGTGGTAAGGCCGAGGTCTGCAAAACCTCTATTCACCGGTTCAAATCCGGTTGCCGCCTCCATTAATAACTTTGCGGGAGTATTTCAACTTTTAGAATACATTCCTTCCCGGAATGAGATATAGGTGCAAGTCCTATCTTCCGCTCCATTATTATTAATACTGCTATTTATTAAAATGCGGGAGTATTTCAACTCTTAGAATACATTCCTTCCCGGAATGAGATATAGGTGTAAGTCCTATCTTCCGCTCCATTTATTTCTTCCATTGGGAAGATTTTTTTGTAGGATTTTTATTAAGCCGGTGTGGTGGAATTGGCAGACACGCGGGACTCAAAATCCCGTGTCCGTTGAGGACGTGTCGGTTCGAACCCGACCACCGGTATATATTAATAAACCATTTAGAACTATTTAAGTCGTAAACGTTGATTTTACGGCTTTTTTGTTTGTTAATAAACCATTTAGAAACATATAAGTTCAAATTTTTGGTCACAGTTAGGGCTATAAGATCAGACCATATTAACGATTTTGTGAAGTGCTGACGCCTGAGGGAATAGTATGAGTGAGAGACTACAGGCTCGAACCATACCCTAGGCAAGCATGCACGAACAAAATCGTAGATTTTAAAAAATAACATCTCATTTTTACTGTAGATCAGTAGAATGAGATGTTATTTATTTTGAATTTCTATTAAAGTTTAATAATGTAATCAATTTTCTTATCTTTATACATTTTACTTCTTGTCATTACTTGAGGGATATCATATTTGTTTTTCATACTAATTGCTTTTGATAGGCTCTCATCAGTACAAGCGACAATATCAATATTAGTAGTGTGTTGAAGTATTTCGACATAAATTTCTGAAGTAATATTACAACCATCAATACCAACTTTTTGTTTGTTCATTTTAATTACCCCCTAATATTTGTGATTGATTAAAGGGTAATCTATGAAATGCATTTCATGTCAATGGTTTAATTTAAATACTGAGTTTCTTTTAATAAGTTTTGTTTCAAATAAATAGTTATTCAGTTTATCTTCATATAGTTGATTAAACAAACTTTTACCAATTTGAAAGAGGGGAATCTCTATTGTAGTAAGGTTCAGCAACTTAGATATTTTATGATTTTCAAACCCAATGATAGATATGTTTTTCTTCTTTTCTTCATCTAAACTTATAAATAATCCTGCTGCTGTGTTATCTCCTGATACAACAATTGCTGTTGTTGGATTTTCTTTATTTTCAATTTCTTGTGCGAGTCTTTGACCATCTTCTAATAATACAAAATTCTCATATATATCTTGATCATTGTAAGTTATAGAATTCTCACTGCAAAAGTCTTTATATGCTTGTATTCTTAAAATTGAACTAGTGCTATTTCTTCTATTTATGGCACATGCAATATGTCTATGTCCATTATTGTATAGATGATTTAATGCTTGTTTGAAGGCATTATAGTGATCAATATATGTAGTTCTAAATTTAGAGTTTGAAATATTTTCGAATATAGAAATTGGACCAAACTCTATATACTGTTCAACTATATTTAATGAAATATTCCTTGAACATATAATGAGTGCGTCTATTTGTTTTAATTTTAACATTTCCAAAGCGTCAATTTCTTGATCAGTATCATAGGCAGTTTGGAACAAAACAATTTTTTTGTTTGATTTAATCGCTTCTTCAGAAATACCTTGAATTAACTGTGAAAAATAGGGATGATTAGAGAATGGTAAAACGACACCTATCAAATTTGTTTTACCTTTTTTTAAATGAATTGCATTGATATTTGGTATATAATTTAATTCTTCTATAGTATCAAGTACTTTTTGTCTTTTTTCTTCATTAACATAAGGGTGGTTATTAATTACTCGTGATACAGTACTTGGTGAAACGCCAGCTCGTTTAGCTACTTCTTTTAAATTTGTCATTTGCATACCCCCTCGATTATACTTATTACTATGTTATTATTTTAGCATATAAATTGAACTATATTTACAAAGATAAAGTAGGTGTAATTTATTAAACAGCAATTTTATGAATTAGAATGTGCACATTTGGATGCTAGTAATAGAAATGATAAGTCGTTTATCATAAATTTACTTGATGATGAATTTAAAGAAATAGGTAAGTCTGGTAGAATGATATATAAACGTGATATTGAAGAGGCCACTTTACATACATTTGATTATGAGATTTCGGATTTTATAGTTGAAAAAATCCAAAAAGGTATTGTACTAACGACTTATGAATTAATCAATAAAACTGATCATATTACAACTAAGCGAAGTACATTATGGATTAGAAAACAATCTGAGTGGAAGATGAGATTCCATCAAGGAACAATAGTAAAAAAATGACTACAAAATTGTAGTCATTTTTTTGTCTTTATTTCCGCTTTACTAATTCAGGCTCAAGATGATAGACATCTGGTTGATTTTCCTTATATTCAATTGCATTGATAAGAATATTAACTAATGTTTCAGCAATTTTTTTAGTAGGGACACCAACTGAATGAATCACTGTATCCATATGGTCAAATTGAGGTACATTGTCGTATGAGTATACAATATGTTGATCAAGTGAATCTTTTAAAGTGTGTATGAGTCCTAAAGTAATATCATAACTTCCACAAATGATACCTTCTGGTAAAGTATGATTGGTTAAATATGATTTTAATGCAAAAAATGTATCTTCAGCAGATAATCCTTTTGAATCAATCATATTATAATTAAGATGGTGTTCTTTACAATAATGTTCAAAGGTTTCTTTCTTTATAATTTGTCGAATATCATCGGTGTTAAGATCTCCAATATAACAAATATTTGTTATATTATTTTGCATTAAATCACCTAATGAAAGAATCATTGCATGTTTATGATTGACATTTACAATAGGGTATTCGAGCTTTCGGTCTGTACCATAGGCAACTACTGGAATATTAGAACTTATGATACTTGGTAAGGTAGAAGCTTCACCTTCATCAAATACGATGATGCCATCAAAACGTAATTCTAAAAATTTATGTGCAGCAGTTTCCACATCATCGATTGATACAGACATAAAATATCCAGTATTCTTTAAAAAGTTATTAATTTCTGAAACAAGAGTTGAAACTGCAACTCTGTCTACTGATGGCCAAATGAGTCCAATTGTTTGGCTCTTATTTGAGACTAAAGAGCGAGCGGAATTATTAGGTATATAATTCATTTCTTTTGCCTTTTGTTGTATGCGCTCTGTTGTTTCAGCAGTAACTAAAGGAGAATTTTTTAATGCTTTACTTACTGTTGAATAACTAACACCACAGGCATTTGCAATGTCTTTTAATGTTACAGCCATGTGAGTCTCCTTTAAATATTATTTTCTATATTATACCATAAGCACACAATTTCTATAAATAACAACGTTGTTATTTTGATTCATTTCATTTATACTTATCAATAAGAATTAAAGATGTAATCAAATTGATTACTTTTTTAGAATTAATGGGGGATGAGAGATGAAAAAAATTTTACTGTTAATTGTAAGCGTATTCATAGTTTTGTACGGATGCCAACAAAGTGACGCACAAGATAAAGATGTTAAGACTTTAACATTAGCACATAACCAATCAACAACACATCCAGTACATAAATCTTTAGAAGAATTTAAAAAAGAAGTAGAAATGAAATCTCATGGAAAATTAAAAATCAAAATATATGCGAACGGACAACTTGGAAGTGAGCGAGAAGCGATTGAAATGACGCAAACAAATGCCATTCAATTTACAAAAGTTTCAGCAAGTGCACTTGAAAGTTTCTCTGAATCGTATTCTTTATTCAGTATGCCTTATCTATTTAAATCTCAAGATAGTTTCCGATCCATTATGAAAAAACCTGAAGTACAAAATTCATTCTTTAATACGACAAAAGACAACGGGTTTGTAGGTATTACTTACTATGACGCAGGATTAAGAAATATTTATACAAAAGATAGAGAGATAAAAACGAATAAAGATTTACATGGTTTAAAAACACGTGTTCAACCTAGTAAAACAAGTGTTGAACTTATTAAATCATTAGGTGGTACACCAACACCAATGGCGTTTGGTGAAGTTTATACAGCACTACAATCTGGTGTTATTGATGCAGCTGAGAATAATGAAACAGCATTGACTGACAATAAACATGGTGAAGTCGCAAAAAATTATTATAATACAGAACACGCTATTGTTCCTGATATTTTAATCATGAATAAGGATGCATATAATGATTTATCTAAAGAAGAAAAAGGATGGATAAAAAGTGCAGCAAGATCTTCAACTGAAAAGCACGAAGTTATCTGGGATAAAGCTATTAAAGAAGGGATTAAGACAGCTAAAGAAGATATGAATGTTAAGTTTCATGATGTAGATAAATCATCTTTCAAAAAAGCTGTAAAACCTTTACAAGAAGAATTTAAAAATAATAAAGGAACTGAAAAACAATACAAATTGATTAAGGAGGCAGAACAAAATGAATAAATTAACACATTATATCGATAGAACTTTGCTTTCTGTTTCAGGTGTATTGGTAACTGTAATGGTTATTTTATCAGTTTGGCAAGTGATAACTAGATATATATTAAACACGCCAAGTACGACAAGTGAAGAAATCATTCGTTTCTTGTTAATCTGGTTTGCATTATTAAGTGCAGCATATGTATTTGGTAAGAAAAAGCATATTGCCATTTTATTTATTAGAGAAAAGTTTCCAGTTAAAGCGCAGTTATTTATAGAAAGGCTGACGAATATCATTATTTTATTAGTTGCTTTAATTTTGATGATTTATGGTGGTATTAAAATTGTTGCACTTACTTGGACTCAAATAGCACCATCTACTGGTGTATCAATGGCGTTAATGTATGGTGCGTTACCTATATCAGGACTTTTCATTGCTTTCTATTCAATTCGAGGCATTATAACAAATGAGTTACCAGAAAATGATGAAGGCGGTGAAGTGTAATGACGACAATTGCTGGAATCGTATTATTTGTATCTTTAGCCGTATTTTTAGCTTTTGGTATTCCAATCGCAATTTCAATAATTTTAAGTTCATTATTAACTTTAATACTTATTTTCCCATTTGATGTCACAATACTTACGGCAGCTCAAAGAATGATAACAGGTATTGATAACTTTACAATGCTTGCCATTCCGCTATTTGTACTTGCCGGAATATTGATGAATAACGGTGGTATTGCATTTAGATTAATTAACTTTGCTAAAGTGTTAGTAGGTAGATTACCTGGTTCTTTAGCACATACGAACATTGTAGGTAATATGTTGTTTGGTTCTATTTCAGGATCAAGTGTTGCAGCTGCTGCAGCAATGGGGAGAATCATGACCCCCATGGAAACAACACAAGGTTATAAAAAATCATATTCTGCAGCTGCTAATATTGCTTCAGCACCTTCAGGATTATTAATTCCACCAAGTTCATTATTGATTGTTTATTCACTTGTAAGTGGTGGGACATCAATTGCTGCATTATTCATTGCAGGTTACGTTCCTGGAATTCTATGGGGTCTAGGTTGTATGGTTGTTGCTTACTTTTTAGCTAAAAAACATGGCTATCCAGTTTCTGAAAAAGTGAGTTGGAAAGATAAATTATTTTTAACTTTAGATGCCATTCCAAGTTTACTATTAATTATTATTGTAATCGGTGGTATTGTAGCTGGAATATTCACAGCTACAGAGGGTGCAGCTGTCGCAGTTCTATATGCATTTATACTGTCTCTTATCTATAGAAATTTAAAAATAAAAGATATACCTGCGATTATTATAGAAACGGTTGAAATTACAGGTATGATTTTATTCTTAATTACTGCATCTGCATTATTCTCACTCGTTATGAGTTTCACAGGATTACCAGAAGCAATTTCTGGCGGTATATTATCATTAACTGAAAATCCTATTTTATTATTATTGTTAATGAATTTAATTTTACTAATTGTTGGTACATTTATGGACATAACGCCAGCAGTACTTATATTCACACCAATTTTCTTACCAATTGCAGATAGTATCGGTTTAGACCCGATTCATTTCGGTATTGTGATCGCATTTAACTTATGTATTGGTAATATAACTCCTCCAGTAGGTAGTGCGTTATTTGTTGGTAGTAGTGTTGCAAATGTACGAATTGAAAGTGTCATTAAGACATTAATACCATATTTTATTATTTTAATTATTCTGTTGTTATTAATTACATTCGTACCACAATTATCGTTATTTTTACCAAAATTACTTGGGCTATAGGAAAGGTGAGTATTTATGAGTATGATTCAAGAAAATTTTATTGTTCAATCTAAAAAAGGACAAGCATTATATAAAGTTGCTAAAGATATCCCGATTTTTGATTTTCATTGTCATTTAGATCCGAAAGAAATCTATGAAAATAAACCATTTACTACGATTACTGAAGTTTGGCTTAAACATGACCATTATAAATGGCGCTTAATGCGCGCATATGGAATTGATGAGTCGTATATTACAGGAGATAAATCCGACAAAGAAAAATTCGATGCTTTTATAAGTTTATTGCCAAAAAGTATTATGAATCCGATGTATCACTGGTGTCATTTAGAGTTAGCAAGGTATTTCAACATCAATGAAAATTTAAATAAAATTGAAAAAGATCAATTATATAATCAGTTAAATGAAAGTTTACAGCAACCAGAATTTCTGCCAAGAAAATTAATAGAAAGAAGCAATGTCCAAATCATTTGTACAACTGATGATCCATGTGATGATTTGAAATATCATCAATTACTTCGTGAGGATAAGTCATTTGATGTTAAAGTGTTACCAACATTTAGACCTGATCGTTATATCGCCTTAACGAAAGATAATGTAGAAGCATCAATTAATCAATTAGAAAATGCTACAGGAACAAGAATAAATCATTTGGAAGAATATATTAATGCGCTCAATGAACGTATTGAATACTTTCATCAAAATGGCGCAAGAAGTTCTGATCAAAGCTTTGCGAAAGTACTTAAAGTGGATGTAATAAAAGAACAAGCTGATCAGTATTTTGAACAGATTAAACAAGGTGAAGACTTAGATGAGGAAGATTTAAGTAAATTATCTGGGTATATTTTAACTGAAGTAAGTAAAACGTATAAAAAATATAATTGGGTTGTACAGTTTCATCTTGGACCAGTAAGAAATAATAATACATTATTGTTTGAAGAAGTTGGTCCAGATGCTGGATTTGATAGTGTAGGTGATATGCTCAGTTCGTCTGATTTAAATAGATTTTTAGATCATTTAAATCAAAATGATGCATTATCAGATACAATTATTTATCCTAATAATGCAAATGATCACTTAATGGTGCAAGCTACAGCTGGAAACTTTACTTCAGATAAAGTCAAAGTGCAACTAGGTGCTGCATGGTGGTTCAATGATACTAAAGAAGGAATGGAACAACATTTAGTAGAATACGCAAATGTTGGATTGTTATCTACTTTCGTTGGTATGTTAACTGATTCAAGAAGCTTATTATCGTATACAAGACATGAATATTTTAGAAGAATATTATGTGAAATGATTGGTAAACGTGTGGAAAGAGGAGAAATCATTGATGATGATGAAATTTTTTCTGAAATTATTAAGGATATATGCTTTAATAACGCCGTGACTCTATATAATATCGAAGGTGTAGATGCTATATAATAATTAAGAACCTAAGACAGCATCGTCTTAGGTTCTTTTACATTTAGAACTTTAAATTTTCAATTGTTTTTAAATCATCTTTATAAACTGGTATCTCTGCGCCTTTTACTACAAATGTTGGGATATGTTGTAAAGTCGTTTTTACGGTTATTGTTTGACCATCTTCAAATTGTTTGCCGCTATGAAAATCAATCCAACCTTTGTTGTTGTTAGGTAAATAGATTGTTCTTTCTTTTTGAGATTTTTCTACGATAGGGGCAATTAACATATGCTCACCTAACATAAATTCATCATTTTCTACAAAAGTAGTGATATCATTTTCATATTGGTAAAAAGTAGGTCTTATAATTGGTTCATACGATTCATGTGCCTGTATAACTAATGACTGAAGATATGGTTTAAGCTTTTCATGGAAGTGCATGGCTTGCTTAACTTCAGATAATACTTTTTGATGCATCCAAGGTTCATTTACAGTACCATCATCATTCCATGAGTGGATTGAAAATCTCGGATAATAAGCACCACATTGTACCCATCTTAAAAATAATTCTGCTTCTGGTTTATCTCCAGAAAAACCGCCAATATCATGTCCGAAATTATAAACACCAGATAGACTTAAACCAATTGCCATAGCATTATTATATTTTAATGTATGCCAACTCGTATAGTTATCACCTGTCCAAGTTTGAACATATTTACTCATGCCAGCTGCACCAGATCTACTAATGATATAAGGATATTGTTCTTTATGATATTGTTGTTGAATTTCTCTTGATGCTTTCATCATTAATATAGGCATGATTGCTTTATAATCTTGGAAATTCGCTTCATTTCCGAATCCATTTACGATAGCTTTATCATCCCAAATTTCGAACTCGTTATTATCATTCCATGTGCAATTCACATGATTAGATAATAATTGTTGTTCTATTTTTGATTGCCACCATTTAATAGTGTCTTTATTTGTAAAGTCTAAGTAGTATCCTTTTTCATCCCAAAATTGTACAAGAAGCGGTTTGCCATTCACATCTTTAATAAATCCATCTATGGCTAATACCTCATCTAGTAGAGGATGATCTGTAAGTAGGATAGGTTTAATATTAGCAACTAATTCTACATTCTGGTCTGTATAAGATTTACCAAAAGATTTTGGGTCTTTAAATTTATCGTAATTCCAATTAAAAACGTATCTCTTATCATGAATGGATGTATAACCTGATGAAAGGTGGAAAGATCTAATCGTTATATTATGTGTGTTACACTGATCTAGAAAAGACAACAATCTTTCATCTGAATTTGGTAAATCTGTATATTGCATTGTTGAGCCAGAATAAGACAAAATCCATTCAGGCATCAGTGTTGGTCTTCCTGTTAAATGACTAAAACGCGTCGTTACTTGTTGAATAGACGGACCAGCAATAACGTAATAATCAAGAAAATCTGATTTAGTTTCATAATATCTATAATGACCGTGATAATTATCTAACTCTTGTCCAAGATCTACAATAGAGTCTTGATAATCATCATAGAAGATACCAAATGCTATATTTTCGTCAGTATTGTATGTGAGATAATAAGGAATATGTTTATAAAGCGGATCAGTCGTTTCAGCATTATAACCCATAGCATCTATATTCTTCATTCTAAATCGTCTGCCATGCTTATTCACTTTTCCACTCTTTTCTCCGAGTCCAAAATACATTTCATTTTTATCTCGATTTAAATAATGACAAGTCGGGTGATTTTTTGATATTTGATGATGATAGCTGCCTGTCTGACGGTCTTGCATGATTTTAATTTCTTTGTCAGATGAACTTAAATCATACCAACTACAATAGAAATCTTCTTTATCAATAATGAGTTTTAATAATTTTGTCTCAATTATAATATTGTGTTGTTCTTCTGAAATTTCATATTGAGGACAT
Source organism: Mammaliicoccus sp. FSL K6-3158 (assembly GCF_038005105.1). NCBI lineage: Bacteria > Bacillati > Bacillota > Bacilli > Caryophanales > Staphylococcaceae > Mammaliicoccus > Mammaliicoccus sp. FSL K6-3158. Next base: position 1,027,170 of record NZ_JBBOSL010000001.1, read on the forward strand.
GAAAAGTTAGATTGATCGTATCTTGAGAGACCTTCAAACGGTAAGTCAGTATCTCCAGGTGTAATGGTCCAAGTTGGTAAAGATATATCTTTCTGTGTAGAAGATTTAATATTGATTAAGTAATCTTCTAATATGCGAATTGTAAAGAAATGCTCATTTTGCTTGTCACTGATTACAATTGTATTTTTATCTTGTGAAATCATATTAAACATGTTAATAGCCTCCTATAACAACGTTGTTATTTAGACTATTACATTAATCTATACCAAAGTAAAGTAAAATAGTAAAAATAGCATTGTCTATGAAAATAAAGTCATATATCATTAATACATATTATTTCAGGAGGCTTTTTATGGATAAACATTTCACAGTAAAGGAATTTTTCTTTAATATTTTAAATGGTATAGGTGTAGGTATTGTTATAGCATTAATACCAAACGCCATACTTGGTGTGTTATTTAGTTATTTATCACAGTTTCATCCGCTATTAGAAATGTTTAATCAAGCATTATTACTCATGCAGTTTGCGATGAGTTTTATTATAGGGATCGTTGTTGCACATCAATTTAAATTCCAAGCTACTGATGCGGTTATGATTGGCGCTGCAGGATTAATAGGTTCAGGCGCTGTAAAAATACAAAATGGTCAATTTATATTTGTGAGTATAGGGGATGTCGTCAATTTAATCGTTGTGTTAATTATCAGTTGTTATTTGATGATTAAATTGAAAGGTAAATTTGGTTCTTTAGATATGTTGATTATGCCAATTATTATTTCAGTAGTTAGTGGATTTATAGGTATGCTGACACTTCCATATGTTAGTAATGTAACTAAAGGCATCGGCAAATTAATAGAACAATTTTCTACATTGAATCCGTTAATGATGTGTATATTGATCGCGATTACATATGCATTATTAATGGTTACGCCAATTTCAGTTGTTGCAATAGCTACTGCAGTCGGTTTAAACGGTTTAAGTTCAGGAGCTGGCAATATGGGTATTGTTGCAGCATGTGTGACTTTCTTAATGGGTTCATGGAAAGTAAACGAAAAAGGTATCAATATCGTACTTATAATCGGTGCAGCTAAAATGATGATTCCAGTATATTTCAAAAATCCAATCATCGCAGTACCATTAATCATAAATGGATTAATGAGTGGATTACTAACTTATTTCATAGGCATAAAAGGTACACCAATGTCTACAGGATTTGGTTATACCGGATTTGTTGGACCAGCAAACGCATTAAAATTTATGGAAGGATCAGTATTTTTAAATATATTAATACTTGGCGTAGCATATTTCGTCATACCGTTTGTATTTGCATATATCGTACATAAAGTTTGTTTAAAAATACTTCCAAAATACAATCAAGAAATGTTTTTATTTAAAGAAAATAATTAAAATGAAGAGAAGGCTGAGACAAGAAAAATGTCTCAGCCTTTAAATTTGTCTTAATACTGGTGCCTTTATTAGCAAGTTTGGCGAGAAGTGCAAATAAGGAGATCAGTAATTACAATTCTCAGTAGTTTTGTAATTAAGGCTGTCCATAGTAACACTTCAGCTGACTTTTGTAATTAACAACCCCGTTATAAACAAGTTTGGCAAGAAGTGTTCACAAGGCTATCGTTATGAACAAGTTTAGACAAAACTGTTCACAAGGACACTAATTAGTAACACTTCTTGTTAGTTGTGTTATTAACCATACTGCATACATACATTTTTAATTGTAAGAATATTATGAAAAAGAGATTGTTTGTTTTCATAAAGTGTTGTAGAATTAATCATTATTATTTTTTTACTGAAAGGAAGAACATATTATGAAATTTAAATTATTTAATATAAGAGAAGATGAAAAGCCTTATGCATATCAATGGGGGCAATCTAATGGTCATGAAATTGAATGTACTGAAGAGGATTTAACTTTAAATAATGTCCATACTTTATCATCTTTTGATGGTGTGAGTACTCAACAGCTATTTAAGTTTGATGACAGAATATATGAAGCACTTAAAGATGTAGGTATTAAACAAATTGCTGGTCGTGCTGCTGGGTTTGATATGTTTAATTTAACTGAAGCTGCTAAACATGATTTAAAAATAACAAATATTCCTTCATACAGTCCAAATGCGATAGCGGAATTTGCAGTTTGTAGAGCATTAGAATTAGTAAGAAACATTAATAAAATAAATAAAAAAGTAGAACGTCAAGATTTTACTTGGGATGAAACAGTAATCGCTACAGAACTAAGAAATATGACGGTACTGGTTATTGGTGTTGGTAGAATTGGTAAAGTGTCAGCACAATTATTTAAAGGATTTGGTGCGGAAGTTATCGGTTATGACCCATATGATCAATCGTTACGCGATATTGAATATGTACAAAGTTTACAAGAAGGATTATCTAAAGCTGATTTAATTACATTACATGTTCCTGCAAATGAAGAAACGACACATATTATTAATGAAGAGACGATTAAATATATGAAAAATGGTGCATATTTAGTGAATACAGCTAGAGGTGCGACAGTGAATACTAATGATGTCATTCAAGCATTAAATAGCGGTAAATTACATAGTGTCGCTTTAGATGTATATGAAAATGAGTTTGCATATTTCTCATATGATTATAAAGACAAAGAAATTGAAGATCCTACTTTAAAAGAATTGATGTCACGTGATGATGTTTTAATTTCACCTCATATTGCATTTTATACGTATACAGCAGTACAAAATATGGTTGAAATTTCATTAGATAGTGCACTTGAAGTTATCACAACTGGATACAGTGAAAATGAAGTTCAATTAAGTAAAGTATGAATGAACGTTCGTTCATACTTTTTTTATAAAAAGCTATTGCATAAAATTTCATAAATGCGTATAATAATGAATATTATTAATTCAGGAGGTAACGAATTTGAAAAGAAATGTATTTACTAAAGTAGTTATAGCAACAATTTGTTTACTACTTACAATTCCTTATTTAGCCCCCATAAAGTCACAAGCTGCAGAAACTGATCAATGGGATAAAGCTAAAGAACGAGGCGAGTTAAGAGTAGGCTTATCAGCAGATTATGCACCTTATGAGTTTGAGCACACTAAAGATGGTGAACGTGAATATGCTGGGATAGATATAGAACTTGCTAAAAAAATTGCAAAAGACAATGATATTAAACTTAAGATTGTGAATATGCAATTTGATAGTTTACTAGGTGCTTTAAAAACTGGAAAAATCGATATGATTATTTCTGGTATGGCTCCAACTCCTGAGAGAAAGAAACAAGTTGATTTTTCTGATGATTATATGGAAGTTAATCAGAGAATGATTATACAGAAAAAAGATAAAGACAAATTAAAAACGATTGATGATTTTAAAGGTAAAATGGTCGGTGTACAAAAGCAAACGACTCAAGAAGAATTGGCAAAAACAGAAATGCCAGAATCTCAAGTTAGCTCATTAACGAGAGTACCGGAAGTTATTATGTCACTTAATTCTGGAAAAGTAGATGGCATGATTATTGAAGGGCCTGTTGCTGATGCGTACCTAGAGAAGAATCCTAATTTAACATATTCAGATGTAACATTTTCAGATGCAGACAAGACAACAGCTATTGCATTACCGAAAAATTCACCTGAATTAATGAAGAGAGTTAATAAGAGTGTTAAAGAAGTTCGTGACAATAATTTGATTAAAGACTATCAAGATAAAGCAACTGAAGCGATGTTCGATGATGGTTCTTTCTTCAGTAAATATGGTTCATATTTCTTACATGGTGTAGGTTATACGATTTTATTATCATTCTTAGGTGTAGTAGCTGGGGCATTAATTGGTTGCTTCTTAGCACTTATGAAATTAAGTAATAGTAAAATATTTAAATCGATTGCTTCAGTTTACATTGAATTTATAAGAGGCACACCATTACTTGTTCAAGTATTTTTAGTTTACTTCGGTACAACAGCAGTACTTGGATTAGATTTATCAGCATTAATTTGTGGTATTATCGCACTCATCATTAACTGTAGTGCTTATATTGCAGAAATTATTAGAGCTGGTATTAACGCAGTAGATAATGGCCAAATGGAAGCAGCTAGATCACTAGGATTAAATAAATCGCAAGCAATGACTAAAGTTATCTTGCCACAAGCCATTAAAAATATTTTACCTGCATTAGGTAATGAATTTGTAACAGTTATTAAAGAATCTTCTATAGTTTCTGTTATCGGCGTAAGTGAATTGATGTTTAATGCTCAAGTTGTTCAAGGGGCATCATTTGATCCATTTACACCATTATTAGTAGCAGCAGTATTGTACTTTATCTTAACGTTTACGTTATCTAGAGTGATGTACTTTGCTGAAAGGAGGTTTAGTGTAAGTGATTAAAGTTAACGATTTACACAAATCATTTGGTAAAAATGAAGTATTAAAAGGTATTAATTTAAATATTGAAAAAGGGGAAGTTGTTGCGATTATCGGCCCATCTGGTAGTGGTAAAAGCACGCTTCTTAGATGTTTGAATTTATTAGAAGAACCTTCCTCTGGACAGATTGTATTTGAAAATAATGATTTAACAAATACTAAAGGTGCAAAGTTGGATCAATTAAGACAAAAAATGGGCATGGTTTTCCAAGGTTTTAATCTTTTTCCACATAAAAAAGTAATCGAAAATATTACACTAACACCTTTAACTTTGAAAAAAGGACAAAAATCCGAATTAGAAGATCAAGCTAAACAATTACTTCAAAAAGTTGGTCTAGAAGATAAAGCAGATGTTTATCCTTCTAAATTATCAGGTGGACAAAAGCAACGTGTAGCGATTGCTCGTGCGTTAGCGATGAACCCAGCAGTTATTTTATTTGATGAACCAACATCAGCATTAGACCCCGAAGTTGTTGGTGAGGTATTAAGTGTTATGAAAGATTTAGCCAAAGAAGGTATGACAATGGTCGTTGTAACACATGAAATGGGATTTGCTAAAAATGTCAGCGACCATGTGATTTTTATGGATGAAGGTATTGTTCAAGAAGAAGGTACACCTGAACAAATATTTGATAATCCTCAAAACGAAAGAACGAAACAATTTTTATCTAAAGTATTATAATACTAAAAATAGAAGAGGTGTTTTCGTGTTAGATATAGGTATAGTCGGTGGAAGTGGATACGGTGCAATCGAATTGATGAGATTATTAAATCAGCATAAAGAAGTGAACATCAAATATGTATTCTCACATTCGAAATCTGGTCAAGATATTAAGGAAACATATCCACATTTACAAAATAATATTATTGAACAATTCACAAGTTTAGATGTAGAAACAGTGCAATGTGATTTAATATTTTTTGCGACCCCCTCAAATGTGAGCAAGAATTTTATTCCTAAATTAATAGAACGTGGTATTAAAGTAATCGATTTATCTGGAGACTTTAGGTTAAAAGACCCCACAATTTATGAAAAATATTACGGAGAAAAGCCAGCTCCTCAGAGTGTATTGGATGAAGCGATGTATAGCTTGCCTGAGTGGTCAAATGTGGATGGATCATCGACACAAATTATTGCAAACCCGGGTTGTTTCCCAACGGCAATACTCTTATCTTTACACCCTCTTTTAGAAAGTGACTTAATTAATAAAGACACGATTATAATAGACGCTAAAACTGGTGTTTCAGGTGCTGGTAGAACATTAAGTCAAAATTTTCATTTTGGCGAAGCAAATGAAAACTTTTCAGCTTATAAATTAGGATCCCATAAGCATACACCAGAAATTGAACAGTATTTATCACAAGTCTCGAAATCAGACATAAAAGTGACATTCACACCTCATCTCGTTCCTATGACAAGAGGTATATTGGCAACTATTTATGTAGATTTAAAAGATCAAACAAGTGAAGAAGCATTACATCAAATATATAAACAGAAATATGATGACAAACCATTTGTTCGTGTAAGAGACCTTGGCGAATTCCCTACAACAAAAGAAGTTCTAGGCAGTAATTACTGCGATATAGGTATTTATGTTGATGAAGACAGACAAAAAGCTATTATCGTTGCAGTTATAGATAATCTCGTTAAAGGTGCAAGTGGTCAAGCAATTCAGAACATGAATAGATTATTTGGATTTAATGAAGAAGAAGGATTAAATTTATTACCAATATACCCATAGAATAGGAGGAATTTGATGTTAGATAAGACTGAAGAATTAATTGACTCTGAAATGATCATTATAGAAGAAGGTGATGTCGCATCACCTAAAGGATACATTGCTGGCGGCATGCATGTTGGTTTACGTAGAGAAAAGAAAGACTTTGGTTGGTTATATTCATCAGTTCCAGCTAATTGTGCAGCGGTATATACACAAAATGCTTTTAAAGCAGCCCCATTAAAAGTCACTGAAGAAAGTATTAATGTTGAACACAAACTTTCGGCAATTGTTATTAATTCTGCCATCGCAAATGCTTGTACAGGTCAAAGAGGTTTGGATGATGCAAAGCAAACTCAGAAATGGATTTCATCTAAACTACAACTACCTGAACATCAAATCGCAATTGCATCTACAGGCTTGATTGGTGAATTTTTACCTATGCAAAAAATTGAATATGGTGTGAATAATATTGATATTCTCAATAATGCGCATTCTTCTGATTTTAATGAAGCTATTTTAACAACTGATAAAGAGACTAAACATATAGCAGTACATATTAAAATTGATGATGAAGTTATTACGATTGGCGGTTCATGTAAAGGATCAGGCATGATTCATCCAAATATGGCTACAATGCTTGGCTTTATGACTACAGATGCAAATGTTGACTCTGAAGATTTGAATGACTTATTAAAAGAATCTGTTGATGAAACGTTTAATATGATTACAGTTGATGGTGATACAAGTACAAATGATATGGTTATACTTTTAGCTAACGGTGAAAGTGGCCAACATACATTAACTAAATCACATCCAGAATGGGAGAAGTTCGCTCAAGCTGTCCAATATGTGAGTCAATATTTAGCTCAGAGTATTGCAAGAGATGGTGAAGGTGCGACGAAGCTAATCAAAGTTAATGTCAAAGGTGCTAAGACTAAAGCTCAAAATAGTGCAATTGCTAAAACAATTGTTGGTTCAAGCTTAGTGAAAACAGCAATACACGGTGCTGATCCAAACTTTGGAAGAATCGTAACTTCAATCGGTTATGCAGATCATACTGTAGATACTAACGAAGTAGACGTTTGGCTTTGTGGACATTTATTAGTCAGTAAAGGTATGAATGTAACGTTTGATGAGTTAGATTTAAAAGCTAAGATGGAGCAAGATATAATTGAAATAGAAGCAAAAGTTGGAAATTCTCATCATTCATCTACCGCTTTCGGATGCGATTTGAGCTATGATTACGTAAAAATTAATGCATTATATAGAACTTAATAGGAGGTCATTAAGTGAAGTATGCAATCATTAAAATTGGTGGAAGTGTATTAAGCAACTTAAGTCAAACGATAATAGAAGATATAATTACTTTAAAAAGTCAAAATTATATGCCAATCATTGTCCACGGCGGCGGCCCGTTTATTAATAAACAACTAACTAAAATTGGTATTGAAAGTAAATTTGTAGATGGATTACGTGTTACTGATGAAGAAGTGTTACTACAAACTTCAAGTACATTGATAGGTGAAGTCAATCCACAAGTTGTGTATCAAATTAATCAACACGACTCATTAGCATTAGGAATAAATGGCATTGATATGAATTTATTTGACATTAAACCTTTAGATTCTAAATATGGATTTGTAGCAGAATGTACATCCGTTAATAAAGAAACACTGGCTAATATATGTTCGAACAGTATTCCAGTTATCGCACCAATCGGTATCGATAGAAATACTGGTCAAAGATATAATATTAATGCAGATAGCCTTGCATATAAAATAGCGAGTGAAATGGAAGGCGACTTATTCTTAATAAGTGATATTCCAGGTGTACTGATTAAAGATGAAGTACAAAGTCATTTAAGTATAAATGATATTCATAATTATATAGAAACAACTGAAATATATGGAGGTATGATCCCTAAAGTTACTGGCGCAATTTCTGCAATAAAAGAAGGCTGTAAAAGCGTCAAGATTATTTCAGGATCATCAGACCATGCATTATTAAAAAGTTCTCATTCAAATAAAATAGGTACAACAATTACATTATAAATTAAAAAATCCGACAGCGTTTTTGTGCACTGTCGGATTTTTTGTTCGCTTATTAGCAGATTTGGATGGAAGTGCAAATACTGGTGTCGTTATTAGCAGATTGGGTTAGAAGTGCAAATAACGAGTGTCTTGTTTACATTTCTCAGGACTTTTGTAATTATGGCTATCCATAGTAACAGTTCGGCCGAGTTTTGTAACTAACGCCCCGTTATGAACAAGTTTGGGCGAAAGTGTTCACAAGAACCCCGTTATGAACAAGTTTGGGCGAAAGTGTTCACAAGAACCCCGTTATGAACAAGTTTAGGCAGAAGTGTTCACAACACCCTCGTTATGAACAAGTTTAGGCAGAAGTGTTCACAACAGCCCCCCACCACAAACAAGCTAAATAATGTCTTGCCAAACCATTTACCATATAGTTTATGAAAGCAATTTTTATATACTTATTTAATGGAATTAATACGAATACCGTAAATTTATTTATTAAATGTGTTAAAATGTATTAGCATGTTTGATAGTGAGGTGAATAAATTTGAATTTAGATCAATTGAAGCAAGAAGTGATAGATTATGCACATTCTATTGGTATTGATAGTATTGGATTTACAACTGCTGATCCTTTTGATGAATTAAAGAAAAAGTTAGAAGATTATCATTCTAAAGGATATGCTTCTGGGTTTGAAGAAAGTGATATTGAATTAAGAACAGTCCCTAAATTATCATTACCATCTGCTCGCTCAATTATAGCAATTGCTGTAGGGTATCCGAATAAATTAAAGGGTGCTCCTAAAAGTGTTAGAGGAGATAGAAGAGGTATGTTTGCGCGTGCTTCATGGGGCCAAGATTATCATACTATTATGAGAAATCGCCTTGATAAACTCAGTTTATTCCTAAAAGAAAAAGTGCCTGATGTAGAAATTAAATCAATGGTCGATACAGGTGTCTTGTCTGACCGTTCAGTAGCTGAAAGAGCTGGGTTAGGATTTGCAGGTAAAAATGGATTTATTATTAATGAAGAACTAGGTACTTGGAGTTATCTTGGTGAAATGTTAGTCAGTATACCATTTAAACCTGATGATCCAGTTATAGATAGTTGTGGTGATTGTAACATTTGTGTTGATAGATGTCCGACAGGTGCCTTAGTAGGTAATGGTCAATTAAATAGTCAAAAATGTATCAGCTTTTTAACACAAACAAAAGGTTATTTAAAAGATGAATACCGCTATAAAATAGGAAATCGTCTTTATGGATGTGACACATGCCAACAAGTATGTCCACGAAATAGAGGGATTAATACTGAACATGACGACATTATATTAGAACCTGAGGTACTAAAACCTAGACTTGTACCACTACTCAAAATGTCTAATAAAGAATTTAAAAATACTTATGGACATTTAGCTGGTGCATGGAGAGGTAAAAAGCCGATTCAACGAAATGCGATTGTCGCACTTGCTCACTTTAATGAAGAAAGTGCAATACCTGATTTAAAAGATGTTGCGTTAACAGATCCGCGACCAATGATAAGAGGTACTGCGTTTTGGGCTATCGGTCAAATACAAGGTGAAGAGGCAAGACCATTCATTATGTCACACTATGAACGTGAAATAGAAGAAGTCCAAGAAGAAATGATAAAAGGATTAGAGATTAGGAGAAAATAAATTATGACAAATCATGTAGTTTTATATCAACCAGAAATTCCAGCGAATACTGGGAATATTGCACGTAGTTGTGCAGCAACAGATACAACTTTACATTTAATTAGACCATTAGGTTTTAGTACTGATGATAAAATGTTAAGAAGAGCTGGTCTAGATTACTGGAAATTTGTAAATATTGTTTATTATGATAGTATTGAAGAATTTTTCGAAAAGACTGAAGGTGGCAACTATTACTTACTAACGAAGTTTGGTACTCAACCACATACTCAGTTTGATTACAGTAATGTTGAAGAAAATCATTACTTTATATTCGGTAGAGAAACAACAGGACTTCCTGATTGGGTTAAAGAAAAATATAAAGATACAGCATTAAGAATTCCAATGAATGATAATGTAAGATCTTTAAATTTATCTAATACTGCTGCAATATTAATTTATGAAGCGTTAAGACAACAAAACTATCCTAATTTATCATAGAAATAAAAAAACTGAGGCCATATGGTCTCAGTTATTAATTATTATTTGATTTTAAAGATTCAAGTTCTTTGTTTAAATCTTCTTCCTTAAGACCGTAGTCTTTAGAATCGCGACCAGCAGTTAACATCGCAGTAATAAATGCTACACCAACCATACAGATTAATAGCGTATTCATTTAATTAGCCCCCTCGTAATGTTATGTTATCTTTATTATATACGAATTAAGGCAATAATTAAATACATTTTTAAGGAGACATTGATATGGATAATTATATTTTGAAAAATGCACAAATTTATACTGAAACATATAAAATTGATCATGGCTATATCGAAGTGCGTAATGGGTGTATTCACGATATTCAAGAAGGGGAATATACAGGTACATTACATACGATTGATGCGAATGGTCAACACGTACTTCCAGGATTTATTGATATACATATTCATGGCGGTTATGGCCAAGATGCAATGGATGCAACACCAGAAACATTGAATTTATTGTCTGAGAAATTATTATCTGAAGGTACGACTAGCTTTTTAGCCACTACGATGACGCAATCAACTGAAGCCATCAATGCTGCATTAGAAAATGTTGCAAACTATAAACAGATAGATGATAAACGTGCTGAAATACTCGGTGTACATTTAGAAGGTCCATTTATTTCTGAACATAAAGTTGGTGCTCAAAATCCTGCATTTGTTGCAAGACCTACAGTGCAAAAATTCAAAGATTTTCAAGAAAAAGCAAATGGCGCGATTAAAGTAGTGACAATTGCGCCAGAAGTTGAAGGTGCAGAAGAAGTTATTAAAGCACTTCATCAAGATGTTATTTTTTCAGCAGGACATACCGTATCTGATTACGATGGCATTGAAAAAGCAGTTCAAAATGGTCTTAAGCATATTACACACTTATATAATGCCCAAACGACATTTACACATAGAGAACCAGGCGTATTTGGTGCCGCTCTGACAGATGAAAGATTAACAACAGAAGTCATTGTTGATGGTATTCATTCTCATCCTGCTGCAGTAAAATTAGCGTATCTTGCTAAAGGAAATGAGAATTTCTGCATTATTACAGATGCAATGCGTGCAAAAGGTATGAAAAATGGTAAATACGATCTTGGAGGTCAAGATGTATTTGTTAAAAATAACGAAGCAAGATTAGAAACAGGTTCACTTGCAGGAAGTATATTACTTATGAACAAAGGCTTAAAAAATTTAATGGACTTTGCAAATATACCACTTGAAGAAGCATGGCGTACAGCAAGTTTAAATCAAGCTATTCGATTGAAAGTTGATGATAGAATTGGCTCAATCAAAGTTGGAAAACAAGCAGATCTTGTTATAGCTGATTCAGAATTAAATGTTTTAACTACTATTAAAAAAGGGTATATTATAAATAATGACTAAAGGTTATGATTTTTGTAAATAGACAAGTTGAAATGAGGAGTGGACAAAATGGCTTTAAACTTTAAAGTATTTGAAACAAAAGATATTGCTGCACGATTTGCTGCAGATGTAGTTCGCAAACAATTTAATTCAGACAGCACTTCAGTTGTCGGTGTACATTTAGAAGCTGAGCAAACATCATTTTTCGATGAACTATTAGATGATGTTAAGAAAAATCCTGTGAACTTCAGTCAAATTCATATTTTAGATTTTGACGGTAAAGAAGATTATTACACAGAATTAGGTGTCCCAGCTAAACAAGTATTAAAAACTGATGTCGGTAGTGATGTTGAAGCATTTATTAAAGAAAAAGTGAATACTGACAAAAAGAAAAACAAATTGATGTTAGATGTTGTCACTTTAACTGAAGATAGTAGAACTGGATTAGACTATAATCAAGCAATTCACCCAGCAAGAGAAGTTATCGTACTTGTCACTGGTAAAGAAAAAGCTAAAGCAGTAAGTCAGTTATATCAAGAACCTGCAAATGGTTCTGTTGAATCCGCTAAATTAAAACAACATAGAATGGTAACAGTTGTATTAGATAATGAAGCGGCACAAGGCTTACCTGAAGACGTTAGATCTTACTTCTCAATTCAATTTTCATAAGAAGGTGAGAAATTTGAATAAAAATCTAGAAGAAGAAAATGAAATGGTTCAAGACCTAGAAGATGTTAAAGAACTAGGTAAAGAAATGGAACAAATATCAGAACAAAATGATGAAGCTTTTGAAGAAAAGAAATCTGAACAAGAGTCTTAAAAAACGAGTCTGGGACATAATGTAATGTCTCAGTCTCTTTTTTTCGTTAATTTAAATTATCTGACAACTGAGAGTTTAATTCGCTTTCTTTATACGATATAATAGAGATGAATAAAGAATGATGAATTCAAGAAATAAAGGGGAGTATTGAAATGAGTTACAGAATTGAACATGATACATTTGGTGAAATTAAAGTTCCAAGTGAGAAATATTGGAAAGCACAAACACAAAGAAGTAAACAGAATTTCCCAGTAGGTAAAGAACAAATGCCAATTGAAGTGATTTATGGATTTGCACATTTAAAAAGAGCAGCAGCGATTTCAAATCATGAACTTGGTAAATTATCTGATGATAAGAAAGATGCCATTGTATATGCTACTGATGAAATTTTAAAAGGAAATTTAGATGAACATTTTCCTCTAGTAGTTTGGCAAACAGGTAGTGGTACACAAAGTAATATGAACGTGAACGAAGTTGTGAGCTACGTTGCCAATGAATACTTGAAAGAAAAAGGTTCAGAAGAGTCCGTTCATCCAAATGATCATGTTAATATGTCTCAAAGTTCAAATGATACATATCCAACTGCAATGCATGTTGCTTTATACCACGAAATTGAATCTAAATTATTACCAGCAATTGGTACGTTAAGAGATACATTTAAGAAAAAAGAAGAAAATTTCAAAGATATTATTAAAATCGGTAGAACACATTTACAAGATGCAACACCTTTAACTTTAGGTCAAGAAGTTAGTGGTTGGAGATATATGTTAGATAAATGTGAATCATTATTAAATGAATCTAAAGGTCAATTATTAAACTTAGCAATTGGTGGTACAGCAGTTGGTACTGGTATCAATGCACATCCAGAATTCGGCGATAAAGTGGCTAAACAGATTAGCGAACAATTAGGTTATCCATTTGTATCATCTGAAAATAAATTCCATGCATTAACTGCTCATGATGAAGTTGTTTATGTTCATGGCGCACTTAAAGCATTAGCAAGTGACTTAATGAAAATTGCAAATGACGTAAGATGGTTAGCTTCTGGCCCAAGAGCTGGATTAGCTGAAATCTCAATTCCAGAGAATGAACCAGGTTCATCAATCATGCCAGGTAAAGTAAACCCAACTCAATGTGAAATGTTAACAATGGTTGCTGTTCAAGTATTAGGAAATGATGCAGCAGTAGGTATAGCAGCATCACAAGGTAACTTTGAATTAAATGTATTTAAACCAGTTATTTTATACAATACATTACAATCTATTTATTTATTAACTGATGGTATTGAAACATTTAATAACAATTGTGCAGTTGGAATTGAACCGATTGAAGAAAATATCGATAAATATTTAAATCAATCATTGATGCTTGTTACTGCTTTAAATCCACATATTGGATATGAAAATGCAGCAGCAATTGCGAAAAATGCTCACAAAAATGGATTAACATTAAAAGAATCTGCAATTGAATCAGGACTTCTAACAGAAGAACAATTCGATGAGTGGATTAAACCAGAAGATATGATAAGCTCTAAAAAATAATAGCAGCTTTAAGACACAAATATAAAGAACAGAAAAAAGGTGCTATAGGCACCTTTTTCTGTATCAAAATATAACTTTGGAGGCAATTTATGAAGAGATTAGGATTAATAGATATAGGTTCCAATACTATAAGACTTGTTATTTTTGAATACTCTAAAGATACAGGTTTAAATGAACTACAAAACGTTAAAACACCAGCACGTTTGAGTCAATATTTAGAAGAAGATAAAACAATGAACAAAGATGGAATCAATATTTTAGTAGAAACATTAAATAGTTTTAAAAAAGTTGCCGAAAAATTTCAAGTGGAAGAACTTGTCCCTGCAGCTACAGCAGCAGTAAGACAATCTAAAAATATAGATGAAATTATAAAAAGTGTAAAAGACAAAACGAATCTCGATATTGAAATTATTCCAGAACAAGATGAGGCGTTTTACGGATTTTATGCAGCAACACATACTTTAAATATAAATAACGGTATTACAGTTGATATAGGTGGTGGTTCAACAGAAATAACTTATTTTGAAGATAAAAAGTTAAAAGAGGCAATAAGTTTTCCTTTTGGTGTTGTAACTTTAGAGAAAATATTTTTCTCTGATAAAGATCACAATGATAAAAATGCGATAAAAAAATGTGAGAAGTATGTTAAAGAACAGTTTGAGTCTGAAAAATGGATAAAAGATAAAAACGTTCCTATTATAGGAATTGGTGGATCTGCCCGAAATAATGCGCGTATACATCAGTCATTAAATAATTATCCAATTGCAGGTGTACATGGGTATGACATGACTAAAAAAGGACTTGAAGAAGTGTTTGATGTCTTGAAAAAATCTGATAAAAGTGAATTAAAAGATTTAGATGGTTTAAGTAGAGACCGTACAGATATCATTTTACCTAGTTCTATTGTCTTTAATACATTATATGATATCGCAGATGCAAAACGTTTTACGTTCTCAAGAAAAGGTCTACGTGAAGGTTTAGTGATGACAAGAATTAAAGAAGAATTTCCAAAGGCATTTAATAAAAATAATGTTACAAGTGATGCATTAAAACATATAGCAAATGAATATAATATCAATGCTTCAAATGGTAAACAGCGCATGAAATTAGCTGAAGATTTGTTAAACAAATTAGAAGATATCACTAGCTTCAAAATTTCAAAAGAAGATAGAGAAATATTTAAAGAAGCTGCATATTTATATTATTTAGGTTCATTTATTGATGCAGATTCTAGTTCACAACATACGTATTATATTATAGCCAATTCAAGTATTAATGGTTTATCGCATAAAGAAAGGGTTAAATTAGCACTTCTGGCAAGCTTTAAAAACAAGACATTATTAAAGTTCTATATAAAGGGAACGCCTTGGTTTGATGATGAAGAAATGGAAATTATTCAAAAGCTTGGCGGCATCATTAAATTTGCGCATGCTTTAAATGTTTCTAATACGGATTGCATTGAATCAATGGCATTAATTGAAAAGAAAAATGAATTTGAATTAAAAGCCAAATATGTTACAGACCCAATCGCTGAAGAATATCAGTCAGATAGACAGAAAAAACATTTAGAAAAGTTACTACCGAAAAAACTTAATATTATATTTACACAAGATTAATAAACTTACGTTTAAATGAAGTAGTGTGATTTTATAATCTTGATTGGAAATTTGTAAAGGGTGAGATAATTATGGAAGCACAAGCGGAACAATTTTATTTAGACAATCCAGAATATTACAACAACCGAGAATTAAGTTGGCTAGACTTTAATTATCGTGTTCTTGAAGAAGCAATTGATCCTAACAATCCTTTATTAGAACAGTTGAAATTTTTAGCAATTCATAGTTCTAATTTAGATGAATTTTTTATGGTTAGAGTAGCGGGGTTGAAAGACCAAGTTAAGATGAATTTTAATGAACCAGAGAATAAAGCGCAATTGACACCTAAAGAACAACTAATCGGCATTGAAAAGAAAAATAGAGTGAACGTCGAGCTTCAATATAAGCGATTTAATGAATTAAAAGAATTGTTAAAGAGCTATAAAATATTTATTACACAACCAGAAAGATTGCCAGAACCTTTGATTGAGCAGCTTCAACATCAATTTAACACTGAAATATTACCAACACTTTCACCATTAGGAATAGATGCATACAGGCCGTTTCCAAAATTAAATAATAAAATGTTGAATTTATTTGTAGATATTAGGCTAAATGATGGCGAAATTAAATCGGCAATCGTTCCTGTTCCAACATTATTAGATAGAATTATTAAGTTAGAACATGAAGGCGTTAAATATATTGTATTTCTTGAAGATGTCATTTCATTATTTATAGAACAATTATTTAATGGATATGAAGTGATTAATACGTACACATTCAGAGTAACAAGAAATGCAGATTTAACAATTCATGAAGAAGGTGCAGAAGATTTATTAATAGAAATAGAACGATTTTTAAAAGAAAGAAAAAGTGGTGCAGCAGTACGACTTGAAATTGATAGTAGACATATAGACGCAGAAGTGAAGAGTATTTTCTTAATGAATGAACTTGAGTTATCAAACGAAGATATATACAGAGTTAATGGTCCACTAGATTTAACAGTGTTATTCTCTCTTGTAGGACAATTAGAAGATTTATTCCCAGAACTACTATTTAAACCTTATACACCACAAATACCTTCCTCATTAAGTAAAAATAATGTTTTTGAATTAGCATTGGAAAGAGATGTATTTTTCCATCATCCATATGAATCTTTTGAGCCGATTGTTGAATTTATAAAAGAAGCTTCAGAAGATCCAGATACACTTGCTATCAAGCAAACACTTTACCGTGTAAGTAGTGATTCACCAATCATTCAAGCTTTAAAAAATGCAGCTGAAAATGGTAAACAAGTTACAGTTCTTGTTGAATTGAAAGCTCGATTTGATGAAGAAAACAATGTTCAGTGGGCAAGAATGCTGGAGGATGCAGGTTGTAATGTTATTTATGGTATGACATTCCTTAAAACACATAGTAAAATTACGCTAGTTATTAAGAAAGTTAAAGGAAAAGTGATACCTTTTGTGCATCTAGGAACAGGGAATTACAATGATAAGACAGCTAAAATATATACAGATATGGGAATTATTACGACAAACCCTCAAATAGGACAAGATGCGATTAACTTCTTTAATTATTTAAGTGGTTATTCATTAAAGCCTGATTATAATGAGTTAATCGTCGCACCATTTGAAATACGAGATTTCTTTGTTGAACATATCGAACAAGAAATGGAATCTCATAAAGAACATGGTAATGGTCTCATTATAGCTAAAATGAATTCGTTAACAGATAAAAAAGTAATTAAAAAATTATTTGAAGCATCACAGTGTGGCGTCAAAATTAAACTGATAATTCGAGGTATTTGTTGTCTAAAACCAGGTATTAAAGGTGTAAGTGAAAATATCGAAGTCATCAGTATTGTAGGTAGATTTTTAGAACACTCAAGAATCTATTATTTCTACCATAATGGACAAGAAAAAATGTATCTTTCTTCAGCTGATATGATGACAAGAAATATGATTAAACGTGTTGAAATATTATTCCCAGTATTAGATCCTAATTTAGTTAAACGTTTAAAAGGTATTGTTGATTTACAACTCAATGATGGACTAAAAGGTCGTATTCAAAATAATGAAGGTTTATACCAATACAATGATGCAGGGAATAAACATATGAACTCACAAGAAATGTTAATGGATGAGGCTATGTTAGCAGGGAAAGAAATGAGAAAGTCTCACTTAAATATAGGGAGACCTGTAACGAGTAAAAGAAGTAACTTTATTAATAAATTTAAGCAAAGATTAAAGAGATAAATAGAAAAAGCCAACAAAGTTAAAGCTTTGTTGGCTTTTCGCGTTATTTAATCGTCTAATGTAACTGAAATCAATTCATCTTTAAATGGATGTTCGAATTCTATTTTGTAGCTGTGTAATTTTAATTTTCTAAGTTTACTGTTGTTGTAAAGTGGATCACCGACAACTGGATGTCCTATTTCTGCAAGGTGGACACGGATTTGGTGTGTTCTACCCGTATCTAATTTTAATTCTACTTCTGCTGTATGTTCATCAATCATATGACTTTCAAGTATATGTGTGATCGCACGTTGACCTGTTGGTGATACACGTCTTTTGTTTGGATGGAACTTGTCTTTACCAATTGGCATATCAATTGTTTGTGGTTTAAGTGGTAATAGACTATCAACTTGCGCTTTATATGTTCTTGTAATTTCTCTATCTTCTAACATACGATCTAATATTTTTTTAGCGATAGGGTGTTTTGCGACTAATAATAAACCAACAGTTTCTTGGTCAAGTCTATGGACAGGCTCAGCATAATCTGAATCTAACGTATAGATCACGTGATTCATAAGTGTGTTTGCTTCTTTTAAATCATTTGGATGTGTTTTAACACCTTTAGGTTTAACAACAATAGCTAAGTATTCATCTTCGTATTTAATTTCAGCTAATCGGTAACTAGAAACATATTGGCTTGATTCGTCAAATAATGGGATATTGAGTTTATCTCCAGCATTTACAGTATTTCTTAATGTACACACTTCGTTATTTATCGTAAGTTCTTTTGACATTCTTAAAAGGTGAAGTTCTTTCTTTGGTAGATGTAAAGATTTAAACATCTCTTCGATTGTTTGACCTTCAAATTTTGATGGTATTGTAATTAGCATAGCGCCCTCCAGGAATATTTCTCTCAAAATCGGGAAAAATTATATTATAACAAAAAATAAGTTATAATTATTATAACAAGAAAAAGAGATGAGGAGTATGTTTCATGTCAAAATCAATCGATAATAATGAATTTAACGTAAGTATTAATACTAGACAGATGACTTTTGATGATATTGATGAAGTTATTGAATTACAGTCTAAATGTTTTCCAGGGATGGAACCGTGGGAGAGAGGACACCTTGAAAGTCATTTAAGAATGTTTCCGAGAGGACAAATTGTTGTAGAATTTGAAGGTGAAATAATAGGTTCATGTTCTTCACTTATCATCAATTTTGATGAATATGATGACAGACATACTTGGGATAGTATTACGAATAATGGTTATATTACAAACCATAATGATCACGGTCATAATTTATATGGTATTGAAGTCATGGTTCATCCTGATTATAGAGGGATGAAAGTAGGCGCAAGATTGTATGAAGCGCGTAGAGAAATTGCCTATGAATTAAACTTAAAGAGTATCATTATAGGCGGTAGAATTCCTAACTATCATCAATATAGTGATGAATTAACGCCACGTGAATATGTACAAGGTGTCATTAAACATCGTATTAAAGATCCAGTATTAACATTTCAATTGATGAATGATTTTACGTTAATGCGTATTAATCCCAATTATTTAAATGATGATGTAAAAAGTATGAAATTTGCTACTTTGATGGAATGGAATAATCCTGATTACATAGCAAGAAGTAATGTTCATTTTAAAACGAGTGAACCTGTGAGAATATGCACAGTTAATTATATGATGCGTAAAATTAATTCATTTGAAGAGTTTGCAAACCAAATTGAATACTTTATTGATGTTGCATACGATGCGGATAGTGATTTTATCGTCTTTCCAGAATTGTTAACGACACAATTAATGAGCTTTGATGAACAAAGTAATCCGGCAGAATCTATTAGAAAATTAACTACTTATACATCTCAATATATTGAGATGTTCAATCAGTTTGCGATGAAATATAATATCAACATTATTGGTGGTTCTCATTTCGTTGAAGAAGGGGAAGATATTTATAATATTTCATATTTATTTAGACGAGATGGATCTATCGAAAAACAATATAAAATCCATGTAACACCAAATGAAAGAAAATGGTGGGGTGTATCACCTGGTAATGGCGTTGAAGTATTCGATACTGATTGTGGTAAAATAGCGATTCAAATTTGTTACGATAGTGAATTCCCTGAAATGGCTAGAATCGCAATGGAAAAAGGTGCAAAAATTATATTTACACCATTCTCAACAGAAGATAGACAAAGTTATTTACGTGTAAAATATTGTTGTATGGCACGCGCTATAGAAAACCAAGTTTATACAGTGACTTCAGGTACATGCGGTAACTTGCCACAAACTGAGAATATGGATATCCAATATAGTGCTTCAGCGATATATTCTCCTTCAGACTATGGTTTTGCTCGTGATGGTATCGTGAGTGAAACAGGTGAGAATTTAGAAATGGTTGCTATCGGTGAAATTGATTTAGAAGTATTAAGAAGAGGTAGAGAAAACGGAACTGTTAGACATCTTAGAGATAGACGACATGACGTATATAATATTACGTATAATCAATAATAATAAAGGTGATTGATATGGAAAAACCAACGCGTACAAGCCTTTTAAAAGAAATTGCGGAATTTTTAAATGAAGAGACTGAAATGTATAGTATGATGCATGGCGCACTTAAAAAATTAGTGAGTGGTAGTAACTTTCATACAGGTTGGATATTTTTTATTGATGAAGAAGGTAAACATGAACTTGTTGCTGAAGAAGCGTTACCGCCCGCTTTAACACATAATAGCTGCCAATACATGACAGAAGGTACGTGTTGGTGTGTAACAGCATATCAAAATAAAAAACTAACGAAAGCTTCAAATATTATTACATGTTCGAGAATTGTAAAAGCAACTAAAGAACATCATGATAAGACGGATGGGATTACACATCATGCAACTGTACCACTGCGTTCTGGTAATGAAAAATTTGGACTGCTTAATATTGCGACACCAAATACGAAACGATATTCAGAAGAAGATTTAGAATTGTTAGAGTCTGTAGCATTTCAAATCGGCTCTGCTATTAAACGGATATTATTAACCGATCAAGAAAAAGAAGCAGCTCGTATAAATGAAAGAAATAGGTTAGCGAGAGATTTACATGATTCTGTTAATCAAATGCTATTTTCTTTAAAAATCACTGCTCATGCTGCGAAAAGTCTTGATGATCATGAAGCGGCTAAGAAAGCTTTTCAAACAATTGAAGAGACGAGTCAAAGTGCTGTCAATGAAATGAGAGCACTAATATGGCAACTTAAACCGATAGGATTAGAACAAGGTTTAATATCAGCTATTAAACAATATAGTCAGTTAATTCATATTGAACCTGAATTTGAAGTTGAAGGACTTATTGATTTGCCGAATACAATTGAAGAGAATGTTTATCGTATTATTCAAGAATCATTAAATAATATTCATAAACACTCAGGTGTAAATAGTGCGAAAATATATCTAGAACAAAATAAAAAATCGTTTAAATTTAAAGTTGTAGATAACGGTAAAGGATTTGAAAGTCAAGATTTAGACAATAAGCTATCTCACGGTTTGAGAAATATTAAGCAACGTGTTCAAGGAATGAAGGGACATGTAGATATTAAATCAAAATTGAATGAAGGAACAGAAATTGTGATTTCTATTCCACTTTAAATGTTAGGAGTATCACACATGAGTTATAAAATAATCTTAGTAGATGACCATCATATTGTGCGACAAGGATTAAGTTTCTTACTAGATACTGTTCCAGATTTCAATATACAAGCTGATTTCTCAAGTGGCGTGTTATTGCTAGAGTACTTAGAACAACATGAATCACCAGATATTGTTCTGTTAGATTTAGTTATGCCTGATATGAATGGCATTGAAATCACAAGTATCATGAAAAAGAAATACCCAAACATTAAGATATTAGTCTTAACAAGCTTTTATGATGAAGAACATGTCATATCAGCTATTGATAAAGGTGCAGATGGTTATGAAATTAAAGATGTAGAACCTGATTCACTTATACAAACAATTAGATCTGTATTAAATGGTGAGAAGAAAATTCATCCAAAAGTACAGTCTGTTATTTCTGAAAGTGAACGGAAACCACATAGAGAAAATAAATTATCAAAAAGAGAACTTGAAGTATTAGCAGAATTGGTGAAAGGTAAAACCAATAAAGAAATTGCAGAAACACTATTTGTATCTGAAAAAACAATCAAAACACATGTCAGTCATATACTAAATAAATTAAAAGTATCAGACAGAACACAAGCAGCAGTCTATGCAATGGAACACCAATTATTAATTTAAATACAGATATAATATTTTTACGAGTAAGTATTGTCATATTCAATACTTACTCGTTTTTATGTAAAATTACAAAAATAAATTTACAAAATGAAAGCCCTTAAAGTATAATATGTTACATGGGAGAAATGATTTTACATACTTTATAGGGGGTAGTTTAATATGAAAGTCAGGAAAAACTTAACTTTAAAAATTGTTATCGCTTTAGTATTAGGTATAACAGTTGGATCGATTTTTAATATGTTTGCCGGAACGGGTTTCGTTCAAGGTACAAATCAATATGTATTTAATGTAATTGGTCAAATATTCCTAAACCTCATTTTTATGCTTGTAGTACCAGTCGTATTTGTTTCAATTGTATTAGGGGTTATTGGCGTAGGTGATCCAAAATTACTAGGTGGTATAGGATTAAAAACCGTTACATTCTTCTTATGTACTACGGCAATTGCGATTATTATCGCAATGTTATTAGCTTTAGTATTTAAACCAGGTGTTGGTCAATCAGATTTATTAAATAGTGATGATGTTAAAAAATATGGTGCTGAACAAAAAGCTAAATCATCAGATCAAGCTGCACCAGAAAATCAAACATTTGATCAAACATTGATTAATTTGTTCCCACAAAATCCAATGAAATCTATGGTGGAACAAGATATGTTACCAATTATTACATTTGCAATCTTTATTGGTGTAGGAATGATTGCACTTGGTAGTAAGGTTGAAGCGGTGAAAAAAGTCTTCGAGCAGACCAATGATATACTCATGTATATCGTTACTATGATTATGAATTACTTCGCACCAATTGGTACATTTGGACTAGTTGCAACAGCTTTTACAAACGCAGGATTTGGCGCAATTAAACAACTTGGAATGTACTTCTTTGTTGTATTATTAGCGTTAGCAGTGCACTTTTTTGTGATCTATGGTGGAGCAGTTAAATTATTAGCAGGTAAGAATCCTTTCTGGTTCTTTAAAAAATTCTTCCCAGCTATGACAGTTGGCTTTAGTTCATCAAGTTCAAACGCAACATTACCGATTTCACTAGAATGTACTAAAGAAATGGGTGTGAGAAAAGAAATTAGTTCATTCGTACAGCCTTTAGGTGCTACGATAAATATGGATGGAACAGCTATTATGCAAGGTGTCGCAACGATATTTATAGCTCAAGTATCAGGTATCGATTTATCAATTATGCAAATGATTACTGTTGTCGTTGTTGCCGTTATTGCTTCAATCGGTACTGCAGGTGTTCCTGGTGTTGGCCTTGTAATGTTAGCAATGGTACTGACTTCAGTCGGATTAGACCCCGCAGCAATAGGTATTATTTTAGGTATAGATAGATTGTTAGATATGACAAGAACTTCTGTAAATATTACTGGAGATGCTGCATGTGCACTAATTTTATCTGAAAGAGAAAAGTCAAAATTTGTAAAAGAATAAATAATTTAGTGTATTAAAGGGGTAAATTGATATTAAATTCAATTTACCTCTTTTAATTTGGTTAAAAATGTATTATGATGTTACTTGTGCTTGAAAAAATCGTGTATTTTTGCAACATATTAAATCAATTAATATAAATATTAAAAAGAAAGGTAGATATAGATGGATAAACAAACATTTACAACAATAATCCAAACAAAATTCAAAATGGTTCGTATTGAGGCTGGTTACACTCAAGATACTATGGCGAATACAGTAGGATTATCTAAGAAAACTTTAGTGCAAATTGAAAAAGAGAGAGTATTACCTAACTGGACGACATGTGTATCAATTTGTGCGTTATTCAGAGATTCAGATGTTTTAAATACTACTTTTGGTTGTGACCCATTAGAAGTTATTCAAATCATATCTCGTCATCATTGTGCATATCCAAACCATGACAATACAAGCGATATTTACTGGGTAACACTTGATGCTAAATCTGGCTATATTTTACAATCTAATAAAAAATCAGATCTTTACAGAGTCTTAAACGAAGAACGTCAACCAATCTTCGGTACTGCGAAAAAACGTGAAGCAGAAACTTATTTCTTACGTAAAACGCAATCATTATTTGTTTAAAATTTGTATAATATTTGTTAAAAGCTACTTCTTGGATTATTCTAAAGAAGTAGCTTTTTTAGAAGGAGAATTTCCATGTCAACAATTATAACCGTATTTAGTATGATGGTAATTGGTGCGTTAATAGGTGGATTTACAAATTATATTGCAATTAAAATGTTATTTCATCCTTATCATGAAATTAGATGGTTTGGATATAAATTACCGTTCACACCAGGCTTAATACCAAAAAGAAGAAATGAATTATCAGAAAAAGTAGGTGAGATGGTTACTAAACATCTCTTAACACCTGAAGTATTTAAAGAAAAACTTGTGAACCCAAGTACGAAGAAAGTGCTTGAAGATACGATTAAAGTCCAATTTAATACTTTGAAAGAGAAAAAATATACCGTTCAAAACTTTGTGGATCGAATTGATTATCCACTTGAAGAGAAATTAAATGAAACGATTAAATCTACTATTAAAGAAAAGATTGATCAATATTATACATCTCATAAAAATGATGACATTAAATCACTTATTCCAGAAGAAATACTTGAGCAATTAAATATTCAACTTAATCGTGTAACACCAGAAATTTTAACAAAGATTGATGAATATTTAGTTTCTGAAAAAGGAGAACAAGATATTCATTCGATGGTTGAAGAATTTTTTGAACAAAAAGGTAGAATGGTCGGCATGATTCAAATGTTTATGACAACTGAAGATATCGTATATAGAGTTAAAAAAGAACTAAGAAATGTCATTAAACAAGAAAAAATCAAAAATATGATTGATCTACAAGTGCATAATCAATACGACAAATGGATGGCTAAACCTTTACAAGAAGTATTAACAGATGAAAGAAAAGAAAAAGCCAAAACATTATTCGCAACTGAGATTACAGAATCTATTAATGTTAATAAATATTTAAATACTCCTTTAGATGAACTCGTTCCAAATTTATTTGTATATATGGAAGGAAGAGGAACAGAAAGATTTATAGACTATATGATTGGTAAAGTCGGTGATAATATTAGCTTAATTTTGGAAAGAATGAAATTAGCAGAATTGATTAAAGATCAAATTGATCGATTTGAATTATCTTATTTAGAAAAATTAGTCATAGAAATCTCTAATAAAGAATTAAAATTAATTACATTATTAGGCTTTGTATTAGGTGGAATTATTGGATTATTACAAGGAATAATCGCTATTTTTGTATAAGACCTAGAATTATGATACAGTATTATTGGAATTGATTTTCTAATACATTTATTTATTATAGGAGCGAATTAATTATGGCAGAAGTAAACATTTACGACAAAGCGAATGAACTAGAACAAACTTTACGTGCAAGTGAAGAATATAACAAAATTAAAGAACAATATGAAAAAGTTAATGCAAACCCAGAAACAAAAAAATTATTCGATGAATTCCGTGAAATTCAATTAGAATTACAAACTAAACAAATGCAAGGCGAAGAAATTTCAGAAGTAGATATCGCTAGAGCTCAAAAATCTGCTCAAGAAATTGAACAAAACGAAACAATCGCTGAATTAATGCAAGCTGAACAAGCAATGAGTCAATTAATTCAAGATTTAAACCGTGTTATCATGAAACCATTAGAAGATATCTATGGTAGCCTTGAAGAAAACCAAGAAGGTTAATTAATTAACTTTTATGAGTCGACAAAGTCATTAGACTTTGTCGGCTTTTTTGTGGGAATTTTTATGACAGATTATATAGAGTGGGGAATGTTGATGAGAGTAGGCTGTTATTAGCAGTTTTGGCTGAAGGTGCAAATAGTGGTGTCGTTATTAGCAGTTTTGATGAAAATTGCAAATAGTGAGTGCGTTAGTAACACTTCGGCTGAGTTTTGTAATTAAGGTGGTCTATAGTAACACTTCGACTGAGATTTGTAACTAAGGAGGTCCATAGTAACACTTCAGCTGAGTTTTGTAATTAACGCCCTCGTTACGAACAAGTTTGGGCGAAAGTGTTCACAAGATCCTCGTTATGAACAAGTTTGGCAGAAAGTGTTCACAAGCCCCTCGTTATGAACAAGTTTAGCCGAAAGTGTTCACAACACCCTCGTTACGAACAAGTTTAGCCAGAAGTGTTCATAACATATCCATTACAATCTTCCATAGTAATAATTCATATGTCACTTTTTTGTTGTTCATTCTTATATGTGCGATGTATCGTATACGCGCGGAATATGGTAAAATTAAAGCATTAAAAATCTTTATAAATCTGATTATTCTATTGGTTGAGCTTGAATATAATAATTAAGAAATGAGCTAATATTGAAAGAGGTTAGGTATATGATTAAATTTATACATTGTGCGGATTTACACCTTGATAGTCCATTTAAGTCTAGACATTATTTAAGCCCTTCTATTTTAAGCGATGTAAAGCAAAGTGCATATAATAGTTTTAGAAAAATTGTTGACGACGCAATTAAAGAGCAAGTTGACTTCATCGTAATTGCAGGGGATTTATTTGATCAAAATAATAGAACTTTGCGTGCAGAAGTGTTTTTAAGAGAGCAATTTCTTAGATTACAAGATGAACAAATTTTTGTTTATATCATACATGGTAACCACGATCCTTTATCTGTGGGTGTCCATACAGTTTGGCCAGAGAATGTAACAGTCTTCTCTGATAAAGTTTCTACTTATCAACTTATTACGAAAAATGGACAAGTTGTTTATTTACATGGTTTTAGTTATCAAAAAGATCAAAGTTATGAGAATAAAATTGATGAATATCCTGAATCTACAGGTAACAAAGGGATACATATTGGTGTATTACATGGTACATATTCACAAGCTTCAGGTGTGAAGCAAAGATATACTGAATTCAATATTGAAGATTTAAATAGCAAATTATATCATTACTGGGCTTTGGGTCATATTCATGAAAGAGCTATGATTAGTGAGTTATCTCAAGTTCACTATCCTGGTAATATACAAGCCCGTCATTTTAAAGAAAAAGGTGAAAAGGGTTATTTATTTGTTGAAGGCGATGAGTCTAAATTACAAGCATCATTCAAACCAACTCAATATATTAGGTTTGAAAAAGCAGTCATTGAAACACAAGCTAAAGGTAAACACGCATTATACGAAGCGATACAAAAATTCAAAGATAGTGTGAGAACAGAAGGTAAGGCTTTTTATCAATTAGACGTTTATGTCAAACATGATGAGATTTTAAAGCAAGATGAAATTAACCAAGTTATACAATTGATTCAAGAGTATGAAGAGAATCAAACAAACTTTATCTTTGTTGAACAGTTGAATGTCTTTTTTGATCAAGATTCAGAAGTAGCATTAGCGAATGAGTTCAATGATGATATTTTACAAGATGAGAACATTCTTGAAGAAGCCCTCAGTGATTTGTATATGAATCCAAAAGCAAATAGATTTTTAGAGCCATTTAGTGATGTTGATAAACAAGCACTTATTGAGCGTGGGGAAGCAATTTTAAAAAGAAGAATGAGAGGTTAAAGCGATGAAAATTAAATCTTTAGAAATTTATGGCTATGGCCAACTCATGTCTAGAACAATAAAATTTGATCAAAGTTTTATGCAAATATATGGAGAGAATGAAGCGGGCAAATCAACGATACAAGCGTTTATTCATTCTATATTATTTGGCTTTCCAACTAAAAAAGAAAATGAACCAAGATTAGAACCAAGACTAGGGAACCAATACGGCGGTAAGTTAGTGTTAGACTTCGATGGTCAAATTGTTGAAGTAGAACGAGTTAAAGGTCGTGTAACAGGTGACGTTAAAGTATATCTTTCTAATGGTAAAGTTAAAGATGAAGAATGGCTGAAACAAAAGTTAAATTTCATTAATAAGCGAACTTATCAAGGTATTTTCTCTTTTAATGTATTAGGTTTACAAGATATTCATAAGAACTTAACTGAAGACCAGCTTCAAATGTATTTACTTCAAGCAGGTGCACTAGGTTCAACTGAGTTCACTGGTATGAGCGATTTAATGCAAGTTGAGAAAGATGCATTATATAAGAAAAATGGTAAAAATCCAGTGCTAAATGTTCAATTAGAGCAGTTGAATGATTTAGAAATTAAGATCAAAAATGAAGAAAAGAAACTTTCAGAATATGAAAGACTTCAAGATGAACGTGATAAAACATCTCGAAGATTAAATCAATTAAAAGAGAATCTCGGCAAACTTACTGACAGGTTAACGAGTAAAGAAAAGGAAATTTCACTACATAACGAAGTGGTTGAATGGAAGAAGTTAGAAAGCAATTTAAATATAGAACCATATGAATTCCCTGAACAAGGGATAGAGCGCTACGAATCAGCTGTACGTTCAAATGAAAGTATTAAACGTGATTTAACGTTAAGAAATGAAAAGCTTGGACAAGTCGTACATACTTTAGAAAATGTAAAAGTCATGTCCGAACGAGATGAAAAAGCGCTCAATAGTATTAGACAAAGAGAATCAGATATTAAAGAAAAACATCAAGAATTAAAACAATTAAACCAGCAAATCGATAATGCTGAACGTGATAATGAATTACTTAGACAAGATATCGGCTGGAATGAAGAATTTTTAGATGTAGATACGTCTGATGCGATGAAGACACATATAGCTGAAGTCAATCGCATTAGAGAAGAAAACGTTGCAGAACGAGAGCAAATTAAACGTTCACTCAACCAATTATCTATAGAACAAGAGCGTTATACTAATAATGTTGATAAATTGCATAATGATCTCGTATCTGATGAGAATTATGAACAAAAGAAAGTATATAATCAAAAAGCGCTAGAGCTCGGTGAAAAGAAATCGCTATACAAAAAAATGGAAGAAAGCTTTAATAAGCAAAAAGAAGAAAGTGAAAAGAGAAGTAAACAATATAGACTTGCTTCTGGAATTGGTGGCATATTATTAATCGCAATTGCAATTTATGCGTTTATCGCATCACAAATCGTATTTAGTGCTATATTCGCTGTTGTAGGTGTCGTATTAGTAGGATTAGCCTTTATGATTAAATCTAAAGAATTAAACCATGATCAAGCATTTTCTAAGGAAATTGATGAACTAGAAGAAAAAGTACAACACTTAAAGCAATTTTATGATTTAGACTTTAATCTTGATGAACAAACGAAAATTAGACAAGAATTAGAAAGTTATTATCAGTCTCAAGAGATTTTATCTACTAAGCAAACTGAATTAAATAAAGAACTTGAACAAGTAGAAGAAATTATTGAGAACAAAGAAAGAGCACTTAAAGAAACTAAAGTGAGTTTACATGTTTCTAATCAAATTTCTTCTCAATTATTAAATGATGCATTGTCGACAATTAGAAAAATTAAACAAAATAGATTAGAAATCACACGCATTACTAAAATAAGAGACGAGAAACAAGCGGCTTTAGAAGCATTTTATAGAGAAGCTGATAGCATTGTGAGTCATGCAGGATTACATTATCAAGAGATTTCACTATTTCATGATGTCAAACAAGCTTTAGACGAACATCAAAAAGAATTTAATATTCAATCACGCAATAACGACCAACAAGCATTATTAACAAATGAAATAAATGCATTGAATGCACGTTTAGAAGAAAATAACAATGTGATTCAATCTTTATTTGACTTCATTAGTGTAGATAATGAAGAAGCATATTATCGTCATCATAAAGCCTTTGTGTCTTATCACGAAGATTTAAAACGATTTAATTATTTAACAGATTTATTGAACAATCAAAATTACGATTACGATAAAAATACACAACTAAGTTATATGACAAAAACAGACTTAGAAAATGAACGTACTCAGTTAGAAGGTCAAGTTGATGAATATAATGATCGCTATTTAAATGTTCAATCAGAATTAAGTGATTTAAATGCTCAAATCAATCATATGGAAACAGATGAAACACTTTCAGCTTTAAGACATGAATACCATTTACTTAAAGATAAAGTGAATGAAACTGCAAATGATTGGGCAGCATTAAGTTATTTACAAAACTTAGTTGAAGCACATATTAAACAAATTAAAGATAAACGACTACCATATGTAGTGAAGGATGCTACAGATATTTTAAAAGCATTAACAGAAGGCAGATATAATCAAGTTATTTATGAAGAACAAAATGTACAAGTTAGACATGAAAATGGACAAGTATTCCATCCTACTGAATTAAGTCAGTCAACGAAAGAATTATTATATATCGCGTTAAGATTTAGTTTAATTAAATCTTTACAAAAATATTATCCATTCCCAATTATCGTTGATGATGCATTTGTGCATTTTGATAAACATCGTAAAGAAATTATGATTAAATATTTAATGAGTATGAAAGATGATATTCAAATACTTTATTTCACTTGTAATAAAGATCAAAATGTACCTCAGAAGCAAACAATTACGCTGACAAAAATAGAAGGAGCTAAGAGCAAATGAGAACTATAGAGACATTAAAACCAGGAGACTCAGTAGATCATTACTTTTTGATTCATAGAGCAACTCAAGGTGTTACAGCTCAAGGTAAACCATATATGACTCTTTATCTTAAAGATAAAAGTGGTGATATAGAAGCAAAAGTATGGACGGTAACAAATGAGGATATTCAATTACTCGTACCTGAAACGATTATTCGTGTGAAAGGTGACGTTATTGATTATCGCGGAAGAAAACAAATGAAAGTTAATCAATTTAGAGTGGCTGTAGATGAAGATAATGTGAAGTTGGAAAACTTTCTAGAAGCGGCGCCATTATCAATAGAAGATATGTCAGAAGAAATTATGACGTATATACTAGATATTGAAAATGCTAAATTACAAAGAATTACACGTATATTACTGAAAAAGTATCAAAAAGAGTATTTTACATTCCCAGCAGCTAGTTCACATCATCATAATTTTGTTTCTGGCTTAAGCTATCATGTTGTTACAATGTTAAGACAAGCGAAAGCATTGTGTGATATTTATCCAATTTTAAATAGAAGCTTATTATATAGTGGTATTATTCTACATGACTTAGGTAAAGTAAAAGAGTTATCAGGACCAGTCGCAACATCATACACAGTTGAAGGGAACTTGTTAGGTCATATTTCAATCGTAAGTGATGAAATTGCTCAAGTTGCAAAAGAGCACAATATAGAAGGGGAAGAAGTCCTCTTATTGAGACATTTAGTTTTAAGTCATCATGGTAAATTAGAGTATGGATCTCCAAAATTACCTATGGTTAAAGAAGCAGAAATTCTTCATTTTATTGATAATATTGATGCAAGAATGATGATGTTTGAAAAACATCTTAAAAAAGTAGATAAAGGTCAATTTACAGAGCGTATCTTTGCTTTAGAAAATAGACAATTTTATAAACCTGAAACTTTAGATTAATCAAAAAAGCTATGAAGAAACATTTAACGTTTCTTCATAGCTTTTTAATTTTAGCTTGCTGATGATTGTTGTGCTGCTTGCATTTGTTGTTGTTGTAATGCTTTTTCGTTTAAGATATTATCTTCGATTGCTTTTTTAATATCTTTATCTTTGTAATCAACTTTGTATTCATCTAATAATTTTTTGTAAGCATTGATGATGATCTTAGGTTCTTTTTGGATTTTTAGTTGACGATATTGTTCTTTAAGGCTAGCTTTTTCTTTCTTAGATGGTTCGCCTTTATCTGCTTTTATAATATGGTAACCATATTGAGATTTAACAACATCTGAAATTTCGTCATCTTTTTTAAGTTTGAATAATGCTTTTTCAAATGATTCATCCATTTGACCTTTCAATACAAATCCTAAAGCACCGCCTTTAGATTTAGTACCTTCATCTTGTGATTCTTTTTTAGCGATTTTTTCGAAATCATCTGGATTTTTCTTAATTTGAGCTAGTAATTTTTCAGCTTTTTTCTTAGCTGCTTTATCACTTAAGCCTTCTTCTGAATCTTCTGATTTAACTTTAATTAAGATATGAGAACCTTTTTTAGTGTTTTCATCGATTTCTTTGTCAGAAACTTTTACGGCATCGTTGATAAATTCTTCTTGATATTTAGAAGTCTTTTGAGATTCTTTAAAGTCTTTAATAGTAGCACCTGGTTTTTCTTGTTGTAGTGCTTCTTCAAATTTCTTCTTACCACCATATTGCTCGATTTGTTTATCAACTTGTTCGTCTAATTTCTTCGTATCAACTTTGTCTTCGTATTTATCTTTTAAGACTTTGTTAAGTACAATTTGAAATGCATTTTGTGCGACTTCGTTATTACCCATTTTGTCTAGTACGTCTTGTGAAGTTACGTTTCCGGCTTTAGTTTCTACTAAGGTTTCTCCAGAATTATCTGAACCATTACCACAAGCGCCTAAAGTTAATACTGATGCTGAAAGTGTTACAGGTAACACTATTTTTTTAATTGATTTCATAAATAGAACTCCTTTTGTAAGAATACAATGATAAATATAGCATATTTGCTATTTTAATTACAAAAAATAACCTATAAATGTTCGGCATCCAGTGAACGTTTTGTTAACAATTCGATACCATTTTTTCTTTCTTCAATATAAGTACCTTTTTTTGTGAATAAAATAATCTTCAAATAAAGTAAGTCAATAATTGATATGCCAATATTAATAGACATTATAAATAAAATGTAATGTCCGTATTGTGGAATTATATTTACGAGTGCAATAGATAGGGTAGTTATCGTTACGAGCGGGCAAATAAGTGCAAAACAAAATACAATCTTATTAACTGGTTGATCTACTCTAATATTATATAAAGGTAAAGCGCGTTTAGCTTTAGTTGTTTTGTTCATTTTAAATGACTTACGATAATACATTAATACAATCAAATGCAACAATTTATGAATTGGATAAATTAAGCAAAGGACGAATAAGAATAGTATAAACTTATCGTCCTTTAAAGGTTCTGTTTGTATATAATTGAATATTTCGTAAGTGACGATAAATGTTAAGAATGAAACTAAAGCACTAATTAATACAATTCTCTGTAATCCGTAACGAGACTGTATATTTATTGATTTAGAACACAAAAACATAAGAAATGTCACCTTCTAAGATATGATTTATCTTGATATTATGCATCATCCTCAGACTGTTCGTCAAGTAGATATTTTCTTAATTGTTCATGGTTTTGTTCAATGTGATGAATAAAGTCGCTACCGTATATTTGACCAACGATATATTTCACATCTGTAAATTCTGGCATATTGTACATGACCTTTTCATAATCTGCAGCAATTTCATATAATCTGTTTGTATCATTTGAATAGTTTAAATATGTCTTTCTTAGCACTGCAAGACCTTTATCCGTTAACTCTAAATAAGTTGTTCGCTTATCGTGCTGACTTTTAGGCATTGTTAAATAGCCACGTTTTTCTAAATTTTTAGCGAAATTGAAAACAGTAGATACATGCATAACACCATATTTACTCACTTCAGAAATTGTAGCTTCATTTAAACTTCTAATAATAATTAAAATATGATGTTCATTAATATTTAAGTCGAAAGGCTTAATCCACTGCTGCCAATCTTTCTCGATTGTCTTCCATAAAGCTTTAGATAACTGTGAAACCTTATGAGTAAATAACATTTTCTCAATCATGTCCAATTCATTCGACATAGTTACATCCCCCTTTTTTGTATAATAAAAGCATGATACTAATGTATCATGCTTAGTTATAACACTTTAATAATATAATAATTTTAACATGTTTTCTAATTTTTTAGAAATGGAAGCTTAGTATTTTGAATTTCTTTTTGAATTTCATTGCCACGATTACTAATATTTTCAATATTTTTCTGGATTTGTTCAATATTGGGGTTAATATCAGCTTTAAATTCATTAATCATCGTTTTAATTTCTTCACTTAATGATTGAATGGCAATTTGGCTTTCGTCTTTTGTCTTTAATACATAATCTTTTATTTCAATAGCATTGTCTTTAATTTCACTTAATTGAATTTTAGAACCGTCAGCAGTTGATTTTAAATCTGTCTTTAAAGCATCACCAGAACGGTCTGTATTTAAAATAGCTGTTGTAAAACCTGTTACAAATCCTACACCAACACCAATTGCGAGTCTTGAAAATTTCATAATTATCCTCCTTGATATCTCTTATTTAAATATATACCCTCAATTTTTGTAAACATGCAGTGTATTAAAAATGCTGTTGAATTGTTTGTGCGATTTCTGCTTTTTTTTCATCATCTAATTGATCTTCATTCGTATTCCAAATATAACCGAAACCATCGATATCTTCTTTATATCTAGGGATTAAGTGGAAGTGGATATGGAATACAGATTGTGAAGCATACTCACCATTATTTTGAATAATATTTAAACCATCAGGGTTGAAAGCTTTCTTGATGGCATTCGCGACGATTGGTAAAGCTTCAGCTATGTGTTTCATTGTTTCTGGATCTGTTTCATAAATATTAGGTGAAGCTTTCTTTGGTATAAGTAATGTATGACCTTTACTTACTTGAGAAATATCTAAGAATGCATATACATAATCATTTTCGTAAACTTTGAATGATGGAATTTCACCGTCGATAATTTTGCTGAATATTGTTTCTGACATACTATCATCTCCTATGTAAATATTAGTTTTATTATATCATGCTCGTAATATCATCTCACTGATAAAGATAATATTTAATGAATGTAACATTGAGAACATGCTACAATATATTTTGGAGGTGTGTTCACGTGACAATTAAAGTGAATAATTTAACAGGTGGATACGGTAAAAAAGCTGTTATCCATGATATCTCATTTGAATGTAAACCAAATGAAGTAGTAGGACTTATTGGTTTAAATGGTGCAGGGAAGAGTACAACAATTAAACATATACTTGGCTTATTAACACCACAACAAGGTGAGATGTCCATTAATAATATAGATATTAAAGCAGATATAGAATCTTATAGAAGAAATCTTACATATATACCAGAAAGTCCAGTTTTATATGATGAATTAACTTTAGAAGAACATATATACATGACTGCTATGGCATATGGTATAGATAAAGACACTGCACTTGAAAAGGCAATGCCACTATTGAAAAGACTAAGACTTGAAAATGAATTAAAAGTCTTTCCGATACATTTTTCAAAAGGTATGAAACAAAAAGTTATGATTGTTTGCGCATTCTTAGTTGAACCGACCCAATATATTATAGATGAACCATTCTTAGGGTTAGATCCATTAGGTATACAAACAATGTTAGATTTAATAGTAGAAAGACGTAATCAAGGATCTTCAGTATTAATGTCTACACATATACTTGCAACTGCTGAAAGATATTGCGACAGATTTATTATATTACATCAAGGTCGTTTAGTAGCGATGGGCGATTTAGAAGAACTGAGAGAAAAAACAGGACTTAACAATGCAACGCTAGATGATATTTATATACATTTAACACAAGGTGAAGCGTATGAATGATGTAAATACTTTATATAAGGTTAGACAAAGAGAAGAAGTATTAGAGAAAATGAATTACAATAAATTCATTTTTAATGGTCATTTCTTAATATTTATAACTATTATGATTGGCGCATTCGCGTTAGGCTATAGTAATTGGTTAAAAGACATTCCACAAAATATTAACTATCGACTAATCTTTTCGGTTATATTATCTATTTGTTCGATATTTCCAATGAGGACTTTCTTTAGAGAAGCGGATAAGTTATATTTATTACCATTTGAGAAACACTTAATGGTTTATATTAGAAAAGCACTGACATATAGTTTTTTTAATCGACTATTTTTACCAGTCGTGATTTTAGTGATAGGTCTACCATTATTCTATCAATTAATGGGTGGTAAATTTTACTTATATATCACGGTTATGATATTGAGTTTCGTCTTTCCAATTCTAGGACTGATTATGAAATGGTTCTGGTTAAAATATGGATTAGAAATTTGGGGAATTAATGTATTACTCTTTATCGTGTATGCGAGTGGTTATTACACAACTTTAAAAGTAGGGGCATTATCAGGTCTATTATCTATTGTCGTATTGATTGCTTTAATTATTTTATTAGAAAATATCAATAGAGGTACTTTTTATCAGTGGGAAACACTAATTGCTATCGAACATAATCATAAGATGAATTATTATAAATTCGTTAATATGTTTACAGATGTAAAAGTATTAAATGAAAGAACAGTTCGCAGAAGATATTTAGATGTCTTCTTAAAAGTTCCAAGTTCAAAGAAATTTAATCAAGATTATATGTATAAATTTTTATTTGTAAGAAGTTTTGCAAGAGGGAAAGATGCATTCTTTATCGTCTTAAGATTATTGATTATCGGACTTTTACTCATTTGGTGGATTGATCAGTCAGTTATATCAGCAATATTAGGTGCTTTAATCATGTACTTGTTAATATTACAATTATCTCAATTTTATAAACAACAAGCATATGGATTGTGGCCTCAAGTATGGCCGGTAAGTGAAGGACAAGTTGTTAAAGGCTATCATCAGTTTTTAATTAATATCATGATTGTCTTAGGTATTATTTTATCAATCATATATATCTTGAAATTTGGTACAGCGATTTATTTCGTTATATTATTCTTCATTGTTGGTTGGTTAACAATAGATTCTTCTATTAAGAAAATTAAGAAACATCAAGAGCTACTTAGAGATTAATAACAATAAACAAGAAGAAGTGACTCAGTGAGAGTCATTTCTTCTTGTTTATTTTATAATTATGCTTGTTCGTTTTCAGTTTCTTCATCTTCTTCAGGTCTATACCAGTACTTTGTATAATTTGCTGTTGAATATTGTTCAGCACCAGAGAATTTACGAGTAGCCTCTCTAGAGAAATATTCAGCGTAGAAAGATGATTTAGTGAAATCTTCATATAATTCGTTTGAATCGAAACCAACTAATATCATATAAGTATCGCCTTTTCGAGGTTTGAGTAATCTAAACGATTCGAACCCTTCGAAATTATCGAATTGACTGTCGATATCTACATAATGATTTTCGAATCGATGTTGCATTTCATCAGATACAGGAATGTAGCTTGCTGCTATAAATTCATGATTGATAAAAACACCTTTTGATTCTAATATTCGATATTCTCTAGGTTGTGCAAATACTGTATCACCATTTGTTTCATGAATAAGTACTGTCGTATCTTGTCTCGTATAATGATGAATATCTTCATCTGGATGTTTCTTCATTATACTGTGCAGAAAATGATACGTACCTGTTGTTATATAACATTTCATAATGATATACCTCCTATATCTCTTTAATTAGATTATAAACATGTAAGCGCTAAAATCAACCAATTCATGAAATCTTTTGTATAATTTATGAATTTTTGTGCACAGAGATGTCTTTATAATAGAATATGTTAAAATAGATTGTAATGATTATAATGAGGTGAAATAAATGAGTGTACCGTTTAACGATACAATTTTAAAAGCAGCAAAGGGAGAAAAAACATCTCATACTCCAGTTTGGTTTATGAGGCAAGCAGGTAGATCACAGCCTGAATACAGAAAAATTAAAGAAAAGTATTCACTATTTGAAATTACACATCAACCAGAACTTTGTGCATATGTTACAAAATTACCAGTAGACCAATATAATACTGATGCTGC
Source organism: Mammaliicoccus sp. FSL K6-3158 (assembly GCF_038005105.1). Classification (NCBI taxonomy): domain Bacteria; kingdom Bacillati; phylum Bacillota; class Bacilli; order Caryophanales; family Staphylococcaceae; genus Mammaliicoccus; species Mammaliicoccus sp. FSL K6-3158. Next base: position 1,065,056 of record NZ_JBBOSL010000001.1, read on the forward strand.
AATTTTATATAAAGATATTATGACACCTTTAACTGGAATTGGTGTAGATGTAGAAATAAAATCTGGAATAGGACCTGTTATACATAACCCTATTAAAGACATTTCTGATATTAATCGATTAGGTCAAATTAATCCTGAAGAAGACGTGAAATATGTCTTAGATACGATTAAACTTTTAACAGAAGAACAACTTAACGTACCATTAATAGGATTTACAGGCGCACCATTCACATTAGCGAGCTATATGATTGAAGGTGGACCATCTAAAAATTATAATAAGACTAAAGCGTTTATGTATAAACAGCCAGAAGCTTGGTTTAAATTAATGGATACATTAGCTGATATGGCAATTCGCTATACACATGCTCAAATTGATGCTGGATGTAAGATGATTCAAGTATTCGATTCATGGGTAGGTGCGTTAAATGCTGAAGATTATCATTATTTCATTAGACCATCTATGAATAAAATTTTTGCAGCAATTAAAGAAAAGAACGTACCTGTTACAACATTTGGTGTTGGAGCAAGCCATTTAATAGAAGAATGGAATCAATTACCGGTTGATGTAATCGGGCTAGATTGGCGCTTACAAATCAAAGAAGCTAGGGAAAAAGGTATTACTAAGACGTTACAAGGCAACTTAGATCCAGCTATTTTACTAGCACCATGGGAAGTTATTGAACAAAGACTCGTTCAAATATTGGATCAAGGTTTAGTAGACCATAATTATATCTTTAATCTTGGACATGGTGTCTTTCCAGAAGTACAACCTGATACATTGAGAAGAGTTGCTCAGTTTGTGCATGATTATTCAGCAAAATATAAATTACAACAAAGATAGGTTATTAAACAGCTTAATTATATTAAAGGGAGTATAGAAGATGAATAAAAAAGTGGGACTTTTAGTTATGGCATATGGTACACCTTATAAAGAAAGTGACATTGTGCCTTATTACACACACATTAGACATGGTCGTAAGCCATCTGATGAGCAAATTGAAGACTTAAAAGGACGTTATAAAGCGATTGGTGGTATTTCACCATTAGCAGGTACAACAGAGAAACAAGCAGAAAGTTTACTTGGCGCATTAAATGAAGCATATGAAGATGTTGAATTTAAATTATACATTGGTTTAAAACATATTCATCCATTTATTGAAGATGCAGTAGAACAAATGCATAATGATGGTATTGAAGAAGCGGTTACGATTGTATTAGCACCTCATTATTCTAATTTCTCAGTTGGAAGTTATAATAAACGTGCTCAAGAAGAAGCTGATAAATACGGTATTTCAATGCATCACGTTGAGCAATTTTATAATGAACCGGCATTCATTTCTTACTGGACAAACATGATTGATGAAACATTACAAACAATTCCAGAAGAAAGTCATGATGAAACAGTATTAATCGTTTCAGCGCACAGTTTGCCTGAAAAAATTAAAAAAGCAAACGACCCATATCCTGATCAATTAGAAGAAACTGCTAAAATTTTAAGTGAAGAATCTAACATTAAACATGTATCAGTAGGTTGGCAATCAGAAGGTCAAACTGGAGAACCTTGGTTAGGACCAGATGTTCAAGATTTAACGAGAGACTTATACAATGAACATGGCTATAAACACTTTATATATACACCAGTAGGATTTGTATGTGAACATTTAGAAGTATTATATGACAACGACTATGAATGTAAAGTTGTTTGTGATGAATTAGGCGTGAAATATCACAGACCACCAATGCCAAATATTGATCCTAAATTTATAGAAGCAATGGTATCAGCAATTAAGAAAAAATTCTAATTCGATATTCGAATAAGAAAGAAGTGTTAAGTATGTCAAAACGAATTGCAATAATAGGGGCAGGGATAACTGGGTTATCTGCTGCCCATTATTTAAGAAGAGATTATCCAGATGCACAAATTGATGTATATGAACAATCAGACAGAGTAGGCGGCAAAATTAAAACGTATCGTAAAAATGGTTATACAATTGAACTAGGGCCAGAATCATACTTAGGTAGAAAAACAATTATGACAGAATTGGCTGAAGAAATTGGGATTGCTGATGATTTAGTAACAAATAAAACAGGGCAATCATATATTTACAGCCATAATAAGTTATATCCAATACCAGGTGGTTCAATTATGGGTATACCTACAGAAATTAAACCATTTCTTAAAACACAATTGATTTCTCCAGCAGCTAAATTAAGAGCGGGTTTAGATTATTTCTTACCTGTTAAACCGATGCATACAGATATATCAATCGGCCATTTCTTTAGACAAAGATTAGGTGATGAAGTATTAGAAAACTTAATCGAACCTTTAATGGCAGGTATTTATGGTGCAAATATTGATAAATTAAGCTTAAAAACAACATTTCCTCATTTTAAAGAACAAGAAGAAAAAGAGGGTGGCTTAATAAAAGGTATGATAGCTCAAAAAGCTAAAAATAATGCCGATAAAAAAGTAACAGTCAAACCAAAAGGCCAATTTAAACAATTTAGACATGGCCTTGAATCATTCATTCAAACTTTAAGTGATAGTCTTGAAAATAAAGGTGTTCAAATACATTTAAATGCTTCAGTTCAAAATTTAGTAGAAAAAGATAATAAAACAATTTTAACTATAAATAATGAAGAACACGAATATGATGGTGTAATCGTTACAATACCACACCAACATTTCGTTAAATGGTTTGAAGATGATCTTAAATTGGATTACTTTAACTATATGCCTTCAACAAGTGTTGCAACAGTTGTTATGGCATTTGATAAGGATCAAGTCGTTAATGATAAAGACGGAACTGGATTTGTAATCGCAAGAACAAGTGATACAGCCATCACAGCTTGTACATGGACAAATAAAAAATGGCCACATACAACACCAGAAGGAAAAGTCTTATTAAGAGCGTATGTAGGTAAACCAGGCTCAAATATTATTCATCATAAAGACGAAGAACAATTGAAACAAGTCGCTCTAAATGATCTGAATAAAATCATGACGATAAAAGGAGAACCAGAATTCTCTATCGTAACGAAATTACCACACAGCATGCCTCAATATGAAGTCGGTCATATCGATCGTATTCGAGATATACAAGAACATATCGATCAGAATTATCATAACCTTATCATAACAGGTGCATCATTTGATGCAGTCGGATTACCAGATTGTGTACAAATGGCTAAGAACGCTAGTGACAAGATGATAGAGTATTTGAAGTAGATAGTAGATAGTGCGCGGAAGTGCATGGAAGAGGATGGAAGCGTATTGAAGCGGGACAGAAATTCTAATTTAACATTAGAATTTCTGTTTTTTTGTTGGAGGAGGAGGCTGAATGTTGCTAGTGGAGCGTGATAAGCAATGTTGGGAGGCTGAATGTTGCTAGTGGAGCGTGACAAGCAATATTGGAGGTCTGAATGTTGCTAGTTGGAGCTGACATGCAATGTTGGAGGACTGAATGTTGTAAGACTGACCAAACAAGCAACATAGAGTCGCTGTAAATTGGAAGACTGACCAAACAAGCAACATAGAGTCGCTGTAAATTGGAAGACTGATCAAACAAGCAACATAGAGATGTCTATATAAATTAATGATTACTGTGTTGAAAATGGGTAATTTTAATTCATCTTTTTCACATTAACTTCGAAAAAAACAACTTTATGATCACTTTTTTCTATAAAAATCATGAATAAATAAGACTTCTAAAGATAAAAAAAGAGGGTGTTTTGAATGATTATTTCTCCCATTAGTGACAATTGTCACATAGATGTTAAAAGTTCAAATTTTTTATTAAGAAAAGTAAAGAAATAGCATTGACGTTCTTAATATTTCTATATATACTTAAGTAGTTCTCAATTAGAGGCCCCTTGGTCAAGCGGTTAAGACACCGCCCTTTCACGGCGGTAACACGGGTTCGAATCCCGTAGGGGTCACCATTTTCAATAAAAAATTATTAAAATTTTATTGACATAATATTAATGAATGTGTTATATTAATAAGGTAGCCAAATTACTTATTATTAGCGCGGGATGGAGCAGTTCGGTAGCTCGTCGGGCTCATAACCCGAAGGTCGGTGGTTCAAATCCGCCTCCCGCAATACTTTTTAATGATGGTCCCGTGGTGTAGCGGTTAACATGCCTGCCTGTCACGCAGGAGATCGCGGGTTCGATTCCCGTCGGGACCGCCATTTTTATTTTGGCTCAGTAGCTCAGTCGGTAGAGCAAAGGACTGAAAATCCTTGTGTCGGCGGTTCGATTCCGTCCTGAGCCATACTTTTTTAAACAAGTATGGCGATTGTGGCGAAGTGGTTAACGCATCGGATTGTGGTTCCGACATTCGTGGGTTCGATTCCCATCAGTCGCCCCATATATATATTATTTACTTAAGCGGGTGTAGTTTAGTGGTAAAACCTCAGCCTTCCAAGCTGATGTTGTCGGTTCGATTCCGATCACCCGCTCCATTATTATTCCACAGTAGCTCAGTGGTAGAGCTATCGGCTGTTAACCGATCGGTCGTAGGTTCGAGTCCTACCTGTGGAGCCATAAGGCCCCTTGGTCAAGCGGTTAAGACACCGCCCTTTCACGGCGGTAACACGGGTTCGAATCCCGTAGGGGTCATATAATCAGAGGTGAAATATCGCTTCTGATTTTTTTGTTTGTGGAGAGTTGTCCGAGTTGGCCTAAGGAGCACGCCTGGAAAGTGTGTAGGCGTCACAAGCGTCTCGAGGGTTCGAATCCCTCACTCTCCGCTTGTACCTTAATAATCAACTAATCCAAGACGTTGATATTGCTAGAAACCCCATGATAGTGGGGTTTCTTTTTTTGACTTTATTTAGAAAAAATATTTTATGTCAATTATTCACCTTTGTCTACATCAATTATAAAGCGGGTTTATTTTTGAGGAAAAGAGGATGTATGATGGATATAAGATGTCATTTATATTTAATACTTTTTCTGATCTCCTAAATTGTGATCTAATTTCAATTGATATTTACAAAGTTTATTAAATTATACTTTTATATTGATTTTGTAAAATGTATAATATTGATAAGTAAATTGTAAAAGAGGTAATGGGAATGGAAATAAAATATGTGACTACTCATTATATAGATGTAGATAAGAAATATCCAAAATATTCTAAAGATATAGTTGACTTCAGCCTAGATATTGATGGGGAAGAAACTTTCAAAAGATACTTTAAAGAACATATAGAAAAACAAAGAGTACATAATGCTACTAAACCGTCAAAATTCGTTCATATCGAAGAAGACAACAATGATTTTGTAAAGTCATTAAATGAATTAAATAAGCATATTTCTTCTACAGAAAATATCTTAAAGATTACTAAAAATTTAACACTAAAATTACATAAAACGATGAAGAATAAGTCTAAAAGTAGCGGTATACTTATTTTTGTAATTTATGTAAAAAGTGAACAATACAATCTTTGCATTATGAAAATGGAACCTGAAAATGGTGTAAGATTCAATCCAGATGAGGTGCAATTAGAAGAGATAAATAATTTATTGCCAAATAGTAACACTAGGCTTCATAAGGCTGCATTTTTTGAATTAAATAAAGTTGATGATAATTACAAATTCTTTGTTATAGATAAACAAGTTAAGGATGATAATGTTTCAGGATTCTTTATTAATAACTTTCTTGAAGGTGAAATTATTATTGATGATAAGAGAGCGAATAGATTTATAGCTAACTCAGAATCAAAATTATTAGAAATTATTAGAGAGGAAAAAGATGATATTACTACAGAGTGCCTTTCCGATATTAAAGAAAAATTTCATGGGCTTTTTTTCACAAATCGGAACATTAATTTTGCTGATGAAGTTCAAAACATTCTTAATGATAGCATTGATGATAAGGAAATAACTAAAACAGTTAAAAATAGGTGGAGTGATTCTCTTATAGAAAAACATGGTACAGAATTATATTTTGAATTTACACCTATAAATGTTCCTAAATTTAGAAGAACATGGAAGGACAAAGACGAAAGGATTATTCTCAAGTATGATCCTCATATTTCAGATGGAGTAGATGTGAATTTAGAAGATGAAAATTTTATTATTATTAAAATTAATAAAATATACATAGATGAAATAAGTGAGGATGAATAGGAAGTAGGTGAGAATATGTTTGAAGAATTAAATATATTTTTTAATGCCATGATTAACTATGATGTTGTTTCGGAAAATAATAAGTCAGCTAAAGTAAGAATTAGCGATAGAACATTAAAAAATATTGGATTTGAAAACATATTAAAATTTAATTCTGGTACTATAATTAAGCCTTTAAGAATTGAAACTAATAATGCTAGTAATAATAATAGCTTTTTACTTGATAAATATTTGAATAATCAGTTGGAAAAAGAAGATTTTAACCAAATGATTAGTATAGATTTTGTGATTGAAAAGTCTAATATTAACCTTGAAAAACATGAAATATTTTATGTAGATTTAAAAAAATTCATTGATGGCAAATTCAATTGTAATAACTTATATTCAGTAGTCTATAATGTTGAAAGAGATGTTATGGGCGCTATTAATTTCGTGAAAATTAGTAATAAAAACTTTATGAAAAACCGACCCGAAAATAAAATTCAAGACATAACAGACTATAGAAGTTATATAAAAAATATGGATTATACAACTGATGAATTAACTTTAAATATATATAATTATATTGATTACGTAACAATTATTTCGACATTTGCATTTATTACTGAGTTAGAGCAAATTGATGATAGTATTGAATTGAAAGGTGACAAACATGTTAATATTAATAATATTACACCATCGAATTGTTCTTTAAAAAATGAAACACGGAATATTTTAAAGAAGTTAAATTCACATTTGAATTCTAAAGATCTACATGTTTATGATAAAAATAAAATTTTGATAAGAGTATTATCAATTTATTTAAATGACAATTCAAATTTAAAAGAATTTATAGAAAAGCTTGAAAAGATTTATGTGAAAACCTCAGATTCAATTGAGAATTATATAAATAAAAATGTGGATAATTATTTTGATAATCACAATAAACTATTGGAAGAAGTCATAAATACTTGTAACAAAATAACAGATGTAACCAATAGATCAATTACACAATTATTATCTGTAATCACTGGGATTTTAGCTTCTTTATTCTTTTATGTATATAAAAAGCAAGATTTAGATAGTATTTTATTTACTACAATTATAATTATTTTTATTTTGTTAGTGGGATTTATTATTGTTTTGCACCATTCTTACAATTATATATACTATAAAAATTTTTTGATTAACTATTTTAATGTGATTGATAATATATATAGCTTTAAAGAAAGTGAAATATTGATTAATTCGAATCTTATTTCACCAGCGCTTAAAAGATATAAGAATACAATTTTAAGAATATCTATACTTCTGTTTTTATTTATCTTTATTGGGATTTTAATAATTATTAATATTTATCTTGCATCTATTGGATATTTTGTGAAATTATTATTTGAATCCTTATTATAATATAGATAATCGGTAAGTATTTCTAGTTGAGCAAGTGTCAAAAAAGTGTCTAGAGAAAAATTCTCTTACTTTTTGATACTTGCTTTTTTTATGTTCATCTATAAGTTCCGAATATATTCCTAAACTAATTGCTATATATTAATGAACTGATTTAATGCCAACGAGGTAACTGTATATGGCTAATTCGAGTTAGTTAATGCCAACATATACCGCTTTTCAAACTGAGGCAGAGAAGGTGATTACTATATTATAAATAAGAGTTTGTTAATTTTAACATTCTGTATTGTGCTCAATTTGATTTTGTTGTAATATATACTTGATAAAACTAGAAAGTGGGAGTATATAAGGAGGTGCTTTTATGAATAGTGAATATATTACGAGACCAGAATTTCAGCAGCATGAAATAAATATGAATAATAGATTCGATGCTATCAATGATAAAATTTCCTTAACTAAAGATGTTTTATCAGGAGAAATAAAAAATGCTGTTTCCGAGTTAAAAAATGAAATAAACGATAATAAAGTTACATCAAAACGTTTCTGGATAGGTATTAGTATACCAACTATATTAAGCCTTTTATCTATGATTATCACTATATTAGTAGCATTGCTATTTTAACTTAAACATACCTTAATCAATTGCTCGTTTTTATGTTGAAACACTTTTATATCATCATTGTTAAAATGATTAATCTCTAATCTAAAATTAATTTACTAGAAATAAAGTTTTCTATTGTATCTAATGAAACAATCTCTGACCACGGGATTTGAAAAGTTAAATTTGCTTTATGCTGCACTAATATAATTTCGTGTATTGTCACAAATATTGAACCTATTACATACTCTTTATCAATCTTAGTTGATGTTTCAGATTCTAGTAAGACCTCAACTTCAGGGAATTTAGATTGAAACAACATTTTATCCATTTTTTTAGCTTTCAATATCATTTCACCCTTTCTAATTATTTATAACGCTAGTGAACACGAGTATTTATAAAAGTATATTAGTCTTCTTTCTTTTTAATACTAAAAATTAATAAAACAAGTGGAACACTAAACATTACAGGCATTATAAAAATAAATGGCAAAGTCATAAGAGCCATGTATAAAAAAGTGCTGTCTAATGTGTATTTGGACATGTGTATCATTCCTTTGAAATTATTTATTTTTTATCCATTTCAGAGAAAATATATTATAATAGAGTTGTTAAAGTATGATAATTCAATGTGATAGATAACAGATAAAATCGCTAAAATCATACGAAATATAAGATTTGGAGTTGATCACATTGTCAAATATTACAAAAATAAGGATCAGAACGGTTTTGAACTATACCACTGGTATAGCATTACTTGGTTTAACGTTTTATTTACTATTTTTATTGTAACCTTGTTACGATATATGGGCAAAACAAAGGCTAGGACTGATGTAAAAAAGTCCTAGCCTTTAATTTTTCTGAAATAAAGGATTTTTACATTATTTTGCTTAAATGACTTATAATATAGTTATTAGAATTTGTTAATTATATAAGGAGTTGCTTATTTTATGAGAATAAATGTTTTACAACATACGCCAAATGAAGGTGTTGGGTCAATAGGTGATTGGGCTAAAGAAAGAGGACATGATTTGTATATTTATCATCCGTATTTTTATAATGGAGTATTACCTTCTGCTGAAGAAACTGATTTACTAATTATTTTGGGCGGTCCAATGAGTCCGAATGATACAGATGATTGGATTTTTAAAGAAAGAGAGTTAATAAGAGAGTTATTGAAAGATAACAAACCAATGTTTGGAGCTTGCTATGGTGCTCAACAAATAACAAAAGCAATAGGTTATACAGTGAGTAAATCACCAGTAAAAGAAGTGGGCTGGGATAAAGTTTACATTGAAAGTGATACTATACCGGATCTGCCGAAAGAATTAATGGCATTGCATTGGCATGAAGAAACATTCCAAATTCCTAAAAATGCAGAATTGCTATTTTCAAGTGAGTACTTAACAAACCAAGGCTTCTTATTAAAAGATAATGTTATTGGCTTACAATTTCATTTTGAACCTGGACCTTTTGATGTTAAAGAAATTGTTACGAATGACTTTTCTTATGCAGTAGATTCTGTATTGAATCAAACACCTAAAGAAATAATTGACTATGAAGTACCTAAAGAAAATAAAGATGTGATGTTTAAATTATTAGATTTTATAACAAAAAGTAAATAATATATTTATAAATATCAAATCAAAATAAAGGCTAGGACTTTTTTATTTAAGTCCTAGCCTTTAAATATTCTTAAATATTCATGTCACTTCAGTTTTCTGTGCTTTTAAGAAGAAATACACACCTAAGAGTACGATACCGATACCGAGTATTTGTACGTATCCTAAGTATTCTTTAAGGATAAATATTGCTAATATTGAGGCGCCTACGGGTTCTAATAGCATGCTCATTGATATGGTTGTTGGATTGATTATATTTAAGAGATAATTAAATATGACGTGTGCTATTGTTGGGAAAATTGCCAATGATATAAATAAGAGCCATTCTTTCATTGAATAGTTTACTAATGTAGCATGCGTAATGATGTTATAAATGAGTAAAAACACGCCTGCTAAGAAGAACACAATGATGCTATAAACCCAATGTGTGAGTTTGAGCATTGCATTCTTTCCGATCATTAGGTAACACACTATAGATATTACGCTTAAACACTATAGATATTACGCTTAATAAGGACAATACATTACCAATCATTACAGTTAAGTCAGTTAAATTAAAGTCGCCCCAACTTACGATTACAACACCGATAAATGATATTAAAATTGTACTCAAAACTTTTAGCATCATTTTTTCTTTATAAAATAAGAAACTTGCGATAATCGCAATAATGGGTTGTAAAGATAATATGACTGTTGAACTAGCAACGGTTGTTAATTTTAATGAACCAAACCATAATCCGAAATGAAGCGCTAAAAATAGACCGGCTAATACAAGATATAGAAAATCTTTAATACTTAATTTAAAGATTTCTTTTTTATATCGATATGCAAAAGGTACTAGTAAGATGACTGCTATAAACATCCTGTTCATGCTTATCACGCTAGAAGGGGCGTTTGATAGCTTTACCAATATTGCAGCTAGTGAAATGGCAATAACTGAAATAAGTAACAATATATTTGTCTGTTTGTTCATAAGCAAAACCTCAATTATAAATTATAATTTTAAATGTTTGATTGGATAATCTTTTTCTTGTAGTTCTGTTTTTAATAAACTCATTGTTATGACTCCTATCTAGTTATCAATATTAAAATGATAGCATATGAAGGTTAAATGCGTATAGGTTATCATCATTTTTTAATAAACTTTTAAATCTTGTAAATAATATATTTTAATAATAATTTTTATGGATTTTTTTAGAGATTTATTTTTATTCATTGTTGTGAAAGTATTACGTTTTCTATATGTTTGGCTATTTATTATACTAGAATGATATTTGTGGTAATTATTATATGATTGCTTTAACTTATCTGTTCTGTTTTTAATTGTTTCAATATTGATTATATGTTATTAATTAAGTTAGGTTAAAAATACTTATTTATATAGTGAATGCATTTATTGTATATACAATGGAGGAAGTAATGAAATTAGCGTGGTTAATTGATACAACAACTTATATTGATCAAAATATGAATGATAAAGATTTATTTGTCGTTTCTTTATCTACAATTATTAATGACAAACCTTATAAAGACTCAGAATTTGAAAGTTCAAAGTTATTTTTTGATATGTTAAAAGAAAATGGTAATGGTGCAAAAACGGCTCAACCTACACCTCAAGATTTTATTGAAACGTATGAGCAAATTCAAGAAGAAGGCTATACACATGTTATTGCAGTTCATCCTTCTAGTAGTTTATCAGGCACATATGCATCATCGCTATCAACTGCACAATCTTTCCCAATGGAAATTCATGTAATTGATAGTGGAACAGGTAGCTTTCCTCAAAAAGAATTAGTCGAGTATGGTAGAAAACTTTATGATGAGGACTATTCATTTGAAGAAATCATTAATAAGTTAGAAGAAGTTAAACATACAAGTGAATTATATTTGTTGCCAAGAAACTTACAACAATTAAAGAATAGTGGAAGGGTTTCGAACAGCAAATATTTATTAAGTAGTTTGCTTCATATTAAGTTACTATTGAAATTAGAGAACAGTACAATCGACTTAGAACTTAAGTCTAGAGGCAACAAGAAAATAGAAGCTTATTTAATCACACATATTAAAGAAATTATTGATAAAGGTGTTACACATATTGGTGTATTACATGCTGGGAATGAGCAAGAAGCACATGTGTGGAAAGAGCGTATTTTAACTTTAAATAAAGATGTAAGTGTATATATCGAACCGTTAGTTCCAGTAGCATCTGTTCATACTGGATATGGCACGATTGGAATAGGTTGGATACAAACTCAATAATGAAAACGTTTAAAAACCTGAGAAAAAATTAACTCAGGTTTTTTTTCTATACAAAATTCAAAAAAACTCTTGTAATTGCTTAGCAAAAGTACTAATATGGATAAATCTGATTAAAATAATAAGATTAAAGGAGCGTTGAGACATGAAAAAATATCCTTTAGCGATTTGGATACTTAGCCTTGGTGCTTTTGCGATAGGTATGACTGAATTTGTAATCATGGGTTTGTTACCTAATATAGCAAGAGATCTCGATGTAACGGTATCCGATGCGGGTCAATTGATTACAGGTTATGCATTGAGTGTTGCAATTGGCGGACCGATTATAGTGTTAGCGACTTATAAATTACCTCGAAAAAATTTACTCGTCTTATTAATGGCTATTTTTATAGTAGGTAACGGGATAGGTGGTATTGCGCCTAATTATGGTTCGCTTATGTTAAGTAGAATTATTGCCGCTTTAGCACACGGTTCATTCTTTGGTATAGGTTCAATACTTGCAGCAAGTATGGTACCCCCTCATAAAAGAGCAAGTGCAATGGCTTTAATGTTTATGGGATTAACAATGAGCAACATCATTGGTGTACCATTCGGAACATTTGTTGGCCAAATTTTTGGCTGGAAAATGACATTTATTATTATTAGTGTTCTAGGATTATTAACATTAATAGGTATTATTCGATTTGTACCTAATCAAAAAGATACACAGCCGATTTCAATTAAAAATGAATTGAGTGTATTAAAAGATGTTAAACTTTGGCTGACACTAGGTGTAACACTGTTCGGATTCAGTAGTGTATTTGCTTATTTCACGTATATTTCTCAAATATTAATTAACGTTTCGCATATAGAAGAACGTTGGATTTCATTTGTGCTTATTATATTCGGTGTTGGTGTAACATTTGGTAATATTATTGGTGGCAAATTAGCAGACTGGAATTTAAATAAAGCATTGAATACGATATTTATCGTCTTTCCAATATATATCTTTATGATGTACTTTATTCAAAATTATAGCTTGCTAATGGTTGTTGGTATTTTTGTATTTGGTTTGATTGGATTTAGTATGAGTCCATCATTACAATTTAAAAGTATGGTCATTTCACAAGATGCACCAATGCTTGCTAGTACGATGAATCAATCTGCATTTAACATCGGTAATGCTCTTGGCGCGTTCATCGGCGGTATGGTAGTAAGTCAATTAGAAGTTAAGGACCTAGCGTTAGTCGCGCCATTCTTAACAATTATAGGCCTTGTCTTCTTATTACTTGAACGATTCGTTACACAAAGAAGAGAAAAAGAATCAATCTAATATGCTGAAAACCTAGGTGAATTTGTCACCTAGGTTTTTTGATGTTTTAAAGCATTTTTTATGTTTAAATTCAAAAATATCGTTATAATGAATAATGGTATAAGGAGGTCCAAACGATGAAACATTGGATTGAACAACAGGTGTCTCGAACACCACATAAAATTGCAATTCAACAAGGTGATGTTGAATTAACTTATGAAGAGCTATTTAACGATTCTAAAAACAAAGCACATTACATTAAGCAACTACAATTGAAAAGAGTTGGACTATATATAAAGAATGATATTAAACATGCATCACTTATCATTGCAGCTTGGTTAGCAAATGTAGAAGTGGTTATGATTAATACAAAGTTAACACCAGTCGAAATTGAACAACAATTGGACAGTATTGGTGTTCAAACTGTCTTTACGTATAAACCTTTACATATTAAACAAAATTGTATCGATATCGAGGATATATATTTGGACGACATTAAACATGAAGATTATGATTTTACGTTTGATATGGATGATATTGCGACGATTATGTTTACTTCTGGTACAACTGGTCCTGCAAAAGCTGTACCACAAACTTTTTCAAATCATTATTTTAGTGCAATAGGTTGCAAAGAAAGTCTCGGCTATGATGAATCAACGAGATGGTTGTCCGTATTACCGATATACCATATTTCAGGTTTAAGTGTGTTAATACGTAGTTTAATTGAAGGTTTTACTCTTATTTTAGAACCGAAATTTGATGTTGATCGCGTGATATATTTAATTAAAAATGATAACATCACACATATTTCATTAGTGCCTCAAACACTACAATGGTTGATGCAAGATGAGTTAACACGACCATATCAATTAGAAAAAATATTGTTAGGCGGCGCAAAGTTATCTGAAACGATGATTAATAAAGCGTTAGACAATCAATTGCCGATATATAATTCGTTTGGTATGACTGAAACATGCTCTCAGTTTGTTACAGCAAGTCCAGAGATGTTACGTGAAGAACCAAGTACAGTAGGGAAAGTACCTTCAAATGTAAGACTCAAAATTTTAAATCAAAATGAAGAAGGACATGGGGAAGTCGCTGTATCCGGTGGCAATGTGATGAATGGCTATTTAACAGTTAGTCAGAATTCAGATACATTTGAAGATGGTTATTTTAAAACAGGTGATGTTGGATCAATAGATGATTCCGGTTATGTATATATTTATGATAGAAGAAAAGATTTAATCATTAGTGGTGGAGAAAATATTTATCCATTTGAAATTGAACATGTTATATTAATTCATCCGGATGTTCAAAATTGTGTTGTTGTACCAGTTGATGATAAAAAGTGGGGTCAAGTACCTGCATTAGTGTATGAAGCGGAACAGACTATCCAAGATGATACATTTAAAAATATACTCAATAATAAATTAGCAAAGTATAAACACCCAAAATACTTTTATAAAATAAACGAAATTCCAAGAACTTCAACTGGTAAACTTTCAAGATATAAAGTAAAGGCGTGGGTCATGAATGAGAAAAAATAGTTTGCATTTCTATAGATTCAAAGCACCTTTCAGAGTACCGATACGAACACCTTTAATAGCATTAAATGAGCGAGAAGCATTAATTGTAGAATGGCAAGATATGAATGGGTCTACGTATTATGGTGAATGTAATGCGTTTAATAGTGACTGGTATCATTTCGAGACAATAGATAAAGTTGAAGAAACTTTAATAAAATGGTTTGAAAAACATGAATTTGTTGATTTTAATAGTTATCCATTATGTTGTGAATTAATAGATGAACTCATCGAATATCCGAATGCACGTAGCGTTATGTCTATGATATTTTTTCAGAAATTCCATGAGTTAAAGCCGATTGAAGTGGCATATGGTGCAACAATTAATCAAAATATTGAATACTATTTTAAGCAATATAATGGTGAATTACCAACGAGAATTAAATTAAAATGGCATGAAGAAGTTAATCGAGATATAGATTTTTTAACAGAACATTATCCACAAATACAAAGAGCGATTGATGCAAATGGTGTGTTAAATCATGAACATGTGTCTTTATTAAATACATTTAAAGATGAACAATTTATATATATTGAGCAGCCATTTTCTAAATATGAGGACTATTTTGAGCATATTAGTGCGCTTAAGTTACCAGTATTTATTGATGAAAGTGCTCTAAATTTAGAGCAAATTATTCAATTTAATCAGCATAACCTGATCGATGGTGTTGTGATTAAACCTTCACGTGTTGGAGGTATAGATAAAGCGCTTGAAATTATAGAATATTGTCGCGAACATCAACTTAAATATGTCATAGGTGGGATGTATGAATTTGGACTCAGTAGTTACTATACTGCATACTTAGCTCAGCAAAGTTCTTATCCGAGTGATGTAACACCAAGTGATTATTACTTTACAGAAGATTTCGTTGTTAATAGTGCAAAGACTCAAGGTCATCAAATTAAATATTTGCCACCAATCGTTGATAAAGATAAATTAACAAAATAAAAGGCATATGTGCTAAATTTTTAGCGCATATGCCTTTAAATAAATGTTATGAATCTTTTTTAGGTGGAACAGGATCGTATCCACCTGGATGAAATGGGTGGCATTTTAAGATACGTTTCGTACCTAACCAAGTTCCTTTTATGACACCATATTCTGAAATAGCTTCAACAGCATAGTTAGAACATGTAGGTTGGAACCTGCATGTAGGTGGTGTCAATGGGGATATATATCGTTGATAAAGGCGTATTAATTTAATAAATACTTTTTTCATATCAATGCTCCTATTTATAATTGTTTTTCGTTAAGTTCTGGTATGGTTTAACATCAGTGGAATTGAATTTATAGAAAGCTGTTGTCTGTTTCATATGGATGTTAATCGTTTCATTTTTAATTTTTCCAGTTGCTTTAATGTTAAAGGTTAACGTTTTTGGTAATGTTTTGTCTTTTTGGAATGTAAGTTTAAACTTACCACTTTTAATTTTTAAGTCATTAATATTGCTTAATGACGCTTGATCTGCCAGTGGTGATTGACTAAATCCTAGTTGATAGAGATACTCCATAACTTTTCCTGTACCTTCATATGAAAGAGTATTGTTTTCTAAAGTGACATCATCTTCAATAGGTTTTAGTAAACTTTGATTAAAAGTCGTTAAATCGAACCAATCTTGCCCAATTTTTTGATAATAATCGATCTCGGCATTTTTTGCATGAAAATTTAAATACTTAGATTTAGGGGAGGATTTGATTTCGTTTGAATCAATCCAAACACTTTTATTATGCACTGGAATTTGTTTTGTATTACTTTTTTGTTCGACATTAAATGCAAGTTTATCATGGTGGTTTGTTCGGCCATGTGACAGTTGTTTAAGCGTTGTTTTTTTATCTTGAAAATCAACTGTTGTTTCGTTAGTAGATTTAATCGAATGTGAATCTACTTTTTTAATGTTTTTTTGAAAAGCTTCGATAGCATCGCTACTATCATCAAATTTATTTTGACCTTCTGGACTACAACTTGCTAGAATAAGAGTAATTGTTAATACTAAGGTCGTTAAGGTTAACTTTTTCAATATCTTCTACCTTCCTAATAATATGTATATACAGTTTATCATAATTGAAGAAAGAGGTCGTGTATCATGCGCTACAAAGATCCAAATGGATTGGATGTTGATTTAGTATATAAATGTCCAACAGATCAACAAAATGCGAAACATGTTCTTGGTATTCCGATTTTTAATAATGAATATGTGTTAACGCATCATAAGATAAGAGGTATTGAATTTCCTGGTGGGAAAGTTGAACCAAATGAAACGAATAAAGAGGCTGTTCAGCGTGAATTATATGAAGAAACGGGTGCGGTCGCTAAAAATATAACGTTTATAGCTTCATATACTGTACATGATAAAATCCCATTTAATAAAGATGTCTATTTTATTGAGGTCGAATCAATGGATAGCAATAAAGCATATTTCGAAACTTATGGACCCGTTATTGCTAAAGAAATCAATGATATACCTGAAGAAGAAAAGAGCTTTCTTTTAAAAGATACAGCAATATTAAAGTGCGTTGAAAGGGTGTATAAACTTGGATTTCTACAGTAAGAAAAAAATGCCAGTTTTCTTTAATCATCATCTAACTGAAGAAGTGATATATGAAGTGGATGAATTGAAAGTCAGAGGCATGTTGATGACACCAAATAAACGTGTTAATCGCATAGTTGTATATTTACGTGGTGGCAAAGGACAAGTAGGTAGAGTGAGACCAGGTCGTATGGCGCAATTTAAAGATAAACATACACTTGTATTTGCACCTTATTACAGAGGTAGTAACGGTAGTGAAGGTAGAGACGAATTTTGTGGTGATGACCTTCATGATGTTATAGAAGGGATAGAAATATTAAAATCACACTATCCAAATGTTCCTGTTCATATGATTGGATTCTCTAGAGGAGGTATTCAAGGCTTACTTACGTATCAAAAAGTGAAAGCAACGAGTTATATTATATGGGGCGGCGTGTCAGATTTACTAATGATGTACGAAGAACGAATAGATCTAAGAGGGATGTTAAAAAGAATGGTTGGACATCCTAAAAAACAATTTGAAGCTTATGCACGTAGAAATGCATTGCAATCTATTCATAAAGACAGTCCACCTATATTAATCGTTCATGGTGATAAAGATAAGCAAGTAAATATTAATATGGCATATCATTTAGAAGAACATTTAAAGCAAGAAGCGGTTGAACATCAAACGATCTATTTAAATGGAGAAGGGCATGTTTTAAGACCAGAAATAGAAAAGCAAACATTGTTACAAATCAAAGAATGGATGTATAAATGTGAAAAAAGCTTGGACCAATAAGGCCCAAGCTCTTTTAGTATTTTATAAGCGATTATACGTAAATCCGCCCTCTTCTTGAATATGTTCAGAAGACTCTCCGAATTTACTGAAGTTTTCTTTGAAGTTCTTAGCAAGTAATTTTGCTTTTTCGTCATATGCGTCAGAAGATACCCATGTATTACGTGGATATAATATTTCCGAAGGTACACCTGGTACATGTTTCGGGATATTAAGGCCAAAGATATCATCTTGAACAAATTCTGAATTCTTAATTTCTCCACTAATTGCACGACGAATCATTGAACGGGTATGTTTCAAATCCATTCTTGAACCTACTCCGTATTCGCCGCCAGTCCAACCAGTGTTTACAAGATAAACATCTACATTATGTTCATCAATTAATTTACCAAGTAATTCAGCGTATTCAGTCGCATGTAATGGTAAGAAAGGTGAACCGAAACATGTTGAGAATACTGGTTGAGGGCTTGTTACGCCTCTTTCTGTACCTGCTAACTTAGAAGTGAAACCACTTAAGAAATGATACATAGCTTGAGATTTATCTAATTTAGAAATAGGTGGTAATACGCCAAATGCATCTGCAGTTAAGAAGATAATTGTATTTGGGTGACCAGCTATTGATGGTGTAATAATATTATCGATAAAATCTATTGGGTATGCAGCCCTTGTATTTTCAGTTAATGTAGTGTCGTCATAATCAACTGAACCATTAGGATTTACGGTAACATTTTCTAGAACTGTACCATAACGAATAGCATCGTAAATTTGTGGTTCTTTTTCACGACTAAGACTTACTGTTTTAGCGTAGCAACCACCTTCAATATTGAAGACACCATTTTCGTTCCAGCCATGTTCATCGTCTCCGATTAATTTTCTATTAGGATCTGCAGATAACGTTGTTTTACCTGTACCAGATAGACCAAAGAATAAAGCTACATCTTTGTTATAACCTACGTTTGCTGAACAGTGCATACTCATAATACCTTTTTTAGGTAATAAATAGTTCATTACTGAGAATATACCTTTTTTCATTTCACCAGCGTATTCAGTACCGCCAATTAGTATGACACGGTGTTTGAACGAAGTTATAATGAATGTCTCAGAATTTGTACCGTCTTTTTCTGGATCAGCTTTAAATCCTGGTGCACTAATAACAGTGAAATTAGGGCTGATATTAAGTGCTTCTTCTTTAGTTTCTGGGCGGATAAACATGTTCTGTGCAAATAAATTATGCCAAGGCATTTCGTTAATCACGCGTAAATTTAATCGTGATGATTCATCTGCACCTGCATATCCATTAAAGACATAAAGTTGTGATTTTTGGTTTAAGTAGTCAATAACTTGGTCATATAAATTTAAAAAGTTACTTTCTGAGATAGGTTGGTTGATTGTACCCCAATCAATATCTTGTTCAGTATCTTCCTCTTTAACGATAAATTTGTCTTTAGGAGAGCGACCTGTGTATTTACCAGTTTCCATTCTGATTGCGCCAGATTCTGTTAATACGCCTTCTCCTGCTTCTAGAATGTGATTATATAATTCAGTTCTAGAAAGTTGCTGTAGTGTTGTGTCCTTCTTTAAAAGGTTTGAAAGTTCGATTGATTCGGTAATTGACTGTATTGCCATAAATGACGACCCCCATGTCTAATATTAGTGTTGTAAGCATTTTCATGGAATTAGTATAACACATTAAAATATATAGTCTATACTAATGAGTAAATTTGTTATAAAAAATTTTTGGAAATTTGAATGTGTTTCGTTCCATTGACATATTATGAAAACTTTAGTATTATCATTTCTGACGGATTCTCTTATCCTGAGTGGTGGAGGGACATGGACCCAATGAAACCCAGCAACCTCTTTCTAATGAAAGAAAGGTGCCAAACCGTTTGCAGACCAATATTGTCTGAACGATAAGAGCGAATGGACGAGTGTGCCTTCTCTCTATATCTTTATTGAGAGAGGGCACTTTTTATTTGCGCTGAGGAAGAGACCGTACAACTTTATTTAAAGGAGATTTTTTATGTCAAAGAATAGAAGACTCTTCACATCAGAATCAGTAACAGAAGGGCATCCAGATAAAATTGCGGACCAAATTTCCGATGCTATCCTGGATGAATTATTAAAAGGCGATCCTAAAGCAAGAGTAGCTTGTGAAACAACAGTAACAACTGGTATGGCTTTAATTGCAGGTGAAATTTCTACTTCAACATATGTAGATATCCCCAAAGTAGTTAGACAAACAGTAAAAGATATAGGATACACAAGAGCGAAGTATGGTTATGATTTCCAAACGATGGCGATTTTAACTGCTATTGATGAGCAATCACCAGATATTGCACAAGGTGTAGATTGCGCACTAGAAGATAGAGATGATTTATCAGATAGAGAAATAGAATCAATTGGTGCAGGTGACCAAGGTCTTATGTTTGGTTTTGCTACAAATGAAACGGAAACATACATGCCTTTACCAGGATATTTAGCTCACCAACTTGCGAAGAAATTAACAGATGTACGTAAAGACGGTACTTTAGAATATTTACGTCCAGATGGTAAGACACAAGTAACAGTTGAATATGACGAAAATGACAAACCAGTAAGAGTAGATACAATCGTTATTTCTTCACAACATCATGAAAAAATTGAATTAGAAAAAATTCAACAAGATATTAAAGATCATGTTATCTATCCAATCGTACCTAAAGAATTATTAGATGAAGAAACTAAATTCTTTATCAATCCAACAGGTAGATTTGTAATTGGCGGACCACAAGGAGATGCTGGATTAACGGGTAGAAAAATCATTGTAGATACATACGGTGGTTATGCAAGACACGGCGGAGGATGTTTCAGTGGTAAAGATCCTACTAAAGTAGATAGATCAGGTGCATACGCTGCTAGATATGTCGCTAAAAATATAGTAGCAAGTGGATTAGCAGATAAATGTGAAGTTCAATTAGCATATGCAATTGGAGTAGCACAACCAGTATCCATTTCAATAGATACTTTTGGTACAGGTAAAGTAGAAGAAACTGTATTAGTAGAAAAAATAAGAGAAGTATTTGATTTAAGACCAGCAGGCATTATTCAAATGTTGAACTTAAGACAACCAATCTACAAAAAGACAGCAGCATACGGTCACTTCGGTAGAACAGATGTTCAATTACCATGGGAACAATTAGATAAAGTAGATTTATTAAAAGACTTATTAAAATAAACAATTACGCTCTGTATAGAATCTTACGGGATTTATGCAGAGTTTTTATTTTATTTTAGAAGGAAGTTGGGGTGTTATTAGCAGTTTTAGTTAGAAGTGCAAATAAGGATACCGGTATTAACACTTCTAAGTAGTTTTGTAATTAAGGCGGTCCATAGTAACATTTCAGCTGACTTTTGTAATTAACGCCCTCGTTATGAACAGGTGTAGGCGAAAGTGTTCACAACGCCCTCGTTATGAACAAGTTTAGGCAGAAGTGTTCACAACAGCCCCGTTACCAACAAGTTTGGGTAGAAGTGTTCGCAACGCCCTCGTTATGAACAAGTTTGGGCGAAAGTGTTCACAACGCCCCCGTTATGGACAAGTTTGGCCTGAAGTGTTCACAACAACGCTCATAATTACAATTCATGCAAGTTTTGTAACAGCAATCCGCTGTATATTCATAAAATATTTACTATTAAAGTGTGGTTTAACTACTCAAATGTATGAAGTATAAGAAATTACGTTATATTATCAATATATTTCATGATATATACTGAATTTATTTGTAATTTTTACTATAATGGAATTAATACATATGAAAGGGAGCGATCTACAATTATGAGTCAATTAGAACCGATTCATTATGGATTAATCGCAGCGGTCGTCATTGCGATACTATTTATTATATTATTCTTTGTTTCATTAAAACAGAAACAAAAATCTTTGAATAAGATTCAAGAAGCTCATAAAAAAGAAAATGAGACGCTTAAATCTGAACATAAAGAAAAGTTAGATCATGAAAGAGTTGAAAATAAAAAGGTTCTAACGAAACAAGAAGAAACACATCAAGAAGCAATTTCACAAAAAGAAAGAGAAATTGACTCATTAAAGTTATTTTCTAAGAATGAAGGGGAATATATAACTGATAGACACTTGTTAGAGTTAAGAGACCAACTTGTAAATGAACGTCGTATCAGACCTGAAGACATGCAAATTATGGCTAACATCTTCTTACCTAAAGATCCATTAGGTAAAGTTCGACAAATAGATCATTTAGTCTTAACAAGAACGGGTATTTATGTAATTGACTCTAATTTAGTAAGTGGTCATATCTATCACGGTATTACAGAACAGCAGTTTAGTGATTTTCCAGTATTAGGACAAGTCTTTGAAACATTGGATTTAAACCCAAACAAAGAACAAACGTTATTACTTGAAAAACAACCAAATAATAAAACTGCAGCTTTTCATTCATATACTAATGAAGTTAAAGAAGTTGATAATACAACTGAAGAATTGCAAAGACAGTTAGAACTTAAATATACACCGACACCTATTATTTACTTCCATCCAAATGAAGTAAGTGAAGCAACTATCAGTAATTATTCACAAGACCCTAACATTAAAGTGTTAGTTGGTGAAAAACAACTTCAACACTTCTTTAATAAATTTGTATTTCATGGTAGATTCCAATATAGTGTGGAAGACCTTGAGAGAATTATGGATGAAATTGAAAAGTTTAACCCGTAATAACTAAGCGCTGCATATTATGTAGCGCTATTTTTATACTAAAAAGGTGGTTATAAGTATGGTAAAAGAAAATTTTGAAGTTAAAAATCCTGCAACTGGTGAAGTAATCGAAACGATTAAAAACAATACGGAAGAAGATATTAACAGCAAGATTGAAAAGGCACATGATGCTTTTCAAACATACAAAAAGAAACCAGCTCATGAACGTAGTGCATTGTTATATAAATGGTATGAATTGATTCTCGAAAATAAAGAAGAAATTGCCTTAATTATGACAAAAGAAAGTGGGAAGCCATTAAAAGAAGCTTTAGGTGAAGTAAAATATGCGTCAGATTATATATTATGGTTTGCTGAAGAAGCTAAACGTACTTATGGTAGAACTATTCCAGAACATATTGATAACAAACGACTCATCGTTACACGTGCACCTGTTGGCGTTGTAGCGAGCATAACACCTTGGAACTTCCCAGCAGCGATGATGACTAGAAAAGCAGCACCAGCATTAGCAGCAGGGTGTACATTTATATGTAAGCCAGCACAAGATACACCTCTTACAACAATGAAATTAGTTGATCTTGCACATGAAGCAGGATTTGATCAAAGTGTTATCCAATATGTAAATGGTTCAGGTAAAGACGTCGGTGCAATTTTCACAAAGCATCCTTTAATTTCAAAAATTACTTATACAGGTTCAACGCCTGTAGGTAAGCAATTAATGGAACAATCTAGTTCGACATTGAAGAAAGTAACGCTTGAATTAGGTGGTCATGCACCTTTAATTGTTCACGAAGATGCAAATATAGATAAAGCAGTTCAAGGAACAATTGCATCTAAATTCAGAAATGCAGGACAAACTTGTGTATGTGCAAATAGAATTTACGTACAAGAATCTATTAAAGACGCGTTTGAAGATGCGCTCAGAACAGAGGTCAGTAAATTAAAAGTAGGCGATGGTCAAGATGAATCAACAGATATAGGTCCTGTTATTAACGTAGATGGTTTTGAAAAAATTAAATCTCATATTGAAGATGCAACAAGTAAAGGCGCACGTGTGATTACTGGAGGGGATAGCTATAAAGATGGTGGTTATTTTATTACACCAACTGTTCTATCTGACGTTTCAGACGATATGAAAATCATGGTAGAAGAAACATTCGGACCAGTAGCACCAATTCAAACTTATAAAGATTTAGATGAAGTTATCATAAAAGCAAACGATACACCATTTGGTTTGGCAGCATATTTCTTTACTGAAAACTATAGTAATGGTATAAAGTTGTATGAGAACTTAGATTATGGTGTAATTGGTTGGAACGATGGTGGACCAAGTGCAGCTCATATTCCATTCGGTGGAATGAAGGAAAGTGGATTTGGTAGAGAAGGTGGTTCAGAAGGTATTGAACCATATTTAGAAACTAAAGTTGTTTCAATTTTAATTTAAGTATCGTCTAAAATTAGGAGGCAGTAAAATGACACAGAAAATAATTGAGTTTTACAACGGAAATTCTATACCAGCTTTAGGGTTAGGGACATTCAGAGTAGAAAATAATGATGAATGTAGAGAAGCGGTTAAACATGCTATTATAAGTGGTTATAGACATATAGATACTGCTCAAACTTATCACAACGAAGAAAAAGTCGGACAAGGTATCAAAGAAGGATTAGAAGCAACAGGATTAAATAGAGAAGATTTATTTATTACAACTAAACTTTGGATGACAGATTACGGTAGAGAGAATGTTCAATCAGCCTATGAAGCATCTTTAAAAAGATTAGGTTTAGATTATGTAGATTTATATTTAATCCATTGGCCAGGTCAAGATAAAGATCTTATTACTGAAACATGGAAATCTATGGAAGATTTATACAATGAAGGTAAACTTAAAAACATTGGTGTAAGTAACTTCCATGTACATCATTTAGAAGAATTATTACAAGAAGCTTCTATTAAACCAGTTATTAATCAAATAGAATGTCATCCATACTTAACTCAAAAAGAATTAAGAACGTATTTAGAAGCACAAAAAATTGTTGCACAATCATGGTCTCCTTTAATGAACGGACAAATACTGGAAGATGAAGTTGTAAAAGAAATTGCAAATGAGTTAGGTAAAACACCAGCTCAAGTTATTATAAGATGGAATATTGATGAAAATATTGTTGTTATTCCTAAATCAGTAACACCATCAAGAATTGAAGAAAACTTAAACGTATTTGATTTTGAGTTATCAGAAGATCAACTTTCAAGATTAAATGCTTTAAATAAAGACGAAAGAATCGGACCAGACCCAGAAGTCTTTACTGGTCAATAATTAACACAAAAGGACTGATAAGAAAATTTATTCTTATCAGTCCTTTTTCTTTTGTCTTAGATATAAAGGTACCTATTACGTAAGTGATTTTATAAGTGATATCCTAAATAACATGCTCCAATTGATAGTATGACTGTAGATATTATATAAATAGTCATCATTTTATATGATTTTAATAAGTATCGTTCATAAATTTCTAAAAAGTGAGTAGAGAATGTTGTAAATCCACCGCAAAAGCCTATTGCGATAATTGCATATGAATAAGAATCGTCATTTAAATATTGAGCGGCAAATCCAATTATAAGGCTACCAATTACGTTGACTGTTAAAGTAGCGATTGGGAAGTGGTTTGTATACAGTTTAGTGAAGAATTCATTCACTAAATTTCTGCAAAGTGCACCTATACCTGAACTTATCATAATATATAATAACGTCATGCTTGGTCAGTTCCTTTCCTATAACCTATTGCAATAAATATGAAACCTAGAAGTAAACTAACGAGTAAATAAGTACCTGCAACTAATATATGTCCATGTTCTAGTAGCTCGACTGTTTCTAAGCTTAAAGATGAATAGGTTGTTAAAGCACCTAAGAAGCCTGTTGTTATTAATTTTTTAATATTTGGGTGTAAATTGAAATAGCTAATAAAATATGTAGAGAATATACCCATTAAAAGTGCTCCGATTACGTTAACAGTCAATGTGGGGAATGGGAAGGCGTCATTAGTGATCGTTAACGAAACTAAATATCTTAGCCCTCCACCTATAGCACCGCCTAAAAATATTGCTAAATATACCATTTAATAAACCTCCTCATTAAAAAAAGGAAACATTATGTTTCCCTTAAATTATTCCGAAAAATCTTATTATAACGACAATATGATATAAAATGACGATGAATAAAACGAGTGGTAAAAGTTTATTCAATTTTGAAAGCGTTGTGTGTTTATCAGTTTGATATTTAATTGACTTATCAGTTGTAAAGACAGCAATTAATAATAAAATACCGTTTAAAATACTACTTATTAGTACGAGCGAAACTAAAGAACCAAACATCGTTTCTAAAAGTGGATTTTGTGCACTTAAAAATAAACTAATAATAATAAGTATAATTGATATATAAAAATAGCGTTTAGCTTTATCCATGATGCCCTCCAAAAATTCCGTATAATCGTTTATGTTATCACATAAATTATTTTATTGCATCTAATAATTCCATTACTTCTTCAAAGTCGTCCATTTTTTTACAATGACTAGGAATGATGAAAAGAGAGGTATTCGCATTTTCTTTTAAATCAATAAGCTTTAAATGGGTTTCAATGAAAAGTTCGCCGTTGTATGCTTTGCGCAACAATCTTTTAGTAGGAAGGTCATTCTTTTGAATATTTGAACGGCACCATGCGGCATCGCTACACATAAAAATCATTAAATTAGAGAATGTCATCATTAAGCCGAATTGACCTGGCATGGCTCCTGGCAAATCAAAACTAACTAATGCATCTTGATTAAAGACTTTATATCCTTTACCCAAAATAGGATGTTCAGTTTGTACAAAATCTTCTACAAATTCAATGCGTTCTTTAAAGTTATTTGGCATAACATGAAAGCTTAATTGAAGGTTATTGTTGGAAACTTGTTGTGTAATAAAATCATGATAAGCTTCACTTGAGGTTATGATAGTTGCATTTTTAAATGCGTTTAAATAACCGAGATGATGGCTTGAAAAGTTTGTGATAATACAATAATCAATTTCATCTGGGTGTATATGGTCTTTTAATAATTGGCTTGGTAAAGTTTCATACACTTTATAGTCTTGTCTGCGAAATAATTTTAAAGTTTTTAAATCAGTACTTGGTTTAACATGTTCTGAAAAGCCTGTGTTAATGAGTATTTTGAAATCGTTAATTTCTAAATAATAGGAAAAAATATAGTACCGCTCAACTCGGCTCGTAGGGCTATTATTGATGACTGCTTCGTCACCTAAAAATGACCCAGTCGTATAAAGTTTGAAATGCTTTATTGTTTCTATATTATCAGCCATCAAAATACACCACCTAAGCAATTATATTTATATTACTTAAAAAATATTATTTGGTTATTATTAATTCTTATTATGCCATAAAGCACTTCAAAATACATTTAAAATAACTTGGATATTGTGTTTTAATCAAATAGTTTAGTAAGCGATTGCAAATTATGGTACGATAAATGCACAACAAGTAGAAAGGAATGAAATTCATGAGTAATCTTAAAGTACAAGTTTTTGCTGATGGTGCGGACATTGAAGAAATGAAACAAGCCTATCAGAATAAAGAAGTTGATGGTTTTACAACAAATCCAAGTTTAATGAAAAAAGCAGGTGTAACGGATTATAAAACATTTGCTGAAGATGTGGTTAAAGCAATACCAGATGCTTCGATTTCATTTGAAGTATTTGCAGATGATATAGAAACAATGGCTAAAGAAGCAGAAATTTTAAAACAATATGGTGAAAACGTATTTGTCAAAATTCCTGTTGTAAATACACAAGGTGAATCAATGATTCCTTTAATTAAAAAATTATCAGAAAATGATGTTAAAGTTAATGTCACTGCTGTTTATACAATTGAACAAGTTAAAGAAATAGTAGAAGCAATTAAACCAGGTGTTGAAACATATGTTTCTGTATTCGCAGGTAGAATTGCTGATACAGGTGTAGATCCACTACCATTAATGAAAGAAGCAGAAAAAGTTTGTCATAGTAAAGAGGGCGTTAAATTATTATGGGCAAGTTGCCGTGAATTATTTAATGTTATTCAAGCAGACGAAATCGGCGTCGATATCATTACTTGTCCTAAAGATGTGGTAGCAAAAGTACCAAATATCGGAAGAGATATTAATGAATTATCTGTTGATACAGTTCAAGGATTTGCTAAAGATATTAAAGCAAGCGGATTAAGCATTTTATAAGAATGAAGTTCATCAAACCCAGCGAAGTTATCTAACTTTGCTGGGTTTTTAGTTTGCTAAGAAAAATGATTTTTAGGCGTTAGAAAAGTCGGGCGAAGTGTAACTAAGGGCGTCCATAGTAACAAATATCATAAGAACATATATTGAAAATTTTTAGATATATAAATAATATATTATAAGAGAATATGTATTTGAAATATAGGTATACCTAAAACATAAATATGCGAATTAATTTATATTATTTTACGATAACTAATTCATTAACTTGTCTCAAATTTTGTTATATAATCATATTTCAGTGAAAAAATTGGAGTGTTGGAAATGGCAAATAATTTGAGAATTGCACAACGTGGCGCATATATAAGTTTGGTTACTTATATTATTCTTTCTATTTTGAAATTTGCAGTTGGTACAACTTATAATTCATCTGCATTAAAGGCGGATAGTTTAAACAACTTAACAGATATATTTGTTTCTGTGGCAGTACTTATAGGTTTGAAGATTTCAATCAAACCTGCTGATAAAAATCACCCTTACGGACATATGAAGACTGAAAATATTACAACTTTGATTGTATCTTTTATCATTATGTTTGTCGGGATAGAAGTTATTTCTAGCAACATTCCTAAATTACTTCAAGGTGACTATAGTGAACCTAGCACACTGACAATATGGGTTAGTTTTATAAGTGGTATTATAATGATTTTAGTATATTTATTTAATTGGAAGTTAGCGATTAAAACTAAAAGTACATCATTAAAATCAGCAGCAAAAGATAATCTGTCTGATGCGTTAGTCAGTATTGGTACTGGTATTGGTCTTATATTCACACAATTTGGTCTACCTATAATTGATATTATACTTGCTGTTATTCTAGGCTTAATTATTGTTTATACTGGTTTTACTATTTTTAAAGAATCAATATTTACTTTAAGTGATGGTTTTCATGAAAAAGATTTAAATAATTATATAGAAGAAATTGAAAATATAGACGGCGTATTAGACGTGCCATCTATAAAAGGGCGTTATCATGGTAATAGTGTATTTCTTGATGTAACGATCATTGTCGATAAAGATTTAACCCTAGATGAAGCCCATGATATTTGTGATTTAGTTGAACAACAATTAAAAGAAGCAGGCGCATATTCTTCTTATGTTCATCCTGAGCCCAACTTGTAATTAATTTATTATGAAATTAAAATATTAAAATAAATTAAATAAGTATGATATTATTAGTATATGAGTGTTTGATAAATATCTAAGGGGATGTTATTCATGCAAATACTAGGAAAAGGATATGAAAATGACCATCATTATTTTCATGTTATTACTGATAAAAATCATCTTATAAAAGTTAGAGTGCCTGATGATATGGATGATCATGATTTAAGACACTTACTTGAAGCAGTTTGTAACGATTATGACGAGGCTAATAGCTAAGTTTAATGAATATATGAATGCATTTAAATATTTGTATAAAAATAAGCATATCACGTGTTATCTGAATTTAATTTCAGAAGCGTGATATGCTTTTTATTTACACTGTATGTAACTTTTTATGTCGTTTCCATAAGAAGAATTCTATAATAGCGACTGGAATTAGCGATAATCCGAATAATGGCATTGCGATTCCTAATATAACTAAGAATACAATGAGTCCAATTGGAACTTGATTACTAGTTCTTATTGGTGCGCTAAATGAGTTGGATTTCTTTCGTTTCATCCATGATAAGAAACCAAATGTAATGCCGCTAATAAAGGCTAAACAAACTAATAGGTTAATGATTTTATTTGCAGTTCCAAATAGGTGACCTTCATGTAAAGGTATACCGAAACTGAACCATTTACCGATAATACCATAATCATCATAATCTACTTTATCTAAAAGTTTACCTGAGTATTGATCGAAATATGCTGTCGTTTCCTCTTTAGGTGGAACATCTAATCCTGTAACGCCAGTATTACTACTTTTAGAAACGGTAAATACACCTTTTTCATCAGTAGGGTAAACGATAGAGAATGGCTTTTTAATGCCATTTTCTTCAGCATCTGCGATAATATTTTCTAAACTTTGTTGTCCATCTGCACCAATTACATTACTGGTAGAACCATGATGTGCGGCATGTGGATCTTTTTTAGATGAAGGTTTCTCCTTAGTACGCGTTGCCCATGGTAATTCATTATCTTCTGATTCTGGTGGGTTAGCTTTTAACGCTGAATAACCGATCGTTGGATGATCTTCGGCAAATTGGTTAATTTGTTTACCCATAAGCGCTGACCACGGTAAGCCTGTTAGTACGATTATAAATATTGGAATAGCTATAATAAGTCCTATAATCGCGTGTAATCGTCTATTAAATAAGAATGATGATTTCTTTTTAGTTGGTTTCAATGCTTTTGATTTAAAAGTTAAATAAATACCTGATATAATCATAAAAATTGTCCAACATGCTGCTAGCTCAACTAAATAATTTACAAAACTACCACCAACAAATAAAGAACTATGTGTTTCTCTTAATACGTTGGAATATGTATATTTAGCGTTTTGATTTGCAACTCTTTGGTTATGTTCGTCCAAGAAAATATAGCGTGAATCACCATCTTCATTCCCGATGGTAACTCTGTTATTGTATGGCTCGTCCATAATACTGATTTTTTGAATGTCGAATCCTTTATATACATCTCTAATTTCTTGAATAGCATCATCTAATGATTGATGACCCTTTGTTACGCTATCATTGAAAAATTCATCATGGTAAATGTTATTTTCTACATTTGTAAAAAATAAATAACCAATACCAGTAAGTGAGAGTGTTAATAATAAAGGTGTAATAAAGAAAGCAGCATAAAAATGTAACCTTCTCAATGGATTAAAACTTTTGTTCATGTACTCAACCTCTATTTCAAATAATATATAAGTTCTATTTAACGTTATTATTTTTTGAAATAAATTACAATATGGAAACGACGTAATTTTTGAACCTTTCGTGAAAACCGAAAAAATTATGTAATAAATGACTTGAAAATGTAATAATAAAATACTCTAAATATTCAGTTTAAAATGTTAAAATATAAGCAACGGGATGAGGTGAATGACTATGTTAACAAACCTAAAATTATTCAACGATAACGATAATCGTACACAAATTATTAATCAATTTTACACAGGATTAAATCAAGAGAATATACACGATGCTGTTATTTCTTTAGAAGAGAGAAAGTATCATGATTTTCCGCATGGTTCAGTATATTTCAAGAATGATTTATCTAATGCTAAACAAGATGAATTAAACTTAAATGAGTCAGATGGTTTATTTATAATTGAAGAGAACGGGTCCCAAAAAGGATCCATTATTCCATTACATGAAATCGTGCAATATTTAGCGACAAATAGAGAACGCATTGCACTGGAAAAATCACTGAGTTTAATTCAATTAGAGAACATTATCGATCGTTTAGAATTGACACTTAAATCAGAAGATTTATAATCGAAATAAGAGACCGGGATTAAGAATAGTCCTAGTCTCTTATTTTTTAGAATGGAGTGTTTAAACATGTACGATGCAATAATATTTGATTTTGATGGTACGATAATAGATACAGAAATTAATTTATTTAATACTCTAAATAAACATATTGATCAAAAGAATAACGAAAAAATAAGTTTAGATGAATATAAAGCTTCTATCGGATCAGTATCAGAAGAATTAAATGATAAAATATTAAATGCATTAGGTTCGAAAAAGGCTTTAGAAGAGATGTTTGAAGATCATTATGAAGGTACGAAATCTTTACCTATAAAACCAGTGGTCAAAGAATTAATAGATTATGGTCGTGAAAACCAGAAAAAAATGGGTATAGCAACTAGTAGTTATAAAGCGCATATTATGCCTAACATACAAAGATTAGAATTGGATCAATATGTCGATGTTATAAAAGGGCGTGAAGATGTTGCTTTTGTTAAACCCAATCCAGAATTATATATTCAAGCAGCACATGATCTTAATGTAGAACCAGATAAGTGTTTAGCAATTGAAGATACGACGAATGGTGCACAAGCTGCAATAGAAGCTGGAATGGATGTAATCGTTATAACGCATGAAATTACAGAAGATTTGAATTTTGATTCATTAAATATTTTAGCGAAGAATATTGAGGCTGAAGAAATCATCAATCGCTATTTATAATGTGAATATATATTGTATCTTTTTCTAAAATGAAGCGGCGTCATGTTTCGATGATTTTTAAAGACCTTTGTAAAGTGAGCTTGGTCATAAAAACCATATTCTATAGCTATGTCTGAAATAGATTGATTTGTATTGAATATAAGTGCAACAGTAGCTTCAAATAAATGACGTTGCCAATAATGATTGTGGTGGTTATATCTTACATAAGAATCGTTAGTTGGAATTTCAGAATAGGGTGGTTGTTTAACATCATCTAATAGCGTAATGATACTCGTTGAAACATTCGTCGTTAATCTTTCCTTATGATACGGTGCAAGTAGGTTAAGAATATTTAAGTGATTACTTACTTTATCAAATTTGTAAGATTGAATAATGGGAAAGAAATTTTTGAGTAAGAAATATTCATAAATATTTGAAGCTAATGTATATACCATTAATTTATTAATATTAAGTATACATATTTGACCATTAATTGCATAAATAAAGCTATATTCATCAAATGGTACAATGCACAAAAATCCTTTATCCAATGTCATCATGTAATTCGATGTATGATAAAAAATATTAATATAGCCATTTGTGACATATATGATTGATGCATCTTCATTATGATAAATCCATTTATTTTCGTGTGAAATATGGTTGATATTAAAATTAAACATCATTTTCACTCCTTCAAAATAGCAATTTTGAAAAATAATCAACGTATAGATTGATTAATGTTATAATTAAAATATTAATGAATTTTAGAGGTGTGTAATGAATAACGAACAATATAAATCTATTGTTTATAAAAAGCTTTGGTTTATAAATAAAAAAGAAAAAAATTTAGCGCATGAAAAATTAAACCATCATGCAGATAAAAATTTAATCGATAAATATGGTAAACCAAGTAAATTTGTGAATGAATTTGTTGAAAAAGAAATTATAGATAAAGCAACACCACCAAGTAGTTTGTATAAAGTGATTACGTTAGGTGGCTTATTATTTGGAAATGTCTTAATGGCAGGCATTTTAATAACAGCTGCTTTGTTGATATTGGGGACATTTACTTTATATTTTACAAAACCAATTGGTGAAGCATTAACATTACAAGCCTTATATCTTGTCTTAGGTATTGTGCTATTTTATATAGGTTATAAAGGTATCAAATGGGTAAATGCATTCTTTACAAGGCGTTTGCTAATTGCTAGAAGATTTAAAGAATTTTCATAGATTACTGACTAGGGGGTGTTGTAGATGAGCTTGTTATATTTTGATGAATGGCGTGATACACGTGCAACAATAAGATATATTGTTCAAATTATGGGGAAATGTTGTTTAGCTGTGAATACACCTGAACCGTTATATAAGCACGTCATGTTAACAGTTAATCAAGTTGGGTTATCTACAGGCGAATTAAAAAAAGACAATCATACATTTGAAATTAACTTAGATTTAATTGATCAGTTAATAGTCGTTAAAATAGATGAAAAAGAAGAAACTATGATCGTCAAATCAGGACGTACGATTCAAGAATATTATCAATTTATATTTGATACATTGCATGATAACGGCATTGATATCACAATCAATACGAAGCCATATAATATTCCATATGAAAAAACGCTAGATGAAGATGACAAAGAACGAATCTTTAATCCAAAGACTGCATATCATGCACTTAGATTAATGCAGCAAGCTCAATATGATCATTATCAATTTTTACATTCAAGGAATATTAAAGATGTCAAAACAGGTTTGTTTTGGGATAAATTTGATGTAACATCTATTTTTTATGTAGAAGGTAATGATGAGTATACTGTATCACTTTGTTATTACTTTGGAGATAAATATAGAGAGTCTCCTTATTATATTATAAAGATTAATCCTTTTAAACAAGATAAAATCAACTTGAAACAAGTAGAACCATCATATGCTGAATATAATGGTAAAGATGGAAGCTTTTTAATCTATGAAGAAGATTTAGAAAGTATTATTAGAAGAGATGAAGTACTACTGACATTCTTTAATAGTGCATACCAAGCATTGTTATCAGGTGTAAGTAGCAAGTTAATATAGAATGACAAAAAAAGCCGTTACGCAATTAGTGCGTAACGACTTTTTTAATATTTACAGAAGGATTTTGACTGTAAAGATGATGCTTTTGAAACTGAATGAGTCTTAATGATTCACCGAGTTTCCTACTGATTATATGATTTTCATGATATATGACTTTAGTTTGCTGATTAATTAATAACAATTTAGTGTAATGTTTGTATGCGTCGATATGAACAATGTGTTTACTGTTAATGAGCATATAATTATAGTTAGATTTTGCGCTTGTTGGAAATAATACGAAATCTTCAGAGGCATATATGAGAATGGGAAGAAGTTTAGAAATGTTTAAGACATATTTAGCGTAATGTTCTCTTGATTTTAAACTTGCCCCTTCAATTTTTAGTGCTTCATTAATAAGATAGGGGATAGAGTGATTGGTATAAACAGTTGATTGATTTAAATATTCAATTTGGAATCTATAAGCTGAATCATCAGAGTATTTCAGTAATGTCATATTAGGATTGATCAAATTCATATGTTGCACCTCCTATATAACATGTTACTTGAATTTTGGGAAAAATATTGTAATTTTTGAAGAAATATTTGTAATTAAATTAAAAAATGTGATCTCAATTTACGTCGCGCATTTTTACGATAATACTTAATGGAGGATTCACTTTTATTTAAATATATCGCAATTTCTTGGGTTGAGAATCCTTGTAATGTTAGCTTTAACCACATGAGTTCATCTTGAGATAAAATCTCTAACATACTAAATGTTTCAAATTGATGAGATTCAATAAAGCTTTGGTCTAACATTTCATGATTTGAAGTGGGTGATACACGGTTTGAATCTTTACTTTGCTTTCTGATGCAGTCAATGAGGTAATACTTTAATTTCGTATATAAATATTTATCTAGTGAAGCGGTCTTTGAAAAATCGTATCGCTCAATTTCAGTCCATAGTTTAATTAATAACAGTTGATAATAATCTTCGTAACCATATTTGATTTGATATCGATGAAGTAAATAATGAATCATATTTTTATATTGCTTATAATAATGTTCAAATTTGTGTTGTTTCATGTTGTCCTCTTTGGTGAGCATGCACACGGTTATTTCCGGATAAACGCATTGTAAATAATAAATAAGCACTTTAAAAATCAGTTATATATTAAAAAAATGGACAAACTTTAAAATAGAACATAATTTATGAGATTATTTTGAAAAAATAAAGACTTTTTCTCGAAAATATCTTATAAAAACATAGATTGAAATGATTTACATTTTCGCTTCAAACGTGTATATTTGGTTATATATATGGACATATGTTTTATTGGGGCAAAGATTAGGAGGCTCATCATATGGATTACGAACATCTAAATTTAGAACACTTTTTTGCAAGAAATAATGACTTGAATACGATAAGAGATAACGCAGATTTTGTAATGATTAACAACGTAAACAGATTTATGAATTATAGAAATGGCGAAGAAGAGGGTACAATCAATTTAAGCCACTATAACTATAAGAATAGATCAGCGGCAATGTCATTTATATTTATGAATTATTCAACTTATAAATAAGCAAACATACTTTCAAAGCATGTTTGCTTTTTTTTGTTGAAATATAATAGTAATTAAAACGTAACATTCTTATTTTTGAATAATAAGCTCTTATCCTATAGAATATAAAGAGTAAACTTTAATACAATTGTAAAAATTAGGTAATAAATTATGATTGATGGTGGTTTACAAATTTAGAGGTGAAACGATGAAAAATGCCAGGCTAGAAACCATTAAAAATTTAGTCATATTATCAATAGTCTTGTTAGTTATTGTTGGCCTGTTTTATTATTTGATTTCAGATCATTTAAAATTTTATGAAGTAGATAAACAAGAAGATAATGTAGAAGTTCCATTAACTTTAAGTAAAGCAGTAAATAAACAATATAAAAATGATACGAAAATGCAAGTAGCAACAGAGTCAGGCAATTGGAAAAATGCAACACGAAGCGAAATTTATGAAGTGATGGATGTAGAAAAAATCTTAAATGATAAAAAACAAGTATATCAATTCTTGAACTTATCAGAGTATCAAGGAATTGAAGAAAAACGAATTCATCATATGTTAAGAAAACAAGAAGTATTAGAAAATTATACAACAGAATTTTTAAATGCTGCTAAGAAAGAGCATGTTAATGAAGTGTATTTAATTTCTCACGCTATATTAGAAACAGGTAATAACAAAAGTGAGTTAGCAAATGGTGTCATGTTAACCGACAAAGGGAAAGTAACGAAATCTAAAGAAGAATCTGATGGTAAAAAGTATTATAACTTTTATGGTGTCGGTGCCTTAGACAGTGATCCTATCGGAACTGGCGCAAATTATGCTAAAAAAAGAGGCTGGGATACACCTCAAAAAGCCATATCAGGTGGCGCGAAGTTTATACATGATCATTATTTATCAAACCCAGAGCAAAATACATTATATAGTATGAGATGGAACCCAGAGAAACCTGGCGTACATCAATACGCAACAGATATTAAATGGGCACAAAGTAATGCACGTATAATAGCAGATTTCTATAACGAACTTAAAACAGAAGGAAAGTACTATATCGTATATAAATACCAAGATACAGATAAGTCACTTTCAATCAAAGCATTAGATGAAAAATTAGATAAACAAGAAGAAAAATAGTAATTAAGAAGACTCGAGACACTTGTCTCGAGTCTTTTTTGTGAAATGAGTATAGAAGTAGTCGTAATGGAAGACTGTTATAAGCAGATTTGGTGAGAAGTGTAAATACTGAGTGTGTTAGTAACACTTCAGTCGAGTTTTGTAATTAAGGCCATCCGTAGTAACAGTTCAGCTTACTTTTGTAACTATAACGGTCCGTAGTAACACTTCGGCTGACTATTGTAACTAACACCCCTGTTATGAACAAGTTTGGCGAGAAGTGTTCACAAGGCACCCGTTACGAACAAGTATAGCGAAAACTGTTCATAAGGCACTCGTTATAAACAAGTTTAGCGAAATATGTTCACAACACACCTGTCCAAATCAAAAAAGACTCGAGGCATTTACCTCGAGTCTTTACTAATTATGATGCTTTATCTGAACTGTTAGATGAACTACTGCTTGATGAGCTAGATGATCCGCCTTGTAAGTCTTCTATCTTTTTAGCGTCTTTTGCTTCATCTGGAATCTTAATTTCATCAATTTCGTTTAACTTATTATAAGTGACGTTTGTTTTCATATCAGCAGTTTCGTCATCTTTAGTTAATTTAGCATTTAATTTGTATGAATCAATTTGATTATCTTTATTTACTTTCAATATAGCGTTACCTTTAACTTTATCAACTTGTGATTCAAATTGCTCTAGTTGATCTTTGTTACCTGAGGCGTTTGCTAATTTAGTGAAATCTTCTTTGTTTTTGATGTCATATGTAAGTTCATATCCATCGTCAACTTTCTTAGCTTTCGCATCTTTAAAAGCACTTAAAGTTTTAGCGTATTTTTCATAATTTAATTGATCTAGAGAACTATCGATATTCATATTTTCTACTTGAGAAGATAAGTCTACCCATTGGTCATCTACTTTAGCAATCATTTTATCGCCTTGTACATAAATTGACATTTTCTGACCAGCTTGGTCCATATCTAATTTTGCTGTTTCTTTTTCATCAACATCCATGCCAACTTCTACAGTTTGACTATCTTCGCCTTTAGCAGAAACTTCGATTTTGTTATCAGTGTGATAGCTTTTAACATCTTTAGCATTGCTTTGTAAGTCTTTTACGACTTGACTAGAACTTTTAGTGTCATCTTTCTTTTCTGATTTTGTATCAGAATCTGAACTGTCTGATCCATTCCCACATGCTGCTAAAATAAGTGTTGATGATAAAAATAAACTTCCAAGTATTCTATATTTCATATTACTTCCTCCTTTGTTTTAACTATACTAACACTATGCAATTCATAATAGCAAAAAATTATATAATTACATAAGTTATTAATGTAAATTATTTAAGTTTTTTCTTAGGTGAAAGTATTAAAATAACAATAGTTGATACAATTACTTTTAATATAAATTTCATTTAATATCACTCCGAAAGTGTTTGAGGTTGTGGACCTTTTTGCTTTCTCTTTGTTGGGTCTAATTTCTTTTCAATAAAGCCTAATATTAAATCACTTAGTACTGCTAGTAAAGCGGTAGGGATTGCACCGGCTAAAATAAGTGATGTACCATCAGTAGCGTTTGTACCTCTAATAATGATATCACCAAGTGTAGACGATCCAATAAATGATCCGATTGCAGTAACACCAATTGCAATAACGAATGCGATTCTTATACCCCCAATCATTACTGATAACGAAAGGGGAAGTTCAACCATCGTTAAGATTTGACGGGATGTCATACCCATACCTTTACCAGCATCTTTAATACTAGAACTTACGTTATTAATACCCGTATACGTATTTTTGATAATCGGTAACAACGCGTATAAGAATACTGTCATTACAACAGTGTTTGAACCAAGTCCCATCACAAGCATTAATATCGCAAGTAGGGCAAGTGCTGGGATTGTTTGAATAATATTAGCTAGCGAAATGACAAAGCCAGATAATTTAGAATATCTAGCAATGAAAATGCCTATTGGTATACCTATTATAACCGCAAATAACACACCATAAACAGAAATAAGTAAATGAGTTAGAAAAAGTTGAAATATATATCCACCATTTGTTGCGTAATAATCGACTAATTGTGACCATACATGATTATCAACCACTATTTCTCACCATCCTTTTCATCGTCAAAATAATTGTGCTTTTTAAGGAATTCCTCAGCTACTACAGCAGGTTCTTTAAGGTTATTATCTGCTTCGTAGTTTAATTTTTGCATTTGTTCTGTAGAGATTTTTCCTCTTAATTTATTCATTGCGCGATCAACGTAAGGTTTTTCTTTAATTAAAGATTTTGTAACTAATGGACTTGCATCGTAAGGAGGGAAGAAATTCAAGTCATCTTCAAGCACAACTAAATCATAGCTCGCAATTCTTCCGTCTGTTGTATAACCTAAAACAACGTCCATTTTACCTGTGTTTAACGCATCATATACAAGGCCAATTTGCATTGGACGAGTACGTTTAAAATCGAAACCATATTTTTCTTTAAATGCTGGGTATCCATCTCCAGGACGTTTCATCCAAGATGAGTCAACGCCAGCTTCTAATTTATTTGCTACTTTTTTCATGTCTGAAACTTTTTTCAGATTGTATTTCTTAGCTGTTTCTTTCGTAACCATCATGGCATAAGTATTTTCGAAACCATATGAACCATACCATTTTTGATCATAATCTTTATTGAACGATTCTCTTACTACTTTTAAAGCTTTTTTAGGATCAGTGATAGGGTCTTTACCCAATGCACCCGTTAAATCAGTTCCCGTATATCTAGCACTTGAAATGTTAACATCTCCACTATTTTGAGCATTAAATGTAACAGTTGATGATCCTAAATTATTGATAAGCTGTATATTATTTTCTTTTACGTTATCTTTTTTAGCTTCATGTTCTATCATCAATTTATCAATATGTCCCATAATTTGTGATTCACTTGTATTTTGCATACCTATTTTTATTGAGTTTTCATCACCTGAAGCGCCAAGAAAAGGTAATGAACATCCAGATAAAATGACAGATAAAGCCATGATAGGCAATAACAGTTTAAAATATCTATTCATGTTTATATTTCCTCCTTATCTTGAAACTTTTAACCCTTTAGGTGTAACCCATAGTTCAACTTTAGAAAGTACAAAGTCCATAATAAGCGCGATTAATGTAACACTTATGGCACCGCCAATAATTAAATCAGGTTGGTATAAGTTCAAACCATTAAAGATAAAGTCACCTAAACCACCAGCACCAATGAAACTTGCTAATGTTGCCCAACTGATTGCATAAACACTTGATAAACGAACGCCACTCATAATGACTGATATAGCAAGTGGTAATTCAATCATGAACATTTCTTGGAATTTTGTCATACCCATACTTAGTCCGGCTGCTTTAACATTTTTATCAACATTATTAATGCCGATATATGTGTTGTTTAAAATCGGT
The DNA here is from genome assembly GCF_038005105.1 of Mammaliicoccus sp. FSL K6-3158. Taxonomy (NCBI): domain Bacteria; kingdom Bacillati; phylum Bacillota; class Bacilli; order Caryophanales; family Staphylococcaceae; genus Mammaliicoccus; species Mammaliicoccus sp. FSL K6-3158. The sequence goes on from NZ_JBBOSL010000001.1 coordinate 1,105,579, forward strand.
AATAAGATATAAATAAATAATGCTAAAATGGCAGGTAATTTACCAACACCTAAGAAAGGAATCATAAGTGCTAATACTGCTAATGACGGAACGGTTTGTAGAACACTTGCAATAGATAATACAACTTTGGCTAACTTTTTAGTTCGTGTTAATAAAATGCCAAGCGGTATCGCTACGATCATTGCTAAAAGTAAAGCTAATAATGAAATATAGAAGTGTTCCAGTGTCTTCTGAAGTAGTTCGTTTCCGTTAACTTGTAAGAATTCAATCACTATTTTTCACTCCTTATTTGATATCACTTTTTTCAGTTGCTTCTGTTTCCTCGGTTTGTCCCCATATAGAATCGTAAACAATATCTACTAAGCTTGCTCTTGTTATAACACCTTTTATGTAATATTGTTCATCAACAACAGGGATTAATCTCACATTTCGTTTTAAAATTGTACGAACAGAGTCTTGAAGCATCGTACCTGTCTTAACTGTATAAATATCTCGATGCATAATATCGATAATGTCTGATTTTTTACGATATCCTTCGTTTAAATCTTCAATATCAATATATCCAACAAGTTTACCTTTTACATTTGTAATAAATAGGGTATCTACGCGTCGCTCTCTCATAATTGAAACAGCTTCGTCTATTGTCTTCTCAGAAGTGATGGCAATTGGATCTTTCATTGCATCATCAACAACACGTATGTTAGGTCTATCTTGAATAAGTCTGTTTTGACCGATAAACTCGCGTACAAAATCATTAGCTGGATTTTTTAAAATATTGTTTGGTGAATCAAATTGAATGATTTCACCTTGAGACATAATACAAATTCTATCTGCCAATTTAATCGCTTCATCCATATCGTGCGTTACAAATATAATGGTTTTACCAAGTTTTTGTTGTAGTGTCTTTACAAGGTCTTGCAATGTATCTCTTGTAATAGGGTCTAAAGCACCAAATGGTTCGTCCATTAAAATGATATCTTGGTCTGCTGCAAGTGCTCTTACAACACCAATACGTTGTTGTTGTCCACCAGATAATTGAGATGGATATAAATCTAAATATGATTCTGGTAAGTCTACTAATTTGATAAGTTCTTTAGCTTTTTTTTCTTTTTCTTCTTTAGTCCATTTAAGTAATTTAGGTACTAAAACGATATTTTCACGTATCGTCATATGTGGCATTAAACCAATTTGTTGAATGACATAACCTATATTTCTTCTTAAATTAACTGGATTCATCTTGCTTAAATCTTTCCCGTCAAGCGTAATTGTCCCGCTAGTTGGCTCTATCATGCGGTTAATCATTCTTAAAGCAGTTGTCTTCCCGCTACCACTCGTACCGATAAAAGCGATAAATTCACCAGATTCAATTTTCATATTGATGCTGTCTACGGCTTTTTTTCCGCCACGATAAACTTTAGTTAAGTCTTGGATTGATAACATAATACTTCTCCTTTTTTTGAAATTTATAATAATGACGTTTATTATTATAACACAATAGTTGCATAATTATGAAAATCGCCCAAATCGTGTAATTTATGTTTATTGTTATTTAAAAAAAGGAATAAATAAAAAAAGTGTGAATGAGACTAATGTTATATATAAAGACATGTTATGTTTTTCACATGTATAATAGATTTATAAAATTGAATGATTTTTGCATATTATGCATCGAGAGATTTGGAGGGGTACAATTTGAAAGTAGCAATAATAGGAATGGGAACTGCTGGTGTTAGTACATTAAACCAATTAGCAAAACATAAAAAATTCAAAAAAATTACGATAGATATATTTGATAGTGTCGAAGATATGGGTATGGGTAAGCCATTTCAAAATGATAGTGATCGATTACTCATTAACTTACCAGCTAATCAAATGTCTTTAAGTCCAGATGATACGAAAGATTTTAAGAAATGGTATAAGAAAAATGATGATTTTGACTATGGTAAAGCGAAATATTTACCAAGATTAGTATTTGGCCATTATATGAAGTCTATTTTAAATGACTTATTAAATAAACACGATAATATATTCGTACATAAGCATAAAGTTGATAGTTGCTATGTCGAAGAAATTAAAGATGAAAGAGGACAATATAAAATAGATGTCTGCTATATAGAAGATGATGAAGCGGTATGCCAAAAGTATGACTATGTCTTTTTGACTATTGGTACTTTACCTTATAAAGATCCGTACAATTTATCTGGATTAAAAGGGTATATTGAATCACCATATCCAACAATTAAAGCATTACGTGATGTTAAAGAAAATGATGATATTGCGATAATTGGAACAGGACTTAGTTCAATAGATGTCATTAGATTTGTAATGGAAAATCATAAACAACTTCCAATAACTGTAGCTTCAAGACATGCTCAATTTCCGACAGTTAGAGGTATTAAACATGAAATCAATTTGAAGTATATTACGAAAGATTCAATAGAAAAGTTAAAAAAGACGCATAAAGGTATCGCACCATTAAAAGAAATAGAAAACCTCTTTGCGAAAGAATGTGAATATCAAAATATTAACTTGAAAAAAATGCTTTATCGATTTAAAAAAGATAATGTAGCGAATATGAAATATGATTTAAGACATGAAGATGAAGTAGGGCATTTTCAATCATTTGTTGAAGAAGTAAAACATCATATGATTCCAGTATGGAATGCCATGACAATCGATGATAAAACGACATTTTTAGAAAAGTATGGGCATCACTTTAAACGTAATGCGAATCCAATGCCTCAATCATCAGCTAAGCAATTAATCGAATGGATTGAAAATGGAGACATTGTCGTTAAAGAAGGATTAGAAAATGTACGAAAATATTACGGTAAATTTAGAATTAAATATGAAGGCGAACAAGAAGAAGCAAGTTATCATTATGTTATTAATGCGACTGGTCCTAAAAAACATTTATCAGAATTGACAGAAGAAGAGCATTTTATTAAAGGATTAGAGAACAAGCAAATTATAGCTGCACATCCATTTGGAGGTATTCTAGTAATGCCATATTCAAATGAAGTTATTAGTCCTAAATTCGGTACAATGCCTAATTTAAAAGTGATTGGACAATTAACAAGTGGTGTTAATTTTGATGTAAATGGCGTTTCATTATTAGTCGATCAATCCGTAAGAGCCGTAAATGATTTATACGTTGAATTAGAAGAAAGAAAAAAAGTTAAAAAGGCGAAATCTAAAAAGAAATAGTATAGAGGAAGTTGAAATGTAAGCTTGAGATAGTGTTTAATGTCTCAAGCTTCATTTTATGTACGGATGATTGGGTAGTTAGAAGCAGTTTTGTTACGAAGTGCAAATACTGGGGTCGTTATCAGCATTTTAAAACCATCATACAAATACTAACTATATAAATTTAACTTCTTCATTTGTAATTCTTAGTGAAATGGTATAGAATGATGTCATCAGTGATTACTGATATATAATTTAATAATATATTCTTTCGGGGCAGGGTGAAATTCCCAACCGGCGGTATAATAGCCCGCGACCCATAAGTGAATTTTCATTTATGGCTGATTCAGTAACATTCTGAAGCCGACAGTATAGTCTGGATGGGAGAAAGAATAGACGACAGCGTATGCTATACGCTTATTTCGTTATACTTAAAATGTTAAAGTCTTTTTTCATAAAAGGCTTATTTCGTGATACATTTTTACTCCCAACCACCGAAAAGTGATTTTCGGTGGTTTTTATTTTTAGGAGGTAAAGAAATGAATCAATATTTAGATTTTGCAATTGATTTAGCTGAACGTGTACAAGGACAGACGGGTACGAATCCTTCTGTTGGTGCAGTTATTGTTAAAAATCATAAAATCATAGGTTTTGGTGCACATTTAAAAAAAGGTGAAGCACATGCTGAAATACAAGCTTTAAAAATGGCAGGTGAAGAAGCTCAAGGTGCAACAATATATGTTTCTTTAGAACCTTGTTCACACTATGGTTTAACACCACCATGTGCTAAAGCGATTATCGACAACGGTATTCAATCAGTTGTATATGCAGTCAAAGATGGTTCTCTTAAAAATAGTGGTCATGAAATGTTGTACGAAGCTGGAATAGATGTAAAACATGAGCCTTCTAAAAGAGCAGAAGACTTATATGAGGCTTTTTTTCATCAACAACAAACGAAATTACCATTTATTACTTTGAAAATTTCTACGAGTCTAGATGGTAAAGTTGCGACAGATTACAAAGAAAGTAAATGGATTACATCTAAAGAAGTTAAACAAGATGTATTAAAATTGCGCTCACAACATGATGCAATTATTACAGGTGGGATGACAGTTCGTGAAGATAATCCATTATTAACTACTCGTAATCCCAATTTAAGTAATCCAACTAGAATTGTTTTAACAGAGCAATCACACTTTGGTGGTGATTATGAAATATTCAAAGATGAAGATAATCCTGTTATTGTTGTAACGAGTTCGGAATCATTTCACACGTACGAGTACCAGCATATTAAAGTTAAGAACAGTGATTTATCAAATTTAAAAACGATTATAAAAGATTTATATGAAGATGGATATGCTCAAGTGATGGTTGAAGCAGGTCCTAAACTTGTAAGTCAGTTTATTGAACAAGACTTAGTAGACCAATTAATTATTTATCAAGCCCCGAAGATGATTGGTGGTCAAGGAAAATATCAATATTATCAAACGCAAGATGTCGTTCCTTTATCCAATAGTAAATTATTTCAAATTATATCAACAGAAATCATTGGTGGAGATCTTAAAATAACATTAAGAAAGAAGTGACAAGATGTTCACAGGACTCATTGAAACAGTTGGTGTGATCAAGAATACAAGCACAAACCAAGGCGTTAAAACATTAACAATTGAAGCCAATGAAATAATGGATGATTTATCTTTAGGTGATTCCGTTGCTGTTAATGGTGTTTGTCTGACCGTTACTGAGAAAGCAAGTTCTACTTTTAAAGTGGAAGTGATTACTGGAACAATCTCAGTAACTTATTTAGAACATTTGAAAATGAATGACAAAGTAAATCTTGAAAGAGCGATGTTAGCAAATGGAAGATTTGGTGGTCATTTTGTAAGTGGGCATGTAGATGGTCAAGGCATTATTAAACATATTTCAAAGAGACAAGATGAATGGATTATTGAAATATCTACAGAAGCGCATTTATTAAATCAAATGATTGATAAAGGATCTATCACAGTTGATGGTGTTAGTTTGACAATTTTTAAATTATATCCTCAAAAATTTGAAATTCATTTAATCCCTGAAACGAGAGATCGAACAATCTTTGTTAATAAGAAACAAGGTGACAGCGTACATGTTGAAACGGATTTGTTATTTAAATATGTGCAGAAAGCAACAGGACAAAATCATTCAAATTTATCCGAAGAGAAATTACTTAATCTAGGATTTTAGGAGGCTATAACATGTTTGATAACGTAGAAGATGCCATACAAGAACTTAAAAGTGGTAAACCGATTATTGTAGTAGATGATGAAGATAGAGAAAATGAAGGTGACCTCGTCGCAATTTCTGAGTATTTAACAGCTGAAACGATTAATTTTATGGCTACACATGCGAGAGGTTTAATCTGTGCACCGATAAGCAGCGAAATTGCCCAACAATTTGGTTTGAAATTGATGACTGAAACGGGTGATAAATATAAGACTGCATTTACTGTAAGTATTGATCATGCATCAAGTACGACAGGTATAAGTGCTTTTGAAAGAGCGGATACGATTAAAGCATTAATTAATGAAACGTCACCAACAGCATTCGTTCAACCAGGTCATGTATTTCCATTAATAGCTAAAGACAATGGTGTTCTTGAAAGAATAGGTCATACAGAAGCTTGTGTAGATTTAGCGAAACTTTCTGGAGCGAAACCAGCTGGTGCTATTTGTGAAATTATGAATGATGATGGCACGATGGCTCGTAGAGATGATTTATATCAATTTAAACGTAAACATGGTTTATTAATGATAACAATTGATGAACTTGTAAAGTATAGAAAACGTCATGATCAAATTATTCATCTTGAATCTAAAGTTAAGTTGCCAACTTCATATGGTGAATTTGATATGTATGGCTTTACATCGCAATTAGATGATAAAGAATATATTGTCATTAGTTCAGGAGAAATTAAAGAAGGTATGAATGTACGTATTCATTCTGAATGTGTGACAGGTGATATTTTCCATAGTGCTAGATGCGATTGTGGAGAACAGCTTGAATATTCAATGAAATACATTCAAGAACATGGTGGCATGATTTTATACTTACCTCAAGAAGGTAGAGGAATAGGACTGATCAATAAACTTAAAGCATATGAACTTATTGAACAAGGTTATGATACGATTACAGCTAATGAAGCTTTAGGCTTTGAAGCGGATTTAAGAGATTATACTGAAGCGAGTCAAATTTTGAAATACTTTAATATAGAAGAAATTCAACTCATCAGTAATAATCCAGATAAATTTAATCAATTACAAGATTTAGGTATACGTGTTTCTAATAGAGTTCCAGTTGTCATTGAACCGAATGAAACAAATGCATCATATATCAATACTAAAAAGCATGAAATGGGTCATTTAATATAAAATAGAATGGAGTTTTTAAAATGAAATTTGAAGGTAAAATGGATGGATCACAATTAAAAGTAGCAATCGTCGTGAGTAGATTTAACGATTTTATAACAGGTCGTTTATTAGATGGTGCTAAAGATACTTTAATTAGACATAACGTGGATGAAGAAAATGTTCATGTAGCATATGTACCAGGCGCGTATGAAATTCCTTTAGTAGCTAAAAAATTAGCGAAGTCAGGGAAATACGATGCGGTCGTAACATTAGGCTGTGTAATTAGAGGGGCGACTACACATTATGATTATGTATGTAATGAAGTTGCTAAAGGTATTTCTAAAGTAAATGATGAAACAGATGTACCAGTAATATTTGGAATCGTAACAACAGAAACAATTGAACAAGCGATTGAAAGAGCAGGAACAAAAGCAGGTAATAAAGGTGGAGATGCTGCCTTAGCTGCAATTGAAATGGCAAACTTACTTAAAAATATTGAAACACAAATATAAAAACAAAGAAGCCAGGACAAGCGTTCTGGCTTCTTATGTATTATTTTTTCTTCGCTTTAGCGATTCCGCCTATACTTAATAAGGTTAAGCCAGCTATTACACTAGCTCCGATAGCGATTTTTCCTTTATTCTTTTCACTAAAGATATCTAATAACATTAAATTAATATTTTGTGGTCTTTCTGCTAATCTTCTCATGAAGTAACCGAACCAATCTTCCCCAAATGGTACGTACATACAGAAATTATAGCCTTCATTAGCGATTTGATATGCATAATCTGTTCTAAAACCATATAACATTTGGAATTCAAATGAATCTCTTGAGATGTTATGATCTTTAACAAATTGTTTAACATGATTAATAACATTATGATCGTGTGTTGCAATTGAAGTGAATGCTTTAGCAGTTAATAATCTTTTTTCAATCAATGCTATATAATTTTTGTCAATTTCTTCTTTAGTTTGATAAGCAATATGAGGTGCTTCCTTATATGCACCTTTAACTAATCGTAATCGCACATCATCGTATTTATCCATAATATTCATAGCATCAAATAAGTATGCTTGAATAACAGTCCCTACATTTTTGAATTCACCCTTAAGTTTATCAACTATTTCCGTAATACCAACTAAATCTTCATATTTTTCAGCATCTATGTTCACAAATGTATTTCCGTATTCATGAGCTTTTAACAAAATTTCTCTCGTATTTTGATAAGCAAACTCTCTATCAATATTGAGACCTAATTGTGTAAGCTTAATCGAAACATGCGCATCAATATTAGCATTGTAGTTTCTTCGCATAATTTCAACAATATTTTGTTGAGCTTCTAAAGCTTCTTGACGTGATGTTACGAATTCCCCTAAATTATCTAACGTACATGAAATTCCCTTCATATTTAATCTTTCAACTGTATCGATTGTTGAATCAATATCAACGCCCGCTACGACCTTGTTTGCACCTAGTGCAGGACCCATTTTCTTAGCTGATTCATTCATGAATTTGTTGTTAGATAATGCAATAAAAAAATCTTTTACGACAGGCATAGCAAGTCCTCCTTAAATATATTTATTCATTTAATTTATTTTATCATGGAAATACAAATTTAGTTAAGCGTTTACATTTTTAATATAATGTAAAATTATACTAATTATGAATTCTGACACGAAAAAGAACGCCCCCGTAAGGCTTTCCATAATATTGACAATATTTTGTCCGAAATTAAAAATTATATACATGTATATTATTGTAGTTTAATTGGATTTGTATAATGCCTTTGAACAATTAAATCTTAAACGTATTTAGGATTTTCTCCATATTTGTTTGGTGCTTTATGTCCGTCACCACATGCCATAAGTAGAATTGCAAGATTTAAAAATAAACAAATAATCAATAAGACGGCATATAGTACAGTCATAGAAGTACTTGTAACTGAATCTTTAAATAAACTATATAAAATATCTAAAATAAAAGTAAGTGCATATGTAATAGTAAAAAAGAAACTGATTGGGAAAATCAGTTTCTTTTTTAATTCATTATTATTTAAATTTTTTTAATATTGCTTATTATGGTTTAGGGGGTTGATTGATTGACTTGCTCATAGTTTGGTAAAATGGGTTCTGCTGCTATGCTAATTGCATGTGGTAGAAATGTGAATATAAACAAAGAAATAATTATTTTTTTAAAGAAATGCATTTTATCATGCTCCTTTAAAGGCGTCTTATGTTACATCTTTAAAGTAACACGACAATATGAATTGATTGCTAATTCAATGTAAAGATTTAATGGCTATTAATGTTAATTTTATGTTAAGGAAAGCAATGAATCTTTATAATATCTTAATAATTATAGCTGGTTTATCGTGATACAATTAATGTATTAGAAATGACTGTAAAGGAGAAATCGGGATGTTTAGGGATATGGCATTTTATATGTTTGGGAAACCTTTAGATAGTTTCGTGCAATTGTTTATTTTTGAGCCAATTGTGATTGGTATTATAGCAATTTTAGTGGCGATGATTACTAAAAAGTCATGGACAGTTTTTGTTACAATCATTGCTTTAAATATTATTGATAATTTCTTACTCGTTAACTACCACTTTAGTGGGGCAGGTATAGGCACAATATTAGTTCAGAATGTTGTCTTCTTCTTTGAGAAGTTCTTCTCAATGTTTTATGAAATTATTATCGCTTATATCGTTGTAAAATTACCGTTTATGCATAGCAAATTTAAAATAGCGTAACAAAAAAGGATTGGGACATTGCGTCTCAATCCTTTTTATTATTTATTGATCTGCTTTATAAATCTCAGCTTTTTCAATATAAGATGCATTGATTCTTTTTAATTCATTATAGTCATCTTCTGTCAATTCTCTAATGACTTTTGCAGGACGACCAAATGCTAACGTATGTGGTGGGATTTTCTTTCCTGGTGGAACGAGTGATCCAGCACCGATAAATGCATATTCTCCAATTTCTGCACCGTCAAGAATAGTTGAATCCATTCCGATTAACGCGTGCTTGCGAATAATACTAGAATGTAATGTCACTTTATGACCAACTGTTACAAAATCTTCTATTATAAGTGGTTGATTAAGGCTTTGGTGTAAACAACATAAATCTTGGATATTAACACCTTCACCTATAATTGTAGGGGCAACATCACCTCTAATAACTGAGTTGAACCATACTGAGCTTTTAGGACCGATTGTAATATCACCAATTAAAGTTGCATTTTCAGCAATATAACAGCTTTGATCGATTTGTGGTTTTTGACCTTTAAAAGATTTAATCATTCAAGATTCTCCATTCTTTTGAAAAATTTTGTTATACTAAGTTTAACAAAAAAGTAGCTATATAGGTAAAAGGAGTAATATATTATGTGGAAATGGGAAACTGAGAAAGAAGCTAAAGGAATTGTAGTAATTGTACATAATATGCTAGAACATACAGGAAGATACGCATACGTAATCACTAAGCTACGACGAGAAGGTTACCATGTTATTATGGGTGACTTAAAAGGACAAGGACAAACTTCCCGTGTACATAGAGGACATGTTGATAAATTTGAAGAATACCATGAACAAGTACTTGAATGGATATCTATTGCAGAAGAATATCACTTACCAGTATTTACGTTAGGTGTTGGTTTAGGTGGACTTATTCTACTTAATTTATTAGAAAAAGTAGATTTAAAAGTAGAAGGCGTACTATTGATTTCACCATTAGTTGCTTTTCAACAAAATATTTCAACAAGACGTAATTTCTTAGCTTCAAGTTTCGGTACAGTTGCGAAAGATGCTAAGTTTGATACGGGCATTAAAGTAGAAAGCTTAACAAGAAACAAAGAAGTAATAGATGATACGAATAAAGATGCTTTAATGTTAAATAAAGTGAGTTACCACTGGTACAAGACTATCTTAGAAACAATGAAAGCAACAATGGAAAATATTCACCACATATCTCCAATTCCTACATTACTTATGCTAGGTACAGAAGATAAAATAGTAGATACAGAATCAATTCGTCAAATCGGTAAAACAATCAATACTAACGAATTATATTTTAAAGCTTGGCACGGACTTAATCATGAAGTACATAATGAACCAGAACGAGAAAATGTAATGAAATATATCATATCATTTATGAATAATCGCATTCACTACGTAGGATTACTTATTGATGATGAAACTGAATAATTTATAAAATATAATGCAAACAAGCTTAAACGATACTATATCGGGTATATAACCCATATAGAGAGCGTTGGAGGCGAGTTTATGACAGAAAAAGTAAATAACGTAAGTGATTTAATTTTATTAGATGATATCCAAAAAAATATAAATATTATTTTTTATAAAATTGAAGAAAAGTTTGATATAGAAAAAGAAGAGTTTCTTACATTAATCATGTTATGGAATAACGGATCGATGAGTTTGAAAGAGTTGGATGGTTATATAGATATTAAGCCATACAAACGAACAAGATTATACAATAACCTTGTGAAAAAAGGATGGATTAAGAAAGTGCGCCCAGAGAATGATGAAAGAACTGTAATTGTTGAAGTGAATAAAGACTTCGAAGACAAGAAAGATGCAATTATCGATTTCGCTTGTGAAGAAATCAAAAATAGAAAAGAACATTTTGAAAAACAATTTGAGTCAATCGTTAATACTTGTAATATTTAATTAAAACGCAAACCTGTTGAGTAGGTTTGCGTTTTGTCATTAGATTGAGAAACATGTGAGTTAAAGGTGAAGTAAGCACACGAGTCGTGGCTTAAGTATTGAATAAAGCCAAGAGATGAACCAAGTCATGGCTTAAGTCGAGAGTAAAGCCAAGAGATCGACCAAGTCATGTCTTAAGTACCGAATAAAGCTAAGAGATTGACCAAGTCGTGGCTTAAGTACCGAGTAAAGCCAAGAAATGAACCAAGTCGTGGCTTAAGTATTGAATAAAGCCAAGAGATGAACCAAGTCATGGCTTAAGTACCGAGTAAAGCAAAGAGATTGGCCAAGTCGTGGCTTAAGTCGAGAGTAAAGCCAAGAAATGAACCAAGTCGTGGCTTAAGTACCGAGTAAAGCCAAGAGATCGACCAAGTCATGGCTTAAGTATTGAATAAAGCCAAGAGATGAACCAAGTCATGGCTTAAGTCGAGAGTAAAGCCAAGAGATCGACCAAGTCATGTCTTAAGTACCGAATAAAGCTAAGAGATTGACCAAGTCGTGGCTTAAGTCGAGAGTAAAGCCAAGAGATGAACCAAGTCATGTCTAAAGTGATGAGTAAACCCAAGAGATCGACCAAGTCATGGCTTAAGTACCGAATAAAGCTAAGAGATGATCCAAGTCATACCTTAACCACCGGATATATCCAAAAACCTCCAATATCACATAAAAAACGCAAACCCATTCCCAAGGTTTGCGTTCTGTCATTTCACTCATTTTTATCTTTTTTCAATTGCTATTATATATGGTGGATTGTTTTTTTGATTTATAAATTGATAGTGGAGCACGTGTGCTGATTGTTGATCTATTGAAATAACATGATTGATGACTTCGTTAGATTCTATCTGTCCTTCTGGGTGTCCTGGATATACGACTAATACGATGATGCCATTTTTACTTGTCATTTCGAATAGACTTTCAATTGCTTTAATTGTTGTCGGTGCATTCGTTGTAATATGTTTATCGCCTTTTGGTAAATAGCCTAAATTAAATATTGATGCGTCTATTTGCTCATGACGTTCTTTTATTATAGGTGCTGCATTTTCGTGACCTGTTTGATAATAATGAATATTACTATATGCTTCTGTTTTGATTTTAGTATTATTAATGGCTTCTTCTTGTATATCGAACGCGTATACTTCGCCGTTTGGAACTTGATTAGCAAGGAAAAGTGTATCGTTGCCATTCCCACATGTTGCATCAACTACGATACTTTTATCCGTTATATGTGTTGCTATTAAATCTCTTGCGAATGGTAAAATTCCTTGAACAATCATTTTTGAACTTGTTCTGCTTTCTTGAATTTAGATCCTTGCATTGTGCCGCGTTCTTTAAGTTCATTGTCTATAGCATTAAGGACTTCCCATTTATTTACACTCCACATAGGTCCAACCATTAAATCGATAGGGCCATCACCTGTAATACGATGAATGATCATTTCTTCTGGTAAAATTTCTAATTGGTCACAAACGAGTTGCGTATAATTATCTTGAGTCATGAATTCAAGCATACCTTTTTCGTATTGTTTAACCATTGGTGTACCTTTAAGTAGGTGTAACAAATGAATTTTAATCCCTTGAACGTCCATTTGTGCGACTTCTTTTGCTGTTTCCATCATCATATTGTAATCTTCACCAGGTAAACCATTAATGATATGTGTACATATATTGATATTGTGTTTTCTTAATTTAGCAATACCTTCGTAATAGCATTTCATATCATGTGCACGGTTAATTAAATCTGAAGTTTCTTGGTGAACGGTTTGTAATCCAAGTTCTACCCATAAATATGTTCTTTCATTTAATTCTGCTAAGTATTCTACAACATCATCTGGTAGGCAGTCTGGTCTTGTTGCAATTGATAGTCCAACTACATTTTCTTCTGATAAAGCAGCTTCGTATTTTTCTCTTAATACTTCAACTGGCGCATGCGTATTTGTAAAAGCTTGAAAATAAGCGATATATTTTCCTTCGGACCATTTTTCATGCATTTTGTCTTTAATTTCTTTAAATTGTACATGGATTGGTTCTGCACGGTTACCTGCAAAGTCTCCACTCCCGGCTGCTGAACAAAATGTACAACCCCCATGTGCTACTGTGCCGTCACGGTTTGGACAATCAAATCCACCATCTAATGCTATTTTAAAAATCTTCTCACCAAATTTATTTCTTAAATGATAATTCCATGTATGATATCTTTTGTTATCAAATGCATAACGGAATTGTTCTGTCATTATATTTCACATCCTGTTCTACAAACTTATCTAAAGCATTTTAACATATAATATTGAACTTTTGCAGAAAAAGGTTTAGACTATTAAAATTGACAAAATTTGAGAGGAGGTTGAAATCCTTGAGAATGCCGAAAATTGTTAAAATGCTCATCATAGGAATGGCGATCAATATTACAGGATCAAGTTTCTTATGGCCACTTAATACAATATATATGAATGAAGAATTAGGTAAGAGTTTAAGTACAGCTGGTATCGTTTTAATGATTAATGCATTCGGGAGTGTAATCGGGAATTTATTAGGCGGAAGTTTATTCGACAAAATTGGTGGGTTTCGTTCTATAATTTTTGCCTCTATTTTAAATATTTTAAGTTTAATCGGGTTAAACTTTTTAAATGATTGGCCATGGTATCCGTTTTGGCTTGTGATACTTGGTTTCGGTGGAGGCGTGATTGTGCCAGCTATTTATGCAATGGCTGCTGCAAGTTGGCCAAACGGAGGACGCACAACATTTAATGCAATTTATCTTGCTCAAAACTTAGGTGTTTCTATTGGAGCTGCAGCAGGTGGGTTTGTAGCGGACTTTAGCTTTAATTATATTTTTATGGCGAACTTACTACTATATGTCTTATTTATCATAATTGCTTTAAAATATTACAACATAGATTTAGATATTCATTTGAAAAATGATGAAGGCATCACGAGTGCTATGCAAGTTAAAGATAAAAGTAAATTTACTGCACTTATACTTCTATGTGTTATGTTTAGTTTATGTTGGATTGGTTATGTTCAGTGGCAAACGACAATTGCGACTTATACACAATCAGTTGGTATATCCTTGAAACAATATAGTTTCCTTTGGACAATAAATGGTGTATTGATTTTAGCAGGACAACCTTTAATTGCACCGTTTATCAATAGATTCAAAGAGAAATTGAAATTACAAATGTTTATAGGGCTAACGATTTTTATTTTAAGTTATGTGATTACAAGCTTTGCTGAACAATTTACAATGTTTGTTGTAGGGATGGTTATTTTAACATTTGGAGAAATGTTTGTATGGCCAGCAGTACCTGCAATTGCAAATAAATTAGCACCTAAAGGCAGAATGGGTGCATATCAAGGTATTGTAAACGCATCTTCAACAATAGGAAAAGCATTTGGGCCAGTTATAGGTGGCGTAATAGTTGATATGTTTGATATGAAAATGATGTTTTACAGTATGATATTACTTATTTTAATAGGTTATTACTTTTTATACATTTATGATAGAGGTATTTCAAAGCAAGATACATGATATTAACAAATAAGACTTGCAAAATATATTGAAATTGCATAATATTAGGTTGTATATAAGAAAAGTAGCTTTAATGCGAATCTTAAGAGAGTCAGTGGTGCTGAGAACTGATGATATCCATTAAGTGAACTTATGAACGATTCATTATTTATTAAAAGCAATCTTAAACCATATAAATGAAGCGCACTTAATTGTGAATTCTGGGTGGTACCGCGGCATATTTATTCAAGTCGTCCCAACTGTTATGATGGTTGGGATGGCTTTTTTTTATTTTATAGGAGGAACGAACAAATGAATTATAATCATCAACAAATCGAAAAGAAATGGCAAGATTTTTGGGCAGCTAACAAAACATTTAAAGCTAACGATAATCTTGGACAAAAGAAATTTTACGCTTTAGATATGTTTCCATATCCATCTGGCGCTGGTTTACATGTAGGACATCCTGAAGGTTATACTGCTACAGATATCGTCTCAAGATATAAAAGAATGCAAGGGTATAATGTACTTCACCCAATGGGATGGGATGCATTTGGTTTACCAGCTGAGCAGTATGCTATTGATACAGGGAATGATCCTAAAGAATTTACAGCTAAAAATATAGCGACTTTTAAAAGACAAATTCAAGAGCTAGGTTTCTCATATGACTGGGATAGAGAAGTGAATACAACTGACCCAGATTACTATAAATGGACACAATGGATTTTCATTCAATTATATAATAAAGGATTAGCATATGTTGATGAAGTAGCTGTAAACTGGTGCCCAGCGCTAGGTACAGTGTTATCTAATGAAGAAATTGTTGATGGTGTTTCAGAACGTGGAGGACATCCAGTTGTTCGCAAACCTATGAGACAATGGGTATTAAAAATCACTGAATATGCGGATCGTCTATTAGAAGATTTAGATGAATTAGATTGGCCAGAATCTATTAAAGATATGCAAAGAAACTGGATTGGTAGATCTGAAGGTGCTGAATTAAAATTTAATATTGATAATACAGATTTATCATTTGAAGTATTCACAACTCGTCCAGATACGATTTACGGTGCAACTTTTGCTGTACTATCACCAGAACATCCTTTAGTAGATTTAATTACGACTGAAGATGAAAAAGAAGCGGTTGAAGCATATAAATTAGCAGCTTCTCGTAAATCTGACTTAGAAAGGACAGATTTAGCAAAAGATAAAAGTGGTGTATTCACTGGAGCATTTACGACAAACCCATTCACTGGCAAAAAAATGCCGATTTGGGTTGCAGATTATGTGTTAATTAGTTATGGAACAGGTGCTGTTATGGCAGTTCCAGCACATGATGAAAGAGATGCTGAGTTTGCAGAGAAATTCAATTTAGATATCATCACTGTATATGATGATGATGGTAAAATGATTGATTCAGATGCATTAAATGGCTTAACAAAAGAAGAAGCAGTACCTAAAGCGATTGAATTACTTGAAGAAAAAGGTATCGGTCATAAAAAAGTAAGCTATAAATTAAGAGATTGGTTATTTAGTAGACAACGTTATTGGGGTGAACCAATTCCAGTTATACATTGGGAAGACGGTACAATGACAACAGTTCCTGAAGAAGAACTTCCACTAATTCTACCTGAAACAGATCAAGTTAAACCATCAGGTACAGGAGAATCACCTTTAGCTAATATTGATGAATTTATTAATGTTGTAGATCCTAAGACAGGTATGAAAGGGCGTCGTGAAACGAATACGATGCCACAATGGGCAGGTAGCTGTTGGTATTATTTAAGATATATCGACCCACATAACGATGAACAATTAGCTGATCCTGAAAAACTTAAACACTGGTTACCAGTTGATTTATATATCGGTGGTGTAGAACATGCAGTGCTTCATCTATTATATTCAAGATTCTGGCATAAAGTGTTATACGATATCGGTGTAGTTCCAACTAAAGAGCCTTTCCAAAAATTATTTAACCAAGGTATGATTCTTGGTGAAGGTAATGAAAAAATGAGTAAATCAAAAGGTAATGTCGTTAACCCTGATGATATTGTACGTTCTCATGGTGCTGACACATTACGTCTATATGAAATGTTCATGGGACCTTTAGATGCTGCAATTGCATGGAGTGAAAATGGACTAGACGGTTCACGTCGTTTCTTAGATAGAGTATGGCGTTTATTTGTTACAGAAGAAGGGAAAATTACGGATAAGGTCGTTGAAAACGAAACACCAGACCTAGATAAAGTCTATAACCAAACAGTTAAAAAAGTAACTGAAGACTTCGATACACTAAACTTCAATACTGCAATCAGTCAAATGATGGTATTCATCAATGATTGTTATAAACAAGATCAAATCAGCAAAGCATATGCTGAAGGTTTTGTAAAAATGTTATCACCAATTGCGCCACACATTTCTGAAGAATTATGGCAAAAACTTGGTCATAACGATTCTTTATCTTATGAAGAATGGCCAACATTTGATGAGTCACTACTAGTAGATAACGAAATAGAAATTGTTATCCAAGTTAACGGTAAACTAAAAGACAAAATCAAAATTTCTAAAGATTTAACTAAAAATGAAATGGAAGCAGTAGCAATGGATAATGAAAAAATCAAAGAAGCGATTGAAGGTAAAACAATCCGTAAAGTGATTGCAGTTCCACAAAAGTTAGTTAATATCGTAGCAAATTAATCAATTAGGAGTGTTCTAGTTATGAAAGAAATTACAGTAACAGAATTAGCAAACAAAATTACATCTAATAATCCAATTAATATAGTTGATGTGAGAGAAGATCATGAAGTAGCATTAGGTGTAATCCCTGGCGCTAAGCATATTCCAATGGGAGAAATTCCAAATGAATTAAATCATTTCTCTAAAGACCAAACATATTATATTGTTTGTGCAGGTGGCGTTAGAAGTGCTCGAGTAGTTGATTATTTAAATGACCACGACATTGATGCAGTAAACGTAGAAGGCGGCATGAATGAGTGGGGCGACGATGGTTTAGAAAACAAAAGAGTTTAATGAAGAAATAAATAAGGCTGAGACATTTAAAATGTCTCAGCCTCAGACTGTGGACAAACTGAACTTAAATTTATAAGTTCAGTTTGTTTTTTTATATAGATTAATTTTTTTCACTAAAATCATGATTAAACTATGTTTAATCTAGGCTATTTGTGGCTCTTTTACGAGCCACATTGCCAACTTTTTAAGATTCATGGCAGCACAAATAAGCGTGGTGTCCATGGAAACTTTTTTAATTCCTCTGTATCTAGTCCATCTCATACCATGCTGTTCTTTCGCATCACCAAATCGTCTTTCTACTGTTTGACTTCTTAGTTTATATGCTTTTTTAATTGTATCTACAAACCTTAAATCTTCGATTATATCTAAATCATCTTGCCATACATGTCTTCGAATTTCTCTAGTATAACTTCTATTTTCTGTACATTCATTTAGTAGTGGACATGATTTACATATAATAGGATTAGATTTGTATAATCTATGCCCTGTTGGCATAGTTCTTTTAAAAGTTAGTAATTTATCATTCGGACATATATAACTATCGTAATATTCATCATAAATAAACTCGTTAGTTTTAAATATTCCTGGCTTTCCTTTTGGTCTTGTATATGGCATTGCAGGTACAATTGATTTTTCAAGTAAATAATGCGCATTGAATGGCGTTTTGTATCCGGAGTCTACTGCTAGTGTGATAGGTAACATATTTTTTTCTTCTAATCTTTCAACCATAGGTTTCAACTGTGTACTGTCATGAACATTTCCAGGTGTGACATGTTGATCAATTATAAAACCATTTTTATCTACACAACTATGTAAGCTATACGCAAATTGTTTTTCTCTTTCACCTTTAACATAGTAACCAGCTTCTGGATCAGTAGTACTGACTTTCTTATTTTTAAACTCCTCCTTTTTCTTATTTTTTATAGGCTTTTTTCCTTGCGCTAACCTCTGTTGATTAATTTCATTATTAAGTTCTTCTTGGAAATGTAATGTATCCTTTTTTACAACCTGATTAATATATTTATTTTTATTCGCATTAGCTTTGATATGTGTTGAATCAATGAATAACGTTGAGTGGTCAATTAAGTTATTCTTAATCGCAATTTCTAATATTCTTTCGAATATTTGTTCAAACAGGTCAGTATCATGGAAGCGTCTTGTATAATTTTTACTGAATGTACCATAATGAGGGACTTTATCAAGAAAGCTAAATCCTAAATACCAACGGTAAGCTACGTTAGTTTCAATTTCTTTAATAGTTTGCCTCATTGATTTTATGCCAAATAATCTTTGAATCAGTAAGATCTTAACTAAGATAACAGGATCAATAGAAGGACGTCCGTTATCTAAACAGTATTTATCTTCAACAAGTTCATAAACGAAGTTTAAATCTAATACTTTATCAACTTTTCTCAATAAATGATTTTTAGGTACTAACTCTGAAACAGAAATCATTTCATATTGGTCACGTTTATTCTCAGATTTATTTAACATAGAATCAACTCCTAAATAAAATTTCAACTATATTATAAAACGGATTGTTAATTTTTGGTATTTTTTTAGCGCTGACTCCTGCGGGAACAGCATGATTCGAAGACTACAGGCTGAGAACATGCCCGCGGAAAGCATGCGCATAAAAAAAGTGCCGGCAAAGTCTAAGACTTTGTCGACACTCTGAGGCTGAGACATTTAAAATGTCTCAGCCTTAAATAATGTGTGAATATAATATAGGTTAAAGTTAGTAACAATTCCAAGTAGTTTTGTAAATAAGGAGGCCACATAACAAACACCAAACTATATACATTCTATAGAATTTTAATCATTAAATTGTGCGGCATTATAGCCTGCTACATACCCAGTGACAAGAGCGCTCGTAATATTATAGCCACCTGTATACCCATGGATATCTAGTACTTCACCTGAGAAGTAAAGCCCAGCACATATTTTGGATGCCATTGTATTGGGTTCGATTTCTTTAATATTAACACCACCACCTGTTACAAAAGCTTTATCAAGTGGGAGTGTACCATTTACTGTGAATGTAAATGATTTAAGGTTTTCCACGAATGTTCGGATGGCTTGTTGGGATAGGTGATGGTATGTCACATCTAAATCAATACTTGACTGTTGTACGATAAAATGTAAATATCTTTCTTGGACTAGTCCTTTTAGTGCATTTTTAATCGCTTTATTTGGTTCGTCTTTTAGTTTTTTTACAATTTGTTGTTCTAAGTCATGTGTTTTGATTTCTGGAAAGGCATCTATAGACACCTGTATGTCTGTTTTCTTTTGAGATTTTTGTTCTTTATACACAAATTGACTACATCTTAATGCTGCAGGTCCTGAAATACCAAAATGTGTAAATAACATGTCCATTTGATGTGTGATTCTAGGTTTACCATTTTTTTTGAGTACGGATAGTCCAACATTTTGTAAACTTAATCCTTGTAGTGTTTTGTTTTTAATGAATGGTTCACTTGATTTGATCGGTACTTCTGTTGGAAATAGTTCTGTTATAGAATGTCCTAAATTCTCAGCGAATTTATACCCATCTCCTGTCGAACCAGTATGTGGCACACTGCAACCACCTGATGCGATGATAACAGCCTTTGAAGGAATAAATGTACCATCTTGTAGTGTGACGCCTGTTATTCGTTGATTTTCACTTTCAATAGATGATACTGTAGTTTCTTGGCGTATTTCTACACCATTTTGTTTAATGGAATCAACTAGTGCATCAACAACATCTTGAGCGCGATTAGAAACAGGGAACATTCGACCGTGATCTTCTTCTTTTAATTGTACAGATCTAGATTCAAAAAATTGTATAATAGATTCATTGTCGAATGTTGAAAATGGACTATATAAGAATTTTCCATTACCAGGAATGTTTTTTATAATTTCTTCATAAGGTAAGCGGTTCGTAACATTACATCTACCGCCACCAGATATGCGGAGCTTTCGTCCTAAGCCTTTTTTCTTTTCGAGTAGCAAGACGTTTTTACCATTTGAACTTGCACTATATGCGGCCATTAAACCACTAGGTCCAGCGCCGATAATTATTGTATGATACATAAGTTACCTCCATAAATCGATGTAATAATATTTTAACGAATAATGTGTCTTTAAAAAAGTAGTAGAATAGAAATAAACCTGTTATTATTAAATTTAAAAGTAAATTAGATAGGGATGAAATTATGTCAGAAAGTAAAGCGCTAGTAAGGGGAACCTTCCTGCTTACTGCAAGTATTTTAATAACAAAAGTAATTGGTATTCTTTATTTAATACCTTTTTACGCTATTATAGGCGATGAAAAAAATCTTGCCCCATTTACATATGCTTATCAACCATACACAATCATGATAACAATAGCAACTGCGGGCGTTCCTTTAGCAGCTGCGAAATATGTATCTAAATATAACGCATTAGGTGCTTATAAAGTAAGTAGAAAATTATACCGGTCAAGCTTTTTAGTTATGACAGTATCTGGATTTATCGGATTTTTATTACTTTATTTCTTATCACCAACTATTGCTCAATTAACATTAGCAAATAAAGGTGGCATAGAAGGCGGTTGGAGTATAGAAGATATTACAACTGTTATTAGAACAATTAGTTTTGTTGTATTATTTATTCCATTACTTGCAACATGGAGAGGTATCTTCCAAGGATTTAATTCAATGGGTCCAACAGCTGTATCTGAAGTAACTGAACAAGTAGCGCGTATCGCATTTATACTTGGCGGAAGTTATATTGTATTAAATGTAATGGACGGTTCTGTGTTAATGGCCAACCAAGTTGCAACATTTGCTGCAGGTATCGGTGCAATTATTGCATTATTGACTTTACTTTATTTTTGGATGAAGAGAAGACATTTAATAAAAGCAGAAGTTGAACAAGATACAAGTGATATTGATGTTTCGTATATCAAAATATATAAAGAAATCATTAAATACAGTATACCATTTGTAATTGTAAGTTTATGTTTCCCGATTATAAACTTAATCGACCAATTTACACATAATACTGGATTAGCGATGGCAGGTGTAGGTAGTGAATTACAAGATATTTATTTCACAATGCTGAGCATGACAACTAATAAAATTGTTATGATTCCAACATCTCTTGCAGCAGGATTTGCAGTGAGTTTAGTTCCATTTATTACGAACACATATAATTCAGGTAGAATTGATGCAATGCATCATCAAATTAGAAAATCATTAGGCGTATTGCTATATTTAACAGTTCCAGCATCACTTGGCATTATGGTATTAGCACAGCCTTTATATAATGTGTTCTATAGTTATAATCCAATGGGTACAGAAATATTATTCTGGTATGCACCAGTTAGTATTTTAATTGCATTATTATCAGTAACAGCTTCAATGTTACAAGGTATTGATAAACAAGCTTTAACAGTTTGGATCGTTATTGCTTCATTAGTCATCAAAGCAGTTATAAACTTACCACTAATTATGGTATTTCATACATTAGGTGCTGTCATCGGTACGGCAATCGCATTACTAGTAGCTGTTATATTAAATTGTGTCGTCCTATATAAATATGCAGACTTTAAATTTAATATCACAATTTACCATACGTTAAGAATTACTTTCTATACTATAATCATGGTATTATTCGTTGAGTTAAGTTTCTTTATTGTGTCACTAATCATTGATCCAACATCAAAATTAGGTGCGCTGATTACGTTAATTGTCGGTGGATGTGTAGGTGTAATTGTATATGGTTATTTAACAATGCGTTCACGTCTAGCGGATGAATTTTTAGGTGATTTGACTGCTAAAATTAGACGCAAAATTAAGTGGGTGTAAATGATGAGATTAGATAAATTTTTAGCAAATTCAGGTATCGGAACAAGAAAAGAAGTTAAAAAGTTTCTAAAGAAAAATCTTGTTTCCGTTAATGATGAGATCGTTAAGAAACCTGAAATGCATATTAATCCAGAAGATGATGTTATAACATTTGATGATATCCCGATAGAATATGAACCAGTTGTATATTTAATGATGAATAAGCCAGCTGGATTTGTTTCAGCGACAGAAGATGATGAACATGAAACAGTCATTGATATTGTCCCAGAATATATGCACTTAGATTTATTTCCGGTTGGTCGTTTAGATAAAGATACAGAAGGTTTATTACTTCTAACAAACGATGGTAAATTCTCGCATCAACTTATGAGTCCAAAACAAAAAGTTGCTAAAAAGTATTATGTTGAAGTGTCTGCTCACATTTCAGATGATGCAATAGATATTTTTAAAGCAGGAATAGATTTAGGTGACTTTACATCTTCTCCAAGTGAATTAGAAATTGTAGAAAATGGAGAAGAGTCTATAGCTTATGTTACGATTTATGAAGGTAAATTCCACCAAGTTAAGAGAATGTTTCATGCGATTGGTTGTGAAGTAACGTATTTAAAACGTGTTCAAATAGCTGATTTAGAACTTGATGAACGTTTAGAACTTGGTGAGTATAGGCATTTGTTAGAAGAAGATTTTAAACTTTTAAATTTATCTGTTTAAAATGTTTAGAAAGATTTTCTCGGGGTATTATAATAACTATTAATTAAATAGAGGTGGATACAAATGGCTAAAAAAGCAGGATTATTTAGAACGTTAGTAGTATTAGGTGGAACTGCAGCAGCAGTTGTCTTATCTAAAAAAGAAAATAGAGATAAATTAAAAAATGAATACGGGAAATATAAAGAAGATCCAGAGAACTACAAAGAAAATGCTAAGCAAAAAGCAAACGAACTAAAAGGTAAAGCACAAGACGAGTACTCTAAATATAAAGAAGATCCAACTTCTTATAAAGAGTCAGCTAAAGAAAAAGCGAAAAATGAATTCCAAAAAGCAAAAGAAGATCCAAAAGGTTATGCATCAAATGCTAAATCTCGTCTAAAAAAAGAAGATGAAGATCCAACTGAACAAAGAGAAGCTAAATTTGATGATGAAGGCGGAACTGCAAACAACAATTTAAGAGTTGTTACAGAAGAAGATTTGAAGAAATAATTTCTCCTTATGTTCAATATTGACTAAAACTAGGGCAACTTATTTGTCCTAGTTTTTTTGTTAACAACTTTCATCTTGTCGGGAAATAATAAGATTCAAAAAAATATTTTTATATAAGACTTTAGTCGTACGTAAAAGGAAATAACTTTATGTATAAAAAAATAAAAATTTATCGGTAATTCTATTTCATATTTACAAAAATATCATGTATTATATAGATAACTATTCAAGTTAAGAAAGAGATGATTTTCGATGTGGAGAAATAAAATTAAAGAATATGAACAAGATATTATAAATGATTTAAAGGGGCTATTAAGCATCGAAAGTGTTAGAAATGATGCAGCAAGTACATACGATGCGCCAGTTGGACCAGGTCCAAAAGAAGCGTTAAATTATATTTACAAGTTAGGAGAAAGAGATGGATTTTCTCATGTTGATATAGATAATATTGCAGGTAGAATTGAAGCGGGTAAAGGTGATGATTTATTAGGTATACTTTGCCATGTTGATGTTGTGCCAGCAGGTGCTGGATGGGATTCTAATCCGTTTGAACCTGTAGAAACTGAAGATGCAATCATTGCAAGAGGTACACTTGATGACAAAGGACCAACAATTGCAGCATACTATGCCGTTAAGATACTTGAAGATATGAAAGTCGAATGGAAAAAAAGAATACATATTATTGTAGGTACTGACGAAGAATCTGATTGGAAATGTACAGATCGTTATTTTGAAACAGAAGAAATGCCTTCTGTAGGTTTTGCACCAGATGCAGAATTCCCTTTAATTCATGGAGAAAAAGGGATTGTAACATTCAACATCACTCAATCTGGATATGTGGAAGATAATGATGAGCCTGAAGTAGAGCTCAAAGCATTCTTCTCAGGTGAAAGATTCAATATGGTACCAGATACTGCTCAAGCTAAATTACTTATAAAAGAACAAATGACGAATGTTGTTCAGAAATTCGAATCATTTTTAAATGAACATGAGATTGAAGGCGAAACGACAATTGATGAAGGTTTCTTAAACATCGTTGTTCACGGTAAATCAGCTCATGGTATGGATCCTACATTAGGAGTGAATGCTGGCTTATATCTTATTCAATTCTTAAATGAATTAAATTTAGATAAATACGCGAGCTCATATGTGAAATTTGCAAATGAATATTTAGTTGATTCTCCAAAAGGTGAAAAAATGGGTATGAAGTTTGCTACGGAAGAAATGGGGGAAGTGACGACTAATACAGGTATTATGAGTTATACAGATGTAGATGGTGGTCAATTTGGTATTAATTTAAGATATCCCGAAGGCTTTAATTTCGACCAATCAATGTCTCGTTTTTCTGAAGAAGTGAAAGAAAAAGGCTTCGAAATTGAAATGGATAAACACCAAGTTCCGCATTATGTAGATAAAAACGATCCATTTATCGAAAAACTATTATCAGCATATCGCAATCAAACAGGTGATCAGTCCGAGCCATTTACAATCGGTGGGGGGACATATGCTAGAAACTTAGATAAAGGTGTGGCATTTGGTGCCATGTTTAAAGAATCTGAAGATTTAATGCACCAAAAAAATGAATATATCACGAAAAAACAATTATTTAATGCAACTGCAATTTATTTAGAAGCTATATACAATGTCTGTGTAAAGGGTGATGATGAATGAATTATATTTATATAAATGATGAGTTTGTTGATGAATCTGAAGGTAAGATTAGCTATTCTGATAGAGGTTATAACTTTGGTGATGGCATATATGAATACATACGTATATATGAAGGCAAGGTATTCACATCTAAAGAGCACTATGAAAGATTATTTAGAAGTGCCAAAGAAATTGGACTTAATTTAGACGCATACTCTGTTGAAGGTTTAACAGAAGTGACGAAAGAATTAGCAGCAAAGAATAATGTTGTAAATGGTGGTGTGTATATTCAAGTGACACGTGGTGTTGCGCCTCGAAATCACCCGTTTCCTGATGCTAGTACAAAACCTGTATTCTCAGCTTTTTCTAAAAGCTATGACAGACCATACGACGAATTAGAAAATGGCGTTAAAACTATAACAGTTGAAGATATCAGATGGTTAAGATGTGATATTAAGAGTTTGAACTTATTAGGTAACGTGTTAGCAAAAGAGAAAGCTACACAAAATGATGCAGCTGAAGCGATCATGCATAGAGGTGAAACAGTTACTGAAGGTAGTTCAAGCAATGTTTATGCGATCAAAGGTGGCAAAATTTATACACATCCTGCAAATAATTTAATTCTTAATGGTATTACTAGACGTGTTATAAAAGAATTAGCTGACGATTTAAATATTCCATTTATTGAAGAATCATTTACATTAGATTTCTTAAATGATGCTGATGAAGTGATTATTTCAAGTACATCTATTGAAGTAATGCCAGTTGTGCAAGTAAATGATCAAAAAATAGGTGACGGAAAAGTCGGACAAATTACGAAGCAATTACAAAATGCATTTAATAATTATATAGAGTCAAAATCATAAAAATTTTTTAGTGTAATTTTAATATCTTAAGTAATTCAAGTGGATACTGAATTTATAAGACTTATTGTATATGAATAGGTTCAAAATACTCCAAAGTTTTCATTTATGAGGTTGAAATCTTAACCGAAAGATAATAAAATTTATATCAAGCGCACTAAAATTACAAAAATAAAACAAAAATTTTTAAGATTAAAATATGACTCTTGAAAAACAATATTCTTGAGTCTTTTTCTTTTTCTTTAATTGAAAGTGAGGTGGATAGGTTGGAACATTTTTATCAGTTAGGATGGACATTAGACTCAGCAGGTGGTGCATCTGGTGAAGCATATATGGCAGAACAAGATGGCCGCAAGCTCTTCCTAAAACGTAATTCAAGTCCTTTCTTAACAGCGTTATCTGCTGAAGGTATCGTACCAAAATTAGTTTGGACTAAAAGAATCGAAACAGGAGAAGTTGTGACTGCACAACATTGGAAAAATGGTAGAGAGTTAGTCCAAGATGAAATGAATTCTAACCGTGTTGCCAAACTTCTGAAAAAAATACATTCTTCTAAACAATTATTAAATATGCTTAAACGTATGGAAATGAAACCTATGCATCCAGAGATTTTATTTAATAAAATTAACAGCTCATTGTCACGACATGTATTGTCTAATCGCACTGTGAGAAAGGCATTGTTATATCTAGAAGATAACATGCCAACATTAGACAGTAGATTCTATACAGTCATACATGGAGATGTAAATCACAATAATTGGCTTTTATCTGATCAAGACGAACTTTTCTTAGTAGATTGGGAAGGTGCAATGATTGCTGATCCTGCTATTGATATCGGAATGATATTATATACTTATGTTGATGAGAAAGATTGGTCAGATTGGCTAAGTATGTATGGCATTAATGATACCCACGATTTAAAGAAACGTATGAAGTGGTATACATTAATTCAAGCTATCGCAATGGTAGAGTGGTATGAAGAGAAAAAACGTTATAAAGATATGAATGATTGGTTACACTTCTTAAATGAAGTGATGACAAGAAATGTATTTATATAAGGAGTAACTTTGAATGAGAATGAGAAATAAACCTTGGGCTGACGATTTCTTAAAGGATCATCCCAATATAGTAGATGTAGATCTTAATCATCAATATAAGATGGCAGAATGGTTTGATAAAGATCAACCCATTCATATTGAAGTCGGAACTGGTATGGGTAGATTTATTACTGAGACTGCTAAACAGAATCCTAATATCAATTACGTAGCAATTGAAAAAGATAAAAATGTTATGGTCCGTGTTCTTGAAAAAGTTAAAGAAATGGAATTAAACAATATTAAATTGATTAATCAAGATGCTAAATTATTAACAGAGTATTTTGTTGAGAATGAAGTTTCTAGAATTTATTTGAATTTTTCTGATCCATGGCCTAAGACAAGACATGCTAAAAGAAGATTAACTTTTTCTAGCTTTTTAGAAATTTATCAACACATTTTGAATAAAGATGGGCAAATACATTTCAAAACAGATAATCAAGGGTTATTTGAGTATAGTTTAGAAAGTATGTCTCAATATGGTATGTCATTTGATTATATTAATTTGAATTTACATGAAGATGAGCCTGAAGATAATATCCGTACTGAATATGAAGATAAATTCTCTAGTAGAGGCTTTAGAATCTATCGTATGGAAGCAAGTTTTAAATAAGGAAGTTGGAATCGCTTTTGATTCTAACTTCTTTTTTTACGTCTTTTTTAACTAATGTGTTGTAGTAATCATGAAAGATGTTCATTACTCTAATTAGTGATAAAATAATAATAAATGATTGGAGGGGAATTTCTTGTTAAATATAGGTGAATTTAAATTATATCCATTACAAGGTGGTATTACTCAAATGGATGGTGGTGCAATGTTTGGTGTGGTCCCAAAAGCGTTGTGGAGTAAAAAATACCCACCTAATGAACTTAATCAAATACCTCTCGTAACACATCCAATATTCGTTCAAACAGATGAACACAATATAATAATTGATGCTGGGATAGGTAATGGTAAATTAACGGACAAACAAAAAAGAAACTATGGTACAACTTATGAAAGTGATATAAGTAACTCATTAAAGCAATTTAATTTGACCATTGATGATATTGATATAGTTTTAATGTCTCATATGCATTTTGATCATGCTTGTGGCCTGACAACTACAGATGGTCAATCAGTATTTAAAAATGCAACAATTTATACATCACAAATTGAATGGAATGAATTGAGAGCCCCAAATATAAGAAGTAGCGCTACATATTGGGAACAAAATTATAAAGGTATTGAACATCAAGTCGTAACATTTGTGGATTCGATGGAAATCGTTCCAGGTATTAAAATGATACATACTGGTGGTCATAGTGCTGGTCATAGTGTCATTGAAATTGAAAGTAATGATATGAAAGCTGTGCATATGGCTGATATCTTGCCTACATTAGCTCATCTTAATCCTTTATGGGTTACAGCCTATGATGATTATCCAATGGATTCCATAAATGCTAAGGAGAGACTTTTACAAAGATATATTAAAGAAGATTATTGGTTCGTGTTCTATCATGATGCCAATTATTTTGCGCTCAAACTTGATGAACAAACGAAGGGAATTAAAAAAGAAATGAGAAGGGATGATTTAATTGAAATATAATTTTGATGAAGTGATTGATAGAAGGGGAACAGCAACAGTAGCATATGATGGACAACGTAAAGTTTATGATTATGAGAACTTAGAACCATTTTGGATTGCAGATATGGATATTAAGACACCTGATTTTATTATCAACCATTTGAAAAACAAATTAGATCAAGCACATTTCGGGTATTTAGTGTGGAAACAAGAAGCATACTTAAGTGCGATTAAAAATTGGTACAAAACGAGATTTTCTGTAAATATCCAAAAGAATGATATATATTATGTTCCGAGTATTTTGTTTACTGTAACTGAAGTTATACGTGAGTTTACGAAAGAAGGTGAAGGTGTGTTAATACATACACCTTCATATAATGCCTTTTTAAATTTAATTGAAGGTAATAAAAGAGTGGCCGTTGAATCTCCATTAGTTGCAACGGATAATGGTTATGAGCTAGATAAAAAACAATTTGAAGAAATGGCAGCACGTGATGATGTTAAAGTGTTAGTACTGTGTAGCCCTCATAATCCAACAGGTAAAGTTTGGACGAAAGAAGAATGTGCATTTATGAAAGATGTGTGTGAAAGATATGGTGTCTTTATTGTTTCTGATGAAATTCATATGGATTTTGTGAGAAGTGAAAATGGATTCTATTCCATGACAAATGAAATGACTTTAGATTCTCCAATTCTTGTTGTCACTGGTTTAGGTAAAACATTTAATTTAGCAAGTTTAGCAAGTAGCTATATGATTACAAAACATCGTTATTTCACATTACAATTCAATCGTAAATTGGCAACATATTATGGATTGTCAGCTGCAAATACATTGGCTGTTGAAGCAGTTAAAGTAGCCTATAATGAAGCAGGTGAATGGGTAGATCAATTAAATAATCATATTGAAAAGAATATGACTATCTTAGATGAATTTATTAAAAGTGAAATGTCTGATCAGTTATCGTTTATCAAACCTGAATCGACATATTTAGCTTGGGTAGACTTTTCTAAAAGTGGTTACATAGAAAGTGATGTTCAAAAAGCATTGCAATCTGTAGGGAAACTTGCAACAGGGATCGGCCATTCCTACGAGCTCGGAGAAAGTCATCATTTCAGAATGAATTTAGCTTGTAGCGAAGAAAAATTAAGAAGTGGTTTAGAATCTATTAAAAAATCATTCGATGCACTAGATCACGGTGAAGTTGAATAATTTTCAGTTAAAAAAAGAGTCTGAGGTTTAAATTAATCACTCAGACTCATCTTTTTAAGCTTATTAAATTTCAAATATATCAATAACTTGGCCATTAAAGGCATCGGCGATAAATTCATAGTGAACTTGTTTACCATCATTATTAACGGTAATACCACCATGTACAACTTTAGTTTCAATGCCGAATTTTTGGTAGGTCTTTGGGATATGTAATATATAAGAGGCTTCAACATTATTAAATTGTGCTTTGACTTGTTTAAGGATTTCTTCACAACTATATGGCTTATATTGCTTAGCATATAGGATAGAAGCAACAATACCTATACCAGTAAAAACGGACAATAATAAAATGAAAAAGCGTAACTTATTGTTCTGCATGACCATGCCTCCTTCTATTTAAGTTAAGTTTAACACAAAGACTGAATGATAGATAAATATTTCAATAAGGAGATTTACAATGACACAAATTAGACAAGAAACACTTAATAGAATGAAAGTATTAACAGAATTACATGCTGTACCTGGATTTGAAAATGAAGTACGTGAATATTTAAAAGAAAAAATGGCACCATTTGTTGATGAAATTATCGGTGATAATATGGGCAGTATTTATGGTGTGAAAAAATCTAAAAAGGAAAATGCTCCTAAAGTATTAGTAGCAGCTCATATGGATGAAATTGGCTTTATGGTTACTGAAATGACAAAAGAGGGCATGTTAAAGTTCACACCACTTGGCGGTGTGTCATCAGATGTATGGTTATCACAAACACTACAGTTAAAAACTCGTGACGGTAAATACTATAACGGCGTAGTTGGCAGTATCCCTAAACATTTTAGAACTGGTAAAGAGTCAGGTGTATCTATTGAAGATATGCTTTTAGATGTTGGCGCAGAAAGCATTGATCAATTAAAAGAAATGGGCATTAAAATTGGTGATACAATTGTTCCAAGTACGAATTTTGAACAACTTACAGAGAATAGAATACTCGCTAAAGCATGGGACAATAGATATGGTTGTTTAGTTGGATTAGAGTTATTGGAAGCCGTTAAAGATGAAGAGCTTGATGTCGATTTATATGTAGGTGCAAATGTTCAGGAAGAAGTTGGTTTAAGAGGTGCTTCAGCAAGTGTGAATTTAATCAAACCAGATTTAGCATTAGTTGTGGATTGTTCACCTGCAAATGATATGAAAGGACATGTCGGCTTATCTGGTGCTTTAGGAAAAGGTGTATTAATTAGAATATTAGATCGTACGATGATTTTATCTGAAAGAATGAGAGATTATTTAATTGAAATGGTTGAAGAAAAAGAAATTAATCATCAATACTTCCAATCACCAGGTGGTACTGATGGTGGAGAAATTCATAAAGCTCTAACAGGTATCCCAACTGCGGTAATAGGTGTTTGTGCTAGATATATCCATACAAGTAAAGCTATTTACGATGCAAGAGATTATGAAAGTGCAAAATTATTACTTAATGAAATCGTGTTAAATTTAAGTTCAGAAAAGATTGAATATTTGAAATTTAAATAGTCCAGATTTTAGTAATTGACAGTAGTTGTAATTCGGTCTAAAATATGTTTATTCCGATTTGGATACTAAGAATAGAGGGATGTATATATGAAAAAGGGTATATTTTTAATTATTGCATTAATTGTTGTGTTAGCTGCATGTGGAAACAGCAACGACAAGAAAGAAAGTAGTAAGAAAGATGATAAAACAATTGTAGTAGGTACAGAAGGTACGTATTCTCCATTTAGCTTTCATGACAAAAATGATAAGTTAACTGGATATGATGTAGAAGTAACAAAAGCAGTTGCTAAAGAAATGGGATACAAAGTTGAATTTAAAGAAACACAATGGGATTCAATGTTTGCTGGGTTAGATTCAGGACGTTTTGACATGATTGCTAACCAAGTTGGTATCAACGATGAAAGAAAAGCAAAATATAAATTCTCAGATCCATACACTTATTCAAATGGTGTATTAGTAGTAAATGAGAATAATAAAGACATTAAATCATTCGACGACGTTAAAGGTAAAAAATTAGCACAAACTTTAACATCTAACTATGGTAAACTTGCAAAGTCTAAAGGTGCAGATATTACTAAAGTAGACGGCTTCAACCAAGCGATGGATTTATTACAATCAAATCGTGTTGAAGGTACTTTTAATGATAATATTTCATATTTAGATTATAAAAAGCAAAAACCTAACGCTAAAATAAAAGCAATTCAAGGTGATGCAGAACAAAGTCAATCTGCATTTACATTTAGTAAAAAAGAAGATGACAAAGTGATTAAAGATTTTAATAAAGGTCTAAAAACTTTAAAAGATAATGGCGAATTAGAGAAAATAAGTAAGAAATGGTTTGGCGCTAATGTTTCAGAGCCTAAATGATGAGCAACTTCATGCATTAAATGCTGCCAAACAAGCATTTCTACCGATGTTAGAGGGTCTAGTTAAATATTCTATTCCTATTACTTTAGTTACTTTTGTGCTTGGTTTAATCTTGGCATTAGTTACAGCATTAATGCGTATATCAAGTAGTAAAGTTCTAAAAGGGATTGCACGTTTTTATGTTTCAATCATTCGTGGTACACCTATGATTGTTCAATTATTCATTATCTTTTACGGAATCCCTGAAATTGGTAGATTGGCAACAGGAAATGCAGACAATCAATTGACTTTGTCACCTGTCATAGCTGCGATAATTGGCCTTTCTCTTAATGTAGGTGCATACGCATCTGAGATTTTAAGGGGTGGAATTATGTCTATTCCGAAAGGTCAAACTGAAGCTGCCTACTCGATTGGTATGAATTATAAACAAACTGTACAAAGAATCATATTACCTCAAGCAATTAGAGTTTCAGTACCTGCATTAGGTAATACATTCTTAAGCTTAATTAAAGATACGTCTTTACTTGGGTTTATTTTAGTAGCAGAAATGTTTAGAAAAGCGCAAGAAGTAGCATCTACAACATATGAATTCTTAACGATTTATTTACTAGTAGCGATATTATATTGGATTGTATGTTTTATCATATCAATCGTTCAATCTTACTATGAATCTTATATTGAAAGAGGGTATCGTTCATGATTGAACTTCAAAATATTAAAAAATCATTTAATGATAAAGAAGTCATCAAAGGGATTAATCTTTCAGTAGATAAAGGTGAAGTGATTACTTTAATTGGAAGATCAGGTTCTGGTAAGACAACTTTATTGAGAATGATGAATGCATTGGAAATTCCGACTGAAGGTACTGTAGTTGTTAATGGCGAAACGTACACAGCAGATAATAAGAAGTCACAAATTAAAGTACGTAAAGAATCAGGTATGGTGTTTCAAAATTACAACTTGTTTCCACATAAAACAGCAATTGAAAATGTTATGGAAGGTTTAATTACTGTTAAAAAAGTAAATAAGCAAAAAGCATATGACGAAGCACTTCAACTTTTAGAAAAAGTAGGATTAGAAAGTGTTAAAGATCAAAGACCTCATGCTTTATCTGGTGGTCAACAACAACGTGTGGCGATTGCTAGAGCATTGGCAATGAATCCTAAAGTCATGTTGTTTGACGAACCGACATCAGCATTAGACCCAGAGTTAGTGAATGATGTATTAAAAGTTATTAAAGATTTAGCTAATGAAGGTATGACGATGGTCATTGTTACACATGAAATGAGATTTGCAAGAGAAGTTTCTGATAGAATGATTTTTATTCATGATGGTTTAATTGGTGAAGAAGGTAAACCGGAAGAGATGTTTACTCAACCGAAGACAGACGCATTGAAGAAATTTCTAAATGTTATAGAAGTATAAAGTTTCTAAATACACATGTTATTATTTTAATTTAAATAATGACACGTGTATTTTTTATTGTATAATCCATTTAAGGAGTGTGAATAAATGGAACGCGTAAAATCTTTTTTTAATCGAACAATTATAGATGGTTTAAGTTATATGGCTTTAGGTTTGTTTAGTACATTAATTGTTGGACTTATTATTGAAACTTTAGGCCAATCATTAAATACATATTTTGATACATCAATTATGATAGAAATAGGAAAGTTAGCTCAAACTTTAACAGGTGCTGGGGTAGGGGTAGCAGTTAGTTATGGTTTAGGCGCATCACCACTCATTATATTTACAACTGCAGTAACAGGCATGTATGGATATGAACAAGGTGGCGCTGTAGGAAGTTATTTATCTTCAGTATTTGCGAGTGAACTCGGAAGATTATATTCAGGCAAAACTAAAATAGATATTATTTTATCACCGATTTTAACGTTATTTATAGGTGCAGCTATTGCAAAGTTTATAGCGCCTTTTATCGATGCATTTATGAAAGCATTAGGAAATTGGATACAATTAAGTACTGATCAACAACCTTTATTAATGGGGATATTCGTTAGTCTTATTGTTGG
Organism: Mammaliicoccus sp. FSL K6-3158; assembly: GCF_038005105.1. NCBI lineage: Bacteria > Bacillati > Bacillota > Bacilli > Caryophanales > Staphylococcaceae > Mammaliicoccus > Mammaliicoccus sp. FSL K6-3158. The sequence goes on from NZ_JBBOSL010000001.1 coordinate 1,140,270, forward strand.
TCTTACACTAAGTAGTCCAATCTCAAGTGCGGCTTTAGCGTTAATGCTCGGCTTAAGTGGAACAGCGGCAGCAGCAGCTACGATAGGTGGATGTTGTCATATGATCGGATTTGCAGTAACAAGCTATAAGGATAATGGTATTTCAGGCGTTATTGCACATGGTATTGGTACAAGTAAACTTCAAATTCCAAATTATTTAAAGCAACCCTTTATATTAATACCACCAGTCGTAGCAAGTATTGTTGTAGCACCAATTATGACAGTCTTTTGGCCAATGGAAAATAATGCTGCTGGTGCTGGAATGGGTTCAAGTGGACTTGTAGGGCAAATTATGACGATTAAAACAATGGGTAGTACGACAGAAGTATACTTACAAATTGCTTTCTTCCATTTCTTATTACCTGCAGTAATCAGTTTATTTGTTTATCATTTGTTGAAGAAGTATCATATAATTAAAGATGGTCAACAAACATTAATGATAGGAAGTGCAAAGAAATGAAACAATTAACGTCAATCGAAGAATACAAATCATTGATTAACGAACCCACAATATTTATGTTCACAGCATCTTGGTGTCCGGATTGTCATTTTATAGATCCTGATTTACCTGGACTTGAAGAGAAATACAATCAATATCAATTCGTATCAGTTGATCGTGATGAATTTATTGATTTATGTCAAGAAGTTGATGTTATGGGTATTCCAAGTTTTATTGCTTATAACAACGGTCAAGAACTTGGTAGATACGTTGGTAAAGAAAGAAAAACAATTCCACAAATTAGTGCATTTATTGATGGATTAAATAATTAAAATTATATAAAAAAAGCAGGTCGAAAAAAGTTTCTTTTATTTTCGAATTACCTGCTTTTTTATTTTATTTAACTTCATTTAAATATGTTTATCACTGTTACATAACTGCGATTTGTTGTAAACTATATAGAGGTATAAAAATAGGAGTGTTAAGTATGAATGTCTTTCAAATGAGAGATTTATTAAAAGACCGATTGAAAACTTTAGATGCAAATTTTAAGTTTGATAGGGAAAATGAAAGTTTAAGAATTGAACGTACTGATAATCAAAAAGGGCTTTCAGTTAAATTAGCTCCGATTATTGCTAAATATAAAAATAACGGTAATAAAACAATAGACGAAATTGTTTATTACGTCACTGAAACAATAAATGCAATGCAAGATGAATCCAATAAAGAAATTAATAAAATTGAAATCTTGCCTGTCATAAGGTCTACTAGTTTTCATAAAGAAACGAAAGAAGCTACACCTTTTGTCATTGATGAACATACAGCTGAAACAAATATATATTATGCGCTTGATTTAGGTAATACTTATAGACTAATAGATGAGTCTATGCTCAGTGAACTTAATTTAACGAAAGAACAAATTAAAGAGCAAGCGTTATTCAATATTAAAAAGAGAAAAACAACTTACAAGTCTGATGAAGTTCAAGGCAATACATTCTATTTCATTAATACGAATGACGGATATGATGCTTCACGTATTCTCAATCAGACATTCCTAAAAGATGTTTATCAAAATATTGAAGGGGAAATGTTATTAGCTACACCTCACCAAGATGTACTGGTGATTTGTGATATTAAAAATGAAATTGGGTATGATATTGTAGCGCAAATGACGATGCAATTCTTCCAAAATGGCTTAGTGCCAATAACATCATTATCATTCTCTTATACACCTGATAAACCTTTGGAACCAATATTTATTTTAGGTAAAAATCACTCTCGTAAGAGAAACCAAGAAGTTATTGAGCGATTAGAAAAAAATAGAGAAATATTTAAAAAAATGAAAAATAATCAAAAAAGATTGTAAGGAGTAGGAGAAATGAATTTATTTTATAATAAAAATGGTGTTGGCGATGTATTAATGGTTACTTTAGAACCTTTATTTGAAGAATTAGAATATGATTATCAAAATGATTTAACAATTATTAAAAGTGAAGATAAAATTGTTGGATTTAATATATTCAATGCTTCTAAATATGTTCAAATAGAAGGCAATGGCAATATTAAAGTTGAAGAGAAACACATTAATAGTATTCAAGACTTACTAGAGAAAAGTAATATTAATTATAAATTAGTCGTTGATTTATCTCCTAAGTTTGTAGTAGGATACGTATCTGAAAAATCAAAACATCCTGATGCAGATAAACTATCAGTATGTAAAGTTGATGTTGGTAATGAAACATTACAAATTGTATGTGGTGCTCCAAATATTGATCAAGAACAAAAAGTTGTTGTTGCTAAAGTAGGAGCCGTAATGCCTAGTGGAATGATTATTAAAGATGCAGAATTACGTGGTGTTCCTTCTAGTGGTATGATTTGTTCAATGAAAGAACTTGATTTAGAAGGTGCTCCAAAAGAAAAAGGTATAATGGTACTAGATGATAGTTATACTGTAGGAACACCATTCTTTGAAGACGAAAGGTAGTGAACCTATGAGTTGGTTTGATGATATATTCGGGCAATCGAAAAATGAACAAAAAAATGAAAAGCAAAAAAGCGATCAAGTGTCTTTTGATCATCATCCAGATGACGATTCAACTAATGAAGAAATTTATAGAAGACCTAAAGGCAAATTTAGATTTCCAATACAAATGGAATATGAAGAACAATCTAATGAAGAGCACCATCAACATGATAATGAAACAAGTCAACGAGAAGAGAAATATCATGATAGTAGATTTTATGATGAAAGCTCAGCTTCTTTTCCAACAAATAGAAGAAGACGTAGAAGAAATCGTAATGTGGATGCATATGAACCTGCTAAGAAGTCAAGAAGTTATGATCAGGATGTAACACATCATTACGATACGAAAAGTAAACAATCTTCTCAACGCTACGACAACAGTAAACGTTATAATGATGACTATCAATTTGAAGAAAGATTGAATGCATTACATCAACCAAAATTTAAAGCTTCTGAAGTGCCTTCAGCAATATTCGGTATGAGAAAACAAAAAGAAGTTCCTAATAGTGGTTTGAAAGATTATTCAACTAAATCAGATAATGATACTGAAAAAGAAAATAAACGTAAACCAAGTAGTGAAATCGTACAAGAAGTCCCTACTTATTCAAAGACGGATAATACGATTAACATTGAAAATATTTATGCTTCACAAATTGTTTCTGAAATTAGAAAAGAACGCGAGAAGAAACTTCAAAAGAAAAAACAATTTGAAAAAGCTTTAAGAGAAAAAAGAGAACAAGAACTTAACAGTCTTGATTCAGAAGAAACAAAGTCACAAATTAAAAACCAAGACTATTACTTAAAACAACAAGCTTCATATATTAAAAAAGATCCAAAAGATTATCAAGACGTGGAAGATGAATTGCAAGATGAATTACAAAATGACATACCCCAAGAAGAATCAAGCGACTCTCAAGAAGAGACGGTTAATTCTAATGCGTTACAGCCAGACGTCAATGATTTAACTACATATGAATTTAAAGAGATAGACTTAGATTTTGATGATACAGAAGATGACATTAAACAAGACAATGTTGATGATATCATTGAAGAAGTTGAGACTGAACATGAAGAAGACAATTCAACTCATGATTCAATTGAAGAGGAAGCTTCAGAGGTTGAAGAAGTAGAATCGAGCAATGTAGTAGAAGACATTATTGGAGCCGAAAATATTACTGAAGCTGAAGCAATACAACATTTTGAAGAAGATAATGAAGTTTCAAATGAAGAAGTTATCGAACCATCAGAAATAATAGAGACGCATGATTCTCTTGAAGAAGATGATCATGCATCGATTACACAATCTGATCAATTTGTCGAGGATGATATACATTTTGAAGAAGTAGAAGATTCTGAAGATGAAGAAATAGAAAAAATCGATCATGCTGAAGAAGTATTAACATTTGATGAAAATGAAGAAGATAATAATGAAAACTTATTCGAGTCTGATCATTTTGAAGTGGAAAGTGATACAGAAAAACAAGAAGCGGATAATGTTATTGCAGAAGAAGAATCAAATAATAATCCAATAGAAACTGAAGACACGATTCAAGAACCTGAAGAACCTAAAGAAACAACTTCTCACGAACCTATCTTGAAACCTAAGTCTGTTAGAAAGTCTTCACCATTTAACGTGATGATGACACCTTCAGATAAACGCAAACATCAAGCATTTAAGAATTCATCAAATATCAACAAGACGCAAACATCTAACATTCAAGAAACAGAAAATGAAAACAACACTGAACAAAATGAGTCTAACCAAGCTGTTAAACGTAAAGGACCATCTTATGTACTTCCACCAGTATCTATATTAGATGATCTAGTTGAGGAAGAAGATAATAGTGAATGGTTAGAGGAAAAGAAAAAAGAACTAGATGAAGCTTTTTATCATTTTAATGTGCCTGCACATGTTGTCAATATGATACAAGGGCCAACTGTTACAAGGTTTGAATTATCTGTTGAAAAAGGTGTTAAAGTATCTAGAATTACTGCGTTGCAAGATGACATTAAGATGGCATTAGCTGCTAAAGATATTCGTATTGAAGCGCCTATTCCAGGTACAAGTTTAGTAGGTATCGAAGTGCCTAATCAAAGTCCTAAAAAGATTCCATTAGGCCAAATGATCACGTCTAAACCTTTTCAACAAGCAGAAAGTAAACTGACTGTAGCAATGGGCTTTAAAATTAATAACGAACCGCTATTAATGGATATTGCTAAGACACCTCATGCGCTCATTGCTGGTGCAACAGGTTCTGGTAAGTCAGTATGTATTAATGCTATCTTAACAAGTTTACTTTATAAAAATCATCCAGATGAGCTGAAACTATTACTGATTGATCCGAAAATGGTAGAGCTTGCACCATATAATAATTTGCCGCATTTAGTTGCGCCAGTTATTACGGATGTTAAAGCAGCAACTGCTAGTTTAAAATGGGCAGTTGAAGAGATGGAACGTAGATATAAGCGTTTTGCTGAATTACATGTCAGAAATATTACTGCATTTAATAAGAAAGCAAATTACGAGCAAAGAATGGCAAAAATCATTATAGTTATAGATGAGTTAGCTGATTTAATGATGATGTCACCTCAAGAAGTTGAACAATCTATTGCTAGAATTGCACAAAAAGCTAGAGCATGTGGTATACATATGATTCTTGCGACACAACGACCATCCGTCAATGTGATTACAGGTTTAATTAAAGCAAACGTACCAACAAGAATATCATTCATGGTATCGTCTTCTATTGACTCTAGAACAATTCTTGATGTTGGTGGAGCAGAGAAATTACTTGGTAATGGTGATATGTTATATCTTGGTAACGGTATGAATAAACCGATAAGAGTTCAAGGTGCATTTGTATCAGATGATGAAATTGATGAAACAGTAGAAAATGTTAGTAGTCAAATGAAACCTAATTATCTATTCAAAGAAGAAACATTGTTGAAAAAGGTAAATGAACAACCTGCTGATGCACTATTTGATGAAGTTTGTGAATTTATGTTAAACGAAGGTCATATTTCAACTTCACTTATACAAAGACATTTCCAAATTGGATATAATAGAGCAGCGAGAATGATTGATAATCTTGAAGAGAGAGGTTATATATCAGGACCTAATGGCTCTAAACCAAGAGATGTACTTATTACTAAAGATATGATAGAAGAAAGAGAAACTAACATTTAAGAAATAGAAGGAGTGACATGAAATGACATTATTTCATTTTGTCGGCATAAAAGGTGCAGGTATGAGTTCACTTGCACAAATCATGCACGACATGGGACATAAAGTACAAGGTTCTGATATAGAGAATACAGTATTTACTGAAATAGCATTAAAAAATAAAGGCATTAAAATATTACCTTTTGATGTAGAAAATATTCAAGAAGGCATGACTGTTATAGCAGGTAATGCCTTTCCAGATACACACCCTGAAATAGCAAAAGCTTACGACATGGGACTTGAAGTAAAAAGATATCATATATTCCTAGGTGAATTTATGTCTCAATATACATCAGTCGCTGTTACAGGTGCACACGGTAAAACATCGACAACTGGATTATTATCACATGTCATGAATGGTGATCAAAAGACATCATTCTTAATAGGTGATGGAACAGGTATGGGATTACCTGATAGCTCATACTTTGCTTTTGAAGCTTGTGAATATAGAAGACACTTTTTAAGTTATTATCCAGATTATGCGATTATGACAAATATTGATTTTGATCATCCAGACTATTTTAAAGATTTACAAGACGTAACAAATGCATTCCAAGAGATGGCTAGTAATGTAAAAAAAGCAATCGTTGCTTGGGGACATGACGCTGAACTTAGAAAAATTAAAGCGGATGTTCCAATTTACTTTTATGGTTTCGAACACGACAATGATGTCTATGCTGAAAATATTCAAACGTCTTCTAAAGGTACAACATTTGATGTATACTTCAAATCTAAAAACGAACTCATAGGTACATTTACAACACCTATGTATGGTGATCACCACGTTCTAAATGCATTAGCTGTTATTGCAATTTGCCATTTAGAAAAACTTGATATTGAAAATATTAAAGAAGCATTATTAACTTTTGGTGGTGTAAAAAGAAGATTTAGTGAAAGTTTTTACGATAATCAAATCTTAATCGATGACTATGCTCACCATCCGAGAGAAATAAATGCTACAATTGAATCAGCTAGAAAAAAATATCCTGAAAATGAAGTAGTTGCAGTATTTCAGCCACATACATTTTCAAGAACAGAAACTTTCTTAAACGAATTTGCTGAAAGTTTAAACCTTGCTGATAAAGTATACTTGTGTGACATCTTTGGTTCTATTCGAGAACAACAAGGTGAGCTGACAATACATGATTTAAAAGCATTAATTCCTAATGCGGATTTAATTAGTGAAGAATCTGTTTCTCAGCTACAAAAGCATGATAATGGTGTTATACTATTTATGGGTGCTGGAGATATTCAAAAAGTTCAAAAAGCCTATGTTACTTCACTATCACATTTAATATAATATGTTTATACTTTAATAGTGAGGGTATTAAATATTAGTAAATCGAATAAAGAATAGTTTTATAATTATTAGGAGGCGTTCAGTATGGATTGGATTTTACCAATAGCAGGCATAATTGCTGCGGTTGCATTTTTAATTATTTGTGTTGTCTTAGCACTATTTTTAATGCAATTATTAAAAACAGTTAAAGGAATTAATGAAACTTTAGATGGCATTCAAGGCCAAATACAAGGTATCACTCGTGAATCTACAGATTTACTTCATAAAGCAAATCGTTTAACTGAAGATATTCAAGATAAATCATTACGCTTAAACTCAGTAGTAGATGCAGTTAAAGGTGTTGGAGATTCTGTACAAACACTTAATAATTCAGTAGATAGAGTTACAAACTCTATTACACACAATATCTCACAAAATGAAGATAAGATTTCTCAAGTTATTCAATGGTCAAATGTTGCAATGGAAGTTGCAGATAAATGGCAATTAAGAAGAGATCGTAGAAGTAATGTATCGTACAAAAATAATGTAAATGCTTCTAAAGATTTTGAAGCGCAAGTGCCGAAAGACTACAATGAAAAAACAACATCAGGTGACAACTTAGATGAAGATAAAATTGGTGCAGGCTTGAAAAAATAAAGTGCATGGAAGCAAATAACAATCTTTTCAGGCTGAGGCATATAAAAAATGTCACAGCCTGATTTCTTTAATAAAATTAGGGGGAAAATAAAATGGAAAACAAATACAATAGAGATTTATATACACATGGTCTAGAAACATATGAAGCTGAATATGAAAAAAATACAAACGGTAGAGATTTTGTATTTGGTGTAGTATTAGGTACAGTAGTAGGTGGAATTGTTGGTTTATTACTAGCACCTAAATCAGGGAAAGAACTACAAGATGATTTAAGTGAGAAATCAAACAAAATTATCGATGACGTTAAAACTAAAACTGACGACTTAAAAGTTCAAGCTCAATCTAAAGCTGAAGAAATCAAAACACAAGCTGAAGAAAAGAAAGAAGAAGTCAAAACTAAAGTTGAAGATAAAAAAGCACAAGCGAGCGAAAAAGCAGAAGAAGTGAAAGCTAAAGCTGCTGATAAAAAAGAAGAAGCTAGTCAAAAAGCGGAAGAAGTAAAAGCTAAAGCTACAGATAAAAAAGAAGAAGTTAAAACAAAAGCTTCAGAAAAGAAAACAGAAACTAAGAAAAAAGCAGAAGAAGTAAAATCTAAACAAGCTGAAAAGAAAGCTAACAAAGGCGTTGTAACAGCTGACGATGTAGGCGATGAAGAATTAAAAGCACAAAAAGGTGCGATTAAATCTGAAGTAGAAAATGAAGACTTAAAAGGTCCAAAAACAGTTGTAGAGAAAAAAACTTTCGATAAAAAATAATAAATAAGTGATGTATAACGCATATTATTTGTACTACCGAAAAGTTATAACATAACTTTTCGGTAGTTTTTTATATTGTAATGAACACCATTATAAATTAAAATATACTTTATTAGTCTGATTAGTAATAAACTTTAATATTTTTGAGATATTGGGGTTGAATCAGATCATTTTAATTGTTATACTAACATCTAATTACTTATATATTTTATCGCTTTAAAGTATGTGAGTTAAATTGTTTACATGAGGTGAAAAGGATGTCAAATGAATTAGAGAATTTAAGAAAAAGAATTGAAGGTATTAATGATGAAATTTTAGCTTTATTACAAGAGCGTGGTACTTTAGCTAAAAAAATTGGTGAAGAAAAACGTAAACAAGGTACTCAAGTATATGATCCACAACGTGAAAAAGAAATGTTAAATCATTTAATTGATATTAACCAAGGACCATATAACGACAATACTATTAAGCAATTATTTAAAGAGATCTTTAAAGCTTCTACTGACTTACAAAAATCTGAAAATGAAAAACATTTATATGTTTCTCGTAAATTAAAACCAGAAGATACTATTGTACAATTCGACAATGGTGCAATTATTGGTAATAATAAAAAATCATTCGTATTCGGGCCATGTTCTGTAGAATCACAAGAACAAGTTGATACTGTTGCGAAAGAATTAGCTGATAGAGGCGAAAAATTCATTAGAGGTGGCGCATTTAAACCACGTACTTCTCCTTATGACTTCCAAGGTTTAGGTGAAGAAGGATTAAAAATTCTTAAAAATACTAAAGATAAATACGGTTTAAATATCGTAAGTGAAATTGTAAATCCTGCACACTTTGAAATGGCTGATGAATACTTAGATGTATTCCAAATTGGTGCAAGAAACATGCAAAACTTTGAGTTATTAAAAGAAGCAGGTAAAACAAACAAACCTATCTTATTAAAACGTGGTCTTTCTGCAACTATCGAAGAATTCATTTACGCTGCAGAATATATTCATTCACAAGGTAACAATAATATTATCTTATGTGAACGTGGTATTAGAACATATGAAAAAGCTACAAGAAACACATTAGATATTTCAGCAGTTCCAATTTTAAAGCAAGGTACACATCTACCAGTTATGGTAGACGTTACGCATAGTACTGGTCGTAAAGACATCATGCTACCATGTGCTAAAGCTGCATTAGCAGTTGGAGCTGACGGTGTAATGGCAGAAGTACATCCTGATCCATCAGTAGCGTTAAGTGACGCTGGACAACAAATGGACTTAAATGAATTTGACGCATTCTACAAAGAAATCGTTGAAGCTGCTAAATTATACGAAAAATAATTTTCATATACATCGACTGGCGAAAAGTTATCATAACTTTTCGCCAGTTTTTATGTTGTAAATCAATACATGTTCGTTTGTTTTCTGAAAAACTATTTACAATTTACACAATACTCAAAAATATTAGAGCAATTGTATCGACAACACCTCTATAATCTTTTATAATTGTTAATTGTGAGTTCGCTTTCATATATTTTGAAAACATTATGAAAACGTGCTAGAATAAAGTAGAAAACGTTTTCAAGATAGGAGGATATTATGACTGTAACAATATATGATGTTGCAAGAGAAGCAAAAGTATCAATGGCAACAGTTTCACGTGTCGTGAATGGCAACCAAAATGTAAAGCCTTCAACACGTGATAAAGTAAATGAAGTAATTAAAAGATTAAATTATAGACCTAATGCTGTAGCTAGAGGTTTAGCAAGTAAGAAAACAACAACTGTTGGGGTAATTATTCCTGACATTTCAAATGTTTATTATTCTGAATTAGCTCGTGGTTTAGAAGATATTGCTACTATGTATAAATATCATACAATCATTTCAAATTCTGATAATGATAGTGAAAAAGAACAAGAGATATTTAATAATTTATTAAGTAAACAAGTTGACGGCATTATTTTCTTAGGTGGTACTTTAACAGATGAAACAGTAGACCTTATTGATAAATCATCAGTACCAGTAGTCGTATCAGGTACGAATGATAAAGACTCTAAACTTGCTTCAGTTAACATTAACTATACAGAAGCTAGTAAAGAAATTGCTGAGTCATTGATTAAGAAAGGTGCTAAGAAATTTGCATTTGTAGGTGGAGGATATTCAGAAAAAGCGCAAGATGATGCTTTTAAAGGATTAGAACTTGCACTTCAAGAAGCTGGACTTGAAATCGAAGACAATGCTAAATTTGTTGGTAATGAAACATATAAAGATGGTAGTCGTGCTTATGAGGCTGTTTCTCAAGATAAGCCGGATGTTATTTTATGTATTAGTGATGAACAAGCAATTGGTATTGTACACGCAGCACAAGATGTAGGCGTTAATGTACCAAATGATTTACAAGTTGTAAGTTTCAATAATACAAGATTAGTTCATATGGTTAGACCTCAATTATCAAGTGTGACACAACCATTATATGATATTGGTGCAGTTGGTATGAGATTATTAACTAAATATATGAATGATGAACAAATTGATGAACCTAATGTGATTCTACCTTATAGAGTAGAATATAGAGGTACAACTAAATAATATAGAAAGACGAGAGCGGGACAGAAATCTAATTTATATAAAATGATTTCGTAGTCCCGCCCCGGCAAGGATGACTAGAGTTGAAAAAAGCTTGGTACAAGCGCATTTCGGGTTCAGACATCTACTGCCAAGTTGCAAAAAGAGACTGAGACATTACATTATGTCCCAGTCTCGTCTTTTTTAACATTTAATCAAACCAATCTAATATTCTTAGTTTAGTATTATTATTTTTTTCTGTTATTTCTTTTCTTCTAGGTATGTCAGTATAGTCTTCTTTTTCATCTATCCAAGTTGAAGGTAGTGGTAATGGTGCGTGTGGTTGGTATTTTTGTAACCATGAATCTGGTATTGATCCTTGAGGTGTTTCTAGGTCATTTAGTGCAAACCATACATGTGACCACGCTCTAGGTACAACGCGCCATATATTATAGCCACCGCCTCCAATCATAATGATTTTGCCATCACAATATTTATCAGCTAAACCTTTAACGATATATGGTATTTTATACAATGTATCAAGTGTGCAACTTAAATGTGTGAGTGGATCTAAATAATGTATATCCACACCATTTACACTTAGTATGACATCTGGTTTATATGCTTTACAAACTGCTTCTACTGTATCTTTAAAAACGTCTATGTATGAATCGTCTTCTGTATAAGCATCTAATGGTACATTGACAGTCGTTCCAAATCCTTTGCCATCACCGCGTTCTGTTAACGCACCAGTGCCTGGAAATAGGTATCGACCAGTTTCATGTATAGAATAGTTCATGACATCTTCGTTTGTATAAAATGACCATTGTACGCCATCGCCGTGATGTGCGTCTGTATCAATATATAAGACACGTTGATTATACTTTGATTGCATGTATTGAATGGCAACAGCACTGTCATTATATATACAAAATCCGCTCGCTTTACCTTTAAAGCCATGATGTAAGCCACCGCCAAGATGGCATGCTCTTGTTGCTTCTCCAGTCATAACGGCATCTACTGCACTTAAAGTTCCACCAACAACACGTGCACTATTTTCATGCATATTTATAAATTGTGGCGTGTCTTCAGAATTTAATCCGTATTTATCATATTCTTTTAATGGTAAATCACCATTACCAGCTTTCTTTATTGCTTCTATATAATTTGGTTCATGTACGAGTTGAAGTTCTTCATCAGTCGCTACCCGAGGTGAAATAATATGTGCTTCGGTTAATACACCTAAATCAAAGAGTAAATCAGTTGTTAATTTAAGTCTCATTTGATTGAAAGGGTGACTATCTGAAAAACGATATTTCAATAAATCTTCAGAATATACATATTTAACATTAGTCATTTTTTATACCAAACGGATAGATGACATGGTAATCTTGTTCTTCTAATAATTTGTATATTTTCTCTGGATTCATTGATTTCACTCGTAACATCAGGTATCTCTTATTAATATCTTGTTGATCTGCATAAGCCAAAACGTTTAAGATATCAATATTTTGTTCTTTAAATATTCTAGTAATATCATGAAGTGCGCCAACTTTATCATCAATATGTACTTCAATAATAGAACCAGGCATAGTCACACCTGTAAGTTCTAAAAATGTATTGAGCATGTCTTTTTGGGTAACGATACCAATTACTTTATTATCTCGAATAACTGGAATTGAACCAATAGACATTTCATAAAAATCTAGTGCAATATCTTCTACGAAATCAAGTGGATGGCAACGTATCACATTACGTCTCATTATTTTTGAAACAGATAATGACAAACTTTTGTTGGGCTCGTCATCAGATAATATACTAGGCAGAGCCATTTTTATATCTCTATCAGAAATAATACCGAGTAAATGATCTTCTTCATCAACAATCGGTAAATGTCTAATTTCTTTTTGTGTCATTAATACTAAAGCATCTTCAATAGATTTATCACTTTGTATTGTTGTACAAGGTGATGTCATAATTTTTTCAACTAACATAAATTCAAACCCCCTCTAAAAGAAAAATCTATTCATAAATCTGAGTTTATCAAATGCTTCCATTTGTTCTTGTTGAATATTTTGTCCAATCCTTGCCATTAGGCTATTAGCTGGATGACTAATTATTTCAGGGTCGTCTGTTGCAAACACTTCTAATCCACCTTCAGCCATCATTTTATGCATGATTTTTTGATATTGATAAACATCTAAACCACTGTTTTTTAAATCCCAATGCCAATAATATTCAGTTGTAATGACGATGAAATCTTCCATTTCAGGCGCTTTCATAGCAAGTTGAAGCATTTTTTTACCTAGACCATAGTTACGATAATCTAAAGACAATTCAACAGCACCTAACTCTAGAATATACGGTAAATTACCATCTGACCATCTTTCTAATGGGTCAGGGTATAAGTATGTCGTATAACCGATAATATGTTGATCAATACGTGCGATAATTATTCTTCCTTCAGGTAATTCAGCAATTTCAATAATGGCTTCAAATTGTTCTTTAGATACTCTAAAACTATTGAGTCCTTCATCAAAAGTCATGTTTCGTAATTGATCTGGATGTACAGGTCCTTCAACGATAATATCTGTGTCTTTATCATAGGGGACAGTTTCAGATATAAAAGTCTTCTTGAATTCCAATGTTGTACCTCCTTTCATTAAGTATGATATTCTATATTTGCAATATGTATTTTGAATAATCAAATTTTTTTGAAAAGTATCATCTATTTATATTATAATGTAAATAGGCTTTATTGAAAACGATTACATTCATAAAAGGGGAGATTTAAATGAAAGTCGAAGTTTACGAAGCATTAAATGATTCTTATAACCTTGCTGATTATGATGAAACAGTAAAAAATCATAATTGGAAAGATATCGAAAAGAATTTCAGTTGGAGTGAAACTGGAAAAATAAATATGGCTTACGAATGTATCGATCGTCATGTAGACAATGGTAAAGGGGACAAAATTGCACTTCATTATAAAGATAGCAATAGACAAGATAGTTATACATTTAAAGAATTACAAATCGCGAGTAATAAAGCTGCAAATGTCTTGAAAAATGAAGCGAATGTACAAAAAGGTGATAGAGTATTTATATTTATGCCTAGAACACCTGAATTATATTTCTCTTTATTAGGTACTTTGAAGATTGGGGCTATCGTAGGACCATTATTCGAAGCTTTTATGGAAAAAGCAGTTAAAGACAGATTAGAAAATAGTGAAGCTAAAGTGATCATTACGACGAATGATTTAGTTGGTAGAATTCCGAAAGATGAATTACCAAACCTTGAACATATTGTCGTTGTAGATGACGAAGTAAGTGATGAATACATTGATTTCAATCAATCATTTGAACAAGCAAGTGATGAATTTGATATTGAATGGTTAGATAGAGAAGATGGTTTAATCTTACATTATACATCAGGTTCTACAGGACAACCTAAAGGTGTATTACATGTTCAAGAGGCTATGATCGTACATTATATATCTGGTAAATATGTATTAGACTTTAAAGAAGATGATGTTTATTGGTGTACAGCTGACCCAGGTTGGGTAACAGGCACATCATACGGTATCTTTAGTCCTTGGTTAAATGGTGTTACAAATTGCATTGTCGGTGGAAGATTTTCGCCTGAAGGTTGGTATGACTTTATTCAAACATATGGCGTAACAATTTGGTATACAGCGCCAACAGCACTTCGTATGTTAATGGGTGCTGGTGATGATGTTGTTAGTAAGTATGATCTTTCATCATTAAGACATGTGCTTTCAGTTGGTGAACCATTAAACCCTGAAGTTATTAAATGGGCACATAACGTATTTAATCATAGAGTACATGATACATGGTGGATGACTGAAACAGGTGGACATATGATTGTAAACTATCCTTCTATGGATATACGTGCTGGTTCGATGGGTAAACCATTACCAGGTATTGAAGCAGCAATTGTAGATGATCAAGGTAATGAATTACCACCGAATAGAATGGGTAACTTAGCCCTTAAAAAAGGTTGGCCATCAATGATGAGAACAATTTGGAATAATCAACCTAAATACGATTCTTACTTTATCAATGATGAGTGGTATGTTTCAGGAGATTCTGCATATAAAGATGAAGATGGTTATTACTGGTTCCAAGGTAGAGTTGATGATGTAATTATGACTGCTGGTGAACGTGTAGGTCCATTTGAGGTTGAATCTAAACTCGTTGAACATCCAGCTGTTGCTGAAGCGGGTGTTATCGGTAAACCTGACCCAGTAAGAGGTGAAATTATTAAAGCATTTATTGCTTTAAGAGATGGCTATGAAGAATCAGACGAACTTAAAGAAGAAATTAGAAAGTTTGTTAAAGAAGGATTAGCTGGTCATGCAGCACCTCGTGAAATTGAATTTAAAGATAAATTACCTAAGACACGTTCAGGTAAAATTATGAGACGTGTACTTAAAGCTTGGGAATTAGATTTACCAGCAGGTGACTTATCTACGCTTGAAGATTAATTTAAATAAAGTTCACGTCATATAATTGGCGTGATCTTTTTTACGGGAAATTTGAATAAAAGTAACTTACATATCGACTTTTATAAGTGAATTGTATATCCTAATAGTGTTAGGATATGTCATTTAATATTTAATTTGTAATATAAATTTAAGGAGTGAACGATGTTGAGTCATTTATCAGATTTAGAAATTGCAAAACAAAGTACTTTAAGACCAATTAGTGAAATAGCTGAGAAGGTGGGAATTTCTCATGAAGCTTTGGAACCATATGGTCACTACAAAGGAAAAGTTGATATTACAAAGCTAAATAATCTAGAGGAAAAAGGTAAAGTTGTTCTTGTAACAGCTTTAAGTCCAACGCCAGCAGGTGAAGGGAAATCAACGGTAACAGTTGGATTAGCAGATGCCTTTAATCAACTTAATCAAAATGTAATGGTTGCATTAAGAGAACCTTCACTTGGACCTGTATTTGGTATGAAAGGTGGCGCAACAGGTGGTGGTTATGCACAAGTTTTACCAATGGAAGAAATCAATTTACATTTTAATGGTGACTTACACGCGATAACGACTGCTAATAATGCGTTGTCAGCTTTTATCGATAATCATATCTATCAAGGTAACGAACTCAATATTGATTCTAGACGAGTTGAGTGGAAACGTGTACTTGATATGAATGATAGAGAGTTACGTCAAGTCGTAGTTGGTTTAGGTGGCCCGACAAGAGGTGTACCAAGAGAAGATGGTTTTGATATCACAGTTGCATCTGAAATAATGGCTATATTCTGTTTATCAAACGGCATTAAAGATTTAAAAGAAAATCTAGCTAACATTACAATTGGCTATAATGTCGATAAGCAACCAGTAACGGTTCGTGATTTAAAGGTAGAAGGTGCTTTAACACTTATTTTAAAAGACGCGCTAAAACCTAACATCGTACAAACGATAGAAGGCACGCCTGCATTAGTACATGGTGGACCTTTTGCGAATATTGCACATGGATGTAATTCAATTATTGCAACGAATACTGCTAGAAAGTTAGCGGATATCGTCGTAACAGAAAGTGGATTTGGTTCAGATTTAGGTGCAGAGAAGTTTTTAAATATCAAAACACGTAAAGCTGGATTTGATCCAAGTGCAGTTGTAATAGTCGCAACTATTCGTGCGTTAAAAATGCATGGTGGCGTAGCAAAAACTGATCTTAAAGAAGAAAATGTTCAAGCTGTTCAACAAGGTATCGTAAACTTAGAACGACATGTCAATAATATTAAACAGTTTGGCGTTGAGCCTGTTGTAGCAATTAATGCGTTTATTCACGATACAGATGACGAAGTACAAGTTGTCTTAGATTGGTGTAAAGAAAATAACGTAAAAGTTGCTCTAACAGAAGTTTGGAAAAATGGTGGAGAAGGTGGCGTCGAACTCGCTAAAGAAGTATTAAAAGTATTAGAAACGCCACAATCATTTAAGCCACTTTATGACTTAGACTTATCTATAGAAGAAAAAATAGAAACAATTGTTCAGAAAGTATATGGCGGTAGATCTGTTAAATTTAGTGATAAAGCCTTAAAACAATTGAAGACAATTAAAGAAAACGGTTGGGATGAATACCCAGTTTGTATGGCGAAAACACAATATTCATTTACAGACGATCCAAAAGAACTTGGTGCACCAGTAGACTTCGATATAACAATAAGAGAATTATCACCAAGAACTGGCGCAGGATTTATCGTAGCATTAACAGGGGACATCATGACAATGCCAGGTTTACCAAAGAAACCAGCAGCATTAAATATGGATGTTAACGAAGACGGTTCTGCAGTAGGATTATTCTAAAAAAAATATGACTTTATAGAAAACTGTTGAGACAATAATGGCTGTCTCAACAGTTTCTTTGTTTATAAAATATTTAGGGATATGTAGAGAATGAGTTTTTAATTACAAAAGTCGGTCGAAGTGTAAATAAAGGTGTCCATAGTAACAAAACTCGGTCGAAATGTAACTAAGGCAAATCTTTCATTAAATCATACCCAACAAAAAATAACACCTCATTTTCACTGAAAATGAGGTGTTATAAACGAATTATCTAATTATTGCCACTTGGTGGTGCGGTGCTTGTACCACTGGATGGCTTGCTATTGCTGTTTGAATTACTATCTTTATTACTGCTTGATTTATATGACCAAGCTTCTTTAGAATTTTTAGATACGCGTTCTTTTGGCTTAACTTTTGAAGATGTGTTTGTATCAATTGCTTGTCCTAGTCGTTTTAATACATAGTCAGAATTAATATCTTTATTCGAAGTATCGACTTTATCAGATATTAATGTAGAAGATTTAGATTCACCACTACTACAGCTTCCTGTAGAATTTGTGTATTGGCAAATTGTGTCTTCTTTAACTGTGCTAGGTCTAGAGAATTCACTATCGTATCCTAATTTTTCTCTATCTGTAGAAGATAATGCATTAACCATATCTCTCCACATAAATAATTGATAATGACTGTCTTCATCAAATGTTATTGGTTGGTCGTAACCCATCCATATACCAAGTGTAACTTTTGGTGTATATCCTACAAACAGGCTATCTTTAGCATCTTGTGATGTACCTGTTTTACCAGCCCAGTTACCGTCAAATGAATTCTTAATTTGGTAACCAGAACCGTCATCAAGAACACCTTCTAATATACTTGTTGTTAAATATGTTGTTGATTCACTAAAGATACGCTTAGGATCTTTTTTGTGTTGATAAATCACTTCGCCATCTCGTGATTTAATAGATTCAATCATGTAACTTTCATTATATTCACCTTTATTAGCTAAAGTACTGTAACCATTCACATCTTGTTCTAACGTGAAGTCTGCTGTACCAAGTGTTAAAGCTAAACCATCTTGGATATCTTTAGGTACGGTCATACCCATTTTATTTAAGTTTTCCCATGGTTTGTAGTCTTGAACATTGCTATACAATCTTAAAGTACTTAAGTTTAAAGAGTTTCTTAATGCATAATCTGCTGTTACCGGCCCAAATTCTCTTCTATCATAGTTATCAGGAGAATAACCTTGGAAGTCGAATTTTTTATCTAGTAGGGCAGTGTTTGGTGTGATTAATCCATTTTCAAATGCAGGCGCATATGTGAGTAATGGTTTCATTGTTGAACCTGGTGAACGTTTAGCACTTGTTGCGTGATTGATTTGTGATTTTTCGTAATCTCTACCACCAACGAACGCTAGAATTTTACCAGATTGGTTTTCTTTTAATAATGCGCCGACTTCATGTTGGAAATCTTTAGAAGCTTTTTTACCTTCACTGTTTGTATAACTTGCTTCTCTATCCCATGAGTAGCTACCAGAATTATCTTTAACTTCTTGAAGTTTGTCATACATATCTTTATCAATCGTTGTATCTACACGGTAACCTTCAGTTCGCATAGCTTGATTAGCTTTTTCAGTGTATTTCGTCATAAGAACAGGTGTTTGATCAAGTTCTTTCTTAGAAATATTATCTTCTTTAGCTAAATGATATTTAAGAATATCAACAGTACGTTTTTCTACTTCTTCTGTTAAGAATGGATATTTCTGATTAGGTTCTTCAACATTATCAACAAATGATTTCTTGATGTCGAATTTTAATGCTTCATCGTATTCTTTTTTCGTAATTTTTTCTTCTTGATACATTCTTTTCAGAACATAGTGTTGACGATTGATGCCGTATTTCAAGGATTCATCATCTTTCAAATCACCATTAGGCAAGAAAGGTGTGTATGTGTAAGGATTCTGTGGTAATCCAGCAAGATATGCTGATTGTGCAACGTTTAAATTCTTAGCTGATTTACCAAATACACCTTGAGCAGCAGCTTCAATACCCGCTATATTAGAACCATTTGAATTTCTACCGAATGAAACAACGTTCAAGTAACTATCAATAATTTCTTCTTTTGATAAGTTCTTTTCAACATTCATTGAAAGTAGCATTTCTTTTGCTTTACGTTCAAATGATGTTTCATTTGTTAAAAGTTGGTTCTTAACAAGTTGTTGCGTTAATGTACTCCCGCCAGAAGAATTAGCACTGCCAAGCACTTCTTGTACAGAAGCTCTTATAAAAGCCTTTGGTACAATACCATTATGGTTATAGAAGTCTTCATCTTCTGTTGATATAAGTGCATTTTTAACATTCTTACTTATGTCTTTCCCTTTAATAACATCCCTTTGGACATCACTTTTTAATCGACCAAGTGACTCTCCAGAACCAAAATAAACAGATGTACTTTCTGTCATTGAATAAAGTTGTTGCTTCATTTCTTTTTTAGACATTACTTTTTCATCTTTGACAAGTCCTGCGAAGTATCCTCCGCCAATACCCAATCCTAAAGCTAATAATAAACAACTAATAAATACAATAACGAAAAATAAATTGCTTATTACATTGTATGTAGTATGGAATATGAGTTTTGGAGACCATTTTGTTTCTTTAAAAGTATCTTTATATTTCTTACTTGAACGATTAAATTGTTCTTTAAGTTTGTTTTTAGACTGATTTGAACTCAAATTTTTACCTCCAATCTAATCATAAATATTATAACATATATGTTTAGTGTTGACTTTTAAAAAAGTTAGCATTATACTTTGTAATTAATTGCATATGGTAATGAACTAAAGGAGAAGTAGTGATTATTTTCTTTTTAAGAGAGTCAGTGGTGCTGCGAACTGATAAAGTGATAATGATGAATACACCTTTATAACAATAAGTTCAACGTTATTAATGTACGTAACATTAAAGAGTGATGATGTATGAATGTACGTCATAAGTATGGTGGTACCGTGTATTCAAGCACCCTTACATTTTTGTGAGGGTGCTTTTTTATATTCTATTTTAGAGGAGGAAAATATAATGACAAATGAACTTTTAGAAGATTTAAAATGGAGAGGTTTAATTTATCAACAAACTGATGAACAAGAAATTGAAGATTTATTAAATAGAGAGTCAGTTAAAATATATTGTGGTGCAGATCCTACAGCTGATAGTTTACACATTGGACATTTATTACCATATTTAACACTACGTCGTTTCCAAAATCATGGTCATACACCAATCGTCTTAGTCGGTGGTGGTACAGGTATGATTGGTGACCCATCAGGTCGTTCAGAAGAAAGAAAATTACAAACTGATGAACAAGTTGAAGCTAACGTAAAAGGGATCATGAATCAAATGCATAAAATATTTGATTTTGAAGGTGAAGACTCAGCGATTCTTGTTAACAATAAAGATTGGTTAAAAGAAATAGACTTAATTTCATTCTTAAGAGATTACGCTAAACACGTAGGTGTAAACTACATGCTAGCGAAAGATTCTGTTAAGACGAGATTAGAAACAGGTATTTCATACACTGAGTTTACGTACATGATTTTACAAGCCATTGATTTTGGATACTTAAACCGCAATTACGATTGTAAAATGCAAATCGGTGGTTCTGACCAATGGGGTAACATCACGACAGGATTAGATTTAATGAGAAGAATGTACGGTGACACTGAAGCTTACGGTTTCACAATTCCACTTGTTACGAAAGCAGATGGTAAAAAATTCGGTAAATCTGAATCAGGTACTGTATGGTTAGATAGAAGTAAAACCTCAGCTTACGAGTTATACCAATTCTGGATTAACTCACAAGATGCTGATGTTGTAAAATACTTGAAATACTTTACTTTCCTTGATAGAGAAGAAATTGAAAGACTTGAAAAAACAGTTGAAGAAGCACCTCATTTAAGAGAAGCTCAAAAAGTATTAGCTGAAGAAATGGTTGGCTTTATACATGGTGAAGAAGCAGTTGAAGAAGCTAAACGAATTACAGACGCATTATTTAAAGGAGATATTAAATCTTTAACAAAATCAGAAATCGTAGAAGGTTTTAAAGATGTTCCAACAGCTGAAGTAAGTTCTGAAACTGTACAACTTGTTGACTTTATTATTGAAGCTGGCGTTTCTCCTTCAAAACGACAAGCACGTGAAGATATTACGAATGGTGCAATATACTTAAACGGTGAACGTATTCAAGAAGTTAACCATGAGATTTCAAGCGAAGATAAAATAGATGACGAATTTACAATTGTAAGAAGAGGTAAGAAGAAATACACAATGGTTAAATACGTTTAATATTTATAAGTTATTAAGACTGAGGCAACCATGTTTGTCTCAGTCTTTTTTAGCATACATATGGTATTTATTGTATAATAAAGAAGACAATTTATTTATTAATAGAAAGGGAGACATTTAATGAAAAAATATTTAGGACCAATTATTGTTGTTGTAGCAGTAATTGTTATTATTGGCTTATTTATGATCGGTCCATACAATAGATTAGTTGGACTTGAAGAAGAAGCGGATAAGTCATTATCTAATATTGATAATCAACTTCAAAGACGTGTTGACTTAATTCCTAACTTAGTTGATACAGTTAAAGGTTACACGAAACACGAAGAAAAAGTATTCAAAGATGTATCAGATGCACGTAGCAAATTAGCAGGTGCGAATACGCCAGAAGAAAAAGCAGAAGCAAATGGTGAAGTTAATAGTGCGTTAAGTCGTTTACTTGCTATCAGTGAAAATTATCCAGATTTAAAAGCAGATAAGCAATTTACAGGATTAAGAGACGAATTAGCTGGTACTGAGAATAGAATCGCAGTAGCTAGAAAAGATTATAACGAATCTATTAATGAATATAATCAAGCTACTCGTAGATTCCCTTCTAGTATCGTAGCAGGATTGTTTAATTTTGATAAAAAAGAATACTTCCAAGCCAAAGGTGAAGCTAAAGACGCACCAAAAGTTGATTTTGGCGGAGACGAATCTTAATGAAATTAATGTTTAAACGATTTTGTGTCTTGCTTATTGTTAGCTTTTTTTCACTAAGTTATGTCGTTCATGCAGCTGATGATAAATTTCCTAAGTTAGAACAGCCTGTATTTGTACAAGATCATGCTAAATTAATGACTGATCAAGATAAAGACAAAATTAATCAAAAGGGTCAAAAATTACAAGATGGAACAGATGCAGATATCTTGTTAATGACGATGAAATCAATAGGTCAAACACCTCGCCAAGATTATGCATTAGAAGCGGGTCGACACTATAAAGTTGGAGACCAAAAGCATAATCGCGGTATCGTTATTCTTTTAAATATGGATAACGGTAATCAGAACAATAATAGAGGTATAGATATAGCAGTTGGAGATGGACTTGAAGGTGTGCTCAACGACTCTAAAGTTGGGGAATTGATTGATTCTAAATTCATGCCTTATCAAAAGAAAGCTTCTCAAACTAAAGATACTAAAAAAGCAAATGCCTATTACAGTCAAGGTTTAACAAATTTATATGATGCAGTGTGGGATGAAGTAGCTAAAAGTTACGGATACGATGGTAAGAAGTTTACTGAAGACGAGCCACAAAGTAGTGGGTTAGGAAAAATACCATTTATCATCTTTATCATATTTATTATTGTATTCTTCATCATTTACTTCAAAAATGGAGGCGGTAGACCTCCAAGAGGTGGAAATAGAAGAGGTACAAGACGCGGTATGACTGGACCATTTATCTTTGGGGGTTCATCAGGTAGTTCTGGTGGCGGGTTCTCCGGAGGTGGCTTCGGTGGAGGAGGCGGCTTCTCTGGCGGAGGCGCAGGAAGAGGATTTTAGTTTGTAATATGTATATGGAAAAAGCATGCAACTCGATATGTTGCATGCTTTTTTTATTATATGGAGTTTATGTATATGTAATAGTAGATATGATTACAAAAGTCGGCTGAAATGTTAATAAGAATGCCGTTAGTAACAAAAGTCGTGGGAAATGTAAACAACGCATGCCATAGTAACAAAAGTAGGTCGAATTGTAACTAAGGATGCCCATAGTAACAAAAGTAGGTCGAATTGTAACTATGGAAGCACATAAAAAATACACCTAAAGCATAATACTTTGGCAACTATCTAAAAACCGCATGGGACTCTATCATTGTCCCATGCGGTATATAATTTAGTTTTGTTCTTTTAATGTGATTTTTGTTGTATGTGTTTTACCATCTCTAATGTATTTGATTGTGATTTTGTCACCAGGTTTTTTCTCATTATAGATATAATTTTTAATATCAGAAACGTCTGATACATCTTTATCGTCTACTTTAGTGATGACATCATCTTTTTTAAGTCCGTTGTCTGCTTTTTTATCTACTTCAGAAATGTAAACACCTTTATCTGTTGTGAGATTTAATTCTTTTTTGTATTGGTTTGGTATATCATCTATTGAGATCATGCTTATACCGATATAAGGTCGTGTAACTTTACCGTCATCCATAATATCTTTAATGATATTGTTTACTTCATTACTTGGTATTGCAAAACCGATACCTTCTACATCAGATCTTGAAATTTTCATTGAGTTAATACCGATAAGGTTACCGTTTAAGTCGATTAATGCACCACCTGAGTTACCTGGGTTTATGGCAGCATCTGTTTGAATTACTGTTGCTTCTGTCACACCTTGAGAAGTTTGTACATTCATCGTACGTTCTTGTGACGAAATAATACCTTGTGTCACACTGTTTGCAAATTCGACACCTAATGGATTACCTAGAGCAAATACTGTTTCTCCAGCTTTAACTTTAGATGAATCTGCGAATTTAATTGGTTTAATATTATAATTGCCTTCTATTTTTAATACTGCTAAGTCTGTCATAACATCTGTACCAACAAGTTTTGCTTTCACTGATTTATCATTATGAAGGCGAACCTCTATTTCATTTGCACCTTCTATAACATGGTTGTTCGTTACAATGTATGTACTATTACCATTAGATTGATAAATCACGCCTGTACCTGTACCTGTTTCTTCTGAATCACCAGACCCGTTTGAATCCTCAGAGTTGTTACCACCGAAAAATGATTCGAGTCCGCTTGCTTTTTGTTTGTTAATAACACCTACAATTGAAGGTGAAACATCTTCAATCATTTTAGAAACTGATTTGTTGCTAGATTTATTATCTTTAATATTGCCACCTTTTTCATTAGCAGGTGCTTTAGTAATGTTTGCTTCATCATTATAATTGCTAAATACATCTACTATTTTAGTCCCGCCGATATATAATACGAGTATTAACACCGCACCTAAAATACCAGAAATAAATGGGATAAGACAACTTTGATACCAAGGGATTTTATTCTTTTGTTTGTAATAGTAACCATTTGAAGTTGTCTTATTAATATTTTGTTGATCCTCATTTTGATTTTGATCCATTGTATTGCCTCCTTAAACACTGTCCATAAAATAATTATTATAGAAATTCCTTTAAAAAGCTAATGATATGGTTGTTTTAAATTGTTACAATATTTTGTATGAAAACTTGTTCCACAAGTACGACAATGATAGAATATGTATATCATTAAGAAGAGAGTGGTCATTAAATGTATAAATTTGCGAGTACTGTTTTATATACTATTTTTCAAAAATTCGGGAAACAAATTGTAGCAATCAATAAAGAAAAAGTTCCTGATGAACCTTATATCGTTACATGTACACATACAGGATATGTAGAAGTTATCATGTTAGCTTTAAGTTTATATCCTACAGAAATTAATTATATGGCAAAAAAGGAATTATTTTCGAAAGACTGGTCAGATAAGTTCTTTCATTCATTGAATGCATTTCCAGTTGATAGAGAAAACCCAGGTCCAAGTACATTAAAAATACCGGTTAAATTATTAAAAGAAGGTAAAAGTGTTGGTATATTCCCATCTGGTCATAGAGCAGAAACAGGAGAGGCACCATTGAAAAGAGGGGCAGCTACGATTGCTGTATTAAGTAATAAACCAATTGTACCAGCTGCTTTTGAAGGCCCTAAACAAGTTAAATCAATTTTTGGTTTTAGACAAAAGTCCTTTATTAAATTTGGAGAGCCGATTGATCCAAAAGACTTACCAAGTGATTTAAAGAAAAGTGAAAAAATAGCTAAAATTATGACTTTATTAGAAGAAAGAACGAATACTTTACAAAAAGAAGTAACATATATTGCTCATAAATCTAGACAAAAATAATATTAAAAAATCTTACAAGCGACCATTTGCTTGTAAGATTTTTTGCATTTTAAAGTAAAACGTTTTCATTTATCTTATGTTGTAATACTACTGTATTCGGTAATAATCTATGCTAAAATTATAATCAGAATGTTCAAAAAATGGAGGCATAATATGAAACAAGTATTATTTGATGTAGACGGTGTTTTTTTAAGTGAAGAAAGATGTTTTGATGTTTCTGCTTTAACAGTTTATGAAATTTTATATAGTGAAGCTTTTTTAAACTTAAAAGGAACAGTAGACATAGAAACATTAGACGAACAAGATATTAAACAAATTAGAAAAGACATATTTATTGATGATCAAATTCTGAATGAACTTAAGTCTTTAGGTTTAAATTCTAACTGGGATATGCTTTTTATTGTGATTAGTACACATTTAATTGAATTGTTAAAGCAAGCAAAAGCTAAAAATCTAGACTTGAGTAACGTTAACTTTGACGACAATACTTTGAAAAATTATGCTCAACAAATAGTAGGCCAAGAGATCAATATAGAAACACCTCGCCGATTTTTATCTAAAGCGACTTCCGGTAAAGAAAATATTTATCATGATCTTATCGCTTTTGCGCAAGAAGAACTCAATGTAGAAGATGCTTCAATTTTTGAACTGAAAAGTAAGTTCTGGGATGTTGCGCAAGAAGTTTATCAAGAATGGTACTTAGGTACTGAGTTATATCAAGAAGTTGAACATAAGACACCACGTACAACTTTTAAAAATGGTTATATAAAAGAAGAAGTAGTGTTAGCAAATGTGGATGAAGTGACTCAATTGCTAGAAGATTTGAAAGAAGTAGGATATCAAATCGGTATTGCTACAGGTAGACCAAGAACAGAAACAATCGTTCCATTTGAAACAATCGGTTGGTTAAAGCAATTTGATGAATTCCATATAGGAACAGCATCAGAAGTTCTTAAAGCAGAAACAACATATCCTGAATTCAAACCACTCGGTAAACCAAATCCGTTTAGTTATTTAATAGCGAATGGTGGAAATGACCCAGAGAACTATTTAACTTATATTAAAGAACAAGAACAGGTGTTTAGTGAGCAAGATATATATATAGTAGGTGATTCATTAGCTGATTTATTAAGTGCACAAAAAACAGGTGCAACATTTATAGGCACACTTACTGGATTAAAAGGTCAGTCAGCAAGAACAGAGCTAGAAGATTACCATGCTGATTATATTGTAGATAATATATTAGATATTAGAAACGTATTATTATAAATTTAACATCCCACAAATCTTTGATGATTTGTGGGTTTTTTTGATAAATAAATAATTTATAAGATTTTATTACAATATTTACTTACAAATATTGTATAATAGAAGTGTGAATAAAATTTTGAAAAACAAATGGGAGTTGGAATAATGTATATTGATATTTTACTTAAAAATCATGATGCTGATAGAAACCATTTTATGAGGCAAACTGGATTCTCACATAAGAAAATTTCTAAACTCAATAAGCAAGATCCTAATTCGTATAGTGAAGAATTAATTAAAGAGATTGCTCAATTCCTTAATTTAAGCTATGACAATACTAGAAATGAATTACGACAAATTAACGAAAAGGGGACACTTTATAAAGCACACACTGTCGACGAACTAAAGATTGTGATTGATACGAGTCCTAAAGAATTTTTAGTTGGTAAAGAAGTTTATAGTCTGATTAATGATATAAAGCAATCTGATATATCTCATGATCAGCAATATATGAAAGACGTATCCCAAACTGTTTTAACATCATTTATTTTATGGATTGTAGGTAAAGTGAGAAGTATTGGTAAATCATCTGAAGAAAAATTGATTAATGATATATGGTTACATATCTTAACATACTATGATATTCATGAAATGAACAATAATCGAGCAAGACTTGTACTTAAAGCATTTGTAAGTTAATTATGTATAATAAAAACCACGTGTTAGATGAATGCTAACACGTGGTTGATTGTTTATAGTTGTTTATTTAGTTCGACTTTTTTAATACTTTGGAAGCCATCAATAGCAAATAAGTCATTTATTGTTTCATCTGATGCTTCGTCGTCAATTGATAATATCATTAATGCTTCTCCACCGATAGAATGTCTACCTAAGTGCATTGAAGCAATATTGATACCATGTTCTCCTAAGATTTGTCCCATTTTACCTACGATACCTGGTCTATCATTATGATGGATAAGTAACATATGCTTTTCTGGTTTGAAATCTACAGGATAGTCATTGATTCTTACGATACGAGGTCCATAACCATTTAATACAGTCGAACCGATTTTAATAGAATGGTCTTTGTTCACTAATTCTAATTCAATATAGTTGCTGAAACCATATTTTTTACTATTTTTTTCGATTTGATACGTTACGCCTTGTTCATTTAACAATACGAGTGCATTGATTAAATTAACATGATCACCTAAGTCTTGTTGTAAGACACCCATAACAAGTTGTCTTGTAATTAAACTTGTATCATCTAATGCAATTTCACCATGATATTTAATTTTTAATTCTCTTGGACCTTTTTCAAATAGTTGGATACCAACTTCACCAGTTGTTCTACTTAATTCTACAAAAGGTCTTAGTTCTGCTTCAACTTCACCAGACATTTGTGGTGCGTTTACAGCGTGTAAGACGTTATTATTTTCAAAAATATCAATGATTTCATTTGCAACAGATACTGCAACTTTTTCTTGAGCTTCGATAGTTGAAGCGCCAAGATGTGGTGTTACGATGATTTTTTCATGTTGCGTAAGTGGTGTGTTATTTGCCGGTTCTTCAGTAAATACATCTAGTGCAGCTTTTTCGATTTTACCTTCATCAAGTGCTTTAATTAAGGCATCTTCATCGATAATACCACCTCTGGCAACATTGATAATTTGTAAGTTAGGTTTCGCTTTATTGAAAAAGTCTTCATTTACAAGTCCCTTAGTCTTTGGTGTAAGAGGGGTATGTACTGTAATGAAATCTGCTTGTTCAGCAATTTCGTCTACGGTCGCTCTTGTAATTTCTAAACGTTTCGCGTCATCGCTAGATAAATAAGGATCAAATGCAAGAATATTCATGCCGAAACTTTGAGCACGTTTCGCAACACCTAATCCTATTCTACCTGCACCAATTACGCCGAGTGTCTTCTTGTATAATTCAGTACCACGATATTTTTTTCTATCCCAATTACCTTCTTGTAAGGAGCGATGTGCTTCTGGAATATTTCGAGCCATAGAAAGAATCATTGCCATAGAATGTTCTGTTGCAGAAATAGTGTTTCCATCAGGCGCATTAATAACAAGAATACCTTGTTTTGTTGCGTGATCGATATCAATATTATCAACACCAACACCAGCTCTAGCTACAACGCGAAGATTTTTCGCTGCGTCTAGGATTGGGGGTGTGATTTGAGTTTGGCTTCTTACGATTAAAGCATCATAGTCACCGATAATGTTAACGATTTCTGATTCACTCAAGCCAGTTTTAATGTCTATTTCGAATTTTTCATGATCTGTTAAACTTTTTAAACCTTCTTCTGATATTGGATCGACTACAATTACTTTAAACATATTGATTAACTACCTCCTGGAATTTTGAAACACCTTTACCAAGTACTGATTGTTCACGTATTTCTGAAAGTATAATTTCTAATGCACTAATAAATTGCAACATGTCATTTGGTGAGATTTTACCCATGTGACCAACCCTTAATATTGTGCCTTTAAGGTGTTGTTGACCACCAGCAATTGTAATGTTGAATCTATTAAGTAATTCATCTTTAATCGTCTTAACTTCATTTTTATTTGGTACAAAAGCTGTTACAGTAGGTGATGCAAATTCATCTTCAACTAATAGTTCAATATCTAATGCTTTTAAACTTTCTCGAACAGCTGATTTACATACTTCATGTCTTTTGATTGTATTTTCAAATTTTTCTTTTTGTATTAAATCACAATAAGTTTGTACACCTCTAATAAGTGATACAGCAGGTGTGAAAGGTGTTGAATCATCGTTTAAAGAAGTTATGTATTTATTTAAATCTAAATAAAATCTTGAAGTTTTCACTTCTTTAAACCTTTCAATAGCTCTATCATTATATGCTACAAATGCTGCCCCAGGTGGTAACATGATTGCTTTTTGACTACCTGAAACGAGAACATCGATGTTGTCTTGTTCCATATCTACTTCTACTGCTCCAATAATACTAACGCCATCCACTACAAAATAGATGTCAGGATTAAATTGTTTAACTAACTTACCTAAAGCATTAATAGGATGTTTAACAGAAGTAGACGTTTCACAGAATTGAGTAAATACAGCTTTAACATCAACATTAAGTGAGTTTAAATATGTTTCAAATTCTTTTATATCGACACCTTTTCCCCATTCAACTTCAAAAATATGTGCCTTAAAAGGATAAGAGGACGCGATTTTTCTAAACCTATCCCCAAAAGCGCCTGAAACAATAATGACAATATCATCTTCAGGATTCGCTACATTAACCATAGCTGCTTCAAGAGCACTTGTTCCTGATGAAGTTAGAATAGCAACAGGGTGTTTAGCCCCAAAAATTGTTTGTAAATCTCTTGATGCTTGATGAATAATTTGACTAAATTCCTTTGTTCTATGTCCTGTCATAGGTTGATTCATACTTTCTAAAATCTCCCTTGGAACAGTTGTAGGACCTGGTGCGAGTAATAAAGAATCATGCTGATACATATATATACACTCCTTACTGAATTTATGTTCTATATTGTAGCAAAGAAAATAGTAAAATAATAGAGAATTTATAGAAAATTCTGATTAAAACGTTTTCATTATTAAAATCTTATTTCCCCAGTTGCTACAACTTGAACATTGCCAGCCAAAGCACGTGTTACCATACAAGATTCCTCTGCTTTTTGAACAAGTCTATTTAATCTTTTTTGTAAATTTTCATCCGGTTCTTCAGATAAATAAATAATTGGGAAATGTTCTATTTTTTTATAAGTGATTACACCATTTTCTACATCAACATGACCTTTAGAAGCCACTTCAATTCTCTCGATATCAATTTCAGAGCGTTCAATCATTGCTGCCAATGTAATCATATAGCAAGTTGAAGCTGCACCAAGTAGCATTTCATCGGGATTTGTGCCGATTTCCGGACCATCCATTACTTCTGGAATTGATACGCGTGTAGATAAGTTATCAGTAGTTATATGGCCAGAAGCATTTCTACCTTTTGTCCATGTTCCTTTTAAATTAAAAATATGTGTTGTCATAATCATGTTCCTTTCTATAAATAAAAATATTTGGGTATAATCTATAGTATGACTGATTTTAAAGGAGTAGACAATGAATGTGTATAATCAAAAATGTAAATTAAAAGTTGCACATAGAGGTGTTCCATCTTTAGCACCAGAAAATACAATGGTTTCTTTTAAACGTGCAATAGAATTCAATATAGACGTTCTTGAAATAGATATACATAGAACAATAGATGGTAAGCTTGTTGTTATTCATGATCCGACGACGAACCGTACTTCACAAGAAAAAGGGATCATCAGAAAATTAACGTACGAAGCATTAACAAAATATGATGTCGGTAAATGGAAAGGGGAAGCATATTCTGGAGAGCAAATTCCGTTATTTCAAGATGTACTTAAATTAATAAAAGACACATATATAAAGCTTCTAATAGAAATTAAACAACCTGAAAATTATCCGAACATCGAAGAGGGTATCATTACTATGATCAAACAACATGGTATTTCGAACAATCAAATTATGATTCAATCATTTAATAGAAATGCAATTCAAAAAATAAATATTTTATGGCCTGAAATAGAATTAGGTGTCTTAATTAAGAAGAAAGATCGTTTTATAAGTAGAAGGGCAATTAAGAAAATAGGGGAGTATGCAAACTATATTAATCCGAATTATAAAATTGTCACGAGAAGATTTGTAAAAGCTGCACATGCATCGCATCTTAAGATACTGCCATATACGATTAATGATAAACATACGGCTCAAAAAATGTTAGCCATGGGTGTTGATGGTTTAATATCGGATTATGCACATATACTAGATGAATGGATGAAGTCATAAATTAAAAATAAAAAACCACTTTCGAAATGAAAGTGGTTTTGTTTGAACAAAGATTAACGAGAGTAGTACTCAACGATTAATTGTTCATTGATTTCAGCAGATAATTCGCTACGTTCTGGAACGCGTACGAAAGTACCTTCTAATTTGTCAGCATCGAATGATAAGTAATCAGGAACGTGATGACTTAATTCAACTGATTCTAATACGATGTTTAATTTTTGTGATTTTTCACGAACACTGATAGTTTGACCAGGTTTTAAAGTGTAAGATGGGATATCAACACGAGCGCCATCTACAGTAATATGACCGTGGTTAACTAATTGACGTGCTTGACGACGAGTACGAGCTAAACCTAATTGGTAAACAACTGCGTCTAAACGTGAAGCTAATAGCGCCATGAAGTTATCACCGTGGATACCTTTCATGTTACCAGCTTTATCGAAAATAGTGCGGAATTGACGTTCGTTGATTCCGTACATGTAACGTAATTTTTGTTTCTCTTGTAATTGAAGACCATACTCAGATAATTTTTTACGTTGAGTTGGACCATGTTGTCCTGGTACGTAAGGACGTTTTTCTAATTCTTTACCTGTGCCGCTTAATGAAATACCTAAACGACGTGATTTTTTCCAGTTTGAACCTCTAAATCTTGCCATTTTGAAGTTCCTCCTTTTTCTTGTTTGATTGTTATGAAGAAACAAGAAAGAATGCTAAATGCTCATAGGGATATGTTATATTTGTGTGCCTTCACCTTGCAGCCGCGGTTACACAACACGCCTTCTTTGGGAATAACATAGAGCCTTACAATATTTAACTGCTACTTTCGTTAATTCACACAAAAGCTATTATACATTTTTGTTTAGTTCATGTCAATTTATATTTTTAAAGATGGATATGCTTTTCAAGTGTTTTGACAAGTAATTCTAACCCTTCAAGATCAGTTTGATTAAATCTTGATTTAACAGGTGCATCTATATCTAACACACCGATGATTTCTTTGTTATAGTATATAGGTATAACGATTTCTGATTGGCTATTAGCATCACATGCAATATGTCCAGGGAATTGATTAACATCTTCAATAAGTTGTGATTGCTTTTCGGCAACAGCTGTTCCACAAACGCCTTTACCAATTTCAATGTCTACACAAGCAGGTAATCCTTGAAATGGACCAAGTTTTAAGGCATTATTTTTAATAAGATAAAACCCAACCCAGTTGATGTTTGGTAAGAATTGGTTGATGAACGCAGATGCATTACTTAAATTAGCAATTAAATCTTGTTCTCCTGATAATAAACCATCTAATTGGCGGTTGAGTAATGAATAATCTAGTTGTTGTTCTGACATTTTTATTCCTCATTTCAATATTTATTTGAATTATATTACTATTTTATGATTTTGAATATGTTTTGCATAGAAAAAGGTTTGTTGGATATATATTTTACGTTATAATAAAGAGAACGATTTAGGAGGAGAATACATAATGGCAATTTATATAACACTTGCAGTTATAATCATTATATTAATTGGTATTGGTATAATGTTATGGTTGCGTACATCAAAGCGAAATTTGATTACTGAGACTGAGCAGCGTAAGCAAAAAATTAAGCAATTACCTTTTCAAGATGAATTAGCTAAGCTTAAAAAATTAAATATCCATGGTGAAGCTAAAGACAAGTATGACCAATTTAAGAGAGAATGGCAAACTGTTTTACAAGAAGATTTAAAAGTTGTAGATGCTAAAATTCACGATGCTGATGCAGAACTTGATAAATTTAAGTTCTCACAATCTGAAGAAAGTATTGCAGATGCTAACAAAATAATGGATGGTATAGAAAAGAAATATACGCGCTTAACTCAGAGTGTTACAGAATTAATGACAACAGTGGAAACAAGCGACAAACTATACGATGAATCTAAACAGATTTATAGAGAAACGAAGAGAGAAGTATTAGCGAATAGACACCAGTTTGGGGATGCTGCTGAACTAATCGAAAAAAACATCGAAGCTTTTCTACCTAGAATTGAACAATATGAAGAACTTGTTGAAGATGGACACTACATTAAAGCAAGTGGTCATATTGATCAACTTAATACGGATATGAAACGTATGCAAGAAGATATGAATGAAATTCCATTATTGATCAAAGATGTACAAAAAGAATTACCAGGTCAATTCCAAGACTTGAAATTTGGATGTAGAGATTTAAAAGTTGAAGGTTACAACCTAGAACATGTTAAAGTGGAAGGCACGCTACAAACTTTACGTGGTAAATTAAATTTAGTTGAACCATTGATTGGAAGATTAGAATTAACGAAAGCTGAAAGCATTATTAATGAAATTAATGATTCTTTAGATGATATGTATGATTTAATCGAACATGAAGTAAAATCTAAAAATACTGTCGAACAATCTAAAGAAATTATTACAGATGAATTATTCCATGCTAAAGATATGAACTACACACTTCAAACAGAAATTGAATATGTTAAAGAGAACTATTATATTTCTGAAGAAGATGTACATAAAGTAAGACAGTACGAGAATGAAATTCAAAACTTAATCAGCGTATACGATGAAATTTTAGGTGAAATGGCTAAAACAAACGTACGCTATAGTGAAGTTGAAGATAATCTTCTATATATAGAAGAACATGTTAAAGTTATTAATGATAATCAACAAAAAATACAAAATCATTTAGTTTCTCTTAGAGAAGACGAAGCTACAGCTCAACAAAATACATTACGTGTTCAATCTAAGAAAGAAGAAATATATAGAAATTTATTAGCATCAAATTTACCAAGTGTACCTGAAAGATTTATCATTATGAAAAATGAAATTGATCACGAAATTCGTGAAGTGAATAAAATCTTTAGTCAAAGACCTATTAATGTACAATATGTAAAAGATAAAGTGAGTAACATTGTACTTCAAATGAATAAATTTGAAGATGAAACAACAGATGTACTTATTAATGCTGTTCATGCTGAAACATTAATTCAATATGGTAATAGATATAGAAAAGAAAATAATGAACTGAATAAGAGTCTCAATGAAGCAGAAAGACTATTTGCTAACAATAGATACAAACGTGCTATTGAAATAGCAGAAGCAGCGCTTGAAAAAGTTGAGCCTGGTATCAGTGAAAAAATAGAAGAAGATGTAAATAAACGATAAGAACGTTATAAAGGCAAAGACATGGCAAATGTCTTTGCCTTTATTTTTTCTGAGTTAGTGGATGTTTTTTCTAAGTCAATTAGTATATCTATACGAAATGACTTGTGGTATTATTATATAATGAAAAAAAGAGGTGACAGTATGATATATCTTGATAATGCTGCAACGACAAAGCCTGATGAGGATGTTATTCAAACATATACACAAATGAATCAACAATATTTTTTCAATCCAAATAGTCCTCACTCTGCTGGCATAAAGATTGCTCATTTACTTGATAAAGCAAGAGAAAATGTTAAACAATATTTAAATTTAAATGATCCATTCAATATTATATTTACAAGTGGTGCTACTGAATCGAATAATATAGCACTTCAAGGGATGGCAAAAGCGAAAAAGAGATTTGGTAATACAATCCTAACAACTAAAATGGAACATCCGTCAGTTCTTGAAACGATGAGAGGCTTAGAGGACGAAGGTTTTAATTTGAAATATATTAAAACGACTAAGGATGGGAAATTAGATATATCATCTTTACAAGAATTGCTTAACGATGATGTTGTACTTGTAACATGTATGCATGTCAATAATGTAATGGGGCAAATTCAACCGATTGAAGAAATTAGTCGAATTTTAGAAGAATATCCAAAAGTGCATTTTCATGTAGATGGTGTACAAGGTTTTGGGAAAGTACCATTAGATATTAATTTAGCAGATAGTTATAGTTTAAGCGCACATAAATTCCATGGATTAAAAGGTTCAGGTATTTTGGCGATTAAACAAATTAAATCGATTAAACAAATTATATTTGGTGGCGGACAAGAGCAAGGTTTAAGAAGCGGTACAGTTAATGCACCTGTCAATATTGCATTAGCAAAAGCGATGAGAATAATGAACGATCGTATGGAAGATAATGCTCAAGCATTAAGTCAAAGAGGTAGAGAAATTAGAGCGTTTGTAGCACAATATAAAGGTGTCTTGATTAATTCACCAATCGATGCAGCACCATATATATTAAATATTTCTTTTCCAGGTGTTAAAGGTGAAGTATTAGTCAATGCATTTTCTAAATATGAAATTTATTTGTCTACAACGAGTGCATGTTCGTCAAAGAAAAGTTCTCATAATGAAACGTTAAAAGCAATGGGATTAAGCAACCTTGTTATTGAAGGAAGTATAAGAATAAGTATTGCACCAGATTTAACGAATGAAGAAATAGAACGTTTTAAAGATGCCTTTGATAAAGTATATAAAGAGGTAAAGGAGTTAATAAAATATGTATTATGATCACATTTTAGTGAGATACGGAGAACTGACTTTAAAAACAGGTAATAGAAATATGTTTGTGAATAAATTAAAAGCAAACATCAAGAGCCGATTAATGCCACTTCAAGGTTACAAAGTACGTGCAAATCGTGACCGTATGTATATAGATGTACACGAAGGTTCTGACATTGAAGAAATGATGAGCAGAATTCAAACTGTGTTTGGCGTACACTCTGTAAGTCCAGTAGTTCGAATTGAAAAAGATTTAGATTTAATGAAAGAAGTTGCCTTAAAGTTTGCGCATGATTTTAATGATGGTGACACTTTCAAAATTGACGTCAAACGTGCAGATAAAACTTTTGAACTTGATACTTTTCAATTGCAACAAGAATTAGGTGGTCATGTACTTCAAAATACTGATCACATAACAGTAAATGTAAAACAACCAGATCATAAAATAAAAGTAGAAGTTCGTAAAGACGCTATTTATATGTACAATCGCGTACTTGAAGGCGCTGGTGGATTACCTGTAGGAACAGGTGGTAAAACGTTACTTATGCTTTCAGGTGGAATAGATTCACCAGTAGCAGGTATGGAAGTGATGAAACGAGGCGTGACAATTGAAGCTATTCATTTTCATAGTCCGCCATATACAAGTGAACAAGCTAAACAAAAAGTAATTGATTTAACAAAACAACTTGCACATTTAACAGGCGACATCAAATTGCACATTGTACCTTTTACAGAACTCCAAAAGCAAATTCATAAAGTCGTTGAAGAAAGCTTTACAATGACAAGTACAAGAAGAATGATGTTAAGAGTTACTGAGAAAGTAGCACATGAAATCGGTGCACACGCTATTGTAAATGGTGAGAATTTAGGGCAAGTAGCGAGCCAAACTTTAGGCAGTATGTATGCCATTAACAGCGTAACATCAATGCCGATATTACGTCCATTACTTACATTTGATAAAGAAGATATCGTTAAAAAGGCGAAAGCAATTAATACATTTGATTTATCAATTCAACCATTTGAGGATTGTTGTACGATATTTACACCAAAAAATCCAAAGACAAATCCTAAACTAGAAAAAGTGGAATATTTTGAATCAAAATTTGATTTTGGTCCACTAATTGATGAAGCGGTTAAAAATATAGAAACACTTACAATTTCTAAGCACGATGATTTGAATCAACAAAAAGAAGAATGGATGGATGAACTACTTTAATACGAACGTTGGGATGTCGTTATCATTAAAGTAGAGGAGATATCCATATGGAGTTTGATTTAAATATATTATTAATCATTATATTGTTTGGTTTAATTGCAGCGTTTATCGATTCAGTTGTAGGTGGAGGAGGATTGATTTCTTTACCTGCATTACTAGCAGTAGGAATGGATCCAGCCACAGCTCTAGGTACGAATAAATTAGCAAGTTCATTCGGTTCATTTACGAGTACGATGAAATTTATAAGAGCAAAGAAAGTAGATTTCGATATTGTAGGTAAGTTATTTCCATTATCCTTTGTAGGTTCGATATTCGGTGCGATTACTGCTACATATTTACCACCAGAATATTTAAAGCCATTAGCAATTATTATATTGGCACTTGTAACCATATACTCAATTGTAAAAAAAGATTGGGGAGACATTAATCGATACAAGAAATTGTCACTTAAAAAAGCAATCTTGTTTATTATTGGTGTAACGGTAATTGGATATTATGATGGATTTCTCGGAGGCGGAACAGGATCATTTTTCCTATTTGCTTTATTAATAATCGGCCTTGATTATTTACACGCAGCAGGGAATGCTAAATTTTTAAATTTTGCTTCTAACATAGGTGCATTGCTGTTATTTATGGTTTTAGGACATGTCAATTATATCTATGGATTAAGTATGGCAGTATCTATGGTAATCGGTTCGTATTTAGGTGTTACGTTTGCTATTAAAAAAGGCGTATCATACGTCAAAGTATTATTTATTGTTGTAACAATCACGTTAATACTCAAAAATCTATATGACTATATTAGTAGTCACTTTATGTAAAAAACACCTCAGCGCATAGGCGCTAAGGTGTTTTAATTTATGGGATTGTTACTTATTTTTATAAGAATTTTCTTTGAACTTTACTCCAGAATGAATTTTGAGGTAATTTCAGTGTTCGAATATATTTATCTTGTATTCTAAGTGATATAAAGTCTGTTTCTTGAATGCTTAATGCTTCATTATCTAGTCCCATAATTGGATAGTAGTTTCCTTCTTTATCGAGTATGATTTTAAGGGTTCTTGTATCACCTAATACTACTGAACTACTCACTGTTCTAAAATTGTTGTTATTCAGTGATGCGATTTCAGTTAGTTGCATGCTTCTAATTTTAGGGTCAATAATTGCGCCGTCTAATGATTTATTATATCCTGTTGATCCTGTTGGTGTTGATATTAACAAACCATCTCCGTTGAATGCCTCGAAGTATTCGTCATCAATGTATATTTCCATCTTCATCGGTTTGATAACACTTGATTTAATGTAAAAATCATTTAAACACATATAAGACATTTGATTATTCAAGTTTACTTCTAGGACAGGATATTTTCTGACACTTACTTCATGAGAATCAATAGATTCTACTAAATGTGGAATGTCATCAATACTAAAATCAACATATAAATAATTTTGGTCTAGTCGTGTTTTGATACCAATATATACTTTGTCTTTATTAAAGTTAGTTTTTCTACAAGCTTGTAAGAAACTCCCATCTCCTCCGACTGAAGCAATAATATCTGCATCATCGTAATTTGAAACAAATTCAAATCCGTGTGGTTCCATTTCATTCTGAATCTTTTCGCGTGTTGCCAATACGTCACGGTCTTTTGAACTAAATAAATAAATACGTTTATACGAAGTCATAATTTATTCCTCCCAAAAGTTACAGTTATTATTAAAGTCTGTTATTATTATAAATGTAAATATTTAAAATAGAAAGGATGATACTATGTCTAAACGAATTATAGCGATAATCATCGCAGCTGTTTTAGTTGTAGGTGGAATGGTTGTCAGCACAGTTGGCATATTTTTAGACGATTCGTGGAAAAAATCAGTAACAGATTCAGATGGTATTAGTGAGTCTGTCGTATCTGGTAGTGATAGTAGTAGTAAAATTGTTAAATTATCAGTAGATGGTACCATTCAAGATACGGGTGTCCAAGAGTCGTTATTTAGTGGAGGAGGGTATAATCATGAATCCTTCTTAAAACAACTTGATAAAATTAAAAAAGACGATCAAGTTAAAGGTGTACTTCTAGTTGTGAATTCACCAGGTGGTGGAACATATGAAAGTGATGAAATACATAAAAAATTAGAAGAAATTAAAGCTAAAGATAAAAAAGTTTATGTACAAATGAAAAATATGGCAGCATCAGGTGGATATTATATTTCAACACCAGCTGACAAAATTTATGCAGGTTCACAAACATTAACAGGTTCACTTGGCGTTATTATCTCAAGCATTAATTATTCAGAACTTGCAAATGATTTAGGTGTGAAAGATGAATCTGTTACTTCTGGTAAACATAAACAAATCTTGAATCCAATGAAAGAAATGTCAAAAGAAGAACGCGACATCATGCAATCCATCATTGATGATAGTTATAAACAATTTGTAAATGTCATTAAAGATGGTAGACATATGTCAGAATCAGAAGTTAAGAAATTAGCTGATGGTAGAATATATTCTGCACAACAAGCTAAATCAAATGGCTTAATTGATGAAATTGGTTATGAAGATGATGCAATTAAAGCATTAAGAAGTGACATTAAATCGAAAAATGCACAAGTTGTAACATATGATACATCAGGTGGATTCTTAAACTTCCCAATGGCTGCTAAAAGTAAACTTTCTTCTATGATAGGTTTAGATGATATGACTAAATATGAAGCCTTAATTAAAGCGAATAAATCACCACAACCTATGTATTTATAGGGTGAATAAGGAGGGATTGTAATGACAGAAACAAGTTATGAACAAGTCGCTACTACACGTGAACAAAGTGAAATTGAGCGTACTGTCAATAAATATATGTCTGATATTAAATCCATCGTATTTGCTGGATTCTGGGTCCGATTTTTAGCTTATATCATCGATATCTTAGCTTTAGCAGGATTTAAAGGTATTGTGTTAAGTCCGATATTTGCACTTACAGATATCAATGATTCTTATCTATGGGTGCCATACTTCAGTGTTGAAAATATGGCAAGTGCCTTAATATTTTATTTATATTTCGTGTTGATGACGTATTATTTTAAAGCAACACTAGGCAAGATGATCTTAGGTTTAAGTGTCTATCGAGAAGATGCTCAACCGCTTAAATTGAAGGATGTTCTATTTAGAGAATGGATCGGGCGAATTATCTCTGGTGCACTATTAGGCATTCCATATATTGTAGTAGCATTTACTAAAAAGCATAAAGGTATTCATGACTATTTTGGTGAAACAGTCGTTCTCAAAAACAAATATGTTCAAATGAGAAAAGACTTACAAAATGTGATTGGATAACTAAGTTATAATCAAAAGAATTTTAAAGTCTCTTTAATCATGATAAAATATATTTATCAAGAATAAGGAGGCTTTTTTTATGGCGCAAGTTACATTCAAGAATGAACCAATTACAATATTAGGTGAGGAAGTTAAAGTAGGTTCAGTAGCACCTGATTTTACTGTATTAGCAAATGACCTATCTGAAAAGACATTAAAAGACTATGAAGGTAAAAAGAAACTTA
Organism: Mammaliicoccus sp. FSL K6-3158; assembly: GCF_038005105.1. Lineage (NCBI taxonomy): Bacteria > Bacillati > Bacillota > Bacilli > Caryophanales > Staphylococcaceae > Mammaliicoccus > Mammaliicoccus sp. FSL K6-3158. Next base: position 1,181,169 of record NZ_JBBOSL010000001.1, read on the forward strand.
TTAGTGCCGTACCTTCTTTAGATACAGGCGTGTGCAGTCAACAAACACGTAAATTTAATGAAGAAGCTGCAAATGAACAAGATGGCGTTGTTTTAACAATTTCTAACGACTTACCATTTGCTCAAAAAAGATGGTGTGCAGCTGAAGGATTAGATAATGTGATTACATTAAGTGACCACCGTGATTTATCTTTTGGTGAAAACTATGGTGTTATCATGAAAGAACTTCGTTTATTAGCACGTTCAGTATTTGTTTTGGACAAAGATAATAAAGTTGTTTATTCAGAAATAGTGAGTGAAGGTACAAACCATCCTGACTATGACAAAGCTTTAGAAGCATTTAAAAATTTAGACTAATTAACAACCATAAACTGCTGTCCATTTAGTGGACAGCTTTTTATACGAAAGAGGGCAATTATGACTGAAGAAAAGAATATGATGGAAGTATTATTTGAAAAACTTGATGTAAAAAGTAAAGACCTCCACGATGAGAATGGACAAAGTTATATAGAGAATCTTGGTTTGGCTATGGAAGACATTTATACAAACCAAAGAGATCTTTTAGAACAATCAACATTACAAGAACGAAGAAAAGCGTTCCAATTTGCTTATTTAAGTTTATTAAAAGAAGAAGTGATTCAACCCAATCATCAAATGACGCCAGATTCTATTGGGTTTATATTAAGCTATCTTGTAAATTTATTTAACAAAAACAAAACAGAATTAAACATTGTAGATATTGCAAGTGGTACAGGACATTTGAGTGCAACAATCAACGAACAAAATCAAGATAAGACATTGATGCACCACTTGATTGAAGTAGATCCTGTATTACAACGTGTAAGTATACATTTAGCTAACTTCTTAGAAATACCATTTGATGTGTATCCACAAGATGCCATTATGCCACTACCTTTAGAAGAAGCGGATGTTATTGTCGGCGATTTACCAGTAGGATATTATCCAGTTGATGAACGCAGTAAAGAGATGATATTAGGCTTTGATGAAGGGCATAGTTATAGTCATTATTTATTATTAGAACAAGCTGTTACAGCAACTAGACCGGGTGGGTATGTATTCTTAATCGTACCAACAAATATCTTTGAAGGCGAAGAAGTGAAACAGCTTCAAAAATATATTGCAACAGAAACAGAAATGCAAGCATTTTTAAACTTTCCTAATTCATTATTCAAGACAGAACAATCACGTAAATCACTATTGATTTTACAGAAAAAAGACCCTAGAAATACTAAGAGTGTAGAAGTATTGCTAGCAAATATACCAGATTTCAAGGCACAATCTCAATTGCAAACGTTTTTATCAGAAGTAGATGAATGGATGAAAGAAAATCATTCTTTATAAACTGTATTAATGCTTGATTCATAACTGTATTAGTGTTTAAATAGTATAGAATAGTATTATCAGGAGGAAGTCTAAATGACAAAAATTATAGCAATTAATGCTGGTAGCTCATCTTTAAAATTCCAATTATTTGAGATGCCTGAAGAAAAAGTTATCACAAAAGGATTAATCGAACGTATCGGGTTGAAAAATTCAATTTTCACAATTACGGTTAACGGGGAAAAAATTACAAGAACATTAGATATTGAAAATCATGAAGTTGCAGTAAACATCATGATTGAAGCTTTAAAAGAGCATAATATCATCGAAGACATTAATGATATTCAAGGTACTGGACATCGTGTTGTTCACGGCGGAGAATTATTCCCAGAATCAGCACTTGTTACTGAAGATGTATTAGCTAAAATCGAATCATTAACTGATTTAGCGCCTTTACACAACCCAGCAAACATCATGGGTATTAAAGCATTTAGAAAATTATTGCCAAGTATCCCACATGTTGCAGTATTCGATACATCATTCCACCAAACAATGCCAGAAGAATCATATTTATACAGCTTACCTTACAACTTCTATAAAGATTTCGGTATTCGTAAATATGGTTTCCATGGTACAAGTCATAAATATGTATCTGAAAGAGCAGCAGAATTATTAGATCGTCCATTAGATCAATTAAGAATTATCTCTTGTCATATCGGTAATGGTGCTTCTATTGCTGCAATTGACGGTGGTAAATCAGTTGATACTTCAATGGGCTTCACACCATTAGCAGGTGTTACAATGGGTACGCGTTCAGGTAACCTTGACCCAGCTTTAATTCCATATATCATGGAGAAAACTGGTAAAAATGCTGAAGAAGTATTAAATATCCTTAATAAAGAATCAGGTTTACTTGGTATCTCAGGTTCATCAAGTGACTTAAGAGATATTGAGCAAGACGCTAACGAAGGTAACGAACGTGCTAAATTAGCATTAGATGTATTCGCATCTAGAATCCATAAATATATGGGATCATATGCTACAAGAATGCATGGCTTAGATGCAATTGTATTTACAGCTGGTGTAGGGGAAAACTCTGACACAGTTCGTGCTAAAGTATTAGAAGGATTAGAATTTATGGGTGTATATTGGGATCAACGCTTAAACACAGGTTTACGTGGAGAAGAAGCATTCATCAACTACCCACATTCACCAGTAAAAGTTATTGTAATTCCAACTGACGAAGAAGTTGTGATCGCACGTGACGTTGTGAAATTTGGTAACTTAGGATAATCAAGTATATTTAAAAGCGAGACAGGCGTAACTTATGTGTGAATAAGATGCCAGTCTCGTTTTTTATGTTTAAAAAGTGATTCTTCGGTTATATGTAAGTAATGCATATTCTAAGGAGGATATATAAATGAGACCAGAGAGAGCATTATTGCGATTAGTTAGAATCGTTACACGCAGAGTCGGTAAAGAACAATCTAAAAAACAGAAACAAGAAAATAACCAAAACTTAAAAGATCAAAATAATAATCAAAACTAATATAAAAGCGTTCAGCCATTTCGACTGAACGCTTTTCTTATATCTATTTATTTACCTTCGTGGTGTTCTTCGAATAATTCTTTTGTTGCTACAACTGGTTCGAAATCTTCAGGCATTGTTTCTGTTCTTACTACTAGAACGTCACATGGTGAGTTTCTCACTATTGATTCTGATACAGAGCCAACGATAAATCGTTCTACTGCATTTAATCCTGAAGTACCACACATGATTAAATCTACGTCAAATTCTACTGCTAATTTTTTAGGAATAACTGTTTTTGGAGATCCGAATTCAAGTTTAGTCGCTACATTATGAACACCATTATTCTCAGCGAATTCTTTATATCCAGATAATAAACTTTCAGCAAAACTTGTTGCTTTATTTACTATTTGAGTATCATAGGCTTCAACACTTGCATATGATCTTGAATCTACAACATTAACAATTGTTAATTTAGCATCATTACGTTTAGCAACGGCTACAGCTTTATTATAAGCCCATTCTGATTCAGTTGATCCATCTACTGCAATTAAAATATTTTTGTAACTTAACATAGAAACCGCCTCCTAGTTCTTTTATTTAATTATATCATAATTTTCTGAAAAAATAACAATATAAACTTTTAAATAATAGGGAATTTACACGATTTTTATATAAAGTATGTTAAAATTGCGTTATAGTAAGAAAATTAAAAAAATTTAGAAAATAAGGATAATATAAAAAATGAATAATAATGATTGCGCTTTCAAATTAGTGGCGTTATGATAAAAGCAAGGAGGAATGAAAAATGATTATTGGAGTACCAAGAGAGATTAAAAATAATGAAAATAGGGTGGCATTAACACCTAGTGGCGTGGCAAGTTTAGTTGCACAAAATCATGTTGTTAAAGTAGAAACTGAGGCAGGGTTAGGTTCACAATTTACTAACGAAGATTATCAACAAGCTGGAGCAGAAATTGTAAGTCAAGAAGAAGCATGGAATGTAGAAATGGTTATGAAAGTTAAAGAACCATTACAAGAAGAATACCAATTCTTCAAGAAAGACTTAATCCTATTTACATATTTACATCTAGCTGCTGAAGAATCTTTAACAAATGCATTATTAGAGAATGAAGTAACTGCAATTGCTTATGAAACTGTTCAGCTAAGCGATCGTTCATTACCATTACTAGCGCCAATGAGTGAAGTAGCAGGAAGAATGTCAACTCAAATTGGTGCGCAATTCCTACAAAAAACACATGGTGGCATTGGAATATTATTATCTGGAGTACCAGGTGTTAAAAGAGGGAAAGTAACAATAATCGGTGGAGGTCAAGCAGGAACAAATGCTGCTAAAATGGCAGTCGGTCTTGGAGCAGACGTTACGATTATTGACTTAAATCCTACACGTTTACAACAATTAGATGATTTATTTGGTGCAAGCGTGCAAACGATGATGTCATCACCTTTAAATATTGAAGAAGCAGTTGTTGAAAGTGATTTAGTAATTGGGTCAGTACTTATACCAGGCGCTAAAGCACCGAAACTTGTAACTGAAGAAATGGTTAAGAAAATGAAACCAGGTTCAGTATTAGTAGACATCGCGATTGACCAAGGAGGTTCATTCGAAACATCAGATAGAATTACAACACATGATAACCCAACATATGTTAAACATGATGTCGTTCACTATGCAGTTGCTAATATGCCAGGAGCAGTTCCAAGAACATCTACAATTGCATTAAATAATGCAACAACTCCATATGCAATTCAATTAGCAAACAAAGGGTACGTTAAAGCATGTCAAGATAACGAAGCACTTGCTAAAGGTTTAAACACAATACACGGTAAACTAACATATAAAGAAGTTGCAAAAGCTTTTGATAAAGAATATACACCTTATCAAGAAGTTTTGAGATAAAATTTAAAAAATTGTCTAACTCAGATTGCTGAGTTGGACATTTTTTTAATTTATGCAACTAGCTGAAAATGAGCAGAATACCTATAATTTGATTACATATTATTATTAACAGCAGGTGATTACATGAACAAAACCGAATATATTTCTTATCTTGAAGCTATCGAAGGCTGGACAAATTTGAATTTAGATCAAAGAAAAGAATTGTATATTAACCAAACTGGATTGGAAGGTGAAATGTATTTTAAAGCAATACTAGACACTATCGTTGATGTTAAGTATGTATATAATTTAGAAATCGGAACCTCAAATCATATACAAATTGATTTTTTAGTTGTTTCATCAACAAAAATCTATATTTTCGAAGTTAAACACTATACTGGCGATTGGTATTTTGAAGAAGATTATATTAAATGTACGAATAGTTTAAGATACCCGTCACCGCACATACAAACAAATAAAATTGAAAATAAAATACAATCAATCGTTAATACTCACAATTTACCAAGACAAGTTGAAACCATTATTATATTTACAAATAGTCATTTCAATCTTCACGGTAAAAGACCACAAAATCAAGCAATACTACTTCCTCAAGAACTTTCTAGAGTTCCTCAACTCATTGATACAAATAATCAAGAAGCTAATCAAGAAATCTTAAATATTTTCAAACAATATGAATCTATTCATTCAACCTTTTATCAAAAAGATATTAATATTCTAGAAGATAAAGTTGCATCTGGTTTGAGATGCCCAAATTGTAGAAAATTATTTACTATTGCCTTTAAGAAAAACAAGCATAACTATAGATGTTGTTACTGTAGAAAAGATTTAGGGTATGAGGAGTTAGTATATTTCAACATAAAAGAACTTTTTATCATAAAGAGAAAACCTTTTGATTTTAAAGAAGCTAAAGCATGGTGTTATCCTATACCAATACATACAGTCAGAAGAGTATGTAATAAATACTTTAAAAATACAAATATGCGAAATAAGAAATTTTATCTAGAAAAAAGTTAAAATATCAAGTACGATATTTTTTAAAAAACATACTTGATTTATTTAGTTTTCGGTACATAGGGTGTATCAAATTCTAATAAGGCATTGTTAGTAACAAAAGTCGAGTGAAGTGTAACTAAGGACGCCGTTAGTAACAAAAGTCGGACGAAGTGTAACTAAGCGCCCGCCAAACTAAAAAACAAGTCAACTCCACCAAAAAACCTGAGACGAATTTCGTCTCAGGTTTTTCTTATTATACAATCTTTGTACCGTGTACTTCATCGAATGGTATGTCTTCTATTAATTGTGATAAGTTATCTTTATTAAGTCCGCCACCTGGCATGATTGTAATATTGCCTTTTGAGTGAATCAATAATTTACCTAAATGGTTAATGTTATCAAATATCACACTATCACTTGGTCCGCCATGTGTTAGTATGCGACTGAATTGGTGCTTAATTAACCAATCTAATGATTTTAATTGATGATATGGATTAATTGAATCAAATGCCATATGACAAACGGCAGGTATGATACCACATGTTTCTTTTAATGATTTCATCTTCCATTCGTCAAGATGACCGTGTTCATCTAAACAACCAAATACAAATGCATCAACTTTCAAATCTTTCAATTGTAATATATCTTGTCGCATGATTTCATATTCGAAATAATTATAGTTAAAATCTCCACCGCGAGGTCTAATCATGACAGCGACTTCAACGTTATGTTGATGACATAGTTCTACTGCAATCTTTACCATTCCATAACTTGGTGTTGTGCCGCCAACTGAAAGGTTATCGCAAAGTTCAATTCGATTTGCACCATTTTTAATCGCTTGTTCAATTTGCGAAATTGTTTCTACACAAGCTTCTTTAATCATTTTTGGTAGCCTGTTAGTATGCGATGTCCATCTTCAGTTACAACGATATCGTCTTCAATTCTAACGCCAGCGACACCAGGAACGTAAATTCCAGGTTCAACTGTTAATACCATGCCTGGTTTGAATTCATCCGTATTTGCACTAGAAATGTCTGGGAATTCATGGACGCTTAATCCAAGTCCGTGACCAAGTCTATGCGGGAAGTATTCACCATAACCAGCATTGCTAATAATATCTCTAGCTACTTTATCGCAGTCAGCAATTTTAGCACCTGGTTTAATCATTTCAATTGCTTGTTTGTTAGCATCAAGTACGACGTTGTATATTTCTTGTGCCTTATCAGAAGGTGTGCCGAATGGAACAGTTCTTGTAATATCTGAACAATAACCCTTATAAATGACACCTAGGTCAAATAGTACATATTCATTTTCTTTTAAAGTTCTTTCTCCTGGTGTACCATGAGGAGCTGCTGCATGATCGCCGAATAATACCATAGTATCAAAGCTCATCTTAGAAATACCATGTTGTTTCATAGTTGTTTCAATATGATTTAATACTTCAATTTCAGAAACGCCAACTTCTAACTTATCAACGCCAGCTTGAATAGCTAAATCTGCATATTTAGCCGCTTCTTGTAACAACTCAATCTCGTCATTAGTTTTTACATTTCTAATATCTTTTAATACTTGATCAATATCAACAATTGTTTCTACATTAAATGCTTTTTCAATTTCACGAAGTCTTTTAACTGATAAATGCTCTGATTCTATCGCAAAAGTTTTATAAGATTGTTGTTCAATCAAATCGAATGGTGATTCTGTATCTAAGTATCCAACGATGTTTCCAGTGAAACCTGCATTTTTAGCTTCTTCAACTTCCATTTTTGGACAAAATAGTGTTTCTTCACCATCTTTAGTGACTAATAAGCTAAATAGACGTTCATGTGGTTCAGATAAATAACCTGTTAAATAAAAGATGTTCAAAGGCGTTGTAATCCATGCTGCATCTGCATCTTTATCTTTTAAAAATTTTGCAATTTCATTATGTTCCATTATTCTTCCTCCCAAATCTCTTTCTTACATCATTATTTTAGACTTCTTGATTCATAAATTCAAATTTAGGGTATATAATATACGGAAAAGACAATGTGAGGAGGGAGATTCATGAAAGTATCATTTCATGGACAATCAGTAATCTATTTTGAAAGTAAAGGACATAAAGTGATTGTGGATCCGTTTATAACAGGGAATCCATTATCAGATTTGACGACAGATGAAGTAGAAGCAGATTATATTATATTAACTCATGGTCATGGCGATCATTTAGGTGATACTGTTAGCATTGCAAAAAGAACAGGTGCAACAGTTATAGCGTTACCTGAAGCGATTGATTATTTATCTAATAAACACGGATTAGAAAACTTACATCCAATGAATATTGGTGGAAATATTGAATTTAATTTTGGAAAAGTAAAATATGTGCAAGCCTTTCATAGTAATAGCTTTACAGAAGAAAATGGAGAAATCGTCTATTTAGGTATGCCTGCAGGAATTGTATTAGAAACTGAAGCGGGTACAATTTATCATACTGGTGACACAGGCTTATTCAGCGATATGAAATTAATCGCAGATAGACACCCAGTGGATTTATGCTTTATTCCGATAGGCGATAACTTTACAATGGGCATTGATGATGCTAGTTATGCAGTTAATGAATTTATCAAGCCGAAAAAGGTAGTACCTATTCATTACGATACATTTGACTTTATTAAACAAGACCCTAAAGATTTTGAAAAAGCTGTAACAGAATCAGAAGTGCACATTTTAAAACCTGGTGAAACAGTAGAATTATAAATGTATATGAAAGTAAGTTAAGAAAGCTGAGATGATTTTATCGTCTCAGCTTTTAAGTTTAAGAAGTAAATCTGTATAAAAGATTTAATTTAATGAGCGTTGTTTCAATCTTTTATTTAATTTTTAAGATATCATTTAATACATTAAAAATGTATAATAGAAAGTAATTCATAAAATTTGATAGAGGGTATAAACATGACGAAACATGAGCAAATTATTAAGTATATTGAATCGTTATCTGTTGGACATAAAATCTCTGTCAGACAGATAGCGAAAGATTTAAATGTCTCTGAAGGTACAGCTTACCGTGCAATTAAAGAAGCGGATAATCAAGGGCTTGTAGCATCTATTGATAGAGTAGGGACAGTTAGAATTGAAAGAAAATCTAGAGAACAAATTGAAAATTTAACATTTAATGAAATTGTTAAAATTGTGGATGGTCAAGTATTGGGCGGTAAACAAGGCTTATATAAAACTTTATCAAAATTTGCAATTGGCGCAATGGAATTAAATGATGTCGTTAAATATTTAACTAAAAATACATTGCTGATAGTTGGTAATAGATCAGATGTACAAATGGAAGCTTTAAAAAGAGGTTCTGCCGTGTTAATTACGGGTGGTTTTGAAGCGAATGAAGATATTATAAATTATGCTGATGAACACGAACTTCCGATTATTTTATCAAATTATGATACATTTTTAGTTGCCAATATTATTAACAGAGCTATATATGATCAAATGATTAAAAAAGAAATTTTAATGGTTGAAGATATTATGATCCCCATTGAATCAACTTCTTATTTAGATGATAAACAAAAAGTGCGAGATTGGAACGAATTATCTCAACAAACATCTCATACGCGTTTTCCAGTTGTTGATAGTGAAATGAAAGTTGTAGGAATTTTAACGAGTAAAGATATTGTTAACGAAGAACAAGATAAAAGTATTAGAACGTTGATGACTAAATCACCTATTATTGCACATTTAAATACGACCATCGCAACTTGTGCCCATCTTATGATTTGGGAAGGGATTGAATTGTTGCCTGTTGTATCTACCTCTAAAGTATTAATCGGTATCATTTCTCGTGAAGATGTATTGAAGACGATGCAATTAATGAGTAGACAACCACAAATAGGTGAAACGATTCATGACCAAATTGCAAAACAAATCACAATGGACAACGGTAATGTTGTGGTGAATATATCTCCACAATTAACCAATCAATTCGGTATGTTAACGAAATCTGTTTATATTGCAGTTATTGAAGAAGCGTTACGTTATGAAATAAGAAAAATGAAAAAATCAGAAATCATGATTGAACATATAGACATTTATTATTTGAAAACTGTTCAAATCGATGACGATGTAGAAGTGAAGATTACAACATTAGATATCGGTAGAATATTTGCTAAATTCGAAGTTACGATGGTGAGCGGTAGTGCGACTGTTGCGAAAGCATTACTAATGTGTCAAATTCTCGAAAAATAAAAAGCGTTATGTTATACAACGCTTTTTAAAATATTATTGATGTTTTTTTTGTTCGAATTCTTCCCAAGCTTTGTTCTCAATCGGTAAGTTACCTTTAAAGTATTTACTTGCTCTATAGCCATAAGACACGTTTAAAATACCAAAGAATAATAATACTAAAACAATAATATAAGTGACTAATGTTGGAAATAACAATACTTGGTCTGCTGCAAATGCGATCATAAATATACCAAAGTAAAATCTTGAACGTGCTTTATGATACGCTTTTCTAACGTCACGTTTCGTTCTAAATGAACGTGCTAAATTTAAAATAGCGAATATTAAAGCAATAATCATAACTGTTACTGCTAAAGCAACAAGTGTAGACATAATTTCAGATGACATGTTTGATTCCTCCTACCAAGTCGAATTATATCAATTAATAAAATATAAGTAAATATAAAGAAAGAAGGATAACAATGGAAGAAATATTAAATAAAATAAAGCAATATGAAACAATTATTATACATAGGCATGTTAGACCAGACCCAGATGCATACGGATCTCAATTAGGTTTGAAATATATACTACAAGATGCTTTTCCTGAAAAGCATATTTATGCAGTCGGGCAACCAGAACCGACGCTAACATTTATTGGAGATTTGGATAAAATTGCAGATGAAACATATAATGGTGCACTCGTGATTGTTTGTGATACAGCAAACGCGCCACGTATAGATGATAGTCGCTTTAATACAGGTGCCGAATTAATTAAGATTGATCATCATCCACCAGTAGATTCATATGGTGATATTAATTTTGTGAATACTGAGGCGTCATCTACAAGTGAAATAATCTTTGATTTAAATAAATCATGGAATTTAAATGGTTCTAACGTAAGTGAGAAAGCAAGTAGAGTCTTATATCTAGGCATTGTTGGTGACACGGGTAGATTCTTATTTGATAATACGTCAACACATACAATGGAAGTTGCAGCTGAGTTAATGACGAAAGAATTCGAACGTACTAAATTACTTAACCAACTGAGTGAAAGAGACCCAGCTTTACTTCACTTCCAAGGATATATACTTCAGAATTTCAAATATGATGGTGAAGGATTCTGTTCAATTAAGATTACGAAAGATATACTTGAACAATTCAACTTACAACCTAACGAAGCTTCATTATTCGTGAATACCGTTTCTGATATTAAAGGATTAAAAGCGTGGGTATTTGCTGTCGATGAAGGAAAAGAAATAAGATGTAGAATTCGTTCAAAAGGTATAAAAATTAATCATATCGCAGCTCAATATAACGGTGGAGGACACCCAAATGCCTCGGGTGCATCTGTATATAGCTGGGAAGAGTTTGATGCATTAGCAGCAGATATTAAATCTGAAATATAGGAGGTGAGCGCATGGTAAGTCATTTAAATATTCATTCATCATATGATTTGCTCAATTCAAGTGTCAGAATACCAGATGTTGTTCAAAAAGCTAAAAATGAAAATTATCAAGCGCTTGCTCTTACAGATTTAAATGTTCTGCACGGTGCTTTACAATTTTATGATGCATGTATAAAAGAAGATATAAAACCAATCTTCGGATTAACCATTTATTTAGATGACCAACTCAATCAAGTTGAATGTGTGGTCTTAGCTAAAAATATAACAGGCTATCATAATTTAATTAAGTTATCTTCTGCTATTTCCATAAAAGAAAGATTTTCAGCACCCATTGAATGGGTGAATGCTTATTCAGAAGGACTTATAATCATTGGTAAACAAATCAATGAAGCTAACTATTATTTATTCCAAGCTATAACAATTGAGGAAGATGATAAATATATTTCACATGATTCTATGATTGAAATGGATCATAAGAAAGTTTTTATGAAGTCTGCACTTTATTTGAATGAAGATGATGGTGATAGTTTAATTGCACTTCATGCAATTAAAAATAATGAAAAATTAACGATGAGTGATTTTCAACAAAACTTAAATCATCATTTTTTAACTAAAGAAGATATATCGCAAATTAATATAGATGAAACGTACATACAAAACACAGACGAAATAGCTCAAAAATGTCATGTTGAAATTGAGTATCATCAAGATTTATTACCAAAATATAAAACGCCTGATAATCAATCAAGTGATGAATATCTTTGGGAATTATTAATGAGGAATAAATCTAAGTATCCACAGTTTAATGAAGTATATGAAAAAAGACTTAAATACGAATACGATATTATTGTAAAAATGGGATATTCAGATTATTTCCTAATCGTTAGTGACTTAATTAATTATGCGAAAGAGCAAAATGTATTAGTTGGACCAGGACGTGGTTCATCTGGCGGGTCTCTTGTTAGTTTTATTTTAAATATTACAACTATTGATCCGATTGAATTTGATTTGTTATTTGAAAGATTTTTAAACCCAGAACGTGTGACGATGCCGGATATTGATATCGACTTTCAAGATACTAAGCGCGATAAAGTGATTCAATATGTTCAAGAAAAATATGGTGATAATCGTGTTGCTGGGATTGTAACTTATGGACATCTTCAAGCGAGAGCAGTAGCAAGAGATGTAGGTAGAATATTGCAGTTTGATGATGCTACACTCAATTACATTTCAAAATTAATTCCGCATAAATTAGGTATTACATTAGACGAAGCATTTGAAGATGATGCGTTTAAACAATTTGTTAACCAGAATCATTTGCATGAAAAATGGTTTCAACTAAGTAAACAATTAGAAGGTTTACCGAGGCATACATCGACCCATGCAGCAGGTATCATTATTAATGATCAGTCATTACACCAATTTGTACCAACAATGATGGGTGATACGGGTGTTTTAACGCAATGGACAATGACAGAAACTGAAAAGATCGGTCTATTAAAAATCGACTTTCTTGGTTTAAGAAATTTATCGATTATTCAACAAGTGGTCAATCAAGTGAAATATCAAGAAAATCAAATTGTAGATATCGAAAAAATATCTTTTGATGACTCTAAAGTCTTTCAACTATTGTCTAAAGGTGAAACAACAGGTATTTTTCAGCTCGAATCTCAAGGTGTTAGAAGTGTATTAAAGAGGTTAAAGCCTGACCATTTTCTCGATATTGTAGCAGTTACATCGCTATATAGACCTGGACCAATGGAAGAAATACCAACATATATTAAAAGACGTAGACAAAATGCAGAGATAGAATATTTACATCCAGACTTAAAAGAGATATTGAAATCAACTTATGGCGTTATTATTTATCAAGAACAGATTATGCAGATTGCGAGTAAGTTCGCAGGATTCTCATATGGTGAAGCGGATATTTTGAGACGTGCGATGAGTAAGAAAAATAGAGCAGTGTTAGAAAATGAAAGAAAACATTTTGTGAATGGAAGCTTAGAAAGAGGTTACGAGGAATCAACAGCTGTAAAAATATTTGATTTAATACTGAAGTTTGCAGACTATGGTTATCCAAAAGCACATGCTGTAGCATATAGTAAAATCGCGTATATCATGACTTATTTGAAAGTCCATTATCCGACATATTTTTATGCTGCGATTCTTTCTAATGTAGTTGGTAATGAAGTTAAGACAGAACAAATGGTAACGGAACTTAAAAGAATTGGTGTAAAAATATATCCACCGTCCATTAATCATAGTGAATGGTTCTATAAAGCAACTAAAAAAGGTATATATACGTCACTTGGTGCAATTAAAGGTGTTGGTTATCAAAGCGTAAAAGTGATCGTTGATGAAAGAAAAGCAAATGGAACATATAAAGATATGTTTGATCTTGTACATCGATTACCTAGTAAAGCGAAAAGTAAGAAAATGATACAAGCACTTATATATGCTGGAGCTTTAGATGATTTTGGTCAGACTAGAGCGACATTGTTACAGTCTATTGACGATGTTTATGAAAGTAGCGAGTCTGTTGGAGATTCTAATAATTTATTGAAAGAATTAGGTTTAAACGTAAAGAAAGAATTTAAAGAAATTGAAGAAATGCCTAATCTTATGAAAAGTGAATATGAAAAAGAATACTTAGGGTTCTATGCAACTGAACATCCAATCATTTCATTATTCAATCAACATCAATATTTATCTATTTATCCATTAAGAATAGACCATAATAAAGTGCCGATGCTCGTAATGATTGCCTCACTAAGGAAAATTAGAACTAAAAAAGGTCAAAATATGGCTTTCGTCAATTTAATAGATGGGCTAAATGAAGTTGAAGGGGTTATATTCCCTGATGCATATAAACAAATTGAAACAACTGATATCATTAATGTCCCAGTAATTATCAATGGCAAATTCGAAAAAAGAAACGGTAAGACACAAATTATTATTAATCAAATAGATACATTAGAAGCATTTAAACAACATAAATTTAATACGACAAAAGAAGTCGTCGTAAGAAATGTAGAAGATTTAGCAGAGTGGATTACAAAAGACCACGATCGTTATATTAAAGTAACGTATTTTAATGATGAAGATTATAGTTCAAAAATGCTTGGCTATTTAAACTTAAATCATGGTAATTTTGAAGAATTTATTCATAAAATAGGTTATGAGAATGTACGCCTTTTATAGTCTTTATTAATTAAATAATTTATGATATAGTATTCTTCATGGTGGTCTGACCACTATGAAGAATTTTTTAATTTAATTATAGAAATTTAATGTATAATAAAGGGATAGATACATACAATGAAGGGATGATTATTTTGTCATTAAGAGATGATGCACTATATATGCATAAAGAAAAACAAGGTAAATTAGGCGTTTATGCCAAAGTTAAAGTTACTAATAAAGAGGAATTAAGTCTTGCTTATTCTCCAGGTGTCGCAGAACCGTGTAAAGATATACATGAAGACGTCAGAAAAGTATATGACTATACAATGAAATCAAATGCAGTAGCTGTTATTACAGATGGTACAGCTGTATTAGGTTTAGGTGATATAGGTCCTGAAGCAAGTATTCCTGTTATGGAAGGGAAAGCGGTTTTGTTCAAAAGTTTTGCTGGTGTAGATGGTGTGCCAATTGCACTGAATACGACAGACGTTGATGAAATTGTGAATACTGTTAAACTATTAGAACCTAACTATGGTGGTGTTAACTTAGAAGATATTTCAGCGCCTCGATGCTTTGAAATTGAAGAACGCCTAAAAAAAGAAACTAAAATACCTGTCTTTCATGATGATCAGCATGGTACGGCTATCGTAACTGTTGCTGGTTTGATTAATGCATTGAAAATTACTGACAGAAAATTATCCGATATAAAAGTTGTTTTAAATGGTGCAGGTGCAGCTGGTATTGCAATTATTAAATTATTATACAGTTATGGTGTAAGAAATATGATTATGTGTGATTCTAGAGGTGCGATTTATGAAGACCGTCCTTATGGTATGAATCCTACTAAAGACTTTGTTGCGAAATGGACAAACAAAGATAAAACAGAAGGTCAATTATCAGATGTTATTAAAGATGCGGATGTATTCGTAGGTGTATCTGTTGAAGGCGCATTAACAAAAGAATTAGTTGAAACAATGGCTGAAGACCCAATTATCTTTGCTATGGCTAATCCAGTTCCTGAAATTATGCCAGATGTAGCAAAAGAAGCGGGTGCTAAAGTTATTGGTACAGGGCGTTCTGATTTCCCTAACCAAATTAATAATGTATTAGCATTTCCTGGTATTTTTAGAGGTGCATTAGATATTCGTGCAACTCATATAAATGAAGAAATGAAACAAGCAGCAGTAGAAGCAATTGCTAATCTTGTTTCAGAGGATGAATTAAATGCTGATTATGTCATTCCTGGACCTTTCGATCCAAGAGTTGCACCATACGTAGCGAAAGCTGTAGCAAAAGCTGGTATGGAATCAGGTGTAGCACGTATTGAAGTTGATGTTGATGAAATAGAACGTAGAACATATGAATTAGCAGACTTGTCATAATTTTGGAAGGAGACTCACGTTGGATAAAGAAAAGCAAAAAGGATTAATCAAGATTGTCGAACAAATTCAGTCAATTATTGTTGAAAAAAATATTCAAGTGGGTGAAAAACTGCCTTCCGAAAGATTTTTAAGTGAAACGTTAAATGTTGGACGTTCAAGTATCAGAGAAGCCCTAAGAGCATTAGAACTTTTAGGAGTGATACATACTAGAAGAGGTGAAGGTACATTCTTAAGTGATATGTACCAACACCAACTTTTTGATTTAATCGGAAGGTTCTTAATTCATAACGAATCACAATTAGATGAAATTAATGAATTAAAATGGATGATTGAAAATTTCTGTGAAGAACACAATAACATTGAAACAAATTCAAAAGAAGAACTTGTTTCAAATAATAATAATCAAATTATGTATATGATTTGGAAGCTACTCTCTCAATATAGTGATAGATTTGAAAGAGACAATTGTAAATAAAATCAGGGGGATAGTGACATGTTTAAAGACTTGTTCAATCGTAGCCAGAAAAAGAAAAAATATGTAACTGTTCAAAACAGTAAAGATAATGACGTGCCTGAAGGTATCATGACAAAATGCCCTAAATGTAAAAAAATCATGTATACGAAAGAGCTCGTGCAAAACTTAAATGTCTGTTTTAACTGTGATCATCATATTGCATTAACTGCTCACGATAGAATTAGAGCTGTGAGTGATGAAGATGCATTTAAAGAGTTTGATGTCGGTATGACTGCTTCAAACCCATTAGAATTTCCTGGATATGAAGAAAAATTAGAAAAAGATAGAAAAAGCACTGGTTTAAATGATGCAGTCGTTACAGGTGTAACGTCAATTGACGGTATTCCTTATGGTATCTGTGTTATGGATTCAAGATTTAGAATGGGAAGTATGGGTGCAGTAGTTGGAGAGAAAATTTGTAGAATTGTAGATTATTGTGCAGATCATAATTTACCATTTGTATTGTTCACAGCGAGTGGTGGTGCAAGAATGCAAGAAGGAATCATCTCACTAATGCAAATGGCAAAGACAAGTGTATCCATTAAACGTCATAGTGATAAAGGCTTACTATTCATTTCATATATGACACACCCTACAACTGGCGGCGTTTCAGCGAGCTTTGCTTCTGTAGGTGATTTAAACTTTGCAGAACCGAAAGCTTTGATTGGATTTGCTGGTAGAAGAATCATTGAACAAACGATTAGTGAAAAACTACCTGACGATTTCCAAACGGCGGAATTTTTATTAGAACATGGCCAATTAGATAAAGTTGTACATCGAAAAGATATGTATAAAACTTTAAGTACTGTGCTCAAGATGCATCATAACGAGGTGAAAGACAATGCTTGAATTTGAAAAACCTTTAGTAGAAATTAAAGAAAAAATAGCATCTCTACAATCTTATCAAGAAAAACATGATGTAGACTTAACAGATGAAATAGAAATGTTGGAAGCCACTTTAACAAAAGAAACTGAACACATTTATAATAATTTAAAGCCTTGGGATAGAGTACAAGTTGCGAGATTACAAGAAAGACCTACAACTTTAGATTATATCCCTTACATATTTGATGATTTTATCGAACTTCACGGTGATCGAACTTTCCGTGATGACCCAGCTTTAATAGGTGGATTGGCTTACTTTAATGGGTTACCAGTGACAGTTATAGGGCACCAAAGAGGTAAAGACACTAAAGATAATATTTTTAGAAACTTTGGGATGGCACATCCAGAGGGATATCGTAAAGCATTGCGTTTAATGAAGCAGGCTGAGAAGTTTAATAGACCGATTATTACGTTCATTGATACGAAAGGTGCATATCCTGGTAAAGCTGCAGAAGAACGTGGACAGAGTGAATCTATTGCTAAAAACTTAGTCGAAATGGCATCTTTAACAGTACCTGTTATTTCTATTGTCATCGGTGAAGGCGGAAGCGGTGGTGCGCTTGGGTTAGGTGTAACCAATCGTCTACTTATGTTAGAAAATAGTACTTATTCTGTTATATCTCCGGAAGGTGCAGCAGCATTATTATGGAAAGATTCTGGGCTTGCTCAAATGGCAGCCGAAACAATGAAAATTACAGCACCTGACTTATTTGATTTAGATGTTGTAGATGAAGTTGTTAAAGAACCATTTGGTGGCGCTCATAAACATCTAGAATCACAAGCTTCACTTATAAAGACATCAATTGAAAAACATCTTTCAGACTTAAGAACATTAAATGCAGAAAGTTTAGTTGAAGATCGTTTTAAAAAGTATCGTAATATAGGAAGTTATATCGATTAAGATATAACAATTGAAAAGAAAATGATTTATACGGATATCATTTCTTTTTATAAATTTATGTATATGTGCATAATTGAATTAAAATTAAGCGATTCCAACTTTTGAAAAATTACAAAAGTTGGAATCTTTTTTTAAGAAGACGTTTACATATTTAAATAACAGTAGTTTTAATGGAATCAAGCCAATATTTGTGTTATTTTTAAATTAACAAACATATAACAAGAGAGGTCTGTATATTTATGAAAAAAATTGCGGTTTTAACGAGCGGTGGAGATTCACCAGGGATGAACGCAGCAATTCGTGCAGTTGTTCGTAAAGCTATTTATCATGATATTGAAGTTTATGGTGTTTACCAAGGTTACTTAGGCTTAATAAATGATAATATCAAAAAACTTGAATTAGGTTCAGTTGGGGACATGATTCAAAGAGGTGGTACATTCCTTTATTCTGCTAGATGTCCAGAATTTAAAGAAAAAGAAGTGCGTGCAAAAGCAATTGAAAACCTTGAAAAAAGAGGCATAGAAGGATTAGTTGTTATCGGTGGAGATGGAAGTTATAGAGGTGCACAAAGATTAAGTGAAGAAGCTAAAAATCTTAAAACAATCGGTGTTCCCGGTACTATCGATAACGATATTAATGGTACAGACTTTACAATTGGTTTTGATACAGCGCTTAACACAATCATTGATGCTGTTGATAAAATAAGAGATACAGCATCAAGTCATGAACGTACTTTTATTATTGAAGTAATGGGGAGAGATGCTGGAGATTTAGCACTTTGGTCAGGTTTAGCTGCTGGAGCAGAAACAATTTTAATACCAGAAGTTAAATCGGACATTGAAGAAATAGCTGAAAAAATTCAACATGGTATGGATAGAGGGAAAAAACATTCTATTATTATTTGTGCTGAAGGTGTCATGACTGGTAATCAATGTGGGGAAGAATTGAAGAAATTTATTAACATTGATACAAGAGTTTCATGTTTAGGCCACATTCAAAGAGGTGGTACACCTACTGGAATGGATAGAGTGCTTGCTTCTCGTTTAGGCGGCTATGCAGTTGAATTACTTATGCAAGGTGATAGTGCTAAAGCAGTTGGAATTCAACAAAATGAACTTACATGTACTCATTTTGATGAAATATTCCAAGCAGAACATAACATCGACAATAAAATGTATAATTTAGCACATCAATTATCTATATAAAAAAAGAAAAACTACGGAGGTCATTTTAATATGAGAAAGACAAAAATTGTATGTACGATAGGTCCAGCATCAGAATCAGAAGAAATGTTAGAAAAATTAATGCTTGCAGGCATGAACGTTGCTAGATTAAACTTTTCACATGGAAGTCATGAAGAACATAAAGGTCGTATAGATACAATTAGAAAAGTAAGTTCTAAATTAAATAAAAATATTGGTATCTTATTAGATACTAAAGGTCCTGAAATTAGAACACATAACATGAAAGATGGTTTAATTGAGCTTACTAAAGGTAGTGAAGTAACAGTTAAAACAACTGAAGTAGAAGGTACTAAAGAAGCGTTCTCAGTTACTTACGAAAAATTAGCTGAAGATGTAGAAGTCGGATCAACAATTTTACTTGATGATGGTTTAATTGAACTTACAGTTAAATCAGTAGATATCGCTAAAGGTGAAGTTCACTGTGACGTCCAAAACACTGGCGAATTAAAAAATAAAAAAGGTGTTAACTTACCGGGTGTTAAAGTAAACCTTCCTGGTATTACTGATAAAGACGCTAGTGATATCCGCTTCGGTATCGAAGAAGGTGTAGACTTTATTGCAGCTAGTTTCGTAAGACGTCCATCAGATGTATTAGATATCCGTGCAATTTTAGAAGAAAAAGAAAATAACGTTATTAAAATTATTCCTAAAATTGAAAATGAAGAAGGTATTGAAAATATCGATGAAATTCTTCAAGTTTCAGATGGTTTAATGGTTGCACGTGGTGATATGGGTGTTGAAATTTTACCAGAAGCAGTTCCAATGGTACAAAAACAATTAATCCAAAAATGTAATAAATTAGGTAAACCAGTTATTACAGCAACACAAATGTTAGATTCAATGCAAAGAAACCCACGTTGTACAAGAGCAGAAGCAAGTGACGTAGCGAACGCAATTTACGATGGTACAGATGCAGTGATGTTATCTGGTGAAACTGCAGCAGGATTATATCCAGAAGAAGCAGTACGTACAATGCAAAATATCGCAGTAGCTGCCGAAGATGCTCAAGATTACAAAAAATTATTATCTGATCGTTCAAAAATGATCGATACGAATTTAGTTAATGCAATCGGTGTATCAGTTGCACATACAGCTTTAAACTTAAACGTAGAATCAATCGTTGCAGCAACTGAAAGTGGTGCTACAGCTCAAACAATCTCTAAATATAGACCACATTCACACATTATTGCAGTTACACCTAATGAAACAACTGCACGTCATATGACATTAGTATGGGGCGTATTACCAGTTGTGAAAAAAGGTAAACAAACAACTGATGAATTATTAAATAATGCTGTTTCAACAGCTGTTAACACAGGTTTAGTTGATAATGGTGATTTAATCATTATTACTGCAGGTGTACCAACAGGTGAAACAGGTACAACTAACTTAATGAAGATTCATTTAGTAGGTGATGAATTGGCTAAAGGTCAAGGAATCGGTCATCATTCAACAGTAGGTAAAGCTGTAGTGGCAAATACTGCTGACGACTTAAAAGGTAAAGATTTAAGTGAATCAATCGTTGTTACACAATCAACAGATGCTGATATGGTTCCATATTTAGAAAATGCTAAAGGAATTGTAACAGAAGAAGGCGGATTAACTTCACACGCAGCAGTTGTAGGTCTTAACTTAGGCGTTGCAACAATCGTTGGTGTTGAAGGCGCTCGCGAAAAAATAGCAGATGGTACATTAATCACATTAGATCCAAAACAACACAAAGTGTTCGAAGGATATGCTAACGTATTATAATAAATAAAAAAGAGACTGGGATATGATTTCCTAGTCTCTTTTTTTATTTATGAATGCGCATATACTGTTATAAGCAGTTTAGTCCAAAGGTGCAAATACTGGGGTCGTTATAATATATAAACAAGTAAACTAAAAAGGGGCAAAAAAAACATCTCATTTACTGATTTATTTAGTAAATGAGATGTTTTTATTTACTTTATTTAAATACTTTACGTTTTTGATTAAAGTACATGATTGTCAAAATGATAAACCAAATTGGTGTAATTAATATAGCGATTAATGTGACTTTATTTGTCATTAATAACACGAATACGAAAATAAAGAATATTAATGTAATCCATGCTACCGGGACACCACCAGGTAATTTGAAATTAGATGCTTTGTTTAATTCTGGTGATATTTTACGATATCTAATATAAGCAACAACAATTAATGACCATACTACTAAGAAAAGTACGGTTGATACAGATGTTACATATTTAAATACTTCACCAGCATCTTTAATCACGTAGTTTAAAAGTACTGAAATCATTAATAAGAAACAACTAAATAGTGTTGCTTTATAAGGGACACCAGTTTTGTTTGTTTGACCGAAACTTTTGTTTGCTTGTCCATTTTGTGATAAACCATAAAGCATTCTACTATTTGAGAAAATACCACTATTACAAGATGATGCTGCAGCTGTTAAAACAACAAAGTTGATAATTGCTGCTGCGATTGGAATACCAATCAGTCCAAATAATTTTACGAATGGACTTTCGGCAGGGTCGATTTTGTCCCAAGGTGTAATAGACATGATGATAATAAGTGAACCTACATAGAAAAGCATAATTCTAATTGGTACACTGTTAATCGCTCTTGGTATTGTCTTATGTGGATCTTTCGTTTCACCAGCAGTAACACCGATTAATTCAATACCTACAAATGAGAAAGCTGCCATTTGGAATGATAAGAAGAAACCATTCATACCATTTGGGAAAATACCATCATGGTCCCAAATATGTGTTAATGAAGCTGTACCGTATGGTGTTTCATATGCCATTACGATCATGATAATACCGACAACGATTAATGCTACGATCGTTGTAATTTTAATAATAGAGAACCAGAACTCTAATTCACCAAATAGTTTAGCAGTCATTAAATTCATTGTCATTAATATGAGTATTGTAAATAATGCTGTAATCCATGTTGGTATGTCAGGAAACCAAAAACTTATGTATTTTGCTACTGCAGTTACTTCAGCCATACCAGTGACAATCCAACAGAACCAGTAAGTCCATCCTGTTATATATCCTGCGAATGGTCCGATATATGTATGCGTGACATCTGCAAAAGAATGAAAATCTGTGTTTGAGAGTAATATTTCCCCTAGAGCTCTCATAAACAGAAATAAAATTAAACCAATAATAATATAGGTCAGCAGTATTGAAGGGCCTGCTGAACTAATTGTTTCGCCAGCACCTAAGAATAAGCCTGTACCTATAGCACCACCTATCGCAATAAGTTGTACATGCCTATTGCTTAATTCCCTTTGTAAATTGTTAGCCATATAAACTTTATCCCTCTTTCATATACAAACTTTTATGTTATTATTATGCGCTTACTGTAAGAAAATAGCAATTAAAAAATGAATGTTTAACAACTGTTTGATACCTGTTATCATGATTTATTATTTTTATCATATATAATAATAAAAATGAATGGATGAACGATGAAATGACCTATTCTGATTAAAATGATAGGGTATTACTAACTCGTAAATCCTTATGTGTTCACGTTTTTGAGATATATTTTATTTACTATAGCAATATTATAAAAAATATAAAATTACAACTGTTTATTTTTATTCATCTAAAATTACTAAAGAATTTAAAGTTTAAAAGTCCTTCGCATTCACAAATCGTAAGAAATTATATATAATGATAGATGAAAGCCATTACATATATGGGCAATTATTTAGTAAGGGGGATATTATTATGGCACAAGTAGCAAAAGGGTTAGAGGGCATCATTGCTTCTGAAACTCAAATTAGTTCAATCATAGATAATCAATTAACTTATGCAGGTTATGAAATAGATGATCTAACTGAAAATGCTTTATTTGAAGAAGTCATGTTTTTACTATGGAATTTAAGATTACCAAACAAAGAGGAATTAGCAGAACTAAATGAGAAACTACTAGGATATATGACTTTAAACCCTAGAATGTATACACATTTCGAAGATTATGCGACTGATAAAGTTCATCCAATGACTGGATTACGTACTTCATTATCATATTTAGCACATTTCGATCCAGACGCTGAAAAATTTGATGAAGAAATGAACTATGAACGTGCAATTAGAATTCAAGCGAAAGTTGCATCTTTAGTAGCAGCATTCTCTCGCGTAAGACAAGGTAAAGAAGTTGTAAAACCTAAAAAAGATTTAACATATGCAGCAAACTTCCTATATATGTTAAGAGGTGAAGTTCCAACTGATGTTGAGGTAGAAGGTTTTAACAAAGCGTTAATTTTACACGCTGACCATGAATTTAATGCTTCAACATTTACAGCACGTGTAACAGTTTCGACTTTATCTGATATGTATTCAGGTGTGACAGCAGCAGCTGGCGCATTGAAAGGTCCATTACATGGTGGTGCTAACGAACAAGTTATGAAAATGTTAACTGAAATTGGTACTGTCGACAAAACAGATGATTACATTAAAGATAAAATCGCAAATAAAGAAAAAATTATGGGCTTCGGACACAGAGTATATAAAAATGGTGATCCGAGAGCGAAGTACTTAAAAGAAATGAGTCGTCGTATTACAGACGAAACAGGTCAAAAAGAACTGTTTGAAATTTCTTTAAGAATTGCTGAAATTATGAAAGAAGAAAAAGGATTATTACCTAACGTTGACTTCTACAGTGCAACTGTATATCACAGCATGGGTATTGATCACGATTTATTCACACCAATTTTCGCAATTAGCCGTATGTCAGGTTGGACAGCTCATATTCTTGAACAATACAGAACAAATAGAATTATGAGACCAAGAGCTGAATATACTGGTGAACGTGATCGTAAATATGAACCAATTGAAAACCGTTAATTTAATTAATATAATATAACTAACAAATTTAGATGGAGGAATCATATAATGACAGCAGAAAAAATTACAACAAATCAAGGCGTTTTAAATGTTCCAAATAATCCAATCATCCCATTTATTATCGGTGATGGAATCGGACCAGATATCTGGAATGCAGCAAGTAGAGTATTAGATGCAGCTGTAGAAAAAGCATACAATGGCGAAAAACAAATCGAATGGAAAGAAGTATTAGCAGGTCAAAAAGCATTCGATGAAACTGGTGAATGGTTACCAAATGAAACTTTAGAAACGATTAAAGAATATTTAATAGCAATTAAAGGTCCATTAACTACACCAATTGGTGGCGGTATTCGTTCATTAAACGTTGCTTTACGTCAAGAGTTAGATTTATTCACTTGTCTACGTCCAGTACGTTGGTTTAAAGGTGTTCCTTCACCAGTTAAACGTCCTGAAGATACAGATATGGTTATTTTCCGTGAAAATACTGAAGATATTTATGCTGGTATTGAATTCCAAGAAGGTTCAGATGAAGCTAAAAAAGTTATAGACTTCTTACAAAATGAAATGGGTGCTAAAAATATCAGATTCCCTGAAACTTCAGGTATCGGTATTAAACCAGTTTCTAAAGAAGGTACTGAAAGATTAGTAAGAGCAGCAATTAACTATGCGTTCGATAATAATCGTAGAAATGTTACATTAGTTCATAAAGGTAACATCATGAAATTCACTGAAGGTGCATTCAAAAAATGGGGTTACGATTTAGCTGAACGTGAATTCGGAGATCGCGTTTTCACTTGGCAACAATATGATAAAATTGTTGAAGAAGAAGGTAAAGATGCTGCTAATAAAGCACAATCAGATGCAGAGGCTGAAGGTAAATTAATTATTAAAGACTCTATCGCTGATATCTTCTTACAACAAATTTTAACACGTCCTGCTGAATTTGATGTAGTAGCTACAATGAACTTAAACGGTGACTATATTTCAGATGCATTAGCAGCTCAAGTTGGTGGTATTGGTATTGCACCTGGTGCAAACATTAACTACGAAACAGGACATGCAATTTTCGAAGCGACACACGGTACAGCTCCTAAATATGCTGGTTTAGATAAAGTTAACCCTTCATCAGTATTATTAAGTGGTGTATTAATGTTAGAACACTTGGGTTGGCAAGAAGCTGCTGACAAAGTAACACAATCTGTTGAAGCTACAATTGCTTCTAAAGTAGTAACATATGACTTTGCTCGTTTAATGGATGGCGCAACTGAAGTTAAATCTTCAGAATTCGCTGATGAATTAATTAAAAATTTACCATAATAGGATGTTATTTGAGGAAGGTTATTTATTAACCTTCCTTTTATTATAAGGAGATGAACAATATGGCAAGAAAGAAAATTTCAATCATTGGAGCAGGATTTACTGGCGCTACAGCTGCATTTATTGCAGCTCAAAAAGAGTTAGGTGATATTGTACTTGTTGATATGCCTCAATCTGAAAACCCAACAAAAGGTAAAGCGTTAGATATTGCAGAAAGTGCACCGGTATTAGGTTTTGATTCAAAAGTAACAGGTACTGCTAATTATGAAGATACAAAAGATTCAGATGTTGTCATTATTACAGCGGGTATTGCAAGAAAGCCTGGAATGTCACGTGATGATTTAGTACAAACAAATCAAAATGTTATGAAATCCGTAACAAAAGAAATTGTTAAATATTCACCTAATTGCGTTATCTTAGTCTTAACAAATCCAGTTGATGCAATGACTTATACAGTGTATAAAGAATCAGGATTTCCGAAAGAGCGCGTGATTGGTCAATCTGGCGTATTAGATACTGCTAGATTTAGAACATTTGTTGCTGAAGCATTAGATCTTTCTGTTAAAGATGTAACAGGATTTGTATTAGGTGGTCATGGAGATACAATGGTTCCACTTATTAGATACTCAGCAGCTGGTGGCGTACCTTTAGAAAAGTTATTATCTGAAGAAAAAATTGCTGAAATTGTTGATAGAACAAGAAAAGGTGGAGCTGAGATCGTTAACTTACTTGGTAATGGTTCGGCATACTATGCACCAGGAGCAGCTTTAATTGAAATGACAGAAGCAATATTAAAAGATCAAAAGAGAGTATTACCTTCAATTGCTTATTTAGAAGGTGAATATGGTTATCAAGACATTTATTTAGGTGTACCAACTGTATTAGGATCTAATGGTATTGAAAAAATCATCGAGTTAGACTTAACTGATGAAGAAAAGCAATTACTTGATGAATCTGCTCAGTCTGTTGAAACAGTAAAGAATATTTTACAATAAAATAACAGTTGAAAGGCGCATTCTGCTTTGAATGCGTCTCTTTTATTTAGATAGTGTTAACTTTTTGTAAAGTTCTCTAAATAACCATTATTTTTTTAATAATTTAAGTTATAATTATATTAAATCGCTTAAGGAGGACCTTGAATGTCACAAAAAGTATTGGTAGTAGACGATGAGCAATCTATCGTTACATTGCTTAAATATAATATAGAACAAGCTGGTTACCAAGTAATTGTAGCTTATGATGGAGTTCAAGCGTTAGAGAAAGTAAATGAAGAGAAACCAGATTTAGTAGTATTAGATGTAATGTTACCTGAGAAAGATGGAATTGAAGTTTGTAAAACGATTCGATCAGATAAAAACCAAGTTCCAATTCTTATGCTTACAGCTAAAGACGATGAATTTGATAGAGTGTTAGGTCTAGAATTAGGTGCAGATGATTATATGACTAAACCATTTTCACCTCGTGAAGTTGTAGCACGTGTTAAAGCTATATTAAGACGTGTTGGGCAAGTTGAAAATAAAAACTTAGATGAAGATGAAGATATTATTTTAGGTGCAATTAGAATTAGACCTGACTTCTTTGAAGTGTATAGAAATGATGAATTATTAGAATTGACACCAAAAGAATTCGAACTTTTACTTTACCTTATTGAAAGACAGGGTCGTGTGATAACTAGAGAACATATGTTGAATTCTGTTTGGAATTATGAATTTGCTGGAGATTCTAGAATAGTAGACGTACACATTAGTCATTTGAGGGATAAACTTGAAGAAAACCCTAAGCAACCTCAATTCATTAAAACGGTGAGAGGTTTAGGCTATAAGTTAGAAAGACCAAAGAATAATGATTAAGTTCTATAATAAATTACTAATTATACTTACAACTGTTACTGTTGTAAGTTTTCTTATATTAGGGTTTTTCCTTCATAATTCTAGTTACGATTTAATTTCTAAACAACAGCAAAAATTATTAAAGACTGAATCCAAAAAAGTATACGATATTGCAAAAAATAATCCAGAAAATATTAAAGATATTTTGAGTGTGTTTGATCAAGATATTTTACTGCAAAAAGATGGACGTGTGTTATATCGATCAAGTGAAAAAGATACAAATATATTTAATCAAAATAAAAAGCAAGCTATATCTGATGCAAAGACCTTTGATGAATATTTTGCAGTAGATAAGTCAGAATCTGAAGTGATGTATGCAAGAACATATGGTGATTATACAGTTGTCATTGCTAAACATACAGATACGATAGAGATTATTCAAAAAGATATTTGGAAATATTTATTATTAGTCTTATGTTTTACATTACCTTTAATCTATTTTGTCGTTCGATATATTAACACTTCTTATATACATCCTATTAAAGAAGTGACATATGCTACTAAATTATTGGCTTCTGGAAAATATCGTGTTAGAGTGCCAGAAAGTAATGTGAAAGAAACGAAAGAACTTTTTGTTAATACGAATGAACTTGCTAGAACATTAGATAATTTAAATAATGAACAGAAATTGCAACGTAATCGATTGGAAACGACTTTAGAAAATATTCCAAGTGCAATATTAATGTTAGATAGAGAAGGTGTTATTGTAATAGCGAATAAGACTTATCATGACTTGTTTGACAGAAATAGTCATGCTGAAGGGCAGTTATTTAAAGAAGTAATGCCTAATGTTGAGATCATACAGATGATGAACGAAGCTTTAAAATTAGAAAAACCTATGTTTGAACAAATTGAAATGTATATCAATGATGTTCATAATAAGTTTTTTGAAGTATCTGCAATTCCAGTATTATCTCGAAAAAAACGAAATCTATTAGGTTTAGTTGTCGTTATGCATGATATAACGAAGTTGAAGAAATTAGAACATATGAGAAAAGATTTTGTGGCAAATGTATCTCATGAATTAAGAACACCAATCACATCGATAAAAGGATTTGCAGAAACATTATTAGATGGTGCAAAAAATAATCCTGAATCGTTAGATATGTTCCTAAAAATCATGTTAGAAGAATCTAATCGAATTCAATCACTTGTTCAAGATTTACTCGAGTTATCAAAAATCGAACAAAATAGCGAGATACCGAAAGAACAAATATCATTAACAGAAATTGGCGAACATTCGATTAACACAGTATCAAATGTTGCTTCTAAAAAAGACATTCACATTACAAATCATATCGATAAAGAAGTATATGGATACGGAGATAAAGATAAATTAACACAAGTATTGATTAATTTATTAACGAACGCCATTAGTTATTCACCGAAATCTAGTGAAGTTATTATAACGATTAAAGAAGTAGAAGATGGTCAAATTATTTCTGTGAAAGATAATGGTATAGGAATATCTAAAGATGAACAAAAACGAATTTTTGAAAGATTTTATCGTGTTGATAAAGCGCGTAGTAGAGATTCAGGAGGAACAGGACTTGGTTTATCCATTACTAAACATATTGTAGAAGCACATAATGGACAAATCAAAGTAGAATCAGAAGTTGGAAAAGGATCTAACTTTATTGTAAAACTCTTTAATAAGTAATCTTTATATAATCTTTACAATTTATTCATATTGAATTAATCATGACGAGATAGAATAAACATAGACCCCTTCATTTTGATGATTATGCGAAATACATTGTGTATTTCGCTTTTTTTTGTAAAAAATTAAATATCGGTTTGACTATTTATATCATTACACTATGATAACGTTTTATTTATGCGAAACAATCTTATTATATAGTGAGATATGATAAAATATAATCAATATAAAGATGGAGGTATCTTATCGTGGAAAAATTGGTACTGATTGATGGTAATAGTTTATCATTTAGGGCATTTTTTGCTTTGCCTTTATTAACAAATAAAGCTGGCGTTTATACGAATGCTATATATGGTTTTACAATGATTTTAGATAAAATAATCAAAGAAGAAGAGCCAACTCATTTTATGGTTGCTTTTGATGCTGGAAAAACAACTTTCAGAAATAATATGTACAGTGAATATAAAGGTGGTCGTGAGAAGACGCCGGATGAATTAAGAAGCCAATTACCATATATCCGACAACTTGTGGAAAGTTATCATATTAAACATTATGAATTAGAAAATTATGAAGCAGATGATATTATCGGTACATTATCTCGTGAAGCGGATGAGAAAAATATTAAGACAATTATTATTACGGGTGACCGAGATTTAACTCAGTTAGCAAGTGAAAATGTAACGATTTATTATACTAAAAAAGGTGTAACAGATATTGATCATTACACACCTGAATTTATCGCTGAAAAATATGACGGTTTAGTACCTAACCAAATCATTGATATGAAAGGGCTTATGGGTGATAAGTCAGATAATATACCAGGTGTGCCTGGAATTGGTGAAAAGACAGCAATTAAATTACTGAAACAGTTTGAAACTGTAGAAGGTGTATATGAAAACATTGATGAGTTAAAGAAATCAAAGATGAAAGAAAAATTAATAGATAACGAAGACAATGCCAAGTTAAGTAAAGAGCTTGCTACGATTAATCGTGAGTCTCCTATTGAAGTTACAATAGATGAGTTGAAACTTACAGATCAAAATAATGACGAGAAGATAAAGTTATTTAAGACATTAGAATTCAAACAATTGCTTGATCAAATGGATGCAAGTGCTGAAGCAACAGATGACCGTGAGATTGAATATTCAACTCAAATTGATGACTTTGATTTTGATAGTGTGACTGAAGCGGCTATTCATTTTGAAACGAACGAAGCTAACTATTTAAAAGCAGATATACTTGGATTTGCTATTCATGCAAATGACGAAACATATGTTGTTTCTCCTGATGTTTTAAAAGAGCATAAAAAATTACAACAATGGCTTGAAAATGATCAAGTAACATTTGCAACATATGACGCTAAAAAGACGATTATTTTATGTAAAAGGTTAGGTATCGAAATTAATGGTATTCAGTTCGATACAATGTTAGCAAGTTATATTTTAGATCCTTCTAGAACAATTGATGATGTATACTCAGTCGTATCAGAATTTGGCATCTATTATGTACCGAATGATGAAAGTATATATGGCAAAGGTAAAAAGTTGCACGTCCCTGAACAAGATATGCTTTTTGAAAGTATCGCTAAAAAGGTAACGGCAGTTTATGAAACAAAAGATAAAATGATTCAATTACTAGATGAAAAAGATCAATTAAGTCTACACGATGACTTGGAATTACCGTTAGCACGTGTATTAGCTGAAATGGAATATATCGGCATAACGGTTGATAAAGATACTTTAGTTGAAATGCAAGAAGATTTGAAAGTACGTATCGATAAATTGATTGAACAAATTCATCATCATGCTGGTTCGGAATTCAATATTAATTCACCAAAGCAGTTAGGTGTCGTATTATTTGAAGATTTAAAACTACCAATTATTAAAAAGACAAAGACAGGTTATTCAACTGCAGTTGATGTGTTAGAACAATTGCGTAATGAACATCCAATTATTGAAGATATATTAGTCTATAGACAGCTAGCTAAACTTCAGTCTACTTATATTGAAGGATTACAAAAAATGATTACGTCTGAAGGGAAGATTCATACGAGATTTAATCAAACATTAGCTCAAACGGGTCGTTTAAGTTCAGTTGATCCTAATTTACAAAATATACCTATAAGATTAGAAGAAGGTAGAAAAATTAGAAAAGCATTTAGACCAAGTAAAGAGAATCACGTAATATTTGCTGCTGACTATTCTCAAATTGAATTACGTGTATTAGCAGATATTACAGGCGACGAACATATGAAAGAGGCATTTACTGCTAATGAAGATATCCATACGACAACTGCAATGCGTGTGTTTAATGTGAGTAAAGATGAAGTAACGTCAAATATGAGAAGACAAGCAAAAGCAGTTAACTTTGGTATTGTATATGGTATTAGCGACTATGGTTTAAGTCAAAGTTTAGGTATTACAAGAAAAGCTGCCAAACAATTTATTGATGATTACTTAGATAGTTTCCCTAAAGTAAAAGAATATATGGATACAATCGTACAAGATGCTAAACAAAAAGGTTATGTAGAAACGCTACTTCACAGAAGAAGATATACACCAGACATAACAAATCGTAACTTTAATTTAAGAAGTTTTGCTGAGAGAACAGCTATGAATACACCAATTCAAGGTAGTGCAGCGGATATTATTAAATTAGCAATGGTACAATTTGCGAATAATATGAAAGATAAAGATTTTAAAGGTAAATTATTATTACAAGTACACGATGAATTAATATTTGAAGTTCCAGAAGATGAATTAGAAGCATTCCAACCGTTTGTAGAAGATATTATGGATAATGCACTCGAGTTATCTGTGCCATTAAGTGTAGAATCTAGTTCAGGACAAACTTGGTATGATGCTAAATAATAAAAGGAAAGAAGATTATATATGCCAGAGTTACCAGAAGTAGAAAGTGTTAAAAAAGTGATAGAACCTAAAATTGTCGGTGCCACAATACAAAAAGTAACTTTTTCAGAAAAAGTTGAATTGGGCAAATCGACAGGTAAAGAAACAATTATTAAAGGTAGTTCTTTAGCTTTATTCAAAGAACGTACTGAGCATTACAAGATTATAAGTGTATATCGTAGAAGTAAATATATTTTTATGGAAATAGATAACGGTGAAAATAGCAATGTTATTATGTGTCACTTTGGTATGACGGGGGCATTCTTTACAGTTCCAGAATTAAGTCATATTGAAGTTGATAACCATAGGAAGCATTGGCACGTCATATTTGAATTAGATAACGGATTACAGCTTATTTACACAGATATTAGAAGGTTCGGTGAATTAAGAGCATTAGAAGATTTAAGTGAATATCCTTCAGTCTTAAAGATTGCACCAGAACCGTTTGTTGAAGAAGCTTACCAACATTACTTAAATAAAGTAATGTCAAATAAATTTATAAATAAACCAATTAAAGTCGCGATATTGGACCATACAGTTATTTCAGGTTGCGGTAACATTTATGCTTGTGAAGCTTTGCTAAGAGCAGGTGTTCTTCCAATGAGACCAGTGAAAGACTTAACTTCAAAAGAGTGTAAAGTGGTCTTTGATGAAGTGGTTAACGTGTTACAAGAGGGTATCGATAACGGTGGTTCAAGTATATCTGATTACTACAATGCAGATGGTGAAAAAGGGACAATGCAAGAAAAGCATAGAATATATGGTAAAAAAGTGTGCGGCCAATGTGGTGGGCAAGTATTACAAAAAGTCATTGCCACAAGAAACACGCACTATTGTCCAAATTGTCAAAAGTAGGTGTAAAAATGGCGAAAGTAATAGGTTTAACTGGAGGTATTGCAACTGGAAAGTCTACAGTATCTCATATTTTAAAAGATAAAGGATTTTATATAGTAGATGCCGATGTAGCCAGTCGAAAAGCAGTCGAAAAAGGAAGCGTTGGTCTACAACAAGTTAAAGAAGTATTTGGAGAAGAAGCAATTATAGATGGTGAAATGAATAGACAATATGTTGGATCTATCGTATTCAAAGATCCAACAATGCGAGAAAAACTAAACAATATTATTCATCCGATAGTAAGAACAATAATGGATAAAGAAAAAGAAGAGGCATTAAGTAATGGTAAAAATGTCATAATGGATATTCCGTTATTGTTTGAGAACAAACTGCAAAATACAGTCGATGAAACTTGGTTAGTTTATACAAATCAAGAAACTCAAATATTACGTCTTAAAGAACGTAATCAGTTAAGTGATGAAGAAGCAGAAGCAAGAATTCAATCACAAATACCAATAGATGAAAAGAAAACATTAGCTGATTGTATTATTGATAACAATGGAACTTTAAACGACTTACGTCATAATATTAATGATTTACTTAAAAGTAAGGCATTAAATCTTTAAAATTAAATAAGCTTGATATGAAAGTGGATGGATAGCATTTGTTATTCATCTACTTTTTTAATTTATTTAAGAAAAAGATAATAGAAAACGTTTTCAACAAACTTTTAATGTGATATACTAATTGCAATAAATAGTATATCACATTAAAAGGAGTTCTCGACTATGAAGAAAAATATCGCAATTAATGGTTTAGGAAGAATTGGAAGAATGGTCTTAAGAGGTGCACTTAAATCAAATGATTTAAATATTGTGGCTATTAATGCTTCATATCCAGCAGAAACAATTGCTCATTTAATTAAGTATGATTCTACACATGGCAAATTAGATGGAGAAATTAAAGCAGTTGAAGATGGCATCATCATTGATGGTCATAAAATTTTACTTGTATCTGAAAGAGATCCTAAATTATTACCGTGGGGAACTTTAGGAATTGATATTGTTATAGAAGCAACTGGTAAATTTAATCATGGAGATAAAGCAATCGCACATATTGACGCTGGCGCTAAAAAAGTTATTTTAACAGGACCATCTAAAGGTGGACATGTTCAAACAATTGTTAAAGGTGTAAATGACGATGCGCTCGATTTAAATGATTTTGATATTGTTTCAAATGCATCTTGTACAACGAATTGTTTAAGCCCGGTAGCCAAAGTTTTAAATGATACATTTGGAATCGAAAATGGATTAATGACAACTGTACATGCATTTACAAATGACCAAAAGAACTTAGATAATCCTCATAAAGATTTGAGAAGAGCACGTTCTTGTACGGACAGTATCATTCCAACTTCAACAGGTGCAGCAAAAGCATTGTCACTTGTACTACCTGAATTAGAAGGAAAAATGCACGGAATGGCATTAAGAGTACCAACATCTAATGTTTCACTTGTAGATTTAGTTGTAGATTTAAAACAAAATGTAACAGTTGAAGAAGTGAATGAAGCATTACGTCAAGCTAGTAAAGGGCCATTAAAAGGAATAATGGATATTAATGATGAACC
The DNA here is from genome assembly GCF_038005105.1 of Mammaliicoccus sp. FSL K6-3158. Classification (NCBI taxonomy): domain Bacteria; kingdom Bacillati; phylum Bacillota; class Bacilli; order Caryophanales; family Staphylococcaceae; genus Mammaliicoccus; species Mammaliicoccus sp. FSL K6-3158. The sequence continues at coordinate 1,215,763 of NZ_JBBOSL010000001.1, forward strand.
ACTTGTTTCAATTGATTTCAAAACAAATCCACATTCAGCAATCGTTGACGAACAATCTACAATGGTCATTGCAGATAATAAAGTGAAAGTACTCGCTTGGTATGATAATGAATGGGGATACTCAATGAGAGTTGTAGAACTTGCAGAACAAGTTGCTCAAATACTTGCAGAAGTGAGAGAACAAAAAATTTCATAAGTGATATAAGTTACATTTAAAACGTAATGTGGTAAATTAAATACCGCATTACGTTTTTTATTTAATAATAATACTGTTAAGTATCTATAAGTGCATTTTGAAAAGTAGTGAGCGTTTAAAAAAATAACAAACTACTGTATAATCAACCTATGTAATAAGTATATGAGGGGTGAAACGAATGAGATGTCCAAACTGTAAATATGAAAATTCTAAAGTTGTAGACTCTAGACACGCGGATGATTTAGTGGCAATTAGAAGACGAAGAGAATGTGAATCATGTGGATTTCGTTTCACAACTTTTGAAAGAGTAGAGCTCACACCTTTAATCGTCGTAAAAAAAGACGGCGCAAGACAAACATTTAATAGAGATAAAATATTAAACGGTTTAGTACGTTCTTGTGAAAAAAGACCAGTTGCTTATCAAAAATTAGAAGAAATTACAAATCAAGTTGAAAAAGAATTAAGATCTGAAGGTAATACTGAAGTATCTTCAAATGATATTGGTGAAAAAGTTATGGAACATTTAATGGATGTCGATCAAGTTTCTTATGTAAGATTTGCATCAGTATATAGAGAATTTAAAGATGTCGATCAATTATTAAAGTCAATGCAAGGCATATTGAAAGACCGAAAGTAAGGTGAGTATTAATGGCGGAATATTTTAGTGGTATCAAGCCAAGTGATGGCTTCTATGTTAAATCGAATTATAATTATACACATGTACATCAAGATATATTAGTTAGTTTATATACGCCATTAATTGGAACTGATGCAATTGGTGTTTATTTATATTTATCGCAGTTTAATTATCATCATGAAACAGAAGCGTATAATCATTATACAATTATGAATGATTTAAGAATTAATCTGTCTAGCTTTAGAGATGCTTTAGACTTGTTAGAAGGTATTGGCTTACTCAAGACGTATTTTAAGACGAATCAAGAAGCTCAATCATTTATTTATCAATTAGAGCAACCTGCTACAGCAGAGCAATTCTTTAATGATCCTTTATTATCTGTATTTTTATATCAACAAATTGGTAAGGCGAGATATATTAGGTTAAAAAATAGATATAAAGATGACAGTGTGACAACTCAAGGCTTTCATGAAGTGACTAAGAGCTTTACTGATGTATTTAAAGTGCCAAAGTTGACGAATGCTGAACAACAAGATGATATCAATATTCGACCGGAATATAAAAGTAAAGGACTCGATCTGTCAGACGTTCAATTTGATTTTGAAATGTTAGAATTATTGTTGAGTAATCATTTGATTTCTAAAGAAATTTTAAATAAACAGACGAAAGAAGTAATCATACAAATTGCTACTTTATACGGTATTACACCGGTTGAAATGAAGTCTATTATCTTAAAATCCATTACAGAAAACCAAACGATTTCACTACAAGATTTAAGAAAACATGCACGTACAATTTATCAAATAGAGCATGAAGGTGAACTGCCAACATTAGATTTAAAAAATGAAAAACCTAAAGCAAATACGCATTCTGAAAACAGCGAAGTGAACTCCTTGTTGTCTTGGTTTGAATTGTTGGATACGACAAGCCCAATAGAAGTATTATCATCATTTACCCAGTCTGAACCGACAATTGCACAAAAGAGAACTGTTGAAGATATTATTACACGCGAAAAATTACCATACGGTGTGATTAACATCTTGTTAGAGTATGTAATGTTTAAAAATAATATGCAATTACCGAAAGCATATATTGAAGAAATTGCTTCGAATTGGAAGAAACTTAAATTATCCTCAGCTGAAGAAGCCTATCATTATGTTAAAAATCTTGATAAACAAAAAGCTGAGAAGAAAAAAGAACGTAAAAATAATGCAAATAACCCTTATAAATTAAAATCAATTGAAAAGACACCAGAATGGTTATTAAAACAAAAATCTTCTGAATCAACTAAAGAAGAGAAACAAAATGATCATGAATCTGATGCTGCGTTTGAAAAAAGAAAACAAGCGCTTCAAAAAGAATTGGAAGCTTTTTGGAAAGAAGGTGATCAATAATGGAACCACTTGGACAACATTTAAAACAAAATAAAGATTTTCAAAAACGATTAGAAAAAATTAAAAAAGATACATTATCTCATAAAGAGGTAAAAGCATTTTTAGAAGAACATCAATCTGAATTAACGAACGAAATGATTGATAGAGATTTAGATCAATTACAAGCATATAAAGATCAATCGAAATGTTGTGAGAAATGTGGTAGTTATGGCACTTGTATCAACTTTGTGAAAGGTCATGTACCTGAACTATACATTGAGAATGACCACATCAAAACGAGATACTTACCTTGTCCGAACAAAATCGAATACGATGAACAAAGGTTTGAATCAAGTTTAGTGACATCATTCCAAATGCCTGAAGAAACGTTGAAAGCGACAATTAAAGATATATACATCGAAAATGAGTCTCGTATGCAAATCATTAAGAAAGCTATGGATATTTGTAATAAAATTGTAGCAGGTGAAGAAGTTAAAGGGCTATATATACATGGTCCATTCGGAACGGGTAAATCGTATATATTAGGTGCAATTTCGAATCAGTTAAAAGTTAAAAAGCAACCTTCAACGATTATATATTTACCTGAATTTATTAGAGTGCTTAAAAATGGATTTAATGATGGATCGTTCAGTAGTCGATTTGAAGCGGCACGTGAAGCTAAAGTGTTGATGCTAGATGATATCGGTGCAGAAGAACTGACGCCATGGGTTCGTGATGAAATATTGGGTCCATTATTGCATTATAGAATGGTTCATAAATTACCGACATTCTTTAGTTCGAATTTTAACTTTGATGAATTAGAATTCCATTTGAGCAAAACACGACAAGGTGCAGAGATTACAAAAGCTAGTCGAATTATGGAACGCATCAAAACAATCTCTGAACCATATGAATTAGATGGTAAAAACTATCGCGCTTAATTTTAGCTTGATATTTTACAGTAGAGTTGTATAATTGAATTATCGTAAATGAATATACAAATTTAGAGGACATGACGTCTATAAAGCATTCACAGAGAGTCTCATTGAGCTGAAATTGAGATAATGCAATATAAATAGTTACTCCCTCAATACATGATGTGTTAATCCACATTCGGCTCAAGACCGTTATCTTATGTAGAGTTATCGTACTTATACGTTAAGTGCGTTAATGAGGGTGGTACCGCGAGAGATTTCGTCCCTTTGGATGAGGTCTCTTTTTTGTGTTCTTTAATAAAAAAGAGGAGGAAGTCGTTATGAGTGAGATAAATATTAAGTTTCCGGATGGTAATGTGAAAGGGTTTGAACAAGGCACAACTACTGAAGAAATCGCACAATCCATTAGTCCAGGTTTAAGAAAGAAAGCTGTAGCAGGTAAATTTAATGGACAATTAGTAGATTTAACAAGACCTTTAGAAAATGATGGAGAAATTGAAATTGTTACACCTGGAAGCGATGAAGCTTTGGAAGTGTTAAGACATTCAACTGCACATTTAATGGCCCAAGCTTTACAAAGATTATATGGTGATGTGAAGTTTGGCGTAGGTCCTGTAATCGAAGGTGGGTTCTACTACGATGTAGATACAGAACATAAAATTTCTAGTGACGACTTTGAAACAATCGAAAAAGAAATGAAACAAATTGTGAATGAAAACTTTAAAATTGAACGTAAAGTTGTAAGTCGTGATGAAGCGAAAGCATTCTTTAAAAGTGATGAATATAAATTAGAATTAATTGATGCTATTCCTGAAGATGAAAATGTAACACTTTATTCTCAAGGTGAATTTACAGATTTATGTCGCGGTGTACATGTGCCTTCAACTTCAAAAATTAAAGAATTCAAATTATTATCTACTGCAGGTGCTTATTGGAGAGGTGACTCAAACAATAAGATGTTGCAACGTATTTATGGAACAGCATTCTTTGATAAAAAAGACTTAAAAGCATACTTGAAAGTATTAGAAGAAAGAAAAGAACGTGATCACCGTAAAATCGGTAGAGAATTAGAATTATTTACAACTAATCAAGATGTAGGTGCTGGTTTACCTTTATGGTTACCAAATGGCGCAACTATTAGACGTGAATTAGAACGTTATATTGTAGATAAAGAAGTCGCTATGGGTTATGACCACGTTTATACACCAATTATGGCTAATGTAGAATTCTATAAGAAATCTGGACATTGGGATCACTATCACGAAGATATGTTCCCTACAATGGATTTAGGTAATGAAGAACTTGTGCTTAGACCTATGAACTGTCCACATCACATGATGATTTATAAAAATAGTCGTCATTCATATAGAGAGTTACCAATTCGTATAGCAGAATTAGGTATGATGCATAGATATGAAGCAAGTGGTGCAGTATCTGGATTACAACGTGTAAGAGGTATGACTTTAAATGACGCACATATCTTTGTTCGTCCAGACCAAATTAAAGAAGAATTTAAACGCGTTGTTAATATGATTCTTGATGTGTATAAAGATTTCGGATTCGAGGACTATACATTCAGATTAAGTTATCGTGATCCTGAAGATAAAGAAAAATACTTCGATGATGACGAAATGTGGAATAAAGCGCAAGCAGTTCTTAAAGAAGTAATCGATGAAATGGCATTACCATATGAAGAAGCAATCGGTGAAGCGGCATTCTACGGTCCTAAATTAGACGTTCAAGTTAAAACAGCAATGGGTAAAGAAGAAACTTTATCTACTGCACAATTAGACTTCTTATTACCACAAAAATTTGATTTAACTTACATTGGTAATGATGGTGAAGAACATCGTCCAGTTGTTATTCATAGGGGCGTTATTTCTACAATGGAAAGATTTACTGCATTCTTAATAGAAGAAACTAAAGGTGCATTCCCACTTTGGTTAGCACCAAAACAAGTGGAAATTATACCTGTAAATGTTGACTTACATTACGATTATGCAAGAGCATTAAATGATGAATTGAAATCTCAAGGTGTACGTGTTCATATTGACGACCGTAACGAGAAAATGGGATATAAAATTCGTGAAGCTCAAATGCAAAAAATACCGTACCAAATCGTTGTTGGTGATAAAGAAGTTGAAAACCAAGAAGTAAATGTACGTCAATACGGATCAAAAGATTCAAAAACAGTTGAAAAAGACGAGTTTATCTGGAATATTGTGGATGAAATTCGACTAAAAAAGTAATAGCCTATTGAAATTTCTGGAATCATCGGGTATAGTTTTAATAGTGAAATTTAATTAAATATTCCTCAGTAATGAGTTAGAGGTTGCGATGCTCAAGAGTAATTATTCAGAAGCGTAATGGCGCGTATGTTGAAATAACGAAAGGGTGCATCGCCGAAACAAATCATATCCATAATATGATTTGTTGGGCCAGTGTTTAATAGATACTGGACTGTCACACTAAGTGATGTGCTACCAATTTGTATGGAATGTTCATATATCGGTCGCATATCTCAAGAGATATGCGACTTTTTTAGTGGCTCGATTGTGGAATGGAGAAAGGAAATAGCAATGAATCAAGAAAAATCAACGAACAATATTCAAAGGAAACTCAAAGATAGACATATCTCTATGATAGCCATCGGTGGTTGTATTGGTACAGGTTTATTTATGACTTCTGGCGGAGCAATTAGAGATGCTGGACCGGGTGGTGCATTACTAGCATATGCAATAGTTGGCTTGATGGTCTTCTTCCTTATGACATCATTAGGAGAAATGGCAACTTATTTACCAGTCTCTGGTTCTTTTAGTACTTACGCAACACGATTTGTCGATCCATCACTAGGATTTGCTTTAGGATGGAACTATTGGTTTAACTGGGTTATCACAGTTGCAGCTGATATCACAATTGCATCTCAAGTTGTGAGTTATTGGGAACCACTAGAAATCGTTCCATCATGGTTATGGAGTGTCATTTTTATGGCTATTATATTTGGCCTTAATGCACTTTCAGTTAGAGTATACGGGGAAAGTGAATACTGGTTTGCATTTATTAAAGTAGCGACAGTTATTATTTTCATTGGTGTAGGTTTATTAACGATATTCGGCTTATTAGGTGGCGAATACTTAGGTTTTGATAACTTTGTAGCAGGTGACGCACCGTTCTTAGGTGACTCGAATGTTAATACTTTCTTACTTGTATTAGGTGTATTCTTAGTTGCAGGATTTTCATTCCAAGGTACCGAGTTGATTGGTATTACAGCTGGAGAATCTGAAAATCCTGAAAGAGCAGTACCTAAAGCGATTAAACAAGTATTCTGGAGAATTTTATTATTTTATATTTTAGCAATCTTTGTAATTGGTATGATTATTCCTTATACAAATCCAAACTTAATGGGTGGAGACGAAATTGCGAAATCACCATTTACTCTTGTATTTGAGAATGCTGGTTTAGCATTTGCAGCTTCATTTATGAATGCTGTCATTTTAACTTCAGTATTATCAGCAGGTAACTCTGGTATGTATGCTTCAGTTAGAATGCTATTTTCAATGAGTAAAGATAAATTAGCTTCACCAGTATTTTCAAAAACAAATAAATCAGGTGTACCTTACACAGCATTATTTGCAACAGCAGTAGTTGTTGTTCTTATATTTGCAATTGAGCATTTAAGTGGTGGCGCATATGAATATATTATTGCAGCTTCAGGTATGACTGGCTTTATTGCATGGTTAGGAATCGCAATCAGTCATTATAGATTTAGAAGAGCATTTGATCTACAAGATTATGATAAGACAAAATTAAAATATAAAGCTAAATGGTTCCCATTTGGTCCATTGTTTGCTTTTGTATTATGTGCGATTGTAATCGTAGGGCAAGATGTTGATTTCATCCAAACTGGTGAATTCGAACCAAGAAGATTCTTTATTACTTATATGGGTATTCCTGTATTTTTAGCATTTTATATTTTTCATAAACTAAAATACAGAACCAAAATGATTCCACTTGATAAAGTTGACTTAAGTCAAGATGTGGATATGAAAGAATTTGAAAAGAATATTAAATAAACATTGACATAAGGGTTTATAATTGGTAAGATAAGTTTTGTTGAATACGAAACGGACCAAGTAGAAGCATACCCGCTTCTCACCTGTAGTGACGCGTAAAGCAGTTAGCAGGTACAATAAACCTTTAAAGTTTATGGATGAGAACGGGTGCATTATGCATTCGTTCTTTTTTTCTTGGACGACTTCGTAAAATTCTAGGAGGTGTCAACCATAGCTAAAGATCAGACTCAAGTAAACGACAAAATTCGTGCAAAAGAACTTCGCCTTATTGGCCAAGATGGTGAGCAAATTGGTGTTAAATCTAAATATGAAGCCCTTGAAATGGCTGAAAGAGTAGATTTAGACGTTGTAATCGTAGCGCCTAATGCTAAACCACCTGTTGCAAGAATTATGGATTACGGTAAATACAAATTCGAACAGCAGAAGAAAGAAAAAGAAATGCGTAAGAAACAAAAAGTAGTCAATGTTAAAGAAATTCGATTAAGTCCAACTATCGAAGAACATGACTTCGAAACTAAATTGAAACATGCTCAAAAATTCTTATCTAAAGAAGATAAAGTTAAAGTATCTATTAGATTTAGAGGTCGTGCAATCACGCATAAAGAAATTGGTCAACGTGTGTTAGAACGCTTTGCAGAATCTTGTAAAGACATAGCAACAGTTGAACAAAGACCTAAAATGGAAGGGCGTTCAATGTTCTTAATGTTAGCGCCGATTTCAAACGACAAATAAACCGAAATTATAGGAGGAAATCTCAATGCCTAAAATGAAAACTCATCGTGGAGCAGCAAAACGTGTTAAAAGAACTGGTTCAGGTCAATTAAAACGTTCTAGAGCGTTCACTTCACACTTATTCGCAAACAAATCTACAAAAGCAAAACGTAAATTGCGTAAAGCTTCATTAGTTTCTAAATCAGATACTAAACGAGTTAAACAAATGTTAACGTACGTAAAATAATAAACATAGCGGACTAATGGTCCATTTTAAGGAGGAATTATCATGCCACGTGTTAAAGGTGGAACAGTGACGAGAGCTCGTCGTAAAAAAGTTTTAAAATTATCTAAAGGTTACTTTGGTTCAAAACATACATTATATAAAGTTGCTAAGCAACAAGTTATGAAATCTGGTAACTACGCTTACCGTGACCGTCGTCAGAAAAAACGTGAATTCCGTAAATTATGGATTGCACGTATTAATGCAGCAGCTCGTCAAAACGACATCAGCTATAGCCGTTTAATGAATGGTCTTAAAGTAGCTGGTATTGAAATTAACCGTAAAATGCTTTCTGAAATCGCTATTTCAGACGAAAAAGCATTTGCTGAATTAGCTACTAAAGCTAAAGACGCTTTAGCTAAATAATTGCATTTCATTGTTGTATAAGCTGTCAATAAAGTTATTAACTTTATTGATGGCTTTTTTTATGAAATAATAAAGTAGAAGATTCGTCTTCTTTACGCTTCAAATTCGCTTTGGTAAAATAGTGTAGAAATAAGAATAAGGAGTTTATTATGTCTAAATTTGATGAAATGATTACAGTAGTACCACGTAAATTAATATTTAAAAACGAAGCTTATCAATTTGATGGGTTTAAATCTATTCAAGATGAAGAAACTAAATATATTTATGAAACAATTAGTCAATTTGAAACAAAACGTCGTGGCGATATGGAAGAAGATCCTTCATATAAACAACTTATTTCATATTGCATATTAGAAAATGAGGACGACGAAGTACTTGTATATGAAAGATTAACTGGTGGTGGCGAAAGCCGATTACATGGTTTAAGTTCAATTGGAGTAGGCGGTCATATGAATGATGTCCCTGAAGCTGTAACAGTTGAAGAGGTCATCAGAGAGAATGCTGCAAGAGAACTTGAAGAAGAAGTTGGTTTAAATAAACAAGATGTAGCAAACATGGAGTTAATTGGATTTATAAACGATGATCAAGATGAAGTTGGAAAAGTTCATATTGGTGTTGTTTTTAAATTAAAGGTTAATAAATCTAGCGTTGAAGCAGTCGAAACAGACACGTTGAAAATCAAGTGGGCTGATCAATCAGAATTGTTAAATCATAAGAATTACGAAACATGGAGTAGTCTTATTATAGATGGTATATACAGAAGAGGTGAGTAACCTTGAGTGAAATTATTCCATTTCCAAAATTAAAAAAACAACTGGTTAACAATATTTATCTTGCGATCCGAAATGAACAATTTGATGAAGCATATGAATTGTTTGAGACGTATGAGCAACATTTTGAGATGGATGATGACCTATCAATAAAGAAATGTGAAGTCTTAAAATCTTGCGGTTACTATCTTGAATTGAGAGAAGAAGCAAGTATATTACTGAATCAAGGTCATCCATTATATGATAAAATAGTTATATATTTTGTAGAAAGTTTATACTTTTTAGAACAATATCGAACGGTAGTTGAAATTATTAATCAAATTAAAGATGAAAATATCGAACATGCTACTAGAATGGCATTGCTACCTATTCAAGATATGGCTAAAGAAAAGTTAAACCAAAGGCAATTGAAAGCTTCAGAGGTATTGAGAGCATTTCAAGAAACACAATTTGAAGAACAAATTAACCTGCTTATTGACTTAATAGATCATCACTTAGGGATATTTAATTTAACTTTAGCTCAAATAATTGAGAATGAATTATTGCATCCTAATGTACAAAGTTTAATATTAGAATATTTAAGATTAAGTGAATGGTCAGCCGAAGTTAAATTCGATAAAATAGATGAGACTATTACAGTTATACCGACAGAATTACCAGGTATAGAAAGAACAAATTTTACACAAAATATCATTCCTAAAGTAATTGATCAACTTGAAATTGATAGCCCTTCATCTATAGAGTTGGCTAAAAGTTTATTAAATCAACATGCTATTATTATGTATCCAATTACACTAAATGATATAAATGATGATGTTTTAGTTGCATGTTACTTGAAACTTTTATCAGAACGTTTTAATATAGACGCTAACTACGAAAGTGTGACTCAACAAGATTGGGACATGTTCATTAAAGTCATTCAAAAATTACAATGAATATAAACACTATAGTTGAAACATTAGAAAGCTATGTTATAATTAAAGAGTTGAAAATTTATAAAATTAGGATAATCACGGAGGTTTTTATTCATGACAGCAACATGGGAAAAGAAAGAAGGTAACCAAGGTTTATTAACTGTTACGGTTCCTAAAGAAGAAGTAGATAAAGGATTAGACAAAGCATTCAAAAAAGTTGTTAAACAAATTAATGTGCCTGGTTTCCGTAAAGGTAAAATGCCTAGACCATTATTTGAACAAAGATTTGGTGTTGAATCATTATACCAAGATGCTTTAGATTTCATTTTACCTGAAGCATACGGTAATGCAGTAGAAGAGGCAGAAATCAACCCAGTTGATCGTCCAGAAATCGACGTTACACAAATGGAAAAAGGTAAAGAACTTATCTTTGAAGCAACTGTAACAGTTGAACCAGAAGTTGAATTAGGAGATTATAAAGGTCTTTCAATCGAGAAACAAGATCGTGAAGTAACTGACGAAGAATTCAATCAAGCAATTGAAGATGCAGTAAGCCGTCAAGCTGAATTAACAGTTAAAGAAGGCGAAATCGCTGAAGGAGACGTTGTTAACATTAACTTTGATGGTTATGTTGATGGTGAAGCTTTCGAAGGTGGTCAAGCAGAAGGTTATGATCTTGAAATTGGTTCTGGATCATTCATCCCTGGATTTGAAGAACAATTAATCGGTCTTAAAGCTAACGATAGCAAAGATGTTGTTGTCACATTCCCAGAAGAATACCACGCTGAAGAATTAGCTGGTAAAGAAGCTACATTCAAATGTGAAGTTAACGAAGTAAAATCTAAAGAAATTCCAGAATTAGATGACGAGTTAGCGCAAGAACTTGACGAATCAGTTAGCACAGTTGATGAATATAAAGAAAAATTACGTAAAGACTTAGAAGAAGCTAAAGTTAATCAAGCAGAAGCAACTGAAAAAGAAGAAGCTATTACAAAAGCTACTGACAATGCAAAAGTTGATATTCCTGAAGCTATGGTTAATACAGAATTAGATCGTATGATGCAAGAATTTGAACAACGTATTTCTCAACAAGGTTTAAACCTTGAGTTATACTATCAATTCTCAGGTCAATCAGAAGAAGAACTTAAAGCACAAATGAAAGAAGATGCTGAAAAACGCGTTAAAACTAATTTAACTTTAAGAGCTATTGCTGATGCAGAGAATATCGAAGTTTCTGATGCAGATGTTGAAGCTGAATTCGCTAAAATGAGCGAACAATTTGGATTATCTGTTGAAGATATTAAAGCAACTTTAGGTAATAACGATATTTTAGTTAATGACCTTAAAATCCAAAAAGTTATTGATTTATTAGTAGCTGAATCAGCTGGAGAATAATAATTATTCGGTATTAAAGTAATTATAGTAGCAGAATATTTCTGCTACTATTCTTTTTTAGTCCGTTTAATTTGAAAAAGTAAAAAACATTTAGTATAGTCTAAAAAGAATAGGGGTGTAAAAATGTTTAAATTTAACGATGGTGAAGAAAACTTAAAATGTTCTTTCTGTGGTAAAGAACAGGATCAAGTTAAAAAACTTGTTGCTGGTAGTGGCGTATATATTTGTAATGAATGTATAGAATTGTGTTCTGAAATTGTAGAGGAAGAATTAAAGTCACAAGAACCAGAACAGTTTACTGATGTTCCTACACCTAAAGAAATTATGGAACAATTAAATGATTATGTTATCGGTCAAGAAAATGCGAAAAAATCATTAGCTGTAGCTGTTTATAATCATTATAAACGTGTACAACAACCTTCTGAAAACGAAGATGGTGTTGAATTACAGAAAAGTAATATCGCATTAATCGGACCTACTGGTAGTGGTAAAACATTGCTTGCACAAACGTTAGCTAAATCATTAAATGTACCATTTGCAATTGCAGATGCAACAAGTTTAACTGAAGCAGGTTACGTTGGTGAAGACGTTGAAAATATATTATTAAGATTAATCCAAGCAGCAGATTTCGATGTTGAAAGTGCTGAAAAAGGTATCATTTACGTGGATGAAATTGATAAGATTGCACGTAAATCAGAGAATACGTCAATTACGCGTGACGTATCTGGTGAAGGTGTACAACAAGCGTTGCTTAAGATTTTAGAAGGTACGACAGCAAGTGTACCGCCACAAGGTGGAAGAAAGCATCCAAACCAAGAGTTTATTCAAATAGATACAACAAATATTCTATTTATCCTTGGTGGTGCCTTCGATGGTATTGATGAAGTTATTAAACGTAGACTTGGTGAAAAAGTTATCGGCTTTAGTAGCTCAGGTGATGAAATTAGTGACGAAGAATCATTACTATCACAAATTAGACCAGAGGATTTACAGTCTTATGGATTAATTCCTGAATTTATTGGTAGAATTCCAATTGTAGCTAACCTTGAAACATTAGATGTTGATGCATTGAAAAATATTTTAACGCAACCTAAGAATGCGTTAGTTAAACAATATACTAAGATGCTTGAATTAGATGATGTTGAACTACAATTTGATGAACAAGCACTTACGGCTATAAGTGAATTAGCAATAGAACGTAAAACAGGTGCACGTGGACTTCGTTCAATTATTGAAGAAGCTTTAATCGATATTATGTTTGATATTCCATCTAGCTCTGATGTAAGTAAAGTTGTTATTACTGAAGATACAATTAGAGATCATAAATTACCAAACTTATATGATAGTGAAGGTAATTTAATCAACGATGAAAAAACATCAGCATAATCACATATGATTACCAAGGCTGAGACATGTTATTAACTGTCTCAGCCTTATTTAATGTTTTAAAGTGATTTGATTTAGCTAACGTTACTGTGTTTAAAATATAAGCAAGATAAGATATAATAAAAGAAACAAACTTGTAGGAGAAAACGATGAAAATTAATCCGAATAATGTAGATATTATAATCAGTGCAGTAGATCCGAAACAATATCCTGAGACTGGTTTGCCAGAAATAGCACTTAGCGGACGCTCAAATGTTGGTAAATCAACATTTATTAATACGTTAATTTCAAGAAAAAAAGTTGCAAGAACTTCATCGAAACCAGGTAAGACTCAGACATTAAATTTCTTTAATATCGATGAGCAACTTATCTTTGTAGATGTACCAGGTTATGGATATGCTAAAGTTAGTAAAAAACAAAGAGAACAGTTTGGTAAAATGATTGAGCAGTATTTAACAACTAGAGAAGCATTAAGATGTGTGATTCAATTAGTTGATATTAGACATAAACCAACTCAAGATGATGTGTTGATGTATAACTATCTGAAGCATTTTGAAATACCAACTATCGTCATTGCGACTAAAGAGGATAAAATTCCTAAAGGTAAAGTACAAAAGCATTTAAAAATCATTAGACAAACCTTAGAATTAGATCCTGAAGATAAATTGATTAGCTACTCATCTTTAAACAAAGATAAGACAGACAATATTTGGGCATTATTGTCACAATTTATTTAAACAAATCACTCACATTTCTAGATTAGAAATGTTATAATTTAGACATTGGACATAAATTAATGGGGGCGTTAGAAGTGCATGTTGTTGTAGTAAGCGTAAACTATAAGACTGCAGATGTTGCAATGCGTGAAAAACTAGCTTTTAATGATCAAGAAATTGAGAATGCGCTTGTAACACTAAACAATCAAAAATCTATATTAGAATGTGTAATCTTATCGACTTGTAATAGAACTGAAGTATATGCTGTTGTAGATCAAATCCACACTGGTAAATATTATATTCAGTCATTTTTAGCAGATTGGTTTGATCAATCATTAGATACAATTAAACAATATACAAATGTTTTAACTGAGAATGATGCAGTGGAACATTTATTTAGAGTGACTTCAGGATTAGATTCTATGGTTCTAGGAGAGACTCAAATCTTAGGTCAAATGAAAGACGCATTTCAAATTGCGCAAACAGAGGTTACAACTGGAACTATGTTTAACCGTCTATTTAAACAAGCAATTACTTTAGCTAAGCGTGCGCATCATGAGACTGATATTGCGTCAAATGCTGTTTCAGTATCTTATGCAGCTGTCGAATTATCTAAAAAGGTTTTAGGTAAATTAGATAATAAGAAAGCATTAATCATTGGTGCTGGGGAAATGGCTGAGTTAGCTGTTGCAAATTTAAATGGTAGTGGTGTTAATGACATTACTGTTTTAAATCGTACAGTAGCAAAAGCAGAATCACTTGCGATGCAGTATAAAGGTGTAGCGAAAAGCATCAATGAATTACAATGTTCATTAATGGAAGCGGATATTGTGATTAGTTCAACAAGTGCGGAACATTATGTATTAACTAAAGATATGATGCGTGATGTAGAGCGTTTTAGAAGAAATAAACCGTTAGTATTAATTGATATTGCGGTACCTAGAGATATAGACCCAGAAGTAAATGATTTAGAATTAATGTTTAATTACGATGTAGATGATTTAAACGGACTGGTTGATGCTAATTTAGCAGAACGTGAACAAGCAGCACGTGAAATTGAATTATTAATTGCTAAAGAAATTGATAAACATGAAGAATGGGTAAATATGCTAGGTGTTGTGCCAATTATTACGGCATTAAGAGATAAAGCATCACATATACAACAAGATACTATGATGAGTGTAGAAAGAAAGTTACCTGATATGACTGACAGAGAGCGTAAAGTTATTTCTAAACATATGAAAAGTATCGTCAATCAACTATTAAAAGATCCGATTACACAAGCAAAAGAATTATCAACGGACAAAAAATCAAAAGAAAAATTAGAATTATTCCAAGAAATCTTCAATATCTCAAGTGAAGTTGAGCGAATAAATGAAACTAAGAAAGAATTAAAACAAGATCAATTGTCTCCTAAAACAGTTGAATCTTAATACAAAATAATGGTGATGCTATGCAAGATGTAATTTCTGTACGTTTGCATGAAATAGTATTAATTATTTACATGATTTGTTTAGGGTGCTATTTTTATGACTTTATTCAAAAGAATTCTAAAGTTAGAAAGTTTGGGTATTATACGCTAGGGATTGTTTGGATTTTTCAAACAATCTTTTTGTGCATGTATATTGTTACAACTAAACAATTCCCTGTACTAACGATTTTCGAAGGATTTTATTTTTATACATGGATGATTATCACTGTTTCTTTAGTTTTAAATTATTTTAAATCCACAGATTTAACAGTCTTTATTATCAATTTGATTGGGTTTGTATTTCTAGTTATTCATACATTTAGACCTGAACAGTATGACACAGAAAATACTGCAGCAAATATAATGAATGAATTACTTTTAATACATATTTCTTTAGCTATTTTAAGCTATGTTCTTTTTGCATTGAGTACATCACATGCAATTTTGTATTTGTTACAAAGAAAAAATTTAAAAGAGAAAAAATTTAATCAAAAGTTCTTTAGAATGGGCAGTATTGACCAATTAGAACAAAATGTGTTCAGATTTACATTAGTAGGATTTTTAGTCTTATTAATTAGTTTAATACTTGGCATTCAATGGGGACTTATTATAATTGGTAGTGAAATTTGGATTGATAGTAAAGTAATCGGTTCATTAATAGTCTTACTACTTTATGGTATTTATTTATTTTTAAGAGTAAGAAAATCAATCAACACAAAAACGTTAGTTATAGCAAATATTATGATGTTTCTCGTGTGTATGATAAATTATTTGGTGGTCTCAAAATTTTCAGGATTTCATCAATGGTTTAACTAAACAATGGTGGAGGAAATTATGCGTAAAATTATTGTAGGTTCTAGAAAAAGTAAATTAGCTATGACGCAGAGTCAGCAATTTATAGATAAATTAAAAGAAAAATACCCAGAATTAGATATTGAAATTAAAGAAATTGTTACTAAAGGTGACAAGATTGTTGATGTTCAATTATCTAAAGTCGGTGGTAAAGGATTATTCGTTAAGGAAATACAACAAGCATTATTCAATCATGAAATTGACTTTGCTATTCATTCCTTAAAAGATGTTCCAAGTGAATTGCCTGATGAATTAACACTAGGATGTATTCCAGAACGTGAAAATCCATTTGATGCATATATCGCAAATAACCACGTTAAACTTGCGGATTTGAAACCAGGTAGTATTGTTGGTACAAGTTCATTAAGACGTGGAGCGCAATTATTAGCAAAATATCCTCATTTAGAAATTAAGTGGATTCGTGGAAATATTGATACACGCTTAAATAAATTAGAAACTGAAGACTTCGATGCGATTATACTTGCTGCAGCTGGATTAAAACGTATGGGCTGGAGTGATGATATCGTTACTGAATATTTACAAGAAGATACGATGGTACCTGCTATAGGGCAAGGTGCACTAGGTATCGAATGTAGAAGTGATGATCAAGAATTATTAGATATTCTTAAATCAGTTCATGATGAGAATGTAGATACATGTGTAACGTGTGAAAGAACTTTCTTAAATGAAATGGATGGTAGTTGTAAAGTGCCAATAGCTGGTTACGCAACTCTTGAAAATGATGAAATTTCATTTACAGGTTTAATCATGTCTCCAGACGGTAAAGAAAGATATGAATCAACAATAAAAGGAACTGACCCTGTGGAAATAGGTAAACAAGTTTCTGAAGAACTAAAAGCACAAGGTGCATATGAAATTATTAAGAAATTGAATGAAGAAGCATAATAAGGAGTCGTTAACATGAAGCCAATCATTGTGGTTACAAGTACAAGAACTGTTCAACGTGAAGATGTCGATATTCGTCATTATCCGTTCATTGATATTGTTCCTATCAAATTTGAACAATCTTGTTTAAAACCACACTATGATTGGCTTATTTTTACGTCTGTAAATGCGATCAAAATATTTGAACCATATTTAAATCAAATAGAAGTTGATCGTATAGCAGTTATCGGTACAAAAACAAAAAAAGTAGCAGATCAGTACAATATCTCAGTCGATTTAATGCCAGATTCATTTACTCAAGAAGGTTTATTACATGAATTTAAAGATCAGTTCACAAATCAATCTATATTAATCCCGTGTAGTAAACAAGCTAGAGATAAACTGGCGAAAGAACTTATGAAATGGGATAATCAAGTACAAGTACTGCATCTATATGAACCTGTTACAAATATAGAAAATGTTAGAAAAGTACATGAACTGATACAACACCAAGAAGTAACGCATGTTACTTTTTCAAGTTCGTCGGCTGTTTCTAGTTATTTTGATAACTATCATCGAATTCCTAACTCAGTTGAAGTTTATGCAATTGGTGCTATAACAGAGCGAAAGTTAAATACATATCGTCAACCTTCTAAAGTAGCAGAAGAATACACATTAGAAGGCATGATAAATACAATTTTGAAAGAGGTAAAATCATGAAATTTGATAGACATAGAAGACTTAGATCATCTCAAGTAATGAGAAATATGGTGAAAGAAACGTATGTTCATAAATCAGATTTAATATATCCGATTTTTGTAATTGAAGAAGATAATATTAAAAACGAAATATCTTCAATGCCAGGTATTTATCAATTAAGTTTAAACTTATTAGAACAAGAGCTAAATGAAGCTTATGATTTAGGCATTAGAGGTGTTATGTTCTTTGGTATACCTAATGAGAAAGATGCTTGTGGAACAGGTGCTTTTATTGATGATGGTATTATACAAAAAGCAACACGATTATCTAAAAGTAAATTCCCAGATATGTTAGTTGTGGCGGATACATGTTTATGTGAATATACAGACCACGGACATTGCGGTGTAATAAACGAAGAAACAAAAGATGTAGATAACGACCAATCATTAGAATTACTTGTGAAAACAGCTGTATCACAAGCTAAAGCTGGTGCAGATATTATTGCGCCAAGTAATATGATGGACGGATTTGTTACTGAAATTAGAGAAGGCTTAGATCAAGCAGGATTTATAAATATTCCTATTATGAGTTATGGTATTAAATACGCATCTAGCTTCTATGGCCCATTTAGAGAAGCAGCAGAAGGGGCACCTTCATTTGGAGATCGTAAGACTTATCAAATGGATCCAAGTAATCGATTAGAAGCTTTCAGAGAATTAGAAAGTGATATTAAAGAAGGTTGCGACATGATGATTGTCAAACCAGCTCTAAGCTATTTAGATATCATTAGAGATGTTCGTAATCGCTCAGACTTACCAATTGTTGCATACAATGTAAGTGGAGAATACAGTATGACAAAAGCAGCTGCATTAAATGGCTGGATAGATGAAGAAAAAATCGTGATGGAACAAATGACGTCAATGAAACGTGCTGGTGCTGACATGATTATTACTTATTTTGCTAAAGATATTTGTAAATATTTAGATGGAGGAGACTACTAATATGAGATATGAACGTTCAATAAATGCCTATGATGAAGCTGTAAATTTAATGCCAGGTGGCGTAAATAGTCCAGTACGTGCTTTTAAATCAGTAGAAACACCACCAATTTTTATGGACCACGGACAAGGATCTAAAATTTATGATGTAGATGGCAATGAATACATTGATTACGTGTTAAGTTGGGGACCATTAATTCTAGGTCATACACATGAAAAAGTAAAAGCTGCATTACATGAAGCAGTTGATAAAGGAACTTCATTCGGTGCATCAACTGAACTTGAAAATAAAATGGCAAAGCTTGTTATTGAACGTGTGCCATCTATTGAAATGGTGAGAATGGTTTCTTCAGGTACAGAAGCGACATTAGCCGCTTTACGTCTTGCAAGAGGTTACACTGGTAGAAATAAAATATTGAAATTTGAAGGCTGTTATCACGGTCATAGTGATTCATTATTAATTAAAGCAGGTTCTGGCGTTGCGACTTTAGGTTTACCAGATTCTCCTGGTGTACCAGAAGGCACAGCTAAAAACACTGTTACTGTTCCATATAACGATATTGAAGCAGTAAAAGTTGCATTTGAACACTTTGGTGAAGATATTGCTGGCGTTATAGTTGAGCCAGTAGCTGGTAACATGGGCGTCGTGCCACCTGTTGAAGGATTCTTAGAAGGTTTACGTGATATTACGAAAGATTATGGCTCATTACTTATTTTCGATGAAGTTATGACTGGATTTAGAGTTGGCTATAACTGTGCACAAGGTTACTTTGGTGTGACACCAGATTTAACATGTTTAGGTAAAGTTATAGGTGGTGGACTACCAGTTGGCGCATTCGGTGGTAAGAGAGAAATTATGGAAGAAATAGCACCAGTCGGTAATGTATATCAAGCTGGTACACTTTCAGGTAACCCATTAGCAATGACAAGTGGTTACGCAACACTAAGTGAATTAACTGAAGAAAGCTATCAATACTTCAACGAACTTGGAGATTTACTTGAAAAAGGTCTGAAAGAAGTATTTGCAAAACACGCTGTTCCGATTACGGTTAATCGTGCAGGTTCAATGATTGGGTATTTCTTAAATGAAGGACCAGTAACTAACTTCGATGAAGCAAATTCATCAGACTTAGCATTATTTAGTAAAATGTATAGAGAAATGGCTCAAGAGGGCGTATTCTTACCACCTTCACAATTTGAAGGAACATTCTTATCCACAGCACATACTAAAGAAGATATTGAAAAAACAATACAAGCTTTTGACATTGCTTTAGAAAGAATAACGAACGAATAAAACTTACCTCAAATTATAGAAACATAAATGATATAATTTTTTTGAGGTGTTAAATCATGAATAGAAATAAATGGAACATTGTACTCGTTAGTTTGTTAGCAATTATACTCGGTTTTGTGTTACAAAGTATTCACATGATATTACCATGGTTGTTTGGACCTATATTTGCGAGTTTAATTGTGATTAAAGTGTTGAAAAGAACGATTAAATGGCCAACATGGTTAGGTAATATCGGGTTACTGATATTAGGTGTACAGATGGGTTCTACATTTACGCCTAATGTCCTTCATGATATTAAAGATGAATGGATACAAATTATCTTAATGTCAGTTTGTATCTTAATACTTGCGTTAATTGTATCAATAGCGTTTAGAAAAATTGCAAATGTTACTTTCGAAACGGCCTTGTTAAGTGCAATTCCAGGTGCTTTAAGTCAGATGGTTATTATGGCTGAAGAAAATAAAAAAGCAGATTTGTTAATTGTTACACTTACACAAACATCTCGAATCATGTTTGTCGTAATATTAGTTCCAATTATTTCATCCATTTATGGTAATGATGGTACCACGTCAGGACAAATTGAAAAGGCGCCATCTATATTTACATCGCTAGATTTCACAGGTATATTTGTGCTACTAATCGGTATCATCGCTTTATACTTTATATTCTATAAATTGAAAGTACCAGTGCCGCAATTACTTGCACCGATATTTGTATTATTAGTATGGAATTTATATACTGGGCAAATCTTCTCATTAGATTATCCGATCATTGTCGTTGCACAAGTATTATTCGGTATAAGAATAGGTGTTCAAATATCAGATTTAATCAATAATTTAACGAGAAAGACAATTTTTGCTATAGCATTTCAAAATGTATCGCTCATTATTGGCGCATTTGTACTTGTTTTTGTATTTGAGTTATTTATAGACGACAATATAAACGATTTATTCTTAAGTGCAGCACCTGGTGGTATGGCTCAAATCATCGTGGTAGCATTAGAAACAGGCGGTGATGTCGCCATGATATCAAGTTATCACATATTTAGGATATTCTTTATTCTACTGATTGTTGCGCCATTAATTAAAATTTTCTTAACAGCACGAACTAGAAAATATGGAAATTAAAATGAATCAATATTGACTTATATGGATTCTGCTTATATTATTAGAGTAATCGAATATTTATCAAGGAAGAGTAAATCATTGATTAATGATAGAGAGTGCATGGTTGGTGTAAATGCATATTAATGATGATTGAAGGTAGCCTTAAATTGAACATTAATTGAAACTAAGTAGGTTAATGCGTGTGCGAGCGATAATCGTTAGAGTGCAATATAAGTGATTATATTGAATTTAGGTGGTACCACGGTTTAACCCGTCCTATTTATTAGGACGGGTTTTTTATATTATAAAGGGAGTGATTTTAATGGAAATGGAACCTAAGTATAACCCTAAAAAGGTTGAAGAAGGCCGTTATCAATTTTGGTTAGATCATAATTATTTTAAGCCAAGTGAAAATAAAAAAAAGGAAACATACACAATTGTTATTCCACCACCAAACGTAACAGGGAAGTTGCATTTAGGACATGCATGGGATACAACTTTGCAAGATATTTTAACAAGAATGAAAAGAATGCAAGGTTATGACACATTGTATTTACCAGGTATGGACCACGCAGGTATTGCAACACAAGCTAAAGTTGAAGGTAAATTAAGAGAACAAGGTTTAACAAGACATGATTTAGGAAGAGATAAATTCCTTGAACATGCTTGGTCATGGAAAGAAGAATATGCTGACTTTATTAGAGCTCAATGGGCTAAATTAGGACTAGGTTTAGACTATAGTCGTGAACGTTTTACATTAGATGAAGGCTTATCTCAAGCAGTTAAAAAAGTGTTTGTTGATATGTATAACAAAGGTCTTATCTATCGTGGTGAAAGAATTATTAACTGGGATCCACAAACTAAAACAGCTATTTCTGATATTGAAGTTATTCACGAAGATATTACAGGTCATTTCTATCATATTAAATATCCTTTTAAAGATGGAGAAGGCGCAATTGAAATTGCAACGACACGTCCTGAAACGATGTTAGGTGATACAGCAATCGTTGTTAACCCAAATGATGATCGTTACAAACATTTAATTGGTAAATCAGTTATATTACCGATTATTGGTCGTGAATTACCGATTATTGGTGATGACTATGTTGATATTGAATTTGGTAGTGGTGCAATGAAAGTTACACCAGCTCATGACCCTAATGACTTCGAAATTGGTGAAAGACATCAACTAGAAAAAATTAATGTTATGAATGAAGACGGTACAATGAATGAGCTAGCAGGTAAATATAATGGTTTAGATCGTTTTGAATGCCGTAAACAATTAATCGAAGACTTAAAAGAAACTGGCGAATTAATCAAAATCGAAGAACATGTTCATTCTGTTGGTCACTCAGAAAGAAGTGGCGCAGTAGTAGAACCTTATTTATCTACACAATGGTTTGTTAAAATGGAACCATTAGCTAAACAAGCATTAGACAATCAAGATACAGAGGGTCGTATTAATTTTGTACCAGATCGTTTTGAAGGAACATTCAATAGATGGATGGAAAACATTCGTGACTGGACAATTTCAAGACAATTATGGTGGGGTCATCAAATCCCAGCATGGTACCATAATGAAACAGGCGAAACATACGTTGGTGAAGAACCACCAGCAGATATCGAGAACTGGACTCAAGATGAAGATGTCCTAGATACATGGTTTAGTTCTGCATTATGGCCATTCTCAACATTAGGTTGGCCAGATGAAAACAATGAAGATTTCAAACGTTACTATCCAACTAATACGTTAGTAACAGGTTATGATATTATTTTCTTCTGGGTATCAAGAATGATTTTCCAAGGTTTAGAATTTACAGGTAAAAAGCCATTTAATGACGTTTTATTACACGGATTAGTAAGAGCTGAAGATGGCCGTAAAATGAGTAAATCACTTGGTAACGGTGTTGATCCAATGGATGTAATTGATGAATATGGTGCAGATAGTTTAAGATACTTCTTAGCTACTGGTTCATCTCCAGGTCATGACTTACGTTATTCTACTGAAAAAGTTGAAGCGGTATGGAACTTTATCAATAAAATTTGGAATGCGTCACGTTTCAGCATTATGAATATCGGTGAAGATTTCAAATTTGAAGATATAGACTTATCTGGTGAAAAATTTGTTGCAGATGAATGGATTCTTACACGATTAAATGAAACAATTGCGAACGTTACGGATTTAAGTGATAAATATGAATTCGGTGAAGTTGGTCGTGTATTATATAACTTCATTTGGGATGAATTCTGTGATTGGTATATCGAAATGAGTAAAATACCAATGAATGGTGAGGACGAAGCTAAAAAACAAATGACACGTTCAGTATTAGCTTATACGTTAGATCAAACAATGCGTATGCTTCATCCATTAATGCCATTCGTAACCGAACATATTTGGCAAGCATTACCACATGAAGGTGAAACAATTATTCAAGCTTCATGGCCTGAAGTAAGACCAGAATTATCAAATGAAAATAGTAAAGTATCTATGCAACTATTAGTTGAAATCATTAAATCTGTAAGACAAGCACGTCGTGAAGTGAATACACCAATGTCTAAAGAAGTACCAATTCACATTGAAGCTAAAGATGAAAAAGTGAAAAAACAACTTTTAGACAATAAAGATTATTTAATGCGTTTCTGTAATCCAAGTGAGTTAGTGATTGATACAAAAGTTGATATTCCAGAAAAAGCGATGACTGAAGTTGTATTTGGTGCTACAGTTGTATTACCTTTAGAAGGTTTAATTGACATGGATAAAGAAATAGAAAGACTTGAACAAGAACTTCAAAAATGGCAAAAAGAATTAGATCGTGTTAATAAAAAATTAAGCAATGAAAAATTCGTTGCAAATGCACCTGAAAAGATTATTAACGAAGAAAAAGATAAAAAAGTTAATTATCAAGAAAAATATGATGGTGTATTAGCAAGAATTGAACAACTGAAAGGCTAGGAAATCTTATGAATTATTTAGATAGTTTACACTGGATACATGAACGCACGAAGTTCGGTATTAAACCAGGCGTT
Source organism: Mammaliicoccus sp. FSL K6-3158 (assembly GCF_038005105.1). Classification (NCBI taxonomy): domain Bacteria; kingdom Bacillati; phylum Bacillota; class Bacilli; order Caryophanales; family Staphylococcaceae; genus Mammaliicoccus; species Mammaliicoccus sp. FSL K6-3158. Next base: position 1,239,850 of record NZ_JBBOSL010000001.1, read on the forward strand.
AAAAGAATGAAGTGGATGCTCGACAAATTAGGTAATCCTGAAGAAAAGATTCAAGCAGTTCACGTAGTCGGTACAAATGGTAAAGGTTCAACTGTCAGTTATTTAAGAGAAGCCCTAGTAGCTAATAACTATGAAATTGGTACTTTCACATCGCCATTTATAGTCACTTTCAATGAAAGAATCAGTATTAATGGAACACCAATCACAGATGATGAATTGGTTGAGTTAGTTCAGATAGTTAAACCAATATCTGAACGACTTGAATCTGAAACTGAATTAGGTCCAGCTACTGAATTTGAAATTATTACATTAATGATGTTTGTATATTTTGGTACAGTACATCCTGTAGACTTTGTCATCATTGAAGCGGGATTAGGTGCTTTAAATGATTCAACGAATGTATTTCAACCAATAATGACGGTGTTAACAAGTATCGGTTTAGATCATACTAATATTTTAGGCGATACGTATATGGATATTGCAAGAGAAAAAGCTGGTGTCATTAAACCAAGTGTTCCGCTTGTATATGCCATTAAGCCTAAAGATGCGTTACATTTCGTTAGAGAAGTAGTTGAGAAAAATTACAATAAAGGTCTAGAACTAGATCGAGATTTTCATGTACTGTCAGATGATACTGAATTTACGTATCGATATGGTAGTTATGAATTAGAAAACATTCAACTAAAAATGATAGGTCAACATCAGCATGAAAATGCTGCACTTGCGATTACAACACTTATTGAAATGTATCAAAGAGGTATGATTCAATTAAACTTTAATACAATGATTGAAGCGATAGAACATACAACATGGTCAGGTCGAATTGAAAAAGTTCAAGAAGAACCACTTATTTTAATAGACGGTGCACATAATAAAGAAAGTATTGATGCATTAGTAGATACATTAAAACAATACTATTCTGACAAAAAAATCGATGTATTATTTGCAGCGATAGATGGTAAGCCAATAGGGAAAATGATGAGTAGCATAGAAGAAATAGCCAATAGATTTTATGTGACAACATTTGATTTTCCAAAAGCATTACCAATTGATGCAGTATACGATTATTTAGAGCATCACCATATTGAAAAAGTTCAAGACTATCCTCAATTTATTGAACAGTACGACGGAGAATTACTCGTTGTAACAGGAAGTTTATACTTTATTAGTGAAGTAAGAAAATTATTTAAAGATTAATATAGAGTGGGAGCGGGACAGAAATCTAATTTGTATAAAAAGATTTCGTTGTCCTGGCAAGGATGACTAGAGTTGAAAAAAGCTTGGTACAAGCGCATTTTCAATTCAGACATCTACTGCCAATATGATAAAAGAGACTGAGACATTACATTATGTCCCAGTCTCTTTTCTTATATATCTTTAACGAGTGTCGTTTTGTTACTATGGGTATCCTTAGTTACACTTCCGACGACTTTTGTTACTATGGGCACCATACTATAAACACGCCTTCACAAATTAAGCCAAAAATCATAAAAACACCTCATTTTTACTGAATAAATCAGTAAATGAGGTGTTATTTAATTTGAGTTAGGAATTATGTCCCAAACTCATTTTTTTATGCCCATGCTTTTCGCGGATAAGTTCTCAGATTATTTTTAACGATTTTGTAACGTGCTGACGCCTGAGGCAATAGTATGTGTGAGAGACTACAGGCTCAAACCATACCCTAGGCAAGCATGCACGAACAAAATCATAGATTTTTATATAATATTCAATATTTTCTGATAATAGTGTATGATGGTACTTATAAATAGGGGGGATTAATTTGAAAGATATAGTTGGAAAATTTATAAGGTTCAAGAATCCTCATACATATGCTATATTGCTTTTCATTATTGCTATGAGTTGTTTACTGACATATGTGATACCTTCTGGGGAATTTGACAGGAAGTCTGTTAATGATCGGGAAGAGGTTGTTTCAGGTACATATCATTTAGTAGATAGTGAACCTTCTGGATTTTTAGAAATATTTAGATCTATACCTGAAGGATTAATCAGTGGTGCTGATATTATCTTTTACATATTTTTAGTTGGTGGAGCATTTGGCATTATTCATAAGACAGGTGCCATTACCAATGGCGTCAATGCTGCAATGAACAAGCTTGGTAAAAACGGTAAGTTAATGATTCCACTAACGATGTTTATTTTTTCATTGCTTGGTTTCTCGATAGGTTTAGCTGAAGAGACAATTATCTTTGTTCCAATCGGTATAGCGATTGCTAGAGCAGTTGGATATGATGCAATGACAGGTGCTGCAATGATTATCATGGGCGCTGCTGCTGGATTTCTGGGTGGAATGCTCAACCCATTTACAGTTGGAGTTGCTCAACAGATTGCAGAAATTCCGCTTTTTTCTGGATGGGAATTTAGAACGATTATTTATATTTGTGTATTAATTGTTGGTATTGCATACGTTATGTTTTACGCTCGAAAAGTTAAAAAGAATCCAAAGAAAAGTTTAGTATACGAGTTAGAACAACAAGAAAAGAATCAAACAGAACCACAAGAAGAGATTGGTAGATTTACAAAGCGACAAATGTTTTGTTTAATTTTATTAGTCAGTGCAATATGTTTTAACGTATTTGGCATTTTTACATTTGGTTGGTCATTTAATGAAATGAGTGCCAATTTCTTGCTAGTCGGATTATTGGCAGGTTTTATTGCTGGTTTAGGTTTTAATGGTACTTTCGATGCTTTAATCGAGGGTATGCAATCTATTTTATTTGGAGCATTAATTGTTGGCTTCGCTAAAGCAATCGTCGTTGTATTAGAAAATGGTAAAATTATCGACACAATAGTTTATTATTTAACAAATACAATTCAAGATTTACCAGCAAGTATTACGGTAGGGATGATGTTTATCATACAAATGGTCCTGAATTTCTTTATCCCTTCTGGTTCTGGTCAAGCGATGACGACTATGCCATTAATGGTGCCTATTTCTGATTTATTGAATATCAATAGGCAAATGGCAGTACTTGCCTTCCAATATGGTGATGCAGTGAGTAATAGCATATTCCCAACATCAGCTTCGTTAATGGGAGGATTAGCTGTAGCAGGAATCTCATACACAACTTGGGTTAAATTTATTTGGAAGTTATTATTACTGTGGGTTGTTATCTGCTTAGTTGGTATTATTATTGCATTAGCCCTAGGTTATTAAATTTTACAAAACTTGAAAAACACATGCTATCTTTAGATGTTTTTCAAGTTTTTTTAATGAATTTATAAAGAGTTAAAAAGTATTAGAGCTATTTACTAACAATATGCGATTATAAATATTGTGGTCACATTTGGTATATTAATATATATCAATAAGGAGCTAAAAAGTATGTTCAAAATGTTTATATTCGGTGCAATCATTGCAAGTTATATGTATCAACTTACGGGTGTGAAAAATGTGGGTTTTCATTTATTAACGAAACGTTCAGTTTGTGAATCATGTCATACATCACTTAAACCGATAGATTTATTACCCATTGTAAGTTATGTAGCATTACACGGTAAATGTCGTTATTGTAAGAAGCGCATTCCAATAATTTTATTAGTTTCTGAAGTCCTTTTAGGCATACTATTTCTGATTCCCATTCTTTCAGTAGTTCAATTAAATCCTCTTTTGTATTACTTCTTAATTATATTTTTAATACCTTTATCTATTTATGATTTCCATCATTTTGTCATACCGAATCATATGCTCATCATTATGTTAGTATGTAGTGTTTATTTATTTGGAATAACGCGAGAACAATTTTTTTACGCACTGTTTATCATATTAATTTTGCACATTTTATATTTCATATCAAGGGGAGGGCTAGGTTATGGAGATATTAAATTGTTTTCGTTACTCAGTTTAATTTTGCCGGTATCACATTTTATATTATGTTTTATGTTTACTTTTATATTTGCGGGTGTATTGATCACACTTTATGTATGTACCACTAGAAACAAAATTCAAAAAGTACCACTCGTTCCTTTTATGACACTTGCGGTTATATTTGTACAATTATTCCAAACTCAACTTAATGATTATTTTTTAGGAGGCAACTATGGTTATTAAAATTAAAGATTTACAACATGAAGATAAACCGAGAGAAAGACTGAAATCATATGGTCCGGATAAATTAACAAATAGAGAATTATTGGCGATTATTATTAATTCAGGAAGCAAACAATATTCCAGTCTAGAATGTGCGAATAAAGTATTGAATTTAGTTGAAAATACAAGAGAACTAAGACATTTAACATTGTCTGAATTACTAAGTGTTAATGGTATTGGTGAATCTAAAGCAATTACAATTTTAGCAGTTATTGAATTAGCTAAAAGAATGCATAGCAATACCGTTCTCGACAAAGTAGAAATCAATGAACCACAAGATGTTGCAGATTATTTAATGGAAAAATTAAGATATTTAAAGCAAGAACACTTTGTTGCTTTATTATTAAATACAAAGAATCAAATTATACATGAACAATCGATTTTTATTGGTTCATTAAATATGGCGGTTGTTCATCCGAGAGATTTATTGAGAGAGGCAGTTAAGCATTCTGCTGCTTCAATTGTCATTGCACATAATCATCCAAGTGGTGATCCGACACCATCATTAGAAGATATTAAAACGACAAAGCGAATATTATATTGTTGTGATTTAATGGGTATCGATTTATTAGATCATATTATCATTGGTGATGGAGAATTTATTAGCATATTTGAAAATGACTATATCATGTGTGAAGACTTAGAAATTAATAATATAACTGAATGATTCAATGTTATAATGTAATTAAAAATGAGTCAGGAGTTTTTATTTTGCAAATCATAACGTTCTTATTTGTCGTATTACCGTTACTATTTATTATTTCTTTATTTCAACGTAAGAAAAAGCGACCAATTGTTAGAAAAGACTATGGCATCACGTTGGTGTTAGGCATCATTGGTGTATTCTTAGCTTCCATTATTCTTACTTTAACTAAAGACGGTTCTACACTTTCAATTAATTTAATACTTGGTTCAATTGTTGCAGGAATTGCTTGGGGTATTCTCGTTTCAATTACATTATTCATTTTAAACAAAATATTAAACAAATAAATAAAATTGTAAATTTTCGGATATTATATTGACATTAATTTTTGAAAAGGCTATCATTAACTTAAATTTATGAGAGAGGAGGTAGTGACTTATGAGAAACATCAGAAGAAGATTTTATAAACATACAACATCATACATCACTACCCCTACGTTAAATATGAAGCATTAGGGAGTAGTATATTCACTTCCTTTAGAATGTAATTTAAGCACACGCTTTCTTTAAGGATGCGTGTGCTTTTTTGTGTTTAATGATAGGGGTTAAGGGGGGACAACATGTTTCAAGCAATTAAAAAGTTAATGTGGTTTTTTAAAGATCATTGGAAGAGATATTCGATTGCAATTATTCTGTTATTAATTGCGAACGTTGTAGAAGTCCTGCCACCTTGGATAGTAGGGCAGACTATAGATAAGATAAGTGACCGTTCTTTAACTGAACAAATATATCATCAATTAGTGATTATTTTTATAATTGTATTAATTTTGTCTTATATTGTGAATTATATTTGGAGAACTTTAATTTTTTCAGGTTCTCAAATACTTGAATCAATTATGAGACGTAAACTGATGCAAAAATTTTTATCAATGAGTCCAACATTTTTTGAGAAAAATCGAACTGGAGATTTGATGGCAAAGTCTACAAACGATTTGAATCAAATTAGAAATACTGCAGGGATAGGGATTTTAACTTTAATTGATTCTACAACATTTATGGGAACGATAATATTAACGATGGGTATTACAGTATCATGGAAGCTTACACTATTTGCACTGATTCCATTACCTTTACTAGCCATATTAGAAATTGAATTAGGTAAAAGAATTCATAAACGCTATTTAGTTTCACAAAAATCGTTTGGTGATATGAATGACAGTGTTCTTGAGTCTATTGAAGGTGTACGTGTTACAAGAGCGTATGTACAAGAAGATAAACTCAACAAAGATTTCAAAAATATGACTGAAAGTGTCGTAGAAAAATTTATGAATGTTGAAAAAATGGATGCGTTTTTTCAACCAATAACGATTATTATCACTGCTATGAGTCAAGTTATCGGAATAGGTTATGGAGCTTTTCTTGTTAACAGTGGTGAAATGACAATTGGTGGTCTGATTTCATTCACCGTATATTTAAATATGCTCGTATGGCCAATGTTTTCAGTTGGCATTTTGATTAATATCATGCAAAGAGGTAATGCGTCTATAGATCGTGTTGAAGAAACGTTAAATGAAGCGGAAACAGTACTTGATGTAGAAAATAAAGGCATGCCTTCACATGATATAGGTATGAATTCTGTTGTGTTTAAATATCCATCGAGTGAATCCATTAACTTGAACAACATCAATATTATACTAGGTAAAGGTGAAACTTTGGGTATTGTCGGTGCAACTGGTTCTGGTAAGACAACGTTAATCAAACAAATTTTGAAAGAATATCCTACTGGTAATGGAGAAATCGTACTTGGAGATACTAATATTAATCAAATTTCAAAAAGTGATTTAAGAAGTTTAATTGGTTACGTATCTCAAGAAAACATTTTATTCTCTAGATCTATTAGAGATAACATTAGATTTGGTAAATCAGATGCTACTGATAATGATATCAAAGAAGCAATCAAATTAGCATACTTTGAAAAAGATATCGAACGTTTACCACAAGGTTTAGAAACATTAGTAGGAGAAAAAGGCATAGCAATTTCTGGAGGTCAAAAGCAAAGAATAGCAATTGCTAGAGCATTGATTATGGATCCTAAAATATTAATTTTAGACGATGCACTATCTGCTGTTGATGCAAAAACAGAAAAGAAAATTATACAAAATATACAAAAATATAGACAAGGTAAAACAACCATTATTGCGACACATCGATTATCTGGTGTTAAACATGCTAATCAAATTGTTGTAATGGACCATGGAGAAATAACAGAGTCAGGTACGCATGACCAATTACTCCATATGAATGGTTGGTACAAATCTCAATTTGAAAGACAACGGTTGAAGGAGGTGTATAGCAAGTGAGTATTGTAAATCAACTCTTTCCATTTGTTAGCAAATATAAGAAAAGATTCATCATTGGTATTGTTATTTTAATTGGAGCAGTGGGATTCGAATTATTAGGGCCATTGGTTGCGATGTATATTATTGATCATTATGTTAAAACATCTGCTTCACAAATTATACAACTACGACCAGTGCTACTATTATTGAGTTTGTTTTTTGTAGTGTCACTCATTCATGCGATATTAAGTTATTTTCAAACGCTCGTTCTTCAACGTGCTGGCTCAGATGTTATTAAAGAGTTAAGAATTAAACTTTTTGAACACGTACAAAAGTTACCGATAAAATACTTTGATAATTTACCAGCAGGAAAAGTTGTAGCAAGAATAACGAATGATACACAAATGATACTCGAACTATTCACTGTTATATTACCAAACTTTATTTCGGCTTTTATCACGATGATAGGTGTCATTATTGCGATATTTTTTATTAATATTAAAATTGGTTTTATCGCACTGATTACAATACCTTTCGTAATACTTTGGTTATTGTGGTACAAAAAAGTAACGGGTAAATACAACTATGTAATTCGAGAAAAAAACAGTGATATGAATGCACTTATTAATGAATCTATAAATGGTATGAATATCATTCAAGCATTTAAACAAGAAAAAGAAATTATGAATGATTTTGATGAAATGAATCAAGCGTATTTAAACAATTATAAAAAAATCATACAATTTGATTCGCTGACAGAACATAACTTGTTGAGTACGATTAGAAGTATTGTGTTTTTAATGTTGATTGTCGTATTTGGCACACAATTTCTAAATTCTTCTGTCGCAATTTCAGTTGGTACGTTATATATTCTTGTAAATTATATAACAAGATTGTTTGATCCATTGTTTGGTGTATTAAACGTATTGGGACAATTAGAACAAGCAAGAGTTTCTTGCGTGAGAGTATTTGAAATGATGAATGTGTCTGAAGAAAAGATGCCAGAACATAAAATTCAGTTGCCTAAAAAAATAGAAGGTCATGTTCATTTTAACGATGTATCGTTTGCTTATAATGAAGGTGAATACGTCTTGGAAAATATCAATTTAGAAGTCGATAAAGGACAAACAATTGCATTGGTTGGACATACAGGATCAGGGAAAAGTTCTATTATGAATTTACTTTTCAGATTCTATGATCCTACTGATGGAACGATTGAAATTGATGGTATACCGACCATTAAAACGGACAAAAGAGATATGCGTAAACATATGGGCATTGTATTACAAGACCCATACTTATATACAGGGACTATTTTATCCAACATTACATTAGACGATCCTAAAGTTACGAGAGAAAAAGCTGTTGAAAGTTTAAATGCAGTAGGTGGAGATAGAGTGTTAGAACACTTTAAAAAAGGTATTGATGAGCCAGTTATAGAAAGAGGTCGAACATTAAGTTCTGGTCAACGACAAATTATATCATTTGCGAGAGCACTGGCATTTGATCCAGAAATTTTAATTTTAGATGAAGCGACTTCAAGTATTGATTCTGAAACGGAAGAAATCATACAAAAAGCAATGACTGTGTTGTCTAAAGGACGAACATCATTTATTATTGCACACCGACTTTCAACGATTAAGAATGCTGATCAAATTATTGTTCTTGATAAAGGACGCATCATTGAAAAAGGCAATCATGATGAGCTAATTAAATTAGAAGGACAATATTACAAAATGTATCAAATGCAGTCTTTAACAGATTAATCGAGTTAAACAAACAATGGCCTGGGATACAATTTCCCAGGCCATTGTTTTATATTTTTTAAACTCATCATTGCGGTCACATAAAGTAAAGTACGCCTTGATATATGAAGTAAATAACTAAAGCGATGATTGCTAATTTTATTACAACTCTTAATAGTCCAACGAAAAATCTAAAAAAGATAATTAAAAACAAGATAGCTAAAAATATATATATTAATTCCAAATTTATCACCTCTTGAATTCATTATATAGAATAGAGCAAGTAATTACATCGGACTACAGAATGATTAAAGGTTTAGGTCTAAAGCCCGATGATGATATTTAAACAATTTTCGTATAATATTAATGAATGAGAGGTGTCTATAATTTTGAGATGGTTATTTAGATTAATTAGAAATTTATTAGCGTTATTAGCAATTGTCATTATCATTGTTATTGTATATAGAAATGTACCAGCATTGAGTGATTTAAACCCGTTTGATCACAGTAATGGACAAACAACTGAAGAAATGTCTCCACAACATGCAAATGCAACTTATAAAATTGAAGATAATCCATTGTTGCAAAATGTACCGTTAGGTCAAACTAAACAAGCATTTAATTGGATTAATAAAAGTGAATTCATGGATGTTTCAAGACTAGAACGTATGGGATATGACGACAACTATGTTGCAGGGCAAAGAGGAACAGAGTATATCTTGTATAAATTTGGTGAACCCAAGATGTACGTATATCAAACAGAGCAAGATTTAATGAATGATTTAAGTGCAATGCACTCAAATATAGAATTATTACCTAAAACTGCATATTAAATTTTTATTTCGGCAGTCTCTTACTTTATTTAAAGTGCTGTGTAAGCTAAAATAGTAATATCATTGTTAATGAGTCATTTGAAGATTAAGAGGTGTTTGGATTGTCGAATTTTTTTAAAAATAATAAAATAATGATTTTTCTAATTTCTATGGTTTTATTAATTGTAATTGTTGGTTATTCAGTGAGAGCACAATCTGCATCGCTTAGTGAACAATATGCGAGTGATACATCATCGTTTGGTGGAAGAATCGTATCTTATCCAGTTACTTTTGTTTCTGACTTCTTCTCTGGAATTTTCACTTCAGACGAAGACGTTGATAAATTAAAAGAAGAAGTAAAAAGTACAGATCAAATCAAAGCTGATAAAGCGAGATTAGAAAAAGAAAACAAAGCCTTAAAAAAAGAATTGGATATGAAAGATATTTCGCAATTCAATCCAATATCAGCTACTATAATCGGTAGAAGTCCGGATCAATGGATGAATACAGTCATCATTGATAAAGGTAAAAAGAGCGGCATGAAAGAAAATATGGCTGTCATTACGAGTGAAGGTTTAGTAGGTAGAATTAAAAAAGCAAATCAATTTTCTTCACAAGTTGAGTTAATATCTACAAGTGTTAAAACGAGTAAGCTTTCAGTAGATATTCAACAAGACGATGAAAATATCTTTGGTATGATTAATCGATATGATGAAAATAAAGATTTACTTGTTATTAGTGATATCGATAATAAATACAGCATCAAAAAAGGCTCTAAAGTTGTAACAAATGGTTTAGGTGACCAACTTCCTAAAGGTATATTAGTAGGTAAAGTAGAAAAAGTAGAAAATGATGAATATGGATTATCTAAAGTCGCTTACATTAAGACATCTACAAATATTAAAGAATTAAACCATGTATATGTTGCTAAACGTGATCCAGAAACGATACCTTCATCTGATGAAAGTGGTGAGGAATAATGAGATTTTACGTTATTCCTTTAATTGGTGTCTTATTATTTTATTTAGATTCATTATTAACACGTTTATCACCGTTAAATTTATTTAATGAGACATTTATAATCGTGCCTCGATTAACATTTTTGTACTTACTAATAATTGCTGTATACAAAAATCCTAAAGTTGCTATTATTTTAGCAATCGTAACAGGTATTTTTACAGATATTTATTATGGCGGTATATACGGTGTCTATACATTTGGATATGCAACTTTTGTAATTATGATGGATAAACTATTTAAAGTATTTTATAGAGACATTTTAATGATGGTTATACTCTTAATATCATCAGTTGTATTACTTGAAATATGGGTAATGGTTTTTTATGGTTTTTTAGGTATTGTTTCTATTAATATTGGTCAAATTATTCTATTTAGATTAATACCAACTGTCATATTTAATTTGATATGCTTAATCATCATATTCCCATTTGTATTAAAATTATTAGAAAGAAATACGAATTAATGAAAGAATATTGACATCAATAGCTGTAGGTGGTAATCTATTGAAGTTGAGTAGTTTCTAGCTACATACAACCGCTCGATCATAGGTCTTAAAGTACGGATGTCACCTATGAATGGCGTGACTTAAAAAATTAGGAGGTGCAAGTATGTTTGCTATAATTGAAACTGGCGGAAAGCAAGTTAAAGTAGAAGAAGGTCAAACAATTTGGGTTGAGAAATTAGACGTAAATGAAGGTGATTCATTCACATTTGACCAAGTATTATTTGTAGGTGGAGATTCAGTTAAAGTTGGATCACCTGTTGTTGAAGGTGCTTCAGTTACTGCTAAAGTTGAAAAACAAGGACGCGGTAAAAAAATCACTGTATTCAAATACAAAGCTAAGAAAAATTACAAACGTAAACAAGGTCATCGTCAACCTTACACTAAATTAACAATCGAAAAAATCAACGCATAATTTATGATTATTGTAGATGTTAGTTTGAATCAAGAAGGGCAAGTTACAGATATTGAAATGTCTGGACATGCTGATTCAGGTGAATACGGTAAAGACTTAGTCTGTGCCGGTGCTTCAGCAGTTGTCTTTGGTACAACAAATGCTATCATTGGATTAACTGATGAGTCGCCTGATATAGATTACAGTGACGACGGTGGATATTTTCATATACGTAGTGTAAACTTAGAAAATGAACAAGCGCAAATATTATTACAAGGCCTTATCGTTTCTTTGAAAACAATCGAAGAAGAATATGGGCAATATATTAAACTAAATTACAAGTGAGGTGTAACTCATGTTAAAATTAAACTTACAATTTTTCGCATCGAAAAAAGGGGTAGGTTCTACAAAGAACGGTCGTGACTCTGAATCAAAACGTTTAGGTGCTAAACGTGCTGACGGTCAATTCGTTACTGGTGGTTCTATTCTTTATCGTCAACGTGGAACTAAAGTTTTCGCTGGTGAAAACGTAGGTCGCGGTGGAGACGATACATTATTCGCTAAAATCGACGGCGTTGTTAAATTCGAACGTTTTGGTCGTGACAAAAAGAAAGTATCTGTATACGCAGCTGCTGAATAATCTTTATATTTAGATGAGGCTGGGACATATATAATTGTCCCAGCCTCAATCATTATGTTGGCAGTTATTTAAATAAGAATGCATAGTGTGGTTTATATATAAAGAAGCTATTCAGAATTGCAGTTTCTTTTTTTATTCATAATACGAAAATGTTATAATGAGTGTTATGAATAACGATAATAAAGGTGATGGAATGAATAATTTAGATGTGTATTTAAAGTCTAGACATGATTTTGTGAATCAGTTCCAATTGTTATATACATATAAACAGTTAGGAAAACATGAAGAGGTTGATTTATTAATTGATGAATTGTACAAAAATCTCAAGCAAGAACAGTTGTTTTTAAATGCACCGTGTAGAAAATTTGTTCATAATGTATTTGAATACAAACTATCTTTGTCAGGCTCTAAATGGACATTTGAAATTGATAACTCAAATATCGATTATTATCAAAAGAACTTAGAAAGAACTGATGATACTTTAACTAATATATTTAATGATTTGAAAGCTGTTGTGATTAACGATATGGATGAAAAAAATATTCATATTAGTCTTACAGTAGAAGAAGAATTTGTCACAATGCTTGTTTGGTTAAGTCCAACTAATAAGGACTTTAATCAAATTGAACAATCATTTTCTAAATATAACGTTGAAATTTTATCAGAAAGTCAAAATCATATAGAATTAGAATTTTTTATTAACATAAAAGAAATAGAGGTGTAAACATGTTTATAGATCAGGTCAAAATATCGTTAAAAGCTGGTGACGGCGGAAACGGTTTAGTAGCTTTTCGTCGTGAAAAGTATGTTCCATTTGGTGGACCAGCAGGTGGCGACGGTGGTAAAGGTGCTTCAGTCGTATTTGAGGTAGATGAAGGTTTACGTACTTTATTAGACTTTAGATTTCAAAGAAAATTTAAAGCTGATAAAGGTGAGAATGGACAAAGTAGTAACATGCATGGTCGTGGAGCAGACGACTTAGTATTAAAAGTACCACCTGGTACAATTATTAAAAATGCTGAAAATGAAGAGATTCTAGCTGACCTTGTTGAACATGGTCAACGTGCTACAGTTGCTAAAGGTGGCCGTGGTGGTAGAGGTAACTCAAGATTTGCTTCAGCAAGTAATCCAGCACCAGATTTCTGTGAAAATGGTGAACCTGGTGAAGAACTTGAAGTCATGTTAGAACTTAAACTTATGGCAGATGTAGGTTTAGTAGGTTATCCAAGCGTTGGTAAATCAACATTATTATCTATCGTTTCCAAAGCAAAACCAAAAATCGGTGCTTATCACTTTACGACAATTAAACCTAATTTAGGCGTTGTCCAAACAAATGATGGTAGAGGATTTGTAATGGCAGATTTACCAGGTTTAATTGAAGGTGCTTCTGAAGGTGTAGGTTTAGGTCATCAATTTTTAAGACATATTGAACGTACAAGAGTAATTGTTCATATAATAGATATGAGTGGAATGGAAGGCAGAGACCCATATGAAGATTATGTTACAATTAATCAAGAATTAAAATCATATAATGAAAATCTTTCTAGAAGACCACAAATTGTCGTTGCGAATAAAATGGATTTACCAGATTCAGAAACACAATTAGAAATGTTCAAAGAACAACTTCAAGAAGATGTTAATATTATTCCTATTAGTACAGTTACACGTCATAACGTTGATAAACTACTATATCAAATTGCTGATTTATTAGATGAAACTGAAGGAATGGACTTCGATTCAGTCGAAGAAGAAACTGGTGTACATCGTGTTGTATATAAACACGAGAAATCACGAGATCATTTTGTTATTACGAGAGATGACGATGGTGCCTATGTTGTATCAGGTAATTCGATTGAAAGATTATTCAAAATGACAGACTTTAATCGTGATGCAGCAGTTAGAAGATTTGCAAGACAAATGCGTTCAATGGGTATTGATGATGCCTTAAGAGAACGCGGTGCTTCAAATGGTGATATTGTAAGAATTTTAGGTGGAGAATTTGAATTTGTCGAATAGGGCGTGTTCCAATTGAAAAAATCAAATGAATCAACAAAAAGGTTTTATTTAATCAGAGAAGATGTTTTGCCAGAGTCAGTGCAAAAGACAATCAAAGTTAAAAATGCACTATTAAAAAATAATAATTTAACGATTTATGATGCAGTTAAAGAATTTAATTTATCTAGAAGTGCTTTTTATAAATATAAAGATACAATATTTCCAATTGATAGATTAGAAGAACAGACCAAAAATTTAACATTAATTTTATACGTACAAGATGAAGTGGGAATGCTCGCAACTGTCTTGAATAAAATTGCTGAAGTTAAAGGTTCTGTTCTTACCATTCATCAAAGTCTACCAATAAAGGATAGAGCAACGATTACAATTTCTCTTAATGCTGCAAATATTGAGTTATCATTAGAAGAGTTAATGGATGCAATTAAAGAAAGTCCGTATGTTGATGAAGTAGAAGTTATTGGAATGAGTATGTAAAGGAAGTTGTCTAAATGTATGCATATATAAAAGGAATCGTTTCACAATTATATCCTTCTCATATTGTAGTTGAGGCAAATGGTATAGGTTATGAAATTCAAACACCAAACTCATATCGTTTTCAATCTCAATTAGATAAAGAAACGCAAGTATATACACAATTAATTGTGCGTGAAGATGCCCAATTATTATATGGATTTGTGAATCTAGAAGAAAAGGATATGTTTTTAAGCTTAATTAAAGTAACAGGTATTGGACCGAAGTCAGCATTAGCAATTTTAGCGACAAGCACGCCTAATGAAGTAGCAATTGCTATAGAAAATGAAAATGAATCATATTTGACAAAGTTTCCTGGTATCGGTAAAAAAACAGCAAGACAAATTATTCTTGATTTAAAAGGGAAATTAGTTATCACTGAAGAATCTGAGTTATTCCCAGAAAGTAAAGATGCCGGTCAGGATGTATTAGAAGAAGCATTGTTAGCTTTAGAAGCATTAGGTTACTCTAGACGAGAAATTACAAAAGTTAAGAAGAACCTAGAAAAAGAATCATTTGATTCAGTAGATGCTTGTGTTAAAAGAGGTTTAGCATTACTTATTCAGTAAATGAGGTGATTTTTTGGATGAGCGATTAATGGATGAACATGGACACGAAGATGATATCCAAAGTGAACTTTCATTAAGACCAGATACTTTAAATCAATATATTGGTCAAAATAATATTAAATCAAACTTAGATATATTTATTAAAGCGGCTAAGTTAAGGGAAGAACCTTTAGATCATTGTTTACTTTATGGTCCACCTGGTTTAGGGAAGACGACTTTAGCTCATATTATATCTAATGAGATGAATGTTAATTTAAGAACTGCAAGTGGACCTTCTATTGAAAGGCCTGGCGATTTAGCAGCCATACTTTCTGCGTTACAACCAGGGGATGTACTTTTCATTGATGAGATACACCGATTAAGCAGAGTCGTTGAAGAAGTGTTATACCCTGCTATGGAAGATTTCTTCTTAGATATTGTCGTTGGTAAAGGTGAAGAAGCTAGAAGTATTAGAATTGATTTACCACCTTTTACGCTAGTAGGTGCAACAACACGTGTAGGGAGCCTTTCAGCACCTTTGAGAGATCGTTTTGGTGTGCATCTTAGATTAGAATATTACGATGATAATAGTTTGCAAGAAATCATAAAACGTACTGCTGAAGTATTTGAAGTAGATATTGACCAAAATAGTACAGTTGAATTATCGAAACGTAGTAGAGGAACACCTCGTATAGCCAATCGTTTATTACGTAGAGTGCGTGACTTTGCTCAAGTAGAAGGTGACGAAGCTATTTCTATGGATATTACAAAGCATGCTTTAGATTTACTACAAGTAGATGAAGAAGGACTCGACCATATAGATTATAAAATTATGCACTGTATCCTGAATAATTATAAAGGTGGTCCAGTTGGATTAGATGCGATAGCAGCCACGATAGGTGAAGAACGTGTAACACTTGAAGACGTTTATGAACCTTATCTCATCCAAAAAGGGTTTATAGAAAGAACGCCAAGAGGTCGTCGTGCTACTGCTTTAAGTTATGATCACTTCGACATTAAAATGGATTAGGAAAGAGGCAAAGTTTGTGAATATTGAAGATTTCGATTTTGATTTACCTGAATCATTAATTGCACAAACACCACTGTTAGATAGAGAGAGCAGTAGGTTATTAAAATGTAATAAAGCTACAGGTGAATTAGAAGATTTAACGTTTAAAGAAGTTGTCAATCAACTTTCACCAGGTGACTGTTTAGTATTAAATGATACGAAAGTCATGCCAGCAAGATTGTTTGGCTTAAAAGAAGAAACTGGTGCAAAAGTAGAAATGCTGATGCTAACGCAACAAGAAGATAATGAATGGGAAGTATTAATTAAACCAGCTAAACGTATAAGAGTTGGTCAATCTGTTTCATTTGGAGAAGGTAAAATCATTGCGACTTGTATCAAAGAACTTGATCAAGGTGGACGCATTATGAAACTTTCATACGAAGGTATCTTACAAGAAAGATTAGATGAGCTTGGTGAAATGCCGTTACCACCATATATTAAAGAACGATTAGACGACCAAGATAGATATCAAACAGTTTATGCTAAAGCAGTTGGGTCTGCAGCTGCGCCTACAGCAGGTTTACATTTCACTGAACATTTATTACAAGAAATTGCTGATAAAGGTGTACACATTGCATTTATTACGTTACATGTTGGTTTGGGTACATTTAGACCAGTCAGTGTAGATAATATAGATGATCATGAAATGCATTCAGAATACTACCAAATGACTGCTGAAACGGCAGAATTATTAAACTGTGTAAAAGCAAGTGGTCATAAAATAATATCTGTAGGTACAACGTCTACAAGAACACTAGAGACAATTCGTTCTAAAAATGACCAATTTGTTGAAGAAAGTGGTTGGACTGACATATTTATTTATCCGGGATATGAGTTTAAAGCGATAGATGGTTTAATTACCAATTTCCATTTACCAAAATCAACTCTCATCATGCTAGTATCCGCACTATCGACTAGAGAACATATTTTAAATGCATATAAACATGCAGTTGAAGAAAAGTATAGATTTTTTAGTTTCGGAGATGCAATGATTTTAATATAGAAAAGGAGCAACATTATGCCTGCAGTAACATACGAGCACATTAAGACTTGTAAGCAATCAGGTGCAAGACTAGGGATTGTGCATACACCTCATGGTTCATTTGAAACGCCTATGTTCATGCCTGTTGGAACTAAAGCAACAGTTAAGACAATGAGCCCTGAAGAACTTAAACAGATGGAAGCAAAAATTATACTTAGTAATACCTATCATTTGTGGTTACAACCTGGAAGTGATATCATTTCTAAAGTGGGTGGATTACATAAGTTTATGAATTGGGATGGACCTATACTTACTGATTCTGGAGGTTTTCAAGTATTCAGTTTAAGTGATATGAGAAAAATCGAAGAAGAAGGTGTACATTTTAGACATCATTTAAATGGTTCTAAATTGTTCTTAAGTCCTGAAAAAGCGATGCATATTCAAAATGATCTTGGTTCAGATATTATGATGGCGTTTGATGAATGCCCTCCAATGCCATCTGAATATGAATATGTAAAAAATTCAATTGAGAGAACATCAAGATGGGCGGAAAGATGTCTAGAAGCTCATCGTCGCCCTGAAGATCAAGCTTTATTTGGTATTATCCAAGGTGGAGAATATAAGGATCTTAGAGAGCAAAGTGCTAAAGACCTCGTTTCACTTGATTTTCCTGGCTATGCTATTGGTGGTTTGTCTGTTGGTGAACCTAAACCTGTCATGTACAGAATGGTTGAACATACAGCGCCATTAATGCCATTTAATAAACCAAGATATTTAATGGGAGTTGGTTCTCCAGACGCATTAATCGAATGTTCTATTAGAGGCATCGATATGTTTGATTGCGTATTACCTACACGTATAGCTAGAAACGGTACTTGTATGACATCTCAAGGTAGAGTCGTTATAAAAAATGCTAAATATCAGCAAGATTTATCTCCGCTTGATCCAGAGTGTGATTGTTATACATGTAGAAACTATACTAAAGCATATTTGCGTCATCTGATTAAAGCAGATGAAACATTTGGAATTCGTCTTACTACATATCATAATTTGTATTTCTTATTAAAACTTATGGAGAACATTCGCCAAGCAATAAGAGAAGATCGATTACTTGATTTCAAAGATGAATTTTTCGAGCAGTATGGACTAAATGTAGATAACCCCAAAAACTTTTAAAGGAGATTGAATATGGAAGTATTAGTACAATTATTACCTATTATCTTAATTTTTGCGCTTGTTTGGTTCTTAATGATTAGACCACAACAAAAGCGTGCAAAAGAACATCGTGAATTATTAAACCGTTTAGAAGTTGGTCAAAAAGTAACTTCAATCGGCGGTATCAAAGGTACTGTTAGAGCAGTAGATGAGTCTATCGTTGTTGTTTCTGTTAACGATAAAGGACACGAAATTACATTTGAAAAACCAGCTATTAAACAAGTAGACCCTTCATAAAACAGTTTACTTTTTAAGGAAATTGGTTTAATATTATGTATCATATTTAATGTTAAAAGACATGGTTATCCATGTCTTTTTTTCATACATGAATGTTATGGCTATTCAACTATAGTTGATGTATGCTATAACATATATAGTGAATTAAAAATATGTAAGAGGTGTTATCGTGAAAAAGCGGAGTAGAATTATAGCCTTTTTACTTCTTGCAGTGTTGGTTTTTAGCTTAATAGGATCAACAACAAAAGATATAACAAAGAATGTAAATTTAGGTCTAGACTTACAAGGTGGTTTTGAAGTTTTATATCAAGTTAATCCTTTAGACAAAGGTGATAAGATTGATAATGATGCGGTTAAATCTACTGCAAAGACTTTAGAGTCACGTGTAAACGTATTAGGTGTTTCTGAGCCGAAAATTCAAGTTGAAGAAGGTAATCGAATTCGAGTTCAATTAGCTGGTATTAAGGACCAGAATGAAGCTCGTGAAGTACTTTCTACACAAGCGAATTTAACGATCAGAGATGCAAAGGATAGAGTTTTACTATCTGGTAAAGATTTAGTTCAAGGTGGCGCTAAGCAAGGCTTTAAAGACAATACAAACGAAGTAGCCGTTACTCTTAAACTAAAAGATGCTAAAAAGTTCAAAGAAGTAACTGAAAAAGTTTCTAAAATGAATCCTAATTTAATGGTCATTTGGATGGACTATGAAAAAGGAGACAGTTACGCTAAAGAAGCTAAGAAAGAACAAGAAGGTAAAGAACCGAAATATATTTCTGCAGCAACTGTAAGCCAACCAATCAATTCAGAAAATGTTGAAATTTCTGGTGGATTCAATGGTGAAAAAGGTGTTAAAGAAGCAAAACAAATTGCAGATTTATTAAACTCAGGTTCACTACCTGTTAAATTAGATGAAGTTTATTCTACATCAGTAGGTGCACAATTCGGTAAAGATGCATTAGATGAAACAGTACTTGCTTCTTCAATAGGTGTAGGTATTATATTCTTATTCATGCTCATTTACTACCGATTACCTGGTGTTGTAGCTGTCATTACATTAAGTGCTTATGTTTACTTAACATTAGTAGCATTTAACTTTATTTCAGGGGTATTAACATTGCCCGGACTTGCTGCCTTAGTATTAGGTGTAGGTATGGCCGTTGATGCTAACATCATCATGTACGAACGGATAAAAGATGAATTGCGGATAGGAAGGACTTTACAACAATCCTTCAAAAAAGGTTCTGGCTCTTCATTTATTACGATTTTAGATGCTAACTTAACAACAATTTTAGCAGCGCTCGTATTATTCGTATTTGGTGAAAGTTCAGTAAAAGGTTTCGCAACAATGTTATTACTTGCGATTCTTATGAGTTTCGTAACTTCAGTATTTTTCACAAGAATATTATTAGCATTATTAGTAAACTCAAACTACTTCAAGAAAAAATATAATTGGTTTGGTGTTTCTAAGAAAGATAGACATGATATTAGTGAAAGATTAGACGTTCATGATTTAAGAACAGTCTATGACAAAATTAATTTCGTAAAACTTGCTAAACCATTATTAACATTTAGTATAATTACGATTATTATCGGTGCTATCATCATATCGATATTTAGATTAAACTTAGGTATTGATTTCACAAGTGGTACACGTGTTGACTTACAATCTGATCAAGCTATCAAGACTGAACAAGTGTCAAAACAGTTTAAAGATATGGGATTAGAACCATCACAAGTTACAACAAGTGGAACTGGAAACAAAATGGCAACCGTTCAATTTAAAGATGCATTAAACAAATCTGAAATACAAAAAGTTAAATCTGACTTTGGTAAATCATTGGGTCATGATCCAAACGTAAGTACGGTTTCACCAGTTGTTGGTCAAGAATTAGCTGGAAATGCATTTAAAGCAATGCTTTATGCAGCACTAGGAATTGTTTTATACGTATCATTTAGATTTGAATGGAGAATGGGTACAACTGCTGTACTTGCATTATTACATGACGTATTTATGATCGTATCGGTATTCAGTTTATTCAGACTCGAAGTGGATATTACATTCATAGCAGCAGTTCTAACAATTATAGGTTATTCAATCAATGACACAATCGTTACATTTGACCGCGTAAGGGAAAATTTACGTAAAGTGAAAGTGATAACGAAACCAGAAACTATTGATATGATTGTTAACTCATCTATTAGACAAACGATGACAAGATCAATCAATACCGTATTAACAGTTGTTATAGTAGTTGTCGCATTATTAATACTTGGTTCATCAAGTATTTTCAACTTCTCATTAGCACTATTAATCGGTTTAGTATCCGGTGTGTTCTCATCAGTTTTCGTCGCAGTACCTTTATGGGGTATCTTGAAAAAACGACAACTTAAAAAATCAGAAAATGGTAAATTAGTTGTATATACTGAGAAAAAATCAAACGATGAAAAAATATTAGTTTAATAAATCGTGTACCTGTCCTTAGTAAAAGGGTAGGTACTTTTTTGTTTAGAGTAAATGATAAAGGTTTAACTTAGGGGTCATGATTACAAAAGTACGGGGAAATGTAACTAAGGGTGCCCATAGTAACAAAAGTCGGTCGAAGTGTAACTAACCGCTGAATCTTTTTACAACCTGACTCTTTAATCATGTTTTATTTGTTTAGTAGAGAAAGTACGATATTTCATGTATAATGTTTTGAGTAGAAATGAGGAGATTTGATATGACTAAAGCTTGTTATCAATGGAAAAAATCAGAGCTCAATCAAAATATTGATCCACAAATCATAAAAAAATATAAAATTTCGCCACTTTTAGAAAAAACTTTAATTTCAAAAGGCTATACGTCTGAAGAACAAATTGAAAGTTTATTATCTAATGAAGTGTTATTCCACGATCCGATGTTATTAAGTGATATGGAAAAGGCAACTTCGAGAATACATAAAGCTATTGAAAATGATGAAAGAATATTAGTATATGGTGATTATGATGCAGATGGAGTTACATCTACAACGATTCTCGTCAAGACTTTAGAGTCAATGGGAGCTACTGTAGGTTGGTATATTCCTAATAGATTTACTGAAGGATATGGACCGAGTGAAGCGGCATTTAGAAATGCACATGATGAAGGTGTGTCTCTTATCATTACAGTGGATAATGGTATTCAAGGTCATCATGAAATTGATATTGCCAATGAACTTGGTATTGATGTGATTGTGACAGACCATCATGAATTTGGCGAAACAAAGCCGAATGCATATGCGATTGTTCACCCTATGCACCCTGATTTTAATTATCCATTTAAATATTTAGCTGGAGTGGGTGTTTCATATAAACTTTCTAAAGCACTTAAAGCAGATATACCAGATGCGTTCTTAGGTTTAGTTGCTATCGGTACGATTGCCGACTTAGTGAGTTTAACGGATGAAAATAGATATATGGTTAAACAAGGGTTGCGCATTTTGAATGAACAACCTTTACCAGGGATAAAAAGTTTATTGTCCGTAGCTGATTTTACGGATGAAGTAAGTGAACAAACAGTCGGCTTTATTATCGGACCTCGTCTGAACGCAGTTGGTAGATTAGATGATGCTCGATTAGCTGGAGAATTGCTTATGAGCGATGATGACGATGAAGCGATGTTCTTAGCTGAAGAAGTGGACCAATTTAATACAGAACGTAAAGCAATTGTTGAAAATATTACGAATGAAGCAATGGAGCTAGCTGAAATTGAAATGCAACAAAATGCCCAATTTCTAATACTTGCAAAAGAAGATTGGAATGAAGGTGTATTAGGTATTGTGGCTTCAAGAATAGTTGAGAAGTATCATTTACCAACAATTGTATTAAATGTGGATATAGAGCAAAATCACGCGAAAGGTTCTGCTAGAAGTATTGAACAAGTTTCAATGTTTGAATTTCTAACAAACCATAGCGATTTGATTCGTAAATTTGGTGGCCATCATATGGCGGCTGGTATGACATTAGATATTGACGCGATTGAACCATTGAAGAAAGCTTTGAATCAAGATATGCACAAAATAACAGAAGGAAAAAAATTATTACCGCAGTTAATCGTTGATGCAGAAATAGAAACTTCAGATATTACGGTTGATAACATATTTGATTTAGAAAGATTAAGACCTTTTGGTACAGATTTATTAGCGCCACTATTTTCAATTAGTAATGTTCCGGTCAAATCTGTTAAAGGTATTGGTCAAGGAAATAAACATCTTAAATTAACATTAACAGACAAAAATATTGCAGCTTTACATTGGAATGCTGGACATCTCATTCATGATATTTCAAATGATACGACAATTAATGTTGCAGGTAGTTTAAATGTTAATGAATGGAATGGACATCAATCTCCACAAATTATTCTTAAAGATTTAGCGTTGAGTAATGACCATGCTATTTTTGATTATAGAAGTAAAAATAAACAGGACTTGTTAAAAATTGATCAAGACAATGCACTGTTTGTGATTAACCCTTCATCCGAGAAAATAAATGAGCAATATATACATTATGGTGATACGTATCCAAATGAAGTCGAAACGTGTGTGCTGAGAGATTTACCACAAGATTTAGAAACATTCAAACAAACTTTATCTAATATTAAAGCCGAAAAATATTATTTAGTATTTAAAGGGCAAACCAATTCATACTTTGAAGGTATTCCAAGTGATGAAAAGTTCAAGCAAGCTTATAAAGCTTTATATATGAATCAATCAACCAATATTCAAAATGATGGTATGAAATTATGTGAAGCTTTAAAAATTAAACCTGATCAATTGAAATTCATTTTAAATTGCTTTTATGAGTTAAACTTTATTACAATGAATCATGGTATAATTGAAATAAATAAAGATGCGGGAAAAAATGACATACAAAACGCACCGTTATATCAAGCAAGAAAACAACAAATAGAAATAGAAAAGACATTGTTGTACAATGATAGCCAATCATTAATCAGTTGGATACATTCATTGTTAAGTGATGTTGAGGAGGAAGTATAATGGATTTAAAACAATATGTTTCAGAAGTACAAGATTGGCCAAAACAAGGTGTTAACTTTAAAGATATCACGACAATTATGGATAATGGTGAAGCATACAAATATGCCACTGACCAAATCGTACAATATGCTCAAGACAAACAAGTTGATGTCGTAGTAGGACCAGAAGCAAGAGGATTTATTATTGGTTGTCCTGTGTCATATGCAATGGGTATTGGCTTTGCACCAGTACGTAAAGAAGGGAAATTACCTCGTGAAGTGATTCGTTATGAATATGATCTTGAGTATGGGTCAAATGTGTTAACAATGCACAAAGATGCAATCAAATCTGGTCAACGTGTATTGATTACTGATGATTTATTAGCAACAGGTGGAACAATTGAAGCGGCAATTCACTTAGTAGAATCATTAGGTGGAATTGTAGTGGGTATTGCATTTTTAATTGAACTTAAATATTTAAACGGCATTGAAAAATTAAAAGGTTACGATGTTGTTTCGTTAATTTCATACGATGAATAAAATAGTCACATTGTGGCTATTTTATTTTTAATAATTATAATTAACGGTGGCATATTACTATTGAAAATTGCTATAATAGTAATATTCAAGAGAATTTTATTTGAAGAGGTGGTGTCCCTATGAATAAAGAATATCCATACAGTGCTGATGATGTTTTATATAAAGCTAAAAGTTACTTATCTGAAGATGCATATCGTTTAGTAGAAAAGAGTTATGATTTGGCTTTTAAAGCACATCAAGGACAAATTAGAAAAAATAATTTGCCATATATCATGCATCCTATTCAGGTAGCGGGTATTTTAACCGAAATGAAATTGGATGGTCCAACTATAGTTGCTGGATTCCTTCATGATGTAATTGAGGATACACCTTATACGTATGATGATTTGGTAGAAATGTTTAATGAAGAAGTAGCCATAATTGTAGATGGTGTTACAAAATTAAAAAAAGTTAAATATAAATCTAAAGAAACGCAACAAGCTGAAAATCATAGAAAATTATTTATAGCGATTGCTAAAGATGTCCGAGTTATATTAGTTAAATTAGCAGATAGATTACATAATGTTCGTACTTTAAAAGCGATGCCTAAAGAAAAGCAAAAACGTATTGCTAAAGAAACGTTAGAAATCTATGCACCACTTGCGCATAGATTAGGTATCAATACAATTAAGTGGGAACTTGAAGACATTTCATTAAGATATATTGATAGTGTTCAATATTTTAGAATTGTTAATCTGATGAAAAAGAAAAGAAGCGAACGAGAAACATATATTGCGAATGCGATTAAAGATATAGAGTCTGAAATGGAAGTTATGAATATTTCTGGCGACATAAGTGGTAGACCTAAACATATCTATAGTATTTATAGAAAAATGGTCAAACAGAAAAAACAATTCGAACAAATTTTTGACTTACTTGCAATAAGAGTGATTGTCCCTTCAATCAAAGATTGTTATGCTGTGCTAGGTCTTGTCCATACATTATGGAAACCAATGCCTGGTCGATTTAAAGATTACATAGCGATGCCTAAACAGAATATGTATCAATCGCTGCATACTACAGTCGTTGGTCCAAATGGAGATCCTTTAGAGATTCAAATCAGAACATTTGAAATGCATGAAATTGCAGAACATGGGGTTGCAGCTCACTGGGCATATAAAGAAGGTAAAAATTTAAGCAATAAATCAGAAGAATATTTACAAAAAATGAGTTGGCTACAGGAAATAGCTGAAACTGACAATACTTCACCTGATGCAGAAGAATTTATGGAATCATTAAAATATGACCTTCAAAGTGATAAAGTGTATGTCTTTACACCTGAAAGTGATGTTGTTGAATTACCATATGGAGCAGTTCCAATTGATTTTGCATACGCTGTTCACAGTGAAGTTGGTAATAAAATGATTGGTGCGAAAGTTAACGGCAAAATCGTTCCTATCGATTATAAGTTATCTACTGGTGATATTGTCGAGATTAGAACGAGTAAACATTCATATGGGCCAAGTCGAGATTGGTTAAAAATCGTCCGATCTTCAAGTGCGAAAAGTAAAATCCGCAGTTTCTTTAAGAAACAAGACCGCTCTGCCAATATTGAAAAAGGTAAATTTATGATTGAAGCGGAAATTAAAGAGCATGGATACAATGTAGATGAAGTATTAAATGCTGAAAACATTAAACTTGTTAACGAAAAATATAATTTTTCAAATGAAGATGACTTATATGCTGCAGTTGGTTTTGGTGGCATAACTGCCTTACAAGCTGTTAACAGACTTACTGAAAAGCTAAGACTTGAACGTAAGAAACAATCGCTTAATCAAGTGCAAGAAGTCAATAAATCCATTCCAATTAAACAAGATATTAGAACAGATACTGGTGTCTATGTCGAAGGTTTAGATAACATGCTTATTAAACTTTCAAAATGTTGTAATCCAATACCTGGTGATGAAATCATTGGCTATATTACAAAAGGTCATGGCGTTAAAGTTCATCGTAAAGATTGCCCGAACATCGTTAATGAAAATGAACGATTAATCGATGTTGAATGGGTTAAAAATACAAATGAACAAAAAAATTATCAAGTAGATTTAGAAATTACAGGTTACGACAGAAATGGATTATTAAACGAAGTACTTCAAGTTGTGAATGCAATTAAAGTACAATTAGTAAAAGTTTCAGGTAAAGCTGATATAGATAAAAATGCAGTTATTAACATTAGCGTAATGGTTAAAAATGTGAATGACGTATATAGAATTGTTGATCGAATTAAACAATTAGGCGATATTTATACAGTAAGTCGTGTATGGAATTAAGAGGTGAATTTTTTTGAAAGTTGTTCTACAAAAAGTAAGCCAAGCTAAAGTAACGTCTGAAAATACTCAAAATGAAATTAAACAAGGATTTTTATTATTAGTGGGTGTTGGACAAGAATCAACTTATGCAGACGCAGATGTTATCGCTAAGAAAATAGCAAAGACAAGAATTTTTGAAGATCAAGAAGGTAAAATGAATTTAGATATACATCAAGTCGGTGGTGAAATCTTGTCGATATCACAATTTACAATATATGCTTCAGTAAAAAAAGGGAATAGACCTGGGTTTACGAATGCTAAAAGCCCAGATGAAGCATTAAAGATATATGAATATTTTAATGAACAGTTAGATTCTTATAACATTAATGTGAAAACAGGAGAATTTGGCGCACATATGGATGTGTCATTAATCAATGATGGACCAATTACGATTATATTCGAAAGTAAGGATGGTAACATTCAATGAACCGAATTAATTTATGGTTTAAAAAGAGGAGAATAAAGCCTGTTCCTGTCATCAGTGTTGCCATTTTACTGATTGTTTTGTTAATCATTATTATTTATTTATTGATTCCTAAAGAGGACGAACCTAAAACACTATCTATGAAAGAAGATGGTGAGTTAAGAACTGGACCTGCCGCTTATTATCCAATTATCTTTGATGTAAAAAAAGGAGATAGTTTTGATATAACAGACAGAGAAGGAAAATGGTTTGAAGTCAAAAATGATCAAAATGAAAAAGGCTGGATTGCTGGTTGGCATACAAATCTTGATATTAAAGAAGATGTTAATCCAGTATTAAAACCATTAAAAGGAAAAGTGATTATAATAGATCCTGGTCATGGTGGAAGTGACCAAGGCGCATCGAGTTCAAAACATAAAGATGTAACCGAAAAAGTCATTACATTAAAAACTGCAAAAGAGCTTAAAGAAATGCTTGAAACTGAAGGCGCTAAAGTGAAAATGACGAGAACAAAAGATGAATATGTTAAATTAAAAGATAGACAAGGTGATGGAGATGTCTTTATAAGTATCCATAATGATGCGTTAGATTCATCAGCACCACATGGTTTAACAGTTTATTACCATCATGATTCTCAAAAAGAATTTGCAGATACGTTACAAACTTCAATTAATCAAAAATCCATACTATCTGATAGAGGCGTAAGAAACGAAAACTTCCAAGTGATTCGTCAAACTAAAATGCCTGCAGTATTGTTAGAGTTAGGTTATATTAGTAACCCTACAGATGAAGATTTAATTGTTGATAGAAAATATAGACACATTGTTGAAACAGGGATTGTTGACGGTTTGAAAGTTTACTTTTCAAATTAGATATTGACTACTACAGATTATGGGTTTAATATTAATATAAATTATGAAATAGATTATATACCGTTTATTCTTGAATAGTATACCGTTATAGTAGGAAACAGAGAGTATAACATTTGCTGAAAGTTATATGAATACTGCGTATACTTTTGAACACAAGAAGAGGGAATCTTACGAAAATAAGATCGGTTAACATCCGTTACAATGTTGTTAAGTGAGTATTTAATGAATCATTAAATACTAATTAGGGTGGCAACACGGATAATTCGTCCCTTGTATGTATATGCATACAAGGGACTTTTTATATTTTAAAGGAGGAAATATTATGATTAATATACCACGTGGTACACAAGATTTATTACCAAAAGATACTTATAAATGGCAATACATTGAGAACAAATTACATGAGTTAATGAGAATATATAATTATAAAGAAATTAGAACACCAATATTTGAAAGTACTGAACTTTTTAGTAGAGGTGTTGGTGATTCAACAGATGTTGTACAAAAAGAAATGTACACTTTTAAAGATAAAGGTGATAGAAGCATTACATTACGACCTGAAGGTACTGCAGGTGTTGTTAGAAGTTACATCGAAAACAAAATGCAAGGTGAACCAAATCAACCTGTAAAACTTTATTACAATGGTCCAATGTTCCGATATGAAAGAAAACAAAAAGGGCGTTATCGTCAATTTGTTCAATTTGGTGTAGAAGCGATTGGATCAGAAAATCCTTCTATTGATGTTGAAATTATTTCAATGCTCGTACACATTTACAAATCTTTCGGATTGAAAGACTTAAAATTAGTCATCAATAGTATTGGTGATGCAGAATCAAGAGCTGATTACACGAAAGCATTACAAGCGCATTTTGAACCAGTAATTGATACTTTCTGTAGCGATTGTCAAAGTAGATTACACACAAATCCAATGCGTATATTGGATTGTAAAGTAGACCGTGATAAAGAAGCTGTTAAAAATGCACCTAAAATTACGGAATACTTAAATGACTATTCTAAACAATATTTCGAAGAGGTTAAAAGTTTATTAGACGAACTTGGTATCGAGTATGAAATAGATACGAATTTAGTGCGTGGTTTAGATTATTACACTCACACAGCATTCGAAGTGATGAGTAATGCTGAAGGATTTGGTGCTATTACTACTTTATGTGGTGGCGGTAGATATAACGGCTTACTAGAATTACTTGATGGTCCAAAAGAAACAGGTATAGGTTTTGCATTAAGTATTGAACGTTTGCTACTAGCACTTGAAGCTGAAGGTATTGAAATCGAAGAAGAAGATTCAATCGACTTATTTATCGCGACAATGGGTGAAGAAGCGGATAGACTTTCAGTTCAATTAATCAATCAATTAAGAATGGCTGGTATTAGTTGTGATAAAGACTATTTACAACGTAAATTAAAAGGTCAAATGAAACAAGCGGATAGATTAAATGCGAGATACACGATTGTATTAGGTGAAAATGAATTAGAAAAACAAGAAGTAGAAGTTAAGAATATGGAAACTGGTGAAAAGACACTTGTTTCATTATCAGAATTAGAGAATTATTTAAAGGTGGAATCATAATGGAAAAAAGAACAACATATGCTGGTAAAATAACTGAAGAATATATTGGTCAAACGGTTACTTTAAATGGTTGGGTACAAAAAAGACGTGACTTAGGTGGTTTAATATTTGTTGATTTACGTGACCGCGAAGGCGTTGTACAAATCGTTTTTAACCCAGATTTCTCTCAAGAAGCTTTAAGTGTTGCTGAGAAAATCCGTTCTGAATATGTCATTCAAGTTAAAGGTTTAGTAACTAAAAGAGATGAAAAATCAATTAATGACAAAATCAAGACTGGTAAAGTCGAAGTACAAGTTTCTGAAATTACAATTTTAAATGAATCTGAAACACCGCCATTTTCAATAACAGATATGAATGATATTGACGAAAATGTACGATTAAAATATCGTTATATCGACTTAAGAAGAGAAAGTTTAGCTCAAACATTTAAAATGAGACATCAAATTACACGTGCAGTAAGAAATTACTTAGATGAAGGTGAGTTTTACGAAGTAGAAACACCTGTATTAACTAAATCTACACCAGAAGGTGCAAGAGACTATTTAGTACCATCTCGTGTACATGATGGAGAGTTCTATGCTTTACCTCAATCTCCACAAATATTTAAACAATTATTAATGATTGGTGGATTTGATAAATACTATCAAATCGTTAAATGTTTTAGAGACGAAGATTTAAGAGCGGATAGACAACCTGAATTTACGCAAATCGATATCGAGATGAGCTTTGTTGATCAAGAAGACGTTATCAAAATGAATGAAGGTCTTATGAAACGCATCATGAAAGATGTAAAAGGTATTGATATTACAACACCATTTCCACGTATGACATACGCTGAAGCAATGGAAAGATACGGAATTGATAAACCAGATACAAGATTTGGTATGGAACTGATTAACTTATCAGAACTTGCTTCAAAAATGGACTTTAAAGTATTTAAATCTACAGTTGAAAATGGTGGAGAAGTTAAAGCAATCGTTGTTGAAGATGGTGCGGCTGACTACTCTAGAAAAGATATCGACCAATTACAATCATTTGCAAGTATTTATGGTGCTAAAGGTTTAGCGTGGGTTAAAGTAACAGAAGAAGGCTTAAATGGTCCGATTAGTAAATTCTTTGATGAAGACATTACTGCTGAATTATTAAACCAAACTGAAGCTAAAGCTGGAGACTTAGTATTATTTATAGCAGATAAAAAAGATGTCGTAGCAGCAAGTTTAGCGCAGTTAAGAAATAAACTTGGTAAAGATCGTGGTTTAATTGATCCAAATAAATATAATTTCTTATGGGTAACAGATTGGCCATTATTTGAATACGATGAAGAATCAGAACGTTATGTTGCAGCGCATCATCCATTTACTGCACCTAAAAAAGAACATGAAGAAATGCTTGAAAATGATCCAACAAATGTTGAAGCCAATGCGTATGATATTGTTTTAAATGGTTTTGAATTAGGTGGAGGATCTATTAGAATTCATAAATCAGAACTTCAAGAAAAAATGTTTAAAGCCCTTGGATTTACAGAAGAACAAGCACAAGAACAATTTGGATTCTTAATTGAAGCGTTCAAATATGGTGCACCACCACATGGCGGAATTGCATTAGGTCTAGATAGATTAGTTATGTTATTGTCAGGTAGAACAAACTTAAGAGATACAATTGCATTCCCTAAAACAGCAAGTGCTTCTTGTCTATTAACGGATGCACCAAGTGAAGTATCTACGAGCCAGTTACATGAATTACATTTGCAACTTGATTTAGATGAAAAATAATTAAAAGTATAAATACTTGTTATTTAGAAGAATTATGATAGAATAAATTTATAAGGTAGTCATCTGAAGTGTTCGTAATAAGCTTTTTATATTTTGACCTAACACTTTTGATCAAGGGAGCCTAATTGGTTTTCTTAATAGCGCATACGCCTCGTAAGGAGGACATGCAAAATAAGAAACAGGGCACCCACCTGTATATAGCAGGCCAAAATGATCTAGCACTTAATATTACGGCACAATTGGATTCTATCGGTACGCAAGACTTTATGTCTTGCGTATTTTTGTGTAAAGGAGTAAATAATGATGAAGCATCAATTTTCAAGAAATGAATTAGCGATTGGTAAAGAAGGCTTAGATTTATTAAAAAGTAAAACAGTAGTTGTCCTAGGTGTAGGCGGTGTAGGTTCATTTGCTGCTGAAGCATTAGCGAGAACTAATATTGGTCATATCATATTAATAGATAAAGATGATGTAGATATCACAAATGTAAATAGACAATTACATGCTTTAACAACAACAATTGGTCAATCAAAAGTAGATTTAATGGAAGAGCGTATTAAATTAATTAATCCTGATTGTAAAGTCACTTCATTGCATATGTTCTATACTGAAGAAACTTACGAAGCTTTATTTAATGAATACGACATTGATTATTTTGTAGATGCTAGTGATACAATCATGTATAAAGTTCATCTTATGAAAGAATGTTTAGAAAGAGGTATCGATGTTATCTCAAGTATGGGTGCTGCAAACAAAACAGACCCTACTAAATTTGAAATAGCTGATATTTCTAAAACACATACAGATCCTATGGCAAAAATAATACGTCTAAAATTAAGAAAAATGGGTATTCATAAAGGTATTAATGTTGTATTTAGTGATGAAAGTCCTATTATGATAAGAGAAGATGTAAAAGAAGTTGTAGGCGATAAAAACGCAAAAGTTAGAAAGGCGCAAATGCCACCATCATCTAATGCTTTTGTACCAAGCGTTGTTGGGTTAATTTGTGCAAGCTATGTTGTGAATGATATTTTGAAAGATATCCCAGTAAAAAGAATCAAAGATAAATAGCTAGCAGCTTTGATAATAAAAAATGAGACTGGATACGTCCAGCCTCATTTTTTTAAGTTGCGATATATTTCTGCTAATTTTTGTTCAGATTTAGATGTAAGCTTAGGTTGATAATATTGTTTGCCTTTTAAAGTATCAGGTAAATATTGTTGTTCTACATATCCGTTTTCATAATTATGTGGGTATTTATAACCAATTGCATTTCCTAATTCTTTTGCACCTTGATAGTGTCCATCTTTCAAATGTTTCGGAACTAAACCAGCTTTACCTTTTCTAATGTCTGAAAGAGCTTCATCAATAGATACAATTGCTGAATTAGATTTAGGTGATAAACAAAGTTCGATGACTGCTTGGCTTAAAGGTATACGGGCTTCTGGAAAGCCAAGTCGTTCACTCGCTTCAATAGCAGATAATGTTCTAGCTGCAGCACCCGGAGAAGCTAAACCGATGTCTTCATAGCTAATCACAAGAAGGCGTCTTGCAATAGTTGGCAAATCTCCCGCTTCAATTAATCTAGCTAAATAATGTAGCGCTGCGTCGACATCACTACCTCTAATAGATTTTTGGAATGCACTCATAACATCATAATGTTGATCACCATCTTTATCGTGTTGGAAAGCGTTCTTTTGAATACAAACTTGCGCATCTTGAATTGTGACGTGACGTTTATTATCTTGAATATCAGCACTGAGTACAGCAAGTTCTAGCGCATTTAATGCACTTCTCACATCACCGTAACTTGCTTTTGCAAAATATTCTAACGCGTCTTTGTCTACAATAGGGGCATATGAGGCTAATCCATTTTCTTTATCTTCAATCGCTCTGTTTAAAGCAATTAAAATATCTTCTTCGTTTAGAGGATATAGTTCAAAAATTTGCGTTCTGCTTCGTATAGCTGGATTGATAGCATGGTATGGGTTTGACGTCGTTGCACCAATAAGTACAATTTTGCCTGATTCTAAATGAGGTAATAAGAAATCTTGTTTTGCCTTATCTAATCGATGAATTTCGTCTAGTAAAAGTATAACTTGTCCAGACATTTTGGCTTCTTCAACAACAAGTTGCATATCCTTTTTAGTGTTAGTGACAGCATTAAGTTGTCTAAATTTATATTGAGTACTCCCGGCGATAGCTTGGGCGATACTCGTTTTTCCAATTCCCGGAGGTCCATAAAAAATCATAGAAGTTAACTTTTTAGTGTTAACCATTCTTCTAATAATGGCTTTTGGACCGACTAAATGTTCTTGGCTTATAACATCATCTATCGTTTGAGGACGCATTCTATAAGCTAATGGTTCGTTTTTCATTTGGAATCAACCTTTCTAATTACTCAAAGTGTACAAAAAATGATAAAATGAATTAATAATATTTTTTTAGAAAATAAGAGGTGTAGTACATGAAAATTTCTACTAAAGGACGATATGGCTTAACACTTATGATATCGTTGACTAAGCGTTATGGTCAAGGATGTACATCTTTAAAGTCAATCGCTGAAGAAAATAATTTAAGTGATTTATATTTAGAACAATTAGTAGGACCACTACGTAATGCTGGTCTTATTAAAAGTGTAAGAGGTGCCAAAGGGGGCTATCAATTACAAAAAGCACCATCAGAAATTACGGCTGGTGATGTGATTAGATTGTTAGAAGGGCCAATTACACCTGTTGAAGGTATAGAAGACGAGCCACCTGCACAACAACAATTGTGGATTCGTATTAGAGATGCTGTAAAAGAAGTTCTAGATAATACAACACTAGAATACTTAGCAAATTATACAAATGAAGATGAACTAGAAGGATATATGTTCTATATCTAGTTCACAAATTAAATTGGATAGCAACCTTCAAGACGAATATTGGAGATTGCTATCTTATTTTTTATTGCTTAACTGTATTGAATTCATGCCTAACTGCACAAAATATTCCGTTATTTTAACAGTTAAGCATGAATATGTGCTAAGTAGTGTAATATTCCCCTTCGATGTAACTTTCATATTAAGATAGTTGTACACTACAACAAAGGGGAGAGTATATGAAAAATTTAAAACGATACATATTAAGTGTAGTAGCAGTTTTATTATTAAGTTTCATAGCATTACCGTTTGAAGTTAACGCAAAGACAGATGGTCCGTCATCTAGAGTTATATTACCTAAAAATGATCGTACACAAATTACGAATACAACGTCTGCACATTATCAATCTATTGCATTCGCTGATATCGGAGGTACATCAATTGCATCAGGTGTAGTTGTCGGTAAAAATACCGTTCTTACAAATAAACACGTTGTAGATGCTACTAATGGTGATGCTTCTGTATTAAAATTCTCACCAGGAGCAAATGGCGATGGGAATTTCCCAGCTGGTACATTTACAGCAACTGATTATAAAGTAGCGCCAGGCGGTGAAGATTTAGCAGTTGTTACAGTCGGTAAAAATAGTAATGGTCAATCTATTGGTGACGCTGTTCAAGCAGCAACAATCGCTGATACATCTTCAGTTAAAAAAGGAGATGACATTACGGTAACAGGTTATCCAGGAGATAAACCTATCGCGACATTATGGGAAAGTAAAGGTAATGTATTATCTGCTTCAGGTAGTGACGTATCTTACGACTTAAGTACTTATGGTGGTAATTCAGGTTCACCAATCTTTAATTCAAATAGCCAAGTTATTGGTTTACATTATGGTGGCGTACCAGATAGCCATAACAGTGGCGTGCTTTTTAACAGAAGTGTTCAACAATTTATACAAAGTAATTTAAAATAAAAAAACGATCATAAAGTGATAAGTTATCACTTTATGATCGTTTTTTTATGCTTCCCCGTATACATCATCTACAATTTTCTTGAATGATTCATATGATTGATATTGTTTATCTAAATCATAAATATAGCTTACCGCCATAATTTCATCGACATTGTATTTCTTTTGGAAATCTATCAATTGTTGTTTTACAGTTTCTTCACTACCTATGAAAGAAGTGTTTGTTTTAGATTGTGCCATATATTTTTCCTGTGGAGACCAAATGTTTTCAAGTTGATCAGTAGGTGGTTGTAATGGCATGCGCGCATTTCTTACAATGCTTAAAAACATTAAGTGCATTGTTGAAGATAAATATGTCGCTTCTTCGTCAGTTTCCCCGACAATAACATTTAAACAAACGGCCATATAAGGTTCATTTAAATATTCTGATGGCTCAAATAAGTCTCTATATATTTCGATTGCTTGAGACATTTGATCTGGTGCAAAGTGTGCTGCAAAGACGTATGGTAAACCTAATCGAGCAGCTAAATGTGCAGAGTCCGTTGAAGAACCTAACACATAAATCGGAATGTTTGTATCTACACCTGGATATGGTCTTACATATGATTGTTGTTCTTCAGGACCAAAATATTGTAGTAATTGTTTAATATCATCACCAAAAGTATATACACCTTTATGTGAATCTCTTCTTAGTGCAGAAGCGGTCATCATATCCGTACCTGGTGCTCGCCCTAAGCCAAGATTTAATCTATTTGGAAACATTGTAGCCATTGTTCCAAATTGCTCAGCAACAATAAGAGGTGCATGGTTAGGCAACATGATGCCGCCAGAACCTACTTGAATAGACTCTGTATGTTCAAGTGTATGTTGAATGAGTAAAGCAGTTGCAGAACTCACTAAATTTGGTGCATTATGATGTTCAGCAATCCAATAACGTTCATAGCCTAATTTTTCTACATTTTGAGCGAGTGATACCATATTCTTAATGGCATCTTGCTCCGTTTCACCTTTTCTAAGTGGAACTAGATTTAATGCAGAAACTGGGAATTTTGATTTCATTTTGTGACGCTCCTTACATAATTATATATTGGAAGTATATCAACTGTATTTATGTTGTACTATTTAATTGCTCAACAACATTTGACTATTGTGTTACTAAAAGTTATAATAAATGCAAATTTACAGAGAGGTGGCATCAATATTAGGCATGGATATCCAATAATTTTTTGCGCTAATAGAAAATAACGTAAAAAAAACCATTGTGTTGCACAAAGATGATTGGATAAGTATGTCTATAATATGATGTTGCCGTTACAAACTGAGAATAGTGTAATGGTGCGTCTTCATGTGTAATACATGGGTAGAGGAGGCTACATTATGCTATTTTTATTTGAAGAAAAA
The DNA here is from genome assembly GCF_038005105.1 of Mammaliicoccus sp. FSL K6-3158. NCBI lineage: Bacteria > Bacillati > Bacillota > Bacilli > Caryophanales > Staphylococcaceae > Mammaliicoccus > Mammaliicoccus sp. FSL K6-3158. Next base: position 1,276,408 of record NZ_JBBOSL010000001.1, read on the forward strand.
GCATTAGAAGTTGAACGTAAAGTATTAATACCCGAGTTGACTTTTTCAATAGAGGACCATGAACATTTAGCAATCGTTGGTGTTAATGGTGTTGGAAAATCAACATTATTAAAAGTCATTCATCAAGATCAATCAGTTGATTCAGCGATGATGGAACAAGATTTAACACCTTATTATGATTGGACTGTTATGGATTATATAATTGAATCATATCCTGAAATCGCAAAGATTAGATTGCAACTTAATCATACAGATATGATTAATAAATATATTGAATTAGATGGATACATTATAGAAGGTGAAATCGTAACAGAAGCAAAAAAGCTCGGAATAAAAGAGGAACAACTAGAACAGAAAATTTCTACTTTAAGTGGTGGAGAACAGACAAAAGTATCATTTTTAAAAGTGAAAATGTCTAAGGCATCATTACTATTAATCGATGAACCAACAAACCACATGGATTTAGAAATGAAGGAATGGTTGACGAAAGCTTTTAAACAAGAACAACGTGCTATATTATTTGTATCCCATGACCGAACATTTTTAAATGAAACGCCAGATGCTATATTAGAATTGAGTCTTGATGGGGCTAAGAAGTATATCGGTAAATACGATAAATACAAACAACAAAAAGATATAGAGCATGAAACATTAAAGCTACAGTATGAAAAACAACAAAAAGAACAAGCGGCCATTGAAGAAACGATTAAAAAATATAAAGAATGGTATCAAAAAGCAGAACAAAGTGCTTCTGTGAGAAGCCCATATCAACAAAAACAATTAAGTAAGTTAGCGAAACGGTTTAAATCAAAAGAACAACAATTAAATCGTAAACTTGATCAAGAGAATATGGCTAACCCACATAAAAAAGAGAAAACTTTCTCAATACAACATCATAATTTTAAATCACATTATTTAGTTCAATTTAATCATGTTTCGTTTGCTTATGATAACCGGAAAATATTCGATGATGTATCATTCTATATTAAGCGAAATCAAAATGTTATTGTTGAAGGCAGAAATGGTACAGGTAAATCAACTTTAATCAAATTGATACTCGGTGAACTCGAGCCAACTAAAGGTGATATAACTGTTCATCCAGAATTAGAAATTGGATATTTCTCTCAAGATTTTGAGAATTTAAATATGCATCATACTGTCTTAGACGAAATATTAGAAATTCCTGAAATGAAAGAAGCAGATGCAAGAACCATATTAGCAAGCTTTTATTTTGATAAAGATAGGATAAATGATGTTGTTGAAACACTATCGATGGGTGAAAAATGTAGGTTACAATTTGTAAAATTATATTTTTCAAATCCTCATATTATGATATTAGATGAGCCAACAAACTATTTCGATATTGGCATGCAAGAAAAAATCATTCAATTAATACAATCATTTCAAGGTTCGGTCCTTATTGTATCTCATGATGATTATTTTAAATCACAAATTAAAGATCAAATATGGACGATAAAAAAACATCAAATGACGCATGAAAATGTTCAAGTCAAAGATCCAATTAATACAGAATCTATGAAACATCAATTAAAAGAATTAGAACAATATACAGATGAAAGAAATCGTGAAACAGAGTTCTAGTCTTTTCATAAAAATGGTGCTAGAATAGGTACATTGAAAACTAAGAAAGGACGTTCAACATGAAAGTATATGCAGATTATGCAGCAACTACTCCAGTTAAGCCCGTTGTAACTGAAAAAATAACAGAAATATTATCTGAACACTTTGGTAACCCGTCATCTATTCATTCAATAGGGAGAGACGGTAGAAAGTATTTAGATCAATCAAGACGAGAGATTGCTACATTATTAGGTGCGAGTCCTCAAGAAGTTATTTTTACTAGTGGGGCAACAGAGTCTAATAATACAGCAATAAAAGGTATAGCACGAAAACGAAAACATATAGGTCAACATATTATAACGAGTAGAATAGAGCATCATTCTGTATTGCATGTCTTTGAAGAACTTGAACGTGAAGGTTTCGATGTTTCGTATATAGATGTAAATTCAGTAGGTACTGTCGATATTGATACTCTGAGACAAGCAATTCGACCTGATACGACATTAGTGTCAATTATGTTAGTGAATAATGAAGTCGGCACAGTTCAACCTATGTATGATATTGCAGAAGTCATAGAAAATACGGATATCGTATTTCATGTTGATGCTGTTCAAGCTATCGGTCATATGCCAATTGAATTCGATGAAATGCCAGTTGATTTGTTAAGTATAACTGCGCATAAATTTGGCGGGCCAAAAGGAATAGGTGCATTGTTGGTTAAACAAGGTGTTCAGTTCGAAACGTTTATACAAGGTGGCGAACAAGAAGTAAAGCGAAGAGCGGGTACAGAGAATGTTCCATATATATGTGGTATGGCAACAGCACTGAAAGACGCTTATGAACACATGAATGAAAGTAATATCCATTTAATGAACTTGAAAGAAAAGCTCATAGTAGGCTTGCAACAACGTGCAATTCCGTTTGAATTGAATGGTAGTATGACAGATACGACTGGTCATATCACAAATTTATATTTCCCATTTATTGAAGTTGAAACGATGTTAACGTTACTTGATATGGCAAATATATATGTTTCAAGTGGATCAGCATGTACAGCCGGTTCAACATTACCATCACACGTACTAGAGGCGATGTTTGGTGAAGATAATAGAGTGAATCAATCTGTAAGATTTAGTTTCAGCTCATTAACGACTGAAGAAGAAATTAATTATATCGTAAGTACGATAATGAAAATATACCAACAATTTAAGGAGGAAGAAAATGAATAATCAATCTACCCGCGTTGTCGTTGGGATGAGCGGGGGCGTAGATAGCTCGGTAACTGCACATATATTAAAAGAACAAGGTTATGATGTAGTTGGAATTTTTATGAAAAATTGGGATGACACAGATGAAAATGGTGTATGTACAGCTACTGAAGACTATAATGATGTCATTGAAGTATGTAACCAATTAGATATACCTTATTATGCAGTTAACTTTGAACAAGAATATTGGGATAAAGTATTTACGTATTTCTTAGACGAATATAAAAAAGGTAGAACACCTAACCCAGATGTAATGTGTAATAAAGAAATTAAATTTAAAGCATTTTTAAATCATGCACTTAAACTTGGTGCGGACTATGTTGCTACAGGTCATTATGCACGTGTCAATCGTGATGGTGATAAAGTAGAAATGCTACGTGGTGTAGATAACAACAAAGACCAAACTTATTTCTTGAATCAACTTACAAAAGATCAATTGTCTAAAGTGATGTTCCCAATTGGTGAGTTAGAAAAAAGTGAAGTAAGAAGAATTGCTGAAGAACAAAACTTAGCAACTGCTAAAAAGAAAGACTCTACTGGTATTTGTTTTATTGGTGAGAAAAACTTTAAAACATTCTTATCTCAATACTTACCTGCTCAAAATGGTAAAATGCAAACATTAGACGGTGTTGACATGGGTGAACATAGTGGCTTAATGTATTATACAATTGGGCAAAGACATGGTCTTGGTATAGGTGGAGACGGAGATCCTTGGTTTGTAGTTGGTAAAAACTTAAAAGAAAACATTCTATATGTTGAACAAGGTTTCCACCACGAAGCATTATATAGTGACTATTTAATCGCTTCTGATATTTCATTTGTAAATGATCTTGATTTTTCACAACCGGTGAAATGTTCAGCGAAATTTAGATATAGACAAAAAGATACACAAGTAACTTTAGAAAAAATTTCTGACAATCAAATTAAAGTGATATTTGACGAACCAGTGCGTGCAATTACACCTGGTCAAGCTGTCGTATTATATGACGGTGAAGTTTGTTTAGGTGGCGCAACAATCGATGAAGTTTATAAAACAGAAAAGCAATTAGATTATATGGTATAAAATATATAGACTGAGATAAATTTATGTCTCAGTCTATTTTTATTTTTGTTATAATAGCAAGTAATGATATTTAAAGGAGTCACAACATGCATAGTGAAGAACAAATTGTTAAATTAATTCAAAATAAAAAATTCGACGAAGCTTTGTCCCTTTTATTTGAAAATATAGAAGAAGATCCGAAAGAAGTAACCAATTATATCAATGCAGGGACAATATTAGCAGAAGCAAATGATATTGAAAGAGCTGAGAAATTCTTTCAAAAGGCCATTACTATAAACGAAAGTCATGGTGGTGCTTATTATAGTCTTGCAAATTTATACTACAACCAACAGCGTTTTGAAGAAGCAATTAAGTTATATCAACATGCGATAAAAAGAGAGCTTAATGATGCTGATACTAATTTTATGTTAGGAATGAGTTTCAACGAATTAGGTGCGTATACTGAAGCTTTGCCGTATTTAATGAGAGCTCATGAGCTAAATGAAGATGATGTAGAAATTGGATTCCAATACGGATTAACATTATGCCAATTAGAAATGTTTGATGAGGCCATTGTGCAACTTGAAAAAGTATTAGAAAAAGATTCAAAACATGTAGACGCATTATACAATTTAGGTTTGGCTAAATATATGAAAAATGAAAATGCTGAAGAAGCGCTTGTTTATTTTAGAAAAGCGGTCCACATTCAACCAGATCATTTATTAAGTGGTCATGCTATCAACATGTTTGAACAATTATTAGAAGAGGAGGACTAACATTGGAAAACTTATCTTTATTTGATCTTTCACATGTTAAAGGTGAAGTTATTAGAATTCTTTTTCAAAACAGTGATAACTATTATACCGTTATTAAAGTCGATGTGATGGATTCAAATGAAGATTTTGATCAAGAAGTCACAATTGTTGGTTACTTACCTCAAATAGTTGAAGGAGAAACGTACCTTTTCAAAGGTAAAGTGACAAACCATCCGAAATACGGTAAACAACTACAAGCCGAAACATTTGAAAAAGAATTACCACAAACAAAACAAGGTGTTATCCATTACTTATCGAGTGATTTATTTAAAGGTATTGGTAAGAAAACAGCAGAAACAATCGTGGACAAACTAGGTGAAGATGCACTTCAGAAAATTATAGATGACCCAGATGTCCTTAAAGAAATACCTAAACTCAACAAGCAAAAAAGAGATACGATTGCAGAATCAATACGTGAGAATCAAGCCATTGAACGTATTATGATTAAACTTAATGAACTTGGTTTCGGTCCAAAACTCGCGATGGCTATTTATCAATTTTATAAAGAAGAAACACTTAATATTATTAAACAATCTCCATATCGTTTGGTGATGGATATAAATGGTATAGGGTTTCAAAGAGCTGACCAAATAGCCGAACAAGTTGGAATTTCAAAAGATCATCATGATCGACTTGTAGCGGGTGTCAGTTACTTTTTAGACCAGCAATCATTACAGAATGGCCACACATTTTTACCTGTTGATATATTGGTTAACGGTGCATATGAATTGTTAAATCATAATCAACCTGAAGTTGTAAATAAAGATCAGATTAATGGTGTCATTATAGAAATGAGTGAGGAAAATAAACTTATTATCGAAAATGATAATTGTTTTTTACCTTCACTTTATTATTCAGAAGCGAAAAGTGTGCAAATCATTCATAGACTTTATCAACATCAAGATGAACTTAAAGAAATTGAGAAAAGTGATCTTCAATTACACATTGGTCAAATTGAAGATATGAATGATGTTTCATATGCAGATGGACAAAAATTAGCGTTAGAAACAGCCATTAATCATAAAATGATGCTTTTAACAGGTGGACCTGGAACAGGTAAGACAACAGTTATTCGAGGCATTTGTGAGTTGTATTCTGAAATACATGGTGTGAGTTTAAATTATGATGATTATCAAGAAGGAACAGACTTTCCAATTGTATTAGCAGCACCGACTGGTCGAGCAGCAAAACGTTTAAGTGAATCAACAGGACTAGAAGCGATGACGATTCATAGATTAATTGGTTGGAGTAAAGATACGCAACCGGATGATGTGTTAGATAATGATATTCATGCCCATTTAATCATTTTAGATGAAATGTCTATGGTAGATACATGGTTAATGTATCAATTTTTAAGAGCAGTCCCTGACTATGCCCAAATCATATTTGTAGGTGATGAAGATCAATTACCATCAGTTGGCCCAGGTCAGATTTTTAAAGATTTAATTGATTCTAAAGTGATACCGAGAGTGAACTTAACAGAAGTTTATAGACAACAAGAAGGATCATCCATCATAGACTTGGCGCATAAAATAAAAAATGGATTGCCTGTTTCTATCAATGAAAAACATCACGACCGCTCATTTATTCCGTGCAGTAGTAATCAAATTGCGACAGTCGTAGAAAAGGTTGTACAAGGTGCGGTTAATAAAGGTTATAATATGCAAGATATTCAAGTGCTAGCCCCAATATATCGTGGACCAGCTGGTATTAATAAATTGAATGAATTATTGCAAGATATATTAAATCCGAAAGATAAAGATACAAGATTCCTTCAATATGGAGAGGTTGAATATCGTGAAAATGATAAAGTACTTCAACTTATAAATCGTCCAGATGATAATGTATTTAATGGTGATATTGGTGTAGTAACAGGTGTTTATAAAGCAGAAGAAAATGCACTTGGTAAAGATGTTGTCATTGTGGATTATGAAGGGAATGACATAACATACACTAAACAAGATTTATCAGAAATTACACATGCTTATTGCTGTTCAATTCATAAATCACAAGGCTCGGAATTCCCAATAGTCATCATGCCTATCGTCAGACAATACTTTAGAATGTTACAAAAAAACATTCTATATACTGGACTAACACGTGCGAAACAGTCACTTGTCGTGTGCGGTGAAGAGCAAGCCTTTAACCAAGGTATCCAAACACTAGGTCATGAGAGAATGACATCGTTTGATAAGAAATTAAAAATGTATTTCGATACTGATGTTGAAACGGATACTGAGTCTGAAACAGAAACTATACAAACGAAACATATTATTTTAACTGAAGATAATATGTTTGAAATCGATCCGATGATTAATATGAATGATAAATCGCCATATGATTTTATGAAATAATTGACATCTAAAAATCGAGTGATTATAATCAAATAGAATACAAAAAAGAAACCGAGTAAATAATTAATTGTTTTAGAGACATGTTGGTTGGTGAGAAACATGACAATGATTATTGAACGCTACTTCTTTTATAAAATTTTAATAAACTTAAAGTGATGACTTATAGTCATAACTAGGGTGGTACCGCGATACGTTCGTCCCTTTTTTAGGGGATGGGCGTTTTTTTATTTTAATTGAGGAGTGAAGACAATGAAAAAATTAAAAGCTAGTGAAATCAGACAAATGTATATTGACTTTTTTGTTGAAAAAGGACATATGGTTGAACCATCTGCACCTTTAGTGCCGATTGATGACGATACTTTATTATGGATAAACTCAGGTGTTGCGACATTAAAAAAATATTTTGATGGTCGAGAAATCCCTAAAAATCCTAAAATTGTAAATGCTCAAAAAGCAATTAGAACAAATGATATTGAAAATGTTGGTTTTACTGCAAGACACCATACATTCTTTGAAATGTTAGGAAACTTTTCAATTGGTGATTACTTTAAACGTGAAGCAATTGAATATGCTTGGGAATTTTTAACGAGTGATAAATGGATGGCAATGGATCCAGAAAAATTATATGTAACGATTCATCCTGAAGATACGGAAGCATATGATTTATGGCATGACTTGATTGGACTTGAAGAAAGTAGAATTATTAGAATCGAAGGTAACTTCTGGGATATCGGTGAAGGACCATCTGGACCTAACACTGAAATATTCTACGACAGAGGCGACACATATGGGAAAGAAGATCCAGCTGAAGAAATGTATCCAGGTGGAGAAAATGAACGTTATTTAGAAGTGTGGAATTTAGTATTTAGTGAATTTAACCATAACGCTGACCATACTTATACACCACTTCCAAATCAAAATATTGATACAGGCATGGGTCTTGAGCGTATGACATCTATTTCTCAAGATGTGCCAACGAACTATGATACAGACTTATTTATTCCAATTATCGAACAAGTCGAAGCGGTTAGTGGATTAAAATACTTAGAGAATAAAGAACAAGATATCGCATTTAAAGTTATTTCAGACCATATTAGAACAATCAGTTTTGCGATTGGTGACGGTGCGTTACCTGCAAATGAAGGTAGAGGATACGTACTAAGAAGGTTACTTAGAAGAGCTGTTCGTTTTAGTCAAACACTTAATATTAACGAACCATTCTTATATAAATTAGTTGATATCGTAGCAGATATTATGGAACCTTATTACCCAAATGTAAAAGCACAAAGTGATTTCATTAAAAAAGTTGTAAAATCTGAAGAAGAACGTTTCCATGAAACACTTGAAGAAGGTTTAGCAATTTTAAACACAATGATGGTATCAGCTAAGCAGCAAGGTAATGTATTATCTGGATCAGATGCATTTAAATTATATGATACGTATGGTTTCCCAATCGAGCTAACTGAAGAAATTACTGCACAAGAAGGCATTACAATTGACAATAAAGGTTTTGAACATGAAATGCATCAACAACGTGAAAGAGCGAGAGCTGCACGTCAAAAGACGCAATCAATGCAAGTTCAAAATGAAGTGCTTGGCAGCATCAATACACCAAGTAAATTCGTTGGCTATGACGTAACAGAAGCACAAACAGAAATTACAGATATTATATTTAATGGTGAATTAGTTGATGAAGTTGAAAGTGGAGAAAACATCCAATTTATTTTAAGAGAAACACCATTTTATGCAGTATCAGGTGGTCAAGTAGCGGATAAAGGTATAATTCGTCATGATCAATTTGAAATTGAAGTGACAGAAGTTATAAAAGCACCTAATGGTCAAAATTTACATGCTGGACATGTGACATTTGGACAAGTTCATGTTGGTGAAACTGTAGAAGCTATTGTTAATAAAGATGATCGTAAATCAATTATCAAAAACCACTCAGCAACTCACTTATTACATGCAGCTTTAAAAGAAGTTTTAGGTACGCATGTTAATCAAGCCGGTTCATTAGTTGAAAGTGATAGATTACGATTTGACTTCTCACACTTTGGCCAAGTTACACAAGAAGAATTAGAAACAATCGAAAAAATTGTTAACGAAAAAATTTGGCAAAACATTCCTGTAGTAATCGAAGAAATGCCAATAGAACAAGCTAAAGAAAAAGGCGCTATGGCATTATTCGGAGAAAAATATGGTGATGTTGTAAGAGTTGTTGAAATGTCATCATACTCAATTGAGTTATGTGGTGGTATACACGTACGTAACACAAGTGAAATTGGTATCTTCAAAATTGTTTCAGAATCAGGTACAGGTGCAGGTGTTCGAAGAATCGAAGCTGTAACAGGTAGAAAAGCATATGAAACATTAAAAGAAACTGAAACAATCCTTAAAGATGTTATGCAACATGTCAAAATTAAGGACCAAGCAAGAACAATTGAAAAAATCGAACAAATTCAACAACATAATAAAGACTTAGAAAAAGAAGTTCAACAAAAGAACAAAACAATTACTGAATTAAAATCAGGTAATATTGAAGATAGTGTTGAAGAAATTAATGGCATTAAAGTACTTTCACAATTAGTTGAAGCTGAAAATCCAAAAGTATTAAGATCCATCATGGATGATTATAAATCTAAAATGCAAGATACAGTTCTATTATTAGCTAGTGTCAATGGAGATAAAGTTTCACTAGTTTCTTCAGTACCAAAAGATTTAACGGATAAAGTTAAAGCTGGAGACATTATTAGAGAAGCTGCTCAAATTACAAACGGTAAAGGTGGCGGTCGCCCTGATATGGCTCAAGGCGGCGGAACAGATCCATCTAAAGTAACAGAAGCATTACAGTTTGTTAAAGACTACATTAAAACGCTATAATTTTACGTGTAATTAGAATATGATATAATTAATATTAAGTTAATGGAGTTAGGGAGTGTAAATAAAGATGAATAATTTTGATAAAACTATGAAATTTAACTATGATGATTTTCCAAAAGAAAATGTCAAAACAGTACTACAAAATGTTTATCGAACTTTAGAAGAAAGAGGCTATAATCCAGTAAATCAAATAGTCGGTTATTTACTTTCTGGCGATCCAGCTTATATACCTAGACACAACGAAGCAAGAAATCAAATAAGACGTTTAGATAGAGATGATATTATGGAAGAGCTTGTATCACACTATTTAAAGCAAGAAAATGAATTCAATGCTTAAAAACAGGATAATAGGTTTAGACGTTGGTAGTAAAACAATAGGTGTAGCTGTAAGTGATGCGATGGGTTGGACAGCGCAAGGTATAGATACACTCCGCATTAACGAAGAAAACGAAGATTTTGGAATTGATCAACTTTTAAAAATCATTGATGAATATGATGTTGATACTGTCATTATAGGATTGCCAAAAAATATGAACAATTCTATTGGTCCTCGCGGAGAGGCATCCATTCAATTCAAAGATTTACTTCAACAAGAAAGACCAGAATTAAAAATGGTAATGTGGGATGAAAGACTAAGTACAGTTGGTGCTGAACGCACATTATTAGAAGCAGATGTTTCTCGAAAGAAAAGAAAAAAAGTAATAGACAAAATGGCAGCTGTATTTATATTACAGGGTTACCTAGATTCTATTAAATAATTGATGAGGAGAATGAATAATGACTGAACATAATCACGAAGGACATTTAGAAATTAACAATGAGGAAGAATTATTAACATTAATAGACGAAAATAATAATGAAGTCTTATACCGTAAAGTATTAGAATTCTATCACCCAGAATTCAAAAAAGAATACATCATCTTAGCTGAAGAAGGTACAGCAGATGATGAAGAAATCGAATTAATACCAATGATCAATGAAGCTAATGACGACGGTGAAGGTGGTAAATTATTACCAGTTGAAACTGACGAAGAGTGGGATATGATTGAAGAAATCGTTAATACTGAAATGGACGATGTTTAAAATTTAATATGTAATAGTACACTTTACCCCTAATGTGATATAATCATTAGGGGTATTTATTTTACATAAGGAGTTACATATGGAAAAAAATAGTATATATAAAGATGCGAGATTATTATCTAAGTATATTAGTTTAACAATCATAAGCATCCTCTTTTTATTACTTATATTAATTACTTTAATAGGCTTAATTGTAGTAGGTATTAATGTGAAACCTGTTAACGCCGATAGCAATGAGCAAGTTATTGTCAATGTTAATCCAAACACAAATACTGAAATGTTAAGCCAAGAGTTATCCGATAAAAAAATAATTAGAAATGCTACTATTTTCAAATATTATTTGAAACTCAATAATATTTCTAGTTTTCAAGCTGGGGAATATAAGTTTTCTCCTTCAATGTCACCTAGAGATATTGCGAAAAGTTTAGAAACTGGCAAAGTATATTTAAAAACAGCAGTACAATATGATATAAAAGAAGGTTCGAATATAGAATTAATTGCAGGTATTTTAGAAGAGAATACTTCTATTAGTCGCGAAAGCTTTTTGAAGAAAATGAGAGATCAAGATTTTGTGAAAAAATATCAAAAAAAATATCCCGATATGTTAACGGACGAAGTATTAAATAAAAACTTAAGATACCCATTAGAAGGGTATTTAGCACCAAGTACGTATCAGTTTTCAAAAAAAGATGTGACGATTGATGACGTTACAAATGAAATGTTGAATGAAACATACCATACAACTTATAAAATATATAAAGAAAACGGTGGCTTTAAATATACGACTAACTATGAAGAAAAGAAGATTACTTTCCATGAGTATTTAACATTATCATCTATTGTAGAATCAGAAATGAAAAACGTGACAGATAAATCGAGATATATTTCATTGCTTTTAAACAGAATTGAAAACAATCCACAAATTGCTTTGAATTCTGATGCGACAGTAAGATATGCGAATAAAAAAGAGACAACTGAAGCATTATCAGATAAAGATTATAAAAATGATTCAAAATATAACACATATGCACATAAAGGATTACCTATAGGTCCAATATGTAATATATCTGATGAAACAGCTAGAACAACAGTTAACCCTCCAGAAACAGATTATTTTTACTATACAACAACCAAAAAGGGTAAAATATTATTTGCAGAGAACTTAAAAGAACAGGAAAAGAATCGAGATAAATAATATAACAAGAGTCTGGGACATAATGTAATGTTTCAGTCTCTTTTAGCATTTTGGCAGTAGCTGACTGAACCCGAAATGCGCTTGTAACAAGCTTTTTTCAACTCTAGTCATCCTTGCCGGGGCGGGACTACGAAATCTTTTTATACAAATTAGATTTCTGTCCCGCTCCCTTGTTTATATATATACTTACTTTTTATTCGAAAATATGGTAAAATATCTAATGTTTATGAAATCATATTGTAGATATGACTGATACATACTAACTAGTCAGGAGACTAGTTGGGTTTTTTATTATATTCGAGTGTAAGGAAGTAATGACATGGAAAAAGATATAGAATATATCGAACAATTGTTGTTTCAAAATTCATCAAATATCGATGAATTAAGGCATTATGCTGAACAATATAATGTTCCAATAATGGATAAAATTTCCACAGAGTTTGTAAAACAATTAATTAGAATTAAAGATGTGAAAAGTATTCTAGAGATTGGAACGGCAATTGGATATAGCGCGATGCATTTTGCTTCATGTGATCCGAGTATTAATGTGTGGACGATTGAAAGAAAAGAAGAAATGTATGAACAAGCTATTTCAAATATTAAAGACTTTGGTTATGAAAGCCAAATAAATGTTATCTTTTCCGATGCATTAGAAGCTTTTGAATTATTACCAACCGACCAGTCATTTGATATGATTTTTATTGATGCTGCTAAAGCACAATCACAAAAGTTTTTTGAACTTTATGAACCACTGCTTAAAGATGACGGCATCATTATTACAGACAATATTTTATACCATGGTTTTGTAAGTGATATAGAAATTGTCAGAAACAGAAACGTCAAACAAATGGTTAAAAAAGTTCAAAAATATAATGATTGGTTAATGAATCATGACAAATATAAAACGACATTGATAAATATTGGTGATGGAATGGCCATTTCTAAAAAGGAGAAATTGTAATGACAGAATTACTCGTGACACCTAAGTCCGTTGAACATATTGAACAATTAATCAAATTAGGTGCTGATGCATTTGTCATTGGTGAAGAAAAATTTGGATTAAGACTTGCTGGTGAATTTAAAGAGCCAGAACTTCGTGAAGCTATTAAGCTAATCCATGATCATGGTAAAAAAGCATACGTAGCGGTAAATGGTATTTTCCATAATGAACATATTGATGATTTGGAGTCTTATATAGATCTGTTACATGAGTTAAAAGCAGATAGAATAATTTTTGGCGATCCAGCAGTCGTTATGGCAATGAAAAATCGTGAGAATCCTATACCTTTAAATTGGAATGCTGAAACAATCGTGACAAATCATTTTCAATGTAATTATTGGGGTGATAGAGGTTCAGCTAGAGCGGTGTTGGCTCGTGAGTTAAGTATTGAAGAAGTACTAGAAATTAAAGGAAAAAGTAATGTCGAAATAGAAGTTCAAGTACACGGCATGACTTGTATGTTCCAGTCTAAAAGAAAGTTACTTGGTAATTACTTTATGTATCAAGATAAAGTCATGAAAATTGAAAACCGTAAAGAAAATAAAGACATGCTTTTATATGATGAAGAAAGAAGTAATAAATATCCAATTTATGAAGATTATAATGGTACCCACATTATGAGTCCGAATGATATTTGCTTAATCGAAGACTTAGAGGACTTACTAGAAGCACAAATTGATGCGTTTAAGATAGATGGCGTCCTTCAAACAGAAGAATATATTAATATCGCGACTGAGCAATATAGACAAGCGATCGACTTATATAACGAAGATCCAGAGTTATATGAAGATGAAAAATTTATGTTAGTAGAACCAATTGAAGAGGTTCAAAAAGATCATCGTCCAATGGATCAAGGATTTATGTTCAAACAAACAGTTTATTAAGTTATATTAAAGGAATGATATATATGAAAGTTCTAGAACCTATTGGCGCAAGTCGTCAAACAAAGATAAAAAAACCAGAACTTCTAGCGCCTGCAGGGAATTTAGAAAAACTCAAAATTGCTGTTCATTATGGCGCGGATGCAGTGTTCCTTGGTGGACAAGAATATGGTTTAAGGTCAAATGCTGATAACTTTACGATGGAAGAAATAAAAGAAGGCGTCCAGTTTGCAGCAAAATATGGCGCAAAAATTTATGTCACAACAAATATTTTTGCACATGATGAAAATATACCTGGTTTAGAAGCATATTTAAAAAATCTAAATGAAACGGGTGCGCACGGTATTATAGTTGCCGACCCACTTATTATAGAAACATGTAAACGTGTTGCACCTAATTTAGAAATTCATTTAAGTACACAGCAATCTTTATCAAATTACCGTGCAGTTCAATATTGGAAAGAAGAGGGACTTGAGAGAGTCGTTCTAGCTCGTGAAACGAGTGCTGAAGAAATGCGCGAAATGAAAGAAAAAGTTGATATCGAAATTGAAACGTTTATACACGGTGCAATGTGTATTGCATATTCTGGTAGATGTACATTAAGTAATCACATGACAGCAAGAGACTCAAATAGAGGTGGTTGTTGCCAAAGTTGTAGATGGGATTATGATTTAATTTCAGTAGAAGAAGATGGAGAATTAGAGCCATATTTCGATGGTAATGAGATCACGCCTTTTGCAATGAGTCCAAAAGACTTGAAATTAATTGAATCTATACCTAAAATGATGGACATCGGTATAGATTCTCTAAAAATTGAAGGTCGTATGAAATCTATTCATTATATTGCTACCGTTGTATCTGTTTATCGCAAAGTAATTGATCGCTATGCTGAGGATCCAGAAAACTTTAAAATTGATCCTAGGTGGTTGATTGAATTAGATAAATGTGCGAATAGAGATACTGCGCCTGCGTTCTTCGAAGGAGTACCACATTACGAAGAACAAATGTTTGGACATGAATCAAATAAAAAAACACCTTTTGATTTTTGTGGTTTAGTGTTAGACTATGACGAAGTATCACAAATAGCTACCATCCAACAAAGAAATTATTTCAAACCAGGGCAAGAAATTGAATTTTTTGGACCTGAAATTGAAAACTTCACTCAAGTCATTGATAAGATATATGATGAAAATGGTGAAGAGCTTGACGCAGCCAGACATCCACTTCAAGTCATTCAAATAAAAGTGGATCGTCAGATTTATCCAAATAACATGATGAGAAAGGGAATCGTTTGATGGGAAAGACTACAATTATAGGTATTGCAGGGGGTTCTGGTTCAGGTAAGACTTCTGTAACATCCGAAATTATGAAAAATTTAGATGGATATAGTGTTGCATTAATAGAACAAGATTACTATTATAAAGATCAATCACATATGTCTTTTGAAGATAGATTGAAGACGAACTATGATCATCCATTTGCTTTCGATAATGAAAGATTGAAACAAGATTTAACAAGAATTAAAGATGGACATGCAATTGAAGTTCCTACGTATGATTATTCAAATCACACGAGAAGCGATAAAACGATTAGATTCGAACCTAAAGATGTTATTATACTTGAAGGCATATTCGCGCTTGAAAATGAAGATTTACGTAATTTAATGGATGTTAAGATTTATGTTGATACTGATGCTGATTTAAGAATTTTACGTCGTTTAACGAGAGACATTAAAGAAAGAGGACGTACGATGGAATCAGTAATTGATCAATACTTATCAGTTGTAAGACCGATGCATATCCAGTTTATTGAACCAACCAAGAAATATGCGGATATCATCATCCCTGAAGGTGGTAGTAATAAGGTAGCTATTGATATTATGACTACGAAAATTCAATCGTTAGTTAAAAATATTTAAATAATTTTAAAGTAAAGGAAGATGGAAGAATGGAAACACAAAAAGAATTTCCTATGACACAGGAAGGTTTTAACAAATTAGAAAAAGAACTTGAAGAATTAAAAACAGTTAAGCGACCAGAAGTCGTTGAAAAAATAAAAGTAGCACGTAGTTTCGGTGACTTATCTGAGAACTCTGAATATGATGCAGCTAAAGATGAGCAAGGTTTCATTGAACAAGAAATTCAAAAAATTGAAAACATGATTCGTCATGCTCAAATTATTGAAGATAATGGTTCAAAAAATGACGTGCAAATCGGTAGAACTGTAACATTTACTGAAATTCCAGGTAACGAAGAAGAAAGCTACAAAATTGTAGGTTCAGCAGAAGCAGATCCATTTGAAGGTAAAATTTCTAATGAGTCTCCAATTGCTAAAGCTTTAATTGGTAAAAAACTGAACGAAGAAGTGAATGTTCCATTACCAAATGGTAACGAAATGAAAGTTAAAATCGTAAAAATCGATTAATCGTATAATAATTTAATAGAAAAGCTGTAGAAACGTATGAAACAAACGTTTTTACAGCTTTTTTTTTATATATAAATCATGGTATTATGATAAAGTATAATTGATTTAATTATCTGATTATTAAAAGCGTTAACAAAGGGGTGGTAAAATTGGATATTAAGCAAGTGAGTGAGACGCATTTTATGATTTATGAACAAAATGAAATCAGTCCAGAAATAAGGAATAAAATTTCGACAATCGCATTACATATTGAATCATTGCAGCATCCTGCTGTTATGAGTGTGACATCATCATATCGATCAATCATGGTCGCATTTGATGCGAAACATTATACATACGAAACAGTCCTTCATGAACTAGACTTACATCATTTAAATCTTGATCAAGAAAATGCATCACATTCGAAGAAATTGATAACATTACCAGTTGTATATGGTGGTGAATTTGGACCAGACTTAAATATTGTTGCTGAGCATGCACAATTAACTGAAGAAGATGTGATTCAAATACATACGGAAGAAAATTATTTAATTTATGCAATAGGATTTTTACCCGGCTTTCCATTTTTAGGAGGTTTAAATAAGATAATACATACACCAAGAAAAGAAACGCCAAGAAGTAAAATCGTCCAAGGATCTGTTGGAATTGCAAATAATCAAACAGGACTTTATCCGAAATCATCACCAGGCGGATGGCAAATTATTGGTCGCACGCCAATAGATGTTTTCAACTTAAATCGAGAGCCTATGATTTTATATGAAGCTGGAGACTATATTGCTTTTAAAGCTATTCATCAAGAAGAATTTACAAGAATCGAAGACGAAATTGCAAATGGCACATTTGATTATCGTCAGTTAGTAGGTGATTTGAAATGAAATGTATAAAACCCGGTTTGTTTACGACTGTTCAAGATATTGGTCGATCAAAGTTTGAAAAAGATGGATTTTCTGAAGCGGGTGTTATGAATCAATATTTATACAGAATCGCGAATGCTTTAGTGGATAATGACAATGCACCTGTATTAGAAGTGACTTTAAATGGTCCTACATTGAAATTTGAAGAACCGAACATCGTTGCATTTGTTGCGTATGATGCTGATATACAGCTTGATGATCAAACAATACCAGTAAATACAGCAATTTATGTAGAAAAAGGGCAAGTGCTCAATATAAAGACTATTTCATCTGGGGCGAGAGGCTATTTAGCTTTTCATAAATCTTTAAATATTGAACCGATATTAGACAGTGTATCGACACATACTAGAAGTGGCATAGGTGGTATGAATGGAAGAACATTAAACAGAAATGATGTTTTGAAATTCAAAGATAAAACAATTAACCATGACATTATAGGTAATACGTTTAATATCAAACAATTAGAAGATGCAAACATTATTCCAATTATGGAAGGTTTACAATTTGATGAATTTACATCAGAATCGCATGCCCAACTTGTTAATCAATCATATACAATATCAGAAATGTCAGATCGTATGGGTTATCGATTAAATGGGGATGAACCAATTGTACATAAGCATAACGCAGATATTATTTCTGAACCGATTGCACCAGGTAGTGTACAAGTTCCTATTAATGGACAGCCTATTATATTGCTTAATGATCGTCAGACGATAGGTGGTTATACAAAGATTGCTACAGTTAGTTTTATAGGAAGAGAAAAGCTATCTCAATTAAAAGCAAATGATAGCATTACTTTTAAATGGATTTCATTTAAAGATGCCACACTTGAATATCAAACATATATTAAACAATTAGAAGCAGATATAGATGACATTAAACTGAAAAAATATAAAGATTTAAGCAATATTCGTCCTAAATCTAAAAAAATAGCAAAACTTATAAAGGGGAATCAATCATGAATATTGAAAAGATAGAAGAACTTATTAAACTCATGAAACAAAATCAAGTAAATTATATGAAATATAAAGATGAAACTGTCGAAGTTGAGTTAGACTTAAAATCAACTTCAAATATCGTCACTACAACGCCAGCTAATAATGTTGAAGAAAGCACGCCAACTTCAAAACAAGAAGAACAGCTCAATACAATTGAAGCGGAAATTCTTGGAACATTTTATTTACAAGATGAAGAAACTTTGCAAAATCCACTTGTTAAAGTGGGAGATGAAGTGAAAGAAGGTCAAGTTGTCGGTTATATCGAATCAATGAAAGTGCTCAATGAAGTTATAAGTGAGTATGACGGTATCGTTAATGATATACAAATTAATCATGGGGATCCTGTTGAATACGGACAAACGATTATCACATTGAAATAAGGGGGATTTTTATGATTAAGCGTTTACTGATTGCAAACAGAGGCGAAATTGCGGTTAGAATTATTAGAACATGTAGAATGATGAATATTACAACAATCGCAATTTATTCCAAAGCAGATAAAGATAGTTTACACGTACAATTAGCTGATGAAGCCATTTGTATTGGGCCAAGTCAATCAAGTGACAGTTATTTAGATATTGAACGCATTTTAGAAGCTTGTAAGATGAGTAAGGCAGATGCTATACATCCTGGGTATGGATTTTTATCAGAATCTACGACATTTAGAAAAAGAGTAGATGAAGAAAATATTATCTTTGTTGGACCTAGTTATAACACGATGGATTTAATGGGAGATAAAATAAAAGCAAGAGAAACAATGTACAACGCTAACGTACCGATTATTCCTGGCTCTATTGGAGAAGTAAAGTCAGTAAATGAAGCAGAAGAAGTTGCTCAAAAAGTTGGGTATCCTTTTGTATTAAAAGCTGCTAGTGGTGGTGGTGGTAAAGGTATTCGAATCGTACAAGAACCTGACCAACTTGAACAATTCTTTAAAGAAGCTCAATCTGAAGGTGAAAAATACTTTGGAGATAAACGTGTGTATATTGAAACATTTATTGATGAAGCTAGACATGTGGAAGTTCAAATACTCGCGAGTAAACATGGTGAAGCGATTCATTTAGGTGAACGTGATTGTTCAATTCAAAGAAAGAACCAGAAGTTAATTGAAGAAGCACCTTGTGCAGCACTAGATCAAGAAACGCGAAATTCACTACATGCTGATGCTGTTAAAGCCGCTAAAGCTTGTAATTATGAAAGTGCTGGAACGATTGAATTTTTATTAACAGATGACGGATATTATTTCTTAGAAATGAATACACGTATTCAAGTTGAACACACAGTTACAGAATTATTAACAGGTGTCGATTTAATAAAGCAACAAATATTAGTAGCTAATGGTGAGAAGTTAACAATTAAACAAGAGGATATCCATTTTGATGGGCATGTGATTGAATGTCGTATTAATGCTGAAAATCCAGAAAAACAATTCCGCCCAGCAGCAGGTGTTGTTCAAGCATTACATTTACCTAATGGATTTAATACGAGAGTAGACAGTATGTTATATGATGGTTATCAAATTCCACCTTACTATGATTCATTAGTCGCTAAAATACTTGTTAAAGGTGAAGATAGACTTGAAGCAATTGAAAAAATGAAAGGTACGTTAGAAGAAACGGTCATTGATGGTTTTCCGACAACGTTAGACTTTTTATATCGCGTGTTGAGCTATGAACCATATATTAAAAATGATATAACAATTAAGTTTCTACATGAACATAAAATCGTTTAAGGAGATGGTATTATGGTAAAAGTTGATTTGAATTGTGATTTAGGAGAAAGCTTTGGTAACTATAAACTTGGTAATGATGAAAGTATATTACCTTTAATCACTTCTGCAAATGTAGCATGTGGTTTTCATGCAGGAGATCAACACGTTATGAATGAAACAGTTAAATTGGCTGTTCTACATGATGTACATATTGGTGCTCATCCAGGATTTCAAGATTTAATTGGATTTGGTCGTAGAAACATAGATGTTACACCAGAGGAAGTTTATGATCTAGTCATTTATCAATTAGGTGCATTAGCTGGATTTTGTAAAATACATCAAACAAAAATTCACCATGTTAAACCACACGGCGCATTGTATCAAATGGGTGCTAAAGATCCAGAAATTGCCGATGCAATTGTTAAAGCAGTGAAAGATTTTGATAATCAATTATTATTTGTTGGTTTATCTAATAGTGAATTGATCGAATCATGTAAACGTCATAATTTAACATATAAGAGTGAAGTATTTGCTGATCGTGCATACGAAGATAATGGCCAACTAGTTTCTAGAAAAAAAGAAGGCGCGCTTATAAAAGATACAAACAAAGCTGTCGCACAAGTAATTAAAATGGTTAAAGAATCTAAAGTTATCACGATAAATGGAAATGAAATTCCGATTGAAGCAGATACAATCTGTGTACATGGAGACGGACAACATGCTTTAGATTTTGTTCAAGAAATTATTCGACAGTTTAAAGCTGAAGGCATAGAAATTAGTGCAATGAAATAGGAGGAAAGTGTATGAAGCAAAATAAAGGGTATGAGGAGTTAAATCAACCGTTTGAAATAACAAATAAGCATAGAAGAATTCTATGGGGTGCAGTATTCTTAATGGCTACTTCATCTATTGGACCAGCATTCTTAACTCAAACGGCAGTTTTTACTGAGCAATTTCTTGCAAGCTTTGCATTTGCAATTCTTG
The DNA here is from genome assembly GCF_038005105.1 of Mammaliicoccus sp. FSL K6-3158. Lineage (NCBI taxonomy): Bacteria > Bacillati > Bacillota > Bacilli > Caryophanales > Staphylococcaceae > Mammaliicoccus > Mammaliicoccus sp. FSL K6-3158. Next base: position 1,297,541 of record NZ_JBBOSL010000001.1, read on the forward strand.
CATCTATACTGATTGATATTGGTGCACAAATTAATATTTGGCGTGTTATCACAGTTGTAGGTAAAGGTGGACAAGATATCGCGAATGATGTGTTTAAGGGGTTAGGTACATTTATCGCAATATTAATCGCTATTGGTGGACTAGCATTTAACATCGGTAACGTTGCAGGTGCTGGGCTAGGACTTAATGCGATATTCGGTTTAGATGTAAGAATTGGTGCAGGTATTACAGGCGTATTAGCGATTTTAATATTTGTTGTTAAAAACGCACAAAAAGTCGTAGATATTATTACACAAATATTAGGTGTACTTATGATTGCTATTGTTGCTTATGTAATGGTATTAACAAAACCACCAGTTGTCGAAGCGGCACAAAAAATGATTGTACCTGATGATATTAGTAAACTCATTGTTCCTATCATCACATTAGTAGGTGGAACTGTTGGTGGTTATATTACATTTGCAGGTGCTCATAGATTGTTAGAAGCAGGTATAACTGGAAAAGGCTATATACCATTTGTAAATAGAGCTGCTATTTCAGGTATATTAACAACGGGTATTATGAGAACATTTTTATTCTTAGCAGTACTTGGTGTTGTTGTTACAGGGTTCACTTTAAACCCAGACAATCCACCAGCTTCTGTATTTGAACATGTATTAGGACCTGTCGGTAAACAAGTATTCGGTGTTGTATTATTTGCAGCAGCATTATCATCCGTAATTGGCTGTGCATATACAAGTACAACATTTATTCAATCTTTACATCCATCTATTAAAAATCATAGAAACTTAGTTATTATTATCTTTATAGTCGTTTCATCTATTGTATTCTTAACAATTGGTAAGCCAGTTAAATTATTGATTATTGCTGGTGCATTGAACGGTTTGATTTTACCAGTAACTTTAGGAACAATTTTAATTGCTTCTAAGAAGAAAAGTATCGTTGGTGACTATAAACATCCAACATGGATGATTGTACTCGGTATAGTTGCTGTTCTTACAACATTAATAGCAGGGGTATTATCATTACAAGGCTTACAAAGTTTGTGGAATAGTTAAAAACTTATTTCAAAGTATACTAATTATGTTAATATAAATATTGAATGAATATGATGGAGTGATAAAGCATGATTGGTATTATTGGAGCAATGGAAGAAGAAGTAGAAATATTAAAGTCATCTATTGAAAATAGAGAAACAATCCAAATTGCACATGTTATTTTTTATAAAGGTAATATAGAAGATAAACAAGTTGTATTAGCACAAAGTGGTATTGGTAAAGTAAATGCTGCAATTACAGCAACATTACTTATCAATGAATTTAAACCAGATTTAATCATTAATACAGGTTCAGCAGGTTCTGTTGATAGCGAATTAAATATTGGTGATATCATTATTAGTAATAAAGTTTATTATCATGATGTTAATGCAACGGCATTTGGCTATAAATTGGGACAAGTACCAAGTATGCCAGAATTTTATGAAACTGATAAGGAATTAATTGACTTAGCTAAATCATCAATAGAACAGCTTGATTTAAATGGTATTGTTGGTGAAGTTGCTACAGGTGATAGTTTCATTGGCTCAATTGATCAGCGCAAAGTGATTAAATCTAACTTTCCTACTGCGAGTGTCGTAGAGATGGAAGCTGGTGCAATTGCTCAAACTTGTTACCAATATAATGTGCCTATTATTGTTACGAGAGCTGTTTCAGATTTAGCAGATAAGGAATCTGATGTTACTTTTGAAGAATTTTTAAAAGTAGCTTGCGTCAATTCTAGTAAAATTGTAAAATTATTATTAAATAGAGTGGCATAAGGAGGCAGTTTCATGTTAATATTAATGGCTATCGCTGTCATTGCTACAGCACTTGTTGGTTATGTGATTTATGCGAATACAGAAGTTGAAAAATCTTCTGACCGTGAAATTACAGAATAATATTTAGTGTTGCGAATCGTAAGTGATTTGCAACACTTTTATTTTGTATTCAACTAAAAGGAATGTAAATATAATTTATGTTAAAATAAAAGATAATATTGAGGTGTAATAATGGGATTATTTACAAAATATTTTTTACCAAATGAATATGTTCAAACAGTTTTTAATATCGAACCTGAACATTTAAAATCTAAAAATATAAAAGCAATTATCACGGACTTAGATAATACATTAGTTGGTTGGGATGTTAAAGATCCAACTGATGAAGTGAGAAATTGGTTTGAAAATATGAAAGATAATGGTATAACAGTTACGATTGTTTCTAATAATAATCAAGAACGTGTTGCGTCATTTTCATCAACATTAAATATTGATTATATTTTTAAAGCACGTAAACCACGTGGTAAAGCTTTTAGACAAGCAGCAAATTTAATGAACGTCAATAAGTCTGAAGTAGTTGTTATTGGGGATCAAATGTTAACAGATGTGTTTGGTGGAAATAGAAACGGATTATATACGATTATGGTTGTACCTGTGAAAAAGACAGATGGTTTTGTTACGAAATTCAATCGATTAATAGAAAGAAGATTTTTAAATTACTTTAAGAGAAAAGGTTTAATTAACTGGGAGGAATAAATTTGACAGAGTTTGCTAAATGTATTGGTTGCGGTGCAACACTTCAATCTGAAAATCCGAATGAAGCTGGATACGTTCCACAATCAAGTTTGAATAAAGAAGATGTCATTTGTAAGAGATGTTTTAGACTTAAAAATTATAACGAAGTCCAAGATGTTGATTTAACAAGTGAAGATTTTCTAAATATGTTGAAATCTCTTCACAATGAAGATGGTTTAATCGTCAATGTTGTGGATGTATTTGATCTAGAAGGATCAATGATACATCGCTTAAAAGATATAGTAGGTAAGAAAAAAGTCGTACTTGTTGCGAATAAAATGGATATCTTACCTAAAGCCATTAATAAAAGAAGAGTCGAAATTTGGTTAAGAAATCGTGCGAAAGATTTTGGACTTAATCCTGACGAAGTTGTACTGATTTCTGCATATAAAAATCAAGGAATTGATGAATTACTATCAACTATCGAGAAAGTTAGAGAAGGTAAAGATGTTTATGTAGTAGGTACAACAAACGTTGGTAAATCTACATTAATCAATAGATTGATTGAAAAGAGTGTCGGTGAAAAAGAAGTTATTACAACGAGTCATTTCCCTGGTACAACATTAGATATGATTGATATTCCATTAGATGATGATTCATATATGTTTGATACACCTGGTATTATTCAAAGTCATCAAATGACGCACTACGTTACAGATAAAGAATTGAAAGTTGTAATGCCTAAAAAAGAAATTAAGCCTAAAGTTTATCAATTAAACGAAGAACAAAGCTTATTCTTAGGTGGCTTAGTTAGAGTAGATTATGTAAGTGGCGGTAGACGTTCTTTAACATGTTTTGTATCAAACGACTTAAACATTCATAGAACAAAGTTATCAAACGCTGAAGATTTATGGAAACGTCAAATTGGTGAACTTCTTAAACCACCATATGATCCAACGAACTTTAACTTCGATAACTTAAAAACAACTGAGATTACAACTGAATCTGAAAGAAAAGATGTTATGATTTCAGGATTAGGATTTGTAACTGTAGATGCAGGGGCAGAAATACATGTTACTGCACCAAAAGAAGTCGAAGTTACATTAAGAACATCTATTTTATAAGAGGTGAATTAAATGAAGTTTGGAGTTATCGGACATCCTATTAGCCATTCACTTTCACCGATTATGCACGCAGCAAATTTTGAAGCATTAGGCAGGGAAGATGAATATGGTGCTTTAGATATTCCACCAGAACAATTTAAACATATTAAAGAAATCATAAATGAAAAAGCATTAGACGGCTTTAATATTACAATACCGCATAAAGAATCCATCTTGCCTTATTTAGATGAAGTATCTTCAAATGCTAAGCATATTGGTGCTGTTAACACCGTTCTAATACAAGATAATAAATGGATTGGTTATAATACGGATGGTATTGGTTTAGTTAAAGGTTTAATTGAACATTACGGTAGCATACAAGATCGAAAAATTTTAGTTTTAGGTGCTGGTGGTGCGAGTAAAGGTATTGTTTCGGAAATGCAGAAGTTTACGAATCATAAAATAACAGTGGCAAATAGAACGATGTCTAGATTTGATAAATGGCAAATTGATATAAATGCAATAAGTCTAACAGATGTTCAATCTGTTCTTCACACATTTGATATTATTATTAATACGACACCGGTAGGCATGAATACACAGCATAGTGAATTCATTATTCCTGTGGAGAAGATATGTAAAAATAGTTTAGTTTGTGATATCATCTATATTCCTGAAAAGACACCGCTACTGCAAGCATGTGAACAAGCAGGTATTGCAATTTATAACGGATTGGATATGTTCGTTTATCAAGGAGCAGAAAGCTTTAAAATATGGACTGGGCAAGAAGCTCAAATAGAATCAATGAGAAATAAAGTACAAGAGGAACTTAAAAGGAGATCATTATGTTAACAGGTAAACAAAAGAGATATTTAAGAAAAGAAGCGCATCATTTAGATCCAATTTTCCAAATTGGTAAAGGCGGATTAAATGACAATATGATAGACCAAGTGCAAGACGTACTTGAAAAAAGAGAATTGATCAAAATTCATATCTTACAAAATAATATGGACGATCATAAAGAAGTAGCTGAATCAATAGCTGAACAAGCAGGTGCTGAACTCGTACAACTTATCGGTAATATTATTGTCTTATATAAAGAATCTAAAGAAAATAAAAGATTAGAACTACCATAATATTATGAAAAAGCTCATGATTTATGGAGGTCAATTTAACCCAATTCATATTGGACATATGTTAGTTGCGAGTGAAGCATATCAATTTGTTCAACCTGATAAATTTATTTTCTTACCAAGTTATCAATCACCACTTAAAGAACATAACGAATCTTATTTAATAGAATCAGAACGTGTGAAAATGTTAGAATTAGCTATTGAAGATTTGCAATTCGGTGAAGTTGATGAGAGAGAACTTAATAGAAAAGGTACGAGCTACACATTTGATACGATTAAAGAATTTAAACAAGAATTTCCTAATTATCAAATATATTTTGTAATCGGTTCAGATCAATACGAGAATTTGCATAAATGGAGAAACATTGCAGAATTAAAAGAATTGTTAACATTTGTCGTTGTTAATAGAGAAGTTGATAAACAAGATGTAAAAGAAGGCATGTTAGCATTGCACATTCCAAGAATTGATGTAAGCTCAACAGACATTCGCAATAGATGTAAAAATCGTCAATCTATAAAGATGCTCGTTACGCCACGAATTGAAAGATATATCAAAAGGGGACGATTGTATGAAAATTAAAAAAGCAGTCAAATTGGTTGAAGAAACGTTACCATCAAAAAGATATAATCACTCTATGAGAGTAGCCGAAACTGGTAAGAAAATGGCAGAAATCTTTGATGGTGATATTAAAAAAGTTGAATTAGCAGGAATCCTGCATGATTTATGTAAATATGAAGAACTTTCAGCGTTATATCAAAGTGTAACGCAATATGAACTAGGGCAAGATTTATTAAGTTATGGCTCAGAAATATTACACGGACCAGTTGCTGCTGCAAGACTTAAAGATCAATATGATATAAATGATGAAGAAATTTATTACGCTATATATAGTCATACGACTGGTAGAGCACAAATGAATAAGACTGAAAAAATAATTTTTATAGCTGATTATATTGAACCTAAAAGAACAACTCCAGGTGTAGATGAAATTAGAGATATTGTCTTTAAAGAACGCAACTTGGATAAAGCAGTTTACGAAATATCAAAACGTACAGTGTTACACTTAATTAATAAGGATAAAACAGTACATTTAAAAACTATAGAATGCTTAAATTATTATAATATGCATTCAGAACAATAAAGGAATGGTTAAATGAATTCAAATGATTTAATGAAACAAACGTTACTAGCATGTGATGATAAACGTGCTGAAGATATTATTGCAATTGATATGAAAGGTATTAGCGATATAGCTGATTATTTTGTTGTATGTCATGGTAATAGTGACAAACAAGTTCAAGCTATAGCAAGAAATGTTAAAGATGAAGCTGAAATAAATGAAGTATTAGTGAAAAGACTAGAAGGCTTTAATGAAGCTAGATGGGTATTAATTGATTTAGGTGACGTTGTTGTACACGTATTCCATAGAGAAGAACGTGATTACTACGACTTAGAAAGATTATATAAAGACGCACCAATTATTACACTAAATGAGGTAGCACAATAATGGCATACAATCGTATGAGTCATTATTATGACCTTCTAACTGAAGATCAACCATATGATAAATGGAAACAGATTGTTGGTCATTATGTTACAGGTAATGATAACGATATTTTGGATATTGGTTGTGGTACAGGACGCTTAACAGAGCAATTACTAGAATATGGTCGCGTAAGTGGTCTTGATTTAAGTGAAGAGATGTTAGAAGTAGCTGAAAGTCGTAATCCTAATATTAATTGGTATTGCCAAGATATGAGAGATTTGGACTTACCTCAAAGTTACAATGTAATTACCATCTTTTGTGACAGCTTGAACTATATAACAGACCCTGAAGAAGTTCTTCAAGTATTTAACTATGTTAATCAATTTTTAAATGATGGTGGATTACTTATATTTGATGTGCACTCACTATATAAGATGAATCACCAATTTAATAACCGTAACTATATTGATGAAACAGAACAATTAACTTTAGCGTGGCAAGCAATTGCTGGTGAAGAACCTAACAGTGTATATCATCAAATGTCATTTTTCATCGAAAGAGAAGATGGACTTTATGAACGATTCGATGAAGAACATTATCAAATCACATATGAAATCGATCTTTATAAACAACTTTTAGATTTTGCTGGATTTAAAGTTGAAAGTGTATTTACTGATTTCAATATTGATCAATTTAATGAAAATGGCGATAGACATTTTATAGTTGCACGAAAGTAATTTAGAACACTTCCTACGTTTAATTATGTAGGAGGTGTTTTTTTGAAATATATTCATAAAAGTAAGGATTGGTTAATAGAAAATTACCAACTTGCTATCATCATGATTGTTGTATTATTTTTCATTTGTAATAGCCTTTTCACTGGTAATGATGATAATGAAGCTATCATTCATCAACAAGATACATCAAATGAAGTTAAACTAAGGTCTTCAGAAGAGAAGGATTTTGATAAGATAGATGAATCTAAATCTACTAAAGATGTTAATAGAAACGTAGTAGTAGATGTGAAAGGAGCTGTTAATTTTCCAAATACATATACAATGTCATCAAAGGAACGCGTGCATGATGTATTAAAGAAAGCTCAAACAAAGCATAATGCAGATTTGTCTAAAATCAATTTATCAGAAAGACTTAAAGATCAAATGTATATATATGTTCCAATAAACGGCGAACATGTGCCTAGTGTTAATACAAACCAATCTACAAATGATAAAGTAGAAGTCAATATTAATACAGGAGATAAATCGGAAATTGAAAAGTTACCCGGTATCGGTCCGAGTAAAGCAGATGCCATTCTTCAATATAGAGAAACAAATGGAGAATTTAAAACTGTGGATGATTTAAAAAAGGTAAAAGGATTCGGAGATAAAACAGTTGAAAGTTTAAAAGATTTTATCATTTTAAATTGAATTGCATTTATACTTGTTAAATTTTACAATAAGAATATATGAAAGGTAGGTCGATGTGTAATGGATAGAATTGAATGGAAAGAATACTTTATGGCTCAAAGTCATCTATTATCATTAAGGTCAACATGTGAAAGATTATCTGTCGGTGCAACAATCGTTAAAGATAATAGAGTGATTGCTGGTGGATATAATGGGTCTGTTTCAGGAGAAGAACATTGTATAGATAATGGCTGCCTTGTAGTGGACGGTCATTGTATAAGAACTATTCATGCTGAAATGAATGCGATTATACAATGTGCTAAGTTAGGTGTTTCCTCTGAAGGTGCAACTATTTATGTTACACATTTCCCTTGTCTAAACTGTACGAAATCAATTATACAAGCTGGTATTAAACAAATTTATTATGCTGACGATTATCATAATCATACATATGCAATACAACTGTTAGAACAGTCTGGTGTACACTACGAAAAAATTAATTTCCATCCAGAAGACATTATTAAATATTTGAAGTAAGGACTAATATTTAAGATGTGGTTTTATTTTGCACTTTATTTATTGTCCGGTTTAATTTTCTTTTTACATCCTTATGTAAGTATATTCATGCTCATTATCTTAGTTATAAGTTGCTATATTAAATGGCAATCATTAAAAATTTTGGTGATGAGCTTTATATTTTTTATTATAGGTTACTTAATTTATCCGAATGATCCATTGCAATATTACGAATCATTTAACGTTTCAAAAAATCATGAAAATTATACTGAAGTTATTCAGTTTGGAGATAAGTTAACGCTTGATGGAGATGGCTTTCAAGCTGAAGGACAAATCCATAATCAAACGTTTAAAGCATTTTATACGATTAAAAATGAAAAAGAAAAGCTTAAACTTTTGAAGCAAATGCCTTATTTAAAAAATTGTCGTATTACTTACTCTGTTAATTCAACTTTGCCTAATACTAACGCATTAAAATTTCAATACTTTGAGTTTTTGCAAAATCATGATATTAAAGGTGTTATTAAGATAGAAAACTTATTTTTAAATACTTGTTCGAATCGACCATTAAATATGATTGAACGTATTCAACTATATCGAACGAATTTAATTCATGAGATGAAACAACTTGATATAGATGGTGTTGACGATATTATTGCGCTCACGTTAGGTGATACAAGTTATTTAAATGAAGAAAGAATAGATCAACTTAAAAAAATAGGTATATATCATTTATATGCTGTAAGTGGATCGCATGTCGCTTTGTTAAATATATTTTTATTTAAATTATTACTTAGGATGAACATCAAATATCATCATGCCGAGAATATGATATTTATTTTATTACCTATATATGCTGTTTTAACTGGTTTAAGTCCGAGTGTTCTTAGAGCAGTAGGAGTAGTAATGGTTTATATGATTTTGAATAAAGTCATAAAAATAGACGCTTTACAAATACTGTCTATCACTTTTATTGTTTATACAATTTATAATCCCCATATTATTTTCGATATTGGTTTCCAATTATCCTATATCGTCTCCACGTTTATCATTTTATGTGTACCACTTATAAAATCTTTCAATACAATCCACAAAATCATTACAATTAATGTCGTATCTCAATTATCTTCATTTGTCATATTACTGATTCACTTTAATGCTTTTCAATGGCTAGGGTTTATCACAAACTTTCTTTTTATTCCACTTTTTGAATTAATTATTTTTCCACTTGTGATGTTATTCATGTTGATATTTGCCACTTTTGGTAAAGTTCCTAATTTATTTATGATGTTAATAGAAATTTGTATGAATCAAACTTTTAAATTAATAGATGTTATGAGTCACATCCCTATAAATGAGTTAGTCGTAAGAAATCTATCCGAATGGATATATTTAATCGTCCTCATTGTTGTAGTGCTAGTCTTAATGTTATTTCTTAAAAAGAAATATATAAAATCATTACTCCTTTTCACATTGTTAGTCATTGCAATCACATACCATTTTAATCATAATGAGGTTATTTTTAAATTTCTTGATATTGGTCAAGGAGATGCAATGATTGCTTATCACCATGATGTAAATCAAATTGTGATGATCGATACTGGTGGTAAAGATAAATTGAAAAAGAAACCATGGCAAACTAGAAGTAAGATATCAAATTATACAGATTCAATAATCGTGCCCGAACTTAAAGAAAAGGGATTTCAAAAGATTGATTATTTAATCATCACACATCCACATGCAGATCATATGGGTGAATTAGCTACTTTTAGTAAACAAGTATCAATCAAACATTTAATTATTAATAAGAAGACTTGGGACAATCGTGAATTAAAACATTTGTTAGAAGAGGTTAAAGAAACAAACACAGAAATTGTAGATAGCACAAATTTGAGTGAATTAAAGATTGGAGAATCGACATATAAGTTTTTCAACCAAAATAGTCTGAATTATGAAGATAAGAATGATACATCAATCGTTACTGAAATCACAATGTTTGGCAGAACGATATTAACAACAGGTGATGCAACAGAAAAAGTAGAGAATAGTATTTTGAGTCAACTTAAAGGGCATTACGATATTTTAAAAGTAGCACACCATGGTAGTTTGACAAGTACAAGTGATAGCTTTTTATTAAAAGCAAAGCCACATTTTTGTGTCATAAGTTCTGGTCGACATAATAGGCATGGGCTACCAAAAGAAGCCATTGTAAATAAACTTAAACAAAGCGATTGTAAAGTGTTCAATACACAAGATTACGGAATGGTACAATTTGAAATCAATAAAGACAATATGATTATGACAAATGGACTACAAGAACATAATAAAAAAGCTTACAATCGACAGTAGTCGTTTGTAAGCTTTATATAAATGGATTTGATATATTAGTTTGGTAGTAGACTGAATACTTGTGCAATAATATAAATTGCTGCTAAGAATACGAAACCAATTATAAATCCAAATCCAGAGTCTTTAACATCATTGTTACGCCCTTGAGTATTTTCACCTTCAAATCTGTTCATATGACTCCCTCCTATACTTACTTTCATTATATGATATTAAACTTAAAAATGCTATACTTAATTAGAACTTTATAAGAGAGGGAGACTTATTTTGGAAGACAATATTGTATTGAATTATGGTGCAGTAAATGCACTTATCGAGAAAAAATCTGACGAAATTATAAATCAATATTTAGCTGGAGAAAGAGACGATTTTAATTATGTTAAATTTGATTTATATGAAACACCTATTTCAAGTGCGATAGAAGAATCATTAACTTTACCATTCCTCTCAGACAAAAAAGTCGTACATATTAAGAATGCTTACCTTTTTACAGGAGAAAAAGTTAGTACTCAAATCAATCAAAATACCGATCAATTAATTCAATTTATTGAACAGTATGATGGTGAAACGTTAGTCGTATTTGATGTGTTTAATGAGAAATTGGATGAAAGAAAGAAACTCGTTAAAACAGTTAAGAAGAATGCAAGACTTAATAAAATTGACCAAATGACCGAACAAGAAATTAAACAGTGGATTAAATCTTATTTGCATGATCAATATAAAGATATTAAAGAGGATGCTTTAATAGAATTTTTAGAACTAACAGGTATTCAATTTAACATTATTAAAGCAGAATTAGATAAATTAGTGTTATTTATTGGCGATGAAGCGGTTATTAATAAACAAGACGTTAAAGAAATTGTGAGTCGTTCTCTAGAACAGAATGTATTTTTGTTAACGGAATATATTCAAAAAGGTCAAAAAGAAAAGTCTATTAATTTACTGAAAGACTTAATCAATATGAAAGAAGAGCCGATTAAGCTTTTAGCGTTAATCACAAGTAATTATCGCTTGTATTATCAATGTAAAATTCTTGCTGGTAAACATTATAGCGAACAACAAATTGCTAAAACGATTGGTGTACACCCATATAGGGTTAAACTGGCACTTCGTATTACGAGAAAGCTATCACTTGATCGATTATTAGCAACTATCGATATTTGTGCTGATACAGATTACCAATTGAAATCTTCATATATGGATAAAGTGCTCATACTAGAACTTTTCATTTTAAAAATATAAAGCTTGAGTTTGAAATTTCATTCCACAAAAAAAGGGCGTGACACAGAATGTTCTGTGTCACGCTCTCACATAATTAGTTAGCTTTTGACATTAAGCTTGATTTAATTCTATCAGCTTTATTTGAATGAATTAGATTGTTTTTAGAAGCTTTATCAACTTTCTTAACAGCTAATGAAACTAATTCAGCTTTGTTTTCAGCATTGTTTTCGATTGCAGTTTTAGCAGCTTTAACAGCTGAACGCATATCATTTTTTTGTGAAATGTTTGCAGCGTCTTTCTTTTCTGTAACAGAAACACGTTTAATAGCAGATTTAATGTTTGGCATGAGAGTCACCTCCTAAAAATGTTGTCCGTGATCAAAGAATTTTTGATTGCAACAAAAAATATTTTATCAAATGTAGGGCATAAGTGCAATGATTATTTACACATTCCTTATAAAGCATAACACTTTATTGATAGTTTGATAATACGTTTGCATTTATTTCATAAAGACGGTATCATATCAAAGATGCGACTTACATTTAATACATGTAAAATTAACGAGAAAGTTGGAGTTCAAATGGACAGAACTAAACGCCTAGAGCGCCAAAATAAAATTAGAAACTTTTCTATCATTGCTCATATTGACCATGGTAAATCTACGTTAGCTGATAGAATTTTGGAAAATACTAAAAGTGTAGAATCACGTGATATGAAAGAACAATTATTAGATTCTATGGATCTTGAAAGAGAACGTGGTATAACAATAAAGCTTAATGCTGTTCGATTAAATTATACTGCTAAAGATGGGGAAACATATATCTTACACTTAATTGATACACCGGGGCATGTCGATTTTACATATGAAGTTTCAAGATCACTTGCAGCATGTGAAGGTGCGATTTTAGTTGTAGATGCTGCACAAGGTATCGAAGCACAAACGTTAGCGAACGTTTATTTAGCATTAGATAATGACTTAGAATTAATACCTGTCGTAAATAAAATTGATTTACCCGCAGCTGAACCTGAGCGTGTTAAACAAGAAATTGAAGACGTTATTGGTTTAGATGCAAGTGATGCAGTACTCGCAAGTGCTAAATCTAATATTGGAATTGAAGACATATTAGAGAAAATTGTAGAAATGGTACCACCTCCAGAAGGTGATCCAGACAACCCACTACAAGCGCTTATTTTTGATTCTTCTTTTGATGCTTATAGAGGTGTAATTTCTTCTATACGTGTTGTTGAAGGTTCAGTTAAAGCTGGAGACAAAATTCAAATGATGTCTACAGGTAAGACATTTGAAGTTACTGAAGTTGGTATTAATACACCGAAACAACTTCCAGTTGATACGTTATCTGTCGGAGATGTAGGATACATTGTAGCTTCAATTAAAAATGTTGGAGATTCCAATGTCGGTGATACAATCACTTTAGCTGACAGACCTGCTGAGAAACCTTTAAAAGGGTATAAAAAGATGAATCCAATGGTATTCTGTGGATTATATCCAATTGATAATAGTAAATATAACGATTTGAGAGAAGCGCTTGAAAAGCTTCAACTTAATGATGCATCTTTAGAATTTGAAGCTGAAACTTCTCAAGCATTAGGCTTTGGTTTCAGAACAGGCTTCCTAGGTTTACTACACATGGAAATTATTCAAGAAAGAATTGAAAGAGAATTTAATATTGAACTTATTGCGACTGCACCATCAGTTATTTATGAATGTGAATTAACAGATGGCGAAAAATTACAAATTGATAACCCGTCACAATTTCCAGACCCACAAAAAATCAACAGAATTTATGAACCATATGTTAAAGCAACAATGATGGTTCCGAATGATTATGTTGGTGCTGTAATGGAACTCTGTCAGAAAAAACGTGGTAACTTTAAGACGATGGATTATTTAGATGATATTCGTGTAAATATTATTTATGAAATTCCATTATCTGAAGTCGTATTTGATTTCTTTGATCAGTTGAAATCGAATACGAAAGGTTATGCATCATTTGATTATGAATTAATCGGGTATCAAGAAAGTAAACTTGTAAAAATGGATATTTTATTAAATGGAGATAAAGTGGATGCATTAAGCTTTATCGTCCATAAAGAGTTTGCATACGATAGAGGTAAAGCAATAGTAGATAAATTAAAAACATTAATCCCTAGACAACAATTTGAAGTACCAGTTCAAGCAGCAATTGGTAATAAAATAGTAGCTCGAACAAACATTAAATCTATGGGTAAAAATGTTTTAGCAAAATGTTACGGTGGGGATATTAGCCGTAAACGTAAGTTACTTGAAAAACAAAAAGCAGGTAAAGCTAAGATGAAATCAGTAGGTAATGTGGAAATTCCACAAGATGCATTCTTAGCCGTGCTTAAAATGGATGAAGAATAATTTTGAAACAGCTGCATAATATGTAGCTGTTTCTATTTTTAAAGGAGCGTTTATATGGCAAAAAGTGTATATATTCATATACCTTTCTGTGTGAGAATTTGTACTTATTGTGATTTTAATAAGTTCTATATTGCTAATCAGCCGGTAGATGAGTACTTAGATTGTTTGATAAAAGAGATGTCAACGAGAAAAGATAAAGAAGTTGAGACAGTATTTGTAGGTGGAGGTACACCAACAGCATTATCTGAAGCACAACTTGAAAGATTACTTCAAGCGATTAACGATTTATTTGTGATTACAAAAGAATATACTTTTGAAGCTAATCCAGATGAATTAACAGAAGCAAAAATAAAATTACTCAAACAATATGGTGTGAATAGATTATCATTAGGTGTTCAAACATTTGATGATGAATTGTTAAAAGTATTAGGAAGAACTCATCATAGTGACGATATTGAAAAAGCAGTTACTTTATCTAGAAAACATAAAATCCCTTCTGTAAGTTTAGATCTTATGTTTCACTTACCTGGTCAAACAATAGAACAATTTGATGATTCACTCAATAAAGCACTATCACTTGATGTAGATCATATTTCAAGTTATGCACTTATACTTGAACCAAAGACGCAATTCTACAATTTATATAGAAAAGGGCGTTTAAAATTACCTAATGAAGATTTAGGTGAAGAAATGTATCAACATTTGAAAAAGAAATTAGCAGGCTCTATCCTTAATCAATATGAAATCTCTAACTTCTCGAAAGAAGGACATGAATCTCTTCATAATAAAGTATATTGGAAAAATGAAGAATATTATGGTTTCGGTGCAGGTGCACATGGCTATATTAATGGTGTGCGCTATGGAAATATTAATCCGGTTAATCAATATATTAAGAAGTTAATGAATGGTAAAATGCCAGTATTGCAAAGTACAGAAGTTTCATTGAAAGAACAAATGGAAGAAGAAATGTTTCTTGGATTAAGAATGACAAAAGGTGTGTCAAAAACTAAATTCCAGAATAAATTTGACCAATCAATAGAAGATGTATTTGGTCAACATGTGAAAGAACTCATCGAACAAGAGTTACTACTGGATGAGAAAGACTATTTACGCTTAAGTAATCGCGGACAAATAATCGGAAATGAAGTGTTTGAGAAGTTTTTATTAAGCTAAAAATATGTATTTAAAAAAGATATAAAAATTGAATGCTTTAACGTTGACTTTCTTTGACCAATTTGATAAATTATAATTAGCACTTAGGAAGATAGAGTGCTAATCGAGGTGATGACATGATTACTGAGAGGCAATTACAAATTTTGAATGTAATTGTTGAGGATTATGTTGAGTTAGGACAACCAATTGGTTCTAAGTCGATTATTGAAAGGCATCAATTGCCGATTAGTCCAGCGACAGTTAGAAATGAAATGAAACAATTAGAAGATTTGAACCTTCTTGAGAAGACGCATACGTCATCAGGTCGTATTCCTTCTGAACAAGGAATTAAGTATTATGTTAATCAATTACTTGAGTATAAATCTCAAAGCAAGAAAAGCTTAAATTGGTTTGAACATTTTCAAGATAAAAATCAATATGATGTAAACGCAATGCTTAAATGGTTAGCATTAGAAATTTCAAATCGATCACATTATACAACTGTAGTACTCGGACCTAATAAATTTTCAAGATTTATATTTGAAATTCATTTTGTGAGAGTCAGCCCAACTCATCTCATGGGCGTCATTGTATTTACTGATGGTTATGTAGAGAAAGTTCATATTCAAATTCATGAATCTTTAAATCAATTACAGATTGAGAAATTTATGAACTACTTAAACCAGTATTTTAAGCAAAATACTTTAACTACAATGATAAAAACGTTAGAATCATTATCGTTGTCATTCATTGATCATGAATTTATTAATAATTTTAAACAAGCGTTATTAACGCAAATTAATGATCATAATGAAGAAATGTTTCTAGGTGGTAAGATGCACCTAATTGATGCGTTAGATGTAACGAATGTATCCATGATTCAATCGATTTTAAAGTATCTTGAATCTGAACGTATCGCTCAATTTTTAAATGAAACATCAAATGATTCGATAAGTGTCAAAATTGGACAGGAAATTAATAAAGATTTACACGGTATTTCAATTATTAGTACCAATTATGAAATTTCTGGTGATATAACTGGTCATTTAGCCGTTATTGGTCCAACTGCAATGCATTATAACAAAGTGATTCAACTTTTGAATCATTTTTAAATAAGGAAAGAAAATGGAGGGCATGAAATGACGGAAGAAAAGCAAAATGAACAATTCGATGAAACAAACGATCAAACTCAATCTGTCGCTACTGAAGAAGTAGAAGCAAATGAAACTGAAGAGAATGTTGAAGAGGTTGAGCAAGATAAAGTAGTCGAAATTCCGGAAGCTGAACTCGAACAACTTAAACAAAAAGCAAATGAAGAAGAAGAAAAATACTTACGTTTATATGCTGAGTTTGAAAACTATAAACGTAGAATGAAACAAGAAGCAAGCATTATTAAAGATTATCAAGCACAACGTGTACTTACAGATGTATTACCTGCGCTAGATAATATGGATCGTGCACTTAAACAAGAAGGTGAGTCTGAAGACTTCTTAACTTTCAAAAAAGGTGTAGACATGGTTTATAACGATTTACTTAAATCATTAAAAGATAATGGTTTAGAAGAAATCGAATCATACAATCAACCATTCGATCCAAATGTACATCAAGCAGTTATGCAA
Organism: Mammaliicoccus sp. FSL K6-3158; assembly: GCF_038005105.1. Taxonomy (NCBI): domain Bacteria; kingdom Bacillati; phylum Bacillota; class Bacilli; order Caryophanales; family Staphylococcaceae; genus Mammaliicoccus; species Mammaliicoccus sp. FSL K6-3158. The sequence continues at coordinate 1,314,479 of NZ_JBBOSL010000001.1, forward strand.
GATAATAATCCTGACTTTGAATCAGGTGTTGTAACTGAAGAGTTACAAAGAGGATATAAATTGAAAGATCGTGTTTTAAGACCAGCAATGGTTAAAGTAAACGAATAATGAACTCGATGATTAATTAATAATAAATTGGAGGAATAATTCTTATGAGTAAAGTAATAGGTATAGACTTAGGTACAACAAATTCAGTAGTTTCAGTATTAGAAGGTGGAGAACCTAAAGTAATCCAAAATCCAGAAGGTAACAGAACAACACCATCAGTTGTTGCATTTAAAGATGGAGAAACACAAGTTGGTGAAGTTGCTAAACGTCAAGCAGTAACTAACCCAAATACAATTCAATCAGTTAAACGTCATATGGGTACTGATTATAAAGAAAAAGTTGAAGATAAAGAATATACACCACAAGAAATCTCAGCTATGATTTTACAAAACTTAAAATCAACTGCTGAAAGTTATTTAGGTGAAAAAGTAACAAAAGCTGTTATTACAGTTCCAGCTTATTTCAATGACTCAGAACGTCAAGCAACTAAAGATGCTGGTAGAATCGCTGGTTTAGAAGTAGAACGTATTATTAACGAACCAACTGCAGCAGCATTAGCTTACGGTTTAGATAAAACTGAAACTGATCAAAAAGTATTAGTATTTGACCTTGGTGGTGGTACTTTCGATGTATCTATCCTTGAATTAGGTGACGGTGTATTCGAAGTATTAGCAACTGCAGGTGACAATAAACTTGGTGGTGACGATTTCGATGACGTTATCATTAAATATTTAGTTGAAGAATTCAAAAAAGAAAATGGCATAGATTTATCACAAGATAAAATGGCATTACAACGTCTTAAAGATGCTGCTGAAAAAGCTAAAAAAGACTTATCAGGCGTATCTTCAACTCAAATTTCATTACCATTCATCTCTGGTGGCGCAAATGGTCCATTACACTTAGAAACAACACTTTCAAGAGCTAAATTTGAATCATTAACAAGCGATTTAGTAGAAAGAACAATGGGTCCAACTCGCCAAGCTATGAAAGATGCAGGATTATCTAATTCTGATATCGATGAAGTTATCTTAGTTGGTGGGTCAACTCGTATCCCAGCTGTTCAAGAAGCAATCAAAAAAGAAATCGGTAAAGAACCTAACAAAGGTGTTAACCCTGATGAAGTAGTAGCTATGGGTGCTGCAATTCAAGGTGGCGTAATCACTGGTGATGTTAAAGACGTAGTATTACTTGACGTTACACCATTATCATTAGGTATCGAAACTATGGGTGGCGTATCTACAGTATTAATCGAAAGAAATACAACAATCCCTACATCTAAATCTCAAGTATTCTCTACTGCAGCTGATAACCAACCAGCAGTTGATATTCACGTATTACAAGGTGAACGTCAATTAGCAGCAGATAACAAAACGCTTGGTCGATTCCAATTAACGGATATTCCACCAGCTCCACGTGGTGTGCCACAAATCGAAGTATCGTTTGATATCGATAAAAATGGTATCGTTAATGTAACAGCTAAAGATCTTGGTACAAACAAAGAACAAAAAATTACGATTGAATCAAGCTCATCATTATCAGATGAAGAAATCGATCGTATGGTTCAAGATGCAGAGAAAAATGCTGAAGCAGACAAAAAACGTCGTGAAGAAATCGATTTAAGAAATGAAGCAGACCAAATGGTATTTACTGTTGAAAAAACTTTGACTGATCTTGGCGATAACGTTGATGAAAGCGAAAAAGTTAAAGCTGAAGAAGCTAAAGAAGAATTGAAAAAAGCACTTGAAGGTACTGATATAGAAGATATCAGAACTAAAAAAGATGCACTTCAAGAAATCGTACAACAATTATCTGTTAAAATGTATGAACAAGCTGCACAAGCACAACAAGGTGCTGAAGGCGCTGAAGGCCAATCTACTTCAAACGATGATGACGTAGTTGATGCTGATTATACAGAAGTCAACGAAGACGATAAAAAATAATACTAATCATTAAAAAGTCAAAGTCAATGTGATTGGCTTTGACTTTTTTAATTCATATACGTATTATAAATCAGTGTGTAAAGGAGAGATTACATTGGCAAAAAGAGACTATTATGAAGTGCTTGGCGTATCCAAAGATGCTTCTAAAGATGAAATAAAAAAAGCTTATCGTAAATTATCAAAAAAGTACCATCCTGATATCAATCAAGAAGAAGGTGCTGACGCAAAGTTTAAAGAAATTTCAGAAGCATATGAAGTGCTAAGCGATGAAAACAAACGTGCGCAATACGACAGATTCGGTCATAGTGGTCCGCAACAAGGTTTCGGTGGATCACAAGGATTTGGAGGACAAGACTTCTCTGGATTCGGTGGCTTTGAAGATATATTCGGATCATTCTTTGGTGGCGGTGGCGCTAGAAGAGATCCTAACGCTCCAAGACAAGGTGATGACTTACAATATAGCATGACATTAACATTTGAAGAAGCTGTATTTGGTACTGAAAAAGATATTACAGTTCGTAAAGATGTGGAATGTGAAACTTGTCATGGTAATGGTGCTAAACCTGGCACTAATAAAAAAACTTGTACGTACTGTAACGGACAAGGTCATGTAACAGTTGAACAAAATACAATTCTAGGTAGAATGCAAACACAAAAAGTTTGTCCTGAATGTGAAGGTTCTGGACAAGTATTTGAAGAAAAATGTTCAGATTGTCATGGTAAAGGAACTCAAAACAAAAAAGTTACAATCAAAGTGAAAGTACCTGAAGGTGTAGATAACGACCAACAAATTCGCTTAGCTGGTAAAGGTGGTCCAGGTATAAATGGTGGACCTGCAGGCGATTTATATGTTGTGTTCAGAGTGAAACCACACAGTAAATTTAGACGTGATGGAGACAATATCTTCTATGATTTAAATCTATCATTCCCTCAAGCTGCACTTGGTGATGAAATTACTGTTCCTACATTAACTGGTAATGTATCATTAACAGTTCCAGCAGGTACGCAAACTGGTAAACAATTTAGATTGAGAGAAAAAGGTGTTCAAAACGTTCATGGTTACGGTAAAGGTGATTACTTTGTAACTGTAAAAGTTGTAACACCAGATAAAATGACTGAAAGACAAGAAGAACTATTACGTGAGTTTGCAGAAATAGGTGGAGAAACAATTACAGAACAACCATCAAGCTTTAAAGACAGAGCCAAAAAGTTTTTTAAAGGAGAATAGCCTGTGAATTGGATTGAGTATTCTATCATGATAAATAGCGAAGCAGAACCAGAAGTTACAGTATTGTTAAATGAATTAGGTGCAAATGGTGTCGTAATTGAAGATTCAGCAGAATTAAAGAAAGAACATACAGACGTATACGGTGAGATTTATGAATTAAATCCCGCAGATTATCCTGATCAGGATATTAGGGTCAAATGTTATTTTAATGAATTAGTATTTACGGATCAATTAGAACAAGACATTCAAGAAACTATTGCAAATGTAAATGGCATCCAGTCAGAAATTTTATCGTTTGAGAAGACGATTATTAAAGAATCAGATTGGGAAAATGAATGGAAAAATTATTTCCATCCGTTTAAAGCTTCTGAAAGATTTGCGATTGTTCCGAGTTGGGAACAAGAAGGATATCAAAATAATGAAGGTGATCTTTGCATCAAACTAGATCCAGGTATGGCTTTTGGTACAGGTGACCACCCAACAACAAGTATGTGTTTAAGACATATAGAAGAGGTTGTACAACCTCAGCATAAGATAATTGATGTTGGTACAGGTTCGGGTATTCTTAGCATAGCTTGTCATTTACTAGGAGTAAACGACATTAAAGCGGTGGATTTAGATGATTTAGCAATTAAAGTTGCTAAAGAAAACTTTGAAATCAATGATTGTGAGAAAGATATCATCGCAGATACTGGCAATTTGCTTACTGAAGAAACAGAACAATATGACGTGATTATTGCAAATATATTAGCCCATATTATTGATTTAATGATAGAAGATAGTTATGAAAGATTGAATAATAATGGCTACTTTATTACTTCAGGCATTATTGAAGAAAAATCCGATGAAATAATTGAAAAACTACAAAATACTGGTTATACTATCGAAAAAGTACTACGTGAAGATGGTTGGGTTTCAATACGAGCTAGAAAGTAGGAGAAATGATGCAAAGATATTTCTTACAAGAAAACGCTGAGTTAAATCAGCGTTTTTTTATACATAATACGGATGATATACATCATATTAAAAATGTGATGCGCAAAAGTGTTGATCAAGAAATTATATTAACTTTTGAAGATCAAAAGTCGTTAATTTCAAAAATCATTGCTTTTCATGACGATAGCATTGAGTTAGAAACGGTAGAAGACATTACAAGGCAAACGGAACTACCTGTTGATATAACGATTGCAAGTGGGCTTATTAAAGGCGATAAATATGAATGGTTGCTTCAAAAAGCAACTGAAATGGGTGCGCATCATTTTATTGCTGTCCAATCCGAAAGATCTATTGTTAAATTAGACGAGAAAAAAATATCTAAAAAATTAGATAGATGGCAAAAAATTGTTAAAGAAGCTAGTGAACAAAGTATGAGACTTACAATACCAAGTATAAAGTATAAGTCGAATTTTAAATCAATTTATGATAATATGAATGAATATGATTATGTAATAATAGCTTATGAAGAAGAAGCTAAAAGTGGGGGAACAAGCAAATTTCATCAAATTGGTTCTAACCTTAAACATGGACAAAAGGTTTTAATGATATTTGGACCAGAAGGTGGATTAACTGAAAATGAAGTTAATCTGTATGATGATGCTATTAAGGTGAGTTTAGGACCTAGAATATTAAGAGCTGAAACCGCTCCATTGTATGCTTTAGCTGCTTTAAGCTATCAATTAGAATTAATGAGGTGAATAAATTTGGCTACAGTAGCGTTCCATACGTTAGGTTGTAAAGTAAACCATTATGAAACTGAAGCAATTTGGCAATTATTTAAGGAAAATGATTACGAAAGAGTAGATTTTGAAACGAACGCTGACGTCTTTATCATTAATACTTGTACAGTAACAAATACAGGTGACAAGAAGAGTAGACAAGTGATTAGAAGAGCAATACGTAAAAATCCAGATGCAGTTGTTTGTGTAACGGGTTGTTACGCTCAAACATCTCCTGCAGAAATTATGGCAATTCCGGGCGTTGATATTGTTGTAGGTACTCAAGATAGACATAAACTTATTTCTTATATTGAGGACTATAAACAAAGTAGACAACCTATTAATGGTGTAGGTAATATTATGAAAAATAGAAAGTATGAAGAATTAGAAGTACCATACTTTACTGACAGAACACGTGCATCATTAAAAATTCAAGAAGGCTGTAATAATTTCTGTACTTTCTGTATCATTCCTTGGGCAAGAGGGTTAATGAGATCAAGAGATCCTGAACAAGTTGTAAGCCAAGCAACGACACTTGTAAATTCAGGATATAAAGAAATTGTTTTAACAGGTATTCATACAGGTGGATATGGTGAAGATTTAAAAGATTATAACTTGGCGCAATTATTAAGAGATTTAGAACAAGTTGAAAATCTTGAAAGAATTCGTATTTCATCTATAGAAGCAAGCCAGCTTACAGATGAAGTTATTGATGTTATTGATAAATCAACTAAAGTTGTAAGACATCTTCATATACCATTACAATCAGGTTCTGATACTGTATTGAAACGCATGAGAAGAAAATATACGATGGCACACTTCTCAGAAAGATTACAAAAATTGCATAAAGCTTTACCAGGTTTAGCAGTTACAAGTGACGTAATTGTTGGATTCCCTGGTGAAACTGAAGAGGAATTCCAAGAAACATATGACTTCATTGTTAAACATCAATTTTCTGAATTACACGTGTTCCCTTATTCTATGAGAACAGGAACACCAGCAGCTAGAATGACAGATCAAATTGATGAAGAAGTAAAAAATGAACGCGTACATCGTTTAATTGAATTATCAAATCAATTAGCTAAAGATTATGCTTCTAAATTTGATCAAACTGTATTAGAAGTGATTCCTGAAGAAAAAGGTTCTACAGATGGTGAACTTGTTGGATATGCAGATAATTACATGAAGATTGAATTCGAAGGCGATGAATCATTAATTGGAGAGTTAGTGAAAGTGAAAGTTGTTACACCAGGTTATCCTATCAATAAAGGTAAACTTGTAAAAGTTGTAGATCATGCAACAAATAAAGACGAAAGATTAGTTGCATATTAATATTCATAACAAATGATTATTGACTTAAAAAATGACTTATTTTATAATGTTTAAGTACATAGTAATATATACTATGTAAATGACATATAAAGCTTTGTTGATATTTGGAGGGAGGGAAATACAGATGTCTAAAACAGTAGTTCGTAAAAACGAATCAATCGAAGATGCATTACGTCGCTTCAAACGTACAGTTTCAAAAAGCGGTACGATTCAAGAAGTGCGTAAACGTGAGTTCTATGAAAAACCAAGCGTTAAGCGTAAGAAGAAATCAGAAGCAGCACGTAAACGTAAATTTAAATAATTAATTTTTTATTGAACTCCCTCAATGAATATTAATTAATTATAATGAACAATATTTAACGTTGAACGTCATAAAGAACACATAAACGATATCGTTTATGTGTTCTTTTATTTATTTGAAAAACATTTAAGTTTATAAATTTAGAATATTATGTATATACGTTTTAGTTCACGCCTATTTTATTGTATAATAAATATGAGGGGTGAGATTATTGACATCAAGGTATGAATACATATTTGCTTATTTTCAGAACAACTTGAATTTAGGTATTGTTTCAAGTCAAAGCATGTCGTCTATTGGTGAGTTTATTACGACCCCATTAGTCACATTGATACTGACTTGTATTATTTTTCTAGGTGCACTATATCAATTATATTCAGAACGTATTAATTTTGCGGGAATTTTAAGCTTTATTTGTACACTTATCTTTTTCATTGGCTACGTTATAATTGATGAAATTAGTTTGATTTCTGTTTTACTTTTTGGGATTGGTGCATTATTAGTAATAATTGAATTATTTGTTATAGGAGCAGTACTAGGTATCCTTGGTTTTATTGCCATTATTGGTAGTTTTGTATTAGTTGGAGAAAATATCTTAACTATGGGTATGATTATTGCTGTAGCATTAATTCTAACAACGATAGAGTGGGTGATATTAGTGAAAGGATTTAATCGTAAAATACCATTCTTTGATAAAGTCATTCTTAGAGACTCTACAAATAAAGAATCTGGCTATACATCTCATGATGATAGAAGTCATTTGATTGGCAAACTATGTACAACATACACAGCGTTGAGACCCTCAGGAATTATACTTGTTGATGACGAAAGAATAGATGCTGTTTCAGATGGTAGTTTTATTCAGAAGGATAAGCAAGTCAAAATTGTACAGGTTGAAGGTACAAGAGTTGTCGTAAGAGAAATTTAATTTAGACAAGGAGAGAAATGCATATGTTATCAGGTTTAATTGCTTTTGTAATTATTGCTGTCATATTAATCGTACTACTTATGATTTTATTCTCATTTGTACCAGTAGGATTATGGATTTCAGCTATTGCAGCAGGCGTAAAAGTAGGTATTGGTACTTTAGTTGGTATGCGTTTAAGACGTGTATCACCTAGACGTGTTATTAACCCATTAATTAAAGCTCATAAAGCTGGTTTAGCATTAACAACGAACCAGTTAGAATCTCATTATCTTGCAGGAGGTAATGTTGATAGAGTAGTTGATGCAATTATTGCGGCTCAAAGAGCAGAAATCAACTTAGTATTTGAAAGAGGGGCAGCGATTGATTTAGCTGGTCGTGACGTTTTAGAAGCAGTTCAAATGTCCGTTAACCCTAAAGTAATTGAAACACCATTTATCTCAGGTGTTGCGATGAATGGTATCGAAGTAAAAGCGAAAGCTAGAATTACAGTTAGAGCAAACATTGATCGATTAGTCGGTGGTGCTGGTGAAGACACAATCATCGCACGTGTTGGTGAAGGTATTGTATCAACTATTGGTTCAAGTCAACATCACACTAAAGTACTTGAGAATCCAGATAGTATTTCACAAACAGTATTAAGTAAAGGTTTAGATTCAGGTACAGCATTTGAAATCCTATCAATCGACATTGCTGATGTAGATATCGGTAAAAACATTGGTGCAGACTTACAAACTGAACAAGCACTTGCTGATAAAAATATTGCACAAGCTAAAGCCGAAGAACGTCGTGCTATGGCCGTTGCTACTGAGCAAGAAATGAAAGCAAGAGTACAAGAAATGCGTTCTAAAGTTGTTGAATCAGAAGCAGAAGTACCACTTGCAATGGCAGAAGCACTTAAATCAGGCAATTTAGGTGTTAAAGACTACTATAATTTAAAAAATATAGAAGCTGACACTGGCATGAGAGAAGCAATCAATAAGAGTACGAAGCCACAAGATTCTAATTCACCGAACCAATAAGAGAGGTGATTTAAAATGGAAATAGGCATTATCATCTTTGTTATTTGGGTGATTTTTAGTGTCGTGAGCGGTATAATCGAAGGCGCTTCTAAAAATAAAAAGAAAAATAAGCAACCTCAAACAAGACAAAGATCGAATCCAGTAAATAGACAAGCTGAAGAAAAGAAGAAATCTGCTGAGCAAGAATTACAAGACTTAGTTAATAAGTATGAATCTTATAAACAGAAAGCAGAAACAAGTTCAACTGAACGAATGTCTGGCCATTATAAAAACTTAGCTGATCAACTTGCAAATCATCTTAAACAATATAATATAGATGTTGAAAAACCTGTTGTTCAAACTCATAAAGTAGAACAACAACCGGAGCAAATTTCAAGTGAGCATGAGAATGCTTATATCAATCAGAGAAAAGAACAAATTCATAAAAATAGACCTAAAAAACAACAAGAAGCAATCAAACAGTTATTGGCATACAGCCAAGAAGAGAAAAAGTCTTTAATGAATGTACAGCGTGAAAGTATAGATGATGTTGAAAAGGAAGCAGAGCAAATTATCAACAACACAGAACTTTCAGAAAGAACGAGAAGAGCTATGGTTAAACAACTCTATTTAAACAGTAAACATAAGTTTAACGATGAAGCAATCAATGTTGATGAAAACCAAGTCGTAAATGGTATCATTTGGTCAGAAATTTTAAAAAGACCGAATGAATTAAAATAACGAATATAAACAGGCTGGGACATAATGTAATGTCTCAGCTTGTTTTAGTATCTTGGCAGTAGATGACTGAATTGAAAATTCGCTTGTACCAAACTTTTTTCAACACTAGTCATCCTTGCTGGGGCGGAACTACGAAATCTTTTTATACAAATTAGATTTCTGTTCCGCTCCCTTTTTATATTCACAAAAATACTATTTAGACTTACAATAAAGGTAGGATTCAAGAGGGTGTGATAAAAATGGTATTTAAGAAAAGGCAGAGTATATTATCTATTATCATTTCGATTTTATTATTATTCATTGCTTTGATACCGCTTTTTATAAGTAATAAGTATTTAATAGTCATTACTTTTATTCTCGTTTTTCTTATAATTTTAAACATTCTTTTTGAGAGATACACAATAAAAGAGCATTTTTTATCCATAAGAAGAGGATTATTCAAAAATCGTTACAATATCTATGATATCGATCAAATTAATATGACTAAATCTATAGAAGGCAACAGTATGTTAGAAATTGTTTCAAAAGGTGAATTGGTCGAAAAAGTGAGTCCAATTGAAGAACGTGAGTTTATAATTACATTAATACGCATTAATCCTAAAATTAAATTAAATAATAGTAATAGATTACATGAATATGAAAAAGTTAGAAATCTCATTATTGCGCGTGAAAAACTAAATAATATACAAAATAAAGTGCATAAGATTGCACGTTACAATAAGGTTTGGTACATTTAAAGTGTCAACAATTCAACTTATAAAGGAGATATTTAATGCCTACATTAATTCAAATCGAGAATATGGATCAAGCTCAAGCTCTATTGGGTAATGGAGATGAGCATATAAAGTATATTGAAAATGAACTCGAGGTGGATATTTTAACACGTGGACAAGAAATTGCTGTCCGTGGTAAACGTATAGAAAATGTTGAAAAAGCTGAAAAAGTATTATTGAACTTACTAAAAGTAATCGAGAGTGGTGCGAGTATAACTATTAATGATGTACAAGCAGCGGTTAAAATGGCTGATAAAGGAACAATCGATCAACTGATTAATTTATATGATGAAGAAATCACTAAAGATAGTAATGGTAAAATAATAAGAGCTAAAACAATGGGTCAAAGAGTATATATCAATAATATAAAGAACAATGACTTAGTATTCGGCATAGGTCCAGCAGGTACAGGGAAGACTTTCTTAGCAGTTGTAATGGCTGCAAGAGCATTGCGTCTAGGACAAGTAAAACGTATCGTATTAACGCGTCCTGCAGTAGAAGCGGGTGAATCATTAGGTTTCTTACCAGGTGATTTAAAAGAAAAAGTAGACCCTTATTTAAGACCTTTATATGATGGGCTTCATACAGTGTTAGGAACTGAGCAAACATCACGCTTAATTGAAAGAGGTACGATTGAAATCGCACCACTTGCTTATATGAGAGGTCGAACATTAGATGATGCGTTTGTAATCCTTGATGAAGCACAAAATACGACACACCCACAGATGAAGATGTTCTTAACAAGATTAGGTTTCGGTTCAAAAATGGTAGTAACAGGTGACCGTACACAAATCGATTTACCTAAAGGTGTTAAAAGTGGATTAATTGAAGCTGATCAACGATTAAGTGGTGTAAAAGGGGTAGCAATGACTTACTTAGAACAAACAGACGTTGTGAGACACCCATTAGTAGGTAAAATAATAAACGCATACGAAGAGGAGAAATAATATGCTAACAATGGATTTTATTGATGAGCAACAAGTAATTGATGAAGATACAAAAAATCAAATTGAATCATTGCTCACTTTTGCTGCTAAAAAGGAAAATATTACTGAAGAAGCAGAACTTTCAATTTCATTTGTCGATGAAGAAGAGATTCAAGCTATTAATCGTGATTATCGCGATAAAGATAAAGTAACAGATGTTATTTCATTTTCATTAGAAGAAGATGAGCCTGAAATAGAAGGCTTAGATATGCCTAGAGTATTAGGTGATATTATCATCTGTCTTGAAGTTGCTAAAGAGCAAGCTGAGTCTTATAATCATAGTTTGAGTAGAGAATTAGGATTTTTAGCATTACATGGATTTTTACATTTACTAGGTTATGATCATATGACTGAAGAAGATGAAAAAGAAATGTTTTCTCGACAAGATGAAATATTAAATGAATTTGGATTAACACGTGAATAAATTTGTAAATCGCTTTAAATTTCCTTTAGCAGGTTTAGTGACCATTCTCAAAAAAGATAAAAACTTTTTATTACATCTTATATTCGCTGTACTTGTATTGATTGTTAGTTTAATATTAAATCTCAATACATTTGAATGGTTGTGGATTTTATTTGCAATATTTAGTGTACTCATTGTAGAGGTTCTCAATACTTCTATAGAGTATGTAGTAGATATGTTTACGGATGAATATAACTTACTTGCTAAACATGCTAAAGATACTGCCGCTTTAGCCGTTTTATTAACATCAATAATAGCTGCAATAATCGGGATAGTGATATTATTACCAAAAATAATATAAACATATAGGGGGAAATGGTATGGAATTCAAACAAGAGTGGTATGAAGGTGCAAGAGAAGCACAAAAGAGAGCATATACTCCATATTCTAAATTTAACGTAGGTGCATATTTAGTTACGAAAGATGGTAAAGCTTATTATGGTGCTAACATTGAAAATGCAGCTTACCCATCAACAATTTGTGCTGAGAGGTCTGCACTCGTTGCAGCAATGTCAGATGGGTATAGACCGGGAGACTTCAAATGTATTACAGTTACAGTAGATGCTGATAAACCATCATCTCCATGTGGAACATGCAGACAGGTGTTAAAAGAGTTATGTGATGATGACATGCCAGTATTTTTAACACATCAAACAAATGAAAGAATTGAAACTACAGTTAATGAATTATTACCTTTAGGTTTCTCAGGAAAGGATCTAGAATAAATGAATGAATTTAAATCAGGGTTTATATCTATTATAGGTAGACCTAATGTAGGTAAATCTACTTTTATGAATAAAGTTATTGGTCATAAAGTAGCGATAATGTCTGATAAAGCACAAACGACTCGAAATAAAGTACAGGGTGTATTAACAACTGATGATGCTCAAATGATATTTATTGATACACCAGGTATTCATAAACCTAAACATGCTTTAGGTGACTACATGATGAAAATCGCTAAAAATACTTTGAAAGAAGTAGATTTAATTATGTTTATGGTTAATGTTGATGAAAGTATCGGTAAAGGCGATGAATACATTATCGACTTGTTGAAACAAACGAAAACACCAGTATTTTTAGTATTAAATAAAATAGATTTAATTCACCCTGATCAACTATTAGTTGAAATTGAAAAGTATCAAAAAACAATGGATTTTGCAGAAATTATTCCAATTTCAGCATTAGAAGGATTAAATATTGAAACACTACTAGAACAATTTAAAAAGTATCTCGAAGAAGGTCCAATGTATTATCCTAAAGATCAAATTTCTGATCATCCAGAACAATTTGTTGTAGCTGAGTTGATAAGAGAAAAAGCATTACACCTTACGAATCAAGAAATACCACATGCTATCGGTGTGAACGTCGATAAAATGACAAAAGCAGAAGGTGAGAAAGTCCAAGTAGAAGCAACAATTTATGTTGAAAGAGACTCTCAAAAAGGTATTGTCATTGGTAAAGGCGGTAAAATGCTTAAAGAAATAGGTAAACGTGCAAGAAGAGATATTGAAATGCTACTTGGCTCAAAAGTATACTTGGATTTATGGGTTAAAGTACAAAAAGATTGGCGTAATAAACCTAATTTCATTAAACAAATTGGTTATAGAGAAGACGAGTATTAAGTAGAATGGAGGCGATGATATAATGCTTTATAAACAAGAAGGATTTGTCATTCGCTCTGTAGATTATGGTGAAAACAATAAAATCATCACTATATTAAATGAACACGGTCATAAAGTTCCACTAATGGCGCGTGGTGCTAAAAAAACAAGTCATCCACTACAAGGTGCTACTCAGCCCTTTGTACATGGCTTGTTTATTTTTTCGAAGTTTAAAGGAATGGGCACATTATCATCAGCTGATATTATTAACAGTCATAGAACGATGCAATCCGATATTTTTAAAAGTGCATATGGTGCATATTGTATAGAAGTCGTAGATAAGGCGTTAGAAGCGGAAGAACATGATGTATTCTTTTATGAATTATTGTTAGGTGTATTCCAAGCAGTAGAAAGAGGCGTTGACGCAGATACGATGAGCATGATAGTCGCGTTGAAATGTATGCCTAAATATGGATATGAACCAACTTTCAATGCGTGCGTCATAACAGGAGATATGGATCAACAGCAATTAAATGCATATAGTTTCAAATATAATGGACCACTTAGCAATCAAGCATTAATACATGATGAACATGCATATCGAATATCTAATAGAGCATTATATTTTATGAATCTCATGTATCAATTGCCGATTAAACATTTAAATAGCTTTAAAATAAGCGAACAAGTCAAAAAAGAAATACAAACTTTAATTGATAACATGTATGACGAATACGTTGGTGTTGTATTTAGAACCAAAAAATTACTCAATCAACTTGAAAACTTAAAAATGTAAAAACTTCAATAGTTTGTATTAAAAAGGTAAGCTAATTTACAAAAGTCGGTGGAACTGTAAATAAGAGCGCTTATAATTACAAAACTCATAAGAAGTGTTAATAAGAACAAGCATTAATGTCATTTCTTTATATTTTCCCAACAACTTAATCATAAAAAAACAGAGCAAAACTTAATTAATAAGTTTTTGCTCTGTTTTTTGTTTAGTATTAGAATCTAATTTTTTCAGCTAAGAAGTTTTCAACTTCATCAATTGGCATACGTACTTGTTCCATTGTGTCTCTGTCACGTACTGTAACTTGGTTGTCTTCTAATGAATCGAAGTCAAATGTGATACAGTATGGTGTACCAATTTCATCTTGTCTACGGTAACGTTTACCGATTGATTGTGACTCATCAAAATCGATTGCAAATCTTTCACTTAATTTTTCATATACTTTAATAGCATCTGGTGAAAGTTTTTTGCTTAATGGTAAGATTGCTGCTTTATATGGTGCTAAAGCAGGGTGGAAATGCAACACTGTACGTTGATCTTTCTCGCCTTCATTTTCTTCTTCGTATGCGTCACATAAGAATGCTAATGTTACACGGTCAGCACCTAATGATGGTTCGATACAGTAAGGAATGAATTTTTCATTTGTTTCTTGATCGTGATATTTGAAGTCTTCACCACTGAATTCACTATGTTGTTTTAAATCATAATCTGTTCTTGAAGCGATACCCCAAAGTTCTCCCCAACCAAATGGGAATTTGTATTCGATATCAGTTGTTGCATTTGAGTAGTGACTTAATTCGTCTTCGTCATGGTCACGTAATTTTGTATTTTCTTCTTTAATACCTAAATCTTTTAACCATTTTGCAGCAAAGTCTTTCCAGTAATTTTGCCATTCAATTTCAGTACCAGGTTTACAGAAGAATTCAAGTTCCATTTGTTCGAATTCTCTCGTTCTGAAGATAAAGTTACCAGGTGTAATTTCGTTTCTGAATGATTTACCAACTTGCGCAATACCGAATGGTAATTTTTTACGCATTGAACGCTGAACGTTTTTATAGTTTACGAAAATACCTTGCGCAGTTTCAGGACGTAAGAAAATTTCGTTTGTAGAAGATTCGGTAACACCTTGGAATGTTTTGAACATTAAGTTGAATTGACGAATGTCTGTCCAGTTTGCTGTACCACTTTCAGGACAAGTGATCCCTTTATCATCAATTAATTGTTTCATTTCATCAAAGCTCATACCGTCAGCAATAAAGTTCTCATCACCTTCAACATTATGCATGTAATCTTCAATTAATTTATCTGCTCTGTAACGAATTTTAGAATCTTTGTTGTCTATCATTGGATCGTTAAAGTTTGATAAGTGACCTGAAGCTTCCCAAGTTCTTGGGTTCATTAAAATAGCTGCATCTAATCCAACGTTGTATGGAGATTGTTGAACAAACTTTTGCCACCATGCTTTTTTAATGTTATTTTTTAATTCAACACCAAGTGGACCGTAGTCCCAAGTGTTTGCTAAACCACCATAAATTTCACTACCAGGGAATACAAACCCTCTATGTTTTGCTAATGTTACTACCTTATCCATATCTTTTGCCATAAAAATTCACTCCTCAATTAAATTAAAAAAGCCCCAAGACATCATCAAATAATGCCTTGGGACGAGTATATTACCCGCGGTTCCACCCAAATTAGTGTAGCCACTCACTTTTTATAAAATTTTGTAAGCCAAAACTTTAATGTTAAGCTTTCACCATCCTTAACTCGCTTTTATTTCAAAGTTAATTAAAATATAGCACGGTATGAGAGAGTTATCAAGTGAAAACAGATATTCAAATTGAGCAATATTTGCGTTACATGTTATAATTAATCTATCTGAATTGTGTTCGAAGGGGTGAGAGCAATCGAATTAAATCAAAGACAAGAACAAATTGTACAAATTGTTAAGAACAATGGACCCATTACAGGAGAAAAAATAGCTGAACGATTAAATTTAACAAGGGCAACTTTAAGACCAGATTTAGCAATTTTAACAATGGCAGGTTATCTTGATGCAAGACCAAGAGTTGGATATTTTTATACAGGGAAATCAAGTACACAATTGTTAAGTGATTCAATTAAAAAAATGACCGTAAAAGAATCGATGGCGATACCAGTCGTAATAGAAGAAAGTATTTCTGTATATGAAGCAATATGTAAGATGTTTTTAGAAGATGTCGGCACATTATTTGTCATCAATAAAGAAGGCAATTTAATCGGCGTTTGTTCGAGAAAAGATTTACTAAGAGCAGCAATAGGTGGTCAAAGTTTAAAAGATACACCGGTTAGTATTAATATGAGCAGAATGCCAAACATAACAGTATGTTTAGAAGATGATTTATTGATTTATGCAGCTAAATTATTAATTGATAAACAAATTGATGCGATACCAGTTGTCAAAAAACTTAAAGGCGACAAAATGAAAGTAAAAGGCAGAATTACAAAAACAACAATCACAAGAGCATTTGTTTCACTTATTGAAGATGAGTAGGAGGAATTAGTTAAATGGAAGAGATAAGAATAATTATAGCATCCGATTCAGTAGGAGAAACGGCAGAGCTTGTTACTAAAGCATGTACGTCTCAATATAAGACAGAAGGAAATGCTTTAGATATTGTAAGATTACCGTATATAGAGAATGAAAGTAATATTAATGAAGTAGTATCATTAGCATTAGAACAAAAATCTATAGTCGTTTATACATTGGTGAAACCTGAAATGCGATTATACTTAAAAGAAAAATTAGAAGAAAATAATATAGAAAATGTAGACATTATGGGTCCATTGATGAGCATTTTAAGCAATGAACTTAATGAAGCCCCACTTAATGAGCCAGGCAATATTCATAAATTAGATGAAGATTATTTCAAGAAAATTGAAGCAATCGAATTTGCGGTTAAATATGATGATGGTAGAGATCCACGCGGATTACCAAAAGCTGATATCATTCTTATAGGTGTATCTAGAACTTCAAAAACGCCATTGTCACAATACTTGGCACATAAACGTTATAAAGTAATGAATGTACCATTAGTGCCTGAAGTTGCACCGCCGGAAGGATTATTTGAAATTGATCCAAAGAAATGTATCGCTTTAAAAATTAATCAAAAAAACCTTAATGCGATTAGAAGAGCAAGATTAATTCAATTAGGTTTAAGTGATGATGCTAATTATGCTAAAGATGATAGAATCGAAGAAGAATTAAGATACTTCGAGGAAATTGTTGAAAAAATTGGTTGTCCTGTACTAGATGTTTCTGACAAGGCAATAGAAGAAACAGCAAATGACATTATTAAAATCATTACACAACAAAACCGTTAAAGGGTGACAGGATGCGTATAGAACAAGAACTCATTAATGAAATACGTGAGAAGAATGACATATTAGATGTTGTAAGTGAATATGTGAAACTTGAAAAAAGAGGACGTAATTATATTGGATTATGTCCTTTCCATGATGAAAAGACACCTTCTTTTTCAGTATCAGAAGATAAACAAATTTGTCATTGCTTTGGCTGTAAAAAAGGTGGCAATGTTTTTCAATTTATTCAAGAAATTAAAGGGATATCATTTGTTGATGCAGTGAGAGAACTTGGTGATAAAGTAGATATTCATATAGAACAGCAAGAAACAGCACCAACTGAAGGTATTGTGGATGATCACATAAAAATGATCGAAATGCATGAGTTAATGGCAAATAACTACCATTATATATTGAAGCATACTGAAGAAGGTGAGGCAGCTTTAAACTATTTGAAATCAAGAGGCTTCACGGAAGAATTGATTAATGATAGGAAAATTGGATATGCACCAAATCATTCGAAATTCACGCATGACTTTTTAGAGAAAAATGGTTATGATGCTGTACTTGCATATGAAGCAGGCTTGTTAAGCCGAAATGATGAAACTTTTGATTACTTCGATCGATTCAGAGATAGAATCATCTTTCCTTTGTTGAATTTCCAAGGTAAGACAGTTGGTTTTTCTGGTAGAACATATACGGACCAATCGCCTAAATATTTAAACAGTCCAGAAACGCCAATATTCCAAAAAAGAAAAATGTTATACAACGTTGATCGAGCAAGGAAATTTATAAGACAAAATGATGAAGTCATTCTGTTAGAGGGATTTATGGATGTTATCAAATCATTTGAAGCGGATATTAAACAAGTTGTGGCAACGATGGGTACAGCATTATCTAGAGAACACGTTACAATGGTCAAAAAACTGGCATCTAATGTAACTTTACTGTATGATGGAGATTTCGCAGGTAAAGAAGCTGCCATAAATGTTGGTAAAGACTTATTAAATGAAGGATTAAATGTCTTTGTTGTCAATTTACCAAAAACGATGGACCCTGATGATTATATTACAGAATACGGAAGTGATGCTTTCAAATCATTCGTTGAAGGGCAAAAACAATCATATGTTACATTTAAAGCGCAACAATTATATTATGCCAACGAAAATAATGATTTAAAACATGAACAACATATTGAAGAGTTGATTCATGACATCAATCTGATTCAATCGGAATTTTTAAGAAAAAAAGTATTGCAACAAGTAGCAGATTTGTATAAAGTAGATGTTAACAGTCTAAAAAATCGACTTTCGCCTAATATTGTTCAAAATTATACCGATTATAATAATTTCGTTCCTGAAATGAAGGAAAAAAAACTTGATAAAATCGGTCGAGCAGAGCAAGCGTTGTTAAAACATTTTATGAATCATAAACAGCTATTTTTAGAATATCATTCTAGGATTAATCAAGAAGACTTCACTTCATTGAATAATAGAGTGATTTTTTCACGTTTAAATGGGTATTATAAGAATAACGATGTTTTTAACATAAGTGATTTTTCAAGTTACATTGAAGAACATCAAATCATTGAAACGGTTATGTACCTAGATTCATTGCTAATCAATGATGAACCAGAGACAGAAGAAATCGAAGACTACATTAGGATTATTTGTCCTAACGAACACAAAGAAAATTCCATAGAATATTTGAATCAACAATTGAATAAAGCAATGCAAGCAGGCGATATCGCACTGCAAAGGCAATATTTAGAACAAATTGTACAATATAATCGGAATAGAATGTAAGAGTTAATAACCCGGGAGGCCTATTCATGTCTGATAAAGAATTAAACAAAATTAATAGCGCTAATAATGAAGAAGTGCTTACAATTGAACAAGTTAAGCACCAATTAATTGAACAAGGTAAAAAAGCAGGACATTTGAGTCACGAAGAAATTGCAGATAAATTGCAAAACTTCGAAATGGATCCAGATCAAATGGATGATTTCTTTGATTTAATTAATGAGAATGAAATCAATCTTATTAATGAAAAAGATTCAAGTGATACAAATGACAAACTAAATTTAAATGACTTAAGTGCTCCTCCAGGTGTTAAAATAAACGACCCAGTAAGAATGTACTTAAAAGAAATAGGACGCGTCAATTTATTAACTGCCCAAGAAGAAATCGAATTAGCTAAACGTATCGAGCAAGGTGATGAAATTGCGAAATCACGTCTTGCAGAAGCGAACTTAAGACTTGTTGTAAGTATCGCTAAACGTTATGTAGGTAGAGGTATGTTATTCCTTGACCTTATTCAAGAAGGTAATATGGGTCTAATTAAAGCCGTAGAAAAATTCGACTTTAATAAAGGTTTCAAATTCTCAACATATGCAACTTGGTGGATTCGTCAAGCAATCACTAGAGCGATTGCTGACCAAGCACGTACAATCCGTATCCCAGTTCATATGGTTGAAACAATCAATAAGTTGATTCGTGTTCAACGTCAATTACTTCAAGATTTAGGCAGAGATCCATCTCCTGAAGAAATTGGTGAAGAAATGGACTTACCACCTGAAAAAGTACGTGAAATTCTTAAAATTGCTCAAGAACCCGTATCATTAGAAACGCCTATTGGTGAAGAAGATGACAGTCACTTAGGCGACTTTATTGAAGATCAAGATGCACAAAGCCCATCAGATCATGCTGCATATGAATTACTTAAAGAACAATTAGAAGATGTATTAGACACATTAACAGATAGAGAAGAAAATGTATTAAGACTAAGATTTGGTCTTGATGATGGTAGAACAAGAACACTTGAAGAAGTCGGAAAAGTATTTGGTGTTACTAGAGAACGTATTCGTCAAATAGAAGCGAAGGCATTACGCAAGTTAAGACATCCATCTAGAAGTAAGCGTTTGAAAGATTTTATGGATTAAACATGAAAAGTTTATATTAATCCCAAAAAGCCTTTGACAATGCCTTGTTTTAATATAAAATATAATTGTATGAAGGTTTAACAAAAGGGAGGTTGTATGAATGAATCGTAATCCTGTTATCCCGTTTATTCTGATTTTACTACTCGGTGTAGGATTAATATTCTTCATGTCAGCACATGGTGCTAACAAAGAGGAAGAAAAAGAAGGCGGTGGTGGTGCTAAAACTGAAAAGTTTGATGCAGCTACATTCGCTAAGGACAATTGTACAAGTTGTCATGGACAAAATCTTGAAGGTGGAATGGGACCTAAATTAGCTGGAAGCAAAAAAGGTGCCGATGAAATGAAAAAAATCATTCGTAATGGTAAAGGATCAATGCCTGCACATGACGAAGCTACTATTTCAAATAAAGATTTAGACACACTTGTCAAGTACTTAAAAGATGGCGCTAAATAACACAAAAAAATCTTTTGCTATTGCAAAAGATTTTTTTAATGAAAGGGAAAAATAATGATCCAAATCAATAAACGTTTAATGAAGGTAAGTGAATATTTAAATCATCATAAATTAGCAGACATCGGTTCCGATCATGCATATTTACCTATATACGCAATTCAAAATGGATTAATTAAAGAAGCGATTGCTGGAGAAGTTGTAAAAGGACCTTTTCTAGCAGCTCAAAAAAACACTAAATTATATGGTATGAATGAACTTATAGAAGTTAAACTGGGTGACGGTTTAGAAGTAGTAGACGATACAATTGATGCTATTACGATTTGTGGCATGGGTGGTCCATTAATTGCACAAATTATTGAAGAAGGAAAGCATAAGTTAACAGGGCATCCTGATTTAATTTTACAAGCAAATATTCATGCGTTACCTATTAGAAAAGTATTACAAAGCATTGGTTATCAAATCGTTGATGAACAATTAATAAAAGATAAAAAACATATATATGAAATCATAGTTGCTAAAAAAGGTGAGATGGACCTAAATGAATTAGAATTAAAATTTGGTCCTAAATTATTAGCCAATAAAAATGATTTATTCCATGAAAAATGGCAAAGAGAATTAGAATCACTTAATAAAATTAGTAAACAATTAGAACATCATGAGGATAAAAATAGGTATAAAGAAATTAATCAACAAATACTTCAAATAAAAGAGGTGCTTTAATGATTATTCAAGAGCTATTGCAAGAAATAGATAAACAAGTTCCATTTTCTACGAGTGAATCTTGGGATAATGTTGGTTTATTAATTGGTACAGAAAAAAGTGAAGTGAACGGTGTATTAACAACATTAGATTGTACGTTAGAAGTTCTAGATGAAGCCATTCAAAACAATA
Source organism: Mammaliicoccus sp. FSL K6-3158 (assembly GCF_038005105.1). Lineage (NCBI taxonomy): Bacteria > Bacillati > Bacillota > Bacilli > Caryophanales > Staphylococcaceae > Mammaliicoccus > Mammaliicoccus sp. FSL K6-3158. The sequence goes on from NZ_JBBOSL010000001.1 coordinate 1,335,954, forward strand.
TCAATACAATAATTGCACATCATCCACTTATTTTTAAAGGTGTTAAAAATATTACGGATAAAAGCTACGGTCCTATTATTCGTAAATTGATACAAAATGATATCAATTTGATAGCACTTCATACAAATCTTGATGTACATCCTAAAGGTGTTAGTTACATGATTGGGCAACAAATAGGATTAGATAATATGAAAGTATTAGAAGAACAACAAGAGTCATATTATAAAGTACAAATATTCCTACTTGATCAAGATGTTGAAACTATGAAAGCTGCATTTAATGAACATCATTTAGCACAAACTGAAGAATACAGCGAAGTATTTTTCCAGTCTCAAGGTAAAGGTCAATTTAAACCTAGTGCATCAGCAAATCCACATCTTGGACAAGCTGATAAAACTGAAACGGTTTATGAAACGAAACTAGAATTAATGGTTGATGAGAAAGATTTAGCACTTGCTAAAGAACTCATTATTCAAACACATCCTTATGAAGAACCCGTTTATGATTTCATCAAAATGTCGAGATCGTCTTCTGTAGGTTTAGGAATAATCGGGGAATTAAATGAAACGCAATCAGTAAATGAATTTGTGCAAAACTATAAAGAAAAGCTCGCTATTCCAGCAGTTAGATTTATAGGAGACCAATCAGCGCAAATTAAACGCATCGCAATTGTTGGTGGTGCTGGTATTGAATATGCAAATTTAGCTAAGGCACAACAAGCTGATTTATTTATTACTGGAGACGTTAAACATCATGAAGCATTAGATGCACTAATGGATGGTATAAATATTTTAGATGTTAATCATTATAGTGAGTATGTTATGAAAGAAGGATTAAAGTCATTATTAGAAGAATGGACAAATGGAAAGATTAAAGTGTTAATATCTTCTATTAATACAGATCCTTATCAATATATGTAAAAAACTGCCGAGTGAATTCGGCAGTTTTTTTAGTCCATTATTTTTACAGGTTTGGGCTTTTTAATTTTAGGTAATATTTTTTCAACAGGTACATTACTTGTTAAGTTTGCGTCACGTATTTCTGTCGGGTCATAATTTTTAATATAATCTATGACTTCTTTAACGATAGGCGTTGGTGTTGAAGCACCTGCTGTAACAGCTACACTTTCAATATCTTGTAGCCATTCTAATTTTAATTCACTCAAATCAGCGATTCGATATGCGTTAGTATGTGCGATTTCTTTAGATACTTGGGCTAATCTATTTGAATTATTACTTTTAGGATCACCAACGACAATGAGTAAATCTGCTTGATCTGCTTGTGTGGCAACAGCTTCTTGTCTAACTTGTGTTGCTAAACAAATTTCTTCATGTACTTCAATATGAGGATATTTTACTTTTAATTCATCAATAAGATGTTTCACATCCCATTGTGACATAGTTGTTTGATTCGTTACGATGAGTTTTTGGTTCAATAATTCTTCCGGCAAGGCATCGATATCTTCTAAAGTCTGAACGAGATGTACGATATCAGGTGCCACACCAACTGCGCCTTCAGGTTCGGGATGTCCTTTTTTACCAATATAAATAACGTGATAACCATTTGATTTAACTTCACGTATTAACTGATGCGTATTATCAACATCTGGACATGTCGCATCTATACAAACCAATCCTTTTTCTTTAGCACGTCTTTTGACTTCAGGCGATACACCATGCGCAGTAAATATAACGGTACCTTCATCAATTTGTTCTAAGATCTTTAATCTGTTCGGACCATCTAACGTAATAATACCATCAGATTCAAAGGCATCAGTCACATGTTTATTATGAACAATCATGCCAAGTATATAAATGGGTCTTGGAAGTGAGTTATCTAAAGACGCATTTCTAGCAATAACCATAGCGTCTACAACACCGTAACAATAGCCTCTAGGGGTAATCTTTATAATTTCCATAAATTGCCCTCCTTATTAATGTCTATTATAACAACACACAAGTCTTAAAGAAACTAAATAAAAATTCAAAATAAATCTTTTAGCCTATCATAAAGTGCGCATTTACTATATAATGTATGAAGTGAAAAAGAAACGAGGAGGGTCGCTTATGTCTAAGCATCCGTTTGAACATTTTCAACTTGAAAATGAATTAGTAGAGGCCGTTAAAGATTTACATTTTAACCAGCCAACAGAAATACAGCGAAGAGTTATACCCAAAATTAAAAAAGGATCTAATATAATAGGACAATCTCAAACTGGTACAGGGAAATCACACGCATTTCTACTACCGTTATTTGATAAAATTGACGTAGATATAAAAGAACCACAAGTGATTATTTTGGCACCAACAAGAGAATTAGCAAAGCAATTATATGATGCAGCTTCACATTTAACGCAATTCAAAAAAGGTGTGAAAGTTAACTTATACATTGGTGGAACAGATAAATCAAGAGATATTGATAAATCTAAAAATACACCACATGTTGTTGTAGGTACGCCTAATAGAATTGATGATATGGCTGTAGAGCGTGCTTTAGATTTACATCTAGCGAAGTCAGTTGTTATTGATGAAGCAGATTTAATGATTGATTTAGGATTTATGCCTAAAGTAGATAGTATTGCGAGTAGATTAGATGAAAACGCACAAATTTCAGTATTTAGTGCAACAATTCCTAAAGCGTTACATCCATTCTTAAATAAATATTTAAGCAATCCTGAATTTGTTGAAATTGAAACAGCATCATCTAATAAAGACAATATCGACTTTTACTTAATACCAACTAAAGGTGTTGAGAAAAAAGAAAAAATCTTAAAAGTTATGAATGTGATTAATCCTTATTTAGCAATTATATTTGCTAATAGCCGTGATAGAGCAGATGAATTAGTTGCGTATTTATCAGAAGAAGGCTATAAAGTTGGGGTTATCCATGGTGGGTTAACACCTAGAGAAAGAACACAACAAATGAAGCGTATTAAACAATTAGACTTTGAGTTTGTTGTCGCAAGTGATTTAGCATCACGTGGTATTGATATTGAAGGCGTAAGTCACGTTATCAACTATGATTTACCTAAAGAAATAGATTTCTTTACACATAGAGTTGGTCGTACAGGTCGTGGTGATTATAAAGGTATCGCAATAACTTTATATACACCTGATGAAGATGATTTAATTACACAAATTGAGAAACATAATTACAAGTTTAAACATGTCGATATTAAAAACGATGAATTTGTAGAAATTAAAGATCGTCAAAAACGTACAAAACGTGTTAAAAAAGAAGATAATATTGAAAAGTCATTAAAACAAAAAATTAAAAGAAACAATAAAAATAAAGTAAAACCTGGCTATAAGAAGAAATTCAAACGAGAATTAGATGAGTTGAAATTTAAAGAAAAGAAAGCTCATTCTAAGAGAACTAAAAGACAAAGTAGAAAAGGATAGGTGTCAAATATGTTAATTGGATCACACGTTTCAATGAGTGGTAAGAAGATGCTATTACAAGCAGCAGAAGAAGCGGCAAGTTATAATGCTTCTACATTTATGATTTATACAGGTGCTCCACAAAACACAAGACGTAAAAAGATTGAAGATTTAAATATTGAAAATGGTAAAACAGCAATGAAAGAATATGGTTTATCTAACATTGTTGTGCATGCACCATATATCATCAATATTGCAAATACAACTAAACCAGAAGTATTTAACTTAGGTGTTGAATTCTTACAATCAGAAATTGAACGTACTGAAGCATTAGGTGCTAAAGATATCGTACTTCATCCAGGTGCGCATGTTGGTGCCGGTGAAGAAAAAGGTATTCAAAAAATTATTGAAGGTTTAAATGAAGTATTAACAAATAATAATGATGTGCGTATCGCATTGGAAACAATGGCAGGTAAAGGTTCTGAATGTGGTAAAACATTCGAAGAACTTGCTCAAATCATTGATGGTGTAAACCATAATGAAAGATTATCTGTATGTTTCGATACTTGTCATACAAATGATGCTGGTTACAACGTTAAAGAAGACTTTGATAGCGTATTAAATGAGTTTGATAAAATCGTTGGTATCGATCGTATTAAAGTACTTCACGTAAACGACAGTAAAAATCCACAAGGTGCCAGAAAAGATAGACATGAAAATATTGGCTTTGGATCAATTGGTTATGATGCATTGCACTATATTGTTCATCATGATGCATTTAAAGAAGTACCTAAAATTTTAGAAACACCATATGTTGGTGATGACAAAAAGAATAAAAAACCACCATATAAATATGAAATCGAAATGATTAAAAATGGTACATTCGATCCAGATTTAAAAGATAAAATCTTTAATCAATAATATTATTTAAGGATGCTAATTCAATTAGCATTCTTTTTTTGTTCGTAAACATTACTATTTACATTCTTTCATATTCATTGTATAGTATTCTATTGACGAGGTGATGAAGATGGAAAAAGAAACACCGATTTTCGAGTTAAAAGATATCAGTTATAGCTATCCAAATAAATTGGCACTCAGCCATATTAATATACAAATTTATAAAGGAGATTTCTTGGCAATAGTTGGCCCAAATGGCTCTGGGAAATCGACTTTACTGAAATTGATATTAGGCTTATTACCTTTACAAAAAGGTGATATCTTAATAAGTGGTAAAAAAATTAATCAATATAAATCTTGGGAAAAAATTAGTTATGTATCACAAAAATCCAACGCTTTTAGTTCTGGTTTTCCAGCGACAGTGAAAGAAGTTGTCATGAGTGGCTTAACTAAAAATAAAAGTCTTTTTAAATGGTTTAATAAAGAAGATGCTGCACAAGTAGATGCAATATTAGAAAGATTAAATATAAGTGATCTTAAGAATGAGAATATTGCACAGTTGTCAGGTGGTCAACAGCAAAGGACGTTTATTGCTAGAGCTTTAATTTCTAAGCCGAGTATTTTAATATTAGATGAACCTACTGTAGGTATTGATGCAAGACATGTTTCTGAATTTTACCAATTACTGACGCAATTAAAACAAGAAGGGATTACAATCATTCTTGTAACGCATGATATTGGTGTTGTAGCCGATACGGCAAGTAAAGTAGCTTGCTTAAATCAACATATACATTTCCATGGTACAAGTGAGTCGTTTAAATCATTAGATGAAGTCTCAATATCTAAAATCTATGGACATCCCGTGCAATTTGTTGATCATCAACATGACCGTGACTGTTGTGCAAATGAAGAAGTGGAAGAATTAGTACAAAGTTAAAGATGAATATATAGATTTTAAATAAGGAGATTGGATATGTCAGTTGAAACGAGAGATAGATTTATACTCCTAAACGAAGGAGTGTTATATAGTGATTGATGCGTTTTTAAATTTTGATTTTATAAGATACTCTTTTATAAGTGGTATCTTAGTTGGATTGATTGCACCTTTAATAGGGGCATTTATTGTAGTTAGAAGGTTATCACTTATTGCTGATGCTTTAAGCCATGTGACGCTAGGTGGTATATCAATGGGGCTGTTCTTAATGAGTGTTAGTCCATTGTTTGCTACTATAAATCCGATATGGTTTGGTATCATTTTTTCAATAGCAGGTGCATTATTAATAGAACAATTAAGAACTGAATATAAACATTACCAAGAAATCGCTATTCCAATTATTATGAGTGGTGGAATTGGTATTAGTGTTATATTTATTTCTTTAGCAAACGGATTTAATCAAGATTTATTTGGATATTTATTCGGTTCAATTAGTGCCGTAAATTTAAGTGATTTATTTACAATTATCGTCATTACAATAATTGTTTTAATCTTTGTTATGTTATTGTACAAATCATTATTTGTATTATCATTCGATGAAGAATACTCAAAAGTGATTGGCATGCCAAAATGGATCCAATTACTATTTATTGTCATTGTTGCACTTGTTATTTCAGCTTCAATGAGAGTCGTTGGCATTTTATTAGTTAGTAGTTTAATGACATTGCCAGTCGCTACAAGCATGAGATTAGCTAAAGGGTTCAAACAGTTAATCGCATTAAGTATTTTATTCGGTGAAATCTCAGTAGTACTAGGATTGATATTGTCCTTCTATTTGAATATTTCACCAGGAGGTATTATAGTTGGAATATTGATTATAGAATTACTTGCTAGCATAGCGTACAGTAAAGTATTGATAAAAAAAGGAGGCTATCATCTTGAAAGTAGAGGAAGCCATTCAAATATTGAAAAATGATGGACATAAATACACAAATAAACGCCGTGATATCATATCATTGTTTGTAGATGAAGATAAATACATCACAGCTAAATATATTCAAGAAGCATTGAAAGACGATTATACAGGATTATCTTTCGATACAATTTATCGTAATTTATACTTATTTAAAGACTTAAATATTATCGAAAGCACTGAAATAGATGGCGAAATGAAATTTAGAATTGCATGTCAAAGTCATCATCATCATCATTTTATTTGTGAATCATGTGGCACAACAAAAGTAATAGACTTTTGCCCAATGGATTCAATTAAACAACAATTACCAAATGTAGAAATAGCATCACATAAATTAGAAGTATACGGTAAATGTGAACAATGTAAAACAGTATAAGATGAGAAAAATGGTAGCTCCTCGAGTTACCATTTTTTTATTTGTAGGGAAACAGCTAGTATTGAATGTACGCTAACGATCAAGATCCTGAAACAAGATCGTTAGCTGGCAACTTAATTTCACAATATACAAAAAACCTGGTCCATCTCACATATGGACCAGGTTCTAACTAAATTCTATTAAGTAACGTTGATACTTCATGCCAATTTTTAATTCTATATATACCATTCTGTAAATCTTTTTGGTTATATGGTGTGTCAAACAGGAAAACAGGGATATTTAAATAATGATTGATATCTTCTGCGTTATCTAATTTATCTTCAAAGAAAATATCGATATTCTGTTCTTTTGTTACTTCTAATTTATTATGACTTCCTGTTAATGTAATTTGATCAAATGGTATATGATGTGATTGAAACCATTCTTTCGTAATATCTTCTAAATAATGATGTCTTGCACTTATATAATAGAGTTCGTAGTCATCTTTTAATTGATTCAAAATGTCTTTTGCACCTTCTGCAACAGGTGAGTATTGGTATATATGTGATTCATTGCTTTTAAACCAACTCAACATTTCTTCTTCTTTACAGTTTAAGACATTTGCTAAATTGTATTCTGTAATATCTTCATATTTAAGTTGTTGATTAAAATCTCTTTGTAAATAGGGTACAAATGTTTTTGGACATGTAACTGTGCCGTCTATATCTATACCTAATCTTGGCTTTTGATTCATAAAAATTCACCTTTTTATTTTATGCTTTTTGAGCTTCTTTATTTTGTTCCATTTCAATTGCTAATTTATCAATTTCTTTTTTTAATTCTTCGACCATTGTTTTTTCAGGTACTTTGCGAACGGTTTTACCTTTCATAAACAGTAATCCTTCACCACGAGCACCAGCAATGCCGATATCTGCTTCTCTTGCTTCACCAGGACCGTTAACTGCACAACCAAGTACAGCTACTTTTAATGGGATTTGAAGGTTTGAAATATATTCTTCTACTTCATTTGCTATCGATATTAAATCGATTTCAATTCGTCCACATGTAGGACAAGCAATTAATGTAGCAGCATTACTGGCTAATCCAAATGCTTTAAGCAAAGATTTCGCTACTTTAACTTCTTCAACTGGATCAGCTGATAAAGAAATTCGACAAGTATTGCCAATACCTAAACTAAGTATAGCACCTAATCCTGCAGACGATTTAACTGTTCCATTAAATAGGGTGCCACTTTCAGTTATACCTAAATGCAGTGGGTAGTCAAAAGTTTGAGCTGCTTTCGTGTATGCCTCTATAGCTAAATTTACGTCACTTGCTTTCATTGATACGATAATGTCATGAAAATCTAAATCTTCGAGTATTTTTATATGGTGCAATGCACTTTCGACCATACCATCAGCAGTAGGATAGCCATATTTTTTAATAATATGTTTTTCTAATGAACCAGCATTAACTCCAATTCGAATAGGAATACCTTTTTCTTTACACGCTTTGACAACTGCTTCAACTTTTTCACGTCTACCTATGTTCCCTGGATTGATTCGAATCTTATCTGCGCCATTTTCAATAGCAATTAAAGCTAATTTGTAATTGAAATGAATATCTACAACTAATGGAATATTAATTTGTGCTTTGATATCTTTAATTGCATATGCGTCTTCTTCATTTGGGCAAGCTACTCTAACAATTTGACAACCAGCTTCTTCTAATCGTTTAATTTCAGCTACAGTTGCATCAACATCATATGTTTTTGTAGTCGTCATACTTTGAATGATAACTTCATCTGAACCACCAATCGTTAAATCCCCAACTTTAACAGGTCTCGTTTTCGTGCGATGAATAATTTCTGACATGATAAGACTCCTTTGTTTAAATTTGCTAATCTTTACACTTTAGCAGATCTTTTTCCTTTAGGTAAATACATAGCAATCATAACAATGCTTAAAATGATTATACACCATGAAGCAATTATTAATAAAGGAATCAGTGTAATCATTCCAAATAATAGTACTAAAGTCGGAAGCGTTATCACAAACGTCATCATTTTGAACCAAGTCATAAAGCGAGACTTTCTTCGTAAAATAATTCCCAATAAATGTCCAGCAAATGCCAGAATCCCAATTTTTATAGATAAGCTTAAGAATTGAATGAATAATAGAAAGACAACAATCAAACTTAAATAAAAATATTTAGAATCATTAATCGTTTCAATGAACTTTATTAAATCATCTTGATCGGTAACAAGAGAGGATACGGAACCATAGCTAATTTCTGTGTAGTCACTATAATTTGATATTTCAATATGATTTGGTTTAAACACGATTAAATGATGATCTTTCATCGCGAAATCATTAGATTTAGTAAATTCTATCGTTTGATGATTATTTAATTTGATAGATTTATCTTGGGATAAAATCATTTTGTTATAATCTATTTTAAAATCAGGAATCTCTGTCACTTCATCATTGACTATCGTTGATAAATTCTGAGTGATTTGTATGTATTGAATAGAATTTGGTATGATTAATATCAAACTTAATAATAATATATGAAGGAATATGTACCTTAACTTCGTAATTCTAAACATTGGATACTTACTAGGATGCTTAAATAACCTTTTAAGCTCATTTATATACTGCATAAATTCACCTCTTCTTCACTTAATAATAATGTTAAAAAACACCTGTTGCAAGGCGATACATAAGAATTAAAATTTTTTTGATTATTTATTAAACAAATTATTTGTTATAAAACTTTAATCTTGATAAGATAGGTATGTAAAACAAATGAGGAGGATGATTTTTTATGGCTTTTGAATTACCAAAATTACCATATGCGTATGATGCATTAGAACCACACATCGATAAAGAAACTATGGAGATTCATCATACGAAACACCATAACACTTATGTAACAAAATTAAATGATGCAGTGAAAGGTACAGATTTAGAAAGCAAATCTATTGAAGATATTGTTAAAAACTTAAATTCTGTTCCTGATGATATCCGTACTGCAGTTCAAAACAATGGTGGCGGACATTATAATCATTCATTATTCTGGGAACTATTAACTCCAAACGCTTCTGAGCCTTCAGGAGAAGTTGTAGATGCAATTAGTTCTACATTTGGTTCATTAGACAAATTCAAAGAAGAATTTGCAGCTGCAGCAGCTGGCCGTTTTGGTTCAGGATGGGCATGGTTAGTTGTAGATAATGGCCAATTAGCGATTGTTTCAACTCCAAACCAAGATAACCCAATTTCAGAAGGTAAACTTCCAATTTTAGGTTTAGATGTTTGGGAACATGCTTACTACTTAAACTACCAAAACAGACGCCCAGATTATATTAATGCATTCTGGAACGTTGTAAATTGGGATAAAGTAAACGAATTATACCAAGCTGCAAAATAATTCGTTTTTAAATTTGGATGACTGATTTATAAGACAATCATCCTAATGGGGTGGAGCAATGAAATCTTTTTATTTAAACGAGATTTCAGCTCCGCTCTTTTTTTATAAAAATTTACCTATATCAATAGCAATGTAAGTCATAATAATATATGATGAGATTATTATAATAGAGTTAAAAAGGTAGGTTTAGTTGTTGAAACGAGTAAAAAAGAAATCAAAAGAAGAAGCATTTCGCCTATTAATGAATAAACGCGTAAGCATAATATTGGCCGTTGTCGTGATTTTATTCTCTGTGCTCATTATGAGGTTAGGTTATTTACAAATTGTAAAAGGCGGAGAATACAAGCGAACGATAGATAGTACAGAATCGATTACAGTTAATGAATCGGTGCCAAGAGGCCGTATTTATGATAGAAATGGTAAAGTTTTAGTAGACAACGAGTCTAAAAAGGCAATTACATACACGAGAGATAGAAGAACAAGCCAAGATGATATTTTAAAAATCGCTGAAAAACTATCTCACTTAATGAAGATGGATATTTCAAACATTACAGAACGTGATAAGCAGGATTTTTGGATATTGAGAAATCAAGATGAAGTTCATAAGTTAATGAAAGATGAACAAGCTTTATTCTCTGATGGCAATATTAGTCAAGATGATTATGATAAAGCGTTATACGACAAAGTAACATCTAAATATACAGATAAATTATCAAAAAAGGATTTGCAAATCCTTGCGATATTTAGAGAAATGAATTCTGGATCTCAACTGAGCCCTGTTGTTATAAAAAATGAAGGTGTTAAAAATGATGAGTATGCAGCTGTATCTCAACACTTATCAGAACTACCTGGCGTTAATACAACAATGGACTGGGAAAGACGTTATCCTTATGGTGACACGTTAAGAACTTTATTCGGAAATGTTTCAAGTAAAGAAGAAGGATTACCTAAAGAGTTAGTGAATGACTATCTTGCTAAAGGGTATTCTAGAAATGATAGAGTCGGTAAATCTTACTTAGAATATCAATATGAAGATATTTTAAAAGGCTCTAAGAAGAAAATGAAATATGTCACTGATAAATCTGGGAAAATAACAAGTTCTGAAGTTATTTCACAAGGTTCACGTGGTAACGATTTAGTGTTAACTATCGATATAGACTTACAGAAAAAAGTTGAAGAATATATTGATAAGCACATTGAATCATTAAGAAGCAAAGGCGCTACAGATATGGACAGAGTTATGGTTGTTGTCCAAGATCCTAGAAATGGTGATGTATTAGCAATGGCCGGACGTGATATTGACAAAAATGGTAAGATTACTGATAACCATATTGGTAACTTCACTAGTCAATATACAGTTGGTTCATCTGTTAAAGGTGCAACATTACTTACTGGTTATCAAAACGGCGTATTAAATGTTGGCGATACAATGGTCGATGAACCATTAAAATTTAGTGGTGGTTTAACAAAACGATCATACTTTAACCAAAATGGCAGAAAAACAATTACTGATGCTGAAGCATTAATGCATTCATCAAACGTCTTTATGTACAAGACAGCATTGTTATTAGCTGGATCTCCATATAGTAGTGGCATGTCACTACCATCTGATGTGGAACAAGCAGGTATTAAATTACGTAAAGGTTTAAATCAAGTTGGTTTAGGTGTTAAAACAGGTATTGATTTACCAAATGAATCAGCTGGACAAATTGAACCCATTAAAGATAACCCAGGTAACTACATTGATTTAGCAATTGGACAATTTGATACTTATACACCTATACAATTATCACAATATGTCGCTACTATTGCGAACGATGGGTATAGATTGAAACCACATTTAGCGAAAGAAATTAGAAACTCTACAAATGAAGATTCGCTTGGACCTATTAAAAAGACATTTAAAGGTGAAGTGATGAATAAGGTTAATAATAGTGATAAAGAAATAAAACAAGTACAAAAAGGTTTCGATATGGCGTTTAATAAACCAGAAGGAACAGGGTATACAAGTTTTAATAAAACGGTCGTACGATCAGCTGGTAAAACAGGTACAGCAGAAGTATTTAAAGATGGTAAACCAAAAGTAAATTCAACATATATTGGATATGCACCTGCTAAGAATCCTGAATTATCATTCTCAATCACTTATACAAATCAACCCGTACCAGAACCATGGTTACCAGGTGGGGATTTAGGTAGAGATATTATTAACTATTATTTTAAAGATAGAAAATAACTCAATATAAAGATTGAATCAATATAACATCTCATTTTACTGATTAATTCAGTAGAAATGAGGTGTTATTTTTTATGTGTGAATTTATTTTTGAATAGTTTGAGATTTAGTGAAGTACATAGATTACGATTTTGTTTGTGCATGTTTGCCTAGGGTATGGCTTGAGCCTGTAGTCCCTCGCTCATACGATTCCCTCAGGCGTCAGCACTTCACAAAATCGTTTTATAGATATGAGTAGTTACAAATCTACCGAGTTTTGTAACTACTGTCCCCTTATTAAAAACCATTCTCTTTATTTTTCACATTTTAAAACGTTTTCATAGGAAGTTAACACAAAATTTACATTCAATTTATTTGTACTTAATAAAGAAATTGTAAAGTGAAGATGTAATAAAGATTAAGGCGATATTAATTAGGAGGATTTAACATGAAAAAGTGGCAATTAATCGGATCAACAACAGCTTTAAGTTCTGTACTTTTATTAGGAGCTTGTGGTGGGGCAGCTGAAAAATCTAGTTCCGGGGATACTAAATCTTCAGATGATAAAAAATTAAGTGGTGAAGTTAAAGGTGATGGTTCATCAACAGTTGCACCAGTTATGGAAAAAATAAACGAAGACTTCTCAGCAGAGCAACCTGATGTTTCAGTTTCAATTGGTGTATCAGGAACTGGTGGCGGTTTTGAAAAGTTCATAGCGGGAGAAACAGACTTTTCAAATGCTTCTAGAGATATTAAAGATGAAGAAAAAGAAAAATTAAAAAAGGCTAAAATAGAATACACTGAGTTTAAGGTTGCTCAAGATGGTTTAACAGTAGCTGTTAACAAAGATAATGACTTTGTTGATGAGTTAAGTATGGATGAATTAGCAAAAATTTATAGCGGCAAAGCAAAAACATGGAAAGATGTTAATTCAAAATTCCCTGATAAAAAGATCAAAGCATTTTCACCAGACCAATCACATGGTACTTACGACTTCTTTAGTGAAGAAGTATTAGATGAAAAAGATTTACAATCTGAGAAAAATGCTGACACGAATGTCATCGTTAAATCTGTCCAAGATAATAAAGATTCAATCGGATTCTTTGGATATAACTTCTATCAAGAAAATAAAGATTCACTTAAAGCTGTGAAGATTAAAGATGATGGAAAAGCAATAGAACCTACAGATAAAACAGTAAATGATGGTAGCTATCCTTTAAGTAGACCGTTATTCGTATATGCGAAAAATAAATCTCTAGAAGATAATGATGCGTTTTATGGATTTATGGAATACGTAATTGATAACTCAGCTGATGCTGCTAAAGACGCTGGTTATGTTCCATTGAAAGATGATGAGTATAAAGAAGATAAAGAAACGTTAGAAAAATTTAAAAAATAATCATTAATAAATTAAAGCAGAGGGCGGTCAGTAATCGCCCTTTTTCAAAATGAAGGAGTTATTTTTATGAAACAACAAACTTCAGTACAAGAATTGATTAAGCAAAATAACAATAATAAAGGTAAAGTCTTTGCGGATAAAGCTGTTCCCATTATTTTATTGTTAATCGCTTCGGTTTCTGTACTTACAACAATCGGGATATTATTCACACTTGTAACTGAAACAGCAACGTTTTTCACAAGAGTGAATCCATTTGAATTTTTATTTACGAAAGACTGGGCACCTTTTTCATCTGATCCTAAATACGGTATTTTCGCACTTATATTAGGTACGTTGAAAGTTACAGCGGTAGCGACAATCTTTGCTGTTCCAGTTGGATTAGGTGCAGCACTATACTTGAGTGAGTATGCTTCTGATAGATCAAGAAGAATTATTAAACCTATTCTTGAAATATTAGCTGGTATACCAACAATTGTTTACGGATTTTTCGCTTTAACATTTGTAACACCAATTTTAAGAGGTATATTCCCGGATTTAGGAAGCTTTAACTCTATTAGTCCAGGTTTAGTCGTGGGGGTCATGATTATACCGATGATTACGAGTATGAGTGAAGACGCTATGAGTTCGGTACCAGATTCAATTAAAGAAGGTGCACTGGGATTAGGAGCAACTAAGTTTGAACTTGCAACTAAAATTGTATTTCCAGCTGCTTTATCCGGTATCATCGCATCTGTTGTATTAGCGATATCAAGAGCAATAGGTGAAACAATGATTGTATCTTTAGCGGCAGGTAGTACACCCGATTCGAGCTTTAGTTTAATAGGATCTATTCAAACAATGACTGGATTCATTGTCCAAGTTGCTACTGGAGATGCGACTTACGGATCTGATATTTATTACAGTATTTATGCTGTAGGTTTCACATTGTTTATATTCACATTTATTATGAATATCATTTCACAATGGATTACTAAACGATTTAGAGAGGAGTATTAATATGTCAGAGGTTAATTTAGTTGATCAAACCGTCGTTCGTAAAAAGCTACCGACAAGATTAATGAAAAATAAAGTCATTAAATCAATATTTTTCGTTTGTACATTAATTGGCTTAATCGTATTAGCTATTTTGCTATTTGACATATTTAGAAAAGGTATTCCTTATCTAAGTACAGATTTCTTCACAAACTTCTCATCAACATCACCTGAACGTGCAGGTATTAAAGGTGCTTTAATTGGGACACTATGGCTCATGATGACAATAGCACCTATATCTATCATTCTTGGTGTTGGTACAGCGATATACATGGTTGAATATGCAAAAGAAAACTGGTTTACGAAATTTATAAGAGTCAATATTTCAAATTTAGCAGGTGTGCCATCAGTAGTATTTGGTTTATTAGGATTAACAATATTTGTACGTGGTGCAGGTATCGAAAATTTATCACTAGGTAAGACAGTTATTGCTGCAGCATTAACGATGTCGTTAATGATATTACCAATTATCATTGTAGCAAGTCAGGAAGCAATTAAAGCTGTCCCATCTTCTATTAGAGAAGCTTCATTAGGATTAGGTGGTACTAAATGGCAAACGATTAAAAATATTGTATTACCGGCTTCAATACCTGGTATTTTAACGGGGACGATTCTTGCACTATCAAGAGCACTTGGAGAAACTGCACCACTTGTTGTAATCGGTATTCCTGCAATATTGATGAAAACACCAAACAGTATATTTGAATCTTTCCAAGCTTTACCTATGCAAATATACAACTGGGCTAAATTACCACAGGCAGAATTTCAATTTGTTTCGTCAGCAGCAATTATCGTATTACTCGTAATTTTAATTCTTATGAACTCAATCGCAATCTATATTAGAAATAAATATCAAAGAAAATTATAATAATCAAAATGAAGAGGGGTCATGACTATGACAGACGTAAAAATTAGAGATCTATCTCAAAATATACCTTCAAATGAAATGACAGCAAATCAACAAATAGCAGTAGAAGATAAAAATATCGTTTATAAAACGAATAATTTAGATTTATGGTATGGAGATTTTCATGCGCTTAAAAATATAAATTTAGATATTACAGAAAATGAAGTGACTGCAATTATTGGACCATCTGGTTGTGGTAAATCAACTTATATAAAAACATTAAATAGAATGATTGAATTAATTCCAAGTGTTAAAACATCTGGAGAAATCATTTATAGAGATAAAAACATTTTCGACAAAAAATATAGTGTTGAAGAATTAAGAACCAATGTTGGTATGGTTTTCCAAAAACCAAATCCATTTCCAAAATCAATCTATGACAACATTACTTATGGACCAAGAATTCATGGTATTACGGATAAAAAGGTACTAGATGAAATCGTTGAACGTTCATTAAAAGGTGCAGCTATTTGGGATGAATGTAAAGATAGACTAGATAAGAATGCATATGGATTATCTGGTGGGCAACAGCAAAGAATTTGTATAGCGAGATGTTTAGCAATTGAACCAGATGTTATTTTAATGGATGAGCCAACTTCAGCGCTAGATCCTATTTCAACACTAAAAGTAGAAGAACTTGTGCAAGAATTAAAAACTAAATACTCAATCATTATCGTGACACATAACATGCAACAAGCAGCTAGAATTTCTGATAAAACAGCGTTCTTCCTAAACGGTTATGTAAATGAGTTCGATCAAACAGATAAAATATTCTCTAACCCAACAGATAAGAAAACTGAAGACTATATTTCAGGGAGATTTGGATAATATGGTTATTAGAGAAAAATATGAAGATGAATTAAATTCACTCATTAATGATTTGTTTGTGTTGGGTAAAGAAGTATACTTTATGATAGAACAATCTATATCTGTATTGAGCGATGAAGATAGAAACAATGCTCGTAATTTAATCAAATACGATAAAAAAATAAACCAAATGGAATATGACATTAATGAAAAAGTGGTTATGCTAATAACAAAGCAACAACCTATAGCGACAGATCTTCGTGTTATGATCTCAGGTTTAAAAATCGCTTCTGAATTAGAACGAATGGCTGACAATTCTACTAATATTGCTCAAATCAGAAAAAGAGTTAAAATAACAGATTATTTTATACTAACGAGATTAAAAACAATGGGTAAATTAGCAATGTTAATGCTAAAAGATTTAGAAGCAGCAGTTAATGACAAAGATATCTTGTTGATAAAAGAAATTATTGATCGTGACAATGATATTGATGATTTATATCGCGAGATTAGTAATACGACATATTTAATCGATAACGATCCATTTATTTCTGCTCAAGCTCATCTTGCTGCAAGATACTTAGAAAGAATCGGCGACCATATCACGAATATATGTGAAAGTTGCTATTATTATATAACTGGTGAACACTATGAACCTATTGAAAAATAGTACTGGAATTATATAAGCATAGATGGTATTATAATAAGGTCGTATATTAATTGAAATAAGAATAGGAGGGTTCATCATGCGCGTAAATGTAACTTTAGCATGTACTGATTGTGGTGAAAGAAACTACATCTCTAAAAAGAATAAACGTAACAACCCAGAGCGTATTGAAATGAAAAAATATTGTGCTCGTGACGGTAAATACACTCTTCATAGAGAAACAAAATAATAAAACGAATAAAAACACATTCCATTATACGGGAATGTGTTTTTTTAATACCTTTAAAGGTTGTACGACTACCTATCACAATAATTCTTGTGTTATCATATTATGTGTAACTGATAAAAATTTAATCAATATTTGGAAGTGTTAAATTCATGTCAAACAAGAAAATTTTAAGAAAAGAAATATTGAATTTAATGAGAAATCAAGATATTTCTCAAAAAGAACAATATGATTTAAATTTAAAGGAACAATTATTTGAACATAATAATTTTAAGCAAGCCAATTCAATTGCTATCGTTATGAGTATGGACCATGAAGTCAATACGATACCTATTATTGAACATCTATTGAATATAGGTAAGAAAGTGTTCGTACCGAAAACGAATTACGAAACGAAACAAATGGAATTTCAGCGACTACATGATTTGAATTCTATTGCAATTGATCAAAAAGGAATTAAATATGTTGATGAAGAAACTGAAATTAGTGATGATATTGATTTAATTATTGTACCTGGTGTTGTATTTAATCAAGATGGTTATCGTATAGGCTATGGTGGAGGGTATTATGATAAATATTTATCTCATTATAATGGACATACAATAAGTTTGTTATATCCTTTTCAGATAAGAAACTTTGATGCTGAATCACATGATATACCAGTTGATGAGATGTTGACACCAAATGATATATGGAGAAGAGTAGATGGATAAAACAAAACAAATGTGGAAGTCGATATATTATTTAGTTTATACAGAAGGCTATAAAATAATATCGATTGATGAAGAAGAAGCAGAAATATGGTTGACACATGAATCAAAAAAAATTGTCAAAAGGTTTATACATAAGACGCCTACACATCAAGAAGTTGATTTTGACTTAGAAAAAATTACTGACCATTTAGGTGACTTAATTGATAGTATAGGGTTTAGCTTTGAACAATTAGATATTTTTTATATTACCGAAAAAGAGATGGATTTCGCTGAATTTAATCATACTAAACGCCCTAAAATTAGGTATCATGCTTTATATGAGCTTGATGATTTCGAGAAAGTATCTCATCACTTCGTAACGAAGCATCAAATTAAACGTAATAGAACAAATCCTGTTACGACATATAAAAATAAATTATTGAATGCGAGCTTTATTGATAGCTTTATGCTTAAGTTTTCACCGGTAACATACTTTTTAGTAGCTGCTAATGTAATTGTATGGCTGTCTTTAATTTTAATTTTTAATCATTTTGGCCAAATTAATTTAGTCGATTACGGTGGGCTTGTTCATTTCAATATAGTACACGGTGAGTGGTACCGTTTATTAACGTCCATGTTTATACACGCGAATTTTACACACTTAATGATGAATGTATTTTCACTTATTATATTCGGTAAACTTATTGAAGGTGCATTAGGATCCATTAAAATGTTCACCATTTATTTCATATCAGGTTTATTTGCAGGTATTGTGTCGCTTAGTATTGACACACAATCCATTTCAATTGGTGCAAGTGGTGCCATTTTCGGATTAATTGGTGCTTTTATTGTGTATTTATTTACACGTAAAAATATTAATAAACAATTTGTATTACAAACATTTATCGGTATTGTGATTATTTCGTTATTAGCTTTGTTTATTAATAATGTAAACCACTTCGCTCATTTAGGTGGATTCGTTGGTGGGGCAATCTTAATGTTTATCATGTATAAATGGATGGAACATGATAAATTCAAACTTTATTATATTGCTGCCTTTATAGTCATCATCATCACTTTGATTGTTATCATATTTAACAGACAACAACATTATATATATGATGAATTAACGAAAGATGCTATGAATAACGGTGATTTTGATAGAGCAGAAACAATGGTAAAGCAAATTAAAGAGAAGAACTTCGAGTCGGATGAGACATATATTTTAAGTGGCTTAATCGTGGCGAATAATACATCTTTGAATGAAGCGATACTAGAATGGGAAAGAGGCTTAAAAGTTTTTCCTAATTCAGCTAAATTAAATTACCAATTAGCTTTAGGTTATAGAGCAAAAGATGACTATGATAAAGCGAATAAGTTTATTAATAAGGCAATAAAGCTTGATAAAAAGAATAAACATTATGCAGCATTAAAAGATGAAATTGATGCGTTTAGGAGTTAATTTTATGAATAATTTATATGACGTACAACAATTACTTAAAAAGTTTGGTTATATCATTTATTTTAAAGATGAAGAAGATCAACTAGAAATGATGGAACAAGAAATAAAAGCTATGTATCAATCTATGCTTATTGATAAAGAAACATTTTTACAAGCACGGCTTATTATAAATCAGAGAAGGATTGAGAAAAAATGACACATATTTTATCAGCTGATATTGGTGGTACGACATGTAAATTAGGTATTTTTGACCGTTCACTAAATATCGAAGAAAAATGGGAAATTTCAACGAACAAAACGGGTGAAGGCATATTAGAGAATATATATGATTCATTCGTTGTACATCTGAATAGAAAAGATATCGACATTAAAAACATTATCGGTATGGGAATCGGTGTACCTGGACCAATTGATTTTGAAAATGGTATTGTCAATGGTGCTGTGAATTTAAATTGGACTGGTAACATTGAAGTTAGAAAACATATGCAACAATATTTTGATGGACCAATTTACGTAGATAATGATGCGAATGTCGCAACTTTAGGTGAAAAATTTAAAGGTGCTGGTCAAAATGAAAGTGATGTTGTTTGTATGACGCTAGGAACAGGTGTAGGTGGTGGCATTGTTTCAAACGGTGAATTAATTCATGGTCATAATGGTTCAGGTGCTGAAATAGGTCATTTCTTAGTGGATCAAAAGAAAAGATTTCAATGTAACTGTGGTATGAAGGGTTGTCTCGAAACGGTTGCTTCAGCTACAGGTGTCATTAATTTAGTACATCATTATTATCCAAATATCAATATGAAATCAAGTATTCATGACTTAATTACAGGTAAAAATGTAACAGCTAAAGACGTATTTGATGCTGCAAAATCAGGAGATGAATTCAGTTTGTTTATCATTGATAAAGTAGCAGGTTACATTGCTTATGCTGCAAGTGTTGTTAGCGTCATGACAAATCCTAAATATATTATAATTGGTGGTGGCGTTAGTAAAGCCGGCGATATTCTCATCCAATTTATTAAAAAGCATTATGAAAAAATGACATTTAAACCTGCACAAGATGGTACAAACATCGTAGTTGCACAATTAGGAAACGACGCAGGTATCATCGGTGCAGCTGGTCTAATTAAGACATATGTAATAGAAAAGGAGAATGAATAATGGCAATAGTTGACGTAGTCGTAATACCAGTAGGAACAGAAGGACCTAGTGTGAGTGAATATATTGCAGATATTCAATTAATTTTAGAAAAACATAAAGAGGTAGGTACAATTGATTATCAATTAACACCAATGAATACACTTATTGAAGGTGATCTAAAAGATTTACTTGAAATTATACAAGAAATTCATGAAAGTCCATTCAATAAAGGATTAGACAGAGTTTGTACAAATATTCGAATTGATGATAGAAGAGATAAGTCTAGAAAAATGAACGATAAATTAGATTCTGTTAATAAACATTTGAACAAATAAAAAAAGACGAGTGTAAACTCGTCTTTTCTTTAATGATGTAAAATTGGATAACCGTATGTAAAGATTGTAGCTAATGAGAAGAACCCAAAAGATACTACAGTTATTGCACCAAAAAGAATGCCCAAAATATTTTTGTTTTTGAATGCTGAAATTAAACCAAATATAGCTAGAATAAAAACAGCTAGCATTAATAATGAGAAAATATTAACACCGATATGGATTTTTACTCCAAATAACTCAAATAGTTCCCCTGTGTCGATAAATGGCATTCCAATACCCCCAATACAAATTTCTTTTATTATCATATTAATTGTATAATTAATATGTGGTTTTGTCGAGATACTTTTTAAAAGAGGAGGAAATAAAATGCAAGTACATAGTTTTTCATTAGGAATTGTAGAAACGAATTGTTATATTCTCGAAGGTGAAAACGAATTACTCGTTATAGATCCAGGAGATAATGGCGAGTTTTTAAATAAACAAATTAAACAATATCATAAAAAGGTGACTGCTGTATTATTAACGCACGCTCATTTTGATCATATAGGTGCTGTAGATGATGTCGTAAATGAATTTGATGTGAAAGTATATGTGCATCCTGAAGAAAAATCATGGTTAACGGATACAGAGAAAAATGGTTCTAAAAAATTTGCAATGTATCAATTACCACAAGTGGTTCAACATACTGTTCCACAAATAATGGAACCTGGGGAATATGAGATTGGAGAATTTAAATTTGAAGCGATCCATACGCCTGGTCATTCACCTGGTAGTTTATCATTTGTATTTGGCGACTTTGCAATAGTAGGTGATACTTTATTTAAAGGTGGAATTGGCAGAACGGATTTATATAAAGGTGATACAAAAACATTATTGAATTCAATAGAAGATAAGTTGTTAGAACTAGATTCAAATACAACTATTTTCCCAGGTCACGGACCGGAGACAACAATAGCAGATGAAGAAATGACAAATCCGTATTTAAATGGATTTAATTAAAAAAGAAGCATTACACGTTTGTGTAATGCTTTTTTTAATGATGTGCTCCAAAACTTGGCTCTAATAAGAATGTAGAATAATATGTAAATCCAACAAAACATAATACTAAATAAATTGCGAATATATACATATACATTCTTTCTGTTAATTTTAAGTATCCCAACAATACGAAAAATCCAGTTTGTGCTAAGAAGAAATATGCCATCATGTCCATACCACCGACATAAAACATCGTAGCAAAAATAGCAGTCCAGAAGCCTAGAGTTTTATAAACTTTATCCATCTTCTTAAGAACCCCCTCTGTGTTTACTTTCTTATTCATATTTAATTATAAAGTTACTCTATACAAAAGTAAATAGCATTTTAACGCAAATTCATAAGCATTAAACAAGTAATTTAGGGGATTGGAAGCGTTTATATATATTAGGAGGAGATTATGGAGAAATTATTTAAGTCAATTATTAACGATGCTGTCAATTCAAATGCGAGTGATATTCACTTTGTACCTTTAAATGATGATAAAGTCTTTGTTCAAATGAGGATAAATGGCGATAATATACCTTATGATTTAGATCTAGACTTTAAATTGTATAGTAGGCTACTCATTTATATGAAATTTATCGCTCATCTTGATGTAAGTGAACGTAATAAAGCACAAAGCGGTCAATATTTATATGAACATGACATTCATTACTACTTAAGAATTTCTACGATACCTATCAGTTTAGGAATAGAATCTTGTTCCATTAGAATTACCCCTCAACGTTTTAATCATTCACAAGTGAAATCAGAGCATCAATCATATAACGTTCTACAAAATAGAATGTATCAATCAGAAGGGTTATTTCTATTTACGGGGCCAACAGGATCAGGTAAGACGACACTAATGTATGAATTGATGTACGCATTAAAAAGAGAGAAGAATAAACATATTATTACGATTGAAGATCCT
The DNA here is from genome assembly GCF_038005105.1 of Mammaliicoccus sp. FSL K6-3158. Lineage (NCBI taxonomy): Bacteria > Bacillati > Bacillota > Bacilli > Caryophanales > Staphylococcaceae > Mammaliicoccus > Mammaliicoccus sp. FSL K6-3158. The sequence goes on from NZ_JBBOSL010000001.1 coordinate 1,358,764, forward strand.
GTAGAACAAACATTAAATGGTATCGTTCAAGTTTCAGTTAATGAAAAAGCTAACATAACTTATCAACAATCCTTTAAAGCTATTTTAAGATGTGATCCTGACGTTATTATGATTGGGGAGATAAGAGATGATGTTACTGCTAAGCAAGTTATTCAGGCAAGTTTAAGTGGTCATTTAGTGCTTTCAACTATGCATGCTAGTGGTACAATCGGGGCAATCCATCGACTAATAGAACTAGGTGTAACAGTCGAACAAATTAAACAAGGTATTTCATGTATTACGAACCAACGTCTTGTGAAGAAAAATGAAGAAACAAGAATTTTAAATATGTCTTATATTTTTAAAGATGACATTATTAAATATATGGAGAATGATTATGAAACGTAAGAAAAATGTATTAAAGAAAGACCAAGTATTATACTTAACACGACTGTTAGATATGTTAAGACAAGGTTTCACTTTACTAGAAGCTATTCAATTGCTGTCTGATCAATTCATACAACTTAAAAAACATAATTTAAATACGACTGCTTGTGAAATTGTTAAAGAGACTGGGCAATTACATGAAATACTTAAACTGTTTAATTATCCGCAAGTCATTATTACTCAAATATACTTTGGTGAACTATATGGTAATTTGAATGAAACGTTAGAACACTCTATTCTATATTTAAAAAAGATTGAACAAGTTAAACAAAGATTTATAAAAACAATTCAATATCCTGCTTTATTATTCAGCATCTTTTTTATGTTACTTGCTGTTGTGAATCAAACCATTATTCCTCAATTCACAGAAATTTATGCTTCAATGAATTTAGAAATATCCACTTCGTTACGTATTATCACGACAATATTTTCATATTTACCAACAACTATTTTTACTTTAGTCCTCATTTTATTCCTCGTTTATCTCATCAGTTATATGAATTTTATGGACAAAGAAATGGCTCGTAAAATAGCTATATACAAGAAAATTCCAATCATCAATCGTTACATTACGATGTATAACTCATATCGTATATCTAGAGATTTTTCCTTTTTTATACAAAATGGTATTACCCTTACTAAAATAATTGAAATATATATGTTGCAAACTAAAGATGATTTTTTGAAATATATTGGCCATTCCATCAATCAATCATTAGTTTCTGGTATGACATTTCCAAACTCAATTAAAAAGTTAGGGTGCTTTGAATCTAATTTCATACACTATATTAATCACGGAGAAAATAAATCTAAATTAGATTTAGAACTTTATTATTACAGTCTTTTTATGCTAGATACTCTGGAGAAGACTTTTTTAAAACATCTCAAATGGATACAACCAGTAGTATTTGGTGTTCTAGCCTTGTTAATCGTAACGCTATATTTAATTATCATTCTACCGATGCTGCAAATGGTAGAAGGAATAAAGTGAAAGGAATGTATTAAATGAAAAGATTTAAATTTTTAAGTAAAAAAGAAGGATTTACATTGGTTGAGATGCTAATTGTCCTTTTAATCATAAGTATATTATTGGTGATCATCATACCAAACATAAGTAAGCAATCAGAGACTGTAAAAAGTACTGGATGCCAAGCTCAAGTGAAAATGGTTGCTGGTCAAGTAGAAGCTTATACATTGAAGCACGATGCTAAACCAAATTCTATAAATGATTTAGTAAGTGATGGTTATATTAATCAAAAGCAACTGACATGTAAATCAGGTGAGACAATTACACTTGAAAATGGTGAAGTTGTTGCACATTAAAGATAATAAAGGTTTTACATTGGTGGAAATGATTATTGTGCTATCCATTATCAGTATTATTTTTATGGTGACAATGTATTTATCTGTGAATCCATTGGCAAGTAGTGGATTAAATAATGGCATAGATGATTTTGAAACGAAGCTAGAGTTTTTAGAAACGAAATCTCTATCTCAAAAGCAACCTATATTAGTTTGGTTTAAACCCAATTCAGATAAAATATTTTATCAAATTGAGAAGAATCAGATTCAAACCATCTCACTCTATAAAGGTCGTATTTCTAAAAATAATGAGTTTACGACATTAGTTTTTGATGGAGAGGGGAATATTAATCAATTTGGCACTTTAAAAGTGGAATTTAATGAAAGAAAGTATCATGTTATTTTTCGCATCGAGAAAGGGAGATATAGAATTGTTGAAACGACATGATGGGTATGTGTTTATAGATTTTATGTTGTCTATTTTTATCATAATGCTATTGAGTGGGACATTACTACCTTTAGTTACTACATTAAATGAAAATATTTCTCGTGAACACGATAGAATAAAGCTTTATCAAATGCTCTATCAAACTGTGCAATCAAAATCTATCGAACCAAAATATGATGTAAAGAGATATAAATATTTAAAGTTTAATACAAAAGTTTGTATGAAAGATGAATTGAAAAATGAAAAAATATGTATTGAAAAATAATAAAGGCTTTACCATGATAGAAATGCTACTGTCATTATCATTTTTATTAATTATATTAGCTTTAATTCCATTGCTCATTAAAAGTCTTTATTTGTTTAAGGATAATGCAATGGATCATACGCATTTTGAATTGATGATGTTCAGAAAAGAACTCTCCGATGAAATAAAAGAAAGTACTATAAAATTAGACAAGGTTCATAACAGGATTAAATTCATAAATGAAACACGTTCTACAGAATTCACATTATTAAATGAAAAAATAATAAAAAGTATAAATGGTCGCGGTAACATCACTTTAGTTAATAATGTGAATGCTTTTCAAGTAGATAAGATATCTAACGAAACATTTAAAGTATTTATTATTATAAGAAAAGGCGATAAAGAATTACATGAAGAAATTTATATCTAATGATGCTGGTTTTATTTTACCGTTATTACTTGGAATATTATTTATTTATAGTTCCTTTTTGTCATTTTACTTAGTACAATATAGCTTTAAGCTTAATACTTATCACAATTTAGAACAATACTATATACGTGAAATAAAAATAATGATAAATAAATAATTTTAAGCTTTTTATTTTCTGAAAAATGAGATAGAATAAAGTTTAAGTTGATATGAAACAACTGAGGAGTAGATTTAATGTCAATCGTATTAATTGGATTTATGGGTGTTGGCAAAACAACTATCGGAAATTTGTTGAGCGAACATTATGACAAAAGTTTAGTAGATATAGATACTTATATCGTTGAAACAACTCAATTACCAATCCCACAAATTTTTGAAAAATATGGTGAAAAACATTTTAGAGATTTAGAGTATGAAGCTTTAAAAAAATGGATTGATCAAGATGTGATTATTTCAACTGGTGGCGGTATTGTAGAATCAGAACTAAGTAAAGAATTATTAAAACAAAATGACAATACTTTTTGGTTAAAATGTGATGTTGAAATTCTATTTAATAGAATTAATCATGATAATAACAGACCGAATGCTAATGGAAAGTCATTAAATGAATTAAAAGCCTTGTATTCAAAACGAGAATTAAGTTATAATGAAATCGCATTCAAGCACATTGATGCTAACAGACCTAGAGAAGTAGTTGCAAGTGAGATTATTGAATCACTATAAGCTAAAATAATTGCGAATGATCAAAGTTAGAGAGAATGAATGATATATTCATCGCCGAAGGAGCAAGCCAGATTTGAGTGAATCTCTCAGGCAAAAGGATAACTTTGTGACGCATTCCTGAAGAGCACTTCAACAGGGTAGCGAAAGCTACCCTGTTTTTTTATTATACATATTCAGAAGGGGAGAGTTATGATGACGACAGATTTAAAACAAACACCTTTGTATCAAACTTATATAGATCAAGGTGCGAAAGTAATTGATTTTTCTGGATGGGCTTTACCAGTCCAATTTTCAAGTATTAAAGAGGAACACAATGCAGTGAGAAATCATGTAGGTATTTTTGATGTGAGTCACATGGGTGAAATTATCGTTACAGGTGAAGAAGCGGATCAGTTTATTCAATACACTTTAACGAATGATTCAACATTATTAACGGATAGTAAAGCTCAATATACAACGCTATGTAACCATGATGGCGGCGTGATTGATGATTTAGTTGTTTATAAATTAGACGACAAAGTTTATTTCTTAGTTGTTAATGCAGGTAATACAGATAAAGATTTCGAATGGTTAAAATCAATTAAAAATTTTAATGTAAATGTTGAAAATAAATCTTCTGAATATGGCCAATTAGCAATACAAGGTCCAGAAGCACGCGAATTAATTCAAAAATTAGTAAGTGTTGATGTATCAGAAATGAAGATGTTTGAATTCAAACAAAATGTAACATTATTCGGGAAAGAAGTTATATTATCTCAATCTGGTTATACAGGTGAAGATGGATTCGAATTTTATTGTGATGCTGCAGACACTAAAGCTATTTGGGATGGTTTTATAAACGAAAATGTTATTCCATGTGGTCTTGGCGCACGTGATACTTTAAGACTTGAAGCTGCTTTACCATTACATGGCCAAGATTTATCTGAGCAAATCACACCATATGAAGCTGGCATTGGATTTGCTGTTAAACCACTAATTGAAGATGACTTTATCGGTAAAAATGTTTTGAAAGCACAAAAAGAAATTGGTGCGCCAAGAAAATCAATTGGTATAGAAATGATAGATAAAGGTATACCGAGAACAGATTATGCAATTCTAGATACTGAAGGCAATGAAATTGGTTATGTAACTTCTGGAACACAGTCTCCGTCAACTGGTAAATCTATTGCTATGGGATTAATTGAGAAGAGTGCATTTGAATTAGATAAAGAAATTTTAATACAAGTTAGAAAAAGACAAGTAAAAGCTAAAGTTGTTAAGAAATCATCATTTAAATCATAGGAGTGAATAAAATGGGTCACCGCTATATACCTTTAACTGAAAAAGATAAATCTGAAATGTTAGACGTCATTGGTATTCAATCTGTAGACGAATTATTTACGGATATACCTGAATCTGTAAGGTTTAATAAACCGTTAAATATTAAAGAAAAGAAAGCTGAGACGCCTTTATTACGTGAACTATCTCAAATTGCGAATAAAAATATAACAAGTGAAACTCATGCCTCATTTTTAGGTGCAGGTGTTTATGATCACTATATTCCAACTGTTGTAGATCATGTTATATCTCGTTCAGAATTTTATACTGCTTATACACCTTATCAACCAGAAATTTCACAAGGTGAATTACAAGCTATTTTTGAATTTCAAACTTTAATTTGCGAATTAACTGGTATGGATGTAGCCAATTCATCTATGTATGATGGTGGAACTGCTTTTGCTGAGGCTGCTGTTCTTGCAGCAGGTCATACTAAGAAATCAAAAGTAATTGTTTCTAAATCTGTACATTATCAATCTATTGAAGTACTTAAAACTTATACTAAAGCACAAGATATAGAGGTAGTTGAAGTCGATTTAGACGGTACTGTTACGGACTTAGAAAAGTTGAAAGCAGTTATCGATGACGATACTGCGGCAGTATGTGTTCAATATCCTAACTTCTTTGGTTCTTTAGAAGACTTAGAGGCAATTAAACAGTTAATTGAAGATAAAAAAGCTTTATTTATCGTATCAAGCAATCCTTTATCACTTGGTTTAATTACACCTCCTGGAGAATTCGGTGCTGATATTGTTGTTGGTGATGCACAAGTATTCGGTATTCCAGCACAATATGGTGGACCTCATTGTGGTTATTTTGCATCTACTAAGAAACTTATGAGAAAACTACCAGGACGTTTAGTTGGTCAAACACAAGATGAAGATGGCAATAGAGGCTTTGTTCTTACGTTACAAGCGCGTGAACAACATATTAGAAGAGATAAAGCGACATCAAATATTTGTTCTAATCAAGCTCTAAATGCATTAGCAGCATCAGTTTGTATGAGTGCTTTAGGTAAAAATGGTGTATTTGAAATGGCTAAACTTAACATGGAAAAGACAACTTACATGAAACAAAAAATGCAAGAAGCTGGATTTGACGTGTTAGATGGTATTTCATTCAACGAATTTGTTGTTAAATTTAACAAACCGATAAGTGAAATCAACGCTGAATTACTTGAAGAAGGTATTATTGGTGGATTTGACTTAGGTTTCATAGACGAAGCATTCAACAATCATATGTTAATTGCAGTAACAGAATTAAGAACAAAAGAAGAAATCGATACATTTATCAAAAAAGTAGGTGAATACAGTGCGTAAACCATCAAGTGAATTAATATTTGAAAGATCTAGAAAAGATAGATTTGCATATTCTTTACCTGAAAAAGATGTTGAAACACAAGATGTACAAGATCTTTTAGGAGATAAATTTACAAGAAAACAAAAAGCAGAATTACCAGAAGTTAGTGAATTAGATTTAATGCGTCACTACACTGAATTATCTAATAAAAACCATGGTGTAGATACAGGATTCTATCCTTTAGGTTCATGTACAATGAAATACAATCCTAAAATTAATGAAAAAGTCGCTAGAATGTCTGGCTTTGCAAACGCACACCCATTACAAGATGTTTCTACTGTACAAGGATCACTCGAAATTATTTATGATTTACAAGAGCATTTAAAAGAAATTACAGGTATGGATGAAGTAACACTTCAACCTGCAGCAGGTGCTCACGGTGAATGGACTGCTTTATTAATGATTAAAGCTTTCCATGAAGCAAATGGCGATTTCAATAGAACGAAAGTTATCGTACCAGACTCAGCTCACGGTACAAATCCAGCTTCTGCAAAAGTAGCAGGTTTCGATACAGTAACTGTAAAATCTAATGAAAAAGGATTAGTTGATATCGAAGACTTAAAACGTGTAGTTGGGGACGACACAGCTGCTATCATGTTAACAAACCCTAACACATTAGGATTATTCGAAGAAGATATTTTAGAAATTAGAGAAATCGTACATCAAGCAGGTGGAAAATTGTATTACGATGGTGCTAACTTAAATGCGATTATGAGTAAAGTTAGACCTGGTGATATGGGATTTGACGCTGTTCACTTAAACTTACACAAAACATTCACAGGACCTCATGGAGGCGGTGGACCTGGTTCAGGACCAGTAGGTGTTAAAGCAGATTTAGTACCATTTTTACCTAAACCAACAGTAGTTAAAGAAAATGATACATTTAAATTCGAACATGATATGCCACAATCTATCGGAAGAGTTAAACCATTCTTCGGTAACTTCGGTATCTATTTAAGAGCTTATACTTATATTAGAACGATGGGTCCAGATGGATTAAAAGCAGTTTCAGAAACAGCTGTATTAAATGCTAATTACATGTTGAGAAGATTACAAGATCATTTTGATACACCATATACACAACACTGTAAACACGAATTCGTAATCAGTGGTTCAAGACAGAAAAAACTTGGTGTAAGAACATTGGATATTGCTAAACGTCTCTTAGACTTCAACTTCCATCCACCAACAATATACTTCCCAATCAACGTGGAAGAATGTATGATGATTGAGCCAACAGAAACAGAATCTAAAGAAACATTAGATGCATTCTGTGATACACTTATTCAAATTGCTAAAGAGGCAGAAGAATCACCAGAAGTTGTATTAGAAGCACCACATACAACTGTCATTGGTCGATTAGATGAAACACAAGCAGCAAGAAAACCAGTACTTAAATTTGAATTACTAAAAGAAGAAAAAGCATAATAAAAAGCGTCTTGGTCGCATTTAACGATCAAGACGCTTTAATATTATTTAGATTTAACTTTACCAGTCCATTTTTTATAGCCGCCTTTAAGCATGAATAGTTCAGTGTAACCTTTTTTCTTCATCATTCTAGCAGCTCTATAACTTGCTACGCCATTTGCGTCGCAAAAATATATAGGTTGGTCTTTACGTAAACCTTGATATCTTGTACGAAATACACTCATCGGTATATTTCTTGCCCCGATAATATGACCATAGTCAAAATCAGCCTTTTCACGCAAGTCTATAACTTGTGCCTTTCTTAATCCCTTATGGAATTCATTTTGATCTAATTCTTTTACTGCGCGCTTATTTAATGAATAGTTAATTGCCATATAAATGATAATCAAGACTAGGACTATGAGCGCGATATACCAATAATTCATGGTCTGATTCCTCCCAATTCAAGTCGATACCCTTATTATAAGATTTCTTGTGAGATTTATCAAAATATTTTTGCTAAAATAGAAAAGTACATAAGAATTAATTGAATAGGAGTTTTAATTGTGAAAGAAACTTGGCACTTTTTAAACACGAAATCGAATAATCCATATTATAATATGGCAGTTGATGAAGCACTTATGAATTTTGTGAGTAGAGGAGAAATCGATCCTGTAATTAGATTTTACACTTGGGATCCAGCTACGTTATCAATTGGATATTTTCAAAAACTATCTAAAGAAATTGATATTGAAAAAGTAAAAGAAAAAGGTTTTGGACTTGTAAGACGTGCTACAGGGGGTAGAGGTGTCTTACACGATAAAGAATTAACTTATAGTGTCATCGTTCCAGAATCGCATCCAAATATGCCTAAAACGGTAACTGAAGCTTATAGAGTAATCTCAGAGGGATTGTTAGAAGGTTTTAAATCATTAGGATTCGACGCATACTTTTCAATTCCAAAGACAAAAGAAGAAAGAGATAAACTTAAGACACCACGTAGTTCAGTTTGTTTTGATGCGCCAAGTTGGTATGAACTTGTTGTAGAAGATAGAAAAATAGCAGGAAGCGCTCAAACACGTCAAAAAGGCGTTATCTTACAACATGGCTCAATTTTACAAGATATAGATGTCGATGAATTGTTTGATATGTTTATATATAGAAACGATCGACTAAAAGATAAAATGAAAGCAGCATTTACAAATAAAGCAGTTGCTATAAATGATTTATCAGATAAATTCATCACTCTAGAAGAAATGGAAACAGCATTTTATGAAGGATTTAAGAAAGGTTTAGATATAGAATATAAACCACTTGAATTTACTGAAGAACAGATTGCTGAAATTAAACAATTAGAAGAAAAATATAAATCAGAAGATTGGACTTACAGAAAGTAAAAAAAAGAGACTATTGAAGTCTCTTTTTTTATCTATTTCTACGCTTTTGTTTGCGCATTGCTTTTTTATATTTACGTTGATCTGGCGTTAAAAAGAAGAAATAGTAAATTAGATAGATGATTAATCCGAATATGATTAATGAGACAATCATACGAATGAAGCCCATAATAAAGAAATCAAGATTCATAATTAATCCAAAAACTGCTATAGCAATAATTAAATAGAATAAAACATTTTTCATAAAATCTCACCTTAAATTATTAGTCTATTTAATATAGCACATTTTATGTATAATCTCACTCAATTTGACCTATCTCTTTATCTAAACCATTAAGCTCTTGAATTGCTTTTTGGATACCTTTTTTATCCTTCTTATTGTAAGCATCATTTAAATCTTTAAACACTTTTTCAATACTTGTTGATAGTTTTAACATACTTTTATGAAGCGTTTTATAATCTTTAGGAATAGATTTACCTTTCATTTCATCTTTATATCTATCTGTAATGTTTTCTTGATTGTGATAAATGTTTTCTAATTCATTTTTAGTATGTTCATCATCGAATTTAGATGTTACATTTTTCTTGATTTTGTTATAACTTGTAATGTTAGATTTTGTTTCATTTACAAATTTTGTAGATGACTTTAAATATTGAGTTGTAAACAGACTCGACGATTCTTTTTCATTTTGTTTAATTTTGCTTTTGACACTATTTTCTTTTTGTTTATATGTTTTGTTTTTATCTTCTAAGTCTAATACTTCTTTTTTTAATTTTCGATTATCACTTTTTAATGAAGACTTCTTTTCTTCAAGTTGTTGAATTTTATCATTTCCACACGCAGATAAGACAACTGTACTTGCCATGATTGTTATAATTGTTTTTCTCATGTTTATTTACTCCCAATGTTTTACTGTGAAAAAATTTCGATATGTATGATATTATTTTAATGTATATAGATTTATTGTACAAATAGAAAGGGGATAAATATGAAAATTAATAAATTAAGAGAAGTCATGAATGAAAAAGGTCTAGAAGCAGTTGTAATTCTATCACCGTATAACAGAAGATATCTTTCTGGATTTACTGGGACAAGTGGTAGTCTATTAATTACACAAGACAAATCCCTTTTAATTACAGACTTTAGATACATTCAACAAGCGAACGATCAAGCTCAAGATTTTGAAGTTATTAATCAAGAAGGACCAATGTTAAGTAAGATTAATGACTTGATTAAAGAAGGTCAGTATAAAAATGTTGGCGTCGAATCACATTTAATTACTTATAATGAATATCAAGCACTAAATACAGATGCAGTTGAACTTTCTTCTATTGAAAGTGTTATCGAAACAATCAGAATGGTTAAAGATGAATTTGAAATTAAACTAATTCAGAAAGCAGCTGACATTGTAGATGAAACATATGAACACATTTTAAAATGGGTTAAACCAGGCATGACTGAAAATGAAGTGAACAATGAAATGGAAATGTTTATGAGAAGCAAAGGTGCAACATGCTCATCATTCGATACGATTGTTGCTTCAGGGCACCGTGGTGCATTACCTCATGGTGTAGCAAGTAATAAAGTTATCGAAGAAGGAGATATGATTACATTAGACTTCGGTGCATTATATGAAGGATACGTTAGTGATGTTACGAGAACATTTGCAATTGGTCAACCAAAAGAAGAAATGAAGAAAATATATAATATTGTTTTAGAGGCACAATTAACAGCGTTAGAACAAATTAAACCAGGTATGACTGGTAAAGAAGCAGATACGATTGCAAGAGATATTATTAAAAGTTATGGCTATGGTGAACAATTTGGCCATTCTTTAGGACATGGCATTGGATTAGAAGTACACGAAGGCCCAGCACTATCTCAAAAATCAGATATCGTTCTTGAAGAAAATATGTGTATCACTTTAGAACCAGGTATATATGTAGATGGTTTAGGTGGCGTTAGAATAGAAGATGACGTATTAGTTACAAAAAATGGCTTACAGCGCTTTACTAAATCTTCAAAAGACCTTATTATTTTATAAGAAGGTATAAATAGGAGGAAAATGAATGATTTCAGTTAATGATTTTAAAACAGGTTTAACAATTAAAGTTGATAATGGCATTTGGAAAGTTATGGACTTCCAACATGTGAAACCAGGTAAAGGTGCGGCATTCGTTCGTTCTAAATTAAGAAACTTAAGAACTGGTGCAATCCAAGAGAAAACTTTTAGAGCCGGTGAAAAAGTTGAAAAAGCTCAAATCGATAATCGTCGTATGCAATATCTATATGCTAATGGTGATAGCCATGTGTTCATGGATAACGAAACTTACGATCAACTAGAGTTACCTGGTGATAAACTAGAATATGAACTTAAATTTATTAAAGAAAACATGGAAGTTCAAATCCAATCTTATGAAGGCGAAACAATTGGTATTGAATTACCAAATACAGTTACGCTTCAAGTAACAGAAACTGAACCTGGTATTAAAGGTGATACAGCAACTGGTGCAACTAAACAAGCTACAGTTGAAACAGGTTATAGTTTAAACGTACCGTTATTTGTTAATGAAGGTGATTTACTTGTCATTAATACTACTGACGGAAGCTACGTATCAAGAGGTTAATATTAAACATTAAAATGAGGCTGGGACAGTAACTTGTGTCCTGGCCTCAATCATTTTAGTTACATTAGGAATGTTTCTTATTTACATTTATAATTAAATATTAAAATCTCTTGAATTGGTATGACCACTAAAGTAAAATGTATGAAGTGTAACGTATTAGAATTTAAAAGGAGTTTTTCAAATGAACTTAAAACAAATTAAAGAACTAGTTGATGTGTTAGATAATTCTTCTTTAACTGAAATTGATATTAATGATAAAGATTTTAAACTAACTTTAAAAAAAGATATTAAACAAGAAATCATTTATAGCCAAGGGGCAACAAATGTCGTAGCAGAACAACCACAACAAGCAACTCAATCAGCACCACAACAAAATGTTGAGCAAGAAGCACCAAGTGGTTTAACGATTAATGCACCAATGGTTGGTACATTCTATAAATCACCATCTCCTGATGAAGGTCCATATGTTCAAGTAGGTACTCATGTAGAAGCTGATACAACAGTATGTATTTTAGAAGCAATGAAACTATTTAATGAAATTCAAGCAGAAGTTTCTGGAGAAATTACTGAAATATTAGTTGAAGACGGACAAATGGTAGAGTATGGCCAACCGTTATTCAAGGTGAAGTAATATGAAAAAAGTATTAATTGCAAATAGAGGGGAAATTGCAGTAAGAATCATTAGAGCTTGTAGAGAGTTAGACATACAAACGGTCGCAATTTATTCAGAAGCTGATAAAGATGCATTACATACTCAAATAGCAGATGAAGCTTATTGTGTTGGACCGACACAATCTAAAGATTCATACCTTCACGTTCCTAATATTATTTCAATTGCAAAATCAACAGGTTGTGACGGTATCCATCCTGGTTATGGTTTCTTAGCCGAGAATAGTGATTTTGCAGAAATGTGTGAAGCATGCCAAATTAAATTTATTGGACCTAGTTATCAATCTATCCAGAAGATGGGTATTAAAGACGTTGCGAAAGAAGAAATGATCAAAGCTAACGTACCTGTTGTTCCTGGTAGTGATGGTTTAGTAGATACAGTAAGAATTGCAAAGAAATGTGCGAAGAAAATCGGCTATCCTGTTATTATTAAAGCTACTGCCGGTGGTGGCGGTAAAGGTATCCGAATTGCACGTAATGAAGAAGAACTTGTAACAGGATTTAGAATGACACAGCAAGAAGCTGAAACAGCATTTGGTAACAAAGGTTTATATTTAGAAAAGTTCATCGAAAACTTTAGACATATTGAAATTCAAGTAATGGGTGATTCAGAAGGTAATGTTATACATCTTGGTGAACGTGATTGTACAATCCAAAGACGTATGCAAAAGTTAGTAGAAGAATCTCCTTCACCAGTCCTTTCTGAAGAAATGCGTAAAGAAATGGGTGAAGCGGCTATTAGAGCAGCTAAAGCCGTTAATTATGAAAATGCTGGAACAATTGAATTTATTTATGATTTAGATGCTGAAACGTTCTATTTCATGGAAATGAATACGCGTATTCAAGTAGAACATCCTGTTACTGAGATGGTTACTGGAATGGATTTAGTTAAACTTCAACTTAAAGTGGCAAGTGGTGAATCATTACCAGTTACACAAGAAGAAGTTGACTTGAGTGGACATGCGATTGAATTTAGAATCAACGCAGAAAGTCCATTTAAGAATTTCATGCCATCACCAGGGAAAATTAATCAATATTTAACACCAGGTGGATTTGGCGTGCGTATTGATTCAGCATGTTATACAGGATATACGATTCCGCCTTATTATGATTCAATGGTTGCGAAGCTTATTGTTCATGGTAAAGATAGAACAGATGCAATTCAAATCGGTAAAAGAGCTTTATCAGAATTTTTAGTTGCTGGCATAGATACAACGATCCCATTCCATTTAAGATTGTTAGAAAATGATGTATTTGAATCAGGTGATTTTAATACCAATTTCCTAGAGATTCATGATATTATAAATAATGAAGACAAATAGGGAGGGATTCAAATGGCTAAAACAATTGAAAATAAAAAGCCTTCTTTAGGTAAAATAGAGATTGCGCCAGAAGTTATTGAGGTCATTGCGAGCATTGCGACTACTGACATTAAAGGTGTATCTCATATGCAATCCGTTTTTAATAAGAATTCCTTAGAAAAATTCGGGAAAAAGAATTTTGGTAAAGGTATTAAAGTCGATATTAAAGAAGACGGCATCTACATTAATGTCTACTGTACATTTGACTACGGTACAAAAATTTCTGAAACAGCACGTAAAGTTCAATCAGAAATTAAACAAGCATTAAATACGATGACGGCATTAACACCAAAAGAAGTTAATGTACATATCGTTAATATACATTTCCAATAATAAAATGATTAATTAAGAGGATGCGTGCATCCTCTTATTCTTTGAAGGAGAAGAATATGAAAAGAACAGAACTAAGAGAGATTGTCTTTAAATCACTATATCAATTAGAAAATAACAAAACTGATTTAACAGTAGAAGAAGCGATTCAATATTTAGTAGAAGACTTTAAAGGTGAACAATATTTATATGTCAAAAACTTTGTTAAAGAAGTTGTAGAGAAAAAAGACGAACTAGATGAAATTGTAAGTCCACATTTAAAAAACTGGACATTAGACCGTTTACTTAAAACTGATAGAATTATTTTAAGAATGGCTACTTATGAATTGAAATATACAGATACACCAGAGAAAGTTATATTTAATGAAGCAGTAGAAATTGCGAAAGTATACAGTGATGATGATCACTATAAATTTATTAATGGTGTATTAAGCAGTTTATCAAAAAGTTAAAGAGTGATATAAATGGATAAGTATTTATCAGTTACAGCAATAACTAAATATATCAAATATAAATTTGATCAAGATCCACATCTACTTAATGTCTTTATTAAAGGTGAAATATCAAACTTTAAAAGACATTCAAGTGGTCATCTTTATTTTGCATTAAAAGACGATAAAGGTGTGCTCAGTGCTATGATGTTTAAATCGAGCGCAAATCAATTGTCGTTTAATCCTAAAGAAGGTGATCAAGTACTTGTTGAAGGTAGAATAGGGGTTTATGAATCAAGAGGTGCTTACCAAATTTATGTTCAATCTATGCAATTAGATGGTGTGGGGCTTCTATTTGAAAAATTTGAGGCACTGAAAAAAGAATTAGCAGAAAAAGGTTACTTTGACCAAGAGCATAAATTAAGCATACCTAAATATCCTAAGAAAATTGCTGTGTTGACAGCATCGACTGGCGCTGCGATAAGAGATATATGTTCTACTTTAGATAAGCGTTATCCACTTGCAGAACAAGTGTTAATGAGCACTTTAGTTCAAGGTAAAGGAGCTAAGGATAATATCATTAACAATATTAAAGAAGCTGATTCCATGGGCGTTGATGTTATTATCGTTGGTCGTGGTGGTGGATCTATTGAAGATTTATGGAGCTTCAATGAAAGAGAAGTTGTAGAAGCCATTTATCATTGTAAGACGCCTGTTATTTCAGCAGTTGGTCATGAAACAGATACGACATTAAGTGATTTTGTTAGTGATGTAAGAGCTGCAACACCGACTCAAGCCGCAGTCATTGCGACACCAGATATTAATGCGCTGTATCAACTTATTTCAAATGCTAGACAGTATTTAACAAAACATATCACACAAACTATTCAACAAGATAAACATAAATTAAAACAACTTTCATCATATTATAAATTGAAGACGCCTTCGTTGCTATATGATCAAGAAACTCAGAAGTTAGATGAATTACAAAAACAATTATCTAGAAATTTAGAACAAACTGTTACGCGTAATAATCATAAGCTAGATATCTTACAGAATAAATTGCGAATCACACCAATTTATAATAAGACTTTTCAATTTAGACAAGACTTTAATCGTTTAAACATGCTTCAAACACAGCTCGTTAATCGTATTATAAGTCAAAAAAAACAAGTGCTGACAAACAAGTTAGCGCAACTAGATGCGTTAAGTCCAACTCAAATTATGTTAAGAGGTTATTCAATCATCGAAAAAGATGATAAAATCATTACAAGCAAAAATGATTTAAAAATTGACGATGATATTACAATCAATTTAAAAGATGGTAAAATAAATGCTAATGTTAAGGAAATTAGGTGACAAATGTGGCTAAAGAACAAACTTTTGAAGAAATGATGGAAGAATTAGAAAAAGTCGTCGGTAAATTAGACGAAGAAAATATTTCTCTTGAGGAATCAATTGAACTTTATCAAAGAGGCATTGAATTAAGTAGTAAATGTGAAACGAAACTCAAAGCAGCTGAAGATAAAGTAAACAAACTTGTTCAAAAGGAAGGTGATTCAGATGAGTCAAATCATGAATAGTTATGTAGACAAGTTCACTGAATCACTTAAACAAACGAAACTAGATTCAGTTGTAAATACACAATTAGAAGAAAGTATGCGATATTCTTTATTAGCAGGTGGAAAGCGTATTCGTCCTGTACTATTATTAATGACGTTATCGATGTTAAAGACTGATATTAATAAAGGAATGGAAACTGCAAAAGCACTTGAAATGATACATACATATTCCCTTATACATGATGATTTACCAGCTATGGATAACGATGATTATAGACGCGGGATGAAAACGAATCATAAAATCTATGGTGATGCGACTGCAATCTTAGCTGGTGATGCATTATTAACAAAGGCTTTTGAACTGATTACTAAAGATACATATATAGAAGCTGACGAAAAAGTCAAATTGATTAGATTGCTTTCTGAGTCAGCCGGTCATCAAGGTATGGTAGGTGGACAAGTATTAGATATGGAAAGTGAAAATAAAGAAATTTCACTTGATACACTACGTAAAATCCATAGATACAAAACTGGAGCACTGATACGTTTTTCTGTCGTTGCAGCTTGTACAATCGCTAAAGTTAATAGTAAGACATTTTTACTACTAGATTCATTTAGCCAAGAATTAGGATTAATATTCCAAATCAAAGATGATTTGCTAGATATTGAAGGGGATTTCGATAAAATAGGTAAGTCAGTTGGCAGTGATGTCGCGAATCAGAAGAGCACTTATGTGTCTCTATTAGGTAAGACCAATACTAAGGTTGCTTTAGAACAACATGTGAATCAAGCGTTATATTTACTTGAACAATTAGAAAATCAATATAACACTGAAGAACTTAAGTCTCTCACAAAATTATTTGCAAATAGAGAAAGTTAATCTATTTTTATAATGTAGATGACTGGTCACAAGAATCGGGCTAAAGGTGGTTAAAAAATGGATGTTTCAAAAATAAAAAACCCATCCTTCCTCAAAAATTTATCTTATCAAGAACTTGAACAACTGAGTAGTGACATTAGAAAATTTTTAATTGAAACTTGTTCGGTAACTGGCGGACATATAGGGGCAAATTTAGGTGTCGTTGAATTAACATTGAGCCTACATAAACATTTTAATAGCCCTGTAGATAAGATATTATGGGATGTTGGACATCAAACATACATTCATAAAATATTAACCGGTAGAGGCCATGAATTTAGTTCTTTACGACAATATAAAGGATTATGTGGTTTTCCTAAAATGAAAGAATCAGAACATGATGTATGGGAAGCTGGACATAGTTCAACTTCTTTATCTGCTGCTGTGGGGATGGCAAAAGCAAGAGATATATTAGGAAAAGATCATCATGTTGTACCTGTAATTGGTGATGGCGCTTTAACAGGTGGTATGGCACTAGAAGCATTAAACCACATAGGACATGACAAAACGAATTTAACGATTATTTTAAATGATAACGAAATGAGTATCGCACCAAATGTTGGTGCAATGCATAATATGTTTGCGAGAATTCGATCTAACCAAAATTATAATCGCTTTAAATTTGATGCTGAAAGTTTAATTAATAGATTACCTGGTAGAGATTTGTTAAAAGACTCTGCTGATAAAATTAAAGACAGTTTAAAATATTTAGTCGTAGATGGCATCTTCTTTGAAGAACTTGGCATTAAATATATTGGACCTGTAGATGGCCATAATTTTAAAGCATTAGATGAAGCTATAACAGTTTCAAAACAAATGGACAAACCTGTTCTCATACACGTTGTGACAAAAAAAGGTAAAGGTTATAAACCTGCTGAGAAAGATATAATTGGGACTTGGCATGGTTTAGGACCATATAAGCTTGAGACTGGTGAAGTGATAAAAGGAAGTGCTGAAGGGCCGGCATGGAGTGCATTAATGAGTGATGAAGTATTAGCATATGCGCAACATGACAAACGAATTGTTGCAATCACGCCAGCTATGCCTGTTGGATCAAAATTAACTAAATTTCAACAAACGTTACCTGAACAATTTTTTGATGTAGGTATTGCTGAACAGCATGCAGTTACGATGGCAGCAGGACTTGCAACACAAGGCATGAAACCATATGTCGCAATCTATTCAACATTTATGCAACGTGCATATGATCAATTGTTACACGATGTAGACCGTCAAAACTTAAACGTATTGTTTGGTGTTGATCGAGCAGGACTTGTTGGGGCAGATGGAGAAACTCATCAAGGTGTATTTGATGTTGGGTTTTTAAGTCAATTTCCTAACTTTACAATCATGATGCCTAAAGATGGTAATGAAGCGAAAAATATGATCAAAACTGCTTTTGAAACTAAACATGGTCCAATGGCAATCAGGTATCCGAGAGGTAATGCTCCGTTACTGGATGATACTAAAGATAGTGAATTAATAAAATTAGGATCTTGGAATGTTGAAAGAAACGGTGATGATTTAACGATTATTAGCTATGGACCAACAGTCTCACTTGTAACAGATGTAGCAGACGAATTATTAAAAGAAGACATCCATATCAATATTGTTAATGCTCGGTTTATAAAACCTATGGATTTTGAAATGCTGCATAACCTCGGTAAAGCGTCGAAACCGATTATTACAGTTGAAGAAGCCATGTTAACTGGTGGTTTAGGAAGTCAAATAGCTACTTTTATGAAAGACAATGATTATCATAATAATGTAAGAAGAATAGGCATAAATGACACATACATTGAGCACGGTGAAGTAGGTTTATTATTAGAAGATATAGGTATCTCTAAATCAAATATCATGTCTACTGTCAAATCGTTAATTAAGTAATTGATAAATATATGAATAATTATGTTGAAAAAGACGCTTTAGTATATCTAAAGCGTCATTTAAATTGTTTATAGCGCTTACATTACTATTTTTATCAATTTTATGCTATTATAAGTGTATAAATATTCATTAACAGAGGTGTATGTAATGGCGAACAAAACAATGCGTCAGATTAAGATAAGAGAAATAATTTCTAACGAACAAATTGAAACACAAGAAGAATTAGTCAAAAGACTAAATGAATATGATTTGAATATCACACAAGCTACAATATCTCGTGATATTAAAGAGCTTCAATTAATTAAAGTTCCAGCACCTTCTGGTCAATATATCTATAGTTTACCTAGAGATCGTAAATATCACCCGATTGATAAATTAGGTAGATATTTAATGGATTCATTTGTAAAAATTGATGGAGCAGATAATTTATTAGTTCTTAAAACATTACCAGGTAATGCGCAATCAATTGGTGCAATTATTGACCAAATAGATTGGACAGAAGTCATTGGTACGATATGCGGTGATGACACATGTTTAATTATTTGTAAAGATACTGAGGCAGCTGAAGTTATTACAGATAGAATTTTTAATATGCTTTAAAGGAGATTTAATATACAATGTTACAAGCTCTTACAATTAAACAATTTGCTATAATTGAATCTTTAGAAATTAATTTTTCAGGTGGACTGACTGTTTTAAGCGGTGAAACTGGTGCTGGTAAATCTATTATTATAGATGCTATTGGTCAGTTAGTAGGTGCAAGAGCCTCACAAAGTTTTGTTAGACATGGCGAACAGAAGGCGACAATTGAAGGCGTATTTGATATTGATAATGTACCTAATGTCAATAAAATCTTAAGTGAGTTAGATATCGATTTTGACGAAGATTTCTTGTTTGTAAAAAGAGAAATATTTTCTTCAGGAAAAAGCATTTGTAAATTGAACAATCAGAATGTAACACTATCTGATTTAAAAATTGTCATGCAAGAATTACTTGATATACATGGTCAACATGAAACGCAAATATTACTTAAACCTAAATATCATTTATCATTGTTAGATAATTATGCTGATGGCATATATCAATCTGATATTGATCAATATGAAGAAATTTTTCAATCTTATCGTTTGAAAAAACAAGAACTTGAAAAGTTAGAATCTCAAGACCAAGCATTATTACAAAGATTAGATTTAATAAAATTCCAACGTGATGAATTACATGACGCGAATTTAAAAGAAGATGAAATTGAGTTTTTAAATCAAGAAATTAAAAAACTTCAAAATCATGAAAAAATAAATGAAAGTCTTAATAAAGCCCATATGTTATTGAGTAGTGAAGAAAACATTACAGATAAAATTTATGAACTTAATCAAGAAATTCAACATATAAATGATATTATTCCGGATAAATATACTGCTTTTAGTGAAGAATTAGATCAAATGTATTACACTTTAGAAGATTACAAACATGAACTATATAATGAACTAACGTCTAATGACTTTGATGAATCTTTACTAAATGAGTACGAGTCTAGATTAAATGTACTCACTGACCTCAACCGTAAATATGGTAAAAGCATACCTGAATTAATCAAATATAGAGATAAAATTGATGATGAAATATATAAAATTGAGAACTACGAACAAAGTACTTCTCAATTACGTGAAGAAATTAACGATCTTTATACAAACGTTCTAAAATACGGAGAAGCACTATCTACTAAAAGAAGACAAGTTGCGTTGGATCTTAGAGATAGATTAGTTGAAGAAGTACAGAATTTGCATATGCAAGATGCGAATATAGAAATTACATTCACTAAAACGAAGCCTACTCAATATGGCTTAGAAGAAGTAGAGTTCTTAATTAGTCCAAATAAAGGCGAACCATTAAAAAGTTTAAATAAAATAGCTTCTGGTGGTGAACTATCGAGAATAATGCTTGCGTTGAAAAGTATATTTGTTTCTTCAAAAGGACAAACAGCAATTTTATTTGATGAAGTAGATACAGGTGTATCTGGAAGAGTCGCTCAGAAAATGGCTGAAAAAATGCATCAGATTGCGCAAACACTTCAAGTGATATGTATTTCACATTTACCTCAAGTCGCTGCAATTAGTGATAATCATTTGTATATTGCTAAAGAAACGGTAAATGATAGAGCAACGACTTCTATAAAACAATTAGATGGTAAAGATAAAATAGATGAAATAGCAAGAATGATATCAGGTGTTGAAGTTACTGAATTAACTCGACAACACGCTAAAGAAATGATTATACAAAACAAAAATTAAAAATAGAATGATTCGTTAGGGTGTTAAGCATGGTAATTAAGGTTGCAATAATAGAAGACTCGAAAGCGTATGTTAGTGAAATGGCACAATATTTAAAAGAACACGATATTGAAATTGTTAATATTGGATACAACGGTAAAGAAGCACTCGACATTTTAAATGGAGAAGTTTTCGATATTCTTCTATTAGACTTAATCTTGCCACACATTGATGGCATGACTTTGCTTAAAAAATATATAAAACAAAATAAGCAATTTAAAGTGATTTGTATGAGTGCTTTTGTTAGTGATGATGTCTTAAAAGAATCTGTTTCATTAGGAGTAGATTACTTCTTAATTAAACCTGTTGAGTTTGATGTCTTATTAGACACAATACAACGTGTAATAACAACAACAGATTCTAATATTGAAGAAATGGACGCTTTAGATTTATTACTTGAAAAGATTGGATTTTCATCAAATTTAAACGGATATGAATATATTAAGTATGGTGTACATCTTATGCTTCAATATAACCGTAAGATGCCATTAACTAAAGAACTTTATCCTTTAATTTCTCAAAATTATAATATACAAGCGAATAATGTTGAAAGGTCTATACGGCATGCTATTAAATTAGCTTGGGATAAAGAATTAAAGTCCTATTGGTATAATAGTGAAAAATTGTATGTACGACCTACAAACGGTGAATTTTTATTACATCTATATGAAAAGTTTAAAAAAAGAGACTAGGCTTTCCTAGTCTCTTTTTTTGGGGTTTTGTTTCTTCATAAAATGTTCTTGTGCACGTTTATTTTTCTTTTCACGATGTAGTATATACCCCCCAATGAACACTACACCAAATACAAAGAATATAAAGCCTAATAAAAACTGCAACCAAATAAAATGTAATTGTGAAACGAGTTGTCCAAAAACAGCATCTCTCATCCATTTAATACCTAGTCCCGCAATAATACCTGGTATAACCAAAATAAGTAATGCAATATACTTTTGCATAAGTTAAAACTCCTATTAATTAATAACTTATATTATATATGAGATAATGAGTAAAAGTAAACATTGAAAAAATGGAATAAACGATACAATTTGATTATGATAGTAATAGGAGGGGATTAAATGCTTTTTAAAGATATGATAAAAAACGGTCAAAATATATCGGCGACAATTGCTGTATGTAAATCAAATGATGAAGGTGTCATTAAAGCAATTGTTAAAGCGATTAAACATACAAAAGCTACATTTATGTTGTTTGATGAACGACCACAAGATGAGCTGATTAGATCATTTAATTTAACGCATGAAGAATTAAATAGAGTAGAAATTATTCAAACACTTAACGAAGAACATACTGTATCTCAATGTGTACAAGCTGTAGCAGATGGAAAAGCAGACTTAATAATGAAAGGATTAATTTCAACATCAGAATTGTTGAAAGAAGTATTAAAAGATAAATATAATTTGAAGACTAACTATAGAATGAGCCATATCGCAATATTTAATATACCGGAGTATCACAAGATGTTAACCGTATCAGATGTTGCGATGAATATTGCACCAACTATCGAACAAAAAATTGAAATTACATCGAATTTAGTATATTCACTCAAAAAAATTGGTATCAACTCGCCTAAAATAGGCGTACTTTCTGCAATTGAAAATGTGAATCCGAAAATGCAGTCATCGGTTGATGCGCATGAAGTCGTGTCTTATTTTAATCAAGAAAAACTAGACCTTGAAATAGAAGGTCCAATTGCATTTGATGCTGCAATTAATAAAAAGGCATCCATTATTAAAAAAATAGATTCAAAAATATCAGGTAACGTTGATGGTTTAATCGTCCCTCAAATTGAAAGTGGCAATATTTTATATAAATCACTCGTTTATTTATCGAACGCTGATGTAGCATCTGTTATAATTGGAGCAAAAATACCCATAATTTTAACTTCTAGATCAGATTCATCACAAGATAAATTTCATTCTATTTGTAGTGCGTTAATGCTTATTTAGTATATTATAATAATAAATTAATAACTATACTCTTTATTTCAAAGTATTGAAAGAGCTTACAATGCTTTTATATCAATAAAGATTGAATTTTCTAAAAATTTTTACTTTTTGTAAGCGCTATCATTCTTCGTCAATTTATTTGATAAATAAAACATTTCATGTAAAATTAGAAATGAAGTTATTATATAAAAAGTGAAAAGGGGATAATTATGTTATTCGAAACGATAGAAAAATATGACTATGAGCAAATAGTATTTTGTCACGATAAAAGTTCAGGATTAAAAGCAATCATTGCGATTCATGATACAACATTAGGACCAGCACTTGGTGGTTGTAGAATGTGGCCATATGAAAGTGAAGAAGAAGCTATTAATGACGCATTACGCTTATCAAGAGGTATGACATATAAAAATGCTGCAGCTGGTTTAAACTTAGGAGGCGGTAAAACAGTTATTATCGGCGATCCTAAAAAAGATAAATCAGAAGCTTTATTTAGAGCTTTAGGTAGATATGTAGAAAGTTTAAATGGTCGTTATATTACTGCAGAAGATGTTGGAACGACTGAAGACGATATGGATATTATCTTTGAAGAGACTGATTACGTAGTTGGTTTATCTGAAAGTCACCAATCTAGTGGTAACCCAAGTCCTAAAACTTCATTAGGTGTATTTGTTTCTATGAAACGTGCAGCTAAAGAAGCATTTGGAACAGATGATTTAAACGGGAAAACAGTTGCCGTTCAAGGTGTTGGACACGTTGCTTACGAACTATGTCGTTATTTACATGAAGCAGGTGCTCAATTAGTTGTAACGGATATTAACCAAGAAGCAGTTGATAGAGTTGTAAATGACTTCAACGCTCAAAGTGTAGGTATTAATGATATTTATGATGTAGATGCTGATATCTTTGCACCTTGTGCTTTAGGTGGCGTATTAAATGATGATACTATCGCACGCTTAAAAGTTAAAGTTGTATGTGGTAGTGCAAACAATCAATTACAAGACATAGATTTACACGGTTCTCAATTAGAAGATAAAGGTATTGTATATGCGCCTGACTTCGTTGCTAACTCTGGTGGTGTTATCAATGTTGCTGATGAATTAGATGGATACAATGAAGTACGTGCTATTTCAAATATTGAGAAAATCTATGACCAAATGGATAAAGTATTTGAAATTAGTAAAAGAGATCAAATTACTTCTGCACGTGCAGCTGAAATTTTAGCTGAAGAACGTATTGAACAACTTAAAAATGTAAGAAGTAATTTCTTAAAAACTGAAAGATCTATCATTTCTAGAGGTAAAAAATAATGAAAAAAATTCTTGTACTTAATTTAGGAAGCACATCATCTAAAGTTGCTGTATTTGATAACTATGATATGTTATTTGAAGATGTTATTAGGTATGATATCGAACAAACTAATCTTCCATTAATTGAACAAGTCCCATTTCGACTTGAAAGTATCAAGAACTCATTAAACCAACATCATATCTCCCTACAATCAATAGATGCTATTGCTTGTAGGGGTGGTGTTTTAAAGCCTATACAGGGTGGAACATATCTTGTTAATAACATCATGAATCAAGATTTGAAATCTTTTAAGTATGGATTTCATGCCTCAAATTTAAGTGGTATTATCGGCTATACATTTGCTAAAGAATTAAATATACAAGCATATATTGTTGATCCTGTCGTTGTAGATGAATTAATACCTGAAGCTAGAATTACTGGCATAAAAGGTATTGAAAGACGCAGCATCTTCCATGCATTAAACCAGAAATCTGTCGCTAAACAATATGCAACTGATATTGGCAAAGCATATGAAGATATTAATGTCATCGTTGCACATCTCGGTGGTGGTATAAGTGTAGGTGCTCATAGAAAAGGAAGAGTCATCGAAGTTAATGACGGCTTATTAGGTGAGGGGCCATTTAGTCCTGAAAGAGCTGGTTCAATACCAAATGATGCGTTAATTAAATGGGTTATTGATCACGATTTAAATGCTAAAGAAGCTAATAATGAATTAAGTAAAAAATCTGGGTTATTATCATATTTTGGTACAAATGATTGTTTAAAAGTAGAACAAATGATGGAAAATGGCGATAAAACTGCTAAACTAGTCTTAGATGCCATGTGTTATCAAATTGCTAAATCTATAGGTTCTTGCGCGGTCGTTTTAGAAGGTCAAATCGATCAAATTATCATAACTGGTGGGTTAAGTTATTCAAAATATATCACAAATAAAGTAAAACAATATGTATCTTGGCTACAAAATGTTACTATATATGAAGGAGAAAAAGAAATGCACGCCTTAAATATTGGCGTAATGGACCTCTTACACGGTAAAATTAGTACCAAGTCATATGAATAAGGAGTAATACTATGTCTAAAGAATATGATTTAGTCATTCTAGGTGGCGGTACGGCGGGCTACGTATCAGCAATTCGTGCTTCACAACTAGGAAAAAAAGTCGCAATTGTAGAGAAATTTAAGTTAGGTGGAACTTGTTTACATAAAGGTTGTATACCTACAAAATCATATTTAAAAACTGCAGAAATTTTAAGATACATACAACATTCAAACGAATATGGTATTAAAACTGCTTCAGCTGATTTTGAAATGTCGGATGTTGTTGCTAAGAAAGATGAAACAGTTTCCACGATGTACAATGGTGTACAAAGTTTGATGAAAAAATACAAAATTGACATTTATGAAGGTAATGGCAGAATTCTAGGGCCTTCATTGTTCTCGCCTCAAGCTGGAACTGTATCTGTTGAATTTGAAAATGGCGAATCGGAACTACTCGTTAATCAAAATGTATTAATTTCAACAGGATCAAGACCAATTGAATTACCATTCTTAAAGTTTAACCATCAAACCGTCATTTCAAGTGATGATATGATGCAATTAGAAACATTGCCTAAAAGCATGTTAATTATCGGTGGCGGTGTTATAGGACTTGAATTTGCATCTTTATTAAATGATTTAGGTGTAAAAGTAACAATTGTTGAAGCAGGGCAATCTATTATCCCTAACGAACAACGTGAAATCAGTAAGACGATTAAACGTAGCTTTGAAGAAAATGGTATAAACATTCATGAGAAATGTCCTTTATCTGAACAAGATGTCAGCATACATGATCAACACGTAGATGTAACACTTCAAAATGAGCAACAAACTTTTGAAAAAGTATTAGTCGCTGTTGGTAGAACACCGAATACTGAAGATTTAGGTTTGAATAACACAAAAATAAAGACCGATAATAAAGGCTATATTCAAACAAATGATGTTTATCAAACTGATGATAAACATATTTATGCGGTTGGAGATGTCATCGGTAATTATCAGTTAGCACACGTTGCAACTAAAGAAGGCACAATTGCAGTAGAGCATATGTTTGATCAAAATCCTATTATGTTAGATTATTTAACAGTTCCGAGATGTATATATACAAATCCTGAAATTGCTTCAATAGGGATGACTGAACAAGATGCTAAAGCACAAAATATTAATTTCAAAAAATTTAAAGTGCCATTTAAAGCAATTGGAAAATCCGTCATCGAAAATAATGGACTTGGTGAATGTATTTTAATCAAAGATATAGACAATGAAAAAGTGCTTGGCATTCATATGATTGGTGCAAAAGTGACTGAATTAATTAATGAAGCAGCTCTATTTACATTTATGAATGGCTCTACTGAAGAACTAGCAACTACTGTACATGCACATCCTTCAATTGGAGAAGTGCTCATGGAACTAGGGTTAAAATCTGAGAATCGTGCTATTCACGTCTAAAGAGGAGAGATTAGATGTTAGATTATAAGACTGTCGGATTAACGCATGAAGACTTAAAAGAAATTTATAAATGGATGTTATTAGGTAGAAAAATTGACGAAAGAATGTGGCTACTCAATCGAGCAGGTAAACTACCGTTTGTCATTAGTTGTCAAGGTCAAGAAGCAACGCAGATTGGCACATATTATGCACTAAAAGACGAAGACGTATTAGCACCTTACTATAGAGATTTAGCTTTAGTTACAGCACGTGGTATTTCTGCAGAAGAATCTATGTTAGCTGCATTTGCTAAACAAGGTGATACTTCAAGTGGAGGTAAGCAAATGCCATCTCATTTTAGTAAAAAGGAGTTATCTATTTTAACGCAAGGCTCTTGTGTAACAACTCAAGTATTACATGCAGTTGGTGCAAGTTTATCGCTTAAAATGGATGGCAAAGAAGCGATTGCACTAGCTACTTTAGGTGAAGGAAGTACAAGCCAAGGTGACTTCCATGAAGCAATGAACTTCGCTGGTGTTCATAAATTGCCATTTATTTGTATTATTGAAAACAATAAATATGCCATTTCCGTACCAACTCACTTACAGTACGCTACAGATGATTTATCATCTAGAGCTGCAGGTTACGGTGCATTTGGTGAACAAGTTGATGGTAATGATCCTATAGCTGTTTATGAAGCAGTTAAACGTGCAAGAGAACGTGCAATTAATGGTGAAGGACCTACATTAATTGAAGCATTATGTAGTAGATTAACACCTCATTCTTCAGACGATAACGATACTTATCGTCCAGCAGATGAGATGAAAGAAGAAAAAGATAATGATTGTATGATTAAATTCAAAGAATATTTAGTTGAACATCAAGTGACAAACGACGAGTGGTTCAGCCAAGTTGAAGAAGAAATTAAACAAGAAATCAATACTGCTACTAAAAATGCAGAAAAAGCACCTTATCCATTACCGGAAGAAGCTTTAACACATGTATATGATCAAGGAGGCGAAAAGAATGCCTAAGTTATCCTATCTTGACGCGATTAATCAAGCAATGGACCAAGCGATGGAAAAAGACAATAATGTATTTGTTATCGGCGAAGATGTTGGTCTAAAAGGCGGCGTATTTGGCGCAACTAAAAATTTATACAACAAATATGGTGAAGGACGCGTGATCGATTCACCGTTAGCAGAATCAAATATCGTTGGTGCTTCAATTGGTGCTGCTATGATGGGTAAAAGACCGGTATCTGAAATTCAATTTGCAGAGTATATCGTTCCGGCAACAAACCAAATCATCAATGAAGCAGCTAAAATAAGATACCGTTCTAATAATGACTGGGATTGTCCTTTAACAATTAGAAGTCCATTTGGTGGCGGAATTCATGGCGCATTATATCATTCTCAAAGTATTGAGAGTATATTCTGTTCAACACCAGGCTTAAGAGTGGTTATTCCATCAACGCCATATGATGCTAAAGGTTTACTTCTTGCGGCAATTGAAGATAATGATCCTGTATTATATTTCGAGCATAAAAAAGCATATAGATTATTAAAAGAAGAAGTGCCTGAAGAATATTATACTGTACCAATTGATAAAGCAGATGTTAAACGAGAAGGTTCAGATATTACAGTATTCACTTATGGATTATGTGTAAATTACGCACTTCAAGCAGCTGAAATATTATCAACTGAAGGTATAGATGCAGAAATAGTAGATTTACGTTCATTATATCCACTAGATAAAGAAACAATTATTAATTGTGCGAAAAAGACTGGCAAAGTATTGGTTGTAACTGAAGATAATCTAGAAGGTAGTGTCATGAGTGAAGTATCTGCCATAATAGCTGAAAATTGCTTATTTGATTTAGATGCACCAATTGCAAGACTTGCAGGTCCAGACGTACCAGCTATGCCATTTTCACCACCAATGGAAGATTTCTTTATGATGAATCCTGTAAAAATAGAAGAAAAAATGAGAACATTAGCTGAATTTTAGGAGGTTAAATTATGGACGTAAAGATGCCGAAACTTGGAGAAAGTGTTCATGAAGGTACAATCGAACAATGGCTCGTTCAACCAGGCGACACAATTGAAGAGTACGATGCACTGTGCGAAGTGATTACAGATAAAGTAACAGCTGAAGTGCCTTCAACATTTAATGGAACAATTAAAGAAATTGTTGTAGAAGCTGGCGAAACAGTTGATGTTGGTACAATCATTTGTAGAATGGACGTAGTAGGTGAAACATCAGAGGATAACAATAATAGTACTGATGAACAAACTGAATCAGAAGTATCTAAAGAAGATCAACCTGTAAAAGCTGAAAAACCTGTATCTAATGAACCACAAGAAGGTCCAATGAATAACGGTCAATATTCACCTGTTGTCTTTAAATTAGCAAGTGAAAATAATATTGATTTAAATAAAGTTAAAGGTACTGGCAATTTAGGAAGAGTCACTAAAAAAGATATTTTAAATGCTATCGAAAATGGTGACTCAACTGAAAACACACCATCTAAACAAGTAGATGCAACATCTGAAGCAATCACTGAAAACACAGTTCAACCAGAACCAGAAACGACTTCATTACCTGGAGATTCAATTCCTGTTAATGGCGTTAGAAGAGCAATTGCTAATAAAATGTTACAAAGTGTTCATGAAATTCCACATGCTTGGATGATGGTCGAAGTTGATGCTACATATCTTGTTAAAACAAGACAACATCATAAATCATCTTTTAAACAAAACGAAGGATATAACTTAACATTCTTCGCATTTTTCGTAAAAGCTGTTGCAGAAGGATTGAAAAAATATCCGATGTTAAATAGCACTTGGGCTGGCGATGAAATTAAAATTCATAAAGATATTAATATTTCAATCGCAGTAGCAAGTGAAGATAAATTATATGTACCTGTTATTAAAAATGCTGATGATAAATCAATCAAAGGTATCGCTCGTGAAATTAATGATCTAGCAACTAGAGGAAGACAGCATAAATTAACTTCTCAAGATATGCAAGGTGGTACATTTACAGTCAATAACACGGGTTCATTTGGCTCTGTATCATCAATGGGTATTATCAATCATCCACAAGCAGCTATTTTACAAGTAGAATCCATTGTGAAACGACCTGTAGTTGTCAATGATATGATTGGTATTCGTGATATGGTTAATTTATCATTATCAATTGATCATAGAATATTAGATGGTTTAATGGCCGGTGAATTCTTAAAATATGTAAAAGAAAGATTACAAAGTATGACAATCGAGAATACATCTATATATTAATAAAAGCTTCTCATTGTTTTACCCTTAAATCTCCTGTAAAATAGACTTATCTATTATTACAGGAGGCTTTTTTTATGGAAATGGATTTCAATTTATATATGAACGACGTAGTCAATTCTGCGAGAAATGAAATAGAAGCAGCTGGATACAAACAATTAACAACTAAAGATGAAGTTGAAGAAACTTTCAACAAACCAGGTACAACGTTTGTTATGGTTAATTCAGTTTGTGGATGTGCAGGCGGTATCGCAAGACCAGCAGCACAACATGCGTTACACTATGATAAATTACCAAATCAATTAGTAACTGTATTTGCTGGTCAAGACAAAGAAGCAACAGAAACAGCACGTGAATATTTCGAAGGTTATCCACCATCAAGTCCATCATTTGCTTTTCTAAAAGATGGCAAAATTGTCAAAATGATTGAAAGACATGAAATCGAAGGTCACGATCCAATGAGTGTTATTACAAACATTCAAGCACTATTCGAAGAGTATTGCGAAGAAGTGTAAAGGAACGGTTCATTTCTTATGCAAATAAAACCGTACAGAATAGGATATAGAACATTAAAAACTGCCCTAGGGATGACATTAGCTGTCATCCTTTCTAGGTTAATCGGCTTAGACAACTATGCATCCAGTGCTATTCTTGTTGTATTATGTATTAAGGATACAAGAGTAAAATCATTTGAAGCTGCAATATATAGATTTGTAGCATGTTTTATTGCAATTTTGATAGGTTCATTATTTTTCACTTATTTTGGAAGCACACCCATTATACTTGGTATTATGGTACTTTTATTTATACCTGTAACAGTCATGATTGGTGTACAAGAAGGTATCGTAACAAGCTGTGTTATTATACTACATTTGTATATGGCTAAAACAATCGATATGAATGTCGTCATAAATGAAATCTTATTACTTATAATTGGTATAGGCATCGCCTTAATAATGAATATGTTTATGCCAAGTTTAGATTACAAACTCAACAACTATAAGCGCAAAATAGAAGACGACTTTATATTAATAACCTTTATTTATAGTCAATGCTTACAAGATCCAAATAAGAAAATTAATGTACCGTCATTTGATATAGTTTCAGAAAATATTAGAAAAGCTAAATCATTAGCATTTAGAGAAGTTAAAAATCATTTTGTGAGAAATGAAAATTCTTATTATCATTACTTTGATATGAGAGAAGAACAATTGACTTTATTAAAAAGAATGAAAAATTTAATTGAATCAATGCAACACAGTCAACACGCACATCATTTATGTAGTCAATTGTTATTAGAAGTATCACAAAACGTACAAGGCAATGATTACTCACTTATGAGATTGCATAATCTATATGACATTAAAATCAAATTACAGTCCATCGAGCTACCAAAAACACAACAAGAATTAGAAAGTATAGCAGCACTATTTCAACTATTAAACGAAGTAGAAGAGTACTTACTAATCAAATCACAATTCGGTAGCCTTAAGAAGTAAAAACGCAATGCTATTCAGCATTGCGTTTTTTGTATATATAGAGGGGTAAACGTTAGTTAATGTTTGAAATCTAAACTATGAACTAATGAAACTCATGGCTTAATGAAGGACTTAAGCCACGATATACCCAAACTCTTGGCTTAATGAAAGACTTAAGCCATGAAATCCTCAATCTCTTGGCTTAATGAAAGACTTAAGCCACGATATACCCAAACTCTTGGCTTAATGAAAGACTTAAGCCATGAAATGACCAATCTCTTGGCTTAATGGTAGACTTAAGCCATGAAATACCCGATCTCTTGGCTTAATGAAAGTCTTAAGCCATGAAATGACCAATCTCTTGGCTTAATGGTAGACTTAAGCCATGAAATGACCAATCTCTTGGCTTAATGAAAGACTTAAGCCACGATATACCCAAACTCTTGGCTTAATGAAAGACTTAAGCCATGGAATCCTCAATCTCTTGGCTTAATGAAAGACTTAAGCCATGAAATGACCAATCTCTTGGCTTAATGGTAGACTTAAGCAATGAAATACCCGATTTCTTGGCTTAATGAAAGACTTAAGCCATGAAATGACCAATCTCTTGGCTTAATGGTAGATTTAAGCAATGAAATACCCGATCTCTTGGCTTAATGGTAGACTTAAGCCATGAAATACCCGATCTCTTGGCTTAATGAAGGACTTAAGCCACGAAATGACCAATCTCTTGGCTTAATGATGGACTTAAGCCATGAAATACCTCATTTTCTAGAATTGTCTACCCCAAAACAAAAAGCGCTACTCATCATGAGCTAGCGCTTTTAAATTATATTATTAATTTAATAGGAATGGTAAGATACCTGATAATACAAGTGCAGCTACGATTGCTACTAACATTACGATGATTATGATTTTACGTATATTCTTATTTTGCATGATAACCCTCTCTTTAAACATTAGTTTTGTATATATTTATCAACTATTATACACTAGATTATGAGATATTTAAATAAATGAAAAGAGGGACAATCATGATTAATGAAGAAAGATTATTGAATACTTTTATAGAACTTGTAAAGGTAGATTCTGAATCTAAAAATGAAAGAAAGATTGCTGACTTATTAAAGCAAAAGTTTACGGATTTAGGTTTAGATGTTAAAGAGGATGACTCTCAAAGTGAGACTGGTTATGGTGCTGGTAATTTAATTTGTAAATTAAAAGGTGAGGATTCTAGTAAGACACCGATTTATTTTACAAGCCATATGGATACTGTTACGCCTGGTAATAATATTGAACCTGAATTACGTGAAGATGGTTACATTTATTCTAAAGGTGAAACAATCTTAGGTTCTGATGATAAAGCTGGTTTAGCTGCCATTTTAGAAGCTATTCAAGTTATTAAAGATAACAATATTCAACATGGTGATATCGAGTTTATCATTACAGTAGGTGAAGAATCTGGTTTAGTTGGTGCTAAAGCTTTAAATCCAGATGATATTCAAGCGAAATATGGTTTTGCTATTGATGCGCCTGGTAAAGTAGGTACAACTGTTGTAGCGGCTCCAACACAAGCTAAAATAGAGGCAATTATTAAAGGTAAAACAGCACACGCTGGATTAGAACCTGAAAAAGGTGTTTCTGCTATTAATATCGCTGCTAAAGCTGTTAGTCATATGAACTTAGGACGTATCGATGAAGAAACGACTGCTAATATCGGTAGATTCGAAGGTGGAACAGCAACAAATATCGTAAGTGATCATGTATATATTTTAGCAGAAGCTAGATCTTTAGATGACGAAAAAATGAACCAACAAGTCACACATATGAAAGAAGCATTCGAGAAAACTGCTGAAGAATTCGGATGTTCTGCTGAAGTTAATGTACAAATCATGTACCCAAGCTTTAACTTAACTGAAGAAGACGATGTTGTTCAATTAGCTGTTAAATCTTCTGAAAAAATTGGACGTAAAGCAGACCTTGTTAAACTAGGTGGTGGATCTGACGGAAATGTTATTAGTGGATTTGGTATACCTACTGTTATTTTAGGTGTTGGATATGAATATATTCATACAACAAATGAACGTATGCCAGTTGAAGAATTACAAAAAATTACAGAACAAATCGTTGCAATTGCTGAACTTGCATAAAAATTCAGTATGTAAACGTATTCATTTGAAATTAAAGACTTTATAGACGAAAAACGTATTCAAACTATGTTAAAATGTACTAGAAAATGAAAAAAAGTGAGGTTAATTTCATGACACAACAAATAGGTGTAGTTGGTTTAGCTGTAATGGGTAAAAACTTAGCTTGGAATATTGAATCACGTGGTTACTCAGTTTCAGTGTATAACCGTTCAAAAGAGAAAGTCGACCAA
The DNA here is from genome assembly GCF_038005105.1 of Mammaliicoccus sp. FSL K6-3158. Lineage (NCBI taxonomy): Bacteria > Bacillati > Bacillota > Bacilli > Caryophanales > Staphylococcaceae > Mammaliicoccus > Mammaliicoccus sp. FSL K6-3158. Next base: position 1,392,826 of record NZ_JBBOSL010000001.1, read on the forward strand.
ATGGTTGAAGAATCACAAGGTAAAAATATACATCCAAACTATTCAATCGAAGAGTTTGTAGATTCATTAGAAAAACCAAGAAAAATTTTACTTATGGTAAAAGCTGGTGAAGCAACAGATAAAACAATCGATAGCTTATTACCATTATTAGATAAAGGCGACATCCTTATCGATGGCGGAAATACTAACTATTTAGACACGATTCGTAGAAACCAATATTTAGATGAAAGTGGAATAAACTTCATTGGAACAGGTGTTTCAGGTGGGGAAGAAGGTGCATTAACTGGTCCTTCAATTATGCCTGGTGGTCAGAAAGAAGCTTATGAATTGGTAGCACCAATTTTAGAAAGCATTTCTGCAAAAGCAAGCGATGGTTCTCCATGCGTAACATATGTTGGTCCAGACGGTGCTGGCCACTATGTGAAAATGGTGCATAACGGTATTGAATACGCAGATATGCAATTAATCGCTGAAAGTTATGACTTAATGAAACGTGTATTACACATGGATCATAAAGATATTGCTGAAACGTTCAAATCATGGAATGCTGGCGAATTAGAAAGTTACTTAATTGAAATCACTGGCGAAATCTTTAATAAATTAGACGAAGATGGTACACCATTAGTTGAAAAAATTATGGATAAAGCTGGACAAAAAGGTACTGGTAAATGGACTTCAATTAATGCTTTAGAATTAGGTATTCCATTAACAATTATTACTGAATCCGTATTTGCTAGATTTATTTCTTCATTTAAAGATGAAAGAGTTAAAGCAAGCACAGCGTTTAGTCCAGAAGTAACTGAGTTTACTGGTGATAAAGAAGCGTTCTTAGAGCAAATCAGACAAGCTCTTTATATGAGTAAAATATGTAGTTATGCACAAGGATTTGCTCAAATGAAAACTGCTAGTGAAACAAATAACTGGAACTTAAAATTAGGTGAGTTAGCTATGATTTGGAGAGAGGGTTGTATCATCCGTGCACAATTCTTACAAAAAATCAAAGACGCTTACGATAATGATTCATCATTAACAAATTTATTATTAGATCCTTATTTCAACGATATCGTTGCAAAATATCAAGGTTCATTAAGAGAAGTATCAGCAACTGCAATCAAAGCAGGAATTGCAACACCTGGTTTCTCTTCAGCAATCAATTACTTTGATAGTTACCGTTCAGAAGATTTACCTGCCAACTTAATTCAAGCACAACGTGATTACTTTGGTGCGCATACTTATGAACGTAAAGATAAAGAAGGTATTTTCCATACTGAATGGACTAAATAATTTGATATAACGAAACACCCCGTTATCTAAATAAGATAGCGGGGTGTTTTTTAATTCATACTTTTATGATCAATAGGTATCCAAAGTTGGACTTTAGAAGTTTCTTGATCAAAATTAACATCAAGAGGATAAACCTCAACATAAAAATCATCATGTAAATAAGGCATTTTAAGTTGCCATTGATTTTCAATATGGTGCCAAGCTTCACTCACTACAAAATCTAATTCACCTTGTAAATTAAACGTCGCGAAATGATGTCCAGGTAAATAATAATTATCTAAATGACCTGGATATCTTTCGCTAGGTACGCCTACAAAAACTTCAAGTCCATCTACTAGTGGTCTTCGAACAACAAATAGTTGGTTAGGTTTAACATCATTATATTTAATAAAGTCTTCTATGTAATTATTCTCTAATAACATTTCTAATAAGTCAGGTATTAAAAAATGATTATCTAGTTCATTTGAATGATAATGATGATTTTTACCAACTAACTTTAAATCATCTTTGTATTGTAACGAATAATTTAACGGTTCTGTTTCTGTAGAAGTTAATTTAATAGAGACTCTTTTTTTAATTTTAAGCATAGATTGATGTGTCTTCGTTTGTAGCGGACTTATGCCATGATATGCATTAAAATCATGAGCGAATGCATGTGCATCTCTGTATCCATACTTTAAGGCAATATCTAAAATACGTGTATGACCACTTAAAATATCAAATGCCGCTTCAGTCATTCTTCTAGCAAGTTGATATTCAATAGGCGTCATACCAATAACCATCGTAAAAGATTGATTTAAGTGAAAAGGGGACTTTTCAACGTGATCACTCAAAGTTTGTAAATCGATATCGCTTAATAGATGATCTTCAATGTACACAATTGCTCTTTGTAAATCTTTAATTACTTCCAATGTTCAGTCACTCCTGTTGGCAGAAAGATTAGTTAATATCGTCCCACCATTTAAATCCATCAATTGACAATAATAATTGACTCTTAATCGGTCCATTAGTGCCAGCTCTATAATTAGGGAACGGTGCTTTATCATTGTCCCACACATTTTGTATCACATCTACATATTTCCATGTCGCTTTTAATTCTTCCCAATGTGTAAAGTTTGTTGAATCACCTTTAAGGCAATCGAAGATTAAGTTCTCATATGCATCAACTGTATTCATTTTATCTTGTGCACTCATTGCGTATGATAATTGTACAGGTTCTGTTTCTATACCTTGAACTTGTTTTTTAGCATTTAAGTGTAGTGAAAGTCCTTCATTAGGTTGAATATTTATAACAAGTAAATTAGATTCTAATTCTGAATCACGTTGGTAATATAAATTCATTGGTACTTCTTTGAATTCAACAACTACTTGAATACCTTTTTTCTTCATTCTTTTACCAGTTCTAATAAAGAATGGTACGCCAGCCCATCTGAAATTATCTATCATTAATTTACCTGCGACGAAAGTAGGGGTATTAGAGTCATCTGCTACTTTATCTTCTTCTCTATAGCTTTTAACTTCTTCACCTTCAATTTTGCCTTTATCATATTGCCCTCTAACAAAGTTCTGTTTGACTTCTGACTCATCTAAAGCTCTAATTGAACGCAATACTTTTACTTTTTCATTTCTAACATCTTCACTGTTTAAACTAATAGGTGGTTCCATTGCTAATAATGCAACCATTTGTAACATATGGTTTTGGAACATATCTTTTAATGCGCCACTATTTTCATAGTATCCGCCTCGATCTTCTACACCTAATATTTCAGATGATGTTACTTGAATATTAGAAATATATTTATTATTCCATAATGGTTCGAACATCGCATTGGCAAATCTTAACACTTCGATGTTCTGTACCATATCTTTACCTAAATAATGGTCGATTCTGTAAATTTCTTCTTCTTTAAATGAACGTCTAATTTGTTCATTTAATTCTTCGGCAGATGCTAAATCTGTGCCGAAAGGTTTTTCAATAATTAAGCGTTTGAAACCGTCAGTATCTGTTAAACCTGAAGACTTTAAGAAATCTGTAACAGTACCAAAGAATTGAGGTGCCATTGCTAAATAAAATAATCGATTACCTTCTAATTGATATTGTTCGTTTAACTCATTTGAAAAAGCTAATAATTCTTCATAACTAGAAGGGTCACTAACATCGTGCGATTGGTAAAACACATGTTCCATAAATTCATCTAACTTTTCTGTATTCTGTACATGTTTCTCTACTGAAGCTTTAATTTCACTTCTGAACTTTTCATTAGTCCAATCCCTTCGACCAACACCGATTATTGCGATATGTTCGTCTAATTGATTTTGTTGATATAAATGAAAAATAGATGGGAATAATTTACGGTGACTTAAATCACCTGTAGCCCCAAATATTGTAATTAAGCATGGAATATTTCTAGTTTCGGTTGTCATTTATTTACCTCGATTCTCTAACTTTTTCACAATTTACAATATTAATTATTATAACATGTTAGTGATTGATATTCTTCAATTTGAACTTTTAAATTTTCAATTTATTCAGTAAGTTGTATAATCAACATCATTTTTATGTATTTTTATAAATCATTGTACGATACATGTTATAATAATAACGTAAGGAGGAAGACGATGGAACTCACATTTTTAGGCACAAGTGCCGGATTACCGACTAAAGAAAGAAATACACAATCAATTGCCTTTAATTGCCTACCTCACGTAAATCAACTATGGTTGTTTGATGTTGGTGAAGCAACGCAACATAGAATATTACATACTGGCATTAAACTTGGCAAAATAAGTCATATATTTATTACGCACTTACATGGTGATCATATATTTGGATTACCTGGATTATTAACAAGTCGTTCCTTCCAAGGTGGTAAAGATAAACCTTTAACAATAATCGGTCCTAAAGGTATAGCCAAGTTTATACAAACGGCATTAGAAATTTCTCAATCAAATTTAAATTATCCGATAACTGTAAATGAATTCAACACTGAAACAGAACTTAATATCGATGGCTTTCATATTAAAGCTTTACCTTTAAAACATGGTATATTATCTGTCGGTTATCGAATCACAGCACCTGATATTGAAGGAAAGCTAGATGTTGAAAAACTTAAAGCTATCGGCATAGAGCCTGGTCCCAAATATCAAGAAGTGAAAGCAAATGAAACTTTTGAATATGAAAATCAAACTTATCAGTCTAAAGATTTCAAAGGTCCTAAGAAAAAGGGTAAAGTGATTACAATCTTTGGTGATACGATGCCATGCCAAAATGAACATATCCTTGCACAAGATGCAGACGTTATTGTTCATGAAACAACATATATCGAAGGCGATAAAAATTTAGCAAATTCATATTATCATAGCCATATTGAAGATGTCTTTCAATTAATGTCTGATGTTCATGTAAAAAAAGGTCTATTCACACATTTATCTAATCGATATGAATTAGAAGATATTCAATCAGTTGAATCATCATTACAGTCAGCCGTTAATCATGACTTTAAATTTGTAAAAGATTATGATCAATTCCAAATATAGAAAAACATCTCATCTTAAAATATATATAAGATGAGATGTTTTTTAAAAGAATATTCAATTAATCTTCATCCGCTTCTGCTAGTTCGATACTTCTCTTAACAGCTGCGTTTAAACAATCTAAGAAAATAGCTTCTATATCATGGTTGCTTAACGCATTTAATCCTGCTTGCGTTGTACCGCCTTTAGACGTAATATTTTTTCTTAATTGATCCATTTTTAAATCAGAACGTTCAATCATTTTACCAGTACCAATAATCAGTTCTTTAATGGATTCTTCAACTTGAGATTGCTCAATACCTAATTTAGTACCTGCATTTACATATTGTTCAAATACATGGTATAAGAATGCTGGTCCGCTACCTGTGATAGCTGTCACTTGATGTAAGTGGTCTTCTTTAACTTCTAATGCTGTACCGAAAGCTTCAATAAGCATCAATACTTCTTGCTTAGAATTAGGATCGAAGTTTGTAGAGAAGCTGATACCCGTTACTGAATGACCAACGTGCGCATTCGTATTTGGCATAATTCTAGCAATTGGATTATCAACTTGTAAATTATCTCTAATATAACTAATCGGTAAACCAGCCATAATTGAAATGAATTTATTATCACTCGTTATAAAAGGTCTAATCCGTTCAGCTAACTTTAAGAAATCATAAGGTTTTGTACTTAAGAATACATAATCTGCATCTTTTAACAATTCTTCATCATCATAACTATAGCTTACGCCTAAAGTTTCATGATAATTTTCCAATGCTTCTTGATTCGACTTATTTGTTAAATAAATATTTTCAGGTTCAATCGACTTACTGTTAACAATTCCAGTGAATATCGCGTTTGCCATATTACCAGATCCATAAAACACAATTTTCATAATAAAATCACTCACTTCCATATGAATTCATTTTAATTATAAAGAAATATAATCTTATGTCAAAATTGCTTGTATCGTATTTAGTTTTTTTGAAGTGTTATGATACATTATACATAACAATGAATAAAGGGTGAGTTAAATGATCGGTAAACATTATTTATTAACTGGTGCCACAGGTTCACTAGGGGAGAGCTTGATACAATCAATGAATAATCATGGTGCTTATGTTTCCATAATTGTAAGAAATGAGGATAAGGCCAATCATTTAATTACTAAATATAAAAATATTAAAGAAGTCTTTATATTAGATATGAATGACACGGCGCAAGTCGAACAATATAGTCTTTCACATAACAACATGTATGACGGGATTATTAATAACGCTGGGTTAGGTTACTTTAAATCTAACGAGGCGCATACAAGTAATGAAATTAAAGACATTTATCATACAAATCTCGTCAATTTAATTATTCTTTTGAACCGTATATTACCTTATTTAAAAAGAGGGGCATCAATCGTTAATATATCATCGATTTCTTCTAAAGTGACAACGCCATATGGTAGCCATTATTCAGCGTCAAAAGCAGCTTTGAGTAGTTTTACAAATGCATTCAGACTTGAACGCGAAGATTTACATGTACTCACAGTAAATCCGGGACCTTTCAAATCACAATTTCATGCTAAAGCAGATCCTTCAGGTCACTTTGAAAAGCTCACATCTCAAATACAACTTAATGTTGAAGATTTGAGCGAACAAATTGTTAAAATTATGATTAAAAGAAAAATAGAAATAAACGAACCGAAATGGATGGATTTAGGATTGAGATTTTATCAATTAGCACCTCGTACATTTGAAAAATTATTTAAACAAAGTTTTTTAAGTAAAAAGATAGAATAAGAGTCTGGAAAATTTATACTCTCCCAGACTCTTTTCTTTTATTGTAAGTGATTTGTGTATTCAATATTTTTAACGATTGAACGGGCGTGCTTGATTTGAGCTTCTGATAATGTTCCATTATAACTTTGAATACTTTCTGCCAATTGCTCTGGTGAACTTGCACCCGTAATAATAGAGCCAAGTGCATCAAATGATTTCAAATAATTGAATGTAACACTAGATAAGTCATCATATTCTTTATTTAGTTGAGAAATGGTATCGGACAAATCGTTATAATTGTATTCTAACAATCCGTCTTTAAATTTACGATCTAACACTTCGTTTGATTTATGTGTTAATAAACCTTTAGAAACAGGACCTCTTGCTAATATTTTGACACAATGATCATTAATTTTTTCTAATAGATATTCAGGACGATTATCTAAAATACTAAACTGCATCATAATCGTTTCAATATGACTGTTTTTTAAGTAATAATCGATTACATTGGGTCTGATTGACGAAATGCCATATGCTTTTATGAGACCTTGTTCTTTTAATCTTTCGAATGCTTCTATCGTTTCATCTTTATTATCTTCAATAGTACCGCCATGTAACATATATAAATCTAATTGTTCAAGATCCAATCTTTGTAACGATTCTTTAATGCTTTTCATAATGTGTTCTTTAGAAGGATCCCAAAAGTGTTCTTGTTTATCTTTATCAAAATGATTACCGACTTTTGATCCAATGACGATATCATGTTGATTTTGATATTTTTTCAAAAGTTGACCTACGATTTTTTCATTCTCACCGTAATCATATAAATCAGCAGTATCAAAATATGTTATACCTTGTTTGATTGCTTCATCAACAATTGTTTCTGCATGGTTAATATCTGTTCCTAAACTCATACAACCTAATCCGACTTCTGAAATTTCAATGCCACTTTTCAATATATTTTTTTGCATATTGAAGCTCCTTTCGCTACACTTTATTTATTAAGTTTACCAGATAAATTATTTTAATGAAAAGAGGCACACTTATAATGAAACTAACTGAAGAAACGATTTCGAAAGAAACGATATATGATGGTCGTATTATTAAGCTAGAAAAACATCAAGTATCACTTCCAGATGGTCAAACGAGTGAACGCGAAGTCGTATTACATAATGGTGCAGTATCTGTATTAGCTATAACACCAGAAAACGAAGTATTAGTGGTGGAACAATATAGAAAGGCAATGGAAAAGACATTAATCGAAATTCCGGCTGGCAAATTAGAAATAGGTGAGGAACGTGAGTCAGCTGCACTTAGAGAATTAGAAGAAGAAACAGGATACGTCGCAGACAAACTCGAACTTATTGGTGAAGTTTATGGATGCCCAGGGTTCTGTAATGAAAAAGTAAGTATTTATATCGCTAAAGATTTAAAAGAAGGAAAAGTAAATTTAGATGAAGATGAATTCTTAAATTTAACTAAAATTTCAATCAATCAAATACAGTCATTATTATCAGAACATAAAATTGAAGATGCCAAAACAATGATTGCCTTCCAATACTTATTATTAAATTATAATCATTCTAAATAAAAAGATATTTTTTCTTGCTTTTTGAGAAGATTATTGGTATTTTAGTATACGAATACATTACTAATTGATAATGATTATTTTTTAGAAAGAAGGTGTCAAGTTGGAAGAACGCATACAACGTGTGAAAGAACAATTACACAAAGCTTCCTACAAACTAACTCCGCAAAGAGAAGCGACAGTTAGAGTATTACTTGAGAATGAAGCCGATCACTTAAGTGCAGAGGATGTTTACCTAAAAGTTAAAGATAAGGCACCTGAGATTGGTCTCGCAACAGTGTATCGTACATTAGAACTTTTAGCAGAATTAAAAGTAGTCGACAAAATTAACTTTGGCGATGGTGTTGCTAGATTCGATTTAAGAAAAGAAGGGGCAAAACATTTCCACCACCATATGGTATGTATGGAATGTGGTGCAGTTGATGAAATCGAAGAAGATTTATTAGAAGACGTAGAACGTCGAGTTGAAAAAGAATTTAACTTTAAAATTTTAGACCATCGATTAACTTTTCATGGTATTTGTCATAGATGTCACGAAGAATAAATCTATAATGGACGTTACTAAATGAAGTTTTATACTGATTTTAGTGATGTCTTTTTTTATGGTAAAATAATGACAACAATGAGGTGAATTCATGGAACAAATCATAAATGAGTTTATAGATTTTATAAGATTAGAAAAAGGCTTGAGTCAAAATACAATCCAATCGTATCAAAGAGATTTAAAACAATATAACCAATACATAACAGAACATAAAATTAGTCATATAGACAACATTGATCGTATTGTGATACAAAAATATTTTGCACATCTTAAACAAGAAGGTAAGTCAGCTAAAACAATTGCGAGATTGGCAGCGACGATTAGAAGCTTTCATCAATTTGCGATTAGAGAAAAATACGCCGTTAAAGACCCAACAATATTGATTGAAACACCTAAATACGAACAAAAACTTCCAGATGTATTGAGTGAAGATGAAGTGAATCAACTATTAACATTTACACATATTACAAGTCCTAGAGATGAACGAGACCGTACGATGCTTGAACTTTTATATGGCACGGGCGTTCGTGTAAGTGAATTGATTCAATTAAATGTAGAAGACGTCAATTTAACAATGGGATTTATTAGAGTCTTTGGTAAAGGAAATAAAGAACGAATCGTACCGCTTGGTGAACATTTAATGGGCATTTTAAGAAACTACATCCAAGAAGTTAGACCAAATTTATTGAAGAAACATGTTACAGATATATTATTCTTAAATGCACGTGGTACAGCTTTAACGCGACAAGGATTTTGGAAAATACTAAAAAAAATCGGCTTAGAAAAAGGGATAACGAAGACCTTAACACCTCATACTTTAAGGCATTCTTTTGCGACGCATTTGCTTGAAAATGGTGCGGACTTGAGGGCAGTGCAAGAAATGCTCGGACATTCCGACATTTCTACAACACAACTTTACACACACATCTCTAAAAAACAAATACGCGAGATGTATTTAACGTATCACCCTAGAGCCAAGAAGGAGAAGAACAATGAAGAACAATAAACAACAACAACATGAATCAAAAAAATATGTCACATTAGCAATTTTATTAACATTTGCTATCGCATGGGGTCTCATTTATTGGTTATTTATTGTCTAGCGTGACGTTGCTTATATGCTGAAATACGACTTTCTATCACTTCAGTACGATCTCTTAGTAGATGATGGTGTTTAATATAATCTGATACATCTGTATTATAGTTAAATTCAAAATCATCAAAAGAACTTTCTAAAGCACGATAGCTTGCATCTGTTAAAGGGAGTTGAATATTTTCATAAGGATGACCTTGCTCAATGCGCATGATTTGTGAATGAATTAAAGATTGAAATGATGCTTTTTCAATACCTAAATGGCTAAAGTCATCATTTAATTCTGCAATTTGTAATGCTTTTTTATAAGTTTTCAGCGCACCTTTCGTATTATCACGTCTATAGTGGTAACATGCTGTAGAGAACAATATTAAACTTACAATTGCATCATGTTTACTAAATTGAGTTTGATCTTTCCAATGATCTTCTAATATATCGTGACATTCAAAATAATGTCTTAAGACATGGAAATGATAGTGAAATGACATTATTTGTGTTTCCATTTAAAATCCCTCTCAGCATAGAATATTTATACGTAATCATGGTATAATAATTTTTAGATTTATGCACGTAAAAGGAATAGAAATGAGGAAGTTTTAAATGTATGAAGTAAAACTTGATGCCTTTGAAGGACCTTTGGATTTATTACTTCATTTAATACAAAAATACGAAATAGATATTTATGATATTCCAATGAAGGAACTAACCGAGCAATACTTAAGTTATATACATCAAATGAAAATATTAGAAATAAATGTAGCGAGTGAATATTTAGTTATGGCATCAGAGTTATTGATGATCAAAAGCAAATTATTACTACCTACACAACCATCAGATATTGATGAATTTGAAGATGATCCAAGGGACGATTTAGTTAGACAATTAATCGAATACCAAAATTATAAAGAATATGCTAAATTATTAAATCATAAAAAACAAGACAGAGAACAAATATTCATCAAAAAGCCAGCAGATTTATCCAAATTTGAAGCCGTTCATGACAAACGTGCACCTTTAGATTTAGATATGACGGATTTAATTATTGCATACCAACGTACTAAACGTAGACAAAGATTTAATAAACCTCAGAATGTCACAGTTAATGAAGATAGTTATACGATTGAAATGGCAACAGCTTCAATACAAGCACAACTTGCCCAACATAAGAGTTATAAATTTTTCGAAACATTACCTTCTGATTTATCTACAAATGTATTGGTAACGTTGTTCTTGGCAATATTGGAAATGATGAAATTAAGACAAATTGATGTATTCCAACAATATCAATTTGGAGAAATAACTATAAATCGAGGCGTGAATTATGTCAGTGAGTAAATTAGGATTATTAGAAGGATTATTATATTCATTAGGTGATGAAGGCATTGAAATCAATCAGTTATGTGAGTTATTAGAATTAACACCATCACAATTAAAAGATTTAGCAAATGAATATGAACGCGAAACATTACAAATCATTTTTTACGGTAATAAATGCATTCTTACTGCAAAGCCAATTATGCATGAATATCTTGAAAAATTAATGATAGATAATATGAATACAAAATTATCACAAGCTGCGTTAGAAACATTATCTATTATTGCATACAATCAACCTGTTACAAGAAGCGATATAGAAGTGATACGTGGTGTGAATTCAGATGCATCTGTGAAGACTTTAATTGCTAAAGGTGTCGTTGAACCGAAACATAATGATCAATCTAGAAGCCAATTATTGTATACGACAGATTATTTTTTAAATGTATTTGGACTAACTTCTTTAGACGAATTACCTAAATCAACAAATGAAGAAAATGAACAAGAAGAAATGGATTTGTTTTTTAGTAGCATGAACGAAAAACAAAACAATGAGGAGCAATCATAATGAGTGAAGAATTAGAGAGATTACAAAAAGTTATTGCAAAAAGTGGATATACGTCACGTAGAAAAGCAGAAAAATTAATAGAAGAAGGACTTGTATATGTTAATCATAAACAAGTGACAGAACTTGGAACTAAAGTGAAAGATTCTGATTATATCGAAGTAGAAGGTATTCCATTAGAAATGCCAGATAAGCTATATATTTTATTCCATAAACCAACCAAAGTGATTACAAGTGTATCTGACGATAAAGGAAGAGCCGTGGTGACAGATTATTTTAAAGATATTAAGACGAGAATTTTCCCAGTAGGTAGATTAGATTATGACACATCTGGTTTATTAATTTTAACGAATGATGGTGAGTTTACAAATTTAATGACCCATCCTCGTTATAAAATTCAAAAGAAATATGTAGCAAAATTAAAAGGCTATTTACTTAGAGAAGAAGTAAAACAATTGGAAAAAGGTATACAGCTAGAAGATGGATTGACACAACCTGCAATTGTAAAAGTAAAAAGTCAAGACAGAGAGCGTAATGTAACGCATGTAGAAATTACGATTACTGAAGGTAGAAATAGACAGGTTAGAAGAATGTTTAGTCATTTTGGACATGAGGTTATTAAACTTACGAGAGTAGAATATGGTCCACTTAATTTAAAAGGCTTAAATGCTGGTCAGGGCAGAACATTATCACCTCATGAAATCAAAGTTTTAAGACATTTGGCACAAGAAGGTAAATAATCTGTAAACGTTCACAATAATGCCACTAAACTGCTTTTTAGTCATGATATACTAAACAAAACACCATAACATTGCATATGTATGGTTTTTTTATTGTGTTAGGGAGGATTTTAAATGAAGAAAAAACAGAAGACTGTACTCCAAATTGTTATAACAGCAGTAATCTTAATTGCAATTATATTTACAGTTTGGTCCAGTCTTACGAAAGATAAGGATAAAGTAGCGCAAGTTGGAGACGATGCGCCACTTTTTGAACTCCAAACAGTTGATGGGAAAAAGGTTAATTTAAAAGATTTACGTGGGAAAGGTGTTTTAATTAACTTTTGGGGGACTTGGTGTGAACCTTGTAAACGTGAAATGCCTGAGTTGGAAAGACAATATCAAAACTACAAAGACAAAGGTGTTGAAGTCGTTGCGATACATGTCAGAAATAATCCTCAACAAATCAAACAATATTTAAGTTCGTTAAAAGAAACACCAACATTCACAGTTGCGATGGATAACGATAATTTAGTAACAGATGCATATGGTATCAATCCATTACCAACTACGATAACGGTTGATAAAGATGGTAAAATAAAAACAAAGCATACTGGTGAACTTTCTAAAAAGCAAATCATAGAAGAAATGGAAAAGGTCAAAGTGAAATAGAGGGGGATTTAAAGTGAGCAACAAGCAAATTGTTTGTGAGTGCGGGCATAAGAACCCAGAAGGAACTCAATTATGCTTAAACTGTGGTCGCTTAATAAATGACGACTATGATAAGAAAAAGACAACCGACGTTATGCGTTACGATGGGCAAGCGATACGTTCAAAAACGAAAAACAGAACAATATTAGATCGCATATGGAATTTCTTCGCTTCAATCAAAACAGGTGTTACGTTACTCGTGTTAACCGTCATAGCAGCTTCAATCGGAACAATATTCCCGCAAGAATATTTTATTCCGATGAACGTGAATCCAGAACAATATTATTATGAACATTATGGTTCTCTAGGTTTACTATATTATAAACTTGGATTCCACAATTTATATAGTTCATGGTGGTTCTTAATTCTGTTAGGTTTAGTAGCGTTCTCTATTATTACATCAAGTATTGATAGAGGGATACCTTTACATAAATCTTTGAAAAATCAAAGAACGAAAAAGCACAGTTCATTCTATAAACGTCAAAGATTAAACTTACATTCAGATGATCAAGTTAATCTAGATGAAATAAGTCAATCTTTTAAAGATAAAAGATACAAAGTTAAACAAGATGGGAATCATATCTTACTTGAAAAAGGACGTTTATCTAGATACGGTCCTTATATCAACCATACTGGTTTAATCATTTTATTATTTGGGGCAATGTTAAGATTCTTACCAGGCTTTTACTTAGATGATATGGTCTATGTGAAAGAAGGAGAAACTAAACCAGTACCTGGTACAGATAGAGGCTATTATATAAAAAATAATGACTTTATATATGAAGAATATGATCAAAAATCTCAATCCAATACAAACCCTGAATCAATTGACCCAAGTTTAAACAAAATTGCTAAGAACTACGAAACAAAAGCTACTTTGTATAAAAACAGTCAAGAAGAAGTGATTGGGTCAGATGCTAATCTAAAAGAAGTCGCTTCAGATTCAATTAAAGTCAATCATCCATTGAAATATGATCACTTACAATTTTATCAAAGTAGCTTTGACAACTCATTGTTAAAAGATATGACATTTAACTTAAAAACAAAAGATGGTAAACCTTTAGGAAAACCATTTACAGTTAATTTGGAAAGTCCGAAAAAGATTTATAAAATAACTGATGATTTAACAGTTAAGTTAAGAAGTTATGCACCCGATTACGAAAAAATAGAAAATGGTGTACTTGCAACTAAATCTCCAAATCCAAATAATCCAGCTTTTGTGTTTGAAGTAACTGATAAAGGTAAACAATCAGAATTTAGTTTCTTAAGAATTAAAGAATCACAAGATATATCTAAAGATAATAAATACGATGTGAAATTTGCGAATGCAACAAATCAATGGGCAACAGTGTTGGCAGTGAAGAAAGACTTAACACTTCCAATATTATTTACAGGTTTCGTTATCTTCTTATTAGGTTTAGCAGTTGGATCATATATTAACCATAGACGTATTTGGATTAATACTGATAACGGTGAATTTAATATCGCTGCACATACAAATAAGAATTATTATGGTTTCTCAAAAGAGATTAACCAAGTCTTAGATAAACATCACATTTCACATATAGAAGATACTAAACAAGACATTCACGAAAGTAAGGAGGCAAACAATGGATAAAGATATGTTTTTAAATATTAGTAATATTAGTTTATATTCTGCTTTTATTTTATACTTAGTTGCGATTGTCCCATATTCATTTTCAATCCGTTCACCTAAGAAAAGAGCAGAAAAAGTAGGGGTGACATTAACTGTCATCGGCTTTGTATTACAAATTCTATACTTTATTACTAGATGGATTGCTGCGGGACATGCACCAGTAAGTAATATGTATGAATTCTTAACGATGTTTGGCATTATGATGGTAGGTGGCTTCCTCGTTATTTACTCTATATATAAGACACCTATTTTAGCGCTATTCGTATTACCAATTGCGATGTTGTTAATTGCATATGCAAGTATGTTCTCTAGAGATGTTTCGCCGTTAATTCCTGCGTTACAATCTAGTTGGTTAGCAATTCACGTTATAACAGTAACGATTTCATATGGTATTTTATCAATCAGCTGTATAGCAGGATTAATTTATTTATTTGCAGCTGTTAGTCCAGAAGAAAAATCTATACATAGTTTCTTTGTAGAAGTCATTATGTATTTCATTGTTATTGTAATTGGGTTTATATTAACAACGATTATTATGAAAGATATCGTTGGTTACGATGACACTTATTTCTTTATCGATAAAAATGATAATAACTCTGTTCAACATTATCATCTTCCAGCATTTGTAACACAACAAGATAGTTTACTTGTAGATCATGTTTCTGGTAGTGATTATGAACCAAAAGAAAGAACAGATATCTTAAAATGGAGCAAGATTGAATTACCTGCTGTTATCAATTCACAAAAATTAAACACAGTTGTTTGGTCAATTGTAGTTGGTACAGTCTTGTATGGTATACTAAGATTGATTTTGAAAGGCAAGACTTTGTTTAGTCTTATCAAACCACTTACGAAAAAAGTCAATCTATCCTTGATGGATGAAATAGGGTATCGTTCAGTAATCATTGGCTTCCCATTATTTGCACTTGGCGGAATATTATTTGCTAGTATCTGGGCACAAATGGCTTGGAGTAGATATTGGGGCTGGGATCCTAAAGAAGTTTGGGCGCTTATAACATTCTTATATTATGCGATATTCTTACATTTAAGATTAGGTAAAGGTTGGGAAGGCAGAAAATCAGCATGGTTAGCTGTTGGTGGCCTTGCAATCATTCTATTTAATGTTATTGCCGTTAACTTAATAGTAGCTGGTTTACATTCTTATGCTTAAAAAATGCTAGAAGGGAGTCAACGAAGCATGACAGATCGTATTTTAGTAGTAGATGATGAAGATAGAATTCGAAAATTAGTTAAAATGTATCTCGAAAGAGAAGGTTATGAGACTGATGAAGCGGATAATGGCCAAGATGCCTTAGATAAAGCTTTAAATGAAGATTATGACTGCATATTGTTAGACTTAATGTTACCTGAAATAGATGGAATTGAAGTTTGTAAGAGAGTAAGAGAAACAAAATCAACACCTATTATTATGCTAACAGCTAAAGGTGAAGAAAATAATCGCGTTGAAGGTTTTGAAATTGGGGCAGATGATTATATTGTCAAACCATTTTCACCTAGAGAAGTTGTCTTACGTGTAAAAGCATTACTAAGACGTACAACGAATCATTCAATGGTTAATCAAACTAATACAGCTAAAGATTTAATTGTATTTGAAAACTTAGTCATTGATAATGACGCACATCGCGTATTAGCAGATCAAAAAGAAGTGAATTTAACGCCTAAAGAGTATGAATTATTATTATATTTAGCAAAATCACCTGATAAAGTATTTGATAGAGAGCAACTGTTAAAAGAAGTTTGGCACTATGAATTTTATGGTGATTTAAGAACAGTTGATACGCATGTTAAAAGATTGCGTGAAAAGTTAAATAGAGTTTCTGAAGATGCTGCACAAATGATTCATACTGTATGGGGCGTCGGTTATAAATTTGAGGTTCCTGAATAATGAATCGGTTAAATAGTGTTGTTGTAAAACTGTGGTTATCTATTATTTTAATAGTAACGACAGTTTTACTTTTATTAAGCGGATTTCTTATAACTTTCTTACAATCTTATAATACATCTACTACAGGTGAAAATTTGTATAATAATGCAAGCAAAATAGAACGTTTATTACTGAGTTCACATGAAAAAGCTTCAGCTATCGATTATGCAAGAGAACTCGTTGAAGACCCAGCCGGACTCATTATCGTTAAAAATAGCGATGATCTAACAGCAAAGTCTGAAGATCCGTTAAAAGAAGTTATGATCAACGAGATTAGAACAAATCATGCATTCGATAAAGTGTTTAACGAAGATAAACATGTATTGAAAGAAATCAATTTAACTTATAACAGTGAAAAACATCAATATATTTTATTAGGATATCCTTCTCAAGCTTTTCCTGAAGAAGATGCAGGTATCTTTTTATTCCAAGATATCAATTCCATTAAAGAAGCTCAAAATGTTGTCACACTTAGTATACTTGTTTCAGCCATTATATTGTTAATCGTGAGTACGGTCTTTGCATTCTTCCTTTCAAACAGAATAACGAAACCTTTAATTCAACTGAAACATGCTGCCTTTAAAGTTGCTAAAGGTCACTATACTGAAAAAGTACCAATTTATACGCGTGATGAAATAGGCGAGCTCGGTTTAGCATTTAATAAAATGAGTAAAGATATACGTACTAATATAGATGATGTTAAATCAAAAAATAATATACAAGAAAAACTCATTAATTCAATGATAGATGGTGTGCTAGGCATCAATGATAAGAATGAAATCATTATTTCTAACTCCAAAGCTGACATATTCTTAAAAGAAGTAAAAGAGTTTAATCATGTTGATATATCTACTCAAAGAAATGACACATTTAAAGAAAAGAATACGCAGTTTTTCGAATACGAATTGGGTCATAAATATTATGTCGTGATATCAACATATATAAATAGTATTCAAAATGATGGTTCATCAGGTATAGTCGTAATCATTCGTGATATGACAGACGAACACCATATGGATCAAATGAAAAAAGACTTTATCGCAAGTGTTTCACACGAATTAAGAACACCAATTTCTATGTTACAAGGTTATACTGAGGCAATTGTTGATGGTATTGTAACAGAGAAGAAAGATGTAGATGATTTCTTATATATTATTTTAGATGAGTCTAAAAGACTAAGTAGATTGATAAATGAATTATTAGAAGTCGCAAAAATGGATGCTGAAGGTATAAAAGTTCATTTAGACGAATTTAATATTTCTACATTAATGAACAAAATTGATACTAAATTCTTACCGCAAGCTAGAGAAAATGGATTGAATTTATCCGTTAAACATATTGGAAATCTTACAAATTGGTATGGTGATAGTGATCGTGTCGAGCAGATTTTAACAAATTTAATCGATAACGCGATTAGATACACACATCAAAATGATTCTATTAATGTCGTCTTTGATGATACAGATGAAGAAGACTTTGTTATAACAGTCCAAGATAGTGGCGTAGGTATCGCAAAAGAACATTTAGATCAAATATTTGATCGTTTTTATAAAGTAGATGCTTCTCGCACAAGAGGTAAACACGGAACAGGACTTGGTCTCTTTATCGTTCAAAAAATTATAGATGCACATCATGGTACGATTAAAGTCGATAGTAAAGAGGGTGAAGGCACTCAATTTACAATAACTTTACCAAAAGTTTAATTAGTTGAGTTATTTAGATGAAAATACCTGACCAATGTGCTAATATATATTTTGTAATTAAAACTAAATAAAAAATTCATCTTCGGGGTTTGGTGAAATTCCATACCGGCGGTTAAAGCCCGCGACCCAATATATGTATGTATATTGGCTGACTTAGTGAAATTCTAGGGCCGACAGTTAAAGTCTGGATGGGAGAAGATGGAGGAAAAATCTAGTCTTGGCTAGGTTTATTTTGCGATAATTTTTCCTCCTATTCTTACGAGATGAATAGGAGGAGTTTATATGTCTAACGATAACAAAACAAAACGCTTACTTACTGTAAGTATGCTCATCGCAATCAGCTTTATTTTGATGTTTTTGAAATTTCCATTGCCATTTTTACCACCATATTTAACAATGGATTTCAGTGATATTCCTGTGCTTGTCGCAACATTTGCGTTTGGTCCAGTTTCAGGTATATTAGTAGCATTATTTAAAAACGTATTGAATTTCTTAATTGTGTCTCATGAACCGATTGGAAATACGGCTAACTTTTTAGCATCAATATGTCTCGTAATTCCAACTTACTATTTCTATCGCATAAAAAAAACAAAATTATTTATGGGATATGGATTAGCAGTTGGTACAATCTTGATGACAATTCTCATGAGTTTAATGAATTACTTTGTTCTATTACCTTTATACGGACAAATTATGAATCTTGCAGATATCGCACATAATTTAAAATTAATCGTATCTGCCGGTATTATTCCATTCAATTTAATTAAAGGTATTGTCATTTCAGTCATATACATTTTAATATTTGATAAACTTAAATCTATTATAAAATAAAGAAAGGCTAGGACCTCGCGTCCTAGCCTTTCTCATATATATTATTCGAACTTAAGTGCGTCTCCGTCGAATGATTCATCTGCTATTTTAATTGAATCTGTCGGACAACCTTCGAAAGCATCTTCCATATCTTCTAATAATTCCTCTGGGACAGCTTCGATTCCCTTATTGTCGTCTAGTATTACGTAGGCGATTCCCTCATCATCATAGTCGTATATATCAGGGGCAGCTGCTCCACATGCGCCACATGCTATACATGTATCCATATCTACTATTGTGTATTTAGCCAAAATTTTCGCCTCCTTTAAAAAACATGCTACACTTATTATACATACTTATTTTAGTGATAACACTTATATATTTCAACATATTTATGTTATTTGAGGTGACTTATTTGAAACAGATTATACTGAAAACCCTTTCCATAAAGCATGAAAACAAAACTGATAAAAGTATTTATAATATTTTAATCGGTAAAAAGACCCATCAAACATATTTTGATGCAACGATTGAACATTTAAAATTGT
The DNA here is from genome assembly GCF_038005105.1 of Mammaliicoccus sp. FSL K6-3158. Classification (NCBI taxonomy): domain Bacteria; kingdom Bacillati; phylum Bacillota; class Bacilli; order Caryophanales; family Staphylococcaceae; genus Mammaliicoccus; species Mammaliicoccus sp. FSL K6-3158. The sequence goes on from NZ_JBBOSL010000001.1 coordinate 1,412,595, forward strand.
ATTATGGCTGTTTGCCAAATTTGAAATTTGAACAATTCGAACAAATTATTAACGAACCTATAGAACATATTGATGAGCCAATTATAGGCGACTTTTTCTATAGTCAGGCCATTCAATCTGTTAATACAATCTTATTATTAACTCAGATGATTAGTCAAAAAAAGCATAACCATTTAACGTATCAACCGATCATCAATGATAAAGAGATACAATTTAAAGCTAAAGAAATTTATGTATTTATTAAAGAAATAGGTGAAGATCATTTTATAGAAGAAATTTATCAGTTATTTGAAGACATGAATACATACTTCCAAACAATTTATATTCACTATTTATTAGCAGGTTTTCGGGAAACGCCTTATACAATTGAACAAATTTCATTGATTGAAGAAATTGGTATAATGGATTTAAGAGAACATTTAGTAGAAGAATATCAATTTATCCAAGTAGCGATACAAAATAAAGAACGTTATCCAATATTATCTCAGATTAACTATCAACCGATGTTAAACCAACAAACGTTCACTACATATGAATTATTAAATCGCACATATGATATGGATCAACTCGCAAATATTAAACGTGTTAAGACACATACAATTCACGACCATATTATAGAGATGTACATTAAAGGTTATTTAAATGATAAGAATTTATATATTAGTGATGACCAATACGCAAGATTTGTAGAAGTTATTCAACAAACACCTAATCAAAATTTAAAATTTTACTATGAAGCGTTAAATGATTTTACATATTTCGAAATCAAACTCATGTATGTTTTGTATGTAATGGAGGGATTAAATGCTACAACAAGAACTTAAAAAGTATTTTGGATATGATGATTTTAGAAGTGGGCAAGAGGAGACAGTCCAAAACATATTAGACGGCCATGATGTGTTGAGCATCCTTTCAACTGGCGCTGGGAAAAGTTTGTGTTATCAATTGCCAGCTTATATAACAGGGGGCAGAGTGCTCATTATTTCTCCACTCATTTCTTTAATGGATGATCAAGTCGTTCAAATGAAATTAAATGGTGAGAAGAATGCTGTTGCGATCCATTCTGCTATTGATAAAAAAGAAAGGACAGACATATTTAGAAACTTATCAAATTATCAATTTATATTTTGTAGCCCGGAATTTATATATGAAGAACATAATTTTAAACGCTTTAAATCTATTGGTTTTAAGTATATTGTTCTAGATGAAGCACATTGTCTAAGTGAATGGGGCTTTGATTTTAGGCCACATTATGCACTGATTTCAAAAGTCACACAATACTTTAACCAAGCACAAGTTATCGCGTTATCTGCGACTTTGACAGAAAAGATGATGCAAGATATAGAAGTGATTACAAAGCGCCAATTTAAAATACATAAAGAAGGACTCAATCGTTCAAATATTATGTACCATCATGTTAATTTTGATGATGAAAAAGAAAAAGATCATTATCTATTAGACACTATAAAAGACTCAGGACCAACCATTATCTATGTGTCATCTAAGAAGAAATGTCATGAATTAGCTGAATTGATTTATAAAGAAGGATTTTTAACAGGGATTTATCACGGAGATTTAAACTACCAAGAAAGAACAACTGTACAAACACAGTTTATTAATAATGATATTAAAATCATCGTCGCTACAAGTGCATTTGGAATGGGTATTAATAAACAAGATGTACGAACCGTTATTCATTACCATTTACCTACGTCACCTTCAAAATATGTACAAGAAGTAGGACGTGCAGGGCGTGATGGCGAAGCTTCTCAAGCAATTAGTTTATTTACATCAAGTGATATTCATATTTTAAGCCATTTAGCTAATGAGCATGGAATTGATATAGATATGCTTAATTTATTCGAACAAGGGTATCAACTAAATGAGGAGATATCTAAAAATATCCAGTATCTTCTTGAATTATATCCACTTAACCAATTAAAAGAGAAAATCCAAGCTGAGCAGAACCAAAAACAATATGCATTTAGTTTTATGAGAAATTATATTCAAATCGATACATGTAGACGCACGTATTTAATGAACTATTTTAATGAACATGTGACTCAAGATAATCATTGTTGTGACAATTGTAAGAATGCAAATTTATTAAAATTACCAAATATAAAAGAAGTTAAATACAAAACCTCTTATAAAAATAGATTAAATGCAATATTTTAATAGGATTGCTTTACTTGGTAAGTTCAACAAGGATATAATAAAGTATAATTCAATATATACAAAAAGATAATGATGAGGTGAGTTTATTGTCTAAAGATAATTTTAAAGACGAATTCGAAAAAAGTCGTCAAAAGATAGAACGACCTGAAGACAAGACACAAGAAGTAGAAAGTAACAACGAAGAGGTAAACGATCAAAGTCAGCCAAATCGAAAAGAAACAGACAACCAAAAAGAAGATAAGAAAGAACAAAGTAAACAAGAACAACAATACCCACCAAGAGGCGCGCTTAGAAGACAACGTAGAAAAGAAGAAGCTAGTAAACAGAAATCAAATGAAGAACTACCTAAACAAGAAACACCAAATAATGAAGATAAGTCGTCTAAAAAAGCTGGTGCAGCGGGCGCTGCAGGTGCAGTTGGTGCTGGAGCGGCAGGCGCAAGTGCTGCTAACGCCAATAAAAACACTCATAATAATAAACCAAAACAAAAAAGATCTTTAACAGATAAACCCGAATCTAAGGATCAACAACCTAAAAATCAAAATGATCACAAAAAAGCTGCAGGTGCAGCTGCTGCTACTGGTGCTGGCGCAAGTGCCGCAAGTAATTCTGCAAAACAGAATAACCCTAAAGATCAAAACAAAAAAGAGTCTCAAAAAGACAAGTCAAACGGTAAAAAAGGTGCAGCTGCTGGAGCTGCCGCAGTTGGTGCTGGTGTAGCAGCATCTGCTTCATCAAATAATAACAACAAACAAGAGTCAAACAGTAAAGATAACAAAGATAAGCAATCTAAAAACAAAAAAGGTGCAGCAGCAGCGGGTGCCGGAGCAGTTGGCGCTGGCGCAGCAGGAGCGGCAGGAGGCGGATCAGCCGGTGGAGGTACACCACCAAGTAATGGCAGTGGTGGACAAAACGGTGATGATAACAACTCAAATAAATTCAAGAAAGCACTTGTTCCAATAATAGCTGCAATACTTATACTTGGTGCACTTGCCTTATTCTTAGGTATGTACTTAAATGGTGCAAATAAAGATAATGGTAAAGAAATTGCTGAAAAAACAGAGCAAACTAATAGTGACGCTAAGAAAAAAGCCGATGAACAAGCTGAAAAAGATAGAGCTAAAAAAGAAAATGAAGATAAAGCGAATGAAGACTCTGACAAAAATAGTAATTCAAGCGACTCAAATAATGCTTCTAAAAATAGTTCAGACGAAAGTAATTCAGATTCAAACGCAAATACTAATGAAGATAGTCAAAGCAACCAAGATCAAAACAGTGACGACAGCGTAAATCAATATAATGATAGCGCAAGTAATGAAGATGTACAAAATGCAGCTGATGATGCAGCCAACAACCAAACAAATCAAAATACACAAAGTAATCAAAACCAAAATCAGTCTCAAGAATCACATACTGTAACTGGTAAAGAAAACTTATACCGTATTGCGATACAATATTATGGTAGTGGATCACCAGAGAATGTAGAAAAAATTAGACAAGCAAATGGTATTTCTGGCAATGAAATATCTCAAGGTCAGAATTTAGTAATACCATAGACATAAACAAAAGGGGATGGCTTTATGTATTTAACGAACATCATGATACCAAAAGAAAAATGTTATATCGCGAATCCGAAAGATGCTATTCACTCAGCACTTGATAAATTAGAACATCATGGTATAGATGGGTTACCAGTAGTTGCTGATGGAAAGTATATTGGAATGATCACGAGATATAGTATTTTTAGACATTACTTCTTCAAAAAAGAAAATGTCTCAAGGGATGAATTTATTGAAAGTACTAAAATTGAAGAAATCTTAACGTTAGATTTACATTCATTAAATGCAAACCAAGTAGTAGAAGAATCACTACTTAATCTGCAAGATTTTCCAATATTAGCAGTTGTAAATGATGAGAAAGATTTTCTTGGTATCGTAACAAGATATGATGTTATGGAACAATTTAAATCAGCATTCGGTATGAAACAAAAAGGAATCCGTATTGCGATTACTTCTTTAGAAGCTGAAGGCAGAATTAAACGATTATCAAGTATCATTGCGAAATTCAAGCTCAACACAATTTCATTTGTAACATTTGATGAAACAGATAAAATGTATCGCAGAATGATCATCAAAGTTGAGAAAACAAATAATTTAGACAAATTCATTAAGTATTTAGGAAAAAATGGTTTCAAAGTACTTGATGTATCAGAAGAATAAATTAAGTAAGAACCTGAACATGTGCATTGTTCAGGTTCTTTTCATTTTAGTGGTGTTGAATATGTTGGTGTGGCAGCCTTTTTGAACACTTCTGCCTAAACTTGTTCGTAACGAGGGTTTTAGTTACAAAAGTCAGTCGAAATGTCACTAAGGACAGCTATAGTTACAAAAGTCGGCCGAAGTGTTACTATGGGCATCCTTAGTTACAAAACTACTCAGAAGTGTTAATACTGGTATCCTTATTTGCACCTTCACCCAAAACTGCTCGTAACAACCCCAGTATTTGCACTTCTCACTCAACTTTCTTTTAACAACTGATCACGCTTCAATCCCAATCTTTTCATATATTCAGTTTCATTTTATTTTACTAATCTCTCATTATTGATATAATGATTGAGGATATTATAAGGAGTGAAAGTACATGCAAGAATATGAAAGCTTAATAATCGGTGGTGGCCCTTGTGGATTGAGTGCAGCAATCGAACAGAAGAGAAAAGGTATTAATGCTGTCGTGATTGAAAAAGGTAATGTTGTAGATGCCATTTATCATTATCCTACTCATCAAACATTCTTTTCTTCTAGTGATAAACTTGGTATTGGTGATGTACCATTTATCGTGGAAGACTTAAAGCCTAAAAGAAATCAAGCACTCGTTTATTATAGAGAAGTTGTTAAACATCACCAACTTGATGTAAGAACTTTTGAAGAAGTATTAGCTGTTAAAAAGGTTGATAATAGATTTTTAGTATCAACAACTAAACAAACGTATAAAGTTAGATTCTTAACAATTGCTACTGGTTACTATGGTCAACCAAACGAATTAGAAGTAGAAGGTCAAGAATTAAGTAAAGTGATGCATTATTTCAAAGAAGCTCACCCGTACTTTAATCAAGACGTTGTTATTATTGGCGGCAAGAATTCAGCTGTAGATGCAGCAATTGAATTAGAAAAAGCAGGTGCAAATGTAACAGTCTTATACCGTGGATCAGAATACTCTAAAAGTATTAAACCATGGATATTACCTAACTTTGAATCATTAGCAAAACATGAAAAAATCACGATGCATTTTAACAGTGAAGTAGAACGTATCGATGAAGACACGCTTACATTCAATAAAGAAGGTAAATCATATACAATTAAAAATGACTTTGTCTTTGCTATGATTGGTTATCACCCTGATTATAAATTCCTAGAATCTTGTGGCGTAGAAACAATTACAAATGAATTTGGAACTGCACCTTCATATAATAAAGATACAATGGAATCGAATGTTGAGAATTTATATATCGCTGGTGTTATAGCTGCTGGTAACGATGCTAACACGATATTTATAGAAAATGGTAAATTCCATGGTGGCACAATTGCTCAGGATATTGAAAGAAAAAAGCAAACGCCTCTAGAATCATAAAAACAACCATGTTATTGGACAATTAGCCAGTAACATGGTTATTTTTTATGCAAAATATTCAACTAAATCTTCTTTAGATAAATGATTACTTAAACCAACAAGTAGTTTAAGACGTGCTTTCTGTCCATTTAATCCGTTTGATAATATAATACCCATTTGTTGAAGTTGGTATCCGCCGCCTTCATATGCGTAAATACCTCCTACAATTCCATTAAATGAACGTGAAACCATTACAACCGGAATATCAGCATCGAGCAAGTTCTGAATACCTTGTAATGAAGTTGGTGGCATGTTGCCTTGACCTAGCGCTTCAATAATTAAGCCATCGTATTGTTTTTCTACAAAGAAATCTAATAAATCACTTGATAAATCCATGTGAGCTTTTACAATGCCTATTTTGATATTCGGATTGATGCTTGGATATTTTTTATATGGAAAAGGTTGATGATGGAATATGACATGCGTCTTTGTAACACTGCCAATTGGTCCATAGTTTGGACTTTGAAAAGTGCTCGTGTTTGACGTATGTGTTTTTGTTACATTCTTAGCTGTATGAATTTCATCATTGAATACAACCATAACCCCTTTATTTTGCGCATCATCTGTAGATGCTACTTTTAACGCTGAAACATAATTGTATAATCCATCTGAACCTATTTCATTTGAAGATCTCATGGCACCTGTTAAAATAATAGGTAAGTTCGTATCTATTGTTAAATCTAGTAAATACGCCGTTTCTTCTAAAGTATCTGTCCCATGTGTAATCACAAATGCATCATATTCATCTCGTTCAATTGATTGCGTAATAATATCTTTCAATTGATTAATATATTGATTATTCATATGTGGGGAAGGTACTTGGAATGGATTTATTTCTGTAATATCACCTAGAGATTGTATAAATGCTTGATGTCTATGCATCGGATGTTCAGCATTTGTTTCTACTTTACCTGTATCTTTATCTTCAGACATACTAATTGTTCCACCAGTATGTATAACTAATATTCTCTTCATTTCTTTCCTCCTATTCATATGATTATAATTTATGATAAAATATATAAGATTAAAGAACAAGAGAGGTTATACAAATGAAGAAAATAAATATCGCAATAGATGGTCCAGCAGCAGCTGGTAAAAGTACAATCGCTAAACTCGTAGCGCAACATTTTAATATGATATATGTGGATACAGGCGCTATGTATAGAGCGATTACACTTTATTATATTGAGCAAGGCTCAGAAGACTTTGACCATCTTGTTAAAGAAATTGACTTAAAAATCGTATTAGATAACGGTCAACGTGTTATTTTAAACGGTAAAGATGTTTCAGAAAGAATCAGAGAAAATGATGTAACCGAAAAAGTTTCATATGTGGCCTCAAAAGAACCTGTAAGAACATTTTTAGTAGAAGAACAACAAAGATTAGCAGATGAGAAAAATGTCGTAATGGATGGTAGAGATGTCGGTACAACAGTATTACCTGACGCAGAATTAAAAGTATACATGATAGCATCAGTTGAAGAGCGTGCTATTAGAAGATTTAAAGATAATGAATTACGTGGCATCGAATCTGATATCGAATCATTAAAGATTGATATTGAACGTCGTGACCAATATGATATGAATCGTGAAATCTCACCTTTAGTGAAAGCAGAAGATGCTATTAGTATCGATACAACTGGATTGTCAATTGAAGAAGTGACAAATAAGATTGTCGAACTTGCAAAAAGCAAAATGGTCTAAATAGTTCGAATTTCTTGACAATTTAGCCGCTTTATAAGAAGTTATTATTATGATATTTATTTAAAGGAGGCAATTTTGATGACGGAAGAATTCAACGAATCCATGATAAATGAAGTGCAAGAAGGTGACAAAGTTAAGGGTACTGTACAACAAGTAGAAGATAAACATGTAGTTGTGCATATAGTGGGTGGTAAATTTGATGGCATCATTCCAATTAGCCAACTGTCAACTCAACACATCGAAACAGCTAACGAAGTCGTCAATATTGGTGATGAAATCGAAGCATTCGTAACTAAAATCGAACAAACTGATGAAAGCGGTCATTATATATTATCGAAACGTAAATTAGATGAAAATCTATCATACGAAAAGTTACAAAAGATTTTAGAAGATGACGACACAATCGAAGCTGAAGTAACTGAAGTTGTTAAAGGCGGTTTAGTCGTTGATGCTGGTATTAGAGGCTTTATTCCAGCTTCATTAATCTCTGTGAACTATATTGATGATTTCTCTGACTATTTAGGTAAAGTATTAACACTTAAAGTTGAAGAGTTAGATCAAACAAACAACAGAGTCATTTTAAGTCACAAGAAAGTTGAACAAGAAGCATTAAGTTCTAAAAAAGAAGATTTACTCAATAATATTTCACAAGGTGACGTATTAGAAGGTACTGTCGCTAGAATTGCGAACTTTGGTGCATTCATTGACTTAGGTGGCGTAGATGGACTTGTACATGTATCTGAGTTATCTCACGATCATGTTAAATCACCTGACGAAGTCGTAAAAGTTGGGGATACAGTTAAAGTTAAGGTACGTGCTGTTGACAGAGAAGCAGAAAGAATTTCTTTATCTATTAAAGATACGTTACCAAGCCCATTTGAACAAATCGATTCACAATTTACTGTTGGTGATATCGTACCAGGTAAAGTCGTGCGTTTAGCTCAATTTGGAGCATTTGTAGAAATTGCGCCTGGCTTACAAGGTTTAGTTCATATTTCTCAAATAAGCCACGAACACATCGGTAATCCTGACGAAGTATTAGAAAAAGGACAAGATGTACAAGTGAAAATTCTTGCTGTCGATAAAGATGAAGAAAGAATTTCTTTATCTATTAAAGATACAATCGAACAAGAAACTGATTTTGATGAATCATATTTAAACCAACAAGATACAGATGATGACAATCCTACTTTAGGTGATGTCTTCGGAGATAAATTAAAAGATTTTAAATTATAATATGTGTATATATAAGAGACTGGAACATAATGAAATGTTTCAGTCTTTTTTAGTTTTTTAATTCGATAGGCTAAACAGTCATCATATGTTAAAATAGAAAGGATTATGAAAGAGAGGAAGTAGGTTTATGACGAAACCCATTATAGCAATTGTAGGTAAACCAAATGTAGGGAAATCTACAATTTTTAATAGAATTATAGGCGAGAGGGTATCTATCGTTGAAGATACACCAGGTATAACGCGAGATAGAATATATTCAAGTGGAGAATGGTTAACACATGACTTCAACTTAATAGATACAGGTGGAATAGATTTAGGTGATGAACCTTTCCAACAACAAATAAGAGCACAAGCAGAAGTAGCAATTGATGAAGCGGATGTTATTATCTTTATGGTTAACGGCCGTGAAGGCGTAACTCAAGCTGATGAAATGGTCGCTAAAATATTATACAAATCAAATAAACCTGTCGTATTAGCAGTCAATAAAATTGATAATCCAGAAATGCGTAGTGAAATTTATGACTTTTATTCATTAGGATTTGGTGAACCATTCCCAATTTCAGGTTCACACGGACTAGGTTTAGGTGACTTATTAGATGAAGCAGCTAAACATTTCCCTGAAGATGACGAACCAGATTATGATGATGAGACAATTAGACTATCACTAATCGGTCGACCAAACGTGGGTAAATCTAGTTTAATCAACGCTATTCTTGGAGAAGAACGTGTCATTGTTTCGCCAATTGCTGGTACAACTAGAGATGCAATCGATACAATTTATACTTATGATGATCAAGAATATGTATTAATTGATACTGCAGGCATGAGAAAGAAAGGTAAAGTATACGAAAGTACTGAAAAATATTCAGTATTACGTGCTTTAAAAGCCATCGAACGTTCTAATGTCGTACTTGTTGTTATCGACGCTGAAGAAGGCATCATTGAACAAGATAAAAAAGTTGCTGGATATGCTCATGAAGCCGGTAAAGCAATTGTCATTGTTGTAAATAAGTGGGATACGGTTGAAAAAGATTCTAAAACAATGAAGAAGTTTGAAGAAAAGGTAAGAGATAACTTCCAATTCTTAGATTATGCACCAATTGCTTTCGTATCAGCTTTAGAAAAATCACGCTTAAAAACATTATTCCCATTAATTACGATGGCAGATGAAAACCATCGTAAACGTGTACAAAGTTCGACACTAAATGAAGTTATTACAGATGCTGTTGCGATGAATCCAACGCCTACTGATAATGGTAGAAGGTTAAATATTTTCTATGCAACACAAGTAGCGATTCAACCTCCAACATTTGTAATATTTGTTAATGATGTTGAATTAATGCATTTCTCTTACAAACGTTTCTTAGAAAATCGTATAAGGGATGCGTTCGGTTATGAAGGTACACCAGTTCATTTAATCTCAAGAAAAAGAAACTAATATTAAAGGATTGATAACTATGACAAATATAACTGTATTTGGTACAGGAAGTTGGGGTACTGCTTTAGCAAATGTATTAGCAGACAACCAACATAATGTATTAATGTGGGGTAAGACTGAAACGACAATTAACGAAATCAACAAGGAACATAAGAATACAAAATATTTAAAAGAAATCACTTTAAATGAAAATATTAAAGCAACAACTGATTTAAAAGATGCTGTCCATCATGCATCTATCTTTATTATAGCTGTTCCGACAAAAGCCATTCGTGAAGTGAGTGAAAACATTAATGAAATCGCTTATGGCAAAAAAGTATTCATCCATGTATCTAAAGGTATCGAACCTGGTACTTTCAAACGTATTTCTGAAATGATTGATGAATCAATCGATAGCAAAATAAATGGCGGTATCGCTGTATTATCAGGACCAAGTCATGCAGAAGAAGTTGCGATTAAACATCCAACAACAGTTTCAGTATCATCTGAAAACGAAGAAGTTGCACGCTTAGCTCAAGATTTATTTATGACGGATTATTTCCGTGTATATACGAACAATGATCTTGTCGGTATTGAAATAGGAGGCGCGTTAAAAAATATTATTGCACTTGCTGCTGGTATAACTGATGGCATAGGATATGGTGACAATGCGAAAGCAGCACTTATGACGAGAGGTTTAGCTGAAATAACACGATTAGGTGTTAAAATGGGCGCTGATCCTATGACGTTCTTAGGTCTTGGTGGTATCGGTGACTTAATCGTTACTTGTACTTCTGTACATTCACGAAATTGGAAATGCGGAAATATGCTTGGTAAAGGGGCTACATTAGACGAAGCATTAGAAGAAATGAATATGGTCGTTGAAGGTGTAAGAACAACAGAAGCTGCTTACAACTTGGCAAAAGAATATGATGTTGAAATGCCAATAACATCAGGGTTATATAAAGTGTTATTCGAAGATTATCCAGTTTCTGAAGGTGTCAAAGATCTTATGGAACGTGACAAAAAGTCAGAGAATATTTAAGCAAGAGGGGTATTTAAATGTTTGATATATCAAGAATGGATTTAATGTGGGTGTCATTTTATTCTATTGGTTTTATGATTTTGGCAATTATACTCGTATATTTATCAAGATTTAAATTAAAAAATAAAATCATCAGTAGTATAACAATGTTTTTAGCAGTCATTTCTCTTATTATTGCTGGTATCTTTATGATTGTTGTATTAGGTGGATCCAGCCATGCATAATTACAAAAAAATATCGTTCTTATTAATATTAAGTACTTTAATTTTGTCAGCTTGTGCTTTTCCTAATAAAGAGAAAGCAGAAAACCAAGTGCCAGCGAAAGACCAATTAAGTATGGTTCAAACAGCGGTAGATGAATACAAAAAGGCGAGTGGTGGATTATTACCTATTAAAGATAGAGATGATAGTTATTCATTATACTTAAAACACCCAGTTGACTTTAATAAATTAAAACCAAAGTTCTTATCTCAATTACCAGGTAATTCATTTGAGAACGGCGGTATTTATCAATATGTAATCATGGATGTCGACAAAGACCCTAAAGTGCATTTAATCGATTTAAGAACGTCAGAAGTCTTAAAAGATATTCGAATTCGAATAGATGCATCAGGTAAACCATTACAATTAGGTAAAAAAGTTGCACCTAATGTATATGAAATTGAATACAAAAAATATGGTTTCAAAAAACAGCCAACTGTTCCAAGTCCATATAGTAATGAACGATTACCAGTATATATGAACGGCGGAAATGATTTTGTTATTGATTATAGATTAGATTTAGCAAAAGCAATTAAAAAAGAAAAATCACTTCCTAAACCAGGTCAAGATATTCGATATTTATTATACAAAGATTCACCGATATTACCGGCTTATTCGCCTGAATTTACAATAAATAGTAAAAATGAGCCTGTTTTTAAATCAAAAGTGAAAAAATATTAATAAAAATATAGAAATTATGCATTTATAGCTTGTAAATCGTTGCAGTGGCACAGGTTGTTGTGTTAAAGTCTTATCATAATGGTATTTATACATATCATTAGATAACCTTTTGGGAGGTGAAATTGAAATGAACAAAACAGAATTAATCAACTCAGTAAGTGAAAAAGCTAATTTAACTAAAAAAGAAGCTGGTCTTGCTGTAGATGCAGTGTTCGAATCAATTCAAAAATCTTTATCTGACGGTGAAAAAGTACAATTAATTGGTTTCGGTAACTTTGAAGTACGCGAAAGAGCTGCTCGTAAAGGACGTAACCCACAAACTGGTAAAGAAATTGATATCCCTGCAAGCAAAGTTCCAGCTTTTAAAGCAGGTAAAGCATTAAAAGATGCAGTTAAATAATTGATTGTATCAAAGCCCTTTTTAAGGGCTTTTTTTATTTGTCTTATTTCTTTATATGAAATGAATATATGCATTTTCAATTCATTTAACTTAGTGTTAAGATATATAGGTGATATTGTTGAGGTGATAAGATGGATAAAATTGAAAAAATTTATAAAAAAGATATTTCTAATTTGTTAAAAGGTGTAGAGAATAGTAATGTACCTGTAGTTAACCCAATCATAGCTGACGTATTAGATGAAATGAACATCGATACTAATGCTAAATTAGCTACATTATCTATTGATGCCTCAATGCGCTTTTTAAATAGAATAGGCGAACCAACTGTTTCTAATCAAGATATCTTAATAGGTGATCTTGTTAGTGCATATTTTTATAAATGTGCTACATTAAATAAAGACCTCGTATTTTTAGATATTATGACTCAAGCAATTAGTAAACAAAATGAATTAAAACAAACGTTGGCTCATGATAAAATAAATCAAGATACAGCTATTATAAAAGAAATAGAATCAATCTTTATTACAACATTGATTGATTACTACAAAATTAATATGGATAAAGAAACCTTGAAAGATCAAATTTATGCATATTATTATTAATGAATAACTACATTTTTAAACTTAAAGGAATGAATAACTAGTGGATAATAAATCGAAATCAGAACACGTACATGAAGTTTTCCAAAATATATCAGGTAAATATGATACATTAAATAATATCATCAGCTTTGAGCAACATAAAAGATGGCGTAAATATACAATGAAACAAATGGATGTTAAGCCAGGTTCTAAAGCTTTAGATGTTTGCTGTGGAACTGCAGATTGGACTATTCAATTAAGTCACGCAGTTGGACCATATGGTGAAGTAGTAGGTATCGATTTTAGTGAGAATATGCTAGAAGTCGGTAAGAAGAAAACAGACAACATGGCAAATATTCATTTAATTCATGGTGATGCTATGAACTTACCATTCGAAGATAATGAATTTGATTATGTAACGATCGGATTCGGCTTACGAAACGTACCCGATTATAAACATGTCTTAAGTGAACTTAAAAGAGTCGTTAAACCAGGTGGTATGGTTGTTTGTTTAGAAACAAGTCAACCAACAATGCCAGTATTCAAACAATTATATAGATTTTATTTCAAAAATATCATGCCACTATTTGGTAAGATTTTTGCTAAATCTTTACAAGAATACAACTGGTTACAAGAATCTGCTGGAAACTTTCCTGGCAAAAAAGAATTGGCAGAAATGTTTGCTGATGTTGGTTACGAAAGAATTAAAGTAAAAAGCTTCACTGGCGGCGTTTCAGCAATGCATTTAGCTTACAAACCTAAATAACAAGGTGATTACATGTATGACAAAACTAAAATTCATATAAATAAAGAAGTAAAAGAAATAGAAAAACAATTGAATAGTTATATAAATAGTGAACAAAACACTATAAACGAAGCTTGCCAATATTTATTAACTTCTGGTGGTAAACGTATACGACCATTATTCACTTTAATTGCAAGTCAATTTGGTGAGCATTATTCAAGAGATGTAATCACTGTAGCAACTACATTAGAACTTATACATATGGCCAGTTTAGTTCATGATGATGTCATTGATAAAAGTGACAAAAGAAGAGGTAAGCCAACTATAGCAAAGAAGTGGGATGTGCAAACTGCAGTTATTACAGGTAATTATTTATTATCACAATCTTTAAATGCAGTTAGCCAAATAGAACATCCAAAGCTTCATGAACAATTAGCAAATGGTATTATCGAAGTATGTCGTGGAGAACTATTTCAATTCGAAGATCAATTCGTTTCCAATCAATCAATAACAAATTATCTACGCAGAATTAAACGTAAGACCGCACTGCTTATTTCACTTTCTACAGAATTAGGTGCGTACGCTGCACGTGCAGATGATGAAACTGTGAACAAGTTAACTAAAATTGGATATTATATTGGTATGAGTTATCAAATAGTAGATGACATTTTAGATTTTACGAGTACTGAAAAGAAACTCGGTAAACCAGTTGGATCTGATTTAAGAAACGGACATTTAACTTTACCAGTCTTATTAAGAATGAAAAATTCAATAGATTTTAAAGCAAGCATTAATGAACTACAACCTGATAGTCCTTCAGAGGTATTTGACGGATTAGTACAAGAAATTATTGCGTCAACAGAATTACAAAAATCTAAAGAAGTGAGTAACCATTATTTGCAAAAAGCAGAAAATTTAATTGATACATTAAATAATGAATCAGGGAAAAAAATGCTATTGGAAATAATTGTGAAAATAAGAGATAGAAACCACTAGAAAGCGCTTGCAAGTATGCGTAGTCAATGATAAACTTATCTTGGATTTACATAAAACAAAGGTAGGGATTACGCAATGGAAAGAACTTTTTTAATGATTAAACCTGATGCAGTACAAAGAAACTTAATCGGTGAAGTCGTTTCACGATTAGAAAGAAAAGGCTTGAAATTAGTTGCAGCTAAATTATTCCAAGCTAATGAAGAATTAGCTAAAGAACATTATGCTGAACATGTTGAGAAACCTTTCTTCAATGATTTAGTAAGCTTTATTACATCAGGACCAGTATTTGCAATGGTAGTAGAAGGTAAGAATGTAGTAGAAGTAACAAGAACACTTGTTGGTGAAACAAACCCTACTAAAGCAGCGCCAGGTACAATAAGAGGGGATTATGGTATCGACTTAGGCAGAAACATTATTCATGGATCAGATTCAAACGAATCAGCAGAACGTGAAATTGGTCTCTGGTTTGATCAATCAGAACTAAATGATTATAAATTAAACAATGAAAATTGGGTTTACGAAAAATAAATACAATAGAGAAGTAGTTCAACGAGAATTTGTTGAACTACTTTTTTTAATGTGGAAGTTCGTATTGTGGGGTATTGGCTGAAATTCGCATGGGTTCGTGGGTTGTTGACGGGTATTCTCGGGGCGGTGATTGGAATTCGCGGGCGTTATGAGTACTTCTAGCTAAACTTGTTCATAACGGGGGTGTTGGTTACAAAACTTGGCCGAAGTGTTACTATGGACAGCCTTAGTTACAAAACTCAGCTGAAGTGTTACTATGGACCGTCTTAGTTACAAAACTACTGAGAATTGTAATTACTGGTCTCATTATTTACACTTCTAACCAAAACTGCTAATAACGCACTCAGTATTTGCACTTCTTGCCAAAACTGCTAATAACGGGATCCAGTATTACCACCTCATAACCGACATGCTCTAAACAACATAAAATTCACACTTATTTAAAATCAAAAAAATCTAAAACTTTATTAAACTATTCGTCTGTTTTTGTTAATTTAACGCGCTAAATATGATATGATTAATTTTATATTTAATTAACAGTAGGGAGAGATAATATGCGTTACTTAACATCTGGTGAATCACATGGACCACAACTAACTGTCATTATAGAAGGTGTACCATCAAACTTGAAAATTGACGTAAACGAGATTAATGAAGAAATGTTTAAACGTCAAGGTGGATATGGACGCGGTCGTCGTATGCAAATTGAAAAAGATTCTGTAGAAATCGTTTCAGGTGTGAGACATGGTTATACATTAGGTAGCCCTATTACACTCATCGTTAAGAATGATGATTTTAAACATTGGAGAAAAATTATGGGCGCTGACCTATTAACTGAAGAAGAGTTAGAAAATATGAAAAGAGTTATCACTAAACCAAGACCTGGCCATGCCGATTTAGTTGGTGGTATGAAATATAATCATAGAGATTTAAGAAATGTACTTGAACGTTCTTCTGCTCGTGAAACAGCTGCAAGAGTTGCTGTCGGTGCAGTTTCTAAAATTTTATTAAAAGCTTTAGACATTGAAATTTATTCAAGAGTTATTGAAATCGGTGGCGTTAAAGACGATTATGAATACACACTTGAAGAAGTCAAACAAAATATTGATCATAATGACGTACGTTGTATTAATGATGACGTAGCTGAAAAAATGAGAAATCGTATTGATGAAGCTAAAAAAGATGGTGATTCAATCGGTGGTATCGTAGAAGTAGTCGTTGAAAATATGCCTGCTGGAATTGGAAGTTATGTTCATTATGACCGTAAACTTGATGGTCGTTTAGCTCAAGCAGTCGTAAGTATTAATGCATTTAAAGGTGTTAGTTTCGGTGAAGGCTTTAAAGCTGCTGAAAAACCAGGTAGTGAAATACAAGACGAGATTGCTTACGATAGTGAAATTGGATACCATCGTTTATCTAATCACTTAGGTGGACTTGAAGGCGGAATGTCAAATGGAATGCCAATCGTCATCAATGGTGTTATGAAGCCGATACCAACATTATATAAACCATTAAACTCTGTAGATATTGACTCTAAAGATAGCTTTAAAGCGACAATTGAAAGATCAGATAGTTGTGCTGTTCCTGCTGCAAGTGTTGTTTGTGAAAATGTTATCGCATTTGAAGTTGCAAAAGCTTTAACTGAAGAATACCAATCTAATCACATTGACCAATTACAAGAAGCTATCAAGAATCATCGTAATTGGAACTTAAACTTCTAGGTGATGAAATGATTTTTGAAACAACATATACTAACAACAACTATCCGATAATATTAAAGCAGAACGCACTAGCTGAACTTAATCAATATCTTAAAGCAGATGAACAAAATATTGTATTAATTGACCAAGATGTTTATAGATTTCATAAAGAATATATTAAGTCGCATCTTCAAGACCAAGATATTAAATTTTTAACAGTTATGAGTGGTGAAGCTTGTAAGCAAATGTCATATTTTGAATCGCTAAGCGAAAAGCTATTATCAATGAATATCACAAGACAATCTCAACTCATCGCTATCGGTGGTGGCGCAACTGGAGACTTTGTTGGTTTTCTAGCTGCAACTTTGTTACGTGGCATTGATTTTATACAAGTTCCTACAACACTTTTAGCACACGATTCAGCAATCGGTGGAAAAGTGGGCATTAATGCATCGGTCGGTAAAAATTTAATCGGTGCATTTCATAGACCACGCGCTGTTATATATGATATAAATTTCCTAGAAACATTGCCACATATTGAAATACGTAGTGGTTATGGTGAAATATTTAAACATGCCATTTTAAATAGTGAAGCTGACACGCTTCATTTAATGGATGTTTATCCTTCTATAAAAGAATTAGCGCAATTGAAAAATATAGAAGATTATTTAAAAATGGGCATCGAAACTAAATTAAAAATTGTAATTGAAGATGAATTTGAAGGTGGCGTACGTAAACATTTAAATTTAGGACACACTTTTGGACACGGTCTAGAATACTTAACAAAAATTGCTCACGGTGAAGCTGTAATGATCGGTATTCTTTTCCAGAAAGTGATAAATAAAAATAGAAATATGTACGATAACACATCAAGTGTTCATCTGTTCATTAATTATTTAAAAGAATTAGGTTACCCATTAAACGTCTTAGATCATGCTGATATTGAACAAATTTTTGGATATATGAAAAAAGACAAAAAGAATATTGGACAAACGATTCAAATGGTTTTACAAAATGGTGAAGCTTCATTTACAATTGAATCCGTTTCTAAAGAAGAAGTATTAGATGCATTTAAAGAACTTAAATCTCTAATAAATGAATAGAAGGAGTCCTTTAACATGGAAGATGTATATAAAGTAATTGACGATATTCACATGAAGAATATCGAACATTTAGATGAGAAAGTAAACAGAGTTCTACAATCTGACGATCACGACGCATTATTTATGTTAGGCGAAACATTATACAAATACGGTATTGTCGATCAAGGCGTTAAAATATTCGAAGAACTTTATTTACTTTATCCAGATGAAAATGAATTGCTTGTTTATTATATAGAAGGGCTAATTGACCAAAACGACTTAGATAAAGCGCATGAAGTATTGTATAACAGCCCACATTCTACAGAGAAGTTAATGCTTGAGGCTGATTTATACCAACAACAAGGCTTATTCGAAGTAGGAATTGAGAAATTGATTGAAGCAAAAGAAATGGAACCAGATGATATTGTCATTACATTCGCTTTAGCTGAAATGTACTATTATGATGGTCAATATTTAAAAGCAATTTCTAACTATGAAACAATCACACAAACTGGTGAAGATATAATTAACGGTATTTCGATTTATGCACGTATGGCAGACGCAAGTTTACAAAGTGGTGCATACGAAGAAGCAATCAAATATTATGAAAATGTATCTGAAATGGATATGACAGCTGAAGATTATTTCAAACAAGCAATTAGTTATCAAAAAAATGACTTAACAAGAGAAGCGATAAAGCAACTTGAAAAGTTATTACAAAAAGACCCAGACTTTATGCAAGCTTACCATTACTTATTGCAAATTTATGAATCAGAAAAAGATTATGAAAAAGCAATAGAAATTGGTAAAGAAGGGCTTCGTTTAAACGCATATTATAAAGAACTTATGACAGATACTGCTAGACTGATGTTAACAACAAATGATGAGCATGGTGCAATTCTGTTACAAGATGCATTAACAGTTGATCCTTCTTATACTGAAGCTGCCATTATACTTGCTGATTATTATCGAGAAAAAGATAATATAACAGGTCTTATTAATTTATTAACGTATGTTGATCATGAAGATATAGACCCTGTAGTAGCTTGGCATGTTGCATATGCATTCGGTGAAGAAGAAAGAGATAAAGAAGCTCAACACTTCTACGAATTAGCATATCCAGATTTAACACAAAATATTGATTTCTTAAACGACTATTACCATTACTTAATTGAAATCGGTCATGTCGATAACGCTAAAAATATATTAGAATCTGTTCGCAAACTTGATCCTGAAAATCCATATTGGGACCAAGAATACGAAAGATTATTATAAGTAGGGTTAATTATGAATCATACATGGTTAAATTATGAAAAACAGCGATTTATTGAATATATTCTATATCAATACGATTTTAAAATTGCTGAAAGTGTATGGATATTAAATTTATTAAAAAGTAGCCCTAAATATTTATCTAACATTTCATTCGTCAATGAATTTTCAGATGAACGCATACTGTCCATTAGTACCGAGCAATCTAAACAACTGCCTTTACTTTATTGCAAAGATCGTTTCTGTATAGAAGATGGTCGTCAAATCTTCCACGATATCAGACTGGATAATACGCATTTAAATGTACTTTTATATTTGAACAGAAATGATGATCGACTGAATAAGTTGTTGTTGTTACAAATGCTTGTTGATTATTATGGAGATGATAAAGATATTCGTGCTTTAAATAATAACAATACACACGGACTAGGACATTGGCGTAAACTCATCAGTAATGAAATAGATAAATCTTTAGATAATAACGATCAAGACATGTTTATAGAAATGTCTAAAATATTACAATTCATTAATGAGTTGGAGGAACATCGATAATGTTATTTAATCATGTTGACTTAAAAGAATTAAAAAACAACTTAGAATATATCGATACAGCCATCATACCTGTATCAAATATTGATATGAATCATCAATTATTAACATCATGCGACCAAAATGAAACAGTTCAACTTGTTGGCATATTAGCAGAAAAACAATTTAAAGGTAGATTACTACTTACACCAACATTTTTCACAAGTGGTAACCAGTACGATCACGTCGTATCTTTTATTCAAAGTTTAAAAGATTATGGCTTGAACAATATAATTATTTTAAGTAGTGATCAAGTAGAACTGAACGACGATCACGAATTGTATAAAGTAAACACGATTCCAATGGGTGACTTAGACGATGATATGAAACGCACACTCATTGAAGATGAAGTTAAACAATTTATGAAGTTTATCATTAGAACCTGGAATAAATAATAGGTAGCTGCACGATATTTCAAAGTCTTCGTGCGTTACACCCTGATTTTGTACCTTATCGCACGATATCTCGTAGTCTTCGTGCGATAATAACCAACTTCTAGATAACTCCACATCATAATAACCGTAACAAATCTTATTGAGTTAAGATTTGTTACGGTTATTTATTACAAAAACACATTTGTCCTTTCTATGTGGAAAACAGGGTTATTTTCACAGTTTTTTTGCTATATTTTCTCCTTCATAATAAAGCCTTTTCATTTTTTTGAAAATTCCTAGATAAAAGGTTAATAAATAAACATTTAAATTGTGACAAAGCGTTGACCGTCTTGAAATAATAGGCTAAAATTAAGTTGTCCTAGTTATAAAAGAACGATTAATAGAGGGGGGAATCTAAATGAGCCAACGTGTCACACGACGCCAATTTTTAAACTATTCATTGATGGGTGTTGGGTCATTTATGGCTGCTGGTATGATTTTACCTATGGGTAGATTTGCGCTTGATCCTGTATTCAAAGCTGATGCACAAGGCGATTTGATTGCTACAGGCGTAAAGGAGTCAGAACTTGGTAAAGAGCCTATTAAAGTGGACTTTAAATTCGAGCAAGAAGATGCTTGGTACACAAGTGAAGTTACAGAATTTGCTTGGGTATACAAAGACGGAAATGAAATCGTAGCATTATCACCAGTCTGTAAACATTTAGGATGTACAGTACAGTGGAATGGCGATAAATCAAATCCTAATCAATTCTATTGTCCATGTCATAACGGTCGTTATGAAAAGAACGGTAAGAATATTCCAGGTACGCCGCCATTAGCACCACTTGATCAATACGAAGTAAAAGTTAAAGGTGGCATTATTCAAATCGGTAAAAAGCACGAGAACGAATTAGCTAAATAAGGAGGGATTAACAATGATAGATAAAATCTATGATTGGGTCGATGACAGACTTGATATTACACCAATTTGGCGAGATATTGCTGATCATGAGGTGCCAGAGCATGTTAACCCTGCTTATCACTTTTCAGCTTTCGTTTATTGTTTTGGTGGTCTAACGTTTTTCATTACAGTTATACAAGTTTTATCAGGCATGTTTTTAACGATGTACTATGTTCCAGATATCGTTAATGCATGGAAATCAGTTTACTATCTACAACACGATGTAGCTGCTGGTGTTATCGTACGTGGTATGCACCATTGGGGAGCAAGTTTAGTAGTAGTAATGATGTTTTTACATACACTTCGTGTATTCTTTACAGGATCTTATAAACAACCTAGAGAATTAAACTGGGTTGTCGGTGTATTAATATTCTTCGTAATGCTTGGATTAAGTTTTACTGGTTATTTATTACCATGGGATATGAAAGCACTATTCGCAACAAAAGTAGGTTTACAAATTGCAGAATCTGTTCCTATCATTGGGCCGTGGGTTAAGACATTACTAGCAGGGGATGCAGAGATAGTTGGTGCACAAACTCTAACTCGTTTCTTTGCGATACATGTATTCTTCCTACCAGCTGCACTATTCGCGTTACTAGCAGCACACTTTATAATGATCAGAAAACAAGGTATTTCAGGTCCACTATAAAATTAACGTGAATAAATGAAAAAGGAGGTCATGCGACATGCATCGCGGTAAAGGGATGAAGTTTGTTGGTGATTCAAGAATAAAGTCATACGACAAACCGAAATTAAATCGAGATTATTCAGAATTTCCAGGTCGTACAGAAAGTTTCTGGCCTGACTTTCTATTAAAAGAATGGATGACTGGTGCGGTATTCTTAATCGCTTATTTATGTTTAACAGTCGCTCATCCATCGCCACTTGAACGTGTGGCAGATCCATCTGATACTGGTTATACACCATTACCAGACTGGTATTTCTTATTCTTATATCAAATACTTAAATATTCATTCGCATCTGGTCCTTATAACACATTCGGAGCAATTATCTTACCAGGTATCGCATTCGGTGCTTTATTATTAGCACCTTGGTTAGATAGAGGCCCTGAACGTAAATGGACAAAGAGACCATTTGCTTCTGGATTTATGTTAATCGCAATTGCAATCTTATTCTATACAACATGGGAATCAAGTTATTACCATGATTGGAAACAACAAGCTAAACAAGGTGAAATCGTCTTCTCTAACTTAGACAAGTCAGACCCAGTTTATACTGACATCATTAAGTCAAACTGTACAAGTTGTCACGGTGGTGAGTTAACGGGTGGACAAGGTCCAAACCTAGTTGAATCGAAATTACCTAAAGATGGCGTTAAAGGATTCGTAGAAAATGGTGCAGGTAAAATGCCTAGCTTTAAAGACACCCTTTCTAAAGATGAAATTGACAAAGTTGCTAAATACGTTTCTAATTTACATGAAACAGATGCAAACGGTAAAGAATTGAAAAAATAATTAAATTTGAGCCTGGGGCATATGACGTGCCCTGGGCTCTTTTCAAAGGAGTAATAAAATGGAATTTTGGAGATATGTAATGGGCCAGAAATCTATTCTCATTACGCTATTTATTGCAAATCTTCTCGGCACCATTTACGGATACATATGGTATGGCAGTCAATTACTTGATAGCAAATGGTACTTTTGGCCATTTATACCCGATAGTCCAACAGCAACTTTATTCTTAGTGATTGCGATTGCTGCAATCTATTTCAATAAACATTTAGGGTTGTTTGAATGTTTAGCATTTATTACATTAATTAAATATGGTGTATGGGCGGTTATTATGAATATATTTGTAATGATTCATTACGATCAACTTGTTCCAATGGCCATTATGCTCATGACTTCACACGGTATCATGGCTATACAAGCATTGATGTTCTATCCTTTATTCAATATTAAAAAGTGGCATATTGTTGTAACAATGATTTGGGTATTTCACAATGATGTTATTGATTACGTGTATCATCAATATCCCGTTTATAGTATGTTAAGCCAATATGAATCACATATAGGATACTTTGCTTTTTGGCTAAGCGTTATTGCTTTTCTGTTATTACTATATTTCCAAAAAAACATCAAATTACGTTCAAAATATTTGACGTAAGAGCCGTCACTCCGTAATATAATAAATAACAGGGATAAAAAGGAGGAAGTTATTTGTTTTCATATATCATATATTTTATTATCATTATGATTGTCCCTATGTACTTCCAATTTAGAGTAAAATCAACTTACAATAAATACTCAAGAGTACGTTCAACAAGTGGGAAGACGGGTAAACAAGTTGCAGAAGAAATTTTAGCTGCAAATGGAATTCATGATGTAGAAGTGTTACAAGGTGAAGGATTCTTATCAGATCATTTTGATCCAACTAAGAAACGTGTCGTATTATCACCTGCAAACTATCAACAACCAAGTGTTGCGGGGACAGCAATTGCAGCACATGAAGTAGGACATGCTATTCAACATGCTCAAGGATATGGTTTCCTTAAATTTAGATCAGCGCTTTTACCGCTTGCTAATTTAGGAAGTTCGTTATCATACATTATCATTTTAGCTGGTATCGTATTAACAGCAATGAGTAGTACATTCGGTACAACATTATTATGGGTTGGTATTGTATTTATGTCATTCGCTGTATTATTCTCGATCATCACATTACCAGTTGAATTCGATGCAAGTAAACGGGCAATGCGACAAATTGAAAAATTAAATATCGTTAACCAACAAGAATATAGACATGCTAAAAAAGTATTATCTGCAGCTGCTATGACATACGTTGCAGCAACAGCTGTAGCCGTAGCTGAATTAGCAAGATTTATTCTGATGGCACGTAATAATTAATGAAATCATTTTAATACCAATAAAGTCTTTAGACTTTGTTGGTATTTTTTATTTTATAAATATTTATGAGGTTTGTATTTATAAGCTTATTACGTTGTCATTATGCGTGATTATCATATATAATTTTATTATGTGAGTTCTTTTATATAGAGATATAAAAGATAGGTGAGGAGGAAGTTTTATGGACATGAAAGAGATGCAATATGAAGTTGATCAATATATTTCTCAGTTTAAAACAGGTTATTTTTCGCCATTAGCAAATTTAGCAAGATTAACAGAAGAAGTTGGAGAACTAGCTAGAGAAATTAATCATAGTCATGGTGAAAAGAAAAAGAAACCAACAGAAGAAGACAATACAATAGAAGCTGAATTAGGTGATAATTTATTCGTCTTAATTTGTTTAGCAAATTCTTTAGATATAGATTTAAATAAAAGTTTCCAAGATACAATGAATAAATTCAATGTAAGAGATAAAGATAGATTTGAACGTAAATAAGTCATAATGGAGGATTAATATGAAAATCGGTATAACTTGTTATCCATCAATGGGGGGCTCAGGAATTGTTGCAACTGAGCTTGGTTTGGAAATGGCAAAAAGAGGTCATGAAATCCACTTTATTACTTCTAATATGCCTTTTAGAATGAGAGAGCCTGTTCCAAACGTAACATTTCATCAAGTTGACGTAAATCAATATTCTGTATTCCAATATCCACCATATGATATTACATTAAGTGCAAAAATTGCAGACGTCATTAACGATTACGACTTGGATATATTACATATGCACTATGCCGTTCCGCATGCGATTTGTGGTATTTTAGCGCGCCAAATATCCGGAAAAGATGTCAAAATCATGACGACTCTGCATGGAACAGATATTACAGTATTAGGTTATGATACATCATTACAAAGTGCCATTCGATTCGGTATTGAAAAGAGTAACGTTGTGACAAGTGTCAGTGATAGTCTTAAACAAGAAACATACGACATTATAGAACCTGATAAAGAAATCAAAACAATATACAATTTTGTGCAGGAAGAAAGTTTCCCACAAATTTATAATACAGATTTAAGAAGCCGTTATGGTATAGAAGAAGATGAAAAAGTCATCACATTTGTATCAAACTTTAGAAAAGTTAAACGCGTACCAGATGTCGTTGATACTTTCTACAAAGTTAACAAACAAATTAAATCTAAATTATTACTGATAGGTGATGGTCCTGAATTACAAGTGGCAAGAGAACAAATTAAACAACTTAATATTGAAGACCAAGTTCTATTTTTAGGTAAACAAGATGAAGTGAATATCTTCTATCAAATGTCTGATTTAACGTTGTTATTAAGTGAAAAAGAAAGCTTTGGACTTGTATTGCTTGAAGCTATGCTTACAGGTGTCGTGCCGATTGGTACTAATGCAGGTGGTATTAAAGAAGTCATTAAAAACGGTGAAACAGGTTATACGGTTGACGTCGGTGATACGGATAAAGCGAGTGAATATGCGGTTAAATTATTAACAGATTCAGAACTTTATCACAAAATGCAAAGTGCTATGATTCAAGATGTTCGTGAAAGATTCTCATCTAAAGTGATTGCAGATCAATACGAAGCTTGCTACAACGATATGTTAGGAGAATAATATGCGTGAATATCAAGTATTTGAAGATGCGAAATGGATAATTGAAACACTTGAATGTAATGGACATCAAGCATATTTTGTCGGTGGTTCTGTAAGAGACTATTTAATGGAGAAAGAAATTTCAGACGTTGATATCACAACGAGTGCTTTACCTGATGAAGTTGAACAATTATTTGATAAGACTTTACCAATTGGCAAAGAGCATGGCACGATGATTGTAATGGGTGAAAATCAACAGTTTGAAGTCACAACATTTAGAAAAGACGGGGATTATGTTGATCATAGACGGCCAGCATCTGTTCAATTTGTAACGGATTTATATGAAGACGTAGCAAGAAGAGATTTCACAATGAATGCTATCGCTATGGATAAGTCTTATCAACTTCACGATTATTTCAACGGGTTAAACGATATACAATCCAAAATCATAAAAGCAGTCGGAACACCTATTGATCGAATGGAAGAAGACGCATTACGTATTATGAGAGGTGTAAGATTCCAAGCACAGACTGGCTTTGCACTTGATCACGATACTAAAGACGCCATGCATCAAACAGCACATTCTTTAAATGCCATCGCAATTGAAAGAATTGTTGTTGAACTAAAAAAAATGATTCAAGGTAAATATATTCATGATACAAAAAAGACCGCTCATGAACTAGAAATATTTAAATGTATACCTTTTTTCAAAGAAATCAACCAAACTAATATCTTCATGCCAGAACATGCCCATTTCAATTTATGGGTTGCTGCATTATGTTATTTATACGAATTAGATTTAACAAGCTTGAACAGTTTGAAAATCAGTAATCAAGAAAAGCGCGATATCTCATCATACTATCAATTATTGATATCACTTTCTGAAAATAACATTTCAAAGCAAGATATGATTCATCTCGTATATACGTATCATCGTGATAAAATGAAAGAAATCATTCACTTTATTTCCGAGCATAATGCACAACTGAATATCTCTATACATCCTACAATTATGAATGACCGTGTAATTGATGAAATATATGATAAACTACCTATATATGATAAATCAGAATTACAAATTAACGGTCAAATATTGATGGCTACATTTAATAAAAAAGGTGGACCATGGATTAAAGATATTTTAAATAAAGTTGAACAAGCTGTCATTAACCATAAAGTATATAACACAGAAAATGATTTAATAGAATGGGTGCGAGAGAATGTC
The DNA here is from genome assembly GCF_038005105.1 of Mammaliicoccus sp. FSL K6-3158. NCBI lineage: Bacteria > Bacillati > Bacillota > Bacilli > Caryophanales > Staphylococcaceae > Mammaliicoccus > Mammaliicoccus sp. FSL K6-3158. The sequence continues at coordinate 1,439,717 of NZ_JBBOSL010000001.1, forward strand.
AAAATATAAACATGAAATTATTAAATATTTATATCAAAATAATGAATATTTGTCAGGACAACATATAGCTGAAACGTTAAATTGTTCACGTGTAACAGTTAAAAAAGTCATCGATCAATTGAGAAAAGAAGGCTTTGAAATTGAGTCTATTTCTAATAAAGGGTATAAAATCTCAGAAATCCCTTTAACTTGGCAAGAAGACATTGTGAATATTACACTTCAAGATCAAAGTATATTGAATCTTGCTATTGTTCAAACACAAGTGGATTCAACACAATTGTTAGCCAAGTCTCGTGTTACTGAGATTGATCAAGACTTTATTGTTTTGAGTGATGAACAAACAAATGGAAGAGGGCGTTTCCAAAGAGAATGGTCATCTCTTAAAAGTAAAGGGCTTTGGATGTCAGTTGTATTACGCCCAGATATACCAATTCAAAGAATGTCGACTTTTAATCTCTTTATAAGTCTTGCAATTCAAGAAGTTATGGAACAGCATTATGACATTCAAAGTAAAATTAAATGGCCAAATGATATTTATATAGGCGATAAAAAAGTTTGTGGCTTTTTAACAGAAATGATTGCAGATACCGATAGCGTCAATGCGATTATTTGTGGAATTGGTATTAATTTAAACCAAACACAAGAAGATTTCGATCATGCTGGTCAATCGCGCGCGATAAGCTTAAAAATAGAAAACGAACAATCAATAGAACCTTATCAATTTTTAAAATTATTAATTGAAGCCATTGAACTGAGGTACAATCAATTTTTAGAATTACCATTCAGTGAAATCAAAGAGTTATATAAAACTAAAAGTATGATTTGGGACAAAAAATTAACTTATACAGAAGGTAAAAAACAAGTATTTGGTCGAGCAATTGATATACAAGATAATGGGTTCTTAACCGTGATATCTGATGATGGTCAATTACACCAATTTATGAGTGCAGATATCGAAATATAGGAGAGATAATATGGCGCAAAGATACGCTGTTGTAGATTTAGAAACAACTGGAAACCAAATTCAATATGATGAAATTATACAAATTGGGATAACATTTATAGAAAATAACCAAATTATCGATACATATCATTCATATGTGAAAACGGATTTGGAAATTCCATCTTTCATCCAAGCCTTAACCAATATAAATGAATTAGACTTAGAAGAAGCTCCATACTTCGAAGAGATTAGTCAATCTTTATTTAACTTGTTGAAAGATTGTGTATTTGTCGCGCATAATGTTCTATTTGATTTAAACTTTCTCAAATCCCATTTCGAAAAGTATCAAATACAATTTGAACCTAAATTAACTATTGATACGATGGAATTGTTTAAAATCGCATTTCCAAACGAAGAAAGTTATCAGTTAAGTGAATTAAGTCAATCGTTACAAGTTGATTTAAACCAAGCGCATAGTGCTTATGAGGATGCTAAAGCAACTGCACTATTGTTAATTAAAGCCATTAAAAAAATAAATAGTCTTCCGATTGATACCATTAAACAACTTTATTATTTATCTAAATCGTTAAAGCATGATTTAAAAGACGTTCTATTTGAACTTGTAAGAACACATCAAAGTTCTGAAACGCATAATCGCAATATTAAAAAGTACCAGAACATCCATTATTTAAAGCAAATGCCTATACGTCATTCAAGCGATCGAACATCCATTACGCTTGATGAAGCTTATGATAGAATACTTAAAACATTTAACTTCGATTATCGTAAAGAACAATATCAACTCGTTCAGCAATTGTTTGATTCTTTAATGCATAATGAGAATGCTTTGATTGAAGCACCACTTGGAAGCGGGAAATCAATGAGCTTTGTGCTCGCTGCATTATTGTATTATTTAGAGACAGGTGAGCACATTCTCGTTTCAACACATACGAAGTTACTTCAAAATCAACTTTTAGAACAAGAATTTAATAAAGTCTTAAATGCATTAGATTTAGACTTAAAAGCAATGATTATTAAAAGTAAAGATCATTATATTTCGCTAGGTTTAATCTTAAATATATTACAAGATGATACAGACAACTATGAAGCGACAATTTTAAAAATGCAGTTGCTTGTATGGATTCTTGAAACTGAAACAGGTGACATTGAAGAGCTCCATCTTAAAGGCGGTCAAAAAGTCTTCTTTGACCAAAAACGCACGACTTATGTACCGTTTAAGAATGATATACATTACTATCAATTTATTAAAGAGAGTGCGCAACATGTAGAGATTGGTATTACGAATCATGCACACTTGTTACAACATAGCACTGAAGATACGGTATATCAATTGTTCAAACATATCATTGTTGATGAAGCACATCGCATTCAAGATTACGCACTTAACCAAGTGACAGATGATTTAAGTTACCAACATATTAAATATCATCTCGGTTTATTAGGTAAAAATGAGCAAGAAAAATTATTTAAACGATTAGATAAATTAGAAAATAGAAGAGTCATAGAGCAATACCCAATTGAACCAATTGATATTTATCAATTGAAGCGTGATATTGATTTACTGCATGAACAAAACGAACAACTATTTGATGATTTAATGGCTCAAATTTCAGATAAGCATCAAGAATCTCATGAAGATGACAAACAAATACATTACTTCTATGATATTGATGTCGCGAATATATCTGAAATATTTAAACGACAAATTAGTACAATCAACCAAATATTATCTAGATTTAAATCATACTCACATGCACATGTAAAAGCATTCAAGAAAGAGTTAATTTATATCTATCATCAATATACTAAAATTTATAACATGATTAAGTCTGGTCAAGTGCCATTCGTATCCATTAAGAAAATTTCTCAGAAATCTACACTTTCACTCTTTGTTAAAAAAGCAGAAGTAAAAGATTTATTGAATGAAGTGTTTATTGAACAATTCAATAGCAATATTTTCATTTCAGGAACATTAACCGTTAATCATTCATTTACATCATTTAAATCCATGTTTCCTGAAGACATTCAATTTAACACGTATTATTTAAATGATATTTATGACTTAAAAAATCAAGCAACATGTTTTGTACCGCAAAATATGCCAACTTATCAATATCATCAACAAGATGACTATATTGAAACGATTATTAGTTATTTATCTACATTTGTTAGTGAAACCAATCAAAAATGTTTAGTACTGTTTACGAATTATTCTATGTTGTATCAAGCATACCGATATATGGAAGAACTTGAAATATTTGATGATTATGTCGTATTGATGCAGCAACAACATTCACACGTGTATAAACTCGTACAACAGTTTAACCAATTTGATAAAACCATTTTACTTGGCACTTTATCATTTTTTGAAGGGTTTGATTACCAATCTTCAGGTATTAAATGTGTCATGATGACGAAATTACCATTTATACATCAAGATGATCCACGATACCATTTAATGAAAGATGAATTTGACAATCCCTTTAAAGACTTTGTCTTACCAGACGCAGTAACTAAGTTCAGACAAGGCATTGGTCGATTAATTCGAAACAAGCATGACCAAGGTTTATTAATTTGTTTTGATAGAAGAATACTAGATAGTAATTACAGTAAATATTTCATAAATGCTTTAGGTGAAATACCTGTTATTGAAGGCGATTTAAATAAATTCCAAGATAAACTAAGAAAATATCCAAACAGATAGCAGTTGTATGCATAATTTGATAAAATAACTATAGGTAATTTATTTGAATAGGAGAAATAATAATGAATATTACGATTAAACAAGCTAAAGATTATGTCAATCAAGAAGTGACAATCGGTGCTTGGATTGCAAACAAGCGATCAAGTGGGAAAATAGCATTTTTACAATTAAGAGACGGAACAGGATTTATGCAAGGGGTTGTTGTGAAAGCTGAAGTATCAGAAGACATCTTCCAATTAGCTAAATCATTAACACAAGAAACATCTGTTTATGTTACGGGTACAATTACAGAAGATGACCGTTCTAAATTTGGATATGAAATGCAAGTAAGTGGTGTAGAAGTCATTTCAGAATCATATGATTATCCAATCACACCAAAAAATCATGGTACAGAATTCTTAATGGATCACAGACATTTATGGTTACGTTCTAAACGTCAACATGCCGTTATGAAAATTAGAAACGAAATTATTCGTGCGACATATGAGTTCTTTAACGAAAGTGGATTCACTAAAATTGATCCACCAATTTTAACAGGTAGCGCACCTGAAGGTACTAGTGAATTGTTCCATACGAAATATTTCGATGAAGATGCATTCTTATCTCAAAGTGGTCAGTTATACTTAGAAGCTGCAGCTATGGCGCATAATAGAGTATTTAGTTTCGGTCCGACTTTCAGAGCTGAAAAATCAAAAACAAGAAGACATTTAATTGAATTCTGGATGATTGAAGGCGAAATGGCATTTATGAAACATGACCAAAGCTTAGAAGTTCAAGAAAATTACGTACACCACATCGTTAAAGCTGTGTTGGCAAATTGTAAATTAGAATTAGAACTTCTTGAAAGAGATACTTCTAAGTTAGAACAAGTTTCAACACCATTCCCAAGAATCACTTACGATGATGCCATTACATTCTTACATCAAGAAGGATTCGATGATATTGAGTGGGGCGACGATTTCGGTTCTCCTCATGAAACAGCAATTGCAAACCATTATGATAAACCAGTATTTATCATTAATTATCCAACAAAAATTAAACCATTCTATATGGAACCAAACCCTGAAAATCCAGACACTGTATTATGCGCAGATTTAATCGCACCAGAAGGTTACGGAGAAATCATTGGTGGTTCTGAAAGAATTAGTGATTTAGATTTAATTAATCAAAGAATTAATGAACATGGTTTAGATCCTGAAGCATACAGTTACTACACTGACTTAAGAAAATACGGAAGTGTACCACATAGTGGATTTGGCTTAGGACTTGAAAGAACAGTAGCATGGTTAAGTGGCGTAGAACACGTTAGAGAAACTGCACCATTCCCACGTTTATTAAATCGATTATATCCATAATAATATGCGAGTCTGGGGCTGAATAGTGATCCCAGACTCTATATTTTTATAATGAAGTAGGTGAAAATATGTATACAAGTGCTATGTTAAAAGAAAAGCCAGTCGTTGTACAAAGAGCTTTGTTTGATCATTATGCCAATTTGGGATTAAATGAAAAACAATTCGTTATCCTAATTAAATTGCTAGATCAAGAGAATGATCGAAACTTACAGCCTCCATTAGAAGATATTCAACGTGGCACGACTTTATCTATACAAGAAGTGAGTCATATCATTAATCAACTTTCTCAATTAAAAATTATAGACATTAAAATTGAAAAAGATGACCAACATAAATATAATGAATTCATATCATTTGATCCTTTGTATGAACAACTTGCATTAATCAAAAACGAAGCGATGCAACAAGGTACAGTAGAAGATCAAAACTTACAATTCAAGAAATTATTCCAAGAATTCGAATCCACTTTCGGTCGACCATTAACACCATTAGAAGTTCAAACATTAAACCACTGGATTGATACTGATAAACATTCAAACGAACTCATTATGAGTGCACTTAACGAAGCGCATAGTTTAGACAAACTCAGCATCAAATATATCGACCGCATTTTATTAAACTGGAAGAAGAAGCACATCACTACTGTTGAATCTTCCAAAGAAGAAAGTGAAAAGTTTAATCAAACTAAAAAAGTAAAACAAAATGTTAATTTAATCCCGACTTTTGATTGGGTAAATGGGGAGAATCCTTATGATAAGTAAAAAGAAAGCATTAGAAATGATGGATGTTATTGATGAAATGTTTCCAGATGCCGAATGTGAACTCGTTCATGACAATCCATTCGAACTTACAATCGCAGTATTACTTTCTGCACAGTGTACAGACGTACTCGTCAACAAAGTGACGAAATCACTTTTTGCAAAGTATAAAACACCTGAAGACTATTTAAATGTAAGTTTAGAAGAACTACAAAATGACATTCGTTCAATCGGTTTATACCGCAATAAAGCTAAAAATATACAAAAACTTTGTCAATCGCTGTTAGATAATTTTAATGGTGTCGTACCAAGTACACATCAAGAATTAGAATCATTAGCTGGTGTAGGGCGTAAAACAGCGAATGTTGTGATGAGTGTAGCATTCGGAGAACCATCATTAGCAGTAGACACACACGTTGAGCGCGTATCTAAACGCCTTGCAATATGTAGAATTAAAGACAATGTGCGCCAAGTTGAAGATCGTTTATGTAGCATTATTCCAAGAGAAAGATGGACAAAAAGTCACCATCAGCTTATATTCTTTGGACGCTATCACTGTGTAGCACGTAAACCGAAATGCGAAGTATGTCCATTATTTGCAGATTGTAGAGAAGGGCAAAAACGATTAAAAGCTGGGTTAGTAAAGGTTGAGGGCGCATGATACAAAAAAATGACTTCACAGAACTTGAACAGCAAATAGAGCCACTTGTTAAAAATAAAAAGCTTAAAACAAGTGAAGCACATCAATTGTTAGATCAATATTATCATTTAATCATCGCTTATATAGAACAAATCAATCAAATAGAAACATTTGATATCGCACATATCGAAGAATATCCAGTTATACCAATGAATTTCGAAGAACGATACCACTATATAAACGATAGAGTATATCACTTTATGGGATATAGACAAATGGTAACATTGAAAGAAGAATTAATCAGAATGAATGCGAGATATCAGATCCAACTTAAAAGAGCCGCACAACGTGAAAGCGGAGAATAAAAATTATAGGCCTTATCGCACGATATCTTCGAGTCTTCGTGCGATAAAGCTTATTTTTATACCCTTGCGCACGATATCTTTGTGTCTTCGTGCGATACGGCTTATTTTTATACCCTTGCGCACGATATCTTTGTGTCTTCGTGCGATATACCCGACTATAATTTAACACACTTTTATATAAATCAAAAAAGCATCACATCCCACAAAGGATGTGATGCTTTTTCTATATCTTAGTCATCTTTCTCTTCTTTGGCAGCTTGTTTTGCTGCATCAGAGGCCGAAGTATTATCTCCCGAGTCTGAATCTGATTCTTCCGATGTTGGTGTTTCAGTCGTTTGCTCTTCAGTTGTTACGTTCTGATTAGTAGATGACTGTTGTTGTGTTGTTGATGAATTTGAATTCGTCTGTGGTTCGTTTGTTGTTACATTATTATTGTTATTTGAGAAGTTATAATTATTTTGCTGACTGCTACTATTACCATTACTATTGCTAGGTGCTGAGCTTGATGTTGTATCATTGTCTTCATTACCTGCAACGCTCAAGCTTTTACCGCTTCCTGTTACTGAATCTGGTTTTTCGAAGTCTGCACCGTCATAATTAGAGATTTCTGACATAACTTCATTGAATAATATTTGTGGTTTCGTTTGTTCATCATGTCCTAAGAATGAGTTTTCACCGTATTCTTTAACTTTATTGAAGCCCATCCATACTGACATTGTGTATTGTGGCGAATAACCTGTAATCCAAACGTCTTTCGCTGCATTTTCAGGTAATTGATATTCATTGTATACTTCATCACCATAAGTACCAGTACCTGTTTTAGCTGCTACGTTCACGCCGTTAATTCCATATCCATAAGCTGAACCGTATGCTTGGAATGTTCCTTTTAGCATTTCAGTTAACATGTATGCTGTGTAGTCTTCCATTGCTTTATGGCTTTCGCTTGAGAATTTGATAGTTTCATCATCTTGAGTGACAACTTTTCTAATTGATTTTGCTTCATTGTATGTTCCACCATTACCCATTGATGCAAATGCTGATGCTAATTGAGTAGGGGAGAATTCTGATTGTGAACCACCAAGTACTTCTGAAGGTCCTATTTCATCTTTATAATTTAAATTCACTTTAGAAGCAAAATCTTTAACTGCTTTTTCACCAGCATTTTGGTTTGTTTCTTGCCAAGATTTCAATGCTGGGATGTTGTATGATCTTGCTAATGCATCTGCCATTGTAACTGAACCGTGACCTTGACCATCATAGTTCTTGAATATACTACCGTTGATATTATATTCGCTTTCATCTTGGAACTTATGGTTTGTCGCATATTGCATATTCTCAATTGCTGGCCCATAAGCTAATATCGGTTTTAGAGATGAACCTGTTGGATGGACATCTGTTGCTTGGTTTCTATCCACTACGTCTTTGTAATTCTTACCACCACTGATACCGACTAATTTACCAGTCTTCGTATCTACTATAGATGAACCAGTAATTTGGTCTTTATTCTTGTAGAATGTACCGTTATCAACTGACTCTTGTAATGTTTTTTGAACATCTTTATCCATGTTTGTGTAGATTTTAAGACCGCTTGTCATAATATCATTTAATGATTGACCTTTGAACGCTTTGTTTTGAGTAATTTCTTGTTTAACATAGTTAATGTAAGAAGCGTACTCATTATCAGGCGTATCTGTCATCGCGTCATTTCTTTCTTCGACTGTACGTTTCACTAAGTTCTTATCGATAGGTGTATCTTGTGCTTCTTTCATTTCTTTCTTAGTGATTCTACCGTGTCTTTCCATTAAATAAAGAACAGTGTCTTTACGTTTTTCAGCCGCTTCAGGATTATCATAAATATTATATTGATTTGGTACTTGTGGTAATCCTGCTAAGTAAGCTGTTTCAGCTAAGTTTAAATCTTTCAATTTCTTATTGAAATAATATTTAGCTGCTGTTTGAGAACCGTAAATACCATCTGAGTAATAGATTTTGTTTAAGTACATTTCAAAGATTTCATCTTTAGAATATTCTTGCTCTAATCTATATGAAAGGTAAGCTTCTTGAGCTTTTCTTTCAATTGATTTCTTATCAGTTAAGAATGAACGTTTTACAACTTGTTGTGTTAATGTAGATGCACCTTGTGAACCAAAGCCACCTGTAAAGTTCTTCATGACTGCTCCAGATAAACGTTTATAATCTAATGCACCATGATCATAGAAGCGATTATCCTCAGTTGCTAATACAGCATCTTTCATTTTGTCTGGTACTTCATCAAACTTAACATGTTCTCTCTTTTGTCCCATATAAAGGGTCGTGACAAGTTTATTATTTTTGTCATAAATTTTAGTTGGTAATTGGTCTTTAAGCGCACTTTCATTGAAAGCAGGAGCTTTCCAAGCATAATATGCAAATACGAGAACACCTACGATTACCATTGCTAAGAATGCTAGCACGAGAATACCGAACACCTTAATAATCGTCCGTTTGATATTCCTTTTCTTTTTAGGTTGTTCTTTACCATTTTTACTATTAGAAGCTTTTGATTGACTCATTTGAGCGCCTCACTTTCTGTTTTTATCAATTGATCAACTATTGTTATGTAGTTAATTCTTGGTTTAAATTGGATTGGTATTAAGTAACCATCATTTTCAATCTCTTTAAGTGTGATGGACTTTTTCCCTCCAGATTTATATCTGTCCCAATATACCATAAACTTCCTAAAAGGCAATAAAAATACGCTATCATGATAGCTAAATTTTATCAACAAAAAACATATGCCTTTTTGGTTTAGTACTTGTTCCATATGTGATACTTGGTGATCGTGGATATTATTTAAAGGGAAACTTGTCTTATTTTTCGTTTCCTTAGCTTCAAAGTCAATATAGTATCCATTATAAACACCATTATAATCTGTTGTTGAAGGCTTTCTAAAATAAGCTTCTTTAATGACCGCTTTTTGTCTTTTAGGGTAGTCAACATCAACAATTTGAATAGGTGTTGGTTTCTTATGAATAACGGCTATATTTTCTAATCTGAAGTATTCATTGGATTTATCAATTTCCTCCTCTAATCTCATACCCCGTTTACCATATTGTATTCTACTATATTTTGGGTCGTTTTGAATTGAGACTTTAGAAGTATTTTTTGTAACTTTTTTTCCGTTTGGATAATTCAAATTCATCACCTAGCTTCATATCATAAAACTCTAAACATTATACCTTATTTCATTATAAGTTACAAAAGTTTTTAATGATACATAAATATTCTAGAACTTTTCTAGTTATGTTATCATTTTATCGTGAGGACATTTAAAATACAAACTTCATTAATAGTAGGTGTAGCGATGATACAAGATCTTTTAAATAAATTAAATGATATGCTAGATATTTTTCAACATGCAAAGGATGACTACGAATACAACTTTTATAAAGATGTCGTACCATTTGTTGAACAAGTCGATGTTTTGTTAGATAAACTTGCTGTTCATCAAGATACAGTATTGAAATTACAATATATGAATGAACAGAAATTTCAACTCTTAATTAGTAACTACAAAGAGTTATCTGTAGAATGCCATTATAAACGTACAAGTAAGAAACTCTTCTTTGAAAAGCATAAAGCTGTACAACATGATTTAAATTATATTTATACGCATATAGGTGATTTATCATGACGTCAGTATATTTTACGGGATACAAACCGTTTGAATTGAATATTTTTAAAAATGAACAGCCAGAAGTTAAAGTCATCAAAGCATATCTTAAAGAAATAATTGAGCAAGAAATAGAAGAAGGTATGGAGTGGGTCATTATTTCAGGACAATTAGGATTTGAACTATGGGCAGCTGAAGTGACCATTGAAATGAAAAATAAATACCCACAATTGAAACTTGCGATATTGACGCCATTTTTAAATCATTATAATAAATGGAATGAAACAAACCAACAAGCTTATCACAATATTGTCGCACAAGCAGACTATGTCAATGCGATTCATCAAAGTGACTATCAAGGTGGATTTCAATTTCAACAAGCTAATGAATTTATACTCGATAACACTGAAAAGACAATTTTATTTTATGATGATGAACAAGAAGCATCACCTAAATACTTCAAAAGTAAGTTAGTTGATTTTGCTGAAAAGACAAACTATACTTATAATGTTATTACATTCATGGATTTACAAGACTTTATGGAATTTAATTATAATAATGACAACGAATCATATTAAATGAGGTGTAAAAATGGCTGATGTAACATTAAAGCTATCTGCAAAAGATATTTATGAAAAGGAATTTGAAAGAGGTTTAAGAGGTTTCAAAACTGAAGAAGTAGATGCTTTTTTAGATGACATTATTTCAGACTATCAAAAAATGGCTGAGTTAAATAACGAAGTCATCAAATTAACAGAAGAAAATTCTAAACTTAAAAAAGAAATCGAACAGTTAAGAATCCGTGTCGCGTCAGGCAGACCACAAGGTTCACAACAATACAATTCCAATAATGTAGATATCTTAAAACGAATTTCTAATCTTGAAAAAGCAGTATTCGGCGAATAAATGATAGTTATTTAACGTCGTTTATGCTATAATTCTTTGTTGAGTGGTATTTCGGATAATCGCTACGTTAAGTAGAGGAAAGTCCATGCTCACACATTCTGAGATGAATGTAGTGTTCGTGCTTGGCGAAACAATAAGCCAGGGCAAATAATTGACGGCAACGAAATAACCTAAGTTATTTATAATATGGTTAAAGTAGTTTGAAAGTGCCACAGTGACGTAGCTTTTACAGAAATGTAAAAGGTGGAACGCGGTAAACCCCTCGAGTGAGCAATCCAAAATTGGTAGGAGCACTTCTTTGACGGAAATGAACGGAATAAGAAGGTATGTAATCATACAGACAGATGATTATCACTGGCGTACGAGTGTAACTAGTACACGTTAGCAGTACTAAAGGACAAAACATGGCTTACAGATTTATCACTTACTAGTGTCGCTCTCCCAAGTAGGAGAGCTTTTTATTTGTAAATAATGATAATTTAAATATAAAGGAGTATATGCATGTATCAATTACTCGCTACTAGTCCAATGGGATTAGAATCAATTGTTGCTAGAGAAGTTCAAGAATTAGGATATGAAACAAAAGTAGAAAACGGTCGCGTACTTTTCGAAGGTGATGAAACAGCAATCGTTAAATCAAATTTATGGTTAAGAACTGCTGACAGAGTCAAAATCGTAGTAGGACGTTTCCACGCAACAACTTTTGACGAATTATTCGAAAAGACTAAATCATTACCATGGGAAGATGTGATTGGCGCTCAAGGTATGTTCCCAGTTCAAGGAAAAAGTGTTAAATCTAAATTATTCAGCGTATCCGACTGTCAAGCAATCGTTAAAAAAGCGATAGTTGAGAGATTGAAACATGCGTATCAAATTAAAGGTTGGATCGATGAGACAGGTAGCAAATACCAAGTTGAAGTATCATTACTGAAAGACGAAGCTTTATTAACAATCGACACTTCAGGTTCTGGACTTCATAAAAGAGGTTACCGTTTGGCACAAGGTGACGCACCTATGAAAGAAACATTAGCTGCAGCGCTTGTAAGATTAACAAACTGGAGCGGTGAAACACCATTTATAGATCCATTCTGTGGTTCAGGTACACTTGCAATAGAAGCAGCACTCATTGCTCAAAATATTGCACCAGGATTTAATCGTGAGTTTGCGAGTGAAGAATGGGATATCATACCAGAAGGCTTGTATGACCAACTCAGACAAGAAGCAGATGATGCGGCATTATATGATAAAGAAATTAATATCATAGCAAGTGATATCGATCCTAATATGATCGAAATCGCGAAAGATAATGCAACAGAAGTTGGGTTAGGGGACATCATTCAATTTAAAGTCCAAGATGTACATAATCTAGAAGTACCAGAAGGACCTGTTTCAATAATCGGGAACCCACCATATGGCGAACGTATCGGTGAACGAAGTGAAGTAGAAGCAATGTACAAACACTTAGGCGAAATCATGAAACAAAACGAACAAGCATCATTATATATGCTTACAAGCTATAAAGAATTTGAACCATTAGTAGGTAAGAAAGCCACAAAAAGAAGAAAACTATTTAACGGCTATATCGAATGTACGTACTATCAATATTGGGGCAAACGAAATAAATAGATAGTAGGAAGTAAGTAGAAAAGCGGAAACCACCTGCAGAGCAGGTGGTTTTTTGGTTTGGGGGATAGTAGGGATGTATGGTTTGAGGTATATCAAGTATCTCTTGGCTTAATTAGGACTTTAAGCTATGACTTGGCTAATCTCTTAGCTTAAGTTGGGCGTTAAGCCATGACTTAGGCTAATCTCTTGGCTTAAGTTGGGCGTTAAGCCATGACTTAGGCTAATCTCTTGGCTTAAGTTGGGCGTTAAGCCATGACTTAGGCTAATCTCTTGGCTTAAGTTAGACGTTAAGCCATGACTTGGACGATTTCTTGGCTTAATTTGGTCGTTAAGCTACGACTTAGGTAATCTCTTGGCTTAATTAGGACTTTAAGCTATGACTTGGCTAATCTCTTAGCTTAAGTTGGGCGTTAAGCCATGACTTAGGCTGATCTCTTGGCTTAAGTTAGGCTTTAAGCCATGACTTGGACGATTTCTTGGCTTAATTAGGTCGTTAAGCTACGACTTAGGTAATCTCTTGGCTTAATTTGGACGTTAAGCCAAGACTTAGGTAATCTCTTGGCTTAAGTTAGGTGTTAAGCTACGACTTAGGTAATCTCTTGGCTTAATTTGGACGTTAAGACAAGACTTAGATAATCTCTTGGCTTAAGTAGGACATTAAGCCACAACTTGAGCTATCTCTTGGCTTAAGTTGGACGTTAAGACAAGACTCGACTCATTACCATGCTTCTCCAATAGATTTAGACAAGAGATATTCATTACAACCACCACCCCCAAACCCCACACAACAAAAAAGACTAGCATCGCATCTTCTAAAGATGTGTTGCCAGTCTTCCTATTATACATCATTGTATGAAGGTTCTAAGTTAAATGTATTAATTTAGAATTACCAAAGTTTTCCTTCTCCTAATCCTTTAGCTCCTGGTGCTGGATCTGTGAACATCTGCCCGATAGGGACAGTATAAGCAATTAAGATAAGCAATACTGTCACGATGATTAAGAATCTCCAGTTCTCAACAAATCTAATGACTGGTTGTTGTTCATCTAATGCTTCTGATACTGGATATTCTTCTTCGCCTTTAGGTGATAAGAAGGCTAAATGTATAAACACCATTACAACTAATATTATAGATATAAATAAAATTGTTCCCCCGACTGCTTGTAATACTTGATATGGTATCCATTCAGCAGCTTGTTTAGCACCGCCATATTCTGAATATGTTGATCTTCTTGGTGCGCCTTTTACTAATCCAACATAGTGCATAGCACCACTCATAATTGTCATACCGATTGCCCAAGTATAACCTTGCATAAGCGCTAATTTATTTGTGAATTTAGTTAGTTTTCTACCTGTACAATGAGGTATTAACCAGTACATGATTCCGAAGAAAGTCATGATGACCGCGGAAGCGATTGTTAAATGGAAGTGTCCAGTTACCCAAATTGTATTGTGAATTAATCCATTCATTTGTGCAGATGCGTTAACTAATCCACCTGCGCCACCTGGAATAAAGGCTAACATACCTAAGAATGGTAATACGAATCTTGCGTCATTCCATGGTAAAGATTTAAACCATGTAAACAATCCTTTATATCCATTAGAACGGCCGTAATTTTCAAATGTTGCAAACAAACTAAATGCTGTCATCATTGATGGAATAACAACCATAAATGTTAATACAACTTGTAAGTATTTCCATGTATCATCAATACCTGGTTCAACTAATTGGTGGTGTATCCCAACTGGAATACTGAAGAATAAGAATAGCATAAATGACATTCTTGCTAAATTGTCTGAGAATGCTTTTGCACCGATAATCTTTGGCACAATTGCATACCAACACATGTAAGCTGGTAACAACCAAAAATAAACAAGTGCATGACCAAAATACCAAAACAATGTTCTACTTAATGTTACGTCTACTCTTTCAACTAAACCTAATGACCAAGGAATTAATTGAAGGAGTACTGTCGCAGCAACACCTAATGAACATACAATCCACATTACCCCGTTGATTGCTACCATGTAGCTCAGTAGGGGAGATTTCTTACCTGGATTTTTCTTCTTAAACTCTACATATTTCAAAATTTGTCCAACTGTAGAAATCCAGCTACCTACAACAACAAGCGCCATACCAATATAGAAAATAGCATGTGCTTTTAATGGTGCATAAAAAGTATATAAAACAGTGGCTTTGTTTAATAGAACCATTGTTGCTGCCATGAGCGTACCAAGAATCATTACCCAAAATCCAACCCAACCGAACTTTCTTTGAACAGACGTTAAATGTCCAGATGTCTTAGCTACTGCAGAAAATTGAAATCCTAAGATAAAGAAAGTTGTCAGTACCAATGCTAATACGATACCGTGCACCGTTAAGATTTGATAATAAGAAATTTGTTTAGGTAATTGTAATAAACCTGATCTTACAAATGTTTGTAATAATCCTGCTAGTCCACCAAGGATTAAACAACCAATGGCTACATACATATGCGCCATCACAAGTTTGCTATCATTCTTATTTAATCGCGTTATCATTTTTTATCCACAACCTTTATCATCGACTTCATATCTGCATGTCCGATACCACAATATTCATTACAGATGACTAAATATTCGCGTTTCTCATTGAATGTCTTGTAATATTCACTAATATGTCCAGGTTCTAACATCATGTTGACGTTTGTTCCTGGTAAACTAAATCCATGCAAAGTATCTTTACTTGTCGCAATGATTTTTACTTTCGAACCTTTAGGAATTTCGACTTTACCTGGCTGATAATTGAAAGCTGAAGCAAGAATTACTAATTCATAGTCGTAATCTTTGCCGCTAATTTTGTGTAAACCTGGTTTATTGAAAGGTTCGATTTGATCGACTTTATCAGGATTGACATAGTCTCTACCAGAAGCGGCTGGCGTGTGTCCATTATGCAAACCTGTAATCATCAAAATTGTTAAGAAAATGACTAATGAGCTTATGCCGACTTTTAGCCATAACTTTTCGTATTTATGCACAGATTTCACCCCTTAAATTCTTACTAAAAATAAAATAAAACAAATTACCCATAATACTGCAAAGATGCCTCCTAATGTGAAAACTGAATACAGTGTGCCTCTTAAATCCAGATCATCATGAGAGTGGTCATCATTATTCTTGTTTAGGTCATTATTTTGCACTGTCATTTTATTCATCCTTTCTTATATTCTCTTCATTATTTATAATAGAATAGAGATAAAAAAATTAATGTGATGTAAATCACACTATTTAAATTATTTGTGTAAAAATAAAGGGGAATTAAAATGGATCGTAATCAAGCATCATTAGATTTACTTTACAAATTAAAAAAAGAAATTGAAAAGTCATCTAACCAACAATTAATTAAACAAATCAATGAAATGATTAAAAAAATATATAACGAACAATATACAGTGAGTTTTGTCGGACATTTTTCAGCAGGGAAATCTACATTAATTAACAATGTTATCGGACAAAATATATTACCAAGTTCTCCTGTCCCGACAACTAGTAACACAGCTCAACTGATTTCTTCAGACAAAAACAGCATTTCCGTTAATTTAAACAACAATCAATATACAGTTGTAGATAATCAAGAAGATGTTAAAAGGCTTAATACAGAAGATAGAGAAGTGGAATCTATTGAAATTGAATTTACATCAGATAAATTTAATAAAGGATTTACTTTCCAAGATACACCTGGTGTCGATTCTATGAGTGATAACCATAGAGAAAGTGCTTTTCAATATTTGCTGACATCTAATTATGTATTTTATACAGTCGACTATAACCATGTGCAGTCGGATATGAATTTTAATTTTATTAAATCATTAAATAAATTGGATATTCCGGTAATATTAGTTGTGAACCAAGTCGATAAACATGATGAAGATGAAATCTCGTTTGATACTTATAAAAATCGTGTCAACAAAGCCGTTACAGATTGGAAACTGAATTTAGAGAAGATATTTTATGTTTCTAAATATGATACGCCTAACAATGAGAAGCAGTTATTCAATCAATATATCCATCAGCTTGACCAACAACGTACGGAACACCAAGTATTTATAGACCGTGTGACGAATTACATTAAACAAGAACAACTGAAATATATTAATCAACATATGGAAACGATTCTTTCTGATATTGATTCTACTGAAGAAACGTTCGATGACGATTATCAAGCATACAAAGAGAAATTCAACGTCCAAAGTGAACAATCATTAATTCAAGATAAAGATCAGTTCACTTCAAATTTAAAAGAAAAGCGCAAAGAAATTTTAGATAACGCTTATTTGATGCCGTACGAAATGCGAGAAACAATTCGTCATTATTTAGAAACAACTGCTAAAGACTATAAAGTTAAAGGGCTATTTAATAAAGATAAGAAGAAAGCGATGATTCAAGAAGAAACGCTTGAACAAGTGAAAGAAGCTTTAGACATCAAAATTCACGATGAAATTACGAAAGTATGGATTAGATCAATAGAGAACTTAAGCAAATACATTCAAGATGCAGACTTATTCGAGAAAATCATCAACCAACAATATACGATTAGTAAAGAAGAATTAAGTGGTCATGTACAAGAACAAACGTCCATTACAAATGATTACGTGTTAATTTATTCTAAAGGCATTACAGAAATGATTAATCGAAAAATACGCAATGAAACAAATCAATTAATCGAAGAAGTCGTTAATGCGAGTGAAGTGCATAACGAATCGAATGAAGAAACGAATCAATTAAATGAATATGAAACATATGTTGAATTTAAGAATTTAAAAACATCACTCATTACGAATAATTATCAACATTATTATATTCATCTTGATGAATCTATTGATAAGTTAATTGATAGACATTTTATTCATATAAATGACCTTAACCTAGAAGATAAGAAAGAAACGAAACAACAATACAAAGAAGTTCAAACGGAACAACAAGACAATAATATTCATCAACTTAAAGATCAAATCAATCATTTAAAGAAATTGCCGTTATTTGAAGGTGAAGTTCATAATATCGAAAGCCAAGTTGAAAGAATAGAGCATAATATCACAAAGATTGCGGTATTCGGAACATTTAGTGCAGGTAAGAGTAGTTTAATTAATGCCATCTTACAAAAGCCAGTGCTGTTAAGTTCACCAAATCCAACTACAGCAAGTATTACTGAAATTAGCTACGGTACTGAACAAGAAGTGTCATTTAAGACTTATGAGCAATTATTAGAAGAGATTAACCATATAACAGAGTTCGCCAATAAACAGTACTCTACAATTGAATCGTTTATAGAAGATAAAGAGATTAAACAACATCCTTCATTATCGAGTAATCATCTAGCATTCTTTGAAGCAATCGAGACAAACTTTAACCATTACAAAGATGTCTTAAAAGAAGGCAAATCTGTCACATTCGATATAGAAGAACTAGAGAAGTTAACAGCTGATGATACGCATGCTGCCTTTGTACACAAAATTAATTTAAGACTTGAAGAAGCATGGTTAAAAGACAAGATTATTATCGATTCACCGGGACTGAATTCTAATAACCAAAGACATACGAGAGAGACTGAACAAATTATTGCATCAAGTGACTTAATTATTTATGTTAGTTATTATAATCACGCCTTTACTGATAAAGACGGTGAGTTCTTAACTTACATGCGTGATATGAATAATTTACAACAATCACAAGGTTTGAAATTTGTCATTAACGCCATTGATTTAGCAGAATCTGAACAAGATAAACAAGCTGTTATATCTTATGTAGAATCATCATTAGATGCATTGAACATTAAACCTGAGTGTTATCCAGTTTCAAGTAAACAAGCATTGAAATCACATGATGATCAGTTTAAACGACTTATGGAAGCGTTAGATCACTTTGTTAAAGTTGAAAGTAAGCAAGTGCTCAAGTCACAAGTAGAGTCTAGAATTAAACAACTGACAAATGAATTAGAACAAATGGTGCATACGTATAGACAAGATAAAGCACAGCTTGAAAAGAGAAAATCAACTTTACTCAGTTATAAAGATAAACAGAACTTTACCAACCAAATTGTTATTAAATCACATCATCAACTTGAAAAAGAAATTCATGATCAACTGTATTACTTGAAAGACAGATTGAATATACAATTAAATGATATTGTCAAAAAACATTTCAATACATCAACTGTAACGGATCAATTTAAACAATCGCTGCAAATGAGTACGAAATATTATGTAGATGATTTAAATCAGAAATTAAGTTTAGAAAGCTCGCTTATCGTAGAAAGATTAAAGAATTTTTATGCGAGAACATTTGATGATTTATTAACACCAACAATTGTTGAATTAAATGATGCTTCTATTTTAATCTCTAAGTTTAAGCATGACTTTAAAAATGAAATCAATCCGGAACCGATTAGCATTCAAGTTCAAGATATTGCGAAACAAACGATCAATTCGGTGAGTAAGAAAGATTTAATTAAGACATCTAAAGTAAAAGAAACACAAAATGAGATTTTAAATGATACAATGAAGCTTATTGACCATCCAATTATGACATTTAATGAAGCGTTAACTAAGAATTTGGAACATTATGATACAATAGGTGAGTCGTACATCGAACAGTATAATCAAGAGACGATTCATCTTATTGAAGATTACTTATCTGTGAATATTGATAACGATGTAATAGAAAAAATCGAAAACGTCTTGAAAGAGATATAAAGGAGCACAATATGAGTAACAAAATATTATTAATAGATGGTATGGCTTTATTATTTAGACATTTTTATGCAACAAGCATCCATAAACAATTTATGAGAGATTCTAAAGGTATTCCTACAAATGCTGTACAAGGATTTATTAGACATTCATATACAGTAATCCATGACATTAAACCGACACATGTTGCTGTTTGTTGGGATATGGGATCTAAGACTTTCAGAAATGATATGTTTGAAGCATATAAATCAAATAGAGTCGCACCACCTGAAGAAATGATTCCACAATTTGACCGTGCGAAAGAAATTGCTGAAAAATTAGGTATGCTGAATTTAGGTATAACAAATTATGAAGCGGATGATGTTATAGGAACAATTAGTAAACGTGCTCAAGAAAAAGGACATGAAACATATGTCGTGAGTGGTGACCGTGACTTATTACAATGTATAAATACAGATGTTGATATATGGCTGACGAAAAAAGGATTCAATATTTACAATAAATATGATATTCATAAATTTAGAGAAGAGTATGGTTTAGAACCACATCAATTGGTCGATGTTAAAGCATTTATGGGTGACACAGCTGATGGTTATCCAGGTGTTAAAGGTATCGGTGAGAAAACAGCGATTAAACTGATTCAACAATATCAATCTGTTGAAAACGTACTTGAGAACATTAATGAATTAACAGCAGGTCAACAAAAGAAAATCATCACATATCGAGATGACTTAGCAATGTCGAAACAACTTGCGCAAATTCATACAGATGTGCCATTAGAAACAGAAGATTTACTTAATCAAATGACATATCATCATGAAATCGAGCAATCTATCGAAATTTGTAATGAACATGAATTATTTGTATCAAGTAAATATTTAACTACGAACTTCTTATAAATAAACGTAAAAAGCATATCACGCGCCGTCGTGATATGCTTTTTATTTATGCTTTAATTGTTTTCTTAAGGCAGTTTGTGCCAATTGATTGGCTTCTTTATTTTGAGATCGTGGAATCCACTTCACAAATATTAAATCAAATTGACGTTCTAATTCTTTAAATAGTTCGAAGTATGGTTTGAACGTTGCATTCTTTACATAATCTTTATCAATACTATCTGCAATTAATTTCGAATCTGTATAAATCAACGCATTACCAACTTCTAATTCAATCGCATGTTGAATAGAGAAGATTAACGCTTCCCATTCAGCACGATGATTATCCATTTCACCTAGGCAAGACGTGAAATGATGTCTCGCATCATCCGTAATAATGACGCATGCACAACAACTTTCTCCAGGATTGCCTTTAGAAGCGGCGTCAAAATAAATTTGCGGCATTTCAATCAACTCTTTCAAATTATTTACCTACTCATCTAATTTACACGAACGATAAACAGACTTCAATAAATGGTCATAATACTTTTCATTCAGACTTAATAATTCTTCATCAAACTTGTACAAAATATTGTAAATTGTAAAAATTGTATATTAATTTTATAGAGTTCTTTATAAATAGTATTTGAAATCGACATTAAAAGTGATATACTAATTCAGAACGAAATATAATTTTGTTCATATCTTATGTGTGAATAATCTTAACGGAAGGAGAGTTAGTTTCGCACGACCATTCACATATTAATAGTGTGCACTTCACTCATATATCTGAGATTCATTTAAAGAATATATATTGAACACATTACTAATGAGATAAAGACAAAATAGTAACGGGGAACTCAGCCATGAGTAAAGTTGCCTTTAAGGAAATTTATAGTAAAGGGGCTTGCTAATGGATAAGCAACGGAAATTACAGAAGTTTAGTATCCGTAAGTACACAGTAGGAACGTGTTCGATACTAATCGGTACGCTTATATTCTTAGGCTTACCAACGCATGATGCATTCGCATCTGAAAATGTAATTCAAAAACATACACAAGAAGAAAAAGCAGAAGGCAAATCAACAGATCCAGTTGAAGAAGCGTCTGCAAATGAAACAACATCATCAAATGTAGAAGAAACTAAAGTAATCGGTACTTCTGAAACAACAGCAGAACAACCACAAGAAGAAGCAACTACCGAAGCAACTACAGTTGATGAAACAACACAAGATGCAACAACTAACGAAGAATCAACAACAGAAGATAAATCATCTACAGAAAAAGCATCAACAGAAGAAGCAACTCAAGTTGATACAGTAGCACCAGAAACTGCTAAAGTTGAAACTGCTGAAAAAGCACAACAACCACAAGCAGACGCAACAGAAGTAGCTGAAGAATCAAGTAGCACAATAGAAACAACAAAAACTACAGAAGCAGCAGTTAATACTGTAGATGCAGTACAACCAGCAAGTGTAGAAGAAACTATACCTACAGTAGATACACCAACAGTAGAAGCAACTGTTACTAATATAGTATCTGACGTAGATTCAAACAGCGTGTCATCTACATCACTAGAAGACATTGTCAATAATCAAAACAAAGACAAAATAGACGCAATAACATTAGAACAACCAGCAAGACAAGCACCTAAATTAAGCAAAAGTTATAGTAGCTTATTTAGAGCAGTAGAGCTCTCAACACGCCATGTAAAAACTTATGCTCAATTGCGTGGTTTTCTGAACGACAAGACCGTAGGAACTATTATATTTGATAATGATATAACAATGGATGCGGCTAAAAGAGGCTTAATTGGAATAAAGAAAGACTCTCAAACATTAGAGGGTAATGCTGCTAGAGCAGTGGAAATTAATTTAAATGGACACTTGTTTAATATGCAAGACAACTACTTTGAAACACCTGGAAATTCAGGTAGTAAACCAGCATGGAATATCACATTCAGTAATGGACAAATCCAAACTAAAGATAACTTCCCAGGTCCAGCTAGAGAAAATGCAGGTATCATTCAATATGGTAGTGGTTCTCATGATCAAATACTAAACTTCAGAGATATTCAACATACTGGTAGTACTTTAACAAATGATGACAAGTTAACTGTTAATATTTCTGGTAACTTTACTAGTCATAATAATAGTACAAGAGGTTTCAAAGATAACGTTACAATTGGTGCAAATGTAATAAAAATTGCAGATAATAGTAATATAGATATGTCAATGACAACAAAAGGTAGAATCTTCGAAATTTATGCAGATTCTAGCAAGAATAAAATGAGACAATATCAAGATGGTTCTTTGACTTTTGGAAATCATTCAACAATTAAATTAAATACATTGTCAGATAATCCATGGGATGTAGAAAATACACACACAATTTTCAGAACTAACGGCAATGGTGTGACTATCAGTTTGGGTGATGATAATAATATAAATTTAATTGGTCAAAATATTTTTCAATTTGGCAAAGGTACAGGGTTACAAAGTAACGGCGAATACGGCATGTTAAATACAGGAGAAAGAACAGTTGTAAATATCCACCAAAAAGGTAATGGAAATATACTTAATATGCATGGAGGTTCTCGATTAAACATAAATAGAGACAGTATTTTTAATGGGATTTCTGAATCAAAACGAAATGGTGCTAATAGAGAGAATAACATTATTGGCTTGAATTCAAATTCTATTATAACAGTTTTTGAAAACGCGGTATTCAAAATTGAAGCAATAAAACATCAATTAAATGCTAATGGTGGTTACAATAGAAATAACCCTGTTCTTTCAATGGTTGCACATAATGCATCTACAGCAAGAATAATTCTTAAAGAAAATTCAACCTTTGATATTAAATCAGATATTCCTGATTATCATTCTGAATTAGTCGGGTTTGCAAATGTTGGCGGTAACAATCGTGGTATATTTATCGAAGGGACAGTTAAATATTTCAACTTACAACGTACTAAACAAGTTACTAGTGGTGCTGCAGGTACATCAAGTCATCCTACAGGCAACAATGCACTAATTTATGGTGATGCATCTAAAGATAACTTTTTAAAATGGTCTGGTAGTCATGAAGTAAGGACATGGAATGATCGAGTATTCAGCGCAAATGGACAATATGATTCTGATATTAACAGTAATGTCTCTGATATTTGGCAAGATGTAACAGATTATACCTCTATCATACGAAATAGAGAAACTGTTGCTAATACTGTTAGACATGATGATTTAAAGACAATGTCATTTAGTAATAATAATAAAAATATTAAAGACCTTAATCTAGGTAAATTACAAAGATTTGTGTTAATTGGTCATGATGTGGAATTAAATACGGTAATACCACGACCAGTTAGGTATACAGAAAGAACGGAAGATAATAAGCCACTTGGTGAAGAAACAGTTATCAATGAAGGTAAAGATGGTATTGCCACAAAATATACAAACCGTAATGATGGTTCCGTAAAGCTATTATATGCATCTGAAACCTATCAACCGATTGAAAAAGTAATCGCTAAGAATACTGTTCAAATAGAGAATAATGAAGCGCCATTTGAAACAATTTATCGTCCTAATAATAATAAATTAGTCACAGATGAACCCACAACCGTACAAGAGGGTGTAAACGGTGTTACTAGAACTAGAACAAAGTATGAATTAAACACTGAAACTGGAGAATTATCAAACCCTACTACTGAAAGAGTTTCTGAAATTGAAAAAACAAATAAAATTATAGAAGTAGGCGCTAAAGAAGTACTTAAAGAAACAATACCTTTTGAAATAGAATATAGAGACAACCCTAAATTAAAAGTTGGGACTGAAAATGTAATTGAAGAAGGACGTAATGGTACTAAAACGATTGTTAATATTTATGAAATAAATCCTATTTCAGGCGAGAAAACTCGAATTGCAAATACTACTGAAGAAATTGAAACAGCAGCTCAGAATAAAATAATAGAACGAGGTACTAAAACAACTTCAGACGCAGATGATCATAATCCAAGCTATGGTGATACACCTACTAATGTGAAACCTGGTATAGAAATTAAAATCCCTCAAACAGGAGATAAAGACTTACCTAATGGTACTACATTTGAAATTCCAGAAAATGGACTTCCAACTGGTTGGACTGTTAATTTTGATGAAACTGGTAAAGCTACGGTAACTCCATCGGTTAAAGAAACACCTGGTAAAACTGTTTCAATTCCAGTTACAGTTAACTATCCGGATGGTTCTGTAGATGATACATCTATTCCTTTAAGAGTTATTCAAACCCAAGCTATGGAACATACACCAAACTATGATAATACATCAAATGATATGAAACCTAGCCAAAAAATTGATATCCCTCAAACAGGAGATAAAGATTTACCTAATGGTACAACATTTGAAATTACTAAAAATGTTTTGACCCCAGAAGGATTTACTGTGGTAGTTGACCCAAATAGCGGTACTGTAACAATTATAGCTCCGCCTGATGATACATTTGGTACTGAAATTAACATGCCTATAACGGTGAAATATCCAGATGGTTCTTCTGAAGAAATATATGCTATAGCTTTAGTTCTTCCAAAGGATACTTCTGATTCTGACTTTAACAGCGGTTCTGACTCTGTTACTGACAGTAATTCTGGTTTAAATTCTAGCAGCGGTTCAGATGCTAACAACAGCTCTGATTCGAACTCTGATACTGGTTCTACTACTGACAGTAATTCTAATTTAGACTCGAACTCTGACAGCGGCTCTGATAGCCAACCTGATAGTACTTCTGATTCGAACACTAACAGTGATTCTAACTCTGATACTGATAGTACTTCTGATTTAGACTCAAACCCTGATTCAAATAGTGATTCTGGTTCTAACTCTGACAGCGGCTCTGATAGCCAATCTGATAATGATTCTAATTCAGACACTAACAGTGGTTCTAACTCTGATAGTAGCTCTGGTAGTCAATCTGATAATGATTCTGATTCAGACACTAACAGTGGTTCTAACTCTGGTACCGATAGTACTTCTGATTTAGACTCAAACTCTGATTCAAGTAGTGATTCTAGTTCTAACTCAGACAGAAGCTCTGATAGTCAATCTGATAAAGATTCTGATCCTGACGCTAACAACGGTTCTGATTCAGACACTAACAGTGGTTCTGATTCTGCTACTGACAGTTCTTCTGATTTAGATTCGAACTCTGAGTCAAATAGCGATTCTGGTTCTAACTCAGACAGCAGTTTTGATAGCCAAACTGATAGTAATTCTAATTCAGGCGCTAACTCTAATACTGGTTCTGATTCGAACTCTGACTCAAACAGCAGTTCTGATAGCCAATCTGATCAAGATTCTGATTCGAACTCTAACAGTGGTTCTAACTCTGGTACTGACAGTAATTCTGATTTAGACTCAAACTCTGACTCAAACTCTGACTCAAATAGCGATTCTGGTTCTAACTCTGACAGTGGCTCTGATAGCCAATCTGATCAAGATTCTAATTCAGACACTAACAGCGGTTCTGACTCTGTTACTGACAGTAATTCTGATTTAAATTCTAGCAGCGGTTCTGATTCTAACAGCGGTTCTGAATCGAACTCTGATACTGGCTCTGGTAGTCAATCTGATCAAGGTTCTGATTCTAACAGCGGTTCTGATTCTAATAGCGGATCTGACTCGAACTCTGATACTGGTTCTACTACTGACAGTAATTCTGATTTAGACTCGAACTCTGATTCAAATAGCGATTCTGGTTCTGACTCAAACAGCAGCTCTGATAGCCAATCTGATAGTGGTTCCGATTCAAACGCTAACAGCGGTTCTGACTCTACTACTGACAGTAATTCTGATTTAGACTCGAACTCTGATTCAAGTAGTGATTCTAGTTCTAACTCTGACAGCAGCTCTGATAGCCAATCTGATAAAGATTCTGATTCAGACACTAACAATGGTTCTGACTCTGCTACTGACAGTACTTCAAACTCTAACTCAGTTTCTGAGAGTGAAAGTAATTCAACTTCTAACTCAGACAGCAGTTCTGATAGTCAATCTGATAGTAGTTCTGATTCGAACACTAACAGCGGTTCTGACTCTACTACTGACAGTAATTCTGATTTAGATTCGAACTCTGATTCAAATAGCGATTCTGGTTCTAACTCTGACAGCGGCTCTGAATCTACTACTGACAGTAATTCTGCTTTAGACTCGAACTCTGATTCAAGTAGTGATTCTAGTTCTAACTCTGACAGCAGCTCTGATAGCCAATCTGATAAAGATTCTGATTCAGACACTAACAATGGTTCTGACTCTGCTACTGACAGTACTTCAAACTCTAACTCAGACAGTAGCTCTGATAGTCAATCTGATAAAGATTCTGATTCAGACACTAACAGTGGTTCTAACTCTGATACTGACAGTACATCTGATTTAGACTCGAACTCTGATTCAAGTAGTGATTCTGGTTCTAACTCAGACAGCAGCTCTGATAGCCAATCTGATAATGATTCTGATTCAGACGCTAACAGCGGTTCTGACTCTGGTACTGATAGTACTTCTGATTTAGACTCGAACTCTGATTCAAGTAGTGATTCTGGTTCTAACTCAGACAGTGGCTCTGATAGCCAATCTGATAAAGATTCTGATTCTAATTCAGACAACAACTCAACTTCAGATAGTAACACTGATAGCAGCTCTGACTCTAACAGTGCTTCAAATTCTAGTTCTGATTCTGATTCAGACAAAGATACTGATGGAGATGGAATTCCTGATAAAGATGATAACGACATCGATGGCGACGGCGTTAATAATAAAGACGAAGAAGCTAACGGTACTGATCCAACTAACCCTGATACTGACGGTAATGGTGTAAACGATGGGGACGAAGATACTGATGGTGATGGTATTCCAAACAAAGTTGAATCTGATCCTACTTCTGATAAAGTAACGGACAAAGATGGCGACGGTAAGCCAGATATCTCTACTCCGAAGGATACGGACGGAGACGGCATCACTGACAAAGACGATAACGATATCGATGGTGATGGCGTAAGTAACGAAGATGAAAAACTTATCGGTACTGATCCAACGAACCCTGATACCGACGGTAATGGTATAAACGATGGTGACGAAGATACTGATGGTGATGGTATTCCAAATAAAGATGAATCTGATCCTACTTCTGATAAAGTAACGGATAAAGATGGTGACGGTAAGCCAGATATCACAACTCCGAAGGATACAGACGGAGATGGCATCCCTGATAATCAAGATAATGATATCGATGGCGACGGCGTTAATAACAAAGACGAAGAAGCTAACGGTACTGATCCAACTAACCCTGATACTGACGGTAATGGTGTAAACGATGGGGACGAAGATACTGATGGTGATGGTATTCCAAACAAAGTTGAATCTGATCCTACTTCTGATAAAGTAACGGATAAAGATGGCGACGGTAAGCCAGATATCTCTACTCCGAAGGATACAGACGGAGATGGCATCCCTGATAATCAAGATAATGATATCGATGGCGATGGCGTTAATAATAAAGACGAAGAAGCTAACGGCACTGATCCAACAAACGCTGATACCAACGGTAATGGTGTAAACGATGGGGACGAAGATACTGATGGTGATGGTATTCCAAACAAAGTTGAATCTGATCCTACTTCTGATAAAGTAACGGATAAAGATGGCGACGGTAAGCCAGATATCACAACTCCGAAGGATACAGACGGAGATGGCATCCCTGATAATCAAGATAATGATATCGATGGCGACGGCGTTAATAACAAAGACGAAGAAGCTAACGGTACTGATCCAACTAACCCTGATACTGACGGTAATGGTGTAAACGATGGTGACGAAGATACTGATGGTGATGGTATTCCAAACAAAGTTGAATCTGATCCTACTTCTGATAAAGTAACGGATAAAGATGGCGACGGTAAGCCAGATATCTCTACTCCGAAGGATACAGACGGAGATGGCATCCCTGATAATCAAGATAATGATATCGATGGCGATGGCGTTAATAATAAAGACGAAGAAGCTAACGGCACTGATCCAACAAACGCTGATACCAACGGTAATGGTGTAAACGATGGGGACGAAGATACTGATGGTGATGGTATTCCAAACAAAGTTGAATCTGATCCTACTTCTGATAAAGTAACGGATAAAGATGGCGACGGTAAACCTGATATCTCTACTCCGAAGGATACAGACGGAGATGGCATCCCTGATAATCAAGATAATGATATCGATGGCGACGGCGTTAATAACAAAGACGAAGAAGCTAACGGTACTGATCCAACTAACCCTGATACTGACGGTAATGGTGTAAACGATGGGGACGAAGATACTGATGGTGATGGTATTCCAAACAAAGTTGAATCTGATCCTACTTCTGATAAAGTAACGGATAAAGATGGCGACGGTAAACCTGATATCTCTACTCCGAAGGATACAGATGGAGATGGCATCCCTGATAATCAAGATAATGATATCGATGGTGATGGCGTAAGTAACGAAGATGAAAAACTTATCGGTACTGATCCAACGAACCCTGATACCGACGGTAATGGTGTAAACGATGGGGACGAAGATTACGATAGTGACGGTATTCCGAATAAAGATGAATCTAATCCTAAATCTAATACACCAACGGATAAAGATGGTGACGGTAAGCCAGATATTACAACTCCGGAGGATTCAAACTCAGATAATGGTTCTGATGTAAACTCAGATAGCGATTCTGGTTCTAACTCAGACAGCAGCTCAGATAGCCAATCTGATAAAGATTCTGATTCGAACGCTAACAGCGGTTCTGACTCTGATACTGATAGTACTTCTGATTTAGACTCGAACTCTGATTCAAATAGCGATTCTGGTTCTGACTCTGACAGCAGCTCTGATAGCCAGTCTGATAAAGATTCTGATTCGAACGCTAACAGCGGTTCTGACTCTGGTACTAATAGTACTTCTGATTTAGACTCGAACTCTGATTCAAGTAGTGATTCTAGTTCTAACTCAGACAGTGGCTCTGATAGCCAATCTGATAAAGATTCTGATTCGAACTCTGACTCAAATAGCGATTCTGATTCTAATTCAGACAACAACTCACCTTCAGATAGTAACACTGATAGCAGCTCTGACTCTAACAGTGCTTCAAATTCTAGTTCTGATTCTGATTCAGACAAAGATACTGATGGAGATGGAATTCCTGATAAAGATGATAACGACATCGATGGTGATGGCGTAAGTAACGAAGATGAAAAACTTATCGGTACTGATCCAACGAACCCTGATACCGACGGTAATGGTGTAAACGATGGTGACGAAGATACTGATGGTGATGGTATTCCAAACAAAGTTGAATCTGATCCTACTTCTGATAAAGTAACGGATAAAGATGGCGACGGTAAGCCAGATATCACAACTCCGAAGGATACGGATGGCGATGGCATCCCTGATAATCAAGATAACGATATCGATGGTGATGGCGTAAGTAACGAAGATGAAAAACTTATCGGTACTGATCCAACTAACCCTGATACCGACGGTAATGGTGTAAACGATGGGGACGAGGATCACGATAAAGATGGCATTCCGAATAAAGATGAATCTGATCCTAAATCTAATACACCAACGGATAAAGATGGTGACGGTAAACCTGATATCACGACTCCTAAAGACACTGATGGTGATGGTATCCCTGATAAAGATGATAACGACATCGATGGTGATGGCGTAAGTAACGAAGATGAAAAACTTATCGGTACTGATCCAACTAACCCTGATACCGACGGTAATGGTGTAAACGATGGGGACGAGGATCACGATAAAGATGGCATTCCGAATAAAGATGAATCTGATCCTAAATCTAATACACCAACGGATAAAGATGGTGACGGTAAACCTGATATCACGACTCCTAAAGACACTGATGGTGATGGTATCCCTGATAAAGATGATAACGACATCGATGGTGATGGCGTAAGTAACGAAGATGAAAAACTTATCGGTACTGATCCAACTAACCCTGATACCGACGGTAATGGTGTAAACGATGGGGACGAGGATCACGATAAAGATGGCATTCCGAATAAAGATGAATCTGATCCTAAATCTAATACACCAACGGATAAAGATGGTGACGGTAAACCTGATATCACGACTCCTAAAGACACTGATGGTGATGGTATCCCTGATAAAGATGATAACGACATCGATGGTGATGGCGTAAGTAACGAAGATGAAAAACTTATCGGTACTGATCCAACGAACCCTGATACTAATGGTGATGGTGTAAACGATGGGGACGAAGATACTGATGGTGATGGTATTCCGAATAAAGATGAATCTGATCCTAAATCTAATACACCAACGGATAAAGATGGTGACGGTAAGCCAGATATTACAACTCCGAAGGATTCAAACTCAGATAATGGTTCTGATGTAAACTCAGATAGCGATTCTGGTTCTAACTCAGACAGCAGCTCTGATAGCCAATCTGATAAAGATTCTGATTCAGGCGCTAACTCTAATACTGGTTCTGATTCGAACTCTGACTCAAATAGCGATTCTGGTTCTAACTCAAACAGCAGCTCTGATAGTCAATCTGATAAAGATTCTGATTCAAATGCTAACAGCGGTTCTGACTCTGATACTGACAGTAATTCTGATTTAGACTCGAACTCTGATTCAAATAGCGATTCTGGTTCTAACACTGACAGCAGTTCTGATAGTAACTCTACTTCAGATGACAACAGTACATCTGACTCAGACTCTAATTCAGTTTCTGATTCAAACAGTACTTCTGATAGTGACAGTAACTCAAGCTCAACTTCAGATGGTAACACTGATAGTAGTTCCGACTCTAACAGTACTTCAAATTCTAGCTCTGATTCTGATTCAGACAAAGATACTGATGGAGATGGAATCCCAGATAAAGATGACAACGACATCGATGGTGATGGTGTAAGCAATAAAGATGAAGAATTAATTGGTACTGATCCAACGAATCCAGATACAGATGGTAATGGGGTAAATGATGGTGACGAAGATTACGATAGTGACGGTATTCCGAATAAGGATGAATCTGATCCTAAGTCTAATACACCAACAGATAAAGACGGTGACGGTAAACCTGATATTACTACACCTAGTCAAGCTGCATCAAATGATCCTGGATATGGTTCTAAAGATCAAGGTCCAACTTCAGTTAAACCTGGTACATCTACTTATATCCCACAAACGGGTGATAAAGAGTTACCAACTGGTACGAAGTTCGATGTTCCAGCTGACAAAGTTCCAAGTGGTTGGACTGTAAATATAGACCCTAACACTGGTGACATTACTGTTGTTCCACCGAAGGATGTAACACTTGGTACTATGGTTGATATTCCAGTAACTGTTACTTACCCTGATGGTTCTACTGAAATTACTTCAGCTAAAGTTGTTGTTGAAAAACCTGCTGACAAACCTGCTGGTAAGACTCAAGCTGACGACAATTCACCTGGATATAGTTCTAAGAATCAAGGTCCAACTTCAGTTAAACCTGGTACATCTACTCATATCCCACAAACGGGTGATAAAGAGTTACCAACTGGTACGAAGTTCGATGTTCCAGCTGACAAAGTTCCAAGTGGATGGACTGTAACTGTAGATCCTAATACTGGTGACATCAAAGTAATTCCACCTAAGGATGTAACACCTGGTACTCAAGTTGATATCCCAGTAACTGTTACTTACCCTGATGGTTCTAAACAAACTGTAACTGTTGGTGTAGTAGTTGAAAAAGCTTCTGATAGCACAGATGCTGGTTCTAACAATATGTATGGTATGGATAGCAAAGCTGATGATCATCATGCTGGACATATGGCACAAACTGAACAACAACAAAACACTAGCGGTACAGAAAGTTCTAAAGATAACATGATGAATAAAGGAAACAATACTCAAGCAAATGTATTACCAGACACTGGTGAAACACCTGCTGAAAATGCTACTTTATTCGGAAGCTTATTCGCAGGACTTGGCTCATTATTCTTATTTGGTCGTCGTAAAAAAGAAGAAGAACAATAAAATATAATGAGTAATGAGGGTCTGGAACTTTAATGTTCCAGACTCTTCATTTTTAATTTTAATTAAAATTAAATGAGCATTTTTATATTTGTCTATACATATTTGAATACAGATTGAAAAAAGGTTTATATACATATATTGAAGTTGAAAGGAATGAAAGCACGTGAATATTAAAGAGCAAATCAAGCGTATAATAAATGATCATTCAGATTATGAAAGATTATTTATAAGTATTGGCTATCCTAAAGTTAAAGCCGTTGTTAAAAGCTTTAAATTATCGAACAAGAACCAAATGATTAAATTTATAGAAACATATCGTAAGAAGAGTGGTAAAGCAGCTAAATGGATTAAAATTGATATTGTGACATCTGTTGAAGACATTCCATTTGATGAATTAAAAGAAGATTTGATCCATACAACTAGAAATCATGTTGAGTATGGTTTTACATTAGATTACAACTGGAACCTTGCATTTTTACCAGAAGAAATAAACAGCAATGCTTTTATTAGACCTACAAATGAGAAAGGGATATTCATACTTTCTGAGAAAAATATCAATCATTATTTAAGAAAGTATAAGAAGAATTACAATTTATATTTACACAAAGATTATGCAGGCAAAGTAGTTCAGAAATTCTATACAAAGAGTTTCTTTATTGAAGATGAACAGGTTATAAATTTAGAACAAGAAGGCTATAAGAAAGGGTTAAGACCAGTAGATGATCTTCCAGTTGAAATTGATCGTATGATTCAAACGAATACAGATTATTTGATGAATCTTATACAAGATAATGGTAAGTATCATTATGGCTATTTTCCACACTTTGATATCAATATCAACGCTTATAACAACCTATGTCATAGTTCAACAACATATGCGTTTATCAAATCATTATCTTATTTGAAGAAGAATGTGAGTATTGCTAAGAAACCAATAGATTACATTATTAAACATTATTTATATAAACACGAAGGTGCAACATATGTATTTGATGATACAAACTATATAAATGAAATTAAATTAGGTCAAAATGCTGCATTTATACTAGCTGTATGTGGTTATATACAATACGGTCGTTCGAATAAGAAGTATTTAAAAGCAGCTCAAAATGTTGCGAAAGGCTTAGTAAACATGATTGATGAGAATGGGGAAACAACCCATGTGTTAAACTATCCAGATTTAACAGTTAAAGATTCATTTAGAGTGATTTATTACGAAGGTCAAGCAGCACTAGCGTTATTAAAATTATATCAACTTGATCAAAAGGAAGAATGGTTAAATGTTGCAAAATTACTTTATGAAAAATTTATTCAAAAATCATATTGGAAACACCATGACTATTGGTTAAGTTATAGTACAGAAGTATTGATTCAAATAGAACCAGAAGAAAAATATTATCAATTTACTTTTCAAAATTTAGAAGAACATTTGAAAAACGTACAACAACGTCAATCTACAGATCCATTATTACTAGGCATGTTAATGGCTACATATAATATAGTAGAAAGTGCGAAACAACGTGACAAAACTGACTTGGTTGAACAATTTATAGACGTTGATCTATTGATAGATACGATTCACAGAAGAGCAGATTATATGAGAACAGGTTATTTTTATCCTGAAGTTGCAATGTATTTCCAAAATCCAGAGCGCATATTAGAAGCATTCTATATTAAACATGAAGGTTATCGTGTCGAAATAGATGATATCGAACATTACTTAACAAGTTATGTAGAGTATTTAAAAGTATTCAATCAATAAGAAAATCCTACCTTTTCCATTGTAATGGAGTAGGTAGGATTTTTATTGGATTTGTATGAAATTATTCGCTAATCTTACCATTTCTATACATTGATTTAGCAATGTAACCAAATGGTACGTTAGATAATGTTGTGAGCAGTTTTAAGAAGTATGTCGTAAAGAATATTTCAAATACAACATTGTTCGGTAAGTTACCATAGAACGCAATCAATACAAAAATTGCTGTATCTACAATTGAACTTACAACTGTACTTCCATAAGCTCTTATATAGAAGGTTCTATCTGATGAGAATTTCTTCTTAATTAATGTGAATAGTAATACATCTAAATGTTGACCAATGATATATGCAATGATGGATCCAAGTGCAATTCTTGGTACAATATTAAAGATTGTTTCAAGCGCTTCTTGAGAGATATCTTCCTGTGCAGGAATAAACGCTAAAGAGCACTGTAATAATATAACCATGACGATTACTGAAGAAAATCCAAGCCAAACTGCTTTTCGTGCTTGTTTTCTACCATAGATATCGTTTAATATATCTGTTGCAAGATAAATTGATGCAAACATAACATTTCCAAGTGTTGCACTAACTGAAAAGAGTTCTACTGTTTTAATAACCTGTATATTTGCTATAATAGTACCTATAGCAACCCAAACAAACAGACCAGTCTTCCCAAAAATTCTGTATAGAACGAGCATCAATATAAATGTAACGAAGAAAGTTCCAATACCTATTAATTCATTATACATAACTTTGTTCCTCCTAAATTTTGATATAGCGGGTGTTTAGAAACCGCGATAATCGAACTTATCTATTATACGGCTCAAAGTTATAAAAATCAATAAGCTTTATCGTAAACAATTTGTATGATGAATGTTATAATAACGGTCTAGTAAGGGAGTGACACTCATTTTAGCTCAAGAAGAGAAACAAGCAATTAAACAAATAGACCAATTGATGGAAACATACTGTAAAGGGTGTTTATTAAAGACGCACTATAGGGAAACAAAAGGTAAACATCAAGCCCATCAGTATTGTATATCGGAATGTTCTATCGGTATACGCATTAAACAATTAGGTAACAAGTTGCAATAAGGAGGATATTATGGAAATTGTTAGAGTTGAACCGACACCAAGCCCAAATACGATGAAAATCGTTTTATCTTTTAAGAAAGAAGATAGGTCTTCAAATACTTATACTGAAGTGAATGATCATAATCCAGAATTCATTAACCGTATTCTTCAATTAGATGGTATTAAATCTGTATTCCATGTTATGGACTTTATCGCTGTAGATAAACGTCCAAAAGAAAACTGGGATACTTTACTTAAAGATGTTACATCAGCCATCTCAGGTTCAGATCAAGAAGGGGACTTTGCTGAAAATCAAGTAAATGAACATTTCGGTGAAGTAAAAGCTGAAGTCTTAAAGTTTAAAGGTATACCTTATCAAATTAAATTAACAACTCAAGAAGAAGAAAAACGTAAACAACTTCCTGAAATTTATATTGATAGTATGCTAAAAGCAACGAAAGACTCAGATAACGTTGTCTTTTTAAGAAAATGGGAAGATTTAGGTGTACGTTACGGCGAAGTAGAGGAAGTATTAGCAACCGTTCAAGAAGAAATATTAGCTTTGTACCCTAAAGAGAAATTAGAGGCTTTAGTTGAAGAAGCTTTAACAAGTGACATTACCATTCCTGAAAAGCAATTTGTACATGTTGATAAAGAAACGTTTGAACAAGAAGAGGATTGGAAAGTAAAATTAAGAATGTTAAATGACTTTCCAACACCAACAGAAGACGATTATCCATTATTAGATGTCGCGTTAAATGATGAAAAGCCTCAAGTACGTAGAATGGCAATCGTGCTATTAGGTATGATTGAATCAAAAAAAACATTACCTTATTTATATAAAGGTATGAAAGATAAAGTTGTTTCTGTTAGAAGAACAGCTGGTGACTGTCTAAGTGATTTAGGTTTTAAAGAAGCGTTACCAGTAATGATAGAAGCATTAGAAGACCCTCAGAAAATTGTAAGATGGCGTGCAGCTATGTTTATATTTGATGAAGGTGATGAAACTGCATTAGAAGCATTGAAAAAAAGACAAGACGATCCAGCATTCGATGTTAAATTGCAAGTACAAATGGCAATTGAAAGAATCGAAAATGGTGAAGAAGCATTAGGTTCTGTTTGGAAACAAATGGCTAATAGAAAGAAAGAGGGATAAAATATGAATGCATATGAACAATACATGAAAGAACTCGCTCAACCAATGAGAAGTGAATTAACTGGACAAGGCTTTGAAAGTTTAGAATCAGCAGAGTCAGTTAAAGAATATATGGAGAACGCACAACCGAATGAAACAACATTTATCGTCGTAAACTCTGTATGTGGATGTGCAGCTGGTTTAGCACGTCCTGCAGCTGTTACAGTATCCCAACAAAATGATAAAAAACCTTCTAGAATTGCTACAGTATTTGCTGGACAAGATAAAGAAGCAACTGAAACAATGAGAGAATATATCGCACAAGTACCATCAAGTCCATCTATGGCATTATTTAAAGGTAATGAGCTTAAATACTTCATGCCACGTGAACATATTGAAGGAAGAGATATCCAAGAAATCTGTTTGGATATTAAAGACGCTTTTGATGAATACTGTGACTAATATTCGTATCACAACTGCCGTTAAAACTAATGCATCTCTCTACAAACAAGTAGAAGATGCATTTTCTGTGTTATCTAAATTAAAAACCATACAGAATGTCCAAATCATAAAGCGAAGAAAATTAACGATTAATCAATTGTTTCAACGAGATACGATACCATTAATTGTATTTGAAAGTAGTGGACCTAAACTATATTTCACGCCAGATACACCAATATATTTTCATTTAGATACTGTCAAAGTTAAATTGCATATGATGAAACAACATAAGATGCCCGTACTAATTGAAATGTTAGATGAAATAACAACAGACTTTAAAACATTTAATTTCATAGATGGCACAATGGGATTTGGGCGAGATACTTATTTAATATTAAAGCATTATCAACAAGCAAATGTATATGCAATAGAACAAAATCCACTTATCCATTATGTTATTTCTGAAGGCATGAAACGCTATTTAACAGAAGATGAATTAAGACGAATCCATTATATAAATAATGATTATCACAATTGGATTAAACAACATCCCGAATTGGTCGACATCTTATATTTAGATCATATGTTTGAACAGACACTTGATGAAAACGATAGAATGGGGGAACTTTCACGCAATATTGAATTACCTTCAGAAATCAAAAGTGTATCTCACTTCAAATATTTAATCGTAAAAGCACATTATAAAAGTGAGATTTTCAAAAAGTTTAATACGACACAATGTATTAGGAAAAGTACTAAAACACATTATGGACTGAAAATAAATCAAGATTATAAATATGAGTGATGGTGGAGAATAATATAAGAAAGTCTTCGTGCGCTATGGCCTGTTTTAGTACCTAGTCGCACGATATCTTTGAGTCTTCGTGCGCTATGGCCTGTTTTGGTACCTAGTCGCACGATATCTTTGAGTCTTCGTGCGCTATGGCCTGTTTTAGTACCTAGTCGCACGATATCTTTGAGTCTTCGTGCGCTTACATTCATAATTTAAACATCACTTAATTCTATACCATTATATACAAAAACTGGGACAATCTCTTGTCCCAGTTTTTGTATATTACCCCTTATTTATACTATTCTGTAATGCACATACTGATCATATAGCATAATAATAAGAAAAAGCCTAAAGTAGCAAAAATTTCATTCATTGAAATAGCCTCCTTCGTTTTGTTAGCACTTTGTTCATTTATAACCATTATACCTAATAATCAGGAAATTTTCTATATTATATCAGTAGTAAATTATCGCTAATTTCGTTAATATAGTAACAGGAGAATATTAAAAAGAGGTGCTCAAATGAATAACTTTGATAAAGCGTATCACGATTTATGTAAAAGGGTATTAGAAGAAGGCGAGAATAAGGACGATAGAACGGGTACCGGTACGATTTCTATATTTGGTCACCAAATGAGATTTGATTTATCTGAAGGTTTTCCGTTATTAACAACTAAAAAGGTTTCTTTTAAATTAATTGCAACTGAGCTTTTATGGTTTATTAAAGGCGATACAAATATAAGGTATTTATTACAATATAAGAATAACATTTGGAACGAATGGGCTTTTAAAAAATGGATTGAAAGTAATGACTATGATGGTCCTGATATGACGGACTTTGGTCGTCGCTCTTTAGTAGATGATGAATTTAACGAACAATATAAAGCACAACTTGCGATATTCAAAGATAAGATTCTGAATGACGATGATTTTATGATAAAATACGGTGACTTAGGCAATGTTTATGGTAAACAATGGAGAGATTGGAAGGATCAAGATGGTAAACGATTTGACCAACTTAGGACTTTAATTGAAAATATTAAACAAAATCCTAATTCAAGACGCCATATTATTTCTGCTTGGAATCCAACTGAAATAGATACAATGGCATTACCACCATGTCATACATTATTCCAATTTTATGTAAAAGACGGAAAATTAAGCTGTCAATTATATCAACGAAGTGCAGATATTTTCTTAGGTGTACCTTTTAATATTGCGAGTTATAGCTTATTAACACATTTAATTGCTAAAGAATGTGGATTAGAAGTAGGCGAGTTTGTCCATACGTTTGGAGACGCGCATATTTATAAAAACCATATAGACGCAATCAATGAACAACTTTCAAGAGATTCTTACGATGCACCTAAACTTAAGATCAACACTGATAAATCATTGTTTGATATTGAATACGAAGATTTAGAAATTGACGGTTATGAATCACATCCAAGTATTAAAGCACCTATTGCAGTTTAAAAAGGAGTAATTTAAATGAAATCAATAATAGTTTGTCATGATCAAAATCGCGTAATTGGCTTAGACAACAAGATGCCATGGCATCTACCAAATGACTTAAAAAGAGTTAAAGCATTGACGACTGGAAATACGATCGTGATGGGAAGAAAAACATTTGATTCTTTAGGTAAGCCATTACCGAATAGACGTAATGTTGTATTAACGACAAATCCATCATTTGAACACGTTGATGTCGATGTGATTCATTCTTTAGATGAAATCGATCAACTCGAAGGACATATCTTCATCTTTGGCGGTCAAGGTCTTTATGAACAAATGATGGACCGCGTTGATGATATGTATGTAACAGTAATAGAAGATAAGTTTCAAGGTGATGCCTTTTTCCCTCCATACGACTTCAAAGATTGGACGGTTCTTTCATCTGAATCTGGCGAACTCGATGAAAAAAACACTTTACCACACACTTATATGCATTTGGAAAGGAAAAAATAGTATGTTAAGAACGACGAAAACACTTGGTTATATTGTAGGTTATGCTGCACTTGTATCTTCACAATTAAATAAAGTTAAGCATAAGAAGTCATTGATAAATGATATCCGTAAACAAGATGAAATGATCTTTTTATATGCGAAAAGATGGGCTTCACGTATTCTAGATTCAGCTGGTGTTACAACACACTTGTCTGGCAATATAGAACCATTTGATGAGCCTGTATTATACATTTCAAATCATGAAGGTAATTTTGATATTCCTGTATTAATTAATCATTTACCGCAACCATTTGGATTTATTTCAAAGACTGAAGTTCAAAAAATTCCGTTTTTAAATCCATGGATGGAAGAAATGAACTGTATATATTTAGATCGTTCAAATAGACGCGCAAGTTTACAAATGATAAAAGATGGTATTAATAAATTAAAAGAACAACATTCTTTATTAATTTTTCCCGAAGGTAGTAGAAGTAAAGGTGGAGAAATGCAAGAATTTAAAGCAGGTTCTTTTAAATTAGCTAAATCAGCTAAAGTCAAAATTGTACCTATTGCGATTTATGGGACATCTAACATTATGGAAGCTCAAGATTCTAAAAAAATGGTCCCTGGTGATGTTTATGTACACATTCTAGACCCAATTGAGCCTTCAATTTTTGAAGATAAGACCATGCAAGAAGTAAGCCAATTTGTACAAGGAAAAATTAGTAATACTGTTCAATCACTAAAGGAGAATCATTATGTCAAAAATTAAAATAGTTGTTGATTCGACGACAGATTTATCAGCAGAATATTTAGAAGAAAATAACATTACTGTCGTACCCCTAAATATACTTATCGATGGTGTTACGTACGTAGACCAAGAGGATATTAGCTCAACAGAATTTCTAGAAAAAATGAAAGACGCTAAAGAATTGCCTAAAACAAGTCAGCCTCCAATTGGTAAAATTGTTGAAACATATGACGCGTTAGGGACAGATGGTTCTGAAATTATTAGTATTCATATGACTTCTGAGTTATCGGGTACATTTAGTGCAGCTCAGCAAGCAGCTCAAATTACAGAAAGTAAAGTTACAGTTGTGGATAGTAAATTCATTTCATTAGCTTACGGATTCCAAATTGAAGAAGTCGTGAAGATGATCAACGCAGGCAAAACTGTTGA
Source organism: Mammaliicoccus sp. FSL K6-3158 (assembly GCF_038005105.1). Classification (NCBI taxonomy): domain Bacteria; kingdom Bacillati; phylum Bacillota; class Bacilli; order Caryophanales; family Staphylococcaceae; genus Mammaliicoccus; species Mammaliicoccus sp. FSL K6-3158. The sequence goes on from NZ_JBBOSL010000001.1 coordinate 1,480,703, forward strand.
AGAAATCGTCGAAGAAATTGAAGTGATTAAAAATAATTTAAGACTATTTGTAGTCATTGGTAATATCGACAACTTAATTAAAGGTGGTAGAATCGGTAAAGCGAAAGGCTTACTCGGTTCATTGATGAATATTAAACCAATCGGCGAATTGATTAACGGAAAAATCGAAATGATGCATAACGCAAGAACGCAAAACGCTATTGTTAAATATTTAATGAAAGAATTGGATGTCTTTTTAGAGAAGAAAGAACTTATAAAAATAGGTATTGCTGATGCGAATGCAGAACAATTGATGACGAAATTGATGAATACAATTAAAGAAAAGAAAAATTTCCACTTATTTGATACTGCAGTGACGACACCAGTCGTTTCTACGCATACTGGTGAAGGTGCTATTGGCGTGTTCTTCTATGGAAAATAAACATTGGATGAATCATAGAGCTTGGTTTTATGCTTTTATTATATTAATTATTCTAATACTTGGTGCTCTAGCTTATGTATGGTCTCAAATTTCAGACGATACAAACCATCAAACAATCAACACAGAACAAACTAAGAAAGATTTCACCATTTCTTTTGATAATGCACAATTAGAATCGTTAATGAATGCGTCTATGAAAGATTATGACATTCAATCACGCATTACAAAAAAATCATTGTCATTTGATACACGTACTAAAATTTTAGGTAAAGCTATTGATATAACACTTCAAACGAAACCTAAAAAGTTAAATAACGATACAATCTATTTCAAAATTCAATCGATAGATATTGGGAAATTAAATATTTCAAATCCATTTATTCTATCTCAAATCAATAAATATAGTGAACTTCCACCATATATTCATGTAAATCCTAAAGATGAATCATTCAATTTATCTTTAAATCAGTTGGAGATTGATAATGTTGAGTCTATACAAATTCAAACATTAGATATTTCAGACAAAAAATGGTACTTTGATATTAAGTTAAAGTAACTTAACATCATTAAAGGAGGTACAACTATGGCTTATGCTACGTTAGCTGGGGGATGTTTTTGGTGTTTAGTTAAGCCTTTTAATGAATTCCCCGGTATTATTGAAGTGACTTCCGGATATAGTGGTGGTCATGTTGAAAATCCAACTTATGAAGAAGTTTGTACAAATCAAACTGGTCATGTTGAAGCTGTTCAAATTGAATACAATGAAGATGAAACAGACTTTGAAGCTATATTAGATATATACTTTAAGACCTTTGATCCCACAGATAATAAAGGTCAGTTCTTTGATAGAGGCGAAAGTTATGAACCTGTTATTTTCTACCACGATAAAGAACAAGAAGAAATAGCGCATAACAAAATCAATCAATTAAATGAACAAAATATTTTTGATAAACCAGTCATTACGCCAGTTAAACCTTACAAGAACTTTTACCCTGCGGAAGACTATCATCAAGATTATTACTTGAAGAATCCAGCACATTATCAAGGGTATCAACAAGGTTCTGGACGTAAAGCATTTATAGAAAAGTATTGGGGGCGTTAAAATGCTAAAAAAAAGTAAAGATGAATTAAATGAAATGGAATATCTCGTAACACAACAAAATGGTACAGAACCACCTTTTCAAAATGAATATTGGAATCACTTTGAAAAAGGTATTTATGTAGATAAATTATCTGGTAAGCCATTATTCACTTCAGAAGAAAAATTTGAATCTGATTGTGGTTGGCCAAGTTTTTCAAAAGCATTAGATGATGAAGAAATCATCGAACTTGTTGATAAAACACATGGCATGATCAGAACTGAAGTACGCTCTGAAAATTCAGATAGTCATTTAGGTCACGTCTTTAATGACGGTCCTAAAGAATCTGGTGGCTTAAGATATTGTATTAATTCAGCTGCTGTACAATTTATTCCATATGATAAATTAGAAGATTTAGGGTATGGAGAATTAGTAAATCATTTTAAAAATTAGAGGAGTCGATTGTAATGTTTAAAAAATTATTTGGCGGTAACAAATCAAAAGATACAAATGTTGAAGTATTTGCTCCAATTTCAGGTGAATATGTAGCAATTGAAGATATTCCAGATCCAGTATTTGCTCAAAAAATGATGGGTGAAGGATTCGGTATTAAACCAACAGAAGGTGTAGTAGTTGCACCATTTGATGGAGAAGTTGTGAATGTATTTAAACCTTCAAATCACGCTGTAGGTATTAAAGCAGCAAACGGATTAGAAGTATTGGTACACGTAGGTTTAGAAACTGTTCAATTAGGTGGAGAAGGCTTTGAAGCACTTGTTAATACTGGTGATACAGTTAAACAAGGCGACGAGTTATTAAAATTCGACATCGAAACAATCGAATCAAAAGTAAAATCAGTAATCAGCCCTGTTATTATTACTAACACAGATGACGCTGAAGAAATTAATATCGAAAAATTAGAAAGTCTAGTTAAAGGTGAAACTAAGGCTATTGATGTGAAAATGAAATAAATGAAACAATATTCTTTCTATCAATACGCACTAACAAAACGAAGTGAAAAAAGCGAAGTAGGTAAGTTGGCAGATTTAATCTTCCAAGACTTATCATTTCCAAAATTCACAAACGATTATCACACACTTTCAGATTACTTAGAAACAGAAGCCATGTTCACACAACCAATGAGCGTCTTCGATGACTTATTCGAATCATATGAAGAATGGTTGAAATTCTAAGGTAAAATAAAACACCTCATTTTCAAGCGGAAATGAGGTGTTTTTTCGGTTTGTGTAGTTGGATGATGGGGGCTAACTATCATTATTCTGAATTGTGGTAATTAGAACGCTGTAACTTCCATTATTCTGAATTCTGGCAATTAGACGGGCCATTCTTAGAGACATTTCTCAGAATTTCGTCCCTAACAGAACCCGTAATACTCACGATATGAACATTTTTCCATATTAATTCGTTCACTTTGCTGTTTGTCACACCAAAGTGTTTTTATTTATATGATTTAACTGTTAAAATAAATTATATTTGACAAGAAAGTTGTGAGTAAATGAAACCTTTTAAAAAGAAACAAAGTCGACAAATAACGCTTCCTTTATATAAGTTATTAATCATATTATTTGTTACGGTCTTATTAACTGCTGTTGTGTCTTATGCTTCGTATAAATTTGGTTTATATTTTGGCAATGACCAACAAAAAGAGCTTAATAAGATTGAAGAGGCTTATAAACAAATTAATAACGACTATTACAAAGATGTTGATGACGACAAATTAACTCAAGGCGCTATTGATGGTATGATCAAATCTTTAGATGATCCTTATAGTGAATACATATCCGCTAAAGATACAACAAGTTATAACGAAGAAATTTCTGGTGATTTTGTTGGAATTGGTGCAGAAATGGAAATGCACGATGGCTACGTTAGAATTACTAGTCCTATGAAAGATTCTCCTGCTGAAAAAGCTGGCGTAAAATCTTTAGACGTCATTACGAAAGTTGATCATGAATCGATTAAAAATAAATCGTTAAATGAAATCGTCAATAAAGTAAGAGGTAAAAAAGGGACAACTGTTACGTTAACAATTAAACGAGAAGGTAAAGAACCTTTCGATGTTAAGATTAAACGTGACAAAATCCACCTTACAAGTGTCGATTATACGAAGAAAAAAGACACTGGCATAATTGCAATTTCTAAGTTCCAAAATAAAACAACGAAAGAATTACAATCTGCATTGAAACAAGCGAAAAAAGACAAAGTAAAACATGTCATTTTAGATTTAAGAAACAATCCAGGTGGTCTATTAGATGAAGTCGTGACGAGTGTTAACTTGTTTGTTGATAAAAATAAACCTGTTATATATTTAGAAACGAAAGGTGATAAACCACAAGCAGTTGAAACTGAAAACGACAAAATGTCTGGCATAGGTGATATGGACTATACAGTACTCGTTAATAAAGGGTCTGCAAGTGCTGCAGAAATATTCGCTGGCGCATTACAAGATTACAAAATTGCAGATGTCCTAGGTACAACGACTTTTGGTAAAGGTATCGGACAAGTTCATAAAGAATTTAGCGATTCTAGCATTTTAAAATATACAAACATGAGATGGTTAACACCTAATAAATCTTATATTCATAAAAAAGGTATTCAACCAGATAAAACCATTAAAGCACCTAAATATGAAGAAATAGAAATAATCGATCCGAGCAAGACTTATCAAGAAGGCGATCAATCTAAAGAAATTAAATCAATTAAGATTGGTTTGAACGCTTTAGGGTATAATATTAACAATGAAAATGACCAATTTGATGCCCAACTGACATCACAAGTTAAATCATTCCAAAGTGACCATGATTTAACTGAAAATGGTATTTTCACAGATGATACAACAAAGAAATTTATTGAACTTTTACGCAAGAAAATCCGTAGTGAAGATAAACAACTTGATGAAGCAATTCAATATATGCATAAGTAATGGGGGAAAGTAGTTTGAGAAAAGCAACAAGATCAGATATTCAACATATTAATAAATTAACAGAAATGGCTAAATCTATTATGGAACACGATCAGAACCCTCAATGGGATCATCGTTATCCATTAGAGAAGCATTTCTACGAAGATATAGATAATGGAGACTTATATCTATATGAAGAAAACAATGACATTGCAGGATATATATGTGTCAATCAAGTACAAGCCGAATGGTATAAACAATTTGACTGGCCAGCTCGTACTGACCAAGCATATGTTATCCATAGAATGGCTACAAATCCTGAATATAAAGGTGTCGCAATGAAGATGATGCAATTTGCAATTGATATTGCTACTGAAGCAGGCACACCAATTATCATAACGGATACATTTTCACTTAATAAACGTGCACAAAGACTGTTTGAAAAATTTGATTTTATAAAAATGGGTGAATATGAAACAGATGAGTTTCCATTTGATAAGAATGCACCATTTTATGCATATTATAAATTGATAGAGAACGAGGAGAAATAAACATGAAGAAGATAGCATTTACCGGTGGCGGTACGATAGGACATGTTGCAGTCAATTTAGCACTAATCCCTGAAGCACAAAAACGTGATATCGAAACAATATATATTGGATCTAAAAACGGTATCGAAAAAGAAATGATTACTGACTCTGCCAAAGATACGAAATATATTCCGATATCAAGTGGTAAGTTACGTCGATATTTATCTTTTGAGAATTTAAAAGATGTCTTTAAAGTATTAAAAGGTGTATTAGACGCTAGAAAAGTATTAAAGAAAGAAAAACCAGATTTAGTCTTTTCTAAAGGTGGATTCGTCAGTGTTCCAGTTATTATCGCTGCCAAATCATTAAAAATTCCTTCAATTGTACATGAATCAGATGTTACACCTGGTTTAGCAAATAAAATATCCATGAAATTTGCTAATAAAATGTATACAACTTTTGAAGAAACTTTAAAATATGTACCTAAAGAAAAATCAGATTATATTGGTGCTATTATTAGAGAAGATTTAAGAGATGGCTCTAAAGAAGAAGGCTATCAATTAACAGGCTTTAATGATCAATTACCTGTACTACTGATCATGGGTGGTAGCTTAGGTTCTAAAGCATTAAATAAAGCGATTCGAGATAATTTAGATTATTTAACAAAGAAATATCAAATTATTCATTTAACTGGTAAAGGTCATGTTGATCAAAATATTAAAAACGCCAATTATGTTCAATATGAATTTGTTTCAAATGAATTGATGCACTTCTATGCGATTACTGACACTGTCATCAGTAGAGCAGGCGCTAACGCTATTTATGAGTTTGCGACAATGAAGTTACCAATGTTATTAATACCACTTGGTTTAGATCAATCAAGAGGCGATCAAATTGATAACGCTAAAATTTTCGAGAAAAATGGATATGCTAAAGTATTACAAGAAAAAGATGTGAACCAATCTAATCTGATCAGTCAACTTGATAAATTAGAAAACGAACGAGAAGATATTATTGACAAAATGTCACATTTCAAAGAAAGTTATACGAAAGAAACACTATTTAACAAAATTGAATTAGACATAAAGTAAAGGGGGCAATCGAATGAGCCAAGCAAACCGTACTTTACTATTACTCATATTTAGTTTGATATTTGGAGTCATCGCGTTTTTCCATGAATCCAGACTCGGTAAATGGATAGATAATGAAGTTTATAACTTTATTTATTCAACTGAAAGCTTTATAACGACTTCTATAATGCTTGGTTTTACTAAATTAGGAGAAGTTTGGGCTATGATTGCCTTATCACTCATTGTGATTTGTTACTTAAAACTTAAAAAATATAACATTGAAACATTATTTTTTGCAGTTACGATGATTTTATCAGGTACATTAAATCCACTTCTTAAAAATATATTCGACAGAGAAAGACCAACTTTACTTAGACTGATAGATATATCTGGATTTAGTTTTCCGAGCGGACATGCAATGGGATCCACCGCATTTTTCGGGTCACTTATATACGTAATATTCAGAGTGGCAAACAAATCTATACGACCGTATTTGATGGGATTATGTGTCATTTGTATCGCAATGATATCATCGTCACGCGTATACTTAGGTGTTCATTATCCAACTGATATAATCGCAGGCATTATCGGCGGTGTCATTTGTATATTGTTAACTCAAAGTATGTTACGAAAGAAATTATAGATAAGTATGGAACAGCATGAGCTGTTCCATACTTTTTTTGGATTAAATAGGGGATGTGCGGATGTTATTTCGGGCGAGGTAAATAAAGTAGTTCCGTTATGAACAAGTTTGACGAGAAGTGTTCATAAGAGCGCTAGTATTTACACTTCTTATGAGTTTTGTAAATATGGCCCCGTTATTTGCAGTTCTAACCCGAACTGCTCATAACGCTCTCTCATTTAAATAAATCCATACAAAAAACAGCCACAGTGATTTGGACAGAATCACTGCGGCTATTTTACTTTTATGGGCATAAAAGGGGGTTATAGAAAATGTTCAATCCATACTTAGAGGGGGAACTCTTTTATTTGATTGATAATCATTTTCAATTACTATTATAACCAATTGAGAATGAATGTCAATTAGTTATTTAAAATTTTTACTATTTTAAATGATAAAATAGTGATGCTCATATATAATGAACATGTTAAACTCGAAAATGTTATCTTTTACTAGAGGGGGAACTCTTTCATTGATAATCATTTTCAATTACTATTATAACTAAATGAGAATCATTGTCAATTGAAAATTGAAAACTTTTATAATTTTATTACGAGGTGGCATTATGAAAAAAATACTCATCATAGAAGATGAACAAAATTTAGCGAGATTTATAGAATTAGAACTTAAGCATGAGGACTATGAAGTGGAAATATGTAATGATGGAGAAAGTGGGCTAGAGCAAGCTTTATCTGAAGATTACAATTGTATATTACTAGATCTCATGTTACCGAAAATGAACGGTCTTGAAGTATGTAGACGTGTTCGTCGTGAGAAAGATACACCGATTATTATGATAACAGCTAAAGGCGATACATATGATAAAGTTATTGGTCTTGATTATGGCGCAGATGACTATATTGTTAAACCATTTGATATTGAAGAATTATTAGCGAGAATTCGCGTTATTATTAGAAGAAATGTCACGGTTGAACCAGTAAGTCATACAATTACTGTTAATGATTTAACAATCGATAAAAATGCTTTTTCCGTATCTATACATGGTGAATCTGTTGATTTAACGAAGACTGAATACGAATTATTATTATTACTAGCTGAAAATCAAAATTTCGTCTTACAAAGAGAACAGATTTTAAATCATGTTTGGGGTTACGAATCAGAAGTTGAGACAAATGTTGTGGATGTATATATTCGTTATTTGCGTAATAAGCTTAAACCATTCAAAAAAGAGAATATTATCGAAACTGTTAGAGGAGTGGGATACGTGATTAGATCATGAAACAACAATCATTAAAAACTAAATGGATGATGCTCACTACGACGATTACGTTTATTATATTTGCTTTATTTAGTATGTTTATCATTTATTTCATTAGTTTATATTTAAAAGACCAAGAAACAAGCACAGCAACAAGAAGCACATATGACACAATCAATTTATTAAAGACTAAGACACTCGGTCAAATTACTTCAACTGATATAAATGCAACGATTACGGATAATCAAAAGCTTGTTCTCTATGATAGATTTGGTAAACCCATTTTTGAAGAAACACACAATAATGATTTGGATTATACACCTAAGTTTGAACGTGTGAATCAACTTAAAATTTATGAAACGAAACAAGATAATAAATCATATATTGTGGTTTATACACCTGTAAACACAAGTTATTTCAGTGGATATGAAGCCGTTGTTCATCCGCTAGCAAATTATGATGCCATTATTAAATTTATGATTATATTAGCAACTGTGTTTGGATTAACGGCATTATTCTTAATTGCATTAATTAGTTATGTATTCTCATCGCAAATTACAAAACCTATTACGATATTGTCTGATAAAATGAAACAAATTCGTAGAGACGGTTTCCAAGAAAAACTTGAAGTACCCACAAACTATGAAGAAACCGACGATATGATCCAGACCTTTAATAGAATGATGGAACAATTGGAAAGTTCTTTTGACCAACAAAAACAATTCGTCGAAGATGCTTCACATGAATTGAGAACGCCGCTGCAAATTATACAAGGGCACTTAAACCTCATTCAAAGATGGGGTAAAAACAATCCAGAAGTATTAGAAGAATCTTTAGATATTTCTATTGAAGAAATGACACGCATCACGAAACTCGTCGAAGAATTACTTTTATTATCGAAAGATGCGAGATCTAGTACTGGTGATGAAATTGATATTGTCGATATCAATTACGAAATAAATTCTAGAATCAAATCATTAAAGAAATTGCACCCAGATTATACATTTAATTTCGAATCAAATTACAATGCTATTAGAATGAATATCAATCGATTTCATTTTGAACAAATGTTATTAATCTTTATTGATAACGCTATGAAATATGATAAGAAAAATAAAAACATTGAAATTGTTACCAACTTAAAAAACAGAAATATTACAATAGATATTATTGACCATGGTGTGGGCATACCTCAAAAAGACTTAGAATTCATATTTGACCGCTTTTATAGAGTTGATAAATCACGTTCAAGAAAAGAAGGTGGCAATGGACTCGGCCTTTCAATTGCTAAGAAATTAGTCAATTCTTATGATGGAATTGTGAAAGTAGAAAGTGTTGTGAATGAGTACACAAAAATATCAGTTGTATTTAAAGAATCTTTTATAAACAAATAAGTTCAATATTGTCAAATTAGCCTTTAACTCAATACTGTTAAGTGCTAAAATGGAAATGTAAACGGTTTATAATTTTCTTGGAGGGTGGAACATGAAGAATGATAATCATGTCGAAGCACCTGTAAGATTTGGAACTAACTTAGGGTTAATGTTAGAAATGTATGATAATTACGTTAATGATCCAGAGTCAGTACCGGAAGACTTGCAAGTGTTATTCGATGAATTAACAAGTAACAACACAGGCGCTGGCCTACAATCAAGTACTGGGGTGGACAACTCAAGTGTCAAACGTGTAATGCGTTTAATTGATAATATCAGACAGTATGGACATTTAACTGCAGATATTTATCCAGTGTACCGTCCAGAAAGAAAAAACGTACCTAAATTAACACATCAAGACTTTGGACTATCAAAAGAAACTTTGGAAAAACTTCCAGCAGTTATCGTATCAGATCACTTTGATGGAGAATTTAACAATGCATATGAAGCAATAGAATATATGACTTCTTGTTACCAAGGTCCTATCGCTTTTGAGTACACGCATATTAATAATAATGAAGAACGCGTATGGTTGAAGAGATATATCGAATCAACACATACGATTGAAATTTCTAAAGAAGAAAAAATCGAACTATTAAAAAGTTTAGCTGAAGTAGAAGGCTTTGAAAAATATATCCATAAGAATTTCGTAGGCGCTAAACGCTTCTCAATCGAGGGTGTAGATACATTAGTACCAATGTTACAAAGAGTCTTAAAACGTACGAATGCGGCAAACATACCAAACATCCAAATTGGTATGGCGCATAGGGGTAGATTAAACGTTTTAACTCACGTATTAGAAAAACCATATGAAATGATGATTTCTGAATTTATGCATAAGAACCCACTTATTTTCTTACCGAAAGATGGTTCATTAGAAATCACAGCTGGTTGGACAGGCGATGTTAAATATCATTTAGGTGGTACGAAGACAACAAGTAAATACGGTATCCAACAATCGATTACTTTAGCCAACAACCCAAGTCACCTAGAAATCGTTTCTCCAGTCGTTCTTGGTAAAGCGAGAGCTAATCAAGATACAACAGTTGATGCTGGAAGACCAAGTCAAGATGTTAACAAATCACTTGCTATCTTAATTCATGGGGATGCTGCATTCCCTGGACAAGGTATTAACTTTGAATCTATGAACTTAAGTAACTTAGATGGTTACACTACTGGTGGTTCATTACACATCATTACAAATAACAGAATTGGTTTCACAACAGAAGCAGAAGATGGACGCTCAACAACATACTCAACAGATGTTGCAAAAGGCTATGACTTACCAATTATCCATGTAAATGCAGATGATGTTGAAGCAACTGTTAAAGCAATTGAAATGGCAATGGACTTCAGAGAGAAATTTAACAAAGATTTTGTAATCGATTTAGTTGGTTATAGACGTTATGGACATAACGAAATGGACGAACCATCTATTACAAATCCAATGATGTATAAAGCCATTAAAGAACATCCATCTATTGAACATATTTATGGTAAACAACTTGTCGAAGAAGGCATTATTACAGAAGACGAAATGAATGGCATTTTTGACGATGTAACGAAACGCTTAAGAGCTGCTCATGACAAGATTGATAAAGATGCTGAAATGGATAATCCAGAAATGACTTTACCTGACAACATCAGTGAAGGACAAGATTATGAGTTAGCAAATGCTACTTATGAAGAATTAAAAGCGATTAATGATGCAATGTTTGATTATCCAGAAGATTTCACGGTATTCAAGAAGTTAAACAAAGTATTAGATAGACGCCGTGAACCATTTGAAAAAGACGGTCTTGTAGACTGGGCACATGCAGAACAACTTGCATTTGCGACAATTTTACAAAATGGTACACCAATTCGATTAACTGGACAAGATTCAGAACGTGGAACATTCGCACATAGACACGCTGTGTTACATGATGAGAAAGATGGAAAGTTATTTATTCCATTACATCACGTACCGAATGGAAAAGCATCATTTGATATTCATAACTCACCATTATCTGAAGCTGCAGTAGTTGGTTTTGAATATGGTTATAATGTTGATCATCCACAATCATTTAATATTTGGGAAGCACAATATGGTGACTTTGCAAATATGGCACAAATGATATTCGATAACTTCTTATCAAACAGCAATGCTAAATGGGGAGAAAAGAGTGGTTTAGCTTTATTCTTACCACATAGTAATGAAGGACAAGGTCCTGAACATTCATCAGCGAGATTGGAAAGATTTTTACAATTAGCTGGAGAAAACAACATGACAATAGCAAACTTAACAAGTGCTTCTAACTATTATCACTTATTAAGAAGACATGCTAAATATCTTAACACAGATAAAATGAGACCATTAGTCTTAATGTCACCAAAAAGCTTGTTAAGAAACAAAATTGTTTCTCGTCCAATTGAGGAGTTCACTAAAGGACAATTCGAACCAATTTTAGTTGAACCGTACAAGAAGACTAAAGTTAAGAAAGTAATTATTTCATCAGGAAAAATGTTTATTGACTTAAAAACTGAATTACAAAAAAATCCTAACGATGAACTTTGTTTAATTGCACTTGAACAACTTTATCCATTCCCTAAAGAAGAGATAAAGAACGTTCTTTCTGAATTCAGAAATCTAGAAACAGTTCGCTGGGTTCAAGAAGAAGCTAAAAACCAAGGCGCTTGGTCATTCGTTAGCTTAAAACTTCAAAACATTCTAGAAGATCGCAAAGTAGAGCTTGAATATCACGGTCGTAAAGTACGTTCTTCAACTGCAGAAGGCGACGGCGAAATATACAAACTTATACAAAGTAAAGTAATCCAAGAAGCTTTAAAACATAATTAGGGGGAAATGAATCATGTCAGAGGTAAAAGTACCAGAATTAGCAGAATCAATTACAGAAGGAACAATTTCAGAATGGCTCAAATCAATTGGTGACCAAGTTGAGAAAGGCGAAAATATCGTCGAACTTGAAACTGACAAAGTAAATGTTGAAGTCATTTCAGAAGTTGCAGGTGTTCTAACTGAAATCAAAGCTGAAGAAGGCGATACTGTTGAAGTAGGTTCAGTCATTGCAGTCGTTTCAGACGGAGAAGCACAACCGGCTTCAAACGATGCTAAACCTGAAAAGCAAGAAGAACCATCTAAAGAAGATGCAGGTAAACCAGAAGCAACAGATACTAAAGAAGAATCAGCATCTTCAAATGAAAGAATTCAAGCAACACCATCAGCACGTCGTTTAGCACGTGAAAAAGGTATCGACTTAAGCAAGGTTAAGACTCAAGCAGGTGACGTTATTCGTCCAGAAGACGTTGAAAGTGCAGCTAAACCTCAACCACAAGCTAAACCAGCTGAGAAAAGCCAACCAGCACAAGCTAAATCTAATGACAATCCTTCTAAACCTGTTGTTCGTGAGAAATTATCACGTAGACGTCAAACAATAGCTAAGAAATTATTAGAAGTATCTAATAACACAGCTATGTTAACAACATTTAATGAAGTTGATATGACAAACGTAATGGAATTACGTAAACGTAAGAAAGAAAAATTCCAAGAAGACCATAACGGTACACGTTTAGGATTCATGTCATTCTTCACTAAAGCAGCAGTAGCAGCATTGAAGAAATATCCTGATGTAAATGCTGAAATTGATGGTACTGATTTAGTACTTAAACAATTCTATGATATCGGTATTGCCGTTTCTACAGAAGAAGGTTTAGTAGTACCAATCGTTAAAGATTGTGATAAGAAAAACTTCGCTGAAATCGAGCAAGATATCGTAGACTTAGCTGTTAAAGCTAAAGATAAAAAATTAGGCTTAGATGACATGATGGGTGGATCATTCACTATTACAAATGGTGGCGTATTTGGTTCATTAATGTCTACACCAATCATCAATGGTACACAAGCTGCTATTTTAGGTATGCACTCAATTGTTACAAGACCAATTGCAATTGATAAAGATCGTATGGAAAATAGACCGATGATGTACATCGCATTAAGCTACGACCACAGAATTATTGATGGAAAACAAGCAGTAGGATTCTTAAAAACAATTAAAGACTTAATTGAAAATCCAGAAGATTTATTATTAGAATCTTAAAATAGCAATATGGAAAAATACAACGACGGAAATCGTCGTTGTATTTTTTTGTTTTATAAATTACCTCAAATCTGAGTTGTGGTTTTATTTTTAATTGAAAATGGCTTACTATAAAGAAAGTATTGAATTAAAACAATAATTTTAAATGAGGGATAATATGGTTCAAGTTATTTGTACTTTGAGCCAGAACTACTTATAACGGGGGACATATTTACAATACTCGTAAGAAGTGTAAATACTGGCGCTCTTATGAACACTTTCGACCAAACTTGTTCGTAACGCGGCTCATATGAACACTTTCAACCAATCTTGTTCGTAACGGCGACCACACAACCCAAAAATATATTTTTCATTATTCTCAATTTGATTGATTTGTCATACTTTGAATTTATTTGATATAATTTATAAGAACTCATATATAGGAGAGATATTCATGAATGGACTAAGAAGTGTTACATTATGGACTTTTGATATTAAAGAAACAGAGTCATTTTATAAAGATATTTTAGGGCTTAATACCTTGATGAACCATGAAAAGAATATCTTACATATCGGTGATGCAAAATTAGCGCCTGGTACGAGACTGATTTTCAAGCAATATTCTGGTGATTCAGATCAATTAGATACGCATTTTCACGGGATTGCTTTACGTGTACCAACTGATTACGCATTATATGAATATAAACAACAATTTGATAATCATCAAGTTAAATATGAGTCTGTACAACAATTAAATGGTAAGCATCTGTTTAAATTTTATGATAATAATGGACATGCGTTACATCTTATTTCTGATGAACAAAATTCTGGTGTGCCACTTGGAACTGCTTATGATGGTGGTCCAATTAGTCCTATTCATCAAATTCAAGGATTAGGGCCGGTCATGGTTAAATCACCTGAGACTCAAGCAACTGGCTCATTATTAAATAATATTTTTGAGTTGCAATTGTTTGCCGAATACAAGACAATAGATGATGAGTCAGCTATCGTATTTAAAGTCGGTGCTGGTGGAAATGGCGGAGAGTTACATTTGATTGATTATCCAGATGCGATTGAGTCATTAAATCCACCTATCGAAAGAGTAGCAATCTCCATTGATGATATCGATCATTTTGAAAAAATTGTTAATCACGTTAAAGAAATTGAATTGGAACATCATATTATTCAACATGAAGCCGGCTTAATTTCGTTATATGTGCGTGACTTAACTGGCATCATCATTACAATTACATATGACACAGTGAATTAAAGGAGCGGTTTATTTATGTTACATGAAACTTGGAAAGAAAATCACGTTATTAAACAAGTAGAAGTTACACATACAGATGCACAAAAATTTAAAGTATCTGATATGTTAACAGTAGGTAAAACATATGATGTCGTTAATGAAACAGAAGAATATTATCAAATCATTGATAATTCTGGTCATGTTGGCGGCTACTACAAAACATACTTTAAAGAAGTATAAATATACGATAAGAGTCTGATACATCTATATGTTCCGGACTCTTTTTTAAGTTTATAAAATGTACTAAAGGAGAACACAATGGCTAATTTTAATAAATATTTAAACAACGATGAAACAATATATGATGATGCTTTGTCTATGATAAAGCTTAATAAGAATATACTTTTAAAAGGACCGACTGGTTCTGGTAAAACGAAACTAGCTGAAACACTTGCGAGAGATTTAAACAAACCGATGCATTCTGTAAACTGTTCTGTAGATTTAGATGCAGAAAGTTTATTAGGTTTCAAAACAATTGAAACAAACGAACAAGGTCATCAACAAATCGTATTTATCGACGGACCTGTTATTAAAGCAATGAAGAATGGCGATATATTATATATTGATGAAATCAATATGGCGAAACCAGAAACGTTACCTATTTTAAATGGTGTATTAGACTTTAGAAGATCGTTAACGAATCCATTTACAGGTGAAGTCGTACAAGCTAAAGAAGGCTTTTCAGTTGTTGCTGCAATCAACGTAGGATACATTGGAACATTACCAATGAACGAAGCATTAAAAAACAGATTCGTTGTCTTGGATATTGATTATATAGATGGCGAAACTTTAAAAATGATTATTAAAGAGCAAAGTGCATTACAAGATGATGAAATTATCGATTCAATTGTTCAGTTTAATAAAGACTTACGCATTATGTCGAGCCAAGGTCAAATTTCAGAAGAGTCAGCAAGTATAAGAGCATTGATTGACTTAGCTGATTTAGCGACTGTTATTCCAGTTAGACGTGCAATTAAACGCGCTATTATAGACAAAATAGACGACGAAAGAGAACAACAAGCTATACAAAATGCAATTGAATTAATTTTCGAGTAAGGAGAATATCATGAGTGATCGTTTTATATTATTTAATGACGAACAAATCGATGCACAACAAATAATGATGTTAACTGATTTAGCAAAATTATTACTTGAAGATCCAAACGTTAAAGTTTCTTTCCAAAAATTCCAACACTATGATCCTATCAACAATACTTGTAATGTTAGTTTCACTTGGTTACATCGACCTGAACACATTATTAATGCAGGACTAAAATCCGACATAATGTTAGATACTTTAGGATTTAAACATACAGATCCAGCTATTTATAAAGAAGTATTAGATGAATCATTTGATCATATGAGCTTTTTTAAACAATTATTTATGCTCATTGAAGAATACCGTCTTTCAAATCTGATTATGGTTAAACGTCCAGTCACTAAAAAGTTGTTCAAACATAGACTGAATGTCAAAATCAAACAAAATAATAGTCAAATCCATGTTTATCAAACGAAGACAACTTATACAGACTTATTATTTTTAGCAATAGAACATGCTATTTTAAATGAAAATTTCATAAACAATATTTCAATAAATGATGACTTTGATGATGCACTTGTACAAGTGTTTAATCGTTTAACGCAAATATTCAACTTGCAATCATCAGAAGATAGTTATGATTTAGCTGTAAGTATCATGATTTTAGTGGATTATTTGTTAAAAGAAGATATGCTCAACCAGTATTATCATATACCTGAGCGTATTTATCGTTCTTATGAAGAAGAATGGACTTTAGAAGATTTAAAACGTCAAGATGCGGCTAACACTGATCAAAGTCATGAACAAGAACATAATCCTGACGATATTGAAACTGAAGATGCTAAAACAAAGACAAACGATAGTCAAACTGACAGCACTTCTTATTTAGAAATGGAACTTCACGAAGGCGAAAATAGCGACATTCTTACAGACAACGATAGAGAAGGTGACGCTGGCGATGATATGACGGATATGATGGAGAAAAAAGGTAAGGGTTCTAATAATACTTTAAATGATGAAGAGGGCGGCGCACAAGGTCTTAATCAGCAATATCAACTTAAAGGTATTAACCAAAATGTTTCTCTGACTTTCAATCGACCAGATATTTTACCGGCGCATGTGTCAGCATATAAAGAAGCTGTCGATAGTGTTCAGTTTGAAATAAAAGACTTAACAAGCATTATCCAAAAATCAATGAATCATCAATATAGTGATATTAGAGAGAACTTAACTAAAGGTAGATTGCAAAAGAACTTACTAAATTGGTTTATCGATGATCAATATAAACTATTCTTCAAAAAGGATGCATTTAGTAGAAAATTAAATGCAACATTCACATTATTAGTTGATGCATCAGCAAGTATGCACGATAAAATGGAAGAAACTAAAAAAGGTGTCGTCCTATTCCACGAAACACTTAAAAATTTAGATATTAAACATGAAATTCTAGGTTTTAGTGAAGATGCTTTTGAAGCTGATAAATTAAATCAACCTAATACAATCGAAGAGCTCATCTTATATAATGAATCAACACTTAAACAAAATGACGCAAGAATTATGACACTTGAACCACAAGATGATAATCGTGACGGTGTCGCTTTAAGAGTTGCAACTCAACATTTACTTCAACGATCTGAGACACAAAAATTCTTAATTGTATTTTCTGATGGGGAACCTTCAGCTTTTGATTATGCAGAAGACGGCATTATAGATACACATGAAGCTGTGATAGAAGCAGATAAACAAGGAATTTATGTCTTTAATGTATTCCTTAATCAAGATGTGATCGATGAAGCCACGAAAAAGACTGTTCATAACATCTATGGTAAACAAAGTTTATTTGTAGAAGGTGTCGAAAATTTACCATACCAATTGGCACCGTTATTAAAAAAATTACTGTTGCAATCTATATAATTAGCAAAACTAAATAATAACATTCTTTTTTAAATTTTCAGAAATTTCATATAGACGAAAACAAACTCCAATGATAAAATATAAATTATTGTTAGACGCAAAAGGAGTAAAATATATGAACAAGAATATTTTTGTAGTAGGGTTTATGTTATTCGCGATATTCTTTGGTGCCGGGAACCTAATATTCCCACCAGCATTAGGATTATCGAGCGGTCATTTCTTCTGGCCAGCAATATTTGGTTTTGTAATTACGGGAATCGGTTTACCACTTATTGGTGTAATCGCAGGTTCAATTGAGGACAAGGGATACAGAGTTTCATTAAGTAAAATTCATCCAGTCTTTGCAATTATATTATTAATTGCAATTTCTTTAACGATAGGACCATTATTCGCAATACCACGTACGGCAGCAACATCTTTCGAGATGGGTATTACACCAATTTTTGATACAAATAGTTCAATGGCTTTATTTATATTCTCACTTATTTACTTTGTGATTGTTTTTTACTTGAGTTTCAACTCAAGTAAAATGGTCGATAAAGTCGGTGCGATATTAACACCTTTACTATTAATCTCGATTACAGCACTAATTATTAAAGCATTCTTCACATTAGGTGGAGGAGCTACAGTTGAAGGTGATCCTGCAGTATATAGTAGTGCTGGAACAAGCTTTGGTAAAGGTTTCGTTGAAGGTTACTTAACAATGGATGCCATCGCAGCTATTGCTTTCTCACTCATTGTTATTACAGCAATTAAGAGTAAAGGTGTAACGAGAGAAACAGGATTATTCAAACAAACAATTTATGCAGGTGTTATTGCAGCAATTGCACTTGGATTTATTTACATCTCATTAGGTTGGATCGGAAATCACATGAATGTTTCAGCTGAGACACTAAAAGAATTAAACGATAACGGTCAAAATATCGGTACATATCTCTTAACAACAGCCGCGCAATTAGCATTCGGTGAATTTGGTAAATATTTAATCGGTATTATCGTAGCATTAGCTTGTTTAACAACAGCTACAGGTTTAATCGTGTCAGTAAGTGAATTCTTCCATGAAATTATACCTAAAATTTCATACAAATGGTTTGTAACAATCTTTACATTAATTAGTTTCATCCTTTCAAACCAAGGTTTAACTACAGTAATTAAAGGTTCACTACCAGTATTATTAGTGTTATATCCAATCGCAATTACAGCTGTATTATTAATTGTTCTTGCTAAATACGTTGGAACACCACCAATTGCTCAACAATTATCAGTAGCACTTGTAACAATTATTTCATTAATATCAGTTGTAAACCAAATGGGTTGGGCTAAAATTGGATTTATTCAACAATTACCATTATCAACTTACCAAATGGAATGGATACCTTTCGCAATCGTAGGATTCATCATTGGATTTATAATCGGTAAAGTTAAGAATCAAGCACCAATCACATATTCGTAAGTTGTATAAGAATCTTCAAAATTATTTTGAAGATTCTTATTTTTTATGTCATCATATTGATAACAAAATAAAAAGGGGTTGGTATTCATGATATTAAATGCATTCATAAACAAAGATGAAACATGGCTTTTGTGGGCAATTCTAGTAGGTATTGCAGCCATTAGTATCTTCTTAGAACAGAGATATCAATTTGCAGCAAAACTAACAGGCGCTATCATTGCATTAGTTGGTGCGATGATATTATCCAATCTCAATATCATTCCGATTGAATCACCTGTCTATGACCAAGTGTGGGAATATGTCATTCCATTAGCAATACCTTTACTTTTATTTAGATCAAACATATTTAAAATTTGGAAAGAAAGTAGAAGACTTTTATTCATATTCCTAATCAGTTCAGTAGGTACTGTAGTAGGTGTTGGAGCAGGATTTTTATTACTTCACCAATTCATACCTGAACTAGATAAAATCGGTGCTATGATGACTGGTAGTTACATAGGTGGTGGTGTAAATTTTGCAGCACTTAGCACGAAATTCCAAACACCAGGCGAATTAGTATCTGCAACTGTTGTAGCCGATAATAGTGTAATGGCATTCTACTTCATTCTACTGATTACGCTACCTAATATGACATTTATTAAAAAATATTTTAAAAGACTTTATAATTCAAACGATGATGCAAACAGTAATCAAGCAGAAGCATATTGGAAACGAAATGAAATAAGTTTAAAAGATATTGCTTATTCAATTTCCATAGCATTTGTATTAGTTGCGATTAGCTTTAAAATTTCAGAACTTGTTAATGAATACATTCCTAAAAACAATCACTTTATGGAAATATTAGTAAGTATCATAGGTGACCAATTTTTATTGTTAACGACATTAACACTTATTACAGTGGCTATGTTTAGTAAATTCTTTGAGAATTTAAACGCTTCTGATGAACTCGGTACATTTTTAATATATATTTTCTTTGTCGTAATAGGTGTACCTGCATCTATACCAATCATTATCAAAACAGCACCATTATTATTTATTTTCGTCGCCGTAATTTTGATTTTCAATTTATCTATAACATTATGCTTCGGTAAATTGTTCAAATTCAATATTGAGGAGATGTTACTAGCTAGTAATGCAAATGCCGGAGGACCAACAACAGCAGCTGCATTAGCGATTTCTAAAGGGTGGCAAGGATTAGTAGGACCCATTTTAATCATCGGTACTCTAGGTTATGTAATCGGAAATTACGTCGGAACATTAATGGGGTATTTCTTAAGTCAATTTATGTAAGAGGGTGTAGGGATAAGTAGAGTGATGTAGGAGATGTGAGTTTGTTGGGATTTAACACAGATCTAAAACTATCTCTTGGCTTTATTCAGTACTTAAGCCACAACTTAGGCTATCTCTTGGCTTTACTCGGTACTTAAGCCAAGACCTCTACTCCAAAATCATTGTATTGAAATAGCCATTTTCTAATATAGGAAGTATCTATATTGTATTTTTTCGATAAGATATTATATCCTTCGTTTCCACTTTTATATTCTCGAATCAATTTTAATTTGAAATCTAAACTATATTTTTAATTCATAAATAAACACCCCTAAAGTTGAATTTTAGTTCAACTTTAGGGGTGCACTTAATTGTTGGTGGGTCTATTATTTATGATTTAAATGTATTTCTCAATTGCTGCTGTTCGTCTTTGAGTTGTAATAATTTTGTTTTTAAGTCTTGTTCTAAGCTTTGTAATTCTTGTTCTGCTTGCTGACGTTTACGTGTGCCGTCTTCTTGTATGCGTAGTGTTTCTTGAATTGTATCTACTATATTAGTTTGAGTCGTCTTCAATGTTTCGATATCAACGATGCCTCGTTCATTTTCTTCAGCTGTTCTAATCGCATTCTGTTTCAACATTTCAGAGTTCTTCAGCAATAATTCATTAGTTGTATCTGTTACTTTTTTCTGAGCTTCTGAAGCGCCTTGTTGTCTTAAAAGTGTTAACGCGATTGCCATTTGATTTTTCCATAATGGGATACTCGTTAAAATAGAACTTTGAATTTTTTCTGCTAAAGTTTGATTAATATTTTGTATCATTCTGATTTGTGGGGCAGATTGTAATGTGATTTGTCTAGAAAGTTGTAAGTCATAAATTCTTTTTTCTAGTCGATTAATATATTGTTGTAAATCTGCTAGTTCTTGTACATCCATTTGGTTATTTGATGCTTTAACTTTTTGTTCTAATTCTACAAGATTATGTTGTTTCAACTCGTCGCGTTTCTTTTCTGCTGCTGCGATATAAATATTTAATGCATCAAAGTAAGCTTTATTTTCTTCATATAATTGATCTAATAAGCCTACATCTTTCATTAGCATATTTTGTGATTTCTGAAGTTCTACAGATATTCGATCGACTTGTGCACCAACAGATTGATATTTACTAAACATTTCATTTACAGAACGTTCAGCTCTTCTAAAAATGCGTTTCAATCTAGATTGATTTTGTTTTTGTAATTCATCTGGATTTACTTCTTTTAATTTATTCATTAAATTTCTTAATGAATTACCAATAGGTCCTACATCTTTAGATTGTACTTGTGTAAGCATTTGATGTGAGAACTGTGATAATTTATTTTGTGCTTGTTGACCATAGAGTAGAAGACCATCATTATCTAATGGTTTAATTTGCTTAGCAATTTCATCAATTTTACGTTGATCTTCATCTGAGAATGTCTTTTCGTAAGTTGATGTTACATCAGAAGGGGTCTGTTGTTCTGTAATTTCTGAAGTTTGTGGTGTTAATGCTTCTGATGAATCTTTAAATGGGTCATCAATAAGGTCGTCAAATAAGTTCTTATTCGTTTCAGTCATTGTTACGCTCCATTTCATATTCATATTTTTTATGAGTTTTTGTTAAATTTACTTTTTCTTTCGTTGATTCTGGAATGCCTTTTCTATAGCTATTTCTTTGTTTAGCAATATCAGCAAGTTCCATTTCAATATCTAATTGATGATAACTCGATTCATTTAATTCTTTTAAATCTGCAACGAGTGTTCGTTTATTTTCATCAATTGTAAGCTTCGTTTGTTTAAGTTTAGCTTTTTCTTCTTTAGATTTATTCGGCATACGTTGTAAAAGTGTGTAATTATCAATTAAATTCACAGTATTATCTAAGTGAGAGTAGAAGAAGCTTTCGACTTTATAAAATTTCTCAGGTGACTGTTTAACTGTGTTATAAATTGTACGTGCTAATTTAGCTACTTCGTTTAAGTTCTTGAATTCTTTATATGATCTGATTCGCATATAATTTTTATAAAGTCTTTTCAATTTTGGTTGCGCTTCGTTTAATTGTTTTCTAATAAAATGAAATTCTCGTCGTGTTAAACCCATTTCTTTCAAATAACGTCGTGAACTATACCATTGTATTGGTAAAAAGCTAATAACGTAAGTACCTGCAAATACAGCCATATCGATAAGATAATTTAAATCTAATTGAAAAACACTAAATAAAAAAGCAATAAATGATATAGGTACTGCTAATAAAGCACCTAATACATATGATAAATTATATTTCATTGTCATCTTCCTAATTTATAACGTTTTGAAATGCTTAGTTTTTTCGTCTAAAGTGGTATCTTCGATTGTATAATTTTCTACAACTGAAGCTGGCGCTACTCCCTGGATAACACCATTAACAAATTGTGATAATTGTTTTTCTTCGCCACTTGCGTATATTTCTACATAATCGCTGACATTTTCAACGGTACCAACTATTTTATGTTTCTTAGCGAGTTGAGCAGTGAAAAATCGAAACCCAACACCTTGTACGCGTCCAAAAACTTTTATATGTTTTCCGTTCATATTTATCACCTCATATCTTTATTATAAAGGGTTCAGTGTAAAAAAACTAATAATTAGAAACAAATCGACAAGCTATTTTCTTGATTTAATAATCAATAAGATTTAAATTAACTCTAGGGTAATTTTCTAAATAGGGGAGATTTTAAGATGTATAAAATCGTAACAATCCGAACAGATTATGAGGGATGGTGGCTGTTTGACGATTGGAAAGACTATATCATTAAAGAAATTGAATGTCATGACTATGAAGAAATGGTCAATCAATATCATAATCTACTTAATCAATATCAAACGAAGTTTACTAATGAACTTGTAGGTAAACATAACATACATGCTTTCTATAATAATTGTGATCTATCTTACTGTGAAGACTGCGAAGAAGATATGCAAATATTTTATAGTATTCTTATATTAAATGACAATTCAATTTATACACCATTACCAAAATAATAAATTCTGAAAATATCTTAAATGGTATTGCATTTGAATATTCTGTGACGTATAATAAGTAATAGCAATATCGTTATTCCATATTGCAAATAACATTATTAATTAATTGTGTTTTTTGTAATATGCGAATATCGCATATTGAATTTTAGTCTTGGAGGTTTCACAATTATGAAACAAGGTACAGTTAAATGGTTTAACGCAGAAAAAGGATTTGGCTTCATCGAAATTGAAGGAGAAAATGACGTATTCGTACATTTCTCAGCAATTAACCAAGAAGGTTACAAATCTTTAGAAGAAGGTCAAGCAGTAGAATTCGAAGTAGTTGAAGGCGACCGTGGCCCACAAGCTGCAAACGTTGTAAAACTATAATATATATGAATTTGAACGACTAAAAAGAAACCCTAACGATGTTAGGGTTTCTTTTTGCGTTATCATATTGTTATTATTTAATAATAAATTTCATGATTTCAGCTTATTATTTTACGTCATTCATAATCAATTGTTTTAAAGTTTGTCTCTTAATAACTTCTCTTGCTTTTCCATCTTTAACAAATAGAACTGAAGGTTTAAGCATTTGATTATAATTTGAACTCATAGAGTAATGGTAAGCACCTGTAGATAATACAGCTATATAATCTCCGATTTTTGTAGATTTAGGAAGTTTCATATCTCTACCAATTAAGTCGCCTGATTCACATAACTTACCAGCAATTGTGACTTCATGTGTATCTTCATCATTTCTATTCACTAACAACGCTTTATATTGTGCATCATAAAGTGCCGTTCTAATATGATCACTCATACCACCATCAATCGATACATACGTATTAACATTAGGAATCTCTTTAATCGTTCCTACTTGATACAACGTAACGCCCGCTTCACCAACAATTGAACGGCCTGGCTCTATAGAGATTTCTGGAATAGCCATGTCATATTTTTGACTATTTTCTTTGATCGCATCTGTAATCAACTTAATACCATCTTCAATAGGGTAACTTTTATCCGCTTCAGTATATTTAATACTAAATCCGCCACCTAAATTTAATATATCAATCTCAATATCATGTTCTTTTAACCATTCAAATACAATTTGGATTGTGTTGATTGTACCATCCGCTTCAAAAATTTGTGATCCAATATGGAAGTGAATACCTTTGAAGTCTATTTTATCTGATTCTTGTAAAGCACGTATACCTTCAAGTGCCGTACCGTGTTTAATAGACAAGCCAAATTTACTATCTTCTTGACCCGTTTGGATAAATTCATGAGTATGTGCTTCAACGCCAGGATTAACTCTTAAAACAGCTTTAATAGGCTTAGAAGCTAATCTATTAATACGTGTGATTTCATCTAAAGAATCAATTACGAAATATTCAACGCCGCTTTCAATAGCATATTCAATTTCTTCATTCGTCTTATTGTTACCGTGAAAATGAATTTTACTTGGATCAAATCCACTTGCTAAAGCTGTATATAATTCACCTTCAGATACGACATCTAGACCCATTTCTTCTTCTTCCATCAACTTAAACAATTGAATACTACTAAAGGCTTTAGAAGCATAAGAGATATTATATGATAATCCACTTTCTTTAAATGCTTCATGGAATCTTCTACATTGTGTTCTAATTTGTTCCTCATCATATACGATAGTAGGGGTACCAAAACTTGCAGCTATCGTTTGTAATGATACATTGCCTATTGTAAGAACACCTTGGTCATTATATTTAACTGTCATTATCTAATCTCCTTTATTAATGAATGATGGTTTAATGCACTGATTTGCTCAGAATTTGCACCAACACCTTTAAATGTAAATTCATCAATCCTAATATCGTTACCATACATAACGACTTGATCACCACTTTGGATTGTATCATCTACTTCAACGAACATGTGACTCATCATCAACCCTCTAATTGGATAGCGCTTTTGATTAATAAGCGCATCATGTTTCGCTCTTGTCTTAAGTATACCGTCTCCATAGCCAATATCAACTACAGCAATGTTACAATCTTTATCAGCTTTATATTGGAAACTATAACCACAAGTTTCTCCTTTTTTAATAGGGCGAACTTGTATCACATTTGCTGTGACTGTAAAGTTTTGTTCTGTAAGTGAAGTAGGGAGGGTACTATAAGGTCTTGAACCATAAAGTATAATACCGAGACGAGCGTGCGTATGTTGATTTAACAATCTGTCTTCTCGTACATAACTTGCACTATTTTGTGCATGAATAAATTTAAAGGCATAACCTTGGTCTAATATAAATGATAAACAATTAACCCAAGCTTGTCTTTCTGTTTCATATTCATCGCCACCGAATTCATCCGCATATCCGAAATGTGTCCAAATACCTTCCATAATCGCTTGCTCTGCAATAGGTAAGCTTTCATTATGTTTGAGTACTTGCAACATTTCATCTTGGTCTTTCAAACCAGAACGGTGTAAAAGATTTTCAAGTTCTAAATGTAATTTAATGCCCGCTAAATCTTCAATATGTTCATGATAGAATGTTAATGATGGTAACGTCATCGCAATGTTATGTGTCTTTAATGTTTCAAATTCAATAGAAGGGTTCATCAAAAAGATATTCACTTGTTTATCTATTTCACGAATTCTTACCGCTTCATGAAGTGATGTTGTACTGAATGTTTGAATACCTGCTTGAATAAAGGATTTAACTGCGAAATCTAGTCCAAAATGATAAGCATCGTTTTTCACGACAGCCATAACTTTGTTATCTTTAATAACATTTTTAGCATTTTTTATAAAATTTTGTTCATCAATCGTAATACGTGCTACCATTATTTGTCCGCTCCTTGATTTAATAGTGCTGTATAGTAATCAGCGACACTGATTAATACTTCTTCATCGAAATTGAGTCTATTTGTATGTAGACCATAAATATAATCTTTTTCAACATTGCGTGTTCCAAAAAAGACAAAATAACTTGGTGCTAATTGACGATAGAAACTAAAGTCTTCACCAAATAAATAAGGCTTTTCTAGTTCATGTAGTGTTAAGTCTAGGCTCGTTAAAGCTTCTTTAACACCCTCATATAATTGTGCATCATTTGTAGTAGGTGGATACCCTTCAGCAAAATCAACCGTACATGTCACACCAAATAACAATTCAACACTTTCTGCAATTTTTTGCATTTGATTTTTAACAATTTCAAGATCATTCGTATCATATGTACGAATCGTACCTTCTAAGTAACCATTCTCTGGAACGGTATTAATGGCTTCACCAACATTGAACTGTCCAACATGAACAATATTGCGATTTAAACCATTTAAATGAAATTGCTGAATTTGTGTAACTTGAGAAAGGACATGCATCATCGCTTCTGATGCTGCTTTACCATCTTCTTTACTGGCAACATGACTCGAGCTTCCTTTTAAGTAAAATCGATACTCTGTTGCACTAGCTGTAATTTCATCATTTTTAAAGGCTACTGTGCCAACATCTTCAAATGGCATAATATGAACGCCATAAATTTTCTCTATATGATATTTATCAAACACGTTTGATTGGATTAATTGATTTGCACCGGCTTCAGTTTCTTCTGAAGGTTGGAATATAAATACTACATTATGCGGTAATTCACCTTTATCATATAAAGCTTTACAACGTTGCGTAAAAAGCATTAACGCTGTCGTATGACCATCATGACCACATGCATGCATAACTTGATCAACCGTACTTTTATAAGGTACATCGTTTACTTCTTGAATAGGTAAGGCATCGATATCCGCTCGATACGCAATAGTATGACTCGAATTGCCTTCTAAATAACCAATGATACCCGTTTGAATAGGGCGTTCGTAAGGAATATTTAATTGTTTTAAGAAGTCTTCAATGTATGCAGTTGTCTCATATTCTTGCATACTTAACTCTGGATGTTGATGTAAGTATCTTCTTGTATTTTTCACAAATTCTAATTCAGACATTTAACTCAATCCTTTGTATTATGTATAGAAAGAGGGAGCGGGATAGAAATTTCATTTAAGGAAAATGATATCGCAGTCCCGCCCCGACTAAAATGATATTATTGATTTAAATTACGTAAAGCAGATACAATTTCTTTTTTACCGTCTTGAACATCTGCTGATTGTTTAATAACTTTAGCCGGTGTACCAGCTACTACTGCGCCAGCCGGAACATCTTTAGTTACGATTGCACCAGCTGCAACGATTGCACCTTTGCCGACTCTAACACCTTCAAGGATAACAGCATTTGCACCGATTAATACGTCATCTTCAATTACTACAGGTGATGCACTTGGTGGTTCAATAACACCCGCTAATACTGATCCAGCACCAACGTGTACATTTTTACCAGTTGTTGCACGTCCACCTAAAGTAGCGTTCATATCTACCATTGTACCTTCACCAACAACAGCACCGATATTGATTGTAGCACCCATCATAACAACCGCACCGTCTTCAATAACTGCATGTTCTCTAATGAAAGCACCTGGTTCGATTCTTGCATTTGTATTTGTTAAGTCTTTTAATGGGATTGCTGAATTGCGACGATCATGTTCAATTTCTAAATCTGTAATAGCTGATTGATTCGCTTCATAAAAGCTCTTCCAATCTTTAGCATCACAGAAAATTGTTTTAGATGTTTCAGAACCAAATACTTTAAATGACTCTGGGAATTCAACATTTTCAAATGCGCCGTTTACATAAACCTTTAAAGGCGTTACTTTCTCTGCCTCACTAATATATTGTATAATTTCTTCTGCCGTAAAATCTTTAACCATGTTAAATTCTCTCCTCATTTAAATTATTATATGTGTAATATCCGTTTTCTTTATTGACTAGAACATCTGCTACATTAATTGCGCCATTAGCGAAGATATCTTTAGACTGCGCACGATGTGTGATTTCAATCGTTTCGTCATGGCCAGCAAATAATACTTGATGTTCTCCAACAATTGTACCACCACGTTGTGAACTAATGCCAATTTCTGCAGGTTCACGTTTAGTAGTTGATTCATGTCTATCATAAACTGGTACAGATTGTGCTCTTTTTTCTTTAATTGCATCATATAGTTGAACGAGTGTACCACTTGGTGCATCGACTTTCTTATTATGGTGCTTTTCTAACATTTCAATATCAAAGTCTTCTAATAATGGTACTGCATATTGAATAATTTCTTTGAGTATATGCACGCCATAGCTCATATTTGCGCTGAAAAATACAGGCATATTTTGAGATTTTTCTTTTAACTTTTCTATGATTTGTTCTTTTTCACCAGTCGTTGCGATAACTAAAGGTAATGTGAAGTCTTCTTCTAATAATGGCAATAATAATTCAGGATTAGAAAAGTCTATCGCCACATCCGCTTCTGGCGCTTCTGAAATAGATTCAAAAGCAGGGTAGGGATATGATTTAGTTGAATCCTTCACGACAACACCAACTATTTCGTTGTCTCTTTCTTCTGCTAATCTTGCGACGCGTTCATTCATTGCGCCATATCCGATTAATAATATCTTCATTGTTTTACACCATCTTTAAACTTAGTAAATGCTTCACTTAAAACTTTTATTTCTTGTTCTTCCAATGTAACAAGCGGTAACCTTACTTCATAACGACCGAAACCTAATTCAGACGTTAATAACTTAATCGGCACTGGATTAACATCTACACTTAAGTGATTAAGTAATTCTGTAATATCACGATTTAAAGTGTTTGCTTGTTCTAATTGATCATTAACGACATAATCATATAATTGTTGTGTTTCTTGTGGTATAGCATTTGCTACAACTGAAATTAATCCCGCTCCGCCTAATTGATAGTAATCCAACATATTGTCATCATTACCACTATATAATGCAAAGTCACTTGGTAATTGTTGTTTTAAAGTTTTTGCATATTCTAAATCTCCTGTCGCATCTTTTAAAGCCACGATGTATGGATTTTCACTTAGTTTAAGCACCGTTTCAATATCTATCGTCATATTTGTTCTTGATGGGACATTATAAAGTACAACAGGTAATGCAACTTCATCCGCAATTTTTGTGAAATGCGCGATTAATCCACGCTGACTCGTCTTGTTGTAATAAGGTGTGATTAACATAATCGCATCAGCACCTAATTCTTTAGCTTTTATAGAAGCATCGATAGAAGCTTGCGTATTGTTTGTACCTGTACCTGCTATAACTGGAACACGGCCATTGACTTTTTTAATCCCACATTCTAATAACGTATTTCTTTCTTCTGTTGTAAGGGTAGGGTTCTCTGCTGTTGTTCCGTTAATAATAATACTTTTAACACCATTATCTATTAAAAATTCTATATGATTTTCAAAGGCTTCGTAGTCTACATCCTCATTTGTAAATGGTGTTGTAAGGGCAACGCCCACACCGTTAAAAATATGTGACATACTGAACACTCCTCATTATTTTTTATTTAATTCTAATACTTGTTCTAGCACTTGAACGGCATTTAAACTTGCACCTTTTAATAAGTTATCTGAAGTACACCAGATGTGGAATGTATTGTCTAAAGAATCATCTTTACGAATTCTTCCAACGAATACTTCATCTTTACCAGTAGAATGAATCGCTAGTGGATATTCATTATTTTCTACGTTATCTACTAAGACAACACGGTCATCTTCATTAAATAAGTTACGAATATCTTCAACAGCGGCTTCTTTATCTAAAGTTACGTTGATATGCACACTGTGGCTATCTTGAACAGGTACACGCACACAAGTTGCTGTTACATTTAAAGAAGGTTGATCTAAGATTTTTCTAGTTTCATCGATCATTTTTTGTTCTTCTTTTGTATAACCATCTTCTAAGAATACATCTATATGTGGTAACACATTATTATAAATTGGGTGAGGGTAGTTCTTTGGTGCTTCTCCTTTTTCACCATTAGCTAAATCTTCACGACCAGCTAAACCGGATCCTGATACAGCTTGATATGTTGTATAAGCAACACGTTTTAATCCGAATTGATCTAATAAAGGTTTTAAAGGTACAACTGATTGAATTGTTGAACAGTTAGGGTTTGCAATAATTTTACGATTTAATTTAGGTACATTCACTTCCGGAACGATTAAATCAATATCTTCATGCATACGCCATTGACTTGAATTATCGATTACAATTGCACCATGTTGTTCAAATAGTGGGGCGAATTTCTCGCTTGTACCACCTCCAGCACTCATAATAACGTAATCGAAATTGCCATCAGTTTTCTCTTCTGTCAATGCTTCAACCGTATAAGTTTTTCCTTGGAATTCGATTTTTTTGCCTGCTGATCTAGGTGATGAAAATAATACAAGTTCATCAAATGGTACTTTTTTTCTATCTAATACTTCTAATACTTTTTCTCCTACTAAACCTGTTGCGCCTACAACTGCTAATTTTGTCATTTTGTTCACTCCATCATTCATTATATATTAAATGCTTCACTTAAAATTCGAACGGCAGTTTCTCCTAATTCACGATCAACAACATAAGAAATACTAATCTCAGAAGTTGTTGTTTGATAGAAGTTAATGTCATGACTAATTAAAGTGCGGAATGCTTTTGAAGCTATTCCTGACATATCTCTCATACCTGTTCCTATTACTGAAAGTTTAGCGTAGTTATCTCTCATTTTATAACGTAAATGAGGGTATTCCTCAGTAAGTTGTTCAATGATTTGTTCGATTTGATATACGTCTGAATCTTTAATCGTAAACGAAAGCTGTAATCCTTGTTGATTTTCAATTTGAGATATCATATCAACATTCATTGATTGTTCTTCTAATGAATCAAATAATTTCTGTAACAATGCAAAGTTTTGCATCGGATAAGTTAAAGTAACATGAATCATATGTGTATCAAGTGCGACTCCTGTAACTGCTTTTTTCTCTAATATCTCTGTTTGTGGCATAATCCATGTTCCTTTCACGTTTGATAATGTTCTACCAAGATATAATGGTATGTTATAATTTTTTGCAATTTCGACACTTCTAGATTCTAATACACCAGCACCTAAAGCACTCATTTCCATCATTTCTTCATATGAAACTTCATTGAGTAACTTTGCTTCTTTATAAATTCTAGGATCTGTTCCATATACACCATCAACATCTGTATATATTTCACAAGATGTATCTATACTTGCTGCAATGGCTACTGCAGTTGTATCAGAACCGCCGCGTCCTAAAGTCGTAATTTCTAGATGATCATTCACACCTTGAAATCCTGCAACGACAAGAATGTCATTTGTTTCAAAAGCTTCTTCAAAACGTAGTGCATCAATTTCTGCAATTTTACTTTTCAAATGATGACCAATCGTTTTAATTCCTGCTTGATATCCTGTCATTGCTTTCGTTTGAACACCAATATCATTCAATACCATTGATAAGTATGAAATGGTTTGTTGTTCTCCCGTCGTTAAAAGCATCGCTAAATGCTCATCTTTAGGTTGCGAAGTAAGTGAACTAATATTTTCAAGTAAAGAATCTGTCGTCTTACCCATAGCACTTACAACCACTACTAATTGTTCTCCATTATCAACACGTGATTTCAACATATGTGCGATATTTTTAATTTTGTCAAAATCACCAACGGACGTACCGCCAAATTTTAAAACACTCTGACTCAAAATAATTCCTCCTATAAATCGGAGACGAACGCTGTAATATAAATAAAAAAACAAGTTCGGCATTCGAACTTGTTTTAATTTATATATACAAGTGATGCACTCCATTATTCTTAAGATAATGACAGACAACTAGCTCTTAACCTAAATGTCCAACACCATATTTCTGCAAAAATACAATGTTTCGGCATCGCACCCTTTCACTCCTTTAAGATTGCAGTCCAGTAGGGGAGTTACTAATGATTGATGCGCCTCATCAAAAACATATTCAATTGGTATGCATTCATTATACATACAAAGAATATTGATGTAAAGAGAGAAAACTGATAATTTCAAAAAGTTCTTACTATTTAGACGATAAGCCCTACAAATCAATATTCATTCATATTCATTTTAGAAGATAATGGGGCTGTGTATATATTTTTTAAGATTGGAGGATGTTGATAAGAAAAGTAGGATTGTATTTATCTTGTTTGATCAGTCTTGATAAATAGGAGGTCTGAACATTGCAAGTCAGCTCTCACTTGCAACATTGAACACTCGAACATTGCAAGTCGGCCCTCACTTGCAACATTGAACACTCGAACATTGCAAGTCGGCCCTCACTTGCAACATTGAACACTCGAACATTGCTAGTCGGCCCTCACTAGCAACATTGAACACTCGAACATTGCTAGTCGACGCTCACTTGCAACATTGAACGCCAAAAACACCCCACATTACCTCATTTCCCCATATAAAAAAGCTAGGACTTATAAAAATGTCCTAGCTTCTCTATATGAAAATTAGTTATAAACACCTTGATCTCTCAAGTATTCTTCATAACTGATTTCTTTAGAAATTGCGCCGTCTTCTTTGATTTCAATTACGCGGTTGGCGATTGTATTGATAAATTCAAAGTCATATGAAGTAAAGATTAATGATCCTTTGAAATTCTTCAAGCCATCATTGACTGCAGTGATACTTTCTAAGTCTAAGTGGTTTGTTGGTTCATCTAGTAATAATACGTTAGAGTTTGATAACATCATTTTACTTAACATACATCTTACTTTTTCTCCACCTGAAAGGACACTTGCTTTTTTCTTAACTTCTTCACCACTAAATAACATACGTCCAAGGAATCCTCTTAAGAATGTTTCTGTTTGTTCTTCTGGTGGTGCATACTGTCTTAACCAGTCAACTAAGTTCATTTCAATACCTTCGAAATAATCTGAGTTATCTTTTGGTAAGTATGATTGTGTTGTTGTAACGCCCCATTTAACTGTTCCTTCATCTGGTTCAAGTTCACCAGCTAAAATACGAAGTAGGGTTGTTTTAGCAATCTCACTTTCTCCAATTAATACAGCTTTATCATTTGGATTCATTGTAAATGAAACGTTATTTAATACTTTTTGACCGTCAATTGTTTTTGAAACACCTTGAACTTGTAATAAGTCGTTACCGATTTCTCGTTCAATTGTGAAATTAACGAATGGATAACGTCTTGATGATGGTTGAATGTCATCGAGTTCAATTTTTTCAAGCATTTTCTTACGGCTTGTTGCTTGTTTAGATTTAGAAGCGTTCGCACTAAATCTAGCAATAAAGTCTTGTAATTCTTTAATGCGTTCTTCTTTTTTCTTGTTTTGGTCTTGAGCCATTTGAGAAGCAAGTTGACTTGATTGATACCAGAAGTCATAGTTTCCGACAAATAGTTTAATTTTGCCGTAATCTAAGTCAGCTATATGTGTACAGACATTGTTTAAGAAATGTCTATCATGTGATACGACGATAACTGTATTCTCAAAGTTAATTAAGAAATCTTCTAACCAAGCAATCGCTTTAATATCTAAACCGTTTGTAGGCTCATCGAGTAATAGAACATCTGGCTCACCAAATAAACTTTGAGCAAGAAGTACTTTTACTTTTTGGTTGTTTTCTAATTCAGACATCATTTTGTCATGTAATTCGTCTTTAATACCTAAACCTGAAAGTAATACAGATGCATCCGCTTCTGCATTCCATCCGTTCATTTCAGCAAACTCACCTTCAAGTTCTGCTGCACGCATACCATCTTCATCTGAGAAATCTGGTTTCATATAAATTTCATTTTTCTCAGTCATAACTTGCCATAATTTTTCATGACCTTTTAATACAACATCAATCACTTTTTCATCTTCATGCGCAAAGTGATCCTGTTTTAATACTGCTAAACGTTCATCTTTACCAAGTGAAACATGACCTGATTGAGAATCTAATTCGCCTGATAATACTTTTAAGAACGTTGATTTCCCAGCTCCATTAGCACCGATAAGTCCGTAACAGTTACCTGGTGTGAACTTAATATTTACATCTTCAAAAAGCTTACGATCACCGAAACGTAAACTTACATTCGT
Organism: Mammaliicoccus sp. FSL K6-3158; assembly: GCF_038005105.1. Taxonomy (NCBI): domain Bacteria; kingdom Bacillati; phylum Bacillota; class Bacilli; order Caryophanales; family Staphylococcaceae; genus Mammaliicoccus; species Mammaliicoccus sp. FSL K6-3158. The sequence goes on from NZ_JBBOSL010000001.1 coordinate 1,515,154, forward strand.
AACTTGTAACATTAAATGACTCCTTTTCATTAATACTTCTACCGATGAATTATATCATAAATGAAACAAAAATGGGCAAGAGTTTGAACAGTCGTTACACGAAGCAAAATGCATGTTATAATGAATAAACGAAAAACATATGAATGGAGAATGACATGGCACACGAAAAAGATACGCTTGTAGGTCGCATAGACTTTTTAAAAGTGGATAGATTGGAAGGTTCAACTTATCATTTACTTGGACCAAATAGCGAACCTATTAAAATGAATGCTTCAGAAGTCGAAGATGACGATCAATTAGAAATCGGTGAAGATTATAGTTTCTTTGTATATCCAAGCCGATCTGGAGAATTATTTGCAACACAAAACATGCCAACTATTACAAAAGACCGTTATGATTGGGTAAAAGTATTGAGAGTAGACCGTGATGGTGCTGCAGTAGATGTAGGATTACCTAGAGAAGTACTCATTCCATGGGAAGATCTACCTAAAGTTAAAGAACTATGGCCACAAAACGGTGACATGATATTCTGTACACTTAGAATAGATAGTAATAGTCAAATGTTTGCGAGATTAGCAACTGAAACAATCGTTGATACGATGTACAAAACAGCTGAAGAATCTATACTACATCAACATGTAACAGCAAGACCATATCGTTTATTAAGAGTAGGTACTTTCCTCCTATCTGAAGATGGTTATAAAATCTTTGTACACGAATCAGAACGTAAACATGAACCAAGACTAGGTGAAGAAATGGACGTTAGAATCATCGGCGTAAAAGAAAACGGTGAATTAAATGGTTCATTCTTACCATTGGCACATGAAAGACTTGATGAAGATGGCCAAGTGATATTTGATTTACTTGTAGAATATGACGGAGAATTACCATTTTGGGATAAATCAAACCCAGAAGCGATTAAAGAAGTCTTTAATATGAGTAAAGCAAGTTTCAAACGTGCTATCGGTAGATTATACAAGCAAAAACTGATCACAATCGAGACTGGTAAAATTACCATTACCAAAAAAGGTTGGGCTCAAGTTAAAAAAGAAGACTAATCATATAACCAAACCGACACTTCAAAATGAAGTAGGTTTGGTTTTTTAATGCATTTATATTCCATTTAATTACAATATTGACATAATTTAAAAAGCGTTGTAAATTATAAATGTAACAATATCGAACATTAATAAACAATTAAATATTTGGATCGTGACTATTCAATTAGGCGAAAACCACAATTCTTGAGGTGCATCAATCACCTCTAAGTCTTGTGGTATTTTTTATTTCAAATGATTGGAGGTATTGCTGCCTATGATAATCAAACAAGTCCTTAACAATAATGTTGCTATTGCCATTACTGAAAATGGTGAAGAAGTTATCGCGATGGGAAAAGGAATTGTGTTCTCAAAAAAGAAAGGTGATTTCTTATCTCATCAAACACCCGAGAAAATATTTAGACTCGATAATCAAGAAGTGAGATTTCATTTACAGTCTTTAGTTAATGATGTCCCCGTATCTATTATTACGACATGTTGTGAAATCATAAATGATGTTCAACTTAAATTTGATTTTACGTTTCAAGATTATATTTATGTCACGTTAACACACCATTTGCATCACGCTGTTAATATTCATCAAAACAATCAAAAGATACAGACATTTTCTATTGATGTTAAAAGCATTCATCCTCGTGCATTTGAATCTAGTTTATACGCATTGACGATTATTAAACGAAATTTAAATATTTCTTTCCCAGCATATGAAGCAAATAATCTAGCATTACATTTTATCAATGCTGAGCAACCTGAAGGTATCGAAAATCAAACTGCTTATAAGAATAAAAATATTCAACTGAACGATTTAATCAATTGCTTAAATCAAATAGGTATTACTCGGAATAAGTCCAATGAATATTATTATGATAGATTCATCCAGCACTTAAAGTATTTAACAGAACACATTCTTGATTATTCTGAAGACTTATCCCAACAAGTTGATATATCATTCCAACAGCATTTAAAAACACACTATCCAAATTCTTATTTGTACGCAAAAGACTTATATCATGCCATATCAAGAAAGTTCAATATTGTTATTAATCAACATCACTTGTTCTATTTTCAGTTGCATATAGAACGCATATTATCATCACAAAAAGGAGGCACAACAAGAGATGAGTAGAGAAGAAAATATGATGGTAGGTTTCACCATTGTTGCGATAGCTGGGGATGCAAGAAGAGAAGTTATGGCGGCTATGGAAAAAGCTAAAAATGGACTATTCGAAGAAGCACGTAGTCATATTGAAAGTGCAAATACATATATAACGGAAGCACATAAAGAACAAACCCAATGTTTAGCTCAAGAAGCAAGTGGTGAATCATCTGATTTAAGTTTTATTATGGTACACGGTCAAGATCACTTAATGACAACGATGGCACTACGTGATTCTGTAAATTACATCATTGATATTTATGAACAACTTCAAACTTTAAAACAAAATGGGTGATACTTGTGAATAAGATAATTAAATTTATTGAAAAGATGAAACCATTTTTTGAGAAAGTGGCTTCTAATCCATACTTAACGGCAATTAGAGATGGCTTCGTTGCATTAATGCCAGTTATTTTATTTTCATCATTATTTATTTTAGTTGCTTACGTACCGAACGTTTGGGGATTCCATTGGCCAAAAAATATCGAAACAACCATTATGAAAGTGTATCAATTCACGATGGGTATGTTAGCACTTTATATGGCAGGAACCGTTACGAAATCATTAACTGACAATAAAAACTTAAAATTACCTAAAACGAACCAAATCAATGTCATTTCAACATTCGTAGCTGCTGAATCTTCATTACTAATTGTAGCGATGAACCCCGTTAAAGACGGTATAAGTATTGACATGCTTGGTACTAAAGGACTTATCGCGTCATTTATTGTAGCATTTGTAATACCAAATATTTACAAATTCTTTATTGGTAGAAATATCACAATCAAGATGCCTCCTCAAGTACCCGGTAATATCGCACAAGCGTTTAAAGATATGATCCCGTTTGCCGCTTCTGTCGGTTTATTCTGGATTATTGATATCGCGATCCGTCAAATTGCGAATGGTAACTTAGCAGAATTGGCGACAATTATACTGTCACCATTATTTACTGCTGCGAATGGTTACTTAGGATTTGCGATTATCTTCGGATTTATTGCTTTCTTCTGGTTTATTGGTGTACATGGACCATCTGTAGTAGGTCCAGCTGTTATTGCAATTATGTATAACAACCAAGTTGAAAACTTAAGATTATTTAGAGAAGGTCAACATGCACATATTGCATTAACACAAAGTACGCAAGACTTTGTAGCACTTATTGGAGGTACAGGTGCCACATTCTTAGTTCCATATATATTCATATTCTTGTGTAAGTCTAAAGAACTTAAAGCTGTTGGTAAAGCGTCATTTATTCCTACAACATTTGCTGTAAATGAACCTTTACTATTTGGTGCACCAATAATTTTAAACCCAGTATTCATGATACCTTTTATTGTTACACCAATTCTAAACTCATGGGTATTGAAATTCTTTGTAGAGAATTTAGGTATGAATGGTTTCATGCATTTCTTACCATGGCCGACACCAGGACCTATAGGTATTTACATGGCATCTAACTTCGCGCCATTATCATTATTATTAATTGCCGTTATTATGATACTCGACTTTGTGATTTGGATGCCATTTATTAAAGCGTACGATCGCATAAAAGTGAGTGAAGAACGCGGTACGATTGAATGTCAAAATATTGTACAGCCTCAATCAAATGCAGAGTCAAACGAAAATAGTCAGTTAGAAACAACTGATACTATAGTTCAATATGACATTAAAGATCACGTCAATGTATTAGTCGTATGTGCTGGTGGTGGTACAAGTGGTATACTCGCTAATTCGTTAAATAAAGCTGCTAAAGAACAAAACATTCATTTAAATGCTACTGCGAGGGCATATGGTCAAGATATGGATTTAATTAAAGATATGAACATTGTTATATTAGCCCCTCAAATGAATTCAATGAAAAATGAAATGAAGAAATATACTGACCAACATAATGCTCTTCTTATGACAACAACAGGTAAAGAATATATTGTTCTTACAAGGGATGGAGAAGCAGCAATAGAGAAGATATACAAACTACTATCAGAAGAAAAATAAAACAAAGGAGTATAAGCATGTTAGAATTACCAAAAACTTTTGTACTAGGCGCTGCAACAGCAGCATACCAAGTCGAAGGGTCAAGCAAAGTAGATGGAAAGGGACGTGTGCTTTGGGATGAATTTTTAGAGAGACAAGGACGATTTAGCCCAGATCCAGCAAGTGATTTTTATAATCGATATGAAGAAGATATTAAATTAGCTTCAGAACATGGTATTAAAGCGTTAAGAATTTCTATTGCTTGGTCTCGCATATTTCCAAAAGGGTATGGGGATGTTAATCAAAAAGGGGTAGAATATTATAAAAATGTATTTGCGACGTGTCGTAAATATAATATCGAACCATATGTGACTTTACATCATTTTGATACGCCTGAAGAACTATTCAAAAAAGGGGATTGGTTATGTAAGGAAAACATCACGCATTTTGTGAACTATGCAGCATTTTGCTTTGAGACATTTAAAGAGGATGTTCAATATTGGATGACAATTAATGAACCTATCGCATATACTTTAGGTCAATATGTAATAGGCGCGTTTCCACCTGGTGAACAATATCAAGTCGTCAAGTGTCTCCAAGCTCAACATAATCTTATTGTTGCGCATAGTAAAGTAGTTAAACTATATAAAGAGAAAGGTTATAACGGAGAAATCGGTATTATACATGCTTTAACTCAAATATATCCAATTAATCAACAACCTGAAAATGTAAAAGCTGCTAAAATACAGGATACATTTATAAATGGACTTTTATTAGATGGTACATTTTTAGGAGAATATTCTAGTGAGAAAATGGAGGTCATTCATCATCTACTCAATATATATGATGGTTCATTAGATCTGACGGAAGAGGAAATGACAATCATTAAAGAAGCTAGTCAATTACAAGATTTCTTAGGTATCAATTATTATCAAAGTAATTGGGTTAAATCAAATGAAGCGGATAGCTTAATACATCATAATGGTACTGGGGATAAAGGTAGTTCGATTTTTAGACTTAAACAAATAGCTGAAATTGTTAAAAACCATGACGTTCCAACGACTGACTGGGATTGGTATATATATCCTAAAGGTTTATATGATATGATTATGCGCATTAAAGAAGACTATCCAAATTATAAAAAGCTTCTGATCACTGAGAATGGACTAGGGTATAAAGATCAATTTATAGATGAACAAACCATCATCGATGATCAACCACGTATAGACTATATAGCTGCTCATATAGAAAGCATTAGTGATGCGATTAAAGATGGTGTAAATGTAGCAGGTTATTTTGTTTGGTCATTGCAAGATATGTTTAGTTGGTCTAATGGTTATAATAAGCGATATGGATTATTCTATATAGACTTTGAAACACAGAAAAGATATATCAAGAAAAGTGCATTATGGTATAAAGCACTATCTGAGTCAATAGAGAAAGAAACAGAATAAAAAATTATATTAAACCCCGCTTCTAGATTAAATAGAAGCGGGGTTTTTAATTAACTTATAGCTGTTGCATATTGTTCAATCATTTTATTTAAATTTTGTATATTGGTTATACCTTCATTATTTAACCAAGCTTTGCATCCTTGTTCACCATCTTTAACATATACTCGAGTAGCGCCTGCCCATGTTGCTCTTCCACATAACACACCGTTAAATTTAGATTCTGATTCATAAGCAAATTTTAACGTTTCTTGGAATAAAGTAGGTGATACGCCTGCACTTAAAAAGATAAATGGTAAATGTGTTGCGTCTGATTGTTCTTTAAAATACTGTTGAGCTTGTGCTTTAGTATATACTGGATAATCTCCAAATCCTTCTACAAAATTCATATTAATTGGCACTTCCACTTTTAATACATCTACTTTAAAACGGTCTTCTGAGAATAATTTCATTGCATCAATAACTTTATGAGGTTTAACTTTTGCGTATGCTTCGCTTAAATTATCATCATTTGTTGCGTCATATGACACGATTTCTAAGAAAAATGGAATATCCAATGCGACACACTCAGCACCGACTCTTTCTACAAAGGCTTCTTTTTGTGCGTTGATTTCTTGTGATTCATCAATATCAAAATAAACGAGTAATTTAATGGCATCTGCACCTTGTTCTTTCAGTGCATGTGCAGACCATGTATTTAATAAATCAGGTAATCGACCAGGTGTCGCTTTATCATAGCCAGTCTTTTCATAAGCTAAGATTAAACCGCAATTAGGATGTCTTTCTTTTGAAGCGGGTAATCCATACTCAGGATCTAATAATATACTTGAAGAATATGCCGTTAATGTCTTAGATATTTGTACTTTAAAATCTTCTATCATTTCTGATTCTACATTTTCACCAAGCATTTTCTTTAATGCACCGCGTTGATCAATGGCAAGTGCAGCAATTTGGCCTAAATCGTTTGTGAGTTTTGATAAATTTTTAACCATTTAAAAACACTCCAATTGTTCAATTTTTATTTTTGCTAAATAATACTCAAAATTCTCTTTCGTTAAGAATCCAGTTTTCTGTTCTAAAGCATTAGCAATTCCAGCAGCCATTGCTGATTTAACAGCATAGTGAACATCTTGTTTATGTATGAGTCCATAACTAAATCCTGCTATAGAACTATCACCAGAACCAACTGCATTAACAGCTTTAATTTTAGGAATATTTACTTTATAAATTTGATGCTGATATTTATATAGTGCACCATTAGAACCAAGTGAAATCATGACACATGAAATTTGGCTTAAAAGAGGGGATTTCAATGCGTTTATAATCTCTTGATGATTATCTTGATCTTTCACATTAAAAAGCTGAGCCAATTCTTCGATATTAGGTTTAATTAAATAAGGTAAGCTTTGACCTTCATGATTTAATAAATCTTTTAAAGTATGACCATTAACGTCCAACAATACTTTCTTACCATGACTAACAGCGATATCGATAAGCGTCTGGTAAGCTTCAACGTTCATGCCTGGTAAAGCACTACCTGATATCGCAATCATGTCATGCGCTTGAATGAGTTCAGTCACATGTTGAATCAATAACTGAATATCTTCTTGCGTAATTGAATCTCCCGGTTCTAGTAATTCTGTTTGATGCGCTCCATTTAAAATCGCTATACATTGTCTCGATTCAATATTTGTTTCATAAAAATCATGTTTAATATGATCTTGATCTAAATCACGTTTAATAAATTCACCAGTAGTACCGCCGATAATGCCAGTTGCTAAATGATCAATGCCTAAAATGTTTGCCACTCTCGTAACATTCAATCCTTTGCCACCAGCCGTTTTAATAACAGTTTTAACGCGATTCGTACGGTTCAATTCAAAATGGTCTATCTGATAGGCGATATCCACTGAAGTATTTAATGTAATTGTTAATAATTTCAATGTTTCACCTCATCCACATATTCTCCTTTATTCCATTTATCAATATATTTGTTAAACTGATTCGCATCATATTGAACTTGGTCGTTTGTTAATAATTGATTCATACGTTCTATTAATTGATCTGATTCCGTTGTTTGGATATACTCTGCATTTATAAAGGTCTCAACGATATCTTTGATTAAATCAATGCCTGAAATCGTTCCACCGACACCGATAATATTGCAATTATATTTTTCTTTCGCTAAACGAGCGCTTGTAATGTCACGTACGAGCGCAACTCTCGCATTAGGTACTTTATTTGCTGAAACACTAATACCTACACCTGTACCACAAAGTACAACACCTAAGTCAGCTTTTCCTTCTGTCACAGCTTTTGCGACATTTACACCATAAATAGGGTAGTGTGTTCTTTGATGATCATAAGTTCCAACATCTATCACTTCATGACCAATACTTTTAATAAAATCTGATACTTTGATTTTTTCATCCGTAACGATATGATCGCATCCAATAGCTATCTTCATTTAACTTCCTCCTTAACACAAACTATTTAACATATCTATTCTGATTTGATGGCGGCCAGCATCATAAGATGATTCACCAAATGCTTTAGCACAATTAACCGCTAGAGTAGGGCCAACAATATCAGAAGCAAGGATCATAATTTTTGTATTGTTGTGACGTGCTGTCATACAAGCAGAACGATCATCTGAAACTGAAGCAGCAATTACATTTTTATGTTTGTTCGCGATAATGAAAGGTGCAATACCATAATCATCGATGATTAAAGCCTTAGCATCTTCATTATTTTTAATTGCTTCTATAGTATTTACAGTTACAGCAAACACATCGTCTTCAAGTGTTTCATCATACAAATCAATCCATTCAATGTTAGAATGAGATAGTTCCTGAATAATCTTGTCTTTTAAAGGGCTGGATTTACGAATACAATTAATAAAAACTTTCATATACATCCTCCTGTGTTTGTAATTGTTAGTTTTTGTTAATTATAATATAAAATCAAACATACTTTCTGTCAACAAAAAAAGCAATATAAAATAGCGTTATGCTATTCTATATTGCTTTTCTTTTTAATATTCATTTTATAACTACTTAATCTTGTTTGGATATGTGTTTAATATTTTTTCACTTACATCATCATCTGATATAACAGCATCGACATCGTTAATATTATAGAAGTTATATAATGCTTGAACACCAAATTTTGTGCTGTCTGCTGTGATATATTTAAGCTTTGCATTTTCTAAAATGATATGAATGCCTTTGCCTTCTTCTTCATTAGCAGTTGTTAATTTCTGACCATATATACCGTTAACACCGACAAATGCTTTTGCTACATGAAAGTCTTCCATCATTTTGTTCGCAAAGTGTCCGATAAATGTACCCGTTTTGGATCTAAATCGACCACCTACGAGTAATACATCAATGTTTGATAAATCTTTATATTGTAAGAATATATCAAGCGAATTCGTAAATATGCTTAAGTTCTTGTCTTTTATAAAATCAAATATAAGTTCATTTGTAGAACCTGAACCGATAAAAATAATATCTTCATTATGAATGAGTTCGCCACACTTTTGAGCGATTTTCATTTTATTAGAAACATTGATGGTTTGCTTTTCTTTATGTGACTTTTCATTATATAAGTTATCTTCAATTAATTTAGCGCCACCATGAATTCTATTTAACAAACCATTGTTTTCTAGTTCTTGTAAATCTCTTCTTATTGTCATTTCAGCAACGTTCATCTTCTCTGAAAGGGAAGATACTTTCACAGACATATTATTTTTAAGTTCATCCATTATAAAACGGTGCCTATCAACTTTTAATTTCACTTGTGATCCTCCTATATATTAACTTTTTAATAAGTTCGAATTTGTTTGATTATATTGTAACACAAATAATATTAAAATTAGAATAATATATAATACGGTTATTTAATAAGGAATGTTTATATTAGACATGAATAGCTTATGACATAAAAATGTAGAGACTGACACCATAAGATGTCCTAGTCTCTACATTAATCTTAGATAAGATATTATTCAATTTCGTTTGTGAGTGATTCTAGCTCATCAATTAAGCGACCGATATACGCGATTGTTTCTTTAAGTGGTTTATCTGTTGTAATATCGATACTTGCCATTTGAGCAAGTTCAACAGGAGATATAGAGCCACCAGCTTTTAAAACGTTTAACCAATCTTCAACAGCAGGTTGTCCTTCTTTTTCAATTCTTTGACTCATAGCAGTTCCTATCGTTAAACCTGCTGAATACGTATAAGGATATAAGCCCATATAATAATGCGGTTGGCGCATCCATGTTAATTCTGCACCTTCTGTTATTTCTACTTCGTCTCCCCAGAAATCAGAAATAACTTGTTTCTTAATACTATTTAAAAGTGGGGCAGTGAGTGCCTCACCTTTATCAACGTGTCTATAAACTTCTCTTTGATATTTAGCTTCTAACAAATGTGTAACCATATTATGATAGTACGTTCTTGAAATAATTGAGCTAATAACCCAACGTTTAAATTTCGGATCATCTGATTTCTTCAATAAACTATTAGCCATTAACATTTCATTCATTGTTGATGGTGCTTCTACAAAATACATAGAACAATCAGCTTGATATACATTTTGATGTGCATTTGCTAAATTAAAGTGTCCTGCATGACCAAGTTCATGTGCTAATACAAATACTTCAGTCATCTTACTTGTCCATGAAATAAATATGAATGGGTTAACACCGTATGGGCTTGCGCAATAAGCACCTGTTTGTTTCCCTTTGTTTTGAGGGAAGTCAATCCAACGTTTATCATAACTATCATTAACCATTTGCATATAATCTTCACCAAGCACACTCAATGCTTCTTTAATATATTCTTTAGAACCTTCAATTGATACATCTGGTTCATAAGTAGGGTCTAATGATATACGTAAATCTTCAAATTTCAATTTATCTAGGTTATTTGTACGTTTAAGTAATTGCGCATATCTTCTCATATGTGGTGCTAATTCTTCTGAAATAACATCAATTTGACGATCGTACATTTCTCTCGTTACATCTTGTGATTCTAATAAGAAATCAATAACAGAATCATAACCACGTAATTCAGATTCAATTTTTTCTTTTTGAACATGAGCGTTGTATGTTGCTGCAGTCGTATTTTCATATCGGCGTAGCGACTCACTAAATTTCTTGAATGCATTACGTCTAACTTCTGTATTAGACTCAACTTCGTAATCACCTTCAAATGATACATAATCTAAAGGTATTTCTTCTCCATTCGCTTCAAAAGTACCAAACTCAATATCTAACATCTTCGTAATACCATATAATTCATATGGCGCACCAAAAGTAGGTGAGAAGGTTGCTAACGTTTTTTCTACTTCAGGATGTAATGTATGTTCTTTTTGACGTTTTAACAACGTTAAATATTTAGGATACTCAGACTGCTTAATTAAAGCATTGAATGCTTCATCATCTAATTGCAAAATTTCTGACTCTACAAATGATAATAAACCAGCTACTTTTCCATATGTAGTAGAAAATTGTGCAGCTACTTTTTGACTTTGTTCATCTGTCGTATCAGTCGAATAAAGTAATTCTGCATATGTACTTAAGTGAATAATACTTACGATAAGATCAGCTTGTTCACGTAAAGCAGATTCAATCGTTGATATTTCATTTAACTGATTCACATATTTGCTATTAAATGCTGTAACGTTCTCAACTAATTCATTTAATGCACTAAAAAATGCATCATTGTCTTGATACAAACTTGAAAGATCCCATGTTTCTTGAACAGGAACTTCACTTCTTAATAATTGTCCCATCAAATCACCCTTTTTTAAAATTTACTTATTTATGTACTTATGTACATATTATACATGTAAACATCTTCTACGTCATATGATACAACGTACCATTCGAACAATTCATCTTGCTCATCATGGTCATAATTGTGCGCTTATGTCCGTAAAATTTAAACAAAATTGCAAATGTACAATTAAATTTATATGAATAAATCAAATTTCTATCTATAATGTAATTAAACATAAATAAAAGGGGTATAGACCAGTACAACTAGATAAAGGAGGCGTGCATCTTGAACATTTTTGATTTTCCAAACTACTTATGGATTTCATTTGTCGTCGTTATTGTTTTTTCTGTATTATCATCATTAATACTAAAAAAACACGTCATCAGTGCAATTTTGACATTTGTCGTATTAGGTATGATCGCATTTATATTACCTAATTTTTATGATATTACATACGAACCATTATTAGGCTATGCCGCATTTATGGCAATCGTAAGTTTATTTGTATGCTTATTAACATGGTACTTAATGAGAAAGAATCAAAAAAGATTAGCTGAAAAACATAGTCAAGATGAAACAATAGAAGATGGACGTCAATTTAATGAATTAAAAAGACGTAATAAATAGGGAGCGGGACAGAAATCTAATTTAGATAAAAAGATTTCGTAGTCCCGCCCCGGCAAGGATGACTAGAATTAAAAAAAGCTTGGTACAAGCGCATTTTCAATTCAGACACCTACTGCCAAGATACTAGAAGAGTCTGAGACATTACATTATGTCCCAGACTTTTTTGATTGATTGGTCGGGCGTTGTCAACACTTCTGGCTAAACTTGTTTATAACAGGGCTCTTGTGAACACTTCTCGCCAATCTTGTTCGTAACGGGGGCGTTATTTACAAAACTTGGCTGAACTGTTACTAAGGATACCCATAGTTACAAAAGTCGGTCGAAGTGTTACTATGGACCGCTATAATTACAAAACTCAGCTGAAGTGTTACTAAGGATAGCCATAGTTACAAAACTTGGACGAACTGTTACTAACACACTCGTTATTTGCATTTCTTATCAAAACTGCTAATAACGACTGAGATATTTCTATATATCCCAGTCGCTTTTTCTTTCTTTATTTAAAATATACAGGTGTCGTGATTGCATAGAGTGCTTCGTTAATAATATTTTGTTGGTCTGCGCTTAAATCTGAGTTCTTTAATGTTCCTTCTCGTTCATACCCACATCTTTCAATGGTGTTAATGCTTCTTATATTTTTAACATCTATGTATGCTTCTATTCTTACAAATCCATGGTTTTCTATAACATGTTGTGTAATATATTGAATAGCTTCTGTTATATAACCTTTGCCTAGACCTGAATTGACTGCCCAATAGCCAATTTCACATGATGGTAATCTTAAATCGATATCTTGAAGGACAACTGATCCTACAAATTGCATCGTATCTTTTTCAAAGATAAAATATCTAAAATATTCTTTGTTATACTGTGGGTCAGTTGATTTATTAAGAAAATCAGTCACTTTATATTCATCGAATTGATAATTGAAGAATGCTACCCAATCTTTCAATGTATTAACTGAGTTAAGCATTTCGTCCTTTATTGTCTCTTTATATGAAAAAACTTGTTCTCCAGCTAGTAGTATTAAACGAGATGTTTCTAATTTTGATTCAAGTTGTATCTCTTTATTCATTATAAAACTCCTGACTTACGTGATATTCTATATGTATTATAACATGTACGAAATTGACTTTATTTATTTTTTTGATTATATTGTTGACTCTAACGTAACGTAAGACTTTATAGTAGGGTTATGAGGAGGTTAAGTAAATGGAAATGACTGTTAAAGAAATTGCTCAATTAGTCGGTATAAGTGTGCGCACGCTTCACCATTATGATGAAATTAATTTACTAAATCCGTCTAATGTATCATCATCTGGTTATCGATTGTATTCAGACGAGAATGTAGACAGATTACAGCAAATTTTATTTTTTAAAGAGCTTGATTTTCCTCTCAAAAAGATAAAAGAAATTCTTGATGATCCTTCGTTTGATAAAGAAGAAGCATTAAATATGCATAAAAAGATGCTCATCAATAAAAGAACAAGAATTGATCAAATGATTCAAACGATAGATCAAACGACTAAACATATGAAAGGAGAAATTAACATGACGAATGAAGATAAATTTATAGGATTTGAGTTTAATCAGAATGAATATGAAGCTGAGGCACGTGAAAAGTGGGGGAATAAAACTGTAGATAAAGCGAACAATCGTATTAATAGTTGGTCTAAAGAAGAAAAAGCTTCAAAAGAAGAAGAAATGAATGATATTTTTAGAGCATTTGCAGCAAACAGAAATGAATCTCCAGACTCAGAAATTGCTCAATCAATTGTACAAAGATGGTACACATATTTAAATTCTAATATTGATTGCGAGTATAGTTTAGAAGCATTTGGTAGTATCGGTGATATGTATGTAAGTGATGAAAGATTTACTAAAAATATCAATAAATTTGGTGACGGTACCGCACAATTTGCTAGTAAAGCAATTGCAAGTTATGTCAAAATGAATCAATAGCATGAACTACTATAAATCGAATTTATTTCGATTTATAGTAGTTTTTATTTATAATGATGTATGATATGCTTTCCTAAAATCTATTTGGAGTGATTTAATGATTTATGTATTAAGACATTGCAAAGCTACTGGACAAGACTTTAATGCAGCTTTAACGACAGATGGCATTAAGTCAGCAAAACAATTAGTAACTGTACTAGCTAATCTCAATATTGACCATATATATGTCAGTGAAACGAATCGTACATATGAATCAATCAAACCATATTTAACGAAATACCAAACACCATTAACTTATGATAGCCGTTTAAATGAGCGCATATTAAGTGACTTACCAATAGATAATTGGCTAACTGAGCTTAAAATGACTTTCAGTGACTTTAATTATCGGATACATAATGGCGAAACAAGTTTAGAAGCTCAACAGCGAATTTTAGAAGTATTTAAGTCGATACCAGTAAATGAACATGCATTAATCGTTACACATGGAAACATCATGTCATTATTACTAAATCATTTTGATAAACAATTTGACTTTGATGAATGGAAAGCTTTAAAGAATCCAGATCTATATGCAATTGATAAATCGTCACAAATAAAACATGTAACAATAAATAGTTAGATATATATGTAGAATAGGCGTCCCCTAAGACAATGCACTTAACTTCCTATAATATATATTATGTAAACTAATTAATCGAATAAATATGATATATGCCACTAACCCTATATTTAACACAAAAAAAGCTGAAATTCATTTTTCAGCTTTTTTTGATTACTTTTTAATTTTAGATCGTACTTTTTGAATTACATTGTGTAAGAAATATTTTTTCTTATTGATTGGTTTATAGAAATCTCCGATTAATTCTTCGATTTGAACGTTAAATCCTCGTTTAAATCGATATACACCGTAATCTTCGCTATCTTCAGTGAAATCTCCTGATAATCCGTAAAAATTGTATCTATCGAATCCATTTTCGAAACAATAGTTAATCATATGCCAGTGCATCATATATGGACCCATAAAGTGATTGTATTTTTCACTTGAGCCACCTGAGAAATAATTGATTTCATATGCATTTTCAAAAAATACACCTGATGCTAAGTTTAAGATTTCGCCGTCTGTTTTAATAAGTTCGCTAGTTTCTAATAATTCTTTCTGTGCATGGTCGATTAAACGATCAGTTTCAGCAATTTTCTTTAATTGCTTTTCAGATTTGTTTTCTTTTGCCATCATTTGGTCACGTTTTGTTTCTAAGTCATTTAGATTCTCTTGTGTTGATTGAATATATTCATTTAAATCGATATATGCTAATGGTACTAATGATTTAGAACCATATGTATCAATAAAGTTTAAGAAATATTCATCTGTCTTAGAAATAAAGCCAGCTCTTTCTTCTGTTTCTCTATATAATTTAAAGAATATATCTAATTCATCGCGTTCTAAGAAACGTACTTTAACACCGTAATTATGTGCTTTATTGACGTTACGTTTTCTTTGGCTGTCGAATCCTTTTTTAACTTCTGCTAATGTTTTATCTTTTAAGTTCAAGACACCCATCCATCTTACTTGGCTTGATGGATCATATTTAGTCGTAAAGCCGTGATGGTCATAGCCTAGTGATTTAATTAAATCAACGATTTGGTCATTAGCGCCATCTTCTTTAATTTGTTTAATATCTTTATCATATATATTGTAAATCCAGTATGGGTCGACTTTAACATATAGACATTGATGTTGTTTTAAGTACTTTTCAAGTGCTTTGAAGTAATATGTCACTAAATCTAGATTGCTATAATCCATTACCGGACCACGATTTGAATAATACACATAACTACCTAATGTTGGTATTTTTGAGAATAGACTTGCTGCAACTACTTGGTTATTCTCATCTTTAACACCTAATAATACAACTTGAAAACCATCATTTTCCCTCGTCTTGATGTTTTCTTTTACTTGAAAGTAGTGACTTTCGTATCGACTATCAGATACGAACTCATCATATTCAGTAACCGTTAATTCTGTAAATTTCATATTATCTAAATTCCTCTCTTACTGAAAATCATTTATTTTTTTAATACTTTTTTTAGTGTTGTATATGCTTTGTACGCTGGTTTATTAATTGGTTTAACGAAATCACCAATATATTCATAAACATCTGCATTGTAACCTTTTTTAAATTTAATAACGCCAACATCAGGTGCATCTTCTGAGAAGTCCCCGCTGATACCATAGAAGTTATAACGGTCAATATTGTGATCTAATGCGTATTTTATCATTTCCCACTGAATTGCATAACTACCTGCAAAGTGACGATATTCATTCGATGAACCACCTGCATAATATACAACTTCAAATGGATTAATAATAAAGAAACCAGCTGCTATTGGTAATGTATCACCATGTTCTTGTTGTAGTTGACGTGCTTCTTCTAATTTAGCTTCATTTGCTTCTCTTTGTTGTTTTAAGTTGTCTATTTTATTAATCGTTTTTTGATTATCTGGTTTCTTTTCTAAATCTTTTTCAGCTTTTGCAATATCTTTGTTGTATTGTTCATGTTCTTTTTCTAATTGTGGAATGTAAGTTTCAAAGTCTATATATGCTAAAGGAATCTTTATATTTTCAAAGTATTTTAATCTATTGTAATAGAAGTCATCGCCACGATCGTTGAAATCTTTCTTCTCTGTAGTATCTTCCATAAATTGACGGAATATCGGCATTTCATCTTTAGATAGAAAACGAACTTTAACACCATTTTTTTGAACTTTTTTAGTATTTCTTTTTCTTAAACTGTCCATGTTCTTGATGAGCGTCTTTTCGTCCATACCTTCTAAATCAAGTACAGAATGCCATCTAATTTGATGTATTGGGTGGAAACCAGTTGTGAAGCCTTGATGTTCATAGCCTAATGATTCAAATTGTTTAATTAAGCCATCACGGTTGAATGATTTTTTAATATTGCCATCATGATCTCTTAGTTGATATGGCAAGTAAGGATCGATTCTAAAGAATAATCCTTTATAACTTTTTAAATAGCTCACGATTTCTTTAAAGAAAAAGTCAACAAGTTCTTTGTTGTCATAATCCATTACTGGTCCTCTATTTGAGTAAAAGTAATTAAATTTCTTCATAACTGGTACACTTGTTAACAGACACGCAGCTAATACTTCACCTTGATTATCTTTGACCCCTACTAAATGTGTTGAAGTACCTTCAGATGTTTTTAATTCATAATTACCTACTGCTTGTGTAAAATGCGCGTACGGCATTTTATTTGTAAAAGCTTCAAATTCACCAGTTGTTAAATTTGTAAATTTCATTTATACAATACTCCCAATCTCATTTTTATGTATTTGTTACAATTATACAATATTTTGTCTTTATTCTAAAATAATACTCATTACTATACCATTATTTCATAAATAAAAACCTACCATATGGCAGGTTTTTATTTATATTGCTTAACTATTTTAATACATTCACAAATTTTTCGGCAACCTCTTCACTCGAATTTGGATTTTGTCCTGTGACAAATTTACCGTCTGCAACTGTATGCGATTCAAAATCAGCACCTTTAACGAATCGAGCACCTTGCTTTTCAAGTTGTGTTTGTAGTAAAAATGGTACATCATTTTCTAAATTCATTGCTTTTTCTTCACTATCTGTAAAAGCAGTTAATTTAACACCATCCACTAAATAGTTCCCATTAGGAAGCTTAGCGCCTACAAATGCACTTGGACCATGGCATACTGCACCAATCACCTTATCGTTATTTCTATAATATGCTAGCATATCTTCCAAGTCTTCATTATTTGGGAAGTCAAATACTGTTCCATGACCACCAGGTAAGAATATGCCATCATAACTCTCAAACACGATGTCTCTAATACTATATGTTTGTTGTAACTTTTCTAATACGTCATGATATTCTTTAGCTTCGTCATTTTGAGTTGAATTTGGATCTATCGGAACACTGCCACCTTTTACAGATGCAATATCCACTTCTAATCCATTTTTAATAAATACTTTATAAGGAATTGCTGCTTCTTCTAGCCATAATCCAGTTGGTTTACCATCTTTAAATTGAGATGCATTTGTAACAACTATGAGAACTTTTTTGCTCATTAGAAACACTCCTTTTCATTTGTTAATGTCGATTATACATGAAGTGTGTTTCTTTTTCTTCTATTAAGGGTTATGCATTTTTAATCTTCATCTAATGCTTTTCTAATACTTTGCAAATATGCTTGAGTTTGTTCTATTGAATCATTTTTTAATCTTTTAACAATTTCGCTACCAATTACAATGCCGTCACTAAATGCCTTTATTTCTTTAGCATGTTCTTCAGTTCTAATACCAAATCCACAAACAACAGGTACACTAGCGTGTTGTTGTATAAATTTAATTTTATCTTTTAAAGATTCATGGAAGCCTCTGCCATCACCAGTCGTCGCATTCATTGTCACTGTGTAAATAAAGCCTTCCGCAAGTTCGGCTATTTGTTTAATTCTTTCATCACTAGAAGTCATCGCAATTAAAGAAATTAATTTAATGTTTTTAGGTTGTAAATACTTTTTAAATCTTTGTCCAAGTTCAAATGGTAAATCTGGAATGATTAAACCGTAAACATTCGCTTCAGCAATTCGTTCTATAAAAGCGTCAACACCATAAGCATCAATTAAATTATAATAAGTCATAAATAAATATGGCGTATTGATTTCATCTTTATGTTCGATCAGTTGATCAATGATTTTATTAACAGACATACCTTGTTTAATCGCTTCTTGTCCAGCCGCCATAATCGTTGGGCCATCAGCTACAGGATCCGAGAAAGGTAAACCAATTTCTATATAATCTGCACCATTTTCGTCCATAAGCTTGACTGAATCTATAAAATCTTTGTTTCCCATGACATATGGTATAAATAATTTACGCATGATGATCCCCCTTCTCTTGCATATACTTTCTAATCGTTTCCATATCTTTATCTCCTCTACCAGAAACTGTCACAACAATAATTTCATCTTTATCCATTGTTGGTGCTAGTTTCTCAACGTAACTCAACGCGTGTGCACTTTCTATAGCTGGAATAATACCTTCTAATTGTGTAAATTTAATAAGCGCATCCATCGCTTCAGTATCACTTGCATTCGGATATTGAACACGACCAATATTGTTATAATAACTATGTTCCGGACCTACACCTGGATAATCTAATCCCGCTGAAATAGAGTGCGCAAGTTCGACTTGTCCATTTTCATCTTGAATTAAATACATTCTAGAACCATGTAATACACCTGGTTTCCCTTTTTCAATAGCTAAAGCATGTTTAGTAGTATCTATACCTTCACCAGCAGCTTCAACGCCGAATAATTTAACAGATTCATCATTTACAAACGGATAAAATGTACCAATTGCATTTGAACCGCCACCAATACATGCAACAACTGCATCTGGTAATCGAGATTCTTTCTCTAATATTTGTTTCTTAATTTCTTTACCAATCACACTTTGTAAATCTCTTACGATAGTTGGGAATGGATGAGGACCTAACGCCGATCCAAGTAAATAATGTGTATCTTCAACATGTGAAACCCAATATTGTAAAGCTTTATTTACTGCATCTGATAACGTACCTTGTCCGTCTGTTACAGGTACAACTTTAGCACCTAATAATTCCATTCTGAAAACATTTAATGCTTGTCTTTCAATATCTTCTTCACCCATAAATACAATAAGTTCCATATCAAACAACGCTGCAATTGTTGCACTCGCTACACCATGTTGACCAGCACCAGTTTCAGCAACGAGCTTTCTTTTACCCATTTTCTTTGCAATAAGCGCTTGTCCTAATGCGTTATTGATTTTGTGAGCGCCAGTATGATTTAAATCTTCTCTTTTTAAGTATATTTTTGCGCCGCCAAGTGCTTCTGTATAGCGCTCAGCATATGTTAAAGGGGTTTCTCTACCTACATAATCCTTTAAATAATCATTTAATGTTTCATGAAATTCCGGATCATTTTTTAATTGTTGATACGTATCGTTTAATTCTTGTATAGCTGGTATTAATGTTTCTGGTACATATTGTCCACCAAATTCTCCGAAAAATCCTAAATCATCTGCTTCTAATTGTATATTTTTATTCAATTCAATCATCCCTTTACATATGTTAGTAATGCTTTAATTTTCTCTTTATCTTTTTGACCATTCGTTTCAATTCCACTTGATATGTCATAACCATTATGGTTAAAGTTTAATGATTCAATTTGTTTAATTTTATCTATATTAATACCACCAGCAATTAAATACGGAATATTGTTTAATGCATTTAATATAGACCAGTCATAAGATACTCCTGTACCACCATAATCTTTTGAAGGCGTATCAATTAAAAATAAATCTACTTCATTTTTAAAAGCTTCTATTTTAGTAAGTAATTGATCATTAGCGGGTAAAGCTTTATAAATCTTAATATGCGGATACTTTTCTTTAACCTCTTGTATAAATGATACAGATTCATCACCATGAAATTGAAGTGTATTAATAGAAGTTTCTCGAATAAGTTCATCAATTTCTACCATCGTTAAATTCACAACGACAGCTACGATATCAATCGTTTGGGGAATGTCTTTACTTAATGACTTTATTACTTCAACAGATACATATCGTTTACTTTTTGGATACGTGATAAATCCAATTGCATCGACATGATTTAAGACAGCTGTTTCTATAGTAACTTTATCTTGAAAGCCACAACATTTAATAAACATGTTGCTCACCTTGTTTTTCTAGTCGTAAACTTGGTAGAAATTCATCTAAGTGTGGATGTTTCATTAGCGACTCCCCAATTAATGCGCCATCAATACCACTGCTGATAATACTTTTTACATCATCTAAAGTACGAATACCACTTTCAGAAATGTATGTTACACCTGGTTTAATTTGCGTTAAGATCTCATTCGTATGTTTAACGTCTGTGACAAATCTTTTTAAGTCACGATTATTAACGCCAATTAATTGTGCACCAATTTCATGTGCAATATTGAGTTCTTCTTTATCATGCACTTCGACAAGTACTTCTAAACCTTTTTCTGTTGCATATGCGTATAAAGTTTCGAGTTCTTCTTTTGATAAAATATTCACGATTAATAATACAATAGAGGCACCAACATGATGTGCTAAATCAATTTGTCTTTTATCAATGATAAAATCTTTACATAAAACAGGTAATGTCGTCTTAGTTGTTAAATTTTGTAATCTCTCATAACTACCATCGAAATATTTTTCATCCGTTAATATAGATATAGCAGAAGCACCGTATTGTTCATATAATTTTATTTGAGTAGCCATATCTCGTTTCGGAATATCTGATACTGTAGGACTTTTTGCTTTTAATTCAGCAATGATATTCAACTTATTATCATGCTGTGTACGACTTAAGAAAGATGTTTTGTGTTGTACATCCACTTTCTCCAATGTGTTTAATTTTTGTTCATAATATTGATTATTTAGTAATGTTTTTTTATATTCTACAATCTCATCCAATATTGTCATAAACTTTTCCTCCTACAGCTTCTAATATATTTAATGCATGTTTATCATCTATTAAAGAATCTACTATCGTAATACCTTCTTTTATAGAGTCTACTTTTTGACCGGCATATAACGCTAAAGCAGCATTTAATACAACGACATCTCTTTTAGGACCATGATCTTGTCCTGTTAATATGTCTAAAGTAATGACTTTGTTTTCTTCAGGTGTTCCACCTTTTAATGATTCGTTAGGTGCTGATTGTAATCCGTATTCTTCAGCATTTACAGTATAATGTTTAATGCCTTCATCTTGAGATACTTCATATATAATGTTGTCACCAGATAAAGTTGCTTCGTCCATGCCACCTGCACCATGCACGATAATGGCACGTTTTCTTCCTAATTTATAAATTGCTTCAGCAATAATTTTAAGTTTCGTTTCATCATAAACGCCCATCACTTGATAATCTAAATGATACGGATGAATCATTGGTCCAAGTAAATTAAATGTTGTTGGTGTTGGTATTGATTTACGAACAGGTTGAACAGTCTTCATAATCGGATACGTTTCAGTTGCACTTAAAAATGCTAAATTTGTTTCGTTTACTTTTTCTGTCGCATCTTTAATAGGTGTTGTTTGAATATTTAAAGCAGATAAGATATCAATGCTACCTGTTTTAGATGTAATACTTTTATTACCATGTTTCAAAACTTTCAAGCCAGCTGCCGCAACAACAAATGAAGCGGTTGTTGAAATATTAAAGCTGCCAGAATGGTCTCCACCCGTGCCACAAACACAAATACTATCTTCTAAATAAGGTCTTTCTTTATATGTTGTTTCGATTAAACTTTGACTTAAGTTCGATAATTCATCTGATGTTTCACCTTTCATACTTAATGCTACTAAATGTGCAACCTTCAATGATACATCTGCTTGTTCATCCATCATTAAATCTACAAATGATTTCATTTCTTGTTGCGATAAATCATGATACTGAATGAGTTGTTTTAACGTGTTCATAATTTGCACCTTCCCTTGTTATATCGATAAAAGCTTTTATAATTTCATTTCCATGATCTGAAGCAAATGATTCAGGATGAAATTGTATTCCGAAATGTGGTTCTAATTTATGTTCAAATGATTGTATGGAATCTCTCGTTCTTCCTGTAATTTTCAAAGTGCTCGGAAATGTTTTTTCATCACTAATTAATGAGTGATATCTCATAATATTAAAATGCTGTTCGCATTCTTGATACAATTTAGAAGTTTCAATAATATCAATTTGATCAACTTTACCGTGCTTAACTTCTTTCCCAACGACAACTTCTCCACCGTAATAAGTCGTTAATGCTTGAGCGCCTAAACAAATACCTAATATCGGTTTATCTTTATATGCTTCTATTAAATTTTTTAAGTCTTCTGTATCATCAGGATGACCAGGTCCTGGAGATATAACCAATCCATCAATATTTAAATTGAACGGTGCCTCATCCGGATGATAGATTAAGACGTCATCATGTTGCTTAATTAAATCTACTAAGTTATATGTGAATGAATCGTAATTATCAATTACTAATATCATGGTGTAACCTCCAATAAACTTTTTGCTTTGATCATCGTTTCTTTTAATTCTTTTTGTGGGTTTGAATCATATACAACACCACAGCCAGCTTCTACATTTACATATTCGTTATCAACAACCATCGTTCTAATTGTTAAAGCAAAATCTAAATCATGGTTGCAATTAATATAGCCAACACCACCAGCATAAATACCGCGTTTTCTTTTTCTGCTTTCATAAATTCTTGTGATTGCTCTCGTCTTAGGTGCACCAGATACTGTTCCTGCTGGTAATAAAGCTGTAATCATTTGAAGCGGTGTAATTTCTGGTCTAATTTTACCTTCGACGATTGAGACGATATGCATAACATGTTCAAATCTTTCAACAGTCATTAACTTAGGCATATATACTGAACCTGTTTGAGCAATCATATTTAAATCATTTCTTCCAAGATCGACAAGCATACGGTGTTCAGCTAATTCTTTTTCATCTGTAATCAGTGCAACTTCATTTTGTTTATCTTCTTCTTCTGTTTGACCCCTCTTATTAGTACCTGCTATTGGGTTTGTTGTAATGATATCACCTTGTTTCTTAATGAAACTTTCTGGTGAAGATCCAATGATGCTTCTTTCTTCATCGTCAATGTAATACATATATGGACTTGGGTTTTGTCTTTTTAAATTTTTATAAATTTGAAGTTTCAAAGTATCTTTATTTTGTTCATTAAAGTAATGTTTATATTTATAAATTCTTGAAGGTACGACTTGGAACATATCACCTTGACTAATAAGCGATTTATAATATTCGACTTCTTTCATAAAATCTTCTTCACTAATATTAGTTTCAAGTTCACCTCTTGATGTATGTTCAATTTTATTTTGAAATAGTGAAATATCTTTTAATGTTTCAACCATTTTATTGAGCTCATGCTCAACTTGTGCTTCCGTATTCTGACTAAATAAGTTAGATGCGATAACAAACAATTCTTCTTTAAAATGATCAAATACGTATACAGATTCAACAAGATTAAATGAAGCGTCTGGAATATCTGATTGCAATTCAATTTGCTTAAGTAATTTATTTTGATATCTAATTAAATCGAAGCTACAATACCCGATCATGCCAGATACAAATGGTAAATGTGTTAAAACTTCTGGAACTTCGTCAACTTTCATATCATTGATGAAATCCTCTAGTGATTCATATGGACGTTCATTTACAAGTTGTTCTTCTTCATTTATAAATATTTGTAAATAATCATCATATAAATTCACTTTTCCAACAGCTTCGAACGCTACAATTGAAAATCTACCTTTCATTTGGTCTGTGCTTGCACTTTCTAAAATCATTTTCTTACGATTTATTTGTCCTAAAGTTTCTGGGGTAATATCAGCATTTAACTTTTTAAATTTAATAATCATCTTAATCCTCCTTAATAAAAAAACCGCGCATAAACATCCTAATCAAACAGGACGCTTATGCGCGGTACCACCTTCATTAATAAGTATAAAACTTATTCACTCATTAAATATTTAATTATGTCTACATGGTCCCCATTTCTAAATTAAACTGTGTTAGTTTACATCAACCACTAACTTTCTATTTGCTACAGGCTTTAATTTATACTTATGACCACTGATTTAGGTATACAAAAAGACACCACAGTATACGCTATCTGTAAGGACGCGTTACCGTGGTGCCACCTTAGTTAACATTGAATTTCATGTTCACTCTAAATTTCATTTAATTGATGATTTGAAAGCCCAATTCTCTCTTTGTGTGTAGTGCTAATTTACATCAACCATTAGCTTTCTATTTGCTACTATCAACACGAGATACTCATCTTTCAAATTCCGAATGATTTCTTCGGATTAATTAAATATCACTATACGAGAATAAATTTTAAATGTCAACCCTTGAATTCTGATTAGTTTTTAATTTCTGATAAACAATAAGCTCTTAATAACTTTTCACTTTCAAGAATAGAATCTTCATGTGTGCGTTCTAAAGCATGCGAAGATTCAATGCCTGCACCGAATAATCCATGTCTAATATCAGCACCAGCATGTAAAGCAGCAGAAGCATCAGAAACATAATAAGGATATATATCTAATTTATATTGAATATCATTTTCTTTGCATAAATTGACTAAATGATTTCTTAATCCTACATGATATGGCCCTGAAGCATCTTTCACACAAATAGATACTGTGTATTCATCAGAAGCTTGTCCATCTCCTAATGCACCCATATCAAAAGCGATAAATTCTACAACTTTATCTGAAATACTTGAATTTGCACCATAACCAATTTCCTCATTGTTCGAAATATAAAATTGTGTCGTATGTGGTAGTTCAACATTTTCTTCTTTAAGATATTTCAAAAATTGTAAAATCATCGCAACACTTGCTTTATCATCAAGGTGACGAGATTTAACAAATCCTGATTCTGTATGTACAAATCTTGGGTCGAAACTCACTGCATCTCCAATTTCAATGCCTAGTGCTCTTGTATCATCTGGATTAAATGTTTTTTCATCTAATCTTACTTCCATATGTTCGGCATTTCTTGGAATTTCAGTATTATTTTTATATACATGGACACTTGTTTCATGTAAACAAATGGTACCTGTTATTTCTTTTCCACTTTGCGTAGTGATAGTACAATATTCCCCTTCAATCGCATTCCAACTAAATCCCCCAATTAAATCTAGTTGTAATCTGCCATCTTCTTTAATATCTTTAACAATTGCACCTAATGTATCTACGTGTGCTGTAATCAGACGTTGTGCATCATCATTTTTTCCTGGTACGTTGATAAATAATCCGCCTTTGTGTGTTACACTCGTATCATAATTTAAAGACTCAGCAACTTTTCTACAATATTCAACTGCTGGATCAGCAAATCCAGACGGACTATTAATGTAAACAAGTTCTTTAATTGTATCGATCGTTTCTTTTACGTTAATTGTCATCTAACCACTCCTTATACATTTATTATCATTCTATACTTTTAAAAAAATAAATCAATAACACTTGCTTTCTCACACTAACTTACTTTAAACTATTAAAGTATTGGAGGGATTTTATGCAACGCGTATTTATAGTTGGACTAGGATTAATTGGTGGGAGTTTAATACAAAATATTAAATTTTATCATCCCAATTTACATATAACAGGTTACGATTATTTTGAAAAACATTCAGAAATCGCATTATCTATGAAAATTATAGATGAAATTGCAACGGACTTTGATTCTAGTGCTCGTCAAGCAGATTTAATTATATTAGCCACACCCGTACAGCAATCTATTGAGTACGGTAAGCGATTATTAGAAATTGATACTAAACCAGGATTAATCGTTACCGATACAGGTAGTACGAAATTAGGATTAAGTTCACTAGAATCACAATTATTAGAACAAGATATTCATTTAATCGGTGGACATCCAATGGCAGGTAGCCATAAGTCAGGTGTCACGAATTCAAAAAAGCACTTATTCGAGAATGCTTATTATGTATTGATATATGATCAAGCAGACAATGAAGCGGCTTATAGTGAAGTTAAACATTTGTTAGTACCTACTAAAGCAAAATTCATCAAAATGTCAGCAAAAGAACATGACTATGTAACTGGTGTCGTCAGTCATTTTCCACATGTCATCGCATCAAGTTTAATTCATATGAATGAAGAAAACACACAAATATCCGAATATGTCAGAACATTAGCAGCAGGCGGTTTCCGTGACATCACACGTATCGCGAGTAGTAATGCTGATATGTGGCGTGACATCACATTAGAAAATAAAGAACATCTTGTCACACTTATGGAAAATTGGATCGAACAAATGACACATACGAAAGAAATGATAGAAGAAGGAAATCCTGCATTAATTCATGATTTTTATCAATCAGCCAAAACATATAGAGACCAGCTCCCTATTAAAGAACAAGGTGCCTTAACATCAACATTTGATTTATATGTCGATATCCCAGATAAACCAGGTATGATCAGTGAAGTAACAAGAATACTCGGACAAAATCACATCTCTATAACAAATATTCGAATATTAGAAGTTAGAGAAGATATTATGGGTGCATTGAGATTAAGTTTCAAGTCAAGTACAGACAGAGATCGCGCAATAGAAGCCTTACAATCATTTGATACGTATACATTGTAATATCGAATATCGAGATTAGGAACAAAGCCAAGAGAATGAATGTCTCTTGGCTTTGTTTTGATTAGTGGAATAGATTGTGGATGATCTCTTGGCTTAAGTTAGGCGTTAAGCCATGACTTGAGTCATCTCTTGGCTTAAGTTAGACATTAAGCCATTACTTAGGCTATCTCTTGGCTTAAGTTAGACATTAAGCCATGACTTGGGCTATCTCTTGGCTTAAGTTAGGCGTTAAGCCATGACTTGGGTCATCTCATGGCTTAAATAGGTCGTTAAGCCATGACTTGGGTCACTTCAATTGTACATCCTCATTCATTCAAACAAAAAACTGCCCATAAAAGGCAGTTTTTTATATTGTTTCTGATACTTTTTTAGAGTAATACATTGTGTTGACTAAATATAAAATAATCAATAATGACACACTAAAGAATTGATTATTGTTTGATGAGATTGAGAATATTGATGATAATGCTATACATCCGATTATTAATTGTTGGTTCAGTGTATAAGTTTTTTGTAGTGCAATTAATGTAATATATTGTTCTCCACTATCCATCATATCTATTATTTTTTCATTTAATTTTTTATCTCCTGCTTTAGGATAGTTTCGCTCTGGGTATAATTTTCTCAATTTAGATAAATGCATATATGATATTGGTGCTGTTGCTATTAATGAAATCATCGCAATTAATAAAGACAGCATACTTGGTTCTTTTGTTAAGTTAATGACGATATTTAGTATTGTTAAAGCTATTGTCATAATGATACCAAGCAATATGGGTGGATAAATTAATGTTTTTTCTAACTGTATTTCTATTTCATCTTCATTTTCAGGATTTGTTTCAAATTTTCTATATTTTTCAGCTTTTTTATAAACGCTCAATAAAATGATAACTAATATAACTAATACAATTGCTAGAATAATGGCTGTAATATCAGTTTGCACTGTCGTAAGTTCAATTTCTAAAAAGTCATGTCCTTTTTTAAAAATACTTGTAAGTAAGCCACCTACTAAACCACCGATCAGCATATATAATATTAAGTTACCAATTAACATAATTTTATTCTTTTTCATAATTCATCCTCCTCGAATATGAAAACATCTTCAACATTTTCTTTGAGTATTCTTGCTATTCTAACAGCAGTCAATACTGATGGCATAAAGTTATTCCGCTCTATCAAAGAAACTGTTTGTCTTGAAATTCCTGCTCTTTTAGCCAATTCAGTTTGATTAAATCCTTCCCGAGCTCTTAACTCTTTTACCCTATTTCTCATTTGACCACCACCTACATTTATCAATATACACGACTTTAGTCATATTGACAAATATAGTTGTCATTTTGTTATATATAATTGTCACTGTTCTATGTATAAGAATGCATATCATTGTTAATTTATTAAAATCATATTTACTTATTTATAATTATATGTGAAGATTAAATAATTACATATTTCAGAATATTTTGAAGGGGGTATTTTTATGGATCATTTTGGCTTTTGGTCGATTATTCCTCCAATTATAGCCATTATTATGGTATTACTTACGAGAAGTGTTATTGTTTCATTATTTTTAGGATTATTTTCAGGTATACTCTTGTTAACAAGCTTTCATCCAATATCTTCTTTAAAAAAATTACTTGGAGATTATTTGTACAGCACGGTTGCTGATGAATATAATGCGGGCATACTTATCTTATTAGTGTTTATCGGAGGATTTGTGGCGTTGCTTGAGAACTCAGGCGGTGCAAAAGCATTTGCGAATCGATTTATATCAGGTGCAAAAAGTCGTATCAAAATCCAACTTGCTGCTTGGTTTAGTGGTATTATAATATTCTTTTCTGAAATGGGCACACCTTTAATTGTTGGTCCAATTTATGAAAGTTTATTTGATAAAGCGAAGATATCACGAGAAAAATTAGCTTGGATTATTGATTCAACAGCATCGCCAGTTTCTGTAATGGTACCGTTTATTGGTTGGGGCGTTTATATTATGGGTTTAATTGATACAGAATTTAAACGATTAAGTATAGATATGTCCTCATGGGATGCCTTTATGGTTTCATTACCCTACTTTATTTATCCAGTCCTTGCGGTATTAATCGTCCCTCTTATTATTTTATTAAAATTAGATTTCGGACCTATGAAAGCAGCTGAGGATCGTATAATGAATACTGGTCAAATTTATTGGGACAATGCGAAGCCATTAAGAGAAAGTGTAGAAGTTGATAAAGATGTAGAAAATAAAAGTAAACCCATTCTAATTTGGTTACCTATCGTCATTTTAATTGTTTCATTGTTTACTTTATTAGCACCTAAAGGATTCCCGTTCCAAAGTGTAGAGGGTAAAGATTTCAGAATAGCTTTAAGTTTATCTTATTTCTTTGCTGCTATTTCTATTATCCTATTAATGTTATTTTATAAAGTTAAGACAATTAGCCAATCATTAAATATTTATACTACCGGTATGAAAAATATGACAGATATTTTAGTTATTTTAGTATTAGCATGGTCTTTAGGAAGTGTATTGGACAAATTAGGAACGGCTAACTATATCGTTCAAGTTATCGATGGCACGATACCACCTGCTATAGTACCTGCTTTAATTTTCCTTGTTGGTGCATGTATGTCCTTCGCAAACGGAACTTCTTGGGGAACATTTGCTATTATGTTACCTCTCGCAATTCCATTAGGATATCATTTAGACATTTCGTTAGCAGTTTGTATAGGAGCCGTTATTTCTGGAGGTATCTTTGGGGATCATAGTTCTCCAATATCAGATACAACCATATTATCATCAACAGGTGCTGGTGCTGACCATAAAGATCACAATAAGACCCAAGTACCGATTGCAATATTTAACGGTATTGTAACAACGATTGCATTACTTATTACAAGTATGATTGATTTTAAATTCACACTCATTTTAGCTATCTTATTTATGATTTCTGGTGTCTTTATTATTAATCAAGTTCAAAAATATCGGTATAATCATTAAAAAGAGGTGGGAAATTAATCCCACTTCTTTTTATTATTTCCTTTTAAGCGCTCTAAATATTTGTTCAGTTTGTTGTTCAATGAATTTATCACCATTTTTCATAGCATCTTCTAAAGTCATTGGACCATTTGCAATACTAAATGCTGCAGTTAAGCCTTGTTCGTGAAGTGCTGATAATGGCATCTCTACCGTACCACCAATTGCGATAACAGGTATGTCATAAGATTTTGCAATTTGTGCAATTCCTGATATGACTTTTCCACCAGAAGTTTGACCATCTATTTTGCCTTCACCAGTGATAATCAAGTCTATTTCATTTTCTTTAATAATATCTTTAAAATTCACAAAACCTACTACAAGTTCGATACCTCTTTTTAATTCTGCATTTAAGAACGCTAACATGCCACCTGCTGTTCCACCTGCAGCACCAGCACCTTCTATATTGCTTATTTCTTTATCTTTAAATGACTTAATAACATCTGCAAAATGAATAAATGATTGATCTAGCCTCTCTACGATTTCTGGAGTTGCTCCCTTTTGTGGCCCAAATATATAACTTGCACCTTGTTTACCAACGAATGGATTCGTCACATCGCATGCGATTTCAAATTTCACATCATGTATTTGTGGCATCACATCTGATTGATCTATCGCTTCAATATTATGAATATGTTCTGCACCTAATGGTATTTCTACTCCATTTTTATCTAGAAATTGATAGCCTAATGCTTGTAATAAACCAATTCCTGCATCATTTGTAGCACTTCCACCTAAGCATACAATAAAATGTTTAATGCCTTTTTCAATGGCATCTTTAATAAGTAAGCCTGTTCCATAAGTGGTCGTATGTAATGGATTAAGTTCCTCTTGTTTAAGTAAATCAATCCCCGAACTTGTTGCTAGTTCGATAATTGCTGTCTTTCCATCGCCAGTTATACCATAACTTGATTGTATTGGTCTTGATAACGGATCTATACTATTAACTTCAATTACTGTTCCTTTAGTTGCTTGCACTAAATTAATCATCGTACCTTCTCCACCATCTGCCATTGGAAGAAGAAACGTCTTAGTATCAGGATCTACTGTTAAAATGCCACGTTCTATCGCTTGTGCAGCACTGAGTGCATCAATACTACCTTTAAAGGAATCTGGTGCAATTAATACTTTCATGAATAACGCCACCTTCTTTTGATTTCGTTCTAATTATATGTTACAGAAAAAATTTAAAATTAAAAGATTACAAATAATATAATGGAGAAAATTAAAAAACCATAAACTTTACTCAAAAATTGTTTATGGTTTTTCTTTATACTTTATTTTATTGATGTGTATAAGTTAAATCCCAACCTATACCAAATTGATCGATTACTTTCGCATATGTCTGTCCCCAGAAAGTTTGCCCAAGTTCCATTTGAACTTGTCCACCTTCTTTAAAAATATTATAAACTTCATTAATTTGTTCTTCTGTCTCAAATTCTAAAACAATATATATATTGTGATTATTATGAAGTGAATCATCGTCATTTGGTATATCAGAAAACATAAATAAATGACCATTAACTTCTAATTGTGCATGTATAATTCTATTAGGATCTTCGGAGGCATCTACACCTGCGTCACCATAAGTTTGTGATTCTCTTACACTTCCATCTAATGCTTCACTATAAAATGCTAATGCTTCTTCGCAAGTTCCGTTAAAGTAAAGATAAGGTGTAACTTGTTTAATCACCATGCACCACTCCCCATATTTGATTGTTAATCAAAATAAGTATATAAATGTGCAAAGAATTTGTCAAATGTTAATAAAGTTTACATTTTTAACACATAGTCATTATTTATTATATTTCACCTAAAATCGACTAGATTCTGTCTACTTTCATCTTGTCTTCTATACGTGTTATTGTCACTTTGTTCATTTGTAAGCAATGCTAATGCTTCATCACATTCTCGCTCAAATGTATCAATAAATAAATTCAGTTCACGAGCTCGTTCTGGCACGAGTTGTGTAAGTGAAATATTTAATGCTGAATACTTCTCATGTTTATCACATAACTGTTCTGTAAAACTCCAGATTACTCTAAATATATCCATCGTAATATTTGTGCCGTCTTTTAAAGTATAAGATTTAGATATTGTATTGGCATTACTTTTCAGTGAAAAAGCTATTGTCTTAACTAATAAATTTCTAGATCTTAATTGTTTCGTTAAACGTTCCACTTGTTGAAGTATAATTTCTTTCATTTCATAATATTGATATTGTTTTTCAAACGCTACTTCACATTTAATGTCCGGATTATAAATACTATGCGTTTCGCGTACGATATTTGTATCTATACCATTGCTGATTAGATTCAATTCCTTACCCATAGTGCCATATAATTGTGTTAATTTATTAACTGGATAACGTGCTAAATCTCCAACAGTATATAAACCAAGCTCATTTAATTCCTTTTCTAATCGATCATTTATGCCCCATACTTTATGCAACGGATGTATCGGCCACACTTTATCCCTTATATCGCTATAATTTAATAATCCAATTGATTGATCATGTTGATAAGATTCTGTATCTAAAGCCAACTTGCTCAGCAACATGTTCGGTCCAATACCTATATGGCAATTCAATTGCGTTTCTTGTTCAATTTCGGCTCGAATTCTAGCAGCAAATTCACTTGGTTTATCACAATATTGTTTATAATAATCTGTCACATCAATGAAAATTTCATTTACACGATGTTGTTGGATATCATCTGCGTGTACATAATTAAGCAATACTTTATAAATAGTATTTGCATAGTTTATATATTGTTTCATATTTGGATTGATGATAAAGATATCATTTCTATGTGGTATTTCAAATAGTCTTGAACCAGTCTTGATTCCTAATTCTTGTAATGGCTCAGTAGCAGAAATAACAATGGCGCCTTGCCTTTTCGTATCGGAAATAACAGCTAATTTATTTTCATTTGGGTTAATACCTTTAGAAACACATGACACATTCGCAAAAAAGTTATGAAGACTTAAACATAAAATATATCTCTCTTGGAAATCACTGTAATTGTACATCACATCACCTCCCAGAACATTTGTTTGTATCATCATTATATACGAACATACGTTCTATTTCAAGAGATTTATTTGTCTAAATAAAAAAGCCCTACAAAGCTTTAACCTCTTATAGGTCAGCTTTGTAAGACTTGATTATTAATTATCGTACTATACTTAATTTTTCTTCATCATCAGCGCCAATTGACTGATCGATATGAACATGTGTCTTTAAATATATTTCATCTGGTTCACCTTTGAATTCAATTTGTTCTAATTTAAATTCAAATTCATATTCTTGATGGTCTTTCTTCTTAATCAAGAAGGATTGATTAACTTTATGCTTATGCAATTCATAATCAAATTCCGAAAAATCACTATCCTCATTTTGATTATTGACACGTTCAATAAGGGACAATTCGATATATTTAACTTCTAAATCACATGACCCACCTTTAAATATTACTTTACCTTTAATGGGTTCTTCTTCATTAAAAGTCATCTTTTCTAAACGCGTATCGATTGTTAGATTACCGACACCTATAGAGGTAAGTAATTTTTCAAACATAATACAAATCCCCCTTAATCTTCATTAAAGATAGTTTAACCCGATTAAACTAAAATTTAAAGTGATTAAAGAGAATTTTTTAATTATAGTTGATAATTTTTTAACAATCATCAATATTTAAAATAACCTTACTTATATAAACCTAATGCTTTCGAAGTTGATGAATTAATTTCATTAAATAAATCAGGATTATCAGATAAGTTTGTTCTAAATGAAGGTATCATTTGTTTAATCTTATCTTCCCAGTTTACAAATTCATTAGGGAAACAGTTTTCAAGTAACTGCAACATAACATGTACAGCAGTAGAAGCGCCTGGAGAGGCACCTAATAACGCAGAAATAGAGCCATCTTCACTTGTTACAAGTTCAGTACCAAATTGTAATGTACCCTTTCCGCCTTCTTGAGTATCTTTAATGACTTGTACACGTTGACCAGCGATTACGATATCCCAATCTTCTAACTTCGCAGTCGGTATAAATTCTTTTAGTTCTTCTAAACGCTTTTCATCTGACAATAAGACTTGTTCTACTAAATATTTAGTTAATCCCATTTCTTTTAAACCAGCTGATAACATCGTAAAGATATTATTCGGTTTCACTGAACCAAATAAATCTAAGTTAGAGCCAGTCTTCAAGAATTTAGGCGAGAATCCAGCAAATGGTCCAAATAATAATGAACGTTTACCTTCAATGTATCTAGTATCTAAATGCGGTACTGACATTGGTGGCGCTCCAACTTTTGCTTTACCGTAAACTTTAGCATCATGTTTAGCAATAATTTCTTCATTATTACATACCATAAATAAACCACTAACTGGGAAACCTCCTATATTAGAAGCTTCTTTTATGCCTGTCTTTTGTAAAAGTGGTAAACTACCACCACCGGCGCCGATAAACACGAATTGAGTATTATGGTATTCAACCTTTTTAGTTTCGGCATTATAAATCTTTAATTGCCATGAATTGTCTTCATTTCTTCGAATATTCTGAACAGAATGATTATAATTTAACTCAACACCTTGGTCTTTTAAGTCACTTAATAATGAGCGCGTTAAATTCCCAAAGTTTACATCCGTACCAGATTCAATTTTAGTTGCGGCAATTCTTTCATCTTGAGAACGCCCTTCCATCATAAGCGGCATCCAATGCTTTAACGTTTCAAAATTATCTGTAAACGTCATACCAGTGAATAATGGATTTTTTGATAATGCATCACATCTATTTTTCAAAAATTGTACATTTTTGTCTCCATACACAAAACTCATATGTGGTACAGGACGAATAAATGATTGTGGATCTGTTAAACTACCTTTATTTACTAAATATGTCCAAAATTGCTTTGATAATTGAAATTGTTCATTTATTTGAATTGCTTTATCAATATTAACTGAACCATCCGCCTCTTCTTTAGTATAATTCAATTCACATAATGCTGAATGACCAGTTCCGGCGTTGTTCCATTCATTAGAACTTTCTTCAGCTGGTTTTGATAATTTTTCAAATAATTTAATTTCTAAATTTGGTGATAATTCTTTAAGCATAGTACCTAAAGTAGCACTCATAATGCCTCCACCAATTAATATTACATCTGTTTTCTTATGTAAAGCATTCATAATTAACTACAGAGCCCCTTTCAATATTAACCATTTCGACTAAATATATGTCCATAAAAAATATACAAATGAATAATTTGTATGAATTAATCTATGTATTACTACTATTATAAACCTTATACTTTCATTTAAAAAGTGACAACAAGTGCACAATGTGTAATAAGTTAACTTTATTATTAAGTTACATTAAAATAGTCGAGTATTAGTATAACTTAATTAACATATCTATATAAATAGTATAACACATTCCCTAAATGAAGGTTTTAAAAATTTAAACCAACTTTTATAGTTGACATAATATTATTATGATATTTACATAAAAATACTTATATTATAATAAAATTGGGTATTATAGTGGTATAATCAAAACAAAAATATTTTAAAGGAGTTTTTTATGAAAGCTTTCATTAATTTACTAAAAAAAGGAAGCAAGTCTTCGCTTTCTGCTGCAGTTGTTAACTTTATTTTAGGTTGTTTAAAGTTATTCGCTTTTATCTTTACAGGAAACATCGCTATGTTTGCTGAAATGATGCACTCTTTTGGTGATGCAGCAAACCAACTTTTTGTATTTTTAGGATCAGCATTTTCTAAAAGAAGTCCGAATGAAAAATTCCCTCTTGGATATGGAAGATTAATTAACCTCGTTTGTTTAATAGCTGTTATTATTGTAGGTATTTTATCTTATGAGACAGTTAAAGAAGGTTTCCACCATATTGTCCATCCAAATGAAACTGGTGGACCAATATTATTTTTCTGGATTAATATTGCTGTTTTAGCTATCGGTATTATTTTAGAAGGTAGTGTTTTAAGAAAAGCTGGTAAAGAAATCTTAGAGGAAGCTGGTGAAAGCAGTAAAGGATTACTGACACCATTTACTAAAAGTTATTTACTGATTGGTAAAGCTAAACCTGCAACAAAATTAGTATTCATGGAAGATACTGTCGCAACTGGCGGTGGTATTATTGCCGTTCTTTCAATCATTATTGCAAGATTAACAGGTTTAGGTATGTTAGAAGGTATTGCTTCAGTCATCATTGGTGTGATGATGTTTATAGTTGTGGGTATTATCTTTATTGAAAATGCACAAGGCGTTCTTGGTATTGCAGATCATGAATCTGAAATACATGCTTCACGTGTCATATTAGACGACAAAGCAATTAGTGATATTAAAAGACTTGCTGTTATTAAAGAAGGAGAAGCACTTCATATAGAATGTTTATTAGAAGTTAATCACAATTATACACTTAAAGAGTTGTCAGATATCAGAAAACGGATTATATTAAAATTGTTAGACTTATCTCATGTTGAAGATGTGAACATTGAATTCATAGAAGATGACGGTCAAACAGACTGGAATGGAGATAGTGGTCCTTCAGCAAATATTCAATATAATAAGGAGCGTTTATAATGCCAATCGTAAACATTAAATTAATTGAAGGTAGATCAGATGAACAATTGAAAGGTCTTGTAAAAGATGTTACAGAAGCTGTTCATCAAAATGCAAAAGCACCAAAAGAAAATATTCATGTCATTATTGAAGAAATGAAACCTGAACACTACGGTGTTGCTGGTACACGTAAATCTGATTCATAAGAACTATATAATTATATAAAAAGCAATAAATGGTCAAAGTGACCATTTATTGCTTTTTTCGTTTCCTTAATGATTAATCGTTAAGAAATTTCTTAATTGCTTCTTTATTTTTTTCTTTGTCGATTTTTAATACTGCCCCATTTTCAATATCATTCTCATTTGTATAAGAACCTTTAACAGGGACTGTTAACGTCTTAATATCTTTATCGCCTCTAGCTAAGAAGCTAGCTCCCGTTTTGTAAATTGTTTGATCATCTAAATTGGTATTAACATAACCTCTAGCAATACCAGCTAATTTCGGTGCTTTAACAACTGAATCTACACTCATCATTTCTGATTTTAGTGCAGTCATGACTTGTTGTTGTCTTCTAACACGACCAAAGTCACCTTCTTCATCGTGTCTAAAGCGCGCATAACCTAATAATTCTTTCCCGTTTAAATTATGTTGCCCTTGTTTTAAAGTAACACCAATTTTGGCAGACATATCTTTTTCAACATCGATTGGAACGCCTTTAGGTGCAATTTCATCGACCATTTCTTCAAATCCATCAAAATCGATAATTGCATAGTATTCCGGATCAATATCAAGGTTCTTCTTCAATGTCTTACGTAATAATTCAGGTCCGCCTAATGAATATGCAGTATTAATCTTATAATTACGATAGCCACCTGGGATTTCTGAATAAATATCTCTCATGACAGATACAATTTTGAGATCTTTTTTCAAGTAATCGTATTGAACAATCATAATTGAGTCTGTTCTAGGTTGTGAATTATCTACTTTGCGGTCCTCACCTAATACGAGCACATTTACTTTACCATCATTCCGCGTTGTACTATTGAATTTATGTAATTGCTGCTTTTTACCATTATCTGATGAAACTTTCAAACCAGATTTATAAGAAGCATTAATGTAAAATCCAAGTCCAATTAAAAGTAAGATGATACCTAAGAAAATAAAAGGTCTTTTTTTAATTCTACGCTTTTTTCTTCTTGTAGGTATATTCGTTTGACGATTATCTTCAGTTTCTGATTGATTATGCGAAGTCATTGTTACCAACCTTTTATCTTCAAAATTGAGTCTAATTATATTATAATGAGACTCATACATTAAGTTAACCAATTTATATACTAAAAATCAAGAAAAATTGCAAAGCTAACTTAAAAATAAGACTTGAGACTGAATAAAGGATGGTAAAAATATCATGAATATGAATAAAGCGTATTTTGCAGGAGGATGCTTTTGGTGTATGGTTAAGCCATTTGACCAATATGAAGGAATAGATAAAGTGACTTCAGGTTATATGGGTGGAACTACTGAAAATCCAACATACGAAGAAGTAAAAAAGGGTGATACCGGACATTATGAAGTTGTCGAAATCCAATATGATGTAGCTTTATTCTCATATAATAGACTGCTAGAAATATATTTTGCAATTATTGATCCTACTGATGCTCATGGACAATTCCAAGACAGAGGTACACAATATGAAACAGCTATTTTCTATACAAATGATGATCAGAAGAAACTTGCTGAACAGTATATCGAACAATTAAATAAAGAATTACCAGAAGGAAAATCAGTCGTTACAAAATTATTACCATATAAACCTTTTTACAAAGCTGAAGATTATCATCAAGATTTCTATAAGAAGAATCCTGAAAGATATCAAGAAGAACAAACAATTAGACAAAGTTTAAAATAAACAAGTATAGCATAACAGTATCGTATACAATTATGCTATACTGTTATTTTTATATAATATCTATCAGTATTTAAGATATAAAAGGAGAACATTATGGAACAATGGATTACTGATTTTATGACGCATTATGGATATATCGGTGTCTTCATACTCGTATTTTTAGAATATGTTATACACCCCTTCCCTTCTGAAATCATATTAACATTTGCAGGCTTTATGACTTCACAGTCAGAGTTGAATATCATAATTGTATGTTTACTTACAATTTTAGGCGCCGTACTCGGAGCACTTGTATTATATAGCATTGGTGCTCTTATAGGAGAAGAACGTTTATATAAATTTATACATAAACGTGGCAAATATATAGGTATCAAAACACAAGACTTAGATAAGACCATTCAATGGTTAGATAAATATGGACATTGGGCTATCTTTTTAGGACGCTTTATCCCAATTGTCAGAACACTCATTTCATTACCAGCTGGTATAACTAAAATGAACTTACCCGTATTTATACTTTTAACAGCAATCGGCACAGGTATGTGGAATATATTTCTTATCATGCTCGGTAAAATGTTAGGCAATCATTGGCATCAAATTCTCATATATGTAGGTATGTATTCTAAAGTGTTTATTGTAATCATCGCGATTGCAGTACTATACGTCCTATACTTATGGTATAAACGCATTAAAGAAACACGTGTTAATTAAATCCAAACAAAACCCAAAACCACTTTTTTACAAGTGGTTTTGGGTTTTTATTTATGATTAATTGTTAAAGATACTCTTATTAAATTCCATAATAGTGAACTATATTTACGATATACTAAATATCTTGGTTCCCATTCTGGATAAAATTTTTGTTTATAATTTCGTAATCCTTGGAAGCTATATAAACCATTCATATTTTCGAATACTTTTGCTGCAAATTTTTCTCTTAAATATGCGTATTGATTATGTCCTACATTGGATAACGTAGCCATTCCCATATTAAATTGTTTGTAGCCTTGTTCTTGTGCCCATAACAACATATGGATATATAAAGCGTCCATCATTGGTAGTTCTACTTCTTTGTTCCATCTAATTAGATCTACGGATATGGAATCATTATAATTTGTATACATTAATGAACAGAAACCTACTATTTCATTGCCATCATTTCTTATAACTGCGATTGGTGCTTTATTTAAATAATCTTCATCAAATGACCCAACTGAAAAGCTCATTTCTTTCTTGTCACCTAACCAGCCGTCACTAATAGATTTCAACATGTCAATATCATCTTTTGCAAATGGCGCTTCTATTATTTCAAATTGATAGCCTTCTGATGCCATTTTATTATGAGTTGCACGCATACCACGTTTTTTCTTACCAGATAAACTGAATGTTTCGAGGTCTATGAGTGCTTCTTCTCCTAATTTGAAAAAGACATTTCCATAATCATGATATAAAGAAAGTAATTTACTTTGTACTTGATAGAAAATAATATCATGACCTAAAAAATGCATTTGATCATAAAATTCTTTTAATACTTCATGATATTTATCAGAGTTACCGACTGGATCACCTAACACGATAACTGCATTCATCTTATGTCGATACATAATAAAGACATCTTCATCTTTATTAACATAAAATGATTTATCTCCTGTAAATGCTAAGTGACTCACATATGAACCTTGATTTTGGTCGATAATAGACTGTATCGTTTCATATGTAGCATTTGTATATAAACTTTTTTGGAATCTTTTTGAGAGTATATATGTTATGCACATACCGATTAAACATAAGATCGCAAGTGCAATTAAGAACATTGTAAACACAGCATATTTATCAAATTTAGTGACTTCATGTGGATATAAATTCAAATAATTTTTAGTGACAATTCTATTGAAAATAAACATTGTTAAAATTAATATACCACTTAAAACTATTTTCATAGGTGTAACAATCTTTTTGACAACGAGCGCATTTTTGTAGCCGATAAATAATAATACTAATAGTATCGTTAACCATAAAAATGCAATGATTGTACTATTCGTTAATATAGATACGACTAACATCACGATGACAGAAATTATGCTCATGAGAATAGATCGCATCGTACCAGACATAACGCCTTTAGCACAAATAAGTAACATAAGTGTAGAAGCTGTATGAAGTGCTAATAAGATTGAATAAAAAGTATAATGATGTGAGTAAATAGCATCATATAAGATTAAAATGTGATTAAAATAAAGTACAAATCCTGTAATACCTGATAACAAACCTAGCGCCAATGTTGGTACTTTGGTCATAAAATCACTCTGTACAGACTTTATGAATGATGTTGTATCAACTGCTGGTGTATAGAATTTACTTTCTTCGATGTATTTTTTAGCGATACTACCAAATTCAAATGTAGATAAACCAAGTGCTATAATAAATGGGAAGAAGTAATAAGCAACTCTATAGAGTAACAACGCTAATAATACTTTTTCTTCAGGTACACCAAGCGACTTAATACCTAATAAGATCACTAAATCAAATGCACCAAATCCCCCGGGTATCATACTAATTAATCCTGATAAGGCTGCAACAACAAATATCCCAACTAAGTGAGCAAAGTCTACATGAATATGTAATGCTTTCAAAATGACAAATAATAAGTAGCTCGCCGCAATCCATTCGAGTGCAGATACAATTGTAAATTTAAATCCAAGCAGTCTGTCTCGACTTATAGAAGGTTTCAAATACGACACAACTATAAATAAAGGAAGAAACAAACTGCCAATATATATGACAATTTTAGCCCATGAAATATCAGCTAGTAATGCATCCGCATTAAAAACACGAAATACAATAAGTACACATAATAAACTTAAACCGCTTAACATGGATAACAATAACAATGAAACACTTTTAACTAAATCTTTCTTATCTTCAACGTCATTTCTATAAGAATAAATTCTTAAACCAGCACCTATTAATCCACCAAATCCTAAAATACTGTTAAACGTGTTAATAATATAGCTAATGGATAAAACTTTATGTATTGGTAAACTAATTTTTAAAGACTGTTTTAGCATCATGTCGTATAGAGATAAAACAGAAACGGAAAGTACACCTAATATAATGATGCCTACAAAATAAAATGTATTCATTTCTCTAAAAAGCACGATTGTCTTTTTAAAGTCGATTTTTCCTAATTCATTATGCAATACAAAGACAACGATGCATAATATGATACATATAAATAAAACTTTTAATATTGGCAAAATTTTCTTTCGATTTAATAGTCTCATATTCTAACCTTCTTTTATTTTGTAATACTCCCAAATAATACCATATAAATATACAAATTAAAATGTTTAAAAAAGACTGCCATTAAGCTTCAAAAAGTTAAAGGCAGTCTATAGTTATAGTTTATTCTTTTTCATGTACAACTTCTTCATCTTTAAACTCGTATGGACCTGAGTCATCTTGATAATACTTATTATAGCGACGTTTAAATAATGTGAAGAGATGTGTCACTGCTACTTTAATAATAGCATATGCTGGAATACCTAAAATAACCCCTAGTATACCTGCTAAATTACCTGCACATAACAATACAAAGATAATTGTTAAAGGATGAATTTGCATTGTTTTACCCATAATATTTGGTGAAATAAAATGTCCTTCTAAAAATTGAACTGCAGCCCAAACAATTGCAAGTTTCAATAACATGAACGGTGAATCAATTGCAGCTAAAATAATTGCTGGTGAAATAGCGATAATTGGACCTAA
Organism: Mammaliicoccus sp. FSL K6-3158; assembly: GCF_038005105.1. Lineage (NCBI taxonomy): Bacteria > Bacillati > Bacillota > Bacilli > Caryophanales > Staphylococcaceae > Mammaliicoccus > Mammaliicoccus sp. FSL K6-3158. The sequence goes on from NZ_JBBOSL010000001.1 coordinate 1,557,728, forward strand.
ATACGGTACAACACTAGTCACAGCAGCAATACTTGCTAATGTTAAAGCATAGTCTAATCCAATGATTGAATAACCGATAAATAGTAATACACCAATACAGAAAGCAACAATCATTTGACCTTGAATATAAGAACCAACTTGAACATTCATCTTATCAATTAAATCATGTGTATCTTTTCTGAATTTTGGTGGCATTAATCTAATAAAGTAATTTCTGAATTTCGCGCCATCTTTAAGTAAAAAGAATAATACAAATGGGAATGTAATAATGATCACAACAACATGTGTAATTGTAGATACAAATGTTTGGAACTTATTACTAAAATCTCCTACTGAATTAGATATTTTCTTAGGAATATCGCTAAAGTTCTGTTGGAACCAATTTTGAGCTTGTGTATAGTAATCCGCTACAAATGAATTTTGAGAAAGCTCTTTTAATTTATCACTAAATTCATCGAAATATGTAGGTAAATTTTTAGATAAACTCTCAACTTGATGTTGTACAACAGGTATTAATAACGTCACAATTAGTGTAAATGCTGCGATAATCACACATAATAATATGATGATTCCCCATAATCTAGAGATGTTAAACCTTTCCATAAAATTAATTAAAGGATTAAACAAATAGAATGCAACAAATGCAACAATAATTGGGCCAATTAAAGTTGTCGTAATTGTCACGATAGGTTCAAAAACAAATGAAACATGTTGGAAAATAAATATTGTTAACCCTATCAAAATCAATAATCCTAAAATAAAATAAATATCACGTCCACCGAAAAACTGCATAAAACGTGTTGTTTTATTAAAAGTATTATTGGAATGCTTTTCTTTTTCCAAAATAAGCCCTCCTCTTAAAGATTTATAATCTATTATACCCTAATCGAATCACTTTAAAAACAAAAATTTACATTTATAGTTTACATAATAATATTATAAACGCTTAATTTAGAATATAAAAAGAAGATACACCATGAAGATGTATCTTCTCATCCATAAAAGTCTTATTTAACGACTAATATTTTATCACCTTGTTCAACTGTACCTGTTGTTAATACTTCTAATGAAGAATCACCAAGATTAGTCACTACAATTGGCGTTATAGTACTATCAGCATTTTCTTTAATGAAGTCTAAATCAACTTTCATTAATGGTTGACCTTTAACAATATCTGTATCAGCTTCCGCTAAAATTTCAAATCCTTTACCTTCTAATTTAACTGTTTCTAAACCGAAGTGGATTAATAATTCAACACCGTCATTAGATTCTAAACCAATCGCATGTTTTGTAGGGAATGTCATTTTCAATTTACCATCAAATGGTGCAACAACTTCACCAGTTTCAGGAATAATTGCAACGCCGTCACCCATCATTTTTTCAGAGAATACTTTATCTGGTACTTCAGAGATGTTAACAACTTCACCTTTAATTGGTGCATAAATTGTTGCGCCACCTTCAGCTAAAATAGCAGCACTTTCTTGATCGCCTTCTTCAGTAACAGTTGTTTCATCAGGTTTCGTAATTTCACCTGAAATGATACGTGCCATATCGTGTTTAATTTGATCTGATTTAGGTCCAAAAATAGCTTGGATATTGTTACCGACTTCAAGTACACCTGATGCTCCTAAACTTTTCAGTTCATCTTTGTTTACTTCAGATTTATTTAATACTTCAACACGTAAACGCGTAATACATGCATCTAAATGTTTGATGTTTTCTTTACCACCCATTGCATCTAATACATCGAATGGAAGCTCTGCTACTGAACTATTGCGTGATTCAGATTCTTTATCTTCACGACCAGGAGTTTTTAAGTTAAATTTCTTAATCGCAAATGTAAATAAGAAGTAATAAACTAGCGCATAAATAATACCTACTGGAATAACAAGTAGTGCATTTGTACGATCCCAGTTTAACAAACCGTATAATACGTAATCGATAAATCCACCAGAGAATGTCATACCAATTTGAATATGTAGTAGATGCATCACTAAGAATGATGTACCTGCTAAAATAACATGAATACCGTATAATACTGGTGCTACGAATAAGAATGAGAACTCTAAAGGTTCAGTAATACCTGTTAAGAATGATGTTAAACCTGCAGATAACATTAAACCGCCGACAACTTTTTTACGCTCTGGACGAGCTTGACGATAGATTGCATATGCTGCAGCTGGTAAACCAAACATCATAAATGGATATTTACCAGTTGTGAATGCACCCGCTGTAAATGGTACACCGTCTTTAACTTGTGCCATAAATATTCTTTGGTCACCACGAACTAATTCACCTGCAGAATTTACATAGTTACCAAATTCAAACCAGAATGGTGAGTAGAAAATGTGATGTAATCCAAATGGAATTAAAGCACGTTCGATAATACCAAATATAAATGTTGTTAAAGCTAAGTTCTTATCTAATAAGAATGTAGATAAGTTATTTAAGCCATCTTGAATTGGTGGCCATGCAAATGAAAGAATAATACCTGCAATAATTGCTATTACAGATGTTGCGATAGGTACAAATCTTTTACCCGCAAAGAATCCTAAAAATGGTGGTAAGTTGATATTATAATATTTGTTGTAACACCATGCTGCAAGAGCACCCATTATAATACCACCAAACACCCCTGTTTGAAGTGTTGGAATACCAAGAACTAATGCGTTTGCTGGATCTTTAGCAGTTTGCCCTAAAGTTTTAGCGCCTTCAGCATAACTATAAATGTCATCAATTGAAATACCTTTAACAACTCCCATTGTTGTATTCATAATAAGGTAACCAACTAATGCTGCCAATGCTGCAACACCATCTCCTCCAGCTAAACCTAATGCTGTCCCGAGTGCGAATAGTAATGGTAAATTATCAAAGATAATTTGACCAGATGATTCCATTACTGAAGCTATCATGACAATAACATCAGATTTTAACCAAGGTGCAATTTCAACGAATTGATCGTTCTGCATTGCATTACCAAACGCAAGTAAAATACCCGCTGCTGGTAAAATCGCAACTGGTAACATTAATGCTTTACCAATACGTTGCAATTGTCCAAAGAACTTTTTAAACATAATTAATACCCTCCTAATTGTTTAACTTCGTAAATCACGGCATGAAAAAAGGCATGAGCAAAGAAACTTACCATTACGGTAAAGTCTATTTGCTCATGCCTGATCGTATCAGTAACACGCAATTTATAAGTTATTATTAAAGTGCTGGATGTGCATTGTTAAATATGCCAACTCAGATTGATATACTGGCTTCTTCAATTGTGTTTGCATCATCTTCACTATCTTTACGGATATATTATAGCACAATGGATATTGCGCTTTCAATAGTGTTTCGATATTAGTTGCATCTGGAATTCGTTCATCTGCCAATACTCTTTGAATCGCAAAGTGAAGGTGCCGAACAAAACGACTATAATTAATACTATTTTTATTAATATCAACTTCTAGGCCTTCTTCTATTATAATGATTGCTTTTTGAATAATCGCTTTTATATTGTGTATATCACGAATTGAATGATTCACTTCTGCAGAGTGAATATGTAAAGCAATAAATCCTGCTTCTGATTCAATAAACTGTAAATTTAATTTTTCGTTTAATGCTTTAACAGCTTTTTCTGCTATTTGATATTCCCTCGGATAAAGCAGTTCTGTCTCTTTTAAAAAAGGATTATGAACATGTATACCTTCTTTAATACGCTTGATCGCAAATAACATATGGTCTGTTAAAGATATTAATGTCTTTTCACTAACACTTCCACCCAACTGTTTATCAATACCATTTACAACTTCTAAAACGATACTAAACACTTCATCATTTGTACCATCTAATAATTGCTTATATTTATTTTTATCATTTTCAGATTCTAATAAATATACCTTTTCGATTAAATCTGTATTAATTTCTTCACCTTGTTTTTTTCCGAAACCAATTCCCTTACCAACTAATATAACTTCTTTATCATAATAATTAGCAACTAACACATTATTATTTAATGCCTTTTCGATAATGTATTTTCCCATATCTTAAACCTCATTCTGAAGACCTATTACATATTATACATTTGATGATAATATAATGATAGATATATTTTATATCAATAAATTTGAGGATGTGCAAACATATGAAAAAAACAAAACTATATATAATAAGTGTTCTTGCTGTTTTATTATTATCTACTATTCTATATCCGAAACATCAAGCCCATGCGGTAACTGAAGAGGCTTGGGATAATGCCGTTACTGTTTACGGTGCAGCATTACAAAATAATACAAGTGCTAAAGATACAACTTCAAACTTATTAGGTACTAAAAACAGTGACAAGACAACTTACGTTACTGCTGATGATTTAAATAAATACTTAAATATGCAATCATCAAATGATGTCTTAAAATCAAGTATTCGTATTACAAAGACTTCTAAAGGCAGTGGTCTTAACTTAACGATTAATCAAGACCAAGGTCAAATTACAAAAGTAACAAAAGACACATATAAAAATGCATTAATGACAGCTGGTATTAAAGATGCTGATGTAACAATTGCTTCAAGTGAAGATGTTACAGGTGAAAGTGCATTAGCTGGTGTATACAAAGCATTTGAAGAACAAGGTGAAGAAGTAGATTCAAATAGAACACAAGTCGCTCAAGAAGAGTTATCTACAATTAACCAAATAACTGAAGAAAATAAAGGTCAAGAAGGATTTTCTCAATCACAATTAAACAAAACGATTGCAGAATCTAAACAAGCAGTAGCTGAAAAGTCAGGTAATGTAACAATCAATGAAATTACAAATATCGTTAACCAAAAAATCGAAGACAATGGTTTAACAAACGTTATTAATGATAACCAAATTAATATGATTGTTAATGTTATTGATAAAGCACAAAAAGACGGTGTCTTTAGCGGTGAAAATGCAAAAGATTTTATAAATAACTCGAAAGATTATGTTAATGATTTAGTTAAATCTGATGAATTTAAAGATGCAAAGAAAAAAGCTGAAGATTTAGGTAATGATATTAAAGACAAACTTCAAGACGAAGGTTTCTGGGATAAACTTGTAAATGCCATTAAAGATATCTTCAATTCAATTGTAAACTTATTTAAATAAAATGAAAACGCCATGGACACGTGTCCATGGCGTTTTCATTTTATTTATCTTCGTCTTTAACATCATCTTTAATATTTTCAAATGTATCTTCTTTAGGTTCTTCATACTTTGTTTTTACTTCAGATGATTGTTCTGTTGTTTCTTTTTTATTTATTGTTGCATAAGGGTTTTCACCCCATGCTTCGATATTATTAAAGTTACCTTTTAAGTTTTCAATCTTAAATACCGGATTTAACTTACGCTTTCTTTGTGCACGATAATCTTTAGCAACTTCAAATACGACAGTTGCAAGACCAAATAATGCTACGATATTGATAATCGCCATTAATCCCATAAATAGATCTGCTGTATCCCATACTGTTTGAACTTGTACTACTGAGCCAACAAAGACCATTGCTACAACTAAAAGTCTGAAGACAAACATAACAAATTTATTTTTAGTTAAATATTCAATATTTGATTGACCGTAGTAATAGTTACCAATTATTGAAGAGAATGCAAACATAAATACGGCTAGCGTTAAGAATATACCACCAAATTCACCTACATGTGTTATCAGTGCTTGTTGTGTTACGGCCACACCTTGTGGCGCATCAGCTCCAAATTGTAAATCTGTGTAAAGCAACAACATAATTGCCGTTGCTGAACAAATAATCATTGTATCAAAGAATACACCTAATGATTGTATTAAACCTTGCTTAACTGGATGGCTAACTGCTGCCGTTGCTGCTGCGTTTGCTGCAGAACCCATACCTGCTTCGTTTGAGAACAATCCACGTTTAATACCTTGCATAATTGCAAATCCCATTGCCCCACCAAATGCAGGATGGAAACCAAATGCACTTCTTACGATATTTTGAATCATTGGCCAAATTTGATCAACATTCATAAATAGGATATAACCAACTAAACCAATATATCCAACTGCCATAATTGGAACGATAAATGAAGATACTGTTGCAATACTTCTTACCCCACCAAAGATAACTAATGCTGTAATAATAGCCAAGATAATGCCTGTTATCACATTTGAAAATTCATATTGTTCATTTAAAGAAGCAGCAATCGTATTAGATTGAACTGTGTTAAATACAAATGCAAACGTTACAGTTATGAGAATTGCAAACACAACACCAAGCCATTTCTGACCTAAACCACGTTCTATGTAATATGCTGGTCCACCACGGAACCCACCTTCTTTATCTTTTACTTTATATACTTGTGCTAATGTTGCTTCAAAGAATGCACTTGCTGCACCAATAAATGCAATAACCCACATCCAAAATACTGCACCTGGGCCACCTAATACAATCGCAGTTGCAACACCTGCGATATTACCAGTACCAACACGAGAAGCAGCACTTATTGCAAATGCTTGGAAAGAAGATATACCTTTTCTTCCATCCTCTAATGTTTCAGGCTTTTCAAAAATGACTCTAAACATTTCTGGTAACCATCTAAGTTGTACTACTCTAGAACTTATTGTAAAAAATACGCCAGCTAGTAGTAATAGGAAAATTAAGTTTTGAGTCCAAATTAAATCATTACCCCATTGAACAAAGTTATGAAACCAACCTGGGATATAACTATCAAAATCCTTCAAAGAAATCCCTCAATTCTAATAATATAGTCATAATAAATCGCTATCATGATTTTACCATGTGCCATTCATTATGACTATAATTTTTTAATCTATTGCTTTTTCTTCAAAATATGCATTAATTATGTGACCGAAGTCATTCTCGTCAACAACAAATCGACCATTTGTATATCGTTCACTAAAGTTAAAGTCTTTAGTATTAACTTTGACTTGATTTTTTTCTGAAATCATCACACATGTTTCATCTTCTGCTATTGTTCTAGCAAATACGATTCTATGTGCTTTAGATTTTAGTTCTTTTAAAATCATTAAGCCACGTTGAGATCTTTTAGCAGGTACAAATTGTTCTGCTTTCATTCTTTTAACTGAACCACGATCCGTCACAATAAAAACAGATTGATTATTTGGTAATTTATCTGTCATTACAACTTTATCATTGTCTTTTAAGTTGATAGATTTAACACCTGCTGCTTTCAAACCAATGTCGGATAATTCATCTGTATCATAAGTTAAGCTCATACCTTTTTCAGTAATCACTGTTATAAGTTCATCGTTTACTATTTTCAGTACGGAAACAACTTCATCGTCACCTTTAAGTTTAATGGCAACGAGTGGTTTTGTAATTCTGCTCGCTTTAAATTTATCATTTGTAGACTTTTTGATCATGCCGTTTTTCGTCGCGATAATATAATTAGACGATGGCTTGAAATCTGTTTCTTTATTAACAGAAATGACACGTTCGTCATCATCAATTGGAATCATTTGTGAAATATGTTTACCAAGATCTTTCCACTTTAAGTCCACAATTTCATGTACGGGTATAAATAAGTAATTACCTTTATTTGTGAATACAATTAACGTATCTTGTGTATTCATTTTTTCGTGCATTAATAAGTAATCACCGTCTTTGAGTCCTACCTCATCAACACCGCTTGCGATATAACTTCTATTAGAAGTACGTTTAATGTATCCATCATGCGTGACAGAAACGATTGTTTCTTCACTCGGAACTAAAATTTCTTTTTCAATTTTAATTTCTTCGATTTTTTCTTCGATTTCAGTTAACCGTTCATCAGCAAATTCTTTTCGAACAGCTCTAAGTTCGTTCTTAATGACTTTAAGTAATGATTTTTCATTTTCTAAAATATCTTTTAAGCGTTCGATAGTTTGTTTGAGTTCATCAAATTCATTTTCTAAAGAAACAATATCTGTATTTGTTAATCTATAAAGTTGTAACATCACGATTGCTTCAGCTTGTTCTTCAGTAAATTCATATTTCGCAATTAAATTCTCTTTCGCATCACGTTTGTTTTTAGAAGCTCTAATTGTTTCAATAACTTCATCTAAAATAGACAATGCTTTAATTAAACCTTCGACGATATGCATGCGTTTTTGTGCTTGAGATAATTCATATTGAGAACGTCTTGTTACGACTTCTTTTTGGTGTTCAATATAGCTTTCTAGAATTTGTTTAAGTCCTAATAATTCAGGTCTTCTATTATTGATTGCAACCATATTAAAATGATATAGCACTTGTAAGTCTGTGTTCTTGTATAGATAATTTAGAACACCTTCGCTATTAATATCTTTCTTAAGTTCAATTGCAATTCGTAAACCTTCTCTATCCGTTTCATCACGAACTTCTACGATTCCTTCTATTTTCTTATCAGCTCTGAGTTCATCAATTTTCTTAACTAATGTACCTTTGTTTACTTCAAATGGTACTTCAGTTACGACGATTTGTTCTCTTCCGCCTCTAATTTTTTCTATTTCTACTTTACTTCTAACAACTATTTTACCTTTACCTGTTTTATAGGCTTTCTTAATACCATCTAACCCTTGAATAATACCGCCAGTTGGGAAATCTGGTCCTTTGATATGTTCAATTAATTCATCTACAGTTGTACTTGGTTTATCGATAAGCTTTAATGTCGCATCGATGACTTCTCCTAGATTATGCGGTGGAATATCAGTTGCATAACCTGCTGAAATACCTGTAGATCCATTGACTAATAAGTTAGGATACCTAGCTGGTAATACCATCGGCTCCATCGCTGTATCATCAAAGTTTTGTACATGTTCAACTGTTTCTTTATCTATATCTTGTAATAACACTTCGGCTAGTTTACTTAATTTAGCCTCAGTATAACGCATTGCTGCAGGAGGGTCATTATCAATACTACCGTTATTACCGTGCATTTCTATTAGTACATGTCTCAATTTCCAATCTTGACTCATACGTACCATTGCATCGTAAACAGAAGAATCACCATGTGGATGATAATTACCGATTACGTTACCAACAGTTTTAGCACTTTTTCTAAAGTTTCTATCATACGTATTACCGTCTTTATACATCGCAAATAATATTCTACGTTGTACTGGTTTCAATCCATCTCGTACATCAGGAAGCGCACGGTCTTGAATGATATATTTACTATATCTACCAAATCTATCTCCAATTACATCTTCTAAAGGAAGGTTTTGAATTTGTTCAACCATTATTTAACTTCCTCCTCTAATGATTCTACTTCATCATCAAGTACTTGAATGTCATCACTTTCAAGTATACTTTGATCTTCTTGCATACCAAATTGAACGTGTCTTTCAATCCATTCTCTACGTGGTTCAACTTTGTCACCCATTAATGTTGTCACTCTTCGTTGTGAACGTACTTCATCATCAATACTTACTCTAATTAATGTTCTTGTTTCAGGATCCATTGTTGTTTCCCATAGTTGATCGGCATTCATTTCACCTAAACCTTTATAACGTTGAAGTGTGAAACCTTTACCAATTTTCTTCATTAATACTTCTAAATCTTCATCCGTCCATGCATATTCAACTTGTTTTGACTTACCTTTACCTTTTTCTAATTTATATAAAGGTGGTAATGCAATATATACTCTACCTGCTTCTAATAGCGGTCTCATATACTTGAAGAAGAAAGTTAATAATAATACTTGAATATGCGCGCCATCAGTATCGGCATCTGTCATAATAATCACTTTGTTGTAGTTACTATCTTCAATATTAAAGTCTGCACCTACACCAGCACCTATTGTATGAATAATCGTATTGATTTCTTCATTTTTAAAGATATCTTCAAGTTTAGCTTTTTCTGTATTAATAACTTTACCTCTTAACGGTAATATTGCTTGGAATTTACGATCGCGCCCTAATTTAGCTGATCCTCCGGCAGAATCCCCTTCGACTAAATAAAGTTCGTTTTTCTCTGTATTTTTACTTTGTGCTGGCGTTAATTTACCAGATAATAAAGTTTCTTTACGTTTGTTTTTCTTACCATTTCTAGCTTCTTCACGTGCTTTTCTCGCTGCTTCACGTGCTTGTGATGCCTTAATCGCTTTTTTAAGTAATGCTTTTGATAATTGACCTTTCTCTTCTAAGTAGAAAGGAAGTTGATCTGACATTACAGAATCAACAGCTGCACGTGCTTCTGTTGTACCTAATTTAGACTTAGTTTGTCCTTCAAACTGTAATAAATCTTCTGGAATTCTTACAGAAATAATAGCTGTTAGACCTTCACGAATATCGCTTCCATCAAGGTTTTTATCTTTTTGTTTAAGTTCACCGATTTTACGAGCATATTCATTAAACACACGTGTAAATGCTGTCTTTAAAGCTGTTTCATGTGTTCCACCGTCTTTAGTACGAACATTATTAACGAAACTTAGAATTGTTTCAGAATATTGGTCATTAAATTGAAAACTAATATCTACTTCAATTCCATTTGATTCGCCACTAAACATAGCAACATCATGTAACACGTCTTTGCCTTCGTTTAAATAATTAACAAATTCTTTAATACCGTCTTCATAATGATAAAATACTTCTCTCGGTTCTTCTCCCCTTAAATCCGTTACTTTTATTTTAAGTGCTCTCAGTAAAAATGCTGATTCTTGAAGTCTTTCGCATAACGTTTCAAAGTTAAAATGTGTTGAAGCTTTAAATATTTTAGAGTCTGGTTTGAAATGGACCGTCGTACCTGTTTTACGTGTTTTCCCCTTTTTCTCTAATGTTGTTACAGGTACACCACCGTTTTTGAATTTTTGTTTATAAATATGTCCTTCTCTATAAATCGTTACTTCTAACCATTCACTCAAAGCATTAACGACCGAAGCACCTACGCCGTGTAGTCCACCAGATGTTTTATAGCCACCTTGACCGAATTTACCACCGGCATGAAGGACAGTAAATATAACTTCAGGTGTTGGTTTACCAGTCTTATGTAATCCTGTAGGCATCCCCCTACCGTTATCATAAACAGAAATACTATTATCTTTATGAATGGTCACTTCGATTTCCGTACCGAAGCCATTTAAAATTTCATCAACAGAGTTATCTACTATTTCATATACTAAATGGTGAAGTCCGCGGACATCTGTTGAACCAATGTACATACCAGGTCTTTTTCTTACTGCTTCTAAACCTTCGAGTACTTGTATTGAATCTTCACCATATTGAACTTTTGCTTGTTTATTCAATATTTCTCCTCCTACAAACGTACGTTCGTTTCTTTTACTTTACAATAGTTATTTTGTTATAAATCCCTAGAAAATGCAAGTCCTATCCCTAATTGTGGTACAATTTCCCTTTACATTGTAATGACAATATCATATTTTTAAATAGTAACCGATATACAGTTATGGTAAACTATTAGTACCTGCTATCAAAGGAGTGTTTCAATAATGACATTTGTTGTTATTATACTTAGCTACTTAGTTGGATGTTTCCCAAGTGGCCTTGTGTTAGGTAAGTTATTTTATAAAAAAGATATTCGACAATTTGGAAGTGGCAACCTGGGTGCTACAAATACATTTAGAGTATTAGGAAAAAAAGCTGGATTTATCGTGATGTTTTTAGACATCTTCAAAGGTTTTATTGTAGTTTTCTTCCCAATATGGTTTAATGTAGATATTCCTAGCATATTTGTAGGTATTTGTGCGGTAGTCGGACATGTATTTCCAATATTTTTAAAATTCAAAGGTGGAAAAGCCGTTGCAACAAGTGCAGGTGCAGTTCTAGGTGTACATCCGATACTATTAATTATACTAGCTATTATATTCTTTGTAATTCTATATTTAACTAAATATGTATCATTATCTAGTATTGTAGCGGGTATAAGTTGTTTTATAGGTGCTATTATCATTGGTGATATACCATTCTTAATCGTATCTATTGCAATATTGGTTATACTACTCGTCAGACACCAATCAAATATTATAAGAATATTCAAAGGACAAGAACCAAAAATCAAATGGATGTAAAGGAGAATGCACTATGAATTTAGAAATTACTGAAAAAGCTATCGAATGGTTTAAAGACGAATTAGAATTCAATGATGATCAAGCCTTACGATTTTTCGTTCGTTATGGCGGTGAATTTCAGTTAAAACAAGGCTTCTCACCCGCATTTACTGTAGAAGAATTAAGTTCTTCTGAAGTTGGTTTTAAAGACGTGAAAAACGATATTCCATTTTTTATTGATGAAAAAGATTTATGGTACTTCGATGATAATGACTTAGTAATTGATTTAAATGACAATGGAGAAATTAAATATGAAGTCAAAGCTTCAAGATAAACTATAAAAGCAGATGTATTTCGTGTATTTAGCGAAACACATCTGCTTATTTATTATAGTTTACGGTCTACACCTTGTTCAGTTTCTTCGTGAATTTTTAAATATGCATTATGCCATTCAGGGAAACTTTTATCTAGTCTAATTGGTCTGTTTGAACCTTTTTTCAAGCATACATGTGTTGTAGATCCTGTTGACACAACTTCTCTTTGTTCATTTAATATCTCGTAAGAATAAATTGATCTTATTGGTGAATAATGAGAAATCCACGTTTTAATGATAACTTTTTCTGGATATGTTATAGACTTTTTATAAGTAATATTCAAATCAACAACAGGAGAAATAATACCTGCATTTTCCATATCTGCGTAACTAAATCCTGCTTTATAAATGTAGTCTGTTCTTGCTACTTCAAACCAAATGGCATAATTTGCATGATAAACAACGCCCATTTTATCCGTCTCTGCATATCTAACATCTATTGGTGTTTCACTATAAATCATGATTCAATCCCTCTTTCTAAATTCCTTAACCTAATCATAACATAAATATAATTACGCCTGTGATTATATTCTTTTATATACATATATTTAATGTTTATATAAAAAGCAGTAGACATTCAATTTACAAAGAATATCTACTGCTCTTATATGAATTAGCTTTATATTATTGTGCTAATTTATTTCTTAATACCATTTGTAGTATACCACCGTGTCTGTAGTAGTCAATTTCAACTTCAGAGTCGAATCTTGCTAAAGCTTCAAATTCAGTAACTTTACCATCTTCGCTTGTAGCTGTTACTTTAAGAATATCACGTGGTTTAACACCTTCATGAATATCTACTGAAATTGCTTCTCTACCTGTTAAGCCTAAGCTATCTGCTGAGTCACCTTTTTTAAATTGTAAAGGTAATACACCCATCATAACAAGGTTAGAACGGTGAATACGTTCATAACTTTGAGCAATAACTGTTTTAACACCTAAAAGATTTGTACCTTTAGCTGCCCAGTCACGAGAAGAACCCATACCGTAGTCATTACCAGCAAGCACACATAAACCAATACCATTTTCTTGATATTTCATTGAAGCATCAAAGATAGGCATTACTTCTTCTGTTGGCCAATAAGTTGTAAATCCACCTTCAGTTCCAGGTGCTAATTGGTTCTTAATACGAATGTTAGCAAAAGTACCTCTCATCATAACTTCATGGTTACCACGACGAGAACCGTATGAGTTAAAGTCTCTAATTGCTACATCATGGTCTTGCAAGTATTTACCAGCTGGTGTATCTTTACCGATTGCACCTGCAGGAGAAATATGGTCAGTTGTAACTGAGTCACCAAATTTACCCATTACTCTTAAATCACTTAAAGGTTGAATATCTTTTGGTTCTTTAGATAAACCTTGGAAGAATGTAGGGTTTTGGATATATGTTGAACTTGGATCAAAGTCATATAATGGTTGATCTGTCGTTTCAATTTGATTCCAAACTTCATTAGATTCAAATACTGTTTTGTATTCTTCTCTAAATAATTCAGGTGTAACAACTGATAATACAGTGTCTCTAACTTCTTCAATTGATGGCCAGATGTCTTTTAAGTATACATCTTCACCATTAGATCCTTTACCGATTGGATCGTTTTGTAAATCGATATCAACAGTACCAGCTAATGCATAAGCAACAACTAATTGTGGTGATGCTAAGTAGTTAGCTTTAACTAATGGATGAATACGACCTTCGAAGTTACGGTTACCAGATAATACTGAAGTAACAAGTAAATCTTCTTCAGCAATCGCTTTTTCAATTTCAGGTAATAATGGACCTGAGTTACCGATACAAGTTGTACAACCATAACCAACTAAGTTGAATCCAAGATCATCTAAATACTCTTGTAATCCAGCATCGCGTAAATAACCTGTAACAACTTTTGAACCAGGTGCCAATGAAGTCTTAACGTAATCTGGTACTTTTAAGCCTTTTTCGATTGCTTTTTTCGCTACTAAACCTGCACCTAACATTACATATGGGTTAGAAGTGTTTGTACAAGAAGTAATGGCTGCTATTGCAATGTCACCAGTCTTCATTGAAGTCTTCGTACCATCTTGTAATTCAATATCTACAGATTTATCAAATTCTGATTTATCGAAACCATGACCTTGGTTACCTGCTGGTGCAGTCACTGAATCAACAAATGATTTTTTCATGTCGCTTAATTTGATTAAATCTTGTGGACGTTTAGGACCAGATAATGATGCTTCAACTGTTGATAAATCTAGATCTACAACATCTGTATATGTTGGTTCTACATTTTCAGCATTGAAGAACATATTGTTTTCTTTTAAGTATTTCTCTACGACATTAACTTGTTCTTCAGAACGTCCAGTTAATCGTAAGTAACTTAATGATTCATCATCTACTGGGAAGAAACCACATGTAGCACCATATTCAGGCGCCATGTTAGCAATTGTTGCTCTGTCTGCTAATGGTAATTTTTCTACACCAGGACCAAAGAATTCAACAAATTTACCTACAACACCTTTTTTACGTAACTCTTCAGTTACACGTAAAGCTAAGTCAGTAGCTGTTGTACCTTGTGGTAATTCGTTTGTTAATTTAACACCGATAACTTCAGGAACTGGGAAGTATGAAGGTTGTCCAAGCATACCTGCTTCGGCTTCAATACCACCTACACCCCAACCTAATACTCCAATACCGTTAATCATTGTTGTATGTGAGTCAGTACCTACTAAAGTATCTGGGTAAGTTACAAGTTCATTTTCTTCTTCTCTAATGTGTACAACGCTTGCTAAGTATTCCAAGTTAACTTGGTGAACAATACCAGTAGCTGGTGGTACAGCACGATAGTTATCAAACGATTTTGTTGCCCAGTTTAAGAATTGGTAACGCTCGATATTGCGTTCGAATTCTAATTTCATATTCATTTCTAATGAATTTGGTAATGCATAGCTATCTACTTGTACAGAGTGGTCAATAACTAAATCAACTGGTACTTCAGGGTTGATTTTAGATACATCTCCACCAACATCATCCATAGCTTTACGTAAAGAAGCTAAGTCTACAACTGCAGGTACACCTGTGAAGTCTTGTAGAATAACACGTGATGGTTTAAATGGTACTTCTGCATTAGCATCGTTAGATTTACCCCATTTTGCTAAATTCATAATATGTTCTTCTTTAATGACACGTCCATCAAACTGTCTTAATACTGATTCTAATAATACACGAATAGAATAAGGTAGTTTATCAACATTAGATAAACCTAATTCGTCTAATGTTTTTAAGCTATAAAACGTGTATGTTTTGCCGTTCAATTCAAAAGATTTTTTAGATTGTTCTTTTAAACTTGAGCTCATTATTAGTTCCCCCTTTAAAATTGTGCAAGTTAATGCTTCATATACAATTGTATAATCAATACTTTAGTAAAACAATACATTGCGCTTAAAAATGAATATATTTATCATTCAAGTTTATAATAGGATATTATAAGTTTTTCTTATGTATTTTTAATTATACATAATTTTTAGTTATTAATTGATAATGATTATCAACTATAATTTAAAAAAAGACTGAGACATCAATTTGTCTCAGTCTATCACTTATTAATCTTCCATTTCTCTTGCTAAACGACGTTGTTCTTTTAATTCTTGTTCATATTCTCGTTTAGATTTTTCTACATATTCTTTCATACGATGCTTATTCGGTGTAATCGATAATCCAAGATATTTTCTTTCTTGGTTTGCATCTTTGTAGAATGCAATTATCATCAAGATGATAATAAAACTAAATGGGAATGCTGAAATAATTGCTGCTGATTGTAGTGCATTTAATCCAGTATCTCCACCTGATAATAACAATACAAACGCGATTAATGATTGCGCGATACCCCAAATTACTTTTACCATACCTGATGGATTTAATGATCCATGAGTTGTTTGCATACCAAGTACGAAAGTAGCTGAGTCAGCTGAAGTTACAAAGAATATACATACTAACGCTAAAGCTAATATAGATAATGCGATACCCATTGGCATTTCATTAAACACACCAAACAATTGCGTTTCAGTAGACATTTTGAATACTTCTGGTGCTTTCTTACCTACTTCAATACCTGTTACGCCAAATACACTGAACCAAATAAAGCTAATGATTGTTGGTACAAGCATAACACCTAGAATAAATTCACGAATAGAACGACCTCTAGAAACGCGGGCAATAAATATACCTACGAATGGACTCCAACTCATCCACCAACCCCAGTAATAAAGTGTCCAAGAATTTAACCAAGTATTTTTTTGTTCGCTTAATGGCGCTACATCGAAACTGTTGAATAAAAAGCTATCGAATAATGCACCTGTTGAAGATGTAAACATGTTTAAAATTAAAATTGTAGGTCCTAGGATTAAAGTAACAATTAATAATAATGAAGCTAAAACTAAATTTGTATTACTTAAATATTGAATACCTTTACTTAAGCCACTCCATGCACTTGCAAGGAATAATATTGTTACGATAATGATGATAATACCTTGAACAACAATGTTATTTGGAACACCAAATAAATATTCTAATCCACCATTGATCTGTAAAGCACCCATACCTAATGAAACGGCAACCCCTACAACAGTTGCGAATACTGATAACACGTCAATAATTGTACCAATAGGACCATCCACTTTATCACCTAATAAAGGTCTTAAAGTTTTAGATAATAATCCTGGTTCACCTTTTCTAAATTGTGCATAAGCAAGTGCTAAAGCTACTACACCATAAATGCCCCATGCATGGAAGCCCCAATGTAAGAAAGTTGAACGCATAGATTCAGTCATTGCTGCTTTTGTTTCTGGACTTGCTGTTGGTGGTGATAAGTAGTGTGACATTGGCTCAGCAGCACCGTAGAATACTAAACCGATACCCATACCAGCACTAAATAGCATTGCAAACCATGATACAGTGTTAAACTCTGGTTTATCCTGTGGTCTACCCAATTTCAGTTTACCAATTGGACTAAATATAATAAACACACAGAAGAACACCATACCTATTGTGATAATCATGTAGTACCAACCAAAGTATGTAGAAATCCAACTACTGATATCACTTGTAACATCACCAAATTTTGTAGGGAAAATCGCACCTATTGCTACGATAATACCAATTACAATTGCTGATGCTGTAAAAACATTTGATAATTTTCTGCCGTTAGGTTGAATTGGCGAATTTGACATTTGCATACTCCTTTCAAAATAACAAACTTTTAATTATGTATTCCCGTTTTAACTAATTTTATTCGTGATATTTTCAAATAAATGCTATATGAAAACAGCAACATTCAACACTTTAACAAATATTACACCTAAAATCAAATTGACTATTTCTTTTTATGCTATATTCATGTATGATAAAATTCGATAAGGAGGTGTTTAATATGTCATTATTAAAAGAATTTAAAGACTTTGCTTTGCAAGGTAACGTTTTAGATTTAGCAATCGCCGTTGTTATTGGTGCTGCCTTTAACAAAATTGTTACATCTTTAGTTGAGAACGTCATAATGCCACTTATTGGATTAATTTTTGGAGAAGTAGACTTCGCTGAAAAATGGTCATTAATGGGTATCAAGTACGGTCTATTCATCCAATCTATCATTGACTTCTTAATCGTCGCATTCGCACTATTTGTATTCATTAAAATTGCAAATACTATTATGAAAAAAGGCGAAGAAGAAGAAGAAGTTGACGAACAAACTGTATTACTTACAGAAATCCGCGACGCTTTACGCGAAAAGTAAGTTTTACATATTTAAAAAACCATCGATTATTGATTGTTCAATAATCGATGGTTTTTTAAATGTTTATTAATCTTCTACTGGACCTTCTTCTACTAATGTTTTAACATCAGCTACAATTTCAGATTTAGGGAACTTCTTATCCCCAGCATCCTGTCCGCTATATGATTTAATAATTTTTCCATTCTGATCTATTAAATAGAAACTTGTACCATGTGTGACTTGAGTACTACCTTTAGGTGGTGGCGCAACGATTGATTTAAAGTTATCTTGTGCGTATTGTTTAATAAATTTGAAATCGTAATTCGTCAATAGCGTCCATTTATTATCTGGTACATTATATTGTTTAACGTAATCTTTAAGTTTTTTCGGTGTATCATTTGCTGGATCCACACTAAAACTTAATACCCCATAATTTTTAACACCATCTTTTTCAAGTTGATCAATGACAGTACTCATATTGTATGTCATTGGTGGGCATACTGTTTCACAATTCGTAAAAATAAAGTCAGCTATATACACTTTCCCTTTCATATCTTTTTGTGAAAATTTATGTCCATCTTGATCAGTTACATTGAATGACTGCATTTTATTGCCAAATTGACTGTCTGGTTCAATCGCATTATTACTACATGCACTCATTATCATCATACTTGCAACCAATATTAGAAATATTCCCTTTTTCATCCTAACACTCCCATAACTCTGTTAGTTAAAATATATCAAATAAAAATCTCAACTTAAATACGTAATTTAATCTATTTATGTCTTTGATGTGTCATTCAATTATTCGAAAATACCGTTGTACTTAAAAATCCATTCTTGTTTACATTTAATATGGTTGGAATTCTTGTCTTTAATTCAGATACGTGAGAAATAATACCGACTAAACGACCGGACATTTGGATATTAACGAGTGTATCGAGCGCAGTTTCTAAAGTTTCAGCATCTAATGTACCAAAGCCTTCATCAATAAACATCGATTCTAGATGGATGGCACCCGCTTCTTGCTGCACAACATTCGACAATCCTATCGCTAGCGACAACGAAGCTTGGAATGTTTCCCCACCTGATAATGATGTAATATGTCTCGTTCTATTTGAAAATCTATCAAACACTTCTATTTCCAAACCACTTAACCCTTGTGATTTTTCCTTTCTACGCACGAGTTGATAGCGATTATTCGTCATTTTAAGAAAATGTCTATTTGCATTATCTAATATATGATTTAAATAATAAATCAGCACATAATTCTCCAATGATAATTTCTGGCTATTCTTCCCATTCATAATTCTCGATAAATCAATCATTTCTTCTTGTTCTTTAAGGTCTTGATTAATCTTATCTATCACGTTAAGAATCGCTTTAGATTTTTGGTCATTTTGTTCAACCTTTAATTGCAGTTGATTCAATTGTTTCGTTAAATTGTTTAGAGAATCTTTAGCACTTACTAATTGTTCTTCCGTATTAGTAATATCAGGCATTTCTTGATCTCTTACTTTTTTGCTAAGTTCTTTAACGACCGCTTCAACTTCTATATACTTTTTGTCATATTGCTGAACACTTTCTTCTAATCGATCAATATCCTCTACTTGTAATAACAACTCATCTAACTGAGCATATAAAGAAATGTCATGTTTGTTCATTTCAGTACTTAAATAGTCTTTTGTAGATTTAATTTGTTCTTCAATCATAGATAAACGTTCTTTAACCGTAGCATGTTGCATTTGTAATGTTTGCTTATCATTTTGATATTGTTCTTGTTGTTCATTTAATTTTTTCATACTTTGATCAAACTTAGATAATGTTTGTTCTAACGTATTAACTCGTTCAACAAATGATGATACTTCAGTATACCCCGTCTCTTTATTAAAGTACGCTAAATCATTTTCATATGTAGATATTTTATGGTTTAAATCATTTAATTGTAATGTGTGTTCTGTTATCTGTTTATCTACAGCATTTATTTCTTTTTCTAGACGTTGAATATGCTGACGATTCTCTTGATAAGTTTTTAATTTACTTACAATTTGTTCAACACTTTCGTTTAATGATGCTATATCTTTTTGTACATCATATACATTACTTAACTTGTTTAATTGTTCATTCGTCAAATTAATTCTTTCTTTATAAGTCGTAATGTGTTGATTTACTTCTTGTAACTGCTGTTCAACTTCTAATTGTTTCGCTTTTTCTTGTTTTAAGCTTTCAAAATCAACATCGCCATTGATTGTTTCTATGATTGATCCACATATAGGACAATCTTCACCTTTATGAACATGCTTTTGAATTTTTAATATTTCATCTTCCACATTCAATATATCAAACGCCTTTTCAGCATCAATACGTTGTTCTAGTGATGTTTTTTCATTTTCATATTCTACTAATTGACGATTATATGCTTGTATTTTCTCTTCCAACGCTTGTTTATCTGCATACAGCTTTTGTGTTGTTTCTAGACCTTGTAATGTTAACTTCATTGTTTCTTGTTCTTTTAATTGATTTTGCTCATCTTTTTCGTCATAAGTAATGTGTCCAAGTTTACTATTTAATTGCTCTGTTTCCTTCTTGTCTTCTTCAATTGCATTATTTAGTGCTTTTTGTTTCTCCTTATGTTTTACCAGGTTTTGTTCTGCTTCTATATATTTATCTATATTTACTTTTATATGTTTAGTATTTTGAACAAATGCTCTATATTCTTCGATTTGTTTATGTTCTTTATGCAGATCATTTATTTGTTGTACAATTGATTCTAATTGTTGTGCATTATCACTTATTTGTTTTTGAAGTACTTCATCATTTTTTAATTCGTTTGTATGGTTAGTTTCTTTATCTTTAAGTTGATGATATTGATATGTTAAAGATTGTACACTTTTTAAGTATTTAACTTGTTTCTTTAAATCATTGATTTCTTTCTCTTCACTTTTCAACTGATTTAATTCTGCTTCTTTAACTTGTAACGTTTCAAAGTTTCCTTTTAATGCTTTCTCCTGTTCAAAGACATTTTCAATTTCACTAACTTGTTGCTGCTGTTTAGCTTTCAAATTTGTTAGTTCTTTTAACTTTTCTTGTCCTACCGCTTCATATGACGTTAATGCATCTTGAATCACTTCATAACGATAGCCTTCAACTTGTTTATGTTCTTGTAACGCTTCGTCATCAAAATCATGCATGTCATTTAAATATTGTGTAATTTTTTGATAGTGACTTTCGATTAATGCGATTTCTTTCTTCATTTCTAGTTCTAATTGTTCTTGTAACGACTCAAAACGATTACTATCGAATAGTGTTCTTAATATACTTCTTTTATCTGTGCTGTTCGAAACGAGAAACTGTTTGAATTCACCTTGTGGAAGAATCAATATTTGTCTAAACTGCTTAACATTCATATGTAATAACGCTTTTAAATAATCATTGCTTGTATTAATACTTTTCGTTTCTAATGACCACTTATCATTTATTTTTTTATATACTTCAACAGTTGCATTCGTTGGGTTTTTATTACCTTCTTTAATGTATTTCACAGTTCTTACGACGCTATATTGCTCGTTTTTAATTTCAAATTCAAATTCTACTTTTGTAGGTAACTTAGGATCAGCAAAATGGCTTCGCAAATCAACTTCTTCACGCGATTCTGTCGATGTCTTACCAAACAAAGCATAAACCATCGCATCAAAGATCATCGTCTTTCCTGACCCCGTTTTTCCACAGATTAAAAATAATTGTGATTTAGATAAATGTGTAAAATCAACTTCCTCATTTATAAATGGTCCAAAATATTGCATCTTTAATAATAAAGGTCTCATCTTATTCTCGTGCCCCCTTATTTAAATCATTTTCTAACAATGCAATGATTTTTTCTTTTTTTATGCCTTCTAACGTTTCACCCGTTACATGATCATAAAATGATTCAATAATTTCTAAATCCGTCAAAGTATGAACATCCACATCTATTTCATCATTTGCAACTTCATAATCTTGCCTAGATATTTGAAGTGTATTAGGATATATACTTCTTATCTTCATAAGTGGATCTGTCACATGGTCCATATCAGACAATTTAAAGTGAAAATAGTCTTCACGATGTTTAATGTCTAATTTTTCATGTATGACATCTTCATAACTTGCTTGTATCACTTGAAATGCTCTTCTAGGTTCTATTGGAATAAATGACTCTTTAAATGATTTATAACCAAAATCAAATAGTCTATATCCTTTAGATTGATTAGCCTCTGAAAATGAATATTGCATTGGTGTTCCAGAATAAAATATGTAATCGGACTTTATCGCAAACGGGTGATGTAAATGACCTAATAATACAGCATCGAATATTTCAAATGTATCGGCACTGACTGTCTCTATTGTTCCGATAGATAATGGTCTTTCAGAGTCTGTCGATTCACCACCAGCAACGAATAAATGACCTATTAAAATATTCGTTTCATCTTCTTTTATAACTTCTTTCATTTTATGAACAATAAATTCAGTCGCTTCCTGATGAGTATGAATATCTTTTACTTCAAACACATGTCTAATATCAGCAGGTGTAAAGTAAGGCATTACGTATATATTGACATCATTCACTTTAATAGGTTCAAGTAACTGATCATATCCCGTAATAATTTTTAAGCCTGTTTTTTCGAACCATCTCTCTCCATAGTTTAAACGTTCTTTACCATCATGATTTCCACTTATAGCTATTACTGGCGTGTTAAGTTCTAAGTTGATTGTTGAAAGCGCATCTTCAAGAACAACCATCGACTCTTTATTGGGATAGTGTAAGTCGTATAAATCACCGCTAATGACAACAATATCTGGTTGATGTTCTTTAATTGCATCGAATAATTTTGAAAGTATAAACTTTTGATCTTCTATTAATGATTGACCATTGATGGTTTTACCAATGTGCCAATCAGCAGTATGTAAAATTTTCATTTTAAAGCTCCTTTTATAATATTTATTAGACAGGTTGAAATGCTTCATTTATACTAAATCTAAGGAGTGATTTCATTGAGTAACGCATTTATATTTTTTATTATTTTATGGTGCATCGTATTTATTTCGTTACTTGCAATCGGTGGATTCTTTATGTTTCGTAAATTCTTAAAACGTATGCCTAAAGATAATGGTATGAGTGAACTTGATTGGCAAGACTACTACATTAATAAAGCTTTACCATTATGGAATGATGAAGCACGTAGTTTATTAAACGAACTCGTTTCACCTGTTCCAGAATTATTTAGGGATGTTGCGAAAGAAAAGATAGGTGGACGTGTCTCTAAAATTGCATTAGAAGAACATGCCACAACAATCGAACTTGACCATATCATGAGAGGATACATCGTAGCAACACCAAAAAGAGATCACAAATTCATGAAGAAAAAGCTAACCGAACTTAATATAGATTATACACCATATTTAAAATTGTTCGAATTAGCTGATGATGAGAAGAATAAATTTTCTATATTTGATCATAGAGAAGAAATTTCAAATGCAAAAACAACGCACACTCAATAATTGAGATGTGCGTTGTTTTTTTAATTTACAATTGGCATACGGTCTTTTAATTTTTTATATTTTACATACATGGCTATTCTCCAAGGTACAATCATACTAAATGCGAGTAAGAAAAACATACCTGCTAATTGACCTGGATCGATTGAATCACTTAAGAAAAATTTACCGACTGATCTAATGATTAATAGCGATATTAAAATAACCGGAAATAATTTAGAACGTTTCATATAAATTTCTGATCCTTTAACTTCAAAGTTAGAAGTAAAGATAAGAAATAGAGAAAAGAACAAACCAACTAAAATTGCTTCTATAATTTCACTGCCATTTAATCTAAAGTACGGTACAACATACATCAATGCACCTGTAGCCATAAAAAATGGCGGTAATACGATCTTTTTAGCATTCGTTGGATAATTTTGTGCTTTCATTCTAACAACAATAACTGCCAATCCCATTAAAGCTGCTATTACAAATGAAAAAAGGAAATACATATCTAAAACCCCTTATAAGTACGAAATATCAATAATATTTAATTTAAACCTAATGATTGGAAGAATATCGTGATCTCCGTTAATAAATCAAAGAACAGTAATATTCCCATAATTATCATAATTATACCACCAAACTTCATGATAGCAACATTGTACTTTTTAATAATTTGTAATTTAGTTATAAAGAATGTCAGTACGAAAAATGGAATGCTGAATCCTAATACATATAACAACATATAAAGTAATGCTTGTGATGAATTAGTAGCAGCTAACGTACCAATCGCTGCAATAATTGGACCATTACAAGGTGTCCATCCCGCAGCAAATGCCATACCTATAAGAAAAGTACCTATATAACCTGTGGGTTTCGTCTTGAAATTTATTTTACGGTCTTTCATTAGAAATTGTGGTTGAAATACACCTAATATAATGAGACCAAATACAATAATAATAATGGCACCTAATTGCCTGATTAACGTTTGGTAATTAATCAGCATACCAGAAATATATCCTATCCCCATTCCTAGTATCATATATATAACACTAAACCCAAGCAAAAAGATAATCGTATGTAGGATTGCATTACGACTAAGTCCTTTAGTTTTGATGTCGTCATAACTCATGCCTGTTATATAAGAAATAAACGCTGGATAAATAGGTAATACGCAAGGAGATACGAAACTTAATATGCCTGCACCAAAAGCTACAAATACTGTGATTTCCACAATGATCCCCCTCTCACTCATATTCTATTTTATCAAATAACAATTAAGTTAAAACACCTTTATTTGAACAATAAGTGAAAACTTAAACAAAATAAGAAACGAGCCTTAGACTGTTGTGTACGTCTGAGACTCGTTTAAAAATATCACGGTTATACGTTTTATTTTTACTTATGATTAATATAAGATTATTTAATTTTTTGATCCATATTCTTATTCATCATTGTCATCATTTGATTAATTTTCTTTTGAGATGGTTTTTGACCCAT
Organism: Mammaliicoccus sp. FSL K6-3158; assembly: GCF_038005105.1. Taxonomy (NCBI): domain Bacteria; kingdom Bacillati; phylum Bacillota; class Bacilli; order Caryophanales; family Staphylococcaceae; genus Mammaliicoccus; species Mammaliicoccus sp. FSL K6-3158. Next base: position 1,582,848 of record NZ_JBBOSL010000001.1, read on the forward strand.
TTGCATCATCATCATACGTAACATTTCTTCGTTAATTGGTGGATTCTTTTTCAAGTAATCCATCATATATTTACGTGCAAGGAAGAATCCAAGTGCAAGCCCACCGATTAATGCCACGACGATTAATAATATTGCTAACCACGTTGCCATTATTTCACCCACTTTCTGTATCCTATAAAAGTTTACTAAATTCATTACATTTTATCAAGATGAAACTTAATGTTTAAAATGAAAAAGCCTCAACCAAGTTTCTTGGATGAGGCTTTTTAAGATTCTTTAGAAGCTTAATACTTGGTTTAATACATTTTCTTTTGTAAATCCGTATTTTTCAACTACTAAGTCGCCAGGCGCACTTGCACCGAATGTATCAATTGTAATGACTTTTCCTTCAATGCCAATATATTTATGCCAACCTAGAGAAGATGCCATTTCGATTGCTACACGTTTAGTGATTGATGTTGGTAATACTGATGCTTTATATTCAGCATCTTGTTGATCAAATGCATGCCAGTTAGGTAATGATACAACTTGCACACCTTTACCTTGTGCTTCGATATCTTTAGCTGCATCAACAGCTAATGAAACTTCTGAACCAGATGCTAGTAGTAAGTATTCAGGTTCGATTTCTGAACGATATACAACATATCCGCCTTTACGAACACCTTCTTCTAACACTGATTCTTCAACATCTAAAGCTGTTAAGTTTTGTCTTGTTAACACTAAAGCTGTTGGTGTCGTTTCAGATTCTAAAGCTACTTTCCATGCTACTCTTGTTTCGTTACCGTCTGCAGGGCGAATAACGTTTAAGTTAGGAATCGCTCTTAATCCAGCTAATTGTTCAACTGGTTCATGTGTTGGGCCATCTTCACCAACAGCAATTGAATCATGTGTGAATACAAATGTTGAAGGTATGCCCATAATTGCTGAAAGTCTTACAGCTGGTTTCAAGTAGTCACTGAATACGAAGAATGTTGCACCATATGGTTTAACACCACCGTGTACTGCCATACCATTAACTGCAGCAGCCATACCAAATTCACGAACACCAAACCAAACATTGCGTCCTTCTGGAGTTTCGCTACTAAAGTCAGCTTCATCTTTAACATTTGATTTGTTTGAAGATGCTAAGTCAGCTGAACCACCAAAGAATGCAGGTACTGATTTACTTAATGCTTGAATCACTTCACCTGAATCCGCACGAGTGGCACTGCTATTTCCAGCTTCATAAACTGGTAATTCTTTATCATAATCAACAGGTAATTCATTAGAAATGGCTTGTTTAAATGCTTGTCCTAATTCTGGATAATCATTTGTATAAGCTTCGACTAATTTTTCCCATGCTACTTCGTCTTCGTTTGCACGTTTAAGCATTGTTTCACTGAAGATATCATACACTTCTTGAGGTACATTAAAGCGTTTAGAAGGATCTAAACCGTATGCTTTTAATGCTAATTCACGTTCTTCTTCTCCTAATGGAGCACCATGCACGCCATTAGTACCTGCTTTATTAGGCGCACCATAACCGATAACTGTTTTAACTTCGATTAATGTTGGGCCTTCTAATGTTTTTGCTTTAGTAATCGCTTTATCAATAGCTTCTAAGTCATTACCATCTTCAACTAAGATATAGCTCCAACCATATGAAGTGAATCTTTCTTTAACATTTTCAGAGAATGCTTTATTTAACTCACCATCTAATGAAATATCATTAGAATCATATAATGTGATTAATTTATCAAGGTTTAAGTGACCTGCTAATGAAGCTGCTTCATGAGAAATACCTTCCATTAAGTCACCATCACTTGCTAAAACATATGTGTAATGATCTACTACATCGTATTTATCTTTATTAAATTTACCTGCTAAGTGTTTTTCAGCCATTGCCATACCAACACTCATTGCAAAACCTTGTCCTAAAGGTCCTGTTGTAACTTCTACACCATCAGTATGTCTAAATTCTGGGTGTCCAGGTGTTTTAGAATCCCATTGTCTGAAGTTCTTCACTTCTTCAAGTTCTAAACTACCTGAAACGTGTAATAAACTATATAGTAATGCAGAACCATGTCCAGCAGATAAAACAAAACGGTCTCTATTAAAATAGTTCTTAGATTGTGGATTGAAATTTAAATGCTTAGTCCATAATGCATATGCCATAGGTGCAGCACCCATTGGTAAACCAGGATGTCCTGAGTTAGCTGCTTCAATAGCATCTATACTTAAAGCACGGATTGAATCTACTGCAAGTTGATCTTTTTCATTAAACATAAATGTAGTCTCCTTTATTCTTGTAATCCCTTTTCATTATACATGAAATTTTTTCAAAAATTAATTATTATTACTTAATTTATACTTACTTTCTTATATTATTATTTTTTTGAATTTCTTTTACCTTATCAGGAGTTACATCATTACCTTCTGGATCAATGATTTTAGTATTCTCGATTGTATTTTTAAAATTCCCGCGGAAAGCTTGTAAATACTCAGCGCGTAATTTTGTTTGTTCTTTAGCTTCACTATCTGTTAAACCTTCAGATTTCTTTTTGTTCGCTAATTCATTAATTCTTTCTATTTTTGCTTTATCTAGCATAATATCCCCACTTTCTTTATACATAAAAGATACCAAAAAACACGAGTAAATCCAAATGGATTTACTCGTGTTTAAATTCAATCTATTGACCCTACTAATGTATTGGAATCAGATATATGGTTATGTTGTTTATCGCTTTGTTGTTTAATTTGGTGATCGGTCATTTCGTACGTTTGTTCTGTATTATAAAGATCATTAGACTGAGCTAAATATAAATATCCAATTAATAAAGTCATTAAGAATACTGCTATATACACTAATATTGTCTTCTTAATTGTAATTGTCATACTCAATTCCTCCTAGAACGTTTGTTTGTATTATTATAATAACAGAACAACTGTTCGTAGTCAATAAAAATACGAACAAATGTTTGTTCAAAGGAAACGTATGTGCTATAATAAATTTAAATAATTAATTGGGAGCGTGCGACTATGAAAGAATTAACTAAACGTCAATCTGAAATATATCAATTCATCAAACATATAGTACAAACGAAAGGCTATCCGCCTAGCGTACGTGAAATTGGTTTAGCAGTCGGCTTAGCGTCAAGCTCTACAGTACATGGTCATTTATCAAGACTAGAAGAAAAGGGCTACATTAAACGTGATCCAACTAAACCACGAGCAATAGAAATCACAGAAACAGTTGGAGAGAACATTAACCAAGAGAACACCATTCACGTTCCAGTTATCGGTAAAGTTACAGCAGGTATACCTATTACGGCTGTAGAGAATGTAGAAGAATACTTCCCATTACCAGCACATTTCACATCAACACATAATAGCAATATCTTTATATTAGATGTTGTCGGCGATAGTATGATTGAAGCTGGTATACTAGACGGCGATAAAGTAATCGTACGTAGTCAATCAATCGCTGAGAATGGTGATATCATAGTTGCAATGACAGAAGATGATGAAGCTACAGTTAAACGTTTTTACAAAGAGGAAACGCGATATAGACTTCAACCAGAGAACAATACAATGGAACCTATTTATTTAGATAACGTTACAGTATTGGGTAAAGTTGTTGGATTGTTTAGAGAAATGTAACATAACAAAAAGGAGATGCGCTTGCATCTCCTTTTTTCATATTCCCTTTATCGAGTTCTTTCTTTACTTGTCATATATTTATAATACATCTTTTTTATTTAATAATTCTTTAATACGTTCTAAGACATCTAAATCTTTTCGTTTTATTTCTTTATTTTCCATGTAAAACTACCCCTTTATATGTTATTTCACCAATCAAAATTACTAGAAACAACATGTGTTAAACATTTAAGGAAATATGAAATATTGACTTTTCTCGATTTAATTATATCAACGTTGATAAGATAATATCATTTATCTCTTTTCTATTGTTGCGTGATGTAGTTCTCCGTCCAATATGGCTGTAATTCTTCACCAATATCAACACCTACACCTAATTCTTTATAATCTTTATTTAAAATGTTTTTTCTATGTCCAAGTGAATTCATGAGACCATGATGTGCATATATACTACTGATTTGACCATAAGCCAAGTTTTCCCCAGCTGTTACATATTTAAAACCATCTCGATCTAATCTATCAAATGGAGACATACCTTGTTTGTTATTATGATCAAAATAATCATTATTCACCATGTCTTGACTATGCTTTCTTGCAGTTTCGCTAATACGTTCATTATAAGTTAATGTTGGTAATCCAAACTGTACTCTTTCGGCATTTACAAGATCAAAGTTTTGTAATTCTAAAGCTTTTTTATATTCATCAGATGCTGCATGATACTGATTCGTTCGCTTATCTTCAGTTGATGATGCAATCTGCATGAGACCTTTAATTTGATTATTTTCATGTTTATCATAAAACACGGTTGTATAGATGTTATCAAATTTGAAAACATCATAATCTTCATCATTTTGTATGAGTTTCACTTTTTCTTTTTCTATTGCTTTCTCAGGCTCACCAAGTATAGAACGAACTTTATCTTTGTTCATTTTACTTGTGATACCTTTTTTAGAAGTTATAAGGTCTTGGTTTGTATATAAACCAGTTACTTTGTCATGATCATAACTTACCATCACAAATTCATGATAGTCGTTATGATACACATGCCATTTCTCGTTATATTCATTAACCGTTATACGCTTAGGTTTACCAAGTTTCTTTTCTACTTCGCTTTTTGTTTGATTGATTTGAATATTATTAATCGCAAATTCTTGGTCATCTGGTGTCTTCAGTTCAACCTTTTTAGCTGATTCTTCGTGTTGTAATCCTTGTTGAACATTCAATACTTTTTGCCCAATTTGTCTAGACAAATCTGATTCTGGGACTGGCTTGATAAGTGTTAAGCATAATAGCAACATAAATAAAAAGAATACTTTTCTCAAGTCGTCACCTCTCTTGTTTTAGCCGCGATCACTGTCACCATTAAATATTGAATTACGAACAATTACATAGTCTACTTTTGTAATAGAATGTAGATCTTTTCCACCTGCATATGAAATAGAACTTTGTAAATCTTGTTCGATTTCAATTAACGTATCTTTTAGAGAGCCTTTATGTTCTACAAACATCTTTTTACCCTCTACATTTTTACGCTCACCTTTTTGAAATTCAGATGCACTACCGAAATACTCTTTATATAGTTTACCTTCTAATTCAACTGTTTCACCTGGAGATTCTTCATGTGCAGCAAATAATGAACCAACCATTACCATACTTGCACCAAATCTAATAGATTTAGCAATGTCACCGTTAGTTCTAATACCACCATCAGCAATCATTGGTTTTCTAGCAGCTTTACTACAAGCGTTAATTGCAGCTAATTGCCATCCACCAGTACCAAATCCAGTTTTAATTTTTGTAATACATACTCTACCTGGTCCGATACCAACTTTTGTTGCGTCAGCACCCGCATTTTCAAGTTCACGAACACCCTCAGGTGTACCAACATTACCTGCAATTACAAATGATTCAGGAATATGTTGTTTAATATGTTTAATCATTCTAATAACTTGCTCAGAATGACCGTGTGCAATATCTATTGTTATATATTCAGGAACAAGCCCTTCATTAGAAAGTTGTTCTATAAAAGTATATTCATTGTCTTTAACACCTACAGAAATTGAAGCGAATAAGTTTTGGCTTTGCATTTTTTTGATAAATGGAATACGTCCTTCTTCATCAAAGCGATGCATGATATAAAAATAATCATTACTAGCAAACCATTCAGCTAGTTCTTCATTCATGACTGTTTGCATATTGGCAGGTACTACTGGTAATTTAAATGTCTTTGGACCAAATTTTACAGTAGTATCACATTCAGAACGGCTTTCTACTATACATTTATTTGGTATTAACTGTACATCTTCATAATCAAAAATTTTCATATCAATAACCTCTTTCACAACTATTAATAATAATCCATTAGTTACTATACATGGTTAAGTAGTAAAAGTAAACGAAATAATACTATAAATATTATTTATTTAGAGCTTTATCAAGAGTTTTGATATTTTCTTCCATTAAAGACTGATATGAAATATTTTTTTGTTTTGCTTCATCTTTAGTTAATACTTCTAAATTATGAAATTTTAACGGTTTACTTTTTGTATCTTTCTTTATAATATCTGTCATTTTTGAACTAACATTTTGTTCATATAAAATATATGGAGATTTCGAATTGTTAATATCTTTAATAATTTCTAATATTTCTTTTTGAGTTGGTTCTTCATTATTCATGCCTGTGACACCTTTTTGTTTAAAATGATATCTGTTAGCTAAATAACCTAGAGAATCATGAGAAATAAATACTGTATCTCTTTTTGTATCTTTCGTTATGTTTTGTAAACTTTCATCAATTTCGTTTATATCTTTAATGAGGTCTTGATAATTTTTTTGATAATAATCTTTATGCTCTGGATCCTTTTGAATGAGTTTTTCTTTAATGGATTTAGCCGCTTCTTTATTGACAATTGGGTCTAACCAAATATGTGGATCATTAGCACTTTCTTCGTGTTCATGTTCATGCTCTTCTTCATCATGCTCATGATGATGTTCTAAAATATGACTTTCTTTCAAATTAGCTACCGCTTCTAATTTATGATCATCACTTTTAATAGTAGAACTAATTTTTTTAGCTACTGGATCTAATTCATTTGAAGAATAAATAAATAGATCACTTTTAGCGATATTGAGTATTTCTTTTTGAGTTGGCTCATAGTTATGTAAATCTGTACCGCTTGGGTAAATAGAATTGGCATCTACATATTTGCCACCAATTTGTTTAGCAAAGCTTTCATATGGAAAGTTTGTAGCATAGATTTTAATTTTGTCATCCTTTGATGTTTGGTTATTACAACCTGCAAGGATGAACGCCATCATTAATAGTGCACCAACTATAATATATATTTTTTTCATATTTTAACTCCTACATGATTATTTGTTTTAATTATAACAATATACGCTTTTACACATCATATCGCAATTATATAATACACATATTTTTGCATTGAAAACTCATTTGTATTATGCTAAAATTATAAAACGTAACGATTACTGAATAGAAAGGCTGATGAACATGCGTGTCAATATCACGTTAGCATGTACTGAATGTGGCGACAGAAATTATATTACAACTAAAAACAAACGTACAAATCCTGAACGTATTGAAATGAAAAAATACTGTCCAAGATTAGGTCGTCACACTTTACACCGCGAAACTAAATAATTTCTTATTTTATAAGAAAATATACGACAAAGAAGTCAATTCATACATTTGAAATGACTTCTATTTTTATACATTGAAACTTTATGACTTTAAAGCATTTATGCGTTAAAAGTTTTTGTTGCTTATTTACTGAAATACTAATAAAATAATATGTATATTTTATTTACAGATAAATTGTACTATTAGAAAGCAAGGTGAATTATATGGAAGAAATGAAACGAGGATTAAAGACTAGACACATATCAATGATTGCCATTGGTGGTTCAATTGGTACTGGTTTGTTTATGGCGAGTGGTGCAGTCATCACTCAAGCAGGACCTGGTGGTGCACTTATAGCTTATTCTATTATTGGTGTTATGCTCTACTTTTTAATGACAGCTATAGGAGAACTTGCAACTTTTTATCCAGTTTCTGGTTCATTTAGTGCATACTCAAGTAGATTTATAGATCCGTCAGCAGGATTTACTGTTGGTTGGCTTTATTGGGTAATTTGGGCACTGGTAACAAGCGTCGATATATTAACTGCAGCAAAAATCATTACATACTGGGATATATTCCAAAATATTAACCCGTTTGTATGGAGCATTATTTTCTTAATCATTCTATTTTTATTAAATGCTTTTACAGTTAAAGCATTTGGTGAAGCTGAATATTGGTTAAGTTTTATAAAAGTTGCGACTATTATCATCTTCTTAATAGTTGGTGTTCTTGTGATATTTGGAATATTAGGTGGAAATGAACCATTAGGATTATCAAACTTCACTTATAAAGAAGCACCATTCGTAAATGGTATTTCTGGTTTCTTAGGCGTACTACTTGTTGCTGGATTTAGCTTCGGTGGTACAGAAGTAGTAGCCGTAACAGCTGGTGAATCTGAAAACCCTAAAGAATCCATGCCAAAAGCAATTAGACAAGTATTCTGGAGAATTTTATTATTTTATATTTTAGCAATCGCTGTGATTGCAGCAATTATTCCATATACTGATCCATTGTTATTAAATAAATCAAACACTGTAACACAAAGTCCGTTTACAATCGTATTTGATAGAGTTGGTATAGCATTTGCTGCTTCCATTATTAATGCAGTTATTTTAACAGCACTTATTTCAGCTGGTAACTCAGGCTTATATGCTACAAGTAGATTACTTTACTCACTTGCTCAACATAAGCAAGCACCTAAGTTTATCAATAACTTAAATAGAAACAATATGCCGTTCGTTTCATTATGCGTCACAATCGTATTAATTTTCGTGTCTATCGTATATGCAACGATTAACGCTGATGGTTATTATAGATTGTTGAATATGTTAGGCGCACTTGTTACTTTAGTTTGGCTAATGAGTATTATCAGTCATATTCGATTAAGGATGGCCATTAAGAAACAAGGCAAATCAGCGACAGATACACTTGAATATAAAGCACCTTTATATCCATTAGGACCAATCATCGTAATCGCTGTTATAGCATTCTTATTAATCGGTCAATCATTTGATAGCATTATGACATTGAACTTCCCAGTATTAATCGAATCATTCTTACCGATTATATTAGGTTTCGTAGTATACTTTATTCATAAATTCACAACGAAATCAAAAATTATCAAACTTGAAGATATTGATTTAAGAAAACACCAATATAAGAAATAATTTTTAAAAGCGCCACTCAATCAACTTGAGTGGCGTTATTTATATCTAAAATTTTGTTCGTGCATGCTTTCCTTAGATACACTTCTGCCTACTTTTGTAACAATAAATCCTACACAAAATATCATTCCCCTAATCCCGAACTCCCTTGTTCAAAACGTTTATAAAAATTTGCTAACTATAATCTACTTTTTCATATCGCGATATATATAGTATAATAAATATTAATGATAATTTTAGAATAAAGAAGGTGTAAATATGACAGGTCAAACTAATTTATTTGATGATGTTATGGAACAAGATGAACGCTTTGTCATTGTTGTTCAAAGCATTTATGACACACATGCTCAACTCGTTAAGAAGACACTTAGAGAATATACAAGTTTAACTCGGGAACAGATGCAATCATTATTTGTTCATCTTAAAGATTTATATTTAAATGAACCATTTGAAGAGAATCAAGCATTTTTTGATATTACTGTTTATACGAACCAAGACTATGCAGCGGACCAAATTTATGCGCATATTAAGAGAAAGAAATTCAGCCATGAATGGACGCATACAAGTAAATAAAGGAGTAATCACATGTCCCAAGTAAGTAAAGTTTTTCCTTTAGATAACGAACAGCAAGTTGAAGTGAAAGTTAAAGAAAATAGATTTGATTTTGAAATAGATGAAATGCTCGCAATTACACAAGAAGAACATTCAGAATTTCCATTTATACCAGTATCTCCTTGTTTAGGATATTCTAGAGGATTATATCCAGAGCATCCTTTACTTGTTGGTTTATTATTAGGATTCTTATATCATGAGTCGTTAACAGGCGAAACGGATGAACGTATTCAAACGATCGCTAAAGCTATTAACAGTAAAAATCGCAGTAAAATGATTCAAGCCTTAAATATGGTTGAATCTAATAAACTTGGTCACTATCCACCAACAAGATTTTTAGGCTTAAGTGAACGTGCTGTCAATTTAGGACAATCGATTTTTAGTTTATTTGATGATGATGTGATGTTCTTAGCTTCTACACGAGATAAGATTATTTCTCATCCACCATTATTAGATCATAGCGATATTGTTGATCCTCAAGAACGTTTATATTTCTATACGAAAGATAAAGACTTCTTTGATAATGATGAACGTGTCGCAATCATTGATAATCATTTATTAAATGGTAATTCTGTACTAAATCTCATTAAAAAGATTTATGATAAATGTCCTGAAAGAGAAACATTCACTGTATTAACACCTATTGATTTAAGATCTCAAAGTGTTAAAGAAGCATTCTCAAGTTTGGAAAAATCTTTAAATATTAAAATCAACATCATTTCACTTATGTCGTTTGATGTAGAAATTACAGCTATTGACCATGAGACGAAAGATTTAATTCAAAATGAACTACTAGATAATCAAAAACACGATACGAAAGTTCAATATTACTCATTAAGAAATGTCATAAATGATCATTTTATTGTAAAAGCACAAAACATGCTGCGTGATGGTACGATTCACGATAATCCATATTTTATTTCAACAGGTAGATTCACTTTAAATGGTAAAGAACAACAAGTATCTGAAGATCTATTTCAACGTATGGGAGAATTATTGAATGACTTTTTAGATGATTCACCTAAATTTGTCATTGGTATAGGAGAATTCTTATACGTTCCACTTCAAATTGCTCGTTATTTACCTGGTAAAGAAATACGTGTACAAGGTACTACTCGCTTTAATTTTGATTCGAGTACATTAAGACACTCTAATAAAAAAATTAGCTTTATGTCTCCATTGGAAAGAACAATCACACATTATTTATACAATTTAGAGATTGATCAGTACGAACAAATCATCGTATTTGTTGAAAGACTGAGACATAAAACTGAAATTGATGATATTGTACAACAATTAAAAATTCTTGGGGCAAAATCAATTCTAGTAATTGAAATGACTTCAATCGCATTTAATGAAGATCGTCACGAATAATAAAAAGCAGTTCAAATCTTAAAAATTTAAGGTTTGAACTGCTTTATTTTTATGCATTTAATATTTTTTCTAACGCTGTTACAATACCATCATGGTCATGGTCGTCTGTAACAACATCTGCAATACCTTTAATCGTATCGTTCGCATTTCCCATAGCAACACCAACTGCTGCTCTTTCTAACATGTCAGAATCATTTAAACTATCACCAAAAGCTATCACTTCTGAGAAATCCGCATCAATTTGATCAAACAATCTTTGCAACGATTTCCCTTTAGAAACTTCACTATTCATGAATTCTAAAAAGTACGGTTTACTTATTGTTGATGACACTTGGTCATTAAATTTACCATTCAACGCTTCATTTGCACTTGCAATATTTTCCTCGAAATCAATACCCATTATTTTTGGAACATCACCTATAATAGCTTCTTTAATATTATTAACTTTACTCATTGGAAGACCTGTTAATTCACTTTCAATGTTCATATAATCATGTGTCGTATCATGAATAATTTGGTCATTTAAATATGTTAAATAAAAGAAATTATGACTTCTACAATAATCAATAATATCGTGTGCATCTTTTTGACTAATTGTTTGATTAAATAGGATACTTTGGTCTTCAGCATTTATAACAAAAGCACCATTGTAACTTACAATATAACCACCATAGCTTTTTAAATCTAGCACTTCTGCATGCTTAATCATACCTGCAGTTGGTCGCCCCGATGCAAGTATTAACTTCATGCCTTCTTTTTGTTTCTCCATTAAGTATTGATATGTTACTTCACTTATTTCATTCTTAGAAGTCAAAAGTGTATCATCCATATCCATTACGATGTATTTATATGTCATGTTGTTCTCCTTAAATATAATAATGCTTATATTCTATCATACATAGAATATAAGCATCTCAGTTTTGTTTATAAGTTTATGATTTTTTGACTAATACCATAACGATTAATGGTTACCAATTCTGATTCACAATCTTCAAATTGATCTTGTAACGCCCTTACAAGTTTACCACTCAATTCTTTTTTGACGAGCGTTAATACAGTTGGACCAGCACCACTAATAACAGTCGCATACGCGCCATGTTCTATAGCTAATGCTTTAATACGTTCAAAATCAGGGATCAAATGTTGACGATAAGGTTCATGAAAACCATCTTTCATCATCATCTTTCCAGCTAATTCATAATTATGTTGAATTAATGCACTAATCATCGTGTTGCTTATTGCACTATATTTAACGGCATCTTTTAAAGATAGTGTTTCTGGTAATACTTTACGCGCTTTCTCTGTTGATAGCTCATACTCCGGTATTGTAGCAATAACATCAACTTTTGGTATATCTATATATGATACATCCGTATGTTTAGCTTCTGGATCATATACCCCTAAGACTAATCCACCATAAATTGTTGGGGCAACATTATCTGGATGTCCTTCAATTTCAGTTGCAAGTTGTAGTAACTCATATTTAGATAACTTTAAATTCGCAAAATAATTTGCAAGAAATAACCCCGTTACGAGCGCAGATGCTGAACTACCTAATCCTCTCGCAAGTGGAATATCGCTATACATTTTTAAATTTAATGCTGGCATTTCTTTCGAAAATTTCTCTGTAGCAGTTTGTGCAATTTTAGTAATATAATGTTCCTCATTAACAGGTAAACCTTTCAGATGAGGTCCAACATGCTCAAAATGCCATTTTCCATCTTCGGACAGATACGCTTCTACTTCTAAATATTTATCTAGAGCCATTCCGATTGAGTCGAAACCAACCCCAAGGTTAGCAGTTGAGGCTGGTACTTTAAGCTTTAATTTCTTCATTTTAATGCACGCTCAATATAATCAATAATTGCTTGTTCGTCATTTTCTAATGGTGTAATTGGCGAATCAAGTAAATCAATAGCAGTATCAGGATCTTTCAATCCATTTCCTGTTAAAATTGCTACAACAGTTTGATTCGGCTCTAATTTACCTTGTTCATGCAATTTCAACAAACCTGCAATTGAAGCATTACTTGCTGGCTCACTGAAGACGCCCTCTTTACTTGTCATAAGTTTGTATGATTTAAGAATTTCTTCATCTGTCACACTATCTATTAATCCATTTGATTCATCACGTGCTGCCTCGGCCAATTTCCAACTAGCTGGATTCCCAATTCTAATCGCAGTCGCTACTGTCTCTGGATTTGTTACAACTTTACCTTGTACGATTGGAGATGCACCTTCAGCTTGGAAACCGCACATAACAGGTAGACCTGATTGATTTAATTGATGATATTCTTTGAAACCTTTCCAATATGCTGTTATATTTCCAGCATTTCCAACTGGTATCGCAAATAAGTCTGGTGCTTTACCATCTAATTGCTCTACAATTTCAAATGCACCAGTCTTCTGCCCCTCAATTCTATATGGGTTTACAGAGTTTACAAGTGCTATTTCACCTTTTTCTGCAACTTTTTTAACGATATTTAATGCTTCATCAAAATTCCCTTTAATTGATACAATTTCAGCACCGTACATAACTGCTTGTGCTAATTTACCAAGTGCTATTTTACCTTCAGGAATAACAACAATTGCTTTTAAACCTGCTCTAGCAGCATAAGCGGCAGCTGAAGCTGATGTATTACCAGTAGAGGCACATATCACGATTTTTTTACCTTCTTCTTTCGCTTTTGCAACTGCCATTACCATACCTCTATCTTTAAAAGAACCTGTAGGGTTAAGACCTTCAAACTTAGCGAATAAATTAATGTTCAATTTATCAGATAAATAAGGTAAATGAATTAATGGTGTATTACCTTCATTTAAAGTCAATTCTGGTGTTCCTTCGTTCACTGGTAAATATTCTTTATAATTATGAATTAATCCTTGCCATCTGCCCATATTACTTATCTCCTTCAATTGGATAATATTTCAAAATATTAATGCCATTTTCTTTTAATTGATCAAATGGTAATTCATCAATACCTCTGATGACAATACCATACGTATTTTCAGTACGTTGTTCTACTTTAACACTTCTATGAAATTCAATTGTCGCTTTAATATCATCTCTTAAGACATCTTCATCTTTGTCACTTTCAACGATAATAAAATGACTATTTTTCAGTGGGAATTTAACTACTTCATCTTCAACGATTTCTTTCGTACGTTCTGTTTTAAGTTCAAAGTGTGGAGGTAATGTATGTAAATCTGATTCAAATTGTAATGAAACATTTAATAAATCAGAAACAACAGCACTACCAGTAGCTAAACTACCAGCACCTTTACCATAAAACATTGTGTCTCCAACAGCATCACCAATTACATATATTGCATTATATTCATCTTCAACATGCGCCATTTGATGGCTATTTGGTAACAATGTCGGTTTAACACTTGAAATAACACGACCATTCTCGTATTTACCTTGACCAATTAATTTAATTTTATAGCCTAATTTTTCTGCAACTTTAATATCTTCGATTTCAACATCTGAAATACCAACTCTTTCAACATCATTTAACGAAATCACTCTATTAAATGATAAATAGCTCGTAATTACAACTTTACGAGCTGCGTCAATTCCTTCGACATCGTCAGTTGGATCCGCTTCTGCATACCCTAAATCTGTTGCAAGCTGCAATGCTTCATCATAAGATTTTCCTTCACGAGTCATTTGACTAAGAATAAAGTTAGATGTGCCATTAAAGATACCCATAAATTGATTAATATTATTGGCATTTAAACCATTATTAATCGCATTCACAATCGGAATACCACCTGCTACACTCGCTTCATATTTGAGTGCAACTTTATTTTTCTCAGCTAAATCTTCTAAATCTCTTAAATGTACGGCTAATAAATCTTTATTTGCAGTAATGACGTGTATACCTTTAGAAAGAAATGCTTTCAACCATTCTACTGTTGGTTCGATACCACCCATTACTTCAACAACGATATCTAATTCTTCATCTTCTAAAATTTCGTTAATATTTTCAGTTAAATGATAGCTAGAAGTATTAATTGCACGTTTCTTGTTTACAGAACTCACAAGAATATGTTTAATATGTATAGATTTCCCAATCGTGTCTTCTATTTGCTTTTTATTTTCTTCAACAATCTTCACGACACCTGTTCCAACAGTGCCGAGACCTAATACTGCTACATTTAATACTTTCATTTCCTCACTCACCTTAAATATATTGTTCTTGTTAAAAATACAAATGTCTACTTGAAATAGACTCAAGTTTATTATAGTATAAATTCATTAAAGTTTTTTGTAAAGTTTGAATAATTAGAATTAATAGTAATATTATCATTATTTCTCGCTTTGTAAAGAGCTACAATTACATTACCCCCCAGTAAAAGGACTGATAAAATGAAAGTTTCAAAATTTGGCGGAAGTTCCGTCGCTAACAGTGAGCAAATTAAAAAAGTCGTTAACATCATTAACTCTGATGATGAAAGAAAAATTGTAGTCGTATCTGCACCTGGAAAAAGATTTAAAGAAGACATTAAAACAACGGATTTGCTCATACGCTTATATGAAAAAGTCATTAATCAATTAGATTATTCAAACAAACTCAATCAAATCGTTGATCGTTATGAAGAAATTGTGACTGAACTCAACATGGATCGTTCTATTTTAGATGAAATTAAACGTCATTTACTAAATTTGATAGACGTGTACCATGATAAACCTGAACGCTTATTAGACGGTTTAAAGAGTTGTGGAGAAGATTTTAATGCACAACTCATTGCACAATATAATAATCAATTAGGCCACCCTACACGTTATCTATCACCTAAAGAAGCTGGCATAATCGTCACAGATGAACCAGGCAATGCTATGATATTAGAATCGTCGTATGAGAATATTTATAAATTACGTGATTATGATGAAAAATTAATTATTCCTGGATTCTTTGGTTATTCTGAAAATGATGATATCGTGACCTTCCCTAGAGGTGGATCAGACATAACAGGTGCTATCTTAGCCAGAGGTATTAAAGCAAGTTTGTATGAGAACTTTACGGATGTATCTGGTATCTTTAGAGCAAATCCAACAGTTGTATCTCAACCTGAAGTGATTCCAGAAATCACATATAGAGAAATGCGTGAATTATCATATGCTGGTTTTGGTGTATTTCATGATGAGGCACTAGAACCACTTTATAAAGATCGTATTCCAGTTGTCATCAAGAATACAAATAGACCAACTGATAAAGGTACTTACATTGTGAGTGAACGTAACATCTCTCATTTATCTCATATCGTTTCAGGCGTTAGCTGTGATAAAGGATTTACAATTATAAACGTCAAAAAATACTTAATGAATAGAGAAGTTGGATTTACACGTAAAGTACTTAGTATCTTAGAAGAAGAAAATATTTCAATAGAACATATCCCATCTGGTATCGATAGTATTAGTATTATTATGAGATCGACTCAAATTAAAGGAAAAGAAGAAAGAGTTTTAAGTAAAATTCGAGAAAACATACCAGTAGATGAATTAACAATTGATTATGATTTAGCTATTTTAATGATTGTAGGAGAAGGTATGAATAAAGCAGTTGGTACAGCAGCTGGAGCAACTGCAGCACTCAGCAAGAGGAATGTGAACTTGAATATGATTAACCAAGGTTCATCTGAAATTTCTATGATGTTTGGTATTGATGAGCAATATTCTGATATAGCCGTTCAAGCTATATATGATGAATATTTCGCAAATAAAACAACACAACTCGCATAATAACTAAAAGAAGCCAATGATTTAATCATTGGCTTCTTTTATGTATCTGATAAAATAATCTGATTAAGTTTTTCTTTTCCTATCACTTTTCTAAGCATAAAGAATTGGTAATAACTTAAATGTTGTATTAACTTTTGATATTTATAAATATCATCTTGTCTCAGTTCATGATATAGCTTGTACATCATTTGAATTTCTGGTCGTAAATACTTCACATCATGTTCTAAGCTATGGAAATATATTTTGTAATCTTCCACTTCTATATTGTGATCATGACTAAATTGCCATTTCTCATCTTTCGTTTCATATATATAAACTTTAAGAATCTTACATTGCTTTTTCTGATTATAAATATAATATTTCTTATATTCTCCAAGTTCTTCAACAGTAATTTCTTTTAGTTCATTCAATGGTGTCTCAACTACTATTTGATAATGGCGTTCTAAAAAGTAGTTTGCTAAAGTAAGCACCTCTTCTCTGCTTACTGTTATGCTCATGATTTCCTTAGTGTGCGTATATTCATTTAAAAATAAATCAATCGCACTTTGTCCACAAACAATATATTGAAATGGATAGTCAGACATTAACTGTTTTAGTTCATCTATAGATAAATATTGTTCGTTTCCTTCCAATATAGCTACCTCCTACGAAAGCGTTTTCACTCCTTTTCATTCTAACAGTTTTGTCATTATTATCCAATAGATAATTGTTTATTATTCTTTACGATTTAGTGAATCTTCTTTTGAAAATCCATTTGGATATCTATTTTTAAGTTTTTCAATATTTAATTGACCAATTTCATCTAAATCTACATCAAGAGCAGAAGCGCAACATGCGATATACCAAAGTACATCACCTAGTTCTTTCTTTAATGCTTCTTTGTCTAATTCATGACCATGAAATACGTATTTCTTAACAGCATCTGCAACTTCACCAGATTCTCCTGTTAATCCTAATGCACCATTAATCAAGCTTTTATCAGGATCTCTTTTAACATCAGACATTGTTCTTGATGCAAGGTTTTGATATTCATTTAAATCCATTGTATTACCCCTTTTTAATGTGATCTTTTAATAATTGAATAACAGATTGAGTACCATTATCTTCAAAACCTGCTTCACTTAGTGCATCGTATACTTCTTTGGCTTTTAATAATCCAGGCATATATAAGTCTCTTTTTTCACTTTCTTCTATCGCAATTCTCATATCTTTAATGAAATGTTTAACATAAAATCCTGGTGCATAGTCTCCTTTAACCATTCTTGGCCCTAAATTGGATAATGACCAACTACCTGCCGCACCGTGTTCAATAGAACTGAACACTTTATCTATATTTAATCCCGCTTCTTCAGCATATATAATGGCTTCTGCTACACCTAACATACCTGCTGCGATTGCAATTTGATTAGCAAGTTTCGTATGTTGTCCATTGCCACTTTTACCTTGATAGACGACATTTTGTCCAATAACATTAAAAATATCTTCAACTTGATTAAATACTTCTTCATCTCCACCGACCATAATAGTTAATGTAGCATTTTTTGCACCGACATCACCACCAGATACGGGTGCATCTAAACTGTTAATATTTTTTGTTTTTGCTTCATTATAAATCCTCTCTGCAAGAGCAGGACTTGAAGTTGTCATATCTATAATAGTTGTGCCTTCTTTAGCATGGTTTATAATCCCACTTTCATCTAAATAAATAGATTCAACATCTTTAGGATAACCAACTATAGATATAATCACATCACTAGTCATAGATAAATCTGCAATAGTGTCACACCAAGTCGCGCCGATTTCTACCAATTCATCTGCTTTAGATTTCGTTCTATTATAAACGTTTACTTCATAGCCTTTATTAATTAAGTGTGTTGCCATAGATTTTCCCATAACGCCTGTACCTACAAAACCGATTGTTTTTTTAGTCATTTGAATTCCTCCTGCATATTCTAATCATATAAACATTATACAGATTTATCAGAAAAATCTAAACAAACACACTTAGTCTTTTAGCTTAAATTAATCATTATAAAGCAGAAAGGAGACAAAAATATGAAGGCGAATTAACAAATCCTGAAAAAGCTTCATTAACTGCATTAGAAAAAGGAACATACAATGGTCCAGAACAACCTGAACTATTCTATAACGCATTAGTTCAAATACAACAACAATATGCACAATAATTAAAAAGCGTGGGATAGAAATCAAATGATTTCACATCCACACGCTTTTTTAATTCAATATATATTGCTTAATTTGTTCGATAAAATAATCTTTCATTTCATTTATAATCCACTCATCTGGCATGCCATCTAATGTTGTCTTCCAATTCGTATGAATTTCTAATGAACGATGTGGACATTCAGTTTCACTAAACTCCAAATGTAATCTAACAGTATCACGATTAGGTGTTAAATTATAATCAATCATATCTGAAGCGATTGCTCTTAATGTTTCCTGCTCATTTAATAAAAATTCTTCATCCGTACTTGAGAGAGATTCTAATACTTCATAACCTAAATATTGTTCATTACCTATTGAATTAGCGGTATGCCATGCAATACGCTCAGTATCAATCGCTTGCCATTGTTGATTTCTATCGATGTAATAATGCGCGATACCTTGGACATATCTTTCTTCAGGTGCGTCTATTAATACTTCACGCCATTCATTAGCATTTAACTCACTTGCATCGTTATGGATCACAACACCTAGTAAAGGTTGCTTTCTTTTGTCCATTTCATAATGGATATAATCATTTTGTGAAGCGATAATAATCCTCCCCTTTTCAATGCTTTTATTCATTTTAACACATTAAAATATTTTATTTAAAATTGTTTATCAATCGTTATACATGGTATTGTAATAAAAGGTACAATACAGGAGGTATAACGATTATGACACAACATTTTCATAGAGGAATTTTATTTTACCACGAAGCAGCTGGCCAAGGTAATATATATAAAGAACTCGGACAAGTTACAGAAAATTTAACTCAGCTTTGTGATGAATTAACAATAAAATTAAGTAAAGAAGAAGGACAAATCCGTTCTTATTGTAAAACATTAGTTGCCGATACAAACGAACAAACTTATGATGTTATTTTTGTACTAGGCGGCGATGGAACTTTAAATGAATTAATAAATGGTGTCGTAGAAAATAATCTCCAAATACCCATTGGTGTCTTACCTGGTGGAACATTCAATGATTTCACTAAGACTTTAAATTTATCTCAAAAACCAATGCAAGCTTCTCAAGATTTATTATCGAGTCAAATTAAGTCATTTGATGTATTAGATGTCAATGGTACCTATGCACTTAACTTTGCAGGTATTGGTTTAATGGTTCAAAACGCTGAAAATGTTGAATCCAACCAAAAAGAATTATTAGGTAAATTCAGTTATATTTTTTCTACTATAAAAACGGTAGCTAACCCAGAAATTTATCAATATGAATTAACAGCTGATAACGAAATATATTCAGGTGAAACATCGATGATTTTGATTGCGAATGGTCAACATGTAGGTGGTAGTAGAATACCTTTAGAAGACTTATCCCCTACTGATGGTAAAATGAATATATTTATTTTCGATAAACAAAACTTCAGTATCATCAATGACTTCTTTAAAGTAAAAGATAGCATGAATTGGAATGAGATTAGTGACAGCATACAACATATATCATGTGAAGCAGCTACGTTATCTACTGATCCATCAGCCAAATTAGATATAGACGGTGAAATTCTGTTCGAAACGCCTGTTGAAATAAAAATATTACGTGACCAAGTTAAATTGTTCTATGTAGATTTGAATAATGAATAATTAAAACCCGCTTCACTGAACATATACAGTGAAGCGGGTTTTTCGAAAAATTATTTATAATGATATCTAGAGTTTTAAAAAATTAATAAAAGCATTTCACAACATGCTATGCTTGAATATTACCATGTTCATCAGATTGTCTAAACAATGCAAATATAGCACTGAAGAATGCGATAACATGTGGAATCCCTGTCCAACAGAATGCTAAGTGTAATAGTCCAACAACTGGTTTTTGAGCATAAAATTTATGAACGCCAAAGTTTCCTAATAACACAGCTAATGCGATATAAATCCATTTATTTACGAGCATAATATCCCTCCTTCAACTATAAATATTATTATAGTCTCTCTATAGATATATTACCCAAATATAAACGAACAAAATCAGTAATAGTATGACAATTTTGTCACTTATCAATAAAAAAGCTGCCTCAAGTTTTAAAACTTGAGGCAGCTAAATGCATTAGTTACCTAAATAGTCATTAAAATCAGCAATAAATTGATCTTTGTTCTGTGCTGAAGGATATTGTAATCCACCTAAAATAATAGATTGGCTACTTATTGTAATAAAGTCATAATCAATGGAATGTCTCAAAAATATATTTTTTGCTTCTTCTTGATTGTATTTATTCTCTAAATTCTCAAATACGATAATCTTTTTATCAAAAAACATAACTGCCTCCAAAAAACTTAATATATAAATACTACAAAACTATATTAAGCGAATCTAGAGGGAATTGATGTAAATGCTTATTAATAATGTGTTATTACATATATTTTATAGATTTACAGAACAAATTTAAATGTTTTTAAATGATTATGATTGATTATGAATTTTTGATAAACTCTTTCTCTAAATGATCCATCATGTTCTGGGCTTTTTTTAATCCTGGAGATTCGTTTTCTTCTTCCATTTGTTCGAGTTCCACTATATTAAATTGTACTTCTTTTTTTAAAGTGTCCCACATTTTTTGATATACACGTTCTTCCATTTTATTCAGCCTCCTTAAAATCTACTTTCTATATAATATTTACCCTTTTCAAAGTTACACAATCATCATTAAACTTTTGATTGTTAAATCAATGTAAAATAGTAGATTCTAATAAATACTTTTGATTATATTTCATAGCAAGCTTGTATATAAATGTGATTAAACAATGGTATTGAATTTCATTTTCTTGATATTGAGATTTATACTTCAAATATTGGTTACGTTCTTCTTCAGTAGCAATTTTCTTAAAATACCCCCACATATGATCATAAGTGTTGATGATTGATCCTTTAGTCGGAACAATGGCTTTAGCATCATCAATCATACTTTGTAAATCGTCATATGAGATATCTCCCTTTAAAGACTCTCTTATATCTAAATATGACTTTTGACTATGCATCATGACATTATATTTTTCATGTCTCCATAATTTTTCAATATCTGACCTTTTACGCATGTTATCACCTACTTATATTACACCGAGGTGCAATTTTATCTTCTGTCCATTTCATAAATAATAATTTTTCATATTCTAAATAAGCTTGATCATTCATTAATTTCGTTTCACCATAAACAAATATAGGTGATAATTTTTCAGAAGAAAATGCGCCATCTTTAATACCTTTATCTATCATATCACCCATTTGAGAAATTTGATGTTCAAAGTCTTTAGACCTTTTCCCACCTCTTCTTCTATGTTCTTTATCCATATCTAATAATAAGTGATAAGTGTCCTCTAAATACGGATAGCCATCATTAAAAACATGCTTTACAATAGGATGACTTAAATAACGTGTATTACCTTCAATATATTCTAGCTTCGCTAAACATACATTAATGATTTGATAAAGTTCTAATACTTGTTTAGAAAGACGGCGGTTATCTAAAAATTTTGCACTTATTTGATGATTCTCATGAACTCTAAAAATTTGCATTGCGTAATTCCTCTCTCATTATTTAACAATCATGATGATACCGAAGCAAATCAATAACATATAAATATATTTAATTAAAGCACGTTGATCAATTTTAGTATTGATGATATGACCCAGCCATAATGTAAGGATTATAAGTGGTAAAATTGCCAATAACAAATACCAAAGTGATATTGACCAAAATCCTGAAACACCATGACTAAAGACAATAAAACAACCTGTAATAAAAAAATGTACTTGTGAAATATTTTTCAAATCTATTACATGCCATTTTTTTAAAGTTCCATATATAATAATCGGTACACCGTGACTATTATATGCACTACCTAAAACACCTGAAACAATACCTGCAATATAGTCATAAAACTTTGGAATATTCAATTTAACTTGGTATATATTCTTATAATAATTAATAAGATTAATAGCACCGTACAATAATATAAATACCCCTAAAAATTTAATAATCACATCTTCATTTGCCCATTTAACAATTATGATTCCAATCGGTGTCCCAATAATAGAACCAATTAACAAACGTTTAATAATAGACCAATCTAGATTGCCACGGCTTCTAATAAACACAGGAAAAGACACTAATAACCCAACAATTGCCACCACAGAAATAGACAATTTAAAATCTAAATTTAATAAAGCGAGTAATGGCATCGTGACTAAAGCCTCACCAAATCCAAACACAATTCTTACCATTGCCCCCAGTAGAATTGAAAAAATAACGAGTGTCCAAATTGTAATATCCATAGAATCCCCTTTAATATGTTTATAAAATAAAAACACCTTCTAAACATTAGAAAGTGTCAAAATCTCATTAATATTCTACTTCCATTATACCTTTTTTAAGAACTAAAAAATATGAAAATGGTTTAAAAGCAAGGGAATACTAGAATATTTCAACATCGTATTTAATAGTTCAATCTTTGTTATAATCAATTATGAAAAGTCATATAAGGAGGTTTGCAATTGTTTGATTCAATTGAATTAATAAAAAACTATTTTAATGATGAACCAATTGAAGACTACAAACTTGAAGAACTTAATATTAAATATGAAGCTTGTAGTTTTCAAATTCAAAATATTACTTATAGAAGTAGACGAGCTAAAAAGACAGCTAATAAAAAAGGTTATTTTGTCGTATTTTGGGTTAAAGATCAAAATGATCAAAACAGACCTTATACATATTCAGAAACACCGGATAAACTCATCATAGCTATATTAGATAACAATAAAAAAGGGCTATTTATTTTTCCTAAAGATATTCTATTTAAGCAGAAAATCATTAGTAATCATGAAATAAAGGGAAAAATGGCAATGAGAGTTTACCCACCTTGGGAAAATCCTTTAAATAAAACTGCTAGTCAAACTCAAAATTGGCAAAAAGAATTTTTCATAGATTTATCTAACATATCATTTATTACCTCTTAACTTGTATATACAAGTTTAACAAGATATAATATGTTCATATTCATATAAAGGGGAATTATGATATGCAGAATGATTTTGATTATAAGCAAATGCTTAAAGGTGAACTATACATAGCGCACGATATTCATGAATCTAATGGTTCGAAAAAAGGAAAAATGCTAGCAGATAAAATTAATTATACACCTATTGAAAATAGTGATGAGATAATTAAGTTAGAAAAAGAACTTTTTGGTAAAACAGGTAAAAATATATATTTACATCCACCACTCTATGTTGATTACGGTAGACATATCAATATTGGTGAGAATTTCTATGCTAATATGGATTGTATATTTTTAGATGTGAATCATATCAATATCGGCGATAATGTTATGTTTGGTCCAAGAGTGAGTTTATATACAGCAGGTCATCCAATTGATCCAACAATACGAAATGAACAATTAGAATTTGGTCATGAGATTAATATTGGAAATAATGTATGGATTGGTGGAAATGCAGTCGTATTACCAGGCGTTTCGGTAGGAGAAAACTCTGTAATCGCATCAGGAGCAGTCGTAACAAAAGACGTGCCACCAAATACAGTCGTAGGTGGAAATCCAGCAAAAGTCATTAAGCATATCACAAGCTCTGATTATGACAAATGGCATCAAATGAAATTAGAATATTATGAGAAAAAACGACAATCAATAGAAAATTCATAGTCTTTAAAAGATCACCTCTATGTAGGTGGTCTTATTTTAATAAAATCCTAATATTCTTCCTACAAATCCTATTATAATGAGAGTTGTGGCAATATACCATTTTATTTGAGTATGTTTCATCTCTTCCTTATTTGCCTTTTCTTTTTCATCAAATAAAGATATAAGATCATCTTTCAAATCTTTTATATCAGTTTTTAACTCTGTTCTTAAATTATTCATATCGCCCTTAATCTCTGATCTTAAATTATTTATATCGCCCTTAATCTCTGACCTTAAATTATTTATATCGCCCTTAATCTCTGACCTTAAATTATTTATATCTGTTTTTAATTCTAATTTTGTTGTAGTTAATTCTTGCTTTACTTCCTTGATATTATCTTCGAGTGTATTAAAGCGTGAGTCCATATGATTTTTATGTTCTTCAAATTCAGGTCTTGTTACAAAGTCCATTTTTATCACCTCTTAGTTGTTAATATTATTTAAGTGTGGTGTGAGATAACTAGCGATATATCAGTATATTTTATTCTCTATATTTTATATTATTATAAAATATATTTATTTTCAAATCAAGTTTTACTACGCCTATTTGCAGGTATATCATTCTAGTTATTTACACTTGTGTCTACTTCTGTAAATACTGGCTTCCTTAGTTACACTTCGTATGACTTTTGTTACTATAGACGCCCTTAGTTACAATTCCTACGACTTTTGTTACTATAGGCACCCTTAGTTACAATTCCTCTGACTTTTGTCATTAACTTCTCCCCCATATTTTATCTTCTCAATCACCACCACACACTCCCCCATAAATCCAAACACAAAAAACCCTCAAAGCTTATGCTTTGAGGGTTAATAGCAATTAGTATTGCTTCATATATTGGTCTCTTTCCCATTCTGATACTTGTGTACGGTAATAATCCCACTCTAATGATTTAGATTGTATAAATTGGCGATAGATATGATTACCTAATGCTTTTTTGACAACTGTATTTTCTCTCATTGCTTTAACAGCTGTGTAAAGTGTTGATGGTAAGTCTTGTACACCTACCGCTTCACGTTCTTCTCTATCCATTTCATAGATATTTTGATCTACTGATTCTGGTGGCGTTAATTTATTTTTAATACCATCTAATCCAGCTTCAAGGATAGTAGCTAATGCTAAGTAAGGGTTAGCTGCTGGGTCTACTGAACGAATTTCAACACGAGTTGATAACCCGCGAGATACAGGTATTCTTACTAATGGTGAACGGTTTTGACCACTCCATGCAATATAACATGGTGCTTCGTAACCAGGCACTAAACGTTTGTATGAATTTACTAATGGGTTACATACTGCTGTAAATCCACGTGCATTTTTCAAGATACCAGCAATAAAGTGATAGGCATCATCCGTTAATTGCATTTCTCCATTTGGGTCGAAGAACGCATTTTCTTTACCTTTGAATAATGAAACGTTAAAGTGCATTCCGCTTCCGTTTACACCAAATAATGGTTTTGGCATGAATGTCGCATGCAAGTTATGTTTACGTGCAATTGTTTTTACAACTAGTTTGAATGTTTGAATGTTATCACATGCTGTTATAGCATCAGCATATTTAAAGTCGATTTCATGTTGACCAGGTGCTACTTCATGGTGACTTGCTTCAATGTCAAAGCCCATATCTTCTAATTCTAGAACGATATCACGACGACAGTTTTCACCTAAATCTGTAGGAGCTAAGTCGAAGTATCCACCATTATCATTTAATTCTAATGTTGGTTCTCCTTTTTCATCTAATTTGAATAAGAAGAATTCTGGTTCAGGTCCTAAGTTGAAATCTGTAAATCCTAACTCTTCCATCTCTTTTAATACACGTTTTAAGTTTGTACGTGGATCACCAGGGAATGGTTTGCCATCCGGATTGTAAATATCACAAATTAATCGTGCTACTTTACCTTTTCCTGCTGTCCAAGGGAAAATTACCCAAGTATCTAAGTCAGGACATAAATACATATCCGATTCTTCAATTCGCACGAATCCTTCAATTGAAGAACCGTCAAACATCATTTCATTGTTTAATACTTTTTCTAATTGTGCAATTGGTACTTCAACGTTTTTAATTGTACCTAAAATGTCAGTAAATTGTAATCTCAAATAACGTACGTTCTCTTCGTCAGCAAAACGAAAAATATCTTCTTTTGTAAAAGTTTGTTTAGCCATGTGATTATCCTCCAGTTTTTAATTAAAAAATCTTGATAAATCTCCACGGTTAAGTGGTCCCTCTGTTTTAGAAGTTCCTCTAATTACCCGCTCTCTCATCTTCAGTTCTTCATCAGAAAGGTCATTTTCTTCTTCCAAAAGAATTTGTTTAATGCCTTTCATATTAAATCCCTTTTCGATAAGATTTTTAATTTCCAGTAATCGTTCAAGGTCATTTAAAGAAAATAACCGTTGATTACCTTCAGTCCTTTTGGGCGAAACGAGCTCATTGCTTTCATAGTATCTGATTTGTCTAGCTGTTAGCTCTGTTAACTTGATTACGACACCAATCGGGAACACGGCCATGTTTCTTCTGATTATGTCTCTTGACAGCACGACCGCCTCCTTTAGTAAGAACTTGTTATAAATTTAGCACATAAATTTTCAGAAAACAAATGAATGTCAGGAAACCTTACATCTTTTATAATTCAACAAGATTTTGCTTGATTAAATGCTGTACAGCACGCGTTATCGCAATTTTAACATGCTCATAAGTTAAGCCACCTTGAATGTATGCTTCATATGGTGGTCTTATTGGACCATCTGCTGTTAACTCTATTGAAGATCCTTGAATAAATGTACCTGCAGCCATGATGACATCATCTTCATAACCTGGCATATAGCTAGGCATCGGACTAAAATGAGCATTAATTGGAGATGCGTGTTGTATCGACTGACAAAATGCAATCATTTGTTCTTTTGTTTCAAAAGTAACAGATTGAATAATATCTGTGCGTTTATCTTGGTAATGTGGTGTCGTTGTCATATTTAATTTTTCTAACAAGCGAGAAGTAAATAAAGCACCTTTCAAACTTTGACTGACAACATGCGGTGCTAAGAAGAACCCTTGGTACATTTCTGGCAAACTCCCTAAAGATGCGCCCGCTTCTTTACCAATTCCTGGTGCCGTTAATCTGTATGCACAACGTTCTATCAGGTCAGCTTTTCCTGATATATACCCGCCAATTTTAGCTAAACCACCTCCTGGATTTTTAATTAAAGAACCTGCTATTAAATCTGCACCTATTTCAATTGGTTCTTTACCTTCAACAAATTCTCCGTAACAATTATCCACAAATATAATTTTATCTGGATATACTTCTTTAATCGCTTTGATTGCTTGTTCAATTTGTTCAATTGTTAATGAAGGTCGTGAACTATAACCTTTTGATCTTTGTATCGCAATAACTTTAGTATTTTCATTAATATTTTCTAACACTGAATGAATATCTATTTTATTTTGTTTCAATGGTACTTCTCGATAAGCGATACCTTGTTCAATAAAACTTCCAATACCATTACCATTTATACCGATTACTTCTAATAACGTATCATAAGGTGTTCCTGTAATATATAATAATTCTTCCCCATATTTCAGTTGGCTGTTAAGCGCTAATGTTATAGCATGCGTTCCTGAAATAATTTGTGGTCTTACTAAACTGTCTTCAGCTTTAAATACTTTACTATAAACATCTTCTAAATGATCTCGACCTATATCATCGTATCCATAACCTGTTGTACCGATTAAGTCTGATTCAGTGATTTTCACTTCGTGAAATGCATCAAGTACATGTTCTTGAGCGATTAAAGCATTTTGTTCGATTTGATCAAAGTATGGTCTTAATTCTTTTTCTACATCAATAATTAATTCTTTTAATTTCTGTGCCATTTATTTACCTCTTATTTCTGTTTATAACCTTTTATGTGATATGTTTCTGTTTCTTCATCAAAATCCATTTTTTCAACTAAAGTATGTGTTTTTTGCCAATATAATTTGTCAGCATCACTTGATGATATATCCATTTCATAATAATCCATTGTCTCTTTAATCATATCGACTAATTTTTCTTTAAATATAGCTTTATCATTAGAATTTTTTGCTGAAACAAATATAGATTGTCCTGATATTGCCGAATGATTAGAAGGTGCTAAATCTTTTTTATTAAATACGACTAACATCGGAATATGGCCCATATCTAATTGATTGACTAAAGTCATAACCGTTTCATACTGTTCCATATAGTGTGGATGACTTGCATCTACTACATGAACGAGTAGTTGCGCATATTTCGCTTCTTCTAAAGTCGATTTAAATGCTGCAATCAATGTTGTAGGCAACTTCTGAATAAACCCAACTGTATCAGAAAGTATAACGTTAAACCCGTTATTTATCGTAATTGCACGAGATTTAGGATCTAAAGTCGCAAATAACAAATCTTGTTCAAATGTTTCATCATTTGATAACTGATTAAACCATGAAGATTTACCGGCATTTGTATAGCCAATTAATGCAACTTGGTAAGCTTGATTATGTTGACGTCGTTCTCTATATCGTGATCGATGAGAAACAATAGTCTCTAATTGATGTTTTATTTCATTCATTCTAGTACGAATATGTCTTCTATCTGTTTCTAATTTCGTTTCACCTGGACCTCTCGTACCAATACCGCCACCTAAACGAGATAAGCTTTTACCGTGTCCAGATAATCTCGGCAATAAATAATCTAACTGTGCTAATTCAACTTGCAATTGACCTTCTCTACTTGAAGCTCTTTGAGCAAAAATCTCTAAAATCAATTGCGTGCGGTCTATAATTTTTGTATTAAATAATTCATCTAAATGTTTTGATTGCGCAGTTGTCAATTCATCGTTTGCGATAACTGCATTCACTTTAATATCATTCAATTCGATATATTCAATGACTTCTTCTATTTTACCTTTACCAAAATAATATTGTTGATCAGGTCGTTCTCTTTTTTGAGTAAAGACTTCCATTACTTCTAGTTGACTTGTGACAGCAAGAGATTCCAATTCTTGAACTGTTGATTTGAATGTTGCTTCATCATCTTTTTTATCATGAATTGCTAACAGGATTACTTTTTCTATTTCATGTTTTGTCGACTTCATATCGTTTTTCATTTTATCACGCTCACTTTAAATATATTTTAACATATAAACATGCATGCAAATTGATATGACTTTAATAAATTTTTGATTATAATAGAATTAAGAAAAGGAGTGATGGCAATGTCAATTTATGACTTCGTTGTTGCAAAAACGAACGGTGAAGAATATTCATTATCTGAGTATAAAGGAAAAGCAATTTTAATTGTTAATACAGCAAGTGAATGTGGATTCACACCTCAATTTGAAGGTTTAGAGGCTTTATACCAAGATTATAAAGATCAAGATTTCGTGGTATTAGGATTTCCATGTAATCAATTTGGTAATCAAGAACCCGGTGACTCTTATGAAGCATACCAAAATTGTAAATTAAATTATGGTGTAACTTTCCCAATGCATGAAAAAATAAAAGTTAAAGGTTCTGAACAACATCCTTTATATGAATATCTTACTTCTGCTAAAAAAGGTATTTTAAATGGATCAATTAAATGGAACTTTACTAAGTTCTTAGTGAATAAAGACGGAGAAGTTGTGAATCGATTTTCTCCACAAAAAAATCCTGAACAATTAAGAAGTTCAATAGAAGCAGTATTATAGTGAGATTCACATAAATAAACGGCTAAGACATAATAATGTCCTAGCCGCTTATAATTTCAAATACAATTATTGTTCGCTATCTTGATTTAAATCATCTTGAGCGTCTACGAAAGTTGAGATAGCATGTTTGTAAATTAGATGTTCTTTCCCGAGAATATCTAATAATACAACTTTGTCGTCAAAGTCGACAATTTTCCCTTTCATTTGAAATCCATTTAGTAAGAATACTGTAAGTTCAGTTCCTTCTGACTTGAATTTCTTAAGTAAAACTTCTTGAATATTTTCTTTCTCTGCCATATGACTTTCCCCTTCACTTGGATAATTGGATTACGTTGTCTGCGATTTCTGTTAAAGACTGTTTATCCCGTTGAAACCAAGTCACATTCATTTTATTTTTAAACCAAGTCATTTGACGTTTGGCATATCTTCTTGAATTTTGCTTGATTTGTTCTGTAGAGGTTTCTATGTCTATTTCTCCTTTTACTACTGGTACCAATTCTTTATATCCAATTGCTTGCATACTTTGAGCATTTTGATATCCTTTCTCAACAAGATTAGACACTTCTCTTAATAATCCTCGCTCCAACATCATGTCAACGCGCATATTAATCCTTTGATATAATGTTTCGCGCGACATTTCTATCCCAATTAATATTGTACTATATTTTCCAGTAAATGTCTGGCTTTTCTTTCTTTCACTTAAAGTTTTTTTCGTATTTAAGTAATATTCAATTGCTCGTTCCACTCTTTTTCGGTTGTTTGGATGCACTGATGACGCGGTTTTCGGGTCAATCTCATGTAAATAATTGTGCAATTCAATATTTGATAATTTAGATAATTTATTTAATTTATTTTTTGTAATTTCCATTTTTTCAGAACTAATTCTCTCTTCTTCAAGGTTATAATCATATAAAACCGACTGTACATATAAACCTGTACCACCGACAAGTATTGGCAATTTTCCTCTATCATGAATATCTTTAACAATTCTTTCGAAGTCTTGTTTAAATTGATATACTGAATATGGTTCATCTGGTTCATAAACATCTATTAAATGATGAACAACGCCCTCTTTTTCTTCTTCAGTTACTTTTGCTGTTCCAATATCTAAACCTCTATAAATTTGAAAGGCATCACCATTAATAACTTCACCATTTAAAGATTTGGCTAATTTAATGCTTAATTCTGTTTTACCTACTGCAGTAGGACCTACTATTGCAATTAATGGTTTTTCATTCATTGAATATTTCCTCTTTTTCTAATTGTTTAATTTGTATCGTCAACCAATTATATAAATGTTCATACACTGCATAACGGTTTGTCTCAAATAACACTTCGTGACGTTTATTCTTATATAATTGTACTGTGACATGTTTGACTCCAGAACGTTTATAAATAGAAGCTAATTGTTTAATGCCGTTACCAAATCCACCAAAGTGATCTTCTTTACCTGACACTAATAAGATAGGCATATTTATATTTTGTTTTTTTATATAACTGATTTTCTTAGTTTGTACAGCCGCTTTAACTGTTTCTAGTAGTACTTTATGAGAAATTGGAAATCCTGAATACATATCTTTTTCATATTGTTCACGATTTTCATCACTTTGACTTAACCATTTATGATCTTTATTTAAATCTTTATGTTGTCTATTCATTGTCTTAAAAGCAATATTATTAATAAACTTTGATTTTGTGCGACTTCCTAAAAATAAATTCACAAACTTTAATGCATATAAATTTAAATTACCTTGAATTTTAGGATAAACAACCGTCCCAGATAGTATCAAAGCATCTACATCATTAGGATAGTCATGAACATATTGCCTCGCTACTAGCGAACCCATAGAATGTCCAAGTAATATAAATGGCAATTCTGGATTCAGTTCGTTTTTAAACGTATCCCTTACTTCTTTAACGTCGTCGACTAAATCTTGTAATGCATTAAAATGACCTCTTGAAGAAGCTTCTATGTTCATACCATGACCTCTGTGGTTATGACGTAAAACATGATAACCTCTTTTACATAAATATTCTGCTACTGCATCATATCTATCTTTATGTTCAGCCACACCATGCAGTATATGTATAATTCCAAACGGTTTTTCATCCGTTTTATCAATTGTAACTTCTAAAGTTTGTTCTGTAGATAATGTAATTCTATGATTAAATCGTCTCAAAGACATGCGCCTCCCTTATAAGACATTATAGCAAAATCTATAGCGCTTAAAAATATATTCACAAATCAATCATACAATATATAAAAAAACCTACCGACAAAAAATTGTCAGTAGGTATAAATAAATGATTTATAAATTATTTAACAATAGCTGGTTGATCATTTGGATTAACCGCTTCTTTAATAGCTTGTTCTAATTCATCTTTATAAACACGTTTAGTATCATTATCATAATTTAATACTTGAGCCATTACTTCAACAATTGCATCTTTATGATCTAATACATATTGAATATCAAAGTATAAACGTCCAGAACGACGTACTAAGAAGTCAGTTGGTTTATGAACCATTTCTTTTTGAATGCTGTATATAACTTCAGCATATACTTCGATTGGAAGATTAACGTCTGCAATTTGTGTAGCATGTGCAATAGCAAATACTTCATCTACATTAGATCCGTATTTTCTAGCTAAATAACGTGCTGCATCTTCTGATAAGTTGTAATTTTTAGCTTCTTTAACTTTGCTTTCAACGAATGATTCATAATTTTTACTACCACCAACGTTACCGCCAGAAATGTAAGTTTCCTTTGTACGACAAGGTTTGAATGATAATTTATATTCTTCTTTAAGGCGTTTACTTAATAAATCAACAATATCTTGAGCCATATGACGGTAACCTGTTAATTTACCACCAGCAATTGTAAGTAGGCCTGAATCACCTTCCCAAATTTCGTCTTTACGAGAAATTTCTGATGGATCTTTACCTTTTTCAAAGATTAATGGTCTAACACCTGCCCAAGTTGATTCGATATCTTTATCTTCAACTTTTACAGTTGGGAACATATAGTGAATAGCAT
The DNA here is from genome assembly GCF_038005105.1 of Mammaliicoccus sp. FSL K6-3158. Taxonomy (NCBI): domain Bacteria; kingdom Bacillati; phylum Bacillota; class Bacilli; order Caryophanales; family Staphylococcaceae; genus Mammaliicoccus; species Mammaliicoccus sp. FSL K6-3158. The sequence goes on from NZ_JBBOSL010000001.1 coordinate 1,616,198, forward strand.
CTAATAAATATTGACGATCTTCTTCTGTAACTTTAGGAGAAGATTTATCATTATCATAAATTGTATCAGTAGTACCAACATATGCTTTTCCATCTCTAGGAATTGCGAAAATCATTCTGCCATCATTTTCTGTATCAAAGTATACAGCTTGACCTAATGGGAATACGCTTTGGTCAATAACAATATGAACACCTTTAGTTAATCTAAGTTGTTTATTGTTTGTTGAATAGTCTTTACCACGTACTTCATCAACCCATGGACCTGCCGCGTTGATAACTCTTTTACCTTTAATTTCGAAAATTTCATTTTGTAATAAATCAGTTACTTCGATACCTGATACTTTTTTCTTTTTGTTGTATAAGAATTTATTTGATTTAGCATAGTTAATGATATCTGCACCAAATTCACGTGCGCGTTTCATAACTTCAATTGTTAAACGAGCATCATCTGTACGGTACTCAACATAGTAACCACCAGCTTTTAAACCGTCTTGTTTTACAAGTGGTTCTTTCTTAATTGTTTCTTCTCTGTTTAACATTGTACGACGTTCAGCTTTCTTAACACCTGCTAAGAAATCATAAACTTTCAAACCGATTGATGTTGTAAATGGACCCATGCTACCGCCTTTGTGTAAAGGTAATAACATCCATTCCGGTGTTGTTACGTGAGGACCATTTTCATAAACGATTGCTCTTTCTTTACCAGTTTCAGCAACTACGCCAACTTGGAATTGTTTTAAGTAACGTAAACCACCATGAACTAATTTCGTACTTCTAGAACTTGTACCTTGTGCAAAGTCTTGCATTTCAACTAATGCTACTTTCATACCACGTTGCGCTGCATCTAAGGCGATACCTGCACCAGTGATTCCTCCACCGATAACAACTACGTCATACTCAGTATTTTTAAGTTGATCTTTAACTTGATTACGATTTAATGCTGATAATTGTTGCATAACCATTTCCTCCTATAAAATGTAAAAAAATGAGAGACCTATCCCTACAAAAATTGTACGAACAAAGCCTCTCATGTCTCTACGAAATATTAACTTACCTTAATGATAACACAACTTAATCTAATTTAAAAGCTTGAGTGGCTTTTACTGCAGTTTTCCAACCTTTATAAAGTTTTTCACGCTCTTCTTCTTCAAGTTCAGGTTTGAATTCTGTTTCTAATTTCCAACGTTGTTTTATCTCATCTTTAGATTTCCAGAAACCTACTGCTAATCCAGCTAAGTATGCTGCACCTAATGCAGTTGTTTCATTTACTTCTGGTCTTTCTACTGGCGTATTTACAATATCAGCTTGGAATTGCATTAAGAAATTATTCTTAACAGCGCCGCCATCAACTCTTAATGTTTCAACATTAATACCAGAATCTTTTTCCATTGCTTCTAACACATCTCTAGTTTGGTAACATAATGATTCTAAAGTTGCTCTAATGAAATGTTCTTTTTCAGTACCACGTGTTAATCCGAAGATTGCACCTCTAGCATCTGCATCCCAATAAGGTGTACCTAAACCAACAAATGCTGGTACAACGTATACGCCTTCTGTAGATTTAACACGATTAGCATAATCTTCTGAAGCTGGTGCTGATTTGATCATTCTTAAACCATCTCTTAACCATTGAATAGCAGATCCTGATACGAAAATACTACCTTCAAGTGCGTAGTTTACTTTTCCATCTAAACCATAGGCTAATGTTGTTAATAAACCACTTTCAGATTTTACAGCTTTTTCACCAGTGTTCATTAACATAAATCCACCAGTACCATATGTGTTCTTAACTTCTCCACTTTCGAAGCAAGCTTGTCCAAATAATGCAGCTTGTTGGTCACCTGCTACACCAGCGATTGCTATTTTCTCACCGAAGAAGTGATGCTCTTGAGTATAACCATATACTTCACTAGAAGGTTTAACTTCTGGCAACATAGAAGCCGGTACATCAAGATATTCTAATAATTCTTCGTCCCATTTTAAGTCATAAATGTTATACATTAATGTTCTACTTGCGTTTGAGTAATCTGTAACATGAACGTCACCTGTAAATTTCCAGATTAACCATGTATCAATTGTTCCGAATAATAAATCGCCGTTTTCAGCTTTTTCTCTAGCACCTTCAACATTATCAAGAATCCATTTTACTTTTGTACCTGAGAAATATGGATCTAATAATAGACCTGTTTTTTCTTTGAAAATTGGTTCTAAATCTTTAGATTTTAATTCTGTACAAATGTCTTGAGTTTGTCGAGATTGCCAAACAATTGCATGATAAACTGGACGTCCTGTGTTTTTATCCCATACAACTGCAGTTTCCCTTTGGTTTGTAATACCAATACCTTCGATTTGCTTTGGACTAATGTTATTTTCATTAAGTACACTTGAAATAACTGCTAATACTGATGTCCAAATTTCATTAGCATCATGCTCAACCCAACCGCCTTTAGGGAAGTATTGTTTAAATTCTCTTTGACTCACAAATTTGATAGTACCTTCTTTATCAAAAAGTATTGCTCTTGAACTTGTTGTACCCTGGTCAATTGATAAAATGTATTTTTCCATATTAAACACTCCTATAAATTTGTATATTACAGAATTTCTGAAACTTCGTCTTTAAGTATTGATTTATTTAAGAAAATACCAGACAATACGACAATCACAGTAAAGATGATTGAGAAAATAACGAATCCGTTTACAACCCCGTTAAAGAAAATGTTAAATAATGCAGCACCTAACATACCGCCTGAAATAGGCCCTAATAGTGGTACAATCGCATATTTCCAATTTGAACTTCCTTTACCCGGAATTGGTAATAACATATGCATGATACGTGGCCCGATATCACGAGCTGGGTTAATGGCATAACCTGTCGCACCACCTAAACTTAAACCAATTGCTACAATTAATAAACCAACAATTAATGGGTTTAAGCCATCAGTAAATTTATTTGTTCCTATAAATAATAATCCCATAACTAAGATCATAGTTCCAATAATCTCACTCATAAAGTTTGCTACATAGTTTGGATAAGATGGACCAGTAGAAAATACACCTAATTTAGCACCTTGATCTTCAGTTTTTTTCCAATGGGGTAAATAAGTAGCCCATACTAAAGCAGCACCAATCATAGCACCAAGCATTTGTGCCACAATAAATGGAACAACTTTAGACCATGGGAATGATCCATCAATTGCAAAGCCTAGTGTAACAGCTGGGTTTAAATGCGCCCCGGATACATTTCCAACTGCATAAACGCCAAGCATAACAGCTAGTCCCCAACCTAATGATATAACAATCCAATCTGCACCTTTACCAAGTGTACCTTTTAGATTGACGTTAGCACACACACCACCACCAAACAATATTAAGATGGCTGTACCGATTAATTCTCCTAAAAATTCACTCATATTAAACACCCTCCTAAATAAAATATGCTAATACATAAAAATCCCCCTACGTTGAACTACACATAATATTTATATAGTAATTTATACAAATTTAACGCATAGTTTCTTTTCGTAGAGGGTCTCATTTACTCATCTCATATATTAACTTAATTAGAAGTATAATACTTTATGAAAACGTTGTCAAATAGATTTACCAAATTGTAATATCACTAGACGTAACATATTGTGCACCGCTTTCAATTGCTAAATCAATTTCTTCTTTAGTATTAATTAAACCGCCCGCAATAATTCGCTTACCTGTTTTATCACTGATTTCTTTGATTACTTTAGTAGCAACACCTGGTAGAACCTCTACTAGATCAGGGTCTGATTGTTTAATAAGTTCAATACTTCTACTTAACGCAGTGCTATCAAGAATAAATACACGTAATATGGTTAACGTATTTAATTTTTTTGCACGCTTAATAATTTTTGATTTCGTTGATATGATGCCATGTGGTTTATATTGTTGTATAACATATTCAACAGCTGCTTCATCATTTGATAAACCTTTTATTAAATCAATATGAAGCATCACTTCTTTTTGATGCTTTTTCATTTGCTCTAAAATACCTTGCAAATGTCCGATATGTGTATCTAATAAAACGCATCTCTCGTAATCCATCTTAAAGAATTTTTCCATATCTTTCATAGAGCGAATAGCTGGTAATATATGATTATTCATTTTATCCTCCTACATAACGCGTTTAAATAATTTCTCTAATTCATACGTCGTTAATTCAATAATAATTGGTCTTCCGTGCGGACAAGTAAATGGGTCGGTTGTTTCTCGTAACTCATCTATCAAATGACTCATTTCATGGTTTCTTAAATAATGATTAGCTTTAATAGATTTTTTACAACTCATCATAATTGCTGCATCTTCTCTTAATTTTTTAATATCAACTTTTTCATGATTTAACACGTAATCGATCATATCTTTTATAATTTCTTCTGCATCAACATTAGGTAACCAAACCGGATATTCACTGACCATATAATCATGATGACCAATTGGTTCTAAAAATACGCCCGCTTCAGCAAGTGATTGTAAATGCTTTTCAATAATCATGTGCTCGTCTTTAGAAAAATTAAATGTTAATGGCAACAATAAACTTTGTGTTTCATTTGTGACTTCACCAATTTTTTCTTTGAAAAATTCATATTTAATTCGTTCTTGCGCTGCATGTTGATCAATCATAAACATGCCCGTATCATTTTGTGCCACAATATATGTTCCGTGAACTTGACCTACAACTTCCATATACGGTACACGTGGCCCTTCAGATACTTGCTCTTCTTCAATTGGTGTTTGATATGGTGTATCAACATGTTCTACTGTATCTTGGACTTCATAAGTTTCTTCATTATTCTCTACCTGCTCGGGTTCATCATGTAGAACTTCTATATCTCTATTAGCTTCTTGACTGATAGTATCTTCTTGAATAACCGAATGATGTTCAATTTTATCTTTAAATTGCCAAGAAGATGAAGGTTCTCTACTAGTAGAGTCCTTTGTGTTTTCAATTTCTTCAACACTTTCATTTTTATCAGATATGTGCTGATATTGAGTTGTATTTTGATTTCTTTTGGCTTCAAAATCTATTCTTTGTTGCTCAAAAATTTCTTTTTGTGATTTTTTAGGTTTTTGCTTTTCTAAAGATGTATCTGGAATTAATGACATACCTCTAAATGCTTCTTTAATTTTTTGATTAATCAAATCATAAAGTAGTTGTTCTTTAGAAAGTCTTACTTCTAGTTTCGTCGGGTGAACGTTAACATCTACTAAAATCGGATCCATTTCAATATTTAAATAAACGATTGGATACCTGCCAATTGGTAATAGTGTATGATAACCTTCTATAATCGCTTTGTTAAGTACAAAATTCTTAATATATCGACCATTTATAAATATAGAAATATAATGTCTATTACTTCTCGTGTGCTCAGGTTTACAAATAAAACCATTTACGACGTAATCATCTGTTTCTCCATTAATTGGTACAAGGTCTTTCGCAATTTTCATGCCATAAATTTCAGCCATTACTTCATTTGTTCTACCTGAACCATTTGTTGAAATTACTGTTTTATCATCTGATACGAGATTAAATGCGATATTTGGATGACTCATTGCCATTCTGTTCACTATATCCGTTATTTTACCCAGTTCAGTATACAAACTTTTAACATATTTTAATCTTGCTGGCGTATTATAGAATAAATCTTCAACAAGAATATCTGTACCTTTTTTAGCTTTAGCAGGTTGTTTTTTTGTAATTTCACCATTTTCAACGCGTACTTCATGACCAAGCATACCATCTGTACAAGTCTTCATCGTCACTCTACTCACTGATGAAATACTCGCCAAAGCTTCTCCTCTAAAACCAAGCGTACGAATATGAAACAAATCATAATCGTTATTAATTTTACTTGTCGCATGTCTACCAAAAGCTTTGGATATATCGTCTGCTTCAATGCCTGTTCCATTATCTACGACTCTAATAGATTGAATACCTGATTCTTTAATCGTAATATCAATTTGAGTAGCTTGAGCATCAATTGCATTTTCCAACAATTCTTTCACAACAGAAGCTGGTCTTTCTACCACTTCACCTGCAGCTATTTTGTTGGCTAAAGATAATTCGAGCTCTTTAATTTTTCCCAATGCACTCACACTTTCTATTTAAGTTGTTTTTGTAATTCATGCAGTTTTGATAATGCTTCAATAGGTGTTATGTTCATTAAATCAATTGATTTCAGTTTCTTTTCAATTTCAGATTGCCCTTGTTCTTCAAATAATTGGAATGATGGTTGTTCATACTTATCTGCTTCTTTTTCTACTTTAGTATGAGATTCAAGTTCTTGCAAAATAGTATGTGCTCTTTCAATAATTTCATCAGGTAAATCCGTTAACTTCGCTACATGAATACCATAACTTTGATCAACTGCGCCTTCTTTTACTTTATGCAAGAAAATCAATTCTCCTTGATATTCTTGTGCAGCAACGTGAATATTTTTAAGTCCAGATAACGTTTCATCTAAATGTGTTAACTCATGATAATGTGTAGAGAATAATGTTTTTGCTTTTGTATGATGATGTACATATTCAATCATAGACTGAGCAAGTGCTAGACCATCAAATGTTGATGTACCTCTTCCAATTTCATCAAATATAATTAAGCTATCTTCAGTTGCACCAACCATAGCTTTTTCAGCTTCTAGCATTTCTACCATAAATGTACTTTTCCCTGATACTAAATCATCTGCAGCACCAATTCTCGTAAAGATTTGATCAAATATTGGCAATTGCGCATAATCTGCAGGCACGTATGCACCCATTTGAGCCATAATACTAATAATAGCTATTTGACGCATATACGTACTCTTACCAGACATATTTGGTCCTGTTATTAAATAAATAAAGCCTTCTTTATCTAAATAACAGTCATTTGGGACATAATCATTATGATCCATTACGCGCTCAACAACAGGATGTCGCGATGATTTAAGTGATAATGTTTTATCTTCACTAAAAATTGGACGTGTATAATGATATTTTTGAGCAATTTCGGCAAAGCTTTGTAAACAGTCTATTTCTGATAGTAATTTAGCTTGTGCTTGTAACTTTTCAGTATAAGCTTTCACTTCTTGTCTTAAATCCAGGAATAGTTGATATTCTAGTTCGATTGCTTTATCTTCTGCACCTAAAATGATAGATTCTTTTTCTTTCAATTCTTCAGTAATAAATCGTTCAGCATTTGATAATGTTTGCTTACGTTGATATCCTAAAGCATCCGTGTCTATATGATTTAAATTAGTTTTTGTAATTTCAATATAATACCCAAAAACTTTGTTAAAGCTTACCTTTAATGATTTAACACCTGTTCGTTCACGTTCTTTTAATTGTAATTCTGCAATCCATTGTTTACCATTTGTTGAAGCTTCTTTATATTGATCTAGTGTTTCGTTATAGCCTTTTTTAAATATGCCACCTTCTTTAACAGATATCGGTGGATCTTCTACTAAACTTTCATCTAATAATCGTTCTAAATCATTTAATGGCTCTAAATCTTTAAATCGATCTATAGACTTTGAGTCTAATCTTTCAATAATTTCTTTAACATATGGAATTTGCTTTATTGAATAATTCAACTGTACTAAATCTTTAGCATTCACATTGCCATAGCTAACTCTTCCGACTAATCTTTCAATATCATATACCATATTTAAATAGCTTCGAAGTTCATCACGCTCAATAAACCCATTCACTAATTGTTCAACAGCATCTAATCTTTGTTCGATATCTCTTTGATTAATAAGTGGTCTATCTATCCATTGCTTTAATCTTCTTGCGCCCATAGGTGTCTTCGTATCATCCATCAACCATAATAATGTACCTTTCTTAGATTTAAGCCTGATACTTTCTGTTAATTCAAGATTTCGTTTCGCATAAAAGTCCATTTTCATATAATCTAAAGCTCTATATACGACAACTTCTTCTAAATGTGGCATATCGCGTTTACCGTTATCATGAATATAATTTAATAAATAATTTAATGACCTTTTTTGATCGTGAGATGTGCCTGTGACAACTTCATAGTCTCGTTCTTCATAGCTATCAATAACTGTGATGGTTTCAGTTATGAGTTGAATTTGTTTATATAAATTATCTGGTAACACTTTATTAACAATAATTTCATTAGGGTGAATCGTTGTAATTTCATTAATTAAAGTTGTTTCATCTACAAATGATGTTACCTTTAATTCTCCTGTTGTGACATCACAGTAACTTAAATGAAACTCTCCGTCTTCTTTTATAAATCCTAATATATAATTATTTGTTTTTTCGTCCATACCTTTTTGATCCATAACCGTACCTGGCGTTATGACTTGCACTACTTCTCTACGAACCATTCCTTTAGTTTGTGTCGGATCTTCCATTTGTTCACAAATCGCGACTTTATAACCTTTTGAAATAAGTTTTTCGATATATCCAGAAGCAGAATGATACGGTACCCCACACATTGGAATTGGATCTTTCTTAGCATCTCTTCTTGTCAGTGTTATTTCTAATACTCTTGATGCTTCAATTGCATCATCGTAGAACATTTCATAAAAATCACCTAATCTGAAAAATAATAATGTATCTTGATATTGAGATTTTATCTTTAAATATTGAGCCATCATCGGCGTTGGTTTAGACATCTTTATTCACGTTCCTTTTTTTAACTTTCGATTTATCTATTTTATCAAAATTTCTACTATTAAACGAGTATGTTTATTTATTAAAAAAAGAGCGTGATATAGCAATATATGCTTCACACCCTTTAATTTATGATATAACTTTAAGTATCATTTTTTAATTTCTTTAATATGCCTCTTTTTTCAAAAGCTTTTAATAACATATAACTCGCGATAGCGCCTATTAGACTACTAAAGAAAAATGATAAAAATAACGGCCAAAATGCAATTTTCCCTAATCCTAGTAACCAACCTAACGGAATACAAACGAAGCTACCTATCATACCAGTGCCTAGGACTTCTCCTAAAGATGCAATTGATAATTGTTTACGATATTTATAGAGTAAACTTGCTAATAATACGCCTATCATACTGCCTGGAAAAGCAAAAATCGTGCCTAAACCTAATAAGTTTCTAATAAACGAAGATAACAAAGCTTGTGCTAAGCCATACCATGGTCCAAGAAATACAGCTGATATGACATTAATGAAATGTTGCATTGGTAATGCTTTTATTGGGCCTATAGGTATTGTAATAAAAGTACTAAACACCACATTTATCGTTGTTAATATTGCAGTTAAAGTCATTAATTTTGTCTTCTTCATTATATTTCCTCCAAATAAAAAATCATTAGTCTACGTATTGGCAGACTAATGATTAAAAGCATAAATAATCTTTAGTTGCACAATCTCTACGCCAGTATTACCTGGATCAAATCTACACGTATCTTCTCAGCCTTTTTAGGCACCGTGTGTGCAATATATTAAATCTTAATTTGAACAGCTACTTGTATTTGGTGCATTTCTAACTGCTGCACCTGTTTCACCAGTAAGTTGATTACCACCTGTTGATTCAATAATTTCATTTGTAACTGTATGGCTAATTGAATGAGATACCATTTGTAAAAGTTCATTAACTTCAACTTGCGCTTCTTTAAATTCACTTACAATTGGCATTTCATCTAATTCTTTTTCAATGTTTTTTATTTTTTCTTCAACCATAGCTAAAGCTTTATCTTTACCATAGTTTTGGAAATTAACTGCTTGTTTTTGTAAAGATTTCAAGCTTGCCATTTTTTCTCTGACTGTTTGATTCTCATGAATTTGCGCTTCTGCACGTTTAAAGAAATCTACTTCTTCTGTTTCTGACATCATTTTTCCGAGTTTACGCGCTTGTTCCAAAATATCATCTTTTGTATACATTTAATGTACCACCTTTTCTTTAGATACAACATCTATAAATTCACCATTTAATGAATATTGTTTTGCTTCAGTAATTTTTACTTTTACGATTTTGCCGATTACATCTTTTGGTGCTTTAAAATTAACTAATTTATTCTTTTCAGTATAGCCTGCTAGTACTGCTTCATCTCTCTTACTTGAACCTTCGCATAAAACAAATACTTCTTGTCCTTCATATGGTTTCAATGATTCTGCAGCATATTCGCCAACTACTTTATTTAATCTTTGAAGTCTTGCTTTTTTCTCTTTATCAGGCACATTATCTTTCATCTTAGCTGCTGGCGTACCTTCTCTCGGAGAATATACATACGTGTAAGCATGTTCGAAACCAACTTCATGATACAACTTTATTGTTTCTAAAAATTGTTCTTCTGTTTCATTAGGATAGCCAACAATGATATCCGTTGTCAATGCTACATCTGGAATTGCTGCTTTTATTTTTTGAACTAATTCTAAATAACTTTCACGTGTATATTTTCTACCCATAATTTTTAACACTTGGTTATTACCAGACTGTACTGGTAAATGTATATGAGGTACGATATTACCACCATTAGCAATCACTTCAATTAAACGATCATCAAAGTCCCAAGGGTGACTTGTCGTAAAACGTACGCGCGGTATATCGATTTTAGTGATGTCATTTAACAAATCACCTAAACCATAATTTAAACCGTCAATATCTTTACCGTATGCATTTACATTTTGACCTAATAAACATATTTCTTGGTATCCTTGTCTTGCTAAATCTCTTACTTCAGCAATAATTTCTTCAGGCATACGACTTCTCTCTTTACCACGTGTGAACGGTACAATACAATACGTACAGAATTTGTCACAACCGTACATAATATTTACCCACGCTTTAATTCTACCATTTCTTACTTTAGGTAGATTTTCGATGACGTCGCCTTCTTTTGACCATACTTCAACAACCATCGCTTTAGACATATATGCTTCTTCTAAAATTTCAGGCAATCTATGGATGTTATGCGTACCGAAAATCATATCAACATTCTGGTATGATTTTAGAATCTTATTAACGACAGATTCCTCTTGTGACATACATCCACATACACCAATTAAACAATCTGGTCGCGCTTGTTTAAGATGCTTTAAATTCCCAATTTCACTAAACACTTTATTTTCAGCATTCTCTCTTATTGCACATGTATTAAGTAATATCACATCTGCATCTTCTACTGAGTTAGTCGGTCCAAAACCTAACGCCTGTAAGATACCAGCCATTACTTCTGTATCATGTTCATTCATTTGGCAACCATATGTTCTAATATAGAATTTACGACCTTTCCCCATACCTCTATGTCGTTCGTCTATTTTAAAATCATCATGATATTCAATTTGTGATTTCCCTCTTTGTTTAGCGTCCTTTAAATTTGGAGGTTGATAAACATGTTCGAAGTACTTGCTATAATCCTTCTCTAAATTAGGTTCTGTCTTCGCTGTAGCCCCATGTTTTCTTTGCTCTTCATTCAATTTCAAAACCCTTTCTGCCCATATATTTATACCTATATATTATATTAGAGTTCAACATAAAGTGCAAAAATGTTCCGACATTTTTGCACTTTCATTTCATGTAGTCATTATTTAATTTTAAAGATGATTAATCCAAAATCTTCTCGTATTTTCTTGTTCATCTGATTTATAGGGTTCATCTTCTACACCATTATTATTTATAATGACTTTCGCACTTGCATCATTCGATTCATCACAAGTTACAAGAACAGAATTTACACCCTCATTATTCAAATTCTTAACTGCATAATTTAACAACTTTGTCGCGTAACCTTTACCACGTTCGCTTTTTCTAACACCGTAACCAACATGACCACCCTTTTTATTTAAATAGTCATTTAAGGCATACCTAATATTTACAGCGCCAACAATTTTGTCATCGTCAATGAGTACATATGTTTTTGCTTTTACAAAGTTTGCGTCAACTGGGTCTTTTGCTTCTTCTAACATGATCAACATCTTGTCAAATCCACCATGTTGACGGACATCAGTCGCCCATGGAACAACCGGTTCTTCGTTTTCATACCATTCATTTATATATTCTGTGAATAACGATTCAATATCTTTATCTAATTCTCTGAATTCCATAAACGTATCCCCTTTTAGTTTAATTCTTTTATTTGTTCATCATCATTTGTATTTAACATGTGATAATAAATACCTTGTTGTTCAATTAATGCATCTTGTGAGCCAGATTCAATCAATTCACCGTGGGATAATACAAAGACTAAGTCTGCTTTTTTAACTGTATTTAAACGGTGCGCAATAATAACACTCGTTCTACCTTGCATTAATGTATCCAACGCTTCTTGAATTTTAATTTCGGTTACTGTGTCGATACTACTTGTTGCTTCATCCAATAAAAGTATTTTAGGATCTTGAAGTAAACATCTTGCGATAGAAATAAGTTGTTTTTCACCTTGAGATAATGAACCAGATTCACCTTTCAACACTGTATCATAACCATTTTCTAAAGCTTCTATAAAGTCATGTGCATTTGCTTTTTTAGCAGCTTCTACAACTTCTTCATATGTAGCATTTGGCGTTCCATACATTATATTGTCTTTAATCGTTCCATCAAATAAATAGGAGTCTTGTAACACAACACCAATAGAACTTCTTAAAGATTCACGTGTTATTTTGTTAATTGGTATGCCATCTATTAGAATACGTCCTTTATTCACTTCATAATAATGTAGAATAAGTTGCACGATTGTCGTTTTACCTGCACCGGTGGCACCAACTAATGCAACAGATTCACCGTTATGAATTTTAAAGGATAAATCTTTTATAGTCGGTACTTTTTGGTTAGGATCATATTTGAATTCAACATGTTCAAATTCAATTTCACCGTTAATATTTTGATAATCTTGCGCCTCTTTATCATCTTTTTCACTTGGCTCATCCATAATATCAAAGACACGTTCAGCACCTGCAATTGCAGATAATACTGTATTAAATTGGTTTGCTAAATCAGATAACGGTCTTGTAAACTGTCTCGCATATTCTGCAAAAATCACAATCACCCCTACTGTAACACCAGCAGTTTGATTAAGTGCTAATATACCACCAATACCAGCTACAATGGCAAAGCTTAAATTATTTAAATAGTTCATTACTTTTGGTATTAAACCACCAAATGTGATAGACCAAAAACTATATTCTCTCACGTCTTTCGCTTTTTCATTGAATGTATCTATAACATGTTTTTCTTGAGAAAAAGCTTTAACAACTGTTTGTCCATTTACAATTTCCTCGATATATCCATTCATAATACCAAACTGCTTTTGGCGTAAAGCATATAACACACTTGTTCGTGCTGTAATCCATCTTAAACTTATAAACATGATTGGAATAATAATTATCGTCAATAGTGTGAGTAAAGGACTCAAATAAAGCATGATTGAAAGTGTACCAATGAGTGTAACGACACTAGAAGTAAACTGTATAAATGATGAATTTAATACTTGAGATACATTTTCAATATCATTTTGCATTCGACTCATCAGTTCACCATGTTGCTTTTGATCATAATAAGCGACAGGCAAAGTTTGAAAATGTTCAAAAAGTTGATTTCTTAATAAATATACCGTGCGCTGGGCAATACTGACCATCATAAATGATCCTATATATGATGTAACTGAAAGCATTATATATACAATAGCAAGCAGTAAAATATATTGAGGTAGTCCATTTAATTCTTTCGGTATAATTTTCGTATCAATGATATGTCCGATTAAAAACGGTCCAACTAAACTTAATATGGATGAACATATAATCATTAGAATCACGACAATTAATTGAATTCGTTTTTCGTCTATTAATTTCCATATATTTAATAATGTACCTTTCGTATCTCTTGCTCTTTTTTTCTTTTTAGTTGGATGTTGAGTACGATTTTTATCTTCAAATACTGATTTATGACCATAAGGGTTTCTTAGACTCATGATGAACTCACCGCGCTTTCTTGACTACTTGCAATTTCTTTATACAATGGTGATGTTTCTAATAGTGTTTCATGTGTCCCAATAGCTTCAATTCGTCCATCGACTAGTAACATAATTCGATCTGCTGTTTGAGCAGTTGAAATTTTTTGTGTCACAATTAATTTAGTCGTTTCTTCATCTTCTAATGCATCCCATAAAGCAGATTCTGTCTTAATATCTAATGCTGATGTTGAATCATCTAAAATTAATAAACCTGGTTTCCTAACAAGTGCTCTAGCAATAGATAATCTTTGCTTTTGACCGCCTGATAACGTCACACCTTGTTGGCCAATCATCGTATCATATTGATGATCAAAACGTTCGATAGATTGGTGTATTTGGGCTTTTTCTGAAGATAATTCTAACATTTCACTTTCAGCTGATGGATCTCCAAATTGTAAATTCTCATAAATTGTTCCTGAGAATAACAATGCTTTTTGAGGTACGTATCCAATTGCATCTCTTAAAGATTCAATTTCCCAATCGTTTACGTTTTTATTGTTAAGCAATATTTCTCCTGATGTCGCTTTATACATTTTAGGTATCAAACTGACTAATGTAGATTTACCAGAACCAGTTGACCCCATAATGGCAAAAGTTTCTCTCGGTTTCACTTCAAATGATATATGTTCTAAAACAGGCTTATGACTATTTGGATACGTGAAAGAAACATCTTTAAATTGAATAGGATATGCATAATTGGGCTTATGTTCAATTTCATTATTAAACACTTTTTCATCTGATGGCGTAATTAATACTTCTTCAATTCGTTCACTTGATGCTTTCATTCTACTGAGTGTCATGATTAAGAAAGCAAGCATCCCAAATCCACCTTGCATTCTCATACCATAATTTAATATCGCAACTAATTTACCAACTTCTAAAGTAGAATGATCAACCATATCTGAACCAAACCATACAACAGCTAATATACTGCCATTTATAATCAATAATAATGAAGGATTGATAAATTCCATGAGGCGTAATGCGTATGTATAATTGCTTCTAATATCTTTGATTTTTTCATTAAATTGATTGATTTCTTGTTTGCTCGTTTGGCTCGCTTTGATTAATCTGACCGCTTCTAAATTCTGTTGGAAAAATCTATTCATTTCATCAAATTTTCTTTGAATTTTTGTGAATAGTTTAGATCCTTTTCGAGCAATTACAAATATAATAATAAAAATAATCGGAGAACCTATTACTAAATAAATCGCTAATTTCGGTTCGACTGCAAAACTTAAAAAAATGCTCCCAATAATCATTAAAGGCGCTCGTAACATGATTCTAATTGACATATATACTGCTTGATCACAATTGGTTACATCACTTGTTAACCTCGTAATTAAACTTGAAGTCTTAAACCTCTCTAATGTTGCTAAAGAAAAAGACTGGATTTTCTTAAATTGTTCAGTTCTTAAATCATAAGCAAATGCTTGAGATACATGCCCCGCAACAAAACTATTCCATATTCCTGATAAAAGGGCTACTAATCCTGTTACTAGCATAATAACTAAGTACAAATATACGTGATTCAAATCATTCTTTAAAATTCCGTTATCAATGATTTCTGATATAAAAATGGGCTGAATAAGTTCAACCGCTAATTCTACTAACATTAATATTAAACCGAGTATAAACAACCATTTATACGGCCTAATAAATTTAAGTACTGTTTTCAATTTACATATCCCCTTTAATATATTTTTCTATAACATTCTCCTTTTCTTATATCTTATTATTTTGAAATTATGATTTATACTTATCCGTTAATGTATCCATTGTTATACCTTCAGGCACATGATAGAACTTAATCTGAGAAATAATGCTGTCACATTCAAGTTCAACCATACGTTCATTTATTTGTTCAATAAGAATAAGACATGCATTTAAATCTCCTTCTATCGTTGTTTCTAAAGGATGTACTTCATATTTAAGACCCGATTGATCGATGATACTAATTGCCTCATCAACTAGAGGAATAACACCTGTCTGTTGATGTTCTGGAATAATTTGAATACTCATTAATGTATTTGTCATTTCGAATCCCCCTTTTCTATGTATAAAAGCTCATAGATAAATCTATGAGCTTAAAGTGGTATTATTATATAATTATTTAAACTGAGAAACAAGTTCATCAAATTGATTTTGTTCAAGTTTAAGAGACTTTTTAACAAGTGGTTGTTCATCAAACTGTTCAATTTGTGATTCATATGATGGTGTATCTTTATCTTGATAAATAATTCCTGTAATCATTGATTCAGCATCTAATACAGTTTGCATTGCTTGAGATTTGTTTGTATTATCATAACCTTCAATATCTGCAAGTTTTGTTAAATTTTCTTTAAACCAGTCATACGTATTAATTTTATTATACGTTACACATGGTGAAAATACATTTACAAATGAAAATCCTTTATGATTAATCGCTTCTTCAATAATACTTGTTAATTCTTTAATATCACTAGAGAAACTTTGAGCAACAAATGTTGCACCAGATGATATCGCCAATTCTAAAGGTGCAATATTTTGTTCGATGTTACCTTTTGGAGTTGATTTCGTTACAAATCCTTTAGCAGAACTTGGTGATGTTTGTCCTTTTGTTAAACCATAAATTTGGTTATCCATAACGATATAAGTCATATCCATATTTCTTCTTAATGCATGAACAGTATGGCCCATACCAATCGCAAATCCATCACCGTCACCACCTGAAGCGATAACAGTTAAATCTTTATTAGCCATTTTAACGCCTTGTGCTAATGGTAAAGAACGTCCATGTATAGAATGAACGCCATATGAATTTACATAACCGCTTAAACGTCCTGAACATCCAATCCCTGTAATAATGGCAACTTCTTCTGGCTCTAGTCCAACATTAGCTGCTGCTTTTTGAATTGCAGCTTGTACTGAGAAATCTCCACAACCTGGACACCAGTTTGGTTTAACATTATTTCTAAAATCTTTAAATGTTGCCAATTAAATCAACTCCTTCATATTACTTACGACTTCTAAAGCTTTATCTTCTATTTCATGTGGTAAGAACGGCGTACCGTCATATTTAGTTTGGTTAATAATTTTATTTTGATGATTAATATTCATCTTAATAATATTAGATAGTTGTCCTTGATAGTTATGCTCAGCTACAACAACTTTTTTAGCTTTATTAAATGCTTCTTGCACAACATCTGAAGGGAACGGATGAAGTTGTCTAATTTGAATGTGATTGACTTTCACATTTTGTTGATCCAATCTTGAAATAGCTTCTTCGATTGCACCAGCTGTTGAAATAAAGCCAACATATAATATATCCGCTTCTTCATATTTTTCATTAGATTCTACTGGATCATTGATCAATAATTGAGCTGTTTTACGCATACGTTTATCCATTTGTTTTTGTCTGTTTTCAGCACTTTCAGAAGGTTTTCCTTCTTCATCATGTTCAACACCTGTAACGTGATGGATTCCGCCTATTGTACCTGGTAAGATACGTGGTGATACACCTGAATCTGTTAAAGCATAACGTTTAAAGTACGCTTTATCTTCTTGTTTTTCTAAATCACCTTCAACCAATGCACCTCTACGAATTTCAACTTTGCTATAATCTAATGATTCTACAGTTTGTTTACCTAATGATAATTGTAAATCTGATAATAGAATAACTGGACATTGATATTCTTCAGCTAAGTTAAACGCTTCTACAGTTAAATAGAATGCATCACTTGCACTAGTTGGTGCCAATACGATTTTAGGAATGTCACCGTGTGTACCATAAATCATTTGCATTAAATCTGATTGTTCTTGTTTCGTTGGCAGACCAGTAGAAGGTCCCCCACGTTGTGTATTTACAATAACAAGTGGTGTTTCAGTCATACCTGATAAACCTATTGATTCCATCATTAATGATAAACCTGGACCTGCTGAAGATGTGAATGAACGAACACCAGCATAGTTTGAACCTATAGCCATTGTACATGCTGCAATTTCATCTTCTGTTTGAATAACTGTTCCACCTAATGCTGGTAAACGATCAATCATATACTCCATAATTTCAGATGCTGGTGTGATTGGATATGCTGCCATAAATCTAACACCTGCTGTAACAGCACCTAAACCAATTGCATCATTTCCTATCATAAATAAATGACCTTCAGAGTCAGTTGGTTCTATGGTATGTTCACTTTGTAAATCGTCCATTTGTTCAGACATTAAGCGATATCCTTCATTTAAAGCTTGAATGTTTAAATCTACAACACTTTCACCTTTTTTACCGAATAGATCTTTTATTAATGATTCAAATACTTTCGTATCTAAATCCATTACGGCACAAGTTGCACCAACTGCGACCATATTTTTCATAAGTGCAGTGCCCAATTCTTTTGCTACACCTGTGAATGGTAAACTAACCAATTGTGCTTTACTATCTTCTGGATTTTGAGGTTTCGCTTTTTCATCTGCAATAATAATACTTCCTTCAAGCATTTCATGATAGTTAACTTCTATCGTCTCTTGATCAAATGCAATTAATATATCTAAATCGTCACTAATAGCTCTTACTGGTTTTGACGATACTCTAATTTTATTATTTGTATGACCGCCTTTAATTCTACTTGAAAAATGGCGATATCCGTATAAATAATATCCTTGACGGTTCATAGCAGTTGCAAAAATTTCACCTGTTGATTCAATTCCTTCGCCTTGCTGTCCGCCCACTTTCCATGAAATTTGTGATTTCATTTTATGGCCTCCCCATGTAATATCTCATGTTATATCATAACAAAAAAACCCTTTTAATCCTATGAAATTAAAGGGTTTTAATAAAAATCAGTCTAATGGACGATACTATTCAAATGGATGATCGTCATTAATTAATATACGTTGTATTTTTTTAGCTTTACCTGCACTATCAAGGTCAATAATAACACCTGACAATACTTTTCTACCTTCATCAGGTAAATTATGACGTTGCGGTAAACTTGTTATAAATCTTTCAATAACTTCATCTTTATTAATACCTAGTATGCCGTCATAATAACCCGTCATACCTACGTCAGTAATATATGCAGTACCTTCATTTAACACACGCTCATCAGATGTTTGAATATGAGTATGTGTACCAACCATTGCACTTACTCTACCATTCAAATACCATCCCATTGCGTTTTTCTCTGAAGTTGTTTCAGCATGAAAATCCACAAATATATACGGTGTTATTTTTGAAGCTTGTTCTATAAGTTCATCTGCTTTTTTGAATGGGCAGTCAATTACTGGCATAAATGAACGACCTTGTAAATTAATGATTGCGATATCTTTATCATTAACTCTAATAATTCTCATACCAAGACCTGGTGCTTCTTCTGGGAAATTCGCTGGACGAACCATTCTATTCGCTTGTCCAATAAAATCATATATTTCTCTTTGACCATAAGTGTGATTACCCATCGTTAAAAAGTCGGCACCCATTCTTAAAATATCTTTATAAATTTTCTCTGTTAAGCCTTTACCGTGTGCAGCATTTTCTGCATTCACAATCGTAAACGTTGGTTTGTAACTTGCTTTAATTTTTGGTAAATATGTTTCTAACTGCTCTCTTCCTAGTTTGCCTACAATATCACCTATAAATAAAATTCTCAATATTGACATCCTCTCTATTCACTCTATATTCTAATTCAAAATAAAAAATTTTAAAAGAGATGATTATTAATTTTTTATTAGGGTATACATAATACGAGCGTTATTCAAACACATTAGTTTAGTAACGTTACAAAATCTAATAGGAGTGTTTATTTAAACATGGGAATTGAAATCCAACCAGAAAAATTTGCAGAATTAGTGGTTAGAGCAAATCCATCCGTAGAAGAAAATGCAGAAGATATCGCGAAAGACAGTTTAGAACTATACGTTACAGCATTCAAACTCGCTGAAAAATATGGCAGTTGTGGTGTAAATTCACAAGAAACATCCAACATTTTAAAAGAAGCATTAGATTTAGAACTGAACTTAACACGTTAAATTTATTATAAAATACTAATATCAAAAAACCATCGCTATAGACTGTAGCGATGGTTTTTGATTTGTAGAATACTTACTTAAAGATAAAATTTACGAGGTACCCAATCTTGTGTGTTAATGTCTTCATTAACTCACAAGTTCTAAGATAACTATATAAAAATCAACACTTTGTACAAATCTTACTTAAATATATAATTCACGATATTTTCAGTGGTACCTATTTTATCATCTTGTAATAGTTGGTCTGTTATATTTTGATAATCTGGTTGTTTATTTTCTAGTAATTGTCTGGCCAGTATGCGTTCATCATTACTCGCAATTTCTATCGTGACAAGTTCGAATATATCAAAATAAAAGCCTATTTGTTCTGAATAAACTTCTGTATCTTCTTGCAATAAGAAAATGGGTTTATTTAAATGTGCATAATCAAATATCGTAGATGAATAATCTGTAATCATGGCATCTGAAATTAAATATAGTTCTTGAATGTCTACAAGTTCATTATAAAAACAATGAATTCGATCACTTAATTCACTATATGTTACTCTCAAATGTGATTCATTAGGATGTAGTTTAACAATAATTTCATATTCTTCAGGTAATTGTTCTAATAAGATGTTTAAATTGATTTTTGACATTAGTGCTCTTTTTTCTTTTCTCCATGTCGGACAGAACAAAATATATTTTTTATCATTACTTTTAGTAAAGAAATATTTCGTAAGCACACGTTCTTTCTCTGTTTCATCATGCTTCATTAAATATTCATTTCTCGGTGCACCGAGTTGAAGTATTTGTAAGTCTTGCTCTGGTTGAATATTAAATGATGACTCTAGTAACATTGTATTTACTGCTGAAGAAGTTAATAAGTAATCCCACTTCTTCATTCTTGGTTTAAACGCTGCTACTTGAGCATTCCTTTCAGTTTTGTCTTCTAAATCATTCAACATTCTTTTAAGAGGAAAGCCATGCCATGTTTGTACAAATATTTGATCTTTATGTTTAAACACCCTATCTAAAGTATTGCCGTTCACCACAATATATTTGCACGACCTAAATGTTTGATTATAAATATTACTACCAAACCTTACAGGAATTAAATTGTGATTTCTAATTTCCATATCTACTAATGCATTTCTAGAACTTACATACACTTCTTTTTCAGGAAAGTGTTCTTTAATATATAGTGCGATATATTTCGGATCTCCATTAAAATTGTTCCCATGAAACGACTCTATGAACACTTTATTTTCCGAAGGTGTAATGGCGTCGTATTGCTGTTTAAGCTTATCCATTTTCCTTTTTTCGTATTTCTTTTTTGCAAAATTAAAGACTCTCTCATTATTTAACACTGTTCTAATAACTGGTTTAGTCTTATATTGTTCATACAAATCTCTGCCATATTCTAGCTTTGATTTTTTGCGGACTTTTTGTGTAACTTTCGCCTTACTTCCTGATCCTATTTTTAAACCATCCATACATCCTTTAGATGCTTCAATAAAATCAGAAGCATAGTCTCTATCAACAAATGTTGCATTCAATAATGCTACATCTTCAGCTCTTTCTTCCTTTGTATATTTGTCATCAATAAACTCAATTAAACGATTACTATCTTCATGGATATCTTTCTCTAAAAATTGTACTGCATGATACGGTTCATATATACGTTTGAGTACGCCATCTTCTCCAGCATAAATAAACGTTTTATTACCTTCAGCTATAGATTCTAATATAGAATAGCCTAATGTTTCATATGGAGAAGATGATATATAAATATAGTTTTTAGGTTCCCGTTCATTCATATGAACATGTTCCTCTAGTTGATAATAATGAATTAAATTTTTATATAAAATTTCAGATGGTCCATACCCCTTGATATATAAATGTATATTATCATAGCCCTTAACATTGATGATACGATTCATCATTTTTATAACATATGAAATATCCTTTATATTATCTTCAAATCTTGCTTTAATTAATAAATTTCTTCGTGTCACACTAGGTTCTTCATTCGCGATAATATGTGACGCATCGACATATTGATTAAAGACATTTTCTTTTCCATAACGTTCGATGAAATCACGCTTAATATCAATAGAACTCACTCTATAAGCATCAATCGCATCAAAAGCTAAATCTTGATTATCATCAATATATGCTAATGGTCCATGAATCTCCCCTACGACCATTGCATTTGGATTGATTGATTTTATTTCTCTTGCTAAATAAAAGAAGGTTTCTCTCGTTAGTATAACGAAATCTGCATTTACAAAATCTTCACTTGTTCTAAATTCTTCGAAACTTAAATGCTTATCAAATAATTGTTCATTAATCATAGTATTAAATTTCGCTGTCTTATCAAAAGTTTTAAAATTATAATAAACAACTTCATGATTAGCTTTAATAAACGATTTAATTAAATTGATATTACTTCTTGATGTTCCACCTTTAGCAAAAAGATTGAACCCTAAAATTTTAATTTTCATTCAATCTCGCCCCTTTGTAATTGTTTTTATCTTATAATTAAATTTTCATTCATATTAACACTCCTTATATACTTATTCCACAATTTTTAATTATTTTACACAGAATTATTTGTTGGAAATAATTAATTTTATTGAATATAAAAATAGAAGATAATCTATTTTTATATTATCTTCTATTTTACAATATTAAATTCATGCTCTTTTACTCATCAATCACTTATTAATATATCTTTTTTGAATTGTATAGCTTGAATTACACCCTTTGAAATTTCTTCATTATTAAGCCAACGTTTAGTTCCATCATCATTTATTCGATGACCCAATTTTACTGTGAATACATTAAAGCCTTTATTCTTAAGCTTATTAATAAACTCAGCATCATCAAATTTATTTGTACCGACGACGTGAACATAAATTGGTTCAGCATGCTTATCCACACTTATATATTTCTCAATGAACTTGAGATGATTAAAATAGCCATTACTATGTACCCAACTCACCATAATATTAGTACCTCGTATATTCTCATCACTCAGCACACAATCATTTTCATAATCATATTGTTTAAAATGTATATTTTTCGAATGAAGTAAGTCCTCTGCGTATTTATTTTGATTTCTAGAAAGCAACCAAATATCATCATCAAAATGTTCTTTAATCCATTTCGTTGCATCCATCAACATACCCGATCCACCAACAATCACAATTGTCACTTTATTCACCTACTTTATTTTAAGAATTTTTCTCAAGTATGCTTAATATAACGCAAGCTTTCAATAGATTTTCATTTATCTAGTCAAATTTATCTCTCACATTTCACTTTACAAATACGAACACTTGTTCGTATAATAAAAGAAAAGATTCTACGGGAGGTGTTTGTGATGAATAAGTATATTAACTTAATGATTCATAAATTTGAAACTTACATTTACATGTTAGATAGCGTTGAACCGACTAATGATACGGCGATATTTTTAAATGGTGAAGTCATTTATAAAGAAATAAACAAAGTTGAACGCTACCTTCAATCATTTGATTATCGAACTGAGAAGTTCATTTTATTTACGGGATATTTAAAGATTTTACACGTCATTTATCGTGATGTTTATACATCTTCAACACAACGAAATACGATGATCGTTTCTTTGAATAACGCAATCCATTGCTTAAATAAAATGAATAAGGAGCTTGTATATGAAAATTATTAATCCTGACTTACCAGAACCTTATAAATATGAGACAGATTATCGCAAAATTCCTAATCATTATCTACAACGTAATATTCCTAAAGGAAGAGGTATGATTAAATGGGCACCATTTGCAACAATGCCCGAGCAATATGAAATGATTAAACAGTTTATAGCCGATCAAACAAAAGTAGAGAAACCTATATTAGAAGAAACTGCATTAAATGATTTGAATAACGTATTAGCAGAAAAAATATTTTATAATCCACAAGCACTTATTAAATATTGGGAAGATGGTTATTTTAAAGAAATAGCATGTGAAATTCATAAATTTGATAGTGAACATAAGAAGTTAGAAGTCATTGCAGAGGATAAGAAAGTACGATTAAGCATGGATTGTATTGTTAGTATTGAATAGTCTAAAACCATTTTCTTCGCTTATGCTATGATGTGTAAATGGGGGTGGCATAATTTATGATAACGATTGAACGTATTACTAAAAATAATGAGCATGAACTTAAATTACCTAATGAAGCATTTGAACTGTTCGGTAAACTTGTCGTTACGAGAACTGCTAATGTATGGCAGTATCATGAAGTATTAACGGATTCTGATACGATGATTTTTCCTGATGAAGATTATCAGCTTGATTCAATTGATCAGAAAGGTTTTGCAATAGGTGCGTTTGATGATAACAAATGTATTGGTTTAGGTATTTTTGAAAAGTATTGGAATAAATATTTGTATTTAAGTGATTTAAAAGTCTCTTCTTCTTACCGCGGTCAAAATGTTGCATCAACATTGTTAAATGCAGCGATAGAATTAGCAAAAGATGAAGGAATGAAAGGGATTTATACAATTGCTCAAGACAATAATTTAAATGCTAATCGCTTTTATTTAAAATATGGCTTTGAAATTGGAGGATTAAATACCAAATCATATCAATTCACACAACAAAAAGGTAAATTTGATATTTACTATTATTTGGATTTTAATGCATAACTAAAAAGTGGGACAGAAATCTTTTTAAATAAATTAGATTTCTATCCCACTCTTATTATTACTATATTACATTTAGTTTATCTTCTTCGCTTTAAATATGATCATCATAGGTCTTCTTAATTCATCTTTCATACCATCTATATTCATCATATGTTGAGGTGGTATTGGCTCAACAATATTTTCAATGATAAATTGATTATTTTTAAGCGCTGCAAAATATGAAGTTAATGTATGATGATTTTTTTTTATTTCGCTACCTAAGAAATGCGTATTTCTTTCCCCTTCTACAAAATAATGATCAACAGGGAAATGCTCAATTTCTCCATCTTTATATATCAATTCTTGAGAACCATGAGCAGTAAATATAGGATGCTCTACTGAAAATATAAATTCTCCATTATGTGATAATGCTTTTGATACTTTCTTAAACAGTGACTCAATATCTTCTATATAATGAATCACTAATGAACTTAATATTACGTCATAAGTATTAGGTTCCATAGAATACTCATCAATGAGATCAACCAAATAGGTTATTTTAGAATCATGATTGACCGCTTCTGCCTTCTCTATCATTTTTTTAGAAGCATCGATGCCTACCACTTCTTTAGCCCCTTGCTGAACAGCATATTTACAATGCCAACCATAACCACAACCTAAATCCAATACTTTTTTATTTTTAAAGTCAGGTAAATTGCTTTGTAATGTTTCCCATTCTCCTGCACCTTCCAAGCCGTGCTGACTTCTCGGCATTTTAGCATATTGATCAAAAAATGCTTGATCATCATATTGATTCTCCGGTTTCATCTTATCACCTCATACTCATGATATCAGAATGAAAGCAATAAATTTAATGTTTTAATAACGCCACTATCGTTATGATTGATCGCGATGAGGTTTGCCTCTTTTTTCAATTCTGGATATGCGTTATCCATTGCTACTTTATATTTAGCTGATTTGAATAAATCTATATCATTAAGTCCGTCTCCAAAAGCAATTGTTTCAGCAGGATCAATGTTTAATATGCTTTGTATTTTATGAATAGTCGTTCCTTTATTCACACCTAACTTCGTAATATCAATCCAGTAATCTTCAGATGCAATAATATACACTTCGTTATTAAAGTAATCAATTTGTTGTGCTGTTTGTTTACATTTACCTGAAGCGTCATGAACCGTGATTTTCAAGAAATCACTTTTAATTTCTGTGAAATCTTTAATGTATGTAACGTTTTGATATGAACCGTGTACAAATTTTCTTTCTTCTTCATAAACAGTATCTAGAACATATGCTACATCTTCCGTACATGCAATAATTGTTTGCTCTGGATCTATTTTTGTTAAAGCATCAATAATATTTAATCCTAGTTCATTTTGTATCGTTGCTGTGTAAAGAAATTCACCGTTATATTTTATACGTGTTGCACTATCTCCAATGATAAATGTATCTTTCGTTAAATCCCCTACAATATTTTCAACTCTTTCACATTGTTTCCCCGTACAGAACACAAATCTAATATTGTGTGTATCTAAATTTTCTTTTAATATGCCAAATGCTTCTCTATCAAACTCGCTATTCCCATCTAAAAAAGTACCATCCATATCTGTGACGACTAATTTTATATCCATCTAATTATCCCCTTTACTTTATAACTGTTTAATCATATTGTATCGGTATAATTATAGTTTTTCAATAGGAATCGTTTACTTTTTTATTTGTTTAAGAAATTGTTTTGGTGTTTGGCCATACCTTTCTTTAAACTTTTGTATAAAATAACTCGTTGTTGAAAAGCCACATACGTATGAAATATCTGTAATAGACTTATCTGTATGTTTATTTAATAAACTCACACTTTTTTCTAATCTATAGTTTAAGATATATTGAAATGGCGTTTGATGAACATATTTACTAAACAGTCGAACAGTCTCAGGTTTACTCATATGGATATTGTCACTTAAATCATTCAACGTTATTTTAGACTGATAATGAACTTGTATATAGTTAATCAATGTTTTGATACGTTGATCGAAATAGTAATGTGCATCTGTTTCAATTTGCGACATGATATTTATCAAGTGTTTCAATGACTCATAATAGTAAATTGAAATATCTAATTTAAAATGTTGTTCTTTTTTAATAAATTTTTCACCTGCATCTTTAATGATATTAATTAGCATTTGATGTTCGGATAGATTTGGAGACAAGTAAATATAAGGTATTTTATGTGCTAATTCTAATACTTGCGTTAAATATTCCATCTCTATCTGTTTATACATATCAGCGAGATCAATATTCCAACAAAAATATTCTGTATCAGACACACTTTCATTTATTTCATGAACAACTTGAGAATTTATAAATAACCCGTGCCCTTTTGGAACATAAATCAATTCTTCACCTATTCCAACTTTAAGTTCACCATTAATGACATAAACATATTGCAAAGCACTGTGCCAATGAATGGGGATGTATCCATATAACGTTTTGTTTAGAACGGTATGTAAAATAATGTGATGCCAATTTTTATAAGGATATTGAATTAATTCTTCTCTTGTTTCTTCAACAATAATTTCAGTATACAATCAACAATCACCTCAATATTTTGATATTATTACACAATATTTATGTATTATATCATGTTTTAAATCACTATAATCAATATATAATTATAAAATGAAGGTGAAACATATGGACAAGTATAATCGCATTAAAGGTATAAATTTAGCAATAGTTGGTGCAAGCTTTTGGGGACTAGGTGGTACAGTTTCTGATTATTTATTTCAACATCAACATATTGATATGAATTGGTATGTAACAGCAAGACTGCTTATAAGTGGCGTATTACTATTATGCTTGTTTAAATTAACGCATAAACAACATAGCTTGTTTAGTATATTTAAAGATAAGGCCAGTATCATTCAGTTGTTACTATTTTCAATTTTTGGCATGTTTCTCGTTCAATACTCATACATGGCATCCATCAATTACGGTAATGCAGCAGTAGCAACACTTCTACAATATATAGCGCCAGTCTATATCATCATTTGGTATGTGTTAAGAAAGAAAGACACTTTTAAAGCATTTGATTTAATAGCCATTATTCTAACAATCGCTGGTTCTTTTTTATTATTAACTAATGGGAGTATTTACAACTTAATGGTTGCTAAAAGTAGTATTATTTGGGGAATTATATCTGGTTTATCATTAGCTTTTTATACGATTTATGTTGGTAATTTATTAAAAAAATATCCGTCAGTTCTCGTCGTTGGATGGTCAATGCTCATATCTGGCATATTCATCAATTTTAAAGCGCCTATTTGGGATATTGATATTCAACTATTAAATGGCCAAACTATTTTTTATCTCTTATTTGGCATTATTGCAGGTACAACAATCGCATTCTTTTTCTTTATTTCTAGTTTGAATTATTTAAGTGCTAAAGAAACCGCATTTTTCGGAACAATTGAACCTGTAATCGCAATATTAAGCAGTGCTATTTGGTTAAATGTCGCGTTTTTACCATTTCAAATATTAGGGATATTGTTAATATTAGTATTAATACTCACAATATCATTAAAAAAGGGAAATACTTCTGAAGTTTAAAAATTAAAAAACCATACTGAAACAATATTTAATGTCTCAGTATGGTTGTATATCACTTATAAGAATATTTGATAAAAATCTAAATCTAACCACTTATCAAATTTATATCCTACTTTTTCAATTTTACCACTATATTTAAATCCTAATTTTTTATGTAAATCAATACTACCTTGATTATCACCATCAATTCCTGCAACAATCGTTTTATAGCCATTTTTCTTTGCTAAATCAATAATTTCTAATAATAATTTTGAAGCAATACCTTGTCTCCTGAAATCTGGATTTACATAAATAGAATGTTCAATTGTATATAGATATGCTGGCCAATCTCTGAAAGATCCGTATGTTGCAAAACCAGCAACTTGGCCACCCACTTCATACACAATAACAGGTTGGTTATTTTCCACTTTAGTATTAAACCATTTATGACGTTCTTCTAATGTTGTTTCATCATATGTGTATACAGCTGTTGTATTCTTAATTGCATCATTATAAATATATAAGATTTCTTTTAAATCTTCTGCTTTTGCTAATCTAATCATCTTTCCATCCTCCTCAATTATATTTAGTATACATAAGGAATACAATGACACAAATGTATGTGAATATAACTGACACGACTGTACAATTATTTAACAACATTAATTTGTTAACATAATATTATTATTTGAATTTTTTTGATATCCATTTATTCAAACGTAATCTATTTGGATTTATATGATCCATTTGTTCAAAATCTACAACGTATCCTTTTTCTTCTAGCCAACTTTTTTCAGCAATTTGACTAGAAAATTGACCTTTTATTTCAGTTTTTTTATTTGTAACAGATGTAAATGTATCAACAACTTCGTTTAAGGTTAATTCATCAGAAGCAATTTCAATAGATTGATGATTGTATTCATCTACATTTTTAAATATTTGAGCTGTTATTTTTGCGATATCATCAGAAGGAATCATCGCAAATTTTATATCAGGTGAAATAAATTCTGGAATATATATGTTATCCGCTTCTACTTTGGCAATGCGCAGAAAATTATCCATGAAAAATGATGGTTTAATAATTGTATAATTTAATGGAGATTCACTGAGCATGTCTTCAATTTTAGCTAACGCTTCAAAGTGTGGACCTGTACGATTTCTGTTAACGCCTCCTGCAGTACTGTATACAACATAAGATATATCTTGTTTTACTGCTGTATCGATAATAGCTTTACCTTGTTGTAATTCTTGTTCCACATCATTCTGTATAATTGGCTGAACACAATATACACCATATTGTTCATTCATCGCTTGTTTTAAATCACTTTGATTACTTAAATCACCTTCAAATATTTCTAAATTATCATCTTTAATATTTGCTAATTTTTGATTATGTTTGTTACGCGTAAATGCTCTAACTTTCCATCCTTCACTTAGTAATTCTCGAACGACCGCACTACCTTGCTTACCTGTAGAACCTATTACTAATATACTTTGAATCATCAATTTCCTCTCCCTTGTAAAAAACTATAATTCTCTTTATTAACTTTTAAATACGTATATTCAATCGGTTCATTTCCTTGTTCTTTAATTTCTTTATTTATAAAATCTCGAACGTCCCATACTAAATGAATAAAATCCATTAATCTATTTCTCATTAATCCATTTGGTGCTTCCATATTTAATGCTTTATGAATATCTTTAGTTGTTACATTTAATGCATCAGCAATTGTTTCCTCAGATAAATGAGATGCTTTAAAATGGTCAATTAATTCTTTGCTCGTAACTTTTCTTTGTTCTTTATTTAAAGACATGATATTCCTTCTTTCAATTCAAATTCTTTGAACTTTAACTTTGTACTTTATACAATAAACGGACAGGTATCCGATTGTCAATTTATAAGCAAGGAGGCGTCAACATGAGGAGAGATGCCGAAGAAAATAAACATCGTATAGAAACCAAAGCTAAAGCACTTTTTACTGAATTTGGTGTTGAAAATATCAGCATGAAACGAATTTCTAATAAGCTCAATCTAGGTATGGGGACACTTTATAGACATTTTGAAGATAAAAGTGCTCTTTGTTACAAATTAATCTCAAATGATTTTGAAATGTTCGTGACAGATTTAAATACAATTTCACAAAAAGAGAAGTCAAACAAAATGATTTTTATACAGTCAATCGATCGATTTTTACAGTTCAAAATAGAACATCAAGCATTACTGAAATGTGTTGAAAATAGTACAAGTAAAAAAGATTTCAAACAAACTGAATTCTATCAGTTGTTGCATGATTATTATTCAAACCTATTTAATTATGAAGAAAATGAATACTTCATTACATTCAAAGTAGATATCCTATTAAATGCACTTACGACTAAAAATTATGAATTTTTAACAAAAAATAGGAAAATGTCTAATGAAGAATTTCGTAATGCACTTGTCCAATTATTTTATAACAATTACCAAGGAGACGATTAACAATGAGAAATGTACTTATTACAGGTGGAAACAAAGGGTTAGGATTTGAAACAGCGCGTGTTTTGAAAAATCAAGGTTATAAAGTATATATCGGTTCTCGCGATGAATCACGTGGTAAAAAAGCAGCAGAGGATATTGGTGTTGATTACGTTCAATTAGATGTAACAGACGATCAATCAGTTAAATCTGCTGCAGAAACAATTCTTGATCAAGAAGGACATTTAGATATTCTCATTAATAATGCTGGTATCTCAGGTGGTTTTACTAAAGTTAGAGATATTAAACCTAAAGATATGGAAAAAGTATATCAAACAAATGTATTTGGTATCGTACGTGTGACAAATCAATTCATTCCATTATTAGAGAAATCTGAACAACCTGTTATTGTCAATGTTAGCAGCGGTTTAGGCTCATTTGGAATGGTTACTATTAAAGAAACGATGGAATCCAAAGTTAACTCACTTGCTTATTGTTCTTCAAAATCTGCCGTCACAATGTTAACGGTACAATATGCAAAAGGATTACCACATATTCAAATAAATGCAGCAGACCCAGGTTCAACAAATACAGATTTAGTTGGAGATGCAAGTAACCAATCAAAACCTGTTTCTGAAGGCGCTAAAGCAATCATTGAACTTGCAACAATTGATCAAAACGGTCCTACAGGTACATTTATAGATTCTAATGGAACAATGCCTTGGTAAGATAAACAAATTATATTTCAATCAATTTTAAAAGGAGTTCTAACAATGAAAAGTATTAATTTCGAAGAACATTTTGTATTAAAAGAAGTTCAAGAACAAATGAGTCAAATTATTCAACCATCAAAAAACGGTGTGCCATTAAAAGCAATGTTAGAAGCACTTGAACACCAAACTGGCTTTACGAATGAAGATGAAATTAATCAACATGAACAACGCATTAAATTTATGGATGAACAAAATGTTCAAATGCAAGTGTTGTCTTATGGTAATGGTTCACCTTCCTTACTTTCTGGTGATAAAGCAATCGAATTATGTCGTTATACAAATGACACTTTAAAAAAATATATTGATCAATATCCTGATCGTTTTCTAGGATTTGCTACATTACCTATTAACGAGCCACAAGCTGCTGCTGAAGAATTTAAAAGATGTGTGAATGAACTCAACTTTAAAGGTGCGCTCATCTTTGGTCGTCCAAATGGTAAGTTCTTAGATAGTCCTGAATTCCATACTATCTTTGAAACTGCAGAAGCTTTAGATGTACCTATTTATTTACATCCAGCACCAATAAGTGACGAAGCATATCAAGCTTATTATCAAAGTGATCAATATTCAGACGCTACTGCTGGATCATTTGCTTGTTTTGGTTATGGTTGGCATGTTGATGTCGGTGTCCATGCAATGCGTATTATTTTAAGTGGTATTATGGACAAATATCCAAACTTAAAAATGATTATCGGACACTGGGGAGAATTCACACCATTCTTCTATGAAAGAATGGATGAAACAATTCATGCACCAAACTTAAAACATAAACCAAGTCACTACTTCAAAAATAATTTCTTTATTACACCAAGCGGTATGTTAACTAAACCTCAATTTGAAATGGTTAAAAATGCTGTTGGTGTTGATCATATATTATATTCTGCAGATTATCCTTATATACAACCTGAAGAATTAGGTACATTCTTAGATGAATTAGATTTAACAACTGAAGAAAAAGAAAAGATTAGTTTTAAAAATGCACAAAAATTATTAAAACTTTAAAAATGGAGGAAATATAATGAATAAATTAAAATTACAAGGCGCAAATTTAAATTACTATAAAGTTGGAGAAGGACCTGTCTTAATACTTGTCCCAGGTGCTAATGGTACTGGCGATATATTCTTACCTTTAGCTGAACAATTAAAAGATCGATTTACAGTTGTAGCTGTTGATAGAAGAGATTATGGACAAAGTGAATTAACAGAGCCACTTCCAGAACGTGCACAAAGTCCAGACGATGACTATCGTGTTAAACGAGACGCACAAGACGTCGCAGAACTTGCGAAACATTTAAGTGATGAGCCAGTATATATTTTAGGTTCAAGTTCTGGTTCAATCGTTACAATGCACGTATTAAAAGATTATCCAGAAATTGTTAAACAAATTGCATTCCATGAACCACCAATCAATACTTTCCTTCCAGATAGTCAATATTGGAAAGAAAAAAATGATCAAATCGTAGAGCAAATTGCATCTGAAGGATTACAAAAAGGCATGCAAACATTTGGAGAAACATTAAACATCTCAGCAATTGACGCTAAAGACATGTCTAAACCAGTTTCAGAAGACGACGAAGCACAAAAAGCACAATACGAACGTATGATTTTCTGGGCAAATTATGAAATCAGACAATATACACATTCTGATATTACATTAGAAGATTTATCAAAACATAAAGATATTGTCACATTATTAAACGGTACAGATTCAGTAGGTTCATTCCCACAAGACGTAAACTTCTATATAGAAGAACAAACAGGTATAAAAATCGTCGACATACCTGGTGGACACTTAGGTTATGTTCAAAAACCAGAAGGATTTGCAGACACTTTAACAAAAATGTGGTTATAAAAATTAATATATAATATCACAAAACATCGCATGTCAATCATTAACGAATGACATGCGATGTTTTTAATAACCAATGTTTAATTTTATAAAACTTTATCTTCAATCAACTTTTCAATAACTCTTTTAGTATTTTGATTATCTTTAAATTCGTTAATTTCTTCATAATTATGATTATGTTCTTCATTTAGAATATAATTTCCATCAATTGCTTTGTTTATCACGTCAATTAATTCCGCTTCATCGTATGCAATTGGTCCTGGTGCATTTGATTCATTTAGGGGTGGCGTTGCTTTATAATTTTTGATTAAGTAATCTTTTTCTTTCCAATAAAATATTGGATATGCACCTCTATAAATAGCATCATATATAATCGACGAATAATCTGTAATAAAAATAATAGAATTTTTTAATGCTTCTGTTGGATTAGTATCAATAATATGAGCGTACTTTTTAAAGTTTTCTTTAAAGTACTGGGCAAATTTATTATGAGGTACGATCAATAATCTATCGAGTAAACCTGCTTTTTCAAATGCATCGATTACTTCAATAATTGACTGATAGTATGAAGTTTTTTCTATCTCATTATTTACAACATACATTTCTTCCCAATATCTCCAAGTTGGCATAAATGCTATTTTGTTTGCATTTTTATTAAGATATGCATGATCTAATTTAGGCAATCCTGTTTTCATAAGATCCTCTTTATCATATCCCATTTTATAAAATTCTAAAGCTTCTAGTTCAGAACTAATAACACTCTTTACTAAATTATTATTTTGATTTTCTTTATAAAAACTCCTACCTTGTGGATTTTCTACAGGTTTGGCAAACATAATACCATGTTGTAAAAAGTACAATGGTGTCTTTTTTATTTTATTAGAAAGTAAATTATCAAAAGTTTTGGTTGCTATAACATGATTGCTAAGTTCACTTGAAATAAAATGATCAGCCATAAACACATAATAATAATGTTTGAATGAGAAACGTTTTAAAAGATCATGTTTATATTTCTTTCGTAAAATTTCATAACTACTAGATTTCTTATCGATAACAAATTTATTCACTGAGTTTAAATGCTCTAATTTTTTAATAGCTTCAAATGTCACAAATCCTGATTCAGAAGCACTTGAGGCATCTTTTTCAAAATACAAATTTACATTTTTCTTTTTAAATTTCAAAACAGAATCAGCAATCATTTTCGATAAGCGAATTTTAAATTGATTGAATTGATTATAAATAGGTAATTTAGGTATTGCCGTAATAACTGCTTTATCAACTGCACTTATTCTCGAAATATATGATGTTTTTTTATGATTTTTTGTACATAATACTGTATTCTTTAAATCATCTGGTTTATCTACAATAAGCGGATGTATCATGATTTCGTTATAAGCAAAGTATAAATTATTATGAACTTCTTTTAATTCCTTTAGTTTATATTTGGAAACTTCAAATTCAAAATCCCCGTTATCTTCCCATTGAATTTTGGCTAAGATAAGTCCGTCACTTGTCACTACGTTATTAAAAAGAATATTAAAATGATACTTATAATCTATATGTCCTCTAAATTTAATTCCATGCCTTGTATTACTCGAATTAATATGTGAAACATTGAAAGTCGGTTGTTCAACAAGATCTTGTTCTATATTTATTAAATCTGGACGATTGTACGAAATAGTAAATAGTCTATTATTTAATTTAACAATAACAGGATTAAAATTTTGCAAAGCAGTTTTTGATTTTATTTTTAAATGTTTTTCTTTAATAAGTTCGCTTATCTTTATGACTTCATTTGATAAATTAGAAAGTTCAAAGGTGTTGTTAGATATCAAATTAAAACCTGAGCGCCCTTCCAAATCTATCATCTGAACATATGACGTTTTTATCGCAAATTCCTTTCTAGCAATCGTATATTCTAATAAACTCACTATGTGATGATATCTAATCTTTAAATAAATATAAGGTTCATTAGAACGAATTCTTTCTAATGAATCGATTTTTGAATACCCCTTTAAAAAAATTGATTCATTTAATTCATATTTATTATTATTCTCATCTAATACTTCATAAGCATATTTTGTCTTTTGAATTTTGAATTTGTCATAATATGATTCAATGCTAATATCTAAACTTTTTTCCGTGTTACCATTTAAATAAGGTGAAATATAAATCATGCCATTCTTAATATGAACATACAAAGCCTTTTGATCGATTTCTAATATCATTAAAATATTATCTTCAAAATTAGTCTTCTTAATGGCATGTTCACGCAAATCTAAATATTTTGAAGTGATATAGAAAAATTCCTTGCTATCAAACATTTTAATTTTTAAAAAATCATTTGTATTTTTTTCTATTAAACAAACTTCATTAAAAACCTTTTTTATATTCATTACATATCTTCCCCATTGTTTTGATTTGTACAAATTTTAATTTCAACTTAATCATTATATTAACATACATACAATTTTAACTTTATGACTTAAGAATTAATACCTACTTCTAAAAGTTTACTTTTTAAATTTGTCACATTTTAGACACAACGAATATAAATTCATTTTTCAAACTCACCCTCTTGTATTAACAATAAATACATGTTTATTTATTCATCATTAAGTGACTTTATAATATTCATAAAATTTTAATGTGTTCATATATTCAATAAACCACAATTTATTAATTTATTTATCTTGCTCAGTTCATATCTCCAAATGTATACTACTAAAGTTATTATTTTAAGGAGACAAATTATGAAAAAATTAAATTATGTATTTTGGTTATGCTTTTTAGCTTTGATAACTATTATACCAATGCTTTGGGGAGGGCAAGGTTTATTAGTTATTATATTTATAGGATTAATGCTTCTATCATTTTATTTCACAATTGTATATTCATATAATATGATTGTTTCATTTTTTGGATTTAAAAACATAAAAAGAGATTATCTCATTAAACAAGATAGAACAAAGTTTTTAATTTTAGTTGCTGCTCATAATGAAGAAAGTGTGATTCGGGAAACGATTAGAAATCTTAAACAAATTAATTACGATAAAAATTTATATGATATATGCATCGTTAGTGATAACTCTACTGATCTTACAACACAAATTGCTTTGAATGAAAATGTACTTGTTGTAGATACTATTAAAAATGAATTTGAACGAGAAGGTGTTGGTAAACCAGCAGGTATTCAATACGCACTTAGAAAATTAGGTTTTGAAAATGTTAAACGTCAATATGACATGATTATGGTTTTAGATGCTGATAATTTTGTTAGTAAAAATATTTTAAAAGAAGTCAATTCACAATTTATTACTAAAGGTAGACCAACAGCTATTCAAACTTATCTTGATAGTAAAAACTACTCTAAATTTATGAGTTTAGCCTACTCAGTTGTATTTTGGACAAACAATCGGTTTATGCAATTAGCAAAATATAAATTAAACTTACCTAATTCAATTGGTGGTACAGGTTTTTTTGTGAAAACAGATTGGCTAATTGATAAAGGCGGATTCAAATTTGATTCACTTACAGAAGATTTAGAAATGGAAATTGAGATTATCAATGATGGCGGACGTATATTATGGAATGACCATGCGTCTATTTATGATGAAAAACCAGAAGAAACAAAAGTGAGTATGATACAAAGACATAGATGGATAAAAGGTCATTGGTACGTTGCTTTCAAACAAATTTTACCTTTAACTAAGAGATTTATTATGACTTTAAACATTAAATACTTAGACAAAATATTTTTCTTAATGAGTATGGGTAAAGCATTTCATATATTCTTAATATTTATAGTGCTAATCATTAATATTATATTATTAACCCATCATCACCTGTTGCTATCAACTTTAGCAGCTTTGAATATATTTGGCGCATTGCATTTATTGAATGATTATATGTTCTATATTACAGGGCTAAATGCATTACTTATTATTTATAGTTTCGTCATTTTACCAATGTATAGTGTCTATGCAAAACTTAGAAATATTAATCCAATCAAAATTGTACTATCTTTACAATGGTTTATGATAACTGATTTTATCGTACAATTATTCGGTTTATTTACATGGTCAAATCAACAAACTTGGATTAGAACACCCCACTCTAAAGTTAGTATAGAAACAAGTGAAGAAGCTTACCATACACCAGGTACTTATGAACACGATAACCAACCTGCAATACAAGTCCCTGAAGTTGGTTTAAATGCAAGTAATCATATTGTAGAGCAACATAAATAAATAAAATCCCTTATGACTAATTGAAACATCAATCATAAGGGTTTTTTTACTTACTTATATTCTCAGATAATAAACTATACATAAATTGATCACTAATTTCATATATTACAGGTTTACTTTTAATTTTTATTAATTTTTCTTCATGGCTAGAAATAACATTATTAATCTTTCCTCTTGAATAACCTGAAGCTTTTTGTAGTTCTTTCAAAGTAATTCTTGAATATTTACTGCCAAATACTTTATCTTGTAGCAAAATATATAATATTTTATATTCATACTTATCATAATGTTTGTTGTGTAATGCTAGTTGTATTTTATTGATAATATTAATATTCTCTTCAAAATTGTCGATTATATTTTCTTGTCCTTCGATTAAAATACTCAACATATCATCAATAAAATTAGTTAATTCGCCTTTATTGAAATAATTCGAAGTATCAACAAAAGCTTTATAATATTTAGACTTGTTATTATTTACAGAATACGAAAATGAAAGTGCTGTATATGGGTCTAATAAATCGTTTAATTTTCTAGCTATTATATATCTACCAATACGCCCATTCCCATCATAAAATGGATGTATATATTCAAAAATATAATGACTTGCTAAAATTTTAATAAGTTCAGGTGATTCATGACTTTTTATATAATCAATAAGCTTTGTTAATAATTCTATTACTTTCGATTCACTATATTCATTTCTATGAACCCATTGATTTTTAGAATGATCAAATACACCTATACTACTAGCTCTAAACATTTTACCATCCGGATATTCATCCTTTTTGATTTCATCAGATACAATTTCATCGTATATTTTTCTAAAATCCGCAACAGAATTTAGATCAAGTTCTCCAAATTTCATCATTAAATACTGAGTCACTAATCCAGTAAACCTTTTATCTTTCTTACTTGTATTATTTAATGCTTCAGCTATTTCTTTTTTAGTACTTTTAATATTTTCAGTTTCGTTCGTACTTTGTAATTCGTTAATTAATAACTTGTTAATATATGCATGCGTTGCTATTCTAGGAAGATTAGCAGATAATTGTTTGATTTTAGATGAATTTAATAGAATTCTTTCATACTGCTTAAACAGACTTTTATTTATTGAATAAAATAATGGATATTGTATATCGAGTAATTGTTTCTCATCTTGCATGGGACTAATGTTTATATCTAATAAGTAACTTGAATAATGTCTGATTCTCATATCATATTCTTCTTGCATAACATCTGTTCCAAACATATGAAAAATCGTTTTAAGTGATTTATACTTCATTAACTTCACTCCTATTTAACATATATGCCGAATATGTTCATTAGATATATTCATTATATACTCAAAATAACTAAAATCATAGAATTAGTTCAATAGCTATAATACAAAAGTCATTTTGATAACAATAAAAAACCCTAACCGCTTTCGGTTAGGGTTTTAAAATTTGAGAACTATTCTACTTAGCGTATTCAGTAGCTCTCATTTCCCGGACAACTGTCACCTTAATATGCCCTGGATATTGTAATTCGCCTTCTATTTGATCTTTAATATCTCTAGCTATTCTATGTGCTTTCAAGTCGTCAATATCTTCAGGAGAAACAATTACTCTAATTTCTCTACCTGCTTGTATTGCGAATGCTTTTTCAACACCTTGATAACCTTCTGATATTTCTTCTAATCTTTCTAAACGTTTCACATAATTTTCTAAAGTTTCTCGTCTAGCTCCAGGTCTTGCAGCACTTAACGCATCTGCTGCTGCTACCAGTATAGAAATAACTGATGTTGGTTCTACATCCCCATGATGTGAGTGTATTGCATTTATGACTGTATCATGTTCATGATATTTCTTTGCAAGTTCTACCCCTATTTCAACATGGCTACCTTCAACTTCGTGATCAATAGCTTTACCAATATCATGTAATAAACCTGCACGTTTTGCTAAAGTAACATCTTCACCTAGTTCAGCTGCTAACATTCCTGAAAGTTGTGCAACTTCTACTGAGTGTTTCAGTACACTTTGGCCATAACTTGTACGATATTTCATACGTCCTAAAATTTTAACCAATTCTGGGTGTAAGTTATGAATACCTAATTCAAATGTCGCTTGTTCACCGGATTCTCTCATTAGGTCATCCACTTCTCTTCTCGCTTTTTCAACCATATCTTCAATTCTACCTGGATGTATACGTCCATCAGATACTAAATTAGTTAAGGCTGTCTTAGCGATTTCTCTTCGAATTGGATCAAATCCAGATAATATAACCGCTTCTGGTGTATCGTCTATAATTAAATCTACACCTGTTAATGTTTCTAAAGTACGAATATTACGACCTTCACGACCGATAATACGCCCTTTCATCTCATCATTTGGTAAATTCACAACGGATACAGTCGATTCTGAAGTATGATCTGCTGCTAACCTTTGTACAGTAATAGATAACAGTTCTTTAGCTTTTTTATCGACATTTGTTTTTAGTTCTCTTTCTTTTTCTTTTACAAGTACAGCAATATCATGTGACAGTTCTTCTTCTACTTGTGAGAATTGCTCTTTACGAGCTTCTTCACGTGTGAGTCCGGAGATGCGTTCTAGTTCTTGTTCATGTTTCATTATTATTTCTTGAACATTACTCTCTTTTGCATCTACCTGTTGTTGTCGCTCTTCAATTTTAGCTTCTTTGTTTTCTAGAATTTCATCTTTTTTGTCTAAAAGATCAGATTTGCGCTCTAAATTTTCTTCTTTTTGAAGTAATCTTGCTTCTTGCTTTTGTAGGTCACTTCTTCTCTCTCTAATTTCACTATCAAGATGATCTCTAATTTGTTGATTTTCTTCTTTTGCTTCAATCAACTTTTCTTTCTTAAGACTCTCAGCTTCTTTGTTAGCTTCACTTATAATATAGTGAGCAGACTGACGAGCTTGATCTTGCTTTTTCGTTAAGCTATTATGTGCGAAAAAGTATCCTACAACAACACCTAGAATAACTCCTAGCAAAATGAGTAAGAGGGTTAATAAGTCCACATAAACACCTCCTTCTATCTAGGTTCTACGTCTTATATATACAAAAATATGATTAAATGAAACTATGGAATCATACAACTCAATTGTACGTTTAAATTTGTACAAGTGTCAAGGACATGGACTTTAATTTTTAATTCTATTTTTATAAAAAAACATTCTATAGATTACACAATGAAACGTAATCTATAGAATGTTTAATTTAATGACAAAATACTATTTAGTCTAGTAAAGTTTCTTGTTCAGGTTCATTAGGTTTATCTTCTTTTTTAGCTTCTTCTTTCTTCTTACCGTTAAAGCCTAATTGATCTCTTAAGATTCCATCAATTTCTTCAATAATAGCTGGATTTTCTTTTAAGTAAGTCTTAACGTTTTCTTTACCTTGACCCATACGTTCTCCGTTATATGAATACCAAGCACCTGATTTATCTACAATATCAAATTCAACTGCTAAGTCGATTAATTCACCTTCACGTGAAATACCTTCACCGTACATAATATCAACTTCTGCTACTCTGAATGGAGGCGCAACTTTGTTTTTAACAACTTTAATTTTAGTTCGGTTACCAACTACTTCTTGACCTTGTTTCAATTGTTCAGCACGACGTACTTCTAAACGAACAGAACTATAGAACTTCAACGCACGTCCACCTGGTGTTACTTCAGGATTACCGAACATAACGCCAACTTTTTCACGAATTTGGTTGATAAAGATAGCTGTTGTATTTGATTTAGAAATAGCACCTGATAATTTACGTAAAGCTTGACTCATTAATCTTGCTTGTAAACCAACGTGTGTATCTCCCATTTCACCTTCAATTTCAGCTTTAGGTGTTAATGCAGCAACTGAGTCGACAATAACAATATCAACTGCACCACTACGAACAAATGCTTCTGCAATCTCTAAACCTTGTTCACCGTGGTCAGGTTGTGATAAATATAGGTTATCAATATCTACGCCTAAGTTTTTAGCATAAACAGGATCTAGTGCGTGCTCAGCATCAATAAAAGCAGCTACGCCACCTTGTCTTTGCGCTTCAGCGATAGCGTGTAAAGCTACTGTTGTTTTACCAGAACTTTCTGGACCATATATTTCAATGATACGTCCTTTAGGGTAACCACCAACACCTAATGCTTTATCAAGTGTGATTGAGCCACTAGAAACTGCTGATACTTCTCTGCTTGTATTATCCCCTAGCTTCATTACTGCCCCTTTACCAAAGGATTTTTCCATATTCTTAATTACTGTATCGAGTGCTTTTTGACGTTCGTTCACGCGATAACCTCCTATATATATATAATGAATTTACTTGTTTAATTAGCTATTATTACTATAAATGCTTTTGTTCTAAAATGCAAGTATAAAGCGAATATTTGTTCGTGTTTTTGTACGCTTTTTTTAAAATTAAGCGAACATAAGTACCGATTTTATAAATTATCGCAAGTTATCTTAATTGGTTCAAAAACTTTATAAGTGCTATATTGCTTATTCTATCACGTCTTCCAGCATATGATTGACTTATTGACGAAATAAATTTTTCGTTTTTTTGCATATGTGAAATATATACTGTTGATTCTTTATGATCTTGTTTTAAAACAATAACACTCTCTACTTTAAATGTTGATTTTAACTTGTTAGCAATTTGTTCAACTGATTCATCTTGACTAATATTCAACATTTCATCTGTCC
This sequence comes from Mammaliicoccus sp. FSL K6-3158, assembly GCF_038005105.1. Taxonomy (NCBI): domain Bacteria; kingdom Bacillati; phylum Bacillota; class Bacilli; order Caryophanales; family Staphylococcaceae; genus Mammaliicoccus; species Mammaliicoccus sp. FSL K6-3158. Next base: position 1,658,450 of record NZ_JBBOSL010000001.1, read on the forward strand.
ATGAATTTTGTAAAATATATGATTTTAAATATTGTTCGCTATCTTTAGATAGTTTAAGTCGAGCATTTAATACACCATCTGTAATTTCATCATATATAACAAATGGTTGATCTAATTCATTAAATACAGCATCTTCAACTGTTAAATCATCGCTACCATAATAAAATTCGCCTATTCTATTTAATATTTCTGTTTTAACAGGCTGGATTAAATCTATCGCTTGTTGTTTAGTATTCGCATTAGCCGTAATGCGGAGTGATACTTCATGTTGACCAGCAAGTGGTGCAATTGTAGGATTGGATTGATTATCTATTAAATCAATCAGCTCTGTTTCCAAACTAGATTCACCAATACCCATAAATTTCAATGACTCAGAAAAGATGACACGTTCTTCATTTAAGAAAAATGGTACAAGATATTGATTGACCATTGGTTGAAGTTCTTTCGGGGGACCAGGTAATAATACGACTTTTTTATCATCCACTTCTAAATACATGCCTGGTGCCATACCAAAGTCATTCTTCAGTACTTCACTACCTTCAATAACAAGTGCTTGTTGTCTATTATTAGGCGTCATCGTACGGTTTTCATTTTTGAAATATTGTTCAATCTGATCCATAGCTTGTTTATTTGTTTCTAGTGATTTACCTAATACTTTACCAACAGTTTGTTTTGTTAAATCATCTTTCGTTGGTCCTAAACCACCTGTTAAAATTACAACGTCATGATGCGCTAATTCTTCTTTAAAAGTACGTTCTAACCTTCCAGGATTATCGCCTACAGCAACGTGTCTCATAACACTTGCACCGAGTTCATTGAGTACTTTTGATATAAACTGTGCATTTGTGTTAGCAATTTGTCCTAATAAAATTTCAGTACCTACGCTTAAAATACTAACTTTCATATTTTTGCCTCCTACAGAAAAACCTACAAACGAAATGTTGTAGGTTAAATGTTGTTATTATTTTGATCCTTTAAATACATCTCTACCATGATAAAAATACTCTATACCAGATAGAATTGTAAAGAAAGTAGCAATATACATGAGCCATTGCCCAAGATTAATTTGCCATAAAGTAGAGAATGGTTCTTGTAATAGGATAAATACAATTGCGACCATCGTTACAGCCGTTTTAATTTTACCTAATTGACCAGCTGCACTTACAAAGCCTTGTTCAATTTGAAGTAATCTTAGTCCTGTTACAGCAAATTCTCTAGCAATGATGATAATAGCAATAACTGATGATACTTTATCAAGTTCTACTAATGCAATTAATGCACTCGCTACTAATAATTTATCAGCTAGAGGGTCTAAAAATTTCCCCATGTTTGTAACAAGTTCCCATTTTCTCGCTAAATAGCCATCAAACCAATCTGTAACAGAAGCTAAAATAAATATAATACCAGCTATAAATTGTTCTATTCTCATTTCTTGTCCAAATAAGAAATGCATGTCACCCATATTAAAATCTACAAGTAAAAATAAAACAAATACAGGTATTAAAATAACACGTAATACTGTTAATTGATTAGGAATATTCATATTCGTTCTCCTTCTTTTCTTACAACTGCATAATAATACTATTATAAATCAATACTATATATAATTAAATGATAATTATTAATAATATCCAACCGATTAAGCATACACCAAAGAATGTAACCATTTGTGTTATGAGTTTAGCTACCATTTTATTCTCTGATATTTCAGTTTGGCTTCTTTTTTCTTGCGTAAGCTGTCTAAAAGCTTCTTTAGCAGAAGGTGCTGTTTTAGGCAACTCACTTTGATGTTTATCAATTAATTCTGGTGCACTCATATTGATTGCAGAAGCATATTTCGTTATGAAACCTCTTGTATAATCGGGATTTGGTAGATTTTCAAATTCATTCTTTTCGATCATCATTAAAAATGGTCGTTGTATCTTTGTTTTTTCTTCAAGTTCAACTAAAGTCATCCCTAATTGTTCTCTTTTACTTCTTAACGTTTCTCCAATATATTTCAAATATATTCACCTCAAACAATTTATTCAAAAAATCCAAATCCATCTCCAAATGCCATATTGTCATTTGTAAATAAATCATTTTTATTTAATTGCTCATATGTAATTTCTTGGTCTTCTGTTTCTCTTAGTTCAATAATATAATCAAAATCTTCAAGGCTATATTCAGAGCGTTGTACAAATAGATCAGGATGTTCTACTACTTTAATTGTTGGTAAACTCATAACTTCTCTAACGAGTTGTTTATGCTTTTCATCAGTTTGCTTAGATGTTACAGCACCATCAATAATATAAACATTTTCATCACTATATTCACCTTTTAATAAAGAGCTTCTTACTGTTTGCTTAATAAGCGTCGAACTAATAAACAACCATTTTTTATGGGCACACACACTAGCGGCAACAACAGATTCTGTTTTACCTACTCTTGGCATACCTCTCACACCAATCAGTTTATGACGGTTCTCTTTAAAAAGTTCTGCCATAAAATCAACTAATAAACCTAAATCTTTTCTTTCGAATCTAAAGGTCTTTTTGTCATCAACATCTCGTTTAATATATCTACCGTGTCTTACCGCTAATCGATCTCTTAAGCCTGGTGTACGTAACTTTTTAATGGTAATATCATCAATTTCTTTAACAATATTTTCAAAGCGTTTAACTTTATTCATATCATCTGTCTTAATGAGTAATCCTCTTCGACCTTGATCGACACCATTTATCGTAATGATATTAATACCTAAAATACCAAGCAAACTAGAGATATCCCCTAATAAACCTGCTCTATTTACTTGTATATCGTATTCTAAGTACCATTCTTTTTTAATGACTTCTTCCATAATATCCACCCCAATATTAAATATACCATCCTCCGTTTACACGTAGGACTTGACCGGTCACACTTTGAGATAACGGATTTAATAAATATCCCACCGTTGCGGCAACTTCTTTAGTTTGAACAAACCGACCTTGTGGTATTTCATCTTTTAATTGTGTTTGTGTAATTTCATCAAGTTCATCTGTCATTTTACCATGAACGACACCTGGACATATAGCATTTACTGTAATAGATGTTAAAGCAAGTTCTTTTGCTAAAGATTTAACAAAACCAAGTTGAGCAGCTTTCATTGTTGAATAGATTGTTTCGTAACTTGCACCAGTCTCACCCCAAATAGATGAAATAACGATTATTCTGCCATTTGCACTCTTTCTAATATCATCAACAAATAATTGAACAATTTTTATAAGCGCATATACATTCAAATTATATTGAACATCAATATCATCATCTGTAAAATCTTGAATTGCACCAAATGACGATTGCCCAGCTGCATATATTAATTGATCAATATGTCCGATTGAAGTTAAAGACTGTAAATTATCTTTGTTTGTTAAATCGAATTGTAGAAAAGTAACAGGTTGTCCGCCATATCTTTGTTTGAGTTCATTAATATTAGATCGATTATAATGCAGTATCACTTCATGCCCTAGTGATAAACATTCATCAACAATTGATAATCCAATGTCACCACTACCACCAACAATAAATGTTCTAGCCATTTTGTTTCACCAAACGACTTTCTACAACATGATCGAAGTCTATTAATGAAGCCAATGTTTCTTGTACACTTTCTACTGTTATAGATTCTAAAATGTTTACAAGTTCAAATAGTTCTACACCTTCGAAATAGAATTTAGTATATTGATTTGCAATATATTCTGGAGAATTTAAGCTTGATACAATTTCGCCTAAAGTTTGTTTTCTCACTCTCTCTAACTCTTCTAAAACAAAACCATTTTCTATATATTTTTTAAGTTCTGCTTTAACCGATTCTTTAAATTCATTATGATAATCAGTTGTCACAGCTAGAATCAAATAACTATATGTCATTTCGTTAGCAAATTGATAACCAAACGTATCATCAATCACTTCTTTTTCTAAATTTGATTGATAAAATTCAGTTTGTTCACCAAACATTAAATCTAAAGCAATCATCATTTCCATATCATTTTTTACGCGTACTTTATCAGAAATAGTATTAGGCTTGAACTTATATGCCAACATTGTTTTTTCTTGAACAATGTCCATTTTCGTTTCGACAAATGGTGTATGGACGGATGTCGGTTCGTCTATTACTTTTCTCGTAATAGGTGGCATTTCATGCATATTTCTTTTGTCTTCATGTTCGCGTACTAATTGTATAGTTTCTTCTGGATCGACGTCTCCAACAATGATTAACACCATATTTGCTGGATGGTAAAACGTTTCATATGATAAATATAAATCTTCAGCTGTAATATCATAAATACTTTCAACAGAACCTGCTATATCCACTTGTACAGGATGATTATGATAGAGTGCGCCTAAAGTTTGGAACATTAATTTATAATTAGGCTGTTCTTGGTACATCTTAATTTCTTCAGCGATTATACCTTTTTCTTTTTCTACTGTTTTCTCAGTAAAATACGGACTTTCAATCATTTTTAATAAACGAATAATATTATCGTGTACATTTCCAGTCGCACTAAATAAATAACTTGTTCTATCAAATGTCGTAAATGCATTAACTTGTGCATCATTTTCAGCAAAACTTGTAAAGACATCGCCATCTTCTTTTTCGAACAATTTATGTTCTAAGAAATGTGCTACCCCGTCCGGAACAGTCACAAAATCATCTTTGCCATGTGGCTTAAATGTATGATCAAGAGAACCGAAATGTGTTGTGTATGTCACAAAAGTCTTTGAAAACCCTGCTTTTGGAATGACAACTACTTTTAAACCATTTTCTAAAGTATCTTCGAATACAGTTTCATCAATCTGTTTATAATATTGATTACGCATTGTTATCACCTTCAGTCAGTATATATATTGTATCTAATTGTCCAAGTTGTGCGGTCTTTTTAATATCTTCAATTGTGATAGATTCAATTTCTTTAATCCAATCATCATAGTTATAAACGGATTGATATCTCGCATGTGTATGCAATAAGTCAATCATTTGTCGTTGTTTATCAAACATTTCTCGTGCGTGTGAAATTAAGACTTTCTTCGCTAACGTCAGTCTCTCTGTTTCAATTTCACCTTGTTGAATATCTTTAAAAATATTTAAAATTGTTTCTTTAGCGACATGTACTTTATCTTTAGAGATGCCACCAACTATATATAAGAATCCATTTCTTGCATCGATTTGAGAATGTATTGAATAGGCTAAACTTTGTTTTTCACGTACTTCACTAAATAAAATTGAAGAAGCATCTCCACCTAGCAACATATTTAACACTAAGAACGAATAATATTCTTTAGAATGGAATGTTATTGGGAACCTATATCCCATATTTAATTTTGCTTGATCAATCTTTGTATAATCTACTATTTCTTTTACTTCTTTAATATCTTTTAATAATGTCGTTTCGATTTCTAATTGACTATTATGATCAAAATTAAAATATTCATGCCACAATGATTTAACTTCATCTAATTCAACATTTCCAATAATATATGTAGATATCGCATTCTCGTGTAACAAATCATGGTATGTATTGACTAAAGATTCAGGTGTTACGTTATCAATGTCTTCTAGTCGACCAGATGCTAAATATTTATATGGCTCATCTTCAAACATATGATTCATAAATTGAATAAATGCACGTTGAGATTTGTTGTCTTCAATTGCAGTTAATTTTTTATGTAATAAAGATTTTTCTTGCTTCGTGTATTTTTCGTTAAATTTACCATTTTCAATCAGTGGATTAAAAATCACTTCATGCAATAATTTAACGGCTTGTTCGAATAGTGGAAACTCACTATTTAAATATTTTTCATTTACGATTTCAATACCAATTGTCATGATATGATTATTAGCTTGTTTAATGACATAGCTAAATAAATGCGCACCATATAAGTCCGCAAGCAAATTATTCATTTCTTTATCAGTTTGGTATTGTTTTGTAACACGTGTAATTAATTTACTTAAAATTGACCTAGATGTAATCGTCTCACTGTTTAAAGGTGCTACAAATTTAAAAACGATAGTCGTTGTTTTAAATTTTTCAGTTGGTATCACATAAACGTCATTTGAAGATAATTGTATATGTTCTGTTGTTATCATAATAGATACCTCTCTTATATGTATGTATATAGAGAAACAAAGCAACAATTGTTACTTTGTTTCTCTCAATATATTTATTATATCCTATTTCTTGTAATTCGAAACTTTACAAGACTGCTTTTAAAATAATTTAGTGAATAAAGTACAGGTGTGCCATGTTCGTTATAATGAACTTGTGTTAATAACATCATTGCATCGTCTGGCTCAGAGTTCAATATTTCACTAATATACGGCTCATAACTAATGGATTCTATAGATGTATTAGCATGTGTAATTTTAAATTCTACTTTACTTTCAATTGCGGATAAAATAGATGAATTGGATCTATAGTCACTGCATGCAAATAAATCAGTAGCAATTTTATCTAGACAATACACGACTGGTTCACCATTTGCTGTACGTACTCTTTCTATTACCGAAATAGATGCATCTTTTTCTAAGTTTAATACTTCTATATCTTTTAAAGTTGCAACTTCTTCATCTAAACTAATAAATTCTGTTCCAGCAACTTCACCATTTTTTTCAATCATTTTTGTAATACTTACTAATTCGTCTAATGGATAATAATATGGTTGTGTAGGTTTCACCACTGTTACGTCGCCTGTTTTTTGAGATAAAATTTGTTCCGTGACAAGTTCATGTATGGCTTTTTCGATTTCATCATAATTTATATTTAACAACTTTTTAATTTCAAACTCATTCGGAATAGCATCTCCCGGTTTAAGTTCAGCTGTTTGAATTTTATCTAATATCCAATTTTTAACGAAATTTGTACTTGCATTTGTAGACATAATATCCCCCTATTCGTCTTGATAAATATCAACCAATACTTGTCTAGGTTTACTACCTGATTGAGGACCAATAACACCATTACTTTCCAAATCATCCATTAACCTAGATGCCCTATTATAACCTATTCTAAATCTTCTTTGTAATAAACTCGCACTTGCTTTTTGTTCTTCTACAACAAATAAATATGCTTCTTTGTATAAAGCATCTTCACTTTCCATTTCATTTGCTTCTGTCGGTTCGTCAGGTTCCATCTCTTTAACATAGTTCGCTGTTTGTTCTCCAACAACATGTTGAACAACTGATTCAACTTCACCATCAGAAAGAAATGCACCTTGTATTCTTGTTGGTTTTGAAGAGTCTCTAGATAAGAATAGCATATCACCTCTACCTAGTAATTTTTCAGCACCACCACTATCTAAAATTGTTCTAGAATCAGTTGCAGAGCTTACTGCAAACGCAATTCTAGAAGGTATATTAGCTTTAATACTACCTGTTATAACATCAACGGATGGTCTTTGTGTCGCAATAATTAAGTGTATACCTGCTGCACGTGCAAGTTGTGCGATTCTCATAATGGATGATTCAACATCTTTACCAGCAACCATCATTAAGTCAGCAAGTTCATCAACAATGACGACAATATAAGGTAATTGCGCTTGTTTTTCTTCCATTTCTTGATTTGTACGTTCAATAAATTGATTATATCCTTCAATATTTCTTGCACCAACGTGTTGGAACAAGTCATATCTTTTTTCCATTTCGGATACAATTTTTTGTAATGCTTGATTTGCCTTTTGAGGATTTGTAACAACAGGTGTTAACAAATGTGGTATCCCGTTATACACATTTAATTCAACCATTTTAGGGTCAATAAGCATTAATTTTACTTCATGTGGTTTAGCATTCATTAATATACTTGTGATAATACCATTAATACAAACAGATTTACCACTCCCTGTAGCACCTGCTACAAGTAAGTGAGGTAATTTGTTTAATTCTGCTGTAATTGGTTCACCTGAAATATCTCTTCCTAATGCAACTTCAAGTTTATTTGATGTTGGTTTTGCCTCATTCAGTACTTCTTTCAGCGTTACCATTGAAATATGTTCATTAGGCACTTCAATTCCAACTGCCGACTTACCTGGAATAGGCGCTTCAATTCTAATATCTTTTGCTGCTAAATTCAGTGCAATATCATTACTTAAATTAACGATTTTGTTTACTTTCACACCTTGAGCTGGCTGTACTTCGTATTGAGTAACAGCTGGTCCAATCCTAATTTGAGTCACTTTCGCATCGACATTAAAGTTTCTTAATGTAGCTTCAAGTAGTTTTCCTTTTTCTTGAACTGTCTTTTTAGACACTGATTGAGATTTAGGTGGATCATTTAAAATTGTAATCGGTGGTAATTTATAATTTAAATTCTCAGTCTCATCTATAGTTGATTCATTCATTTCAGATTCATGATTATCATGATCTTGTTGAACGGGTTGTTTAGGTTGTTGTGTTCTTTTGGATGCTAACTTTTCTTGCGATTCAAAGATTGGAATTTCTTCATTAGTTTGTTGTTTGTCAATTTTAGAAATTTCTTGAACTGGTTCAACTTCTTCTAAATGTGAAACGTCTTTAGGCTGCTCTTTTTGACGCTTTTCTTTTTCTAGTTTTTTAGCTTTCGCTTTTTCTTCTCTTTTTTGTTCAAGATTTGTCATTTTTGATTTAGTTTTACTTTGCGCCATATCAAATGCTGATTTAGTAATATCACGATGTCTTTTCTTCATGATTAAAATAACACTAGATAGTAAAACGAGTATCGTTAATAAACTATATCCAAAGACGGAAATAAGCTTGCTTATGACATTAAATGCATAATAACCAATATAACCACCACCGTTAAAGTAAAATGCATTTCGTTCTAAACTTGAATATGTTTCACTCAAGGTTGTCTTAAACGTATTAAACGATGGATCTTTGAAATATAATACTAACTGCATAATGAATAGCAATGCTACTTGAAAGACGAGCAATCCGTTTACTCTTCTTGTGAATTTTAATTTGCCGTTCACTGTTATTAATAGTGAAATAATCGCTATCAGTATATAGGTGAAATATTTTGAGAATCCAAATAAGAAATGAAAGAAGCTATCAATCATTAAACCTATAAATCCTAATTGAAAAATACCTAACACGATTAAAAACAACACAATCATCTGTATGACATATTTTAATGTATTATCTTTTTGCTTTTTCTTGCCACGTGTTGTTTTTCTTTTACGTGTTGCTGGCTTCTTCTTTTGTACCATTTTTGAAATAGCCTCCTTATCTATAATGCAAAAAGAGGCTGGGACATAAATAGATGTCTCAGCCTCATATAGTATGTAGGCAGTTAATGAACAAATAGCGTGTATGACACATTATTTGTTCATCTTTGCCGAGATGGAAAAACTCATTGTATTGATATAGAATTTAATCTCATCTCTTGACTGTTAAAAATCATCCATAAAACAATTCATTAGATTTCTGAAATAATTGGAATAATCATCGGGCGACGTTTCGTTTGTTCATATAGATACTTACCGAGTTTATCACGCATATTTTGTTTCATTTCAGACCATTCAATTTTCTTTTGAAGTAAACCTTCTTCAACAATTTCACGGACTTTTTCTGAAGCGTCGTTTAATAACTCTTCACTTTCTCTAACATAAACGAATCCACGTGATTGAATTTCAGGTCCACCAACGATTTTTCTATTTTTAGGATCTAAAGTTACAACAGCTATAAATATACCATCTTCAGCTAATAAGTGTCTGTCTCTCAAAACAATATTACCTACGTCTCCAACACCGATACCATCAATTAATACGTTACCAGCTGTAACTTTTTCATTAGCAATCATTTTTTCGCCATCAAAATTAACAACGTCACCTTTTTCTAGTAAGAAAATTTTCTCAGGATCTACGCCTGTTTCAGCTGCTAATTTCGCATGTGCGATTTGCATTTTAAATTCACCTTGTACTGGAATAAAGTATTCAGGTTTCATTAAATTAAGCATCATTTTAAGTTCTTCCATACAACCATGACTAGATGCATGTGTTTTTTTGTTATTAGGCATAATGTGTGCGCCAGCTTTAACTAATTCATTTAAAGTCTGACCAATAATCACTTCCATATTAGCAGAAGCTGTTGTAGAAATATAAACATTATCGCCTTCTAAAATATTTAAAATAGGATGTCTTTGTTGAGCCATTTGACCTAATGCTTCAATTGGTTCACCTTGCATACCTGTAGCAATAATAATTAATTCATTTTTAGGATATTTACTAATGTCATGCACGGGTACTAAAAGATTTTCTGGAATATTAAAGTAACCTAATTTACGTGCAACATTGAAAGAACTTTCTAAAGAACGTCCTAAGAATGAAACTTTACGGTTTAATTTACTAGCCGCATTCAGCACTTGTTGAATACGAATAAAGTTAGATGCATAACATGAAACGATAATGCGCCCATTTGCTTTTGCAAATTCATCGACCATGTGACTTTCGATTACATTTTCTGGAACGTTGTAACCAGGTTTTTCTGCTTCTGTTGAATCACTAATCAAAGCAAATACACCATTTTGACCAATTTCAGTCATCTTAGCGATATCTGGTGCATAGGCACCTTGTAAACTTTGGTCGAATTTAAATTCTCCAGTATAAACGATTGAACCATATGATGTATGGATACATACACCTAAACTATCTGGTATTGAATGCGTTGTATTAAAAAATGTCACGTTAACGTTTTTAAATCTCATGACTGAATCTTTATTTACTGTATAATAACGTACTTTTTTATTGATTTTTCTTGCTTTCATGTGATCTTTAACTAATGCAATCGTCAATCTTGATCCGTATATTGGTGCATCAAGCTTTTCAAGTATATAACTTACAGCACCGATAGAATCTTCATGTCCGTGTGATAAAAAGATACCTTTAAGTTTATCTTTATTCTCAATAACATATTGTATGTCTGGTATAACAACGTCTACACCTAACATTTCGTCTTCTGGAAACATTAAACCAGCGTCTAACATGAACATTTCTTCGTCCACTTCAACGATATACATGTTTTTTGCAATTTCTCCTACACCACCGAGTGGTATGATACGAATTTTATCATTTTTCTTTTTTATTAAACTCAAAATTGTTCCTCCTAAATGTAGTCCCGTCCATAATATATTTATTTAATCATACCATTTATATAATCGATTATACAAGCACATACAACAGTCTTATACATATTTTAAATTAAGGAAGACAATAATTTTTATATCAGGTCATAACTTTATGATTTCTCTGTCAAAATAAACTCAGAATAAGGTGCATCCAATAATCTTTTCGTAGCTAATTTAATATCATTTAACTGGATTTGATTGATTTCGTGCTCGAACTGCTCATTCGTAACTAATTCATTATGAAACATGATTGAACGTGCATTTCTCGTCATTTTATTTTGGTTAGATTCAGATGCCATTAAAAAGCTTGTGATTATATGACTTTTAGCATCATCTAGTTCATTCTGTGTGATACCGTCATTTAATAATGACTCGAGCACTTCAGTAATAAGTTCACTTGATGCATCAACATTTTCTTTATCAGTTGCTACATAAATTGTCAGTAAACCATCATTGTGAAAACTTTGGAAATCTGAGTAAACATTATAACATAATCCATGTTCTTCTCTTAGAACTTGGAACAATTTAGAGCTCATTGTTTCGCCTAAAATCGTGTTCAATATATTCGTTGCATAATAGTGTTCATCATTATAACTTGGTGCATCATAACTTCTCATAAAATGCGTTTGCTCTAGCTCGTTTTTATAATAAGTTTCTTTCTTCTCAATAAAATTCATGCTTTGTTCTTGTTGATTAAGCGGTATTTCTACCCCATCAGATAATTGCTTAAGCAATGTTTCTTTCATAGATTCACTATAGGCACCCGCAACTGAAACAATTAAGCGATTACTTTGATAATACTTTTTATGGAAATCAACTAATGTATCTCTATCAATTTGATTGACACTATCAGGCGTACCAAGGATCATTCGTCCTAATGGTTGGTCTTTATAAATTTCATGTTCTAATTTATCCATTAACCATTCTTCTGGTGTATCTTCAATCATTTTAATTTCTTCTAAAATGACTTTTTTCTCACGAACAATTTCTTCTTCAAGAAATAGTGGATTTTTAACCATATCTATAAGTAAATCAATTGCTTTATGTTCAAATCTTTTTAATGTCTTACAGAAATAACAAGTGTACATTTTTGTCGTATATGCATTGTTATAGCCACCAATTTTATCAAATTCATTTGATAATTGCTGCCTTGTATAGTGTTCACTACCTTTAAATAACATATGTTCCATAAAATGAGCAATACCTTCCGGATAATCACCTTCATCACCCGTTCCAGTATTGACATAAACACCTACACTAATTGTTTCACTGTTTGGAATTTCTTCAAAAATCACAGTCGTTCCATTATTCAGTCGTTGTAAATCAGCCATATTTATTCACCTCAAAATAAATAGGGACACGTCAATGTCCCTATCTGAATCATTTCATTTATTATTTTTGTTCTTTTTCTTCGTTTAACAATACTTTGCGTGATGCGTTTACGCGTCCTTGACGGTCAATTTCAGTTACTTTTACTAAGAATTGGTCACCAATTTTAGCTACATCTTCAACTTTGTTAACTCTCTCGTTAGAGAATTGAGAAATATGAACAAGTGCATCTTTACCTGGGAAGATTTCAACAAATGCACCGAATTTTTCGATACGTTTAACTGTTGCCATATAAATTGCACCGACTTCAGCTTCTCTTGTAATATCTTCAATAATTTGTCTAGCACGGTCGATCATGTCTTTATCTTTAGATCCAATAAATACTGTACCGTCTTGTTCGATATCTAATTTAACACCTGTTTCATCAATGATTTCATTGATTTTCTTACCACCAGGTCCAATAACATCTCTAATTTTATCTGGTTTAATATGCATAATTTCAATTTTAGGTGCATATTGGCTAAGTTCTTCTCTAGGTTCTCTTAAAGTTTCAAGCATATGATTCAAGATATATAATCTACCAATTCTTGCTTGCTCAAGTGCTTCTTTTAAGATTTGTTCACTTAAACCATCGATTTTAATGTCCATTTGAATAGCAGTGATACCTTTTTCTGTACCTGCAACTTTAAAGTCCATATCACCAAGTGCATCTTCCATACCTTGAATATCAGATAAAATTGTATAGTTATCATCTTTAGTAATCAAGCCCATTGCAATACCTGCAACTGGTGCTTTAATTGGCACACCTGCATCCATTAAAGCTAAAGTTGAACCACAAATTGAAGCTTGTGATGATGAACCATTTGATTCAAGTACTTCTGAAACAACTCTTATTGTATAAGGGAATTCTTTTTCATCTGGAATAACTTGTAGTAAAGCACGTTCACCTAATGCACCGTGACCAATTTCACGACGTCCTGGCGCTCTCACTGGACCTGTTTCACCAACTGAGAAGTTAGGGAAATTATAGTGATGCATGTAACGTTTTTGTTCTTCTGTACCTAAGCCATCAATGATTTGATGTTCACCTAATGCACCTAAAGTCGCAACTGAAAATGCTTGTGTTTGTCCACGTGTAAATAAACCTGAACCATGAGCTCTTGGTAATAATCCAACTTCAGAAGATAATGGTCTGATTTCTTCAGGATTACGTCCATCTGGTCTTACTTTATCTTCAGTAATTAAGCGACGCACTTCTTCTTTTACAAGTGCATCTAATACTTTACTTACATCTTTGAGTACTTCTTCATTATCTGGATCTTCTTCGTTTGTAAAGTCATTTAGAACTTCTTCTTTAACTGCAGAAATATTAATATCTCTTTGTTGTTTTTCTTCAGTTCTGATTGCTGAAATAATATCTAAAGCTTCTGCTTTAGCACGAACTGTTTCTTCAAATGAAGCTTCAATTTCAACCGGTATAAATTCAGCTTTTTCAGGTTGAACATCTCCAATAATAGCTTCTTGGAATTCAACTAATCTTTGAATTTCTTTATGACCAAATAAAATAGCATTTAACATTGTTTCTTCTGTTACTTCTTTAGCACCCGCTTCAACCATGTTAATCGCATCTTTATGACCCGCTACTTGTAAATCTAATAAAGAAACTTCTCTTTGTTCAACATTAGGATTGATGACAAATTCACCATCTACTAAACCTACGTTCACACCTGCAATTGGTCTTTCAAATGGAATATCTGATACAGATAATGCCATTGAAGAACCAATCATTGCTGCCATTTCTGGTGAACAGTTTGGATCAACACTCATTACGATAGAAATAACTTGAACATCATGTCTGTATCCTTTAGGGAATAATGGACGAATTGGTCTATCAATTAATCTACTTGTTAAAGTAGCATCTTCACCAGGTCTACCTTCACGTTTATTAAAGCCACCAGGAATTTTTCCTGCTGCATACATTTTTTCTTCATAGTTAACCATTAATGGGAAAAAGTCTACATTTCTAGGTTCTTTTGATGCAGTTGCTGTTGATAATACAACTGTATCCCCATATCTTACTAATACTGCACCATTAGCTTGTTTTGCTAATTGGCCCGTTTCAATTATTAATGGACTTCCTGCCCATTCTGTCTTAAAGACTTTCTTCTCTTGAGACATTTATGAATCTCCTCTCATACACTTAATCTCTTATATCATACCATTATACACATATTTTTTATATTTATTTATAAAAAAATCGAAAGAAATCTGATTGATTTCCTTCGATTGAAATTACGATTAGCGACGTAATCCTAATGATTTAATTAAATCACGGTAACGTTGAACATCATTTTCACGTAAATATGTTAATAAATGTTTACGACGACCAACCATTTTTAATAATCCACGACGTGAATGATGGTCTTTCTTGTGAGTACGTAAATGTTCGTTTAAAGCAGTGATTTCTGCTGTTAAAACTGCGATTTGTACTTCTGGAGAACCAGTATCAGTTTCATGTACGCGGTATTGTTCGATTAGTTCGTTTTTTCTTTCTTGTGAAATTGCCATTGTCAATTTCCCTCCTATAATTGTATTCACCGTAAACCTGAGCTGATCGTCGGAGTGTCGATAAGCCAAGGATTAGGCACTCAAATCATTATACATAACTCTTTATGTTCTTTCAAGTGATAATAACGCTTTTGCTTCTTCTTTATCTTGCTTAATTTGATTAACAAGTGCATCAATGCCATCAAATTTTTGTTCTGGTCTAATAAAATGGTGCCAATATACTTCTACACGTTCACCATATATACTCTCTTCAAAATCAAAGATGTTAACTTCAATACTTATTTGAGAAACAGACGGATCATGGAATGTTGGTTTCACACCAACGTTACACACACCTTTATATGACTTATCTCTTGATTTAATGAGTAATGTTACAGCATAAACACCTTTTCTCGGTAATACATAGTCATCACTAGGTTCAACATTAGCTGTAGGAAAACCAATTGTACGCCCTCTTTTTTCACCTTGAACAACCATACCTTTAATAACATATGGACGTCCTAAAGCTAAATTACAAGCTTCTATTTCTCCTAGTTCAAGTGATGTTCTAATATTCGTAGTTGAGATTTTTTCATCCTCATGTAATGTTTGCTTAGATACGACAAATACATCAAATGGATAATCATTCTCTTGTAATGAAGCCATATTACCTTTTCCATATTTACCAAAACTAAAATCATAACCTGCAATAACAGCTTTCACATGATTTTGAATAAAATATTGGTCAATAAAATCATCTGCA
Source organism: Mammaliicoccus sp. FSL K6-3158 (assembly GCF_038005105.1). Classification (NCBI taxonomy): domain Bacteria; kingdom Bacillati; phylum Bacillota; class Bacilli; order Caryophanales; family Staphylococcaceae; genus Mammaliicoccus; species Mammaliicoccus sp. FSL K6-3158. Next base: position 1,674,206 of record NZ_JBBOSL010000001.1, read on the forward strand.
GACACATCTGCAAATGTTGATGAAAAGTTAACGACGAAACAGTAATCTACGCCTAACTTTTCAATTGCTTCAATTTTATCAGCAATAGGTGTTAAATACGTTGTTCTTTTCTTTTCAGGATTTAAGACAACTGAAGGGTGAGGATCAAATGTCATAACAGCTTTTTTTAAATGTTTATCTTTAGCTACTTTAATCATTTTTTTAAGAACTTGTTGATGACCTAAATGTATGCCATCAAAAAAACCGATAGCTAAAGCAATATTTTCATTTACAAATTGTTTAGATTTAATTGGGTGTGTAATTTCTATAACTTCCATCAATATACTCCTTTAAAGAAAAACTTTTTTCGGTTTATAAAGTGTTTCATTTTTATCGTAAGTATCCATAATAGCAATTGCTTTGTCTTCATACCAAACAACAAATTCGCCATCATGTTTACTTTCATCTATTAAAGATTTTTCTATTTTTTGTCCGTTTTGAATACGCGTTACGATATCTTTATCATGTACGGTAACTTTCGTTAAACCATTCAATCCATATTCTAATGGAAGAATCACATCTTGTAACTTATCTTGCTCAACTATTTCTCTTAAGTCATCTAATTTAATAGCCTGTTCTAAAGAGAAACCGCCACTTTTCAACCTAATTAAATGAGACATATGAGCAGGATAATTAAGTAACGCACCAATTTGAGTTGCTAACGTTCTAATATATGTCCCTTTGCCACATTCAACTTCAATTTCAAATTTACAAGTATCATTCTCATAAATAATATCAGAAATTAAATCAATACTGTTAATATGTACTCTTCTGACAGGACGTTCAACTTCAATATTTTGTCTAGCATATTCATATAATTTCTTACCATTAACTTTAACAGCAGAATACATAGGTGGAATTTGTTCAATGTCACCTTCTAATTGTTTTAAAGTCGCAATCATTTCATCTTTGTCCCATAAATTTTGATCAACACGCTTCTGATCAACTATCTCACCAGTTTGGTCTTCAGTCGTTGTACTAACACCAATCGTTACTTCAGCTCTGTAGGATTTGCCACTTTCCATCACATAATCACTTACACGTGTCGCTTTCCCTACACAAATCGGTAGTACACCACTTACCTCAGGATCTAAAGTTCCAGTATGGCCAACTTTTTTTGTTTTTAAAATTTTACGAAGTTTAAATACGACGTCATGACTTGTCATACCAACTTCCTTATGAATTGCTAGAATGCCATCCAAATTTACGACCTCCATAATGTTTCTATTCTTTTTAATTTTACATGAAAATATTCATAAAAAGAAGAAATAACTCAAATCGCATAAAAAAACGATGGTGTTAGAGACAGAATTACGAGAAATGTCCATAACGAGGGTGATTGGGGACAGAATTCTGAGTAATGTCCCTAACAAGGGCGCTTACGGACACAATTCCGATTAATGTCCCTAACGAAGACGTTTTCTTACTACCATAATTCGGAATTATGGTAGTTACAGCTTTCTTATTACCAGAATTCTGAATAATGGTAGTTACAGCTTTCTTATTACCAGAATTCTGAATAATGGTAGTTACAGCCCCTCTAATCAAAAAAAGACCAAGACACCTTATAGTGTCTTAGCCTAAATTTGGATTAATCATTACGATTTAAATCTTGAATCATGCGTTCAATTTTATTACCGTAATCGATTGATTCATCATATTCAAAATGCAATTCTGGTAAAATACGTAATTTCATACGATTACCTAATTCTGATTTAATAAAGCCTTTTGCTTTTTCTAAACCTTTAAATGTATCTTCTTTTTCTTTATCAGAACCTAATACAGTTAAATAAACTGTAGCGTGAGACAAGTCTCCTGGAAGTTCTACATCTGTAATTGTTAAAAATCCAACTCTTGGATCTTTAAGTTTATTGTTGATAATATCCATTAATTCTTTTTTCATTTGTTCGCCTACTCGTTCAGAACGAATACTCATATATTTCACCTCTTAACATTCTCATCTCTCTATATACATTAGTACATTATAGCACATGCTTGAATGCTTAAAAAGATAATCACTCGATATAAATATATTATGTTTCAATACTTAACTTTAGTCGCTCTAATCCTTCTAATACTTTAGACTTTGGGCATCCAACATTGTATCTCAAAAAGTGCTGACCGTTACCGCCATATGTTTGACCATCCATTATCGCAACTTTGCCTATATTAATAAGTCGGTGTTGCAATTCATCCATCGTCATATTTAGATCTGAAACATCTAACCATATAAGATATGTTGATTCTGGATAGACAACTTTAATTTCTGGTATGTGCTCTTTTAAGAATAATTGAACTGCATGTATATTGTCATCTAAATATTCGTTTAAAGCATCTACCCAATCACTCGCTTTTTCATAGGCTGCTATTGTAGATTCCATCCCCATAATGCTTGGTGATGATAAACCGTCTTGCTTTTTCAAATGATTTAAAAATATATCCCCATCTTCTTTATTTGGAATTAAAGTATACGCAAAAAGTAACCCCGGAAAATTAAAAGTCTTACTACCACTTGTCACAATTGCTATATCATTTTTACTTTTATCTACTATTGGAATGTGGTTGTTTCCTTTTCGAACGATATCCATATGAATTTCATCAGAAATGATATAAACATGATGTTCCTGACATAGTTTAATGATAGTAGTCATTTCATCTTCAGTCCATACTCTACCTGTTGGGTTATGAGGAGAACATAATAACAAAATTTTATTTTCAGGTTTCGCTAATTGCATCTCTAATTGTTTAAAGTCAATTGTATAATAACCATCTTCGTAGAAAAGTTGATTCTCCACAACTGTACGATGATTCTCTTTAATCACATTGTAAAATGCGTCATATGCTGGTGTTTGAATAATCACACCATCATTCAAATTAGATTTCATATGAATTAACTGTGAAACTGCATATATCACAGTTGGTGTATAATAAATCCAATCTTCATTAATTTCAGTATTAAAACGTTTTTTATACCAATTCGTAACGGTTGATTTAAAGTCTGTATGATTCCATCTCGTATAACCGAATATAGGATGCTTCATACGATTATTTAAATGTTCCATAATTGTATCTGGTAGCGCGAAGTCTGTATCTGAAATCGTGAATGGCAACAAGTCACTTTGTCCAAAACGGTCTTGGACATAATCCCACTGAGTACAATTTGTCCCTGTTCTATCAATCACCTTATCAAAATTATACATTACAAAAATCCTTTCTTAACTTAAATAATGGCATCTAATTGTTTTCGGACAGTTGTTACTCTCGTTCCGATGATAATTTGTACATTTTGTTTGTCTAAATGTACGACACCTAATGCACCGAGTTCTTTTAACTTTTCATCATCAACAATTTCCGCATCTTCCAGCACTAATCTTAAACGTGTAATACAGTTATCAATGCTTATAATATTACTGGAACCGCCAATCGCTCGAAGCATATCAGAAGCCATATCGTCTGTTTGATTTGTAAGATTTTGTGTCGCATTACTTTCATTATTATCGTTCTTTTCAACTGTTCTACCTGGTGTTTTTAAGTCGAATTTCAAAATAACTGTCTTGAAGACTAAATAATAGATAACAAACCATATTAATCCAACAATTATGACGAGCCACCATTTCGTATAACTACCTTGCATGACACCAAATATTAGAAAGTCTAGTACGCCACCATCTGTATTACCAATTGTCACACCTAGAATATTCATAACCATAAATCCTAATCCTGTCATAATGACATGGAAGATCCAAAGTAATGGACTAATGAATAAAAATAAAAATTCAATTGGTTCAGTAATACCTGTAACAAATGTTGCTACAAATCCTGAAATTAATAAGCCTTTTATTTTATGCCTATTCTCTTTAGGCGCTGCGTGATAAATTGCTAAAGCCGCAGCTGGTAAACCAAACATAAATGTCGGCATTTTACCTTGTGATAAAAATGCAGTTACATTTGGAGATATTGGTAAATTATTTTGTAATTGCGCATAAAAAATATTTAATGCGCCAAATACATCTTTACCTTCAATAATAGAATGTCCACCAACTTCAGTAAATCTAACCATCGATACTAAAATATGATGTAATCCGAAAGGTAATAATAACCTTTCACCAGCACCAAATAAAAATGGTCCAAATACACCAGAATGTTGAATTAGTGCCCCAACACTTCCAATGATCATACCGAAGAACGGCCAAATAATTGGAATAATTAACCCGACTACTGCTAATACGAGAGACGTTACAATTGGTACAAACCTTGACCCTGAGAAGAACGCAAAGCTGTCAGGTAACTGTGTATAGCTAAATTTATTATGTAATTTATAAACGATAAGACCAGAAATGATACCACCGAGCACACCCATTTCGAGTGTTTGAATACCTAATACCATACTTTGTCCAGCTTGTTGTAATTTATCTGTATCTGCTAATTGATGTGTCTCAGTTAAATAGAAATTAATCGTTAAATTCATAACTGTATAACCTACAAACCCTGAGAAGGCAGCTACACCTTTTTCATGTTTAACAAGTCCGATTGGTATAGCAATCGCAAATAGTACAGGTAAATATGTAAACGCAAATCCCCCAACTGTTGCTAAGAACTTCAATGCTAGCTGTATCATGTTATTCTCTAAAAATGGAAAGACATCAATCATTGATTCACTTGTAAATGAACTCCCTATCCCTAAAATCAAACCCATAAAAGCTAATAAAGCTACTGGAAGCATAAATGTCTTCCCCATATTTTGAAGAAAATCCCACACATTACTTTGCTTCTTCTTTTTACTCATACTCAATAACACCCCTTTAATACATTTATGTTATTTAAATATACAAATGTATTAAAGGGGCATCAATAGTATATAATCATTTTGGACGCGCTTTCATCTTATGAATGTCGTTACATTATAATTGTCTACCATACATCATTAATAGAAAATCTATCATAAACATAGCTGCGTGCCTCGAACTTAAATCTACATTTCCAATATAGATACTATTTGTCTTAGCGATTAAAGTTATGGTCGATAACTGTGCCAACTTAGAATGCCTATTACTAACAATAGAAATAATTGGTACTTGGTTATCTCTTAACTGCTGTGCATAACGAACAATATGTGAGGTTTCACCACTTGAACTTACACAAATTGCTAAACTTTCCTGATCTAAATTATGCGTTACCGCTTCTAATTCATCCCAATCAGTTCTCGCATGTGCTACTTTACCTAGAAATGTTAATTTTCTACTTAAATCAATCCCGTTTACTAAACTTGCTCCCACGCTTATGATTTCTATTACACGTGCATCACGTATAAAGGCTACTGCTTTTTCGATATCTTGGATATTGATCTCATTCATTGTATTCTGGAGGTTCGCCAAATTTTCATTCATAAAATCATCCATTTCAACATCAAAATTTTGCACATTGTTTACTTTATTTATATCAGGTTGATTTTGTAATAAGGCATATTTCAGTTCTCTATAGCCTTGATAACCTAATTTTTGAGAACATCTACTGACAGTTGCAGTCGACACAAACAACTTTTCAGCAATATCATCTATGTTCATATTTGCTATCGACGTATAATCATTCAAAATAAAATCCAATACCCTCTTCTCTAATTCACTTAAATCATTTCTTCTTTTTTGTAATTTTCCTACAAGTGCATTTTGTTCCATTTTAACCCCTCTTAACATCTTCACTTTTACTCCATAAACTATCAATCATTAATTCACTAAATACCATCTTATGCATGCTTAAATATGATAATAAATGAAACAATAAATAATATTTGCAAGAATGCTCTTAAATAAATATTTGTTGGTGCTTTGTCACCTAATGATATGTTTTTAGCATGTGCTTTTATATTGCCAGGAAACAATACAAAACATAGAATAATACCAATTACACTGAATACCATATTAAGTTTAGGAATAAACACACTTATCGCAATGACAAATTCTAACCATCCTGTTACATACACAATCATTTTCGGATTCGGAACACTACTCGGAACCATTTTAATAAGAGAATTTCGAATAGAAGGCATAAATCTACCAATAAATGTATACATAAACGCAAAAAATATTGAAAATTGAGCGACATTCATCCACATACTTTCAGTTTGAAATATACGATGTACAATAAATCCGATAAAGCAGCCGACAAAATAAACAATCATTGTTTGCATAAGAACCACTCCAATACGTCATATTTGTAGTTCATGTTTAACTTTACTGCATCCAATCTATTTACTTACCTATTCCCTTATTATAGTGTAAATATACATCAAAAATAATGATTCGTACTTTAGTGAATGTCATTAACTGTCACATAGCAAGTCATCATCCATAACACAAATTTCACTTTTCTCAATAAACAGTTATGCTATATATATCAAGTATATTTATATACTTGAAGAGAATCCGTATTCTCGACTCAACAATAAAAGTGCTTATCTTCCAAAAATGGGAAGTATATCTCCAGCTAAGGTATACTTCCCATTTACATGTCAGTAAATCCAGTAATTTGATTATGATTATATTTAATAACCTTATTTGCTTCCGCAGTTTCTAGTTCCATATTTAAATCTTTGGCTATTTCAACTGATAAAATATAAAATTGCTCTGTAATACTTAATAATGAATTTGTTATATCTACAACTTCACCATGTGGATATGATTCCAACAATTTATTCCATTCAGACTTAGAAATGTATTTTTTTAATAATTTATGATTTTTTCCCGTTGAGATTTGCCAATTAAATTTGTTACCGACTTTCCAGTCATACATTGTCAAAAGTAAATCACGCATCATATTTAAATGATCAATAGCATAAAAAATTTCTTCTCTTTTAATGCCTTTAACAACATACGTTGATAACCACCAAAATTCATTACAAACAAAATCAAACCGCTTCTGGTTAGGTTGCATAATATGATATTTTTTATCACTTGGTTCACTTTGATCACTAAAATAATGATCCTTATCAATTAATACCTTCAGTAAATAATCTTCATATCTATATGCTTCAATATATTCAAATGGTATAAACCTGAAATCTACTCGCATGTGATTTTCAAACAACACCATATAAAATAATTGATCCTTTATACCACTATCAGAACGCTCTCTATTACACTGAGAAATAATACGCTCTCCAAAATTTTTAATAAATGATACATGTTGAATAAACGACTCATAATTCTTTACGATAAATGCAATATCAAAATCTTGATATTCATCCGGTTCAATAAATTTATTAACCCTAGACCCATTCATGCAAACTGCTCTAATATCATCTTCAATCGAAGCATTATTAAAAATTTCTTCCAATACCTCACGTTCAGTTTTCATAACATCACCTGCTATTCATTATGATAAATTAATTGTATAACACCTGATTTAAATTTTCTTGAATGTACTAGTTTAAGTTGTTGTCTATCTTCAATATCTATAAATAGTGGCTTACCTTTTCCTAAAACTATAGGATGTATAGATAGCCTATATTCATCTACTAATCCATAATTTACAAATGTCGTGATTAAGCTAGATCCACCATATAACCATATATCTTTACCTGGCTTACTTTTTATTTCATTTACATGTTCTACGATATTATCTTTAATAACATTGACATGTTTATCTTCAAACTTAAATTTTTTTGAAAAGACATATTTTTCTTTGGCATGTATGTTTTTCCACATTAATTTATCATCTTCTGAATCTTCTAAACTCGGTTGAAAATCTCCCCATGCTTCGTAACTTTTTCTTCCATAAAAGATTGTATCGACTTGATTTAAAAAATCATCAAAATTCATTTCAGGATCCATAATACACCAGTCAATCTCGCCATTTTCACCTTCGATAAGCCCATCTAATGTAACAGCTAAATCTAAAATGACTTTCCTACTATTATCATCACTACTCATATATTGACCCCCAATCACTTCTTTCTATTATCATACACGAAATGATAATAGAAAACACACCTCATTATTTATGATAAATGGGTGTGTCTTGATTCTAACTCTAATAATGATTGCTTCATTTCAAGTCCGCCTCTATAGCCTCTTAGTTGTCCGTCTTTGCCTATTACACGATGGCAAGGTATCACAATGTTTAATGGATTTTTACCGATTGCTGATGCAACGGCTCTAACTGCATTTGGTTTATTTATTTTATTGGCTAACTCTGAATAAGTTGTTGTTTCTCCATATGGTATTTTAGTCAATGCTTGCCACACGGTTTCGTTAAATGGGCTGGAATTTATATCTATTTTTAAGTCAAAAGAATTTCTTGTTCCATTAAAGTATTCATTCAATTGGTCGATAAATGGTTTAACTTTGTCTTGATTTTCTTTGATTTCTATATTTGAAATAAATTGATGTATTTCATTTTCTTTATCAAATGAGCCTACAAATGCGAGACCTTCATCACTTGCATAAATATCGAGTTTTTTATTAAGATGCTTAAGAATACCATGATAAATTATTTTCATCGTCTTCCTCCTTTGGTGAAAGTTTAAATGAATTTATTTGTAAACTCAATATAAATAGTCGTTATCACAATTAGATAGCAATATAAGGATATTTTTATATGTTATGATATTTTTGAGGTGATAGATTTGGCAATGTATTTAACTGAGAAAAGATGGCAAGACATTAAAACAAACAATAAATTAGCGAATGATGATTTTGTATATGCAGTTAAGACGACAATGATATTCTGTAAACCTTCATGCAATGCTAAATTACCTAATAAAGAAAATGTTTCAATATATCGAGACTATCACGAAGCTATAGAAAATGGTTATCGTCCTTGTAAAAAGTGTAATCCAACAGGTCAATTATTAGAAGATGAAGAATGGGTATTACAAATAAAAAATTTCATTCATCGATATTATCATTTAAATCTTACATTAGATGAAATTTGTAACCAATGTCACGGTTCAAAGTTTCATTTATCAAGACTTTTCAAACAAGTAACACAACAAACCATTATGCATTATTTATATGAAATAAGAATTAGAAAAAGTATCACACTACTTGCTGATAACACACTAACAGTTCAAGATATTAGTAGAAAAGTTGGTTATAAAACAACATCACATTATATCAAAGTATTTAAGCAATTCTATTTTATGACACCCTTACAATATCGCAAACGGAAAAACAGTTAAGATAGCTTCCTATCTTAACTGTTTTTTAAAAGATTAACAAAGTTAAATACAATCCTACTAATGTAATGAATAATACAGGTATCGTTATGATAATACCTGTTTTAAAGTATGTGCCCCAAGGTATTTTAACACCTTTTTGTGACAATACATGTAGCCACAATAATGTCGCTAATGAACCGATGGGTGTAATTTTTGGACCGAGATCTGAACCGATAACATTTGCATAAACCATGCCTTCTTTAATGGGACCAATAACATCTGATTGATGGATAGCGAGTGCATCTATGAGAACGGTTGGTAAGTTATTCATAATCGATGATAGAAATGCTGCTATAAATCCCATTCCCATAATACTTACAAATAATCCATGTTGAGAAATGTCTGTTAGTATATGACTTAAAATTGCAAGGATACCTACATTTTTTAGTCCAAAGACAACAAGATACATACCAATTGAGAATACGACAATATTCCATGGCGCACCTTTGAGTACTTTTTTAGTATGAACTGCAGGAGATTTTCTAGCAAACCATACAAATATAATCGCTACTATTCCTGCAATAATTGATACGGGTATGTGTACAAACTCACTGATAAAATATCCGATGAGTAATATGGATAGTATAACCCATGACATATGAAACAGTTTCAAATCTTTAATTGCTTCTTTTGGTTGTTTTAAATGATGATCATCAAATGTGCGTGGTATTGACGATTTAAAGAATAACCACAATACGGCAATACTGGCCAATAACGAGAAAATATTGGGTATGAACATATGTAAAAAATATTCAACAAAGCCAATATTAAAATAGTCTGCAGAAACAATATTAACTAAATTACTCACTGTAAATGGGAGCGAAGTTGTATCTGCTATAAATCCACTTGCTATCACAAAAGGAAAAATGATTTTCTTATTAAATCCTAGATGACGTACCATTGCCAATACAATAGGCGTAAGTATCAAAGCCGCGCCATCATTCGCAAAAAATGCAGCAACAATTGCACCTAATATCATGATATAAACGAACATCTTTACACCATTTCCACGAGAGGCTTTAACCATATGAATCGCAGACCATTCAAAGAATCCAATTTCATCAAGAATAAGCGAAATGATAATTATCGCTATGAATGTCAATGTTGCATTCCAAACAATGCTAGTCACTTCAAATATATCTCCTATTTGTACAACACCAGTTATAATGGCAATTAATGCACCTATAAAAGCTGTTAGGCCGATATCTAATCCTTTCGGTTGCCAAATAACGAAAGTCAGTGTTAATACAAAAATAATGATTGCTAAAGTGGTTATCGTCAATTCCTCCTATCAAATATACCAAGATTATATTTAACAAATGTTTTTATAATAGAAATCTAATCATCATCTTCATAATCATCGTCAAAGTCATCATCTTGTTCATAATAATATCCATTATTTGTTTGTGCTTCTTGTCTTTCATCTGTCTTTGGATCATTATATTCTAATTGTGGTTGTTCAATATTAAACCATGAGACAGAATTTATTTTACCACTTACTGCATTAACAGTTACAACCGCACCTTCATCATCATCTACATATTGAGTTATTGTATACGTACTCGGCGTTGTATTTGTATTTTTCTTTATATCTATAAATTTTCCGCCAACTTTTTGATGTGAGATTTGTTTTGCTTCTTTTTCACTGATTAATGATTTCTTTTCTTTTTTTCTAGGATTTTCTTTTTGCTTTTTTTCTTTATTATTAGACTGCTCTTTATTTTTAATCGTTTTTGATTTTACGTTTTTAATAACCTCTTTCTTACGATCAATGTCTAAAGAATACACTTTATTACTATCTTTAATATTAACATGGAATAATGATTCATCATCAGAAAGCGAAATATCTTCAATATTCCCTTTATATCGATCAGTAACAAACTTTTGTACTTCTTCTTTCTTCATTAATTTTTCATTTGCTTTCATATAAATAATGACGCTTAATACTATAAATAGTGTAGATGCTAACAAAACAAGGATGTGTTTTGTTGCTATTTTCAAGTTATTTCACCCTCTCTAAAATAAGTGTAAATTGAGTACCTTTGTTCATTTCACTATCAACTTTAATATCAATATGATTTTTCAATGCTAATTCTTTCGCAATATAAAGACCTAATCCAGATCCACCAGATTCTCTTGATCTTGCTTTATCAACTCTATAAAAGCGCGTAAAAATTTTCTCTAAATCTTGTTCCGGAATACCTGATCCATAGTCTTTAATTTGTATTTGAACATGATCTTCAATTGTTAAAATATTAATATCAACATGACTCTGACTATATTTGTATGCATTATCTAAAAATATAGTCATAATTTGTGTGAAACTTTCTTTATTCACAAGTCCTTCTATATGTTGATTTTCAGCAGATAAATTAATTTTTCGTTTATATACTGCCATTAGGCGTTTAACTAAAATATAGATTTCTTCATATAAATTAATTTTCTCTAGTGGTAAATCATGATACGTTCTCTCTATCTTAGCTAAATCCAACATTTGCTCAGTTAAATATTTTAAACGTTTTGCTTCATCATTAATCGTATCTATACCCTCTTCTAAAATATCTTCACGAGTTTTCCCAAATCGTTTTAACATTTCACTATATGAACTAATAACCGTGATTGGGGTTTTTAATTCATGAGAAGCATTTAGAATAAAAGCTTGTTGCTTTTCATCATGATCTTTTAAATAAAGCATCATATCGTTAAATGTTTGTGATAATTCTTTTAATTCTTTCGTATCATCTTTATTAATACCAATAGTCGTGTAATGTTTCGTTTCTTTCGTCTTATTCATCTTTGTTATAAGTTCATTAATCGGCTTCAATATAATCTGAGTAATAATTCGATTTAATAAAAATATAACAATTAGTATAATAAAAGTAGCTACAATTAATATGCCTTTTAATATATCAAAGGTTTCATATTTGAAATTAATATTTTCGTAAATTTGTAAATTACTAACTTCACCGTTTTTCCAAATAATCGGTAGTGATACCATTGCAAAGTGATTACCTTTCTTATTTACCACTTTCTTATATTGTTCATTTTTAAATGGTTCGCCAATATTTTTGTAGTTTACATCTGTCGAAATTTGAATTATTTTTTTGTCATTTTTGTTTACTAAAGTAATATATCCGTCAGAGAGTAAATAAGATTGTAATACCGCTTCAGTATTTACATTTTCTCTATTTGTATTTTGTAATTCTTTCATTATATTTATTCCGCGACTTTCTAATTGAGTCACTTCTGAATCTAATGAAATTTTTTGATACACAAAATATACAACTAAGTTGATTAATATCACTACTATAACAATCATTACTGTTGTGTATAATTGGATCTTTGTTCCTAATTTCATAATATCAATCCTTTAATATATATCCTATTCCTCTAACGCTAGTTATAATAGAATCTGTATCTATATCAAGTTTTTTTCTTAAATATCGGACATAAACATCGATAACATTTGTATCGCCATAATAGTCATAACCCCATACTGCTTCTATAATTTGCTCTCTCGTTAACACTTGATTTTTATTTTTTAGAAAGTAAATTAATAAGTCATATTCTTTTTGTGTTAAATTAATTGGTTCCTTATCAATATAGACTTCACGTCTTGATTTATAAATTGATATATATCTATAAGTAGATGCATTGTCGTCTTCATTTTGTACTTTTAAAGTACTTTTTTCTTTCAAATGAACTCGAATACGAGCGAGCAATTCTTCAATTTCAAAGGGCTTTGTCATATAATCATTAGCACCAGAATCTAAGCCACTAACTTTGTCCATAACTGCATCGCGTGCAGTCAGCATTATAATTTTAACGTCTTCATTTTGTTCTCTTACGCGTCTTAATACTTCTAATCCATTTAGTTCTGGAATCATAACATCTAATAAAATCAGGTCGAAATTTTCATTTTCTAAACGTTCTAATGCTGATTTACCTGTGTGTGCAATATCAATTTTATAATTTGCATATTCTAGTTCTAATTGTATAACACGTGCAATTTTTTCATCATCTTCGACAACTAATATTTTCTCCATTATTTTGTCTCCTATCTAAGTGAAAGTCCTGTAAATTGCCACCATATATAATAACTAAATATCATCAATAATATATAAGTTGGCATTAATATAACACTTATTTTCATTAAATCTCGATTTTTAAATGGCTTTTCATCTTGTTCATAAAATAATAGCAATGCTTTTGAGCAAACTGGAAATGTTACACAATAATTCGTTCCAATTAAAGTAATAAACACTACTGCGACTGGATTTAAATTAAACATTTCACTAAATAATAAAAATACTGGTACAAAAACAATTGCCCGTGTCGTATGACTTGTAATATATAAATGTGAAGTAACAGTGATAATCACTATTATACTAAGTATAGCGAATTCATTTAAAGTTTGAAATTGAGATAAATAATTTAACAAATGATCTTGTATATAATCCACTACTTTATAAGTGACCAACAAATTCCCTAAAGTCGTAGCACCTGCTACAAAGAATATTAAACTCCATGAAACATTTTGAACACCTTGTTTCCAAGTTATCACACCTATTCCAGGTAACATCATACAAATACCCATCAACATAGTAATAAAAGCAATTTCAAAACCATGAATATTTTCAGTCATCCATAAAGTTATTGTGATGACGATATATACAATTGCTCTTTTCTCAATTTGAGTAAAAGGCTTTCGATCTTCATGCGATTTTTCTTGATGGTAGAGTACGTCTTCACTTATATTCATATACATTATTTTAGTCACTATAAAAGTAACTAAACCAATTACTAAACCAAAGGGCAATCCCCATAATAAAAATTCACTATAAGAAATAGATTCATTAGCTTTTCCTTCTAATAATCCTATACCAACCAGATGACTACCGGCACCAATTAAAGTTAAATTTGCACCCATTAATATTAAAATTGGTATGAACAATGCAAAATACTTCTTATTTGTCGGGAATCGTGTTTCAAATGCTTTATAAACTGGTAACATAGCTGCTGCTCTACCTGAAGTTGATGGTACGATAACAGAAATCACTTGTATGATAAGAAATAAAAGTATATTCACACTTCTACTCGTTTTACATCTCACATTTATAAAATTAATCATTCTGTTTAACAAACCACTTATTTCAATTGCCGCACTAATAATAAAAGCGCCTATCATCAACCAGACTACGTGCGAATTCATTGAATGAAACATTACACCTTCTGGTAATCCAAGTAGAATACCTATCATAATCGCGATAAACGAAGATAAACCTGCTGGCATATTTGATAATAAATAGAGACCTAATGACAATACGAATACAATTAAACTTAATTTAGCTAAATAACTCATATCTGTATATAAGAAAATACAGATTGAAAAGATGAAATATACAGATAAGTAAATGATTTGCTTATTAGTCATTTAGATCACATCTCTTTAGCAACCATTTGGTTACCTAGGTTAATACCTATCATAATATGTCTAAATGCATTTTCAGAACAATTTTCTAACCAATCTTTTGCATCAGATATTGAATTTTCTAAAGTTGTTGGTTCTGGGATTATACTAGTAAAAGCATCAATTCCACTTTGATAATTAATTTTTGCATTTAAACCAATTGTTCCTGCAAAAGCGATAACTGGTTTATTGTGTGATTTCGCAATTCTTGCAACTTCTGATGGAATTTTACCGTTTGGTGTTTGGTAATCTATACACCCCTCAGCAGTAATCACTAAATCTGCATTAATAATTGCATCAGAAATTTTAATATACTTCATTATAATTTCAAAGCGCGGATGTAACTTTGCATTTAAAAATCCATGTAAACCTGCTCCTAATCCACCTGATGCTCCGCCACCATTAATAAGAGATAAGTCATCACCTTTAAATGATTTAATTAGTCTCGCAAGATGTTCTAAGTTGGAAGATAATTGTTCTACATCTTCAATTGATGCTCCCTTTTGTGGTCCAAATACTCTTGCAACTCCTTTACTGCCACACAATATATTCATCCAATTTACCGCTACATCAATATCAACAAGATGTACCCTTGGATCCATATATATCATATCAACACCATGAATACGGTTAATTTCTCCCCCTCCATTAATAAATATAGGTTCTCCTTCTTTATTTAAAAATTTAACACCTACTGCTTGAGCCATACCTACTCCGCCATCTGATGTACCTGAATCTCCACAACCAATTAGGATTCTTTCAACACCATAATCTAATGCTTTAATAATTGTTTCTCCTACACCAAATGTAGTTGTATTAAGTGGATTTCTCATATTTCTAGGTACATGCCTTAAACCAGCAATCGCTGCCATTTCTATTACGGCTGTTTTAACACCACTTTCTTTAAATATACCAAAGTATGAATGAATCGGCTTACCGATTGGTCCCATTACTTGCGTTGCAATTTTTTTACCTTCTTTAAGTTTTATAATAGTATCTACAAAACCTTCTCCACCATCAACCATTGGAATAGTTGTGACTTCATGTTTGCCTTCTACTTTATTAACACCATTCGCAATTGCTTTTCCAACCTCTTCTGCGCTTAAACTTTCTTTAAATCCTGATGGAATAATCACTACTTTCATGTTCATTTCCTCCTCATATCGTATTTCTTGCTTAACCATAATTTATCTTTACAAGATTCACATACAATTAGAGAAAAATTAAAATTTGATTAAAAGCGAACATTTTAACAGTTTTATGTAATTGGTATGAATTTATAAAAAAATCTCATTATTTAGCCTATGCTAAATAATGAGATTTGAGTTCATTGAATTTTTATAGTATGAGTAATTGTCATACATACTTCAAACTACGCTTAATTATTTTCTTTCAATTTCAACCATTTTGAAAGCTTCGAAGATGTCGCCTTCTTTAATATCATTGAATTTTTCAATTGTGATACCACATTCATATCCAGCTGCTACTTCTTTAGCGTCATCTTTGAAACGTTTAAGTGTATCTAATTCACCTTCAAAGATCACAATGCCGTCACGAATAATACGTACACTTGCATCTCTAGTAATCTTACCGTCTGTTACGTAACTACCAGCGATTGTACCGACTTTAGATACTTTAAATGTTTGACGTACTTCAGCTTGACCAATAACTTGTTCTTCATATTCAGGGTCTAATAGACCTTTCATAGCTGATTCGATTTCTTCGATTACTTTATAAATAATACGATGCAATCTCATATCAACATTTTCTTCTTCTGCAGCACGTTTAGCACCTGCATCTGGTCTTACGTTAAATCCGATAATAATACCGTTTGATGCTGCTGCTAATGTAACGTCTGATGCATTAATCGCACCAACTGCTGTATGAATAATACGTACATTAACACCTTCAACGTCTATTTTCATTAATGATGCTGCTAAAGCTTCTACAGAACCTTGAACATCACCTTTAATGATGATATTTAAATCTTTCATTTCACCTTGTTTCATTTGTTCAAACAAGTTATCTAATGAAACGCTCTTACTATCTTGACGTTGTTTTAAGATATTTTCTTGTTGACGTTTTTCACCGATTTGACGAGCTTGTTTTTCATTTTTGAATACAACAAATCGATCACCAGCTTGTGGTACATCATGTAAACCAGTAATTTCAACTGGTGTTGATGGTCCAGCTGTTTTAATTCTTTTACCTAAGTCGTTAACCATCGCACGTACTCTACCGTATGTGTTACCCACTACTAATGAGTCACCTACTTCTAAAGTACCGTTTTGTACTAATAGAGAAGCTGCAGGTCCACGTGATTTATCAAGCTCAGCTTCGATTACAGTACCTACTGCAGCACGGTCAGGGTTAGCTTTTAGTTCTTCTACTTCAGAAACTAAACCAATCATTTCTAATAAATCATCGATTCCGTCACCTTGAATTGCTGAAAGTTGAACGAAGATTGTATCTCCACCCCAGTCTTCAGGATAAAGACCATATTCACCTAATTCTTGCATAACGCGATCAGGATTTGCTGTTGGTTTATCAACTTTGTTTACCGCAACAATAATTGGTACTTCTGCTGCTTTAGCATGGTTTATTGCTTCAATTGTTTGAGGCATTACACCATCATCAGCTGCAACAACTAAAATTGTGATATCTGTTACTTGAGCACCACGCGCTCTCATTGTTGTGAAAGCAGCATGTCCTGGTGTATCAAGGAATGTAATTTTCTTGTCGTTGTTAACAATTTGGTATGCACCAATATGTTGTGTAATACCGCCTGCTTCACCAGCAGTAACACGTGTATTACGGATTGAATCTAGAAGTGTCGTTTTACCATGGTCAACGTGTCCCATGATTGTAACAACTGCAGGTCTTTCGATTAAGTCTGCATCATTTTCATCAACTTCAAAGTAATTTTCTAAGTCAGTTGCATCTACATGTACTTCTAACTCAGCTTCAATATCATAATCTGCACAAATTAATTCAACAGTTTCAGTATCTAATGCTTGGTTAATATTAGCTACAACACCAAGTAAGAATAACTTCTTAATAATTTCAGAAGCATCTTTGTTGATTTTATCAGCTAATTCACCAACTGTAATACCTTCTTCATACGTAATTAAAGATGGTGTTTCTTTAACTTCCGGTTTAGGTTGTTGCTGTTGTTGATTATGTTGTTTTTTGTTATTTTGCTTTTTATTCTTTTGATTTTTTTGATTCTTTTGTTGATGATTAGGTTTATTGTTTTGTTTGTTATTCTGTTTGTTGCTATTTGATTTATTTGTATTTGCGTGAGTAGTTGTTTGGTCTTTTTTAGCAGAATCCTGCTTTTTAAATGCTTTATCTAAAATTTTAATGTCATTCTCCTCTAATGCTTGCATGTGATTTGATACTTCTATGTTATTCTTTTTTAATTCGTCTATGATTGCTTTACTCTTTACATCGATTTCTTTTGCATACTCATATATTCTCTTTTTACTCATATACTCACTCCTCATGAAAATCATGAATCATCGTTTTTAGCTTTTTGCTAAATCCAATGTCAGTTATGCCCAACACCACTCTGCTTTCTTTTCCAATTGCGTAGCCTAATTCATAGCGTGTAGCAAAAGTTAAAAGTGTTACATGATAAGTTGCACATTTATTTTTTATTGTTTTTGTAACATTTGCTGCAGCATCTTCAGAAAGAATGACAAGTTTTACATTGCCTTTTCTTAACTCACTTATGACAATTTCTTCGCCAGTCTTAATCTTTCTAGCTCTTGTTGCCAGACCAAGAAGATTTAAAATTTGATCTTTCTTTTCTATACTCATTTAGGTATACGCTCACGGTAAATTAAACGAATAATTTCTTTATAGACAGGTTCAAGCGTTTCTTTATTACTGTCAAAATAACGTTCTAACTTTCCTTGTTTCTGTGCAATTTCGATAACTTCTAAATCTTTAGAAACATACGCACCGCGACCTGGCGCTTTACCTGTCGCATCTGCTGTTATTTCGCCTTCTTTATTTTTAACGACACGAATCATATCATTTTTAGGTTTCATTTCATTTGAAAGTATACATTTACGCATAGGTATCTTTTTCTTTTTCATAATAAAAGCACCTCACTTTATGATTCTTCAGTTGAAATAATGCCTGCTTCTCTTGCATCAGTTTCTGATTTAATATCAATCTTCCAACCTGTTAATTTTGCAGCAAGTCGTGCATTTTGTCCACGTTTACCGATTGCTAATGATAATTGGTAATCTGGTACGACAACAGTAGTCGATTGATTTTCTTCATCTACGATAACTTCTACAACTTGTGAAGGACTTAAAGCATTTCTTACGAATACTTTTGGATCTTCGTCCCACTCAACGATGTCGATTTTTTCGCCACCTAATTCATTAACAACTGCTTCAACACGAACGCCTTTAGCACCAACACATGCACCTACAGCATCGATATCGCCATTTTCTGAAGTCACACTAATTTTAGAACGGTCACCAGCTTCACGTGCTACAGATTTAACAATTACAGTACCATCATAAATTTCAGGAACTTCTTGCTCGAATAAACGCTTTAATAAACCAGGATGTGTACGTGATACAAAGATTTGAGGACCTTTAGTCGTTTGTTCAACTTTATTCACATATACTTTAATGCGTTCATTTGGTAAATATTGTTCATTTGGACTTCTCTCAGCTTCTGAAAGTACAGCTTCAGTACGACCTAAATTAACATATACATAACGATGATCGACTCTATCAATAACACCTGTTACAATGTCATCTTCTTTATCAATAAACTCATCATAAAGAATGCCTCTTTCAGCATCTCTTAAACGTTGCATAACTGCTTGTTTAGCTGCTTGAGCACCAACACGACCGAAATCTTTAGGTGTAACGTCTTCTTCAAAGACATCTCCAATTTCATACGCTGGATTTGTAACTAATGCTGTATCTAATGCTACTTGATCTCTATAATCTTCAACATCTTCAACAACGTCTTTTCTTGAAATAACTCTATAAGTACCTTCATCAAGATTCAATTCGATTCTAACATTTTTGGCACTGTCATAGTTCTTTTTGTAAGCTGTGATTAAAGCCGCTTCTATTGCATCAATAAGTACCTCACGAGGTATTCTTTTTTCCTTTTCAAGGTATTCAATTGCAAGTAATAATTCATTACCTTTCACAATGTATCCTCCTTTATATTATAACATTACTGATCGACGTGCTTTAGCGATTTTCTTGCGTGGCAACGTGACATTCTTAGTTCTTGTTTTAATTTTCACTTCTAGCGTTATAGATGTTTCAGTAACTTCTTTTAAAACGCCTAACCATTCTTTATCTCCTTCAACAGGTTCGTATAACGAGATAAATACAGGTTGTTCAATTGCATTTTGATAGTCTTTTTCTTTTTTCAATGGGCGTTCTGCACCAGGTGAAGATACATCCATGAAATAAGGTTCTTTAATAGGATCTTCTTTGTCCATAACTTCACTAATCTTTTCAGAGGCAATTGTGCAGTCGTTCAAATCAACGCCACCGTCTTTATCAATTGCAATACGTAGATAATAGTCTGATCCCTCTTTGACATATTCGACATCTACAAGTTCATAATTTAAATCTTCAAGTATTGGTTGAATAATTTCCTCAACGTGTGCTGCAACTTTACTCATAATGACCTCCCTCTTAATACAAACAGAAAAGAGCGGGAAAGGTCCCACTCTTTAAACGTCAGAGTATTATTTTAAGCAATAACAGTATATCACATAATGGCGCTATGCTCAAGAACATGCGTTATAAATCAAATATTGACAGCTGAGCTTTATCAGGCATATTTGGTAATGATCCAAGTTCATCGAGATATTCGATGATTTTTTGTGATACACCTGCTTTTTTATTAAGATCTTCTTTAGCTAAGAATGGACCTTCTTCTCTTGCTTCAACGATACGTTTCGCAACGTTTTCACCTAGTCCAGGTACTGCGATAAACGGTGGAATAAGTGAATCACCTTCAATTTTGAATTCAAACGAATCACTTTTTTCTAGGCTTACTGGCTGGATTTTGTAACCTCTATGTGCCATTTCATTTGTAATTTCTAAAACTGTTAATACATCTTTCTCTTTTTTAGCTAATTCATGGAATCGGCTATAATATTCTTTCACCGTTGCTTTAATAGACTCTTTATCTTTCGTCATCGTTTTTAAATCAAAGTCTGTCGCACGTACTGTAAAGTAACTTGCATAATAGAACAACGGATGATGAACTTTAAAGTATGCAATTCTTAATGCCATTAGAACGTATGCAGCTGCATGGGCTTTAGGGAACATGTATTTAATTTTTTTACATGAATCTAAATACCAATCTGGCACATTATTTTCTTTCATAGCTTCTTCGAATTCATCTGTTAAACCTTTACCTTTACGAACTGCTTCCATAATTTTAAAGGCAAGTGATGGTTCTAAACCGTTATACATTAAGTAAACCATAATATCATCACGACAACCGATAACACTTGATAAATCACATGTACCTGTTTTGATTAACTCTTGTGCGTTTCCTAACCAAACGTCTGTACCGTGTGATAACCCAGAAATTTGAACAAGCTCAGAGAAAGAAGTTGGTTTCGTATCTTCAAGCATTTGTCTAACGAAACCTGTACCGAATTCAGGTACTCCGAATGTTCCAGTCTTACAAAGAATATCTTCTTCCGTAACACCTAATGATTCAGGTGTACTAAAGATTTTCATTGTTTCTTTATCATCTACTGGAATTGTCTTAGGATCAATGCCTGATAAATCTTGTAACATTCTAATCATCGTTGGATCATCGTGTCCTAATATATCCAGTTTCAAAATATTATCATGGATAGAATGGAAGTCGAAATGCGTTGTTTTCCATGGTGATTTTTGATCATCGGCAGGGTATTGGATTGGTGTAAAATCATAAATATCCATATAATCTGGTACAACAATGATACCCCCTGGATGTTGCCCAGTCGTTCTTTTAACACCGGTACAACCTTTAACAAGTCTATCAACTTCAGCTGCTCTTTTATGAATGCCTTGATCATTTAAATATCCTTTAACATAACCGAAAGCTGTTTTTTCAGCTACAGTACCTATTGTACCTGCTCTGAACACTTTATCTTCACCAAACAGTACTTTCGTATAATTATGGGCAACTGGTTGATATTCACCACTAAAGTTCAAGTCAATATCCGGTACTTTATCTCCTTTGAAACCTAAGAATGTTTCAAACGGTATATCTTGTCCTTCTTTAATCATATCAACATGACATTTTTCACATTGTTTATCTGGTAAGTCGAAACCTGATCCGACTGAACCATCGTCAAAGAAATGACTTTCTTTACAAGATGGGCAAATATAATGTGGCGGCAATGGATTTACTTCAGTTATTTCAGTCATTGTCGCAACAAAACTAGATCCGACTGAACCACGTGAACCAACTAAATAACCATCATTCAAGGATTTCTTAACTAACCTTTGCGAGATTAAATAAATAACCGCAAAACCATTTCCGATAATACTTTCCAATTCTTTTTCAAGTCTATCAATTACAATTTGTGGTAAGTCTTCACCATATAATTTTCTAGCATTCTCATAACTCATTTCACGAATTTCTTCATTCGCACCTTCCATATTAGGTGTATATAATTCATCCCTAATAGGTATCACTGTTTCGAGTCTATCTGCTAGTTCGTTAGTATTTTTAACAACAATTTCATATGCTTTTTCTTCACCTAGGAAGTGGAATTCGTCTAACATTTCATCTGTTGTTCTAAAATGTGCTTCAGGTAATGTTTGTCTATTCAATGGATTACCTGGTTGTGCGGCAATTAATATTTTTCGTGCAACAGCATCATACTCATATAAATAATGGGCATTTCCTGTAGCGATAACTGGAATATCAAGTTTCTCACCAACACTTAATATACGACTATATATTTCTTCCATCGTTTCATTATCTTTAATCAATTCTCTATCAATTAAATCTTGATATAACCCTTTTGGTTGAACCTCTATATAGTCATAATATTTCGCAACTTTTTCAACTTCATCTTGGTCTTTTTGCATAACCGTTGTAAATACTTCACCTTCATCACATGCACTGCCTACTAAAATACCTTCTCTATATTTGTTTAATAACGAGCGTGGTATACGTGGTGTACGGTAAAAGTAATCAACTAATGAGGCACTTACAATTTTGAATAAATTTTTCAGTCCGACTTGGTTTTGTACGATTAACGTTACATGAGAAGGTCTTGCACGTTTATATGCTTCGTCATTTGATAGTTTCTCGTTTATTTGATTATGATTATGAACATTGAGTTCTTCTAACTGTTTCAACATCTTAATAAAGATATGTGCTGTTGTTTCCGCATCATAAATCGCTCTATGGTGTTGCGTAAGTTCTACACCATATTTTTTAGCTAAGAAATTCAAACCATGCTTTCCATATTCAGTATTAACTGTACGTGATAATTCAAGTGTATCGATGACACCATTTGTCGTAGCACCAAGTCCGATACGTTCAAATCCCGTATCTATAAAGCCCATATCAAATGATGCGTTATGCGCAATATATATTGCGTCTCCAACCCATTCATGGAAATCTTTTAGAACTGTTTCAATATCAGGTTGTCCACGTAACATTTCATCTGTAATACCTGTTAAATTTTTGATTGTTTCCGATAGACGCTCTCCTGGGTCCGAAAAACGTTCAAAGGTGTCAATTACTTCGCCATCTTTAACCTTAACAGCCGCTAATTCTATAATTTGATCATATTGACTTGAAAGTCCTGTTGTTTCGACGTCAAATACAATATACGTTGCTGTCTTAAGCGGAATATCTTGTGACTTGTACGCAATCGGCACACCATCATCTACAAGCATACCTTCCATACCATAAATCATTTTAATACCATTTTTCATGGCAGCTGCATGCGCATCTGGATATCCTTGAACACCATTATGGTCTGTTATCGCGATTGCTTTATGTCCCCATTTAGCAGCTTGTTCAACATACTTACCGATATGTGTAATGCCATCCATTTGACTCATAGATGTATGTAAGTGAAATTCAACTCTTTTTTCATCTGCTTTATCAAGTTTAGGAGACTTCTTAATTTCATGGATATCCGTCATCATCATCACTAAATCACGTATAAATTGATCTTGTTCAATTCTACCTTGTGCTCTTACCCATGTACCTACTTTTAAAGCTTTAAAATGTTCAAGGTCATCTTTACCTTTTCTCGTAAACATCTTAAGTATAAGTGAATCGGTATAGTCCGTAATTTTTAATGTGACAATATGTCTACCACTTTTCAGTTCTTTCATTTCGATATCAAAAATAACACCTTCAAGTGCTACTTTGAATTCTTCTTCGATAATATCTTCTATTTTGCGAATAGAATCTACAGGAATGTCTTTACCAATTTGACATCGTGATACAGCATTTTCGCTATCGCTAGATTCTGCTTTTTCTTTCTTCATACGTTCCATTTTTTCTGATGCAATTCGTGCTGCTTCTTCATCTTCTTGTTGGATGTGCGCTTCAAATGATTCAAGTTCTCTTCTCATTTGTTCTTCATTATCCATCGTTTCGAATATAACACGACTTATTTGAAAACCACACTTTTGGAGCGCTTTTACTAATGAACCATTGACACGCTTATCGAAATAGTCACGTTCAATATCATTGTTCACTTGAACTTTCACGATATCATCAGCAAATATAATAGGCTTTTGTTTAAGTTGATGTTTTACTTTATCACTTAATTCAGTACCCTCAATACAATGTGGAATATATTTCAGTATATGTTCATCTATTTGTTCTTTAGTTGTCACTTCAATCGTCCAATCAACTTGTGCAATACTACTAAAAGTATTTTTCAGTTGATTTGTAAAAACAAGATACATTTCACTTGATAAATAATATGGCAGCTTAATGTAGAAATGCCACAATCTTTTTGATTGAGACACATCAATTCTTGTAAGTTCGCCTTGTTCTACGACATCTTTATCAAGTTCATCTGTCATGTTCATTTGCGTGAGAAGCGTTTGGAATTTCTCTTTCCCTGTCATTGACACTTATACGACCACCTTCATCAAAATGAAAAAGAGGCTAATCATTAAATAGCCTCTTTAAATATCTTATATTATATCAGATTTAGTTGTTTTTATCAGTCTATTTTACTGCATCATAAAAAGTAGCAAGTACTTCATTTAATTCATCAATATGGACTTCTTTACTTTCTGAATTATCACGACGTTTTACTTCTACGATACCTTCTGAAGCTTTTTTACCAACCATTACGCGTACTGGTAAACCTATTAAATCTGCATCATTAAATTTAACACCAGCACTTTCTTTACGGTCATCATACAAGACATCATATTTGTTTTGCAATTGTCCATAAAGTTGATCTGCTAATGCTTGTTGTTCTTCTTTTTTAGGATTAATCGCAATTAAATGTACTTCATAAGGTGCAATAGCTTTTGGCCAAATAATCCCTTTATCATCATGATGTTGTTCGATTGCTGCTGATAATGTTCTAGAGATACCAATACCGTAACAACCCATTATAAGTGGTTGCGCTTTACCTTGTTCATCTAAGAATGTTGCATTCATGCTTTCAGAGTATTTCGTTCCAAGTTTGAAGACTTGACCAACTTCGATACCTTCAGCGAATTTCGCAGTACCTAAATCACCTGGTAATGCTTCTCCTTCAAGAATAAATCTAAAGTCTCCATATGCTTCAATCTTAAAGTCTCTATCTACGTTCGCATTAATAAAATGATAACCTGTTTCATTTGCACCAACAGCTAAATTATTTATATCTTGAACGAAATTGTCTGCATAAATTTTGATTTGGTCTACGTTAACTGGTCCTAGACTACCAGGTTTAGCACCTAAAATATTAACGATTTCAGACTCAGTTGCCATTTCGATATTATCTGTTTTGAAATATGATTTTAATTTAACATCATTTACTTCATGATGTCCTCTAATTAATATCATGACATATTCATCATCAACTTTAAGAATCATTGATTTAATAATCTTATCTAAAGTCACATTTAAAAAGTCTGCCAATGCTTGTGCTGTTGTAACATTAGGCGTTTCCACTTTTTCTATATCTTTTAATGGTATATGTTCATGATTAGGTGTGTATGCTACTTCAGCTTTTTCAATGTTTGCAGCATAGTCACTTGTTTCACTATAAACAATTGTATCTTCACCAATATCAGCTAAAGCCATAAACTCATGTGTGTGGTCTCCACCGATAGCACCAGAGTCTGCAAGTACTGGTCTAAAGTTTAAACCTACTCTTGTAAAGATATTATGATAAGCATGATACATATCTTGGTAAGTATCATCTAATGAATCTTCATTAGCATGGAAAGAATAAGCATCTTTCATAATAAATTCACGGCCACGTAATAATCCAAATCTTGGACGTTGTTCGTCTCTAAATTTAGTTTGAATTTGGAATAAAGTGATTGGTAAACGTTTATAAGATTTCAATTCATCTCTTACAAGAGAAGTCACAACTTCTTCATGTGTTGGTCCTAAACTAAATTCACGTTTATTACGATCGTGCAATCTCATTAACTCTGGACCGTATGCATCCCATCTACCAGATTCTTTCCAAAGTTCAGCTTGTTGTAACACTGGCATAAGTACTTCTACGCCATCTATTTTTTCCATTTCTTCACGTACAATTTGCTCAATTTTATTAAGTACTCGCTTTGCAGTTGGTAAATAACTATATATACCTCTTGCATTTTGTTTAATCATACCTGACTTTAATAAAAGTTTATGACTAATTGCTTCCGCTTCTGCAGGAACTTCTCTTAATGTTGGTATAAATATTTTCGACTGTTTCATAAGTTTCCTCCTATAAGCTACATGAAGTACCTTTGAATATCATTCCATGTAACCATAATCATTACAAATATTAAAAACACAGCACCAATTGAAAGCATAACCATTTCCGCTTTTTTATTAATCGGTCTTCTGAAAATCATTTCATAAATAACAAATAATAATCTTCCTCCATCTAAAGCTGGAATAGGTAGTAAATTCATAATACCTAAGTTAACACTTAATAACGCTGTGTATCCCATCAATGTAATAAATCCTTGCTTCACAATAGAATCTACATTGCTATATATACCAACAGGTCCATTTAACATATCAAAGGAGAATCCACCCGTGAATATGCTCGTAATCAAGCCAAGAACTGCTTGGAATATTAATTGACCTGCCACTATTGTTTTTTCAATACCCGCAATTAATGGACCAAACACAGTGTGTTCTGTCGGTTGTGCAACACCGATAATGTATCGTGTTTCATATTTACCTTTACTAACTTCTAGTTTATCTTTTTTAGCTGCTACTTTGAAAGTCTTTTCTTGACCATCACGATCAACTTTGATTTCTACAGGTTCAGTTTTCTTCTCTTTAAAAATAGGTTGTAAATCTGTAAACTTTTGAATTTTTTGTCCGTCTACTGATAGAATTTCGTCGCCTTTTTTAATACCTGCAGTTTGTGCAGGTGCACCATCTTCTAAATCTCCAAATACTGGTTCATTCGTTGGTACACCATTCCAATAAGCAAGCCCAATAAAAATAACAAAAGCAAGAATAAAATTAAATAACGGACCTGCAAATAAAGTTAGGAATCTTTGATATGGCTTTTTAGACATTAATTGTCTATCTTTAGGTGCAATTTGTATTAAATCTCCACCTTGAACAAAGTAAGCTTCTCTCGCTAATTTAAAATGATGTCTTTCTTCATCGCTTGCTGTAATACCTTCTATGAAAATATCATTTTCGAAATCACTATCTTTAATTTCAATATGTTCAATTTGTTGGAATTTATGTTGATCGTCCATAATAACATGTGTTATTTCGTTTTGATCGTTTAATTTAATTGCGATATGCATACCCGGTGTTAATGGATTTTGTTCTAATCCATCTCCAGCCATTCTGACATAGCCACCTACTGGAAGTAGTCTAATTGTATAAAGTGTTTCATTTTTCTTATATGAATAAATTTTAGGTCCCATACCTATGGCAAACTCTGGGCACATGATACCTGCACGTTTCGCAAAGAACATATGTCCATATTCATGTACTGTCACTAATAGTCCAAATACAAAAATAAATGCTAATATTGTATAAATCACGCCTACACCCCGTAATCCTTAGATTTATATGTAGCATCAATTTTTAGAATCGTTTCTAAATCTGGATGCTCAATAACTTCATGGTTTTGCATTGCTTCCCCAATCATGTCTTCAATTTCCAAAAATGTTATTTCATTATTCAAGAACTTATTTACAGCTACTTCATTTACAGCATTCAAAACAACGGGCATTGTACCACCTATTTTAATTGCTTCATAAGCATACTGTATACATTTAAAGCGCTCGAAATCCATTTCTTTAAAATTTAACTGTCCAATTTCAGCTAAATTTAATTTCTCTGCATCTCTTGTATATCTTTCTGGATATGTAAATGCATATTGAATGGGTGTTCTCATATCTGGTGTACCCAATTGTGCAATCACACTTGTATCCTTAAATTCAACCATAGAATGAATAATACTCTCTTTATGTAAGACAGTTTCAATTTGGTCAATATCTAAATCAAATAACCATTTTGCTTCAATGACTTCTAAACCTTTATTCATCATTGTTGCAGAATCTATCGTAATCTTTTGCCCCATAGACCAGTTAGGATGGTTGAGCGCTTCATCACGTGTTACAGACTTTAATTCTGCTCGTGTTAAATCACGAAATGATCCACCACTCGCAGTTATGATTAATTTATTAACCTGCTCTTTCTTCTCACCATTTAAACATTGAAATATTGCTGAGTGTTCAGAATCGACAGGTAGAATGTTAACATTATGTTCTCTAGCTTTTGACATCACAAGTTCACCAGCTGCAACTAATGTTTCTTTATTCGCTAGACCGATATCTATACCAGCTTCTATAGCTGCAATAGTAGGTCGTAAACCTATACTACCGACGATTGAATTTAATAATATATCAGTATTTTGACAAGTTGCAACTGCTAATAAACCTGCGTCCCCATGTACAATTTCAATATTTAAATGTTTAAGTTTATCTATATCTTCTACATTTTGAACAGATACGAGTTCTGGATGAAATTCTTCAATTATATTCTGTGCATAAGCAATGTTTTTACCAACTGAAAATGCAACTAAATTAAATTGTGATGCATGTTCTCTTATAACATCTAATGCTTGCTGTCCAACAGAACCACTAGCTCCTAAAATAGCTATATTTTTCAAAGACTTCACCCCAATTTACAATTGAAATAGGAATAGATTTAACAATGGTAATACAAAGATAAAGCTATCAAATCTATCTAATATACCACCATGTCCTGGCATAATATTCCCTGAATCTTTCACACCGAAATGTCTTTTAAGCCCTGATTCTACTAAGTCACCTAATTGTCCAAACATACTTAATAACATCGTTAATGGAATTAATAACCATAATGATACATCCATATCAAAATATTGTCCAAAAATAACTGCAACGATTAAACTTGAGAAAATTCCTCCAATAAATCCTTCAATCGTTTTGTTCGGACTAATTAATGGCCAAAGTTTATGTTTACCGAATAATCTACCAAATATATATGCACCCGTATCAGTTAACCACACTAATAATAATGCGAATAAGATAAATTGTAAGCCATGTTCTCTTGTCTCATAGAAATACATAAAGCCAATTCCGATATATGTAACAGACATGACACAGAAAGAGGCATCCATAAAGTTAAATCTATTTTTAGACATTACAGTATAACTCAACATTAAGAAACTCATAACGATTAGCAGTCTAAGTTGAACACTAATATCGTTATTAATGAGTTCTTGAGGCAATAATATTATACATAGTGAAACAACGGACAAAAAACCTGGTATAGAAATAATTGATAAATTATTCATATTTAAAATTTCTTTTAAAGCAATAATCGCTAATAAATACGCTAATGCTATTACGGGTAATCCACCATATATAACGACTGGAAGAAAAACAGCCATAGCAACAATTGCCGATATTGTTCTCGTCTTCATTTTTATCTCCTTTACAGCCCACCAAATCTTCGTTGTCTCGACTGATATATTTTTAAACAGTCTATCAGTGATTGTTCATCAAAATCTGGCCATAATGTCTTAGTAAATATAAACTCACTATAAGATGATTGCCATATTAAAAAATTACTTAATCTTTCTTCACCTGATGTACGAATGAGCAACTCTGGATCTGGAATATCTGAAGTGAATAAATATTTCTTTATATTATCTTCACATAAATCATCAATTGTTAAATTGCCTTCTTCAACTTCATGGTAAAGTTCTTTTACAGCATTTAGAATTTCTGCTCTACCGCCATAGTTCAACGCAAATACAAGATTGAGTCCTGTATTATGTTTCGTTTTTTCGATAGCTTCTTCAATTGCATTTTTAGTATGCTTAGGCAAAGCTTCAGTAAAACCAATTGTTGTAACTTTAACGTTTTTTTCGATCAATTCTGGTAGAAAAGTCTTTAAAAAATCAACCGGTAATTTCATTAAATATTTCACTTCATCTTCTGGTCTCGACCAATTTTCCGTAGAAAAAGCATATAAAGTCAAATATTTCACACCTAAATCATTTGCTTTACGTGTTATTTTTTTTACCGTTTGCATACCTTCATAATGTCCTTTTATGCGAGGCATTTTTCTATTTTTAGCCCATCTACCATTTCCGTCCATAATAATTGCTACATGTTCAGGTATCGATAATTCATTGTCTTGATTATTTATTTGTTGTTTTTGCTTTATAAACTTTTTTATCATAGCGTCCTCCATCAAACAAACGCGAATTTATATGTAAAATTAATTAAACATATCGTAATACATTTTATCACAAAAAGAGTCATTCTGTTATATATAAAGAAAAAACCGTACCAAAGTCTGATTTGGTACAGCTCTTATCTTTAAACTTCCAAAATGTCATTTTCTTTTTGAGTCGTTAAATCATCTATTTGTTTGATGAAATCATTTGTAATGTTTTGAACTTCTTCAGTTTGATTTCTTAAATCATCTTCTGTAATTTCGCCATTTTTTTCTTGTTTCTTCAAATCTTCATTTGAATCACGACGAACATTACGAATTGCAACTTTAGCATTTTCAGCTTCTTTTTTAGCTTCTTTTACTAATTCTTTTCTGCGTTCTTCAGTTAATGCTGGTACTGAAATTCTAATAACTGTACCATCACTTGTTGGATTAACACCTAAATTAGCTGCATTTATTGCTTTAAGTACATCTTCAACTGATGATTTGTCATATGGTTGAACAACTAACAAACGCGCTTCAGGTACTGAGATACCTGCTAATTGTTGAATAGGTGTTGGAACACCGTAGTACTCAACATTTACTCTTTCTAAAAGATTTGCATTTGCATGTCCAGTTCTGATTCCAGCTAAATCTCTATTGAAACTTTCAATAGTTTTGTTCATTTTTGACTTCGTTTCTTGAATAACATCTGCCATGGAATTACACCTCAAGTTTATTTTGTAATAATCGTACCGATTTCTTCACCTTGAACAGCACGTTTAATATTTCCTTCTTCCATAATTGAGAATACAACAAGTGGGATATCATTGTCCATACAGAATGATGAAGCAGTTGAATCCATAACTTGTAATCCTTCTTGTAACATTTGAATATATGTTAATCTTTCGTATTTTTCTGCTTTAGGATCTACTTTAGGGTCAGCAGAATAAACACCATCAACATTGTTTTTACCCATTAAGATAACGTCAGCCTCAACTTCAGCTGCTCTTAAAGCTGCAGTCGTATCAGTAGAGAAGTAAGGATTCCCTATTCCCGCTGCAAATATAACGACTCTCTTTTTCTCTAAGTGACGAATCGCACGTCTTCTAATATATGGTTCAGCAACTTGTTTCATTTCGATTGAAGTTAATACACGAGTATCACAATCTAATTGTTCTAAACTATCTTGTAATGCTAAAGCATTCATTACAGTGGCTAACATGCCCATATAATCAGCAGTTCCACGATCCATACCTAAATCGCTTCCAGTTTTACCTCTCCAAATGTTTCCGCCACCAACGATTACAGCAACTTCACAATCCATTTGAGCAACTTCTGACACTTGTTGAGCGATACTTTTAATTACGACTGGGTTAATGCCAAAGCCTGAATCTCCTGCTAAAGCTTCACCACTTAGTTTTAATACGACGCGTTTATATTTAGAATTCTTAGTCATCTTGATCCCTCTCTATGCTTATAATTAGGTCTTTATATATAACGAAAGAAGACACAAAGCGTGTCTTCTTTCTAAAAAGCAATCTTAGTTGCCTTTCATTTGTCCTTTTACTTCATCAGCAAAGTTATCAGAACGTTTCTCGATACCTTCCCCAACTTCGTAACGAACGAAATCTACAAGCACGCCACCGTCTGTTTTTAAGAATTCAGCAACAGTTTGGTCTGGATTTTTAACGAATGCTTGGTCAACAGCACAGATTTCTTCTAAATATTTACGCATTCTACCTTCAACCATTTTTTCAACGATATTTTCAGGTTTACCTTCATTTAAAGCTTGTTGTTTTAAAATTTCTTTTTCGTGCGCTAATTCTTCATCAGATACTTGGTCACGAGAAACAAATTTAGGGTTTAATGCAGCGATGTGCATAGCAACGTCTTTAGCTGCTTCTTCATTAGTTGAACCTTCAACAACAGTTAATACACCAATACGTCCACCCATGTGTAAGTACTCACCGAATGAATCGTTATCAGTTTTTGTTTTTAATGTAAATCTACGTAAAGTTAATTTTTCACCAATAGTAGAGATAGCTTCGTTCATTTTTTCTTCAACAGTTTGACCGTTAGCTAATTTTGAAGCGTTTAATGCATCAACGTCAGCTGGTTTAACATCAAGAATATGATCAGCCATTTCTTTAACTAAGTTTTGGAAACCTTCGTTACGAGCAACGAAGTCAGTTTCTGAGTTTAATTCAAGAATTACTGCATCATTACCTTTAGATGCAACAAAAGTAGTACCTTCTGCAGCAATACGGTCTGCTTTCTTAGCAGCTTTAGCGATACCTTTTTCACGTAAGTAATCTACCGCTTTATCGATGTCACCATCAGTTTCTGTTAAAGCTTTTTTACAGTCCATCATACCTGCGCCAGTTTTTTCACGTAGTTCTTTAACAAGTTTAGCTGAAATAGCCATAATCTAATTCCTCCATTTATTTAAATAATATATTGTTTATCTTAAATCTTTCTAAAAAAAGGTGATAAGTTATAGAACCTTATCACCTTTTTGAAATTATGCTTCAGTAGTTTCAGTTGATTCTTCTTTAGGTGCTTGTTCTGTTTCGTTTAAGTCGATGTTTTGCTCTTCAGCAACATCTTCATTTGAAACGCCTTGTTGACCTTCTAAAATAGCATCAGCCATTTTACCAGTTAACAATTTAACAGCACGAATAGCATCATCGTTCGCAGGGATAACATAGTCGATTTCATCTGGATCACAGTTTGTATCAACAATACCAACGATTGGAATGTTTAATTTACGTGCTTCAGCAATCGCATTACGCTCTTTACGAGGGTCTACTACGAATAATGCTTGAGGCATTGATTTCATATCACGAATACCGCCTAAGAATTTGATTAAACGGTTATATTCTTTTTTAAGTTCTACAACTTCTTTTTTAGGTAATACATCAAACGTACCGTCTTCTTCCATTTTTTCAATTTCAGAAATACGTTTTACACGTTTAGAGATTGTTTTATAGTTAGTTAAGATACCACCTAACCATCTTTGGTTAATGTAGTAGTGTCCAGCACGTTCAGCTTCTTCTTTAACTGACTCTTGTGCTTGTTTTTTAGTACCTACGAATAATACTTTACCGCCTTCTTCAGAAACAGATTTAATAAAGTTGTAAGCTTCATCAACTTTTTTAACTGTTTTTTGTAAATCGATAATGTAGATACCGTTTCTTTCTGTGAAAATGTATTTTTTCATTTTTGGGTTCCAACGGCGTGTTTGGTGACCGAAGTGAACACCTGCTTCAAGCAATTGTTTCATTGAGATAACTGCCATGATAATTCCTCCTAATTGGTTTTATTCCGCCATAAACACTTATTATAGAAACAACTTATTTAAGTTGCACCAATCCATAATTTCCGTGATTATGTGTGAATTTGGCTTTTATAGCCGTTTTCAAATATATCATATCTTATACTGTTCATCAAGTATTTTATTTAGATAAACCTAACTCATCTAAGAATTTTTCTTTTTTAATTCTAATAAATGTACCTTTCATTCCTAAAGAACGAGATTCAATTACGCCAGCACTTTCTAATTTTCTTAATGCATTGACGATTACAGATCTTGTGATACCTACTCTATCAGCAACTTTTGAAGCAACTAATAAACCTTCAGGTGCACCAAGTTCTTCAAAGATATGTTCAATTGCTTCTCTTTCTGAATATGAAAGTGAGTTAATTGCCATATTGATTGCAGCTTTGTCTCTTGCTTCTTGTTCAATTTCATTATGTTTTTCTCTTAATATTTCCATACCAATAACAGTAGCTGCATATTCACCAAGTACTAAGTCATTGTCATTGAAATCTTGAGATACACGTCCAACAACTAATGTACCTAAACGTTCACCACCACCAAGAATTGGGAAAATAGTTGTTTGACTATCTACGAATAACTCTTTGTTTTCTGGTGGGAATACTGTTAATACTTCTTCAATTCCGATATTTGATTTAGTTTGTTCTACATGCATTAATTGATCAGTATATTCTTTAGGAATATGTCTATCTTCTAACATTTTGATAATACGTTCATTGCTTAACAATTCATTTAAGCTTGAACCTAAAATTTTACCTCTTCTTGATACGATGAATACATTTGTCACCGTTACATCACTGATAGTCTTAGCCATATCTTTAAAATCTACAGCAATACCTTTATGCTTTTGTAATAACGTATTTAATTCTCTTGTCTTTGATAATAAACTCATTTAATTTTTTCTCCTTTTTTATAGAATAAATGCGCTTAAGTCTTTATTTGTCGCAATAGATTCTAATTTTTGATTAACATATTCAGGTGTTATATCTACAACTGCATTTGGCATATTCGATGCTTCGAAAGAAAGATCTTCTAGCATTTTTTCAAGTATAGTATGCAGCCTTCTTGCTCCGATATTATCTGTTTCTTGATTAACTTGAAAAGCAATTTCAGCTAAACGATTAATGGCTTCATCTGTAAAGTTGATTGTCACCATTTCAGTTTCCAACAATGCTTTGTATTGATCAAGAAGTGATTGTTTCGGTTCTTTTAATATTTTAACGAAATCTTCAGTTGTTAAACTATCTAATTCAACACGAATTGGAAATCTACCTTGTAACTCAGGTATTAAATCACTTGGTTTAGACATATGGAACGCACCTGCACCAATAAACAAAATGTGTTCAGTATTAATTGAACCATATTTCGTTTGAACGACACTACCTTCAACAATTGGTAAGATATCTCTTTGTACACCTTGTCGAGATACATCTTGACCACCGTTACTGTTGCTCACAGCAATTTTATCGATTTCATCGATGAATACCATGCCCATTTGTTCAGTTAATTGAATCGCTTCTTCATTAACGGACTCTTGGTCAATCAATTCATTCGCAATTTCATCTGTTAAAATTTTTCGCGCTGACTTAACTGGCAAGTTTCTTTCAACTTTTTTCTTAGGCATCATTTGACTAAGCATATCTTGCATTTGAGGGTTGTTTTCCATTCCCATCATGCCAAGTGTTTGTTGTTCTTGTTCTACTTTTATTTTGACGATTTCTTCTTCAAGTTCACCGTTTAATAATTGTTTCTTAATATCTTCACGTTTTGTTTTTATTTCTTCGGTTGGTGTTTCTTCGACTTCTTCTTGTTGATTGAAGTTCGGGAATTGTCCACCAAACAATGACTCTAATGGATTATTACTATTACTTTGTGCTTTTTTCTTCATACTTGGCACAAGCAATTTCACTAATTTTTCATTAGCTTTTTGAGTTGCCTCATCAAGAACGCCTTTTTTCTTTTCTTCTTTAACAAGTCGACGACCAACTTCAACAAGGTCACGTATCATACTTTCAACATCTCTACCTACATAACCTACTTCAGTAAATTTAGTAGCTTCTACTTTTACAAAAGGTGCACCAACTAATCTAGCCATTCTTCTAGCTATTTCAGTCTTACCTACACCTGTAGGACCTATCATTAGAATGTTTTTAGGTATGATTTCGTTTCTAAGTTGTTCATCTAATAAACTTCGTCTATAGCGATTTCTTAAAGCTATTGCTACTTTACGCTTAGCATCTTGTTGACCAATGATATGATCATTTAATCGATCAACGATATCATGCGGTGTCATTTTTAATTGATTTTGTGACAACCTTAAACCCCTCCAATTATATTTCTTCAACTTTTATTTCATGGTTTGTAAATACACAAATATCTGCAGCCGTATTAAGTGAAGCTTCTGCAATTTCTTTAGCCGATAAATGAGGTGCATATGATTTAAGCGCTCTACCAGCACTTAAAGCGTAATTACCACCAGAACCAATTGCAATGATACCATCATCTGGCTCAATCACTTCTCCAGTACCACTTACGACTAATAAATCTGTTTCGTTCATAACAATGAGCATCGCTTCAAGTTGACGTAACATTTTATCTCCACGCCATTCTTGAGCAAGCTCAACTGCAGCTCTCGTTAAATTACCGCTATATTCTTGTAATTTAACTTCAAATTTTTCGAATAAAGTAAATGCGTCTGCAACACTGCCAGCGAAACCAGCAACAACTTTATCATGATATAATCTTCTAACTTTTCTTGCAGTTTGTTTCATGATGACTTGCTCACCTAATGTAACTTGACCGTCACCTGCCATTGCAGAATGACCATTATGTCTTATTGCAAATATAGTTGTAGCATGTAATGAAGAACTCATTATCAAATCTCCTTTACGCACGTGGATGTGCTGATAAGTATACTTTTCTTAATTGATCTTTTGTAACATGTGTATATTGACTTGTCGTTGACAAACTTTCATGTCCTAGTAAACTTTGAACACTTCTCATATCGGCTCCTTGATTCAACAAATGTGTTGCAAAAGTATGCCTTAATTTATGAGGGTGAATATGATACACACCTTGCGTTCTCTTTACGATTTCGTTGAGTGCATATCTTACACCACGTTCAGTTATAGGTTTACCTCTCATGTTTACTATCAAGAAATCATGATCTAAACGCATTTGACTTCTAAATTGTTCAATATAGTCAACGATTGCACTTTGACAATACTCTCCAAAAGGAACAATACGTTCTTTATTCCCTTTACCTAGCACTTTGACAAATGCATAATTCAAATCAATATCACTTATTTGAATATGAACTAATTCTGACACTCGAATACCTGTTGCATAAAGCAACTCAAGTATGACGCGATCTCTTATATTCGTTTTTTTACCATCATCTAGTGTCTTAAATAGCTTTTCCATTTCTTCTTCATAGAAAAAGCTTGGTAAATGATGTTCTTTTTTTGGATGTACAAGTTGAATAAATGGATTCTGAATATCACTATCAACACTCATCCAATATTGATATAAAGATCTTAATGTAGAAATTTTACGCGAAACACTCGTCCTTTTATGTCCTTTATCATACAAAAACGCAAGGTATCTCCTTGCATCTTTATATTCAAATGATTCTAAGGATAAATGTTCTGATTGTAAAAAATCATTAAATTCATTCAAATCAAGTTGATATGCATTTAAAGTATGGGTGGAAAAATGTTTTTCATAAGTTAACATATCAACAAACTGTTGTTCAATTGTATGTACCATAACTCATTCCTCCCATTTTATCTGAATTGTATCACAATTCTAAAAAATCTTAAAATAATTTACTAAAGCATTACTTTAAATGAATCTAAATGTTTTAATGCACGATTTGCAAGTGTTTCATACCGTTCTTTCTTATCTTTAATACGTTTTTCTAATGTAGGTAACAAACCAAAGTTCGCATTCATTGGTTGGAAGTTCTTATTATTATTTGCATGTGTAATGTAATAAGCCATACTTCCGATTACTGTTTCTCTAGGGAAAACAATTGGATCAAGGTCTGAAACGAGTTTACTTGCATTAATACCTGCAATTAATCCGCTTGCTGCACTTTCAACATATCCTTCTACACCTGTCATTTGACCAGCAAAGAATAAATCTTCTCTTGATTTTAATTGATAAGTTTCTTTAAGAGCATTTGGTGAATTAATGAAAGTATTTCGATGCATCACACCGTAACGTACGATATCAACATTTTCTAATCCAGGTATAAGTGAAATAACTTCTTTTTGCGCGCCCCATTTTAAATGTGTTTGGAAACCTACGATATTATATAAAGTTCCAGCTGCATCATCTTGTCTTAATTGAACAACTGCATATGGTCTTTTACCAGTTTTAGGATCTTCTAAACCTACAGGCTTCATAGGACCAAATAATAGAGTTTTCTTACCACGTTCTGCCATAACTTCAAATGGCATACAACCTTCAAAATAAATTTCTTTTTCGAATTCTTTTAAAGGCACAACTTCAGCATTTATAAGTGCATCATAAAAAGTATTGAATTCTTCTTCAGTCATTGGACAATTTAAGTATGCTGCATCACCTTTGTCATAGCGTGATTTCAAATATACTTTATCCATGTTAATAGATTCTTTTTCAATAATTGGTGCAGCTGCGTCATAGAAGTACAGTTGTTCTTCACCCGTAATGTTCATAATTTGTTTCGTTAAACTTTCTGTCGTTAAAGGACCTGTTGCAATAATTGTTGGCCCATCAGGTATCTTTGTAATTTCTTCGTTCTTTACTGTAATATTCGGATGATTTTTTAGCGTGTCTGTAATATATCCCGCAAAATCATGTCGATCGACAGCTAGTGCACCTCCCGCTGGTACACGCGCATTATCTGCTGCTTTTATAATTAATGAATCTAATTGTCTCATTTCTTCTTTTAAGACACCGACAGCATTTGTTAATTGATTACCTCTTAGTGAATTAGAACATACAAGTTCTGCAAATTTATCTGTATGATGCGCTGGTGTTTGTTTTACCGGTCTCATTTCATATAGATTAACATTGAATCCTCTCTTGGCAATTTGATATGCCGCTTCCGAACCTGCTAATCCAGCACCGATAACATTAATTGAAGTCATTATTTATGCCTCCTTGATTTTCGAATTTTTTATTCCATATTGAATTGTATAACAAATCTGAATTTAATCAAATGATAAAGTGATGATAAATTTTAAAAATTAGTGACGTTTTACTATTAAAACAATAAATCAAAAAACAAGTGCAAAAAGTTATGTTAAAAATAACTTTTTGCACTGTATGATAACTATTTTTGTTCTTGCTCTTTATAATCACAATTTGGACATATAACTTGAGCTGATTTTCCTTTCTTACGTTCAACAAGTACTGTTTCACATTTAGGACATGAACGATCTAAAGGTTTATCCCATGATGTATAATCACATTCTGGGTATCTTGAACAACCATAGAACACTCTGTTCTTTTTAGATTTACGTTCGACAACTTCTCCCTCTTTACACTTAGGACATTTAACGCCAATCGTTTTAATGATTGCTTTTGTATTTCTACAATCTGGAAAATTTGAACAAGCCATAAACTTACCGTATCGGCCCATTTTATAAACCATTGGTGAACCGCATAATTCGCAATCCTCACCGGCAGGTTCATCTTTAATTTCAATTTTCTCCATTTCTTCTTCTGCTCTTGCTACATCGATTTTAAAGTTTTCATAGAACATATCTATGACTTTCTTCCACTCAATTTCACCATCTGCTACTTTATCGAGCAATGTTTCCATATTAACTGTAAAGTCAACATCGATAATTTCAGGGAAGTATTCTTTAACTGACTCATGTACGATTTCTCCTAACTCTGTAGGCACAAATCGTTTCTGGTCTAATTTTACGTAGTTTCTTTTTTGAATCGTATCGATTGTAGGTGCATAAGTTGAAGGTCTACCGATTCTTAATTCTTCTAAAGTTTTAACTAAACGTGCTTCAGTGTATCGTGGTGGTGGTTGAGTGAAATGTTGCTTTGGATCGATTTTCTCAGCCGTAACGATATCACCTTTTTCTAACGGTGGTAATTTACCTTCTTTTTCTTCATCAGTATCATCTTTAGCTTCAACATATACTTTCATGAAACCTTTAAATTTGATTGTTTGACCATTTGCTCTGAATTTTAAATCGCCTTGTGTAATATCTGCTGCAACTGTATCAGCAATAGCAGGTGCCATTTGACTTGCCATAAAACGTTCCCAAATCAATTTATATAATCGATATTGATCTCTAGATAAGAATGTTTTCATTTGATCTGGTGTACGTTCCACACTTGTCGGTCTAACTGCTTCATGGGCATCTTGTGCGCCTTGTTTACCTTTTGTTGCTTTTGCCTTAGATAAATACTCTTGACCGTACTCTTTTTCAATAAATGATGCTGCTTCAGCTTGAGCACTATCAGCTATACGTGTAGAGTCCGTTCTCATATAAGTAATCAAACCAACAGTACCTTGTTTTTTCAAATCTATACCTTCGTATAATTGTTGTGCTAACATCATCGTTTTTCTAGCTTTAAAATTCAACTTACGTGATGCTTCTTGTTGTAAAGATGAAGTTGTAAATGATTTCGCAGGATATCTTAATTTTTCTTTCTTAGTGACTTGTGTAACTTCAAATTTATCTCCATCTAATTGTGTTGTAATTTTTTGTACGTCTTTTTCATTTTTTAATTTAACGGGTTTACTTTTCTCATGTAAAAACTTCGCACTAAATGTTTTAGTTTTATGTTTAAATAAACCTTCGATTGTCCAGTATTCTTCTGGATTAAAATTATTAATTTCGTTTTCACGATCTATAACGAGTCTTAATGCAACAGATTGTACACGACCTGCTGATAAACCTTTTTTAACTTTCTTCCATAACACTGGAGAAATGTTATACCCGACAAGTCTATCTAATACACGTCTCGCTTGTTGTGCATCAACTAATTCATGTTCAATTTCTCTAGGATGCTTAAAGCTATCTTTTACTGCATCTTTTGTTATTTCGTTAAATACGACTCTTGATTTTTTATTTTCATCTATATCTAATATATGTGCTAAATGCCACGCAATTGCTTCACCTTCACGATCGGGGTCACTTGCGAGATAAACGTTTTTTGCTTTTTTTGCATAGCGTTTTAAATCTTTTACAACTGGCCCTTTGCCGCGAATCGTAATATATCTAGGTTCATAATTATTTTCAACATCTACGCCCATTTGACTACGAGGTAAATCTCTAACATGCCCCATAGATGCAACGACTTTATATTTTTTTCCTAAATATTTTTCAATGGTTTTTGCTTTTGCGGGCGATTCAACGATGACAAGATTTTCTGCCAAAGTAAGTCCCCCTTGCTATTCTATTGATTACAAATGTAAATGATAAACTGATAAATTCAGCTTTGTCAATTAAAACATTTTATAAAATTTATTTTTGTTCAGTAAATATACAATAATCCTCAATGATATCTTGAGCATTTTGTACGAGCTTAGCACCTTCTTTTATTCTATTATTGCCACCTTTGCTTAAAGATTGAAAAATCGTGCCCGGGCAACAATAAACATTTCTATTTTGTTCCAATGCCAAGTCTATCGTGATTAAAGAACCACTCCGTTCATTTGCTTCAGTGACTAATACACCTTGTGACAATCCACTAATAATACGATTTCTTTCTGGAAAACGCCATTTTTGAACTTTCGTTGTTGGATAATACTCAGATATGACGAGGTGATCTTTACGCATCAGTTCACTTATATATTGTGTCGCTTTAGGATAATGATAATCTAAACCAAATGCAGCAACACCTATAGTTTGACCACTATACTCTATCGCTTTTAAATGCGCAAAATAATCTGCACCCATCGCCATACCAGAAACAATCGTAATATGCGACTTAACCAGTTCTGGCACGATAGCATCACAAATTTGTTCTGAATATTGTGTAGCCTTCCTTGAACCGACTATAGCCAATTTTTGTTTATTTTGCAATAACGACATATTACCCATTCCAAAAAGTACAAGTGGATAATCGTAAATTTCCTTTAGTAAAGTTGGATAACAATCCTCATCAGAAAATACCATTTGAATATTTCTTTTCTCTAATGAAGCACGTATTTTATCTATATTACTATCATTATATTTGTGATACATCGTTAATATTGTTCTCTCTTTTAAACCACTTTTATGTACAAAATCAATAAACGTAGTTCTATATGAAAGAAAATTTAACTCAGAATCATAACGAATCATCTTGTGAATTTGATTAGTCGTAAAACCACTGTAAACTAATTTTAAAATTGATTGTTGATAATCATTCATAAATATACACCTCTTATAATGTAGATTTTTTCTATTTTTTGGCGGGCGGCTAACGATCTTGTTTTGGTTTCTTATATTTGGAAATTTATAAAATTCTGAGCGTAATAGTACTTGCGAGCGGTTTGGTATGTGGTTTCTTAGTGTAAATGTGGGATTTGAAAAT
The DNA here is from genome assembly GCF_038005105.1 of Mammaliicoccus sp. FSL K6-3158. Classification (NCBI taxonomy): domain Bacteria; kingdom Bacillati; phylum Bacillota; class Bacilli; order Caryophanales; family Staphylococcaceae; genus Mammaliicoccus; species Mammaliicoccus sp. FSL K6-3158. The sequence continues at coordinate 1,716,698 of NZ_JBBOSL010000001.1, forward strand.
ACTAAATAGTGATGTATTGGTAGATTTAGATTTATTTCTTGAAGTATTGATTGGAGGGTATTTTTAGCTTTGTATAATTGTACAAATGGTGATGTGTAACGTTTATTATAAGAACTCTTTATATAGTTGTCATAGATTTCGAAATCACCATAGTAGTGTTTAACTTCTAATATACTTATTTGACTATTATGTATGATTAAAAAATCTATTTGTACTGCATTTGAAGATACAAATTCAAGATTATGACTAAACACAATTTGATGTTGTTGCTTTAGTAGATTTTCTACTAGTTGTTCGCCTTCATAACCTTTAAACTTATTCATGATTTCAGAATCATGACAGTCTTCACTTAATCTTGATGTTAGTGCATTTACATATGCTATTTCATAGTTGTGATTCATGCCTCACTCCTGTTTGTTAATATTTTACATATATTATAGTTTATGCATTTAATATTGTCCACGAAAAAACCACTAACAAACTAAAATTTAGTTCATTAGCGGCTATATAAATTTAAACACCAAATAAGCACAGTGCTTTTCTATTGAAGAAAGACACTGTACTTATATATATGGTTATTATTTAACTGTTAGACATTTTTCGTATAAACCGTCTTCTTTTTTAATACGGTTTATAAGTGTTTCAGCGATAACAGATGGTGTATCTGCTGTATCAATACCACAGTCATTTAAAGTTTTGATTTTTTCAGATGCAGTACCTTTACCACCTGAAATGATTGCACCAGCATGACCCATACGTTTTCCTGGAGGTGCTGTTTGACCACCAATGAATCCTACTACTGGTTTTGTCATGTTAGCTTTAATCCATTCAGCTGCTTCTTCTTCAGCAGTACCACCGATTTCACCAATCATAACAACTGCATATGTTTCGTCGTCTTCATTAAATGCTTTTAATACATCAATGAAGTCTGTACCATTAACTGGGTCTCCACCAATACCAACAGCTGTCGTTTGACCGATACCTGCTTGAGTTAATTGATGAACCGCTTCATATGTTAATGTACCTGAACGTGAAACTACGCCTACGTGACCTTTTTTATGGATGTAACCAGGCATAATACCAATTTTACATTCATCTGCAGTGATCACACCAGGACAGTTTGGTCCTACTAAGCGTGTTTTCTTACCTTCTAAGTATCTCTTAACTTTAATCATATCAATAACAGGAATATGTTCTGTGATACAAATAGCTAAGTCTAATTCAGCATCTGCACTTTCAATAATCGCATCAGCTGCAAATGGAGCTGGTACATATATAACTGAAACAGTTGCGCCAGTTTCAGCGACTGCTTCTTCTATAGTGTTAAATACTGGTACACCTTCAACCACTTGCCCACCTTTACCAGGTGTTACCCCAGCAACGATTTGAGTACCGTATTCTAGCATTTGTTTAGTATGGAAAAGTGCTGTTGCACCCGTAATACCTTGAACTAATACTTTTGTATTTTTATCGATGTATACACTCACGTAACTCTCCGCCTTTCTTATCGTTCTTGAACTAATTTAACAATTTTTTGAGCACCATCAGCCATGATAGATGCTGGCTCGATTGCTAAACCAGATTCTTTTAAGATTTGTTTACCTTGTTCAACATTAGTACCTTCAAGTCTTACAACTAAAGGCATGTCTAATTCAACTTCTTTAGCAGCAGCTACGATACCTTCAGCAATGACATCACATTTCATGATTCCACCAAAGATATTTACAAAGATACCTTCAACTTGTGAATCACCTAAGATGATTTTGAATGCTTCAGTAACTTTTTCTTTTGTTGCGCCGCCCCCAACGTCAAGGAAGTTAGCCGGATTACCGCCAAAGTGATTAATTGTATCCATCGTAGCCATAGCTAAGCCAGCTCCGTTTACCATACAACCGATGTTTCCATCAAGTGCGATATAAGATAAGTCGTATTTAGAAGCTTCAATTTCTTTTTCGTCTTCTTCTTCTAAATCGCGCATTTCAACGATATCTTTATGTCTGAATAAAGCGTTATCATCGAAGTTTACTTTTGCATCAAGTGCTAATACTTCACCACTTCCTGTTGTAACAAGTGGGTTAATTTCAACAATTGAGCAGTCTTTTTCTACAAACACATTATATAAAGACATCATTAATTTAACAGCTTTGTTAACTGATTCTTTAGGGATGTTAATATTAAATGCTATTCTTCTAGCTTGGTATGGCATTAATCCAGTAACAGGATCAATTACTTCTTTGAAGATTTTTTCAGGAGTTGCTGCTGCAACTTCTTCAATTTCAGTTCCGCCTTCTTCTGAAGCCATTAAAGTAATTCTGTCTGTAGCTCTATCGATAACGAACCCAATGTAATATTCTTTTTGAATATCGCATCCTTCTTCGATAAGAAGACGTTTTACTTCTTTACCTTCAGGGCCAGTTTGATGTGTAACAAGTACTTTGCCTAATAATTCTTTAGCATATTCACGTACTTCATCAATTGATTTAGCAATTTTAACGCCACCAGCTTTACCACGTCCGCCAGCATGGATTTGCGCTTTAACAACATATACATTTGAATCTAATTCTTTCGCTTTTTCTACTGCTTCAGCAGGTGAAAAAGCCACTGAACCATTAGGTACAGCTACGCCCATAGAGCGAAAAATCTCTTTACCTTGATACTCATGGATATTCATTCTCCATCCTCCTAATACATACAATAATGTTTGCTTACTTCTCAATTATAGAAAATGTAAGCGTTATTGTAAACAAGGAGAGTCCAATTTTACGAATTGTTAGACTAATATTTCACTTTTGATTTGATAGGTTCAAAAGTTTTACGGTGTATCGTTGTAATACCATAATTTTCGAGCCCTTCTAAATGTGCTTTTGTTCCATATCCTTTGTTTTTATCAAAATCATATCCAGGATAATCAATATGGTATTGAGACATTAATTTATCACGATATTCTTTAGCAATCACACTCGCTGCTGCTATTGAGACACTATTTAAGTCTCCTTTAATAATAGATGTTTGTGGAATGTCATTATCTAACTTCATCGCATCTATTAATAAGTGGTCTGGTTTGATTAACAATTGGTCTATTGCTCGCTGCATCGCTACCTTTGTTGCTTCATATATATTGAGTTCATCAATTTCTTCTACCGTTGCAATGCCAATACCTACTGCACGTGCACGATTATATATTTCTTGTTCGAAATAAGAACGTTTAGCTTGTGATAAAGCTTTTGAATCTGTAATGCCTAAATATTGATGGTTTTGTTCAAGAATAACCGCACTTGCTACGACCGGGCCTGCAAGTGGACCTCTCCCTACCTCATCAATCCCACAAATAACAGCATCTTTGTTTAAGTCTAATACTTGTTTTTCATATTGATTCATTTGAATATATTTATCATGAAGTTGTTCTATTTTTTCTAACTGCTTGATTCGCTTACTTAATGCACTTTGAACACCTTTACGTTCATCTTCGTTATAAGGTGATGCTTCAACTTCTTGAATCGTTAAATATTGTTTAATCTCTTCAACAATTTCTTTAATGCTCTTCTGTTTCATGCATGCCATCCTTCATTTCTTCATATATATCGAAGCAGTAATGACCAATTTTAGCATTACGTAAATCTCTAATGATTAACTCCGTGACAGACTCATAATCTACTTCGTTACCACGTTTTAACATACCTCTTCTTTTACCAATTTGATCAAACAAACCAATGACGTCACCGTCTTCAGGTAATTCAATTTGATAAAATTGTTTTAATTTTTCTGGATCATGATCGATTAAAAAGTTTAATCCATATATCGCAACTTCATCTAAATGTACAATACTGTCTTTAATTGCCCCTGTTAAACTCAGCTTTTTACCAATCGTTTGGTCTTCAAATTTCGGCCATAAAATACCTGGTGTATCTAACAATTCTAATTCTTTTCCTACTTTAATCCATTGTTGTTTTTTCGTCACACCTGGTGTATTACCTGTTTTAGCAATTGATTTTTTGGCTAATTTATTGATAAGTGTGGATTTACCTACATTCGGAATACCAACTATCATAGCTCTGATTGCTCTCGGACGAAGACCTTTACGTTTTTCTCTATCAAATTTTTCTTTAGTGGCAGCTTGTGCAGCTTTCATAAGCTCACCTAAATGTTTACCATGTTTCGAATCAATTTGAACTGGGAAAAAGCCTTGATTTTTAAAGTATTGTGTCCATTTATCTGTCTCACTTTGTTTTGACATGTCTTTTTTATTAAGTATTACAACACGAGGTTTTTGTTTAACAATGTCATCAATCATCGGATTTCTTGAAGATAGCGGAATACGTGCATCGACTAATTCGAATACCACATCTACCATTTTTAATTGTTCTGTTACTTCGCGTCTCGCTTTGGCCATATGACCTGGAAACCATTGAATTGTCATTTATATTTATCCTTTCTTATCTTAAACTATCGAAATATGATATATTAACCATATCTATATAGGAGGTTTGTTATGTTTATTTCAATTATAGTTCCTCTTTATAATGAGGAAACTAACATCTCTATTTTACATGAAAAAGTATCAAACGTCTTTTTAAATTTGCCGCATCAATTCGAAATCATTTTTGTTGATGATGGTTCTACAGATGCTTCTTTGAATTTAATTCAATCACTATCAGAAAAAGACAATCAAGTTAAATACATATCTTTCTCTAAAAATTTCGGCAAAGAATCTGCTATGTATTGTGGACTTGAACACAGTATAGGCGATGCTGTTATTATTATGGATTCAGACCTTCAACATCCACCCGAGATAATCCCACAAATGATTGAATTACATCTTGAAGGCTATCAACAAGTTGTCGCATTACGCAATCGCGACAAAGAGTCATTTTTCAAGAGAATTCCAGCTAAAATATTCTATAAATTATCTAGAAATATGATTGATGTTAAGTTAAAAAGTGGTGAAGGTGACTTTCGATTAATATCTAAAGAAGTTGTTGAGTCTATCATTAAAATGACAGAGTATAACCGATTCTCTAAAGGTATATTTGAATGGGTTGGTTTTAATAAGACAACTATTACATATGATCATCTAGATAGAAATCAAGGACGTTCTAAATATTCCAACTTTAAATTAATCGATTACGCAATTGATGGTATCGTTAGTTTTAATAATAAACCGCTTCGACTATGCTTTTATTTTGGTGGTATTACAATGTTTATCTGTCTTCTATATATTTTAATTACATTTATAAATATTATGATACATGGCATCGAAGAACCCGGTTATTTCACAATTATTTCCGCCATTTTATTCCTAGGTGGTCTTCAATTATTTAGTTTAGGTGTTATAGGTGAATACATTGGTCGTATTTATTATGAAACAAAAGATAGACCAAAATATATTATTCAACAAACAAACCTTAAATCTCACGAATAACACATATAGGTGAATCAAATGATAAATAAAATAAAAAAATTTTTTTATAACAACGCTATTTACAAATACATTTTGCTTTTCGGTGTTTTAGCCATTTTAGGTCATACTTATATACTTTATCGCTATTTTAAAGATGGTATTATCTTTACTGGACCAAATGATGGTATCGAACAAATGTTACCAATTCAAATGTATTTATATGAACATTGGACACATGGAACATTTTTCTATTCAACTGATTTAGGTCTTGGTGGAGATATGTTTATGGATTTGTCCTATTACTTCTCTACGAATATTTTGTTCATTATCAATGTCATTTTTGTTTGGTTAGCCTCATTTATCTTCCATTTTAATACGGATCATATGTTATTTTGGGCTCAGAATGCCATTGTCATATCAATCGTAAAGTCATTTTTAATTATGAGTTTTACCTTTTTATATGTTAAGAAGATTGGCTTAAATCGAACTGCTTCAATAGTTGCAGCTTTTCTATTTGCAGTTTCTCCTATTTATTTTAGGTTTACTGTATATTGGCCATTCTTTAGCGATGTCTTTATGCTATTACCATTATTATTATTCAGTATTGAAAGATTTTTAAAAGATAAAAAGATTGGCATGTTTATCGTAATCGTTGCCCTAACGTTTATCAATAACTTTTATTTCGCATACTATCAGTTTTTAACAGGACTCATTTACTTTTTCTATCGATTTATTTTTCAACATAAGGCTGATATCGTACCAAGAATACAACAACTTAAATTACTTGTAGTAGCGAGTATACTTGGTCTTGGAAGTAGTTTATTTATTTTCTTCCACTCTGCCCATAGTTTCATTGGGAATAATCGTGCAATTTATAATGGAACGATTCCATTACTGTCTAACTTTAATAAACATGACAATATATTCTATGACAATTATTTAATTGTAGTACTTTTTATAGCCATTCAGGCGCTTTTAACAATAAAGCTTTGCAAACATTATTATTATAGATTATTTAGCATTTTTACGATTATTTTAATGATTGCAAGCTTTATACCTTATGTAGATAGTATTTTTAATGGCTTTTCTGCACCACAAAAAAGATGGCATTATTTATTAACGTTCTTCTCTAGTGGTTTAATTGCGAGTTACGTATATTACTTTAAATCGATTAGCATCAAGCAATATATCATCACCGCCATACCAGGTTTTATTATCATTTTTTCAAGTTATTACGTAACTAAAGATTATGTCAGTTGGATTTGGATGGTACCTATTCTATTTGTAATAGGATTGCTCGTATTAACCATAAAGCGTTTTACACGTTTATTAACACTTGTATTTGCGACAATGATTTTGTTAACTTCTTTCTTAGTCTCAAAAGATCATAGTAAGAACCAAATCTATCACGAAGATCATGAAAGACGTGCAAATAAATTCTTTATTCAAGCAAGTACGTTTGATAGTGGTTTACAACGAAGTCATGTATCACATTTTAATCAACAATTGAATCCTGATGAAAGATTAGGATGGCGCGTATTAACACAAGACAATACACCTATGTATCAACATTTTAAAGGTCTTAGTTTATACTCTAGTATTTTTGATGGCGGTTTAAATCAATATCTTTTTGAAGATGCAAAAGTTAATCTACAAAATGAATCGTTAAGTCGTTATAGCGATATGCAAGATAGATCAAACTTATACAGCCTTTGGTCAACAAAGTATATAATGAAGAAATCATATCAAAAATCATCGCCAGCAAACTTTAAATTGATTCAAGACGATGGCAAATATCAAATATTAGAAAACGAGCAACCGTTACCTGCAGTTAAAGTAACCGATCAATATTATGATGCCAATAATATTCATAAACCGTTAGATCTTGAACATGCCATGATTAAAGGTGTTGTTACAACAGATAAAGATAAAGTTAATTCAGAAATAAACAAAGCACCGAATCTTTTAAATCAAACTACCATTACAACACGTGATGCCGATTATCAACACAATATGTTGACCGTGCCTCGAAATGGAGATGGTTTAACGATTCAGCTACCTAAAAAGTTAACGAATCAATATCAAGATTTATATTTAATGTTACATTTAGAACGGGAATTACCTCAATCAAACTATACAATTCAAGTAAATGATTATCCAAATAATCGTCTCTTCCAAGATTCAAAATATCGCATGAATCAAGATGATTTACTTTATCGTGTGCCAGTACCTAAAGATGGTAAAATATTTATCTCATTAACGAATGGGAGGTATAAATTACAATTACAAGGTTTATATGGTGAAAATTATCAAACGTTGAAGCAAGCTCATAAAGAGAAACGTTATACTTACCATGAAAAAAACGGGAAAATTAATATATCTTTAAAAGAACACAAAAAAGGAACAGCAGTCATCAATATACCGTATAGAGAAGGCTTAAAGGCTAAAGTAGACGGTAAAGACAAAGCCATTCACAAAGTCAATCACATTATGTCAGGTATTGATGTAGAACAACAAGACAAAGATATAGAAATCACTTATCAACCACCCTATTTTAAAACGATGATTTTGGTTTCATTTGTTTCAATTATTTTAAGTATCGTCTTCACAAGAAAAGTGAATAGGAAGCTGCAAACTTAAATATATTCGACCCTTATTAGTCAATAAAAAATAAGCATATCACCAGCAACTGAGTAATCAGTTCAGTGATATGCTTATTTATTTTGTATCGGGATATATGTCCCAATCACTTAAACGCTTAGCAAGCAATGCCGAGGTTTATATTATCTAATTTCTTTAATACGAGCAGCTTTACCACGTAGGCTACGTAAGTAGTAAAGTTTCGCACGACGTACTTTACCGCGACGTTTAACTTCGATTTTCTCGATTTTTGGAGTGTGTACAGGGAATGTACGCTCAACACCAACACCGTAAGAAATTTTACGAACTGTAAACGTTTCAGAAATTCCGCCACCACGACGTTTAATAACTACACCTTCGAACACTTGGATACGTTCGCGGCTACCTTCAACGATACGTACGTGTACAGTTAAAGTGTCACCAGCACGGAATGTTGGAATATCCGTACGTAATTGGTCTTTTGTTACTGCTTCGATTAACTTATTATTACTCATTATATTCTCTCCTTCTGACTATGTTCTTGCCCAATGTAATTGTTTCATATAAATGCTAGCAGCGGATCATAGTGAATTTGTGCTCACACACTTATATTAATATATCACATTGTACAAGTTGATTCAATCTATTTTTTGTTATCATTTAAGAAACGTTTATCCGCTTCTGTTAATGGATAACTTTCTAACAAATCTGGTCTTCTCTGTTGTGTTCTTAACAATGATTGTTCATGTCTCCACTTTTCAATGTTTGCATGATTCCCAGATAATAATACATCTGGTACCTTTAAGCCTTCATAATCTGCTGGTCTAGTGTACTGAGGATGTTCTAATAATCCAGATGAAAATGAATCATCTTCATGTGATACTTGATTGCCAAGAACACCTGGTAATAGTCTTACGATTGCATCTGTCATTGTCATGCTCGCAAGTTCGCCACCCGTTAATACAAAGTCTCCAATTGATATTTCATCGGTTACACAATGTTCTCTAATTCGCTCATCATATCCTTCATAATGACCACAAATAAAAATAATATGATCACTTTCTGATAAAGACTCCGCTTTCGCTTGTGTGAATGGATCACCTTGTGGACACATTAAAATCACACGCGTGTTTTCATCTTTATCTAATGATTGAAGCGCATTGAATACAGGTTCTGGCTTAAGGACCATACCTTGTCCACCACCATAAGGATAATCATCAACTTGTGAATGTTTATTATTCGCAAAATCTCTAAAATTCACTGTATTAAATTGAACAATTTCTTTATCTTGTGCTCGTTTCATTATGGAATGATTGAGTACACCTTCATACATTTCTGGAAACAGTGTTAAATAATCAATCTTCATCAGTCTAATAAACCTTCTAACGGTTCAATTTTAATAGTCTTCAGATCAACATCAACATGTTTAACAACATCTTCAATATAAGGAATTAAATATTCTTTATCTCCCTTAACGACCCATACATCGTTAGCACCTGTCTCCATTATTTCGATTACTCTACCTAACGCTTCTTCATCAACGAACACTGTACAACCAATAATATCTGAATAATAATATTCATTTTCTTCAAGTTCAATCGCTTCATTTAATTGTTCTTGGTAAATTTTAGAACCTTTTAAATGTTCGATATCATTAATGTTATGAATACCTTCAAACGTTAAAAGATGAAAATTCTTGTGCATTCTATGTGATGCTATAGTAAATGAAAATGATTCATTATTTTTCTTAACTGTAATAAGTTGACCTTTATGAAATCGTTCATCGGTAAAGTCAGAATCTGATAATACTTTCACTTCACCTTTAATACCATGTGTATTAACAATTTTGCCTATTTCAACATTCATTGAGCTGTGCCTCCTCAACTGTTTCATTAATTATTAACATTAAAAAAGAGCACCAATTAGGTACTCTTAATTAACTTCTACAAACACTTTCTTGCCTTGCTCGTTCATTGAACCAGACACAATTGTACGAATTGCTTTAATCATTCTGCCCTTCTTACCAATAATTCTGCCAATGTCTTCTTCATGAACGTCTATATTGAACGTAATGCTAGAATCTTGTTCATCTTTAGATATATTGATGTTCTCCGGATAATCTACGAGCGGTACTATAATTGTTTGTATTAATTTTTCCAATATAATCTACGCTTTACTACTTAGAAAGTTTAGAATTATGGAATTTCTCCATGATACCTTGAGTTGATAAGATATCACGAACTGTATCAGTAGGTTTTGCACCGTCAGCTAACCATTTTAAAGCTAACTCTTCGTCAACTTTGATTTCTGCTTCTGGTTTAGCAACTGGATTGTAAGTACCGATTGGTTCGATAATACGACCATCACGTGGAGAACGTGCATCTGCTACTACTATACGATAAAATGGGTTTCTTTTTGACCCTTTACGTGTTAAACGAATTTTAACTGCCATGTTTAAAAAACTCCTTACTCATTTATAATTTCTTTTCTACAAGTAAATACTATAACAGGATATAAATTGTTTGTAAAGTGTTTTCTCTTTACCAATTTAAATTTCATACAAAATAAGAGAGCAAAGCTGGCATTATCCCTTAAAGATTGCTGCCATAACTTTGCTCTATATTAAAGTTGTATCATACTTCTATTAGAACGGTAAGTTCATTCCTTGGAATGGATTTCCGCCTCGCTTACCTTTTTTACCTTTTTTATTGCTACCTGTAAATTGTTTCATCATTTTCTTCATATCGCCAAATTGCTTGATCAATCTATTTACTTCTTGTAAAGAACGACCTGAACCTTTAGCAATACGACGTTTTCTAGAAACATTTAAAATGTCAGGATTATTTCTTTCTTCTAAAGTCATAGAACGGATAATCGCTTGAACATTATCGATTTGTTTAGGATCCATGTTAGCATTTTTCATGCCTTTCATTTTGTTAGCACCTGGAATCATATTCATCAGATCATCTAACGAACCTAAACCTTTAACTTGTTCTAATTGTTCTAAGAAATCATCAAACGTAAATGAAGATGTTCTCATTTTCTTTTCTAATTCTTTAGCTTTTTCTTCATCGACACCTTGTTGGGCTTTTTCAATTAAACTTAATACGTCACCCATACCTAAAATTCTAGATGCCATACGTTCTGGATGGAACAATTCAAGTCCATCTAGCTTTTCACTCATACCAATAAATTTAATTGGCTTTTCAGTAACAGAACGGATCGAAAGTGCTGCACCACCACGTGTGTCACCATCTAATTTAGTTAATGTTACACCTGTTACATCTAATGTATTATCAAATGATTCTGCAACATTTACAGCATCTTGACCTGTCATAGAGTCTACAACAAGCATAATTTCATCTGGTTTAGATACTTCTTTAACGTCTACAAGCTCATTCATTAATGCTTCATCAATATGCAGACGACCTGCTGTATCGATAATAACAAAGTCTAAATGTTCTTCACGTGCATATTTCAACGCATTCTCAGTAATTTGTTTTGGACTTACTTGATCGCCTTCAGTATATACAGGTATATCAATTTGCTTACCAACCGTTTGTAACTGTTGAATCGCAGCTGGTCTATAAATATCACATGCGACAAGTAATGGCTTTTTGTTATATTTTTTTCTCATTAATAATGCTAATTTACCTGCAGTTGTTGTTTTACCTGCACCTTGTAAACCGACCATCATCACAACAGTAGGTGGTTTACTGCTCATGTTAATTTTACTATTTTCTCCACCCATTAAAGTTGTTAATTCATCTTGAACAATCTTGATGACTTGTTGTCCAGGTGTTAAAGATTGCATAACATCTGCACCTAACGCACGCTCAGATACTGTGTTTACAAAAGATTTAACAACTTTAAAGTTAACGTCTGCTTCTAATAATGCTAATCGTACTTCACGCATCATTGCTTTAATATCTTGCTCTGTAACTTTACCCTTACCTTTGATGCGTTGCATCGTGGCTTGAAGTCTTTCGGATAACCCTTCAAATGCCATAAATTTCTCCTCCTATTCAAGAATTTCTAAGCGTTCTATCGCCTGATTAAGTTCTTGATTATCTCCTGACAATCTTTTTAATTCATCAATAATAGATTGTCTTTCTTTAAATTTTTTAAAGAGCTGTAATTTCGTTTCGTACTCTTCTAATAATTCATCTGTTCGTTTTATATTATCATATACTGCTTGTCGACTCACATGAAATGTCTCTGCAATTTCACTTAGTGCATAATCTTGTAAATAATATAATTCTAAATAATTGCGTTGTTTTTCAGTTAATAACCCTTGATAAAAATCAAATAAGTAATTCATTCTCATTGTTTTTATAAGTTCATTATTTTCCGTCATTTTGATCAGCTTCTTCAGTAGTATTTTCAACAGATTCATTCGCATCTATCATATCTGCAAATAATCCATAAACATAGCTTTCTGCATCAAATGGTTGTAAGTCATCAAGTTTTTCACCGAGTCCTACAAATTTAACTGGAATTTGTAATTCATTACGTATTGCTAACACGATACCACCTTTTGCTGTTCCGTCAAGTTTCGTTAATACGATACCTGTTACTTGTGTCACTTCTTTAAATGATTTAGCTTGTGACAATGCGTTTTGACCAGTTGTAGCATCTAATGCTAATAATACTTCATGTGGTGCTCCAGGTACATTACGATCAATAACTTTTCTAACTTTTTGTAATTCATTCATCAAGTTTGCTTTATTTTGTAATCGTCCTGCTGTATCACAAATTAAAATATCAGCACCTCTATTTTTAGCAGCATTTACAGCATCATACATAACTGCTGCTGGGTCAGAACCTTCTTTTTGACTAATCACTTCTACGCCAACACGTTCTCCCCATACTTTCAATTGTTCAATAGCACCTGCACGGAAAGTATCTCCAGCTGCTAACATGACTTTTTTACCTTCTTGCTTATAACGGTGTGCTAATTTACCAATTGTCGTCGTTTTACCGACACCATTAACACCAACCATTAATATAACATTTAATCGGTCATTTTCAATATTCATTTGATCAATATCTTCATCATCTTGCACATATATTTCGACTATTTTTTCAACGATGACTTCTCTTAATTCAGATGTTTCACTAATATTTTGGCGTTTTGCTTCCATACGTAATTCATCAACAAGTTCCATAACTGTGTTAAATCCAACATCTGCTTGAATTAACATTTCTTCTAATGCTTCAAAGAAATCTTCGTCAACTTTACGGTAAACAGCTAATAAATCATTTAATTTATTTTGGAAGTTCTCTCTAGATTTTTCTAATCCTTGTTTGAACTTAGCACCAAGTTGTTCTGATTCCCATTCTTCAAACTCATCTAATGACATTAATCCATCGTCAAACTGAACCGCTTCAGGATTTTCTTTTTCATTAGACTCAGGTTCTAAGTCTTGGACTGGTTGTTCTTCTTGGTTTTCAATTTCTTTGTTTTTTTCTTCACTAGGAGAGAATTTATCCTTTAATCGTTTAAAAAAACTCATGATTGTAATGCCTCCAATTCTTCTTCTTTAATTGATTTTAAGTTAACACTCACAAGTTTAGAAATGCCTGCTTCTTGCATTGTAACACCATATAAGCTATCCGCGTATGACATTGTGCCTTTTCTATGTGTAATGACGATAAATTGAGTTTCTGATTTAAGTTGATCTAAATATTCTGCATATCTTATCACATTTTGTTCATCTAATGCAGCTTCAACTTCATCTAGTATTACAAAAGGCGCTGTACGTGCTTTTAATATTGCAAAGAGTAAACTGATTGCAGATAGCGCACGTTCTCCACCACTAAGTAGCGATAAGTATTGTCGATTCTTACCTGGAGGTTGTACGACAATTTCAACACCAGCATCTAAAATATCTTTATCTGTAAGTTGTAACTCAGCACGTCCACCATTGAAGAGTGATTTAAACACATTTCCAAAATGATGATTCACTTCATCAAAGGTTTCTTTAAATCTAGTAGATACTTCGCCATCCATTTCTAATATGACTTGTTCTAATGTTTCTTTTGCTTCTAATAAATCTGTTCTTTGGTCACTTAAGAATGTATATCTTTCATTAACTTCTTTAAATTGTTCAATCGCATTTAAATTTACATGTCCAAGTTCATCTATAGACATTTTCGTTAATTTAACTGTTTTTCTTGCTTCTGAAATATCTTCTGGCATTTCATACAATGATTGTGCTTTTTCAAAAGTTAATTGATACGTTTCATTTAAGTGTGTCAATTGATGCTCAATCATAATATCTATTTTAGAGTGCTTACTCACCATATCTTGTAAGCCTGTTTCTAAACCAGAAATGCTTTGATGCATAGATTGCGTATCGCGCTCAATTTGCTCAATTTCTTCTTGAATAGATTTATATTTATTTTGATTATCCATCATTTTCGTTTCTATTTCTTGCTTTTTATCTGTAAACAGTTGAATTTGACTTTCGACTTTTTCAAATTGACCACTACCCATATAATCATCGGAATTGATTAATTCAATTTGGTCATTAATCTTAGTTAACGTATGTTCATATTCGTTTAAATCTTCTTTAAGTCGTTTCTTGTCTTGTTCTTTCAAACGATTTCGTTCTTTTTCAACTGCAAGATTTGAACGCTTTTCATTTAATGTATTTTGAATTGTTTTTTCACTATCTTTACTATGTGAAAGAGATGCATTTAATTGATTAATTTCGTTATCAATTTTCTCTATATCTTGTTTAATATTTACAAGTTTATTTTGCTTTTCTTGTAATGTTTTTTGACCTTTCACAAAGCTATAGCCATCATTCTTCTCAAATTCAAACGTTTCATTTTCGTCTTTTAATCGTTTTTCTTTAGCTAATACTGCATCTAATTGTAACGTTACTTCATGCTCTTTAGATCTTAATTCAGTACCTTTTTCTTGTGTTTCAGTTAAGGACTGTTCAATATTTTGAACTTCTTGTTTTAATGCTTTGACATTCTCTTCGATTTGAGTTGTTTGTTGCATAAAGTTCTGATACTTATCTTCAGTCGTTTTCAATTCATCTTTTTGTGATAACAAACTTGCTTTCTTTTCTTTGCCACCACCGGTCATAGCACCACCAGGCGTAATCACATCACCTTCAAGTGTCACAATTCTATGCTTGAACTGAATTAACCTCGCAAGTTGATTGGCAGTTTCTAAATCTTTAGCAATAATTGTACTACCTAACAAATGCTCTACAATATTTCGATATTTCTCGTCATATTTAACGCCATCAGAAGCTACTGTAATGAAACCTTGTTGATCATTAATTTGCTCGATAACAGATTGTGGTATAAATCGTTTTTTAACCACATTCATTGGTAAGAATGTAGCACGGCCTAGCTTTTTATCTTTTAAATATTTAATCGCTAATCGTGCATCTTTTTCTTCTTTTACAATAATATGTTGTAAAGAAGCACCTAGCGCTATTTCTATTGCTGTTGTTAATTTAGAGGGTGTATCGATAATTTCTGCAACTGCACCTTCTATACCATTGAGTGACTTTTCTTTCAGCACATGCTTCACACCAGAATAAAATCCAGAGTATTCATCTTGCATACTCTTTAACGTATTAATACGCGTCTTCATTTGTTCTGTATAACGGTACGCTTGATACAGTTTTGACTCCGTATCTTTATATGCTTGTTCTTTACTTTTCAACAACTTATGATCAGATTTATATTTTTCAGTTGTTTCTTGAAGTTCTTTTTCAACAGATTGTAGCTTTTCTGTATAAGTCGATTTATCTTCCCAAACACGTTGAAGTTCTTCGTATACTTCTTTTTGTCTGCCATCTAATCTTGATTGTTTTTCTTGATGTGTTGCTAATTTGTCTTCTAAAAATCTAATATCATTATTAATGTCTGATTGTTCTGTCATGAGTTGATAATAACGATCTTTCAATTGTTCAATTTTCTCTTCAAATGTACCTTCTTGATTCGATAATTGACCTTCAAGTCCATTAATTTCTTGCACTAATGCTTGATATCTATCTTTAAATTCTTTCAATTCCACATCTATTTCTTTAATTTGCTCCGTAATTTTGTTAATTCTCATTTGAGAAGCTTGCTTTTCTTCTTCTAGTCTTTCATTTGTCGCATCACTATTTTTTTGACGTTCTTTTAAGACTTCTAATTGACCAGTAAATCTTTCTAATGATTCAGTCGCTTCAACTAATGCCTTGTTATCATTTTGAATTTGATTAGAAATCTGATCTCTCGATTTTTTCTTTTCATTTAATTCAAATGTCATAGCGTCTAATTCATTTGTTTTTTGTTCTTTTTGATATTGAAAATGCTCGATCTCTTGTTCAAGCTTTTTAAAATCTTTATTTAAACTTTCAATATCATATACCGTTACAGTAATATCACTCTTTTTCATTTCTTCTTTTAAAGCAATATACTCTTCAGCAATCGCAGCTTCTTCTCTTAGAGGCTCAACTCTTGCCTCTAAATCGAATACAATGTCTTCAACACGATTTAAATTTTGTTCTGTTTCGTCTAATTTTTGTGTCGCTTCTTTTTTACGTTTTTTATATTTTAATACGCCAGCTGCTTCTTCTATGAGATATCTTCTATCACTAGGTTTAGCATTTAATACTTCATCAACTTTACCTTGAGAAATAATACTAAAAGCTTCTTTACCAAGACCTGAATCTAAAAATAGATCTAGGACTGATTTTAAGCGTGTTCGTTCTTTATTTAAATAATATTCACTGTCACCATTTCTATATAAGCGGCGTTCAACTGTTATTGTATCTTCATCTATATTTAATTTTCTTGAATGATTATCCAATGTTAATTTTACTTCTGCATATTGGCACTTTTTACGTTCTTTCGACCCATTAAAGATGACATCTTCCATCTTAGATCCACGTAAACTTTTTGCTGATTGCTCACCGAGAACCCATTTTATAGCATCCGTAATATTACTTTTACCACTACCATTTGGGCCTACAATAGCTGTCACACCATTATCAAAGTCTACATGTGTATGTTCAGCAAAAGATTTAAATCCATATGCATCTATTGATTTTAAATAAACCATAAACTACCCCTTATTGACCATTATTCAACGCTTTTTTAGCAGCATTTTGTTCTGATTCTTTTTTCGTTCTACCTTTTCCTGTTTCTAAAGGTTTGCCATTTAATAGTACTTCAGAAGTAAACATCTTGTGATGTGCTGGACCACTTTCATCTAATAAATGATACGTAATATTACCTTTATTATGACGATGCATATATTCCTGCAATTCTGTTTTATAATCACGATTTGCAGTATAATTTTCATCAACGACATGTGGAAATACAACTTTTTCTAAAAATTGCTCTACAATTTCAAGTCCTTTATCTAAATACAAAGCACCAATAAATGATTCGAATGCATCGGCGATTAATGATGGACGTTCACGACCACCTGTTTTTTCTTCACCTTTACCAAGTAAAAGTAATTCGTTCATATTTAAACTCATTGCAAATGTTACAAGTGATGGTTCACATACAATTGATGCGCGCAGTTTAGTGAGCTTACCTTCTGGAAGTAATGGAAATTTCTTAAATAAAAACTGTGACACCGTCAATTCTAACACCGCGTCTCCTAAGAATTCTAAACGTTCATTATGACTTAATTTATCTAATTTAAAGTCATTAATAAAACTTGAATGCGAGAATGCTTGAACATAAATATCATATTGTTCAAATTCGATATCTATTTCTTTCATAAACGCATCGAATTGAGCTTTAAATTGTGCTATGATTTGTGCTTTATTTTTAACCATGCCTGTCCTCCCTAATATTATGTTTCCTATCTATTTTACGTTATATTTCATAAAAAAAAAAGAATATTATCATAAACGACAATATCCATTGACACAATATATAAAACGTCTGAACAAATTGCATTGTTCAGACGTCTATTTCACTTTATGTAATCATCATTGATTGCTTAATTTGGTCTTATAAACCACATTTCAGTTTCATAATCATGCGTGATACGTTGTGCAACTTCTGTCTTGTCAGCGCCGCCACCATACCAGTTTTGATCTAAACTTGTAAATTGCATCACGTTGCCGTCCGCATTACCGTTTAACACAATCGCTGTATGTCCGGCACCTGATCCGAAATCTTCATTAAATACAACAACGTCTCCAGGTTGTGCTACAAATGATGGTGTATTTTTGTACACTGTTGCTTCACCACTAAAATTATTAGCAGTTGGAATATCTTTTGCATAATCACCGTGTAAACCGTGACCATATAAATAATTCCAATAATAATTCACTAAATCAAAACATTGCCAACCGTAGTAGCCATCAAAATCCCAACCCTTGCCTTCCAATGAATAAACATAATTCATGGCAGCCGTTGAAGATTTCGCAACTTCTTTTTGGACCTTGCTCGATTTCTTATCATAATCTCTATGTTCAACCTCTACGTTCTGTATCTTAGGTGTCTTATCTTTAGATGTATCGCTACCGCCGCCATCTTTAGCGTCAGCATGCAAATTCAAATTCAATGCAGTCAAGCTCGTAAATGCAATAGCTAACAATAATTTGCTTTTAATCTTCATACATCCCCCTAATAAATATGTATTATATATATTCATAAATAATATATTAAAACATTTTATCATATATAAAGTATACTGGATAGGTTATAAAGATTAAGTATTGATTACAAAAAGACCACTAAAAGTATACAGTGGCCTTTACTATGAACATCATTTATCGAACTAACAAATCCATTTAAATAACTGAGAATTAAATCAGATCCTTTATTGCATATAACTTAAATATCGTCATTTACGCTTATTATTTTTTTCGTTACCACGTTTAAAGTTACCAGTAGCTTTTGCTAATAAAAGTTGAACTTCAAAATCATCATAATCTATATCTTCCATTCTACCAATTAATTGCTCTGCTTTATAATTTTTTAAAATAGTTACTGGCTTACCAAAATAAAAAATTCTTATCGTTTTCTTTTTAGTAATATTAAACGTAAATGGCTGCTCTACTAACTTATTACGATTATCAATATTCTTCATATTTATGCGCTCCTATATCAATCGTTTTTTTTATTTTAATTGAGATATAGGCATTATCTTTATTTTCTTAAAGCCTCTATATCCCAGAAGGACGTAAGATGATTAAATGGGCACCATTTGCAACGATGCCACAACAATATGAAACGATAAAAGGATTTATCGAAGACCAAAACAAAGTTGATAAACCTGTGTTTGATGAATTGGCGTTACGTGATTTGAACGATGTGTTAGCACAAAAATTATTTTATGATCCACCAGCAACAATTAAGTATTGGGAAGATGGTTATTACAAAACGATTGAATGTGAGATAAATAAGTTTGATAGTGAACGTAACAAGTTAGAGGTATTGGAGAATGGTGAGAAAGTTTTATTGAGTATGGTTTGTATTGTGGAGATAGAGTAGAAAATACATTAACACTTTATTAAAATACTTCCACAGACTGATGACCTAAATTTTTACTTATATTACTATTATATTTCAATTCAATTAAAAGGAGTAAATTATGAAAAAATTAATCATCTTAGTAATATCATCAATTTTTGCATTAGTAATTGGATATTTTGTAATACCATTTTTCTTCATTAATAAGGTAGAAACGTATTATGGTGTTATTTCCTCTGATAATAGAACTGTCGAGAATTTAATTAGTAAGGACGGCTCAATTGAAGATTATGAACTGCAACCTAAAGCAAATTATAAAAGTGGTGATTACGTCCGTGTGAAAACAACAGAAGTAAACCGAACAATTATTGAAGAAAAAGAAATTAGTAAAGATAAAATACCAAAATCTTTGAAAGCATATATTAAAAATTCATCGCAATAATAACTAGTAAAAAACATTTAAACAAAAAAAGGATGAATAAAATGAAAAATTTAAACATTGTATCTTTGGTTCTCTTTATTATAGGTGCTATAACAATTGTATCAAAAAGCTTTACTCCTGAATATATTGATTCTCAAGAGGTATTACATGAATGGTTCTTCTTATTACCTATAGGTTTTGGAATTATTTTTATTGCATTATGCACTTTTGTAGTAAGCCTAATAGTTATGATTATTACAAGTTTAAAAGTCAATGTATTAAAAAAATAAATAGTGCTTGGAATGAGTCCTTAATTTCATTAGGCAAATGTTTTGTCCGCTTAACCTCTTTATAGATATAATATTTTTATATTAAAGGAGTGATAGAATTGAAATACTATATAGTCAAATATGTTCATAAAGATTTAGTAGGTTGGAAAAACTTTCTTGAAGAACACATAGATTACTTAAATAGACAAGTAGAGAACGGGCATATAGTTGCATCTGGACCCATTGAAAATGATTTATCAAATCAAAATGAAGCATTTCTCATATTTAATATTCAAGATAAAGTTTCTTTACTTAAATTAATAGAGCAAGATCCATTTTGGAAAAAGGGACTTGTAGATGAATATTCAATAGACTTGTGGGAACCATGGTTTGGTGACCTAAATAATCTAAAAATAGAAAAATAGTAATAAAAAAACCACCCTGTAATATGGGTGGCTATATATTCTCAACCTCTTCCGCCTAATTAAATTATAGCATAAAAAAAGCCCACCTATTCATTTAGGTGGGTTTATACATTTAAAAATATGGATTGTATTGTGTATATAGTAAAAAGCACCCGTATAATCAACAGGTGCTTTTTACTATATATTTTTAATTTTTACCTTTGTATTTTGAATCCTTAGCATAAAGTCTGATTGGCATTAATATTGAGTAACCAAATAATAATCCGCCTATAGATGAAACTTGAAATGATAAATCAAATGTTTTAGTTAAACCTACATAACTTATAAAACATGCTATTAAAAATATAAAAATAAAGTTAAATATTATAATTCTTTTTGATAAATACAAAATTACACTTCCTTTTTTTGTAAAAATATGATAATAATAGGTTGTACCTTAATTATACATATAAAGGAGATTAATATCTATGAAATTCAAGAAATCACATAAAATTGCATTATCATTAGTACTTACAACAAGTATTATAACTCCTTATGCAAGTGAAGCGTTTGCTGAAGAAAATCAAGTAGATATTCAAAACACACAAGAAGCTTCTTCTTTACCAGGTTTTGAAAATACTGAATTCTTACCAATGGAAACATACACTCACGGCAATGAAGAGAATGGTTTAAGTTTATACGCAGCAAAAAAAGGTACTAAAACAATTAAGACTGGCAAATATGTTAAAAAGCAAGGTTATATGACTAATGCACAGTTAAGAAAGTATGTGAAGTACGTAGATAAGCAAAAAGGAAGAATGGGTTGGGCTTCTTTAGTTATTGGAGTGGGACCACTCTTTACTGGTGTACCTCAAGGTATTTTAATGCAATATTTAGGTAATAAAAACAACTTTGAAATTGTTAAGAAAAAAGCTTATGCTGGATATGGTATGGGCTGGGCTCATTTATCAGCAACTGGTAAAAAGAATAGTTTGTCAGTAATACCTAGAAGAGACTTTTCAAAAACTAAAATTGTTTATAAAAAATAATAACATAAAAAAGCCCACCAATTAAGGTGGGTTTAACGTTTTAAATATATGGACTATATTTTGGAGATAGAATTATAATAAAATACAATTTTTTATACATTTTCTTTAATCAAGTATATAATCAGTATGTATTTAATATGATAGGAGTGTTTTAAATTGAAATACAATATTTCTTTTCAAAAGCCTTTAGTTAAGGATTACATTGATATTATAGAAGCATGCGATTTAATTATTAAGGATGAGAAAGCTGTAAAAGTTGGTCTGCAAAATGCATTATTTAATATCACAATTTATGATCAATCAAAACTAATTGCAATGGGAAGAGTGGTTGGAGATGGTGCTACGGTATTTCACATAGTAGATATTGCTGTTCATCCAAACTATCAAAAGCAAGGACTTGGAAAATTAGTTATGGATCATATCATGTCATATATAGAAGAAAATAGTTTCAAGGGCACCTATGTCAACTTAATTTCTGAAACACCTGCAAATTTTTTATATGAAAAATATGGGTTTAAATATGTTGAAAAGAATACACCTGCAATGTATATCGAATACTAATATTTGTAATATAATTAATAATCCAGATTAATCTAGTCATTTTAGTGTATAATGAATTATCAAACTAAGGAGAATACATCATGAAAATTAGTAAACCACTTAAAGAAACAGGTTGGACTGAAGATGAGATTCATAAAAGATTAGATTCGATTATTGAAGAAGAAATTGTGGATGTTAATGAGATTGAAGATATTGACGAAATAATTGAAGAATAAAAAAGAGGTAGCCGTCGCAACAGTTAATTATTTAAGTATTATCATTTCTTTCTATATTTATAATAAAAAAACATAGGAAAATCCCTTTAAAATAAGCAAGTATTTTAGAGGGAAGTATTTTTTAATTTTCAGTTTTATTTTTAAGTAAATTATATAAATTTTCTTTGATATTAGCACTTTTATTATCACAATTTTCAAGATTTGGCTTTTTAATATTCTTTTCTGAATCATATTCTGCCTGAGTATATCCTATATATTTATATAGGTCTGGAAATAGTTCACTTTCAACGTATTGGTATTCTGATAGTTTACTCTTTATTTGATATCTAATTGAATCCAAAAGGATATCCTTGAAATATTCATCCAAAGATTCTATTTCCTGTTCTAATTTTCTTACAATCTTTTGTTTATCGAATAAATTCGACAAGTCATCTATATTAATATCATCTTTCTTCCCATTTTCGTTAATTTTTTTTGTTAATATTTGAAGATCATAATTGCTCTTTTCATGTAATTTTTTTGCTCTTTCAAGTTCTTGAAAATTAAAATTCAACTGTAATCTTACTAAAGGGATTTTAGTAGTTTGAGTTGGTAAATTCCTTAACGCAATTTTATCAAAATTAAAAAACGCACCTTTTTGAGCAATTAATCTTGAATTAGATTTTAACATCTTCACTCTACTAAATATATTATATTCTGTATGAAGACTTTGATTTATAGCGTAAAAATCAATAATTGCATTCCTGAATTTATCTTTACTTGTATCAGAAACCATAAATAAAAGAGCGATATAAGGATTTTCTGTAATATCTACCAAGCTAGTTTTCATACCATAATGCTGTAGATGTGCTAACTGTTGTTCTCTTTTACTAATTACTTTATTACTAGCTACCGGTTGATAATATTTAATTACATCGGGATACCTATACATTACATCTTGATATATTATACCATTTTGGACAAAAAGTGAATAGAATTTGTGTTGAATTTTTTCACATTTATTAAATTAGGTTCTATCAACTACACTAAAACCCCATCACATAAAGTGACAGGGCAAGTAATGGAGTTTTAATAAACCAGTCTTTTATAATATTACATTATGTTCTTTTTCATAAGCTTTCATTTTTTCATAGCTTTCTTCTCTTTTATCTAGAGTAACATGTAATTCATATGTTTTGTTCGTATGTACATCTATGGAGAGATAAGTCCTTACATCAATCCCTGCAAAAACTTTTCTATAGATATCAATGATTTCCTTGTCTGCATCTGTTACAGGCACGTTCAGTATCTCAGAATAAGGATAATAAGGCTCGCTATTAAAATAATCACTTACTAAGTCATGTAATACTCTATTGCAATAGCTTGATTGATTACTTTGAAATTCAATAAAACGTTCTTCTGGAGCAAATAATAAATCATATATCTTTTTGTGTTTTAAAGCCTGATACAATTCATTTAAGCAATGATTTGTATCATTACTTATGATTTCAACCCTTTCTTCGGCTTTTTCTTTTTTAGCACGAAAAAAAGTAGTATGTTTTCCATTCAAATGTACATTATTAAAATAGTTTTGAAACTCTTCTTTAAAATCGCCATATAAATCAGAACCGAAATTCACTTCATAATCATATAAATGAAAAAACATACAATACCAATCTATATAAAATTCAACATATTGTTTATCTTCCAAGTGTAAGTCCTCCTGTAGGGCTTGTTATATTCCCTGCACCAGCTGTCGTAACATATTGAACATTAGCTCGGAAGCCAAAGTAGTCTTTCTTGCCTGTATAACTTACAGGTATTGTAATACCCATTGATTTACCGCTACCTTTAATGTTATTTTTAGTCCACCTTTTACCTTTAGAAGTTACGCTAGCATTTGCACTTTTAAAATTTTTCCTAAATGATGTTAAATGTAAAACTACTTTACCTTTAGTACTAGAGACTTTTTTAGATGCTCCTACCATCGATACTACGTTTACTCCACCTTTCGCTCTTGTTGTGATTTCGTTACTAACAGTATTTTCTTTTTCTATATAATCTGTCTTATAAAATAAATCATTCTCATCAAAACCATTTTCAATAAAAAATTGCTGACTTTCTATAGGTAATTCATCTAAACTTAATTCTTCTTGCTCTGTAGCTTGAGCTTCATTATTTATTACACCGAAAATACTAAGTAATAAAATAAATGAAACACTAATCAAAATTAACTTTCTCAACATAATAATCATCTCTGTTTAAATTTGATAAGGTTTATAATTATGATTTATGTATATTAACCTTATTCTTTAATTATTATATACATAATATAGACAAAAAATCTACACAATTTACAAATATTTACTATAATGCAAAAATAACCCCACTCTACAAATAAGAATGGGGTTTGTGTGTATGAACTACCTAGCTGGTAAACTAAATAAAGTAAATATATAACACTACTTCTTACTTGTAATCTTCAAGTCAAACCATAATTTTGTTTCTTTTTCTAACTTCTCATCTTTGTGTGTAATAGGTCCTAATGCACAGTAAAAACGTCCGGCTTTCGGATTAGTTGGGTATTCAAACTCTGCCCACCAGTAACCATCTTTTTTAGTTACTGAGAAGAAGTTGATATATTGACCAGCCAAAATATTATTTGACGATGGTAATGCTGGTTCGTTTAAACCTGGTTTCTTCTTAGCTGCGATTGGAGATACACCTTTCTTAGCTGTCGCTTTACCAGACCATTTCCACGTTGTTTTTTTACCACCATTGTAATAATGTTTAAACGGTTGCCATATGCCTTCATATGGTGGAATTTCAGTATAAGGTTCATTAGGATAATCCCAATCACTTATAACTGTTCTAGGTGTGCCATCATACAAATATACGGTTTTTGCCATGGTTAATTCCCTCCTACTTCGTCTATTATCCAACTGAATTCGCCAACAATATAATGACCTAGTAGCCATTTAGCTTTATCTGTTTCATTAACATAAAACATCAAATCTCCTGTTACATCCACTAATACGACTGCTGGATTCATTGTGACAGGTGTTCTAGCATAAAAATGTTCTATTTTTGGTACCATATGCGAAGGAATTGAACCAAATGCAGTTTGAGTTACAAGATTGTTGACGTTCACTCTTAAATGCGCAATCTTTATGCCATTAACCATTCTAATTCGATATTGACATTGTAGAGCGTTAGGGTCATCTGTTTGACGTTTAGTGGCATCATTTTTAATTTCCCAATCTATCCAACCTGTATCGTTATTTAATGCTTCAAACTCTTCAGCATTTTGTACTCGTTTCCAGCCACTGAATACATTATTAGTATGAACAGTTGCTCTGTATTCGTTATTTCTATAATTCGCTATTAATCTTAACTGTTTACGTCCATTTTCAGACTCTGTTACATCTATTTCGGCAATATAAGAACCACCATTAGGGTCTTGTGGCGCATTAACACTAAAAGCATCAGAAGGGATGGTACATTCATATTTACCGCCTGGTAATTTCAGAACATCAGTATAAGTATTGCCTTCTTGTCCAATAGTACCCAACCATTTACGTTTGTTAGTATCAGGGTTTAATAACACCCAATCAGTCCAAGTTGGTGAGTTAACTCTTCGTTTCATAAATATTTTGTCTGAGTTATAAGCCTGATAAGTTAATAACGCATAGTTTGCACTTCTAAATACGACTGAAATGAAACCATTTGTATTTTCTCCCAATGGCGCATTAATACTATTTGTGACATATACATATTCAGTTTTGTTGAAATATCCATCTGGATTAGCTAAATCAGGTTGACTTATTGTTCTAGCAAAACCATCGTCACCAGTTAATTTAGTCTTCTGCCAAGTTGTTGTATCATACTTATTCAATTTCTCAACATCTGATTTTATTTGGTTAGCTTTACTTTCTAATTCAGACATTGTGTTATTTTTCAAATCTGTTATCTCAAACTTTGAACCACTTAATAAATTATTTAATTCATTAATAACTTCTGCATTTCTATCATTGATTGATTTCAGACCACTTGTTAGGGTACTATTCACTTCTTCAAGTAGTTGGTTCATATCTTCGTAACCACTTTGAATATCTTCAATAATTGCAATAACACGTTGTCGCCACTCTTCAAATGTTTTAATTTCATTGAGTTTATCAACTGCGGGAATGGTATTGATAATACTATCTTTAATTGTAAAACTAAATTCTACTTCTGTGACAATATCCTCTTTACCATGAACTGCAATATATAACTGACCGTTTACTTTGCCTGTTAATCCTAAGAATGCATTTGGAATTGTATACTTCATTCGTCCATTCATAGGGTCTATTGGTTCAACATTATCAACGATATAATTTTCGCCATTTTTTAATATTAAAAATACATCTACGTTTTCTGAACTCACTAATAAAGGACTACCGTTTCTAGTTACGTCAAACACTAGATCAGCAGTCCCTACATCAGTATTATAAAATTGTATGTTTGTATCTAATCTATTTTGAATATGCGCTGTTGTTTCTAGCTTTATTCGACCTTCTTTGTTATACATTTAATCCCTCCTTATGATTCAAACCATTGTGACCATGCGCCTTGAGCGTATGTTCTTCTTTTGATTTTAAAGTTGTTGCTTCTGCCGAAAGGAATCGCCATTTGGAATGCAGTACTCGCATCATCAAAATCGGCTCTACTTACATTTAAATGTAAGACCATTGCACTTGAAACTTTTGGGTATGGTGAACCTTTTGCTGTATTTGGTACATGATAAAAGCCACCATAATTGACTGAATTAATATCAGTAACTGATTCTGGCGCACTAAACATACGAGCCAATGCTCTATTATTAAATTGCAATTCATCTTCTTGAATTCTAAATATCGTACGAGATACATCATAATCCCAAAAACGCCAACCTTCTGGTCCTTGATAAATTTTCTTACGAGGATTACCTTCATCATCAAATGCTAACAACCCTGTATATCCATCATATCCAGTAGTACCGAATTCTTTACCACTAATACGTCGAAGACTGTATAACATACCTCTAACTTCTTGTACCATATCCCTCACTTCACCGATATCTTGGTAAGCATTTTGTAAATCTTGGTCACGTAACTGTACGCCTTCTTTTCCAACATATAAGAAATCTAGCACTTTACGTTCAGTTGTTTTGTTTTCGTCCATTGAACGATTAAGTTTATGCGAACGTACAACTGATGCTGTACTTCCACCACCGTCCATATTGTAGGCAAATTGAATATCGTAGTGATCTAGTAATGTTTCAGCCACTTCTTTAAGTGTCATACCCTTTTCAACCATGGTATGTGTATTGTTTTCACGACCATCGCAACTAAAGAAAATTAAATCTTTATTAGGTAATTGCGCGATAACTTGTCTAGGATGACTTACAATGGTATTTGGACTATAGTCACCATCTTTCACAATGATTTTGCCATCTGAAATAATGGGACCAAATCCACTGACTGTATTGTTATAGCCTTTAATTCTTATCTCACTAGCTTGTATGTCTGGAGGGAATGAAGTCAATGTATTATCGTCACCAATCGCAAGTGTCCATCTATCATTTAATGCTGGATACTCATCACCCTTAACACTATCTAATATTTGCCCTTCAAATAATTGTTGACCGTGCATTTTCAATTGACTACCACTACCAGTACTAGCATTACTTACAAAAGTAGCCTTCGTTTTACGCGCAAAGTCTGAAGGTGTCATATGTGCAGGTTTATTAGGATTATTACCATATAAACCACGTTTTAACTTAATGATATTACCTTGACTGTCTAAATGTGGAATATGCGTAATATAATAGGTTGTATCAAATTTGCGTCCTCTAAAATGAGATACCTCATTATAATAAGCACCCGTATTCATTTGTGTTTCTAACGTATCAGCTGTTTGTTTAGCAGTACTTGCAATGTCATCTATTCGTCCGAAGTCTTCATTGAGTCTATCTTGTGCAAGTTCATGTAAGTTCCCTTGTGTATCAACACGCATATCTTTTACTTCAGCAGTCGCGTTACCATTGGCACCGATTATTTGGTTTTTTACTCTATTGTTTAATTTCTTAATTTCTTTTTCAACCGTAGAATTTCCATGTTTAATATCACTAGATTTTTTAGATTGTCGGTATTCTTTAACCATGTTATATAATACTTCTCTGTCTTTTTGAGACATTCTCGCATTATCAATCACATTCCCTCGGAATCGATCATTGATTTCTCTAGGGAAGTTGTCATTATATCGTTTCATTTAAACCCTCCTTTATTCTGTCCATTCAAATTGTGCATATATCCAGTTACTGTTGCTACTTCCAGATTGATTTGAGCTATCGATATAGACATTCAAAGCACCATTCCCTCGGATTTCAACCATGATAGGTTGTCTACCACTACCTGATCTAGAATAAAAAACTTGCGTATATTTCATAAATCCAGTAGGTAACTGTGCAATCTGTTCACCGTTTGTAAAATTACGTATATTAACACGTATCATTTTTCTTGTGATTCTCTTTTCGCCACGTTCACCATATTGATGTACGATTTCTCGAATTCCACAACTAAATCCGTCAGTAGCATATAAGCCATTTTTAGGGGGACCTACTTGATACTCAATCCACCCTGAATCTCTAATAGATGTCGCTAAATCGTAAATACTATTTTGTAGGTCTAATTGCCATTGATAGTATTCTTCAAAACCATCTAAACCATCAACATGTGCTCTTGTATAGAATTGTTCCCCACTTTGATCACGCGCCATTTTGATTTCTACATCTCTACTCATCAACCGTCACCACCCCAGTTGAAACCCAACTAGTGCCATTACCTACATTGTTAGCAGTGCCACTACCATACTTGAGTGCACTTTTGACATTACGCACATTACGATTAATGAGTTGTTGTATCTGCACAATATCTTTACGTGAGTTACTAAATTCTATTTCAACAGGTACATTCATAATTGGATGTGATTCTGTTAACTTCACGACTTTTAAGTCCGTGTCATATTATAGAGGTTTTTGTTTAAGGTGTACTTTATGATTCTCTTGAATTTGTTCAATGCCAGAAAGGTTAATTGTTACAAATGAGTTATGGACCGCTGAACTGATAGTACATTATTTTAAAGTAACATATTTAGAAGCATATAAAAGACTAGAAATGTTAATAAACAGAAGTAAATCGCATCGATTAGTTGGTATTAAATCGATTTGATGTTTTAAGGAGGTATAGAAAATGTGGTATGAGGAAAGGATTTTAAAAAACGGTAAAACAACTTATAAATTTTACGAAAGATATAAAGATCCGCTAACTAATAAAAGTAAAAAAGTAAGTATTAGTATGAATACATGTACAAAAAAGGCTAAAAATGAAGCTGTGTTATTGCTAGGTAAAAAAATAAATTCTATTATTTCAAATAGTAATACACAACAATTAAGTACTTTAACTTTTTTCGAAGTCTGTGATGAATATTTTAAACACTACAAAGCGACTTCAGGTAATAAATACAATACATTTTTGAGTAAAGAAAGCGAACTCAAAGTATTAAAAAAATTATTTAATAGTGATGTGCTAGTTCAAAAGTTAAATTTATCATATACTCAAAAACAATTTGATAAAATTCTAGAATTAAACATTGCTCATGAATATAGCTATAAGATATTATCCTTATTTAAAAACATAATGCGTTACGTTAATAAATTTTATAACCTAGAAAACATATCTTTCATTGATAACATTACTCTACCACGAAAAAGTTTATCTATAGAACAAATTAGAAATAAACAATCATTTTTCTTGGAAAATTCAGAAGTTAAATTGATAATTAATAAAATACTAGAAGATTACCAGGCACTTAATAGATTAGATAGTAAAAGAATTCGTTTTGTAACTGCTTATATTATTGAATTTATGTATTTAAATGGCATGAGGGTTGGAGAACTATTAGCTATTAAAAATGAAAACATAGACTTTGATAAAAAGAAATTAATGATAGAAGGAACTATTAACTGGAAAAAGTCCAATGGTGGATATGGTGTTAAAGATACAACTAAAAATGAATATAGTACTCGTAAAATTAATATAAATATTAGAAGTTGCCAAATATTAAAAACACTTATCCATGAAAATAAAAAATTACAACTTTATAATAAATCATATATTAATCGAGGTTTTATTTTCACTACAAGTAAAGGAAACCCTATCTTTATTTCTCAAATAAATAAAATATTAGAAGAAGCTGTAGATAAAATTGATTCAATCAATAAAAAAGTGACTACTCATATATTCAGACACTCACATATAACTCTTTTAGCTGAAATGGGTATTCCTTTAAAAGTTACTATGGATAGAGTTGGTCATAATGATCATGATACTACTTTAAAAATATACTCACATGTATCTGAGAAAATGTCTAAAGAGTTAGTAAATAAGTTAGAAAATATTAATATTGTATAGATTTTGCCCCCTTTTTGCCCCCTTTTCATAAAAAACCATAATAAAAAGCCCGTAACCATTGGTATACGGGCTTTTGTAATATGAATTATTTTTCTAATGATTCAATATATTTTACAGCGTCACCAACTGTGTTGATTTTTTCTGCTTCCTCATCAGGGATTTCCATATCAAATTCATCTTCTAATTCCATTACTAATTCAGCGATATCTAAAGAATCAGCACCTAAATCATCTTTAAATGAAGCTTCAGGCGTTACTTTTTCAGCGTCTACACCTAGACGATCTACAATAATGTCTTTAACTTTGTCGAAACTTGCCATTCCATTCACCTCCTTTAAATGATTTAAATCTTATATAATAAGAAATTCAATTTCTCTTACTATCCTATTCTACTATAAAAGTAGCTTTTATTGCATATACATTCCGCCATTAACGTGAATTGTTTGGCCAGTAATATAGCTTGCTTTATCACTTGCAAGAAATGCTACTGTATGTGCAATATCACTATCTTCTCCAAATCGTGCAAGTGGAATTTGTGACTTCATTTGTTCTTTTAATTCATCAGATAATTGATCTGTCATATCCGATACGATAAATCCTGGTGCAACTGCATTACAAGTAATGCCTCTAGATGCTAATTCTCTAGCAAATGTTCTTGTCATACCTTCAACACCTGATTTAGTTGCTACATAGTTCACTTGTCCTGCGTTTCCTAGTGAACCTACAACACTTGATAAGTTAATGATGCGACCAGATTTTTGTTTTAACATAGGTCTAGTTACTGCTTGAACACAGTTAAATACACCTTTTAAGTTTGTATTGATCACGTCATCCCATTCGTCTTGTTTCATACGCATCAATAAATTATCTCTTGTAATACCTGCATTATTGACTAATACATCAATAGTACCAAATTGAGATGTTGTTTCTTTAATCATAGCTTTAACTTCATCTTGCTCACTTACGTTTGCTTGAAATGCAAATGATTCTACACCAAATGATTTAATTTCAGAAACGACTTCTTCTGCTTTTTCTTTATTTCCTGCATAGTTCACAACTACATTGTAACCTTCTTTACCAAGTTCTAATGCAATTTTACGACCAATACCTCTAGAAGCACCTGTAACGATAGCTGTTTTTGTCATTATTCATTCCATCCTTTAATATCATCAATTGTTTGAATTGATGTTATTTTAACATCACGACTAATTTTTTTAACTAACCCAGATAATACTTTGTTAGGACCGACTTCGATAAAGTGATCTACACCCTGATCAATTAAATACTCAACAGATTGACTGAATTCAACTGGTGAGAATAATTGTTTAACCATGTTCGCTTTAATAACTTCATGATCTGTTTCAGGTTTAGCATATACATTTTGTACAATTGGGTGTTCAGCATCTTTCCACTCAAATTGATTAATGTAGTTTTCAAAATCATCTGCTATAGTTTTCATCATTGAAGAATGAAATGGACCTGAAACTTTTAATGGCATAACACGTTTAGCACCAAGTGTTTTACCTTCAGCTGCAAGTTTATCAATGAGTTCTGTATGACCAGATACAACGATTTGACCTGGACAATTGATGTTTGCTGGTTCAATAAGTTTGTCCTCTGTTGATAATTGTTCACAGATTTCTCTCACTTTTTCAATGTCTAAACCTAATACCGCAGCCATAGAACCTACACCTTGTGGAAAAGCTTCAGACATTAATGTACCACGTTTATGTACGATTTGAACGGCATCTTCAAACTTTAATACACCTTCTGATACTAATGCTGAATATTCACCTAAACTATGTCCTAATGCGTAGTCATAATTTAAATCTTTTAAAGCATTCATTAAAGCTGAACTATGCGTTAACAATGCTGGTTGTGTATATTCAGTTAATCCAAGAATTTCTTCTGGATCTTTAAACATAATTTCAAGTAAATCAAATGATAAAGATTCATTTGCTCTTTCTAGAATTGATGTTGCATTAATTTCTTCTTGATATAAATCTTCTGCCATTCCTACTTTTTGTGACCCTTGACCAGGGAACATGATTGCAACTTTACTCATTTATTTCACCTACTGCTTTCTTCATTTTATCTACTATTTTAGTATCTGCAGCTAGCTTAGCTTGTTTAATTGCATTATAGAATGCACGTTGATCTGATGATCCGTGTGCCTTAACAACAACACCATTTAATCCTAATAGGACTGAACCACCGTATTCTGCATAGTCCATTTTATTGCTAATCTTTTTAATATCTTTTTTCAAAGTAAGTGCAGCAAGTTTGTTTTTAGTTGAAGCAGTCATCGCTTCTTTTAACATTTTAAATATACCTGTCGCTGTTCCTTCGATTGTTTTTAACACCATGTTACCGTTATAACCATCTGATACAACGACATCACATGCATCTAACAATAAAGATTTTGCTTCAACATTTCCAATAAAGTTATCAAATTGTTCTTCTTTAAGTAATTGATAAGTCTTTTTCGTTAAAGCATTACCTTTTGATTCTTCAGTACCAATATTCAAAAGTGCTAATGAAGGTTTTTCAATACTTCTAATTTGTTTGGCATAAATTTCACCCATTTTAGCATATTGCACAAGGTGTTCAGGTTTAGCATCTGAGTTTGCACCAATATCTAAAAATACAAATCCTTTACCTGTCACTGTCGGGAAAGTCGCAACTAATGCGGGTCTTTCAATACCTTTTATTCTGCCGACAATAAATAAACCACTACTCATTAGCGCACCAGTATTACCAGCTGATACACATGCTTCAGCTTTACCTTCTTTAACAGCATTTGCCATTAAAACCATTGAAGCATTTTTCTTTTTCTTAATTGATCTAACAGGTTCGTCATCCATTGTTATCTTTTCATCAGTATGATAAACAGTGATACGTTCATGTTTGTAATCAAATTGTTTTTCATCACCATATAACAAAATCTCTAAATCTGGAAAATCATTAACTGCTTGTTTAACCGCTTCTATTACGATACCTGGCGCGTCATCTCCGCCCATCATATCTATCGCAATCTTAACCATTATTTTCACCCTCGCTCGAATAATACATTTCAAATTGTCCTTGGAAAACAGTTTCTCCATGAACAGTGCTTGTGACATCTACTTTAGCTATATGTTTCGATTTATGAATCACAGTAGCTTTAGCAATGACTCTTTCATTTAGTTTTACTGATTTTTTGAATTGAACATTACTTTTAGTTGTTAATGCTAATTCATCATTAATCAATGCTACACATAATGAGTTAGCTTGGGCAAATAAATAGTGTCCTCTAGCAATACCGTTACGTGTAAAAACATGTTCTTCCTTAATATCTATAATAGATATTGCTGATTTATCTAGTTCAATATCTATAATTTCCCCAATGACATCTTCAATGGGTAATGATTTAATTTCATCATGATTTTGTGTTGCTACATCTTTGATGCGGCGTCTTAATTCTGGAATACCTAGCTCCATTCTATCCAGTCTAATAGTTTGGATGCTTACTTTAAAATATTCACTTAAAGTTTCGTCAGTTATGAAAGGTTCAGCTTTCAAACGATTTGTTAATTCCCTCTGGCGATCTGCTTTTGATAATTTCATTTCATCCAAATCCATTCTATTATGTACTTATAGCTAAAATTAGCACCTGCTATCATGACCTACCTTACTTATACTAACACGGGTATAACAATATACTCAACAAATTATACAATAAAAAAGAACGAAATTTACAAATTCGGTCATAAGACTTACATAATAAGATGTAAAGACTAGGTGGAATGAGTGAAATTGGGGAGGTCGGGATTGTTTAGGTATTGGGGGTGATTAGACCTTGGATTCGAGGGGATTGGATTGGATAAACTCATGGCTTAATGCAAGACTTATGCCATGACTTGGCTTTATTTAGTAGTTAAGCTATGACTTGGTCCATCTCTTGGCTTTATTAAGAAGTTGAGCTACGACTTGGACGATTTTTTATGTAATCAAAAATGTTCATTTCTAAATAATCATTTAATTTTTGATAAGATGTGAGTTTATTACTTCTTTAACTCACATCTTTTAGAATATCTCAAATTCTCCTTTCGCTCCCCACGAATCCATCCAACTATATCTCGAATCCTCCACACCAAAATCTTGAATCCTCCCTCCGACCTCTCATATCCAATTCATCCAACTCATTTCTTCCAACAAAAAAAGAGCAAAATTTCAAATTTTGCTCTTCCCCCTCAAAGTTATGCTGCATTTTCTTCTACTGCTGTAAATATCATGCGCTCTTCGAACAATAATGTATCTGGATTATAATTATCACATGTTATTAACGTTAATTGATTCGGTTTACCTTTATGTTCATCTAATACTTCCACTTGATTTGGTTTAACATTTTTAATGTTTTTAATTTTATATGTTTTTTTACCTTTTAATGTGATGAGTTCTACTTTATCGCCAACTTTTGCGCGATCGAGATAGTTAAATCTTATTCCTGCGCCTTCTACACGATGTCCTGCTATTGCGACATTCTGCTCACTTAACTGTTCATTCTCATCTACTAATGACAAACCATTTTTTAAATTTTGTTCTGTTGCTGGCCCTTTAAATATTGGCTCTGATATATCTGCTGCTGGTACTTTTAAATAACCAACCATATGTTCATTTACTTTTAAGTTATCTGTTTCTGTTTTAGTAATCCATGATTCTATTGGATTTATTTTAACGCTGTCATCATGATTTACATACGACTCGATGACCTTATCATTAACACGGTCTGTAAAATAAGTTCTAATATCATTCCAGAAGAAAATAGATATTGCCGTCATGATTAATAAGATACCTATAATTTTATATAACCATCTCATGTTTCTAACCTACTCTCAAAATATGGTAATTCAAATTTATACAATACGTGTACCAATGTCAATCAAAATTTTGTTCTGACATAGATTCTTGTACTAATAATCTCAATTTATCATATTCAGGTTTGAAAAATTCACCTGATTGAACTAATTCACTCGCTTCATCTCTTGCGACTTCTAACATTCTATAATCCTCTACGATATTTGCAACTCTGAAATCAGGCAAACCACTTTGTTTAACGCCAAAGAAGTCACCAGGTCCTCTCATTTCCAAATCTCGTTCCGATAAATAAAAGCCGTCTGTGGATTCAGTCATAATGTGCATACGTTCTACACCACTCTCAGTTTTGGGTGATGCTACTAAAGTACAGTAACTTTGATGATGACTTCTACCAACACGACCTCTTAATTGATGTAACGTAGATAAACCAAAGCGGTCGGCATCATAAATAATCATAAATGTTGCATTAGGTACGTTCACTCCAACTTCAACTACAGTGGTAGAAACTAATATCGCGATTTCATTATTACTAAATTTATTCATGATTTCATCTTTTTCATCTGCATTCATTTTACCATGTACAAGTCCAACTTTATCAGCACCGAAACGTAACTGTAATTGCTCATAGATTGCGACCACATTTTGAACATCTAACGCTTCACTTTCTTCTATTAATGGACAAATGACATATGCTTGTCGACCTTTTAATATTTCTCCATTTAGCTGATTTAATACATGATCAATTTCTTCATGTTTTGCCCATGACGTCAAAATTTCTTTTCTACCTTTAGGCATTTGTTTAATCGATGTTACATCCATTTCACCGAATGCAGAGATAGACAATGTTCTCGGTATTGGTGTTGCTGTCATAAACAAGACATTTGTATCTGCACCTTTTTCACGCAACTTCTTACGCTGATTTACACCAAATCGATGTTGTTCATCAATGATAACTAATCCAATGTCATTAAATGCCACGTCATCTTGTATAAGTGCATGCGTACCTACAATGACGTCAACTTCTCCTGCTTCTAACTGTTCAAGTAATAATTTTCTTTTTTTACCTTTAACTGAACTTGTTAATAAAGCGACATTCAATTGTCCACCAAATAACTCATCTAAGCTGATCGCATGTTGTTCAGCTAATATAGCTGTCGGAACCATAAGCGCACTTTGCTTACCAGCATTAAACATTGCATAAATCGCAATGGCTGCAACAACCGTTTTACCCGAACCTACATCACCTTGTAATAATCGATGCATTTTAATAGGTGCTTTTAAATCTCTAAAAATTTCATTCACACTGTTTTTCTGAGCATATGTTAATTCAAATGGTAATGTTTCGATAAAAGATTTTACCGCATTGACATCATAATTTAAACCTTCTATTTTATTAGACTCTTTTTCTAATTTGCTTAACCATTTCATCTTTAACTGAAATAAGAATAATTCATTAAATGAAAATGTTCGTCGTGCTAATTTAAGGTGATTAAATTGAAGTGGTTTATGTAAAATTGGAATGACATCTTTTAATGGCATTAATTTGTACTTATCCATTAAACTTGGTGATAACCATTCATCAATTTCAACAAGTTGCAATGCTTGTTCAATGTATTTATTAAGTTGTTTTTGTTTTAAGCCTTCTTTTAATCGATATATAGGTGTTAACGTATTTCCACCGTCTTCTTTTTCAGCCATTACTTTTTGACCAGCAATAATTTGTTTCTTTTGATCCCATTTACCTTTGATTGTAACTAATTCACCCATTACGAGCCTTTTTTTCAAATAAGGTTGATTAAAGAAAGTGACTTTAACGGCAATTTGATCAATTAGCATGTGACACGTTAATTTAGATTTATTCCTACCAAAAAATGCAACAGTCGGACTAGAATACACTTCTCCAGTAACAGTGACAACATCACCATCAGTAGCTTCATTTAAATTAATGACAGATTCATCTTCGTAACGTGTTGGTAAATACAACACTAAATCTTCTAATGTATAGATATTTAATTCATTTAATAACTGTAAACTTTTTGGTCCAACACCTTTAAGTTCTTGCAAAGTTCGCTCTGTATATATCAGATGTTGCTTATTCATTTTTATCACCTATATTTATTAATACTCTAATTATAGAACAAATATATGATATAAACCAATCGAATTCACCAAAATGAGATTTATACAAAAATATAAAGGCCAGGACAATAAATTATGTCCCAGCCTTTATGTTGATGTTTTCGTTAATTTCCAAATATCTCTTGTTTTAATCTTTCACCTGTTGGCGTACCTGCTAGACCACCACGACCTGTTTCACGTAGTGCTGAAGGCATTGTTTGGCCAATTTTATACATAGCTTCTATTACTTCATCAGTAGGAATTCTTGATTTCACACCTGCTAAAGCCATATCAGCTGAAATAATTGCATTTGAAGCACCTGCAGCGTTTCTCTTAACACAAGGTACTTCTACTAAACCTGCAACTGGATCACAAACAAGTCCTAACATATTTTTTAAGCTAATTGCAAATGCTTCTGCAGATTGTTGAGGTGTACCGCCAGCCATTTCTACTGTTGCAGCAGCACTCATCGCAGCTGCTGAACCTACTTCAGCTTGGCAACCACCAGCCGCACCTGATATAGATGCGTTATTCGCAACAACAAATCCAAATGCACCTGTTGTAAATAAGAAATGTAACATATCTTCTCTAGTTGGGTTTAGTCTTTTTTTCAGCGCAAATAACACACCTGGTGCAACCCCTGCGGAACCGGCAGTTGGTGTTGCACATATTTTACCCATTGCTGCATTCACTTCGTTCGTCGCAACAGCTTTACTGACTGCATCAATCATTAAATCACCTGAAAGTGATTGACCACTTTCTAAATAATCTTGTAAAAGTACAGCATCCATTCCAGTTAAACCAGTTGTTGAAGTTACACCATTGATACCACGTTCAATGGCTTTTTCCATTGTATCTAAATTACGTTCCATATTTTGATAAACTTCTTCTTTAGAGAGTTTAGACACGCGCATTTCTTGTTCAATCATGACTTCATATATTTTTTTATTTTCTCTTTCACAAATTTCAATAAGTTCTTTTACACTTTGAAACATGATAACCCTCCTTTTATGATTCCCCCATTAATGTGACTGTTTGTACACCATCAATTTCTTTAATTTTATTTAAGACTTCTTGTGGAATATCATCATCTAATTCACACGTCATTAATGCAAGTTCACCTTTCTCTTTACGGGCCACTTGCATACTACCAACATTAATACGATAATCACCAAAGACATTGGTCACTTTCCCGATCGTGCCAAAAGTATCCTTATGAAAAACAAGTAACGCAGGATAATTCCCACTAATGGCAATTTGAAATCCATTTATCGCAACGATTTCAACTTTACCGCCACCAATTGAAATACCTTCTACTGAGATTTCCATTTCTTTATTTCTCATGTTGATAATTGCAGTGTTTGGATGTGATCGCTCTTCAAACATTTCGATAAAGTTTACATCAATCTGTTGTTGCTCAGCATCTTGAAGACTTGTTTTGATTCGATCATCATCTGTATCATAGCCTAAAATACCACCGACTAACGCAACATCTGTACCATGTCCTTTATAAGTTTCCATGAAAGACCCATATAAATATATATCAATATGTTCTGGTTTACCATCAAATAAACCTCTAGCTATTAATCCAATTCTTACTGCACCAGCAGTATGTGATGAAGATGGCCCGACCATTACTGGACCAATAATGTCAAAGACACTTCTATATTTCATCAATAATCACTCGTTTCTCTTTTAATTTCACCATACCATTATAACAACTTTCGTTCGTTTTGTAAGCGTTTTACAACACAAAAGACAACAACGCTTTTGTTTAACATTGTTGTCTTTTATCTTGAGATTATTCTACTGAGAATAAGAATGAGTAAATTGGTTGGTCACCTTGATGTACTTCTACTTCAACTTCATCATAGTTTTCTTCAACATATGATACTAATTGATCGACTTCTTCATCAGTAGCGTCTTCACCTTTAATAATAGTTAAAATTTCACTGTCTTCATCAATCATTTCATCGATAAGCTTTTTACTAGCTGTTATGTGGTCAGCATCACTTACTTTAATGCTGCTTTCATGGATACCCATGAACTCACCTTTTTTAATTGTAATACCATCTATATTTGTATCTCTAACAGCATACGTTACGGAACCTGATTTAACAAAACGCATTGCGTCTTCCATTTGCGCTTTATTCTCTTCGATTGATTGCTCTAAGTTAAGATTTAACATTGCTGACAGACCTTGAGATACTGTTTTTGATGCTACAACAGCTACAGGTATATCAACTAAATGTTCAACTTGTTCAGCTGCCATAATAATATTTTTATTATTTGGTAAGATGATTGCATTTTTACAACCTGATTGTTTTACAACTTTTACGATATCTTCTGTTGAAGGATTCATTGTTTGACCACCACTGATGACATGTGTTGCACCAAGTGATTTAAATAATGTCGTGATTCCTTCACCCATTGAAATTGTAATAACTGCTGTGTCAATTGTTTCTTGTTCTTGTTGCTGTTCTTGTTTTATTTTTTTATCTGCGCTTTTACGAAGTACTTCTCTATGTTGTTCACGCATGTTTTCGATTTTAATTTTAATCAGTTCACCATATTGGCTTCCGTATGATAATACTTCGCCTGGTGTTTCAGAATGAACATGTACTTTTGCAATTTCATCGTCAGAGATTACAAGTAATGAATCACCGAATTGACTCATATCTTCTCTAAATTGTTCTTCATCGAATGCTTTTTTATCTTTTCCAAAGCGAACCATAATTTCTGTACAGTAGCCGTAGACGATATCTTCAGTATTCATAACGCCACCGAAATCGTGGTCATCATTGATAAATTCATCTGTATCTACTTTTTCTTTAGCTGGTTGAATTTTTTCGCCTTTTAATGTTGCTAAGAAGCCTTCATAAACAAACATTAAACCTTGTCCACCACTATCCACTACACCTACTTCTTTAAGTACTGGTAGTTGGTTTGGTGTGTTTTCTAATGCTTTTTGACCTTCTTCAATTACAGCTTCCATAACTGTAATAACATCTTCTGTTGATTCAGCAGCTTTAACCGCCGCTTCTCCAGCTACTCTCGCAACTGTTAAAATCGTTCCTTCAACTGGTTTCATAACAGCTTTATATGCTGTATTTACACCTGATTGGAATGCTTTAGCGAATTGTTGAGCATCAATTTCTTGTTCATTCTCAATCGATTTTGAGAATCCTCTAAATAATTGAGATAAGATAACACCTGAGTTACCTCTTGCTCCCATTAACAATCCTTTAGAAAATATTTTACCAACCTCACCGATATGTGCATTACTATGAGATTTAACCTCTGCTGCACCTGATGACATTGATAAATTCATATTTGTTCCTGTATCACCGTCTGGTACAGGAAACACATTTAAAGAATCTACAAAATCTGCATTGTTTGATAAACTATCTGATCCTTGAACGATCATATCAGCAAACAATTTGCCGTCAATCTTATTCATACTGTATTTGCCTCCCTATGCTTCCTCATCATCATTAATAACTCTAACACCTTGGATATATATGTTGACTGCGTTGACTTTTAAATTTAATGATTGTTCTAAAGTATATTTAACAGCAGATTGGACATTGTTTGCTATTTCTGAGATTTTCGTACCATAACTCACAATTATATACATATCTACATCAAGAACACCTTCGTTTTGAGATACAATAACACCTTTGGCATAATTATCACGCCCAAGAATTTCTGCAATGCCATCTCTAACTTGATGTTTACTTGCCATACCAACGATACCATAACATTCTACAGCAGCTCCGCCAGCAAGTGTTGCAATAACGTCATTTGAAATATCGATACTTCCATACTCATTTGTAATTTCTAAAGTCATGATTACGTCCCTCCTACACATTTAAATTTTTTCGTTTTATTAACTACTTTTATATGTTCTGTTTAATTATACTTAATATCACATTCACATCGCAAGAATTCATCATTTTAATCACGTTTTTTATACAACGTTTTCACAAGATATTATTATAACAAATAAATTGAACTTTAAAATACTTTTTGCGAAATTTGTTATTATTTTTTCGCTAATTTACAAAAAATCCGTTGAATAAATTATAAGTGCGTGTTATATTATTAAAGTGTGTAAACGTAAATAAATATGTATTTATATTTCATTAAAGGAGGATATTTATGGCTAAAGAATGTTTCGTAACAGGTCGTAAAGCTAGAACTGGTAACCACCGTTCTCACGCATTAAATGCTAACAAACGTCGTTGGAACGCTAATTTACAAAAAGTTAGAATCTTAGTTGACGGTAAACCTAAACGTGTATGGGTTTCAGCTCGTGCGCTTAAATCAGGTAAAGTTACACGCGTTTAATGAATATAAGTCACATATAATAAAGAGAACCTTTGTGTGGAAGGTTCTCTTTTTTTATTTATCTTTACTTTGTACCATCAATATATTGCCAAGTTCAACTGTCACTAATGGATGTTCACGCCCCTCTTTAAACTCATTACTAATCGTTAACGTTGAGCCTTGCGCCAAAGTTGTAAATGGTAAATCATATTTAAATTCTTCTAATTTTATTCTAATATTCGTACTTAACGGAATAAAGGACACATATTTCATACCTTCTACTTGTGAAATTCGATGATTTCCTGCTTTTAATACTGTAATTTCATTTTGCTTATCTAAGAGCGTGATTTGAATATTATCTTCCAGAAATTCTGGTTTCGTTAATATTTGAACAGCACCCATAAAATGATCTAATCTGCCACCTGTCGCACCATATATTCTAATTTCTTCGTATCCGAGTTCAACTGCTAAGTTAACCGCTAATGCAAGATCGGTATCATCCTTTTCTTTCTTAACCGGATCAATATCGATATGTTCAATGATTTGTTGATACTCTTCATCTGATACCGAATCAAAGTCTCCTATTGCAGCAACAGGCTTAATATCATGTTTAATTAATTCAATTGTTCCTCTATCTACACCTATCCAATCAATGTGTTTTTCATCTTGAAGTATATGTTCATTGATATGACGCATACTACATAATAGATTTACTTTCACGATTAATCACCCTTTAATTTATGTACAGGTTCTTTGTAGTCTTCATGTTTGAAGTAATAAGATCCTGCAACTAATATGTCTGCGCCTTGTGCTTTACATAACGCACCTGTTTCTTCATTAATACCACCATCAACTTCAATTTCAAAGTTTAAGTCATGTTCATTTCTATATTCGTCTAACCAAGTAATTTTATTTAACGTAGATTCTATGAAGCTTTGACCACCAAATCCTGGATTCACAGTCATAATTAGAACAAAGTCCACGTCTCCTAAAATTTGCGATAATGATTCTACAGGCGTTCCAGGGTTGATAACAACACCTGCTAATTTATCATGCGCTTTGATTTGTTGTATCGCTCTATGAATGTGTGGTGTCGCCTCGTAATGAACAGATACCATGTCACTACCCGCTTTACAAAACGCATCAATCATTTGTTCTGGGTTCTCGATCATTAAATGTGTATCAATCGTCATATCTGTTACTTTTCTTAATGATTCTAAAATAGGTAATCCAATCGATATATTTGGTACAAACTGACCATCCATTACATCAAAATGTAAAATGTCTGCGCCAGATTCCTTAACGCGTGTTACTTCTTGTTTTAATTCTGCAAAATCACAAGCTAAAAGTGAAGGTGCTATTTTTAACATTAATATCTTACCTTTCTATTTTGAATTTCTTCGAATAATGTCAAATAGTGCTTATATCTTAACTGATAAAAATGATTATCTTGAATTAGTTCTTTTACTGCACATTTAGGTTCATTAATGTGCGTACAATTTCTAAATTTACACTGTGATTTAATGGCTTCAAATTCTGGGAATAAATCTGCGAGATCTTCCTTTTCAATGTGTGAAAAGTCTAATGCACTAAATCCTGGTGTGTCAGCTAAATAACCACCCTCTAACTCATACAATTCAACATGTCTTGTCGTATGTTTACCACGATTAAGTGCTTTTGAGATTTTGTTCGTTTCTAAATTCAAATCGTCGAACAATCTATTCATAATCGTGGATTTACCAACACCAGATTGTCCACTTAACACGATAATACCGTCAATTAAAGGTTTAATCGCATTTGATACATCATCATCATCACCTATAAATAATGTTTCATATCCAATTGATTGATATTGCGCTAATTTATCTTGTATTTGTTGAATTTCATCATCAGTCGCGAGATCTTTTTTAGTTACACATATTATAGGTGTAATATTGTATGAATGAACGACTACGAGAAATCTATCTAATAATTGTTGACTAAATGCTGGTTCTGATGCACTCATCACGACGATAACTTTATGAATATTTGAAACAGGGGGTCTTAGTAATATATTCTCACGTTCATGAATATGTTGAATATAGCCACCTGTTTGATTTTCAACTTGAAAATCAACTATATCTCCGACAACTGGAGATGTTTTCTTCTTTCTGAATAATCCTCGAGCTCTCGTAATATATATACCATCGTCAGCTTGTACTGAATAATCTCCACTTATTGATTTAATAATACGACCAGTTTTCAATATAACACCTACCTCATTTTATTTTAATTATACCAAATCATACTGCTTAAATAATCAATTATTTATGTTACTTAAACAAAATCGTTACTTCTGTCCCTTTATCGACTTCACTTTCGAAGAAGATTTG
Source organism: Mammaliicoccus sp. FSL K6-3158 (assembly GCF_038005105.1). Taxonomy (NCBI): domain Bacteria; kingdom Bacillati; phylum Bacillota; class Bacilli; order Caryophanales; family Staphylococcaceae; genus Mammaliicoccus; species Mammaliicoccus sp. FSL K6-3158. The sequence continues at coordinate 1,761,237 of NZ_JBBOSL010000001.1, forward strand.
AGCATCATGATGTTCAATAATTGAATCAACAATCGATAACCCTAGACCGTTACTATCAACATGTACATTATGAGATTGATCACCTTTATAAAATCGATCTTTAATATGTTTCAGCTGTTTCTCAGTCATGCCATAACCTTCATCAATAATCGAAACTTGTACAAATTCATTTTGTTCTTTTAGATCAATTTGTATCATACTATGTTCTGGTGAGTATTTAATAGCATTACTTAATATATTATAAAGTGCTTGATAAAGTAATTTATGATTACCTTTAATAGTTAAATCATCCATATCAAATAGAACTGAGATTTCATTGTCTTCTAATAAGAAATTCAGATTTTGAACGACTTCTTTAACGACTTTTTGAACATGTACTGTTTCATTAAATGATAAATGCTCACTATTATCTAACTCAGATAACAACAATAATTGTTTCGTTAAATTACTCAAACGATATGCCCTAGCATATATATCTTCTATAATTTGTGTTCTTTTATTTTCATCTTGTTCATGTTCAAGTTCTCTTAATAAACTTAAAATAGACTGAAGCGGAGATTTAATTTCATGAGATACATTTTGAACAAAGGATTGTCTCATCATTTCTAGCTGTTTAAGTTCATCTCTCATCTTAATAAATCGGTGTTGTAATATACCTATTTCATCGTTACGTGTTACTTTGATATCGACATCAAAGTCACCTTTTCTTAATGATTCAGTCGTCTTCATAAGTCGTCTAATTGGGTTTGCTAATGAATAACTTGAGAAGAGCACGAGTACTAATGAAATTACGACTAGCAATACAAGCAATATCGCTAAAAATATTCTAAATTCGCCTAACATGGAACCCACACTAGGTCTCAAGAATAACGCATACTCAGCACCTTGATGTTGAATCTTTATACCGACAGTGTTTCTCGTTTCATTATCAAAGAATCCTGTAATAAAAATATTAAACGGTCTATTCTTAATACCATGATACGTTTTACCGTCTAATACATCTTCAACAGCTTGGTTGTCTAAATTATATTTTCTAAAGTTATCACCATAATAAGTCGGTTTCAACTTATCATTATACAATACAGCTTGATAATGTAGCTCGCTTAAGTGATTTAAATAATTATCCAACGACATTTCATTATCATGATCAATATAATCTTGAACATCTTTTAAAGTATTAAACACTTTGTGGTCATTTTTTTCTTTTAAATCTATATGATAATAAATATTTGTAAGAATAAAACCTAAAATAGCACTTACGAGCATCACAACTATTGTATAAATCGTTATTCGTTGAGCTAAAGACTTAAACCTCATGAGCAAGCACCGCCTTGTAACCAACGCCTCTGACGGTTTTAATCAAGACATCACTCTCTAACTTTTCTAATCGCTTTCTAATACGTTTAATATGTACATCAAGCGTTCGTTCGTCTCCTTCGAAATCAATACCCCATACAACTTCAATAATTTTGTCTCGTTGTATTACTTTATCTTTGTTACGCATTAAATAATCTAGTAATGCAAATTCTTTCTTTGGTAAAAGCATTGTTTTCTGATTAATCGTTATTTCCATATCAACACTATTGATATGTGTATTACCTATTTGAAGTTCATTGGATGAATTAATTTTAAACCTGCGTAGAACAGCTTTTATTCTAAATATTAACTCTTTAATTTCAAATGGTTTTGTCACATAATCATCTGTTCCAGCGAGAAATGCATTTTCTTTATCACTCAACTCATCTCTTGCCGTTAACATGATAACTGGAATATCAAAACTATCCTTAAGTATTTGACACAATTCAAAGCCGTCCATACCTGGCATCATAATATCTACAACAGCAATATCAATATATTTATGCTCTACAACTTCTATAGCTTCCTCACCACTGAGACTTGTTATAACATTTATATGTTCACGTTCAATTTCTCGCTTCAAATCATTTAAGATAAATTTATCATCATCTACAACTAAACAAGTTACCATGTCATCACCTCTTTACCTATGATACCAAATATCTTTTAGAATTTTCATATATACATGAATTCAGGCTGAAATTTCGAATGAAATTTCAGCCTGAATAATATTATTATAATGAATCAATTCATGATTAAACTGATTCTACGTTACGGTTTACTAATGCATTTACATTTTCAATGATTGTACCACTTACGACACGACCTGGTAATTTATTTAAATTAACAGATAGATCTTGGTCTTTTTTCATATCATATGAAATGTTTCTAGCGAAGTATTTCATAGATTCTTCCATGATGATAATTGTCATCCACTCACCAGCACAACGGTGGTTTGTATAATAATCGCCACCACCTTGAGGGATTAAATCAAATGGACTTCCGTCCCAATCGCTAAAGCGGTTTGGATAGAACCTTTCTGGATTCTCCCATAAGCCGTCTCTATGCAATGTTCCGTAAATATCTAATACTAAGAAAGTATCTTTCTCAATCGTATAGCCATCAAATTCGATATCTACTGCTGCTTTACCAGGTAAATAAGGTACGAATGGATAGAATCTTCTAACTTCTTGTACAAATTTATAAGCATAGTCATTTTCATTATTGAAGACTTTTTCTGCTTCTCCTGGATAATCATGTAATGCTTTCACACCGAAACTAATAAAACGATTAATCGCGACTAGAGGACGCACAACGTTCATTAAATCGATCGCACACAATCTAGAATCCATTAAATTACCTTCAAAATCTTCCCAGTGACTAAATTCATGTAATGCTGTACCTTGTGGAGGTGTTAATTTACCTTCACGTACTGCAATAATTTGATTTTCTAGGAATGTTTCCACTCTATCTCTTGCTTTTTTAGCTTCTCTATACCCTTTGAATGCAGTACCGATATTTTTAAATGAATCAATCATTGTGTCCATATCTTGGGCACAGCTTTCAATTTCTTCAGGAGACGCGATAACGCCTGCCCATCTAAATCCAACTTTAGTTAATAAGATAATAGATTCTTTATAAACGTTAACTTCGTCCATTCTTTCCATACGTTCAGTATTCATGAACCAAGTACTACGTGTAAGTTCTCTCAAATATTCTAAATTTTCTTCAGTCATTAATGACATAAATAGAGCTTTACGGTCTATGTGTTTTTTACCACCAGTAGTATGTATAGCGCCTTTACCGAATAAAGTATTAACAACACGTTTTGGTAACGTACCTTGTCTTTCAATTAAATCGTTATTATAAAAAAGCTCTGCTGCTTCTTTACCACTGATTACAACTGTTCTTCTTCCGCCTAATGCTCTTAATTCAAAAATATTTGTATCAAATTTCTCAAGTCTATTTGGTACATATTTATAGCCTTCTTTCAAAACTTTAAATGTACTGTCTAGACCTCTATCTTTTGGTATTTGCTTACCCATAAAGTTAATGCCCCCTAGAATTTTTGTAAATTTCATATACTTACATATTATTTCATTTTCTGTGAAAATAATCAATCAACTACTATTATCAATTGAAAATTTAATATCTTTGTCAACTAATGCATGTCTTTTTGACCACTCAATTAGCGTATCTGGATAAACGACATCATCTTGAATCGATTGATTTAGATTTTCAACTGGAAAACTGAGTATAAATCGTTGATCAATAATTTCATCAACAATATTAAAAAACGCTAGATTTCCATTCGTTGGTCTTCCGACAAGATTGACTATTCCCGATTTTACTACTTTATAAACGAGCCATTCAGCTGCATAAGATGTATCTTTATCAATCAAGATCACAATTTCTTCAAATCGACTTAATCCGATAAAATCAATTTTATCATCATCAAAGAATTTCCAATCACCAACAGGTTGATCTAAAATATTTTGATAAAAAGCTTGTTCATTCATTTCACTGCATGCTTTATACAAACGTTCTAATTTTTGCTTAAATAACGACTTATGACGCTCTCGCTCAACCTTTACTTGTGTGTCTTTCGTTAATATTGTTTCTTGATTGCCAATCTCATAAAAATAAGGCATAAGAAACTCTGCGATACTCAAATTTTTAAATTGTGCATTTCTAAAATCAAAAATGACTTTTTTAGATGATGCTTGAATTTTGGATAATTTGTATAACGCTTCAACAGCTTGTTCAAAACGAATATCACCGTTAAATTCTAATATTGGTACATCATCCTTAACCGTCACATCAATCGTATGTTCTGTACTCACCGGATAATGTCTCAATTCAAAGTGATAAGTTTGATTCGCTCTTTTTACTTCTACTTCATTTTGGAAAGTTAAAATATGTCCCCATTCTTCTCTATGGTATGGTTCATCTTTTAATAAACGATGATATCTCATTCTACAATATTCAATAGAATCCCCTGATAACTGTGTAATTTCATCACCAACAACAAAGCGTATATCATCCAGCACTTTCGTAACAACTAAAGCATCTTTAGTAGCTCTTACCTTAATTCCAACTTGTTTGTCAGGAATTTTCAATGCCTTAATAGACGTACTCAACAAGCCTATATCATAAAAGAAATTATTCATAACTTCTATAAAGACTTGATCAGACAGATGAGATGAGGTCACAATATTTTTATACTCTTCATAAATAGCGTGCTTTTGATCAGCATCTACAATAGCATGTTCTGTTTGACGATATACATATTCATATAAAGACACATAAGGAAGCATATTTTTCACCCCAGACTCATTTTCTAAATTTTACTAAGAACTAAACATTAAATCAATAGTGTATAAAAATAGAGACTGAAACACTGTTTAATGTTTCAGCCCCTCAAATAGCTATATACTTTTCATATATTTAGAAATCATCGTAATCAATTGTGTTACTTTCAACCTCTTTACCATCTACTTCAACGCGATATTCAGCTGATTCGCCTTTTGGAATCGTGAAATTAATGCTTCTTGTTGTATCTTTTTTAATCGTAAAGGAATCTGCAACTTTTTTGATATCATTTGATTTATCTTTAACAAAGATCTCTACTTTCTGACCTTTTTTACTATCAGAACCTGTAAATGGTATATAAACGGATTGTGTATATGTTTTATCTCTTGCGTTATCATCACTGTCATCTTTTTTATCTTTATCATCTGATTTATCTGAGTTAGAGTCTTTATCTTCACCTTTAGATACATCAAAATAAATCGTTGATTCGACTGGCAATTGTCCATCTTTAAATGATTGTTTAACGATTGTATCTGCTGGTTCATCACTTTCAACTTCAGATTGTTCTACTTTAAATCCAAGCGCTTCAAGTTCAGAAGTTGCTTTACTAATTTCTTCACCTGTATAATCTTTAACGTATTCTTGTTTTACGCCGATTGATTTTGTCAAAATAATCATCGTATCTTTAGGTACAACTTTAGAACCTGGTTCGATATTTTGATTAATCACTGTGCCATTCGTCGCTTTATCATACTGTTCTTTTATACGGACAGATTCAAAGCCTTGTTTTTCTAATTGCTTTTTCGTTTTGTCTGCTGATTTTCCAACATAATCTTCTATGGTAAACGTCTTAACACCTTGAGATATCACTAAATCAACTTTAGTCATTTCTTTAACCTTACTACCTACTTTAGGTGTTACTTTCATAACTTCGCCTTCTTTAAAACTATTACTATAGGCTTCTGTTATTTTACCTTTGCTTAAACCTTTTTCATCTATTAAAGCTAAGGCTTCACCACGTGATTTACCTAATAAGTTAGGCACGTCTACATATTTAGGAGCCGTTAAGGCAAAACCAATTGCACCTACTAACATACATAATAGTAAAATGGGTACAAAAACGATTAACCATTTATTACGCTTACGTTTAGGTTTATTTGTTTCCATATTTTGCTGTTGTGCATTAGCATTTTGTTGCGTCGTTGCAATTGGAACAGTCTTTGTATCACTTTCTTCTTCATCAGCTTTTATAACGGGCATTGTTTTAGTATCTGAATCAGACTCATACCTAGGTAATTCATCTTTACGTTCATCGTCCAATGCTGTTAAAAGGTCATAATACATTTCATTTGTATCACGGTACCTTAGTGATTTTTCTTTACGAGTTGCTTTCATAATGACATTTTCTATACTTTGAGGTATAGATGGTCGTTCTTTTCTAATAGATGGCAACTCTTCTTGAATATGTTTAATGGCTACACTTACAGGCGTTTCCCCATTAAACGGCGGGTGTCCTGTTAATAATTCATACAATACAATACCAATAGAATAAATATCTGATGATTCATCTGTTGATTGACCTTTAGCTTGTTCAGGCGATAAATATTGAACAGAACCCATAACATGATTCGTTTCTGTTAAAGCTGTTTCACTTAATGCCCTTGCGATACCAAAGTCTAATATTTTTAAAGTCCCATTTTTAGTCATGAGAATGTTTTGCGGTTTAATATCTCGATGAATAATTCGATGATGATGAGCATGTGCGATACCTTTTAAGATTTGAAGCGTCATTTCAACCGCTTCATCTGCAGATAACTTACCTTCTTTACATAGATACTCCTTTAATGTTGGTCCTTCTATATATTCCATAACAAGGTAATAACAATTATCATCTTCTTCTACATCAAGTACATTCACAACGTTACTATGACTTAAAATCGTCGTATTTTGAACTTCTCGTTCGAATCGTTCAACTGCTTTTTCTTTTTCATAAGGCGGTATGTTGATTACTTTCACTGCTACATCACGGTTCAAGATCTTATCTTTCGCTAAATAGACGTTACTCATACCACCGCCACCAAGATACTTCACAAATTCATAGCGACCGGCGATTATGCGACCTATCATATTTTTCCACCTTCAAATGGATATAATATTAACGAGATATTATCTTTACCTTCGACTTCGATTGTTTCTTCGATAAGCGTTTCACCAATATCATCAACCGTACCTTTATGAGACATCACAATTTGTTGAACGTCATCTTCATGTAAGTAATCTGTTAAACCATCTGAATTTAAAAGCAAATAATCATAAAATTTTGTATTGTAGTAAAAAATATCTGGGTTAACACGTTTATCTGTTCCCATAACTTTTGTAATAATGTTTCTTTGAGGATGCGTGAAAGCCTCCTCTTTCGTAATTTCTCCAATCGTAACAAGATGATTAACAAATGTATGATCATTTGTTAATTGCATCATTTCACGACTGTTCATCAAATAAGCACGTGAATCACCTATATTAGCTACAACGATGTCTTTTTCATAGACTAAAGCACAAACACAAGTTGTACCCATTCCTCTATACATCTCATTGTTCATAGACTCGTTATATAATTGTCTGTTTATATCAGCTAAGTTAGATTGTAACCAATCTTCTGCATGATCATATTCAATATAATTTTCATCTTCGAATCTAGCTTTAAGTGAATCATTCACAAATTGGCTTGCAACTTCACCTGCAGCATGTCCACCCATACCATCACAAATCACTAATAAAACTTGACCCGTTTGATTTGTATAGATACCACCTGCATCTTCATTTTGTTCTCGAAATTGACCGACATCTGTAAAAAACCGTGCTTCCATGATTTGTTACCTCGTTTCTTCTTTTCGCTCTTTTGCTCTTAGTTGTCCACATGCAGCATCAATATCTGCACCTTGATTACGTCTTATTGTAGCATTTATCCCGTTTCTTTTTAATTCTTTTTCAAATTTAAAGATATCTTCTTTTGATGTTTTTACATAGTCACGTTCTGGTACGTGGTTAACTGGAATTAAGTTCACGTGACAGTTTAAATGTTTAATTAGTTTTGCCAATGCTTTTGCATGATGAACTTGGTCATTTACACCTCCGAACAAACCATATTCAAAAGTGATTCTTCTATTCGTTTTATTGACATAGTATTCAATAGCTTCCATTAATTTATCTAAATCATAAGCTCTGTTTATAGGCATCAATCTTGAACGTGTTTCATTATCAGCTGCATGTAAACTTAACGCAAAGTTTATTTGTAGGGATTCATCAGCAAAATCGTAAATTTTAGGGATTATACCTGATGTAGAAACTGTTATATGACGTGCTCCGATGTTTAAACCTTTATCATGATTAATGATTTTTAAGAATCCCATCATTTCATCATAGTTCTCAAATGGTTCACCAATACCCATAATAACAACTTGGCTGACACGCTCATCCGTAGCATCTAAAGCTTTTTGAACTGTTAATACTTGTGCAACAATTTCACCCGCTTCAAGGTTACGTTTCAAACCACCGATTGATGAGGCACAGAACGTACAACCTATACGACAACCAACTTGAGTTGTCACACAAACTGAATTCCCATATTCATGTCTCATTAATACTGTTTCAATCGTGTATCCATCTTGTAATTCAAAAAGAAACTTGATTGTTCCATCTTTACTTTCTTGTTTAACAGCTACTTCTAACGTTGTAATTTCAAATGATTGTACAAGTTTTTCTCTCAATTCTTTTGAAAGATTTGTCATTTCGCTAAAAGCGTCTACTCTTTTAACATATAACCAATCAAAAATTTGTTTAGCCCTAAACTTTGGTTCTGATTGATCGATCAACCAATCTTCTAATTCTCCTAATTGTAATGAATATATTGAAGGTCTTTCGAAGTTTGGCATAAATTTATTGCGTTTTTTCTGTATCGCTGGCATATTAACTTTCCTTTCTCTTAATTTTAGTAATAAAGAAACCATCTGAATTATAATCTTGAGGTAGTAGCTGTAATGTTTTAGTTTCTTGATTTGTTCTTGGATCTATAAATGGTGCGAATTCAAATTCTGGATTTGCTTTTAAGAATGAATAAACAACATTTTCATTTTCCATTTGTTCGATTGTACAAGTTGAGTACACAAGTTCTCCATTAGGTGCGAGAGATTTACTTGCATTTTCAAGGATTTCTAATTGTAAGTGCCACAATGATTCAACATCCTTTGACGTCTTGTCATACTTAATTTCAGGCTTTCTTCTCATGACACCAAATCCACTACAAGGTGCATCTACAAGGATGTAATCATATGTTTGATCAAAAGGCTGAGTGGCATCATGTACAGCTGCTGTTACATTTTTAAGTCTTAATTTTTTGATATTAAAATCAATTAAATCTATTTTATGTGGGTGAATGTCAAATGCATCAACATGACCAGTTTGATTCATGATTTCAGCGATATGACAAGCCTTACCACCTGGTGCACTACATGTATCTAACACTGTACTATTCGGTTTCGGTTTCAAAATTTCTGCTACAAACATTGAACTCTTATCTTGTACAGATAATAAACCATCTTTAAATAATCTATCATTTACAATAGCTTCACCTTTAACATGTAAACATCTTTCTATGTCTTTATCTATTTCGACAGTATAACCATTACTTTGTAATCTTTCAACTGCATCTTCAACAGATATGCGTGTTGTATTCACTCTTACTGTTGTATCTGGCGGTGTTAAACTGAGTAAACACATTTCTCTCGTCTTTTCATATCCAAAATGTGTAATCCAATGTTTTGTTAACCATAAAGGTACACTACCCTCAATTGAAAGTTTCTTATCATCATGTTTGATTTCATCTAATGTTCTTAATGGTGTAGACATGAAATTTCTAAGAATCGCATTGATTGCTTTACTATTGTGTAAATCACCGCGTACTTTAGCAATATTAACAGCTTCATTGATAATCGCGTGATTTGGAACTTTATCTAAATATACATATTGATATGCACTCATGATTAATAGACGTTTCATCCAACCTTTTAACTTCGTCTTAATAAAAGGCTCAATTAAATATTCTAAAGTGATTTTTCTTTGTAAAGTACCATATACAAGTTCCGTTAATAATCCAACATCTTTTTTAGATACGGCTTCGTTTTTTATCGCTTCATTAAGTTGTAGATTACTATATGCTTCACCTGTCAGTACATCATCTAGAATCGTTAATGCAACGTTTCTTACATTGTTTTTCATCATATTAATTTAGTCCCATCAATTTTTGATTGTAATCCGCTTAAATAATCTCGTGTTTGCACACGTTTCTTACCTGCTAATTGTATTTCAGTTAAAGCAACACCATCTTCACTGCCTGTTGCTACTATAATAGCTGATTTAGTTGTTTCAACAATTTCTCCTGGATTACCTTTAACATTTCTTACAATTTCACTGCGCCACAATTTCATATTTTTATCATTCATCGTTGTATAAGCAACTGGCCAAGGTGATAATCCTCTTATATGGTTATGGATTGATTCAGCATCTTGTGTCCAGTCAATTCTTTCATCTTCTCTTGAAATATTAGAAGCAAAACTTACAAGTGATTCATCTTGAGGAATGCTATCATTTGTTCCATTAAAAATAGTAGGTAAAGTTCGTTTCAATAATGCTGTACCGAGTACTGCTAGTTGATCATGAACATCTCCTACTGTGTCGTTCTCTTTAATGTCGATTTCATCTTGGCTAATAATATTACCTGCATCTAATTTTTCTGCCATATACATAATTGTTACGCCTGTCTTTTTCTCACCATTCATAACTGCATAATGAATCGGAGCACCACCGCGATATTTAGGTAGCAATGAAGCATGTACATTAACTGCTTTATATTTTGGCGCATCTAATAATGATTTTGGTAATAGCTGCCCAAATGCTGCAGTAACGATTAAATCAGGTTGTAAATTAATAATCTCTTCTAATTCTGGTGAATGATTTAATTTTTCAGGTTGATATACTGGAATATTATGTTCAACTGCTACTTTTTTAACAGGAGGTGGTGTCAGTACTTTTTTTCTACCTACCGGACGATCAGGTTGAGTAACAACTGCAATCACTTCATGTTCTTCGATTAACATTTCAAGAATGCCTGTAGAAAAATCTGGTGTACCCATAAATACAATTTTACTCATCCTTATACATCTCCTCTAATTCTTCTTCACTAATTTCTTTCGTCATCTTATCCGTGAATAACTCACCATATAAATGATCTACTTCATGTAAAATAATTCGTGCAATATCATCATATGCAGTTAGTTCAACTTGATTACCATTTAAATCATTACTTTTCACGACAATCATTTTACTTCTGTTCACTTCTCCAAAGACACCAGGTACGCTGAGACAACCTTCTACATCAGCTTCAGTTTCTTCAGATTGAGAAACAATCGTTGGATTGATCAGCTGCAAAATACCTTCTTGCTCCATATCAACAATCGCAACTTTAAGATCAACGCCAATTTGAGGTGCAGCTATACCCACCCCATCATTTTCAAACATTGTATCCTCTAAATCAGCAATTAATGCTTTTAAAGACTCATCAAAAGTCACAACATCTTTAACTTCTCTATTTAACATTGGATTTGGTACCGTAACAAGTGGTTTTACAGCCATATCTATCGCTCCTTTTTAAAAACTCATCGTATAATTATAACGTAAATCAATATAAAAAGCGACAGAGAAAATTCATCTACAGTCGCTTACATTGATTTGATAGAAATTTTTGAGTAATCGAAGTAAAATTGAGTTACCAATAAATAACAGAAAGGAATACTATATGAACGTATCCGACTACTATCAATATTTACTCGCACTTGAATCTCGGAAGACTTTAACGAAAGATGAGAGGAATAATCTTCTCACATATTACAACGGCAAAGAAGGCGAACGCTATTTCAAATCGTTTTTAAACACGATACCTAACATCAGCTATATTTACGATTTCGAATTCGGTAATCAACATCATGTCCAAATTGATTATTTAGTCGCAACAGACAATACACTTTTCTTATTTGAAATTAAACATTATAGAGACGAGTGGCATTTCGAACAAGATTACTTAAAAAGTAGTTACGGATTAACTACGAAATCCCCCATTAAACAAACAAAATTTATGAAATTCGAATTAGAAAAATTACTGTATCAAAATGGTATACATATAAATATTCAAACTTTTATCATTTTTACAAATCCTCATTTTATCCCAGTTGGAACCTGGCCACATAATCAGAATATTATCTATTTCAATCAATTGAACCAAATCAAAGAAATCTTACAATCCCATTCATCAAAGTTTAACCCCGCACTATTAAACTTTTTATTACAACACAAGAAAATCCACTCAACTTATTATCAAAAAGAAATCACACCATACTTCGATCTCAGTTTAGCAGGTGTAAAATGTCCAAGTTGTAGAAAAATGCACACAATCAAAATAATAGAAAATAAAATCTACTCTAACTGCATGTACTGTCACTCTAAGATTAAATACGAAGAAATCGTCCTGTACAATTTGAAAGAACTCTATTATTTAAAAAGAGACGGCTTTACATTTGAAGAAGCCATCCAGTGGTGTTATCCAGTTAGGTCACACACTATAAAAAGAGTTTGTAATAATCATTTTAAGTCTGAGAAACTTCGTAATAAAAAATTCTATTTATAACGCGAGTCTTATGAACACTTCTCGTCAAACTTGTTCATAACGATGGTCTTATGAACACTTCTGGCTAAACTTGTTCATAATGGGCGGCTTATAAAACAAAATTCCCCCACATACATCAATCTCTTGAATTTAATCTATTTATTGATATTATCAACTTGAGGTGAGGATTATGCACACTAAAAATAAAAATGAATTAGAATTCACGATTTTCAATATTGATGTTAAAGTTGTTACTTTTTATAAATTTCTATATCAAATTAACGATATCATTCTTGCGATGATATTTATAACGGGTAGTTTTTTATTTTTTAATGAATCGACTACTTTTGCAGGAACTGTTCTATTTGTAATTGGTAGTTTCCAAATGCTCATTCGTCCGTTGATTGCAATTTCAAGGGATATTCATATAAGTAAAATTAGAAAAGAGAACTAGTATTTGCTCTCATCATAAGAAAAAACCGTGAAGTTTTCACATTTCACGGGTTTCTTTCTATTTACATCATCATCTGCGGATTAATATCTATCTCTAGTGATAGTTTATCTTTTAAATATTGCTCATGATAATAATCATCTAAATATTGTAAGGCTGTTAATAAATCTGGTTCGTTCTTAAATTTAATTAATATCTGGAATCGATGTTTATTATTAATACGTGATAACGGGCTTGGTGATGGTCCTAATACAAAGGATTGTGTTGTAACGTGTTGCAACAATATGCCATGTATATGCTTAGATGCTTTTAATACCTTTTTAATATCTGTATGACTAATGGTCAAATTCACAAGATAATAATATGGTGGATACTTACCAATTTGTCTAAATTTCATTTCTTTTTGATAAAAGGACAGATAGTCATTACTTGTGACATCTAAGATAGCGTAATGATCCGGGTTATATGTTTGAATCATGACTTCGCCTTGTTTCTCGTGTCTACCTGCTCTACCTGCCACTTGAGTCAGTAATTGGAATGTCTTTTCACTCGATCTGAAATCTGGCAAGTTTAACATCGTATCTGCATTAAGTACGCCTACTAATGTAATATTTTCAAAGTCCAATCCTTTAGCAATCATTTGTGTTCCTAACAAAATATTTGCTTCTTGGTTTCCGAAAGCTGTTAATAATTTTTCGTGGGCACCTTTTTTCGAAGTTGTATCGACATCCATTCTAATGACTTTAGCGCGGTCGAATGTGTCGTAAATAATTTCTTCGACTTTCTGCGTGCCAACACCCATTTGTCGTATATGTTCACTTTCACAACTTGGACATCTTTGAGGCATAGGTTCACTGTATCCACAATAATGACATTTTAAATCATCATGTGTTTTGTGATATGTAAGCGAGATATCACAATTTGGACATTGTGGTACGTGTCCGCAATCTCTGCATAATACAAATGATGAATGCCCTCTTCTATTTAAGAACAATACAATTTGTTCACCTTTATCAATGCGATCTTGAATGGCTTTTGTCAGGTCATTAGAGAACATCGAACGATTACCTTCTTGAAGTTCTTCCCTCATATCAATTAGTTCAATTTCAGGCATTTTCTGTTGATTCACACGTTCTGGCAATCCTAAATATTGATAAACATTTTTCTCTGCACGTGCAAATGTTTCAAGACTTGGTGTAGCTGATCCTAATACGACTGGGCATTTATGATATTCACTTCTCCATATCGCGATTTCTCTTGCATGATATCTCGGATAATCTTCTTGCTTATACGTTGCTTCATGCTCTTCGTCAATTATAATAAGACCTAATTTTTCAAATGGTGCAAACACACTTGATCTCGCACCGACTGAAACACTTGCTTTACCATCTCTTATTTTTTGCCATTCATCATATTTTTCACCTTTAGATAAACCGGAATGTAATACAGCTACTTCATCACCAAAGCGCGCTTTAAATCGGTTAACCATTTGCGGTGTTAATGCAATTTCAGGCACAAGCATAATCGCCTGTTCGCCTTTTTTGAGTACATTCTCAATAGTTTGTAAATATACTTCTGTTTTTCCTGAACCCGTCACACCATGTAAAAGAAACGTCTTCGATTCATTATTACGAACCGCTTCATCAATCTGTGTAAAAGCTTCATGTTGGGCTTCAGTCAACGCTTTATTATGTTCTTTTTCAAAAATACGATGCTCATACGGATCTCTATTCATGATGCCATCGTATTTTTCTAATATTTGATTTTTAACAAGTGTATTGATACTCGATTCTGAGAAGCCTTCTTCTTTTAATGTTCTGAGCATGACATCTTCTCGTCTATGCTCAATTAAATAGTTCATGACATCAAGTTGTTTTTCTTTTTTACTCAATGACATTAAAATCTCATCTAATCGATTTGTAGGTACGATTCTTACGCAAGTTACATATTTTCTTGTGAGTTGTTGACCTACAATTGTATCTTTTATAATCGCATCATTTTCTACAAATTCTTCTAAAATAGAAACAATTTGAAGTTGTTGCGCTTGTTCAAATGTTAAAATACCTTCTTTATTAAAAAGATTTAAATATTGTGCAGGAATTCCTTCTGGTTCAGCAACACAATATACTTTCTGATATTTAGCTTTGACAGCACTCGGTAACATAATTTCTAAAGCAGAGATACGCTTAACTAAGTGAAAGTTAGACATCCATTCACTCAATTCAATGAGTTCCGCTGTTAGCTCTGGTTTAAAGTCTTTAACACGAATGATTGATTTTAATTTAGACTGATCAATGTCACTTGTTAATTCTTCACTTATGCCAATGACAAATCCTTGAATTTTACGTGGACCAAAAGGCACTTCAACTCTAACACCGACTTTGACGATATCTACAATATCTTGCGGAATTAAATAATCAAATATTTTGTCGACATTTTTAGCTGGAATATCTACGACTACATTTGCAATCAATCTTCCCACCTACTAGTAATTTCATTTAAAATCTTAATGGCAACTTTTTGTTTAGAAGCTTTAGCAATTGGTACTTTATCACCATTTGCAAAATACATATCTACTTCATTATCTGAAGATCTAAAGCCAATTGCCTCATTCGCGACGTGATTTGCGACGATGACGTCTGCATTTTTCTTTTTCAATTTACCCATCGCATATTCTTCAACATTATCCGTTTCAGCCGCAAATCCAACTAAATATTGCTTATCTTTATGTTCCCCTAAATATTTAAGGATATCTGCCGTTCTTTTAAATGTTAGCTGTAAGTCGCCATCTTTCTTTTTCATTTTATGTTCAGAAGTTTCAACTGGTGTATAGTCAGCGACTGCTGCTGCTTTAATAATCATGTCCATATCATTCATACGCGATTTAACAGCTTGGAACATATCTTCAGCACTTGTTACTTGAACAAACTCTACGCCAACAGGTTGTGTTAAATTCGTTTCTCCACTTACTAACGTAACGTTCGCCCCTAAATCTCTTGCAGCCTCAGCTAATGCATAACCCATTTTTCCACTTGAACGATTTGTAAAATAGCGTACAGCATCTACTTTTTCAACTGTTGGTCCAGCAGTTACAAGTACATTTTTACCTTTTAAAGCAAAAGTTTGTGGTTGTGCTTGTTCTTTAAAATAATCATCAATAATTGTCAAAATGGTAATCGGTTCTTCCATTCTACCTCTTGCAACATAACCACAAGCTAAATAACCTTCCCCAGGCGCAATGAATTTATAACCATAATTTCTTAAACGAGACATATTTTCAACGGTAGAAGGATGTTCAAGCATATGCACATTCATTGCTGGTGCGATAAAAACAGGAGCAGTCGTAGCGAGTAATGTTGAAGTCACCATGTTATCTGCTAAGCCATTTGCTAATTTACTAATTGTATTAGCTGTTGCAGGTGCAACGATGACTGCATCAGCCCAGTCAGCTAACGTAATATGTTGAATTTCACTGACATCTTTTTCGTCAAAAGTATCTGTATAAACGTGATTGCGACTTATAGCTTGAAATGCCAATGGTGTCACAAATTGTTTCGCATGTTCAGTTAACATGACGCGCACTTGATAGCCGCTTTGTGTTAATTTGCTCGTTAAATCTATAGCTTTATAGGCAGCTATTCCCCCAGTTACAGCTAGAAGTATATTCTTCATTTGTGTAGTCCTCCGATTAATTCGATTCTTAAACTTTATACTTATTATACATTCTTTAAAAAAGACTGTCATGAATCTAAATTCCAATATACATATTCAATAAAAAGACCTTTCATGTATGGATTGGTCGTCCAAACATAAAAGGTCTTTCGTTAATTCAAATGATTAGTCTTCTAATTTAGCATATACTTTATGTGCTGCTATTTCTTCTAGTGCTTGACCTACATTTTTTAGTGAACGGTATTCATCTAATAATAAACTGTCAGGGTTTTCTTGTAGTTCACGTGCTCTCTTAGCTGCAGTTGTTACAACTAAATATTTAGAATTGATGCTGTCTTTTAATTCGTTTTGTGGTGGGTATAACATTATTTTTTTGCCTCCAATATCATTTTTCTGTAACGTGCTTCAACGCGTTCTCTTTTTAAGTGTTCAGCTTCTACGATGGCTTGAATACGCTCTTTCGCTAATTCAACTTCATCGTTTACAACAACATAATCGTAAAGGTTCATCATTTCAACTTCTTTACGTGCTTCAAGAATACGGTTCTGTATGATTTCATCTGATTCAGTTCCACGACCGACAAGTCTTTCTTTTAAATGCTCAAGACTCGGTGGTGCTAAGAAAATAAATAATGCTTCAGGAAATTTCTTTCTAACCTGTTTCGCACCTTCTACTTCAATTTCTAAAAATACATCATAACCGTTATCCATCGTATCTCTTACGTATTGTACTGGCGTACCATAGTAATTACCAACATACTCAGCATACTCTATAAATTGGTCATCAGCAATTAAAGCTTCAAATTCTTCTCTTGATTTAAAGAAATAATCTACGCCATCCGTTTCTCCTTCACGCATGTTTCGAGTAGTCATAGAGATAGAATATTTAAAATCCGTACTCGGATCATCAAATATTGATTTACGTACTGTTCCTTTACCAACTCCAGATGGGCCAGAGAGCACTATCAGTAACCCTTTTTCTATGTTCATGTCAAACGACCTTTCCTAATGAATACTTACGATTTATTATCATTTTGTTTTTTTATATCTTACCATATTTCAATTCTATATGGCTAGAGACGTTTAAAGATTAAACAGAATTATACTCATTTAATCCCTTACATGTTACAATAAATTGACTTTTGATAAAGGTGTGAATGCAAATGGCTTTTGATGGCTTATTTACTAGAAAGATCGTTGAAGATATACAATCGCTCGTAACTGGGCGAATTCATAAAATTACTGAACCGAGTAATGACACAATTATATTAACAATTCGAAGTGAACGAAAAAATAAACAATTACTATTGTCAACACATGCAAATTTCAGTCGTTTTCACTTAACTGCTGAAAAATTTGATAATCCTTTCGATCCACCTATGTTTCTTAGAGTACTACGTAAACATTTAGATGGCGGTATTATTCAAAGTATTACACAAATTGGTAATGACAGATTAGTAGAAATCGATGTTCATTCTCGAGATGAAATTGGTGATTTAAGAAAACGAACAATTGTATTAGAAATTATGGGTAGACATAGTAATATCATTTTAATTGATGGAGACCGTAAAATTATCGACGGCTTTAAACATCATACACCTAATACCAATACCGCTCGTACAATTATGCCAGGTTTCAAATATGAATATCCACCTACTGTTAAGAAATTAAATCCATTCGAAGTGGATGATATCAATAAATATATTGATTTTAATTCGGGTAAAATTGACCGACAGCTCCTTCAACAATTTGAAGGTTTTAGTCCACTTATAACGAAAGAAATTACATCTAGACGACCATTTATGAATCAAGAAACATTAGTAGAAGCTTTTAATGAAGTGATGGACGAAGTACAACAATCACCTAAACCTGTTATTTATAGTGATGATTCGACTGGAAAAGAAATTTTCTATTTTATGCCGTTACATTCATATGGGAATGACTATATGTCCTTTAATAGTTTACATGAATGTTTAGATAGATTTTATGAATCACGTGGTGAAAGAGAGCGTGTTAAACAACGTGCATTAGATTTAGTTAAGATTGTTGACCAACATCTTCAAAAAAATCGCCATAAACTAGAGAAATTAATTAATGAGCGAGAAGCGGCTCGTAACAAAGATGAGCAACAATTATTTGGAGAATTAATAACGGCAAATATGTATCAAATTAAACAAGGCGACAAATCGTTAGAAACTATTAATTATTATAACAATGAGCCTATTACGATACCTTTAAATCCAACAAAATCACCTTCAATGAATGCACAATATTATTACAAACAATATAACAGACTTAAGACACGTGAAATAGAATTAGATAAGCAAATCAAATTGACACAATCTAATATCTTATATTTCGAATCATTAGAACAACAACTTGCTCATATTTCTGTTGATGATATTGATGACATTAGAGAAGAATTAGAAGATCAAGGTTTTGTGAAGAAACGTAAAAATAAGAAAAAGAAAAATTCTAACAAAATTACGTTAACGACATTTATTTCTACAGATGGTCAAACGATTTTATTAGGTAAAAATAATAAACAAAACGATTACTTAACGCATCGTGTCGCAAGAAAAAATCAATTATGGTTCCATACGAAAGATATACCAGGTTCACATGTTGTCATACAAGAAGATGAACCAACACAAAAAACAATCGAAGAAGCGGCAATGATTGCTGGGTATTATTCTAAAGCAAGTCAATCAGGTCAAATCCCTGTTGACTACACTGCTATAAAGAATGTCCATAAACCGAGTGGTGCTAAACCAGGATTTGTCACTTACGACAGTCAAACAACACTTTATGTCACGACTGATTATGACGACATTAAAAAATTACTTAAAAAATAACAAAAACTTTCATAACTTGATTGGCCAGAAATGATTTTCAAAGGCTGATAAGTTATGAAAGTTTTTCTATTATATATTGCATTTATGACTGTTGTTCAGGTAAAGCAAGTTGGAAGTTCACGCCAAATTTATCTTGAACCCACGCAAACTCTCTAAATGTTGGTGGTAATTCTGTTTTCGGCATGAGAATCGCGCCTCCAGATTTAAGTTTAGAATATAAATGTTCCATTTCCATTGCTGATTCACACGTTACATATAATGACATTGCAGGATTCATCTCAATTTCAACACCATTTGTTTGATCGATTCCCATAAATATTTGTCCATTTATTTTAAATATAGAATGTTGAACAGTCCCAGGTTCACCAGGTCCTTCTTCACCATACTTAACCATTGTTAAAATTTCACTATCTTTAAAAATAGACGTATAAAAATTAATCGCTTCTTCAGCTTCACCGTTAAACATTAAAAATGTCGTAATTTTTGGTATCATTGAATAAACACTCCATCAACAGATTTTAATCATTTTTTAAATCGTATATTATTTAGTATAATCTTATTAAGCTTTAAAGACAAAGGAGAGATTTTATGTCACTTTCATTATTGTTACCGATCGTTATTATGTTAGCCATCATCATTGTCGGATATATATTTATTAAACTATTTATGGATTAAAATACAACATAAAGAAATGCTTGGAACAACGTCCAAGCATTTCTTTTTTATTATATTTCAATTATTTACTTGCTACTAAATCTATTCCAAATAACCATGGAACCATGAACCATACAAATCCGACGATAATCACACAGCTGATTAAGTTTAACCAAAATCCGGCTGTCGCCATTTCTCGAATGGTTACTTTGTCTGTACCAAATACAATCGCATTTGGTGGAGTACCAACTGGTAACATAAATGCACAGTTTGCAGCCATTGCTGCTGGAATCATTAATGCTAGTGGATGAACATGAATACCAACTGCAATTGTAGCTAAAATTGGTAAGATCATTGTAGCCGTTGCAGTATTAGATGTAATTTCTGTTAAGAATAATACAAACAGCGTAACAATTCCTATAATTAAGATGATATTGACGCCATCTAATCCTGAAATTTGTTTACCCATCCATTTATCTAATCCACTTTCTGTAATGGCAGAAGCTACTGCTAAACCACCACCAAATAGTAATAAAATGCCCCACGGTAAATCTTTAGCAATTGACCAATCAAGAATTCTAGCAAATTTGCGTCTTGCTGGAATTAAGAAAAGAATTACTGCTACGAACATTGAAATAGTGCCATCTTTAACTAATTCTGTAAAAGGTAATTGTGTTAATAAAAATTCTCTAGATACCCATAAAAATGCTGCTAAACAGAATAGTGTGAATACAACTTTTTCTTCATAAGTCGTCTTACCTAAAGACTTTAACTCTCTTGTGATAATTTCTCTTCCACCAGGAAGTTCTTTCATATCATGTTTAAATATTACGAAATTTAAATATGCCCAAGTTATTGCGAGTAAGATAATGACTGTAGGTACACCCATAACCATCCATTGACCAAAGCCAATTTCTTCTCCGAAAATCTTTTCGTATTGACCTTTCAAAATAATAAGTGGCGGTGTCCCAATTAAAGTACCCAATCCTCCGATAGTACCTGCATAACCGATACCGAGTACTAAAGATTTTTCAAACTGTGATAAATTGTGATTGTCATTGCCTTCAGCTGTTAATTCATTCGCTTCTTTAATAATTGCCATACCGATTGGAATCATGATCATTACGGCTGCTGTGTTTGAAACAAACATCGACAAAGCACCAGTCGCAATCATAAACCCTAATAAAATTCTACCTGTACTCGTACCAATACTTTTAATAATTACGAGTGCAATTCTTGTATGTAAATTCCATCTTTCCATCGCAATAGCAATAATGAAACCTCCTAAGAATAGGAATACAATATCATCTCCATATGCACTTGAAACGGTCGCGCTATCCATAATTCCGCCTAAAGGAAAAAGGAATAAAGGCATTAAGCTTGTTGCTGGAATAGGAATCGCTTCAGTAATCCACCATACAGCAATCCATAAAGTAGCTGCCATAACGTAGACACCATTTTGACTTAATCCATCTGCTTTAAAAAATAATAACACAACTAAAAATAGTAATGGTCCTAGTATTAATCCGATAAGTTGCGCAGTATTGTAAGCTTTTAATTCAGGATCTGGCTTATTTTGATTTTTCATTGCATCCGCAGAAAAGAATTTTAACATTTCTTTCGTACGTCCACTTTCTTTCCAAAGTTGATTCGTAAACTTATTGTCATGTTTATTCATAATTTTCGCCCCCTTTAAAAGTGTATACGTTTACATTTTAACAAAGGTTTTATGCAATTCATACAATTTTCTGAATATTCATGGTTATATATAAAAAAACTGCTGAAAAATTGAATATCAATTTTTCAGCAGTTTTTTACTTTTCTTCATGTTGATCATCAAAGAATCCTTTTGCTTCTAATTCTTTTTTGATACTTTTGAATATATTTTTGTCGCCTAAATCATATCTTCTCTGTCTATTCACGTTTGTGTTATTTGAATAACCGGTACGTTCGTACATATTTTCGTCTCTTACTTCATAGTGATTAAAGTCAGGTTTCGCATTAGAATCTTTTTTAAGAAAATCATTAATATGTCCCCATTTTTTTATCTGCTCTTGTTCTTCTGCAGCAGATAATTTATGTTGGCTTTCCATAAAGACCCCCCTTATCTTGACTTTATTATAAAGTATCTTTCCAAGCTTTTAAAGTCTTTATATCTTTATTTTCGATATAACCTTCTTTTTCAGCTACTGAAATCAGTTCATCATAATTAGACAAAGTATAGAATGGAACATTGATTTCTTTGAAAGCTTCTTCTGCTTTGTTAATACCATATGTAAAGATTGCAAATACCCCTAATACTTCCGCGCCATCTTCAATTAAAGCTTCCACAGCATTAATTGATGAGCCACCTGTTGAAATTAAATCTTCAATTACAACTACTTTTTTCCCTTTGCTTAAAGCACCTTCGATTTGATTCCCTTTACCATGACCTTTGCTTTTAGATCTCACATAGCTCATCGGTAATTTTAGTTGATCCGCAACAAATGCTGCATGCGGAATACCTGCTGTTGCCGTACCAGAAATAATTTCAACATCTTGAGCATGTTCTTTAATCATTTGAATTAAACCTTGATAAATATTTTCTCTAATTTCAGGATATGCTAATGTCACTCTATTATCACAATAAATCGGTGATTTTATGCCTGAACTCCATGTATATTGATCGTCAGGTGAAAGTGTTACAGCTTTAATTTCTAATAATGATTGTGCAATATTTTGAGTCATATGAATTATCCTTCCCATCTTTGTAATATTTCGTGATATCTTGCTACTGGAGCTTCATGTTGCGTAATTGAACGACCTACTACTATATGTGTTGAGCCTAATTTTTTAGCATCTTCTGGCGTTGTCACACGTTGTTGATCATGTGTCTTATCAGATTCTAAACGTATACCTGGTGTCACTTTCAAGAATGTTTCACCGATATGGTCTTGAATTAAAGTAGATTCTAATGGTGAACAAACGACACCATCAAGTCCTGCTTCATGTGCCATTTTCGCATAATGCACGACTGATTCATTGATGGATGATTGAATATTTTGTTCATCTTTCATTTGTTGTTCTGTAGTAGAAGTTAACTGAGTTACAGCAATTAACTTAGCATTAGGATTTGTTTCACGTAAACCTTCAAGTCCAGCAGCCATCATGTTTTTACCACCTGCTGCATGCACATTGATTAAGTCGATATTGAGTTTACCTAATCCTTTTAATGCGCCTTTAACAGTGTTTGGAATGTCATGTAACTTTAAATCTAAAAAGATATCATGACCTCTTTCTTTAATTCGATTGATTGTATCAGGACCATTTTGCAAATAAAGTTCCATACCTACTTTTACAAATAGGGGTTCATTAAATAAATCTAAAAATTGATCAACTTCATCTAGAGTTGCAAAGTCTAATGCAATTATCGGTGTATTTTTCATGTTATTTGACAACTCCTTGTTGGTTATAAGTTCTACCTTTAAGTTCTGTAATATGTTCAACACCTAATTTGTCGAGTAATGTAGGTAATTCATCAATAATATCTTTACATACTGTTGGATTTTCAAAGTTTGCTGTTCCAACTGCTACTGCATCAGCACCAACTGAAATATAATCAATGA
Organism: Mammaliicoccus sp. FSL K6-3158; assembly: GCF_038005105.1. Classification (NCBI taxonomy): domain Bacteria; kingdom Bacillati; phylum Bacillota; class Bacilli; order Caryophanales; family Staphylococcaceae; genus Mammaliicoccus; species Mammaliicoccus sp. FSL K6-3158. The sequence goes on from NZ_JBBOSL010000001.1 coordinate 1,784,855, forward strand.
CATCTTGAGCCGTTCTCACTCCACCCATTGCGATAATTGGAATATCAACGTGTTGACTGACTTCGTATACCATTCTTAATGCAACTGGCTTGATTGCTGGACCACTTAGTCCGCCTATAACATTGCTTATGATTGGTTTTCCGGTCTTCGCATCGATTCTTAATCCTACTAAAGTGTTGATCATCGTTATACCATCTGCGTATTCTGCAATAGCTTTCGCCATTTCTACAATGTTCGTCACATTAGGTGATAACTTTACATACACAGGCACTTCTGAAACAGCTTTTACTTTTCTCGTCAGTTCTTTAGCCACCTCAGGAACAGTACCGAATTGAATCCCACCTTCTTTAACATTTGGACATGAAATATTCAATTCTAGTGCATGAACATTTGATGCTTGTGAGATATGTTTTGCGACGTAAACATATTCTTCTTCAGTAGATCCTGCTACATTAGCAATAATGGGTACATCATATTGTTCAAGGTATTTCAATTCATGCTCCATAATATGGTGAACACCTGGATTTTGAAGGCCAATCGCATTAATCATACCGCTTGCCGTTTCAGCGACACGTGGTGCTTCATTACCGTATCTTGCAAATTGAGTTGCTGCTTTAATCATGATTGCGCCAAGTTCTGATAAATCATAAAACTGACTGAATTCTTTTCCGAAAGCAAAGCATCCACTTGCTGGCATGATTGGATTTTTCAAATTTAATCCTGGTAACGATACATTTAATCGACTCATATGATGACAGCTCCTTTTTCAAATACGGGACCGTCTGTACAAACTTTGACATACCCCGCTTCATTATCAGTATGGCATACACATGCATAACAAGCACCGATGCCACAACCCATACGTTCTTCAAGTGAAATATAACCTTTCACATCACTTAATTGAAGTGTTAAAGCTTTCAACATTGCTTTTGGTCCACAGCTGTAAAAAATATCGAAGGGTGTGTCTAAATTTTCAATAACAGTTGTAACAAATCCTTTAGTACCAAGCGTTCCATCTGCAGTTGCAACATACGTATCACCTAGCGCACTAAATTCGTCTATATAAAATGCATCTTTAGCACTTTGAAAACCTAATACGTGAATTGTCTTTATACCTCTAGCATTGAGCTGTTTAGACAATTCGTACATAGGTGGCACGCCAATACCACCTCCAACTAGTAAGGCAGTATTTTGCGCTTCATCAACTGGGAATCCGTTCCCTAAAGGTGCAATCACATCAATTGGATCACCTTGTTTTAATTGTGAAATCAATTCTGTACCGTGTCCCTCTCTTCTAAAAAGCATTGTAAATGTTTCTTCTTCACGGTTCACTTCACAAATTGAAATTGGTCTTCTCAACATATGTTCAGTTCCTGTACCAGCTTTAATATGAACAAACTGTCCAGGTTTTTTCATATTTTTCGTAAGATTTCCACGTACTTTTAATTCAAAAATAGCATCTGCTATTTGATTATTTGATACAACTGTCATTATCTCGGACATTATAATCCCCCCACTACATTTGTTCAGTTCTAAATGTCATACTTTCCACTACATCTGCTAAAGCATTTGCCGTATCGAGTGATGTTAAACATGGTATACCATTTTCTACTGATTCACGTCTAATTTGGAATCCGTCTCTTTCGTAGACTTTACCTTTTGTCATTGTGTTAACCACAAGTTGTACTTCACCTTTTTGTATTACAGATAGCAAGTCATGTTCGCCGCCTATTTTACCAACCGTATACACTGGGATGTCATGTTCTTTAAAGTATTGTGCCGTACCTTCTGTTGCAAAAATTCTATAACCAATCTCATGAAATCTCTTAGCGATTGTTAATGCTTCAGCTTTATCTTTATCACTTACAGTAAATAATGCTGTACCTTGATCTTGTACTTTTAAACCACTTGCTGTTAAACCTTTATATAATGCTTTTTCTAAAGTACTGTCTTTACCCATTACTTCACCTGTCGATTTCATTTCAGGTCCTAATGTGATATCAACATTTTTAAGTTTATTAAAGCTGAATACTGGTGCTTTAACATATACACCTTCTTTATATGGCGCTAAACCACTTTCATATCCTTGCTCTTTCAAAGTGATGCCTGCAATTGCTTTAGTAGCAATCTTTGCCATTGGAATTTCAGTAATTTTACTTAAGAATGGTACAGTACGACTCGCTCTTGGATTAACTTCCAGTACAAATACTTCTCCTTTAGAAAGCACAAACTGAATATTGATAAGTCCTACTATGTTTAAGCCTTTTGCCAATTTCGTTGTGTAATCGACTAATAAATTAATTTCTTCATCCGTTAACGTTTGAGGTGGATATACGGCAATTGAATCACCTGAATGGACACCCGCTCTTTCAATGTGTTCCATAATACCTGGGATGACAACAGTTTCACCATCTGAAATTGCGTCTACTTCAATTTCTTTACCTGTTAAATAACGGTCAATCAGTACTGGATGCTCTGGGCTTGCTTTAACTGCTTGTTCCATATAATTTCTCAATTCAGGTTCAGCATATACAATTTCCATCGCTCTTCCACCTAGTACATATGAAGGTCTTACAACAACCGGATAACCAATTTCATTTGCGTTATCTATCGCTTCTTGAACTGAAGTCGCTGTTTTACCTAATGGTTGTGGTACATCAATTTTTTGTAATAAAGCTTCAAATTCTTTTCTATCTTCAGCTCTGTTAAGATCTTCAAGCGTCGTACCTAATATTTGAATACCTTTTTGTGCAATTTTATCTGCTAAGTTGATTGCTGTTTGTCCACCAAATTGAACGACTACGCCTTTAGGTTGTTCGTGATTAATGATACTCATCACATCTTCTTCAGTCAGTGGCTCAAAGTATAACTTGTCAGATATCGAGAAGTCTGTTGAAACTGTTTCAGGGTTGTTGTTAATAATAATTGCTTCATAACCCGCTTCTTGAATAGCCCATACAGCATGTACAGTAGCATAATCAAATTCCACACCTTGTCCAATTCTAATTGGACCTGATCCTAATACGATGATTTTTTCTTTTTCAGTGACTATAGATTCATTTTCTTCTTCATAAGTACCGTAGAAATATGGTGTTTCTGATTCGAATTCTGCAGCACATGTATCTACTGTTTTGTAAACTGGGTTAATACCATGTTCTTGTCTTAAATCATATATGTCTCGCTCTGATTGTTCCCATCTATGTGCAATGACTTTATCACTAAAGCCGTATTGTTTTGCCCATAATAATGCGTCTAAATCGCCTTTTTTCTCTTTTAAATCATGTTCAATTTCGATGATGTGTTTGAATTTATTCAAGAAGAAATAATCAATTTGTGTTAATTCATGTATTCTTTCAAGTGATGTACCGCGTCTAATGGCTTCACCAATAAAGAATAATCTTTCATCATCTTGTGCTTTAATTCTCTCTTCAATAAAATCTAATTCAAATTCATCGCCATTTGGTAAACCTAAGTGATGCACACCATATTCTAATGAACGAATCGCTTTTAATAATGATTCTTCATACGTTCTACCTATTGCCATGACTTCCCCAGTTGCTTTCATTTGTGTACCGAGATGACGTTCGCCTTTTTCAAATTTATCAAAAGGAAATCTTGGTATTTTAGAAACAACATAGTCTAGTGCTGGTTCAAATGCTGCATAAGATGTGCCAGTTACAGGGTTTAACATTTCATCTAAAGTCATACCGATTGCTATTTTAGCTGCTAGCTTCGCAATTGGATAACCTGTTGCTTTTGAAGCTAATGCTGACGACCTTGATACACGAGGATTAACTTCTATTATGTAGTAATCTAGTGATTTTGGATCAAGTGCTAATTGTACGTTACATCCGCCTTCAATTTTTAAAGCACGAATAATTTTCAGTGATACATCTCTTAACATTTGATATTCAACATCTGATAATGTTTGACTTGGTGCAACTACGATTGAGTCACCTGTATGAATGCCAACTGGATCGATGTTCTCCATGTTACAAACTACAATCGCATTATCATTTTTATCTCTCATCACTTCGTATTCAATTTCTTTGTAACCTGCGATGGATTTTTCTAGTAAACATTGTGTTACCGGGCTGTATTTCAAACCATTTTGAACAACTTCTCTTAGTTCTTTTTCATCGTGACAAATTCCGCCACCAGTACCACCCATTGTAAAAGCAGGTCGCACAATTAGCGGGTAGCCAATTTCGTTCGCAAAATTTAAAGCACCTTCAATATCGTTCACGATATCACTTTCAGGTACTGGTTCATTTAATTCATTCATAAGTGTACGGAATAAATCTCTATCTTCAGCTTGTTCGATTGAAGATAGTTGTGTACCTAATAAACGTACGTTATTTTCTTCTAATACACCATTTTCGTGTAATTCAATTGCCATGTTCAAACCAGTTTGTCCACCTAAAGTTGGTAACAATGCGTCTGGTTGTTCTTTACGAATAATGCGACTCACAAAGTCTAAAGTTAAAGGTTCAATATATACTGTATCTGCTATTTCAGTGTCCGTCATAATTGTTGCTGGATTAGAGTTTACGAGAATAACACGGTAACCTTCTTCTTTTAGTGCTAAGCATGCTTGAGTGCCTGCATAATCAAATTCTGCAGCTTGACCTATAATGATTGGGCCAGAACCAATTACTAAGATGGATTTTATATCAGTTTGTTTAGGCATTGATTGTACGCTCCTTCGCTTTATGTAATTTGATCATTTCAATAAATTCATCGAATAAATAGTTTGAATCGTGCGGTCCAGGTGATGCTTCTGGATGATATTGTACTGAAAATGCTGGATATTTTTTATGTCTTAATCCTTCAATTGATTTATCATTTAATGCGATATGCGTCACTTCTAAATCAGTTTGTGCAATAGACGCTTCATCAATTGCATAACCATGGTTTTGACTTGTTAAATCTACTTTTCCAGTTTGTAGATTTTGTACTGGATGATTGGCACCTCTATGACCAAATTTCATCTTATAAGACGTTGCACCTTGAGATAATGCAAACAATTGATGTCCTAAACAAATGCCGAAGAATGGTATTTTACCGACTAATTGTTCAATTGTTTGAATGGTTTCTTGTACACTTTCAGGATTCCCTGGTCCATTTGAAACCATTATGCCATCTGGTGAGATATTCAGTATTTCTTCAAATGAAGTTTGGTATGGTACGACTGTTACATCACATCCTCTTCTATTAAGTTCTCTCACGATATTTTCTTTTTTACCGTAATCAATTAATACAACTTTATAGCCATCGCCAGTTGAAATGTATGGTCTAACTGATGAAACTTGTTCAACTTCGTCCGTTCTTAACGATTCAGTATTTAAGCGTTGAACGAGACTTTCTATTTCATCAGCATTATCAGTAAATCCAGCTTTAAGGACACCGAATTTTCTAATTTTACGTGTTAAACTTCTTGTATCAACACCTGAGATACCTGGTATATGATAGAATTTTAACGTTTCATCTAAAGACTTACTTGATCTAAAGTTACTTGGGTAATCACACGCTTCTCTCACGACAACACCATTTAAAGTTGGTGTTAATGATTCAAAGTCATCTCTGTTTATCCCATAGTTACCAATAAGCGGGTAAGTAAATGTAATGATTTGTCCAGTATAAGATGGGTCTGAAATGGTTTCTTGATAACCTGTCATTGCTGTATTAAAAACAATTTCTCCAACTGTTAAATCATCTGAACCTAATGCATAACCTTTATATGTTGTTCCATCTTCTAATACTAAGTATCTTTTATTTTTCATCTTATACTTCCTCCTTGAAGACGATTTCTCCATCACAAATTGTTAAAATTGGATATCCTGAAACGACTTCTCCTATAAATGGTGTGTTAGTACTCTTAGAAGCAAATTCTTCTGCTCGTATCGGTCTTTCTGTTTCCAAGTCTATGATAGTTAAGTCAGCGTAGCTTCCTTCTTCTAATCGACCATAAGGTAAGTTAAATGTTTCACTTGGCTTCGTTGTTAAAAATGCAACAAGTTGTTCTAATGTGAATTTACCTGTTTTCACAAAGTGTGTATATAATAATTGGAATGCTGTTTCACTTCCTACAATTCCGAAAGGTGCATCAATCATTGACACTTCTTTTTCTTCTTTAGCATGTGGTGCATGATCTGTTGCGATGCAATCAATTGTTCCATCTATTAAACCTTCGATTAAAGCATCTCTATCTTCTTTCGCTCTTAAAGGTGGATTCATTTTGTATATCGCATCGTCACCTGGTACGTCATCTTCTGTAAGTAATAAGTGATGTGGTGTAACTTCAGCTGTTACTTTAATACCTGCTTTTTTAGCATCTCTTATGACACGTACACTTTCTTTTGTAGACACGTGACACACATGGTAATGACAATTTGCTGCTTCAGCTAATAACACGTCTCTAGCAATTTGTACCGCTTCGCAAATTGAAGGAATACCTGGAATGCCAAGTTCTTCACTTCGTTTACCTTCATGCATTGCACCACCATAAATTAATGAATTATCTTCGCAGTGTGCTACGATTGCTTTATCAATTTTAGCTGCTTCTTTCATAGCTTCGTACATCATTGAAGCTGTTTGTACACCTACACCATCATCAGTAAATTGGAACATGCCTCTATCTTTTAATGCTTTGAAATCAACATGTTCTTTACCAGCTTGTCTTACTGTAATTGATGCATAAGGTAAAACTCTTACCACTGCATGCTCATCAATGATTTTGTGAAGACGATCTAAATGTTCAACTGAATCTGGGACAGGCTTTGTATTAGGCATTGGACAAACTGTTGTAAATCCACCTCTGGCTGCTGCTTTAGTACCTGTTTCAATTGTTTCTTTATGTTCGCCACCAGGTTCTCTTAAATGTACATGTACATCAACAAATCCTGCTGAAATAAAATGTCCTTTCGCATCAATAACTTCTTGATTCTCTACTTCTATATAATCATCTATTTTTTTAATTTTGCCATCTTCAATTTCAATTTCCTTGTTAACTAATTGACCTTCTAATAAGATTTTTCCATTTTTGATTATAAGTGACATTTTACTTTTTCCTCCTTGTGATTAAGTACAGCATGTATACATGCCATTCTAATGAACACGCCGTTTTCCATTTGTTTAAAAATTCTTGATTTCGAACTTTCTACAAGTGAAGTATCTATTTCAACACCTCGGTTGACTGGTGCTGGATGCATGACGATTGCATTGTCATGAAGTTTGTTATATCTATCTATCGTCAGTCCGTATGCATTGTGATAGTCTTCTTTACTAAACGTTGTACCTGAATCATGTCTTTCATTTTGCACTCTTAACAACATACATACATCTACTTCATCTATCACATCATCAATTTCTACATATGGTACATCTGAAAAATTACATTTCCATTGTTCCGGTGCTGAGAACATCACTTCGGCACCAAGTTTCGTTAAAGCATCTGCATTACTTCTTGCTACTCTTGAATTTTTTATATCACCTGAGATTAAAATTTTTAATCCTTCGAAGTAACCGTATTCCTCATATATTGTCATAATATCTAGAAGACTTTGCGTCGGGTGGTGGCCACTACCATCTCCACCATTTAATACTGGAATATTAAGCCCTTGTAATGTGTCATAATATGCATTTTCGCTATGTCTAATGACTAATGCGTCTACACCAATGGATTCTAAAGTTTTGCAAGTATCATATAAAGATTCACCTTTTTGAACAGATGAAGTACTTATTTCAAAAGGAATGACTTCCAAACCTAATTTTCTTTCAGCCATTTCAAAACTACATTTTGTTCGTGTTGAATTTTCAAAGAATAAGTTTGCGACCGTCATGCCTTTACCAAAAGTTTCTGCACCATTTTCTTTAATGTCTTGTGCTTTCGTTATAATTTTCATGATGTCGTCTTTAGTTAAATCAGTCATTGTTAATAAATTTTTCATATGACACGCCTCCTGAGAATTATTTTATTTTCTTTGGCAATATAAGATTGAGCAAGATACCTACTGTTGCTGCTAAAGCCATACCTTCAATGTTTAAATGTATACCAATACCTGTGAAGTCTAAATGTGCTTTACCGATTCCTAATACGAGAATGACAGAAGCAATAATCAAGTTACGGTTGTCACCGAAGTCGATATTGTTCTCCACCAACATTCTCAAACCACTTGAAGCAATGATTCCGAATAATAGTATGGAAACACCACCCATAACTGGTGTTGGTATTGTTGAAATCATCGCTGTGAATTTACCAACAAATCCTAAGATTAGTGCAAGTACTGCTGCACCTCCGATTACCCAAATACTATAAATTCTTGTAATGGCTAGTACACCAATGTTCTCGCCGTATGTCGTACTTGGTGGCCCACCAATAATTGAAGCCATCATCGTTGATACCCCATCACCAATTAATGAGCGGTGTAAACCTGGATCTTTGAAGAAGTTCTTACCGACAATTTTATTGATGACGATTTGATGACCAATATGCTCACTAACCGTTACAAAAACGATTGGCAGCATGATTAAGATCAGCCCCCATTGTAGAGATGGTGTGTAATCATGAAACGGTAAGTAAATATCTGGCATTTGGATCCATTTCGCTTTTGAAATTGGCGCTAAGTCTACAATTCCAAATAATAATGAAGATATATATCCAACAATTATTCCGATAAGTACAGGAATAATTGATAAGAATCCTTTGAAAAATACTGAAACGATAATTGTTGTAATTAATGTGATGAGTGCGACTGTAATGTATATGCCACTATAACCTTTCATTGCATTTGAATCTGTGTACATCGCCATGTTAACTGCTACCGGTGCTAATCCAAGTCCGATAACCATGATGACAGGTCCTACTACGACTGGTGGTAAAAGATTAAGCAACCAATTCGTGCCAGTAACCTTTATAATCAATCCGATAATGACGTAAAGAACACCACTCATAAATAATGCAACAAGCATTTCACCGAGGTCATGTGTCTTGAGCCCGACAATAATCGGTGTTATGAATGCAAAGCTCGAACCGAGATAAGCTGGTATCTTTCCTTTCGTTATCAGTATATAAAGTAGCGTTCCTAAACCTGATGCAATGAGTGCTGCTGAAACAGGTAAACCTGTTAGAAATGGTACAAGTACCGTAGCTCCGAACATTGCAAATAAATGCTGTGAGCTTAAGAAGAACCATTGTGATGCTTTAGGTTTATCATTAACATCTAGTATGGGTTCTACTGTTCGTTTAAACATTTCTTCATTTTGTGACATTTCCATTCTCCTATTCAAAAAAAGATCCCTTCACAAGATATGCAAAGGGATCTATGTATACAGTGATACCTATAAAGGTATAGTTATCTCCTGTAACCATATATGCTCCTTTGCCAGTCTCTCGTACTGATTTAAAAGGATTTATTTAATTTAATTTTACTGCTGTTTGTTGGTCGAACTCTTCTAATTCAACGACAACTGATTCATTAGATGATGTTGGAACGTTTTTACCTACATAATCTGCTCTAATCGGAAGTTCTCTATGACCTCTGTCGACTAAAGTTGCTAAACTTATTTTTCGTGGTCTTGCGTGATCTAATATAGCATCTAATGAAGCTCTAACAGTTCTTCCTGTATAAAGGACATCATCGACAATAATGACATGCTTATCATTAATATCTACATCGATATTAAATGATTTTACTTTAATCGTACCTTGCTGATTCTGAACATCGTCACGATAATGTGTAACATCAATTTCTCCAGTTGGTACTTGAACTTGTTCGATGTCTTGGATTTTCTGCTCAATTCTGTTCGCAAGAAATACACCTCTTGTCTTTACGCCTAACAAGACAATATCTTTAGTACCTTTGTTCTTTTCAAGTATTTCATGTGACATTCTTGTTAATGCTCTATTTACAGCAGCAGCATCCATGATTAACCTCTCAGCCATATTCAATCTCCTTCCACAAAAAAATACTCACGTCTTTAGAAGACATGAGTATACACTAGTACCATACAAAGATGGTCTACACGCTCATATTATGTCTTCTCAGCCTCTCTGGACTGTCTGTTAAAGACGCTTTAATTGTTAAAACAATAATATCGTTTTTTTAATATGATGTCAAAGTTTAAATAAAATTAAATAAGTATTATTACACGTTGTACTTATTTTTTATCTTCTCGATTTCTTAATTTCTCTAATAATGTTTCAAAATACTCTGGTAATGGTGCTTCTTTTTCAATATATTCACCAGTAACTGGATGTTCAAATCCTAATAATCCAGCATGTAAAGCTTGTCCACCAATGTTCAATGTCTTCTTCGGTCCATATTTAGGATCACCTACTAAAGGAAAACCAATATGTTTCATATGCACTCTGATTTGATGAGTACGACCAGTTTCTAACTGACATTTAACCAATGTATATTTTTCGAATTTTTCAATTACATTAAAGTGCGTGACAGCTTCTTTACCATCATCAACGATCGCCATTTCTTGACGTTCTTTAGGATTTCTGCCGATTGGTGCTTCAATTGTTCCAAATTCGTGAGGTATATTACCATGTACAAGAGCTGTATATTCTCTAGTCACAGTTTTATCAACTAACTGTTCAACTAATCCTCTATGTGCAATATCATTCTTAGCAATCATTAATAAACCGGATGTATCTTTATCTATACGATGCACAATACCGGGTCTAATTTCACCGTTAATACCAGATAAATCTTTAATCACATACATTAATCCGTTTACTAACGTACCTGTATAATGGCCAGGTGCTGGATGCACAACCATACCTTTAGGTTTATAAACGACCGCTACATCTTTGTCTTCATAATAAACCTCAATACCTAAATCTTCTGCGACAATATCAACTTCTTCTATTACTTTTTCAGTCGCAACAATAACATCATTAAGCTTCGTCTTATAATTTGCTTTAATGACTTTACCATTTACTTCAACTAAACCTAATTTAATCCAATCTTGAATTTGATTTCTTGACCAATCTGGATTCAAATCAGGTAATAATTTATCAATTCTTACACCAATTTCATTTTCTGTCTCTATCTTAAATTCAAATGTATTCAAGCTTTTTCCTCCTTGCCCTCAAATAAAATCACAATTATCAATACAATGACACCTAACGTTAAAGCAGCATCTGCTACATTAAATATCGGGAAATTATAGCTGAAAATATATGTATCAACAAAATCAACAACTTCTCCTCTAAACAAACGATCTATAAAGTTACCAATTGACCCTGCAATTAATAAACTTAGTCCAAGTTGAACATCAGGTCGTCCGTATCCTTCATTCTTAAAGAACATAAATAAAATAACAAGCACGACAATTGTTACGATATAAAATAACCACATTTTTCCTTGTAAAATCCCCCAAGCAGCACCTTGGTTTCTATGAGATGTAATATATAAAAAATTACTGATAACCTTTATAGACTCACCCACTTCTAAAGATTTAACAATTAAAAATTTAGTAAGTTGATCAAGCGCGATTAATATAATAATAAAAGTACTCCAAATCGGTACATTGTAACCTTTACGCATCTACTTTCCACTCCAATCTTGATTATTTTACCACATAACACGACCTAATTGTTAATATGATCTTTTAAATTACACATCTAATTCAAACACCTCATCACATATATTTTCTTTCATAACCAATTTAAAATTAAACAAAATAAAAAGAGATCAAGCAACAAAAATTGCTTAATCTCTTATATTAATTAAATTATACATTAGACATACGAGTTATTCTATAAATACCTAATAATGATATAACTACACAAGTAAATAACAAAGTACGGAATAATGTATTTTCACTTTCACCCGTCTTAGGTAATTCTTTTTGTTGTTTATCTGATTTATTATCTGCATCCTTAGCATTACTATCAGTAGTCTTAGCCTTTACATCTTTATTATCTTCTTTTTTCACATCAACTTTTTTAGAAACATCAGAAGATTGAGGTTCAGACTTATGATTAATCATCGCCACTTTATTTTGCTTATCAGATTTATTATTAGCTACAACTTTATTATCTTTATTTGTATCAGATTTATTTTGATCAGTAGCATCCTTCTTATCAACTACATTACTCTGACTATCAGATTTTTTATCAATCTTAGCATTATCTTTAGCCGTTTGGTCTACTTTAGTAGGAACATCTTGTTTTGGTTGGTCTGATGTAGACTGATTGTCAGTAGTGTTTTTATTAGGCTCTGTTTGATCTTTTGGTTGATCTTTTGGTTGATCAGATTTAGGTTCAACTTTTTGATCATCTACTTTTTTATCATCAGAAGTTTTATCAGACTTAGGATCGTATGTTACACCATCTAATGGTCTAGGGTGTTCTCCTACGAAAAGGTCATTTACTTTACCTTTAGATTTATAGAAATCATAATATCCCCATTGATCCCAAATGTGCTTATATTTAGGATTTAATTCATTCGTAGGCACACCATCCTTATAAATAAAAAAATCTACTGGTTTTGCATCAATTTCTAATATTTCACCACCTTGTTCAGGTACAGTCATTGAACCATCATAATTTACTCTGATAGGATATAACATTCCTCCGTTGTGAAACACATACTTCACAGGTTTGTCTTGTTCCATTTCTTCTGCATTAACTTTACCTATTAAAGGTGTTGTTACTGTTGTACATAACAATGTTGATAAAAGTATTTTCTTTAACATGAACTTCTCCCCTTAATTATTTATAACTAAGAAAATTATGCTTTTGATTTACGATCTATTGTATAAAGGCCAATTAATGATAAGCCAACTAATGATAATAATCCTACTTGTATCCATGGATTTTCACTTTCACCCGTCTTAGGTAATTCTTTTTGTTGTTTATCTGATTTATTATCTGCAGCTTTAGCTTTACTATCAGTACTCTTAGCCTTTACATCTTTATTATTATCTTCTTTTTTCACATCAACTTTTTTAGAAACATCAGAAGATTGAGGTTCAGACTTATGATTAATCATCGCCACTTTATTTTGCTTATCAGATTTATTATTAGCTACAACTTTATTATCTTTATTTGTATCAGATTTATTTTGATCAGTAGCATCCTTCTTATCAACTACATTACTCTGACTATCAACTTTCACATTATCTTTAGTCGGTTGTTCTACTTTAGCAGAATCATTTTGTTTTGGTTGGTCTGATGTAGACTGATTGTCAGTAGTGTTTCTATTAGGTTCTGGTTGATCTTTTGGTTGATCAGATTTAGGTTCAACTTTTTGATCATCTACTTTTTTATCATCAGAAGTTTTATCAGACTTAGGAACAAATGTTACACCATCTAATGGTCTAGGATGTTCACCTACAAATAGGTCAGCTGTTCGACCTTTCGATGCATAAAAATCATAGTATGCCCATTGATCCTTTATATGTTTATACTTTGGAGTAACTTCATATGTTTTAACCCCATTTTTAACAACATAATAATCACTAGGTCTCTCAATGAAAACTTCTAATATTTCTTTTTCAGGTATAGTCATTGATCCATCAGAATTAATATAAATAGGACTAGCTTCTCCACCAGATTTGAACACATATTTAACTGGTTTATCTTGTTTCACTTCTTCTGCATTAACTTTACCAATAACTGGTGTAGAAAGTGTTGTACATATTAATGTTGATAGTAATATTTTCTTTAACATAAACTTCTCCCCTTTTGAATACAAATAAAGTATTTTAAATTTTTAACCTTCATATAACTTTCTTATATTTTGGTTTATTTTTTTATCACCTATATTTTATCTGTATTGAAGAAATTTATACATCAGATTAATTAAGGATATTATACAATGTAAATTTTTACCATTCAATATTTTTTTACATATTTCATATTAAATAATTACTGATATAAAATATGTTAGACATACTTTTTTCCACAAAAAAACTCACGAGATTTTTATCTCGTGAGTTCGTTTTATGATTGATTATTTTATACTAAAGTTTTAACAACTGTTTGACAGCGTGGGCATAGGTTATCTAATTCGCCTACTGAACCTAGTTCGTCTGAATAGTTCCAACAGCGTTGACATTTTTCTCCGTCAGCGTGTTTCACTTTAACTTTCACATATTCATATTCTTCACCGTCTGTTAATTCATCAACGACATCTACTTTAGATACAATGAAGAGTTGTTGTAAGTCTTGGAATTGACTTAAGAATTCAACTGTATCAAAGTCTTCTGAATTTGATAATGTGATGTGTGCTTCTAATGATTTACCGATTACTTTTTCATTACGTGCAACTTCTAATGCTCTGTTAACATCGTCTCTTAATTTCATCAGTTTAGACCATTTTTCCACTAATCCTGTATCAACTTCATGTGGGTTTGGCATATTTGTTAAATGAACACTTTCTTCTTCAACATGTGGAATATGTCCCCAAATTTCATCAGCTGTATGTGGAATAATTGGTGCTAAGATTTTAGTTAATTTAACTAATGTTTCATAAAGCACTGTTTGCATACTACGACGTTTTAATGAATCTACTTGTTCGATATAAAGGATATCTTTACCGTAGTCTAAGTAGAAGTTACTTAATTCTACATTAATGAAGTTTTGAATATCCTGATAAATATCTAGATAGTCGAATGCTTCATAGTGAGATAATGTACGGCCAATAAATTGATTTAATCTATTGTGCATATATTGATCGATTTCAAGCATATCTTCATATTTCACACTATCTGTTGCTGGATTGAAATCATTCACATTACCTAATAAGAAACGGAATGTATTTCTAATTTTACGATATACATCAGAAGTTTGTTTTAAGATGTCGTTTGAGATACGTACGTCAGCTAAGTAGTCTACACTACTTACCCATAATCTTGCGATATCAGCACCCATTTGTTTAACAATTTTATCAGGAACGATTACGTTACCTAATGATTTACTCATTTTCTTCCCTTCTCCGTCCATTACAAAACCGTGAGAAAGTAACATTTTGTATGGTGAGATACCTTTAGTTGCTACTGATGTTGTGATTGAAGAGTTAAACCAACCTCTGTATTGGTCACTACCTTCTAAATAAATATCAGCTGGGTATGATAATTCTGGACGTGTTTCTAACACACCTCTATGTGTTGAACCTGAATCGAACCATACGTCCATAATATCTGTTTCTTTAGTGAATTCACCATTTGGGCTACCTTCATGTGTGAAGCCTTCTGGTAATAAGTCTTTCGCTTCTCTTTCAAACCAAATATTTGAACCGTGTTGCTCGAATAGATTTGCAACATGATTAATTGTTTCTTCAGTCATGATAATATCGCCATTTTCAGCGTAGAAGACTGGTAGAGGTACACCCCATACTCTTTGACGAGAGATTACCCATTCTCCTCTATCTCTGATCATATTGTAAAGACGTGTTTTACCCCAATCGATTTTAAACTTCGTATCATCAATTGCATCTAAAATATCTTGTCTTACTTTACTGATTGAAGCGAACCATTGTTCAGTAGCTCTGAAAATAACTGGTTTTTTAGTTCTCCAGTCATGTGGATATGAGTGTTTGAAGAATGTAAGTTTTAATAATGCGCCAACTTCGTCTAATTTTTCTGTGATATTTTTATTAGCTTTATCATAGAATAGACCTTCAAATTCTCCTGCTTCTTCAGTGAATACACCTTTATCATTAATTGGACTTAGCACACCAAGACCATATTTTTGACCTACGATATAGTCATCTTCACCATGACCTGGTGCTGTATGAACACAACCTGTACCTGCATCAGTTGTAACGTGGTCACCTAAAATTAATAATGAAGTACGATCGATAAATGGATGTTGCGCTGTTGCATATTCTAATTCAGCTCCACTGAATTCTTTATCAATTGTAATTGTTTCTTTATTCCAGTCTAATGCTTCACAAACTGAATCAAGAAGTGCTTGGGCAACAACGTATTTTTTGCCTTCTACATTTACTTGTACGTAGTTTAATTTAGGATTAACAGCAATTGCTAAGTTTGATGGAATTGTCCAAGGAGTTGTTGTCCAAATAATAAATGCTGCATCTTCATCTACAACACCTTTACCATCTACTACATTAAATGCTACATAGATTGAAGGTGATTTTTTATCTTGGTATTCAATTTCAGCTTCAGCTAATGAAGATTCACTTGAAGGAGACCAGTAAACTGGTTTTTTACCTTTATAGATTAAACCTTTAGCAGCCATTTCACCGAATACTTTAATTTGTGCCGCTTCAAACTCAGGTTTTAACGTAATATATGGATTATCCCAATCACCGTTTACACCTAAACGTCTGAAATCAGCTTTTTGTAATTCAATTTGTTCTAATGCAAATTCTTTACATTTTTCTCTGAATTCAGCAACTGACATTTCTTTTCTTTTAACACCTTTGTTTGTTAAAGCTTGCTCGATTGGTAAACCATGTGTATCCCAACCTGGCACGTATGGTGCATAATATCCAGACATTGCTTTTTGTCTAACGATGATATCTTTTAAAATTTTATTTAAAGCGTGACCCATGTGTAAATTACCATTAGCATATGGAGGACCATCATGAAGTATAAATGGTGTATTACCTTTATTTTTTTCTAAAATTTTATTGTATAGATCTTTCTCTTTCCACTCTTCTTGAATTTGTGGTTCTTTATTTGGTAAACCACCTCTCATTGGAAAACTTGTTTTAGGCATAAGTAACGTATCTTTGTAATCCATAAGTCTTAATCTCCTTCTTAATAAAAATAATATAAAAAAACTCTAAGCTGAAATAATAGGGACGACATACATCGCGGTACCACCCTTATTAACTCAACTTAGAGTTCACTCATTAAACATATATCTTATTCGCAAACAGGTGATACCTAAAGAAATGAATTTATTAGGCTCTCACTATCCCTAACTCGCTTTTCAATTCGTTTATTCTTCAGACTTGTCCTCTTCACTTTTAACTGCTTGATTATTTATCTGTTCTTGATTATTTTCTTCTTCTTTGTTCAAAATGTCAATATTTTCTTCAGTAACTTTTTGTTGATCGACATCATAGTTCAGTAAATAATCCCAATCTTCATTTTTCAATAAATCTAATTGCGCTTCAACTAACATGCGGAAACGTGAACGAAAGACTTTTGATTGACGTTTCATATCTTCAGTTTGGAAACTGATATGACGCGCTTTTTGAAGTGCATCATTAACGATTTGATCAGAACGTCCTTCTGCTTCTTTAATAATAGCATCTGCTTTTAAAACAGCAGTATGTTTCGTTTCTTCACTTGTTTTTTGTGCTTGTAATAATACGTCAGAGATTGTATTTTCGACTGCTTTGAATCGACTAATATTCTCTTCTTTATCATCTATAATACTTTGCAAATGCGCTTTATCTGATTTTAATTTTTCAATTTCATCACTTAAAGTTTGTAGATATCCACGCACTTCAGTTTCATCTAATCCTTTATGAACTCTACTAAATTCTTTTTGTTTGATTTCCTCTGGGGTAAATGCCATAAGTTTTCCTCCTCAGCACTATTTAAACAATGTTCGATAAGCTATTCTTATCTTGCCTTTTTTTGAAGTTCCATTATTTTGAATGATCATCGCACGTCCATATCCTTTAATAGAAATCAAGTCATTTTCTTCGACTATAAAGTCTACTTGTTCGATTTCTCTATGATTGACTTTAACGCGTTTACTTTCAATCAATTTCTTACTAATTGTTCTACTCGTATTTGTAAGGTGCTTAATGACTACATCCAGTCTTAATGCACTTACAGTTGCGTCATGTGTCTGCCAATTCTCACTTGATTGTATCATATTTTGGAATGGAATAGAACTCAATTTGATTCCTGCACCTTTAATCTTTGTTAATTCCATCATAATATACGATTCAAATCTCTTTGTCAAAACAAACTGTATACGGTCATTAACAATAATATCCCCTAGTTGATTTCTATCAATCCCTAGCGACATGATCGTACCTAATACATTACGATGCGTCAATTTAACAAATTTTGAAGGATAAGTAAGTTCAATAAGCACCATCTCATAATCCGCTTCAGTCGGTTCAAAATAATCAGGTGCAACTATTGCACGCTTTCTTTCTGATTCTTCATTACCACCAAAGTAATGTACATTTAAATCATCGAAGCCACCCACGATTGTTTGTAAAATAAATTGTTCTCTAGGGTCTAGAAATTCTGTAAGCACTGGTTGATAATTTCGTTCAGCAACTTCACATCTATTTAAAAATAAATCAATAATCTCTTTTTCTTCTTTTCTAAAGTGTTGATATATATCCATTTTGACACCTCTAATTCAATAAAAAATAGGATGTGACATTACGTCTCACCCTACTGTCATTTATCGTTTAATTATAATATTGGCATTACAGGTACAATCATATTAAATATATTGACTAAACCAACATAGAATAAACTTAACGTTATAAATGCCACGATTGATGATATGTCTAACATACCTAATGGTGGGATAATTCTTCTAAATGGTTCTAAAAATGGTTCATATATTTTCCCTAAAAATTGTCCAAATGCGCCTTCCCTAACGCCTGGTAACCATGATGTAAGGAAATAAACGATCATACCATATTGATAAATTTTAACGACGAATAATACAAAGCCTAATATCGTACTTAATAGTCCACTATCCATATCTTAATTTCCTCTATTCTTGGTAAGGTTCAACTTGTTCTAATTGTTCAGTAATTGATCCTGCTACTTCAACATTATCAGGTGTACATAAGAAGATGTCTGTTCCCACGCGTCTTATATCTCCACCAATTGCATAAACAGTACCGCTCAAGAAGTCTATAATTCTTTTAGCTGATACTTTGTCAATGCGTTGTAAGTTCACTAATGTTGTACGTCTATTTTTAAGTTCATCAGCGATATCCTGCGTATCTGAAAATACTCTTGGTTCAAATAAGCACATTTTTGAACTTTGCGCAAAATCCATATTCCCGCTCATACTAACGACATTCGTTTGAGATGAATTTGTACGTTTCTCAGTCATAGCCTCTTTCCTTTCAGGTTTTTTGAAATCACGAGAACGTTGTGATTGGTATCTAGTAGTATTTGATTTTTGTGTTGGTACACTTTTTAAAGATTGTTGTTTTGGTTTTTGTTCTTGTATGGATGATTCTTGTTGTGGTGCTTTCGTTTGTTCTCTTTGTGGCTCTTCGTATACTTCTTCTTCTTCATCAACTACGAAAAAGCCTTTAAATACATCTTTAATTGCCATAATTTACACTCCTATTCGCCAACTAATTTTGTACCAATTCTTATATAAGAAGCACCTTCTAATATTGCTTCATTAAAATCATTGCTCATGCCCATAGATAATTCAGTGCAAGGTGCATATGATAAGTTTAAGGATTGTACTTTCTCTTTCAATAATCTTAGTTGGTTAAAATATTGTCTTAATTTTATTTTGTCTTCAGTTAATGGTGCCATAGTCATTAAACCAACTATTTCAATATGTTTAAAATCCTTAAGCTCTTGAATAAATGGGATAACATCATCAGGCGACATACCATGTTTTGATTCTTCTCCCGAAACATTCACTTGAACAAAGCATTTTACAACATGTTCTGCACGTTTTTCAATTTCTTTAGCTAATTTTAATCTATCTAATGCATGTAAATAATCAATTTCATTAATGATGTCTTTTACTTTTCTTGTTTGTAATGATCCAATAAAATGCATGATAGCATCATCTGGAAGATGCTTTTTCTTTTCCAAAAATCCTTCAATACGATTTTCTCCAAAGTTTTTCAAGCCAGCTTCATAAGCTTCTTTAGCTCGGTCTATTGTAACATATTTTGTCACAACAATCACTTGAGGCGCCGTATTAAATTCTGATTCTTCGCTACTGTTACAAATTTGTGAATTGATTTCTAATAAATTTTCTTTTACTGATTTCAAATCTATACCTACTTTCTACCTATAAATGCAAGCATTCTACCAGTTTGTCCTTTTTCTACTCTATATGAGAAGAATAAATCTGTTTCACTAGCCGTACAATGATTCGTCTTTACAATATGTTCAGGACTAACACCATAATGTATGGCAAGTAATGCATTTGCCTGTTTTAAATCTATGCCGTATCGATCTTGTCCTCTTTGCACAATGTATGTTTCAGAGTCTATCGGTAATGTTTTGAACTTTTGATAAATGTCTTCGTTAATTTCATAACTGTCAGATGTGGATGGACCTATAACGACTCTTAAATTAGAAACGTCACCTTTATATTGTTCAATCATCTCTTTAATAATTTGGGAATATGTGCCTCTCCATCCAGCATGACAAAGACCAATATAACCATTTTGAGTATCATATAAATAGATTGGTACACAATCTGCAAAGCACATCGTTAATAATAGATCAGATTCATAAGTATAAAGTCCATCTATTCCATGTAGTTCTTCAGTTAGTGCATTGATATTTGTACCTTTATCCTTTGAAGATACTTCTCGAACTTTATTCTCATGTGTTTGAATTGGAAATACCCAATTGGCACAACTGAAGTTGATTTCATTGGCTAAAATTTGCTGATGCTTTGAAATATTATCTGGATCGTCATTGATATATCTTGCCATATTAAAAGCATTCTCTGGATATGGACTATAACCACCTTGACGAGTTGTAATACCTATCGTTAAATCACTTTTGTCATCGGCTTCATATGATAAATAATGATTATGTTGATTAAAAATCTCTTTCATTTCATCTCTCCTAACAAAAAAAGTCATCAGGACTTAGCCTGATGACTTTTTAAGTTCATTTATCGTCTAGAGCGTCTAGAACGTCTATCTTCTCTATTTCGAATGAAACTTGGAATATCACTATCATCAGTTGATTCATTTGTTGATTTATTTTCAAATGAAGCTTTTCTTCCTAGTGATTCTCCTTCTTCTCTTTTAGAAGCAGGTTCTTCTGTAGTTCCACCAAATGCACCGCCACCTTGTGGTTTACGAGCATTAGAAGGTTTGTCATTAAATCCAGTAGCAATTACTGTAACAACTAATTCGTCTTGTAATTCTGGGTTAATAACTGTACCAAATATCATGTTAACATCTTCGTCTGCTGCATCTTGAACAATATCTGCTGCTTCTTGAGCTTCAAATAGTGAAAGTGACTCTCCACCTGTAATGTTCATTAAGACACCTTGTGCGCCAACGATTGAGGTTTCTAATAATGGTGAAGAAATAGCTTTTTTAGCAGCTTCGATTGCTCTATTTTCACCAGAAGATACACCGATACCCATTAATGCTGAACCTTGGTTAGACATAATAGTCTTAACGTCAGCAAAGTCTAAGTTAACTTCACCAGAAACAGCGATTAAGTCTGAGATACCTTGTACACCTTGACGTAATACATTATCTGCTTCTTTGAATGCTTCCATCATAGGTGTTGACTTATCAACGATATCTAAAAGACGATCATTAGGAATAACGATTAATGTATCAACTGCAGCTTTCATAGATTCTACACCGGCAGCAGCTTGAGTTTGACGTTTACGTCCTTCAAAGCTAAATGGACGTGTAACAACACCAACTGTTAATGCACCCATCTCTTTTGCGATTTTAGCAACAACTGGTGCAGCACCTGTACCAGTTCCGCCACCCATACCAGCAGTAACGAATACCATGTCAGCGCCTTGAATAGCATCTTCTATTTGTTCACGTGATTCTTCAGCAGCTTTTTTACCGATTTCTGGGTTTGCACCTGCACCTAAACCACGTGTTAATTTTTCACCAATTTGAATTTTAGATGAAGCTTTAGATAAGTTTAAAGCTTGACCATCTGTATTAATAGAAATAAATTCTACATTGTTCATTCCATGATCTATCATACGGTTAACAGCGTTATTACCGCCACCACCAACACCAATTACTTTTAAAGTAGCTAAATGATTAAACCCTTGCTCAAATTCTAACATTTATTATCCTCCTAATCTTTATGACCCATCAATCAAATAACGATTTCATTAATTTTTTTAATACACTTGGCTTCTCTTCTTGACTTTCCGAATCATATTCTGCTTCGGAGACTCTGTCATGCTCAGAATTTGAAGCTTTTGCGTCATTGTTTTTGTTTGATTTCTTTTTAAACCATTGTTCATATGGTTTAGCTTTAGTTTCTTGAGTTTCTTCTTCATATGTTTCTTCTTCGACATTATCAACGTCATAATTATTCATTGTAACATAATCTAGTAGCTCATCAAAGTTAATTCCACTAGATATAGTAGATATACTAGAAGTAAACTCAGGTTTACGTATACCCATTTGAGATGGTGTATGTACACGTACTTTTTCATTAACCATATCTTGTAATAATTCTTTAATACCAAGTAAGTTTGAAGTACCACCTGTTACGATGAATCCACCGTTAACATTTGTAATACCCATATCTTGTAATAAATCAAATATTTCAAAGAAAATTTCTTCTACTCTTGATTCAATAATTTCACTTAATTCTTTTTGAGTGAATTGTGCATGACCATCTTCGTTAATTTGTTCAACACTAAAGACATCTTGATCAGATGCAGAGTCGTAGAATGCATGTCCATATTGTTGTTTAATCTTCTCGGCATTGTCATATGTAGTATTTAATGATTTCGCAATATCAGTTGTTATGCTTCTACCTGCCATTTCAATCGTATCGGCATCAACTAAATTGCCTCTCTCATAAAAACCTACTTGCGTTAAATCTTCACCAATATCAATGACGCAAGCACCAAGTTCAACTTCTGTTGGAGATAATATAGATTGATAGTTATAAGCATCAGAAAATACTTCTAAAACATCTACTCCACAAGATTCAACACATTTAATGATGTTGATTAATAATGATTTTGATGTTGCGATAACACCTGCTTCTACTTTTAATGATTGTGTTGCAACCATTTCTTTAGGATCTGAAACTTCATGTAAGTCATCTACAATAAATTTCATTGGGAATACACCAATGACTTCAGTTTCCGGAACATCATTTAATTCCCTAATGCCCTCTAATACTGATTCTATATGACTGCCATTTATTTCAGTTTCTGTACCATCAAAAGGTATTTCAAATTTTTCGTCGTAAATCTCTGTATTCACGATAGGCATTTTTAAAAATACTTCTTTAATATCTATTCCAGATGCAATTGCTGCTTTTTTGATTGTATCTTTAATTGCTTGTTTAGCGATATCAAAATCATCTATACAACCATTTCTTATACCATTCGTATAAGTTTGCCCTGTACCTATCACGTTAATGCCATTATGAAATTTTTCTCCTACTATTACTTTTACACTCGATGAACCTATATCTAAACTAATATAGTAATGTTCCTCCATCGATAGGCACCTCCTCTAACACATGATAATCAAATTTAAACTATTATTAGTTTACATGATACTTGATTTAATGTGAACTAATTATAGGTTTATTTATTGATTTTTTTACTTATTCTTCTGATTTCTCAGTTGATTCTGGTTCTTCTCCAGATTTATCCAATTCTTTAGATAAATCTTGTAATGCTTGGTCTAATTTTTTCTGTTCTGTTTTCGTGCTTTCATCTTGTTTTGTTTCTTTTTCTGAACGCTCTTTTTGCTGTTCTTCCGTTTCATATGGTAAGAATGTCACACCAACTTGTAAATCTAAAAATCCAGGTGTTTTGAGCGCACCAGAATTGTCTCTCTCTAATTTATCAGAAATACTCGGATAATAGTTGATTTTATTCGCAAAAGTTTGAATATCTCCTACAACTTCCACATTATCTGTCATAAATAGTTGGATTCTATTCTGATTGTTCTCACCAGGTTTATAATTTATTTCCGATATCATTGATTTAACTTTAGGTTTAACCTTTTTCAATTCAGGAATCATTTTATTTAACTTTTTAGAACTAAAGTCATTCAAAATCGGAACATCAATTGGTAAATCTGTTGATAAATTTTTAATTGTTTTCCCATTTTCTAATAACGGTACGTAATGTTTTTTCTCTTTAACTAATCCAATTGTTTCATACTCATTTACATTAACCGTTAAGTCATTTGGAAAATGACGTTTAATTTCAACACTTTTAACGCCCTCAATTTCTTCGATTTTCGATTTCATATCACTTACAGGGATATTGTATATTCTAGAATCTTTTTTGATATCTAAAGCTTTTTCAATATCGTTTTTAGATACGATTTCTTCACCTTTAATGTCCACTTGATCAACTTTACTGATGTCTGTAAACATATACAGTAAAATTAAGATAACAAGGAGTATAACACCTATGAATACACCTAATTGAATTTGACGTCTACGTTTTCTTTTCTTCTTTAAAATTTCTAATCGTTCATCTTCCGTAGTCGTTTCAAATTGCAATATATCATCATTGTTTTCAGAACTTTTATTCACGGTTGTCACTCCTTTTTTTCACAATTTCTAAAATGTTGGTAAATGTTTTTGGAAACTTTCAATAAATTCGTCGCCACGAGCTTCAAATGTATCATATTGATCCCAGCTCGCACACGCTGGTGATAGTAAGACAACATCGTTAGATTGTATATAATCCTGAATCAAATTAACGGCATCTTTAACGTCATTTGCCTGCAAGACTTCTTTACCTTGACTCGCACCTAACGCTTTTAATTTATCTTTTGTTTCACCAAATGTAACCATCAAACGGACATTATCCATATAAGGTATTAAATCATCAAAGTCATTCCCTCTATCTAATCCACCACATAACCAAATGATTGGAGAATTAAATGAACTTAAGGCAAATCGTGTTGCTAAAGTATTGGTCGCTTTAGAATCATTATAATACTTGTTGCCTCTGTTGTTCCCAACATATTGAAGTCTATGTTTAATACCTGAGAACGTTGTTAAAGTATGTACAACTGACTTCACGTCAACACCTGATAATAATGCAGCTAATACAGCTACAAGTACATTTTCTAAATTATGTTTACCAGGTAATACAATATCGTGCGTATTGATAATTCTTATGCCGTTATATACGACATAATCATCTTCAATATAAATGCCATTCACTTTTTGATTAGTTGAGAAATATAATATTTTAGATTTAATATCATCTGTATTAATTAAATGTCTTTGTTCATAGTTGAAAATTAAATAATCGTCTTCGGTTTGATTCTTAAAAATATTTTTCTTAGCATTCTGGTATTCTTCTAAACTACCATGATAATCTAAATGTGCTGAATAAATATTTGTAACAATCGCGATATGCGGACGATAATGTATTGTTCCTAAAAGTTGGAATGAAGATAATTCAGTAATAAGATAATCGTCTTTCGTAACCTCTTGCGCAACTTTTGATGCAACTACACCAATATTACCGGAAACTTGACCATTTACTTTACTATTACCAAACATATCACCTATTAAAGAAGTCACTGTTGTTTTACCATTTGTACCTGTAATACCGATAATAGGTGCTTCTGAAATGTAATAACTTAATTCAACTTCTGTAATGATATCCAACCCTTGATTCATCGCTTCTTGCAATAGTGGAATATTGTAAGGTATACCAGGATTTTTTACGATTAACGGTTTATTATAAAGTAATGACAATGGGTGTTCACCACCGATCACACGTACTCCTTGCTGCACTAATTCAAGTGCGTGGGGATCAGATGATAAATCTTTACCATCATTGACAGTTACATCAGCACCTAATTTATGGCATAACTTTGCACTTTCATATCCACTTTTTGCTAAACCTAAAATAAGAACAGGTTTCTCTTTTAATGCATCATATGCTTTCATTTTACATTACCCCTATCCATAAACCAATTGCACCAGTAACGATACCTGTACCCCAGAATACTAATACTATTTTCCATTCACTCCAACCAACTAGTTCGAAATGGTGATGCAATGGGCTCATTTTAAATATTCTTTTTCCTGTAAGCTTGAACGATGTTACTTGTATCATCA
Organism: Mammaliicoccus sp. FSL K6-3158; assembly: GCF_038005105.1. Taxonomy (NCBI): domain Bacteria; kingdom Bacillati; phylum Bacillota; class Bacilli; order Caryophanales; family Staphylococcaceae; genus Mammaliicoccus; species Mammaliicoccus sp. FSL K6-3158. The sequence continues at coordinate 1,810,820 of NZ_JBBOSL010000001.1, forward strand.
CTGATAATGTTTCAATTACAAATACTAAACCGATTAATAATAATGTTATTTCTTGGTTAAGCATGATTGAAATCGTTGCGAAAATACCACCAAGCGCTAAGCTTCCAGTATCTCCCATGAACACTTTTGCTGGGTACTTGTTGTAAATTAAAAATCCAAATAAACTTGCAAGCATCACTAAACAGAATAACCCAATTTCTGGTTTATCAAGAATAAATGATAGTGCCGCGTAAAAACCAAATGCAATGATTGATAATCCAGTTGAAAGACCATCTAATCCATCTGTTAAGTTGACAGCATTACTGAATCCAACTTGCCAAAATACTATGAATATAATATAGAAAACAGACAATGGCAATGACCAATCTGTAAACGGTATGTTAATCGCTGTTTCAAATTCATAGTTTGGTAATATAACACTTACGATATAGAATACAACGGCTATCGCAATTTGAGCTAAGAATTTTTGTTTACTTGTTAAACCTTGGTTATTTTTCTTAACGACAATAATATAATCGTCTATAAAACCAATAAGTCCAAATCCAAGTGTTACAAATAATAACAGAATGAGCGGACCTACTTGCTCAACATAAAATAACGCGATGATTGTTACAACGATTGTTGCTAATAAGAACGTTAATCCACCCATAGTTGGTGTTCCTGTTTTCTTCATATGACTCTTAGGTCCTTCTTCTCGAATACTTTGGCCAAATTTCAATTTTTTAAGTGTTGGAATTAAAACGGGTACAAGTATCAAAGTCAATAAAAACGCAATGACAGGTAGCGTAAAATTCATAATTGTTCACCTTTTCTTTTGTATATTATCTATCATCCTGTGATTTATGATTCACTAGATGTTTTTTCTTCTTTTTCATCTTTTTTATCATCTTTACTTTTGCTTTCATCTTTACTTTTGCTTTCATCTTTAGATGTTTCTTCATCATCTGGAACTTGTCCTATTGAATCATCACCATTCGGATGATTGTTAGAAAGCGTAAACTTAACTTTAGTACCAGATTTAATTGTTTGGTTCTGACTGACAGATTGCTCAGAAACATAACCAGAACCTTCTGATTCTACTTCAATACCTGTCGCTTCTTGTAATTTTAATAAGTCTCGTTTTGTCCAATTTTCAGTATCAGGCATCGTCATTTCACCGTCAGTAACAAGTAAAACCCTTTCTTTATCTTGGACATTTTTACCTTTAAGCGGTATTTGTTTCTTAATTTTATCACCTTTACCAACTACAATTGGCTCAAGTTTTTTACCTTTTATTGCATCAGTTGCTTTTTGTGTACTCATATTAACAACATCTGGTACATCTGAAGCATTCGTTTTAGCTTTGCCTTCAGTTTCTTCTACATCTAAATATTTTAATGTATTTTCCATAATCGGATTGAAACCTCTTGACACACCATATTCATAAGCCTCTAGGTCACGTTTTTGTGCAAGTGACATACCAGCATAAACAACTACTTCAGGATCTTTAGCAGGCGCATAGCCCATAAAGCTTACGAAATACGGATTTGCACCATCTACATAACCACCGTTTTTAGTATCTGGCACTTGAGCCGTACCAGTTTTACCTGCAACTCGGTATCCATCTATTTTATAGTTTGTAGCGTGACTTTCTTTACTATTTACTACTTTATCTAATTCTGTCATCGTCTTCTTGGCTGTATCTTTAGATATTGGATTACCGACTACTTTTTTCTCGCCTTTTTTAATCGTTTCGTTACTTTCTTTGTTTTGAATCGATTTTACATAATAAGGTTCGAGCATATTACCTTGATTTAAAATTGCTGTTTCAGCTTGAAGCATTTGGACTGGTGTAACAGTAGTAGACTGACCAAATGAAGACGTCTTTCTTTGAAGTTCATTATCAAATGCAATATTCCCTGGTGCTTCACTATCAAATAAACCACCTGTTTTCTTACCAAAACCAAATTTTTCATAATATGCCTTAGCTTTATCAGCGCCAACTAAATCTTGAAGTTTCATCATTAGCGTATTCGCAGAATATGTAAAACCAGTTGTCATAGGAATATTTCCCCAACCATCATCGTTCCAATCATAAATTTTAAATCCATCTATTTCTCTATGACCAGATTTAAATTTCTTGTTTGGTTCGAATTTACCTTCTTCAATTGCTGCAGCTAAACCATATGTTTTGAATGTAGAACCTGGTTCATAAGTATTTTGATATAAATCATTTGCCCATTTTTTCCCGAAGTCTTTTTTCGTATCAGGATTAAACGTAGGTCGCTGACTGTAACCTAAAATTTCACCAGTTTTTGCATCCATTACAACCGCAAATAAATCTTTAGGTTCATAGCGGTCTACCATTTCGTCAAGTGCATTTTCAACAAAGACTTGAATATTAGAGTCTAGCGTAAGATGTACATCATCACCATTTTGAGCTTTAATACTATCTTCGCTGTTCGGAACGAGCATACCCCATATATCTTGCTTATAAGAGTTTTTACCCGTTTTTCCTTTTAAATAGCTATCAAATACTTTTTCAGCACCTGATACACCTTTTAATTTGTTGGTATCTGGATCTTTATCTGCTAAACCGATAAGATGAGATGCGAAGTTACCATTAGGATAAAATCTTTTTTTCTCCGTTTCAAAAGTCAGTCCAGGTAATTTAAGCTTTTCAATTTGTGTTTTTTGTTTATAAGTTAAATCTTTACCTTTTTGACCAAACTCAACTTGAAAGGCATTTTTAGTTTTAAGTTTACTTAAAATATCATCTTCATCCATATCAAGAATTTTAGCTAATGCTTTAGCTGTTTTTTTCTTGTCTTTTACGTGTCGAGGCTTATCGCTACCTTCGCTCATTTTTTTATCTAATATTGCCACTAATTTATAACTATCTGTATCTTCGGCAAGCACTTTACCATTGCGATCGTAAATTTTCCCACGTTCAGGTTCTGCAACTGTTTGTCTTAAATATTTTTCACTTGCCCTGTACGCTAAATCTTCACCAGCTGAGTGACCACTGATCATTAAATACGAATATCTTACGGCCAATATAAAAAAGAGCAGTCCGAAAAAACTTACTAAGAGGACTGCTCCTATTTTATTTTTCTTTATTTTAATTTTGGGCATCACTACGCACTACCTTTACATTGTCATTATTCAACTTTAGACCGTAGTCTTCAGCTTTTTCGTAGATGCGTTCGTATGACGATTGTTTCATTGATTCCGTCTTCAAATCACTGTTTGTTGTTTGTTGTTGCTCAATTTTACTGTCTAATTCTGCGATTTGTGTCTTGTTATTATACGCATCCATTTTTAAAGATAGCATATAAATACTTATCAACGCAATCATAGTTATTAATGATATGTATACGACTTTTTCGATCCTCGATATTCCTACTACCTTGGTCTTTTTTACTTTTTTCTTTTGTGGTTCGAGTTGTGGCTCTTGCCACTCATCAGGTCTATAATTCGGATATACTCTTTCTACTGCCATTCAATTGCCACTCCTCTGTTTACTTCAAAATTTCCGCAACTCTTAACTTTGCACTTCTCGCTCTATTGTTATGCTCAAGTTCTTGTTCATCAGAAATAATTGGTTTTTTGTTTACTCTTTTTAGTTTCGGCTTGTACGCTTCCGGTATAACCGGTAATCCCCTTGGTACATCTGGGCCTTTTTCATATTCTTGAAAGACTTGTTTACACAAACGATCTTCTAAAGAATGGAATGTAATAACTGAAATTCTTCCGCCAACTTTAACGTGTTGTATTGCTGCTTCAATAGATGTTTCAAATGCACCTAATTCATCATTAACTGCTATTCTAATCGCTTGGAAGACACGTTTAGCAGGGTGTCCACCCTTTCTACGTTTAGCTGCTGGAATACCTTCTTTAATTAAATCCACTAGTTCGAAAGTCGTTTCTATAGGTGCTTGTTCTCTTCTTGTTTCAATCTTTCTAGCTATTTGTTTTGAAAATTTCTCTTCACCATATCTAAAAAAGATTTTGACAAGTTGTTCATATGACCATTCATTTACCACTTCATATGCTGATAAAGATTGTGATTGATCCATTCTCATGTCTAACTTAGCATCATAATGGTAACTAAATCCTCGTTCTGGTGTGTCAAGTTGTGGACTGGATACACCAAGGTCATAAAGTACACCATCTACTTTACTAATATGTAGTTCTTCTAATATATGTTCTAAATTTCTAAAGTTGTTTTGTACAAAAATTACTTTATGCATATGGTCCTTTAAGATACCTTTAGCATGTTCAATCGCAGTTTCATCTTGATCGATTGCTATAAGTCGGCCTTGGTCATTCAATTGTTCAACTAGGTACAAACTATGACCAGCTCCACCTAATGTACAATCAACGTAAGTACCATCTGGTTTTATGTCTAATTTATCTACTGTTTCTTTCAATAGTACGGATACGTGATGAAACATTTAATTCACTCCTAAAAATCAAAGTCAATGAGATCTTCCGCAATGTCCTCAAAATTGTCTTCAGATTCATCATAAAATTCATTCCACGTAGAACGATCCCATATTTCAATTCGGTTAGAAACACCAATAACAGTACATTCTTTACTTAAATTAGCGTAACTTCTTAAATTTTGAGGGATGTTAATACGTCCTTGTTTGTCTAGTTCTACTTCAATCGCACCTGAGAAGAACATTCTCATGAATTTACGGGCATCTTTTTTTGTTATAGGTAAGGTTTTGAGTTTTTCTTCGATGCGCGCCCACTCTTCAAGTGTGTAGCCAAACAAACATTTATCTAGGCCCCTAGTGATAATAAAACGTTCGTTCAAATCATATCTGAATTTAGAAGGCACAATCATACGCCCTTTAGTATCCAATTGATGTTGATATTCACCCATGAACATTTTATCTCACCTCACCTTATTTATAATTTACCACAATCCCCCACAATCCTCCACTATTTATACAAGATTTCTTAAAATTTGTGTAAATAGTAAAAAAAACACCCAATTTACGATTTCGTAAATTGGGTGTTAATCCTTGTTATGACTATAGTTCAAGCGTTATATGTTTAAAAGTGTAACGAAGTGGTGGATAAGTGGAGGGACTGAACATAGTAATCCCAAATTGATTCATTACTTGAATAGGACTCCACACTCTTTCTTGTAATCCGTGGTGAGGATGTAATGTATGCTCCACTATTTCAAAATGTCTCATACTGATTTCATTTTCTCTTTCGACATTTAATAAATATCTATCTATTAAATATTGATATTGGTGCTGATGTATTTGATTATTTTTTTCGACTAATTTTCTGTTTTGATAATCATCGCCAATTTCTTTAATCAGTTTTTGATGAAATTGAGATTGGCTTTCTTTCATTTCTTCAATTTCTCTTAATACTTCATCAGAAGCTTTTGCTCTAATAAATTTTTCTTTATCGTTTTGAATACCATCTACTAAAACAGTATCTAGATTTAAGTTATAGTTATCGATACATTTTTTTGCTTCTTGCGTTAAATAACTAATTCGCATACGAGGTGTAACTATAGGCATTTCAATATTAAATAAATTGAATACACCTTTCAGTTCACCCCAGTAAACAATTTCGCTTGGCCCACCAATGAAACTTAATGTATTAAATAAATATTCCTCCATTAGAGGTCTTGTTACGACATTATTAGAAAATCGTTCAGGATGTTCTTCTACAAGACTAAGCAATTCATCTTTTGTAAAAGTTACGTCTGTATCTTTATTTAAATAGAACTTTTCATTTTCACACATAATGAGCTGTCTTTTATCGTCATACTCATAGAATAAGTGAACATTGCCATCGGTTAAAATCATGCGCTTCTTAATAACTTCAGCAAATTGGTCTTGTGTAGCTCTAAATGCTGAATCTACCGCTTCATGATTTTCAATAATTTCCTTGAAGAATGGTACTTCTAATGTTCTTAGTTCTGGATCATTTGCATCAATTAATAACAAACCATATTCTTTAAATACTTCATGTGTCATAACCTTAAAAATTTCACTCCATGATTCAGAAGACTCGATTGCTTTATGAATCAATAATTGAATATCTTTAGAGTGAACAGTCTCCCCGATAGAACTGAACATGTCGTTTAAAGCATCTTTGATCAATGCTTTATCAAAATGATAATGAGAAACACTCTTTTCTGGTGGTTCTAACGTACTATATTTTACTTTATTTAACTGTCTTGAAATACGATCATACGCATATGTATGATTCACTTCATCAAAATCATGATCTTCGCCTGCTATCCAAAAAACAGGAATGACTGGCGTATTTAATTTTTCACTTTGTTCGTTTGCTAAAACGATAATCGAAATGATTTTATGGAATGTATATAAAGGACCAGTAAAGAGTCCGGCTTGTTGACCACCTATAATGACTTTGTGACCATGTTTTAAATTTTCAATATTTTCATGTTGTTTATCTGTTAAATTTAATTGAGACATATAATTAAATATGACTTTTGAAAGTGCTTCTTCTCTGCCATTAGCTGATAAATTCGAGCGTTTTTCGAATTCAGATTGGTCCCCTGGTTTATATCCATAAAAGTTTATAATTTCAGTATTATGATTTGTATATCTCTCTATAAAACTATTTTGTTGATCAATTACAGTCTTCTTACAGTCCATACGAGTCTTTCTCCTTCGAAATTAATTACTATCAATAGTATAAAGATTGTAGATAAATAAAACAATCTAACGGCTTATAATTTAAATTTTTATTCAAATGAAGTATAATTAAGGAAAGAACAAGGGGGATTATCATGGCTAAAGTAGAACATTTACAAATTAATTACAAAACTGAAGAAGCATTCGAACAATTTCGTAACTTCGGAAACGAAGGTTTATATATGGTTGAAGAATTAAAAGGAAAAATGATCGATGCTAGTTCAGATTCACCATTTTACGGTATTTATGTTGGCGACAAATTAGTTGCAAGAATGTGTTTATTTAAACAAGATGAAGTAGAAAAAACATACTTCCCAGCATTTAATGATTACCACATTTTATGGAAATTAGAAGTATTAAGAGATTATCAAGATAGAGGATACGGCAAACAATTATTAGATTATGCTAAAAGCTTCGATTTACCAATCAAATGTATTGCCCGTAATCAATCCAAAGATTTCTTCTTAAATCACGGTTTCCAAGATATCGAGCAACAAAATCAATCCGGTGAAGACATTGTTATATGGACACCAGATAAATAAAATACTAAAAGTCCCGTAGAGTCTGTGCTCTACGGGACTTTTAGTATTTTATATTCCCCACAATGTGTAGGAAGTAACTGCCAATAATAATATAATTATGATTAGTGCATGCGTCTTTTTAAACATATAAATGATTGCTAAATATTCTCTAATGTATGCATTTGGATAGAAATAAGATTTCGATGATCCACCCGTAACGCTTGCGTTCATTTTAACTTTCTTGGATAAAAATGCTGCTCTTAAAATATGAAAATGATTAGAAACAATTGTTGCAAGTGCATGTTTTTTATAAGTATCCATTTTCTTCATAGAGAACACTAAATTTTCTTCTGTGTTAGTAGATTTGTCTTCCATTATAATTTCTTCATTACGTATACCTTGTTCCACTAAATATCGTCTCATCGCTTCAGCTTCACTGATTGCTTCATCCGAACCTTGACCACCACTTACAATCATTTTAGTATCTAAACTTTTTCGTTTTAATTTAATCGCTTTATCTAATCTCGCTTTCAAAAGTGGTGTTACTCTTTCGCCTATAATCCCTGCACCTAATACGATAATAAAATCTTGTTTCTTTCTTTTTGAAATACCACTTACAATCCAAGCATATAAGTTATGCAATATAAATATTAAATTTAAATAGTAAAACAAAGTTGAAATGGCAATTAATATTAATCCGTTCCATAATTCTACTAATAGATATGGTTTAAAAATAATGATTAAAAAATTAATTAAGATGAAAGAACCGTAACCAATGACAATCATGTTTGTTACAATTTTTCCTTCATTTGCTATTCGTTTTCTAGTATTTAATAAAGCTAAGAGCATTACCACAATAACAATTAAACAGTAAATAATATTAGCTATGATTATATAATTAATATTTAGATTTAAACCCAATGCTGGCACAATGATTTCAATCAATATCGTACTCATTAAACTGATAATGAATAGTCCTAATAAGAAGACATTTTTATATTGTCTAAAATCCACTATATAACTAATTATAAATAAAATTAAAAATGCTAACGTAACAAACATCATCGTCACCTCCTAGCCTATTATTTTCACAATCAAAGTATATCATCATAACCGACAAGATACACATAAAATTATTTTCAGAATTTTCAAAATAAATATTGAATTAGGTCAATATAGCTGATATACTATTTCACATTACTTACTTAAATATAGGAGGCAATTTATATGGAATATCAATCATCAAGTAGTCAAACAAAGGACGAATGTGGATCCACTTTTGGTAACAAAATGTTAACAATGTCGTATCAAGCATCAAAAGGATGGTCTTCTCCTATCATTAAAGATTATGCACCTATCACTATTTCTCCAAGTGCACAATGTCTTCATTATGGTCAAACTGTTTTTGAAGATATGATTGCCTATCAAATCAATGACAATATTCATATCTTTAAACCTTTCGAACACTTTGAAAAGTTCAATCAATCATTGAACCGAATCGAAATGCCAGCTATAAATAAAAACGCATTACTTTTCGGTATCCAACACCTTATTAATCAAGAACGTCAACTATTCGATTTACATGAACATCACCCTGTTAACATTAGAACAGTTATGTTTGCATCAGAGAATAAATTAGGTGTTAGTAAATCTGATACATATGAACTCATTACGTTCTTATCTCCACTACCTAAAAAGCTGAATTGCCAAACACCAGAACTTATAAAAGCACACGTAGAAGATGAATATGTTAAATCTGTTACAGGTGGTGCTGGTTTTACACAATTTGGTGGTAACTACGCCGCTTCTTACGCTGCAAAATCTAAAGCAGCTCAATTTGGATACGACCATGTACTATGGCTAGATGGAACAGAGAGATCTTATATAGAAGAATTACATAATATGAACATTTTCTTTGTTATCAATCATACACTGATTACGCCAGCTTTAGATGGTATTACAGTACCAGGTGTAACTCGACAATCAGTTATTGATTTAGCAAAAGAATTAGGCTATCAAATAGAAGAAAGACAAATTAGCATTGAAGAAGTGCTTCAATCATATAAAGATGGATTATTAACAGAAGTATTTAGTACGAGTACATTGAATGCCATCACTCCTGTTTGTGAAATCAAATATAAAGACAATATTTTAACAATTCATAACAATAAAATCGGACCTATTACACAACATTTATTTACAACTTATACATCTATTCAGCAAGGTAAGCTTCCTGATATACATCAATGGAACTATACAATAGAACGAGAACCAATTGAAATGTAATAGCTGTAAAAGACTGGCACAAAAAATGTACCAGTCTTTTTTATATGGAAAAATCAAGGTGAACGTTAGGTTCTATATTGCTTGTTTGTGGTGTCTTGCAATATTCAGCCTCCCAACATTGCTTGTCGCAACCCACTTGCAATATTCAGACCCCTATTTCTGAAAATATGGAAAAGAGTCTAGAACATTTCTGTCCCAGACCCATTTTTAACTTAATCCTCTTTTACTTCTTTAATGACTAAATTATCTAATACGAAATCTTTAGTCCCTTCAAAGTTCACTTGACCTTCATTTTTAACACCTTTATTGTCTGCCTTTTTATCTGTTGATGCTATGCCAATCCATGTTTGACCATTTTTATGACCTTTAATTTTTGTTTTAAATTGACGATGTTTCTTACTTTCTACAGTACCTTTCAATGGTGTTTCTTTGTATTTTTGATTATCAATACTGTCGCTACCTGTAGCAAAAGCATATGTGTCATCAGATCCTGCTTCATAATCAAACGAAACTTCATATGTCTTATTTGGTTCAAATCTAAAGTTTTGCGGTATCGTTTGATAAGCAAGTTTATTCTTTTCTACTTGACCATTAATTTTTAATGACCATGTACCCTCGATAACATCACTTATACGTTTATTATTCCATCCGCGTTGTGTATATGGGACATGTTTTTCAGATAAGTGTGTTCTATTATCTTCTACGCCTTCAATATCAGACACAACAAATGGGAATATGCCTTGAGGTACTTTTTCGAAATTTTGTTTAAACACTTTATCTTGTGAATATAATTGTTGATCATTTTCGAAAATTCGAATGTCATCAAAATAAGTGAGACCTTCGCCTTTATCTCTAGAAATTGTTAAAATTGCTTTACCATTTTTAGGTGCTTTAAAGTGCACATACATATTTTGGAAGTAACTATCGTTACCTTTAGTTGCTGATTCTTTAGTTGTATTATGAGTGTTAGCTTTAACATAATTTTTAGCAATGGATTTAGTAGTATAATTTTGATGTGTTGTACCATCTGCATCTACTCTAATACGTGCTTTATGATCACTTCGATTATCCACACCTACATATACTGCATATTGTTTACCTGGTTTCAAATCTGTTAATTTTTGTTTCAATTCAACATTTTTCTTCGGATTGTTAATCGTTACCATATTGTCGCTACTGTTTGATTTCGTAATAGAAACAGCTTTTTTAGATCCTTTAATTTTCCAATCTTTAAGATTTTCTGCATTAAATCCTGGATCTTTAATGTGCATATCTTCTCCGTATTTCACTTTCTCTTTATGTTGTTTTGATTTATACAATACATATGGTGTATTCGCTTTGACATTGCTTAAGGTAACTTTACCATCTCTAACACGAACATTATCAACATATTGGCGACCATGCTCAGTTAATTGGTATAATTTTAAATGCTTACTGTTCCAACCTTTTGGTAATTCCCAAGTTGATTCTCCACCATCTTCATTATAATGATAAAGTTTTTGTTTCTTACTGCTTAATTGTTTACCATTTTCATCCCAGTTCCACGGAATTAAATATTTATTGCCATCCAATATTTTTTGACCATTTAATGTGATCGTTCTAGATCTATAATTTTCTTTATCATTTTCATAATCATTAGATTTACGCTTAATAACTATTTTGTCTTTACCATTTTTTAATTGGATTTCCATTTCAGGTGTCCAATCAACAGTTTGGTCATTTGCTGTCATTTTGACTGGCTTGCCATCTACCCACTTCGTAACTTCAAAGTGCTGTAGGTATTTCGTAGATAAATTTGTTTTAAAAATATTATTAATGTATTCATCAAAGTTGTTTCTACCTTGCCAACCTTCAAAGTCTTTCATATCATATCCACCGAGTAATGGATAATCAGCTGCACCTGAATAAGTTTGGTAATTACCTACCCAAGAGTCTTTCTCGTGGTTTCGAATAAATCTTGCGACTTTTGAATTAATACCTTTGTTTTCATAACCACCATAAGTTAAATCTGCAGCCCAATGTTGGAATGTTGAATCATATTCCATACCGTGCCCCCATTCAACAGCCACTCTCCAACCTAAATCTTGAATTTCTTTTGCTAATTGATGGGACATCCAAGCTTGGTTATCACCTGATTGACCATTGCCCCATACATCTACATAAATAAAGTTTAAATCTTTACCTACTTTATCTTTAAAAGCATTTAATCGATCTTTTCTACCATGCAACATATCATATTTTGCATCAATGTTAATACCTTGATCTAACCAATTCCAACCATAATTATACGTACCGTCTTCATTTTTTCTTAAACGGTCAGGATTAAATGCTTTAGACTCTGGATATGTTTCACTCGCATTAATATGTACACCAAACTTTGCACCATATTTCTTACCGTTCTTAAGTAATTTCTTCATATCTTCAGCGCCACCGATACGTTGACCAATATTATCATAATCAAGATGACCAGAATCGTGACCCTCACTACCATATCCTTTTAATATAATTGACTGACCTAATCCATCTGTATTTAAATTAACTTTTTTAACACCATCAAGCGATTTTAAGAATGGATTTTGTGCTTGTGAACCGAAATTCATTGCGATACGGTGTGCAACTAAATCTGGTACAGATTCTGAACCTGTCGGATGATTCATGATAGCTCTATATGCAATAGCACCATCTTGCCAGTCTGTTTTTCCATCACCATTTTCATCATCCGTTATAACAACTTTTGTTTTTGGCATTAAATGTTGTTCTTTAGCATTTTCATAACTTTGACCCGGCTGCAATATCCAGTTAGAACTAGATAAACCGACATATTTATCTTTATCTACTTGTTTAGAAGTCGCATTTATTCTCGTATAATCAAGCTCTCCTGTTCCTTCAGAATGTTGTGAATTACTCCAAACACCTGCACTCGTCTTATCGTTTGAAACAAAACCATACATCATTGGATAATTAAAACCATCTTCAATATCTTTATTGACTTTAAAGTTTTTGTCGCCACTTTTCATCGTATTTGTAGACATACGTGTTGTTTGTAAGTTAGCATTTTTCTGTTTAGAATTCACAGAAACTAATGAATGATTAGGTATCTCAAAATCTTTTATAACAGTATCATCACTTTTACCATCCAACTTATTTTGGTAATCCTTCATATCAAAATGCAATTGGTTATCTTTAACTTTCATCTCAATTGTAAATTCAGCATCTATTTTTTTATCCTTATTAGAAGCAATTAATTGATATTGAGCTGCATGCGCATTAATTTTTTTATACTTAACTTTCGGTTGAACCGATTTACCATTCACTTTAATCGTCTTAATCTCTTTAACTTGGCCATCCATCTTTTTACCATTTTTCAAAGTATATTCAATAGCCCTTGGAAACGATTTATCAACCTTCACTTTCATCTTATTACTCTTTAATACGTCCCCTTTGACTTTTGCTTCTACATGATGATTCATCAGTGTAAATAAACTTAACAACATAACTGAAACAATTGAAACGACAAACAGTTTTTTCCTCCATACAAATGTTTTATTACTTAAATTCAAATTAAACACCCCTTATTAAAATTTGAAAACTTACATTAATTGTAGACTTTTATCTTATGATAGTCTAGCGTTTTTGTTCTATATTGTTTGATTTTACTTTCTGTTTTGTTCATATAAACAAAAAGAACGAAATGATGAGATTCATCATTTCGTTCACATTTCATACTATTTATTTATAATTTTTAATTACTCTAACAATCAGTGCAATCATAGGAAAAATCATTAAAACAAGAATAATATAATATAAATTAACAATACTATTTTCCCATGTAATAGGCACAATCACACCAAGCGCCATAATAAGCACTAAAATGATAATATTTACAAACATGCATACTAACAGATCACGAAAACTTGATTTATTTTTGTAATCGAATGTTTGCTTCCAAAAATTTATATATGTCATAAGCAACCCTCCATTCCATTTACAGAATATACCAAATATATCAATTAATATCAATTGTTTTTTAGTGGTTTCTTAAAAATAATAAGAACATAATTTGTTTTAAATTGCTCAATTAAGTTAAACTTAATCTACTATCTAGAACGAGGAGGCATGTTATGAATTTAAGAAATATTAAAGTTGAAGATTATAATCAATGCGCAAACAATTTAGTTGCAGCCTATGCTGGATCGCCTTGGTTTAATAAATGGACTGAACAAGAAGCTAAACTCAGAATTGAAGCTACAATGAGTGGATTTAATTCTAGAGGATTTGTTATCGAAGATGAACATAAAATTATTGCAATGTGTTTAGGTCGTATAGACTATTATTTTAATGGTTTTAATCAATTCTGTATCGATGAATTTAATGTCATTCCCAACCTACAAGGCTCCGGTATAGGTAAACAATTAATGAACTTTGTCAAAGATGAATTAAAAAATGAGAACATAAATAATATGTTCCTAATAACGGGCGGAGAATTAGCAGCCAATTTTTATACTAAAAATAATTTCAAAGTAACAAATGAAGGTTATATGATGGAAATTGAATTTTGATTAGTATAAAGTTCTCTACCACTTATTTTAATGAATTTAAAAAGGACTGATATAAAAATGAAGGTTAATATCGAAAAATATAATCCTTATTGGGTAAATCTTTTTGCAAAAGAATCAAACAATATAAAAAGAATATTTGGTGATGAATTACATTCAATCCATCATATAGGTAGTACATCAATTCCACATATATATGCAAAACCAATTATAGACATTATGCCTATCGTTAATAATATAGACAATGTGGATAAATATAATCATGATTTTGAAAAGTTTGATTATGATGTGCATGGCGAATATGGAATAGTTAATAGAAGATACTTTACTAAATTTGATAAAGAAACTAATAGAAAACTTTACCACGTTCATATTTATGATTGTAAAGATGATAAAAACATTATTCGCCATCTCGCTTTTAGAGACTTCTTAATTGAGTTTCCAGAAGTAGCTAAGGAATATGAAGATTTAAAAATGATGCTCATTAATAAGTATTGCGGAGACAAAGAACAATATGTAAATGGGAAAAATGAATTTGTAAAAAGGACTGAAAAGCTTGCTATAAATTGGTATTTACAAAACAAAAAAGGATACAGACTATAATTCATTTCAAAAATATAGGTGATAACAATGATACATATAAAAGAATTTTATAATTCATTACCAGAGTTGGAGAATAAAGAACTATCTAAATTACACAATGATGATCCATGTTGTACATTATTATATTTTTGACACTTATTTGACACATGCATCCTGCTTTACTTTTATTAAGCTACTTAAGAGTATCACAAGTAATTTATACATCTTGGTGCAGTTACGCTATTTAACAAGCCATTTTCATATACAAAAAAATCCCGTCATGTCTACGTTACAAGTAACGAGATACAACGGGATATTGGTAATTTACGTCCTGGGAGGGATTCGAACCCCCGACCGACGGCTTAGAAGGCCGTTGCTCTATCCAGCTGAGCTACCAGGACATTTTCAACACAAGAATAATTATATCGAATAGATACTGATTTATCAATACTTTTTAAAAAGAAAAAGGTTTATTAAATCGCTTTCGAAGTATTATTACACGTTTAGTTATTTTGTTTTACTTTTATTCGGTGATTACAATGTCATTAACTTTAACTGTATTGGCTTTTTCGGCTTTACACAAAGATTTATCTTCAAATATTTCTATAACACTCGCATGTACAAGTCCGTTTGCTGTTAATACATATATGTTTTCGTTCTTATGTAAGTCGTTATATTCGTTTTTATTTATACAAAACTCATCATCATTAATAACTGATGTAACGTGTGTTCTGCCCATTTCTACCCCTCCTATGTATGATAACTTATTAGTTTTTACATAAAATTAACGACATTCATAATTATAAAACAATTTTTGTTTAATTGAAAGTTTATTCTAATTTTTTAATAAAATTGAGATATTCGTAAGAATACCTCAATAAATAAAATCTATTTGCCATTTTTGTTTTGCAAAATATATATTTAAATTGCTAATGATAATTTTTCTACTTCTTCATTATTTCTATTTAAATATGTTAAAGTTGCATTATTTAATGCTTCATCGAATTCAATGATTGCATATGTTTCTTCCCATTGACCTCTTGTTTGAGAGATGCTTCCTGGGTTGATACAATAAACGCCATCTATTGTCTCACATAATGCAACATGACTATGTCCATAAAATGCAAATTTAGCATGATTATTTTTTGCATGAGCACTTAATACTTCTCTAGATCCTTTAATATCATATCTATGACCATGTGTATAGAAATAACCAATACCTTCTATTTCACCTTGTTCTTCTATTGGAAATTGTGGATCAAAATCACAATTTCCTTTAACTCTTTGATACAAACTTAGTTCTGTATCATCGTAGTCAAATTCAGAATCACCTAAATGTAAAAATAAATCTGCGTCTTTATATTTTTCGTATATTTCATGAAGTATACCTTGTTCGCCATGATTATCGCTAACAATTACCCATTTCATTGGAATCGCTCCCCTATATCTTCATTCATTAATTTAATTGCATTTCCACGGTGACTAATTGCACTTTTTTCTGCAGCAGTTAGTTCTGCCATCGTTCTGTCTTGTGAAGGTACGAAGAAAATCGGGTCATAGCCAAATCCGTTTTCGCCTCGTGGTTCATCTATTATTTCACCAGGTGCTTTACCTACATATGTAACAGTTTCTTTTCCAGGCTCACTTACAGCAATTGCACAAACAAATTCTGCTGCTCTATCTTCTATACCCTTTAAGTTTGTTAATAATTTTTCTATATTATCTTGATCATTTTTTTGTGTACCTGCATATCTTGCTGAATAAATACCTGGCTCACCATTTAAAGCTTTTACAGATAGCCCACTATCATCTGCAATAACGATTTTATTTAATTGTTTTGAAGCCGCTTCTGCTTTCAAAATCGCATTCTCTTCGAATGTTGTACCTGTTTCTTCTACATCAAAATCTGGTGCAATTTCAGAAATACCTATAACATTTGCTTTTGGAAAAATTGTTTTAAAGTCATTTATCTTTCCTTGATTGTTTGATGCAATAATAATATCTTTCATATTTATCTCTCCTTACAATGTTATTCGTTCAACTTGAGCATCTTCTATATGTAGCCATTCTTTTATCGTTCTCGTGATATGTTCAACATCACCATTTGCAAAAAATTGATGTTTCGGATTTGGTGTATAATATGAATGCTCATTACTAAAAGTCAATAATGCACTTACTTCTCTTGCTGTTTCTAAACCTGAAGATATGATTGTCTTGCCATCATCAAAATATTGATGAATCGCATCGTATAATAATGGATAATGTGTACATCCTAATATAACTGTATCAGAATCATCATATCGCCACTGTTTAAGAGTTTGATGGATAACAATACTCGTAATCGTCGGATCTTTATATCTCATTTGTTCAACTAAAGGAACGAATCCTGGACAAGCAACTCCTTTAACTTCTACTTGAGGATTAATAGATTTAATACTTCGTCTATATGCTTCAGATTTAATTGTTCCCTCTGTACCAAGAACAAGCACTCGATTATTTTTAGTTGTCATAATTGCTGTTCTTGAACCTGGATCAATAACACCAATCACGGGTATTGATAACATTTCTTGCAAAGGTTTCAAAGCAACCGCAGTAGCTGTGTTACATGCGATAACTAACATTTTAATATCTTTTTCAACTAAAAAGTTAGCTAATTGAATTGTAAATGATTTAACTTCTTCTCTTGTTCTCGGGCCATATGGACATCTTCCAATATCACCTAAATAAAATATCGTCTCATTTGGCAATTGTCGCATGATTTCTTTAGCAACTGTTAAACCACCAATCCCTGAGTCAATTACACCAATTGGTTTATTCATTCATCTTCACTTCGCATTCTTTTTAACATAATTTCTAAAGCTTCATTAAATTTTATTTTATCTTTATCTTCCATAATAGAAAGAAGATCTTCAGTATAAATTTGTCTCGCTTGAACAACTTCGTCAATAAGTGCCATGCCTTTTTCTAATAACTTGACGTGGAATACTCTTTTATCTTTCTCAGATTGAATTCGTTGAACGAGTTCTTTTTTTTCGAGTTTATCTACTATATCTGTAGTAGTAGAATACGCTAAAAATAAACGTTTAGATAATTCACCAATTGTAATTTGATCATGCTCATTGAGCCATTGTAAAGCTATAAATTGAGGTGGTGTGATATCATAAACCTTTAATTGTCCTCTTGATTTTAATTTCGTTCTTTCTACTATATGTCTTAACGAATATTCAATCTGTTTTGTAATTTCTTCCATAGTTGTTTGTACCTCTTTTCTCATCAAACTTATATTAATAATAATAACACATACGCTTATATGCAGTTAATGAATTGGCCTTTAAGTTTTATAAATAAACAAATAAGAGGCTAGGACATAAAATTATGTCCCAGCCTCTTTCATATCTTTATTAGTTTACTTCGTGATCTGAACCGAAGAATGATTTAAACATTTGGAAAGTAGCTTCTCTGTTCATTGCTGCGATTGATGTTGTTAAAGGAATACCTTTCGGACAAGCATTTACACAGTTTTGAGAACTACCACATTCTTGTATACCACCATCAGACATCAGTGCTTTAATACGTTCATCTTTAGTCATGCTTCCAGTTGGATGCAAGTTGAATAAACGAACTTGAGAAATTGCTTGAGCACCCATGAAATTATTATTCACGTTTACGTTCGGACAAACTTCTAAACACACACCACATGTCATACATTTAGAAAGTTCATATGCTGTTTGACGTTTCTTCTCAGGCATACGTGGCCCTGGTCCTAAGTCATAAGTACCATCAATTGGTACCCATGCTTTAACTTTTTTCAAGTTATCGAACATACGAGAACGGTCAACTTGTAAATCACGAATAACTGGGAAGGTCTTCATTGGTTCAAGTTTAATTGGTTGTTCCAATTGATCAATAATAGCTGAACATGATTGACGTGCTTTTCCGTTAATAACCATAGAACATGCACCACAAACTTCTTCAAGACAGTTCATATCCCAAGTTACTGGTGTCGTCTTCTCACCATTTGACTTAATCGGATTTCTTTGGATTTCCATTAAAGCTGCAATAACATTCATATTTGGTCTATATGGAATTTCAAATTTTTCTTCATAAGGTTGAGATTTATCATTTTCTTGACGTTTGATAATGATAGAAATCGTTTTGTTTTCTTGGTTTTGACCTTGTGCATTGTTTTCAACTGTTTGAGTGTCTGCCATAATTATTTACCTCCTTTAGATTTCTTAGAGTAATCACGTTTACGAGGTTTAATGTGACTAATATCCACTTCTTCATATGAAAATTCTGGTGCTTCTTTAGGTCCTCTATATTGAGCAATCGTTGTTTTTAACCACTCTTCATCATTACGGTCTGGGAATTCTGGTTTGTAATGCGCACCACGTGATTCGTTACGATTATAAGCACCAATCGTAATAACTCTTGCTAGTACTAACATATTCCATAATTGACGCGTAAAGAATACAGCTTGGTTACTCCAAGTAGATGTATCTTCCATATCAATATTTTGATATCTTTCCATCAACTCAACAATTTTCTTATCTGTTTCTAGAAGTTTATCATTATGACGAACAACTGTAACATTGGCAGTCATAATTTCTCCTAATTCTTTGTGTAACTTATATGCATTTTCTGTACCTTTAAGTTGTAATAAATGATCGAATTTTTCTTGTTCTTCATTTATACGTTTTTGGAAAATTTCTTCATCTATTTCTGTATATGATCTTTCGATATCTTTAACATATTTAACCGCATTTGGTCCTGCAACCATACCACCATAAATAGCTGATAATAATGAGTTTGCACCTAATCTATTACCACCGTGTTGTGAATAGTCACATTCACCAGCAGCGAATAAACCTTTAATATTCGTCATTTGATCAAAGTCTACCCAGATACCGCCCATTGAATAATGAACTGCTGGGAAAATTTTCATTGGGACTTTACGAGGGTCGTCACCAGTGAATTTTTCATATATTTCTATTATACCACCAAGCTTAACATCTAACTCATGTGCATCTTTATGTGATAAATCAAGGTAAACCATGTTTTCACCGTTGATACCAAGTTTTTGGTTCACACAAACATCGAATATTTCACGAGTCGCAATATCACGAGGTACTAAGTTACCATAATCAGGATATTTTTCTTCTAAGAAATACCAAGGTTTACCGTCTTTATACGTCCAAATACGTCCACCTTCACCACGAGCTGATTCACTCATTAATCTTAATTTATCATCACCAGGAATTGCAGTTGGATGGATTTGAATAAACTCACCATTTGCATATTTAGCACCTTGTTGATAAACAACTGAGGCTGCTGAACCTGTATTAATCATTGAGTTTGTAGATTTACCAAATATGATACCTGGTCCACCTGTTGCCATAATAACAGCATCTGAACCAAATGATTCGATTTTAGAGTCAGTTAAGTTTTGAGCCACAATACCGCGTGCAGCATCTTCCTCATCTTTAACTATCCCTAAAAATTCCCAACCTTCATATTTCGTAACTAAACCTTTTACTTCGAAACTTCTAACTTGTTCGTCTAATGCATATAATAATTGTTGTCCAGTTGTTGCACCTGCGAATGCAGTTCTATGATACAAAGTACCACCGAATCGACGGAAATCTAAAAGACCTTCTGGTGTACGGTTAAACATAACACCCATTCTGTCTAATAAATGTATGATACTAGGTGCTGCTGCAGTCATATTTTTTACAGGTGTTTGGTTAGCAAGGAAATCTCCACCATACACTGTGTCATCGAAGTGAATGTCAACAGAGTCACCTTCACCTTTAGTATTGACAGCTCCATTAATACCACCTTGAGCACAAACAGAGTGTGAACGTTTAACAGGAACTAATGAGAATAAATCAACTTGTGCACCTTGTTCAGCAGCTTTAATAGTTGCCATTAGTCCAGCTAAACCACCACCGACAACAATGATTTTGTTGTTTGCCATAAAAATTGTCACTCCCCTAAAAAGTATAAATCCTATACGAATGCAAAAATAGCTCTTAAGCCAATGATACTAATTACGATAAATACAAATAAAGTCACATAAGTCATAATACGTTGTGATTTTGGTGATTGTGTAATTCCCCAAGTGATGAAGAATGACCATAAACCATTTGAGAAATGGAATATAACACTTAATACACCAATAACATAAAGCGTTACAGAAATTGGATTAGATAAAATATCTGAAACCATATCAAAGTCAACGTGATGTCCTAATGCAGCTTGAATACGTGTTTGATATACATGAACAGCTATGAAAATAAATGATATGATACCAGTTATACGTTGTAATAAGAACATCCAGTTTCTAAATAGTGAATGTCTTCCTACGTTTTCTTTAGCTGTAAACGCTATGTATAATCCATAAATAGCGTGGAATAGTATAGGAATATAGATAACTACAACTTCTAATACAATTTTAAATGGTAAGTGCCACATAAAATCTGATGCTTTATTAAAAGCCTCTGGACTTATCGTTGCAAAATGGTTAATAACTAAATGCTGAATTAAGAATATTCCTATAGGAATTACACCTAATAATGAATGAATACGACGTAAAATAAACTGTTTTTCGCTTGACGCCAAAAGAAGTCCCCCCTAACTTTAATCTATGGCCCTATCGTTATATTAAGAACATAGTAATCTGAAAACGATTACATACATCCCAAAAAAAATTCGATGAGCATTTACATGTATATTGTAACATCATTAAGTATGAATTTGGGCATGAGAATTATTCTCACACCCAAATATATAGATTTTTTGTTGTAATTTTACCATTTATTTACTAAGCTTATCTACTAGATTTTGAGCAACCTTTTTAGGAACACCAATTTTCACAAAATCCTCTAAATGTGCTTCTCGCATTTTTTTAATTGAACCGAAATGTTTCAATAAGGTTTGTTTACGTTTTGGTCCAATACCTTCTATTTCATCTAAAGCTGACTTAAGTGTTGTTTTTTGTCGTGTTGATCTATGGAAACTAATTGCAAATCGGTGTACTTCATCTTGAATTCGTTGAAGTAAATAGAATTCTTGTGAATTTTTCTTTAGTGGTATAATTTCAGCTTGTAATCCATACAATAATTCTGAGGTTTGGTGTTTATCATTTTTACTTAGCCCTGCAATGGGTATATCAAGTCCTAGTTCATTTTCTAATACATCTCTAACTGAAGACATATGACCTTTACCACCATCGACAATAATCAAATCAGGTATTGGTAGACCTTCTTTTAATACTCTTGTGTATCTTCTTCGAACTGCTTCTTGCATAGACTTGTAATCATCTGGCCCTTTAACGGATTTAATTTTATATTTACGATAGTCTTTTTTACTTGGTTTACCATCCACAAAAGCAATCATAACAGAGACTGGATCCACACCTTGAATATTAGAATTATCAAATGCTTCAATTCTAATCGGTGTTTGAATACCCATTGCCTCACCTAAGTTCTCGATAGCTTTGACAGTTCTAGATTCATCTTTCGCAATTAATTCGAATTTATTTTTAAGTGAGATGCTCGCATTTTTTATAGCAAGATCCACCATTTCTTTCTTCTGACCTCTTTTAGGCTGAATCACTCTTGAATCAACAACTGATTCAACTGTTTTTATGTCTAAATTCTTCGGGATATGAATTTCTTTTGGTGTTAAATGTTGGTTTAAAGAATAGAATTGACCGATAAATGTATAGAATTCTTCTTCTGCTGTTTGAATAATGGGTATCATAGATGCTTGTCTTTCAATTAGTTTGCCTTGTCTAATAAAGAATACTTGAATACACATCCACCCTTTATCTACAGAATAGCCAAATATATCTCTCATCGTCATGTCGGCTGACATCATATTTTGTTTATAATTTAACATTTCAATATGTTGTATTAAATCACGGTATTCTTTTGCTTCCTCAAACTTCAATGCTTCACTCGCTTGATTCATCTTCTCATTCAAATCATTGACAATCGTTTTGTCATCGCCATTTAGAAAATCAGTAATTTCTTTAATCATCGTTTGATACTGACTTTGTTCGACTGGATATACACATGGTCCTAAACATTGTCCAATATGATAATACAGGCATACTTTATTTGGCATTGTGACACATTTTCTTAATGGATAAATTCTATCTAGTAATTTTTTCGTTTCATGTGCAGCATAAGCATTTGGGTATGGTCCGAAGTATTTACCCGAATCTTTTTTTACAGTTCTCGTCACGATAAGTCTAGGGTGTTTTTCTTTTGTAATTTTTATAAATGGATAACTTTTGTCATCTTTTAATAATATATTGTAGCGTGGCTGATGTTTTTTGATTAAGTTAAGTTCAAGTAATAAAGATTCTATTTCACTTGAAGTCACGATAAATTCAAAATCTCTAATCTCACCTACGAGCCGAGTTGTCTTTTCATCATGTGCACCTGTGAAATAGCTGCGAACTCTGTTTCTTAATCGTTTAGCTTTTCCAACATATATAACCGTTTGTTGTCTATCTTTCATGATGTAACATCCAGGCTCCGTTGGTAATACATCAAGTTTTTGCTTAATTTTCTTTTGGTAGTCTTCCACCTTTATCACCTACCTTTTTAAATTCATTATATCAATAAAATTTACATTGACCAAAACATACGTTCTATATAAATATCTATCATCACACAAAAACTGCCTACAAAGTCATATGCTTTGTAGACAGTTTGGATTAATCATAGGTTATAACGATTAATAATGTTTAGATAATACTTGTTCTAGTTGTTCTTTAGGTTGGAAACCTACTACTTTATCTACAGCTTCGCCATCTTTAAATACGATTAAAGTTGGGATACTCATAACTTCGTATTTAGCTGCTGTTGCTTGGTTTTCATCTACGTCTAATTTAACGATGTTAGCTTTACCTTCAACGTCTTTAGCTAAATCTTCTAATACTGGCGCGATCATTTTACAAGGTCCACACCATGGTGCCCAGAAGTCCACTAAACTAACGCCTTCTTTGATTTGTTCATCGAAATTTGCATCTGTTGCTTTTAATAATGCCATTGGAAAAATCCTCCTTGTTAACTTATGATAATGAGAGTATAGCACGCTTTATTTTGCAATGCATGTTGTTTGCTCAAAGTGTATTGTACTTGATATGAACTATATTAGCAATCACTTAAATTCAGGTTTTCTTTTGTTCATAAATGCATCAATACCTTCTTTTGCATTGTCACTTTCAATAATATCAACGAAATGCCTTTCTTCAATTTGATCACTTTCTAATGATAAATCTAAATTAGACATTTGCTTGATGACTTTAATAGAGTCTAAAGATTTAGAAGCGATAGTATTAGCTAATTTTTCAGTAGCCTGTTCTAGTGCTTCTTTATCTTCTACTATTTCATTAAATAAATGTTTAACTTCATCTAAATTGATATTCTCACCTGTTAACGCAGCTTGTAATGCTTTATGTTGACCTACCATAGCTGATAATCGTCTAACACCGCCAAAGCCTGGGAATATACCTAAATTAATTTCAGGTAATCCTACTTTTGTATCTTTCGTGATTAATCTCATATCACATGCTAAAGCAAGTTCAAAGCCACCGCCTAAACAAACACCATGAATTGAACTAATAACTGGCTTATGACATGTCTTAATCAATCTAAATAATTTAGCACTTGTAGAAGCTAAATCTAATCTTTCATGTTTAGTTAGTTCTGGGAATGATTTAATATCTGCACCTGCAGAGAAACATTTTTCATTACCCTTTATAACGATGACTTTCACATCTTCATCGAATCCTTCTGTTTCAATTGCTTCAATAATGCTATTTAATACTGCCTCATTTAAAGCATTTACCGGGCCATGATTTAATTGTATATAAAGAACGTGGTTTTCAACATTTGTATTTATCAAGAAAATTCCTCCTTATAAAAATATTAAGTATGCAATACCTGCTATAAATGTTAAAGCAGAAATAACGAGTAATACTTTAGCTAGTTTATACATATCAAAATTATCCAATATGTTTCCTCCTTATTTCAATGTTACAACTGTAACACCAAATCCACCTTCTGAAGGCATACCTGTACGATATGAATCTACAGAACGATGTTTTTTAAGATGGTCAGCTACACCTTTTTGTAATGCACCTGTACCTTTACCATGAATAATGTTTACTGTACCGTAATTAGAAAGTACTGCTTGATCGATATATTGGTCTAATTCTAACATAGCATCTTCATATCGGTAACCACGTAAATCTAAATCCATTTTTATAGTAGATCGATTCGTTCTAGGAACAACTTTACTTGGTTGTTGTTTCTTTTTATCTAGTTTTTCTAAATCTTTTACTTCTATTTTCATTTTGAGTATACCCATCTGAACTACTACTTCTTCATCGCTGATTACATCGATAACTTCACCTTTTTGACCGTATGATAATACTTTAACGTCATCACCTTTTTCAATCTTATCGTGACGTTCTTTCTTAACATTTTGTTTCAGAGATTGAGATGTATATTGATTATCAAGTCGTTTCTTTCGCTCAATGAGTTCATGCTCTTTTACATTTGCAGCTGAATTATCTCGCATATCTCTAAGTTCTTGAAGGATTGTTTCCGCTTCTTCAGTCTTCTGTTTAACTTCTTGATTGGCTTTATTTCTCGCTTCATCCATCAATTGTGTTTTGAAGTTTTCAAATCGTTGTAATTCCTGTGTTAATGATTGATGCAAGTCTATAGATTCTTGTTTTAATTTTTCAACTTCAATACGATCATTTTCAACAGATTTAGCATTTTTCTCAAGTGATTCTATCATGACATTGATTTCTTTTTCATCTTGACCAATCAGTGATTTTGCATGATTGATGAGTTCATTTTTAAGCCCTAATTTTTTAGAAATTTCAAATGCGTTTGAACGTCCTGGTATGCCCATTAATAATTTATAAGTTGGTCTTAAAGTTTCAACGTCAAATTCAACACTCGCATTCATCACTTTCTCTCGATTATAGCTATATGCTTTAAGTTCAGGGTAATGTGTTGTAGCCATGATTAAAGCATCTCTTTCAATCGTATAATCTAAAATACTCATTGCTAATGCTGCACCTTCACTAGGATCAGTCCCTGCTCCTAATTCATCAAATAATATTAATGAGTCTTTATCCGCTTGATCAATAATATTGACGATATTTTTCATATGTGATGAAAACGTCGATAACGATTGTTCAATAGATTGTTCATCACCAATGTCACAAAATACTTTCTTAAATATCGTTATAATTGCGCCATCTAATGTAGGAATTAACAAACCAGATTGTGCCATTAACGTGATTAGACCAACTGTTTTTAAAGTAACTGTTTTACCACCTGTATTAGGACCTGTAATAATAACAGCATTAATATCTTCTTTAAATTCAATCGTATTGCTAACCACTTCTGATTGATTAATTAAAGGATGTCTTGCTTTAGGTAAATATATCGCTCTATCTTCAGATATGATTGGTTTAGTAGCTTTAATAATTGCACCAAATTTAGCTTTTGCTGTTACAAAGTCTAAATGCCCCATAACTTCTGTGCTTGAAATTAATTCATAGCCTACTTCGCTAACTTGTTCTGTCAGAATATATAACAATCTATCTTTTTCTTCTTTTTCTTTAGCTTTAACTTGAGCGATTTGATTATGCATTTCAACAATTGCACTTGGTTCAATATATAATGTTTGTCCAGATGCTGATTGATCATGTACGATACCATTAAAATCTTGACGATACTCTGCTTTAACCGGAAGTACATGTCTATCATTTCTAACCGTTACAATTGAATCCGATAATTTCTTCTGATTAGCTGAAGATCTAACCATTTGCTCTAATCTCGATTTAATACGATCGTTCGTTTTTTTAATTTGATGTCTCAATTCAGCTAATTTCGGACTTGCCGTATCAAACAAATCGTGTTCGTCACACTGTTCATTTATTTGATTAAGCAATTCACTTAAAACTGGCAATTGCGCTACATAACCATCGATATTTGGATAAAGGATTGCTTCATCTTCATCAACGATACTTGCGTAAAATGTTTTGAATCTATTTTGAACTTGAATATTACGTTTAATTTGGTTTAATTCTTCAACGTTTAACAAACTGCCAATTTCTGCACGTCTTACATAAGACTTAATATCTTTTAGGCCTGAATAACCAGGTACTCTATGTTTATTATAAATTTGAGTCATTTCGTCTGTTTCATTTATGCTTTGCTGAACTGTTTCAAGTTCATCACTTGGTTTAAGTTCGTTAATAATACGTTCAGCAATATCACTTGTCGCATGAGTAGACAATTGTTGAATAATTAAGGGATATTCAAGAACTTTTAATGTTTTCTCATTCATATTATCTTCCCTCTTCTTTTAATACTTTATTTTGTTGATTGGATCCATTTTTTAAATGCTTCACGTGATTTAGCATTAATCACTTGTGATTTTTTAACCCAACCTTTTTGAGCCGTCCCAACACCATATTTCATGAAATCAAAATGATCAATATGATGGGCATCTGTATTGATTGTAATCATTAGGTCAGGATTATTTTTTAATACGTCAGCGTTTAAATCTAATCGTTGTGGATTAGCATTCAGTTCTAATACTGTATTAGTTTCTCTTGCCATTTTAATAAGTTCATCAATATTAGGACGGTATCCTTTTCTTCTACCAATAATTCTACCTGTCGGATGTGCAATATGTCTCACATATTGATTTTCACATGCAGTTCTAAGTCTATTCATAATTTCTTCTTCAGATTGATTGAAACTTTGATGAATTGCTGCAATAACATAATCTAATTCTTTCAATACGTCATCTGGATAATCTAAACTACCATCTGGTTTAATATCCATTTCTGTACCACTATAAATATCAATTTCTTTATACGATTCATTCAGTTTTTTAATTTTTTCGTTTTGTTCCAATAAACGTTCAATAGATAATCCATTTGCTACTGCTAAACTTCTAGAATGGTCTGTAATACAAATAAATTGATATTGACGTTCAATTGCCGCTTCAATCATTTCTTCAAGTTTAAAAGCACCATCACTATAAGTTGTATGCATATGAATATCACCGTTAATATCTTCTAACTGAATGATATCTTGAATATCTTTATCAAATTCTGTACCATCCTCACGCATTGTTGGTGGTATATATGACACGTTAAAATGATCATAAATTTCCTTTTCACTTTGATAAGTGATGATGTTACCATTTGCTTCTTCTATGCCGTACTCGCTTACTTTTTCATTTTTTTGTTTAGCAAGTTGTCTAATTTTAATATTATGATCTTTTGAACCTGTAAAATGTTGCAATGTATGATAGAAAGCTTCTGGTTGAATCAGTCTAAAATCAAC
This sequence comes from Mammaliicoccus sp. FSL K6-3158, assembly GCF_038005105.1. Classification (NCBI taxonomy): domain Bacteria; kingdom Bacillati; phylum Bacillota; class Bacilli; order Caryophanales; family Staphylococcaceae; genus Mammaliicoccus; species Mammaliicoccus sp. FSL K6-3158. Next base: position 1,838,845 of record NZ_JBBOSL010000001.1, read on the forward strand.
ACCAATAACATCATCTTCAATTTGTAAATCTAGTGAAACTTTCGTTTGTCCAACAGCAATTTGTTCTTTAATATCTGGAAACTCGAGCAGAGCTTGTTGTACTTTTGTAGGTTCTTCAGTCGAAATAATATAATCTAAGTCTTTGCTCATTTCTTTCATTCTTCTGAAACTACCTGCAACTTGATATTGATTAATGTCTTCAATATTATCTAAAAATTGATTAATAACTTCATGTGCTTTAATCATAGTATTGATTGAATATTTTTCAGGTCGTTGACCTAACACTTTCGCTTCTTCAAGAAGTTTTTGTTCAGTCTTTTTCGCAAAGCCTGGTAATTCAGACACTTGATTATTTTCACACGCTTTGATTAAATCTTCTTTATTTTTTATATCTAATTCTTTATATAATTTCGCAATTTTTTTACTACCTAATCCAGGTATTTTTAGTAATGGAATGAGTCCTTCTGGAATTTCTTGTTTTAACTCATCTAAATAACTTTGTGTCCCATTATCAATATATTCATTTATGACATCGCCTACACCTTTACCAATTCCTTTTAAAGATGTCACATCTTCAATTTCATTTAACGTTCTTTCATCTGTTTCTAATGATTGACTCGCTTTTCTGTATGCTGATACTTTAAATGGATTCTCACCTTTAATTTCCATGTATATTGCAATTGTTTCTAACATTTTTACGATATCTTTTTTTGTTAACATGTCTATTCCTCCGTAAAAAAAGTCATAGGTTCTCCCATGACTTTTTTCAATATGAATTCATTTAATTTGAAAGCCATTTTACTAATTGTTCAGATAAGAATGGTGTCTTTGTTAATACTGCATTTCCAATAGAAGACTGTTGCAATGCATCTATAAAAGGTGCTACAGGAATAACTGCAAATGCTGCTAATATGATAATCACAACTAAATACGCTTCTATAAATCCAAGTACGATACCAAAGTACCTTGCATATTTACCCCCAAATTCCATTTGATGATAAAAATCAAATACTGTTGCTACAATTTGTAAAATTATTTTAGTGAAAACAAATAAAATGAGAATCGCCATAATATTATAAAATGCATTCTCATTATTAATATTATTAAATATTGCATTCTTACCTTCTGTAGACGCACTCGGGTAAGGTAATATTAAATGCAATTGCTTGCTAAATGGTGCGTAACAAATGCTGGCAATCACCAATGAACTAATCGTGCCGATAGAATGTAATGATTGTAATACTAAACTACGTCTATATCCAATGATGACACCTATAATTAAACATAAAAATATAAGTAATGTTATCATTCTAAATGTCCTTTATTTTTTAATTGTTTGATTTCTTCTCTTAACTTTTCATTTTCTTCTTCTAATTTAACATATTCATGCATAACATTAACAGCTGTAAGAACAGATTTACGCGTTGTATCCAAGCCTGCATTTAATTGCCCGAGCGCTTGCAACTTTTCATCCACTCTACCAGCTACATATCGAATATGTGATGGATCGTCTTCACCAATAATTGTATAATGTTGATCATTTATAACCACTGTCACTCTATTTTTATTTTCACTCATTATACTACCCCTGTTCAAATTATAAATGGATTTCTATATATGTAATCATACTATATTATACATGACATAAGTTCATTTGTGTATGAATATCCACCAACTTGATATGAGAAAATTCGTTTATATCATAAATTTATGCTACTCTATTTATAGAAAAATTAAAAAGGCAGGACTTAAAAGTGGCAAACATCGTAAAAACAATTGACTCCAATACAATCAATCAACTTATAAAACAATATAATATGGAAACAAAGAACTTACCAACTGGCACTTTAGCCCGCAAGAAAATAAAAAGTACACAAGTCCAAATATACCGTTCAAAAAAAATAATGTTTCAAGGTAAAGATGCAGAACAAGTAGCAAGTGAAGTGCTTAAACAAAACATTACGTCATCACCATCTAAAGCAACAACTGTTACAAAAAAATATGAATTTGATATACATAATACAATTGGTAGTGATGAAGCAGGAAGTGGCGATTATTTTGGACCACTCACAGTATGTGCAACATACGTATCTAAACAAAACGCTAAAATTTTAAAAGAAATTGGTGTGATGGACTCCAAGTCTTTAACTGACCCTAAAATTGTAGAACTAGCTGAACAAATAATACAAATATGCCCTCATTCTCTAATTGTACTTGATAATCCCAACTACAATACAAAGCAATCAGAAGGTTGGAGCCAAGTTAAGATGAAAGCAGTCCTTCACAATCAAGCTATTAAAAATGTCATCTCACGAATAGACGAACAAGAATTAGAACAAATTGTGATTGATCAGTTCGTGCAAGCAAGCACATATGAGCGATATATTATTGGTCAAATGCCACGTAAAGACATTACACACTTTGAAACAAAAGGTGAATCAAAATCAATCGCAATTGCAGCAGCAAGTATTATCGCAAGATATGCATTTGTTAAACACATGGATCAATTAGCAAAATCTTTAAATGTCATTATTCCTAAAGGTGCAAGTAATAAAGTAGATCTAGAAGCAGCAAAAATCGTCCAAAAATATGACATGCAACAGTTAGATAAAATTACGAAAACACATTTTAAAAATAGAGATAAAGTATTAGACCTTATTAATCGAAAAAGGAGAAATTAATATGTTACTTATCACATTCAGTTGGCAAGTCATTCTTACCCTAATCATTATTTGCTATTTAATTTGGTTTATCGGTAAACAACTTACAAATTCAACAAACAAAAGAAAAAAATAATATAAAAACACAGCAACCCGATATGAATCTTCAGATTGCTGTGTTTTTTATTTATATCTCTTATGCTCTTAATGTAGCACCATTTTGTTCTAATGCTGTTAAGATTTGCTCGTGTACTGCTGAAACTTTATCTTCTGTTAGTGTTTCATTAACGTCTAAATAATCTAAGCGAATTGCGACCGATTTCTTGCCTGGTTCCATATGTTCACCTTCATAAACGTCAAATACTTCTGCGTGATTTAATATATCTGCACCATTTTCATTGATTGTATGAATAAGTGTAGCTGCCGTAACTTCTGTGTTAACAACAAGTGCAATATCTCTTGAAACTCCTGGGAATTTTGGAATAGCTTCGTATTCAATTTTGCCGACAGGTTGTTTTAAGATTTTTGTGAAGTTTAATTCAAACACATAAGTGCGGTCTAAGTCGTTTTCTTTTTCAACTTTAGGATGTAGCTCTGCTATTAAACCAACAACTTCTTCATTTAATTTAACGTATGCTGTTCTACCTGGATGTAATAAGTCTAATGTCGTCGCTTCATATGTGAACGTTAAGTTTAATTGTTCTGCAATACGTTCTACAATACCTTTTACTAAGAAGAAATCAACTGGCTCATCTTTTTGTTGCCATTTGTTACCTGTATATTGTCCTGTTAAAATACCACTTAAAAATTCAATTTCTGTTGGTAATTGATCTTTTGCGTTACTATAGAACACTTTACCAAGTTCATATAGAGCAACGTTTTTATTTTTACGTGCTACATTATAACGTGTAGCGTCAACAAGTCTAGGTAATAAACTTTGACGTAATACAGCTTGATCTTCACTCATAGGCATCATAAGTTCTACAACTTCTTGTTGTTCTATAGTATAGTTTTGAGCGATATCTTTATGAACTAATGAATACGTAATCGCTTGGTCTAATCCAGCACCTTCAAGAATTTCTTTAACTTTTCGTGTCTTCAATTGGTTATCGGTTAAATAGCCAGCAGTTGCATTATCAAAGTTTGGCAATGTCGAAGGTAATTGATCATATCCATAAATACGCGCAACCTCTTCGATTAAGTCCGCTTTAATCGAAATATCATTTCTTCTTGATGGCACTTCTACTTTAAAGGCATCTTCAGATACAATCGTTTCAAATCCTAAACGATTAAATATTGTATTAATTTCATCTGTAGAAAGATCGAAACCGATTAATTGGTTAACATCTTGTGTCGTAATGTCTATCGTACGAGACCATTCTGGTAAAGTACCGTCTGATACTACTTCGCTTAACACAGTTCCACCAGCAATATCTTGTAATAATTTTGCTGCTCTATCTAAAGCATCAAGTACTCTTTCACTCGCAATACCTTTTTCGAATCTGCTTGAAGCTTCACTTCTTAAGCCTAATCGTCTTGATGTTTGTCTAACATTTGTAGCATTAAATAATGCGCTTTCGATTACGACATTTTGAGTGTTTTCTGTAACTTCTGAGAAATCGCCACCCATTACACCAGCGATTGCAATTGGTTCTTCACCGTTTGTTATAACGAGGTCTGAAGTTAGTAGTTCTCTCTCAACATTATCTAATGTCGTGATTTTTTCATTTTCATGTGCGTAACGTGCAACAATTTGATCTGACCCAATTTGATCTTGATCAAACATGTGTAACGGTTGACCATACTCTAAAAGTACGTAATTCGAAACATCTACCACGTTGTTAATTGGACGGATGCCAGCTTTCATTAATCTAGACTGCATCCATGATGGTGATGCAGCAATTGTTACATTCTTAACAACTCTCGCTGCATAAAATGGAACACCTTCTTGATCTTGAACAGTCACTGATAATGATTGACTAGCTTGTTCTTCAGATTCATCTAAAGAAGTATTTGGGTATTGTATGTCATTGCCATATAATGCACTTACTTCATGCGCAGCACCAAGCATACTTAAACAGTCTGCTCTATTTGGTGTCAAATCAAAGTCTAATACATCGTCATTTAATAATAATGCTTCTAGTGCATCACTACCAGGCGTTGGTTCGTTTGAGAAGACGTAAATGCCATCTGCATATTTTTTAGGCATCACATTTGCATCGATACCTATTTCTTGTAATGAACAAATCATACCTTCTGATACTTCACCACGTAATTTAGCTCTTTTAATTTTAACGCCACCAGGTAAACGGCCACCTACTCTTACAACGATGACATATTGATCTTTATCTACATTTGGTGCACCGCAAACGATTTGTACGGGGTCTTCTTCACCTACATCCACTTTACAAATATTCAGTTTATCTGCTTCTGGATGTTTTTCTTTAGAAAGCACATATCCAACGACTAATTTTTTAATATCGTCTCCATAATGTGTAACACTATCAACTTCAATACCACTTCTTGTAATTTTCTCCGCTAAATCTTCAGTATTAGCATCTATATTTATATATTCACTTAACCACTCTTTACTTACTAACATTATGCTTCACCACCATCTTCTACAGGCTTAAATTGTTCTAAAAATCTCACGTCATTTGTATAGAAATGTCTAATATCTTCAATTCCATATTTCAACATTGCCATTCTGTCTGGTCCTAAACCAAAAGCAAATCCAGAATATTTATTTGAATCAAATCCTGCCATTTCTAATACATTTGGATGTACCATTCCTGAACCAAGAACTTCTATCCAACCTGTTTGTTTACAAACGTTACATCCTTTACCTTTACATTTGAAACATGACACATCTACTTCAACTGACGGTTCAGTGAACGGGAAGAAACTTGGTCTTAACCTAATTTCACGATCTTTACCAAATAATTTACGTGCTAATAATTCTAATGTTCCTTTTAAGTCACTCATTTTGATATTTTCAGCTACGACTAAACCTTCAATTTGTGTGAATTGATGACTGTGTGTCGCATCATCAGAGTCTCTACGGTAAACTTTACCTGGACAGATAATTTTAACTGGTCCAACACCATTACGTTTTTCTAAAGTTCTCGCTTGTACAGGTGATGTATGTGTACGCATTAAGATTTCTTCTGAAATATAAAAAGTATCTTGCATATCACGCGCTGGATGAGACTTTGGTAAATTAAGTGCTTCAAAGTTATAATAGTCAGATTCTACTTCATAACCTTCAACGATTTCATAACCTAAACCAATAAATAAATCTTCTAAATCTTCATTGATTTTAGTTAGTGGATGTTTCGCACCTAAACTTACTTTTCTACCAGGTAACGTTACATCGATTGTTTCATTCTCTAATTGTTGGTTTAATGCTTCCTCTTCTAAAAGTACTTGTTTAGCTTCGATTTCTTTCTCAACAGCTTTACGTACTTCGTTCACAAGTTGACCGAATTCTGGTCTTTCTTCTTTAGGTAATTCTTTCATTTCTTTCATAAGGCCTGTAATAACGCCTTTTTTACCTAAATAATTTACTTTCACGTCTTGTAATGATCTTTCTGCTTTTGCTTCATTAATTCTTACAAGCGCATCTTGTCTTAATTCAGATAACTTTTCTCGTAATGACATATATATCCTCCTATTTTGGTCGAAAAAAAGACTTCGCCTCCTCAAATATAGAGGGACGAAGTCTTCCGTGGTACCACCCAAATTTATACATAGTTATGCATACACTTATATGTTGATAACGGATCTACATTCCGACTTAAATTTCTTTAAGTAGCTAAAAAGATGAAAAAAATTAAGTTACAACATAGGATTTTTCAGTCTCGAATCCATTCCCTTGTCATGTGTAAACATTAATTTACGTCCTTTTGTAAGCTCATATTGATTATGAAATCATTATATTAAATATTATATAATTGGTCAACCTTTCAAATGATAAAGCAAGATACCACAAGAAACAGCGACATTTAAACTTTCAGCTTTGCCATATAGCGGTATATGAAGATTCTTGGTCGTTTGTTCAAGTATTGCTGAATCAACGCCTGCCCCCTCATTACCCATAATTAATGCAAAGTTTGAATGACTTTTTACTTCTCGATATTCAACTGCATTTTGAAGACTTGTTCCATAAGTTTCGCCATCAAATTGTTCCATAAATTCAAATATATCTTCCTCAACAACTGGTAAATGAAAGACACTACCTTGTGAAGCACGTAATACTTTATCTTGATACGGATCTGCACTACCTTTTGAATAAACAACAGCGTCCATACCTGCAGCGTCAGCGTTACGAATCAATGCGCCCATATTACCTGGATCTTGAACTCTATCTAATACAAGGACTTGCTTAAAATTACTCGTTTCATATGTAGGCATCTCAACAACCGCAAATATACCTTGAGGTGTCGTTGTGTCTGATAATGATTCCGCTACTTTAAAATTAATGACATATACTTCCTTTGCATATTCAACAATTTTCTCATCAACTCTTGCATAATCTACTGCTAATAACGTAACGATAGTCAGTTGACTATGGTAAGCTTCTTCGATTAAATGAAAGCCTTCAATAAGAAATTGTCCTTGTTTAACACGTTCTTTTTTCTTTTTTAATTTATTCATTTGTTTAATTTTATTATTTTGAACTGAAGTAATTTCTTCCATAGTAACGCCTCATCTTCTCATTATGATATAAAATTATTATAAACGAAAAAAGACTGCCAACAAAGTCAAAGACATTGATGACAGTCTTAAGCACCTTAGTTTAGGTGTTTAAATATTAATTATTATTTAGAAACGACTTCTTTACCCTTGTATGATCCACATGCTTTACATACACGGTGAGATAATTTCATTTCTCCACAGTTTGAACATTCTACCATACCTGGTACTGAGATTTTGAAATGCGTACGACGTTTTCTTTTAGCTGTTTTTGAAGTTCTTCTAGCTGGAACTGCCATGTCTTATTCCTCCTTAAATTTTATAAACACTTTTCCGATTATTTTTCGTCATCGAAGAATTGTTGTAATTTTTGAAGTCTTGGATCAACTTTCTTTTCAGTTTCTTGTTCTGAATCTTCGGTTGACTCAATTTGATCTTCGCCAATAACTTCCCAACCATCGCCTGCCATTGAAATATCTTCGCTACCTTCAGAGAATACTTGTAACGGTTTCTCTAAAATAACAAGTTCTTCAATGATTGGTAATAAATTAATCATGCCGCCTTCGAGTTTATGTCTCAATTCGTCATCATCATTATTACTTTCACTAAATTCATCTAGCTCAAATATTTCTACTGATGTAGTATCAAATGGTAGCTCTACTGGCTTTAAAGTACGGGCACATGGTAACGTCAATACACCATTAATGTCAAGATTGACAATTATCTCATGCATTCGCACTTGAACGTCTCCTGTTACTTTTATTGGAGATATATCGATAAGTTCATCTACCCTATCAATAAGGTATTTCATATCGATTTCTTTATCAAAAGTAAATGGTTCGTTTTGGTATTTTTTAAGTTGTGTTATTGACCACTTCATCTGGGTTCACCTCTTACAAACACAAAAATTATTGTAACCTTAACGACAATGTTTGTCAAGATTTTTTCTTAACATTCATTATCTGATACAATACTTATGATGAAGTGAAATGGGAGGAAATGCAAATGAAAAGTGTTGCTTTAATAACAGAATATAATCCATTTCATAATGGGCATGTATATCACGCAGAATCTTCTAGAAAATTAACAGAAAGTGATGTTGCTATTTCTATTATGAGTGGTTCTTTTACAATGCGTGGAGAACCAGCAATTTTAAGTAAGTTCAAGCGGGCTGAAATGGCTATTCAATATGTAGATTTAGTCATTGAATTGCCTCTTGTATATGCCATATCATCTGGTGATTTATTTGCTAAAGGCAGCGTTCAAATAGCAGAACAACTTGGATGTAACACATTATCTTTCGGTAGTGAATCAGGAAATATTGATGATATTAAAAAGGTCATACACGAAATAGACCAAGTATCTAAAAGTGATAAATATAAGCATATGCTTAAAGAAGGTAAATCACATCCTAGAATCATTTCAGAATTAATACCTCATAATCAAATGCTTAAAGGTTCAAATAATTTACTCGCAATTGAATATGTGAAACATATTATGCAACATAACTTAGCAATAGAACCGACAACAATTAAAAGAAAAGACAATATGTATTTAGATGCTCACTTAAACGAAACCACACACATTTCAAGTGCGACTTCTATACGTAACGCCTATTTCAAACATGACGATACATATCAATTAAGTTTACCGACAACAAGTTCAAATATATTAAAGCACGCTCATGCAGTCAACTGGGATCACTTTTTCCCATTTTTAAAATGGACCTTATTAAGAGCTACTCATGAAGAATTGAGAAACATATATATGATGACTGAAGGATTAGAATTCAAAGTAAAAAAAGAAATTAAAGATAGTATGAACTTTGAAATGTTTGTACAAAAACTCAAATCTAAAAGATATACGTGGACAAGAATACAACGCTTGTTAACCGCAATTTTGTTAAACGTTACGAATGAACAAGTTTCTGATTATAATCCAACTGCGATACGTGTACTTGCAATGTCTAAAAAAGGACAAGCTTATTTAAAATCTATTAAAGATGAATGTCCATTACCTATCGTCACAAATGTTAATAAACAAACTGCTATTCACTTCACAAATGAAATAAAAGCAACAGATTTATATCAATATATTTCAGGTGATTCTGATACTGATTTTAATAAACCAGTCATAATAAAAAACGCATGACATATGCATGCGTTTTTTATTATGACTCTTTATTTTTAATTTTTTCTTTCAATGCTTTATTCACATTTTCAGGAACAAATTCCGAAATATCGCCGTCAAATTGAGCAACTTCTTTCACAACACTTGAACTTATAAATGAATAATGATTATTTGTCATCATATATAATGTTTCAATGTCGTCATCTAATTTTTTATTCATAGATGTCAATTGCATTTCATACTCAAAGTCACTAACAGCTCTTAATCCTCTTACAATCGTGTTAGCATTTATTTCTTTACAAAAGTCTACAAGTAAACCATGAAATGAATGAACCACTATGTTTGGTACATCTTGTACCGCTTCTTTAATCAATTCAACACGTTCTTCTGTACTAAATAAGCCTTTTTTAGAACCATTTTTCAATACAGAAACATGAATCTCATCAAAAATTTTAGCACTACGCTTAATAATATCAATATGTCCTAATGTTATTGGATCAAAGCTACCTGGAACAACTGCTATTCTCTTAGTCATTGTCTTCTCCTTTTGTTAGCAACATAACATGCGTCAGTCCATATTCATACTTTTTAAGAACTTTAAACGCACCCGTATCTATGTCTTCACTTTTATCAAATTCGCAAATTATTGTACCATTTACATTTAATAAGTCAAACGCCTGAATTTTTTCTAATGATTGATCTATAAGCGATTTCCTATATGGTGGATCTAGAAATATATAATCAAACTTAATGTCGCGCTTATTTAAAGCTTTTAACGCTCTAATTGCATCATTTTTATAAACTTCGTATTGAGTTTCAGATATATGTAATGTATTTAAATTTTCTTTTATCATTTTAGTCGCTTTGAAATTACCGTCCACAAAAATCACTTTATCTAAACCTCTAGATAATCCTTCGATACCAAGTCCACCGCTGCCAGCAAACAAATCTAACCCAATACCTTCTAAATCTTGAAGGCCATTAAAGATATTCTCTTTCACTTTATCTGTTGTCGGTCTCGTTGATTGACCATCTATTGTTTTTATATGAAGTCTCTTGTATTTTCCACCTATTACTCTCAATGTTAATCATCACTTTCTTTATTATTAATTATTATTTATACTTATCCATATAGTATTTAAACGAAAACGAGGTTTATAAAAATGAAACAATCATTTATCGTCATCGGTCATGGTCTAACTGATTTATTTGAATTTCAAACGTTAATCGAATATAACCATGAACGTATTTCCGACATTATTATGTTACATACACCATTATCTAAAGAGAAACTATCTTCAGCTTGTATCATTATGAAGCCTACTAAAGGTCAACATTTCCAAGCGATTTACATGATAATGGAAGGTATAAAATATCCTTACCCTGATTCAAATAAGAAGTTTGATTTAATCAATAAATGGGCAAATGCATATCACATACAAGTTAAAGGTCTAGATGTTAAATCTCGTGCTGATTTCGCTGAAGATGAACTTTACTTCGCCTATTTAAAAGGTGTATTAAGACTTGAAAGATACTTGCCACCGCTTCAATAGTTAAAAGTTTAAATACTCTTTTTTGTCCGTATTCGAATTAGAGTAATCTCTTTTAACATATTTAAATGGTGAGACTTTTACATCTTTAACATATTTTAGTTTCATTAAATGTTGAACAGTGTCATCTATTTTATCTTCATTTGTATATAACATGACGTATTGTTCTTTTCTATGTGCAAAGTATATATTACCAAACTTGCGTAATTGTCGTTCGTGTTTCATATTTTTTAAATATACGACAATACTTATTCGTTCTACTAATTCCATCAAAATAACCTCCTAACGCTTTTTATTTTTATATTAGCACTTTCTATAAAATGATGAAAGAAGATAACTTCAAGCGTATGTGACTTGCTTTCTTATCTTAAATCAATTTGATAGAATATATATAAGTCTTTATTTGCATTTCGAAAGGATAGGATAACATGTCAAAAATTAATTTATTAAAAACAACAGGTCTTATCGGAGGCATTGTTGCAGGTTCTTGGATTGTGACAAAAGCAACATCAAACGTTAAACCTCGTACAATTAAACCATTCTTTACACAACCAGCTCCTTATGTATTCGCTCATCGTGGAGGCATGGCATTAAGACCAGAACATACACGCTTAGCTTTTGATCATGCACTAAAATACGAAGTAACTGGATTTGAAGTAGATGTTCGACTTACTAAAGACGAAGTACTTGTCGTAACACATGACAATACTGTTGATCGTACAAGTAACGGTTCAGGGTATATAGGTGATCATACATTAGAAGAACTACGTCAATTAGATTTCGGTTACCACTTCAAAGATATTAATAACGAGCATCCTTATAGAGGAGATGCAAAAGCTAAAATCGTCACTTTAAAAGAGCTATTAACTGAATATCCAGATGTCTTAGTAAATATAGATATTAAAGATCATCCTGAGTCATATAGCGGTAGTTTAGCACCTTCTCACTTATACCGTTTAATTACAGAACTTAAAGCTGAAGATCGTGTTAATATTACGAGTTTCTATGATGAACAAATTGATCGCTTTAATTTATATGCTCAAGATTCTATTGCGTTGGGGACAGGACAAAGCGAAGTAGCAAAAGCTTTCTTAGCTTATCAATCAGGATATGGTCATACGTATCAACCTAAATCTGATACATTCCAAATACCAACACAAGCTAAAGGTCTTCCGTTAGACTCTGAAGGTTTCATTCAATTTTTAACATCACTTAATATATCTGTTGCTTATTGGGTTGTAAATCAAATCGATACAATGGACGATTTAATCCAAAAAGGTGCACATACGATTGTAACTGATCGCCCAGATACTGCGCACTTCTTAATTAAAAAACACTACTAATTTAAAAAGCTTTCCATCTGTCTAATGACAAATGGAAAGCTTTTTTTATGTTATGTTGAACAGCCACAAGATCCACCAGTAGAACAACCGCCACCGTGTGATTCGCTACTAAAGAATGGATTACCCGTATCCACTTTAACATTGCTTGAAACTGAATAAGAAACAATGCTAATCACTTCATCTAATAAATCTTGTAACGCAGTTTCTTTAGTCTTAAATTCAGAAACAACTGGATGCATTTCATATGCTCTCTTTTGTTGTCTTGTTTCTTTCATTACTCTATTGTAATCAGGATGATATCTACCAAATCTTAAACAATCATCATAATGTGATTTAATTTGATCAAATTTTTGCCTTAATATTTTAACTTCAAAATTTGTTTCAAGTTGATGTTTTGCTTCGAGATATTCTTGATAAATATATGAATCCTTAATACATGCGCTTAATTCATCTGATTGATCAAGTATATCAACTGTTTCTGCAGTAAACATAATATGATTCCCCCTTATTCTTTATTTTCTTTGAAAACAAGTGAATAGTATTCGCGAGAATTACCAGCACCAAATTCATCATATTGACTACCTAATAACTTTTCTCTATAGGTGTTGTTGTTTAACCAGCTATTAATAAGTGTTGGTACATCATAGAAATTGTAAGCTAAATTTTGGTTAATGGATTCATATTCAATCTTTTGATTATTGATATGTTTTGTAATGCCATCTTCTAATGATTTAACTGCTTCTTCCTCATTGATATCATCTTCAATTAAATCTGCTTCCATTTGTGTTATATACGTAAGTTGATCATTAATCTGTAATGGTTTGACATCTTTCATCTCTCTAATTTCATTAACGATTTCAAGAAGTGATAAATCTTTATTTATATGAGCTTGAAAGTCTTGTTTGTCTGTTCTCTTTAGTTTGTTATCTTTATCACCATTTATTTTAGACATTGAAAAAGGTGCATTTTCAATAACAACATCTGAATCCATAAACTGTACACCCATAACTTCATTTGTTTCACTATCAATTAAGACCTGTGTATAAACATTACCATATTTAATCAGTAATTGTGTCTTAATATCACGTTCAGATAACTCTAATTGATATTTTCCATATGTACTTTCAATAACTGGTTCCATATCTATATTTGTACCATTGAAAATCTTTGTTGCATCTTGTTTCATTTTAATCGGTGAAACATTCACTTTATTTCCTGTAGCAAATACTGAAGAGACTTTATCATTTTTAGTAGATATTAAATAATAATGCTCTTTATTTTTGAAGACATAATTCTTTCGACCGTGCTCTGCCTTATATACCCTATCTGGTTGTCCTAAATCATTTATAACTTCTTTAATATTTTTATAGACATATGTACCTACGCCTTCTTTCAACTTTGCATTACCAGTTGATTTTTCAGCTTGCTGCTCATAATAATTCTCATTTGCTTTATCATGAGAGTAGTTAGGATTCTTTAAAACATCAAATTCTAATTTAGGTGAATAGAATAAATAAAAGAGTACAATGATTAAAATAGTTATTGCTACAACTTTTATGATAATATTTTTCAACTATTTACCTCCTCATTTATTCCTATATTCAATTATATCATTTTACAGGAAAACATTTACCTAAATCAATCGAAATGTTGTCATATTTGTTAAATATAAATGTACATTGCAACATTGGCGCTTTTATCATAAAATAAACTTAAAGGTACTTAGAGGGAGGAAAAATACATGGTATTTGATAATACAGGTCTTGAAAAGGTTATCATAGAACAAGAGCTATTAAAAGATGTTATGAATAAACATGGTTTTATTGCTGGAGGACATTGGGATTATGAACGTATCACTTATGATTTTAAATATGAAATAAGTGAAGGCGTCTATTACCTAAGAATTCCTGGTTATGCACTTAAAGGGGACATCGGTGCCAATAACGCAACAATTCAATTAATGGATCCATATCTCGGTAAACACTACTATCCAACAGGTGTAGAATATGGAGATGATGAAGTTTACCCAGATAATTTAGTTGCACATTGTAACTTACTAATTGAACGTATCACATCAGATATTAATGCATTAAATACATTAGGTACGCATTAATTAAAATAATACTAACAGAGTAGAGACGTGATATTTCACGTCTCTTTATTTTTATATAAATGAGCAAAGAGGTTATCATTATGAAAAAATGGATAAACAAACGAAACATAAGCATATTCATCATTATAGTTTTATCTATTCTATTTATTTATTTCATTTTACCGATATCAATTCCTTTAATAACAGCACTTGTTATCGCATTAGCGCTCAATCCACTTGTTAATAAATTAGCACATAAAATTAAAAGCCGAAAATGGAGCGTTACGATTATTTATACGTTACTCCTCACAATAACAGGATTTATTATATTTTTATTTTTAACAAAATTAATAGACCAGATTGTACTATTTATTAAAGATTTACCTAATAAAATTAATATTCTCATCACTGTAATTGAACAATATAACGACAAAATGAAAGCTATATTACCCGATGAAATGGCAGTAACAATCAACAAAGAACTACAGAATTTTGTTGCTTCATTGAGAGATTCAATCGCAAATTATTTAAGTGTTGAAAACATAACAGAAGTTGTATCTTCTTTACCAGGTTTCATTATAAGCCTTGTTGTATTTCTTGTAGCATTATTCTTATTTATGCTAGAAATACCTAATATTCATAAATTTATAAAGCAACATCTTTATCCGTCGACTTATCATGAAGTTTATAAAATATACAATAAAATAGGTCATTCTATTATCGGGATGATATCTGCTACTGTTGTATTAAGCTTTATAACTTGGTTATTTACTTATGTTGGTCTATTGATTATCGGCGTTGACTCAGCGTTTGTCATCAGTTTATTTATATGGTTTATAGACATCTTACCGATTATTGGTGCGACAGGTTTTACAATTCCGTGGGCAATCTACGCATATATAGTTGGAGATTCGACACTCGGTATCCAACTGATTATTCTATCTGTTATTTTACTCGTTCAAAGAAAAATATTAGAACCTAAAATATTCGGTACGGGTGTCGGTTTATCTCCATTACCCACTTTAATATCCATGTTTATCGGTTTAAAATTACTCGGCTTTATTGGATTCTTTATCGGACCATTATTCTTAATTGTCATCAAAACGATACTAGAATCTGGTCTTATCAAAACAGACTTTAAAATATAATATGAGCAAAAAACCTCTCAATCCGTTATAAGCAGATTGAGAGGTTTTAATTTAATGTCCTAAAATTGCTTTTATCATAGATGTTGTATCTCCACCGTGATAGAACACATATAATAATAAATAAACGGCAACACCTGTAATAGCTGTACAGAACCAAATAATAGATGTTACTGGCCCAAATTTACGGTGTCTATCCAGTTTATTCGTCCAACCTAAATAAATCGTATAGATCCCCATCACTGCCCCGACAGTCGCTAGCGTTATATGGAAAATCAAGAAAATTGTATAATAAATCTTAATATTATCCGGTCCACCAAATGAAGTATTTCCAATAAATACTGTTCTACTAGCATAAATGGTAAAGAATACGACTGCAGCAACTGCAGCAGATATCATAAATTTTTTATGTGTTTCAATTTTTCGTTGTGCAATAAAGTACCATCCAATAGCAACTAAAATTGCGCTTAATACGATGAAAGTTGTACTTATTGTCGGTAAAATTGGTAAATTCATTTTCATACATCCTATCTAAATTGATTATATAATGCTTTTTGCTCTTGTAATTTTCTCAAGCTATCTTCAGTGATTTGCTTTTCATTTTTCCTCTCATATCTAAACCATCTCATGAAAATAATATATAAATAAATACCAAACACGATTTCTTGCATAACTTTCATGATGACGCCACCTGTTTGCTGATCTTCTAAAGGTGTGAAATTCGTAAAGTATTCTGGACCAGATAACCCTGTTCCTTGTACGACTGTATTTAACGTATCAGCAGGTACACATAAAGTCATCGCACCAAGCCATGCTTTACCTGATGTGTATGTTTCATACATTGCAGTTCCACTAAATATGATAAGTCCACATGAAGGTGTTAACAGTACACCGATAAAGAAGATATATAAGATTTTCTTAATATTACTCATGTGCAATTCTTCAGGAATATGTTTATTAAATATTGGATGCCACATAAACCATGCACTAATGAATAAAATAATCGTATATAACTCATGCAAAACAAGATCTTGTTTTAAAGTATCTAACACAAGTGGTATATGATATACAGAGAATAAACCGTTAAAAAGAAAAATTGCTAATATCGGCTTTGTAAATAATTGAACAATCTTATTAATTACGGGTAGCTCTTCCACATATTTGATGATGTACTCTGGGATAGCAAAATACAGTAACGGGACGACAATTAAAAATAACAAAGCCATTTGCAACATATGGAAACTAAAAATGATATGTGAAAGCAGATCAATAGGTCCACCTTCTAAAAAGTATATCGTTAACATTAAGATAACGAAAAGTGTTGCTTCACCTTTTCTTAAAGGTCTTCCACCTGGTATATCTTTATACCATTTTCCACAAATTAAAAAGTATAAGATTATTACACATAATACGCCTACAAAGAAGAATGGCGTCCAGTTTGCCCAAAAACCGAATATAGATATTGAGGTTAAGTTACCCATCTCTTTACACTTCCCCACTTAGTCATTACTTTCATTATAAAATTTAATCCACCGTTAAACAACCCAACAATGTAAATAGTTATGACAATGATATGACCAATTATGAAAGATAAAAAGACTCGAGAACTTATATAACAAAGTTCTCGAGTCTTTTATAAATTATTTCGTTTTTACGAATAACGGATCGCCTAACCATACGATGTAAATAAACGTTACGACGAACGATAATCCGAAGAATACACCCGTAATCATGAATAATTTTGATATGCCATGTTTTTCAGCTTTCATATGCATGAAATAATAGAATTGTAATACAACTTGTAGTACTGCTAATCCTAAAATAACTGGAATAACGAACTCTTTAGGAAGTTCAGCAGCAACTAACGCGAAAGCAACAAAAGTAACAAAAATCATAATAGCAAAGTTTGTAACTTGCATACGCATTTCTTTTGTACTTTTACGCTTTCTATACTCTCTAAGTGCTTGTGCGTCATGATTTATTTGTTGACTCATATTATCCTAACGCTCCCATCAAGTATACTACTGTAAAGATAAACACCCATACAACGTCAATGAAGTGCCAATATAAAGCAGCAGTATTAAATTTATGTGCATTATAAATACTTAATCCTCTACCTCTATTACGGAAGATGAGTAATGTTAACCATACTAGTCCTATAAGTACGTGGAATCCGTGTGTTCCTACCAAGAAGTAGAAGGCACTACCAAACGCACTTGAACGGAATGTATGACCTTGATGTACATACTCTACGAATTCATAAATTTCTAATCCTAAGAATCCTAAGCCTAACAGTATTGTAATACCAATCCAAAGGAATAATCCTTTAGCATTGAAATTACGCATATGGTATAAAGCATATACACTTGTTAGAGATGATGTTAATAATAACATTGTCATTACGAACGCTAATGGTAAATGGAATAAATCTTTAGCTAATAAATGATCTTCACTTGGCACTGCATCTTTTAATGCTAAGTAAGTAGCGAATAGTGATGCGAATAATGCAACCTCTCCACCTAAGAACACCCAAAATCCTACGAGTTTATTCTTACCTTCCATAGATGCTGTTTCAGGATGGTTTGGCCAATTGTCAGCTGTAAATTTTGCTTCTTCATGTGACATTAACGCTCACCCCTTTCATACTCTAATAACTCTTCTTTAGAAATATGGTGACCATGATCATCTTTAAGTGATCTCACAATCATACTTCCTGCAGTAATACCTAAACCAAGAATCAATACGTAAACCGCCCATGGTTTTTCATGTAAATCTTTAACTGCATCTAGAGCCCATTCTTTACCATCTGCAAAATACATAGCACCAAAAGCTGCTACGAATAAACCGAACGCTTGCATGAATGGAATAAATGAATTGTTTGGCATATGAATCTCATCTAAAGATTCAGCTGGAAGAATTTTTCCGTCGCCTTGTGTTTTTTCAATCCATAATGCATCTAGTCCACGAACTAATGGTGTTTGTGCAAAGTTATAATGAGGTGTTGGTACAGGTAATGCCCATTCTAAAGTACGACCGTCTCCCCAAGCATCTTTTCCAACTTTTTCACCTTTAGCCAATGTCATGATTACATTGATAACTTCAGTAATAACAGCTACTGCCATGAAGAGTGCACCAATTGTTGATACTAAGTTTGGTATGTCATATCCTTGACCAGGTAAGTATGTAAATACTCGACGTGGCATACCCCATAGTCCTAAGAAATGTTGAATTAAGAATGTTAAATGGAAACCGATAAAGAATAACCAGAATGTTACTTTACCTAATTTTTCACTTAACATTTTACCAGCTATTAGCGGGAACCAATAATGTAAACCAGCTAATAAAGCGAATACTACACCACCAACAATTACGTAGTGGAAGTGAGCAACGATAAAGTATGAGTCATGTAATTGATAGTCAGCTGGTGCTGATGCTTGCATGACACCTGTTACACCACCCATTACGAATGATGGAATAAAGAATAATGCATATAACATTGGTGTTGTGAATTCTACGCTACCGCCCCATACAGTCAGTAACCAGTTGAATATTTTCACACCCGTCGGAACAGCAATTGCCATTGTTGCAACAGCGAAAATCGCGTTAGCTACTGGACCTAAACCTACAGTGAACATGTGGTGAGCCCAAACCATGAATCCTAAGAAACCGATTAATACTGTAGCGAATACCATCGCTGAATAACCGAATAAACGTTTTCTAGCGAATACAGGTATAATTTCAGAGAATATACCAAACGCTGGTAATACTAAAATGTAAACTTCTGGGTGTCCAAAGATCCAGAATAAATGTTCCCAAATAATTGTGTTACCACCTTGAGAAGCAACAAAGAATGATGTACCAAACATTCTATCGAATATTAATAAGAAAATACCGATAGTTAATGGTGGGAATGCAAATACGATTAATGTAGAAGCAACAAATGTTGTCCAAGTCATTAGTGGCATACGCATATACGTCATACCAGGTGCTCTCATGTTAACGATTGTAGCTACAAAGTTAATACCAGCAATTAATGTACCAGCACCAGAAATTTGTAGCCCTAGAGCATAGAAGTTAATACCATGCCCTGCCGATTCTAAAGATAAACTTGCATAAGATGTCCAACCTGCGTTAGGCGCTCCACCTAAAATCCAAGATAAGTTTAAGAATATTCCACCAAAGAAGAATAACCAGAAACCTAATGCATTTAAGAATGGAAATGCAACATCTCGTGCACCAATTTGTAATGGAACAACTGCGTTCATATAACCGAATAATAAAGGCATTGCGGCTAAGAATATCATCGTTGTACCATGCATTGTGATAATTTCATTAAACAGTCCAGCTGTAACAAAGTCGTTTTCTGGAACTGCTAACTGGATACGAATTAACATTGCTTCGATACCACCGATAGCAAAGAATAATCCTCCAGCAATTAAATACAAAATAGCAATTTTTTTGTGGTCGACTGTTGTTAAATAGTCCCAAATAGTCGATCCAAACCCCTTTTTACTTTGAGTAGACACTAGAGTAACCTCCCTTTCAATTCTTACTTATCAACTTTTCTTTCCATTAAGTAGGCAGATAAAGCGTCAATGTCTTCATCAGAAACTTTATATTGACCAGTCATCTTATTACCAGGTTTAACGCTTTCTGGGTCTTTAATCCATTTTTTAAGATTTTCTTCATCATGTTTTAAGTAACCTGCAATTAAATCACGATCACCAAAGTTTGTTAAGTTAGGACCTTTAGCTCCGTCTCCAGTTGGTGTAACAGCGTGACATCCTGCACATGATTTGTTAAATACCTTTTCGCCCTCTTTAGCTTGGCTAGAAGTAGCGGCTACAGGTTTTTTAACATCTTTCATATCTTTAACCCATTTATCAAAATCATCTTGTGGTAGGGCTTTCACTTTAAAGTCCATTAAAGCATGTGATGGTCCACATAACTCAGCACACTTACCATAGAATAGATTTTTGACTTCTTTAGCTCTTTTATCATCGAATTTTAAGTAGAATTTATTAATACCTTCTACGTTTGTATCCAATTTCCCTCCAACTGCTGGTACCCAGAATGAGTGTTTAACATCAGCTGAATGTAATCTGAAGTAAACTTTTTTATCAGTTGGTACAACCAGTTCTTGGCTGGTAACAATTTTTTCATTTGGATAACTAAACTCCCACCAATAAAGGTTAGCAGTTACATCAATAACAAGTTCTTTACTTTTACCTTTTTCATCTACTTTATCGATTGCTTTAGTATCTCCAAGTGAGAACGTAAGCATAACAGTAGGAATTGCTAGAATAATAAGTAAAATAATTGGGATGATTGTCCAAACCAATTCTAATTTATGATTTCCTTCAACGTCTTTAGGTACATAATCTTCACCTAACTTTTTACGACGGAATTTAATCATTGCAAATAAGAATATAACAACAACTACAACAATAACTAGCAACATAATGCCTATTGAAAGCATTAGTAAAAAGAATTGTTTATCAGCAACTTCACCAGCTGGGTGAAGAACTGATAAATGTTTTTGTCCACAACCTGCTAATACAAACAGCAAAGTAGCAAGCAAACCGAACATTTTCGTGTTTTTTAAACGTGTCTTCATTCGTTTAACCCCTCTTTCATGCATTCATTCATAATTAATTATATTAATTGTATAACAGTTACGATAACTGTCATGACAAAGAAAATAACAAGATAATTTAAAGAAAAAACAAACATACTCGTAGCCCATTTTGATTTGTTTATTTCTTTTTTAAATCCATATAAAGCTAATAACATCCATGCTAAATTGAGCAGTGTTGCAATAACAACGAACACTGTACCAAGTTGTGTCATTAAGAACGGTATCGGTAATAAAAGAA
The DNA here is from genome assembly GCF_038005105.1 of Mammaliicoccus sp. FSL K6-3158. Taxonomy (NCBI): domain Bacteria; kingdom Bacillati; phylum Bacillota; class Bacilli; order Caryophanales; family Staphylococcaceae; genus Mammaliicoccus; species Mammaliicoccus sp. FSL K6-3158. The sequence continues at coordinate 1,860,336 of NZ_JBBOSL010000001.1, forward strand.
CTACCCAAAACAACATACTTAAACGCGTTCTATTAAAGCTTTTGACTGACGGTAACATTGGTATATTAGCTAAGGTATATTCATCTTTACGACGATAAGCTAAAGCATAAAAATGAGCAGGTTGCCATGCAAATAACACTAAGAATAGTGTCCATGCTAATGGACTTAATGATGGATCAATACTCGCCCAACCAATTAACGGCGGTATTGCACCTGGAAAACTTCCTACAACTGTATTCCAAACAGTATGTCTTTTTGACCATATTGAGTAAAGTACAACATATCCAAATATACCAAGTAATCCAATTATGCCAGTTGGAATATTTATCATGAATAATAAAATTTCACCCACAACCATTAATCCGAAACTTAATTGAATTAAGTGGCGATTACTAATACGTCCATTTACTGTAGGTCTCTTTTGTTTAGAAGGCATGATAGAATCGATATCTTGGTCGTAATAATTGTTTATAGCACATGCTCCGCCCATAATAAGGGTTGATCCTACCATCATTAATAGAACAACCGGTAAACTGTGGAAGAAGTTAAATCCACCAAATACTATTGCAAGCCACGCACCCGCAAATGTTGGGATCAGATTTCCTTGAACAAGACCCATTTTAATGATGGCTTTAATTTCATACAAAGTGAGACGTCCAGTTTCAATTTCTTTCTCAGAAGTCACACTATATTGATTTTGTTGCAATTTTGTCCCTCCTTCCATTATCTTTCACATATAACTCAATGATATATGAAAATTGTCACATAATCTATACATTTTTGAAACAAAATTTTGACATTTTATTACTTATCGTTTGTTCGCATAAAAAGTCATTATTGTGTAACATTTACAATGCACATTCATTGTTATACTATAGATATTAGTGTTTAAATTAGAATCGTATTAAAGTAAGAATAATTGTTAATACGTTGTTCTCTTAAATTCTATCATATTTTGACATATAAATAAGGTTTATTTTAGAATAAAACTCATTTTATAGTACTATAAATATCAATTTTAATTTTACTTGAGGTGTTCGAATTGTTTAGTGATAAATTTTTAAAATGGCTATCAACTATAGCGACAATTGTGATGCTCTTTGTCCAATTAGGTGGCGCTTTAGTTACTAAGACTGGGTCTGCTGATGGTTGTGGAAACTCTTGGCCATTATGTCATGGCTCTGTTATACCTACAGATTGGCCAGTAGAAACGATTATAGAATTAGCCCATAGAGGCGTATCTGGATTAGCACTTATTCTTGTTTGCCTACTTACTTATATAAGTTGGGTCAAACTTGGACATATAAGAGAAGTTAAACCACTTTGTATTACAAGCATTGCATTTATCTTTGCTCAAGCTTTAATTGGTGCAGCAGCTGTAATTTGGCAACAAAATAGTTTTATTTTATCTCTACATTTCGGAATATCACTCATTAGCTTCGCATCAGTTTTATTATTAACATTAATTATTTATGAAGTTGATCAAAAATTCGAAGCTACAAGCTTAATAATAGATAAACACTTAAAGTTCCACACTTATGCTGTTACATTATTTATATATTTTGTGATTTATTCAGGCGCACTTGTAAGACATGCAGATGCAAGTTTAGCATGTTTAAGTTGGCCATTATGTAGAAACGGTGAAGTCGGATTACCTCAAAACTTTTATGAATGGGTTCAAATGTCTCATAGAACTTTAGCATTCATTATATTTATTTGGATATTATATATTTTCATTCATGCATTCAAAAATTATACACAATACCGTGTAATTAAATACGGTTGGACATTAGCTTTTATACTTGTTTGTTTACAAGTAACGACAGGTGCTTTATCAGTTATTACACGTGTTAACTTATTTATCGCACTCTTCCATGCATTATTTATAACAATGTTATTTGGATTGTTATGTTACTTCATCATGCTAATATCACGTTCTAAACATCGAAGTTAACATTCAAAAAGCCGCTGGAATCATTTGATGATTTCAGCGGCTTTTTTTTATTATGCTTTATCGATTGTAATAATCAAATCTTGTGTTTGAATACTGTCACCAGCTGAAACGTAAATATTGCTTACCGTTCCATCAAATGGTGCTTGTATTGTTGTTTCCATTTTCATTGCTTCAGTAATGATAAGTGCATCACCTTGTTTCACTTCATCACCTTGTTTCACTTTCACTTCTGAAATTGTACCAGGCATTTGAGCACCAATATGAGATTCATTACTTAAGTCTGCTTTTTGTAATACTGCCTCAGATACTTTAACATGCTCATCTTTAACGTATACTTTTCTAGGCTGACCATTCAGCTCATAGTAAACCCAACGATGACCATCTTCGTATACATGACCGATAGAAAGTAATTTAACGATTAAGATCTTACCTTTATCAATTGTTATTTCAACCGTTTCATTCTTCTTCATACCGAATAAGAATGTAGGTGTATCTAACAATGATAAGTTTCCGAAACTTTCATATGTCTTAATATATTGTTCGTAAACTTTAGGATAAATGGCATAACTGATTAAGTCTTGTTCCGTTACTTCCTCTTGTTGTTTAGCTTGTAGTTCTTCACGCAATGCATCAAAATCAACAGGCTCTAATAATTCTCCTGGTCGTTTTTCAATTGGTTGTTGCCCTTTTAAGATGACTTTTTGTAATTCTTTATTAAAGCCATTTACTGGTTGGCCAATTTCGCCTTTAAAGAATGAGACAACTGATTCAGGGAAATCTAGTGAACGTCCACGTTTAATGACACTTTCTTCATCCAAATCGTTTTGAACCATGTATAATGCCATGTCCCCAACTACTTTAGAAGAAGGTGTAACTTTTACGATATCACCAAATAATAAGTTAACACGTTTATACATGTCTTTAACTTCATTAAATCTTTCACCTAATCCTAAACTTTTAGCTTGTTGGCCTAAGTTAGAATATTGTCCACCTGGCATTTCATGTTGGTAAATTTCAGTATGTGGAGAACGAATATCACTTTCAAAATCAGAATAATAGTTTCTAACTGTATCCCAATATTGAGATAACCTTTCAAGTCCATCAATATTTGTTCTAACATTTCTTTCATTACCACTTAATGCATAGTATAAAGAGTTAGCTGAAGGTTGTGATGTTGTACCACTCATACTTGCTACTGCAGTATCAATCACATCGACACCTGCTCTAATCGCACTTTGATAAACAAGTAATCCGTTACCACTCGTATCATGAGTATGTAAATGGATTGGAATATCAATTTGTGTCTTCAATTCACTAATTAATTCAAAAGCAGCTTTAGGTTTTAATAAGCCGGCCATATCTTTAATGCCAAGAATATGTACACCTTCACGTTGTAATTCTTTAGCTAGATTAATGTAATACTCTAACGTATATACATTAGATCTTTCAGGATTTAAGATATCGCCTGTATAGCAAATTGCACCTTCAGAGATTTTACCTGATTTTTGTACCGCTTCATTTGCGACTTTCATTTGATCTAACCAGTTTAATGAATCGAATATTCTAAACACATCGATTCCAGCTTCAGCACTTTCTTTAACAAATTTTTCAATCACATTATCAGGATAGTTTTTATATCCAACTGCATTTGATGCTCTTAATAACATTTGGAATAACACATTTGGAATTTTTTTACGTAAGCGTGTTAAACGTTCCCATGGATTTTCTTTTAAGAAGTTATATGCCACATCAAATGTTGCACCACCCCACATTTCTAAAGAAAATGCGTCATTTAAATATTTAGCTGTTTCAGGTGCGATTTGTAACATGTCGTATGTTCTCATACGAGTAGCTAATAATGATTGATGTGCATCTCTAAACGTCGTATCCGTCAATAGTACTTCTTCTTGTTCTTTTAACCATTTACTTACGCCTTCAGGTCCATGTTGTTCTAGAATTTGTTTCGTACCTGATAATGATGCAATTTCTTCATTAGATACTTCTTCTAATTTGAACTTTTCAAAGTGTGGTTTTTCTCGTTTTTCAACACCAGGAAATCCATTTACCGAAATATTCCCGATATATTGTAACGTCTTTGTACCTCTATCTCTAGTCGGTGTAATATCAAAAAGCTCTGGGTTGTTCTCTAAAAATTTAGTTGTATATGTACCCTTTGCGAACTTCTCGTGATTTACCACATTATACAAGAATGGAATATTGGTTTTAATACCTCTTATTCTCATTTCTTTAAGCGAACGTAGCATTTTTTCAGTCGCTTGTCTTAATGACATAGCATGTGTTGAAACTTTCACTAATAATGAATCGTAATAAGGTGAAATTTCTGCACCTTCGAATCCATCACCAGCATCCAGTCTTACACCAAAGCCACCACTTGAACGGTAAGCAATAATTTTACCTGTATCTGGCATGAAGTCATTTAAAGGATCTTCAGTTGTGATACGACTTTGAATTGCAAAACCTAAAGTAGTAATATCTTCTTGTTGAGGCATTTCAATTTTGTTACCAAATAATGATTCACCTTCTGCAACTAGAATTTGTGTCTTAACAATATCGATACCTGTTACCATTTCAGTAATTGTATGTTCAACTTGTACACGTGGATTAACTTCAATAAAGTAGAATTCGTCACCAGATACTAAGAACTCAACCGTACCTGCATTGACATATCCAATTTTCTTCATTAAGTCTAATGCAACATTACAAATACGATGTCTTAATTCATCACCTAATGAAACAGATGGTGCAACTTCTACAACTTTTTGATGTCTACGTTGTACTGAGCAATCTCTTTCATATAAATGAACTAAGTTTCCATGCTCATCACCTATGATTTGAACTTCAATATGTTTTGGTTGATCTATGTATTTTTCGACATAAACTTCACTATTACCAAAAGATTTTCCCGCTTCTGATTTAGCTCTTTGATATGCATCTTCTAATTCACTCGCATTATTTACAATACGCATACCTTTACCACCACCACCAGAAATAGCTTTGATGATAACTGGGAAACCGTGTTCTTTTGTAAATGCTTCTACTTCCTCAAATGATTCAACCGCGCCATCAGTTCCTGGAATAACTGGAACATCTGCAGCTATAGCTGTCGCTCTTGCTTTTACCTTATCCCCAAACATGTCTAAATGTTTAAGTTCTGGTCCGATAAATTTAATGCCTTCATCAGCACATCTCTTAGCGAATGTTTCATTTTCACTTAAAAAGCCATAGCCCGGATGAATCGCATCGACGCCTGCTTTTTTTGCAACTTTTATAATTGCTTCTATATTTAAATAACTTTCAGTTGGTCCAAGGTTTTCATCTACTAAATAAGACTCATCTGCTTTATATCTATGCAATGCGCCTAAGTCTTCATTAGAATAAATTGCTACCGTTTCAATATCTAACTCTGTAGCTGCTCTAAAAATTCTGATTGCAATTTCGCCTCGGTTGGCTACTAATAATTTGTTTATTTTGCTCATATTTGGAGGCTCCCCTCAATGTATTTGAATTTTCTAAAAACAATATATTAGTCCATTATATAAAAATTGCGGATTATATTCTACTATAATCCGCAGTTTTTATATAATTTATTAATTTGATTGATTAAATATGCATTTACCTCGTGCTTTGACGACTCTCAATTCTTATTTGTTTAGCCGTTAATAATAGTATACCTGTCGCGATACTTAAGCTTAACATAGAAGATCCTCCAAATGTCATAAACGGCAATGGAACACCTGTTAAAGGAATTGTTCCTGAAATACCAGCTAAATTGACAAAAGTTTGAATACCAATATAGCTTGAAATACCGACACACACTAATTTAAAGAAATATGAATCCGTAAGTGCTGCATATAAGAAACCTTTATATACAATGAAGCCAAGTAATCCTATTATAAATAACACGCCAACTAAGCCTAATTCTTCAGCAATAACTGCAAAGATAAAGTCTGTATGCGGCTCAGGTAAATAACCTAATTTCATAATACCATTACCTAACCCTTTACCAAAGAGTCCACCATTACCGATTGCTAATAATGAATTAGCTAAGTGATATCCAATACCGCTTTCGTAGTTGAAAGGATTTTCAAGTACATGAAATCGGTCTGCTTGGTGTTGTGACAGAATGCCACCTTTAAACACTATACTAAAGATAATCAGTAATACTACACCTGCAAATATTGGTCCAGACCATTTTATAATGGCTTTAATACCAATTCCTGAATACGCAAATATACATAATACGATCATACATAGTATCAACGCTTGACCAGTATCATTTTGTAATAAGACTAATCCAATACAAGTACCGATTAAGAATAAAGGCATCATCAGTGCAAGTTTAAATTGTTTAAGTCGATTTCGCCTTTTATCAATAATGAAAGATAAGTATAAAATCATTGCAACTTTCAATATTTCAGATGCTTGTAAGTTCATAAATCCTAAGTTAATCCAACTTTTCGCACCATTAATCGTCGTACCAACAAGTAACGTTAACACGAGCAAACCAAATATTGTGAATATGACAATTTGTTGTACTCTTTTATTCTTTAAAATGTTGATGTGCATAAAATACGACATAAAAAATACAATAAAAAATCCAACTATACAATATAGTAGCTGCCTCACAAAAAAGTAAGTTCCCGATACTGGAATACCACCTGTTAAAGTACCTTTTGTAGCAGCAACCATACTTGCACTGTATACCATCACTAAGCCAATGAATGATAAAATGATATAAGTAATTAACAATGTAAAATCTATGTATTTTGAGTAATTCTTAATGTACTGGAAAAACCTCTTAATATATTCCATCGACTCATTCCAATTCTAAAAAAATAAGTCTAAAGAAAGATTTCTCCTCTCTAGACTTTGTATAATTTAAGCATTTGTGAAAGCATCATGCAATTTAGATAGTTCCTTTTCTAAACTTGCCATAAGTGTCTGACCCTTTTCTCTATCAACAAGTCCAATTTGTACTGCAAAATCTACTTCCTTTTGAAGACCAAACATTTGCGTATCTAAAACTTCCTCATATAAAGGACATTGTGGCATTGTTAAGTTGTCCATTTGTACCTTTATTAACTGAAGGATTTTTTCAGAATCGTTATATAATTGGTCATATGCCCTTTGACAAATTTCTGAATCGTAATGCATGACATACTCCCCCTTAATCTTTTTAAGTTTCTATACTTATAAAATTTTAGCCTACAAATCTGAAAATTGCAAGCGAAAACAGAAGGTTATTAATTACAAATATGTTAAAATTGAATTGTGAGATTGATAGGAGTGAAAAAATTGATACAAATTAAAGGAAATACGAAGTTTAATATTACGTTAGATGCAACAACATGGATTTTTGATGATCGCAAAGTAAAAATTGAAGATTTAGAGCAAGGTATCTTTAATGGCGAAAAGCCAATTGAATTTAAAAATAATGTTGCATGGAACCGTGCAATCCTTGAAGGTGCGACAAATCCTCCAACATTAAATAGTGAAACAACTTATAAAAGACGTTCATTTTTAAAAGATACTTATGTTATAAGTGCGATGCCTTTCATCAAAAATGCTGAACCAAATGAGAGCGCTACAAAAGTAGTCTTAAAAAATGATCAAGATTCAATTGATATTCCAATTGAACAATGGCCATATTTATTTTTCCAATTCTCTAAAGAAGGAAAAATGATATATAAAGATGGTAAAATCGACGCTTTTACTTATGATCAAGAAAATGGTTACCAAAATAAATTCAGTTATGTTTCTGACATAGAGGTTGTTTAACCATGATTATGAAAGTGAAATGCATTATTTGTGATTCTGTCGTTAATTTAGATTCTAAATCTAAAGAAGCAAAAAGATTAAGAAATCACCCAATACGTACGTTTATGTGCGATGATTGTAAAGCAAGACTTGATAAACCTAAATCAGAATAAAATAAAAAAGGCAGCTCTCATGAGCCGCCTTTTTTTATTGTTGTTTACCGCTACTTCGTTCTTTATGAAGTCTGTAACGATATAGACCTAAGACAATTGCTGCAATTATTAAACTTTCTCCTACTGGCAAGAATACCGCTAGAAATGTTAATAATAAACAACCTAAAAACAGTAATATATAGATAATAATGTTTTGCCAAAACTTTAGTTTTCTTGCAAACCCTAAATTATAAACAATCGCACTTAATACAAAAATCGTTAATAATAAAAGCCACATACCAAGCTCTGGGTTCTCATCTACTCTAAATAACTTACCAAAAAATGAAAGCCTTTCTGTTGGATTGACACTTACATTTTTAGCAACTAAGAGCATCTATATCACTCCTCTTCTTGTTCAGCCATTTTTTGTCTCTTCTGAGCTCTTTCTCTTTCTGCTTTATCTAAAATTTTCTTTCTTAAACGAATTGATTCAGGTGTTACTTCAACTAATTCGTCATCATTTAAGTATTCTAACGCTTCTTCAAGAGTTAAAATTCTAGGTTTTTTCATTGTTGTTGTTTGTTCTTTAGTAGCTGAACGGATGTTGTTAGCTGCTTTAACTTTTGTAATGTTAACTGTTAGATCGTTTTCACGAGTGTTTTCACCAACAATCATACCTTCATAAACTTCAGTACCTGGTTCCATGAAGTTTACACCTCTATCTTCTAAGTTCAAGATAGCATAAGTACTTGCTACACCTTTATCGATTGATACAAGAACACCATTTCTTCTTCCACCAATACGTCCTTTAATTCTTGGACGGTAAGAATCGAATGTATGGTTAATGATACCATAACCGCGAGTCATTGACATGAATTCAGTAGTGTAACCAATTAATCCACGAGCTGGAACGATAAAGATTAATTTAGTTTGTCCATTTTCGTTAGATTGCATATCAACCATTTCACCTTTACGTGATCCTAAAGATTCAATAATTGCACCTGTATATTCATCAGGAACATCAATTTGAACACGTTCATAAGGCTCTGATTTAACGCCATCTATTTCTTTGATAATAACTTGAGGTTTAGAAACTTGTAATTCATAACCTTCACGTCTCATATTTTCAATTAGGATAGATAAATGTAACTCCCCACGTCCTGCTACAACCCATGCATCAGGTGAATCGGTAGGTGTTACACGTAAAGATACATCCGTTTCTAATTGTGTTTCTAATCTTTCTTCAATCTTACGAGCTGTTACGTAAGTACCTTCTTTACCAGCGAATGGAGAATTATTAACTGAGAATGTCATTTCTAATGTTGGCTCATCAATTCTTAAAATTGGCAAAGCTTCAACATGATCTTGAGGTGTAATTGTTTCACCTACGTTAATATCTTCCATACCACTAATAGCGATTAGGTCACCAGCGTATGCTTCATCAATTTCTATACGATTTAAACCAAAGAAACCAAAGATTTTTGTAACTCTAAAGTTTTTAACAGTACCATCAATCTTAACTAATGATACTTGTTGTCCAACTTTAATTGTCCCTCTGAATACACGCCCTACACCAATACGTCCAACATAATCATTATAATCTAATAATGCAACTTGGAACTGTAAGGGCTCATCTCTATTATCAATAGGTGCTGGTACATATTCTAAAATTGTTTCATATAGACATTGCATGTTTTCGTCTTGTTTATCAGATTCTAAACTAGCAGTACCACTTAATGCAGATGCATATACAACTGGGAATTCAAGTTGCTCATCATTTGCATCTAATTCAATAAATAAATCTAATACTTCATCTACAACTTGTTCTGGTCTTGCAGAAGGTTTATCTATTTTATTAACAACTACTACTGGTTTTAAATTTTGTTCTAATGCTTTTTTAAGTACGAAACGTGTTTGTGGCATCGTTCCTTCATAAGCATCTACTACTAATACAACACCATCAACCATTTTCATAATACGCTCAACTTCTCCTCCGAAGTCAGCATGTCCAGGTGTATCTAGTATATTGATACGGTGATCTTTATAGTCAATTGCCGTATTTTTAGCTAATATCGTAATACCGCGTTCTTTTTCAAGGTCGTTTGAATCCATCGCACGTTCTGCTATATGTTCATTTTCACGAAAAATACCAGATTGCTTTAATAATTCATCTACTAAAGTTGTTTTTCCGTGGTCAACGTGGGCAATAATCGCAATGTTACGTACATTTTCTCTTAAATTAGTCATGCAAAAAATTTTCCTCTCCGATTTAAATTAATCGACATTTATTCGACTTAAATTTATAACTTGATAATTATAACATAAATCGTTTGAAAAATAACTATTATTGAACAGATTTACTCAAATTTCCATATTTTTTATTTGATAGCGTTTTAATCAACAGGTTGATTTTTCTTTAAATGTGAAGCATAATAAAATAATGAAAACGGTTAAAGGATGGATATAAATGAAGAAATCTAAAGCAATATTCGTACTACTTGCTTTAATTGTAACATGTCTCCTTTTAGTGTTTAGCTTTGCATTAGCAGAAGGTTCTATGTTGTTTATGTTATTAGCAGTATTGTTAATCGTTGCAACTATGGGATTTGGTTTTACACTTAAAAAGAAATACCGAGAAAACGGTTGGCTATAAACATCATACGACATCAATTAAAAAGCATATCACTTAACGAAACGTTATCGTGATATGCTTTTTTGTATTAAGGTTAGGTGTATAAAGTTGATGATATTAATTAGGATCTAACTTTCATTATTTCGAATTGTGGTAATTAGATAGACCACTCTTACGGACATTTCTCTGAATTATGCCTTTATAAAAAAGGGCTTAAACAATAATTGTTTATGCCTTGCACTCTACTTTCCTTTAAATCTTTCTGTATGAATTTGTTCTAACATTGTCTTGTATGGTAAGAAGTATTCATTCAATAATTCTTGGTGAATTTTTTTATTGCCTATTAGTATTGAATTCGCTTCTAATATATTTAAGTGTTCTCCTAATTGGTTTGTTACAACTGCGCCTACTTCTTCAGCAATTATTAAGCCTCCTGCAAAGTCCCATGGATGTAATCGCATTGTTAAATATGCACTTGTATTGCCTTTTGCAACGTTAGCAAAGTCTAATGCTGCTGATCCGTATGCTCTTGTACTCCTTGCTTGATCAACAATTGGCATGTAGATTTTAGCTAATTTTTCTTTTGTTAACCATAATGGATTTGTTGAAATTAAGCTGGTCTTCAAATCAGTGTCTTCTAAAGGTTTAAGTTGTTCATTATTTAACCATGCACCTTTACCAGCTATGGCGTGATACATTTTATCGTTCATCACATCATATACAAATCCTGCATATTTTTCACCATCAATAAAAATACCGATTGAAATGGCGAAATTTTCTTGTTGATGTACAAAGTTTAGCGTGCCATCTATTGGGTCAACAATCCATAGGACGCCCTCTGTATTATCAATATCCGTGCCGTGACCTTCTTCTCCTAAAATGCGATGTTCTGGATATGTAGATTTAATTTGATTAAATAATCTTTCTTCTGTTTCTTTATCTATATTTGTCACTAAATCATTAGGGTTTGACTTTGTTTCAATTTGAATATCGTCATCTATTGAATCACGAATAATTTGACCCGCTTCTTGTATTATTTGATAAGCAAATTTGTATATTTCCATGACAAAACCTCCTATGTTATTTTTATATTAGCATTGTTCTTTATATATTCAAAAAAATTTATGATAAACTATTGTTAAGTACCACAGTTATAAGGAGGACAACTATGACTAAGTATACGTTTAAACAAAAAGATTTTAAAGTTTTTAGTGTTGAAGGTTTAGAAAATAGGATGCAAGCACTAGATGAACAAGTAAGACCACAATTACATGCTTTAGGTGAAAGATATACAAAATATTTAACTGAACAAACTGGAGATACATTCCATTACCATGTTGCAAAACATGCAAGAAGAACTGTTAATCCCCCTAAAGATACATGGGTTGCCTTTGCGACTAATCAACGTGGATATAAAATGTTACCACATTTTCAAATTGGCTTATTTGAATCACAATTATTTATAATGTTTGGTGTCATGCATGAAAATAAAAACAAAGATCAAATGGCTGACTTTTTAAATAAAAACTTTAACTTATTAGAAGACTTACCAAGTGATTATTCATTATGTTTCGATCATTATAATATTGATAAGTCTCCTATTGATTCATTATCTACAGAAGATTTGAAACATCATATTAAAAGACTTAAAGATATTAAAAAAGCTGAGTTCTTTGTAGCACGTACTTTAGATCCTAAGTCTGATGTGTTAAAAACAGATAAATCATTTACTGCATTTTTAGATGAAACATTTGATGAATTAATCAAATTTTATAGTTAATATTTAAAATAACAGCCCTTCAGTATTGAACTGAAGGGCTGTTACTTATATATTGATTAATAAATATATGGATCGTCATCTTTTTTCTTTTTATCTTCTGAATTAAACTGATTTTGTTGATGATTGTTATCGTCTAAATGATTATGATCATTTAGGAAATTCACATCTTCAAATTGATGATTTTTTTCTTTTCTCACTAATAACATAATACCCGCAATAATTAATACAAGGAATGAAATGATGTTAAAGATAAGTATTGAAACAATACCACCAAGTATAGCTGATATACCAGATAAAATTCTCTGTTTTTTAACAAATACTAATGCCACTATCGCTAATCCAATACTAATGATTAGAACGATAAGTGCATAATTTGTAAAGCTACTCATAACAGATGACAATTGATCCGAAGATATTTCATTTTGTAACTCTGGATTATTTTGTATTTGTTGCTCAAATTCCATCTTAAATTGAGCAGTGTTTGAAACAGATTTCGTTATAAATGCCAATACAATTCCAATTAATGAAAATACTGCACCTATAACAAGTAATATATATTCTGTTGTTCTTTTCATTTTAACCCTCCTAAAATTTGTCAATTATTATTATCTCAATCTAAATTTTATTTATCAAGTTTATTATCGTTTTTTTCTATATTTTGTTCGTCTTTATTTTTTTCTTCAAAATATTTTTTCTGTTGTTGCATTCTTTTTTCGTAATTATTTCTTCTTTCAATCGTTGCATTAGGTTTTACTTTTTTAGGTTTCTTTTCTTTTTTCAGTTTATCAGGTTGAACTTGATACTCATCTGATTGTGTTGTTTCATAATTGTATGGATCTTCATGTCTTTGACCAATATCCTCTTGCAGATTAATATCTGACTGATTTGCATCATCTAAGTCTTCAACCTTTGTTTCTTCTTGTTGATTTCGTTGTTTTTTATTTTGATGCTTTTTACTACGAGAAAGCACTTCCTCACTATGAGTAGTTTCAGTTTGTTCTACTGAATCAACTTGTGCTGAACGTTCTTTCTCATGTGATGACTCTTCTACATGTTCTTCTCGATATTGCTTTTTAGGTTCAACTCGTTGACGTTCTCTTGGCTGTGGTTGAATATTTTCTCGTTGATTTTCATAATAAGGTTGTTGTGGTGCCATACCTTGAACTGGTAATATTTTATCTTTTCTTACGAATAATAAAATACATACAATAAAGAAAAATAATGGTACAAGCACAATAAATAATGGAATTGTAATAATTGCTAATAGTAAAAATACAAAAGCCGAAAATATTCTCCATCTCATTAAAACTAAACCAATAAATGAAAATATTAAAACAATAATCAAGTAAATTATAAATAACCAAATACCATTTTGAATATTGAACGCTACTTCACTAGCAGACATTAATTGTCCATTAGTCGTAATATTAATATTTAGTCTATTAATTAAAGTTTCTAGCCTATTTATATTTTCTGGATTATTTAATACGACAAGTGCAGCAAATAAAGATAAGGCTGTTATGCCCAATAATATAATCCAAGCAAACCAGCCGAGAAATTTTTCTACACCTCTACCAACTGGTTGTCTCACATGTTCTACATATGAATTCATCATGTTTACCTCCTAATAATGAATTGGTTTTAATTATAACAAAAAAAGGGCTTTGTTTCTCACAAAGACCCTTTATATTGACTAATTAAGCGACATTTTAAATTTTAAAAAGGCTTCATTATACGCTCCAATATTTTCTTTTCCTAAATCTTCATAAACTTCAAGTTTATTTCTTACTGAAGAATCAGGGTAGAAACGCTCGTCTTCTCTAACACTCTTATCTAAAAGATTATAAGAAGCTTTATTTGGTGTTGCATATCCAACCCATTCTGCATTTTGTTTTCCATTCTTCTCTTCTAATAAGAAGTTAATAAATTTATGTGCGCCATCAACATTTTGAGCTGTCTTAGGTATAACGATATTATCAAACCATAAGTTTGAACCTTCTTTAGGTACGACAAAATCCAATTTATCATTTTCAGTCATAATATCAGCTGCCATACCACTCCAAACAACGGCTACATCTGATTCGTTCTGAACCATCATTGTATTAATTTCATCACCTACAACACCTCGAACATTAGGTGATAACTTAATTAATTTATCTTGTGCTTTTTTCAGTTTTTGCTTATTCGTTTCATTTAAACTTTCATTCATGCTATTTAATGCAAATCCAATACCTTCTCTTGAACCATCAACGATTAATACATCATCTTTGAGACGTTTATCCCATAGACTATTCCATGTATTAAAATTGATACCTTTTGTTGTTTCAGGATTATACAAAATACCCACTGTTCCCCAAAAATAAGGTACGGAGTATTTATTACCTGGATCAAATGGTAAATTCATAAAATCTTTATCAATATTTTTTAAATTCGGTACTTTTTTATGATCAATCGGTATTAATAACTTTTCTTTTTTCATTTTTTCAACAGTATACTCACTCGGCACAGCAACATCATATGCTGTACCACCGTTTTTAATTTTAGCCATCATCGCTTCATTGGAATCAAACGTTTCGTATACGACTTTAATACCTGTTTGTTTTTCAAATTTTTTCGTCAAATCTGGGTCAATATATTCTCCCCAGTTATATACATAAATGACATTCTTTTTTCCTTTAGAAGGAGGCGGATCAATTAATTTAGTAGATAACATTAACAATGCCCCTACAACAATTGAAATGCCGACTAACTGCATTAATTGTTTCATCTTATAATGCCCCCTCTTTTTTCAAGTCTTTTTTGTTGGCCTCTTTTTAAGAAATAATATCCTAAAATCAGTATCATGACTAAAGCAAATAGCAATGTAGAAATCGCATTGATTTCCATCGTAATACCTTTTCTAGCCATAGAATATACTTCAACAGATAATACGCTAAAGCCACTACCTGTCACAAAGAAGCTCACTGTAAAGTCATCTAACGAGTACGTAAGTGCCATAAAGAATCCACCAATTGCACCCGGTAGAATATGAGGTATCACAACTTTAATAAGTGTTTGCCATGAAGTTGCACCTAAATCTTTAGCTGCATCGATCATTGATGTATTCATATCATAAAGTTTAGGAAGCACTAGAAGCACTACTATTGGTACACAAAATGCTATATGAGAAATTAATACTGACCAGAAACCGAGTCCCATACCTGTATAATGACCAATAACTGTAAATAACAGTAAAAATGACGAACCAATAACAACATCAGAACTTACCATTAAGATATTATTCAACGTTAGTAATCCCACTTTTAATTTTTTATTTCTTAAGTAGTAGATACCTATTGCACCACATATGCCGATTAAAGTAGAGATACTTGCTGCCAACAATGCGATCGCAATGGTGTTCACGATAATCACTAACAAGCGCTTATTTTGAAACACCGATGTATAATGATCAAATGTAAATCCTTTAAAATGCGTCATATTACCCGCACCATTAAATGAATAAAATATCAAGAAAAAGATAGGCAAGTATAGAAATATAAGTATAAGTGTAAAATAAAGTTTTCCTGTTAATTTCATACTATACCTCCTTATTCTCTGATTTAGATTTCGTAATAATGAGTATCAGAGCCATAGCTAATATTAAGAACACTGCTATCGTAGAACCCATACCATAATTTTGTGTAACTAAAAACTGTTCTTGTATAGCTGTACCTAAGTTAACAACTTTATTACCTGCGATTAAACGCGTAATCATAAATAAAGATAATGCCGGTATAAATGTAATTTGGATACCCGTTTTCACGCCTTCTAATGTTAAAGGCACGATGACATTTTTAAATGTTGTAAAACTATTTGCACCTAAGTCTCTTGAAGCTTGTAATAAATTCTCTGGTATTTCATCCATTGAATTAAAGATTGGTAACAGCATAAAAGGAATATAAATATAAACCGAAACGATGATAAATGCTGTACTTGTAAATAATAATTCTGTTGATGGTACGTGAAATATGCTTAAAATTTTATTTAATAAACCATCATGACTGAGGATACCAATAAAGGCATACGTCTTAAGTAACAAGTTAATCCATGTAGGTAAGATAACGAGTAATAATAATATATCTTTATGTTTAGCATTTCTAAGTGTTAACGCTAATGGATAACTGATTAGCAAACAAAAGAAAGTAATAATTAATGCATACCATGCTGAACTTAAAGTCATTTCTAAATAACTACTTGTAAAAAAGTTCTGGTAATTCTCGAATGAAAAGTGCCCATGAATATCAAGTAATGATGCATAAAAAATCATAGCAATTGGAACGATAATAAATAATACTATCCATATCATGTAAGGTACGAGTAATAATGATTTTATTTTATGCATGTTCCTCATCCTCATAGCTTTCAATTCGACGATCAAATTCTTCTTCTGTTTCACCTGGCAACATAATATGAATCGCTTCTGAATCAAAATCAAGTCCTACTGTTTCACCGATTGTTGCTTTTTTCGTCGTTTGGATTATCCATTCATTACCTTGTGCATCATAACAACAGATTTCATAATGAACACCTCTAAATAATTGAGAATCTACAACTGCAGAGATACGACCTTCATTCTCCGATTTAATCGTGATATCTTCTGGACGAATCACTACGTCAACTTTAGCATCTTTCTCAAATCCAGCATCTACACATTCATAAGGAATTCCGTACATTTCAACAACATAATCACGTTTCATGACACCTGTAACAATATTAGATTCTCCAATGAAATCTGCTACGAATTTATTGACCGGTTCGTCATATATGTCTACAGGTGTACCACTTTGTTGAATTTTTCCGTCTTTCATAACAAATATGTAATCACTCATTGCTAATGCTTCTTCTTGGTCATGTGTGACAAATATAAACGTAATACCTAATCGTTGTTGCAATTCACGTAATTCATATTGCATTTCTGTTCTTAACTTTAAGTCTAGAGCTGATAATGGCTCATCAAGCAAGATAATTTCAGGTTCATTCGCAATTGCTCTAGCAATTGCGACACGTTGCTTTTGACCGCCACTCATTTCAGTGATTTTACGTTGTTCATATCCTTCAAGCTTCACTAATTTTAATGCTTCTTTTACTTTAGTTTGAATATCTTTTTTATTTAACTTTTTTATTTTTAGTCCAAATGCTACATTGTCGTATACATTTAAATGAGGAAATAACGCGTAATCTTGGAACACTGTATTAACTTTCCTATTATTTGCTGGCACTTTGTTTATAATTTTATTATTAAACAAAATATTACCTTTTGTTGGTGTTTCAAATCCTGCTATCAATTTTAAAATTGTCGTTTTACCACATCCTGATGGACCTAATAATGTATAAAATTTACCTTCTTCAATTTCAAAACTGACATCATCTAATACTTGCGTGTTGTTAAAGTTCTTTGAAATGCCTTCGAACTTTATGATTGGTTGTTTCATACCTTACCTCCTATAAATACGATTCTGTAGCTACGATTAATACTTCAGCATCTTTGTTAGATTGATTTAAAAACTGATGCGTTTCATGCGCTTTAAAATAAAAACATTCTCCACTTTTAGCAGTATATGTTTGATTCCCTATATTTAAAGTTATGAATCCTTTTTTTACATATGCAAATGTTTCAGAATTTGATGGGCTAAATGCTTTATATTTAGATCCACTTTTTAAAGTGATAATAACAGGTTCCATTTCAAATTCATTTGAATCTGGAACGAGCCATTTGATTTTGTAACCTAAATCATATTCATCATATATCGTGTGTTCTTGTTCAGGATAATGTATACGGGCTTGATACAATTTCTCATTAAAAAACTCACTAGGCTCAACCCCTAATACATCTAAAATATTCAAAAATGTTTCCATAGATGGTGAAGATAAATTTCTTTCTAATTGCGAAATATACCCTTTAGATAAATCTGTACGCTCTCCAAGTTCTTCTTGTGTTAGGTTCTTTTGATACCTTAAATTTTTAAGTTTTTCTCCTATATTCATAAATCCCCCAAGAAAGTGTAAAGTTTACTTTTACTAAACATTAAGTTTAGTACCTTTAATAAAATAACAGAAATCATTTTATAGTTCAACACTTTTTTGGGGGATTTTATAATATTATTTAACTGAAATCGTTGTCGCTTCTTTATTCTCTTTTAAAGCTTTAACAACTTTATAGCCATCATAGCCACTCTCATCTTTGAAAGCTTTATAAAAATTATTCTCATCAGATTTACCAGGAATAATTTTCTTAAAGTTTTTATAAGCTTTATCTAATTCTTCTACATTTGCTTCACTTTCATATGCATCTTCTATAAGATTATAAAATGCCATCACTTCAAGAATTTCTTCTTGCGACCAATCCACATCTATTGGATAACTATACTCCATATTTTCTACTCCTTTACAAAAAAAGGCTGGGACATAAATATGTCTCAGCCTTATATTTTTATGATTACATTGTATGGATAGGTGTTCCTAATGCTACTTCTGCAGCTTCCATAGAAATTTCACCTAATGTTGGGTGAGCATGAATTGTTAATGATACGTCTTCAGCAGTCATACCTGTTTCAATTGCTAAACCTAATTCAGCAATGATATCTGAAGCGCCTGTACCAGCAACTTGTGCACCAATTAGAAGACCATTTTCTTTTAAAGCGATAAGTTTAACGAAACCAGCAGTTTCATTTAATGCTAATGCACGACCATTTGCAGCAAATGGGAACTTAGCAGCTTTAATTTCTAAACCTTCTTCTTTAGCGCTAGCTTCAGTGTAACCTACTGTTGCTAATTCTGGTTCAGTGAAACATACTGCTGGAATACCTAAGTAATCTACAGCTGATTTTTCACCAGAAATTGCTTCAGCAGCTACTTTAGCTTCGTAACTTGCTTTATGAGCAAGTGGAGGTCCAGCAACAATATCACCGATTGCATAGATATTGCTGATTGAACTACGGCTTTGTTCGTCAACTTCAACTAAACCACGATCTGACATTTTTAGACCTAATTCTTCAAGACCTAATTCATCAGTATTTGGTCGACGTCCTACTGTAACTAATACATAGTCTGCATCGATTTCTTTTGTTTCTCCGCCAGCTTCATAAGTAACTTTAACGCCGTTGTCAGTTTCTTCAGCTGATTTAGCCATCGCTTCTGTAACGATTTCTACACCTTTAGCTTTAAGACCTTTTTTAACGATTTGAGTCATTTGCTTTTCAAATCCACCTAAAATGTCTTTAGCACCTTCAAGAATTGTTACTTCAGAACCAAAGTTAGCATATGCAGTACCTAGCTCAGAACCAATGTATCCGCCACCTACTACTACTAATTTTTTAGGAACTTCTTGAAGTGCTAATGCACCTGTAGAATCAATGACACGTTTACCAAATTTGAAATTAGGAATTTCAATTGGTCGTGAACCAGTTGCGATAATTGCATTTTTGAAAGTATAAGTTTGAGATGCTTTTTCAGTCATAACTTTTAAGTTATTTTCATCTACAAAGTATGCTTCTCCCTTAACAACATCGATTTTGTTACCTTTCATTAGTCCAGCTACGCCGCCAGTTAATTTTTTAACTACGCCATTTTTGAACTCTTGAACTTTTTCGAAGTTTAATGCTACTTTCTCAGCTACAACACCCATATCTTCTGAATGTTGAGCATTGTGGAAACGGTGTGATGCTGATAATAAAGCTTTAGATGGGATACAACCAACGTTTAAACATACACCACCTAATTCGCCTTTTTCAACGATTGTTACTTTTTGTCCTAATTGTGCTGCACGAATTGCTGCAACATATCCACCAGGACCTGCTCCAATTACAATAGTATCTGTTTCAATAGGAAAATCTCCAACTACCATTTTTACCCCTCCATTAATAATAATTCTGGATTATTTAATAATCTCTTAATATGGTTCATTGCGTTTTGTCCAGTAGCACCATCAATTTGTCTATGGTCGAAACTTAATGATAGTGATAATACAGGTGCAGCAATAATTTCTCCATCTTTAACGATAGGTTTTTGAGCAATACGACCGATACCTAAAATAGCAACTTCAGGATGGTTGATTACTGGTGTAAACCATTGTCCACCTGCTGAACCGATATTACTTATCGTACATGTTGCGCCTTTCATTTCGTTAGCTTGTAGTTTACCATCACGTGCTTTAACAGCTAATTCGTTAATTTCATCAGAAATTTCGAACATTGATTTGTGATCAGCATTTTTGACTACTGGTACTAATAAACCACGATCAGTATCCGCAGCTATACCTATATTATAGTAATGTTTATGAACAATTTCACCATTTTCTTCATCAAATTCAGTATTTAATGCTGGGTATTTCTTAAGTGCAGATACTAATGCTTTAACAACATATGGTAAGAATGTTAATTTAGTACCTTGCTCAGCAGCAACTTCTTTGAATTTTTTACGGTGATCCCATAATTCTTGAACATCAATTTCATCCATTAATGTTACGTGAGGTGCAGTATGCTTAGAGTTAACCATTGCTTTAGCAATTGCCTTACGCATAGCTGGTATTTTCTCACGAGTTTCAGGGAATTCTCCTTCTGGTACTTGTGGAGATTGTACTGCTTGTGTATCTTCAGATGTAGTTTGAGCTTCTTCTTTTGCTGGTTGCTCTGAAGTAGTCCCACCATTTAAGTATGCTTCAACGTCTTCTTTTAAGATACGGCCATTTTTACCTGAACCTGAAACAGCTTTAATATTTACATCGTTATCACGAGCAAATTTACGAACTGAAGGCATAGCAATTACACGTTTAGACTCATCAACATTTTCTGATTGAGTTTCAGTAGTTGCTTCTTCTTTAGCTTCTTCAGCTGGTGCTTCTTCTTTAGTTTCTTCTTCATCGTCGTCATGACCTTTGAATTGTAAGCCTTCTGCGTCTGGTGCATCAATTTTAACAATTGTATCACCAACAACAGATACTGTACCTTCTTCAACCATAACTTCTTCAATTTTACCTGCAACAGGTGATGGAATTTCAACGACAGATTTATCATTTTGTACTTCACATAATACATCGTCTTCTTGAATTTCGTCTCCTGCTTTAACAAACCATTTTACAATTTCACCTTCGTGGATACCTTCACCGATATCTGGTAATTTAAATTCGAATGACACGATTTTTTCCTCCTAAATATTAAATCCGTATTTTAATGCGCATTAAAACTCTAATGTTTCTTTAGCTTGCGCTACGATATCTTTTTTGTTTGGTAACCAAACACCTTCTGCTTGTGTGAATGGATAAATAGTGTCAGCAGCTGCTACACGTGCAATAGGAGCTTCTAATGAAAGAACAGCTCTTTCAGAGATTTCAGCTACAACACTTGCGCCAACGCCTGCTTGTTTTTGAGCTTCTTGAACTACGATTACACGGTTTGTTTTTTCTACTGATTTAACAATTGCTTCAACATCTAATGGTTGAACAGTGATTAAGTCAATAACTTCAACTGAATAACCATCTTTTTCTAAATCTTCAGCAGCTTTTAATGATTCTTGAACCATTGCACCATAAGTAATGATTGTTAAATCTGTACCTTCACGTTTAACTTTAGCTTTACCGATTTCTACTTCGTACTCTTCTTCAGGTACCTCTTCACGGAATGAACGGTATAACTTCATGTGTTCTAAATAAACAACTGGGTCATTACTGCGGATTGCAGAAATTAATAGTCCTTTAGCATCATATGGGTTTGAAGGAATAACAACTTTCAAACCAGGAGATTGTGCTACTAAACCTTCTAAGTTGTCCGCGTGTAATTCTGGTGTATGAACACCACCACCAAATGGCGCACGGATTGTGATTGGAGCCACTTTTGAGTTACCTGAACGGAAACGGTGACGAGCTATTTGACCAGCAATTGAGTCCATAACTTCAAATACGAAACCAAAGAATTGGATTTCCATGACAGGACGGTAACCTTCAAGCGTTAAACCTAAAGCTAGACCACCAATACCTGATTCAGCTAGAGGTGTATCAAATACACGATCTTCACCGAATTCTTTTTGTAAACCTTCTGTAGCACGGAATACACCGCCGTTTACACCAACGTCTTCACCGAATAATAGAACATCTTCGTCTCTTTTTAATTCGTTTTGAAGCGCATTGTTAATCGCTTGAATCATTGTCATTTGTGCCATGACTTATTTCGACTCCTTCTCTTTGTAAATTTCATATTGTTCAGCTAAATTGTGAGGCATTTCTTCATACATGTTTTCCATTAAGTCTGTAACTTTTTGTTTAGGCGTATTATCTGCCTCTTTGATAGCTGTTTTAATTTCTTCTTTAGCTTTTTCCATTACTTCGTTTTCTTTTTCTTCAGACCATAAGTTTTTCGCTTCAAGATATTTTCTGAAACGTACTAATGGATCTTTCTTTTCCCAATCAGAATCTTCATCAGAAGTTCTATAACGAGTTGGATCGTCACCAGCCATTGTATGTGGACCGTAACGGTAAGTTAATGTTTCGATTAATGATGGACCTTCACCATTTACTGCACGTTCACGCGCTTGTTTAGTTACTGCATATACTGCTAATGCATCCATTCCATCTACTAATACACCTGGAATACCAACTGCTACTGATTTTTGAGCTAAAGTTTTAGCAGCCGTTTGTTTGTCACGAGGTGTTGAAATCGCATAGTTGTTATTTTGGATAACGAAAATTGCAGGTGCTTTGTAAGCAGAAGCAAAGTTGATACCTTCATAGAAGTCACCTTGTGAAGAACCGCCATCACCAGTGTAAGTAATTGCAACATTTTTCTTACCACGTTTTTTAAGACCTAATGCTACACCAGCTGTTTGGATAAACTGTGCACCAATAATAATTTGTGGACTTAAAGCATTAACACCTTCTGGAAATTGATTTCCAATAAAGTGTCCACGTGAGAATAAGAAAGCTTTTGTTAATGGTAAACCATGCCAAATTAATTGTGGCACATCACGGTAACCAGGTAATACATAGTCTTCTTTCTCTAACGCATAATGTGAAGCTAATTGTGAAGCTTCTTGTCCAGCTGTTGGTGCATAGAAACCTAGACGTCCTTGTCTATTTAATGAAATAGAACGTTGATCAAGAACACGAGTCCAAACCATTCTTTCCATTAATTCAACAAGTTCTTCGTCAGATAAGTCCGGTAACAAGTCACTATTTACGACATTTCCTTCTTCATCTAAAACTTGAACCATTTCAAACTTAGACTCTATTTCATTTAAAGTCGCTACTGCATCGAATTGGGCTTTTTTTCTCGGAGCCATTCAATTCACCATACCTTTCCCTATATTAAATAATCATTTCTTAATCATTCTAACACAAAACTGTTTTACTGTTAAATAAAAAATACTAACATCTTAAAAACCCCACTAATTAAAGGTTTTTATGTAACTGTACTAAAACATAATATTAGCTGTACTAATACAAATTATTTATCTAAAATAGCTGAAACATCTTTCTTTTCTTGTTGGACTTTTCTTAAAGTATTTTGATAATCTGTTACAACTTTTTCAGTCTTTTTATTAACTTCTGTCAATTTAGAAGAACGATCATTTGCACCTTTTTGCGTAGCATTGTCTTTTGATAAATAACTAAATAAATCTTTTTCCGTTTTTAATACCTCTTTATATGCATCCATCACTTCGTTATGTAACTTATACTTTTCGTCTAATGCATTCTTTAATTCTTTAGCTTCTTTTAATTGTTCTTCATCTTCTATATTTTTATAGTCCTTTTTAGACGTTTCATAAATATCTTTAGACTTCTTCATTGCTGACGTTTCATCTTTTACGATTTCTTCTCTATCTTTAATGCCGTCAGTTAATTCTTGCGCTTTTGTTTTAAAGTCATCATTTTTAGCTTTATTTAATGCTTCGATTTTTTTAACTTTGTCTTTTTCTGCCTTAGTCATTTTCTCATTTAAATCAACAATAACTTTTTCTTCTTTATTTGCTTTTTCAACTTTGTTATAAAAAGATTCAAGTGATTCTTTAGATTGACCACATGCTGTTAAAATTAATGAAGTCGCTAATGTTAATGTCACAAATTTCTTGCCAATCATTCGTAATTCCTCCTTTTAATCCTATCAATATGTTACTCTGTTTTTTTTATTTATACAATTAATAATAGATGTAAAAATGACCAGTTTTTGATAATATTTTATATGAGGAAGGTGCATGTAAATGATAACGATGGAAAATATTATTCGTGACGGCCACGAAACACTTAGAAAGAGAGCCGAAGAAGTAGAATTACCAGTATCGACTGAAGATAAAGAAACATTAAATGAAATGATGGAATTCCTAAAGAATTCTCAAAATGAAGAACTTGCTAAAAAATACAAATTACGTTCTGGCGTAGGCCTTGCCGCTCCACAAATCAATGTTTCTAAAAAAATGTTAGCAGTATATATTCAAGATGACGGAAAAGGAAACCAAATCGAACTTCAACTTATCAATCCTAAAATCGTAAGCCATAGTGTACAAAAAGCATATTTAAATGGTGGCGAAGGATGCTTAAGTGTAGATGAATCAAAACCAGGACTCGTACATCGTAATTATAAAGTAACGATTCAAGCATATGATATAGAAGGAAATCCATTTAAGAAAAGATTCAAAGGATATCCAGCAATCGTATTGCAACATGAAATCGATCATTTAAATGGCATCATGTTCTATGACTATATTAACGAAGAAGATCCATTCAAACCACTCGATGATGCAGTAGAAATTAATTAAATAAGTATGATGACAAAAGAGCGAATACCATTCAGTCGGTATTCGCTCTTTTTAATGTCATTATTCTGAATTGTGGTAATTAGAAACTGCACCTCTTACGGACACTTCTCGGAATTATGTCCCTAACTGCACCTCTTACGGACACTTCTCAGAATTATGTCCCTAACTTACACACCCGATGATTTCTATTTTATCAATAAAAAACAGTAATCTCAATCTTCCAATTGTAGATTACTGTTCTTCTGTCTCATGATTTTATTCATTACATAAATTCATCTCTTCGTTCGATGAAATGAATGTTTTTTTCTTTTAGTGCTTTTTGAATAGCGGTTAATTCATCCAAACTTAACCATTCTGGATCTTTGTTATGTCGAATGTAATGTGGATCTTGTTTAACGTTATTAATCATTTCATCATAGTTATAGATCATAACAACTTCATTTTTTCGAATATTAAATTCTATTCCTTTAAATTGTTTGTCAGATCTATTTTTTTCTGCATCGATTGTTTTGATGATGCGTTCGACCTTATCCATAAAATTCACATCCTATTCATCTATCAATCCTAATTCTATACATGCATAGTATATACCATTTTCACTTACATGTTTCGTTTCAAAATCACAAACTTCTTTTAGTGCGTCAACGGCATTACCCATTGATACACCACACCCTACTTCAGTAATCATTTCTACATCATTTGGTCCATCACCGAATGCAACTACTTCGCTTAATGGGAATCCTAATTTATCACTGAGTTCTTTTATGCCTTCTGCTTTAGAACGATCATTTGGCACTACATCTCTACTTAGTGGATGCCATCTATAGAATTTCAACGCATTGAATTGATTATCGTACTTGTCATCTTCATCGTCAGCATGGAAAATAAGTGCTTGATAAACTGGGTGATCAAGATAATATGTATTGTGATATTCTGGATAATCCATCTTTAATGTACCAAGACTTTCAGAAATGTCGTTATCACTTTCTACATTTGCATACACTGCTGTTTCGCCGAAGAATACTAGTGGATGATTATTCGCGTGTGCTTTGTCTACTATACTGGTAAGTTCCTCTTTATTTAATGGATATTTACTAATAATTTCTCCATTATATACAACAATTTGTCCGTTTAGCGAAACAAAAGTATCAATACCTGTTTCTCTAATAACTTCTTTAAACATATACGGTGCTCTACCTGTTGCAATTGCGACGATATGGCCAGCTTCTTTTAATTTTTTTATCGCATTAATAGTTGATTCTGGAATTTCTTTGTTTTCATCATAGATTGTACCATCTATATCAAAAAATATTAATTTCTTATTCAACTTTCATCGCCTCCTTGTCTCTATTCTAGTTGATAATCAATATATATGAAAGATTTAGTTAAATATCTTTATTTATCTCTAATTTTCATGTAAAATGAACTTATTAAAAAGGTATTTATATATTTTCATATAATTACTTTTAAAAATGTACGGGAATCAAATTTTGAAATTGACAAACCCTAGACTTAAAAACTAGGGCTTTATTTATGTTAATTAACCTAGGAGGATTTATATAAATGGCAGTATTTAAAGTATTTTTTCAAGAAGACAAAAGTGAAGTAATCGTACGTGAAAGTACACAAACAAAATATTTCGAAGGACAAACTGAAGAACAAGTAAGAAGATATTTATCTGACCGTAATTACAATATCGAATTTGTCCAAAAATTAGAGGGCGCTCATTTAGAATATGAAAAGAAATCTGATCACTTTAATGTGGAGACAATCTAAATGAAGCCTTTACAAAAAAATGAAGTAGGCGTATACGCACTGGGTGGTCTCGGTGAAATTGGTAAAAACACGTACGCCCTCGAATATCAAGATGAAATCATTGTCATTGATGCAGGTATTAAATTCCCTGATGACGATCTTCTTGGTATCGATTACGTGATACCAGATTATACGTACTTAATTCAAAATAAACATAAAGTGAAAGCTTTATTTATCACTCATGGACACGAAGACCATATCGGTGGTGTCCCATTTTTATTAAAACAAATGAATGTTCCGATTTATAGTGGACCACTTGCTTTAGGTCTTATTAGAAATAAATTGGAAGAACATAATTTATTGAAGACTGCTCAATTAAATGAAATTGATGAAGATTCAGTATTTGAATTTAAACATTTCAAGATTTCATTTTATTTAACAACTCATAGTATTCCAGAAGCATACGGGATTATTGCAGATACACCAGAAGGTAAAATTGTTCATACAGGTGACTTTAAATTTGATTTCACACCTGTTGGTAAACCTGCAAATATTGCCAAAATGGCTCAACTTGGTGAAGAAGGCGTATTATGTTTGTTATCAGACTCTACAAATTCCGAAGTTCCTAACTTTACATTAAGTGAAAAGGAAGTTGGACAAAACGTAGATGAGATTTTCCGTAAGTGTTCAGGTAGAATTATTTTTGCAACATTTGCTTCTAATATTTATAGAGTTCAACAAGCTGTTGAAGCAGCCGTTAAATACAATCGTAAAATTGTTGTCTTCGGTCGTTCAATGGAGAACAATATTAAAATTGGTACAGAATTGGGTTATATTAAAGTACCACCTGAAACATTTATTGAACCAAACAAAATTAATACCGTTCCAAAACATGAAATTCTTATTTTATGTACAGGTTCTCAAGGTGAACCAATGGCAGCATTATCAAGAATTGCTAATGGTACACATAGACAAATCAGCATTATTCCAGATGATACAGTTGTATTCAGTTCATCACCTATTCCAGGTAACACGAAGAGTGTAAATAGAACAATCAACGCTTTATACAAAGCTGGTGCTGATGTTATTCACGGTAAATTATCAAACATTCATACTTCAGGTCACGGTTCACAAGATGAACAAAAATTAATGTTACGTTTAATTAAGCCTAAATACTTTATGCCAATTCATGGTGAATATAGAATGCTTAAGAAACATAGTGAAACTGGTGTAAACTGTGGTGTAGATCCAGAAAATATATTCGTATATGAAATTGGTGATGTGCTCGCACTTACTAAAGATTCTGCAAGATATGCTGGCCGTATTCCATCAGGAAATGTATTTGTTGATGGTAGCGGAATTGGAGATATCGGTAATGTCGTAATTAAAGACCGTAAAGTCCTTTCAGAAGAAGGTCTTGTAATAGTTGTTGTAAGTATAGATTTCAAAACGAAACAACTACTCTCAGGTCCAGACATCATCTCTAGAGGATTTGTATATATGAGAGAATCAGGTCATTTAATTTACGATGCACAACGATTAATCAAAAAAGCTGTTATTGAAAAGCTAAACAATAATGATAAAGTAGAATGGCATCACGTTAAATCTACAATTACTGAAGCTTTACAACCTTATTTATACGAAAAAACAGCTCGTAAACCAATGATTTTACCAATTATCATGAAAATTAAATAAAACATAAAAACACCCGTAATTTCTAAAAATTACGGGTGTTTTTTTACTCATTTACAAGTTTCTTCTCAAATCTATTTAAATCATTGTCATGACCTATCACGATTAAAATATCATGAAATTCAATATTTTCATTTGGATCTGGTGCTACGATGATATCTTTACCTCTTTTAACAGCAATGATATTTATACCGTAATTTGCACGTACATCCAATTCTAATATAGAACTACCAGCAAGTCTTTCCCCTGCTTTAATTTCTACAATTGAATACTCATCAGAGAGTTCTAAGTAGTCTAGTACAGATGCGCTAGCAACATTATGTGCGATACGACGACCCATATCTCTTTCTGGATGGACAACAGTATCCGCACCTATTTTATTGAGAATTTTAGCGTGATAATCGTTTTGAGCTTTAGCGGTAACTTTTTTAACACCTAATTCTTTAAGAATTAAGGTTGTTAATGTACTCGCTTGTATATTCTCACCTATTGCAACAATTACATGATCGAAATTACGTATACCTAAACTTTTCATGACCGCTTCATCTGTTGTATCTGCAATCACCGCATGTGTGGCGATATCACTGAACTCATTCACTCTTGCTTCATCTGCATCAATGGCCATTACATCCATATCTAAAGCATTGAGCTCTCTTACAATACTTCCGCCAAATCGGCCTAAACCTATAACTACATACTCCCTACTCATGATATGCCTCCATACTTTATAATCTTATTTTTTACCTTTAACGTAATCAGCATCAAAGATAAATAATCTTAATAATAATATAAGCGATGGCACGAGTAAAAGTAAACCTAAAATAAATACGATTACAAGCATTAATGCCATTTGATCGTTCACAACTGCTTTATCAATATTAATAAACGGATCTAATATATATGGTAATTTACTTACACCATATCCAAAGAACGCTGTACCGAATTGTAATAATATCATAATAAAAGCAACACCATGTGCTTTTTTAAAGTATATTAATCCAACAGCAATGAGAAAGAATATAATACTTAAACCGAATAACCACCAATAACTGCCGACTGCATTATTAAAATGCGTTTCATTATGTTGTCTTAAAGATAAGAAAACGAACTGACAAATGATGATCATTGGAATTGCCCATATAAGGAACCACTGTCTCAATAAATGATATGCTTCAGAATCTTTAGCTTTGTTTGCATAAAATGTTAAAAATCCTGATGAAATATATAACACAGAAATAATTGCTAAAAATACGACTGCCCATGCATATGGACTTAATAATAAATCAACCCATTGTAGGTGAACACCATCACTTGTTTCTTTTATATAGCCACCTTCAGCAATTGTTAAAATTGTTGATAATGATGCTGGAATCAATAAACCTGTTCCACCATATAAGAATAACCACGATAACTTACTATCTTGTCCATAGTTTTCAAATGCATAAAAACTACCACGAATGGTCAGTAGAATTAATGCAATACTCCCAGGTATTAATAATGTTGACCCGAAATAATAAGCAGAATCTGGGAAGAATCCAACTATTCCTACAAAAAAGAATACGAAGAATACGTTTGTTACTTCCCAAACAGGGTTTAAATATCTAGAAATTAAGTTATTGATAATATGATCCTGTTTCGTTAATTTCGCGTGAAATGCGAAGAATCCTGCACCAAAGTCAATCGCACCAATAATAATGTAACCAAACAGAAAGAGCCAAAGCACTGTAATACCTATATGTTGATAATCCATTATACTTCACCCTTTCTGTCTATTATTTTGTTTACATCATCAGTCGCTTTACTGTGACTAAACATTCTAATAAGTACATAACTTGATGAAATACCAAGAACTAAATAAAGTATTGCAAATGCAATGAATACGAGTGCTAGTCCGTCAGCATTTGTTGCAGCTTGTGCAACTTTTAAGTAACCTCTTAATATCCAAGGTTGTCTACCCATCTCGGCTAAGAACCAACCAAATTCAATTGCAAGCATTGCAAGTGGTCCGGTTAATACTGCTAAATATAAGATTGGTTTACTATATTGTGACCATTTTTTCACCCATTTTAATACAATAAATAAAGCTGAAACGACAAAACAATAAACACCAAAGAATACCATCAAATCAAAGAAATAGTGAATGATAAGTGGTGGTGTTTCATCACTCTTAAATTCGTTTAATCCTTTAACTTCAGTATTAAAATTACTATCAGATAAGAAACTTAAAGCGCCAGGTATTTTAATAGCACCTTTTACTTCTTGTTTATCTTCATCTACTACCCCAAATAATACAAGGTCTGCTTTTGATTCACTTTCAAAATGCCATTCCATAGCTGCTAATTTTTCAGGTTGTTCTTGATGTAAGAACTTAGCTGATAAATCTCCTGCTAACATCGCAAGTAAACTCGCAATTAAACCGACTGTCATCGTAAGTTTGAGTGCTTTTTTATGATATTCTTTATCGTCTATAAATTTATTCTTAATTAAACGATATGCTGCTATACTTGCTAAAATAAATGCAGCTGTCATAAACGCAGTCGATACAACGTGAAATGATCTAATACCGAATGATGCATTAAACATCGCTGCAACTGGATCAATATTCATCAATTTTCCATTGATAAAATCGAATCCATTTGGCGTATTCATGAAAGAATTCACAGATGTTATAAAGAACGCTGAAAATGTACCACCAATAATGACTGGTAACGTAATTAAAAAGTGCGTCCATTTACCTTTGAATCTATCCCACGTATATAAATAAATACTTAAGAAAATAGCCTCAAAGAAAAAGGCGAATGTTTCCATAAATAATGGTAGTGCAATAACTTGACCACCTAATTGCATAAATGATGGCCACAATAATGATAATTGTAGACCAATAATTGTTCCCGTAACTACTCCGACCGCTACAGTAATCGTATAACCTTTAGACCAACGTTTTGCCATCGCAATATACATAGGATTATTGTTCTTAATACCTATGAATTCAGCAATTGCAAACATTAATGGGATACCCACACCAATTGTTGCAAAAATGATATGGAACCCCAATGTCATAGCAGTTAGTAAACGACTTATAACTACTGCATCCATAATATTCCTCCATTCAACGTTTGTGATATACATCACAATTTAATCTTATTATACAACACTTTAATCATTTGTGAAATGTTTAACATTTACAAAGTAATGACAAATTAATGGCAAAATAGGACTTAATCGTTGAACGCTTTAAAAAATCATTTATAATATGTCTATATAAAGTTGAGGTGAAAGCTATGAGTGAAGTTACAATTTATACACAAGACCAATGTCCCCCTTGCCAATTTGTAAAACAATATTTTACTGAAAAAGAAATTCCATTTACAGAAAAAAATATAAAAAACAAACAGTTTAAAAATGAACTTATCGATCTAGACAGTTTTTCAACACCTACTGTTCTCATTAATGGAAAAGTTTTTTATCAAGTTGATATAGAATCTTTTAATAAAGCATTGGGCATTCATTAATGAAGATTCAATTTCCAAGCTCTAAAATTAAAATCACCAAACATTCTATTGATACAAACCTAAAATCAAATCTGAAACTTATTCATATAACAGATTTGCATTTAGGTTATTATTCTAATTTAGAAAATTTATATCAACTTGTACGTCTTATCAATGAGCAAGAAGCAGATATTGTTTGTTTCACAGGTGATTGTTTTGATGATATTGCTCAAATTTCTTTTGACCCTTATCTAGTTATACCTTTATTTCGTACAGTTCAATCAAAATATGGAAAGTTTTTTGTTCCAGGCAACCATGATTACGGTTCAAACGGCATTCATACAGTATTAGATATCATGAATAAATCCGGTTTTGAAGTCTTGTTAAACAGTTCTTACGTCGTAAACACACCTGACGGTAATATTCAGATTAATGGCATTGACGATTTATGTTTTGGTCTGCCTAATTTTAGCAGTTCATTCCAATTACCAAATTGTCATATAAACTTTCGAATCGGACTCGTACATGAACCAGATAAAGTTAAATTATTAGATCCAAACATCCATTTAGTACTTTCTGGACATACTCATGGTGGTCAAGTTCGACTTCCTAAGATTGGCGCTATTTATACACCAACTTATGGAAAAGTATATAAACAAGGTTTGTATCAAATTAGAACTAGACAATTTCTTTACGTTAATCAAGGTATAGGCATGACAAGACTTCCTATTAGAATTTTTTGCTCACCTGAAATTGCGATATTCACCTTGAAATCTCATTAATGTCTGAAAGAAAGCATAACATATAAAAACAGAGCGATTATCACTTAAAGTTAAGAGATAATCGCTCTGTTTTTATATTTTAAAGAATTTGATTAACGAGTTCTACAACTTCTTCTTCTGTTGCACAGTTAATTGCTTTGTTCGCTAATTCTTGCATTTCTTTTTGATCTAATTGTTTGATTTGTTTTCTAGCTTTTAGAATACTTGTCGCACTCATAGAGAATTCATCTAAACCTAATCCAAGTAATAATGGAATTGCTGTATTGTCTCCAGCCATTTCTCCACACATACCAGTCCATTTACCTTCTTTATGAGAAGCTTCAATTACTTGCTTAACTAAGCGAAGAATTGCAGGGTTATATGGTTGGTATAAGTAAGAAACACGCTCAGACATACGGTCAGCAGCCATTGTATATTGGATTAAATCATTCGTACCAATACTGAAGAAATCAACTTCTTTAGCGAAGATGTCTGCAAGTGCTGCAGTAGATGGAATTTCTACCATAATACCGATTTCGATATCATCCGCAACGTTAACACCTTCAGAAACTAATTTTTCTTTTTCCTCAAGTAAGATTGCTTTAGCATCTCTAAATTCTTTAATAGTTGCAATCATAGGGAACATGATATTTAACTTACCAAATTCAGATGCACGTAATAAAGCTCTTAATTGTGTTCTAAAAATTTCAGTTTGATCTAAACATAAACGAATCGCTCTATATCCTAAGAATGGGTTCATTTCTTTAGGTAAGTTTAGATAAGATAATTCTTTATCTCCACCTATGTCTAAAGTACGAACGACAACACGTTTGCCGTCCATTTCTTTTAAAACTTTGCTATATGCTTCAAATTGTTCTTCTTCTGAAGGCATATTATCTCTACCCATGTATAAGAATTCAGTACGGTATAAACCGATACCTTCTGCGCCGTTATTTTTAACACCTTCTAAGTCATTAGGTGTACCAATATTCGCAGCTAATTCAACATGAACACCATCTTTAGAAACAGATTCATCATTAACAAGTTTAGCTAATTCTTCTTTTTCAGCTAAGAAGTTTTTCTGTTTTTGTTCGTATGCTTGAACTTCGTCATCTGTTGGGTTAATGATTACATCACCAGATAAACCATCAATGATTAAACTATCACCATGGTTTACGCGATCTGTAATATCTTTAGTACCTACAACAGCAGGAATTTCCAATGAACGACTCATTATTGCTGAGTGTGAAGTTCTTCCACCGATATTTGTCGCAAAACCTTTAACAAACTCTTTGTTAAGTTGCGCAGTATCAGATGGTGTTAAATCTTCACCCACAATAATAACGCTTTCATTGATCATACTAGGGTTTGGTAATTCTACACCTAAAATATGTGCCAAAATACGTTTAGAAACATCGCGAATATCCGCTGCACGTTCTTTCATATATTCATTATCCATATTTTCAAAAATTGTAATGAAGTTTGTTGATACTTCATTTAATGCAGTAGGTGCATTTACTTTGTTATTGCGAATATTTTCTTCAATTGGATTTAATAATTCTGGATCTTCTAATACTAATAAATGGGCATCAAAAATCGCAGCTTTATCTGCACCAAGTTGTTTTTCAGCATTATTACGAATTTGAGTTAATTCAACTTTTGATTGATTAACAGCCGCTTTAAACTTTTCAACTTCGCCGTCTACATCGCTGATATTTTCGCTTGAAAACGATAAGTCAGGTTCAACTAATAAATATGCTTTACTAATAGCCACACCATCAGATGCAGCTATACCTTTTAATATTTCAGACATTATTTAGTTAATCCTTCTTTAGATAATACTTCAGTAATTGCTTCGATAGCTTCTTTCTCATCACTACCCTCAGCGTAGATAGTAATTTCAGCATCTTTACCAACA
The DNA here is from genome assembly GCF_038005105.1 of Mammaliicoccus sp. FSL K6-3158. Classification (NCBI taxonomy): domain Bacteria; kingdom Bacillati; phylum Bacillota; class Bacilli; order Caryophanales; family Staphylococcaceae; genus Mammaliicoccus; species Mammaliicoccus sp. FSL K6-3158. Next base: position 1,895,029 of record NZ_JBBOSL010000001.1, read on the forward strand.
CCTAGGCTCATTACACCCATGATTGATTTTAAGTTAACTTTTTTAGCGTTATATTCTAATTGTACATCTGAATCAAATTTAGATGCAGTTTGAACTAACATTGTTGCTGGTCTAGCATGAATACCCGTTTCGTCAATAATTACGTATGAATTTTGTTCCATTTTTATTGTCTCCTTCTGATACCTATATTAAATTTGTATAAAATCAAATTTTATCTATACGATTAAAGAATATCAAAAAACCACTTACAATTCAATCATATTACATAAGTATGCAATTATTTGAGCTGATTATTCTTTAATTTTGAAGGTTCGTATATTCAACTGCTATTTGTGTACCAATTCTAGCGTTATGCTCAACAAGTTTAATATTTGTTTCTAATGATTTACCTTCAGATTGCTTAACGATTTCACCTAATAGGAATGGTGTAGAATCTTTACCATGAATACTTTCTTCTTCAGCTTTAGCAACTGCTTTGTCAATAATACCATTGATGAAACTTGGTTCTAGTTGATCCTCTTCTGGAACTGGGTTAGCTACAACAATACCTGTTTCTAAACCTAAATCCCATTGCACTTCTGCTAGTTTCGCAATTGTACTTACTTCATCAATTCTTGTATTTAATTTAAGACCACTTTCTCTTGTAAAGAATGCTGGAAGTTCATCAGTTTGATATCCAACTACAGGTACTCCTTTTGTTTCTAAATATTCTAATGTTTTGCCTAAGTCTAGAATTGATTTAGCACCAGCACAAATGACAGCTACTTTCGTTTTAGAAAGTTCATCTAAGTCTGCAGAAATATCCATTGTATGCTCAGCACCTTTATGAACACCACCGATACCACCAGTAACAAAGAATTTAATGTCTGCTAATTGCGCACAAATCATTGTTGAAGCCACTGTTGTTGCACCAATTTTCTTAGTTGCTAATATTTCAGCGATATCTCTTCTAGAAACTTTTGATACATTTTCTGCACTTGCTAATAATTCTAATTCATCTTCGCTCAATCCAATTTTAATCTTTCCATCAATAATTGCGATTGTTGCTGGTACCCCACCATTATCTCTTACAATTTGTTCTACTTTTTGTGCCATTTCTACGTTTTGAGGATAAGGCATACCATGTGAAATAATTGTAGATTCTAAAGCAACAATTGCTTTACCTTCCTCTTTTGCTTTTTCTACTTCTTCTGAAAATTGAATATAGTTTTCCATTATAAAGCCTCCATGTCCTTAATTAATTGTTTTTTATCTAAATCTTGTCTCACTGTATAAGCTGTTTGAATTGTTTTAGATGCATTTGCTTTTGCCAAATCAATAATTTTGTCGATTTCAAATGATTTCAACCATCCATAAATTAAACCTGACGTAAAAGCATCACCAGCACCTGTTACATCAACGACATTATCTACTTTTTTAACTTCAAATTGACGTTGTCCTTCATCACCATCATAAATAATTTTATCTTTACCTGATGTCACAACTAAGTTCTTCACACCAAGTGATCTAATTTCACCAATGTATTGAATTAATTCCGCTTCTGTTTGTGCATCTTTACCTACGAAAGATTCAACTTCATCTTTATTTAATATGAGCCAATCAACCGCATGTAAGTTATGAGGTAGACGATTCATTTTAGGTCCAGATACTGCAATCAAGACTAATTTAATCTTTTTCTTCTCAGCGTATGAACATAAAAACTCTATCGTCTCTTTAGGACAGTTTAAATCTGCAATAATACATTTAGATTTATTAAGTAAGTATGTGTTCTTAATCATAAACTCCGGCGTAATTTTGTCATATACTGACATATCTGCAAATCCCATCGTCATACTGCCATGTTGATCTAACAATGCTGTATAACTTCCCGTTGATTCGCTAGAGATTTTCTCTACATAATCCACATTCATAAATGGTGATGATAAATCTGAAATATGTTGCCACTCTGCATCATTACCTGAAGTCGTTAATAACAGAACATCTTCACCGATACGTCCTAAATTCTCAGCAACATTTCTAGCAACACCACCAATAGAAGTTTCAGAGGTAACTGGATTTGAAGTACCTTTTACTAATTCGTCTGTAATATGAAATTTCCTATCTATGTTAGCCCCACCAATACAAACAATTGGATTTTGTTCATTTAATACATATGCTTTCCCTTGAACATATTCTTTCTTAACTAAACCTGAAATAATATTTGCAACTGCAGGTCTAGACAAACCAACTTTATCTGATAACTCTTGTTGGGATATAAAAGGATTTTCTTTTATTAAGTTAAGAATTAATTTTTCGTTTTCATTCATTGAATTCACCTCGCAAACATTTGTTTATTTTTCGAACTTTAGTTTACATTTTTAATTATAAAGCGTTTTCAGAATAATTGCAAATATAACATAAAAAAATTACACAAAAAGAAGCTAAGACATTACAAAATGCCTTAGCTTCGTATCAAAATTTTATTCACCTATAAAGTCTTGAATGACTGTTTCACATTTTTTAATGTGATCTTCGCCCATTTTTTTCATTAAATAATAACTTATTGAACCAGCAACTGCTTGTCCAACTAATGGTACCCATCTTGATTGTTTTGCCGCTTCTCTTTTTACGACTGATCTAAAAATAACTTTTACCATTGCATTCGTTACTTTTTGACCAATAAACTGGCTACCTCTCATTGCAGCAGATGTTAAAACTTTTTGTTTTAGATCATCTTGCATTTTATTAACTTGCTTATGACTTAATCCATAAATTTTATTAATATCTTCAATGATATCGCCCATTAATTTAATATCCATACCAACACCAAGTCCTGGGATTGGTACTACATTTGCAGCTGAAGACATTAATGACTTCTTATGAATAATTTCTTTAGCTTTTTTTCTACGTTCTAACAATTCTTCTTGTGAAGTTGGTAATTCAGAACGCTTCTTTATTTCTTGTATACCAAATGCTTTATTGCCTGCTTTTGTCGTAATTTTATCGAAAATTCCCATTGTTTCCATTCTCCTCACAGTTCGATTATATTCAATCATTATTATAATAATATATACCCGAACTAGGAAATTTTAACCATTTATTTGTACGAATACGACTTTCAAGTATTTACTTGGTTTATAGTGAGGATGACTCTTGAAGTCTTTTGGTAATCCCATTACATCAGAGATTGTATAATCAACACCTAATTGATCTAATGTTTGATTTATCATTTTTTTGAATGCTTTTTGTGGGAAAGCACTTGAATTTGTACTTAACACTAAGTTACCATTCTCGTTTAATAATTCTAATGCACCTTCAATTAATTCAGGATAGTTTTTCTGAACACTAAAAGTCTTTTTCTTATTACGTGCGAAACTTGGTGGATCAATAACGACAACGTCATAACTTAAACCATGTCTTAAAGCATATTTGAAATAATCAAATACATCCATAATAAATATGTGGTTCTGATTAAGATCCATTGTATTTAAACCAAAGTTTGCTTCAGTTAATGGTCTAGCTCTATTAGCTAAATCCACACTTGTAGTTGATCGAGCATTTTCACTTGCTGCAACTGAAAATGCACCAGTATAACTAAATAGATTTAATATATCTTTATCTTGACTATAGTGATCTCTTAACTTTTTTCTAACATCTTTTTGATCTAAGAAAATACCTGTCATAGGTCCATCATCAAGATTAATATTATAGAACATATGGTTTTCTTCAATGACATACGGAAATTCTGGTGCTTCACCCGTTACGAAGTCTGACGCTGTTTCCATGCCTTTAAATCTTCTTTTTTCAAAAATTGATTTATAATCAAAGACTTCTTTAATTGCAGGTAATATTCTATCTTTCAATCGATATATGCCTACTGAGTACCATTGAACTAATAAATGACCGTCATAATGATCAATTGTCAGTCCACCAATTCCATCACCTTCAGCATTAAATAATCTATATGCATTGATACCATCTACATTTTCATAATATGCTCTATCATTTTTTGCTTCATCAAATAACTTTACAAAAAAGTTATGATCAATCTTTTCAGTTGAGTCTAATGATAATACCCAGCCTATACCTTTATTTTGTTCACCATAATATGCAGTTGCAATAAATCTTTTACCCGCATCAACAAGTGCGACTAATTCACCTTCATCCATATTAGGCATATCAAAAACGTCGTCTTTTTCAACTAGTGGATATCCTCTTAAATATTTATCTTCTTTTCCTTTTTTGAGCATTAATTGTTTCATTATATATTAGCCATCCTTTCGAAATGTCTCACATATTATAACGTATATTATTCAAAACACCAAAAAACAGAGTATTCCCCTTTAGAATACTCTGTTAACCGAATTTTATTAATCAAAATTTCCCCCAGAAAGTTTTGATCCCCTTATATGTAAACGCTTACTAAAGTTAGTATAAAGGATAAGATTATTCCACGCAATACATTTTTTGAATAAATTCATTAAAATAGTTTACTTATTACATATTTAAACTTTTAAATACAGCAATTGCTCACGTAAATTATAAAATAAAAAACACTTTATTAAGCGCATATTGCTCAATAAAGTGTCTAACTATCTTGTGTATGATATTAAAATGATTTTTTCAAGTGAATGATAAATGCAGGTGTCACAAATAATAATAGTAAAAATGAAATTGGTGTGATAAACACGGAAAATTGTGAAGTTTGAATTGCTGATACAAAGAATGTCGTTGCAATTTCAAAGAATAATGCTGAAATGACAAACAACTTGCCAAAATTATTTTTATTCTTATAATTTGTCGTGTAATTGAAGTATGCATATAAGATAATCAATAACATCAAAATAAATAATGTTAACCATTCAAAAACGTATTGAATTTGAGATAATTTCCATTCACCTGATAAGAATAAACCATTACGGTTATTAAACTCTATAAATGTAAATAAGAATAAAACTACAGTACTTATCCATTCTATATAACTTTTCTTTAACCATTTCGGTCTTCTCATCCATCTTGGAATATCGTCTTCTTCGATTTTAATAATCTCTTTCCATTTTTCATTACGTCGTTTTCTTTTAGCGATTGCCTCTTCAGAATTGAATTTTTCTAAAGTAGCCTGTTTGAAATTCTGTAATTTTTGGTAAAAACCTTCTGCTAAAGTATATATTTTTCTTGTTAAGCGATTATTTTTAACTCTTGAATATCTTTCTTCATGAAATTGTTCAATGTCTTCATCACTTACTGGTAATGATCTTCTTAAATATAAACTAATCCATACTGACATTTGACTCAGACACCATAACAGTATGAAGAATAAGTTTACACTCATAACGTCTATAGGTTTTACATTTTGAGTATCGATATTATGGTTCATTGCAAATTGTGAAATGAAATAACATAATCCATATGAAATAATAATCCATAAATAATGTTTCTTCCGATGCATTGGATTCAGTTCATTTTTATAAACGACATATCCCACATGAATTGCAAATGGAATAATAAATAAGAAAGATGCAAAACTATATACTTGGAACATGGTCATCATAATAACAATCATTAAAATAATTGTGAGTCCGATATAAAATATAGAAATATCATAATCGTAATGCGTCGTTCTTCTTAAAGTACGTCCTACTAATAATACAAACACACCAAATAGCAATACTATAATTGCTGCGATAACTGGAAAGTTACCGATATAATGGTGTAATATTCTTACTAATTCATCAAAAAAAGCTACAAAAAAGTCCCAAATATTATTGATATGGATATTACTTGAATCCTTGATATTATAATCTTTAATACGTGGTGCATTAAAAAGTATAAGTAATCCAGTAATCAAAATAAATATACCTATAATTCGACTAAAATGAACTTCCCAGCTTTTTTTCTTTATAGCCATGTTCTTCACCTCATTGAACATTATAATTGTTTCATTTTCAATTGTCTTTAATTATATTGAAAATCAGTCCCAAGTACTAGCAAGAAGTTTAAAACTTATATGTAGTTGGGTATATAATAATATCATAAATTTTAAAGGAGTGTTATTATGACTCATAATGATAAGCATAAAGAAGAAGCAGAAAAAGCTAAGAAAAAAGAACAAGAAAATAAGCAAGACAACAACAAAGGTCAAGATGAAACAAAAGAAAATATACAAGACACATTCGAATAAATAAATTTCATTATCGTGCCTAGTCGGGAGCGAAATCACAATTTGCGATTTCGCTCCCGATTTTATTTTGAATTTATTTTAATGACTTACAAATCATTTATTTAAGAAATTAATTTTATTTTTATGATTTACTATTGACAAAAAGATTAATAAGACTTATCGTATGGATAACAAATTAATAAATGCACTAGGGGTGTTTTGAAACTGAGACAGACATGAAAAGGTCTGAACCCTTTGTACCTGATCTAGATGATACTAGCGTAGGAAAGTGTTCGTAAATCATATAATATTCATTTTTAAATGATAACAATATTTTTGTGCGCTTCTATTTAGATATAGGAGTGCACATTTTTTTATATAAAAGGAGAATTTAACATGTCAAAAAGATTAACGTTATCAGATATTTTAGTAACTGTATTAATTGGTGCTTTGTTTGCAATCATTTATAAGTTCTTATGGATACCTTATGAAATTTTAAAACCACTTGGTCTACACTTAGAACAATCTGTATATGGTGTATGGTTTATTGCAGCAATTGTCACTTATTTAATTATTCAAAAGCCTGGTGTTGCCATTCTTGCTGAATTTGCTGCTGGCGCTGGAGAAACAATTGTAATGGGGCAATTCGATATTCCAACATTTATATATGCATTATTACAAGGTTTAGCTTGTGAAATCATCTTCCTAGCTGTTCGATATCAATCAAGAAAATTATCAGTTGCAGTAATAGCTGGAATGGCTGCAGGTATTATTACGTTACCAATTGATTGGTTCTATAATTACTTAGGTGACGTTGCTTTATGGAATGTTATTTTAATGTTTACGATTAGAATTTTAAGTGGTGCAATCGTTGCGGGTGCATTAGGCTATGCAATTGTAAAAGCACTTGACCAAACTGGTGTTACGAAATTGTTCAGACCAGCATCTAAAAAAGATTATGACTTATTATAGGAGTTATTCAATTGTTATCACTAAAAAATTTAAGACTAAAGTATCCTGATGATGAACGCATTATATTTAAAAATTTAAACATCAATATTAATGATAAAGAAAAAGTTCTGTTACTAGGTCCAAGTGGATCTGGTAAAAGTACATTATTAAATATATTAAGTGGTATTATACCGAGATCGATGGACATACCGATGAAAGTAGATTCAATCAATATCGATTCACTTCCGGGTGTTATTTTCCAAGATCCAGATACGCAGTTTTGTATGCCTGAGATTAAAGAAGAATTAGCATTTGTGCTTGAGAATATGAACATCGAACCTGATAAAATGGACGGATTTATAAAAAATGCCATGAAACAGGTAAATTTAAATGCTGACCCTTCACTAAAAATCAATCGTTTAAGTGGTGGTATGAAACAAAAATTAGCGATTGCTTCTATATTATTACAAGATACAAATACGTTATTTCTTGATGAACCGACAGCAATGCTTGATCATCAATCAACGACTCAACTATGGGATTTGATTATGGAGCATTGGACAAATCAAACCGTTGTAATCGTGGAACATAAAGTTGATTATATTTGGAATTATGTTGATAGAGTCATCGTGATGAATGAAAATGGTGAAATCACACATGATAGTACACCTCAAGATATATTAGATCATCATACAGACATATTAAATGAATACGGTGTATGGCACCCTAACTCATGGCGATATGCCCCAAAATTAACTAAACAGACTACTGAGCACAATCCGTTGTTAAATATAGAGGAGTTAGATGTACTACGTGGCTCCAAAAAACTATTTAGTATAGATGAATTAACGATTTCAAGTGGCGAATGGCTTACAATAACTGGACCAAATGGAACAGGTAAGACAACATTTTTAGAAACGATGATGCAGCTCATTAAATATAATGGTCAAATACTTTATAAGAATAAACACATCAAAAAAGTAAAAGATGCTTCTAAACATATGTATTTCGTTTATCAAAATCCAGAATTACAATTCATCGAAACATCTGTTTATCATGAAATATTTATCAATTATGCTTATCAAGATAAACAGACAGCTCATGACAAGACTCAAGACATGTTGACGTTACTAAAACTTAATCATGTGAAAGACCAACACCCTTTTGAATTATCAATAGGACAGAAAAAAAGATTAAGTGTCGCAACTGCATTAAGTACAAATTCTGAAATTATTTTACTGGATGAGCCAACATTCGGTTTAGACAGTCACAACACCTTTGAACTCATCAAATTATTTCATGAGCGTGTACAAAATGGTCAAACTATCTTAATGATTACACATGAAAATGAGATCATTAATCGTTATGCTACTAGAAGATTGACGATCAAAGACGAGCAATTACATGTAAGCGGTGGTGAATCTCATGTTAACTAATTGGAAGAAATACTCTACATTTATTGATGATGTCAATATTCTAACGAAACTTATATTAGGTATCGCTCTATTTTTCTATGCGATATTTATTCATCAATTTGATTTCATGCTCTATTTAACGATTATTATGTTCCTTTATTTAATCATCATGAGCGGTGTGAGATGGTTACCACTATTAATCCTCATTGTAATCACTTTATTTTTCGGACTCACTTCTTCCTTATTTATGATTTTTTATGGTGAAGGAAGCGAAACAATTTTCAAGTTCGGCATTATTCATATTACTGAAGAAAGCTTTTTAAGAGGTATTCACGTAACCATGCGTACACTTGTTATTTCGTTTTACGGCATGGTTATACCATTTACTTCACAAATCATTTATGTGTTTTATAGTTTCATGCAACATTTAAAAGTCAAACCTAAAATTGCATATGCTTTCATGGCTTCTATACGCATGATACCTCTTATGTTTAGCTCTTTTATGCAGTTAAGACAAGCTTTAAAGATGCGTTATGCAGTTATAGATAAAAGTAACCGCAAAGCCTTAAAATGGATACACCATTTGCTCATTCCAACGTTAAGTCAAAGTATAAGAAAATCTCATAGGTTAGCTGTTGCAATGGAAGCAAAAGGATTCACAAACGGCAAAAGAACTTTCTATTATAAGGTACCTTTCACTAAAAATGATTCATATTTCATTTTAATGACGATTGCACTCGTTGCTGTTGCATATTTATTAAATATTTATTTACCTATAACACACATTTCAGATATTCGATAACATTGCGTTATATTTGACCATACCTTTCCCTAAAAGAATGAAATATAGCGCAATGAAAAGGCTGAGACAAACTTTGTTGTCTCAGCCTTTAATTATAATTTATATGCTTTTAATGCTTTATGCCCAATATCATTTCTATAGAATAATTGTTCACTTTTAATATGTTTGACTTGTTCATATGCATGTTTTTGAGCCGTTTCAATATTATCACCCGTACCGATAACTATCATGACACGTCCACCGTTATTTTCATACTTGCCTGCTGAATTCTTCTTCAAAGCACTCACAAAATATTGATCTACATGCTCTAAACCTTCAACTGAATATCCTTTATCATAATCACCTGGATATCCTTTAGATGCTAATACGACACCAACAACACTTTCATCTTTCCATTCTAATGTTATGGGTTCTTTATGATACACCTTGTTTAATATTTCAATAAAATCAGAATCTAATTTAGTCAATAATACTTGTGCCTCTGGATCACCGAATCTTGCATTAAATTCAATTACTTTTGGTCCTTCTTTTGTTAAAATTGCGCCAATATAAATCAAACCAAAATAGTTAATGCCTTCACTCACCAAAGCATCCGCAATAGGTTGTGCGATTTTTTGATTCGTTTCTTCCAATACATCATCCGTAATATGTGGTACCGGACAGTATGCGCCCATACCACCTGTATTTGGACCTTTATCACCATCGAATGCACGTTTATGATCTTGGGCGATACAATCAAATGGAACTGCATATGATTGATTCACAAATGTCATAACTGAATATTCTTCTCCATCAAGAAACTCTTCGAATACTACTTTTTCATGAGGTGTTTGATATAAAGTTTCTACGCCTTCCCTTGCTTCTTCACGTGTTAAAGCAACGATTACACCTTTACCGGCTGCAAGTCCATCTTTTTTAAGTACAATAGGTATTTTGCACTGCTCAACATAATTGATTGCTTCTTCTTTTGTTGTGATTGTCTTATATTCTGCAGTTGGAATATGATACTTTTCCATAATCTTTTTCGCAAATTCTTTAGAACCTTCTAATTGTGCTGCTTCTTTATTTGGTCCGAAGACTTTAGCATTTGTTTCCTCTAATACATCTGTTAAACCATCTATTAAAGGTTGTTCAGGTCCAATTATTACCCATTCAATATTGTTTTGTTCTACAAAAGATTTTATAGCTAAATGATCATTTTCTTGAATATCCGATACAATTGTCGCAACTTCTTCCATTGCATCATTACCCGGAATGACAAAGACTTCATTTACTAATTTAGACGATTGACATTTTTGAGCTAACGCATGTTCTCTTCCACCTGATCCTATAACAAGTACTTTCATATTGACCTCCTAATGTTTAAAGTGTCTCATTCCAGTAAATACCATACTGATTCCATATTTATTTGCCATATCTATTGAATCTTGATCTTTAATTGACCCACCTGGTTGGATAATTGTTTTAATACCTGCTTTTGCTGCTGTTTCTACAGTGTCACCCATTGGGAAAAATCCATCTGAGGCTAATGCTACATTTTCATTCATTTCAATTGCACGATCAATTGCTATTTTTGCAGAGCCAACTCTATTCATTTGTCCAGCACCTACACCAACAGTTTGGTGATCGTTTGCTAGTACAATAGCATTACTTTTAACTGAGCGGACAACTTTCCATCCAAGTTCTAACGCTTTCCATTGTGCTTCAGTTGGTTCAACATCTGTAACGACTTTCATTTCTTCACGCGTTAATGTTGCATTATCTTTATCTTGAACTAAATATCCACCTGATACGGATACAAATTCTTGTTCGTCTTGCGTTTCAGTCATATCAATTTCTAGTAATCTAATATTCTTCTTCGCTGTTAAGACTTCTAAAGCTTCTTCGTCATAGCTTGGCGCAATAATGACTTCCAAGAAAATAGAATGTAATTTTTCAGCTAATTCCTTTGTAACGGGTCTATTTAAAGCGACAATACCACCAAAAATAGATTGTGAATCTGCTTCATATGCATAATCGTACGCTTCTTCAATTGATGCGCCTACACCAACACCACATGGGTTCATATGTTTCACTGCAACAGCTGCAGGTTGTTCAAACTTTTTAATAAGTGATAAAGTTGCATCAGCATCTTTAATGTTATTAAAGCTTAAAGCTTTACCATGTAATTGTTTAGCGCCAGCTAATGTATTTGGTTCATTTGAAGTCTTTACAAAAGTAGCATTTTGTTGAGGGTTTTCACCATATCTTAATGTTTCTGACGTATTTCCAAAAAATTCAACAATCGCATTGTCATAATCATTTGTATGTTTAAATACTTTAACCATTAATGATTTACGATAATTTTCATCAAGTTTGTCAGAAGCAATACGTTCAATGACTTCGTTATAATCAGCAGGATCTACGACTGTTGTAACAAATTTGAAGTTCTTTGCTGCTGCACGTAACATAGTTGGTCCACCGATATCGATGTTTTCAATTGCTTCATCTTCTGTTACATCTTCTTTCTTGACAGTTTCTTTAAATGGATATAAATTTACGACTACTAAATCAATTAAGTCGATGTCTTGTTCTTTTAATGCTGTTAAATGTTCAGGAATAGAACGATTTGCAAGAATCCCTCCATGTACACCTGGATGTAAAGTTTTGACTCTTCCATCCATTATTTCTGGAAAGTTTGTTAACTCTGAAACTGAATATACTTCAATCCCAGCATTTTCAAGTGCCTTTTTAGTACCACCAGTTGAAAAGATTTTATAATCATTTTCTATTAATTTGCTTGCGAAATCTTCTATATTTGTTTTATCTGACACACTTAATATTGCATTCTTCATTTTGTAAAGACTCCTTTATTGAATAATTTCTTTCATAACACGTGGATATAATTCGTATTCTAAGTTCTGTATTCTTAATTGTAATGTCTCTCTCGTATCATCTGGATATACTTTACAGCTTAATTGATCGATGATTTCGCCAGTATCCATACCACTATCAACGTAATGAACAGTTGCTCCTGTAACACGTACACCGTAATCTAATGCTTGCCCAACAGCGTCCTTACCAGGAAAACTTGGTAATATTGATGGATGAATATTCAACATTTTACCTTCATATTGTTTTAATAATGTAGGACCGACAATTTTCATATATCCTGCTAAAATAACCCAACTTACACGATCTTGAGCTAATCTTGTGAGTAGTGCTTCTTCATATTCTTTTTTACTATCGTAAGTTCTTGGATCAATGATATAAACTGGTAAATTAAATCGTCTTGCTCTTTCTATGCAAAAAGCATTAGGGTTATCTGTATACAATGCTGTTACCTCTATATGGTCTAAATAACCTGCTTCGATATTTTCCATTATTTTCTCAAAGTTCGATCCATTTCCTGATGCAAATACTGCTATTTTAATCATGATTGAACCCCCGTCAATTTGACCTGACCTGTTCCGTTTGAAATTTCACCTATTACATATGCTTCTTCATTTTTTGCTTTCAAGATATCTAAAGTTTCTTGTGCATCTTCTTTATTGACGATAAGTACAAAGCCAATGCCCATATTAAACACATTATACATTTCCTGTGCTTCAATCTTTCCTTGCTCTTTTAACCATTGGAATATTTGTGGTACTTCATATGATTGAACATCGATATGTGCATCTTTATTTTCTGGAATAGCTCTTGGAATATTTTCAATAAATCCTCCGCCAGTAATGTGTGACATACCTTTAACTTTTACTTTATCTAATACCGCAAGAACAGGTTTAACATATAACTTTGTTGGTTCAAGAAAAGTTTCTAAATACGTTCTCTCATCATCAAATGCATCATTTAAGTTAATTTGACTTTCTTTAATTAAGTTTCTAACTAAACTGTAGCCGTTTGAATGTATACCACTTGATGTAATACCAATTATGACGTCACCTTCATCAACTTCACTGCCATCTATATAGTCATCTTTTTCAACAGCGCCAACACAAAATCCTGCGATATCATATTCTCCTTGATGGTACATTTCGCCCATTTCTGCAGTTTCTCCGCCAATTAATGCACAGTTCGTTTCTTTACAACCGACAGATACACCTGAAACAATCGCTTCAATCGTTTCAGGATTTACTTTATTCGTCGCAATATAATCAAGGAAATACAAAGGTTCTGCACCAGTCGTTAAAATATCATTCACACACATCGCAACGGCATCGATACCAATTGTGTCATGTTTGTTATAATCAATTGCAAGTTTAAGCTTTGTACCAACACCATCTGTTCCAGAAACAAGAACTGGTTTCTTCATATTTAATTGTGACAGATCAAATGCAGCACCAAAGCCGCCTAAACCACCTAGTACTTCCTTTCTCATCGTGCTTTGAACATGTGACTTTATTCTATTGACCGCTTCATAACCAGCTTCAATATCTACACCAGATGCTTTATATGCTTTCGACATTAAGATTACCCTCTTTATCAAAGTATTGTTTATTACTAGCTAAATAAGCTTTTTGACGTGGACTTAAATTTTGATAATATCTTTCTTCATAGTCATAAAGACCTGCTGGATAGTCACCAGTAAAGCTTTCTACACATAGCCCATGATAAGGTACGTCTTTATCTAACCCTATTGATCGTATTAAGCCATCAACTGATAAATATGCAAGTGAATCTGCACCGATATAATCTCTAATTTCTTCAGGTGATTTATGTGCAGAAATTAGTTCAGCAGATGTCGACACATCGATACCATAGAAACTTGGAAACATGAATTCTGGTGATGCGATACGTACGTGCACTTCATTTGCTCCAGCGTCTTTTAACATTCTAACGATACGTTTACTCGTAGTTCCTCTCACAATAGAATCATCAACAAGCACGATATTTTTACCATGTACGATATCTTTTACAGCTGATAATTTCACGCGTACACCTTGTTCTCTTAATTCCTGTGTCGGTTGGATAAATGTTCGAGCGACATATTGATTTTTTACAAGACCCATTTCATAAGGTAAATGACTTTCTTCTGCAAAACCAGATGCTGCTGAAAGTGAAGAGTTTGGTACACCGATTACCATATCAGCATTTAAAGCCGGACTTTCTTGAGCTAATTTTTTCCCTGATGCTTTACGAACTGCATGAACGTTCTTACCAGCAATTGTTGAGTCGGGTCTTGCAAAGTAAATATACTCCATCGCTGAAATTGCAGTCGTTGTTTCCTTTGTGTATGATTCAACTCTTATACCATCATCATTTATAACAATATACTCACCAGCATGAATATCTCTTACAAACTCTGCACCAAGTACATCAATTGCGCATGTCTCACTAGCAATGATATAAGCACCCGTCTTCATTCTACCGACTGCTAAAGGTCTTATTGCATTTGGGTCAACAGCGCCATATAATGCATCTTTAGTTAATAAAGCAAATGTGAAACCACCTTTAACTGTATTCAAACTTTCTTTCAATGCTTCTTCGAAAGTAGGAGCCTTACTTCTTCTTATAAGATGCATAATCACTTCTGTATCAGAAGAAGAATGGAAAATTGCGCCTTCTTGTTCTAGTTCTTTTCTTAAACTTTGTGCATTGACTAAGTTACCATTGTGGCAAACACCAACACTCATATCATAAAAGTGATATAAAAATGGTTGAATATTTTCAATTCCTTTGTTGCCTGAAGTTGCATATCTTACATGCCCTATTGCATGTTGATTCCCTTTAAAACCTTCTAATTGTGTATCCGTTATGGCATCAGATAATAAACCTAATCCTCTTTCACCTTTTAACTCGAAACCGTTTGAAGTTACAATTCCTGCACCTTCTTGACCTCTATGTTGTAAACTATGAAGACCCATATATGTGAGTTGTGCAGATTCGGGATGATTCCATATACCAAATACGCCGCATTCTTCATTTAAACTCTTGATATCATGCATTGAGCTATTGCCCCTTTCAATTGCTCGTTCAAATCAGATACATTGTATTTAATTTGAGCAGCATCATTTTTAATCGTAAATTGAGCATTATCAGTAACACGACCTATTTCAACGGCATCATCAATATCTATAGATTGTCCTTCTTTAACGACAACAATATATCTACCTTGAGTTTCACTAAATAATTGAGCATTTGTTACTGGTAACGTCACATCTAATCCTAAGTTAAAGTGTGTCGCTATTTTTGCAAGTCCAATAGCAAGACCACCTTTACCTACTGCTTGCGTATGTGAAATTTTGCCTGAACGTATAGCATCTTTAATTTGTTCTCCACGTTTTACTTCTGTTGATAAATCAATTGAACTTGGTTCATGATTAACTTCTTTAAATAATAACTTTTCAATCTGACTGCCACCAAAGTCATCTTTTGTTTCTCCAACAATAAATACACGATCATTTACTTGTGGTTGATAATCATTTAAATACGTCACATCTTCAATTAAACCAACCATACCGACTACAGGTGTAGGGAAAATTGATGTCCCTTTTGTTTCATTGTATAAAGAAACATTACCTGATACGACAGGGGTATTTAAAGCCTCACAAGCTTCTGCCATTCCTTTAGTAGAATCTGCAAGTTGTTGATAAATATCTTTCTTCTCAGGAGAACCATAGTTTAAACAATCCGTCATTGCTAATGGTTTAGCACCTACAGAAATTAAATTTCTATATGCTTCTGCAACAACCATTTTTCCACCTTCATATGGATTGTTATAAACATATCTCGCTTCTCCATCTATAGTAGAAGCAATAGCTTTATTTGTACCTTCCACTCTCACAACTCCAGCACTAATACCTGGCTTGATAATTGTATTGGCACCAACTTGTTGGTCATATTGGTCATATGCATAATGCTTAGATGCAATTGTTGGATGATTGATTAATTTCTGGAAAACTTCTTCAACATTGATTTCATCATATTGATTATCATTTTGATCAAATTCTTTTGCTTCACCTTCAAGAATATAAACGGGTGCTTCATCAGCTAACGGTTCCACAGGAATATCAGCGTATATTTCATCTTCATAAGACAAGACAAATCTATTTGTATCCGTTACTTCACCTATTACGGCAGAATCTAATTCATGATGTTCAAACAAATCTAAGAATTTTTGTTCTGTACCTTTTTCAACTACTAATAACATACGCTCTTGTGTTTCTGAAAGCATCATTTCATATGGTGAGATGCCTTTTTCTCTTGTTGGTACTTTCTCTAAATGCAGATGAATACCACTTTCACCTTTAGCTGCCATTTCAGAAGAAGATGATGTTAATCCTGCTGCTCCCATGTCTTGAATACCTACTAATTCAGGATAAGTAATTGCTTCTAAAGTTGCTTCCATTAATTTTTTACCTACAAATGGATCCCCAATTTGTACAGAAGGTCTTTTACTTTCAGATGCTTCACTTAGCTCTTCAGATG
The DNA here is from genome assembly GCF_038005105.1 of Mammaliicoccus sp. FSL K6-3158. NCBI lineage: Bacteria > Bacillati > Bacillota > Bacilli > Caryophanales > Staphylococcaceae > Mammaliicoccus > Mammaliicoccus sp. FSL K6-3158. The sequence goes on from NZ_JBBOSL010000001.1 coordinate 1,911,746, forward strand.
CAAAAGTTGCACCGTGAATACCGTCTCTACCCGTTTTTAATCCAACATAGATAACTGGGTTTCCAATACCTTTAGCAGTACCTTTTTGAATTTTGTCATGATCTATAATACCAACACACATTGCATTAACAAGTGGATTACCATCATATCTTTCATCAAATTCAATCTCACCTGCTACTGTTGGTATACCGATACAGTTTCCATAACCACCGATACCTTTTACAACACCACTAAACAATCTACGGTTTGTCTTATTTGATAATTCGCCAAATCTTAAACTATTTAATAAAGAAATAGGTCTTGCTCCGATTGATACGATATCGCGGATTATACCGCCAACACCTGTTGCAGCACCTTGATAAGGTTCAATTGCTGAAGGATGGTTATGAGATTCTACTTTAAACACGACTGCTTGATTATCACCGATATCTACAACACCAGCACCTTCACCTGGACCCATTAAGACATGTTCTCCAGAAGTAGGGAATTGTTTTAAAAATGGTTTAGAATGTTTATATGAGCAATGTTCACTCCACATTACCGAGAATATACCTATTTCAGTAAAGTTCGGTTTGCGTCCTAAAATGCTTACGACCTTTTGATATTCTTCGTCAGTTAAACCCATATCTCTATATAAATATTCTTTTTCAATTTCTTCTATACTAGGTTCTAAAAACTTAGACATGTTGTTCCCTCCAACTTTCGATCATAGATTGAAATAATTTAACGCCACTATCTGAACCAAGTAATGTTTCCATGGCACGTTCTGGATGAGGCATCATCCCACAAACATTTCCTTCTTTATTCGTAATTCCAGCTATATCTTTGTATGAACCATTAGGATTATCATTGTAAGTTAAAATAATTTGATTATGATTAACAAGTTCTTCGTATAATACATCTGTGCAATAATAGTGACCTTCACCATGCGCAACAGGATAAATGACAGTTTCATCTTTTTCATACTGATGTGTGAATTTCGTTTCATTATTCACGATTGTTAACGATTCATTTCTACTTACAAATAAATGACTGTCGTTATGTAACAGTGCACCTGGTAACAAACCAACCTCTGTTAAGATTTGGAATCCATTACATACGCCAAGTACTGGTTTACCTTCACTTGCAAGTCTTTTCACTTCACTAATAATTGGTGCTACGCGTGCCATTGCACCTGATCTTAAATAATCACCAAATGAGAAGCCTCCAGGTATTAATACACCATCAAAACCTTCAAGAGAAGTTTCTCTATAGTCTACATATGCCGCTTCGACACCTGAACGTTTAGCAGCATTATACATATCACGATCGCAATTAGATCCTGGAAATACTAATACAGCTAATTTCATTATGCGTTCTCCTTATCTTCTAAGATTTTAAAACTATATTCTTCAATAACCGTATTGGCAAATAGCTTCTCACTTAAAGTATTAACGACATTCTTGATTGAATTATCATCTGTTTCATCAACAGTCATGTAAATAACTTTACCAACTCTTATATCATTGACTTGTTCATAACCTAAATCATGTACCGCTCTATTTAAAGCTTGTCCTTGTGTATCTAATACTTGACCTTGTAACGTAATATGCAATTCAATCTTTTTCATTTTATAGTTCCTCCAATTTTTTGTAGAAAGTTTCATAAGTATCGATTAATGAGCCTGTATCTTCTCTATATACATCTTTATCAAAGTTTTCATTTGTTTCTTTGTCCCAAATTCTGCATGTATCTGGAGAAATTTCATCTGCTAATAAAATTTCACCATCTGATGTTATGCCAAATTCGATTTTGTAATCTACTAGTATTAAATTCATGTCATCCATAATTTCACTTAATATTTTATTTACTTTTAATGCTTCTTTTTTAATGGTTGCTAATTCTTCTGATGAGGCAATATTCAATAATGACACGTGATTATCAGTGATAAGTGGATCATTTAACTCATCTTTCTTATAGAATAGTTCTAATAAAGGTTCTTTAAATTCATGTCCTTTTTCAAAACCTAATCGTTTACAAATTGAGCCTGCTGCAACATTTCTTACGACAACTTCTAATGGGAAAATTTCTACAGCTTTAACAAGTTGTTCTGTTTCAGAAATTTGTTCTACAAAGTGGCTTTCAACGCCTTTTTGTCGCAATATTCCAAATATTTTCGATGTGATTAAATTGTTTAAACGACCTTTTCCAAGCATTTTATCTTTTTTAGCACCATTTCCAGCCGTCACTTCATCTTTATATTCGATTCTCAAAATACCTTCTTGTTCCGTATTGAATACTCTTTTAGCTTTGCCTTCATAAAGTAATGACATATTAATCGTTCCGCCCTTCAAATAATTGATTAAATTTGTTTTCATCTTTATTTAAATCTGTTGATAATTTTGTAATATGTCCCATTTTACGATTTACTTTATTGACCTTTTTACCGTAAATATGAACGTGCCATTCAGGATGCTCACTAAATAATTCTTGTAAATTCAACACATCTTGTCCTAGCAAATTCATCATGATTGCTGGTTGTAATAAAGTAATCTTTTTCGGTAAATGCCATCCTGCAACTGCAAGTATATGTGTATCAAATTGCGAGTAATCACATGCTTCGATAGAGTAATGTCCTGAATTATGTGGTCTTGGCGCAATTTCATTCACATATAGTTTATGTTCTTCCGTTACAAAAAATTCAACTGTAAACGTTCCTACAAAGTGTAACTTCGTCATAATTTTTTGGACTTCTTGAATAGCTTGTACTTCTAAATCTACTCTAGCTGGAACAACTGTCTTATATAAAATTTGGTTTCTATGTTCATTTTCTTGTAATGGAAAATAAACTGTATGATCATATAGATCACGTGTAGCTGTTATGGATACTTCTTTAAATAGAGGGAGATATTTTTCAACTACGCATGGTGTATCAGTAATTAATTTTTTAGCTTCATCTAAATCTTCTTTAGATTGAATGACAAGCTGACCTTTACCGTCATAACCACCAAAGCGTGTCTTTATAATAAATGGATAGCCAATTGTTTCAATAGCTTCATTCAAGTCTTCTGTTGACTTAACTTCCATAAACGGTACAATTTGAACATTTGCACTTTCTAATGTTTGTTTTTCAGTTAAGCGATCTTGTAACAAAGCAACTGTTTGGCTCCCTTGAGGAATATTAAATTGGTTGGAAAGTTTTTCTAACTGCTCTGCATCTATATTTTCAAATTCATAAGTTACAACTTTAGAGATGTCACCAAGTTGATTGAGTGCATCTATATCCGAAAATTGAGCGTTTATAAATTGGTGTGCTACAAATCTTGCAGGGCAATCTTCGTCAGGGTCTAAAATGGCAACTTGAAATCCCATTCTTTGAGCAGATTGAGCCATCATTTTACCTAATTGACCTCCACCGACAATACCTATCATGTCACCTGATTCTAGGTTATAATAAGTCATTTTGCATTTCCTCCACTTTATCGACTAAACTTTTTTCATAATTAACGAGTTGTTTTCTTACATTTTCATCTGTCATACCAATCATTCTTGCGGCTAAAATACCAGCATTTTTAGATCCGGCTTTTCCTATTGCAGTTGTCGCAACTGGTATCCCACCAGGCATTTGTACTATCGACAACAATGAATCCATACCTTTTAAGCTTTTTGATTCAATAGGTACACCAATCACTGGAACTGTTGTTAATGAAGCTACCATTCCTGGCAAATGTGCTGCCCCACCTGCTCCAGCAATAATAATATCTATATTATGATCAGTAGCATTTTTAGCAAAGTCAACCATTTCTAATGGTGTTCGATGTGCAGAAACGACCTTTTTCTCATATTGGATATTAAAATATTCAAGCATATCACATGCTTCTTTCATGATTGGCCAATCTGAAGAACTACCCATTATAACTGCCACTTTCATGTAGGTCACCCTTTCAAATAGTTGAAATATTTAATCTTTTCTGTGTATATTACAGATATAGCATAACAATTGATCATGCTATTTTCAATGAAAAAAACGAACATTTTATATATTTTTTACAAAAAAGTTTGATTTATGTTCGTATTAAGGGCATAATTTTCATTGTATCAATCAATATAGTTCGATTATTAATAGGAGGCAATTTTCATGGTAGCTAAGATATTAGACGGTAGAGAAATAGCGAAGACATATAGAGCGGGTCTTCAGGCAGAAGTAGAAAAGTTAAAAGAACATAACATCATACCTAAATTAACCGTTATACTCGTTGGTAATGATGGCGCAAGTCAGAGTTATGTTAATTCTAAGAAAAAGGCAGCTGAAAAGATTGGTATGATTTCTGAAATTGTACATATGGATGAATCATCTACTGAAGAAGAAGTATTATCTGAACTCGATAGATTAAATAATGACGATTCAGTAAGTGGTATATTAGTCCAAGTTCCACTTCCAAAACAAGTTTCTGAAGCAAAAGTATTAGAAGCAATCAATCCTGACAAAGATGTAGATGGATTTAATCCTATAAATATTGGTAGATTATATACTGGAGAAAGAACATTTATCCCATGTACCCCACTAGGTATTATGGAAATTCTCAAACATGCAGATATTGACTTAAAAGGAAAAAACGTAGCTGTAATCGGTAGAAGCCATATTGTTGGTCAACCAGTCAGTAAATTATTAACTGATCAAGATGCAACAGTTACTTTATTACATTCAAAATCAACAAATACAGAAGAAGTTTTAAAACAATCAGATGTAATCGTAAGTGCAGTCGGACGCGTACACCTCGTTACAAAAGACTTAGTAAAACCAGGAGCAGTCATTATAGATGTAGGTAACACACCAGATGAGAATGGTAAATTAAAAGGTGATGTCGATTTCGAAGCCGTTAAAGAAGTAGCTAGTGCAATCACGCCAGTACCAGGCGGCGTCGGTCCATTAACAATCACTATGGTATTGAATAATACATTATTAGCTGAAAAATGGAAAAACGGACTTGAATAAAATGATAATATAGAAAAAAGCGGAACCCGATGACGGTTCCGCTTTTGTTTTATGTGGAAGATGGAATGTGCTAACTTCCATTATTCTGACTTGTGGTAATTAGAGGGTACTCATTAAGGGACATTTCTCAGAATTTTATCCCTAACAACACAATCTTAGCATCTACTTTTTCCGATTAAAATACTCATATGATACTATTTAGTGCGAAAGCTATTAAGAAGGCAACTACGGATAACATCGTTTCCATTACGGTCCATGTCTTGAAAGTTTCTTTCACATTAAGTCCTAAATATTCTTTTACCATCCAAAAGCCTGCATCGTTAACATGCGACAACATTAATGATCCTGCACCTGTTGCAATTACTAACAGCTCTAAATTTACTCCTGATAAATTTTGAATAATTGGCGAAACTATGCCAGCTGCTGTCGTTAATGCAACGGTTGCTGAACCTGTTGCAACTCTAATTAAACCTGCAACTAAAAATGCTAATAGTAATGGAGAAAGTGATAGATTTTCTGTCATTTGAGCAATCGTTTCTCCTACACCAGTTTCAATAAGAATTTCTTTAAATCCTCCGCCTGCTCCTATTATTAGAATGATTGAACCTATTGGTAAAATACAGTCTTCTACTAATCTTTTGATTGTATTTCTATTCATACCTTGCTTAAATCCTAATAAATAGAAAGCTACAAAGCATGAAATTAACAATGCAATGACAGGGCTACCAACAAATAATAAGGTGTTTCTTAATAAGCTTGGTAAACTACCTAAATATGGTGTGATGATTGATAATAGCATTAGTAATACTGGTAGTACGATGATAAAGAATGATACAGGTACACTTGGTAAACTCGTCGTTTCATTATTGACTTTTAAAATGTTTGGTGAATTTTCAGGAGTTAATCTCTTGCTTATAAATTTACCAAATATTGGTCCAGCTATAATTGCAGTTGGTAAAGCAATAATGAGTGCATACAATAATACTTTCCCTAAATCTGCATCATAAATTCCAATAGCTGTCATGGCACCTGGATGTGGTGGTACAATACCATGAACGATTGATAATCCGGCTAATAAAGGAATAGCAATCAATAATATATTTGTTTTTGTCGTCTTGTGAATAGATATGACTAACGGTAATAAAATAACAATTCCAACTTCAAAAAATACGGGTATCCCAATAATAAAACCAGACAACATCATCGCCCATGGTAATTTCTTAGGTCCCAATACTTTTATAAGATAATCTGAAATTTGCATCCCTGCACCTGAATCTGACATTAATTTACCTAAAATTGTCCCTAATGCTAGAATACCAACTAAATGACCAAGGACATCACCCACTCCTGATTCATAAGCAGTAACAATTTTTTCTGGGGACAAGCCTGCCATTATTGCTAAGAATAATCCAGCAACAGTTAAGCTAATAAAAGCATGCCATTTCCATAAAGCAACTCCTAAAATAACAATTATAATTGACAGTAGCGTAATGATTAATAAATATATATTTGAATCCATTATTTTCCCCCTATAATGTTAGCGCTACCATTAAATCACAAAAGTTAAAGCATCAATTGTTTAAGCTGATGCTATACTTTTTCAAATCACTATTATAGTAACCAATACTATATTCAACTGTTTCACTGTTTTTATTAAAAGATTGACGTTCTCTAACAAGTAGTGATACAGATGGATCAAGTTTTAAATATTCCGAAGCCGTAATATCTTTTTTCACTGAAAATGAATCTTCAGTATTGATAATTTCTATATTCGCTTCTTCTATTATTTTATATATAGACAAATCATTATTTTGTTTTTGCTTTTCATATTCATTCAAACTATGAAGTGGATATGGTAAATAATGATTGAATAATATATATGGTCTATTATTTAATAAGTAAACTCTTGTAATTTTGTAGGCATTTTCGCCAAACATGTTATATAATTCACTATTTTTTAAATTTGATACGACAGCGATATCTTTAATAACTTTTTTAATTTCGTTACCTTCTTCAACCAATTTTTCTGTAAAGTTTTTATTTTTTGTAACTTTATTAAATGGTTTATGACTAATAACGCGCGTACCTTTACCGCTTTTCTTTTCTAAATAACCTAATGCAACTAATTCTTTGATTGCTGCCCTTACCGTAACTTTGCTCACATTAAATTCTTTTTCAAAATCTGTTTCAGTAGGGATATTATTTCCAACAGTATAAATACCATGAATAATTCTATCTTCAATTATTTGCTTAATTTGTAAATATAATGGTCCTTTTTCTGATGATAGTACCGTCATAAATGATTACCTCTCAATATCGTTAATTTCGTTTTTCATGACTTTTATTATATCATCTACATTATATAAAGGGGTATCCCCTGATATTGTATGTGCTAGAGCACAAGAAGCTGCTGAAAAATCTACTACATCCTGTGGGCTCATGTTAGTTAATTCGGCATGAATAAGCCCACTTGTATATGCATCACCAGTTCCAATTCTATCTAATATTGTGACTTCATAATTTTTTGAATAAAACATTTGATTATTTTTAAATAAATATCCCTTGATGGTATTATGATTGCTACTATTAACGATTCTGTTTGTACCTGCAATAATAGGTATATGATATTTCTCTGATACTTTAGGTAATATATCCTCTAGTTGTTCTGCTTTTATTTCTTTATCTGTCGTCATACCTAATGTATTAATTGCATCTTTTTCATTCATGAGAACGATATCCGCTTCATGTAAAATCGACTCATAATATGGTTTAGCTTTTTCATTTCCACCTTCACCCCAAAGAGATGGTCTAAAATTACAATCAAAAACGATTTGTATCTTGTGTTCTCGAGCAGCTTTTACGATCTCAAGAATGTTCTGTCGCATCATTTCGTTCATTGCTAATGAGATGCCACAAATATGAAGAACATCTATATTTTTAAAAATATCTTCTAATGGATAGTCTGAAATATTTACTGTATTGAAACTACTTTTAGTTCTATTTGTATATGTCACACTACTTGAACGATTACCGAATCCTTCTTCTAAAAAGTACATTCCAAGATTTTGATTTCTTTTTAATATGAAATGACTATCTATTCCAAGTCTTCTAATCGCACTAATCGCAGCTGTCCCAACTGAATTATCGGGAACAGCACTTATTAAGTTCGTTTCATATCCAAATTGCGCCATTAAACCAGTAACATTTACACCTGTTCCAGTAAAACTGTAATTTAATCTATCAGCTTGTCTTAATAGAAGATGGTCCGGGACTGTTAACCGCATCATGATTTCACCATACGCAGCAATTTTTTTATTCATAAGAATCAACTTTTTCTTTAATTTTATGATTTAACCATTCAACATCTTCTATTTTTGTCATACCTGTTTCTTTATCAATAATTGATGAATAAACATGTGGGATGATTTTAGGTACATTATTTTTTAAAGCGATATCTAAAATTTCTTCAAAGTTTTCTAATGTGATGCCACCAGTTGGCTCGAGTCCAAATTGTTCTTCACCACACGCTTTTGCAACAGCTTTATACTCTTCAATTGTTTGCAATCCATTCATAGGGAAAAATTTAATAGATGATCCTCCCATATCTTTTATTAAATTAATTGCTGCTTTAATTGAAATGACAGCTTGTTCTTTACCTGCACCACTAATTGGACCAGTAGATATATTTACATATCCAGGTTTGCCAGAAGGAGATACTAATGAATTCACCCATGTTGTATTACCAGAATTAGCAAATGTTTGGCCAACACTTGTGAATACTTGATTGATATGTGATCCTTGGTAATGTTTCGCAATTTCAGAAACGACTTTTGCTTGTTTGTTATCGCCTGCGCCCAATCCAATAGAAATAGCATCTTCTACATTGCTTCCAAAGTCTTTCATTACATTAACAGCATCATTTACATTATCAAAGTCTTTTGATAATACACCGATTACAACATTTCCTTCTGCCGTTTTATATATTTCTTCTATATTCTCTTTTCCTTTAGCCAAGACGTTTAAAGAAACGCGATTTTTATAAAATCTATCTAGTATTTTCATTATATTTCCCCTTCCAAAATTTGTACCATTGTATTGTAAATCGTATCTATTTCATTTTCTTTTAATGGTCTTGGATCTATATCAAAATGACCTTGTTTTACACCATAATCTCTTGTATAAATTGCAGTTTCAGCATTTTTTAATTTATTCACAACTTCTTCAGCAGTTAAATTAATCATTGAATCATCTACTTTTATGCGACTTCTATAAATTTCTCTACCCGCTTCATCTTGTACAATACTGACGTTAATACCATCATATTGATTTAAAGCATCTAATTTTGTTAACGTTTCTTTCTCTACTTTTGAATGATCAACTTTTTCATAGTATTCATCTATCGCTTGTAACAAGCCAAATACAGATTCTTTACCTACTTTCATACTTCTGCCAATAAAATGTAACTGTACTTTTACAAAATTAATCCATTCTTTTTTACCTGCAACGATTCCCGTTGTTGGTCCTTGTATCGCCTTTGACCCACTGTAAATTGCTAAATCAGAATGCTGAATGTATTTTTCCAAATCTTCTTCTGCAGCTGCATCGACAATTAATGGAATATTATTTTTTTGTGCAACTTCATATATTTCTTCAACTGATGCCATATTTTTTTGTACTGCATGATGAGATTTAACAAATAATATCGCTGCAGTATTTTGATTAATAGCTGACTCTATATGCTCTTCTTTTCCTTCGTTTGCATAACCAACCTCTACTAAAGCTCCACCTCCTAAATAAACCATCGTTTCTATTGGTGCTCCGTATTGAACATTATGTCCTTTAAATAAGATGATTTCATTTTGCTCAATACTTTGATTATGCAGGCGTTGACTTTTTCTTTTGTCTCCTTTTGTTACAACAGAAGCAACAGATAACGCTATTCCACTGGAGGCTGAATTTACGACAACAGCATCTTCTGCCTTTATTTTTTGTGCAATGTACTGTCCAGATTTGTCTACTAGATCAGCTATTTCAACATAATTCTGTCCACCAAATTTCATAGCATCCATGACCGTATCTGTTGGTGATGAAACACCTAATATGCTCATTCTTCCACTAGCATTAATGACTTGTTTTAATCCGTATTTATAATTTAATGAACGCTCCATTTGCTAATACGCCTCTTTCTTTAATGAGTTTTGTACCTTTTAATATTTTTCTATCTGAATCGATTAAATCTACTTTTTTATCCATCACATCAAATATTGTCAAATTAGCAACTTGACCCTCAGTGAAGTCTGATAAATATGGTTTATTTATGATATGTGCTGGATTAATAGTTACTGCATTTATAACTTCTTCTAATGAATAACCTAAATTAATAAACTTTGATAAAACATTAGATAAGCTAAATACAGGTCCTTCTAGTCTGTTCTTCTTATAAATATCAGAACTTATCGTATTAAAATGAATGTCTTGCTTTTGAGCTAATTTTGCAACTTCAAATGAGAAACTTGCATTACCGTGACCGACATCTAAATTCACACCTCTAGAAATTGCATCTTTTAAAACATTTAAAGGATTGCCATTATTGTCAAAAAGATTATTTTCTTTACCATTCAAAAAGTGTGTAATAATATCTCCTTTCCTAAGTAAAGGTATAACATCTTCAATTTTAGGAGGTGCAGATCCTATATGCGTCATAATCGGCAATTTCAAATCATTACCAATTTCAACTGCTTTCTGTAATGGTGTAATGCCATTACCTTTTACAACACTACTGCTAATTCTAGCTTTCAATCCAATAATCATGTCTTTGTATTTATGAACTGCATCATGACATGCTTCAACATTAATCCAATCTAAATTAGATAACTCATCTATTCTTTCCAAACCAATTCTTGAAATATTTAAAAATGAAAATACATTCGTCTTACTCGATTGAGCTCTGTAATATAGTTCATCTATTCTATTTGCACCACAGCTTCCCGCATCAACAATTGTCGTCACACCTTGTTTAATACCGATGTCGTCGATGTTGTCACCATAAGGAGAAAAATCCGAAAAACCATGTACATGCAAATCAATCCATCCTGAAGAAATAAATGAATGCTCACCATTAAACAACAATTCGCCATCAATTGAATTTGGTGTAGCAATTTTCTTTATAATCCCTTGTTCAATTAAAATATCTACTTTCTTACCATCAACCATTTCGATATTTTGTATAACACCTGTACTTTTCAAAATGATCACCTCTTCGAAAAACATTATACATAAAAAAACACCATTCCATTATGCTGATCATAACGGAATGGTGTTTTAAATACTTAAATTATACGTTTGTAATACTCATTTTTGGACCAAATGGTTCGAAGTGAACATCTGCTTGGCCAATATTTAATTTTTCTAGCTCATCAAATATTGTATCCATAAATGTGATACCACCACATAAATAGATGTCGACGTCTTCATTAATCCAATTGCTTAATTCATTACTTGTTAAATATCCATCTTTTTCTTTTAAATGATAAGTAACTTCTACATTTTCATTCATTGCGTTTAATGCATCTACTTCTTCTTTAAATGGTACGTCTTTTTCTGCTTCATTTACATGTATGAAATGAACATTTCTACCTTTATATGCTTCATCTTCTAACATAGCAAACATTGGTGTAACACCTGCTCCGGAAGATAATAGTAATAATTTTTTATCTTTATCTGATTCTACTTTGAAATCACCTGCTGGAGCTGAAAGTTCAATAGTATCTCCAATTGAATATTTATCATGTAAATCATGAGAGACTAGACCTTTTTTCTCGCCTTCTCCTTCACGTTTAACAGCAAATCTTATTTTACCGTCATTTTTTACAGAGTAAATTGAGTAATGTCTTAATGCTAAATTATCATCGTTAGTTGGTTTAATACGTACAGTGATATATTGACCTGCAACAAGTTCAGGAACTTTAATGTTATCTACTGGTTCAACTTCGAATGATTTCATTGAAGTACCTTGGTCTTCAATATTTGTAATTTTAAATGATTTAAAGTCATCCCAAGCTGCTGCTTCGTACATTGCTTTTTCCATTTGAATAAATACGCCTGCGATTTCACCATATGCTTCTTCCCAAGCATTCATAATATCATCTGTAGCTGCATCGCCTAGAACTTCTTTAATTGCTTTTAATAGGAATTCACCAACAATTGGATAATGTTCTTCTTTAACTTGTAATGCACGGTGCTTATGTGCAATTTGATTTACGTTAGGAACGATTGCTTCTAAATGATCGATATGTTTAGCTGCTGCTAAAACTGTTTGTGCTAAAGCTGTTTGTTGTTTACCTTGTTTTTGGTTAGATTTATTAAATATGTTCAATAATTCTGGATGTGCTTCAAACATTCTTTGATAAAAGACTTTTGTAATTTCATTTCCGTATTGTTCTAATACTGGTACTGTTTGTTTTACGATTTCTTTAGTTTGTTCTGATAACATCAGAAGTCCCCCTCTAAAAGATATATTTTAAATACATGTTTAATTGTAAAAAAATTCACAATGTTTTTCAATACAGTTCCCAAAAAGTTTACAAAGTTGTCACTCTTTCAAAAATACATATATTGATTGATTGTTTTTTAACCCTCATATTAAGTATAATTAATATATTATAAGGAGGTTGAACTTTATGAAGCTCACCCAATACACGGATTATTCCTTACGTGTCCTCATGTATTTAGCCCAACAAAATAAACAATCTCAAATAGAAGAGATTTCAAACTTTTATGGCATATCAAAAAATCATTTAACGAAAGTCGTACATCAACTTGTTAAGTTAGGATATTTAAAATCTATAAGAGGAAGAAATGGTGGCATAATCCTCAATCAGTCCCCTAACGACATTAATATCGGTAAACTTGTTAGACAAACTGAAGATCATTTTGAATTAGTAGAATGCTTTAATATGGAAACAAACACGTGCCCAATAGCATTAAATTGTGGACTAAAAAGTGTACTCAATCATGCTTTAACTGAATACTTACGTACCCTTGATCAATATTATTTAAGTGATATCATCCCTAAAAACACCCTAAAAGACACTCTTTACACACTTTAAGTCAGGAAATCGGTCTAAAGGTCGATGTAAATGTGAAAATATTACGATAATATATCATTTAGTAAGGAAATGAAAAACGAGACATGTTATTCTTTCCTTATAGCTTACAACAAAGGAGTACATAAAAAATGATGAATAAAATATTACAATCTCTTACAGTACTTGGTGTTTCTGCTTCACTTGTGACACCTTCATTAACTGCGAGTGCTACAGGAAACAGCCTACCACAAATTAAAGGTGTCGAAGGTGACGTTGTAGAAAAAGGTGCTGACTACGATTCATTAAAAGGTATAAAAGCATATGATAAAGAAGATGGAGATTTAACAGATAAGATTAAAGTAACTGGTGACGTTGATACTTCTAAATTAGGGAAATACAAAGTACAATATAAAGTTACAGATTCTGATGGCGCGTATAGAACGAAATGGCATTACGTGTATGTTGTCAAAGAAGGTTCATTAAATGGTTCTAAAGACAACGATACGAAAGATAAAGATGAATCTAAAGCTGAAGTAGCATCTAACAAAAAGACATCTACTAAAGATTTAGATGAAAATATGCCAATTATTACAGTGCCAACTAAAGATTTAGTTTATCAAGGTGACCACTTCGATCCGATGAAAGGTGTTAAAGCATCTGACAAAAAAGACGGAGACATCACTGATAAAGTAACTGTTAAAGGTGATATTGATACTTCTAAAACTGGTTTACAATATATCACTTATCACGTTAAAGATTCTGATGGCTACTACTACACATACAAAAGAGGCGTTTACGTAAATGATGCTGATTTAGCACCTAATCCTGAATTATCAGGTATTAAAGACATTACAATTAAAAAAGGTCAAGAATTTGACTTATTAAAAGATGTAAAAGCTAAAGACAAATCAGGTAAAGATTTAACTTCTGATATTGTTACAAGTGGTGAAGTAGATACAAATAAACCTGGTAAATATAAAGTTGGCTATGCCGTATCAGATACTGACGGTCATATCTCAGCTGAAGGAAGAACAATTACAGTAAAATAATCATAATTTAGCAAACCAAATGACATCATTCATTTGGTTTGTTTTTTATATTTATCAAAAGTGTAATTTTTAAATTTTCATTTCATTTAAGCACTCATTAAAGAACATTAAAAATATTTTAAACTATTCTTAATAACCTGAAAACTCAATGTTTTTATCAATTTAAAGATGTTTTTTCGTTTTTTTAAATATTTTTAAAATGTACACAAAAATTTAACAATTAGGAAAAAACCCGTCATATCAAAGTTAATTAAATACATTTTTATATTATAACGCTTACACCCTATTTTATAGCCTTGTAAATATGTTTAAATCCTTTAAAATTAAGGTCTAGCCATATATATAGGTATATAGAAAATTGGGAGGTAAAAAACGTGGCAAAGTTAAAGTCAATACTTCTCATGTCAACATTAGGTATGTTACTTAGTGGTTGTTCAAATTTAGAAGTATTAAACCCCAAAGGCCCTATGGCAGAAGATCAACATTTCTTAATTATCTTTTCAATTATTATGATGGTCTTAATAGTTGTAGTGGTCTCCGTTTTGTTTTTAATATTTATTATTAAATATAGAAAAACAAAAAATGAAACATCAGGTACGATGCATCACAACTTCGTCTTAGAAGCTGTATGGTTTATTATTCCAGTAATCATACTTGTGATTCTAGCTATACCAACAATTAAATCTCTTTATTCTTATGAAGAAGCACCTAAGTCAGAAGAAGATCCAGTTGTTATTTATGCAACAAGTGCAGGCTTTAAGTGGTTCTTTAGTTATCCAGATGAGAAAGTCGAAACTGTCAATCATGTAACGATTCCAGAAGGTCGACCAGTTCTGTTTAAATTACAATCTATGGATACAATGACAAGTTTCTGGGTACCTCAATTAGGTGGACAGAAGTACGCTATGACAAGCATGACAATGGACTGGACATTGCAAGCTAATGAAACAGGTACATTTAAAGGTAGAAACTCTAACTTTAATGGTGAAGGTTTCTCTAGACAAACATTTAATGTTAACGCTGTAAGCAATAAAGATTATGATAAATGGGTCTCTAAATCTCAAAAACGTAAAACTATTGATCAAGACACATTCGATCATCAAATTTTACCTACAACTAAGAATGAGGAACTTACTTTTAGTGGAACACATCTAGCATACGTAGATCCTGCTGCGGATCCTGAATATATTTTCCATGCTTATAAACGTTTCCGCTATGAACCAAAAGATCCAAACTTCTATGATGAAAGTGAAGGTGTAACAGAAAAACCAGTATTACCTGCACGCAAAGTGACTGTTACAAACCCTAACTATGACCGTCATGGAATGAAACCTATGATTCTTAAAAATAACGAAAAATATGACAGTGACTTCAAAAAAGAAGAGAAACATCATATGGATGAAATGGAAAAAATGCAAGAAGATGCAAAAACTGATGATGAAAAATCTTCAGATAAAAACCATGGAGGTGACAAGTAATGAATTTTCCATGGAATGAATTTATCGTTCAAAGTGACTGGATGATAACAATGGCGCAAGTAATGCTTGTATTAACAGGTATATGCGTTGTTGGTGGTCTAACATATTATAAAAAATGGAAATGGCTTTATACAGAGTGGTTAACTTCAGTTGACCATAAAAAAATCGGTGTAATGTATATTATATCTGCAATCATTATGTTCTTCCGTGGCGGTGTAGATGCACTTCTTATCCGTTTACAATTAATGACACCTGATAATACATTACTTAAATCTCAGCACTATAATGAAATCTTTACAACACATGGTGTAATCATGATTATATTCATGGCAATGCCGTTCTTAATCGGTTTAATGAACGTTGTTGTACCATTACAATTAGGTGCTCGAGATGTTGCATTCCCTATGTTAAATAACTTAAGTTTCTGGTTATTTGCTGCAGGAATGGGATTATTTAATATTTCATTCGTACTTGGTGGTGCGCCAGCTGCTGGTTGGACAAACTATGCGCCACTTGCAACTGACTTCAGTCCAGGTACAGGAATTAATTATTACTTAATTGCAATTCAAATCGCTGGTATTGGTACGTTAATGACAGGTATTAACTTCTTTGTTACGATCTTAAAATTACGTACTAAATCAATGAAATTTATGCAAATCCCAATGTTCTCAATGACAACATTAATTACATCATTATTAATCATCTTAGCCTTCCCTATTTTAACTGTCGCACTTGCTTTAATGACGTTTGATCGTTTAATGGGAACAAGCTTCTTTGAAGTTGCTAATGGTGGTATGCCAATGTTATGGGCTAACTTCTTCTGGGTATGGGGTCACCCTGAAGTTTATATTCTAGTATTACCGGCTTTCGGTATTTACTCAGAAATTATCCCTACTTTTGCTAGAAAAAGATTATTTGGACATCAAAGTATGGTCTGGGCGATCTGTGGTATTGCATTCTTAAGTTTTATCGTATGGGTTCACCATTTCTTCACTATGGGTAGTGGTGCATTAGTTAACTCATTCTTCTCAATATCTACAATGTTAATCGCCGTACCAACAGGTGTTAAAATATTCAACTGGCTATTAACTTTATATAAAGGTAGAATTTCATTTGAATCACCAATGTTATTCTCATTAGCCTTTATTCCAAACTTCACATTAGGTGGGGTTACAGGTGTTATGCTTGCTATGGCAGCAGCGGACTATCAATATCACAATACTTATTTCTTAGTGGCACACTTCCACTACGTTATCATCGCTGGTGTTGTATTCGCATGTTTCGCAGGTTTAATATTCTGGTATCCAAAAATGTTTGGTCACAAATTAAATGAAAAAATTAATCAATGGTTATTCTGGACATTTACTTTAGGATTCAACTTATGTTTCTTACCACAATTCCTATTAGGTTTAGATGGAATGCCACGTCGTTTATATAAATACACTCAAGCAGATGGATGGTTCTCATTAAACTTCATCTCTACAATCGGTGCATTCTTGATGGGTATTGGTTTCTTAGCTCTAGTATGGAACGTTGTATACAGCTTTGGTAAAGCGAAACGTGAAGCAAACGGTGACAACTGGAATGGCTTAGGTAGAACATTAGAATGGGCTACTGCTTCAGCTATGCCACCACACTATAACTTCGCTATTACACCAAAATGGTATGATACTGAAACATTTGTAGAAATGAAACAAAATGGTAAACACTATTTAGATGATAGAGATTATAAAGATATTCATATGCCTAACAATACACATATCGGATTCTGGATGGCAGTATGTTTCTTATTCGGTGGATTCTTCCTAGTATTCGAAACATATATACCAGCAATTATCTTTGGTGTTGGTGTATTAGCATGTATGGTTTGGAGAAGTTTCGAAAAAGACTACGGCTACCATATTCATGCTGAAGAATTAGAAGAAAATGAAGCAAAATTACGCGAATTACGTGAACAAGAATTACAGGAAAAGGAGGACAATAAAGATGAGTAATGAACACCACAATACAATTGATACTGTTAATGAAACAGGCCAATTAAATAAACTCGGATTTTGGGTCTTTCTTACTGCTGAGGTTGCGTTATTCGGTACATTATTTGCAACATTCTTAGTATTACAGAAAAGTGGTTCATACGGTGGTTTCACTACACCAGAATTATTTGAATTACCGTTAGTTATGATTATGACATTCCTATTACTTGTAAGTAGTTACACTTGTGGTATCGGTGTTTACTACATGCGTAAAGAAAATGTCAAAATGATGATGGTATGGATGATTATCACACTTATCTTAGGTGCAGGATTCGTAGGATTTGAAGTTTACGAATTTACTCACTATGTACATGAAGGTGTTACACCTCAATTAGGATCATTCTGGTCTTCATTCTTTATACTATTAGGTACGCATGGTCTCCATGTTACTGTAGGTATATTCTGGATTTCAGGTGTATTAATCCAAATTCTTACACGTGGATTAAATGAACACAATGCACCTAAAGTATTTATCGGAAGTTTATACTGGCATTTCCTTGATGTTGTATGGATCTTTATCTTTACATTAGTTTATCTTGTAGGGATGGTGAGTGGATCATGAATAAAACAGTCGTTACACATACAGTCGGTTTAATATTCTCAATTGTACTAACATTAGTAGCTGTTTATGTCATGTTATACACTGGCATGTCACTGCAAGTAAGAACATCAATCATTATTGGATTTGCTTTCTTACAAGCATTAGTTCAATTACTAATGTTCATGCATTTAACAGAAGGACCAGATGGACGCGCAACTGCATTCAAAGTACTTTTCGCAGTAATTATTACTTTATTAGTAATAATCGGTACTTATTGGGTTATGGTTGGCGGACACAGCGCCCATATGTAAAACCTATATATATTTAAAGCTGTTAATAAAGTCAGAGACTTTATTAACAGCTTTTTTATTTTGGATAGATTGAATTAATGGTATGGAGTGTGAATTAGTTGAGAGTTGGTTGGCTGGTTCGTTGGTTAGGGATTTTATTGAGGGGCTATGTTGCTTGTTTGGGTCGTCTTGCAATATTCCGGGGCTCTATGTTGCTAGTCGTGGCTGTCTTGCAATATTCGGGGCTTCAACATTGCTAGTCATGGCTGTCTTGCAATATTCAACGCTCCAATATTGCTAGTCATGTTCCACTTGCAATGTTCAACACTCCAATATTGCTAGTCACGCTCCACTTGCAATGTTCGATCTTCCTATTTATCTTGTTTTGCCAGTCTTGATAAATACAACGCTTCTATTTATCTTGTTTCACCTGTCTTGATAAATACAAACCCCCTATTTATCTTGTTTCACCTGTCTTGATAAATACAGACCTTCTATTTATCTTGTTTCACCTATCTTGCTAAATAAAATCCCCCCTTACTTAAAAATTTAAGTAAGGGGGGATTTAACCTAATTGCGCTAGTAATATTCCATATATTATAAGTTAAGTTCTTCTATAATATTCAAAGCAATATTAAATTTATCTATATTATGATTTGCTTCTTTTAACCCATCAACATTATATGTACCTTCAGAGAGTACATCACCAGTTACTATAAAACTAAATAGTTCAAATCCATGAAAGTCACAAACTGCTTGTACTCCAGCAAGCTCCATATCTACTGCAATACATCCTTCTTTTTTCCTTTTATTATACTGTATGTTTGTTTCTCTAAGTACAGCATCAGTTGTCCAAACTTTACCTTCAATAAATGGTAATGCTAATTTATTAAATACTTCAGTTACTTTATTAGCATTCTTCACTTTAATATAGTCTGACGGAGGGGCGTAATGATATGACATTCCTTCATCTCTATAGCTATGTGTAGGTATGATAAATTTATTAAAAGTTCTTTCGTTATCAAGACTACCTGCTGATCCAAACATTACAAATTTTGTAGCACCAGTTACCCAATTACATATCATGCAATATTGAGAAGCAAGCGTTGAACCAATTGCAGATAGATAAAATGCTACTGCTTTACCTTTATAAATGAACTGATATATAGGAAATGCTCCATTAGAGGCATTGATTTCACCTATTTTTTCACATTTATTTTCTCTTAAAATAGCATCGTATATTTCTTTAGAATATGTAATTAAGCATACTTCAACTTTGAATTGTTGTTCACCATAGAAGTCACTCAAATGTACAATTGGTTTCCCTTGTATATCAAATGAATCGGTTATCATTTAATTACCTCCCTCATACATTTATAGTACTTAGCCAACTTTTTATTTCTTTTCCTACTTTTACAGGGTTATCTATATAAATATCGTGGCCACTGTCAGAGATTGTTTTACAGTGTATATGTGAAGGTATATTCTTAATTTTCATGTCTAATATGAATTGTTCCTGTTCTTGTGGTAATAAAACCAATATATTTCTGTCTAGTAATTGATTGAAGGTCGGTAAGTTGATTTGTCTTCTTATTTTCAATAATTTTAGGATTGAATGTTCATTAATATTAAGTTCATAAACTTGTTTATTTAAATTGAAAGTCATCTTTGTAGTTGATGCTTCTAATAAATATTGATTCCATGTTTTATATGCATCTTTTTCTGATTCTATAAAGTCGTCCAAGTTCTTGAATTGAAAGTTTTCTAAATGATTTTTAGTATCTTTAATTTCAATCTCACTACTGTATTCTAGGTCTTCAAGATTAAATAATCCACCGTCTAATAATATAAGATTTTTAATTTGTGGAACCTTGATACTTATATATGATAATAAATCCGCCCCTAATGAATGCCCAACTATTGTCAGTTCTTCATTATCATAAATTTTTATCTCTGTTTTAAACCACTCTACTAATTCATTTAAATCATTAACGATAACATCTAGATTCAAACCATGACCCGGCAGATCAATTTGAACTAAATTCATATTATCAATTGGTTATTTAAATCTTTCAAAAATAATCTATGACTGCCTAAACCAGAAAGAAATAATATTTGCTTTTCCATATAAGCTCCTTCATTAAAGATATATGTAGTTTTTTCCTTACTTACCTCAACCAACACTACAAGATCAGGTTTTCAAAGTTACGACTGACTTGGGATACTTTTTCTTGGTTTCCGACTTCTCTATAATATAGGATTGCTTTTTGGTACATTTCGATTGCTTTTTTCCTATTTTTTTGTGATACGTATAATTCAGCAAATTTGTTGAATCCGTCTCCCATAATTTCAAAATCATATCTCACGACATTTGCTTCTAAATCTCTTAGTAACATCATTGCTTCTCGTTCATTACCTACTTCAATAAAATTGCTTACCCGCTCTATACTCTTTTTAATGTACATCTTAGAATTACTCCTTTTACCGTTACTATCTTAATTATATTATTGTAATCCCAATATTTACAAAAAACAAGTTACTAAATATAAATGGTAACTACTTCAAACAACGAAAAAGGTCTACGATGCCGTGGCATGGTAGACCATTCTTTATTTTGTATGAACTTGAGTTATTGGATGCTCTATTGGAACAAATTGATTATAAACTTCGAGTAATTTTGATTTTTCATTATTCCAATTATAGATTTCTTTTGCTTGTTTAGTGTTTTCACTTAATTGATTTCTTAAGCTTGTATCTTTTACAAGTTGATTCACAGCATTAGCTATTTCTGAAGCTTTATGTGAATCCACAACTAAACCGGTATTGGTTTCTTCTACTACTTTCTTAATTTCTGGAAAGTCACAACTAATAACAGGTACGTGAGCCATCATATATTCAAACAATTTATTTGAACTGGCTGAATAGTGGTTGAAGCAAATATTCTGCAACACTTGGAATCCAAGGTATGCTTCACGAGTATATGATGGTAATTCTTGAAATGGTACTTTATCTAAGAAATGAATTCTATCAGCTTGTTTGGAAGCTTCGGCTTGTTCTTTTAAAGTCTGTGTTAACTTCCCTCCACCGATAAATAGTAAATGTCCTTTTTCAATTTCATCCATTGCTTCAATAAGTAATTCAAGACCTCTTCCTTGTTGGAGTCCGCCTTGATAAAGTAAAATTTTCTCATCTTCATTGATGCTTATTTTCTTATGTAAATTGATTTGTGGCTTTTCTTCAATATTGTATTTCTCTGAGTAGTTATACAATGTTTTTGGATAGAATCCATATATATCTTCATTGTATTTTGCTCTTGTATGATTTTCTACAATCATTTGATCTACAAATTTTAACATGAACGACTCAATACGCTTAATTGTCTTTGGATTGTAACCCGTTCTGTCTGATTGAACTTCATGGCTATCATAAATTATAGGTTTTGGTTTTAAGCGTAATTTAGAACATACGATAGCTTGAGGTAATGTGTTTAAATCATTTGCATGATATATATCAGCATTTTGTATATAACCTTTTACAATCATTCTCGTAATAATTGCACCATTTATAAACCATTTTCTTATTTTTTTAAACTTTATCATACCTGCAGCAACCACGAGTGATAACAGATAAGCTGCCATTAATGTGAAACTTATATAGAAAAGACTTGGTATAATAACAATTTGGACACCAGCTACTACTAATAAGAATTTCTTGCCATGATCTTGATAAGCTTGCAATAACCATGGATATCTCTTCACTCTATGAACTTTAAATGTATTAGATATTTCTTCATAAGCTGAAATAGCAGTATTTTTTGGGTCATTTATCGCAATTAAATTTACGTCATAACCATTATCCGCTAAAGTTGTACACTCTCTATTGACTCTTGCATCATTCGTAAAATGATTCCATACAAACATTGTGACCTTTTTCATCTGATAACCTCATTCCATGCAATTTATAGTATCCCTACTTGGAATAGCAGTATATATATCCAAGCCACACTCATTATCCCAATCATCGCTAATAAACTTGTTGGTCTTTTTTCTTTTTTTATGACTGAATCATCAACTTCTTTATTACGTTGTTGTTGGATTTTAATACGTTTATATTCTAATTGTTCTTTTTTCGATTTCTTTTTTACTTTCTGAATGAGATTAACATACCTAGCCACGATATCATTGACTTCACCATACGCTACCATCTCACCGTAATGTATCCAAATCGCTTTTTTACACATTTTTTTAATTTGTCCTGCTGAATGGGATACAAAAAATATTGTTTTACCTTGTTCTTGTAAATCGTGCATTTTATCTATACATTTATTAGAAAAAGTTTCATCACCTACTGACAATGCTTCATCGACAATAAGAATATCTGGATCTGTATGAATTGCAATTGCAAAGCCTAATCTTGATTTCATACCACTAGAATACGATTTTAAAGGTTGATAAATAAATTCATCAAGTTCACTAAACTGAACAATATCATCAAATTTTTCATTTATTTCTCGTTGTGTCATACCGTGCATTAAACATTTATAATGAATATTTTCTTCACCTGTAAATTCAGGATTTAACCCTGCGCCAATAGCAATCAGCGACGGCTTACCATTTGTATAAACTGTTCCGGAAGAAGGTTCAACGACTCCACCTAGAATATTAGATAAAGTTGATTTACCTGACCCATTCAATCCGATTATGCCAACAGATGTCCCTTCTTCTACTTCAAATGATATGTCATGTAATGCATAGTAAGGTTTAGATTTATAACTTAATCCAAAAGTAAATAAAGATAGCAGCTTATCTTTTCTGTTTACATTTAAGTCGTAAACTTTCGAGACATTTTCACATTTTATTTTATAATTATTTGTCATCTCTATCACCTTTTCTTAAAAATGTCATAAGCTTTTCAATATTATCTTCCCATATAAGGTGTTCATCACGATATTCACGTGCATTTCTTGCTTTAATGGATAAAGCTTGTTCATCATATTTTAATGATTCAATTTCGTTTACGATTGTATCTATTGAAGCTTGTTTTCTTGCAAATCCTAGATTATATTTTTGAATGATTGCTTCAGTTGGACCACTAATATTAGATATAGGAGGTGTTCCAACCCCAATTGCGTCTACAATTTTTCCAGGCATCACATTCATAAACACATCTGAAGATTCTAAAATTGAAAGTGAAATATGATGTTTAGATATTTCAGTTAAACAAGCTGTTCGATCCATCGGTTTTTTCACTTGAATATACTTACAATCTCTCACAGCTTTTCTAAACTTGTCAGCTTGCACACCATAAACAATCGCTGTAACATTGATTTGTTTATCATTTAAAGCTAAGCATATTGAAATAAGTTTATCTACATCTTGGGCATACCCAATATTTCCTGTATAAATAACACTAAAATCATTATATTTTTCTTCAGTTATCAGTTCATTTCTTGAAATGCCATTTGGCAAATAAAATATGGGTACTTTTCGCTGTAATCGCTTCTGAATATGTGACCTAAATGCTTCATTATTAATGACAATTTTATCTGCAGAATTATACATTTTCTTCTCTAAATATTTTAATAGTGGCATAAATAAACTTATGTTAATATGCTTTAATCCATTTACACTGTCTGGCCATAAATCTCTAATTTCTAACACATATGTCGGATGTTTCGCACTTTTAAAAAATAACGTCGCCCAAGCTAGAAATATATTTGGACTAGAAACATACACAATATCATAATCGTCATTATGCATTTTCAAGAAGACTCTTAATCTGACATATTGTTCTATATAATATACTAACCTCATGATAAAATTACTATTTTGCTTATTACCATGCATTTTCATTCGAATAATTTTCTTCTTTTCTAATTTATTTAAAAATGAATCTGTAAAATAAGATTGATCTTCAAATAGACTTTGGTTAGGATATGTTGGCTCGGTCGTTAACATTGTCGGGTCTGAACCACTTGAACGAAAAGCTTTGAACATCATTTTCATTCGATTTGCGGCAGACCCAAGTTCTGGATAAAAATTTTGTGAAATCATTAATAATTTCTTTGTCATATTATGAACACCCTATAAGTAGTCTAGTAATTTTCGTTTAAACCTTGAATGAACCAATGAACCTATTAATAATAATATAATTGTTAAAAGCCAAAAATATAAATGATCATGCCATTGTCCGTACACGGAAACATTACCATGCACAAACGCTGTACGATAAACACCTACTAAATATGCAAATGGATTTAAGCTTGCTAACCTTTGTAAAATACCGTGTGCTTCTTCCATCGCCCAAAAGATAGGTGTCATAAAGAATAGCATTCTTATAACATTTTGTAGTAAATTTTTAGTATCGCGAATAACAATAATTAATGTACTCATAATTAATGAAATACCAAAAATAATTGCATAAGATGCGACTAAAAAGTATATAAACCAAAAGTAATGCCACCATGGTACATATCCATTAATGACAGATATGACAAATAAAATGGCTGATGTGATCATTAAATTAATCATATTATTTGTTAAAGCTATAGAAATAAATATTGAAGATGGGAACTTCATTTTTGATAAAAGTCCTACATTGCCTTGAATAGCAGATGCACCTGTATTGATCCCTTGTGATATGAACAACCAAGGAAACAAACCTGAAATAAGATGTACTAAAAATGGTACCCCTACTACTTGTGCACTTGCATCTCCTCTTAACCCTAAACCAAACACAAGATAATATACAGCAACTTGTAAGATGGGTTGTAATATATTCCAAAATACACCAAGATAATGATTGGCATATTGACTTTTCATATTATAAATTGCAAGTTTAAAAATTTTAGGTAAATTATTAAATTGTTCTTTAAAGATTTCAGTAACTATCTTCATATATAACGACCTACTTGATTTTTATTTTTCAATAAGTTCAAATTGTGAAGCGCTGATCCATGATGTTTTCTCAATTTTTTTACTTGCATAGACAGAAATTGTAATAGATGTTTGTGGTTCTATCGTCAATTCTAAATTGTTTTTACTCAAATCTACTAAGTCGATTGACTCACTTTCTATATCAAAATACACTGTATCTCTGCCATTTTTATTATGATAAAATGTTCTCAATTCAAGTTTAATCTTGTAATCCTCAGTATTCGTCAAAATCATTTTCTTTTGATTGTCATAACTAAATTTAGGCGTTAATGCACGAAATAACTTTTTTTCATTTTGTATAATTTGATAGAAATCTTCAGTTTGAATCATAACGTGAGTCAAACTCTCAACATCCCTATTTGTATCTTCTTCTAATTGAATTAATCGATCCTCTAAAGTGTTAATTTCATTGATTTGAAAATAATTTAATATTGGCCAATGATGTTTAATCATCAACTTATGTAACATTTGATTTTGTTTATCTTCCTGATTAATACTCATGAATTCAAATAAGATATGCCTCGTGTTGATTAAGCTAAACACATCTAAATAATCATCACTTTCTTGAACAATACAGCTATGCCAACCGTTCATTCTAGATTCAAAATACAACGTTTCATAAGGATGATAACCTAATTCAATGGTCTTATAGAGCTCATTTCTTTTAACAAATTCTAATAAATAATCGTGAGATAATTGATCCACTGGAAAATCTTTAGCCCATTTTTTGATTGCATTTTCATACGGTAAAAATGAGTCTGCTCTTTGTATCCGCTTCGGAATAATACTTTTAGCAAGTTCAAAGATAGTAGATTTTAAATGTATACAATGATTAAACGACCTGTTCTCATGATAATAATTGATTAAATGAATACTATGATCTGTTTCATATAAATGATATCTATCAATCAAATTTGAATTGACTGTTAGTTGATCCATATTAAAAAGCGTATGCTTTAAATTTAAATTATATGCCATTTTTTGAGAAATATATTCATCTATACGATAAATATGTGCAGCTTGTTCATGTTCTAATTCATCTATATTTTTTGTATAAGTAAAGAAATTCACATCATTGATATGTTCTTTAATATAAGATAATGATACTTTAGAATCATGACCAGCAGTGATAGAACAAATCACTTTTTGATTAAATCGAAATAAATAATCAACCGCTGCTTCAATTTCATGGTTAACGATTCTATATACTTCTTCTGCTGATTTCTTAACACATGGGTTGATTGGATAAATTCTTTTAATTGAATGGTCTGTTATATTAAATCTTGTATTGGCATTGAATTTATAAACATCTTTATATTTACTATAGTCTAAAAATCCATATGACTTATGTGCGATTCTTTCACAAGTCATATCAAAACATAATTTTACGAGTTGATTCACTAATTCAGAATGACTAGCATATAAATCATGAGACGCATGATAATACAATGATAAAAATGACGTTGCATCATTATACAGCAGCAAACGTCCATTATACTCTATCAACATAACATACCTGCCATTATAAAAACTCATCTCTTCAAGAAAATCATAAGAATCTATTTCGTGAGATAATAATTGGGCGCATATTTCAGGATATTTCAAGTCGACATGTTTCGTATGCACAAAATGACCTAATATGACTACTTTGATGTCATTCTTTGTATACACATAAGAACTTAAATCATTTGAAAAATAAATCGTAAAGTCAGTGAATTGAACATATTGACGATAGTTTTTATCTTCAATTGAAATTTGTCGAGGAACGATCATATATGCTTTGTTAAAATTTATGAATATATTATCCATCATACACACCCCCTTATATCAATCACGTAATTATTGCTGAACCTCTTGTTTTAGGTGTTCAACATATTGATTTAAATCATGGTCTTCTG
This sequence comes from Mammaliicoccus sp. FSL K6-3158, assembly GCF_038005105.1. Lineage (NCBI taxonomy): Bacteria > Bacillati > Bacillota > Bacilli > Caryophanales > Staphylococcaceae > Mammaliicoccus > Mammaliicoccus sp. FSL K6-3158. Next base: position 1,939,032 of record NZ_JBBOSL010000001.1, read on the forward strand.
GACGTTTATATTGATCATACAAACTATATATTTCTAAAAATCGTTCTACCGCTTCTTTTCTTTCTTCCGGTTTTACTTTTTCTAATCTTGGTAAATACCAGCCTTTAACGTAAAAATTAAATCTATGTTCTAAGTAGGATGTTAGTAATCCATGTTTTTCGTAAAATGGAATTCTTTCAATTTCTAACGTGTAATATTTATCAAATAGCTTCTTAGAAATCGAATTTGTAACTGATCCAGACACAGCAGCATAATACATATGAATAACATCTGTTACAGCTTGTACTTTTTTAGAATGAATCATTAATTCTTGGAAGAATAAAGTATCTTGGCCAGCAGCACCTTCAATCATTCGAATATGATTATCTTTAATAATTTGTGATTTAATAATTAAAGCTTGAATACTTTGAGCACGTAAACCACATTTTTTCATATATTTTTTAGGATCTTCAATTAATAATTTTCCGTCGTTATACTTCATCACTGTACCAGCATAATTAAACAATGCTCTGCGCTTATTATCTTCTTTAATAATATTACCGACAACCATATCGACATCCTTATTCGATTCGATTTCTTCTAATAAAGTTGCATATCCATCACCAGTAGCTTCGTTATCAGGGTCTAAATAAGTAATATAATCTGTAGAGGCAAGTTCAGCACCTTTATTTCTTGGTCTTGAAGCACTGCCTGACCCTTCTTCATATGCATAGTAAACGATATCTGGGTATCGTCTTCTTAATCGATTAATAATAGATATCGTTTCAGAATCCGTACTACCATCATTTACGAATATAATTTCCATTTCTTTAAATATTGAAGATCTTCTTAAACTTCTCATACACTTGTCTTCTAAATAAGTGCCATTATTATGAATTGGGATAATAACACTTAATTTTTTCTTGCGGTTATTTTGACCATATAAAGATACATCATAAATTTCTGATTGATCTAAATTATAGCCATTTTGAGACTGTGTGATATTCAATTGATAATCGAATATATTTTTATGATACAATGTTACATATTTATCTTGTGCATTTTCAATAAATTGATGTGCTTCATGCTGTTTATCTTTCGTAACAAAATCAACATCTACATATTTAAATGCTGTTAATAAATCTTCTAAATAGTATTCCTCATATTCAATTGAATCTTTCATATAAGTTATAAAATCATATTGTGATACATCTTCTATTGTATCTTGAGCTTCTATAACATCAAACCGAACATGTAATTGTCGATATAGAATGTCTTTCATTTTATCCGTTAATGCATCAACAATTACGAGAATTTGTGATGCTTTTTGAGTCGGTTTAATGCCAATATATGATAGGACTTCATCTAAACGATGATACGTCGTACAATTTCTCATCACACTACGTATACTTTTAGCCTGCATATCTTCTATTTCATATTCTTGATATTGGTTCATGATTGGTGCCACATCTGTTTTATGATTAATCATAAATACATTTGGAAATTGATTATTAACACCTACTGAATAGTTAGATAAGATTAAATTCCCAAAAGCCTGCAATTCAAATATTCTATTCGCAAACATCGTTTCTGAATATTTTACTGAATTGACATTTACAGCCCATCTATATACTTTATGCAATTTCATTAGTTCTTCGTGATCAATTGGCATTGTTAAGTATGGGATATATTTCATTGGGAATTGATAACGTCTTCTTCTTAACGGTAAGTTTCTATCGACAATTGTTAAGTCATTTTCATTATTAATCAATTCATCAAAGATTCTTGCAGATTCTTGGTTTCTAACAGGATATTTCTCAGTCCAACTTCCTGCAAAAATAACATCGTTTTTAAATGATTTATTATATGGACTTCTCGTACCTACTGGATTATGGTAATGAGGATTAATACCAAATTGAAGTACATGTACTTTATCATTTTGACAATATTCTTTATAATCTTCTACCACTTCAGCAGCAGATGTCAGGATAATATCGCATTCTGTCGCGATATCTTTGTATAAATGGAAATTGACAGGGTCTTCTTTAGAATAAAAGACGATTGGTATATTGAACTTTCTAGCCTTTTGAATGCCTTCAATAAGCATTCTTCGCTTCTCACTATTTACTGAAGCTAACCCTGTCCAACTTCCGTCTATACCTCTCCATGCTGTCGCAACAATCACAACATCCATATCTCTACTTAAATCCGTAAATTCACTATCTAAATAAACGATATTACCTATATCTTTAAATGAGTTATATAAAAATTCATCAGCAATGAGACCAACTTTGTATTTATTTTTAATAAATACACGTGACGTATCAGAATTCACAAGTTTTGATAAATGTTGTTGGTGATTTTCAAGGAAATCTAATTTGGATTCTTCTGCTACTTTTTTATAGTAATTATGATGATTTGTATGATCTTTAACCTTTTTTAATTTATATAGTCCATACATATAATCTTGTTCAACAATATCTAATACTTCTTCTAATTGTTCAACTTTTGTTTTATCATCAAAATTAACTAACGCCTCTTTAGTGGATTCGATATTACTTTTTTGATTGATATTTGTTGGCATATTTGAAGACATTATGATTTCCTCCTATTTCTCCAACTCCAGTATTTCGTTTGAATCTTTCCTAATTTAGAATTTTTCAAATTCATATATAGTCTTTCATACTGCGCTTTTTCTTCTTTTTTATTTGTTTTTTGTAATGAGATATTTTCGTTTATCAAACGAACAATTGCAGATTTTGACTCTTTTCTTTCTTCTTGAAAGTTTGTAATCATATCCAGCTGTTCTAGTGTTAACTCGTTATAATTTTCATATTGCTTAGCTTCTAAATCTTTAATAATACTTTTATCTTCTAAATCATTTAAGCTAATCCAATATTTTTTCTTTTTAATAATGATCCTTACCGATTCTGCCTTTAAGAACACCATATCAATCGAGACGTTATTGAAATCAAATTGTTCTTCATCCAATGATAAATCGATTGATTTGTGCAATGCACTATCTTGATAAAAGACTGTAGATTCTTCTATTGATACTTTTTTATTAATAGGAATTGCTCTATCTATATCTTTCGTAGGCACAAACCCTGTAAATGTTCCTTTATTAAATACAGCTTCTAACACTTCACCTTCAATTAAATACAATGCTCTAGATGAAAAGTTCTTTTCTTTAAACAACAAGTTATAATCAACTTTAAATCCTAGTTCTCTATTAATTTGTGGTGTAGAGAAATGACGTAAATCCACTCTTATCGTATCAATAGGTTTCGAAATTAATTTGATAGAATGATTTAATCTTGTCCATCCTATAATATTCGTACCTCTCACAATTAATCCGTAAAGTTCACTTTCTATCACTTTTACAGAAATAACTTTTAATGCTTTATTTAAATAGTCAGACGCATAGCCGACTGTAAGTTCATCATCATCTACATCAAATATTTCTTGATTTTCTGGTTCTCTTAAAATAATTTGAAAGCTCAATCCGCTTTGAATAATTGGACTTTTAACGTCTATCATATGAAGACCCCTCAATCTTTACTTATTAAATGAAAGTGCAATATCTTTTCCGAAAGTATATAAATTACCGTAGTTGTAATATTTAACTTGCTCAAATTGTGATTGAACAACATTTTTCGTATCGAAAATGACTTTGTCTTTCATACCTTCAAAATCTTGATCTACTAAAGTTTTGAATTCTGAATGGTCACTCAAAATCAATACAAGAGACGCATCTTTAACTGCTTTTTGAATATCTTTTTGGACAAATCCTAGCTCAACATGTGGATCATATGCTTCTACTTGAATATCATTTTCTTTTCTCAAATCATTATAAATATCAAATGCTGGTGATTCTCTGACATCGTCTACATCACCTTTATAAGTTAATCCAAATACAACAACCTTATGACCATTTAAAGTTTCTAATATTTTCTTAGACTCATTAATCACATATTGAGGCATTGAACGATTAATACGTCTACCTTCTTGAATGAGACTCGTTGTTTCTGGATCTTTAGCGATAATAAAGTATGGATCAACTGCTAAACAGTGACCACCAACACCTGGACCTGGTAAGTGAATATTCACACGTGGATGTTTGTTCGCCATCTTAATAACTTCTAATACGTTAATATCTAAATGATTACATACCATCGCAAGTTCATTTGCTAGCGCAATATTCAAGTCACGGTAAGTATTTTCCATTAACTTACTCATTTCTGCTGTCTTAGCATTTGTTTCAATCATTTCACCTTGTACGAATGTTCCATATACACGTTTACCTGCTTCAACACATGCTGGCGTTATACCACCAATAATTCGATTGTTATGAATAAGTTCATGTAATATTTTTCCTGGTAACACTCTTTCAGGACAATGTACTAAGAATATATCTTTACCAATTTCAAATCCTTGGCTTTCAAGATATGGTTTAACATGGTCATCCGTTGTTCTTGGTGCTATCGTAGATTCTACAATTACAGTATTACCTTTTTCTAAAAATGGTACGATGGATTCAACTGCACCCATTACTAATGAAATATCACATGATTCGTATTGATCATCATTATTTGGTGTTGGAACTGCTATGATAAATGCATCGGCTTTTTCAGGTTGCATACTTGCTTTAAATTTATTTTTAGCTAACACTTCTTCATAAGCTTCTTGTAAACCAGGTTCTTCAATATGAATTTGACCATTATTTAATTTATCTACTGCTTCTTTATTAATATCGACACCTACAACATCTACACCATGTTTCGCAAACATAATTGATGTTGGTAATCCAATGTATCCTAAACCAATAGTAGTTAATTTCATATTATATCCATCCTTTAATAATTAATTGTTAAGCTATTACTTTCGTAATGTTAAATATATTGTAACTTCTATGAATACAATAAACAGTCGTTTAACAGATACTTAAGGAAGGGTTTACACTCTTTTATCATTATTTACAATTGCTCAATATTTCTTGTAAAAAAGTACCTCAATCATATAAAATCATATGATTAAGGTACTTTTTTATTAATGATTGAGTTCTTTAAAGTATTGTTCGATATCTTGCTTTATTTTAGGACCAAATGTTTTGGAGTAACTATTAGATATATGTCCTTTATCCATATATACGATTACATTACCAATAACTGGTGCAAATTTCCCATTTACTTTGAAATACGATGTATAGTCTACATATTTAGTATCTTCTGGCTTTTGATCAAGTTGTTCCCATTTAGATACTTTTGGTAAGTGTTGTTTAGCATTCATCCTCTGAATCGTTTCTTGTTCTCCAAATTTATCTAAAGTTTCTGGGACATTAAACTCATATCTTGGATTATCCCTTATTGCCATAATCGGTGTTTTTGTATTTGTAATGTTTTGATATTGTTTTAATTGTAATGGATCGATTTGTCCATTTACATCTGTACTTGAATCTGCAGTTGTTACAACTAAATCAACGTCTTGCTTATCAAGTTCTTTAATTAAATTTTTATTCCAATCGGTACAATCTTGGTCACTGTCTTTCGTTGTTAATACACAGCCACTTTTCGTCATGCTTAATACTCTATAATTTCCTTCTTCAGCTGCTTTTTGTAGTGCGCCTAACCAATGTTGTGCATGAGAACTCCCTACTAAGGCAATTGTCTTATCATAGTTTTCTTTTTTACCGTACTCTCCTACTAGAACTTTTGATTCACCTATTTTTTGATGAACTTTGTCTCTTGTAGAATCAGGTGATTCATTTCTGATTTTTGAAAACTCTGGTATCGCTTCTACATCTTCTTTAACTTTCACATGCTTTTCTACTGCCATTGCACCGGGATAATTTTCACTCAATGCTACCTTTTCTTTTTCAAAAGGATTATTAAAAATAACGAAATATAAAGATGCGATTGCCAATAACTGTATCGCTAATCCAATGCCTAATTTTTTGAATGCAATTTTATTAGAAGATGCTGATCTGATTGGTTTTTCAATATAACGTGTCATTAAATATGATAATAACCATGATAGTAAAATCATACAAATACCTAATACAATTCCAGGTCGTTCATTATTATGATATTGATAAAATGATAAAATCACCCAATGCCATAAATATAAACCAAATGACAATCCTCCAACCTTTACCATGATAGACGAGCCTAAGAATTCCTTAACACCATATTTAGTTTCATAGTTACCGGAAACAAGTATAAATACGGCACATAACATTGGCCATAATGCAATAAACCCGGGAAACATTGTTGATACATTAAAAATAATACCTGTTAAGATCAAGCCTATTAAACCTAACCATCCAATCAAACTTGCTACTAAACGGTTAATTTTAATTTTATTAAGATTGATTGCTAATAATCCGCCGAGTGAGAATTCCCAAACTCTTGTAAATGTATGGAAATATGCCCAAGGTTGATTGACGTGCGTTAAATAAATAGAATACGACAACGAAACGATAAATAATGTACCTAAACAAAGGTTAATTACATTAATAATTTTTAAGTTGGTGTATTTTTTATATAACATAAAAATCAAACTAAAGATGACAAACCAAATAATATAGAATTGACCTTGAATCGACATTGCCCAAAAATGTTCAACTGGTGTCTTCATTTGATCTTTATTTAAATAATCTGTACTCGATAAAGCGAGTTGCCAATTTTGATAATAAAATAATGAAGCAATGATTTCTTTTATCGTTTTGCCTAGTATTGACTCTGGTAATAAGAAAAAGCTTAAGATAACTGTTACAAGTAAAACTGTTATAACAGAAGGAAATAATCTTTTAATTAATCCTGTTATGTAAGGTATAAATTTAAATGACCCTGTTTTATTGTATTTTGAAATAATGGAAGTAGTAATTAAGAATCCTGAAACAACGAAAAATACATCGACGCCTCCAGACACTTTCCCAAACCAAATATGATATATTGCAACTAATAATGCTGCAATGACTCTTAGCCCTTCAATTTCAGGTCTAAATTTTTTGTCTAGATTAATAGGATTTGTCTGCATATTAAAATCTCCTTTAAGTATTATACAGTTGTAAGTATATATATAAGGATATTTATAAGAAAGACAATTAATTAATATTTACAATATCTTAACACCCTATTAAAAAATCCCTAACAATTAGCTTGTTAGAGATTGAGATTGCATCTTATTTAAAGTGCTTGTATAAATCTTTCATGAATTGCTCATAAATGACATCACCGTCGAAATCGTTACTTCTTTCTATACCTTTTTGAATGACATTTTGAACATCATGATGATGATAATTTTTAATGACATTTGCAAGTTGCTCTCCATATTGTTTAGCATCTTGATAGTCTACTAAATAACCGTTTTTCTCATTTTCAATTAGAAATTCAGGACCATAACATCCTTTATAACTGATAACTACATTTCGTTGATACATAGCCTCTAATATAACAAGTCCAAATCCTTCAACTCTAGATGGAACAGCCGTAATCTTACTTTCAGCTAATACTTGTGATAATGCGTTTGTAGTAGGCTTAAGTTTCACAATATCTTGAATATTATATTGATTGATCAATTGGTGGTATTGTTCTTTTTCTTGTCCATCTCCATATAATTCTAATTGAAATTGGTATTTTCGCATTGTGTCTTGAATTAAATTGATACTATTTAGTAACAAATCAAACCCTTTTTCATGCTCAAATCTACCTGCAGCAACAATTGTATTTTGCTTATCTACGTTATATTGAGTTTCTTTTAGTATATTTGGAACAATGATTACTTTAGTGTGAGTTAAACCTTGTTGATAATCTTGTTGGTCTTCTTTAGTTAATGTCGTAACTAAATCAAGTTGTTCATAACTTTTAAGTAAATCTTTTTGATAATGCTCATCATGTGCATGTAAATACATATGTTCCATACCAATTTTAAATACCGACTGACTTGCATATTTACTAACAAGTATATTGTAACTTGCACGTGTACCTACAATAATATCTGCATTCACATTCTGAATGGCTTTAACAATTTGTTGCTCAATATAACTTGAAAATTGATGAAGTCCAGGTTCAGACGGATGAATAATTTTAGGACTCAAAAAAGGTGTATATTTATTGATTCTATTTACAAATATATTTTTTAAACCTTTGATAGTTTTGTTATATTCAATAATGGGTTGAATTTCAATATTTTCATGCAACTTAAAATAAGGTTCATCACTCGCTTTAAATACTGACAATATTTTAACAGAGTGACCTTTTTCACTTAATTTATTTGCCAGATTAGAAATCGATTTCGTCGTCCCACCCATATGATAAATATTGTGCACTAAAAATGTAAAAGATTTCATATAAATCCCCCTTTTCAGTCCATAGCTTGTTCTATCAATTGCGTGATAGTTTCGTATGACTGATTATTTTTGTTGATAAATTGATCACTAATCGTATGATAATCGTCATTCATAATTGCATTAAACAATAATGACTGTTCAAAATATTGATTATCATTGATAGTTTCATAAACTTCTTTATACAAACCACGGTTATAATCATAATTATTAAAATCTGGTGTATATAAGTACACTTTTTTATCAATAGTTAATGCATCAAATACTATTGAAGAATAATCACTGATTACAATGTCAGAAACAAGTAGTAATTGTTGTGTTTCAAACTGTCTTGTATCGATATAATTATGCTGTTTATTAGCATGATCTTCTTCGTGATATTTATAAATGATGTTATATTTCGCTTTCATCTCATCTGTAAATTCTAATAAAAATTCTTCTTCTTGATTATCTCTCCAAGTCGGCGTATACAGAATTGTTTCCTTTTCAGTATTTAAATTTAACTGCTGTTTGATTTTATTTATTTCATTTGAATTTGAGTGTTGCTCTAATAAATATTCATTTCTAGGATAACCACATGCAACAATTTCTGTTTCTTCCAATGGAAATGCAGATTTAAATACATTATTTATAGATTCTACATCTGTTATAAAATAATCTTGTTTAATTAACTTATTATATTTACGTGCTCTATAATTATAAATATCAATATTTTGTTTAGGTTCTTTGCTATCTAAAAATAGTCGTTTTAAAGGTGTACCGTGCCATAACTGAATGATCGTACCATTAGGTTTAAAATCATCTGGCAAGTAGCTTTCAAGTATCACTACATTAGCTTCTTCTATAATTTGTTTCGTATCAGAATGAGATGGTGACACAAAGTGATCACCCTTTTCTTGGTCCGTAATAAAGTAAACAGTATATTTAGGGTGTTGTTTTACTAAATACTCAAATAAATATTTTGAATTACCTCTGTAACCATAATCGAAACCTAAAAATACAATATGTGGCTTTATTTTCGTTTGATCTTTGTCATAAATATTAATTGCCTTCATTTGTTTTTGTAGTGCCGTATGATTTAATTTTTGATACGCAATTTTAGGTAATTGAAATTGTGATTTTAACATGACTTTATCAATTGTTCTTGCGATAGAAGGAAGCCTTGTCTCTTTCGCCTTAAATAATGGCGTTATACCATTTAAAAGTGCAAATTTGTTTAAATAGAATTTTTCTTCATAACTGAGACTTTCATTTTTAAATGCTGCTAAACAATTTGCACTTGGTTTACTTTGATGAACATAATCAAAAATAACGTGAGGATCAATCTTAATTTCATCCAAGTGGAAAATTGCGTTCAATGTAATATCAAATATTGTTTCCCACTTATAATTAGAAATTAGCCATAATAGCTCATCTTTCTTAAAAATAATATTTGGTTGAAGCGTAATATTATTAAACCAATCAGCAACAGTAATAAATGCCTTCCCCATATATCTACTATCGTTTGTATAATAACCGCTGTTTGTATAATCAACCATATAAGATTGGTTATCCAACTCTAAATTGTTCAACACTTCTTCCCTAACTTGCGTATATCTATCTATTAAAATAATATGATTTTCTTCACGACATTCTGCAATTATATATTTTTCCAAATTATGCTGGTCATGAATATTTATAATTTTAATCATTTTACACCTCATATATTTTAAGTTAATACAATAAATTGACTTCTTTATTTATTCATATTACATTATATAAACAATGTGAGACAAATATGCCACATTGCTTATACAATTTGATTTTTTAACGAATGGAGTTAACTTATGTTATTCAAAAGTAAAAAGCTTTTTTCTATTATTGTCACATCATATAATAATGAAGATAAAATAGAACGTGCAATTGATTCAATATTAAATCAATCACTAGATAAAAAATATTACGAAATCATCATTGTAGACGATCATTCTACAGATAATACTCAAAACTTAATTCAAAACTATGAAGCTAAAAATATCAAATTTATCATTTTAGATGAAAATTCAGGTGGTCCTTCAAAACCTCGTAATATCGGTATTGAAGAAGCAACAGGTCAATATATTTATTTTCTAGATGCAGATGATTATTTAGCAACAGATATATTAGCAAGAATTGCTAATGACGATAAACTACTTAAATCAGACATGATTGTTGGTAGAACATTACGCCAAAATGACCATTCTTTAACAGTACATGCCAGATTTATGAGTAATAATAATCGTTATAATTATAACATCAATGACATCCCATATATATATAATCACTTTGGTCCGCCATCAAAATTTATTAAACTGAGTCATATTAAAAAACACAATATAAAGTTCCCAGAAAACTTACATTTTGGGGAAGACAAAATGTTTTTCACATATTTAAGTCCTTATATTAATAATGTATCTACGTTGACAGATAATTGTTCAATCATTGACAGAACAACATCTAATGAGTCACTTACAAGAGGTGTAGATTTCTATGAAAAACGTGCTTCAGATTTAGAAATTATTCATCATTTACTAGAACAAGAATCAAACTCTAAAAACATTCGATTGTTAAATCGTTTTTTAGAATATGATCTACTGAAAAGTTGTAATAGTCATGTATTCCTAAATAGTGATAAAAAGCAACAAGTTCATTATTTTAAACAACTGAATGAACTTTTCAATCAATCATATATAAAAGCTGATATCATTCAAACAATCAGTCAAGAATATACAGACGCAATTAAGTTTATTCAAAATAATGATTATGAGTCATTTATGAAATTCTTTACTTGGCTGAAAAAACAACCTAAAATCATTCAAAAGCAACAAAAACAGACATTATTAACTGATGCTAATGAAAGATTCACAATACCATTTCAACAGTCAACGTTATTAAATATAGTTGAATTAGACAAATCCATTAAAATACAAATTGAAATAGACGGTGTTGATACTGACAAAATATGTAACTTGTCTCTTATGTCTCGAAAAGTTTACAAAGATGATATCGTTATTGAGAATATAGATGTACAAGATAACCTCTTAACCATCTCAATACCTAAAATTGAAATCAATAATAAACCAGCAGCAATTTACAACTGTATCATCGTATATGATGGATTTAAGCATTTAAATATTAAATTTGGTTATGACAAAAAAATCAATTTAACAGATAAAAATGGTATTTTCTACCCTACTATAAATGGAAACCTTTCTTTAAAGTTAACAAATAAATAAAAAAAGCAGAACTGATACACAATTACAGCGTCAGTTCTGCTTTTTGTTTATTTAAAATAATTTATCGACTATTTGTTTCGTTGCTGTTCCTTTTTCAAATGAGCAGAATTTTTCATAGAATTTATCATATTTATCTTTATATGATTCATTAACCGTTTCTATATTCTGAATAGCATCAATTAAACTTTCATTGTCTTTTAATAATGGTCCTGGTGCTTCGTCTTCGAAGTTCATATAGAATCCTCTTAAATTATCTTTATAATGCTCTAAATCATATGTGAAGAAGAGTAATGGTTTTTGAGTATTAGCATAATCAAACATTACAGATGAATAGTCTGTAATACAAATATCACTAATTAAATATAAGTCACTAATATCTTCATAGCTCGCAACATTATAAATAAAACCTTCTAATGATTTATCGATAATAATATTATTACTAATAATGATATGAGGTCTTAAGAGAAGTACATACTCGTCTCCAAGTTTTTCTTTCATTTGATGTAAATCTAATTTTAAATTAATTAAATGTTTTTTCGCAGATGATACTTCATCATCTCTGAACGTTGGCGCGTACAATATCACTTTTTTATCTTTAGGAATTGAAAGTTTACGTTTAATAATGTGTTGTTTTTCTTCAATATCACTTTCATTTTCATAGAAGATATCATTACGTGGATAGCCCACTTCTAGCATTTCTTTTTTAAAATTAAATGCAGATTTAAAACAACTTGTTGCGTATGGACTTGGTGAAACTAAATAGTCCCATTGTGAAACTGAGCGATTAATTCTGTCAATATAGCCTTCATCTCTACCTTTAAAGTCATCGACATCATTTAACATTTTTTTCAATGGCGTACCATGCCATGTTTGAATATATGTTGTGTTCTTCTTTTTCTCAATATAATGAGGGAAGTTTTGATTATTAATCCAATATTTAGCGATTGATAAATATTTATAATAACTAGGGCTTAACCGTTTCACTGTTATAACATTTTCATCATCGAATGGGTAAATTTTATTAGATACCCAAACAATTTTATAACCTTTATCGAGCGCTTTAATTTGATCATAAATCATTTTAGGACTATCTGTAACTTGTTTACCTAAATTACTTTCTATCACGATTAATTTTTCATCCATCTTTCCGAATCTTACAAGGAATTTATTCATATAAGACATAATATCAAAGTATTTTTTATGTCTTCTGAATCGTTTAAATACATGCTGTGAAAGAATGTCATATTTCAATGCATCTTTAATGATATTTCTGCGTTTAAATGATTTAGCTTCTTCATATATACGCTGTGAATTGTTTGTATCTTTATATGCTACAAAGTTATTAGCTTTATTGATAATTTGTTGTTCGTTCTTGAAGCCGTTATCAACATAATGGCTTGCAGCTTCTATTACAGCTTCTACATTATCAACAATTCTACCAGGCAGTTCTTTATCAAGATCTAAGTGTGATGGTAATTTACCGATAAATCTATCTCTATCAAATTGATAGTAAATAACTGGTTTTTCTAAGAAACTAAAGTCAAATGCAACACTTGAATAGTCTGTAATCATCAATTTACTTTCTTTAATAAGTAATTGAACATCTACTTCACCTTGTCTAATGACTTTAATGTAATCAGGTATATCAAAATACTCAACAAATGCTTGCATATTTGGATGTAAACAGAATATGATGTCTACGTTTTTTGATTGGGCAATTGTTTTCCATTCTGGTCTATTCAATAAGTCATTATAATTTTGTAGATAATCTGATTCTAGAAGACTATTAATATTTGTTATCCAGTCACGCCATGTAGGTATAATTAAGATTTGATTTTTAACTTCTACGTTTTCCTTAAATAATTCATCAAATCTTGATAGACCCGTAACTTTCGCTTGATACGAATCAAATAATAAATCTCTATTAACGATTTGCTTTTCTCGATTAGAGCTTGTTATAAACATATCAACGTTAAAGTCTTTCAGTTGTTTACCATTAATTTGCGTTAAGTTTTTAGCACCTAACACGCCATGTTGTAAGAAGACACGTTTAGCTCTAATTTTTTTTACATAACTTGCTTCGTGACTTGGGAATAATAATTCTGTGTGATGTGTACTGCAAATTACATCTGCTTTGATCATAACTTCGAAATGTTCTTTTGATTTAAAATCAATAACATTTCCGTATGGTTCTACATTTTTTCGTTCTTCAGAATTTTTATCAATAACATAATATACTTCTTCGTTAGGATGCTCAGTTCTCATGTATTTAAAGAAGTGATAACCGTTATCTTGAGCTTTATATGATTTTTCACCAATTACCCAAACTTTATTTTTATTCAGATTATTTTTGATTAATGTTGGATAGTCGTTCATTAATTTTTTATATGCTTCATAATCTTCTTTTGCGTATTCATTAATTCTAAACGATAAGTTTCTACCCTTCATAGTGAAATATGGTATAGCTGTTTTTACTGTTTGACCAAGATCAATTGATACTTCGCCTTTAGCAAACCTTTCTACCATAATTCTAGGATTACCTAGTTTTACATCAATTACATTTTTAAATTCTTTTACTTTTATATTTAGGAAGATATCAATAATATCTTCTGAGTCAAAGTCATTTGCTAAATACTGCTTAAGTTCATTTAAAATATCAATTTCAAAATCATAACTTGTAGAGTTTAGTTTCTGATATACATTAAATACAGTAGGCTCTAATGGTATCTCAATTACATTTTCACTTAACCTTGAAGTGATTCTTAAATGAGCATATTCGAGTGTTGAATTTTGAATCGAGAACTTTCCTTTTAAAAAGGCTTGTTTATTATTTATGACAATTTTATCTATATGTCTTCTAGCAAAATAAGTAGAAACTGGCAATTCTGGCTTTAATGTAAATTGAATAATGCCATTTTTAGTAATATACGGGGTAATAGTCGTTTCACCATTAATGATTGTTTCGAAGTTTTGAATATAATATTCATATTTTTTTATGTTTATTTTTTGAATGGATTGCGTAATACCATCAGATTGCTCAAGTAGAATAAAGATTGTTTCTCTATCATATTGTGAAAATTTCTCCAAGACTTCATTTAAATTAATTTTAAATTGATTTTTGATATTTGATTGTGGAACCATTATTTCATCAAATTCATTTTTTATATAAACATTTTTAATATTATCTAATGTTTGATCAAACTCGAAGATTAATAATTCACTTTCTTGATAAATATTTAATATTTTCATAGTTCATGAAACTCCTTTTCTTTATCTAGAGTACGAATGATTTTTTCACTTACTCTTTTAGTTGCTTCTCCATCATCAAGATGATTATATTTATGATTAAATGTTTTATAAGTATCTGATTGAGGTATGTCTTCATATTGCATTGATTTAATATAATCAATTAGTGCTTCACTTGTTTCAAAGACAGGTCCTGGTAAGTCTGATTCATATGGTAAATAGAATCCTCTAATATCATTTGCATATTCATCTTTATCATATGCAAAAAATAAGATTGGTCTTCGTAGATTCGCATAATCAAAATAAACAGACGAATAATCTGTGATTAATACATCACTCATTAAGAATAATTCATTAATGTCATTAGCATCTGATAAATCATACACATTTTTATAATCTTCTAGGTTTAGATGTTCTGATACTAAATAATGCGCTCTAATGAGTAATACATATTCATTCGATAACTCTTTACTAAAAGCATCTAAATCAAGCTTCAGTTTAAAATTGTATTTACCAACATCTGTACGATCATTATCTCTCCATGTTGGCGCATACAGTATTACTTTTTTATTAGAGGGAATATCATATTTTTGTTTGAGCTGCTTAATATATTTTTCATCATTTAACTGAACTAAATCATCATTTCTTGGATAACCTAAAGTCAACATCTGTTCTTCTTTTAAATTAAATGCAGATTTAAATCGTTCAGTTGCAGTTTCACTTGGTGATATGAGGAAATCCCATCTACTTGTTTCTTTATTAAAGCCATAAAGATACTCTTCTAGCGTGACATCTGGTATTGAAATAACCGTTTGATCATTAGCTAATTTCTTTAAAGGTGTACCATGCCATGTTTGAATATATAGTTGATTATCTTTCTTTTCTATCTGTGATGACAATCTCGTATTGGCAATCCACACTTTAGCTTTTTGATAGATTTTGAAATATTGCTTTGAATTTTTCTCAACAGTAGCAATATTTAAAGCTCTTAGTTCTTTGTCTAATTGCTGATTGTCAGTTACTACAATATGCTCATAATTAGGTAGATTTTCACTTAAGTATAAATAAAGCATTCTCGGAGAATCTGTAAATGATTTACCATTAAACGATTCATATACAATTGTTTTTTCTATTTTGCTTGAGAATATATCTGAAGTATAATGTTTAGAACGAATTGTAGATAAATGTTTACGAAATTGGGAAATCATATAACTATATTTATATTCCCCACGCTTCATAGCTTTAATCTCCATATATTGAAATACACTTTTTTTAGATGTATTATAATTAATTTTTTTTAACAAAATTGACAAACCATTTCTATTTTTTAGTATAAAGTCAAATTTATAAGGAAATAGAGGATTGAAAACTTTGTTAAAATAAAAAAGTAGTTTCTCTTTATTTGTATTATCAATTTCTTCCTTATTATTAAAATATGTAATCGTACTTTTAAATGAGTTTTCTGTCATCAGAAATAATTTATCTTCCATAAATACTCCTCTAATTCATAATTTACACTAAATTAACATATTCTATTATAATACACTACTGATTTATAAATTTAAACTAATGACTATACAACATGTTGTAAAATAGCTTTTAAAATTAATTTTTATACCATCACCCTTTAAGTTGAATTTACAAACTTTTCAAACTATTTACAATAGTTCCTATATATATTAAGATTAAACATATAAAATAATGAGGTGAAGAAATGCGTAGAGTACTTACTTATGGAACATATGATTTACTGCATTATGGTCATATTGAGCTTTTAAGAAGAGCTAAACAATATGGAGATTATCTAATTGTTGCTTTATCAACAGATGAATTCAATAAGTTAAAAAACAAAAAGTCATATTATAATTATGAACAAAGAAAAATGATGTTAGAATCTATTAGATATGTTGACTTAGTTATTCCAGAGAATAATTGGGAACAAAAAACAGATGATGTAAAGAACTTTAAAGTAGATACATTTTTAATGGGTCACGATTGGGAAGGTGAATTTGACTTCCTAAAAGATCATTGTGAAGTGATATATCTTAAGAGAACTGAGGGTATTTCAACAACTCAAATTAAAAAAGAGCTTTACGGTAATGAATAGGACACAAATATGTGTTCTATTTTTATGACATTAAATGTAATTTTTTTGCATTCATGGTAATATAATGTAAAAAACATCAGGAGAAGATCATGAAGAACATATATAAACTTATATTATGCATAATCGTTGCTTTACTTTTAGTCATATTTAAAGATTTATATCAAATACGATACTATAAAAAAGAACATACAGAGACTCATATCCATAAAAAGCAAATTCAGAATAAAGAAAATCATGAGAAACAAACATTAACTAATGATTTTAACGAATTCGATGAGATAGATAAATACTTAAAATCTAAAGGCTTTAATGGCAATATAACTATTTACAAAAATAACTACTCTGTAATGAGTAAAGCATATGGTTTTAGAGATATTGAAAATGGTGTGGAAAATGATGATAAATCAATGTATCTTCTTGGATCAGCTAACAAATTTGTAACAGGCTTAATGTTGAGAGAGTTAGAAGAACAAGGCGTTATTAATATAAATGACAATGTAAATAAATATATACCTAATTTCCAGAATGTATATCCTATCACTATTAAAGACTTAATGTTACATAGAAGTGGTTTAGCTAAAGCAAACTTCCCACCTACTGTTAAAGGTTTAAATGGTGCTATAGAGCGTATTAAGTTTAATGGTGTTGTACCTCAAAATTATCATAAATATTTTTATAACGATGCAAACTATATCACGATTGCTAAAGTTATAGAAAATGCTACGCATAAATCATTTAAGCAAAATCTTAATGAACTTATTATTAAGAAAGTTCATTTAAAATATACAGCTCGTTATGACTCTAATAACCACCAACAGTATATGGTAAAAGGTTATAAATTAAAAAATAATCAATACAAATATTTCTATCCAGCAACTCTCGATAAATACGATGGTGCTGGAAATATATACATTTCTACAGATGATATGGCAAAGCTTGTTAATCAATTCAAAATGAAACAAATATTAAATGAATCATCTACTGATATTTTACTTTCACAAATTGATACACATATATATCCAAGTTCTTATAGATATGGATTTTACAGATATCCTAATCATCAAAGATATAGAGGTATATTCTTTCAAAATGATTTTGTGACATACTCTAACGATCAATATATCATTTCAATTGCAAGTAATGTATTAAAAGATCATTATCAAAGTGATACGGAGAACATGTTAAAGCATATTTTTAAAGATATACTTAAACAAAAAATGTAAAAATAGAGAGTGGACAAAGTCCACTCTCTATTTTTTAACGACAGATTTAATTTCTTTACCTAAAATAGGTCCGAAAGTTTCTGAATAAGTATTTGTCATATGGTCCATATCTCGATACACGACAATATTACCTATAATAGGTCTATATTCACCATTCACTTTAAAGTATTCAGATGGATCGAATTTTGGTAAATCTTTGTTTGTTTCTGATAGTTTTTTCCAATATGAAGAGTCTTGTTGATTATTTCCTTTATTCATAAGTTTAATTGTTTCTTTTTCACCAGATTTTTCTAGTTCTTCTGAAACATTAAACTCATATCTCGGAATATCTCTTATTGCCATTACTTCAATATTATAATCATATTTAACTTTTAATAATTCATCTACCATTTGTTGTTGAATCTTATCGCTATTTGAGTCAGCTGCTGTAACATGTGACAACACTAAATCAATATCATCAGATTTCTTTAAATAGTTTTCCACATTTTTAACCCATTGTCCTTTTAATGAATTATCATCATAACCAGTAGAGAATCTTGTACCTGATCTCGTGATATTAATCACTCTGTAATCATGCTCTTTAGCCGCTTCAATAACTGCTCCTAACCAATGTTCAGAATGTGAACTACCTACTAAAGCGATTGTTGCTTTGTAGTCCTTTTTCTTACCATAAGTACCAATTTTTAAATCTGATTTTTTTAAACCTTGATTAGAATCGTCTATGTGTGATTGTGGCAAATCATCAAACACATTGGCGAATTCAGGCTTAGGATCATTTTCTTTAATTTTTTGTTTTGAAGTTGCAGCTAATGCTCCTGGATAATCTTTCAATGCTAGCGCTTTGTCGTCAGACATTTTTACATAGGCATTATGAGAAACTAAACCAGCGATTAGAATAATATTAGCTAGTGCAATGATACCAATTCTCTTGAATGCTACTTTATTTAATTCTGCACTTCTAATTGGTGTTTCAATATATTTTGTCGTAATGAATGAAAGTGCAATAGATAATGCAATAATGAGCACTCCTGAAATAATACCTGGTGTTTCTGAAATATTGTATTTATAGAATGATAGTAATACCCAGTGCCATAAGTAAATTCCGAATGAAACCCCACCAAGTTTAATCATGATCGGCATAGATAAGAAGTTCTTAACACCGTATTTAGTATCTTTATTACCTGATAAAATAATCAGTAATGCACAAGTCATTGGCCATAAAGCGATATAACCAGGAAACATCGTTGATACATCAAATATTGCTCCTGTTAAAATTAACCCTATAAGACCAATCCATCCAATAATTTCAGCTGTTAAATTACTAATTTTAATTCTGCTTAAGTTAATACAAAGTAAACCACCTAATGCAAATTCCCACACTCTTGTAAACGTAATAAAATATGCTAAAGGTTGATTTACAGCAGTTAAATAAACTGAGTATGCAAATGACACAACAAATATAAAACCAAGTAAGTAATTGACTAACTTTTTGCCATTTGATAAATCATATCTTTTTATTAGGAACAATACACCTGTAAATAATAAGAACCAAATGATATAGAATTGCCCTTGAATAGACATTGCCCAATAATGTTCAAGTGGACTTTTCATTTGCTGTGCATCTAAATAATCAGTATTACTCAATGCCAATTGCCAGTTTTGATAATAGAACATAGATGAAACGACTTCTTTCATTGTCTTATCAAAAATGGTTGATGGTAAGAAGAATATGCTTAATACCAATATGACTAATATAATGATAAATGCTAGTGGAAATAACCGCTTCATTAATTTAGATATGTATGGCCAAAACTTAAATTCTCCAGTTTTATTGATTGTAGATATAATAGATGTTGTAATCAAGAAGCCAGATACAACAAAGAAAACATCTACCCCACCAGATACTTTACCAAACCAAATGTGGTAAATAGCGACTAATAAAGCCGCAATAATTCTTAAACCTTCAATTTCAGGTCTAAATTTTCTTTCTATATCAATCATATTTTTATTCATTTTTAAACTCCATCTTATATTAGTGTGATATGCAATTATAAATTATATCAAACAATTAACCGATGTAAAGTATGCGTAACAAATATTTAATTAGTGTAAATATTGATTTTAATTATAAATTCATATACATAATACAAAAAACTACTAACAACATTTTACAGTTGTTAGTAGTTTTTAAAATTTTATAATATTTAATGAGATATTTTTTTACTTTTATTTCTGATATTTCTTAAGTTCATTTTTGTCTTTAGTTTCAGTAGCTTAAATTTATAAGAACGATAAGCTTTTTTATCAATTTGCACATCTAAATTACTTGCCACTTCTTTAAATCTTTCATAATTGTAATTCGCAGCAATTGTTAATACGAGCTCTTTCAAGTCTATCACACTATTCGTTTGAAGTTGTTGAACGACTTTTAAATACTTTATCGCTGGATCAATAACATGATTTAAGTTCTCTACTTTCATAAAATTATTTCGAATTAAAAAGTATATGATGAGATAATCCATTCTATAACTATAGTAGTTACTCACTTTTTCTTTTAAACCATTTAAAATGTCCATTGTTCTTTTTCTAACTTCAATGGCATCATTTAAATATTTTTCAATATTTTTGTAACTTGTCGCTACTATAGAATCTTCAATGCCTATGTTATATAAGTAAGCTGGATCATCTAATATTGTAATACGACTCTTTGACCAAGCTTTTAAATTAAAGGTATGCTCTTCACAAAAAGTAATATCTTCATCAAATCTAATATTTTCTAATATCTCACGTTTATACAATTTACCATAAGGACCTATAGACTGCGTAACTTCTGGTGTTAAGTTTAATGTCGTATGATCCACAGCTTTTAAATCATTGTAAGTTTGAATCGGCCTAATCTGATCACCAATTAAATGAGAAACTTTACCGACAACGATATCTGTATCATTTCTTTTTATCGCATCAATCATCTTGTCGATAATACCTTCACCTAATTTATCATCTGCATCACAAAACATAATATATTTACCTTTTGCGATACTAATGCCTTCATTTCTCGTTGCCGCAGCACCTTTATTTTCTCGATTTACAAGTACAATATTAGGATTATTAATTTTGCTAATAACTTCTGCACTATTATCTTTAGATCCATCATTAATACAAATGATTTCATGCTCATAATGACTTTTAATTGATTCAATGGTTTGCTCTATTGTTTTTTCTGCATTATAAATAGGGATGATAACACTTACTTCCATATTGTTAAGCTCCTTTGTTTATAAAATCAACTAACTTTTGAGTTGCATCAAAGTTTGTATACTGATGCCACATTGGTTTAATTTTATTATTCATTTTATTCAGATTCACAAGTTTATAAAGTGTTGCTAAATCATAAGCTTTGTTCTCTTTCGTCATTTCATAATAGTGTTGATTGAGTCCCCTCATTTCATCATACTTTGCTTCATCATAACTATAGAAAATAATCGTCTTATTTAATAGTGCGGCTTCAATACTTAATGAACTATAATCTGTAATGATGATTTCTGCCATTTCAACTAGATCTTGTATATCTCTCGGATCTGAATCATGTGAAGTAATGCTTGGATGTAATTTAGTCACAAGTTCGTATTCAGGGCACATCTTTTCAAATTTCTGTTTATCTATCGTATGAATTTCATTTGTATAGTCTCGATAAGTAGGAACATATAAAGCTATTTTTTTAGTTTTATTAGGGTACTCATGTTTATCTTTATATTGGTCTAATCTTGGTAATCCAAATGGTAATATTTGATTGGGTTTGGCATCTAAACTTTTAATAAAGACGTCTTTCATAATATCTGAACTTACTAAATAATAATCTGTAAAATGATAAACTGATAAATAATTTTTTATCAGTTGTTTATGCTCAAGATTAATACTTTTATCTTCTAATCCAAATTTTTTCAAGGCACCGGCAGCATGCCAAGTTTGAATAACTTTTTGTTCTGGTGTTTTGCTGATACTGCCTAATAATAAATAATATGTATCGATAATGATTATTTTACTACTTTTAATTGCTTTTAACTGTTGCAAGACATATTTATTACTTAAATTAATCACTTTATCTACTTCTAAATCATTCAAAAAATTAATCCACTTTGGATGTGCAATAACTGTAATATGATATTGTTCTTTATTTAACGCTTCGATAATAGGTAACACATCTTCTTTAAAAGTCATAAATACCACGACATTTTTACGTTTCACATTACTTTTAAATAATTTATTAAATACAAAAATTATAGAAAGATAGACTTGTTTAATTATGTTTCTTACCACATTGACACTTCCTTACGTAAAATTTACTAAAGTTAAAAAATTGACCATGAGAAGCTCTAAATTGAGATAAAGGCTGAGACAATCATCGATGTCTCAGCCTTATCATTTATTAATCATTTTAAATAAAGTCAGCAAATCTTTGTCTAAATCTAACATGCAATATTGCACCTACTACAAAGAATAACACTGTCACACATATATTATAAAGTAATAATTGCCAATGATCTATGAAGTACCAATTATCATATAATATTGCCGCTCTGTAACCTTCTGCAAAAAAGAAAACTGGATTTAATTTCATTATCATTTCAATCACTGAACCTTTATCAGGTACCCAAAGAATTGGCGACATGTAAAATAGCATTCTCAAAATAGCTTGCATTGCCATTTGTGTATCTCGAATAATAACACCTAAAGTTGACGTTAATAATGAAACTGAAAATGCAAATAAATACACTAAAGGTAAATATATAAATAATTGTAAAATATAAATCGAAGGTATAATACCAGTTGGTATACATAATAAAATAATAACTAAAACTAAAATAATATGACCATAAAATCTACTTGTTAAAACATAAGCAGGTATTGCTGACAACGGAAAATTCATCTTTGCAACTTGATTAAACTTAGTGCCTATTGACTTAGTCCCTTCAAGTATACCTTGGTTTACAAAGAACCACATACTAATACCGACTAATAAATATAAGATAAACGGTACACCATTTATCGGAGCATTCTGACGTATACCAAAACCAAATGCAAACCAATATACAAATATTTGTAGTATAGGATTAATAAGCTCCCAAGCTAATCCTAAATAATTATCATGATTCGAAATTTTTAATTGGAATTGTGCTAATCTTTGAATCAAATAAAAGTTTTTGACGTGCTCTTTTATTACTGTAAAAACAGCATGCATGAATATCACTCTCTCGCTAAGACATTTATAACTTAATCTTTAATATAGCATCAAATGAGCATAGATGATATATTAAACTTTAGGTTAATCTCGTAATTATAGAACATATATAATTTACATGATTCTAACAGAATTTACAATAAATTTACTAAACTCATAAAATAATGCATAATAGAACTGTTAATAATTATAAGGAATGAAGTACATATGAAAGAATCAGTTATCATTAATAATCTAACAAAAGAATATAAAATTTTCCGTAGTAATAAAGATAGATTAAAAGATGTGTTTTTACCAAAGCATCAATCACAAAGATTTTTAGCGCTGAATGATATATCATTCACTGCATACGAAGGCGATATTATCGGTTTAGTAGGTATTAACGGATCAGGAAAATCAACATTAAGTAATATTATCGGTGGCTCACTACAACCAACAGGCGGTATAATCGAACGCCACGGCGATGTTAACGTTATTGCAATTAACTCTGGTTTAAACACTCAATTAAACGGTATAGATAATATCGAATACAAGATGTTATTACTTGGTTTCTCTAAAAAACAAATTAAAGAACTTACACCTCAAATTATAGAATTCTCTGAATTAGGTGAATTTATATATCAACCTGTTAAGAAATATTCAAGCGGTATGAAATCTAAATTAGGTTTCGCAATCAATGTAACCGTTGATCCTGATATTCTTGTTATTGATGAAGCATTATCTGTTGGTGACCAAACATTCACTAAGAAAAGTTTAGACAAAATGAATCAATTTAAAGAAGCTGGCAAGACTATTTTCTTTGTCAGTCACAATATAGGTCAAGTTAAAGATTTTTGTACAAAAATAGCTTGGATTGAAGGCGGCATACTAAAAGATTTTGGTTCTACTGAAGATGTACTTCCAAAATACCAAGCATTCTTAAAAGAGTTCAACAAAAAGTCAGCAAACGATAAAAAAGCTTTTAAAGACGAGTTAGATGCTACACGTTTTTATTTTAAATAACCAAAAGCACGTCACCTCCTATAATGAAGGTGACGTGCTTTTTTATTCTACTCTATAGTTTCCTCTAATCATTGAGTTAATAGAATTTCTTCCAATTATAAATCTAGAAAGTGGTAAAAATGAAAGAACAACTGCTAAACCGACACTTAACGATAATGCAAAGATATACGTTGCAATATTATACATAAAGAATTGATCTATAAAATGAAATGTATATTTTGCCATGTAATAGACCATAATTTTATGTGTTAAGTATATAAAGAATGATATTTCTCCAATAAAATATAAAAAGCTAATATTAAATTTAGACAGCTTTTTAGAAATGACTAATATAAATATAAACGCTAATGAAGAATATAATAAAATGTCATAGCGATTAGATTGAACGACTGTTACATCATTTTGATAAATTGAATAAATAACTAAAAGTGTTACGGCAGCTAAACTTCCTACTAACCACATAAACTTCTTCTCCACAAACGTTAGAACTTCATTGTAGTACCTACCTAAGTAATAACCAAATACAAAATAGAATAACCAATAAAGAATATTCGTTCTATGGAATAACGGGTAAAATTCATTCCACCAATTCGTATACGCATCATTATCATACATTAAATATGAGTGCGCCAGACTGATTACAAAGCTGATGACCAGCATAACAACTGGATTTGCTTTGCTTAATGCTTTATGGAAGATTAAATGTAGAATATAAAATTGGAATATGACAACGACAAACCAACCATACCAATTCCCAATTAATAAATTTTCTTTAAACAACTGCCAAAATGTTTCTTCATTTCCATCAACTTTATACTTTGTATACACATAAAATGTTCCAATTGAAAAATATGGAATCATAATATATTTAAAGCGTTTGACTAAAAAATTTTTCGGTAATTTATCTTTATAAACCATAGAAATCAACGATTCTGACAAAATAATAAAGCACGGCGTCGCAAACAAAATTAATATTTGAAATGTTAATACAACCATGCGATTATGATCTTGTAATTCTATGTCTCTCAAGTAATTTGATAATATATGCACTGCTACTATAATTAAGCAAAATATTGCCCTTGCATAAGTAATTTCATGTTTTCTATTCATAAGTACTCCAACTCACAATTTTTTGTCACTTATGAAGATTACATGATTTTAAATTAATTGTAAAATAATTATATAATCTGTTTATAATTAAACTTTTGTTAGAGATAAATTAAGTACGTACTTTATTGCTTTTCAATCATAATCTTTACCATCCCTTGTGCATTGATACATTTAATCTTATTATCCTGCAAAGATTTTTCTAATGTTTCATCTATATAAATTGGATTTTTGTATCTTACAGTAAAATGTTGCCACTCCACTTCTTCTAACAACCATTCACATACAAGTTGCCCTGGTACAATTTCTTGATGAATCGGATTTGAATCATGAATAATAGATAAATATTGATTAACAAGACTAATATCAAATTTCATACTATACCTCACTTTCCAACGAATGTTTGGTTGAGCCTAGTGTATATGTCATCTCCGCTTTTAATCGTTAAACTAAATTCGTAAATCGTAAACGACTTCACTTTTTTTATTTTCTCATTTTTTAATTTTGCTTTATAAATTGTATCAACATCCAATGCTTTAAACTGTTCAACTGAGGTTTCTTTTAAGTAAATCTCTTTTTCTAAAAAACGTTCAAACAATGAAAATTTTGGCCATATACTTGCTAAATACAATACTGGTACAGAAGATGCATTCTTTTTTATAGTAAGTGTCTGTTTATATGCTTCAACCTCTTCTTTGTTGAAAATAACCTCAATTATTTCGATGCCATCTTCTAAATAATGTTGCATGTCCCATGCCTCCTCCTATTCCCATTGTTGCTATCGATGTCTCAATATCTTTCATATGATATAAACGTGTAACGAGGCTTGCACCACTAGCTCCATATGGATGTCCAATAGCTAATGCGCCACCATACAAATTAAATTTATCGTCGGGAATATTTAACATTTCTTTTGAAGCAAGCACTTGAGAACTAAATGCTTCATTAAATTCAACACAATCAATTTCTTTCATTGTTAATTGTGAATTTTTCAATACACTTTCTACAGCAGGTACTGGTCCTATACCTAGTAATCTTGGATCAACACCTTTTACAGAACTATTGATAAATTCCAATCCTTCATGATAACCTAAAGCAGTCGCTTTTTCTTTACTCATAATTAAAAGTAAAACCGCACCGTCATTTTTCATACAACTATTACCTACTGTTACAGTTCCATCTTTAATAAGTGGTTTTAAACGTGATAACGTTCTTAAAGTTAATTTAGGTTTAACGCCTTCGTCATGTTGGATCCATTCATTCCCTACTTTAATCGGATAAATTTCATTTGATAAATAACCTTTTTCCATAGCTTTTATTGTCTTTTGATGGCTATTGTATGCAAATTCGTCCTGACTTTCTTTAGAGATTTGATAGACTTGTGCAACATTTTCAGCCGCTTCAATCATTGAAGGATCTTCTCCATCAGGTGCAAATGAAGCGCGCTCAAAAAATTCAGGTGCGTCATAAACTGATTGTGGTCTCTTGATTTTCCAAGGTGCTCTACTTGTACTTTCAACACCACCAGCAATATAAACTTCACCAGCACCTGCTTGGATCATTCTACAAGCATACGTTACCGCTTCTAATCCTGCACCACATTGCCTATCTATTGTGACACCAGGAATATCAATTGATACACCAGCTTCTAGCAATGACTTTCTAGCAATGTTCCCTCCATTACCTACTATGTTTCCTAAAACAACATCACTTAAATGTTCAAGTGCTTCAGCATGATCAGCAAATAAATATTCATATAAAGGTTTCAAGAGCATTTCAGGTTCTAAGTGTTTAAATACCCCACCATATTTACCAAATGGCGTTCGTTTTGCAGCTACAATAACTGGTTCCATGCTTCTCCTCCTAATTCATAAATAGATTTCATCTTATATCTCGCTATCTTCCCACTAAATGTATATTTCATCTTTTTAACCCGTATCATCTGAGATGGTATTTCATAACGACTTAATCCACATGCTAATAAATACTTTTTCATGCTTAAATATTGCAAATGATCCTTACCTTTATATAATAAAATTGCTATTTCACCAAATTTATTATGTTGCTTACTTATAATAATTGCTTCATCAATAATATCTAGATTTAATAGTTTTTGCTCAATAATCTCTGGATACACGTTTTTACCACCAATTATTAAACGGTCACTTTCTCGTCCAAATAATCGTAGTTCTTGGTCTGCAGAAATTGATGCCCAATCACCTATTTTAATCCACTCATCATGGACTTCTTCATTCAAATAACCACTAAATGTCATGTCACTTTTGACATATAATTTACCTATATCATTTTCATCTTTGTCTTTAATTTGAACTTGAACAGATGGAAATAGTTTACCTACAGATTCTGAATCAGCTTGTCCATTGATATTGTAGCTTATAAAACTCGCTTCAGAGCTACCAAAGAATTCAATTAAATCAATATAAGGATACTTATGCTTAAATTTTTCAAATATTTGAGTAGATAATTTTGCACCTGATGAAAAAATACTTGTAACACTCATTAAATGAACGTTATGATTCAATAAACTATATAGCATTGT
The DNA here is from genome assembly GCF_038005105.1 of Mammaliicoccus sp. FSL K6-3158. NCBI lineage: Bacteria > Bacillati > Bacillota > Bacilli > Caryophanales > Staphylococcaceae > Mammaliicoccus > Mammaliicoccus sp. FSL K6-3158. The sequence continues at coordinate 1,967,096 of NZ_JBBOSL010000001.1, forward strand.
AGGTACTATAAACATCGTTTGATTTTCACTAAATTTATTGATTAATTTATTAAGTACTTGAGTATTAAATTTCTTTTGCCCAATAAACGTTCTACCTGTACATAATGTATAAATCATAGCGTATAGTGTTAAAGAATGTGCATGTGGACCAGGTGCTATAATAATGTCTGTATAACCCTTAAGTAAGCCTTCATTATATTTAAATGATTGAATCCAAGATTGATGATTTCTCATATAAGCTTTAGGTATGCCTGTCGTCCCAGAAGTAAATCCAATATGTAAAATATCTCGTGGTAATGATGTATTACTTTCTATTTTTCGATACGTAACTTTACTACTGTCATCTACTAATAATGGAATATGATATAGCGTTAACATTTCATTCGTTTTCTCTTCAGATATATAAGGATCTAGGACACATGGTATGAGTTCACACTTTAAAGCTGCAATATACCATTTTATAAACTGAATGGGGTTTTTCATCGTAATACCAATCATAATATTCTTTGGATATTGTATTAACGCTGTGGCAATTTTTTCAGATTCTATCATTAAATCGTTATAAGATATATGCATCTCATCAATATACATTGCAATTTTATCTTCATTTGTTATTAATTGTTGATTTATGAGTTCCAGTACTCGCATTACAAAGTCACCTACTTTTATTGTTACCTCCATCATAACATTTAGTTAACAATTAAATAGCTAAAAATCCTCATAAAATAAAACACCTTAATGTTAAATTTCAACATTAAGGTGTTACTATTTATCTATTCTTCATATAATCATATTTATTCTTTTTAGGTGTACATGATTTTTGAAATTGAACTTCTTTTAAAAACATTGGAATTTTAAGTGCTCTATTCACACGTTTCAAATCAGTTATAATTCTATATAACCATTCTAAATTAAGTTTAATAAACATTTTTGGTGCACGCTTAACATTTCCACTTATAACATCAAACGAGCCACCCACACCCATCATTACCGTGTGTTCAAAATGATGACGGTTATAATAAATCCAATCTTCTTGTTTAGGAAAACCCATTGCCGCAAAAATAAAGTCTGGATTAAATTTCTTAATTTTCTTAGTTACTTTATAATCTAGTACATGTTTATATCCATGTTTATGATCAAACGTAATATTAGGGTATTGTTCTTCTAGAATTTTACGAGTCGCTTTAACGCCTTCTTTAGAAGATCCTAATAAGAATACTCTCTTGCTACTTGCGTTTGCAATATTCAACATTTCTTCCATTAACTCTATTCCCGGAACACGTTCTTTTAATGGTGTATTTAAATATTTAGCTGCTTTAACTATACCAATTCCATCTGGTACAATGTAATCTGCATGTTTAATACGTCGTTGATAGTGATTATTACTATAAGCATAATGTGCAATTTCAGGATTAGCTGTTACAATAAATAAATTATCATTCGTTTCCTGATTTACAAAATATTTAATACGTTCTACCATTTCATTTGCCGTCAGGTTTGCAAATGGCAAACCTAGAACATTAACGGTTGGAGGCTTAATCACATCATACGAATTCTCTCTATTTAATTCTATTTGTTCACTAATACTATTTAAATCTTTTTCTAGTACTTTTGCCATTTGTCTCACCTCTCATTCTTCACTATAATTTACACCATTTCCATAAATTTTACAACAAATTTACATTCTATATTTGATAAGTAGTACACATAATTCATTTAAATTGTTGAATTTTACTTGTATAATCATATATGATGTATAATATGCAAAAATAGATATTTCAAAACACAATACGAATAGAAGGGTAAATATATAATATGAAAAGATTCGCAAAAATAGGTTTACTTTTGATGTCAATAGTACTCATGATTCTACCCGTAGTATTTGGACTCATGCTTTATCTTGAAACTAAAGGTGCAATTAATGATTCATTTCTTGATTCTAAAAAAAGCAAATCATCTTTAAGAGATAAACCAGTAGATCCTAGTTTAGATCATGTATCGGTATTATTTTTAGGTGTCGATGATAGTACATCAAGACGTGAAGGTGGTCAAAAGGCTAACCAATCTCGCACTGATGCTATGATTTATACAACTTTTAATAGAGATAAAAAACAAATACGTATGGTTAGTATTCCACGTGATACATTAAGTTATATACCAGCCGTAAAATATTATGATAAAATCACGCATGCTCATGCAATAGATGGGCCAGAAGGTTCAATGGAAAGTGTTGAAAGTACATTAAATGTTCCAGTAGATTACTATGCAAGAATTAATATGGAAGCTTTTGTTGAAGTTGTTGATGAACTTGGTGGTATTGAATATAACGTACCGTTTGATTTAAATGAGCCAAACACTGAAGATAAAGGTCGAATTAAAGTCAAAAAAGGTAAACGTAATTTATCCGGTGACGAAGCGCTTGCCGTTGTTCGTTCAAGAAAACAAGATTCAGATTTAGAACGTGGTAAACGTCAAATGGAAATGATTAAAGCCATTATCAAAAAAGCTCAAGAAACAAATTCAATTAATAAATTAGATGACTTAGTTAAAATCGTTGGTAAAAATGCGAAACACAATTTCTCATTTGAAGATATCCAAAACTTAGCAACGACTTATTCATCAAGTAAAGTAAAAATTAAAACCGAGCAAGTTACAGGAACTGATGCTAATTTTAATGGTGTCTACTTCTTCAATCCTGACTTAGATAATTTATTAGAACTGTCTAATAAACTTAGAAAAGACTTAAACTTGCCTAAGACTAAGAAAACAGAATTAATGAATTATTTGATGATTCAAGCATATGGAAATCTAACACCTTATATTGAAGTATCTAAGAAAAGTCTAAAGAGTGGAAACACATCTATTAATAGCGATTCAGCTGAAACAGTCGAACCTGCTATAGAGCCTGATACTGAAGAATCAACTCAGCAGCAAACTGAACAACCGTCTGAGCAGCCTGTAGAACAACCTATAGAACAAGCGCCATCACAAGAAGTACCTCAACAAGAAGTACCTCAACAAACAACACCAGATCAAAGTGGTCAAGCACCGGATCAAAGCGCTCAACAACCTGGTCCAGAAGTTTACTAGGAAAGGAGGCAAATTATGATTCAACGTAAAACATATGAAAAATATGAACAAATCAATACAATGTTTGATGCACTTGAAAATCAAATTATTCATTCTGGAGATTTGTCTCACTTTAGACAAAATTTGTACTATGTTAATCACGAACATCATGAGAATTATGAAGCGTTATTACTATACTATAATCAAGCAAACAACGATCCAATTGTAGATGGCGCTTGTTACATCATTGCCATCCCAGAAATATTTAATGTTATCAATATCTTTGATAACCCCTTACCTTTTTCATGGGTATATACAGAAACAGGTTTAACAGAAGAAATGAAATCATTAAGTGTTCATTTACAATATCTAGTAGCAGCAGCACTAGAAACAAGCCAAATTCAAATATTTACACCGAGCGGATATACAATGGGTATGACAAATTGGAGTATTCACCAATTAAGATTATTCTGGCAATATACCGCAATCGTTAGAAGACAAGCAGTTCAAACAATATAAATTAAAAGCTGATCCATATAAAATGGTTCAGCTTTTTTGTGTGGACATGAATAATATGGAACTAATTGAGAATATGTAGCGTGAATGTTACTAAATTGAGATGACTTGCAACATACGGAGCTTCTATGTTGCTTGTTCGGGATGTCTTGCAATATTCAGTCCTCCTATGTTGCTAGTCATGCCTCACTTGCAATGTTCAGACCCTCAATGTTGCTAGTCATGCCTCACTTGCAATGTTCAGATCCTCAATGTTGCTAGTCAGCATCGTCTTGCAATATTCAGACCCTCAATGTTGCTAGTCAGCATCGTCTTGCAATATTCAGACCCTCAATGTTGCTAGTCAGCATCGTCTTGCAATATTCAGACTTCCTATGTTGCTAGTCATGCCTCACTTGCAATGTTCAGATCCTCAATGTTGCTAGTCAGCATCGTCTTGCAATATTCAGTCACCCAATGTTGCTAGTCAGCATCGTCTTGCAATATTCAGTCCTCCTATGTTGCTAGTCATGCCTCACTTGCAATGTTCAGATCCTCAATGTTGCTAGTCAGCATCGTCTTGCAATATTCAGTCACCCAATGTTGCTAGTCGGCATCGTCTTGCAATATTGGTGATGTCTATTTATCTTGTTTAGTCAGTCTTGATAAATACAACGTCCCTATTTATCTTGTTTGATCAGTCTTGATAAATACAACGTCCCTATTTATCTTGTTTGATCAGTCTTGATAAATACAACGTCTCTATTTATCTAGTTTTGTCTGTCTTGATAAATACAGCGTCCCTATTTATCTTGTTTAGTCAGTCTTGATAAATACAGCGTCCCTATTTATCTTGTTTGATCAGTCTTGATAAATACACCCCTATATTTACCAACTATTTATTATTTCTTGAGTTTTTAATTTACTACACCAATTAGAATAAACATAATGTATAATAAACTGAATCAAAACTATGGAGGTTTCACAATGATTAAAATTGCAGAAAGCCAAAAAGACATACAAGATGGGTTAAATATTAGAAAAACTGTATTCGTTGAAGAACAAGGTGTTTCTATAGATGCAGAGATAGATGAATTTGAAAATGTTTCTAAGCATGTTGTTCTATATCACAATGATAAACCAGCTGCGGTAGGTCGTTTTAGAAATTATAAAAATGGCTATGCGAAAGTAGAGAGAGTTGCCGTTTTAAAACCTTATAGAGAATTTGGTTACGGTAAAGATGTGATGAATTTTATTAATCAAAAAGCTAGCGAATATGGATATAAAGGTACAGTACTTAATGGACAATCACACGCTAAAGGTTTCTATGAAAAATTAGGTTATAAAACTGAAGGTGAAGAATTCTTAGAAGAAAACATTCCTCACTATTTTATGAAATTAACTTTTTAGATAAATTATTAATATCTCAAATATTAAAGTTACATTACATTTCTAAAAAAGTTCATCTTTTAACATCAAAAAGCCTTATACTGATTATAAATAAATACCTATACAAAAGGAGATTGTTTATGGATAAAAAATTCTATTACAAAACACCCGCACTTGTAGCAATGACTTTAGCAGGTACTACCCTTGTATCACATCAAGTAAATGCAGAAGAACAAACCACAAACAAAGAAAATAAAAACATCATTGAACAACATGATAATGCTAGTCAGATTCAAGATGAACAAAAAGAATTAAAAAGCCAATCTTTAAACGTTTCAGGTACTAAAGAATATAAAGATCCATCTATAATTGATGAGCCTAACCAAAAAGTAGAAAATACAACTAATGAATCCGTACAGCCTATTTCTAATGAAGTAGAACAAGATACTGATGTAACTTCTACTGATGATAATTCTGAAGTTACGAACAACGACGAAGTTTCTGAAGATACTACTCAACCTACTTCTAACGAAGAAGACCAAAACACAGATGTAACTTCTACTGATGCTAACTCTGAAGTTACGAACAACGACGAAGTTTCTGAAGATACTACTCAATCTACTTCTAACGACGAAGATCAAGATACTGATGTAGCTTCTACTGAAGATAATTCTGAAGTTACGAATAACGACGAAGTTTCTGAAGATACTACTCAACCTACTTCTAACGAAGAAGATCAAGATACTGATGTAGCTTCTACTGATGATAATTCTGAAGTTACGAATAACGACGAGGTTTCTGAAGATACTGCTCAATCTACTTCTAACGAAGAAGATCAAAAAACTGAAGTAGCTTCTTCTGAAGATAATACGGAAGTTAATAACAACCAAGAAGTTTCTGAAGATACAACTCAACCTACTTCTAATGAAGTAAATCAAGGTACTGATTTAACTTCTACTGATGATAATTCTGAAGTTACGAATAACAACGAGGTTTCTGATGACTTAGCTCAGCCTACTTCTAACGAAGAAGATCAAAAAACTGATGTAGCTTCTACTGAAGATAATTCTGAAGTTACGAATAACGACGAGGTTTCTGAAGATACTGCTCAATCTACTTCTAACGAAGAAGATCAAGATACTGATGTAACTTCTACTGATGATAATTCTGAAGTTACGAATAACAACGAGGTTTCTGATGACTTAGCTCAGCCTACTTCTAACGAAGAAGATCAAAAAACTGAAGCGGCTAATAGTACGCAAAATGCCAAAGTTCAATTAGAAACTGCTAGTGTTCAACCACAAGTTAGCACTTTTGCATTTAGATCTGTAAGTAGTGCGCCTGTTGTTAAAAAAGCTGTCTCTACTACATCTAGTTCTTATAGTCCTACAGTAAGTTCGTCAATAAATAATCAAATTAGAAATAATAATTATGCAGTTCCGACATATGTTGAAGATTTTTCAAGTCATATTCCAAAAATTCCATATCGTAATGGTGTTGGTAAACCTGAAGGTATTATTGCACATGAAACTGCAAATCCTAATTCAACAATTCAAGGCGAAATTGCATATATGAAAAACAACTATGAAAGTGCATTTGTACATGCCTTTGTAGATGATAATAATATTATTGAAGTTGCGCCAACTGATTACTTAGCTTGGGGTGCTGGTGGCGTCGCAAATGAACGATTCATACATGTAGAATTAGTTCGTGTTTATGGCGGAGATCGTTTTGCTCGCTCTATTAACAATTATGCAGATTATATCGCAACTAATTTATCATATTACGGCTTACCATTTGATAGTGCTGAAAATGATGGTACTGGTACTTTATGGTCTCATGATGCTGTTTCAAAATATTTAGGAGGCACGGATCATAGTGACCCATATGGTTGGTTTGCTGAAAATAATTATACTTTTAATGAACTTATAGATTTAGTGCGAGAGAAATATTTATATAAAACAGGTAGTGTAACTCAACCCACTACACCTGTAGTTTCTAAGCCTAAGCCGACTACACCTGTTGTGTCTAAACCTAAACCTACTAAACCTACTAAACCTGTAGTCTCTAAACCTAAACCTACTAAACCTGTAGTCTCTAAACCTAAACCTACTAAACCTGTAGTGTCTAAACCTAAACCTACTAAACCTGTAGTGTCTAAACCTAAACCGTCTACGCCTGTAGCGAGTCCTGCAAAAACAATAGTTGTTAACTATAAAGGTAAAGTTAATACAAATGCATCAGGTGTCTATAGTTCAGTTTATGATACTAAAACTAAATCAGCTGCTAACAAAGTTGGTAAAACATTTAATATTGGTAAACAATCTAACTATAACAACCAAGTATATTATTTATTACAAGATAATAACGGCACTCCTTTAGGTTGGGTGAAATCTAGTGACATTCAACTGCAAAACAATACTAAAGCAACGCCGAAACCTGTTGCTTCTAACACTGTGAAACCTAAAGCAACGCCGAAACCTGTTGCTTCTAACACAGCGAAACCTAAAGCAACTCCGAAACCTGTTGCTTCTAACACAGCGAAACCTAAAGCAACTCCGAAACCTGTTGCTTCTAACACAGCGAAACCTAAGGCAACTCCGAAACCTGTTGCTTCTAACACAGCGAAACCTAAGGCAACTCCGAAACCTGTTGCTTCTAACACAACAAAAACAAATGCAGTTGCTAAAACGGTTCGTGTTAACTATTTAGGTAAAGTTAATAAAAATATCTCTGGTGTATATACTTCTGTATATGACCAAAAAACTGTACCTGCAATCAACAAAGCAGGAAAAACATTCAAGATTGGTAAACAATCTACTTATAATAATCAAACATATTATCTACTTCAAGATAATAATGCCATTCCATTAGGATGGGTGAATGCTAAAGACATTCAATTACAAAAAGTAGCAACACAACCAAAAGTTGTTAATAAACCAACTGTCGCTCAACCTAAAAAGACAAATGCTATAAAATCAAGTGCTGTTAACAATCAGCCTATTGCTTTAAAAGAAAACTATCAAAACTACTTAATTTTTGATAACAGTGGATATTTCTATAGTGAACCTTCAGTATCTAAAAAAACATTACTAGGTTCATTACAAAACTACCAATATTCATACTTTAAAGTTATTTCATCTCAAAAAGTTGGTAATGAATTATGGTATAAAGGTTTATTAAATGGTAAAACTGTATGGATTAATGCTAAGTATTTACAACTCGCTACAGAATCAACAAATGTTTCAACTAGCCCATATACGTTAGATCAAGCTGTCGATATTCAAATGGCATTAAGAAATGGTTCTGAACCTAAAAAAGTATTAGCAAGTGGTATTAGAAATGCTACGAGAGCTGAAGTTAAAGATGCTATGGATACAAGTAAATATGTAAATGACCCAGTTCAAAAATATCAATTTTTAGACCTAAACAAGTCTCAAAATATTTCAGCAACTAAATTAAATGAATTGTTACGTGGTAAAGGGATTCTTGAAAATCAAGGTAATGCCTTTAGCCAAGCAGCAAAAGCAGTAGGCATTAATGAAATATATTTAATTTCACATGCGTTATTAGAAACTGGTAATGGTACAAGTGATTTAGCTAATGGCGGATCAATCGACCAAAATGGTAATGTTGATTTAAATGCTCAAACAAAATATTATAATATGTTTGGGGTTGGCGCTATTGATAAAAATGCATTATATGGTGGTATTAAATATGCACAACAAGCAGGATGGAACACACCTGAAAAAGCAATCTTAGGTGGTGCTCAATTTATAGCTAATAATTACATTAAATCTGGACAAAACACACTCTATAAAATGAGATTTAATCCGCAAAATCCTGGCGTTCATCAATATGCTACAGGCATAGACTTTGCTAAGTCTAATGCAAAACGAATTAGCGACTTCTATCAACAGATTCAAACAGATGGTCAATATTACGATGTTGATCAGTATAAAGCATAATACTAAAGTTCAAACGAATGCCTTTCATAAGGCATTCGTTTGATTTTATAGTATTAACAAAATAAAATTATTTGTACTTTTGAAAAATTTAATTTATAATCTACATTTCAAGCAAATTGTAGATTATCGTTTTAGGGGAGCACTTTTCATGGCAAACGAAAAAGAAAGAGACCATTATTTTGATAACGCACGATTTTTCTTAATTGTGCTAGTTGTATTCGGTCATTTAACAAGATCTTATGTTAATGAAAGTCATATTTTCAAAGCACTATATATGTTTATTTATAGTTTCCATATGCCAGCATTTGTACTGATATCAGGATTCTTTGCTAAAGGTGTAGGAAAACCAGGTTACATAAAAAAAATTACAATCAAACTCTTATTACCTTATTTAATATTCCAATTATTTTATGGTTTATATTACTACTATATTGATAGAGACGATACATTAAATATTAGTCCCTTCGATCCACAGTGGGCAATGTGGTTCTTAGTAAGTTTATTCTCATGGCATATTATTTTGCATTTTGTGAGAAACTTCAATCCATATATCACATTCACAGTAGCAATATTATTTGGTTTAGTTGTCGGTTATTTTGACTTTATTAATGCAAAACTTAGTCTATCAAGAACATTTGTATTCTTCCCAATTTTCTTATTAGGCTATTACATTAATAAAGAACAGTCATTTATTTTAAGAAATAAAAAACATATGTGGTTATCTTCCATTAGTTTAATCGTTATCTTTATCGCTTATTTACTAACTGACTATAACTTTGAATGGTTATTTGGTAGCAAACCATATTCAGCACTTGAAGGCGATGTAGATGTTTATAGTGCATTTAAAAGATTATTCATATATGTTGTCATTTTCGTTTCAACATTTAGTTTCTTAAATTTAATACCAGAGCGTAAGTTACCATTAACTTATATTGGCTCTCGAACAATGTTTATTTATTTACTACATGGTCTTTTCGTAGGTCTATTTCGTTCAAAAGAATGGGATCAAATGTTATTAGACCAACCCTATGTTTGGGTTGCTATTATTCTTATAACAATTGCTATTGTGTACTTCTTTAGTAGCGACATTGTAAGACATTATGCAAATCCTGTTGTTAACATTAAAAAGCCACCAAAAAAGAAAAAATAAGCATTTAAAAACCAATCCTTTGAGTACTTAACTTAAGGATTGGCTTTTTTTGTTTATCTAATTAATGTTTCATACGATATCGTACCTATAAATTTATCTTCACTATTTAATAAATATGCTGGTATTTGTACATGTTTATGTGTAATAGGTGCTAGCTTATGATTATTATTATAAAGATTTTCTAATACTTCATAACTCGCGCTTAATAAATATGTTAAATAATCTACCCACTCTTGCGTATAAGGTGTATCTGACTGAATAAATAATATTGGATTTTCTTTTTTAGATGTTGGTTGCATAAAGTCTGAAACAAATTTCCTTTCGTCTAATGATAGTTCTTCTTTCATTTTAAATTTGATATGAAATTGCGCATTCTTAATAAGTCGATTATCTTGCCCGAAATAATATCGATGAAAATGTGGTAATTGAGCTTCTGCTCTACAAATATGTATTGAATCTTCTTCAAATGAAATCATCCACTGTTCGTCATTATTTTGTATTAATACAAAGGTTGGATGTGGTAACCAATCAAAAATATTTAAAGATAGTAGTAACTTTAATCGTTGATTCATATTAGCTAAATTCACCATATAAACATCCCCTATTATTGTAATGTTTCCCTTATTGTAATACGTTTTCTAAATTTTTGCTATATTCATTTATTTGTATGCTTTTTAAAGTTATAATTAAACTATCGTTTTGAAGAGGTGAAAAAAATGCAATTACCATTAAATAAATTTGCATCTCAACTTCAAGTGTCTGGAATTAGAGCGATATCTAACCGTATACCTGAAATTGATGATGTGATTAACTTAACAGTTGGTCAACCCGATTTTCCTGTACCAACAAGTGTTAAAGATGCAATGAAACAAGCAATTGATCATAACTTTACATCTTATTCTCATAATGCTGGGTTACCAGAATTGAGAAAAATCGTTGCACAATATTATAAAAATCGCTTTAATGCTTCATTTGAAACAGATGAAATCCTTATCACAAATGGTGCAAGCGAAGCGTTAGACACAACATTAAGAGGTATTCTTGAACATGGCGATGAAGTATTAATTCCTTCACCAGTATATGCTGGGTATGTCCCACTTATTGAATTGTTAGGTGCTAAACCTATATACATAGATACTACCCAAACTGGCCTCAAAATAACGCCTGAATTAGTTAAATCTCATATAACTGATAAAACAAAAGCTATCTTGCTGAATTATCCTAATAACCCTACTGGAATTACGTTGAATCAACATGAAGTAGAAGCACTTGTTGATGCATTTAAAGACTACCCTATTTATGTTGTCAGCGATGAGATATATGCAGAGAATACATTTAATCAGACTCATACATCTTTCGCTTCGTATGACGCAATCAAAGATCAATGTATTTTACTAGGTGGTTTGAGTAAATCACATTCAATGACTGGTCTAAGAATCGGATTCTTATTAGGACCACAATATGTTATGAAACAATTAACTTTTGTACATGCCTATAATTGTATTTGTGCGAATGTGCCGAGTCAATACGCTGCAATTGAAGCACTAACAAATGCAATTGATTCGCCTATGGAAATGAATAAAGCATATATAGAACGTAGAGATTATGTATACAAGCGATTGATTGACATAGGCTTTAAATTAAATGAAAAACCTCAAGGTGCATTTTACATCTTTCCACAAATTTCACATTTCGGAATGGATGATTATGAATTCTGTATGAAAGCACTTGAAGATTACCATGTCGCGATTGTACCAGGTTCAGCTTTCACCCATATTGGTAAGGGCTATATTAGAATTTCATATGCTTATAATTTAGAAGCACTCGAAGAAGGACTAAATAGATTAGAAAGAATGATTCAAGAACTATTTTAAAGGGGCTGGAACACAATGGATTTATTATGGCAAACGTTTGAAGATAGAAGTCATTTACTTAAAAGTTTAGTCAGACATCAATCTATTACACATTCAGAAGGAGAAAAGACTTTTCCTTACTTTTTAAGAGATCAATACTTAAAGTTAGATTATTTTAAGCGTAATGCTCATCAAGTTATGCTGCAACCGACCGGGGATGGTCGTCATGCAGTTCTTGCATATTACAAAGCACCACAATCTAAAAAAACGCTCGTTTGTATAAGTCATTTTGATACTGTTGGTATCGATGATTATAGCGAATATAAAGATGATGCTTTCGATATGGATAAAATCACAGAAATATTTAGACAAGATATGAAATACTTAACGCCTGATGCTAAAAAAGATATCCAAACGCACAATTATTTATTTGGACGTGGTTCAATGGATATGAAACCAGGTCTTATGATACATATGTCTATGATAGAAAAAGCAATCCAAGAATCATGGGATATTAACATAATCGTTGTTTCAGTACCTGATGAAGAAGTTGAGTCTAAAGGTATGCATGCAGCCGTTCAAAAGCTCAATCAAATTCGTAAGGAAGATCATTTAGATATAGCTTTACATTTAAACAGTGAACCTACTTTTTCACAAGCAGAAAATGACCCAAATCATTATGTATATTCAGGGACAATAGGCAAAATTATGCCTTCAGTATTATGCTATGGTAAAGAAACACATGTTGGACAACCATTGAATGGTATTAGTTCGAATTTCATACAAAGTTTTATTAATAGCAAAATGGAATACTGTACTTTGTTTAAGGAAACATACAAAGATGAAACGACGCCGCTTCCAGTTTCTCTCATGAGTAGAGATATTAAAGATCATTATGACGTTCAAACACCATTTAGAACTGTTTCATTATATAATGTATTTTTATTTAACAGAAATGCAGAACAAGCTTTTAAAATTTTTAACGATGTAGTTAAAGATGCCATTCACAATTGTGAAAAAGCATATCAAGAAACATTAAAATCCGAGGGTTTTCATAAAACATTATCAATTAACCTCTTAACCTTCAAAGAATTAAAAGCACGCGCAATAGAAGAATATGGTAAAAGTAAAATCAATCAAATTATTGAACAAACGGTTCATGAAATTCATGATGAAAGAGCACAATCTATAGAAATTACAGATCGTTTTATGCATATGTTGAAAGGTTTAGGACCAAGTGTCGTAACATTTTTTGCGCCACCTTATTATCCAGCTGCGCACTCTTCTGAAGATGCATTTATTGATGAAATTGTTCAAACTGTTAGTGATACATCTTTAAGTCAGTTTGATAGAGTTTCAAAAAGACAATATTTCTTTAATGGCATTAGTGATCTGAGTTACGCAAAATATAGACAAGACGATTTAGGATTTGAAAGTTATATTGAACAAACACCTGTGTTTAATCAATCATACTTTATACCATTTAAAGATATACAAGAAATAAGTGCACCAGTTATTAATATTGGACCTATCGGTAAAGATGCTCATCAAGTAACAGAACGCATCAATATGAAAAGTGCGTTTGAAGAAATACCTGCAATTATTGAGCAAGTCATAAGAAAACATTTATTATAACGAAAAAAGAGAGGTTGAGACATTATGAAATGTCTCAACCTCTTGTTTTTATTTGTATCAATATTAAGGAAACTTAGGAAATTGATCGAAGTCTGGTTGACGTTTTTCTTTGAAAGCGTCTCTTCCTTCTTTTGCTTCGTCTGAAGTGTAATATAATAATGTTGCATCACCAGCGAATTGTTGTAAACCAGCTAATCCATCAGTGTCAGCGTTCATAGCAGCTTTTAAGAAACGTAATGCAGTTGGTGAATGTTGCATCATTTCTTTACACCATTGAACAGTTTCATCTTCTATTTTATCTAATGGTACAACTGTATTTACAAGACCCATATCAATAGCTTCTTTTGCATCGTATTGGCGACATAAGAACCAAATTTCACGTGCTTTTTTATGTCCAACAATTCTTGCTAAATATCCTGAACCATAACCAGCATCGAATGAACCTACTTTAGGTCCAGTTTGACCGAATCTTGCATTTTCAGCGGCAATTGTTAAGTCACATACGATATGTAGTACGTGTCCACCACCAATAGCATATCCTCTAACCATAGCTACTACGGGTTTAGGAATAACACGGATAAGACGTTGTAAATCTAGTACATTTAATCTTGGAATTTGGTCATCGCCAACGTAACCACCATGTCCACGAACAGATTGGTCTCCACCTGAACAGAATGCTAAGTCGCCTTCACCAGTTAAGATGATAGAACCTACTCTCTCATCATCTCTAGCTCTAGAGAAAGCATCGATCATTTCTTGAACTGTTAAAGGTGTGAATGCATTACGTACTTCTGGACGGTTGATTGTAATTTTAGCAATACCTTCGAAAAATTCATATTTAATTTCTTTATATTCTTTTATAGTTTCCCATTGTCTTGACATAATTTGCCTCCTAAAATAAATTCTATTATTATTGTATCAAATTTTGAGGGTTGTTCCACATGAATTGTGTGCCCAGCATCATTAACAATATAAAATTTACTATTTTTTATACTTTCGTTCATTTGTTTACCTATTTGAATAAACTTTTCATCTTTTTGACCGACGATAATACAAGTTGGTACATTCATTGTATTCAAATGATGCCAATTGGATGGTTGTGAACCTGTACCATAATCTTTAAGTGCTTTACTTAACCCATTAGGATTTTGAGAAAGTCTCATCTGTTTAATACGTTCTCTTTCTCCAGTAGAAAGTATAGACTGACTATTAAATAATGGTAGTTTTGACCATTCCTCGACAAACTGTTGTAATCCAATTTCTTGAATGCGCGTTGCTCTGTTATAATCGACTTCAATTCTATTCTGTTTATCTGATGAATCTTTAAGTCCAGGACTAGCACTTTCTAAGATCAAGCCGCTTAATAACTCTGGGTATTGCACTGCAAAGCTTAACGCAACACGTCCACCCATAGAATATCCATGCAAATAAATCTTATCAAGTTCTAAATAATCAATGACTTCTTTAATCTTTGAGACAATAAAATCCATTGACCATATTTCATCATAACTTGATTCATCATGTCCATGTCCAGGTAAATCAATGGTTATTACATTTAAGCCTTTGTTTCTCAAGGTACTCTCAACTATATGAAATGATGTATGATCACTGATGAAGCCATGTAACAAAATAATAGACGGTTTATGTTCATCATATGACTTAACGTGGTGATTTAACATATTGAATACCTTTCATTTGTTCAAAGAGTTGTCTATGTGTTGCGGTATTTTCTTCTCTATTCGTTAGAATTTCGTATAAATAAGAACCGAATTGCGGTAATGTTTGTTTTTTATAATCAGAAACACTTTCGAATTTTTCGTAACCTAACTCATATAGATGCGCAACATGTTGAAAATCTAAATCAAGTGGTGTACCGAATAATTTCTCAAAATGTTCAGGTGCTTCTTCTTTAGGTGCTAAGTAATTGAAGATGCCACCACCATTATTGTTTAAGCATACAATTGTAATATCTAAATCATGAAGTTTACTCATAATCAAGCCATTCATATCATGAAAGAATGAAACATCACCTATGATAAGTGTAACTTTTTTATATACAGACATGCCAAGTGCAGTCGACACGACACCATCAATACCATTCGCACCTCTATTAGCTGCTATTTCAGCTTTTGAGTTTAAATTAAATGTATCGACATCTCTTATCGGCATACTATTACCAACAAATACAGTATCTTTAGAAGTCATTTTTTTCAATAAACTACCTACTGCAGCACCTTCATCTGTTTCTTCATCGATATATTTTTCAATCAATGCACTCGCTTCTTTATCCATTGTTATCCATTTTTCTAACCAATTCTTGTTTTGAGTGGGTGTTACATCTTGAGCTTGTCTGAAGAAATCATTTGGACTTAGTTCCACTGAAATCGTTGGTACTTTAGGATAGGCATCAGGTGTATCATTATTTTGCACAAGAATTTGTGGACATTTAATTTCTTTTAACCAATTGTTTAAATGTTTAGAAACGACTGGTTGCCCCACTCTGATGATAAATTGCGGTTCTATACTTAATCCGCCTTTGAAAAGTGCATCATAAGTAGAAATCACATTTGGATGATTTAATTTTCTCAAATTACTTAATGGATCAGCTAATATAGGAATATTATGAATAGCTGAATAAGTTAATATTTGAGATAAATCCTGACCTTGTGTATCTCCTACAATAACGACACCTCTTGGTTTTTCGATATATGTTTGAATACTCGTAAAATCAATCGATTTTTGATATTTTGTTTCTAATTTTCTTTTAGAGGACAAATATCTTCTTAATTTCACATTAGGGATTAATGGTTCTCTAAATGGAAAATTAAAATGTACAGGTCCTCTTTGTGGACCAACAAAATGTTTCTCAGCTTTAATCATATTCATATTAATTGCATTTAATGTACCTTCTGAGTCATCAGCTATAGGCATATCAAATTGAAACTTCGTGAAGTTTTGGAACATATTCACTTGATTGATTGCTTGAGGTGCACCAACATTACGTAATTCATGTGGTCTATCACTTGTAACAACGACAAGTGGTAATCGACTAATAAATGCTTCAGATACAGCTGGCATATAATTAGATGCTGCTGTTCCTGAAGTACAGATAATTGCGACAGGCTTTTGACTTGCTTTGATTATGCCAAGTGCAAAAAATGCTGCGCTTCTTTCATCTGGATGAACCCATGTTTTTAAATGTGGATGTCGTTCACAAGCTATCGCTAATGGTGTAGATCTTGATCCAGGACTAATAACAACATCATCGACACCATATTCATATAATTTAGAAACAAATGTAAATACTTGTTTAGTGAGACTTTCAATATGTGTACTCAATTCTACATCACTCCTAGTGCTTTCAACATTGGTTTAAATTTTAAGTCTGTTTCTTCAAACTCAGATATTGCTTCAGAATCTTTTACAATACCACAACCTGAATATAATGTTGCAGTATGATTATTCACTAACATAGAACGAATAGATACAACAAATTCACCATTATTTTCTAAATCTATATAACCTAATGGTGCACCGTAAAACCCTCTTGTTCCGAACTCTTCATGTTCTATAAATTTTATAGCTTCAACTTTAGGAAATCCTCCTAATGCTGGCGTCGGATGCAATTGATTAACAATTTCTAATACATTTTCAGATAGTAAATCTGCTTGTATTTTCGTATATAAATGATATAAATGTTTGTTTGTGAGTATGGTTGGCTTTTTATCGTATTCAATGTGTTTCGTAAATGATTGAATGTCATGAATGATACTATCCACTACATAACGATGTTCAAATTGATTTTTAGAATCATTTAGAAGTTCATCTTTTAATTCATCATTCTTTGATTCATCTTCTGTTCTTAAAATCGTACCAGCAATTGCATTTGTATATAGTTTACCATCTTCTATTTGGCAAAGTTGTTCAGGTGTTTGTGAAATAAATTGGGAATTACCTGATTCAAATAGCAATAAATAGCTTGATTCATTAGAATCTAATGATCTTTGTAATGCATCTTCAACATTAACATGATTTTCAAATTCGATTTGTCTTCTTCTAGATAGTACGACTTTTTGTAGGGCTACAGATTCATTCATTTGTGAAACAACTTTAGTAACTAATGCTTTCCATTCTTCACTTTGAATATCTTTATTATCCACTACTACAGGTTCACTCGATTCGATTTTTTCATTTTCTGTTTCTAAAATACTTATAACTTCGTGAATATTATCGATATCGAATTTGTTACCATGATCCGTATAAGTAAGATAATAATGACCATTTTCTTTTGTCACCAAATATTTAGGCAATACAAAATGACTCATCCCGTAATCTTTCCATTCATTCGTTAATGAATGCTCTGAAAATTGAAAGCCACCAAAGAACTTTAGATGGTGCTTTTCTTCATGTAACTTAATTGTATTTAATTGTTCTTTAATATTTTGCCAGTATTCATATATATCATCATGTTCTAAATGTGAATACCTAGCTTCTAATAAATATCCAATTCCACACATTTCTAATTTAGAATCCTTAGATTTGTAATAAAAATGTTGTCCTGTATAATTGATTTCTTCCCTTAATAAATGGATTAAATCTGGTTGATATTGAAGCTCAATTTCAACTGAAATATAATTTTTATTTCCATCGATTTCAGAAATTATCTGTTGCTTCAAATCCGTCCTCAAGGCCATTTCACTTCCACTTCTTTCCGAAAAATATCTATCTACTCATTTTATCATTTTTTAAGTCAACATGCGTTAATATTGTACTTTAAATACAGAATATAAATTAAAATTTTACACAATTACAGTGATTGACCAATTGATAGCGAAAGCATATACTAATACTGTCAAAAATATAAATTTAAGAGGTAAATACATGTCACAAAATTTATCACAGCATTCAGGCTTGAAAAAATATTATCATTTGATGAGACCACATACACTTACAGCGTCATTTGTTCCTGTCCTATTGGGTACCGCTTCATCAAAGATTTTTTTAACAGGCGCTGAAGCATCCATTAAAATTTCAGTCGTATTAGCAATGTTACTCGCAAGTATTTTAATACAAGCAGCAACTAATATGTTTAATGAATACTTTGATTATAAGCGAGGATTAGATGACCATACTTCTGTCGGTATCGGAGGCGCAATTGTAAGAAATGGTATGTCTCCTAAATCCGTTTATAATTTAGCAATAGCATTCTATGTTATAGCTGTCATATTAGGTATTTACATATGCATACAAAGTACATGGCTATTAATACCAATAGGATTAGTTTGTATGGCAATCGGTTATTTTTATACAGGTGGACCAATCCCTATTTCATGGACGCCATTCGGTGAAATATTCGCTGGATTCTTCATGGGATTTGTAATTGTCATGATTTCATTCTATATACAAACAGGTACTTTAAGTTTTTATCCAGCATTATTAAGTATCCCTGTTTCTATTACAATCGGACTTATCAACTTGGCAAATAACATTAGAGACCGTGAAAAAGACAAACAAAGTGGTAGAAAGACTTACGCGATTTTAGTCGGTAAAAGACTATCTATCATGACTATGGCAATTCTTTATATTTTCGCATATGTCATTGTTATTTACTTAGCATTATTTAAACCATACGGCTCTCTATTATGGTTGCTTGTCTTAATATCTGCACCATTCCCAATCAAAGCCGTACGTCGATTCAATAAAAATGACACACCACAAACTATGATGCCAGCAATGGCAGCTACAGGTAAAGCGAACACGATCTTCGGATTGTTATTAGCACTTGGTGTATATATTAGTGGTTTATTAGGTGGATTATAAAACACCATCAAAAAAGAGGCTTGGACAATGTCCAGCCTCTTTTTTGATTTATATAAGTTGGTTTAAATATTCAAAAGCTGTAATACCATATATTTTCTTGAAATTTTTATTTAAATGCGATAAATCTACAAATCCACAATTTGTTACAGCAGCATAAATATCTTTAGTTATTTCTAAATTTAATTTAGCTTGCTCTACCTTTCTATTCAAATAATATTGATAAGGTGTAAAACCAGTATACTTTTTGAAATAGCGAATAAATTGATATTGAGTCATATTTAATTCTAGACTGATCATTTCTACATTTAATGTATCAAACAAGTGGCTCTCTATAATATTCTTCGCCATGTTTATGAGCCTGTTATCTTTAGGCGCTACATTTATATCATTATTCAACAAAGCATCATTAACTTGCAGCAATTGTTCTAATACATAAGCATCTTCTTGATTCGTTAAAATGGCATTAGAGAGATGGATAATTTTGTTTTTTAAATTTTGATCATTTGATATAGGTTTATTGAAAATTACATTTTGCGGTATGTTATCATTTCCAAGAATATGTTCTCTCTCTAAATAAATCATTGTGTATTTAAGGTCTTTCTTGTCAAAAGAACTACCATCATGAATTTGTTCTGGATTAAAGAACATAACATTATTAGGATATGATAAATATTGGTCACCATCTAAAGTATAGTGTTGTATACCATCTAACGTAACACCAAGTGCATATTCTTTATGCGCATGTTTTTTATATTTAAACTCGCTCATTTGAGCTAATAATGCTGTAACACCTATACGCTTTTTATACAAAAAATTATCCATATAACCCCTCCTTATCTATAACCAAATTAATAATGTCGCCATAACAAGTGCCAATGACATAATGACATTAAAAACTTTCAAATGTTGATCTATAAATTTTTTCAGAACTGTGCCGAATAAAAGCCAAGACGCAAATGCTAAAAACCCAATAATCGTTATTATAGTTACATTAAGAAACACATCGTTAAAAGTAGAGTCTGCTTTTAAAACAAAGCTTGGTAAGACCGTTAAACAGAATAAGACAACTTTAGGATTTAGAAATTGCATGACAAACCCAGAAGTAAAGTTACCGTAATTTGTATCATTATGTGATTTAGAAGCATTTAAAATCTGATATGCCAAATATAACATATAAATCGTTCCAATTATTTTCATCGTAAATATAATATTCGGCATTATGTTTACGAGTACTGTATTAAATATTGCAGATAACAACAAAATTAAAAAGAATGCTACCGTTGAACCGTACGTATACTGCAAAGCTTTTTTAGTACCGTAATTTTGAGTTGTTGTTAATATTACGATATTTGTAGGTCCAGGTGTGAAAGTAATTATAAAACAGTAAAATAAAAATGATAATGTACTCATCGAATCCCTCCAGTATCTTTGTATTCTCTCAATAATGTCAAAATTGATATAGTACAAAATTGCATTCACATAAAAATAAGACCACGCCAACATTTTGTTGGCATGATCTTATTTTTTTAAGAACTCAAGTATATCTTTTTCAATTTGTTCTTTATCTTCACTTCTTGTCATTAAATGTGTTGCATTTTTATAAGCTGTTAATTCTTTATGTTCTGATGCTATATCATGATATATTATCTCCGCACTATCTTGATAAAATGTTTGATCTAATTCTCCATACTTTATAGAGATAGGTATTTTTACTGCGTCTAAATGATTCATAATATCCTCTATAAATGATGTAAATATATGTGCACCTTCATCATAATCATCAATGAGTGCAAGTTGGCGTTTGCTTTCTTCTTCATCTAAACCTTGGATCTGATTAATTCTTTCTCCATAATGATAGAGTCTTCTTTTAATATCTTTATTTGTTCTATTATGAGGTGTAGACATTGCTATACATTTCTTCACATCAAATGTTTCGACAAGTTTTAAAGACATAAGAGCACCTAATGAAACACCGAGCACATGAATGCTTTCATATCCACTATCCTTTAAATAGTGATAACTCTCTTGTACTTGCTTCCACCAATCATTTGTTGTATAGGCTAATAAACCTTCTAAACTTAATCCATGCCCTTTATAAGCTGGAATATAGCAAGTGTATCCCGCTTCGTTTAGAAACTCTGCTAAAGCTTTTACATCTCTTACTGTACCTGTAAATGAATGCAATAATATAACCGCTTCATCTCCACCTTTTAAAAATACATTTTGAGATTCTTTCAATTTCAACAATCAAATCACTCCGATTTCAATTTCGATATCACTATTATAACGCTTTTTCCATATAATAGTTTGTCGTTTCAAATCCCATTTTTTTATATAACTCATATGCAATTTGATTATGACCGAAAACATGGAGTCGAATACTTTTAATGTCATGTTCCTTGCAATACTCATCTAAAGCTTGCATCGTCATTTTACCTAAACCTTTACCTCTATCAAATTCGTTAATTTTAATATCATAAATAAAACTTTTTAATACATGATCTTTCTCGAACACATGTAGCCATAAAATACCAACCTTATCCCCTTCATTAAAGATATTAAAAATTTTATGACCTTCCGTATGTAAACCATCAGGTAGAAGTTTCTTAAAATATACTCTACTTCTCTCATCCGCTTCTTCAACAGACCAAGAACCACTTTTCACTTGTTCATCAGCAAATTCTTTCAAAGAAACCTCATAAAAATCATTAAAGTCCTGCATTTCTATTAATTTTAATTCAACAGTCATATAATCCCCACCAATCTCTATATTTAGGTTCATTATACACTTCTAAAAATTAGAAACAAAAATACAATTATTTGTTTAACCACTTAATAAACGTAATCCCCAAAATTAAAATACTCACAGCAACAAGTGATTCAATCTTCTCCTTCTTCGTAGTCTTACGAATACTTATACTTGCTTTCATATCAAACACCCCCCTTAATCATTAATTTTTCACAATAGACAAATATTGACAAATTGTGTTATAACTTCTTTGAAAAAGGACAACGTGTTGCTGCACGTTGCGCGATGAGCCCGTTTTAAAGACGGTGACCGTATTTAAATATGATAAAATAAATCATCTCTATTCAGTCAAAAGTTGTAAGAGATGGTTTATTTTTTTACTTTTGTTCTTTATCAAAAATATCTTTCTTAATGATATATTCAAAAATAATTTTTATTATTACTACACCTATTGGTAATAATACATAGTGTGTATTATTGACATGGTTGCTAACGTGCTGATCATACATACTTAATATAAAATACATAACAAAACAGTAAATAAGACATACTAAAATCCCCGTTTTATTTATTTTTCTTTTCAACTTTTCTTCTCCTTTCTATAAAACGAAAATTATCTCTTTTTATTTATTATAATTTTTGGTTGTAATTTGTAAATATATTTTACATAAATCGGTTATAATAAAGTGTATGGATAAGATTATATATAATGTAATATTATCTTATTGGAGGGGTGTATGATGACGAATACGATAGACGAAGTTATCGAATTAAGATCAAAGAAAGAATATATAAAAGCAAAAGAAAAAATGGAAGATATATTAACTGAAGATCCTAACAATGCATATTACAATTATCAAATGGCATGGTGTCTAGATAATTTAGGATTAGAACACGAGGCTATAAATTATTATCATAAAGCTATTAATAACAATTTAGACCTAATATATCTAAAAGATGCTTATATAGGTTTAGGAAGCACTTATAGAAGTATTGGCAAATACAAAGAAGCTGAGCATATTTTAAATGAAGGATTAACAAAATTTGATGACAGCCCTGTATTAAAAATATTCCTTGCTATTACACATTATAATATGAATAATAATCAGAAGTCTGTTTCTCTATTAATTGATACATTGCTAACAAATGTTGAAAATACTGAGATTCACGAATATAAAACTGCTTTGAAATTTTACAATGAAAATCTAGATAAAATATTCAACTGATATTTAGAAAGTCACCCGTAATAATCCGACTACAAAATAGACAAATTCTACCAAATTATGTTATAATCCAATTGAAGAAAGGACAACGTGCTGTAACACGTTGTCCTATGAGCCCGTTTTAAAGACGGTGGCTTTTCATAGAAAAATTATAAAAATAACCTTCCATTACTCGTCAAAGTTGGAGAAGGTTATTTTTTATGGTCTTGATTACTGATTAATAGTAAACCAATGATTGTCAATACAACCATTAGCATTTCAAAATCAGACATGCTATTCCTTTCTAGGAGTAACAACTATAACCATAGGCATCACCCCTTTATTAAGAGATTAGCCACCATCTATCCAACTTGCTCTGTTATATTATACCAAATTCCCAGTATTTGTTATATACATTATTATTCATTATAGACAAAATATGCCAAATTATGATATTATACAAACGAAAAAACAACGTGCTGTAACACGTTGTCCAATGAACCCGTTTTAAAGACGGTGACTAATTTAATGCAAATAAACCTTCTCAAACTAGTCTAAAGTTGTAAGAGATGATTATTTTTTTTATGATTTAAATCATTACTAGGAGTGAAACTATGAAGCATCCAAAGTACATATTATTATCTACATTACCTATCTACATATTGTTCTTTATTCAAGGATTCTATGTAGTTATATATAAAGAAAACCCTATCGCTAGAGTAATTGCTGTAATTAGCATGATAATCTTCACAATTATGCTCACACTTCTCGTTTTAAAGGTATTAGATTCTGGTAAACAAAATAAAAATAGAAAAATAACATAGTAATATTTATAGACATAAAAACAAGCTATCACAACATTGTGATAGCTTGTTTTTATGTCTATAAATAGCTCATCAATCATTAATTCTTTGTTAGGTGTTTAATCTAATGTTTCAATCGACTTTATTTCACTTTCATCGAAGTCATATATTTGTATTCCAGTATCTAAATATATAGAATATTCGCCACTTTCATTATCCATTTCATCATCATAACTTATAACTTTACCTGTAAATATTTGACATCAGCTTCAATTAATACCATTTTTCCCACATAAGTCCACAGTTTCATAACTTACCACCATGCTACAAGATCAGTTTCAGGGAACTCATTATTTTTGATATATTTCTTGATTCTATAAATCGCATGACCTAAATAATTACTTGTATCTTGATCATATTCTGATTTTTTTGTATAGAGTATTTCACAATCATCAATACTTATAATAATTCTCCCTGACACTTTTTCGTTTTCGGGATAATAATCATAAGTCACGCTTTTATCGTCTTTACTTACTAATTTTAAATCTAACATTGCTCACTACCTCCATTTTCTATTTAACCCTTCTAGTGTTTTAATTCTTTTCTCTTTTTGTATGTCGTTGTTTTAGTTGTTCTTTTTCTTATCTTTCAGCTCTTTGAGCTTTTTCAGCTATTTTTTTGAATGCTTCAGCCGCATCTTTAGGTGACATATAAGCGTCTAGTGTCGTTTCATATTTCTTCAATCTTATCATCTCACTTATTCATTAATATTTACTATATTATATAATTTTTTCAAAATTCTTACAATAAAACAAAAAATAATAAAACATTGTGAGCAACATCAATCATGATCACAAACTAAAAAAGCCCACCTATTTCATTTAGGTAAGCTTTTGTGTATTCATATGTAGTGTTAGCTATTTCATTTTTCATATATAAATTCCGAGTCTATTTTTATTTGGTTAACATATAATAAATTAAGGAAATGCAACAAATAATGATAATTATATTGATAGTAATCATAAAAATATCTTTAGCTTTATTTGTCATTGTAATCACCTCATATTATTATAAAGCTACACAGAGCTTATCCCCATGCAACTAATTGTGTTTTAGGTAATTCTTCTAAATCAACAATATTTCTCATTCTACTAGCAGCATGTACGAAATATAATGACCTATATTTTTCAACATCTGTTTTAGTAAAATCTATTATTTCTTTATCTTTTCTTCGCATTGTTATTTGACCAGGCGTTAGTTCTTTATTATCTTCAGGATAATAATTATAAGTCACAATTTTATCATTGAATTCAATTAACTCCATTGTTAACATCTTAATCACTCCATTTAAGACTTAAATGATTTTGGTATTATTGCTATTACGCTTTTATATCAAATATTATAATTTTTCATTAAATCATGTTCAAGAGCTTTTTTATAACTAGAATAAATAATCATAATGGTCACATGATTAAAACTATAGTGCTAATGTGACCACGTTGTGACACAAAATATTAAATCCGCCTAAATAAAAAAAGAAAAAACCTTGAGTTATCAAGGTTTTTTCTTTTCACTATACGTGATTAATTAAACTGAGCGGAGATGGAGGGATTTTAAAAACCTTGTAATAACCGTTATTACACTGATATTGTGACCTGTTTGTGACCAAAATAATTAAAAATTTATCAATAGTATCACTTTACAAAACAGAACATTTGTTCGTATAATGAAACTACCAATTATACGTGAGGTGTTTAAATTGAAAATCATTAATCCAGATATGCCAGAACCATATAAGTATGAAACGGACTATAGAAAAATACCTAAAAAGTATTTGAATAGTAATATCCCAGAAGGTCGCAAGATGATTAAGTGGGCGCCATTTGCAACAATGCCACAACAATATGAAACGATTAACGGTTTTATCGAAGACCAAAACAAAGTTGATAAGCCTGTGTTTGATGAATTAGCGTTGCGTGATTTGAACGATGTCTTAGCGCAAAAATTATTTTATGATCCACCAGCAACAATTAAGTATTGGGAAGATGGATATTATAAAACGATTGAGTGTGAGATTAATAAGTTTGATAGTGAAAGAAATAAGTTAGAAGTGTTGGAGAATGGTGAGAAAGTGCAATTGAGTATGGATTGTATTGTGGAGATAGAGTAATATTGTAATAATGGAAGTTCGAAAAAATGAAGGGAATGGTAGAATGAACATTTTAAAAGTTATAATGTCTTTATTAGTTATAGCTATTTTGATGATAGGATTATCTTTTGCTGCGTTTATGGTGTATGAGAACACAATAGCAAAAAAGGATGATGTATCAACCAGTGTTAATGAACAACATCAAACTGTTGAAAACGATACTAGTATGAATAGTGAACAGATAGCAGAGGATAACAACGAAGTGTCAGAAGAAAATCCCGAATACTTACCTCACTTATCTGATAAAAATTATGCATTCAGACTTATGACACTAAATAGAGATGCATTACCTGAGGGAAGTAGAGAACAAAAAGAATATGATGGCACTATACAAACTGCACGTACAAACATTGCAAATGGTCTGGGTAAAGACTTTGATTACAAGATTGTTGAACAATATGAAGCAATAACTGCTGCAAGTGGTAACCAAGGGAAGGCTCAAGAATATATTAAAAATCACCCATATAAATAACCCACCAATTAAGGTGGGTTTAACTTTTAAAATCTGGATTGTATTATTGAGATAGAATAGAAAACACCATATTTACAGTACATTTATGATAAAGTGTATATTATATTAAAGTATAAACTATTATAATCCAAAAACATTTAGGAGTAGATTCAATATGAACAATTTAGGAACTTTATATTTTTTCACAGGTAAAATGGGTGCTGGAAAAACAACAATGTCAAAACAATTAACGAAAAAAAAAATGCAGTTTTATTATCAGAAGACGAATGGCTTGAAAGTCTGTATCCAAATAAAATTAAGACAATAGAAGATTATCAAAATTTGTCAAAACAAATAAAACCTTTGATAAAAAAACATGTACAGAATATATTGTGTGTTGGGACAGATGTAGTTATGGACTTTCCAGGAAACACCAAAAATCAAAGAAGATGGTTATTAAATATAGCTAATGAAATAAATGCTTATCATAAACTTATATATATAAATGTTGATAACCAAAAATGTTTAGAACACCTAAAAATAAGACAACTAGAGGAACCAGAAAGGAATAATTTTGATACTGAATCTACTTTCAATTATCTCACTTCATTCTTCGAGGAACCAAAGGAATTGGAAGGATTAAATATTCTAGAAATAAATAGCAATGATTAATAAATAAAGTACACTATCTCTATAAGGTGATTAAATGTTTAAAGACAAAAGGTATTATATTCTAATGGTTCCCTTTCTAATTTTATGTCTAATTTTAGTATATGTACTTCCAGCAGAATATTACCTGCTTATACCGGTGGTTTGTATCATATTTCAACTACTTTACCACTTTTTATTTAATAATGATAAAAGAAGTAAAAATAAAAAGACCACCCTGTAATATGGGTGGCTATATAGTCTTAACCTCTTCCGCCTAATTAAATTATATCATAAAAGAAGCCCACCAATTAAGGTGGTTTTTTTTGTTATTTATCTTATTGATTATCGACTGAATCATCAGATGATATGGGATCTTGTTTTTTATCATTCGTATCTATATATTCAATAAACTTAAACTTAATACAAGTAGGTATTAATAAAACTGTAAAAATCAAACTGAAATAGACTATATAAACACTTACCAGGGTCAAAGGATATAGAACAAAATTAGAATAAGTTATTGGTAAATTAACAATAAAATACCCTATAATCAATAAGAATATAGAAATCAAATTAAGTATACCTGATGCATAAAATCTATAAATTAAGATAGCAAAAATTTCCACTTTGCTAAAAATTAATTTCTTGTTACTATTAGATAACTCTTCTATACCTACTTTTGATATACGTTCAATATCCTCGGTTTTAAAAATCGATAAAACTAAAGCTAGTGCTGATAGAGAAAAAGCAATCATCGTGATAAGTCCACCAATAAAAGTTAAAATCAAATCTGAAATCACAGATTTATATAATATAGAATCTAATTGAAAAAAATAGTACATAATAAATATAGTGATCGTAGACAATAACAATGATATTAATGCTTCGATTGACCAAATCAACTCTTTTATTCTTTTTAATAAATATATATTAGGAGAGGTTTCAATAAAAATTTCATTCATTATATTTTTCAATTTAACACCTCTTTTTTTCATTATAAAATATTTTTATCTATTACTTCTGATGCGATTTCATTTGGAGAGTTTTTTATACTTTCGGGTATTTTATGTTTTTCTATTAATTCTTTGTTTTTTAAAGTATTTATTTCAAGTGGCATGCCATCACTACCTTTTCCTTCTGCAACCATTTCACCATATCCTCTTTTTACAAAATTATATAGTCCCTTTACTAATTCTGATGATTTAACTAATGGTTTTCTGATACTGGCTTTTAAAGAAAACTCCATTTCTGTCGCTTCAGTTTCTTCTAATTCTTCTGATATACTTTCAAGTCCTTTCCATAAATCCTTATCTGAATTTGGAGGAACTATCACAACTGATATCTTTTTCATAGTATTTATTTCTGCAAATTTTTTATCTAATTCTTTATTATCTAACTTTATTTGCAAATTAACTCGACCTATTTGAGGACTACAAAGATAAATAAAATCAGCAAAAACTTTCAAGAAATGTTGTCTTGAGAATGCTTGTTTTGGAACAAATGCTATCATTTCCCTATGTACAAAAAATGAAAAAGCTATATAATCTGCTGGACTTTCTACTATTTGTTCTTTTAATTCATCATTTTTCTCATCATAAGTATTTTGAGTTTTACTTTTTTCAATTCTTAAAAACTTTCCATTTATTACAAAATCATTTGGATTTTTTTCAATGTCTACTATCTTATATCTTACGCCAGACATTTCATCTTCCATGACTCGATTAGAATCAATGTCTATATACAGTTGATCTAAAAAGGTTTTTATTGTAGTTTCCCCTTTATAGACACTGTGGATTTTTTCATTTACATTTAATTTCGCTAAATATATATTTGCCATTCCCCTTACCTCTTTCAGTGTGTATTTAACAACATTATACATTTTACACAATAAAGTAGAAAGAGTTTATTTATAAAAAGC
Organism: Mammaliicoccus sp. FSL K6-3158; assembly: GCF_038005105.1. Taxonomy (NCBI): domain Bacteria; kingdom Bacillati; phylum Bacillota; class Bacilli; order Caryophanales; family Staphylococcaceae; genus Mammaliicoccus; species Mammaliicoccus sp. FSL K6-3158. The sequence goes on from NZ_JBBOSL010000001.1 coordinate 1,996,458, forward strand.
GCAACTAATATCGGGGAAGACATTAGTTGCTAATACACTCTTATATTATACCACATATTAAGAGTTTGTACTATTAGTAGATACTAATTTTAGTCAAAAATATAACCCCATCACACAAAGTGACAGGGAAAGTTAATGGAGATTTTAATATGAAAATTAAGCACTATATAAGTGCTTATATATAGTAATACTACACTATTGATATTAAAGCAAATAAAAACCCCCTACATCATGGCATTGTGTAGTGGGTAAGTGTTTTAGGGTTAAACACTTTCATCTAGCTACTATATCATTATTTCGTCTTAAAAACAATAACACCCCACTTATTAGTGAGGTGCAAAAAGGTATTACTAAATATGAGTTTAAAACTAAAACGGAGATAATAGGTTTAAACTATACAAATTATATCATTAATATTACATAATTCAAAATAATAACCTACTCAATTACATGAGTAGGCTCGCCGTAATATTGTGTTTAATATGTCTAAAGTTATCTTAACATACTTAATCACACTTCTGTTTTAAAATCAGGACTTTGTATGGTAGTACTTTTTAATTTAGTAATACATTCTTCTAATATCGCTATTTCTACATCATTGTTGAAGTCTCCATTTAATTTTTCATTTAACAATATAGAAACATACAATAAATCATCGCTTAAATCTTGATAGTTAATTTCTTTCATAAAACTTATTCCTTTCAATTAATCTTGTATTAATAATAGATATAAGATACAAATACCCGATTAATTATCTTGCAAAACAAATTAAATAATAAAAAAATAACCCCACTCTACAAATAAGAAGTGGGGTTTGTGTGTATGAACTACCTAGCGGTTAAACTAAATAGGGTAAACATATAATACTACTTTTTACTTGTAATCTTCAAGTCAAACCATAATTTGGTTTCTTTTTCTAACTTCTCATCTTTGTGTGTAATAGGCCCCAATGCACAATAGAATCGTCCAGCTTTAGGGTTAGTTGGATATTCAAACTCTGCCCACCAATATTTATCCTTTTTAGTAACCGAGAAGAAGTTAATATATTGACCAGCTAAGATGTTATTTGGTGGTGCTAATGCCGGTTCGTTTAAACCTGGTTTCTTTTTAGCTGCGATTGGAGATACACCTTTCTTAGCTGTCGCTTTACCAGACCATTTCCAAGTTGTTTTAGGTGGTTTAGTTGTTGTGCCACCGTTGTAATAATGTTTAATACGAGAAATAAAGTAATCTTTTAACTTATTACGATTAGCTAACGTATCTGGTGCGTTTTTTCCTACATGCATATCCCAAGAACGATGAGGACAAGATGTGCCAAAATACTGTCTATGAAGATTAACTGTCGTGCGATTGACTGGCAAACCATAAGACTTCATGACAGCTGCTGCTACTTTAAATGTTGCCTCTTCATTTAATTTGAACTGGGCATCTGTTAAACCTGCTGCTGGATGTGATTGACAAACTTCGAACCCGATCAGATTACTGTTAGCCCAGTTATTACCACAATGCCATTCTACATAATCTGTTGGGTGATACCAAAGTGTTTCATCTTTATTTACATAAACAGAAGCCCACCCATTAACATGCGTTCCGTTTTGTTCTCTTGTATATAACCATGGTAAATACTGATTAGGCGTCATTGAACCGTAATCATTATGAATAACAATACCTGCAATACTTGCTTTTTTGCCTGTTAACTTACTTCCTTGAATGTGATTTGAATAAATATCTTTCATTATAAATCTCTCCTTTAGTTTTTTCTTGGCTATAACTGCACTGTCATAACCAAGTCATAATAAAAAGCCGACTATTTAGCCGACTTTACTTTGGTTGATGATATTGTTGTGCTTGTTCACTATCTTTGATTCCTCTAGTAGTCGGGTCTTGTACTACACCTAATAGCACCAATACACCTAACACACTGTTAACGATATTCGTTATTTGGTCTGTATACACTGTGATGTCGTAATCGAATGCACCCGACACTTGCTGAGCAAACAAAAGGATAGCCGATATAATGGCTACCCAAAATGATTTTTGTTTAATACGTACTTTCCAATTGATTTTCATTTAACCACTCCTTATTTGTATCTATCATATTGATAATACTTACCTTTACTACCAATCTTTTTATAGTAGTTATATATCGTTGTAGCTTGATGATTAGCCCACCTAACGTCTGTAGCGTATTGATGAGTACCTGGGCTTTTAGGATTCCACCTCATGCGATACAATGTGTTTTGTCCCTTAGATATATAATTACTTCTAATAAACTTTGCACCACCAATAATAGCTTTAGAAACCGTGTTCCAACCTTGATTACGTGCAAATGTAATAGCATTATTCGGATTACTATCAAAAGCGCCTATACCATACATGTTGTAGTAACCACTAGCACCACTAGCGAAATAAGAAGAACCACTACCCGTTTCTAAAATTGCATGGGCAATTAAATAAATTTCATTCACTTTATATGTTTTACCTGCTTTAGCAAACGCTGCGCCTTGATTATGCAATTTACCTTTATTTCTTAATAACTGATTAAGTTTGGCGACAGAAATACCTTGATATTTACCTAAATTAAGCATCTGATATCTTTGAACATTACTCTTTCTAATGTTTGTAGAGTGCATATACGTTTGTGTTTGTGACCTACTTGCGTTGTACCAACCTCGACCAACATTGATTTGTGGACTGACACTCATTTGCTTATTTAACGCTTGAGCAAATGTATATCTTGATACGTCCATGTCTGTAATCACTTTATTATTACTAGACGAACTACTAGAACTTGTCGAAGTACTACTTGCTTTACTACTTGCTTTTTTCTTAGCATCAATTTTTATTCTCTTAGTAGTTACAATCTCTTTAGGTGCTGTATTCATGAATTCGTCTACATTGTTATAGAATTTAATTAACGCTTGTTTAAGCTTTAACAATTCGCCACTACTTGCTTTACCATCTTTTATCACGTCATAGCCTGTATGTTCTTTTAACGCACGCCAAATCGTATTAGAAACGTTTAAATATTGAACTTTCAAAGGGATTTTGTATTCTTCCATCATCGTAACTGCCATTATTAAAGCAGTTGCTTCATTAAACAGATAATCATTTTTAACATCGTTCATATCTCTACAAACTTCTACAACAATGTTGTTTGTATCTCCTGGTACTTCATACTTAGAATGTCTAGGAGACCATATGCGATTTCTATCAACATAAAAGTGAGGTAAGTCATTTTTAGGAATAGTATCTCTATCGTTATACAATTCTTGAACTGATCGTGATGATTGAGCCATACGAATCGTCACACCTTTAGGCTTACCAACTCGTAGGTTACCTTCAACGATATGTTGAAAGATATTATCAATCTCGCCTTTATCTTCGTCATAAGTCGTGTATTTAATTGTTTTGATTGTTCTATAAGTTGGTTTTACATCCTCTTTTTTCTCTGGTTCTACAGTAGTTGGTTTGTTAGGCTCTTTTTTGTTGTCTTCTTTTTGTTTATTGTTACTTGTCGTGTTTTCTTTTCTGTATGGAGGACGAACAAAGTAAGATATACCGTAATAACTATGCTTAACTAGTCTTGCAGGACTACCCGACCAACTGGCGTTATACCAATTTTGGTCTACACTTGTGAAATAACTTTTTGTAGATGGTCCAACAACTATCGCGCAATGCCCTACACCATTGTTAAATGAGCCAGTACCCCATATAGCGAAATCTCCAGGTTTAGGTACAAAATTTGTAGTGTTTTTATAACGAATAAAGCCACTTGGTAACTTGTTGTATCCCCATGCGATAGCGTTACCAGGTGGCCAATAATTCCAATATTTAATTGATATATAAGCGTTTAGATCCCAACATTGCGTTTGTATTTAATTTAACGCCTTTCCCTATGATAATTTCTTATCATGCTTGTATAACGTTAAATTGCTCTATAAAAAGAGCCTTACGCTTTCACGTAAGACTAGACTATATCTTCACTATATTAGTGTAATGCACTGCCTATCAATTGATAGTACCTAGTCGTTGAACCTTCATCTACTTTTACCATAGATGCTTGGCTGCTGATTGCCCAATCCTTTATATTTTCAAACTATCACGCTTACCGTTGCCAGTTACGTTGTAGTTATAAAGGCTCTCAGGGTGTTCCAGCAATTCACATTATTTTTTTATATGGAACCCATAAATTAAGCACCATATGCACCGTCCACGTTTATGGACTTGCCTATAACACTTTTAGCCCATTTGGCTACTTGTGTAGCTGTCGGTTTTTGAGTCATTACATCACTCCTTAAAAGAATACTTGTGCAAATCCTAGAGCACCTACAATAACTGTTGCTATACCACCAACAATAGCTACCCATAATTGCACATTTCCTTTTTGTCTTTCTGTCACAGAGTTTTCAATACTGTCCACTCTCCTAGTGGTTGTTTCAACATCAAACTCAACATCTTTAATTCGATCATTATATACATCCATTTTTTCATCTATACGTTCTAAAATAGTGTTTGTTCGTTCACTTGTTTTAGTAAGTGATTCCGTACTTTTGCCAATTGTTGTGACAACCAGATTCAACTCGTTATGCAATTGCATGTGCTTTGCATCTACGTCTTTTATCTTTCCTGTAACCTTGCCAATATCTTTGATGTGTTCTGATTTTAAAACGTATTTACTTTCGTCTAGCATATATTTCAGCACCTCCGAAAAATGCAATAACACCACAAGTTGCAGACAAAGTAGCAAATTGCATTGGTGATAACCAATTTATTGCATTGAATAAACTTGCACTTGTCATTGTCAAATACATCAATGAACAGGTTATTCCACCTAGTAAAAGTAACCAGTGAAACAACCTATTTCTTCTGGGCATTAGCCAACTTGCACCTATAAGAAATGAACTAGAAACAAATAGCATGATGCCCCAAATCCATATCGGCATAATTTCATGAAGTGCTCTATAAAAATCTGAATCATTTAATACCTTTTCTTGTTCCACTATCCAAAAAACACCACGAAACATTGTGAAAATTCCTAATCCAAATAACAATGTGCTAGATAATATTTCGGGTAATGATAATTTATTCATACGACACCCACTTTCATTTAATAATAAAAGCCCACTGATTATTCAGTAGGCTCTGTAGTTGGGAAGTATTGTTCCCTTATTTGATTGTATTCTTCCATAGTAATTGCAATTGGAACGAGAAAAATTGGATCCATATTCATATCAAAAAATATTTTAGCTTGTTCTAAAAACATTTCATGCATTGTCATGATTTCTCAACCCCTTCTAGCGTTGATACTCTAGTACTTAAACTAGCTAGTTGAACAGATTGTAGTTGGATAATTTTCTTTAATGAGGTGATATCATCGGGTAAATCTTCTTCTGGTGGGTTTTCTTCTTCCCACACCTCTTTATCTGTACCAAACCATTGACTTAATTCTGGGTCAAAAACAATGGGATAATACAATCCGTCTGTTGGTGGTATATCTGTATATTCATCCGGTAAATCATTAGGGTTCATAATTAAATGAGGTGTCCCATCATATTCCCATACTTGATTAGCCATTATTATCACTCTCCAAATCTTCGTCTAATTCATCTAAAGCATCGCCGTAATCTGGTAAATCTTCTTCGCCATCTTCAATTATTTCTTCGTCAGATGGTTCTTCATCAGTTGTAGGGTCGCCAGCACTTGGGTCGTCATAATCTGGGTCATCGTCTGGATTTTCTACAATATCCTCATCTACTAAGTCGTCAGCAGATTCACCTTCTAAACCACTTGTTCCACCAGTGTCAATATTGTCGAAGAATTCTCCATCAACTATCCAACTGTGTTCTCCTATACAGTAACTTGCTGTATCCCAATTACTAATATCATTAGAATGAACCATCAGTTTAATTGAACCGTCAATATTAATGGTATAAACAACTGGATTTCTTGATAATCCAGAACGTAACAAACCAGTTTGAGCTTTTGTTACCATTTTTGCTGGTATACGACCGACAATAGCGTTAGGTGTTATATTGCTAATATTAAATCGAATATGTGCGCGTGTTATGCCATTAGTAGTAATTACTCGATACTCATTCCTATATAATGTACCCTCGCCAGTAGTTTCATTTCTATTAACCGCACCATTTTCTAATTGCCATTGTATCCAACCTGTATCAGCATTTTGTTGTTTGCCGTATTCTTCTGTGACTATCTTTTTCCAGCCAGTGAACTGATTGTTTGTGTGGATAGTAGTTATATATTCAAGATTTCTATAGTTATGTCGTAATCTAATTTGTTTTCTACCATTAGCACCTTCGAAAACATCGATTTCTGCAATATAAGAACCTAAATTCGCATCATATGGTGCATCAACAGTATTTGCTTGTGCAGGTATTGTACATTCATATAAACCAGGTGCAAGTTGTAATAATGAGTTGGATAAAGTTCCTAACCATACTCTTTTATTCTTATTTGATGATGGTTCGTACATTGCCCAATCTGTCCATGTTGGCGAGTTAACTCTACGTTTGATAAAAATTTTATCTGAATTATATGCTTGATAAGTTAGAATCGCGTAATTAGGACTCCTAAACAATACAGAAATAAATGCATTAGGATTCTCTCCATTAGGTTGATTAAGAGAATTGGTTACATACACAAATTCAGTTTTCTTAAAATACTCATCTGGATTTTTTAAGTCTGGTTGTGATATTGAACGTGTAAACCCATCATCACCAGTTATCTTAGACTTTTGCCAATTAGAAGTATCAGCTTGATTTAATGCGTTTATATCACTGACTGCACTATTTTTAGCAGTTTCTATTTCTGTTTTAGCATTATCAGTACTCGTTTGTACGTCATTTGAAAATGTTGTCTTAATGTCTTCGAATTCATTTTTAGCTGTATTTACTGTAAGTTGTAAATCTAACTTTGCTTGATTGATTAGTGCGTTCATTTCATCAACAACAGCTTGACCATCTGATAGTTTCTCATTAATGTTATTTACCATGTTATTGATTTCAGCTTCTAATTCAGCAAATATCCTGATTTCTTTCATTTGAACATCTGCAGGAATATCATTTATTAAGCTATCTTCAATATTGAAAGTGAATTTAACTTGTGTAATGACACTGTTCTCACCTAAGACTTTAATGTAAATCTGACCTTTAGCTAAACCACTATGTGCTAAAAAAGTATCAGTTAATTTAACCGATACTTTACCGTTTAATGGATCATCATAATTTAGATTGTGTTTTTCAAAATAACCATCATGTGCCACTAAAAAAATCGATAGTTCAGTAGTCGCTTCATCTAATAACAAAGGTTGATTGCCATAAGTTAAAAAGAAACGTAATACTGCACTACCGACATCCGTATCATCAAAAGATATATTTGTCTTAATAGGTGCTTTATACTCTGCTGATGTTTCTAATTTTATATCACCATATTTTTGTACCATTTAAAAACCTCCGATTATTAGACTTCGAACCACTTACTCCAACCATCTTTTTTAGTATATGTTCTACGCTTTTCTTTAACGCTTGCACTTCTAGCGAATGGCGTTGCTCTTTGAATAGCTGAACTTGCTTTAGTGAAATCAATAGAACCTATATTCCAATGTGTAACGATTGAAGATGATTGGTTAGGATAAGGACCGTTTGTAGCATCACTCAATACATGATAGTCGCCACCATAACGTATTGTATTAGGGTTTCTAACTAATCTAGGTGCGCTATCTTTTTTGGCCATCATCTTTCCACCAACATGTAACCCTCTATCATCAACTATGAATATTGATTTCTTTAAGTCATATCTATAAAAAGCGACACGTTTATCAAGATATAACTTGCTCATAGGTTTTCGCTTATCATCTCGCATTACAATCCCGGCATATCCTTTGTTACCATTGATTAAGTTAAGTTCTTTACTCTCAATTGTGTTGTAATGTTGTAGCATTCCGAAAATGAACTGGTTATCATATCTTAAATCGCCAATCATATTCATAATTCTGTGAATGTCATTATCTCTAGGCTGTACCTTTTCTTTGGCCACATATAAGAAATCAAGCACAGGTCGTTCTGCCTTATGATTACTATCAACTAATTTATTTAACATTTGCCCATTTAAAATAGACGCTGCTGAACCGCCACCGTCTAAGTTATAAGCAAATTTAATTTTACCGTCACCTTTACCAAAGTGATCTTGTAATGTATCAATTACTTCTGGTAATGTCATACCTTTATGATATAGTTGACCAGTTTTAATACGACCATCACATGTGAAGAAGAAAATATCATTGTTTGGTAATTGGCCAACTACTTGTCTAGGGTGAGAAGCTTCACTATTTGGACTATACATACCTGTTTGATATGCAACTTTACCATCTAGGAATAATGGTCCAAAACCACTGACTGTGTTATTAATTCCTTTTTTCTTTATTTCAGAAGCTGTTACTGCTTGTGGATAGGCGTATAACTCATTGTTATCTCCGATTGTCATTGTCCATCTATCTTTTAATGGTTCATAATCTTTGACGCTTTCTAATATTTTACCTTCGTATATTTGTTGACCGTGTAACATTAATCTTGAGCCACTACCCGTACTAGCATTTGCTACAAAGGTTGCCCCACTTAATTGAGCAAATTCACGAGGTGTTATATGCTCTGGATGACTTTTATCGTCCCCTACAATACCTCTTTTAAGCTTAATCAAGTTACCTTCTTTGTCCTTGTGTGGAATGATAATCAATTTATAAGAAGTATCATGTTTACGACCTTTTGTTGATGTAATTTCATCATAAAATGCTGTTTTTGTTATTTGTGTTTCATGTTTATTAGCTAGCGTTTTAGCTTCGTTACTTATCTCATCTAATTTAAATAAGTCATTCTGTAATCTTGCTTGTAATGTTTGATGTTTAGTGCCGTCAATTGCAACGTGTGCATCTTTCAGTTCGGCATTACCGTCACCATTAGCACCCGTGATAATATTCTCGATTTGAGATTTCATCATGCCTACAACTTTGTTTAAATTATTGTTAAATATCTTTATCTGTTCAGCATTATGTGCATAATCTTTCTTTTCTTCATGCTCTTTAGCTAATTCACGTATATTGATTAATGCTTTTTCAATCTCTCTGAAGTTACGCTCATTCTGACCAACAAAGTGTTCGTTGAATATATCATCGAGATATTTTATAAGCCTTGTTTGTTCCATTTATCTAGCCTCCTAGTAATGTAGCTTGTAATTTACCGCCTACAACACTTATTGCGTATTTTTTGTCATCATCACCCGTTAGAGTAATACTCTTATCAGATATCTGATTAACACGTTCTTTTTCATCAGTTGTTAGGTTTGTTTTTTGCACAACAGAAGTGACTGCATTTACCTTGTTGGTAACAACTTTAAAATTCTTGCTTGCTCCCATGCCACCGTTTCTACCTAATCCCGATGCAAAATTAGCGGCTTGGTTTATACTTCTTCTATATCTATCTCTACGCTTGATATCTCCTAGCGTTACATCTTGTTTAATGATTTCATTATTAGCATCACGTTGTGTATTGATTTCCACTATTCTTACTTCTTCGTTTAGATCTAAAACATCGTCTCTAACTGGAACCACATCGCCTAATCTAGGTACTGCTTCAGGAAAGTATTTTTTTAAAGCTATAAAATCAAGAGACAATGAAGTTTTAAAAGAGTTATTGATTTCTGATTCTAATCTAGCTTTCATCGTACTTTCTTTAGTAATACGTCCATCTATAACTGGCTCAGCTTCTAACTTTCCATATTGCGTTGCTAAAGGATGTGTATATTCAACTTGTAACGCAGCTGTTCTAAAATCTTCATCATCATCAAACCCACCATATCCACGAATATAAGTGCACAACTCGTTGGCATCATCTTCGAGGTGAATGTTATTTGCATTTACTTCGCTTGAAATATAGTATTTTGCTTTATTTTCAAAATATGGTGTGAATGTAAATGTCTTAGTTGCTTCATCATACGTGTATTCAAGGGAATATCTATTTAAACCATTCTGTAACATTTCTAATCGTGTATCTCCGTCCCCTGCGTTTTCCCATCTACTAGAGTTAGGTTTAGTTGTTAACTTAAACTTATAACCACTATTGCGAAACACACTGGTAAAATAGTTGAACGGTGTCAGTGACCCTGTGACATTTTCATAAACCCTAGAAAATTTTAGGTCGTGTATTTCTTTTTGTATTGCAGTTACTGAAACGTAGTTTTTATCGCCACGCGCTTGTCTATCAAGCATGATGATTTTATATACTTTATTGTCTTTATATCCACCAACATTTGTTACAGTCCACATATTAGTTATTGAAGTAATGATATCTTTAGTATTGTTATTTTCTACAATATCGAATGTCAAAGCACCATCAGCACTTATCTTTTCATTTAATGATGTACCAGTATAGACGGGATAACCTTTACCAATGAGATTCTTTAACATTATCGGCATTTTATCCCTCCTATAAGTAATAGAATTTTAAGTCAAAAATGACTTTTTCTATTTTCTGATTAAATTTAAATGAGTTAGCACCTGGATTAAATTTCGGAAAGTTTAAACGTGTGTATTCATTAATTGGAACGTTATTACGATAGGTTTGTAATCCATCGAATGTTATAACGTCTCCACCTTTTAAGTTGAGACCCTTAATTTCCATCATGTCAGATGCTGATGTGTACCAGTTAAATTCTTTTGTGCTTTCAGTAAGTGTGATTGAAACCTTACACTCTTGGTTAAACTGTTCTATAGGGTATGTCCCGTGATAGTAAACCGTTCCAGTTTTCACGTTTTCGAATACATATTTACGTGTACTCGAACCCATTTCCCAATCCATTAACATATCTGACGACCATAAACTAGATGTTCTTCCACTAGCTAAGTCTAATGATCGCCCAACACTTTCATAATAAGGCAAATCTACAGTTTCAAATTCGATAGCTATTTGCCCACTTATCTGTGTTACGTCGAATGATATTTCTGAATTCAGTTGTAACTTAATCGTCTTACCACTTAGATAGTTTGGCTCAAATTTAAATGGTTTATCGTTAAAATGTTGAAATGGAATTTCTACTACAGATGCTCCCATTTCCCTAACAAAAAACTCGCCACTAAATAAGTAAGCGAGTTGTCCTTTTAAATGTTGTGCCCTCGACATCTTTTCTACATTGTAACTAACTAGGAGGGTTGCTTTTCTTTTATCATTGCGTTTAGACGTTAAAAAACGGCCGTTAATGCCATCAATGCTTTCATGGTTATAAATATACTCCAAACCATCTACATTGAAGCTATCGACCGTTAAAACATCTCCAGTAATACTATTGTTATTAACACGATACTTTGTACCGTTTTTTATAATTTCTAAGTCTGAAACTTTCAATTTATCCCTCCTTAATTAGAAATTGAATGTATTATTTTCTTTAGAACTAGCATCATCTATCCATGATTTAATAGCAGGTAAATCTGATTCATTATGAACGTGTAAGTTAACAACAGGTTTACTATTTTCTGCAATGCTATGTCTTACATCTGAATCAATATAACCGTCAATGTTACCGACAGCTGATGAAATACCATCACGCATAAGGCTACTATCGACACTAGGCACTAGTTGAGGACTAAAGGCATTAGTAATAGAATTCGCTAAATGTTCTGTACTTGAAATAGCAGAACCTCTATGTTTATCTATTCCTTTGACCATACCCATAACTGACCACATACCGATTTCTGCGAACACTTTAGATGGAGAGTTAATTTTCAACGCTGACTTTGCTGCACTTACCGCATCTTGTACAGTAGAAACTGCTGCATCTACTAAAGCACCTGCTGCGTTTTTAACCCCTTGCACCATGCCCATGATTAAATCTGTACCTGCAGAAATGAAGTCTCCGACGAAACTTAGTGCAGCGTTTACTGCATTGCTTATTCCGTCTGTTATTGCACCGACAAAGTTGACCATTCCGTTGATTGCTGCGTTAACGATATTGACCATGCCATTAACTACGTTAGATAACATATTAGACATTCCATTGATCACAGCGCTTACTGCGTTAGCAAGATAATTGGTAATGTTAATAACAATACTGTTCCACGTAGAAATGATGTTCCCTAGCACTTGAGACATGTAACTAATGATATTACTTAGTATCTGACCGAAGTAGCTGATTACACTACCAAGTATTGAAGATAGCTTACCACTGATGAATGACCACATTTCAGACCAACTAGAAATCGTAGTACCTAATATTGTGTTATAGATACTAAAGAAGAACTCTGAAATTGTTGTCCATATTGATTGAATAGTAGACCATATTGTATCCATTACATTAGAAATAGTAGTTTGCAGCGTTAACCAAGCACCACTAAAATCGCCAGATAGCAATTGAATAAATGCTGTTAAAATACCGACTACCAATTGAACTGCAACAGATATAATTGCGCCTATTGCTTGCCATACAACTTGTGTGACTGCCCATATTTGCTTGAAAGCTAACATTAATAACTGAATAGCCCCTACAAATGTTGCACCTAAAACTTGTTGTGCAATCTCTCCAACTTGTTGAAGTAATGGCATGATAGGTTTAAGTGTGGATTGGATATTAGACCATAGCTCTTGGAACCATGTAACCAATCCGTTTATAGCTTCTCCTACTTTATCTTTAATAGTATTCCAGGCATTTACTACTGCATTTCTGAAATCTTCGTTCGTCTTCCATAGATAAGTAATTACACCGATTAATGCTGTAATAACACCAATCACTATCCATACTGGCGCACTGATAGCACCTAATGCGCCGACTATTGCTCCAAATGCAGTTCTAAGTAGAGTTAGTGGAGATGCTAACTTACCAAGTACACCTTTAAGAACGCCCATAGCTTTACTAACAATACCTGCTTTACTTGCCCAACTAATGAATGGGATCAATAAGTCTTTGACGAATATAGCTACCTGTGCAATCGTAGGAACGACTGCGAGTAATATACCACCTAGAATAGTCATAATACCGACTAACTTTGCAACTCCTGGATGCGCTTCAAATAGATTACTTGTAAAGCTAATGATTGCATTCACTACATCAAGTATCTTACTTGCTATTGGTGCCATTGCAGTCCCGAAATTAACAAGCAACATTGTTAAATTGCCGATTAAGTCCATGATTTTTGGACCATTTTGTTGTACGTAATCAATGAACTTTTTAAAGCCTTCTGATTTACCAACTGTTTCTGACCAATCTCTAAATTTTTGTGTCATTTCAGCCAATGCTTCAAAGATGTTAGTTGAGTTGCTACCAAATGCTTTCATCAAGTTATTTATAGCTGCAAACGTATTACCGAATATCTTACCGATTAAAGGTAAATTTTGTTTTGTATATTCCATAAATTGCTTAATACTGTTTTGACCGCTCGCACTATTAGCCCACTTACTAAAGTTAGTAGCGATACGATCTAACCAGTTAGCACTCCATTGGAATAAGGGTGCTAATTGAGTAAATACATTAATTAGTCCATCTCCAAATTTTCCTGCAGCACTTAACATTTTGTTAAACACAGATACGCCTGTTGTTTCCATCATATTAAAGAAAGCTTTAGCTACACTACTTGATTTAGTCCATTGTAATAATGATTCAGATGCTTTATCCATTCCTTTAGCTACACCAGCTAAAAATGGCGCTATACCTTTCAACGCAACTTTTACTGCGTTCATACCATTAGCCATTGCACTGAATACTTTCGTATAGTTATCGCTCACGATATCTACCCAAGCATCTTTTACGCCTTGCAACGCACTTTCATATCTTCGTGTTTCTTTTGTAGCTTTTAAAGTACCGTCACCAACTAGATTTATTGCTGTAAATGCCATTGCACCAAATCCAACAAAACCACCTGCTGCAATAGCTACTGCGCCTGCTAGGGCTAAAGCACCACCAGTTACTACTTTTAACGCGTTACCCACTGCCATGATGGCAGGTACTAACCCTGCGATAATTGGTATTAAGCCTTGGAAACTAGCGATTAATGTACCTTTAATTTGATTAGAAAATACTGTTCCGAATGATCTAATGGATTGAGCCATAGACATCATTGTTCTGTCAAATTCATCTTGTGCTTTTTGCGTTTGAGCCCAACCTCGTTGCATAGTTAACATTGCACGTCTAAATTTACTTGTGTCGGCATCTATATCGACTGTATGCTTCCGAAAACGTTGAGCCATAGCTTTTGCACGCATTAAGCCACGTTGGAATTTAGATGTATTAGCAGTAATATCCGTTTCAATTTCATCCGGTATAGAAGTTTTGGCTAATCTTTGTGCTTTACGAACATTACGTTCGAAATTACTAATAATAGCTGATATACGCGCTACGAAATTCTTTTCCAATATTTATCCCTCCTTACATGTTCTTACCAAATAATTTTTCAGCATCTTCTATTTGTCTTGCTCTTATATTCTTCTTGCGTTCAAGTTCTGCTTTTCTGTCAGCTTTAAATTCATCATTGTTTTGATACAATTTCTTACGAGATACTTCTATTTGTTTTTGTAATTTGCCTAACTTTTTACCGTTTTGTGCTAAGGCAGTAGCAGTAGCTAAATGCAAGTTGTGTTCTAAACTGTCTAGTTCACGTTCTCTTGCGCCTTTTATCCACGATTGCCATTCTCTTGGTGTCATAGCAAATAACTCGTCTTCACTGATATATCCTAGATATTGAGCAGTCTGTATACGTATATCATCGTAATCTAGTAAGGTTGCTTGCCTGTTAGAATCACGTATGTTTCTTTCATGAATTCGTGCGCTTTCTTCGCTTCTTCCTTCTCGTCGTCCTTCACTAATTTGTGTGCTTGAGACATCTGGAACCAAAACATTTTTATTTGTTGTTTGAAAAAACCCGAATCATTTAATACAGTTACAGCACCTTGTAACAATTCAATTGTGTCATCTTTTTCATCAATTATTTTTTCTACTGCTTCTTCAATATCTTTTTCTTTCAATTCTTTTTTATGCGCTAATGCACAAATCCAAAACTGAATAATCGATTCACTATTACGGTTTAATAAACCGTTATAAATAGCTTGTATACCAGTGCCTTCTTTTTTACCTTCTTCATTTTTTGTTGCAAAGTCTTTTGCTTTACGGTCAAACGCCAGTGAACCTTTAGCTTTATATTTAACATCTCCAATTTCTAATTCAGTAATCGGATTGAATTTTTCTTCTTGAAATACATTTGTCATGTTATTACCTCACTTAATTTTGATATAAAAAAATAAGGGGACTTAACCCCTTATTAAGCACCAGAACCTGCTACTTGTTCACGCTCTTCGAATTTACCTTCATATTCCCCAGGTTTTTCGAAATCAACTTTAGGTGCAGCAGCTGATGGATCTAACCATGATGCCGGTAAATTTTCAAATACTCCTTTAGCAGTATTAAATTTAACTTTTAAGGTTACTTCGATAGTATCCTCTTCGTCGTCAAACGAGTTACCATATTCTTCAACTACCGTATACGCGAATTCAGATTTATATCCTTCTTCATATTTTTTCTTTTCAATTCTCCATACTCTTATCTGTTCTTTATTTTTGATAGCAGTTAAGAATTGTTCTTGCCCTTTATCTCCTGGAATCTTATCGTTAGTAAACGTGTATTCTTCAGAAGTAACACTATAGTCATAGTCCATTTTTCCAGCGACTGGTTTTTCTTTTAATTCATTCGAAACATTGTATTCGCCTTCTTTAAGTTCAGCAACTAAATAACCTTCTGAACCAATCAAATTCTTTTCTGGCGCTACAACCAAAATGTAATTACTCATACTCTACACTCCTTCTTGTAATGTTTTGTGTCTAAATCTAAATAAAAGACGTAGAACACCATGTTTTGTGAATTGGTCAATATCGATAAACACATCACTGTTGCCTTTCTGAACCCAATCTAATTCATAGTCTTCTATGTCTACGTTCTCTCTTGCTAGAATGTTGAGATACTTTAATATGTCCCTAGTCTCATAACTCGTAGTAGCTTGACTATAGACATGCAATGTAATTGCGACTGTTTCTCTCATGCCATTCATTGAAGGTCGTTCAGTGACGTTTGTTTCTCCAACCACAATGTATGGGTATTCAACGTCTTTCTGAACGCAATCAAAAACGCGACCACCAACTAACATGTCAATGGTCGCGCTACTTTTTAAATTGTTATATATCTTTACAAATAGTTCAGGTTCAACTGATACCCATCTCATCTAATCACCTCATGAAAAATACTTACTAAATGTTTTGCGACCAGCATCAATAGCAGGGTTCCAAAACGGTTGTGCTTCCATTCCTTTTGTAGTGTGCCATTCGCCGTCTGCATCTTGATATGACCACGGTATCTTTTTAGCACGACTGCCACCAGGACCAGTAGCATATATTCCAGTACCGTATTCCACATATATAGCGTAATCTGCACCAACGCTTATCACGCCAGTTAAACCACCATCTTTATACATAAAATCGATACTTTCTTTTAAGTAACCCATATCTACTGGGGCTAACGATATTGCAGTGTTATATATCATCTGTGTTGTTTTAGCTATACCTTTTTTAACCCAATCTTCCATTTCTTCACGGTAATCTTCTAATGCTACAACTAAGTTATTATTACCATACTTAACTTTAGCCATATGGTGTCGCCTTTAAATGTGTTTTGTGGACTTCATTCATACCACCTTGATTTTCTAAGTCACCAACGCATTGATAAACTTTACCGTTATATCTGAAATGTGCTTTTTTAGGGTTAAATTTAGTAAGGTAAGGCGTATACATATTTAAATCGACTGATTGTTCCATTTGATGAAATTTAAGTGTTTCAGAAGTTGTAGGTGTATCCATAAATGCTCGTATTGGTTTTTCGCTCACAAAGCGCTCTTGTACATTTGGAAACTGTCCCACCTTTTCAATGAAACCTAATTCAACTGTATGAGGGTATTCGTCGTATGGATTAAACATGATCATTACCTTCTAACACTTCGATTAACTTTGCTTTCTTCATACTAGAAAAGCCCTCAATATCACGTTTTTTAGCGAGTTTTTTAAGTTCTGATACATTCATATCAGAATAGCTTAATTGCTCGTCTACACGTTCTATTAAAGGCTTGCCTTGACGATTAGATGTGTTGGATAATTCAGTTAGTCTTTCTTCACTCACTTGCTTACCAGAACGAGGGAAAACGTCACCTACGTTATATTCATGGTTGTTGTCTTGTAAGTCAGTGAAGTAATTAATAACTTTGTACGTCACTGTAATCACTCCATTATCTTAAAGGTTTATAAACATGGAATTTAGCACGTTTATACCTTTTTAATACATCAGTTATATATTCTGGAATACCGTCGTTGTATGTGTAAGATACTGTCCCCATACTCCTTGACTTAATATTCCTTCTAACTTCTGGACGTTGTTGATACTCCAAGACATCAGCAACATACTTTTTGATTTTAAACGGGTATACAATTTGCCCGTCTTTTACAAAATCATTATTTGTAATATCTCTAACATCTTCGAGTATCCCTTCAACTTCCATTTCGAATACTTCTCTTTCATCCGGATTTATTTCTATTCCGTTTTTATTAAGAAGTAATTCTATTTCTTCATAAAGAGACATAAACATCACTCACTCTTTTTAGACGTTGTTCGTCTTGATTTAACCTCTTTATAACCAACATGGCTATAATAGGCATCGAAAGCTTTGCGTGTTACCGTAATAGTTTGGTCATCACGTTTTACTTTTATTTCTTCAGCTTGCTTATTCATGTATAACCACTCCTATCCTTCTGTAACTTCTGCAGGTTTAAGTGAAGCAAACGCTTCTGGTTTAACATTCATGTAAGCAATATGCATAGTAGCACGTAATGCGAACATGTCACGTTCGAATAATGATACTGGTTGTCCAGATGCATCAGATGCTTGTAACGTTGTTAATGTAGCATCTTCTGAAATAGCATACTCAATACCTTGTAAGATTCCATAACGTGCATAGTCCCAGTCGCCCATTAATGCTAATGATTTAGTTTTATCAAACACATCAGCACCAGTATAAGATAATGGTAAGCCCATGATTTCATTACCGTTAGCATCGAATAATGGTTGTTTGTTTCCATCTAAAGCATTACGCATTTTCGTTTTAAATGAACGTGTAGTTAATACTCCGTTTGGATCTAATTCTTCATCTTCGATAGTTCCCATTAAAGCAGATAAATCAACGTATAAATCATTAGAATCATTTACTACGTTTCCTTTTTCTTCTGCACCAGCTACTAAAGGTTTACCACTTGTTGCAGTATTGTATGGAGATTCAGTACCAAAAATAACTGCTTGGTCAAACTTCTTATAAAAAGCCTCTGCAATTAAAGGTTTAACTTCGTTGAAGAAATCTTTTGCTGTCCATTTTAAAAACTCTTTAGATAATGGAATGATAACACCGATTTTCTTAGCTTCCATTTCTGCTTGAGCGTATTCTGGTTTAGAAGTTTGAATACGTTCAGTTTCTGATACCCAGTATGCTCCTACGCCTTTTGCTAAGTACGTAAAGTTTTTCTTTTGTGCTGTCATTGGTTCATTCTTTGCTAGTTTCATGACTGATGAATTAGCCATAATATCTTTCATAATTAATGAACCTTGTTCTGCAGGGATAACCCCATTTTTAAAATCTGATAATATTACATTACTTGGTGTGTAATTTGGAACTGCCATAATTTATTACCTCGCTTTTTATTATTTTCTTAAACTAATTTCTTGTGCCATTTCTTCAATAGACTTAACACTTGTTGATTCTGGTAAATCATTTTCGTTGTTACGAATATCACGACCACCATTTTTAAATTTTGATTCAACGCCGTCTTGAACATATTTATCAAATGTTTCTTTTAATGAAGATAAGTTTTGTTCTGTTTCTTCATCAGTATCACCTAAAAAGTTATCTATTAAACTAGATGGAATATTTAGTTCTTGCGCTTTACCTAATGCAAAACTTTTAATTCTTTCACGTTTTGCTTCTGCATCACGTTTCTCCAGTTCCTTCTCAAGAGCGCTAATTCGCTTTTGTTCTTCCGACTGCTCTGGATTACGTTTTTGCACTTCTTTGTCAATTAAGCTTTCAAGATTCTTTTCTTTCCATGACTCTAGACCTTTAGTGTGATATCTATCTAATTCTGGCTGAATAAAACGCTTGCCTTCATCAGTATCTAAAAAGCCTTTAACGTCATCTACCGATACCGTTTTAAGTCCTTTTAAATACTCCTTAACTTCGTTTGAGTCTTTATTTTCATCTAAAAATGCTTTTACTTCTTCGATATTCATTTTCATTGCTCCTTTTTGACCTTCATGTACACAAAGTCCATAAAGTTCATATTGAGCCTTTTAGTGACTTGCTTAGGTCAAATAGCTAACGTCTGCTATAAACGAGATATACAGATCACTTCCTTGGGGATAAATGAACGCATAAAAATAACCGGCAATCTCACGACTGTCGGCTTGGGTTATACATTTTTACATATTTTTTCTCATCTAAATTCACGTTTCTAATCTGTTTTTTATTTTCCTCAATAAGAGTTTTTAACACTTCAACTTCTTCTTTTGTTTCGTCATACTTAATAGATTTTTCAAGTAATTCATTATAAACATATAAATCTAAAATTACTGTGTTATTTTCCACATCAATCACCCTTTTCTTTAGTTTTTAACCAATCTTCATATGTCTGAAAATCAACAACACTCGTACTACCATCATCATTTCTAACGCGCATAACTTCAGGCACTTCGTCATCAATCAAATACATAAGTTTACATCTACAATTGATGTTCTCTTTTGCACTAGAAACGCCTACGAACGTTTTAGGAGACAACCCTACACACCCACTAGACTTAAATGTTTCTGTTAATTTCTTTTTCTGACCGTCTAAGTGTCTATGTGTATCACGAGTGCGTGTGTCTTTAGTAGCATTCCACATCTTAGTCATTTCAATGCCATTCTCTTTAGCTTTCATTGCACTATCTTGACCAGCTATACTCATTGCACGACTTGCTTCAGTTCTAGCAACTCGCTTTGATTGAGCCATAGACATTCCTATATCATCACGTAATGCTTTTGCTATCTTACTGTAACCTTCTCCGCTCATAATGCCCTGTGTGATATGCATACGTATCTTTTCTAATACTTGATTACGTTGTTTCTGTAATGTAGGTATAAGTTTAATGAATTCAATCGGTTGTTCTATTGCTTTCTGTATAACTTCTGCACTAGGAACCTTAACTTGCATATCGCTTTGACTAGCCAATTCATACAAAAACAGGCTCATCATATACTTTTCGATATAAGCGTTTTGTTGTGATTGTTTAATAGTCTTAGCAACTATTTTGTAATCATCATTCATCATCTCACTTATACGTTTCAGTTCTTTATTGAGCCTGTTGTATTTATTAAAGTTAGTCCAAGTAATATGTGGTTCACTACCTTCGTATTTCTCGAACATATCTTCTATTAATGCTTTAATCACTTTTAATCTATTAGAGAATAACTTCTCAATTTCTTTTTCGGATTGAGCAATAAGTTTATCTATTCTTTTATCGATATCATCTTGTTTCATTATCTCCACCTACTTCATTTGTGGAGTCTCCAAACTCATATGCATCTTTCTCTATTTCTTGTAACTCATAATGAACATCATCTACAAGTTGAGATTGACTTAACCTTGTCCTTTCAGATACTTGACCTCGTAAGTTAACTAGTACTTGTGATTCTTCTAATTTGTTTACAGGTATGTTTCGTGTGAATTTGAAAATAATATCTAAATAACTATCTTCATCCAAGTTATATCCTTTACGTCTAAGTGCAGACATAATAACTTTGAATTGATATCTCAACATAGAAGTCATTTTACGCTCAAATGTCATACATTTATTCTCTAGTGCCATCAATTTCAATTTCATACCAATAATAGGTACGTTTCCGTTGAATTCATCAGAATTAAAGTTAACTGATTTTGCAAAACGCATAATGTTTTTTTCTAAACGATCTAAATGGTTCTCAATCATTGTGTCGTTAACATCTTTAGTTAGATACTTTACATCCATATCTTTATCAAATAATTCAAACGCACCACTTCTTTGCGTTTCTTGAATCATCTGTTCATCCATACCCATTCCACGTAATACCAGATAAGCTAATCTCGTTTGACTTATCTCGCTAGATGCATCACTCATTGTTATGTCATAACCATCAATTAAATGGATAACCTTTTCAGCATCGCCAATCATTTCTTTGTTATTAGGTACTCCAAACAACGGATTATATTCAAATAGATGTTCATATCTTCCGATTTCGTTTAACGCGTCTATACCTTCTCCTCTGAATACATAATAGTATTCGTTATCATAAAACTCTGCGTAAACATACTCTGTTTTATTGTCGTCGTCTTTTTCAAAGAAATAACGTAATGAGTATTGAGGTTCTGTGATATCTTCTCCGATAAAAACCACGTTAAATGGATCTATATTTTTTATTCTGATATTACCTTCGCGGTCAATATATGCGAGTCTTGAACCATACCCACATATTGCAGCCATTTTCCCCATTTCAGAGTCTTCATCATCTACATTATTCCTAATAACAAAGTTAGAGATAAATTCTTTTAACTTATCATTTTTAGTTGAGTTTTCATCTAAATCATAAGTTACTGGTATCCCGTGTAAATATCCTACTCGAGTGTCTACTATTTCACTATCAAACGAGTTATTCAATTTGTTATTGATTGATACATCTAATCTTCTAACGTTTCCACCAGTCTCAAAATCTTCTTTTTGCTCAATTGGTTGTCTTCTAAAAATAGGCACATAATCAATGTCAGTTTTATATCTGTTATACAGATTAATCATTCGTTCTCTATCTTCTTTATGAGACTCTATAATAGCTTCTATATGCTTAGGTAAAACGCCATTATCTTTTATGTCATCTGCAATTTTGTACAATTTTAATTAGCCCTCCTTAATCGTTCGGGTTTTAGATGTGTGTATATTGCATAACGCAAACTATCCATTACATCATCAAATTCTTTTATTGGCTCTCCTTTAGTCGGGTGCCACACATACTTATATATTTCTTGTTTAAATCTATCCATTTGTTCATATACAACTTTTAATTTACGTTGCTTGAATAGTTTTGCTATGTTCTCTATACCAGACATAACACTTTTGTCTGCGTTGATTGCTCTTAATCTATGCTTTCTAAATTCAGTTACATATTCTGGTCTGGCAGTGTCGCAATAAAAATTAATATTACCGTATCTCTCGACTACACCTTTTGCTATCTCAACCCAGTCATCTATGAATTTAAATTGATGTGCGTGTTCTTCAATTAAGTAAAAATCACCTTTTATACTTCTACCAATCACAACGATAGATCCATAATGTTCATATCCCCAGTCAACACCAGCAAAGTATTCTTTCATTGGAATATCGTTTAGTTCTTCTTCGGTTACAGTGTTTAACTCTAAATCGAAATCAGAATACACAACACCGTCACCCGATACCCATTGACCATTAATGTTACGTTCGTAGAACATACCAGAAGGTGTCGATGCTTTAATTGATTCTTTATATCTTTCATTCAAGAATGTATTATCATCTAATTGAAACGAGAACTCTAATATACCTGCTTTAGGTTCTTTGTTTTCGATATAGTCCTTCAATAACCAATGTTCTGGGTGGTCTGGGTTAGTATCCACGATTATCCTTGCACCACTACCACTACATCTTGATTTAATCTCATCAAATACTTCCTCATGCGCTAGCGATGCTTCATTGATATACGCACCGTAAGCAGTCATACCACGTATAGCACCAATGCCACTCACTTTACTATGTCCTGTCTGAACGACTTGAACGCCAAATAAGTTAAATGAATTGTACTTATCAAACTTAAATTCAATACCATATTTATTAGTCAACTCTATTAATACGTTCTTCTGAATCGTACCTAATGTTGCGCCAGCTAATATATATTGTGGTGTTTCAACACCTTCATCATCTGCTGCCTTTCGAACTCTTATTAATTCACGTAGAAATAAGTCGTTGTTCAATATTGTTTTACCTGTACGCTTAGCACCATGATTAATCAACATGAACCAGTCTCTGCGCTCAGTTGCTTTAAGGATGTTTATCTGCTTATCTGTGTATAGTGCTGATAAATTAGTCATTTCTTATCACATCCGTTATAGCATCGTGTAATTGCTTAATCTTATCTTCTTGCGCTGTATCTCCACGATCCATTTGTTCGATTTTCTTGTTCATCATTTCGATTTCTTTTTGTATCTTCTGATTAGCTAGTTCTTCGTTGCCTAATGTCATACGATTCATTCCATCTAAGCTTTGTAAGAATGCATCAGCAGTTGGTTTCTTTATTCCGTTTTCATCAATCTCGTTCTTCGCTATGTTCTTTAACCACTCATATTCATCAAAAGCCTTTTGGCGTGTCCATTTTGATTTTTCAGCTACTTCTTGGCGCAGTTCTTCAAACCTTGCACTAACCTTGCTATTATTCGATATCCTACTCGCTAATACATCAATATCTTTTTCACTCTTATTCTCAGTCGAATACCCTGCGTCAACATATGCTTTTCGTTGGCTCTTTCCTTCTATGAGTCCTAGAACAAATTTCTCTTGTTTATCAGTTAATTTCATTTTTCTCTCATTCAATCACGCCCTTGTGCTAATTGCTTAGTTTATTTTTGAAACATAAAAATAACCACCTAGCGTATGCTAGATGGCTCTGTATATAAATATTAGAGGGAGGAATCATGCACCAAAGAAATGGAGTCATTGACTAACCTAATTATAATTCTTTTCCCTATCCCTCTGCATCTTTGTAGAATTCGTCGAGTTCGTCGACTGTTTAGATATCTCTGATAGTATCCCACATATCACATCAACTCTATTTGCTACCTGTGATTTATGCAATCCTACAAGTAAACCAATCTTCGTGTAACTATATCCTCTTTTAAGCAACTTTAAGATATATACATCTTTAGCTTTAGTAATATGATGTTCATTATTATCTATGAACTGGACTTTCTCAGCACACTTAATTGTAAATCTATCTTGTGTAATAGTCTTTAATACAATACTACTGACTTTATCACTCGTCTGACCTTGTGCTTTAGGCATACTAGCTTCTATACCATATTGAGCAGTACCTGTGCTATCTGATGCCAATATTTTGGACTCTACAGCGTTTAGCATCCACGAATAATCATTTAACATTTCTTTAATGTCTTCTTGTGTGTACATCAATCAGTCCTCCTTACTAATACGAGATGATAAAGTTTCCGTTACATGTAATACCGTACTATTAAAGAATTTTTGAAATTCTTCTCCATTATTTTTAATAAACTCTATGCTTTCAGCGTTCATATCTTGTTTAGACTTCATTAAAAAGTCGATAAAATCAAATTCATATTTACTATTATCTATGATCTCGATAACTTTTTCTTTGTTCATTATTCAGCCCTCCTATAAAATGAAATCCCACAACTTTATCGTTAAAGCAATTATGCCACATACAAACAACGTTCCTAATCCTACGAATATTATTGTTACTAATATGTTAACTAACCAATTTTGATATTTATCGTTCATCTTCTCACTCCTTAACTGCATTTATCACTAACGCAATGACTATAACTGCGAATAGTATTAATCCGAATGTCATAACAAGCTACCAAACATTAAACCGACAATCACACCATTAAGTAAACCTAATAATACACATTTAATAGCTAAACCTTTCATATACTTAATAGTGAATTCTTGCATTTCATCATCATGCTTCTTGATTATTTTTCTATAACCGTCATGCATATCTTCTATGATTTTATCCACTTGTTCTTGAGTGTATGTTTTCATTCAACATCCCTCCTATTTCATAAACACTAACCAATGAGTTTTACTTCTTTTATTACCTAGAATAGGTTTTTGCTCAAAACACTTTAATACTTCTGCTAACTTAATTTGTTCTTCATTCCACTTAAAGATTAATGTCCCATTCGTCTTGAGAACTCTCATACACTCCTCAAAACCTTGCTTTAAATCTTCTGGCCATGTTTCATTAAGTCTTCCATACTTTTGTACTAACCAACTTTTATCGCCACCTCTTATCAAATGTGGTGGATCAAATACAACCATATAAAAAGATTCATCTTCAAATGGCATATTTCTAAAGTCGGCCACAACGTCTGGTGCTACTATTAACTTACGACCGTCACTCAAATTTGTATTTAATTCTCTAATATCCATATAAGTTACATCTTCATGTTCTTTGTCAAAGTAGAACATTCTACTGCCACAACACGCATCTAATATTCTCGTCATTCAACATCTCCCCATTCCTGTGAACCACGGCTCGTTATCTTTGTAAGCTTGTGTGTCTTCATAATCTAACGGTGCTTGGCTAGTCAGCATGACTTGATTGCCACTTTTATCTTTATATACATCACCTTGCTTTAATCCACGCATACTATTTGGTGCCTCCACTTCATCCTGCACACTCGCATACTTATATGATCGTTTGATGAACGTGTACAATGCTAGAAGTGATATTGTTAATGTGATTAGGTATAGTTTCATTGGGTATCCTCCTTATATCTAATTAAGATATATGTTCTATCTTCGTTACTTTGTTCATATCTAACAACGTAATGGCTTTCTACATACCACTCTTTTATGTTGTTGTCGGATACGAATTTGTTCACTAGGTTTACTGCCTTTTGTTCAATATCTTCATCATATGATGACCCATCTCTGAATTCTTTTAGTTTATACATTGTTAGTCCTCCCCTAGTAAGTAACCATCTTCAAATTTATTACCTATGATTTCAAATTCATCTTTAACGTCACTTAAATACACCGAATCTCCCCCAGTAAATCTCATTACAAATGCACCTTCTAAATATTCAACAACGCCGATTTCTTCGCTTGTAACATCTCTAGCAATATCTCCCTCAAAATATTCACTGTAGTGATAGTCTGTTAATCTACTTGATTGCATTAATGCTCCTACATTAAAGTCCCAGTTGGCAATGTCGTCATTCATTTCTGGAAGAATACATTCTACTTGTTCATTTAAGAAATCTATAGCTACCACTTCGTAAATTTTGTTTAATTTTATATTATAAAATCTATACTTTGTTATCATTTCCCCATCACTCCCTATTCAGTATTTCTCGTACCTTATCTAAAATATCTGGGTGACTTTCGCCACGTTTAATATCCACTTGATCCAAAACCGTTTGTTCCTCTTTCGCTTTCACTTGCAAACTCCTCTACAACATTTACTTCTGGTGTAACAATTGGTACGATAACCAACTGTGCTATTTTGTCGCCTTTGTTGATTGTATAACTCATATGACAATAGTTTTTTGTAAAATCAGCCCGAATTTCTCCTTGTATATCCAAATAATAGTTGGCGTTATAGAATTTAACGCCTCCTCCACCATGTTTCATATCATTCTTAATATTCACTTTCATATGACCGTTATATCCTGCATCTATCTTGCCAGTTTCAACGACTAAATGTGTCTTGCTACTTACACCACTTCTACTAGTTAATAACCCTACATAGCCCTCTGGAATGTCTACCGCTATATCTGTAGCAAGTAATATCTTTTCTTGTGGTTCAATAACTACTGTTTCTGCTGCGTATATATCAAGTCCTGCACTCACACCGTATGCCCTAGTTGGTGTTGTTGCGTTGTCTGATAGTAATTTGATGTTTAGGTTGTTCATTGTTTGTCCTCCAAAATATCTCCAATTTTTTCAATACATTCTATATCACTCATTTTCAAAAAATCGTATATACATTTATCGTGTATCACTTTTATTTGGTCATACGCTTTTGCTTTAGCGTAGACTTCTCTTACTTCATCTGCCATTGCGTAAAAAGAAGGAGCTTTATATCTAGCACCTAACTCTTTTATTTCAGCCACTACATTTTTCTCATACTCATACGCCATAGTCACTCACGCTCTTTCCATTTTTTTATTTATATAAGGTAGGTCATTATAAAAGTCTCTAGCATGGTGCTTATAATAAAATCTTTTACCGTGTGACTTTCCCTTATCATCCACCCACAATACATTCCACTGGTTCATATCCAATGTGTCAGTGATATCTTGAAATATTTCTCTAATCATGAGTATCAGCCTCCAAATCATCAATGAAATGTACTAATCTGAAATATCTATGTTCACTTGGATTATTTAATGCTTTGTCTTTGATGTGTTCAGTTAGGTTGTTATATCTCTTCCTTACTTTCTCTAGTTGAGATATTTCATAATTTTTAGCATCTATATATTTACTTCTACCTAATGCTAGGCTTTCCAATTCATCTACTTTTCTTCTCAACTTCTCCACATCTTTAATAAGTGAGTCACGTTCACATTTATACTTAATACTTTCTGAGACTGCTTCTTTTAATCCAGCTGTTAATTTGTCATGTGCTGTTTTGTACTGATCGCGTTCTTTTTTAGTTTCTTCATACATCATCAGCAACTCTATTTGTTCTTTACTGCCTTCCATCTACTCCACCAACTTTCCGTCACGCCAGATGAGTGTGAGGGTTTCGTCATTTTCAAACATATGAATACTTCTTGTAAAACTATTTTCAAGCTTTCTATCCAATTGCAAAATTTCATTAATGCTTTTATTCTCATGTATTTCTGAATATGTCCTCTCGTTATATTTAAAAATCGCTAGTAATTTAGGAACCTTTGTACATTTTGCGATTTCAACTTCTACTGTGAAAGTAGTATCATTACCAGTAAATCCGTATGTTTTAAAGTCCCCATCTTCGTCAAATTGGATGTTCATTAATTGTTTATCAGCTCTAAATATCTGATTCGTAACTTTGTTCTTTTCAGCCCACTCAATCAACTCTGGTAAATTCATTTCTTTCTTTGTTTTTATTGTTGGCATAACGCATCCTCCTTTATCACTTTCAACACTTCTTCAAATATTGCTTCTAACACTTGAACTACGATACTGTTGCCAGCTTGTTTATATAACGTTCCGTTTGTCGTGTTCTTGCGTGTGGGGTGTTCATTAGCGACCTTGTAATAGTCTTCATCTTCAAAGCCCATAAGTCGCCAACACTCTAGTTCAGTTAATAATCGATACTGACCGTTTCCGATTGGTACAATTCCACTGTTCGGACATCTATTTTGTTTTGTAGTAATCGTCCAGCTATAATCTTCAATTGGTTTTAGTCCTCCACCAAAACCTTGTCGCTTGTTTATCGCACTTAACATAGAAGGTGATTTGATAGTGTATTTATCATCAACATCTGTTTCTAAAAACTCACTCACATCCCTCATTGGTCTTCCTTTTAATGACGAGAAGTCGAACCGTTGACCATCTAACATACTGATAACAAATACACGTTCTCTCTTTTGTGGTATGCCGAACTCACGACTATCTAACACTTCATAATTGCTCGTATAACCTAGTCGTTCCATTTCAATAAAATATTTGTTGAAGTTATGGATCATGTCTTTTGCTAGCACACCTTTGACGTTTTCCCAAATCACGACTTTCGGTTTCCATACGCCCATATTTTCGATAATTCGTATCGTTTCCCACATCAACGATGAACGTGTTTTATCTTCATCATTACCACCTAATCTAGTACCAGCCCGACTAAAGTCTTGGCATGGACTTCCATGTACCAATATGTCTGGTTTAAGGTTCCAACCAACAACCGATTGTGGCTGGTGTAAATGCTCGTAAAGCGCGTTGTATGTTCTAACAGACTTTTCATCTATCTCCACATAATCAATAGCTTTGTGTGGATAGCCTAGATTTAACATTGCTTTTCTAGGTGCGCCAATGCCACCGAACAACTCTAAAATTTTTATCATGATGTCACTTCCTTAAATATCGAATATGCTTAACTGCATTCCTAACTCTTCTTCTAACTTCAAATCATGTGCTGCTTTAAATTGTCTTAACTCACTATCAGTTAACTTATGTTCTTGTCTTACAAATGGTGTATGTGGCATACCTAATAAAGTATTGATTTCTTTACTAGGTACCACAGTGAACATCTTTTTGCCTTCTGAATTGTATAGATCATATTTATCGAGTAGTCCCATCCACTCACTCCCAATTCTCAATAGCGAAGTCTAAGCATTTACGTGCTTTCTTAATATCTTCTAGCCCATTCTTGCCTGGCGCTCTCATTTGATATTCCAACGCACTCGCCACGTTATGTGCTACTGAACCTTTATGATATTTATCAGCCACAATTGCGATGATGTCCTTCACTTCTATGTCTCCTAGCATATAATGTGACGGTTTGTTCACTGGATCGTGTGTAGCTTGCTCGATATATTTTTTTGTTTCTTCAATAGCTTTGTTAATGTGTTCTATACGCTGAATAACTGGTTCTTCTGTATCTTCTTCGTCTGTTGCTAGGGTGTAGTAGTCTTCATTTCCAAAACCACCTCTATGTGATGCTAAAACTGCTCTACGTGAATACTCTTTTAAAGAACAATCGATTAAACGAAGCACACCATCTTTTCTCGTTTTTTCTAAAGTTGCGAAAAAATCTACATCTTCCCAATCTAACCTTTTAACGTGTACTCTATCGCCTGCTTTGAATTCCATTAGCATATACCTTCTTTCTCATAATATTCATCTGCCCACATAAATGCGTTTGCATAACCGACAGTGTATGGGACTTTCAATTCACCTTTACAAACTTTGCTAATCATTTTTCTGTCGTACAACGTTTCTTCTGCTGCTTGAACTGTACTCTTGTATTCGTCTATCAATTGACCGTTTTCATCTAGGAATACTACTGGTTTACATCTTTTCTTACGGTTCATGCGTGCTACATATTCATCAAATGTCATTTGCATTAGATTATCTGCACCAATATTATGTTTAGGTTCGTTTTTCACAAAAACTTGATTGCCTTCTTTGATCGTTCCAACAAATGCTTTATAAACAAAAGTTCGTGCGTTCATTGTTTTTCCTTTGTATATGATGTACATGCTGCCGTTAACCATGTTAGGTAATACAAAATATTCATTACCGTATATGTTAGTCCCTTTAAATCTGCCTAAATTGCTTACCTTCAAACCATATATGCTTGTTTTCTTCCACACTTCACCTTTTACTTTTAGTTTTATATTCATATCTCTTTTAGCGGTAACATTTGGTTTCGCATTTAAAATGTATGCCTCTAATTTATTGTGATATAACCCTTTAGCACCATAAGACTTAACTGAGCTTGGCTCTACTCCTAGCCACCCTGCTATCTCTTTATAAGTTGTTGGCGTAAGTTTGTTGTAGAGTGGTTCATACAAGTAAACTGTTTTGCCTGCACGTTCTTTTCTAGCCATTACGCCCACCCCTTAAAGTACGAATAAAATAAGTTGTTATAGTATTTACTCCTCGGTACTGGTTTAGTTTCTGCTTTCTTGTAATTAACTTTCTTCTTTGGTTTACTTTCATGCCAGTAAATGACTGGTGCATGATGTGCTTTTCTAGCTAGCATTTGTATTCCTCCTTAATTAACCCATAATATTTCTGGTTCAAGTTCTTTTATTTTTCCGTCTATTAAGTCACTGAATTTCCCGTCTGCTAAGTCTTGTACATATTGCTCTGCTTCTTCTGTTGTATTAGCAGGCACTTGCATTTCAACACGTATTTTCGCTGTTACATCCATTGATACATTTTTATATTTTTGTTCCACTGGATCACTCCTTAGCTTTCTTACGTTCTCGTCTTACCTTTTTCAAATCGTCGTATTCTATCCAGTCTTTGCCGGTATACTTAGGTGCTTTGCATATCCATGTAAGCTGTACGTCTGGATATTTGTATCTGAATAACTTAGCTTTCAACTTCGCAGTTTCCGTTGCCATTCCTTTAACGTCTATGACTTCGATTAATTCGTCATTTTTCCACAATGCGAAGTCTGCTATATATTCTGTTTTACGTTGTTTATCGATTTTCGGTATCAATTCATACCTTGGTTGTACCTCTATGTGGTCGAACTTACCTACATTGATTTGTTTCTCTAGGAATTTGTAAAAATCACACTCAACCGTGCTATCAAACGTTATTCCTTTATATTCAACTTTCTTAGCGTTGTATTTACTCAACCCGTTCACCCTTTAACATTTTGTTTAGTCTTTCATCTACTTGCACCAAGCTATCTGTTAAGTGGTATTTAGTATTGAAAGTGTCTATACCTATTTGATGTTGCTCGTTATGATGACTTCTGCATAACGCAAGCACTTCATTTCCGTAATGATCTATCTTATTTCTGTTTCGTCCCCGACCTACTGCATATCTATGTGCTAAATCACTGTTCTTCTTGCCACATATCACACACGTTCTATTGATAGTCGATAAATATATAAAGTAGTTATCATCTTTCATTAAGTCGCTAGTTTTATAATTTAGTGGTATATCATGTTGGAACACCCAAGCTAATATCACTTCGATTAATTCACTTGCAACACGCCTTGTCGTATCTGTTAAACTTATTTGTTCATATCCTTTAATTATTTCTAGATAGAATTGAAATTGTTGTCTTAAATCTTCTTGAGGTTGACCAGTGAATAAGTAAATATCGTTTAGTAATGCAAATATCTTTTTACGTTGTTTTACTGTTATTTTCTTTCCGTCTACTACTTCAAAATTCACGTCTAATGGATAATTGTTATCTAGTAGTAGTAAGGCATCATCTGGTAAATCGACACCTTCAACTACTACTGAATAATGTCCGTTACTTTGTTTGTACTTTGTCACTTTTGACATGTACTCACCTCATTTAGAATGGTAAATCTTCGTCTGTAATATTTACTGGACCACCATTTGTATTAGCGAATGGATCGTTAGCTTGTTGTTTTGGTGCTGATTGACCTTGATTGCTACCTTTTGAGTCTAAAAACTCAACTCTGTTAGCTACCACTCTTACTACTGAACGGTTATTACCTTCTTTGTCTGTGAATCTATCTTGTTTTAAGTTGCCTTCAACTAAAATTTTGCTACCTTTACTGCAATAATTGTTCAAAAGTTCTGCTGTTTTACCGAAAGCAACTACATCAAAGAATGAAGTATCATCTTTTTTGAAAGGGTTATCTACTGCTAAACTAAAATTAGTAACCGTTGTTTGCCCTGCTTGTTTCAGTTCTAAATCCTTTGTTATTCTTCCTGTTAATAAAGTTACGTTTGCCATTTTTCATTTCTCCATTTCGTTATATATTTTATTTTTTACTTCGTCATAATCATCAAGTTCATTAATTTCTTGTCGTTCGAGCATTTCTTTCATAGTTACGCCAAACTTTAAATAGTAACCTTTCACAAGTGGGTTTCTTTCGTTCTTATATAGTTTTCTAGCGACTTGTAATGCCTGTTCTACTGTAAATATCTTAAGCATCAAAGAACCTCTGTATAGGCTTGTAGAAGTCTAATTTCACAGTTCCAACTTCCCCATCTTTGTTTTTAGCTACTATGCACTCTACTTCCGACTTACCAAACGAGTTAGGTTCTTCTGGTCTGTTGTAATAGTCATCACGATACAAGAGCATAATCACATCACCGTCTTGCTCTAACCCACCAGCTTCTTTTAAGTCACTCATCATTGGTCGTTTATCTTGTCTATGCTCAACTCCACGACTTAATTGTGCTAAGGCAATAATTACTGAATTAGTTTCTTTCGCTAAAATCTTCAATTCTCTTGATATTGACTCCACTTCTAAACGTCTATCTTTGAATTGTCCGTCTGCTTTCATAAGTTGAACGTAATCAATAATGACTATGTTTTGCTTTTCATTCTGCGATATTACATTTCTTATTTTTTGTGGCGTGATATTGTTGTTATCCATCACTTTAAAATCTAATTTTTCATAAATGCCTATCTGATCTATTACTTTCTCAATGTCTTCATCAGTCATTAAATCTGCATTTTTAAATTTGTGTAACTCAACCTTTGACAGAGATGATAGTAATCTGTCAGTGATTTTACGTTCGTTAGTTTCTAGTGAAACGAATGTTACTGCACATCCGCTCATTGCAAAGTTAACGCCTAAATTAATTGCTAACGCTGTTTTACCTGCTGAAGGACGAGCACCAATCATATTTAGTTGTCCTGGTTGGAAACCATCTATTAAAAAATCTAAGTTATTGAATCCAGTTTTTAATACATTAGGTTTTGTATTGCCCATCAAGTCATCCATAACGCTTAATAATGTGTCTTTCTTACCGTCTTTTTCTTTTATGACTAATTCATCTAAAGACTTCATTACATCGTCCATATGGGATTTGTTTTGCAAATTAGGGCTAGTCTTATATAATTCAATTGCTTTAATACGTTCACGTTGTTTATAGGCTTCTAAAACATCATGTTGATATTGGTCAAAGAACACTTTTGCGACCAAATCTTCATCAAGTAACGCCTTTACTCTTTCTGGACTAATAAAATCATTCGGATGTGCTTTTGCTTTCGCATATAGTCCATGTTTGTCTGCCTTGTTTTCACGTTTAAAATATTGAATACATAATTTAAGTTCATAGTCCTCAAACATTTCATCAGTTAAAGCTAACTTGCTATATAAATCTGGGTATTGAATTAAAGAGGCAACAATTAAATCTTCATTGTTCATCAATGTCACCTGCCTTTAATCTAGCCATCATCTTTTGCATACGTTTAAGATTTTGTTCTCTACGTTTGCGTTTCTCTGGATCATTCATTTCTTGTTGCACAATTTGTTTATCTCGTTCAATTTTCTTCTTATAATCATCTGCTGGGTTATATTCATCTTTTACTAAGAAATCACTAATTGTTGGTGGATATTTATTGTTTTCAATATAGTTATCTAACTTTCGTTTAGTTTTCTGATAGTTACCTTTCTCTACAATGTCTATCCAAGTTATTGCTTTTTCTTTAGTGAAGTTAATGTTATTAAATACAGTTGCAATCAGTTTCACTATTTCATTAGCTTCTTCTCTAGTCATTACAACAACTCCTCAAACATAACCTCATCTTTATTAGTAATAACTTCTTGGTTAAGGTATTTATCAAAGTTAGATCCTCTAAATAAAGTTGATGGTTGTAAATATTTCTTCATCTTTTCATCATTTATCCATTCATTAGTTTTGATATCTATTACTTTTAAAAAGTCTTCTAACTTATATCCTTCATTAAATCTTGCTTTAATTAGTTTTCTATTAGATTCTGATTTATAACTAAACCTCTTATTAACTTTCTTATTAAGGTATTCAATAATGGTTTTATACGGTGCTGTGTCAGATTTATCTGACATACTAATACTCTCTGTAGTATTCTCTGTAGTAATCTCTGTTAAGGATTTACTAGTTTCTTCACTATCCATTGTTAAGTTTATTAACTTTCCATTGTTAAGTTTATTAACTATCCAGTCTTGTAGCGTGTTCAAGTCTATTTTGTAGTGTAAAGTTGGTGCTCCATTAGCTTTTTTAAGTGCTGTATCAACTATGTTTAATTCTTTTAATTTATCGGTAGATCTTCGGACTTGATACTTTGATAAATGTAGTTCTTCTTCCCACTCTTTATATGATTTGTAAAAGTATCCGTCACTTCTTTTTGTTCTGTCAGACCAATAAACCATTTGATTTAATAAAGCAGCAGTCGGATAATCTTTAGTTATTTCTAAATAGATTACTGGTATTGGAATAACATTACTTTGACCACTAAATTTAGTGATTATAGATGCTATATAATTTCTATTGCTCGTCATCACTTCCCACCTCGCTTACTACTGATTAAGTCATTCAATCGCTTAATCATCGGATTGATTTGTACCTCCGTTACTGTGTCGTAATCGCTAATTTTTAACCATTGCATAACTTTTTGTTCAGTTGCATCATCGCCACCAATTTCAACTGCTTGCTTGATTTTGTCTTGCAAGTCTTCAATTTGTTCTGGTCTAGCTTTAGGTGACTCTGGCATATCTTCTCCGTTGTAGATATACAGACCTAGACCATGAAGAGCAGCTGCTTTAACGAAGCAACGTTTATGTGCTTTGTTAATATCAAATGTAGTAGCTGAACCTTTAGCCAATGATTTATTCTTAAAATCCAATACTGGTAACAATTCAGTTTCAGTTTTACCTTTAATAGTTACGGATACTTGTACAAAATAACCTTCTGGTGTAGCAAGATAAGGTACAAATACTTGTTCATTTGTGATGTCTGGGTGTGGGAAAGTATGAATTTCAACTTTATAATCTGGATCAATTGATTTAAGTTGTTGGTGCGCCCATGACCAAGACAAATAACTTAGTCCATTCTTCTTTTCAATGTGTTCATTTACATTCAACTTGTTCAGTTGGTTAAATAATGTTTCAGTCATTCTCAATCTCCTCCAAATCTGACATTCTTACAGTTTTATACTTATCTATAATCGTTCTTTCGTTAACTTGAATTAGGTGCTTTTCCCAATCTAATTTGATTTTCTGAAAGCCTGATAATTTGGCTGCTTTGCTGAATCTCTTTCCGTAAGTAGCATCTTCTGGAGTAGTAGGATAATTAAGTAAATAATTTCCACTCGCTTCCTCTATAACTCTGTACGTCACTTCTACTTTTTCACTCATTTTCAATCAACCCTTCACCAGCAATGACGTCTTTCATTTGTTCGAATGCCGATAATATTTGTTCATCACTTTGCCATTGATATATTCTTAGCGTTCTATTTCCATTCGGATATCTATCATCAAAGTGTGTGAGTTGTACTGAATACGTTCCATCATCGAATAACCAATTTGATACGCTACATTCCAAACCTGAATATATTTGCTTAATAATTAAATCAGTCGCTAAATTTACAAGTCTTGCTTTATCCATATTGATTCCTCCACATTTCTGTGGTATCTTTTAAGTGTTCGTATTAAAAGAAGACCACATATTAATATTTGTTAAAGTCCTGTTTTAAGTTGGCGCTTAATTCAAGGGCTTTTTCTATTTCTTCAAAGTTATTTAAGTAACCTGCATATCTTGTTCTTCTAGTGTTGAGACTAACTGTACCTATTCTGCTTTCCATTACTTTAGAAGGCATTATCCATACCAATTCTTCAGTTATTCCAACAAACATCATAATGTCGCATGTTTTGTCATAGTGTTTTAGAGATCTTCCACTATTTAAAATTGTTCGTATTTCACTTTCTATACATCTGGAACTCGGTGGGTTAGTTAGTATAAATTTGTAGGACTGGTTTTTACCTAATAAACTTGCT
The DNA here is from genome assembly GCF_038005105.1 of Mammaliicoccus sp. FSL K6-3158. NCBI lineage: Bacteria > Bacillati > Bacillota > Bacilli > Caryophanales > Staphylococcaceae > Mammaliicoccus > Mammaliicoccus sp. FSL K6-3158. The sequence goes on from NZ_JBBOSL010000001.1 coordinate 2,032,793, forward strand.
GTTTTTACTTCAACTCTGATTTCATTGTTTACCAACAAATCATACGGTGCAGTTTTATCTACCAAGTTCATATCTTTTACTTCATAACCTTTTTCTTCTAGCATTTTGATTGCTATAAGCTCTCCCTTTCTTCCGACTGTAGTTTCGCGTTTAATACCAAATTTTTTTCTAAAATAGATAACTGACGTTCTATCGATGTTGTAAAACTCTGCAATTTGTCTATCAGACCATCCTTTTGTAACTAAATTTTTGACTGTCATTTTACTCATTCAATTGATCACGCTCCATTTCTTTTACTTGGTCCCACACTTCAAACAACATCACTGTGAGCAACCAGAATAGGAATGAATGTTCAAACGGTGTTACGCTAAATGCTGCGATGATGAAGAACTCTAGTACTAGGAACATTGTTAATGTGATATATTTCATCCGTTTTTCGCCCTTTCTATAATTTCTTCTTTGTACTCTTCGATAAACTCAATCATTTTTCTTCTGTCAAAACTGAACTTACCTCTACCGTTTTTACTGAATGTAGTAAATGGTTCAATTTTTCTTCTAAAGTAATTGCGATTAATAATGTTTTTCTTGATGTAGTATTCACTCCACCCAGTTTCTTTGACTAATTCTTTCATCGTCATTTCTCTAGGTAACTGTTCATTGCGTAATTCTTTTAGTTTCTCTTCTACACGTTGGTCAATGAGTTCATTGAGTAAATCAATGTTTAGTAGAGTGTTCATCAATATCCCTCCTTAGTTACTTCAGCACCCACATACAACATTTAGTTATCGCAATGACCATTTAATGTATTTTGGTGTGGCTCGTATCATCGCCTACTCTCGCTCGTAAATGCTCTATGTGAGTGCTGAATTCGTTTAAGTATCCATTACCTTTAAGTTTCTTTTAGGACACTTATTGTTTAAAAAAAATATCTAACATTTCTTTCTCAGATAACTTTAAAATATCTACAATAGCTAATATTTCTGCTCTATCAAATTCATGAACTTTGTTCATTCGTCTGTAGAATGAATTCCTAGACATCTTAATACCTTTTTTATTAATTAGATCTAGTAATTCATTAACTGATATTTCTTTTAAAGCCATTTGAGATTTCAGTTTATTCGGATGCATTTTGCCACCACCTTTGTGTCTTAAAGGATACATTTATCTTAACCTTGATATAATACTATGTCAACACAAAAGTGTCTTTTTAAGAAACTTTTTTAGTTATTTCCTATTTAAGTGTTGCTTTTAAGAAACTTTAATATTATAATTGAAACATACCAATTAGGAGGACAAATATTATGAAACCAGACATAAAAGCAAGAAGACTTGAATTAGGATTAACTTTAGAAGAAGTAGGTAATATTGTCGGAGTTGGAAAATCTACAGTTAGAAAATGGGAAACTGGCGACATCGAAAACATGAAAAGAGATAAAATAGTAAAGTTAGCTAAAGCATTGAAAGTATCACCTTCATATATTATGGGTTTTGAAGAAGTAGAAGAGCAACCTACAGTTGCAGCACATTTTGATAAATCTGACCTTACAGAAGAAGAGATGAAAGAAGTAGAACAATTTATTGAATTTGTTAAAAACAGACGCAAAGGGTGATTACATGGGGTATGAACAACTATTAATAAATCAAGACATCGAGATATATGAAACTAATCACTTACCTTCTTTTCAAAGTGGTTTATATTATGATGGTACAATTTATATAAAAACTAAAATGAATTCTATAAAAAAGCACGAAACTCTAGCTGAAGAGATAGGACACCACGAATTAACATATGGGAATATTACTGATCAAAAAATATTAATGAATAGAAAGTATGAATTAAAAGCAAGAAGATATGGATATGAATTGCTAATTTCTTTAGATGGTATTATTTCAGCTTATAATGATGGGGTTCATAATATTTTTGAAATGGCAAATTATTTCGAGGTAAGTGAAAATTACATTAATGATGTTTTAGAACATTATAAAATGAAATTTGGATTATCCACCTACCACAATGGCTATGTGATTAAGTTTAGTCCATTACAGGTGTTTAAACATATACAATTCGAATAAAGGAGAGATGTGGAATGAAAAGAGTTATCGTTATTCTATTCGCTGCAATATTATTATTATCTGCGTGTGGCGAAAAAGGTGAGAAAGAAACAATTAAAGACTCCGAAAACAAAACAGAGTCTAAAAAAGACGAAGTTGGTTTTAAAAATGATTTAGTTACTTTAAATAAAGGTAGCATAAAAATCTTAGATGTTAAATTGCGTAATGCAAGTGATGAAACAGATGGTAAAGAAACGATTGTATTCACATATGAAGCTACTAATAAAACTGATGAAGATTTTTCTGCACAAGCCTTTTGGATTGCTGCAATGAAAGTTTATCAAGAAAATAAAAACACTGAAAACAAACTTGAAGTTGGTTCTACACCTACAACAGGAAAATATAAAGAATACTTTGAAAATATGACAGATACTATTAAGAAAAACGGTAAAGCTAAAGGTGTAGTTGCATATAATTTAGAAGATGATAACGATGTAACATTAAAAGTAATTCAAGGTAATACAGACAAAGAATTAGGTAAGAAGACGTACAAATTATCTGATTTAGAAAGATTTGACCATACGACAACTATAGATACTCAAAACCAAACTCAAAGTAATGAAACAACTGAACAACCTGCACCTCAACAAGAAAATACTACTACACAAACACAACAAGAGCCTAAATCGCTTGAGGATAAACAAGAAGGAATAACCGAAGAAGAATATGATCGTACTAAAACGACAACTCACGACGAGTCACAAATGGAGGAACAACCACAAGGTGGTCAAGGGGGACATCCATCTGCTTTTGACCCTTCTATTTCTAAAGAAACACAAGGCGAATTAAAAACAGATGAAGATGGTAATGAATATATAGATGCTACAGGTTTAGGGCAGTAATGCCCTTTTTATTTAACCAATTTTAAGGAGTGAAATGATGAATATTACTAAACGAGGTAAAACTTGGCAATATGATTTCAGATATGATGGAAATCGTTATCGAAAAGGTGGATTTTTGACTAAAAGAGAAGCAACTGAAAAAGGTAATGAATTATACAATCAATTAACAAAAGGTTTTGATTTAACAAATGATGTTCCTTTTGTAGATTATTACAATAGTTGGTTAAGCGTTAATAAAGAAGGACAAATTTCAGAAAAATCTATGTTACGTTATAAATCTTCTATAGACGTATTTGAAGAAAAGTTTGGTGACTTACCTATTAATAAATTAACACAGTTGAAATATAGAGAACTACTTAAAGAATATGGTGAAGGTTTATATTTAACTCCACGAAAAGGTGGGCGAACTACAAATAGTGTACAAAAATTACATTTATGTTTAAGAGCAGCGTTACAAGATGCAGTTAGTGAAGGGCTAATATTTAAAGACCCAACATATAAAGCCAAGCCATATGGTACTAAATCATCACAACATGAAAGTACTAAATTTATGACGATAGATAATTATACTAGTTTGAAAGATTATGTAACAGGTAGAAAAGAACTATCATATTTGTTCATATATATTTTGATAATTACGGGTGCGAGATTTGGAGAAGTACAGAAATTAAAATATAGCGATCTAATAAAGAAAGACAATATGATACATTTACCTGGAACTAAAACAGAAACATCTGATAGGACTATACCTATTACCGATAAAGAGATGAAATATTTATTAAATAATCTAAAAGAACGACCAATACAAATAGATGGTCACATATTCAATACTGGAAAAGGTTTAATAACAAATAATGCCGTGACCAAAGTATTAAATAAATTTTGCTTGGAACATCAAATTGGCGCATATACGTTGCATAGTATAAGGCATACGCATTGTTCTTACCTATTGCATAAAGGTGTGTCTATTCATTATATAAGTAAAAGATTAGGTCATGCTAATGTGACTACTACCCTATCAATATACAGCCATTTATTAGAAGAAGTAGAAAATGAAGAAACTGTTAAACTCAGAAATGTCATGGATAATTTATAGTGGTCACAAATTTGGTCACAAGAATAAAAACCGGTGCTAATGTGACCACGTTGTGACCAAAAATTTTAAATCAACCATAATTAGAAGTTTTATATAAAATAAAAAACCCTGATTTATCAAGGTTTTTAAGTAAGATATCATTAACTAATATCGTAAAATACGGAGATGGAGGGATTCGAACCCTCGCGCCGCAGAACGACCTACACCCTTAGCAGGGGCGCCTCTTCAGCCAACTTGAGTACATCTCCATGGCTCCACAGGTAGGACTCGAACCTACGACCGATCGGTTAACAGCCGATAGCTCTACCACTGAGCTACTGTGGAATAATTAAATTTTTATCAAGCACAAATACTATTATATCAAGCATCTTAATATTTTCAAGAGAAAACCTAAAAAAATTAACGGAACATTTACACTTTAGTTGCACTTGTTCCGTTAATATTTATTTTAGTATGCTAATATTGATTTTTCAAATACATCTTTATAACATCAAGTACACTATATCCATCTTGAGTTAAATCTATATTTGGTGTATTTAGCTGTTTAATAAAGATATTATTTCGGTGATTTCTATAGTACAAACATAAACAGTTTAAGTATTGGTGATTAATTACGTGGTATGAGATTGGAAAAACGAGGATTTGATCTTGTTCTAAAAATATCTTGGTCTTATTGCCATTATATTCTTTAAAATCTTTAACGTAGAGTATATTTATCCAAGTGTTGTCTATTGACCTTTCGGAACCTGTGCAGAAAAAATAAGTAGAAGTTACTGCGGATACTAAAATCGGGGGTTTGCTCGTGATTCTGGTTAACCTTTTTGTAAAAAGCTTTCTTTCATTGAAGTGTTCGCCATAAAAGCGACATGACTGATTCATAATTTCTTGAGGTTTCTGTTTAACGATGAACGGTTCTTTACCCGCTTCAGACACCTCAGTATGAATAGTGTGATCATCTACTTTGACTCCTCTAATATACATAGTGTTTTGTTTAATAACATACTTACTCATAGCATGCTCCTTTCAAATTTTTATGTAATTACAACGAATATATTTACATTTATTGTAATTACATAAAATATAATACCTATTTAAATATAAGTCAATACTTTTCAAAATAAATTCTATTGTTTTTCTATAAATTCCAATCGATTTCCAAAAGGATCTAATAAATGGATTCTATTTGCGCCAGGAAAACGTTTATCTGCTTTGTACTCTATTTTTTCATTCGTTAAATGTTCTTTTAAATCTTCTAGATTTTCAACATTAATAGCAGGATGTGCTTTTTTTAATGGTTCGAACTCTTCTTCAATACCAATGTGTAAATCATTTTGATTAACATTAAACCAAACGCCTCCGTTACCTCTCAGTGATTCAGGCTTTTCTACTTCATTGAATCCCAATTGATTACAGTAAAAATATCGTGCTTTATCTTCTGATCCTTTAGGTGCTGATAATTGTACATGGTCCCACATTTTTAATTGATACATTATGATTCTCCTTTAGTATTTTTATTAAATATGATTCGATTACTCAAATCTTTCACAACCGTATTCTGAATTGTGAGCAAAATAATTTGAAATTAGATTATAGTAACATATAATGAATTTATAGAGTAAGTTTATCACTGATTTCGAATTATAAATTTACTTTTTAAAATTTCTGAATATTCATTGCATTTAGAAAATAAATACGCTATAATTTTAACAAATAAAGTCAAGGGGTTGTTTAAAATGAAACAATATTCTCAAGTTAAGCACCAGAGTTTAGAAACTTTTGTTAATAACTTAAATGATTTATCAGTTGAGCTTGTGATTGACTCTGCTTTACGTGAAAATCGTAAAAGAGAATTAATGGTTTTAATTGATGAAGCACTTGCGAATCGTAATAATACTTTATTTGAACAATACAGTGAAGAATTAATTCAGTTGGAGGATTTGCAATCGTGAGTTGTCATTTAAAATTTAACACATAATGAGAGACTACTTTTGAAAACATTCAAAAATAGTCTCTTTTATTTGTTTATAGCATTAAATTAATAATTTCTTCTTTAGCGATATCTCCAAAATAGTGATAAACATCAATATCTTTTAATGCTTCTTGAATTGATGATTTTTGATGTTGAACACCTATTAATGCTTCTTCAATATCTTTTACGTCTCCGACACCAAAGAAATCACCGAATATTGCTGCGTGTTCTATTTTACCTTTTTTAACATCTAATTTAATTTGGACAAGTCCTCTATCAAATTTATGACTTCTTTCAAAATTGTATTTAGGATTCTTACCATAATTCCATTCCCATTTTTGGTATTTATTTTTACTTAGTTCATTTATGTTATCCCAATCTTCATCAGTTAAGTGATATTCTTCAACATCTTCACTACCCTGTTGTTTAAAGATAGATGTAAGTATACGTTGTTTAAATGTTTCAATATCCATTGGCTCTTCTAAAAACTCTTGTATGTTTGCGACACGTGATCTTATAGATTTGATACCTTTAGATTTTATTTTCGCTTCGCTAACGCGAAGTGCATTTACAACCTCTTCGATTTCACTATTTAACATCAATGTTCCATGTGAGAACATACGATCTTTTTGTTTAACCATTGCATTACCTGATATTTTTCTTTCCCCGACTTGTATATCATTTCTACCAGATAATTCTGCTTTAACACCCATTTCATTTAAAGCATCAACAATTGGTTGCGTAAATTTTGCAAAGTTATGGAAACTGTCTTCATCATCTTTTGTAACAAAGCTAAAGTTTAAATTACCTAAATCATGATATACAGCTCCACCACCAGAAATTCTTCTTACAACTTTGATATTATTTTTCTCAACATACTCTTGGTTAACTTCTTCGATTGTATTTTGATTTTTTCCTACAATAATGGATGGTTGATTAATATAGAATAGGAAATAACTATCATCTTTAGGAAGAGAAGTTAAGACATATTCCTCCATAGCTAAATTAATCATAGGATCATTAATACCATTATTACTTACAAATTTCATTATATTTCCTCCTTCTTTTCTCCCCAAATAGCCTCAAGTATATAGTACCATATGTTTGATTAATCATATGTATGATATGTTTATGTTAAAATAAAGTATATTTGTTAATACTTTATAAACTGAGCATTATTTAGTATAATGTTTCATAGTATTATTTAGGAGGAATAAGATGACAATCGCAGAAGTTGGAAATATCATAGAGTTTCAAGATGGATTAAGAGGTAGAGTTGAAAAAATTAATGAAAACTCAGTTATCGTAGATATCACAATTATGGATAACTTTGAAAGTTTAGAGTTACCTGAAAAAACTGTAGTGAATCATAAGCGTTATTCAATAATTTCTGAAGAGGGATAATAGTGAAGAGACAAATTAATCCTCAATTAATATGGTTCATATCTAGTTTCATTATTTTTCACATTATTTTATTCATTATGCAAGGTGAAAAAGAAGTATTCTGGTACTTATATACTGGTATTATGCTGATTGCGGGCATTAGCTATGTCTTTTATCAACGTGACATCAAATCTAAACGATTACTTCAATCAATTGGATATGGTCTCATTGGTGCCATTATATTAGTTCTACTTCAGCTATTATTATCACAAATTTATAATGGCTTGTCATATGCATCCTTATTAAAAGAATTAATGCATGCTGGCGTATTTTATAAGTGGCAAATGCTAGTAACAATTGTAATTGCAATACCTTGTCATGAGTTATATATTAGAACAATATTACAAAATCAGTTGCAACTGAAATTCTCACAACCTATTATTGCAATCGTTGTGAGTGCCCTTGCATCTAGTTCACTATTTTTATATTTAGATAATTTAGCTATATTTATGTTTATATTTTTAGCACAACTCATATTATCTACACTGTATTTCTATACGAAAAGAATCGTAACATCTTATGTTGCTCAAATTGCAGCAATCATCATACTCGTTATAATTTTTAGTTAATACATTTACTAAAAAATAACCCCAAAAAAGTTTAGCAATTATGCTAAATTTTTTGGGGTTATTTTATACTAGATAACTTTAAAATGATGTTCTAAATCATATTTACCCTTTGATTCTGTTAGTTCTTCAATCATATATTCAATGACTGTCTTCTTCGCTCTCTCATACGTGGATTCAGAAATAATTTTATTTACGTGTCTAAATAAATAATCTGTCATAATAACTGAATATGAATCTTCTAAATCAATACTATCTATGTTAACTCTACTGCCTACAGGTTTACTCAAATCAATCGTATATTCAAAGCCTTTCCATACAGTCATAAGTGTCGGTTCTAAAATATGGTCATTATATTTAACCGTGTCCCCTTCTTTATACAGTGCTGTAGCTGTTCTTTCTATAATGCGCTTTATTTCAGCACCAGATAAATTAATTTTGACCGGTTTATCAGTATGTACATATGATTGATAGACATCTTTAACTTGTAGCTCGCCACGTAAACCGTTACCTGTCGGATTCCCAATTTGCGCACAAACAAAATCAGATTCTTTAAATGCTCTCGTCATACTCTGTTGAATACATTCCATAAACTTATGCGGTTTAATAAATAAGTCCGTTAAATGTTTATAATCTAGCACAACAGGTACGTCAACGACGCTTTGTTCAGACCAATGTTGGACAGCTTTTTGGTCGAAATACGTTAACTCTAATAAATCTCTATCTTCAGGATAACTTGAGATTTCTACGTGCTTAATAGACGTATCGATAATTTCTACTGAATTAGCTCTTTTCTTGAATTGAATTGACATGTCTACAATATTTGTAGCATCTTTACCTGGTTGTATAAACTGTGTTTCTTCAACTTTTAGATCAACAATATGTTCTTGATGTCCAGTAATAATAACATTTACACCTTCCGTACTTTTCGTCATACTTTCTGCATTATTACTATAATATGATCTATAATTATTTTTATCTGTATAAGTGTGCAAACCACCATGGTATAACATAATTAAGAAGTCAGGGCTTTCTTTTTCATGTAAATATCTCACCCATTTTTTAGCTGTCGTCATGGACTCACCAACAAGCACTTCGTCTTCAAACTCAACATTTTTGTTTTCCATAAGGCCACTAGATGTAAATCCTATGATACCTATTTTTATACCCTCTACATATTTAATCGTATAAGGTGTTGTAAAATATGGTTCACGTGTTTTACTATGTTCAATATTTGCTGCTAACCAAGGAAATCTACTTAATGCAATAGATTTATTTAAGAAGTCTAACCCAAAGTTGAATTCGTCAGGGCTAACACCACTTGCATCAAATTGCATTTCATTCATCACTTTAATCATTGGATTTCTCTTATATGGGGCAATTTGGGCATAATAAAAAGCAAACATTGAACCTGATAACATGCCACCATTATCTAACAATAAGACATGGTGATTTGTTTTGCGTTTATGTTTAACGTAAGTGGCCATCTTTAGAATGTTACCACTAATACCACTTTTTCCTATTTGTCCATGTAAGTCAGAAGTAGCTAATAAATCAATTGTTATGGTTTCATTCATATTCAATGCTATCCCCACCTTTTTTATTTATTTTACCATTTTTAAATACTGTTAGGGCAGTATAAGAACATTTGGATGGAAAATTTATTTAATATGTATTGGCAATAATTGTTAATCATAATATACTCTATTAGTAATCAATAAACTTGGAGGCAATAATGAAATCATTTAATAAATTAATTATCATTAATTTTGCTATCGCTTTAGTCATTTCATTAATGATTGGTATTATTATAAGTAAAAATTATACAAATAGAGTTAATCAAAGATTAGAAACGACAAAAGAAATTGTAAACTTAAAAATTAATACCTTTATAAATGAATCAAATAGCATTTCTGAATCTTTAACAACCATTTTATCTAACAGCCGAAACGAAAAATTTATTAATCAGTTTTTAGAGGATAATCACGCAAGGTATACTTGGATTGACCATATTTATATTTTGAATGATCAAAAACAAATCGTTTATGATTCTAAAGGAACTGATTATACCTCTCTTAAAGATTTTAACAAATATAAATTTCATTTTCCTTTTACAGCTAATTCAAGTTTAAGTAGTGAAAAAGTTTCATTAAAAAATGCCAATACATTATTATTAACCAATCATTTAAAAGTACAAAACAAAGACTACACTGTTGCTTCAGAAATAAATATGTCATCATTTAAGAATGAAATTAATTTAATCTCTAAAAGATATCATATTCAAGTTAATGGTATCGATGGTACTGAAATTTATCAAGTTGGAAAAAAATATAAGCATTCTAAATCCATAAATTATTTATATGATCAATTACCTATCTCATTAACAATTAGCGGACAATATAACTTTATGACGCGCATTATTTTACCGAGTATTTTTATATTTTTAGTTGTATTTTTATTATTATCTATTGTTACACTTATATTCAAAAATAGATCCGAACGATTAGAACATGAAAAAGTAATTGAACAAGCAAATAGTGAAAAGCTTAGACTAATTGGTACACTCGCTGCCAATACAGCACATGAAATTAAAAATCCACTTACTAGCATTAATGGATTTATTGAACTAACTAGAATGAAATATGATAGAGATAAACAAGACTATCATTTTAATATTATTTCAGAAGAACTAGATAGAATTAATAATATCGTTACACAATTTTTATTTTTAGGAAAGCCAACCAACCTTACCTATTCAAATGTAGACATTAATCAATCTATCAAAGAAGTTTCACAATTTTTGAAGTATGAGCTTGAACAACATAACATTAATATTACTTTAACATTACCAGGTTCTCCTATTGTTGCATTTATTTCAGAAGATCAATTAAAACAAATTCTCATCAATCTTATTCAAAATGCTAAAGATGCCTTATTAGATATAAAACAACCAGAAATTGAAATTCAATTACAACGTACACATGCAAACCAAGCTACTATTATATTTAAAGATAACGGTGCCGGTATGTCTAAAGAAACACAACAAAAGATATTTGATCCTTTCTTTACAACGAAAGAATCTGGTAGTGGCCTCGGTTTATACTTAAGTAAGAAACTCATTGAAGATTGGGAAGGCGAAATTAGCGTATTTACGAATATGACTAAAGGTACTACGTTTATAATCACCATACCTACTATTAATCCATAATAAAAAGCAAGCGGCATAGTCGCTTGCTTTTTATATTTAACCTATTTGTATACGTTCTTTAGGATAATGGAATTTATCAGGTGTTGATTTTCCACCTAACATGACGACGAAACATAATAGTCCTACCCGACCTATAAACATCAACATCATGATAACGATTTTAGATCCTAATTGTAAGCCATCTGTAATGCCCATTGATAAACCACATGTCCCAAATGCTGACATCGTTTCAAAGAATATAGATAACAAATCATGTTTACCATCTTCAAACCGAACGACAGATAGTACACCAACAAACGTTATCGCTAATGCAAGTGAAATAACTGCAAATGATCTTTGTATATCAATTGGATGTATTTCTCTATTGAAAGCTTTTATCGTTGTTCGACCATTACTAAAGTTCACTAAATATAATATCAGTATCGTAAATGTTGTCGTTCTTATACCGCCACCTACTGAACTTGGTGAAGACCCTATAAACATTAGCCCGCCTAAAAAAAAGTTTGTTGCTTCAGTAAAATGACTTAAATCTATAGTTGAAAGTCCAGCACTTCTTGTAGATGAAGATTGGAACATAGCATAGAATAAAGCTTTATGCCACGAAACATCTTTAAATGCATTTGAAAACTCAAATAAATAAATCACGATTGTGCCTAGTAAAAATAAAAACAAATAAGTGGCACTCGCTATTTTTGTGAAAAGCGAGAACCTAAAGTTTGGAATTGTATTTTTCATGTATGTTTTGACTTCAATCAACACAGGGAACCCTATTGCACCTAACATAATAAGTAACATAATGATTGTTTGAACGAAATAATCATTAGCATAAGGTGCTAATGATTCGCCCGTAATATCAAGACCACCATTTGTAGTTGCAGAAACAGATGCAAAGATACCGTGATGTATCGCTTCTTTCACCGATCCAATATCTTTATAGAAATAAAATGATAACAATATCGCACCAATGACTTCAATCATTAAAATTGTTCTCACAATATCTAATATTAACTTAACAACACCATTCATAGCATTTGAATTGCTATCTAACATAATTAATTGGCGTTCACGTAAGCCGATATGTTTACCTAAAATGACCCAAAGTAATGTACCAATTGCCATTACACCTATGCCACCGATATTAAGAATAATAAGGATGATAGCTTGTCCAAATGTGGTAAATGTATCTTCAATTGTAACAGGCGTTAACCCCGTTACACTGACACCAGATACAGCAACAAATAATGTATCAACTGGTGCGATTTTAACACCAGGTTTAACAACATAAGGTAAATTTAATAATAAAAAGGCGACAATAATTGCGCCCAAATAATATAATACAATACCCTGCTGTGGAGTCATTTTTTGAAAAAAGTATTTTATAATGGACACAAATTGTCACCTCTTATTATTTCAATGTTAATTTTTTCGTTATTTCTTTTCCATCTCGGATAAGCTTCAAGTTAACACTGTCGCCTTTTTTATGATTATTATATAATTCTTTTCTAAATTCAAGATTATTTTCAATTTTTGTATCGTTAATACCAACGATTACATCATTAAATTTAACGCCAGCTTTGTCCGCATTACCGTCTTTTGTAACACCAGTAATGGCCATTCCTGATTTATATTTATCGGGTAAAGATATTTGTGACTTTTCACTATCACTCATTTTAGAATAGTTTTGAGCCATGATACCTAATTCTGGACGTTCAATTTTACCGTTTTTCTCTAATTTATTAATGTAGTCAGTAGTGTCATTAGAAGGAATTGCAAAAGCCATACCTTCTACATTAGGCATATCGATTTTCAACGATACGATACCTATTAAATTACCTTGTGAGTCTAATATAGGTCCACCTGAGTTACCAGGATTGACTGCAGCATCTGTTTGGATAGCTTTAATTTCCCAATCATACTCGTCATCACCATTAAAATCAACAGGAACTTTTCTGTCTAGACCTGAAACAACGCCTGTAGAAATACTATTTTGAAATTCAGAACCTAACGGACTACCTATTACAATAGCTGTTTCACCTAAAATCAAATTGTCTGAGTCCTCAAATTTAATTGGTTTAAAATCTTCAGTTTTTTCGATTGGAATCGTTAAGACTGCAATATCAGACCATTGATCTGAACCTAATACTTTACCGTCATACTTTTTACCATTTGCTGTTGTAATAATTGGTTTCTTATCAGTTGATACAACATGTGCGTTTGTTACTATGTATGCTTTTTTATTTTCAACTTTATAAACGACGCCTGAACCGACGCCGCTATTTTCTTCTTTTTCCTTAGCTGAAGATTCTTTCTTACTAGATACATCTGAATCTTCATGAGATACACCCACGACTGAGTTTTTAGATTTCTCTACAGCTTCCATAACATTCGTAATTGGTTTTTGGAATCCTTTTTGAGATTGCTTTTCTTCAATTGTTTTTCTACTTTCGTTAGGAGGATTTACATTTTGGAATATACTCCACACTAAAATAAATATTAATATGATTGCTAAAATGATTGCAATGATTGGCCAATGTTTTTCTATTTTAGTTAAAAATGTATTGAGAAAACTATTTTTATTTTGAGATTTTTGTTCTACTTTTTCATCATGTTTAGCGCCGAGCTGTTTATTTATTTCAAAGTCATTATCTTTAGAAAAAGTTTTACCCGTCTCTGCCTGTTTTTGTTCACTTACTTTTTCATATCTAATCTCTTCAGGTTCTTCTTCAGAGTCTATTCCGTGGTGTTCATCATCTGTTTGAACTTCATCTTTATGTAATACTTCATCTTGTTCACTATATTCTTGATGTGATTCAGCAAGTCGGTCATCATCTAAATCAATTGTTGGATGCGATTTAGATTCTTCTTCTTGTTTTTTGATTTCTTCTTTTGTTAATTTTTCAATACGTGCTTTTTGCATATTTTCCTTAACACGTAATTCATTTTTCTTTTGAAGTTCTCGTTCATTCGCTTTTTTTATTTCATTTTCTTTTTTCTCTTGTTCGATTCTTTTTTCACGTTCTTCATTATGAAAAAATTCACGTCGCTGTCTCTTATATTCATTTCTAGGAATGACATGCTTTTTTCGTGACATTTATTGCCCTCCTCAATCTAAACACTTAATGTATCTATTATGCCATATAATACTAAATTTATTAACATAAAACCATTGTAATTCTCAATATTATACACCTATTTTTACATATATTTGCAAATTCATTCAATATGAATTATTTATTTTAAAAAAACATAAAAAACACCAACAAAGTCAACTATAAACTTTGTTGGTGTTTTGTCTAATAAATATTAATTTGTTGTCTTTTTATTATTACGTACTGAAGTGATCCAGCCAATAATAACGAGTAATAATAATACTGACCAGAATATTGATTGCCATAATATGCCATGTGGGAAATCATGAGGTAATACACCAATTTCATCATGTGCCAATACAATCACAAACAGTTTAATACCTACCCAACCTACAATAGCAAATGCTGCCGCTTCTAAATTTGGATATTTATTTAATAATTCAACAAAGTATGTTGCTGCAAATCTCATAATAACAACACCAATAATACCACCAACAAACATAACACCAAACTGACCAGCATCCATACCACCAAAGTGTATACCTAGTGCTGGTAGTGTCACCGCGATAGCGAAAGCTGCTAACATTGAGTCAATTGCAAATGCTATATCCGCAAATTCTACTTTTAATACCGTCATCCAGAAGTTCTTTTTCAATTTATGATGACCGTGTCCATCTGAAGGAAATTCTGATTCAGAGAAATCATCTTTAGCTTCTACGTCGTCTGGCGTCTTGAGCTCTTCACCTTTATGCTTTCTAAAGTCTATCAAATTCTTAATAGACATATAAATTAAATATAATGCCCCTGCCGCTTGAATTGGCCAGAAGTTAGCTAAGAAACTAATTAAGAATAATGATAAAAATCTAAACACAAACGCTCCTAATAAGCCATAGAACAATGCTTTTTTCCTTAAATCTTCTGGTAAATGTTTGACCATTACGGCCATAACAACAGCATTATCTGCAGCTAATAATCCTTCCAGAAATATTAATACAACTAATACCCAACCGTAACTAATTAACAAACTCGGATCCATCTATTCACACTCCATTCTTTTTTTTGTAAAAAACAAAAGAGACCATGCCTAATAAAAGGCAAAGGTCTCACTTAACATTTATATGATGTCCATATTACCGGAAACTTACGTTTCGTAATGACGATAATATGCTAGAATTTTTAAGTTCTAAAGTTACTCCCCTTCGACAAAGTCGTAGGTCTATTTAGTTTTACTTAATTATTATACAATGTTTTGTTCATTATAACAAACTAAATAATTTAATTTCTGGGAATTTATCTTCAAACCATCTAGTTGCAAATTCATTTTCAAACAAGAATACATATTGATCATATCGGTCTTTAACTAAAATAGATCGACTTGAATTCATATTGTCCGTAATATCTTTTTCATTTTCAATCCATCTTGCTATTTTCTTACCAACTTGTTCCATAACAACATCAACATTATATTCATTTTTCATACGATGCTCGAACACTTCAAATTGTAATTGTCCAACTGCACCCAATATGATTTGATTCGTGTGCAAAGTTTTATAAAGTTGAATCGCTCCTTCTTGAACTAATTGTTCAATCCCTTTATGGAAATGCTTTTGTTTCATGACATTTTTAGCGCTAACTTTCATAAATATTTCAGGGGTAAATTGAGGTAAGGATTCAAAATGGAATTTTTGATTTCCGCCTACAAGCGTATCACCAATTTGATAATTTCCAGTGTCATATAACCCTATAATATCACCACTAACAGCATGGTTTACAGTTTGTGTATCATCTGCCATAAATGAAGTTGAACGTGTGATTTTTTGTTTTTTCTTATTACGTTGAAGTGTAACATCCATGCCTCTTTCGAATGCACCACTCACGACTCTCATAAATGCGATTCTATCTCTATGTCTTGGATCCATGTTAGCTTGTATCTTAAAGATAAATCCTGAGAAGTCTGGATCGAACGGATCAACAACATCTCCTTCTTCAGTCTTGCGGCCACTTGGCATTGGCGCATAATCAACATACGCATTAAGGAAATTTTGAACACCGAAATTCGCTAATGCTGAGCCGAAAAATACCGGTGTTAACTCTCCAGCTAACAATAATTCTTCATCAAATTGTTCACCGACTTCATCTACAAGCATTAACTCATCAATTGCCTGTGCAAATTGTGAATCATTTTTGATTGGATGATCTTCTTCTAATTCATAGTCGTCATTTAAATGTAAGATATTCTCTTCATCTCTGAATGGCTCAATTGTCTTATCGGATCTATCGATAATTCCAAAGAAATTCTGTCCCATTCCAATTGGCCAATTCATAGGATAAGTTTCAATTTCTAATGTTTTCTCAATTTCTTCTAAAAGTTCAAAAGGCTCTTTACCCATTCTGTCTAATTTGTTAATAAATGTAAAAATAGGAATACCTCTCATTTTACATACTTTAAACAATTTCAACGTTTGCGGTTCGATACCTTTCGCACAGTCAATAACCATTACAGCACTATCTACAGCCATTAATGTTCTATACGTATCTTCAGAAAAGTCTTCATGTCCTGGTGTATCTAATATATTTATGTTGTAATGATCATAATCAAATTGCATAACTGAACTTGTAACAGAAATACCACGCTCTTGTTCTACTTTCATCCAGTCACTTGTCGCAAACTTCCCTGTCTTTTTACCTTTAACGGTACCTGCTTGTCTAATCGCACCACCAAAAAGTAATAATTTTTCAGTCAATGTTGTTTTACCAGCATCTGGGTGGGATATTATCGCAAATGTCTTTCTACTTTCTACTTCTTGTTTAATCGTCACAATTCATTTCTCCTTATAATTCGGATGTCCATTGGCTAATTCTATTTGCTAATTCATTTGCTTCATCTTCATCAAGTACATTAAACAAATGCAAGTACAAATGCTCAATTAAAGATTCTCCGTATAAATCGTAATCTACTTCAATAGACCAAAATAAATCCGGAATCGAAATCACAAAATATTCTTCTTTTTTATTTTCATATATATAAACTTTACAATTTAAGTTTTGCGAATGACTTTCTCTAATCTTCACTTGGCTTTCCTCCATATTTTTCATATGCTGCCTCTAAACCGATTAAATCATCTCTATGAGGCACTTTAATATGTCCAGGCATGATTTGATATGGTTCTCTCCCTTTAGATGCGAGAACAACTGTATCACCTGGCTCAGAAATTTCTATTGCATGTTTAATGCCTTCTGCTCTATCTTCAAATTCTACATAATTATTATGTGTCGCTCCTTTAGCTAATTCTGCTGTTAACATTTTAGGATCATCATTTGCAGGATTATCTGGCGTAAATATCACATAATCTGCTCGACAACTTATTTTACCCATTTCTGGTGTTTTTGTTAAGTCTCTTTCTCCTGCCATGCCAACTAAGAATATTAATTTTTGTTTTACAAATGGTTTCACTGCATCTATTAATTTATCCATTCCATCTGGTGTATGTGCATAATCAATAATTAAATCTATTGGTAAGTTTCTATCTAATACTTCTAAACGCCCTTCAACTGCAGGCATATTTCCAACTGCTTTAGTAATATCGTTTAATTCATAACCTTGTGCCCACAAACCTATAATGCTCGCTAATAAATTAAGGACATTAAATTTACCTAAATAAGGTGACTGTACCTTGTAAGAACCAAATGGTGTTACAAGTGTAAAACGCACACCGCTTATAGATTCTTCTATATCTTTAGCCATAAAATCCGCATCGTTATCAATGCCATATGTAAATATTTCGAACGGTGATACTGGTATTAATTCTTTTATAAATGGATCATCTGCATTCAATATGACATATTTGTCTTTTCTGTAGTCTTGACCTAATTGGCTAAATAATAATGATTTAGCATGTCCGTAAGCTTCCATCGTACCATGAAAATCTAAATGATCTTGTGTTAAATTTGAAAAAATAGCGATATCAAATTCTAACCCTCGAAGTCTACCGATAACTAACCCGTGACTTGAGACTTCAAATGTCATACTCTCACATTCTTTATCAACCGCTTCAACGATATGTTTCGTTAAAGTAACGGTTTCTGGAGTTGTATTGACACCTTTTGTAACTGTTTCATTAATTTGAAAACCGTTTGTTCCTAAATATGCACTATTTTTACCTAAACCTCTCGTTAAATGATGAATCATTGTCGCAATTGTCGTCTTACCATTTGTACCAGTTACGCCAATTGTCGTTAATTTTTGACTAGGAAAATCAAATAATACATGACTAAAGATACTTGCCACTTTCAATGTATCCTTAACCACAATTAATAATACCTCATCATTTAATTCTACATAACGATCACTCACAATGACACTACATCCTTGCTCAACCACATTCGGTATAAATTTATGACTATCTACCGTATATCCTTTTGATGCCACAAATATAGAGCTTTCTTGAGCATTTCTTGAATCTGTCGTAATATCATGAACTTCTTGGTCAATTTGACCGTAAGTTTGTTTAATTTTTATTTTATTTAATAACGTTTTAACATTCATCGTTATTGCTCCTTTATTTTCAATAGGTTTATTATACACTTTCTTATGTTGATTTTATAGCTTAGACTATAACTATAAACAATTATAAAATAAGTGAGCGTTTACTTTTAAATAAAGGGGTGCTTTTATGATTAATATTCAATCCATATCCAAATCTTATGGAAAAGCAGTTATTTTAAAAGATGTAACAACTCAATTTGAACCTGGTTTAATAACAGGTTTAATTGGCCCATCAGGTGCAGGCAAGACGACTTTAATCAAATGTATTTTAGGCATGACAACTATGGATTCTGGTACAATTACGATCAATGGCAATCGTATTCCTAACAGAGAAATTTTAAGGTCTATTGGTTACATGTCTCAAAGTGATGCTTTATTTGATGATTTAACAGCTGTTGAAAATTTGAAATTCTTTGCGAAATTATATATTCATAAAGCACTTAAATTAGATATCAACGAACAAATCGAACGCACGCTGAAAATTGTCAACTTAACACACGAAAAACATAAAAAAGTTAAAGCATTTTCTGGAGGTACGAAACGCAGATTATCTCTTGCAATTAGTATGATTCAAAATCCAGACATATTGATTTTAGATGAGCCAACAGTTGGCATCGACCCTAGATTAAGAAAATCAATATGGAATGATTTGTTTCAATTTAGAGATGAAGGCAAGACAATTCTTATTACAACACATGTATTAGATGAGGCTGATAAATGTGATTGTTTATTACTAATGAGAGAAGGCCAAATTATTTCTTATGGTACGCCAAATGAAATTAAATCATCATATAACGTAAATACGATTGAAGATGTCTTTCTAGCGTTAGGAGATGGTGTACATGATTAATATTGCCACGCGAATTTTCAAACAAGTCATAAGAGATAAACGTACCCTTATGCTCTTACTCGTTGCACCGTTATTAATAATGACGTTGATTTATTTTTTATTTAACTATTCAGATGAGTCAACTGATCTAAAAGTGGGTACATATCAAGTAAACGATCAAATCATTTCAACCCTCAAAAACCAAGATATTAACATTCAGACTTATTCAAATCAACTAGATTTAAAACATAAATTTAAAGCTGATCATTTAGACGGTTTTCTATCATTAGACGATAACAAACTAAATATTACTTACGAAAATACTGATCCAAGCAAAACGAGTCAATTAAAGTTAACCATCAATAAATTGATCATCATGCAAAGCACAAAACAATTGTCATCTGTCGTTAATCAACAAGGGAAAATCATTCAGTCTATAACTCAACAACTACCAAAAGCCGAAAAGTCTCAAGTTTCGGCTAAATACCCAAATCATATAACAAAGTTAGATGCCAAAGAGTATTATTTACATGGTGATAAAGATACAAATTATTTTGATACTATAAGTCCTATTTTAATCGCATTTTTCGTATTCTTCTTTACATTCTTAATTTCAGGTATTTCATTACTCAAAGAAAGAACATCTGGAACTTTAGAAAGAACATTATCATCACCTATTAAAAAACATGAAATTATTTTAGGTTATATAATAGGTTATGGTACATTTGCCATCATACAAACAACTTTGATTGTTTTATATGCTATTTATGTATTACAAATGGTTACTGAAGGCAACATATTATTAGTATTTATTACGAATGTACTCATGTCATTTATAGCACTTACACTTGGTTTATTGTTATCGACATTCGCATCATCAGAATTTCAAATGATTCAATTTATTCCTTTAGTTGTGATTCCTCAAGTCTTTTTTGCAGGAATCATACCAGTGGAAAGCATGCATAAAGTACTCGTATATATCGCACATATCATGCCGTTATATTATGCAGGTGATACCATTCAAAATGTTATGTTAAGAGGCTATCACTTATCAGATATTTATATGAATTGGATAATACTATTAGGTATATTCTTCTTACTGTTAGTATTAAATATGATTGGTATGAATCGATACAGAAAAGTTTAACCAAATCACATGCATAATCACGTATAATTTGTTAAATATCTCCAACTAAAACATTGATATAGTATAAAGTTTTTATATTAATTTTGTAATTATATGCAATATCTTTTCACAAAATAGCTAAAATGCGTTAAACTATCATAGAAATTAAATACAAATACGGAGTGTGGCTAATGGTTTCTCAAAACAAAAAATTATTGATTATTACAGGTTCTTTCGGTAATGGTCATCTACAAGTTACGAATAGTATTGTGAAACAATTTGGTGAAATGAATTTAAATCATTTAACTGTTATTGAGCATGATTTATTTTTGGAAGCACACCCTATTATGACTTCAATTGCGAAACAATGGTATATAAACAGCTTTAAGTATTTCAGAAATATGTATAAGTTCTTCTACTATAGTAGACCTGAACAAATTGATAAATGTTTCTACAAATACTATGGATTAAATAAATTATTGAATTTACTTATAAAAGAAAAGCCTGATTTGATTTTGTTAACTTTTCCGACACCAGTTGTATCAGTTTTAACGGAACAATTCAATTTAAATATACCTATTGCTACAGTTATGACAGACTATCGTTTACACAAGAACTGGGTAACACCACACTCAAATAGATACTATGTAGCAACGAAAGATTTGAAAAATGAAATTGAATCTATCGGTGTAGAAAGCGATGCAATCAAAGTAACAGGCATACCTATTTCTAAACAATTTGAGCAACCAATCGATCGATATCACTGGTTAACGAAACACAAACTAGATCCAGACAAGAAAGTTATTTTAATGTCTGCTGGTGCTTTCGGTGTATCAACAGGTTTCTCAACTATGATTAGTAAAATAGATATGTATGCTAAAGACACTCAAGTTGTCATGATATGTGGTAATAGTAAAAGCTTGAAAAATGAACTTAGACATCATTTTAAAGATAATGATAATGTGCTGATACTCGGCTATACGAAACATATGAATGAATGGATGGCATCTAGCCAACTTATGATTACTAAACCAGGTGGTATCACTATTTCAGAGGCGTTCTCTAGACATTTACCACTTATATTCTTAAATCCAGCACCTGGACAAGAGTTAGAAAATGCTGAGTATTTTAGACAAAAAGGATACGGTAAAATAGCACACACGCCAGAAGAAGCGACTAAACTCGTTATTTCACTCATGAATCAACCATCTAGACTTAAAGAAATGACACAACTACTAGAAGAAAATTATATTGAAAAATCAACAGAAAATATTTGCAAAGACTTACTTTCATTATTAAGTGATTCACTTTCTTATAATGAAGTTTATGGAAAGGTTCCTATGTATGCCAAATACTTCATCAGATAAAACATTTCACAAAAAAGATTTTCGGTTAATGCTCATCATATTATTTATGATGGAATTTGCGAGAGGAATGTACATTTTAAGTTATTTACCAATTCTACCAACAACCACTGCTAAAGTGACTGTTGGTATTACTTCTTTAGCTATTTCTTTACACTTTATTAGTGATGCATTAACGAATTTCGTAATAGGTTTTCTTCTAAAACGATTTGGTCCAACAGTTATATTAACGTGTGGATTTATATTAGCATTTACGAGTTTAGCACTCATTATTTTCATACCATCACCTATCGTATTTATTTTAAGTGCCATATTATTAGGTATCGCAGTTAGTCCAATTTGGGTCATTATGTTATCCAGTGTTGACGAAGTATCTAGAGGTAAACAAATGGGATATGTTTATTTCAGTTGGTTAGTTGGATTATTATCAGGTATGATTTTCATGAATTTACTATTTAAACTACATCCTACGAGATTTACATTTATGATGGCTTTATGTGTACTTGTTGCATGGATATTATTCTATTTTGTTAAAGTACAGCTCACAAATTACGAAAGTAAATCTGTTAAAAAACAACTACGTGAAATCGTACAAGTAACAAGAAGACATTTATTGCTATTTCCAGGTATCTTTTTACAAGGATCTGCAATCGGCATGCTTGTCCCTATATTGCCAACATACGCAACAAAACATATGGGTGTTACGACACTAGAATATACACTTTTACTCATTGTTGGCGGTATTGGATGTACCATTTCGATGTTATTCTTTTCTAAATTGATGGACAAACATTCTAAAGCATTTACACACCTTGTGATTTTTATAGGATTTTTAGCATATAGCTCATTTATATTTGGATTAACCGTATTAACACAATTATTTATCGTTCTATTGATTGCTTTACTCATTGGTACGATTTATGGGCTACTCTTACCAGCATGGAACACATTTATGGCTGGTCAAATTCATAATAAAGTGCAAGAAGAAACATGGGGTGTCTTCAATAGTGTTCAAGGATTTGGAACAATGATTGGCCCCGTATTAGGTGGGTTAATATCTGAAGTATTTAGAGATGTATATTATACAATTTATGCTTCAAGTATTATGTTCTTATTCTTAGCATTATTCTACGGCACATTCTTTATTATAAATTATAGAAAAAGAAAATCAGCATAAAATAAAAGGAAGCAGAAGGGATTAAATTAATACCTTCTGCTTCCTTTTTTATATAAGATAAATTGAAATTTATCCTAAAGTATATGAAGCTTCTTCAGACCAAGTTTCGTCTTCATTTTGCTTCATAAGTTTAATTGTATCAATTGTTTCTGAATGATCTATACCAGCCATTCTTACTTGACCATAAATATCTTCAAATTCTTGGCTTGAAAGCCCTTGTGCAATTGTAAAGTGTGGTACGAATGGATGTGTACTCTCACCATAGAATGCTTCATTATTAAATTTACTAAATAAAGATTCTAATTCATCCGTTTTAGTCACTTTAAAATAAATAACGTTTTTAGTAGGTGCAAAGCTAGATGCCTTAGACACTTGAATATTTAATGGTTCAAATTCCTTAGCTGTTGTTTCTAATTGTGATTTCACTTCATTTAATTTACTATCTTCAATTTCAAATTTCTCTTTAATTGTAATATGCGGTGCAATTAACGCATAGTGTTTGTCATATCTCTTACGATATGCATTCACTTTTTCTTGGAATGGTTTAGACGGAATAAGTACGATGCCTAATTTCATAATGATACTTCCTCCTTTGTTTTTCTACATTATTATTATATCAAATTTTTTTGATTTTGATGACTTAAAAAGTAACTTAACATATTTGGTAATTCAGGCTTCCATGTTTTCCATGTATGTCCACCATCTAATTCAGTGTATTCATATGTTAAATCTTCCTGTTTAACTCGTTCACTGAATGATCGATTCGGTGTTAAAAAGTCTGCCATATCTCCACTAATAAGTTTGAAAGAATCTTCTTCTTTACCTATATAATGTTTGATTGTTAATAGATGTTTAGATGAGCAATTATTAAATGCTTCTATTACTGTATCGTTGATTAGTGGACTGAACAGTCCTGCTTGACTAAAATGATGCGGGTATTCTAAACATGTCATTAAAGCGATACTTGCTGCTAGACTATCGCCTAGTAACATTCTTGCATTACCTACTTTCAAAGTTGAGAATGTTTTATCAATATAAGGACATAGCTCTTTCACCACAAATTGTGACGTTTCTTTTCGATATTCTCCATCGGGATGAAATTCTGTTCTTCTCTTATCTACATCTTCATAGTGAACACCGACAATAATTGCCCTTTCTATCTCATCATTTGTTCTTAATTTCTCGTATGCCCGATGAATTTGACCAAATTGGAAAAAGTCCCTACCGTCAAATGTAATAATCACATGATGTTTATATAGATCTGTATAGTCTTTAGGTAAGTAAATTGAGATTGTCACTTCCCTTTTCAAAAATTTACTTTCAAGTTTTATTTGGTCAACAAGACCTATTTTTTTATCCATAAAGAACGCTCCCAACTGTACATATAATTTTATTGTACAGTAGAGAGCGTATATTTGAAAGCGTTTGATATTGTTTAATTATTTATCATCCAAGTTATATTCTTTTAAACGTTTAGGATAATCTTCATGCCAGAATTTTGCTGTTGGCACTTCATCTGGTTCTGGTCTATATATCGCATAATAACCTGACCCTTTTTGTTTTTTCTGAATTTCAAAGTCACGTAATGCTCTTAAGGCTGGTTTATGGAGTATCCAAATTGCAATGATATTTAACCATGCCATCATACCTACACCTAAGTCACCCATTGCCCACGCTACATCAGCTGTTTTAACACATCCGTATATTGTAGCACCTATGAGAACTAACCGTACTAATATAATCCATATCTTCTGTTTATCGGACGGTATGATATAACTTACGTTAGTCTCTGCGATATAGTAATATGCCAGTATCGTTGTAAATGCGAAGAAGAACAATGCTAACGCAATAAAGTAAGAACCGAAACCTGAGTATGCTGGATCAAACGTGTAGTTGTCTCCAGAGAATGCTTTATCAATCCCTGCTTGAGCATACATCGCTGTACCTGATACGTCCTTACTACCATCTGGACCTTGAACATAAATACCATTGTCTTGAATTAAATGTGGCGAACCATCTTTATTTGTTCCACCGTCTGTCGTATTAAATGTACCTGACATTAAAATCATTAATGCTGTTGCTGTACATACTAATAAAGTATCTACATAAACTGAGAATGCTTGTACAAGTCCTTGTTTAGCTGGATGTGATACTTCTGCAGCTGCAGCAGCATGTGGTCCAGTACCTTGACCTGCTTCGTTTGAATAAAGTCCTCGTTTAACACCAATTTCAATCATCGCACCGAATATCCCACCAAAAGCAGCTTCTACACCAAATGCAGATTTGAAAATTAATGCGATTAAACCTGGAACTGCTTCAATATTTAATATAATAATAACAACTGCTAAACCTATGTAAACAATAGCCATAAAAGGTACAACGGCTGTCGCAACATTTGCAATTGCTTTGATACCACCGAAAATGATAAGTGCTAATAATACAGCTAATACTATAGCAATAACCCAAGGATTTAATCCAAATGCATTTTTCATTGAAGAGGCAATGGCATTTGATTGAACACCCGGAAGCAATAGACCTACAGATAGTACTGTAACAAGTGCAAATATAATTGCATATATTTTACCAGCTTTACCTTTTATACCTGATTCTATGTAGTATGCTGGTCCACCACGATATTGACCATTTATTTCTCTTTTATAAATTTGACCAAGTGTTGATTCGATAAATGCCGAACTCGCACCTAGAAATGCTGTAGCCCACATCCAGAATACTGCACCAGGACCACCGATAAAGATTGCTGTTGAAACACCAACAATATTACCTGTACCAACACGACCTGCTAATGATACTGCAATTGCTTGGAAAGAAGAAATACCAGTTGGTGACTTTTCCCCTTGAAACATTAAACGAATCATTTCTTTAAAGTGCCTGACTTGGAAGAACCTCATCATAAATGAAAATAAAACACCAGTCAGTAAAAGACCATACACTAACGCTTTACTCCATACAATCTCATTCGCAAAGCTAACAATAGATTCCATAATTAATCTCCCCTTTGTTGTAAGCCTTAAGATAACTTCATGTTCAGAAAATTTTGAAATTACCTTGTTATGATTATACCATGTATAAATACACAATCAATATTTTTTTGAAATGCTCTTAACACAAATTGTAAGCGCTTACTATATTGTTAAAAAAGCTTTTTAGAAATAGTAAGTATAAATGCACACAAATTCATATATTCACAAATACGTTATAATTATTCTAATCCGTACAACTTAAAATAATATATAAAAATATAAACTTTTAAACATTACACGAATTCTAGAAACTATTTTATTTATCATTGTTAATTCTGTAATTTCGCTTATAATATAAAAGTATGAGAAAGTTTGATAAGGAGGACTTCTATTGTTAAATAAAGCATGGTTTCGTACAGGAATAGCTATTCTCCTTACGTTTCTAATTATAAAAATCTTTATGGAAATAAATGAAATATTTTATCCAATCATCATTATCGTAAAATCCATATTACTACCATTATTATTAGGTGGATTCTTATTCTATATTTGTTTACCTTTTCAAAAAATGTTAGAGAAAAGAAAAGTACCCAGATGGGGAAGTATTTCGATCATCATCGTTGCATTAATACTGATTGTTGTATTATTTATCTCAATCATTGCACCAGTTCTAACAAATCAAATTAATAATTTAATCAAGAATATTCCCTATATACAACGTGAAATTCAGCATGTTGTAGATTATGCTTTACAACAAAGAGATCGATTACCAGAAAATATATCACAAAAAATTAATGATTCAATCGAAAGTATAAGCGGTATCGTAACAGATATGTTAACAAACCTATTTAGTTATATATCATCATTTGTTTCAACAATGTTCTTATTAATCTTAGTGCCTTTCTTCTTAATATATATGTTAAAAGATCACGAAAGATTTATTCCATTTATAGCTAGACCTTTCAAAGGTCGTACAAAATGGTTTGTCGTTAATTTAAGTAAAGACATTAATCAAACATTGCAATCATATATACAAGGTCAAGTTACAGTTAGTGTTATATTAGGTGTACTATTGTACTTAGGTTATACATTTGTAGGTTTGGATTATGCATTACTTTTAGCTTTATTGGCACTCATCACAAACATGATTCCATTCCTAGGACCATGGTTAGCATTTATACCAGCAGCAACAATCGCACTCATACAAGATCCTATGATGCTCGTTTGGGTAAGTATTATCACATTAATTTGTCAGCAACTTGAAGGGAACGTGATTACACCAAACATTATGGGTAAATCATTAAACATTCACCCACTTACAATCATTACTGTTATATTAGCTGCAGGTAATTTAGGCGGTTTCGTAGCTATCTTAATAGCCGTACCAACATACGCAGTACTTAAGACAATCGTTCGAAATGTATACACACATAGACAATCTATTAGTTCAAGTGCGAACCGTACAGTTGAAGACGATCCAATACATGATAACAACTTAAAATAAACAAAAAACTGAAACCAATGCGGTTTCAGTTTTTTGTTTGGTGTGGAAGATATGTAGTGTATGTAATTATGGCCGCTCTAAGTTACAATTCCGCCAAGTTTTGTTAATATAGACGTCCTTAGTTAAAATTCCCCACCTTTTTGTCACTACATATACAAAAAACCAACAAAATCATAGATTTTGTTGGTTCTCTAAATTATCTTACAACATGGTAACCTGAGTCTACATGAATATTCTCACCTGTTACACCGCTTGAGTAGTCACTTAATAGATAAGCTGCTGTTTTACCTACTTCTATAATATCTACATTACGTTTTAATGGTGAACGTTCTTCAATTTCTTTAAGGATCGCATTGAATCCACCTACACCTTTTGCACTTAATGTACGGATTGGACCTGCAGAGATAGCATTTACTCGAATGTTATCTTCTCCTAAGTCACGTGCTAAATATTTAACGTTTGCTTCTAAACTTGCTTTAGCTACACCCATTACATTGTAGTTAGGTACTGCATATTCTCCGCCTAAATAAGTTGTTGCAACGATGCTGCCACCTTCTGGCATTAATTTTTTAGCTTCTCTTGCAACGATTGTTAATGAATAAGAACTAATATCTTGTGCTAATAAGAAACCTTCACGAGATGTATCAGTAAATCTTCCTCTTAAGTCTTCCATATTAGCAAAAGCGATTGAATGGTAAACACCATCTATATAACCAAATTTTTCTCCAATTTGTTCAAAAGCATTTACAACGTGATCGTCTTTTTGAACATCACATTCAAAAATATGTTGTCCTTTTTGATTTTTTAATTCTTCAAATAATTTAACAAGTTGATCTTTACTACGTTCTTTTCTGTATGTGAATACTAAGTTAGCACCTAGTTCGTCTAACACTTTAGCTACACCAAAGCCAATACTTCTTTTGTTCGCAATACCCATGATTACATATGTTTTACCTTCTAAATTAAACATTCACTATACTCCTTTAATATGTATATTATACTAAACATTCACTCGTTATAATAACACTGGTCAGACCACCTGACAAGCATTATACTTTTATTTTATATTGAATAAAAAGTAAAAATGAGGTCTATACTACAACCTCATTTTTACAAAGTTTATTAAATAAATTCCATATCTTGTTTTAATTGTGAAACATATTCTTTTGATCCTGTCACAATTAACTTATCTCCATATTGTAATTCAGTATCACCATGAGGTACGATTGAATCTTTGCCTCTAATAATACGTACAAAGATTACGTCCCCAGCAAATGGGAATGATCTTAACAATACATTATGATAACTATGGTTCTTCATCTCTATCTCATATAGAGAAGTTTCCACGTTACTTAATAAGTTCAGCATATTTGGAGATTCAATTAATCCTTTAAGTAAGATTTTATTACTTAAGAAACTACTAAAGAATTCAATATTTTTACCTTCAAATGCTTCATCTTCACTACCATTTTCTTGTTTACAAATAATTCTTTTAACGCCATGATTATGCGCCATTAAAGCAACTTGTTTGTTGATTTGATCATCATTTGCTGAACATACAATGATATCTGAATCAAATAAGCCTAATTCTAATAGTTCCTCTTCAATATAATCATCTAACTCAAATGTTTTAATACTTTCATCTAGCTTTCTATTATCTGAAAGATCTTTTCTAAAGAACATTGAAGTTTGATAAATGTGAGAATGTATACTTTGAGCAACTGGGATCGATAATTGGTTTTTACCAATAAAGCTCACTTTAACAATTTTCTTAGTTTCTTCAGGCATTGGGAACATCTTCTTAAATACAATCGGTACAAAGACACATGTGATAACCGCACTTAGAATAAGTATGCCAGATATTTCTGAACTGATTGTTCCAAGTTGTTCAGCGATTTTTGCTGCTGCGATTACAAGTGACAATGTTGAAGTTAATAGGAATGCCGAAGAAATTGTCGTTTTACGGTCATACCATTTACCTATAAATGCTACTGGAATCAGCTTAGAAATTAAAAAGGCAATAAACAGTAAAGGTATGATAATTAATAAACCTGGCTCTTGCACAAGTGACGGAATGTTTAAATTCACACCTACCATAATGAAGAATATTGGAATAAAGAAACCATATCCAAATGAGTCTAATTTCTCTACCATATCTTGGTCAGGCCCTAATAACGATACGATAACTCCTGCTAGGAAGGCACCTAATATATTTTCAGCGCCTACTCCTTCAGCTAAACCAACGAGTAGAATAATGAGTGCAAACACTGCACGAATACCTATTTGAGTTGTACCTGAAGTTAATTTTTTTAAGAATGGTGATTTTTTAAATAAACCACCCATAATATAAAAGATAAAACTAAAGACGATTAGAATACCTATAAGCCATAACGGTGAATCACCTTTAGCATTTATTGTACCGTAAACTGTTAATAGTAACATTGTTGCTAAATCTGCTACAACTGCAACTAACAAGATAAACTGTCCGATGCTTGTATGCATAATATTCATTTCTTTTATTGTTGGTACAACTACGCCCAAACTAATTGTCGAGATGATGATAACCATCAATAATACGTCGTCTATTAAACCAGTCCATTTGAATATAAAGGCTAATAAAATAGATAAAACCATAATTAAAGAAAATACGACGCCCGTTAAATATAAATTACTTGGAATATTATTTCCTTCTTGTTCATCAGAAGTTTGTTTCGTCTTAAACGCGTTAAAATCAATTTCTAA
This sequence comes from Mammaliicoccus sp. FSL K6-3158, assembly GCF_038005105.1. Taxonomy (NCBI): domain Bacteria; kingdom Bacillati; phylum Bacillota; class Bacilli; order Caryophanales; family Staphylococcaceae; genus Mammaliicoccus; species Mammaliicoccus sp. FSL K6-3158. Next base: position 2,063,387 of record NZ_JBBOSL010000001.1, read on the forward strand.
ACCACTTAAGAACATTAAAAATATAAAACCTAACGTCGATAAGATAGATAACCATGCATCTTCTTTTACTAATCCAAATAAAGAGTCACCTATGATTATCCCCATTATGATTTCAGCAACGACAACAGGTAAGAAAGAAATTTTCAACCTATTTACAAGTATAGGTGTTAAAAATGCAGCAATAACAACAATAACTAGAGATGTAAAACTAGAATGCTCCATATTATTCTCCTTATATTAGATAAGACATAAATGCTGTTGCTAAACCAAAGTAAATTAACATACTGACAATGTCGTTTATTGTCGTAATGAATGGTCCACTTGCAACTGCAGGGTCAATATTCATTTTATTCATAAACATCGGTATAATTGCACCCATTAAAGTACCTACAGTCATCGCTATTGTTAAACTAACTGAAACGATAAGCGCCAATACAGGTTCACGATATAATAAGACAATTATAATGAATAAACTTATTGCACAGAAGAAACCAGTCAGTAGTCCTGAACCAGATTCACGAAGTGCGAGCTTAAATTTGCTTTGTTCATTTATTTCACCTGTTGATATATTACGTACAGATACGGCAAGAGATTGTGTACCTGAGTTACCACTCATACCACTAATGATAGGTATAAATGCTGCAAGAAGTGCAACTTGTGAAAGTGTATCTTCAAATTGTCCTAGTATGGATGCTGTGATCATGCCTAAAACCGTTAATATTAATAACCAAGGTAAACGTTTCATAGCTGTTTGGAAGACTGAATCATTTGTAGAGTCGATGTCAGATACACCCGCTAATTTAGAGTAGTCTTCACTTGCTTCTTCATCCATAACGTCCAAGATATCATCAATTGTAATGATACCTAATAAATGATCTTGATAATCGATTACAGGTAACGCAATCAAGTCATAATCTCGCATTGTTTGTGCGACGTCTTCTTGGTCATCAGCTACATTAGAACTGATAACACGTTCACTCATAATTTCTTCAATATATGCATCATTTTCAGCGACAATTAAGTCTCTTAATGAGATAACGCCTGCTAATTTTTTATTTTCGTCTACAACGAAAATAACATATATTGTTTCCGCTTCAGGTGCTTGTTCTTTAACATAGAACATCGCTTCTTTAACAGACATTGTTGAATATACTGAAATAAACTCAGTGGTCATAATACCACCGGCAGTATCTTCTTCATAATGAAGTAATGCTTTAATTTCTCTAGCATCTTCACGATTCATGAGTGTGAGTAAAGTGGCTATTTTACTTTTAGATAATACATTCAAAATATCAACTGCGTTATCGTATGACATGTCACTTAACATTTGACTTGCATAATTAGCATTCATATTTTGAAAAATTTCTTCGTATTCTTCATCATCTAACTCAGTCGTTTCAAAGAAGTCAGCTACTTCTAACGGTGAAAGGAATTGATATATTTTTTGTTTGAGCTCATTATCACATATTTCAAAGTATTCACCTTGGTCATATGTATGCATATTTAAAAATTCTTCTCTAAATTGGTCTATTTCATCATTTGCTAATAGTTCGTCTAACTTTTCTTTATCAAAAGCTTCGTCTTCGATGTAATTTTCATTATTTTCATTAACCAACTTTGCCACCTCCTCATAAAAATACAATTTATTATATCATACCTACACCGCTTAGGTTATAGTGCATTTCATCAACAATATGCAATTGTTTCAAAGTGATTGGATGTATAAATTCTATATGATTGCACTGCAGTAATTGATGATCATATTGACCATCTTCATATCCATATAAACTATCACCTATAATTGGATAACCAATATGTGCAAGATGTACTCTTATTTGATGTGTTCTACCTGTAAAAAGTTGTAATTTAAGCATGCTATTTTCAGAATGACCATCTAAATATTCATATTCTGTATGTGCAAACTTACCTTCTTCAGAAACTTCTCTTTCTATAATAGAATGTTTAGCACGTGCAATTGGTGCTTTAATAACACCTTTCTTCGGTGCAACAACACCATGTACAAGTGCAACATAGTATTTACTTATTGTCGTATTTGAAACCATGTGATGTAATAATTGATGCTTCGCAAATATAACTATACCACTTGTACCGCGATCTAAACGTGTCACTATATGTGGAATTGTTCGTTCACCATTCATTAGCATATAGCTTAACACCGCTTCAACTAAACTATTATGAGGATGTTCTCTAGAAGGCGCTGTATTCATCATGGCAGGTTTAGAAACGATGATAAACCATTCATCTTCAAACAAAATATTTAAATCAAACGTAAATGGTTCTAAATTATGACTAGGAGATTCATTTGGTAAGTGAATCTCAATTTCGTCACCTTCATGAATTTCTTTTCTAACGGTAGCGTGTTCTTTATTCACTAATAAAGCGCCATTCTGCTTAATGGCGCTTAAACTCTTTTTAGAAATGCCTTTATCATATAAGAATGTCTTCAAAATCATTGAAGAAGCTGCTCGATATTGTAATACTTTCATGTTTAATCCTCATTTGAAATAAATGAATCATGTACTCTTTTCCAGAAAGGAAATGGTCTAAATCTCGCAAAGCGGACTTTTTCATTTGCTACTCTATATTGAATAGATTCAATATTTTTATGTTTAACATTTACATGATCAATCGTAACTTGTAATGTATCGTGATTTACTGGATGTATATGACAAACGTGATGTTTAGGTAATACAAGCGGAGAACCAACCGTTCTAAAGACACGGTTATTAATAGAAGCTATTTCAGCTATTTGCATAGCTTCTAGTGATGGATGTATAAGTGCCCCACCTAAAGCTTTATTATAAGCCGTTGAACCAGATGGTGTTGAAACACATAAACCATCACCTCTAAATCTTTCAAACTGCTCGCCTCTTAATACTAAATCTACAACTAGTGTTGCGCCATTATCAGTTTTAATAGTTGCTTCATTTAAAGCTAAATATCTCGTTTCATATCCGCCTTTTTTGTAGCGAATTATAACTTCTAATAATGGATATTCTATAACTTGATAAGTTGAATTGTTAATTTCAATAATGAGTTTTTCAACTTCATGTGGCAACCAATCAGCATAGAAACCTAAATGTCCAGTATGTACACCTACGAAACTGACATCTCCTAACATATGACTATATTGGTGAAATGCTTGTAATAAAGTACCATCTCCACCAACAGAAATTACGATATCGGGTGATTCTTTGTCTTCAACCATATTAAAGTCATTCATATGATTTTTCATTTTATACATTAAAGCATTCGATTTTGAATCACCTTTTGATAATATATTATATTTCAAAGCATTCACCCCTAATCGTGTTTGTGTTTATTACTTTTCTGTCTGGAATAATATTTCTGTGCTTCTTGAATTTCTTCACGTATTTCAGACATTTCTTCATCTAATAAAAATGCTGCCTCAGCTGCTCTCTCAAGTCTATTTCTTATTTCAGGAGGATAATCACCATCATACTTATATCTTAAGGTATGTTCAATCGTCGCCCAGAAATTCATCGCTAATGTTCTAATTTGAATTTCTGCCAAAATATTCGTTTGACCATGTAACGTTTCAATTGGATAACTGATAATTACATGATACGAACGATATCCACTTTCTTTTGTATATTCGATATAATTTCGTTCTTCTACAACTTCAAAATCTTGTCGTTGTCTTAATAGTTCTACAACGATATCTATATCATCAACAAACTGACACATCATTCTTAAACCCGCAATATCATACATTTCCTCTCTTAATCGATCAAAAGGAATATCACGTTGATTTGCTTTATCTATAATACTTGAGATGGGTTTAACACGACCTGTAACAAACTCAATTGGCGAAGGTTTATCTGAAGATTCATATTGTTTACGTAACCCCTTCAATTTAATCTTTAATTCGTCAATTGCTTGTTTATATGGTGCCAAAAATTCTTCCCATTGATTCATAACCATCACTCCGCTTTGTTTAATTCAAATGCTTCCTCTACCGAAGCTACAAACGCTTTACCATAGTTGTGATTATCTGCGATGTTATCTAATAAAAATTCCATTTCTTCTTTAAATGAAGTTAATACTAAATGATCGTTGACGATGACCTCTTTGTCGAAGTGTTCATGAATCATTGACCATGTTTCCTCTACAAATAATAAATAATGGTATTGTTCACCGCTATCAAGCATATATACAAATGCATGATTATCGCTATCTACAATCATATGCTCTGCTGGTTCTAATCCCTCAGTTGGTTGGTCTGTATAACATTTGATTTGATTGTCATTTATTTTAATTTCATTTACATAAATACGCATTGTTGTTCCTCCTTATTCCAATCTATTTTAACACATTTTAATTTAAACATTCATATCATCAAGTCAATTTTGTATAATTACTTGTTTACCCGTAAATCTTCTATAATAATAGTGTAAAAGGAAGTGTATATCAAAATGGGACAAGAACTCGAAATTGAATTCAAGAATATGCTCACGCTTGAAGATTATGAATTAATCAAACAATATTATTTTAAACAAAGTGAGCCTTTTAAACAAACAAATTACTATATAGATACAAATAATCATGATATTATGTCACAAAAAATGGCACTACGAATACGTGAAAAGAATCATAATTATGAAATGACTTTAAAAGTCCCACAAGAAGTTGGTCTTCTAGAATATAACGAAATAGTTGAGGATATTCCTAAACAAGGTGAACGTTTAAACAAACAATATCTTCCAGAAAACATTACTGAAATATTAAATAAGTTTAATATTCCACTAAATGACCTGAGACAACTTGGTGATTTAACGACTTATAGGTTAGAAAAAGATATTGGCACAGGACTTTTAGTATTGGATCATAGTATTTATTTAGGTATTGAAGATTATGAATTAGAATTCGAAGTTAAGGACTATGATAAAGGCGAAATAGCTTTTAATAAAATTTTGAATGACTTGAATATAGAAAGAAATATTCCAAATAATAAAGTGGTACGCTTTTTCAATGCAGATCGCAAAAGAACATGAATTTACTTTCGTTACAAGTCGAAATACTTTTAAAAATTTAAGAACATGTTATATTAATATTATCGATAATGAAATAAGCAAGAAAAGGTGAAATTATGACCCCATATGAAGTAATCGACCCCCAAGATTTGTACGACATGATTGATCACTTTTATTATCTCGTAGAACGCGATAATCGTATTAATCATCTTTTCCCTGGTGACTTTGCAGAAACGAGTCGTAAACAGAAACAGTTTTTAACGCAGTTTTTGGGTGGTTCAGCATTATATACAGAAGAACACGGTCATCCGATGTTACGACAACGTCATTTACCTTTCAGAATTACGAATAAAGAAAGAGATGCCTGGCTAGAGAATATGCTTGAAGCCCTTACCCAATCTCGATTAAATAAAGATATACAAGAATATTTATATGAAAGACTCAAGCTAACTGCAAACCACATGGTTAACGCTTAATATAGTTGAAGGTGGATAATATGGCCGAAGAATTAAGACTAATCCATGCTAATGAACAAAATAATATAGATTTAACACCTGTAAGCAAAATCGAAATTTATTCATTTTTTGATCCATTTTGCGAAGATTGTTTTAATCTATCAGCTACATTAGCAAAGTTAAAAATTGAATATCAAAAATATGTTAAAATTCGTCAGATTTTGAATCCCTCTCTAAAAGTTTTGACTAAATGTCAGGCTCAAAGCACATGTGAATTTGATAATGTAGCTTTAGCATTTAAAGCAGCAGAATTACAAGGACATAATAGAGCGAGCAGATTTCTAAACTTAATTCAGAATGAAATTATACCTCATGAAAAAATCATTACAACTGAGCTGATTAGAAAGTGTGCGTACAAATCTGGAATTGATTTATCTGTATTTATTAAAGACTTGAAAGAGCAGTCATTGACTGATAGTTTACAAACAGATTTGCATATTTCGCGTGAGATGGATATCAATATGACACCATCACTTGTGTTCTTTAATGAAGATGTACATTCTGAAGGACTTAAAGTAGAAGGTTTATACCCATATCATATTTATACGTATATCATTCAAGAACTTATTGGAACAGAAGTTGAGAAGCAACTTCCTCCAAAATTACTCGACTATATACAATCGCAATCAATTATTTCTGAACAAGAAATTGCGACAATATATGAATGGCCAGAGAAAATTGTCAAACGCGAATTAAAAAAATTACAACTCCAAAATTATATAGAACAACAAGATTCTGTACACGGAGATTTTTGGAAATTTAAGAAAAGTAAATAATGATAAGTATTAGGATCTGTATCCTTACTTAAATTAAATAGCATCTCATTTCACTGGTTCATCCAGTTAAAAATGAGATGTTATTTTTATGTTTTAGAATAAAGTCGTAAAATAAAAAAACAGCAGTCATCCATCATTAAAGATGAATAACTGCTGTTTTTTTGGACTTTTATGCCCTACTCAATTTTTAGCATAAAAATTAAGATTCATACTTTATGGTTAAATATACGTCCTTATAACTTATACTCACCACTTAATAGATAACTTTTGGGATGTTAACTATGAATGAACAAATAAATAAAAAACACCGTGTCTGATTACACGGTGCTTAAACAAAGGGGATGGGAGAAATTTTTCACTTCAAACAAAGGGGTATGTTTGTTATGTGATTAATTTCATGTATGTAATATAACATGCTCTGTACACTAAATTCAACAAAAAACATCGGTTTTTTTAATTTGTCACACAGTTGTCATATTGGAAACGTCTACATACATTTATTTCTCTTTTACAAGCTTTTCAAAGGCATTTAGTTTCTGTTCAAAGACTTCCATTGCCTCTTCTATTGGTTGTTTAGATGTCATATCGACACCAGCTTTTTTCAATACTTCTATCGGATAATCTGAGCTACCTGCTTTTAAGAATTCATTAATATATCTCTCAACTGCTGGTTCGCCTTCTTCTAATATTTGTTTACTTAATGCTTGTGCTGCACTATAACCTGTAGCATATTGATAAACATAGAAATTATAATAGAAATGAGGAATACGTGACCATTCTTTGGCAATATTCTCATCTGTCACAACAGCATCGCCGAAATATTTTTTATTAAGTTCTGCATACTCAGAGTTTAAACGATCTGCAGTTAATGGTTCACCATCTTCTACAATTTTATGAATAAGATATTCAAACTCAGCGAACATTGTTTGTCTAAATAATGTTGCTCTAAATCTTTCTAACTCTTGGTTTAGTAAATATTTACGCTTTTCAGGATCTTCTAAGTTCTTATCCATATATTCACTTAACAATGCTTCGTTAGTTGTTGAAGCAACTTCTGCCACAAAGATTGAATAATCACTTTCATTTGATTGTTGATGTTTTCTACTGAAATAACTGTGTGCAGAATGTCCAAATTCATGAATTAACGTAAATAAATCAGAAATAGAATCTGTCCAGTTAAGTAAAATAAATGGATTTGTTAAGTGAGCGCCTGAAGAATAGCCACCAGAGCGTTTACCTTTATTCTCATAAACATCTACCCATCTATTATTTAAACCTTCTTCAACTACATCTATGTACGTTTGACCCATAGGTTGTAACGCTTTAACCATCCAGTCTTTAGCTTCTTCATATGGCATCTCAAATGAAGAGTTTTTAACTAGTGGTGTATACATATCATACATATGCATTTCATCTAAACCAAGTAACTCTTTTCTTAAAGCAGTATAACGATGTAACAATGGTAAATGCTTATGTACAGTGGCAATTAAGTTATCGTATACTTCTTCTGGAATAAAGTTATTTGATAGCGCTTGTTCACGAGCTGAGTTATACTTGCGAACTTTTGAACTAAATATAGCAGTCTTAACTTTCCCACTTAACGTTGCAGTTAATGTATTGTTATGACTTCCATATGCTTCATAAACATTATCATAAGCAGATTTTCTTAAAACGCGATCTTCAGATTCTAACAATTTAGTATATGTGCCTTGTGTCAGTTCATGTTCATTACCATCTTTATCGACAGCTGGTTTAAATGTTAAGTCAGCATTATTAAACATACCAAATACATTACTAGGTGTTTGTAATGCTTCCCCTGCTTCAGCTAAAATCTTTTCTTCTTTATCGCTTAAAATGTGAGGTCTTTTCTTATTAAGTTTCTCAATATCAAATTGATATCTTTTTAAATCATCGTTTGATTCAACAAATTCATTTAATGTTGCTTCATCAATAGACATTAATTCAGGCAAAATGAAGCTCCATGCACTCGCAAATTTATTAGCAAGTGTTGCTGCCTTCGCTTCATATCCAGCGTATTTATCATTTGCTGTGTCTTGATCATGTTTCAAATGAGCATAAACATAAACCTTACCTAGTTTCTCATCTATTTCACTATCAAGTAATAACGCTTTATACAATGTTTCTGCACTATCTTTCAAGTGACCTTTGAATTGTTCTTCTTTACCTAAATAGCCTTCTAACTCTTTAAAAGCTTCTTCATATGCTTCGTCAGAAGAAAAGATAGTTGTTAAGTCCCATGTATATTGTTCTTGTTGTTCTTCCCTTGTAATTAACTTCGCCATCTTAATAGCCTCCTTAATATTTCATATTTATAATTTTCTCATTAATTAGTCCATTTTGCACGTGAAATAGCCTTTCGTTTTATAATTGAAATATATGAGTAAAAGGCGCTCAATAGGATTTCTTTCTTAGAATAATGACAATCATAAAATGATCTAAATTCTATGAACTGATAAAATTTTTCAAAAGTAAATGTCTTATTTTTCATTTCTAAAAATAAGTATGATTGCCATGTAATACAATGTGTTAAAAAATATATTTGTTCAGGTACAATAATGCCAATAATCGGGCGTCTCTTCTTATGTATTAAGCGAGCATTATATAATAACGATAGCGTCGGTTCTAATACATTCTTCTGTTTCCTACATTTAGTTAAATATTCTTGGTAAGCCATATCCGTTAATGCTAAATTTGGTATTTTCTTTAACGGATAATCTTCTAATAAATGGTCCCATTGAATTTCCCGTCTATAACCGATAAATCTATGTTTATCAATTGATTGTAAACATTCATATCTTATTAATAAACGCTCTTCAGGATTATAAGTTATAAGTGTTCTTTCTTTATGATTAATGAGTGCTGCTTCAAAATAACTGAGGGTTAATATACCATTCAGATATTTAATATTTTTACCAATCCAAATCACTTTTATATTCATTAATCGAAATCCTTCACTCCTATCCATTAATAAATCAAAGCTAATAGGTGAATATTGAAATTCGACAACAATATTTTTATTAATCATAATGTCGGGAATTTGTTCAATTTCAGATATATAATATTCCATATCTATGTTAACTTTCCCATTTAAGCATGCATAAATATGATGTTTAGATGATATGTGATCAAGAGATTCTTTCTTATAACTATTTCTTAAACAATAACTATCTACTTTATGAGCAAAGTGCGCTACAGTATGTTTTCCTTTCTTGATAACGAGTTCAGATAAACAATCCGGGCACCTATAAATTTCATTGGTCTTAGCGTGTTGTGCATATATTAACTGATTATGTTGATTAAGTCCCATTAACATAAAAAACACCTCTTTACTATATAAAACGTAAAGAGGTACTAAAATTACTTATTTAATTTTTAGGTTCAAAATATCTTCTCACTTGACCCGTAACATTATAACTCATGACAACTTTCGCATAATCATCTAGATATAATTTAGACACTTGAGTTGGATTTGCATATTCAAGTAATTGTCCGTAGAAGTCATTAATAATGTCTTCACTATCTATTTGATCAAATTGTACATAATAATAATATTTGTTATCTAACATGTATAATAAGTCTGTAAATACAATATCTTTATGTTCATTATAATGTGCATATTCAATAATATCTTCTAACTCTTCGAATCTTACAAGTAAGCCTATGTCTTTAGGGACAAATTGTTTTTCAGCTTCTTTCTCATCATTCAAGAGATCTCCAATATTCTGATCAGAATCGAGTGCTTGAGATAAGAAATCATTGACTTGATACTCTAATTGATCATTAGATTCCTCGTCAGTCATATTTAACAGTTCGTCACCTTTAGATTTAGAAACTGTTACTTCAACACCCTTTTCAAATGCATGCACTTGGATCCACAAAGGTCCTTCAACGACAAATTCTTCCTCATCATTGATTTCATCCATCATAGACCAGAAAAATTCTTCGCCACGTTTACGATTTGTCCATAAATCTTCACGTTTGAAACCTCTTGCTTCGATATCTTGATAAGTTATAAATAATTTTACCGTTGTTTCATCAATTCGTTCTATTCTCATAATGTCACACTCCCTTACTCTAGGAATAGTACATTCATTGTATTATAAACAAGTACATTTTAACAGTAATTTGTTCGAACTATTCACAATTAATTTATTGTACAAAAATAGCCCCTGTAAACAGGAGCTATAATGTTAATATTAGACTAAATTAGTCAACCATACGTTGTGCTTCCATTAATTGGAATGTACGCACTTTTCTTGGTAAGAAACGACGAATTTCATCTTCGTTATAACCAACTTGTAAACGTTTATCATCTAAAATAATAGGTCGACGTAATAAACCTGGGTTGTCTTGTATAATTGTATATAATTCTTGTAGAGGTAATGCATCGATATCTACATTTAATTTTTGATATGTTTTAGAACGAGTTGAAATAATTTCGTCTGTTCCATCTTCTGTCATCTTTAAGATTGATTTAATTTCATCTAATGTTAAGTGTTCTGAAAAAATATTACGCTCCGTATACGGAATGTCATGTTCTTGTAACCATGCTTTCGCTTTACGGCAAGATGTGCAACTTGGTGAAGTAAATAATGTTACCATACATCTCACTCTCCTAATTGAATATTATTTATGTTAAACGTCAGTGAACTTATAAGATAAAATACACTTAATTATATATACCCTATATATTACTAGGTTAAACATATATTGCTCACTTGGTTTAATCTTTATCTAATTGCTATAAATATATTATATAACTCAAAGATTAAAATTAAATGAGAAACTGCTAATAATTCATTAAAAAGCACATAAATTATAGATGAATATGTTTATGACGACATATTTATCTAATTACTAGAATAACACAACTTACAAATGAATAAAATACTGTTATAATGATATAAAGAAATTTTGTAGAAAAGAGGCAATTTTAATGGAAACTTTATTTTCAGGTATCCAACCAAGTGGTATCCCTACTTTAGGCAACTACATTGGCGCATTAAAACAATTTAATGAGATTCAACACGACTATGACTGCTTTTTTTGCATCGTAGATCAGCATGCAATTACAGTACCTCAAGATAGACTTAAATTAAGAGAAAACACTCGTAAATTAGCTGCGATTTACTTAGCATCTGGACTAGACCCAGAAAAAGTAACGCTATTCATCCAATCAGAAGTACCAGCACACATTCAAGCAGGTTGGATATTAACAACAATCAGTTCAATTGGTGAACTTGAAAGAATGACGCAATATAAAGATAAAGCACAAAAACAATCTCAAGGTATTCCAGCAGGTCTATTAACTTATCCACCATTAATGGCAGCAGATATTGTACTATATAATACGAATATCGTACCTGTCGGTGATGACCAAAAACAACATATTGAATTAACACGTAATGTTGTTGATCGCTTTAATACGAAATATAATGATGTTTTAATTAAGCCAGAAATTCACATGCCTAAGTTTGGTGCTAGAATTATGAGCTTACAGGACCCAACTAAAAAAATGAGTAAAAGTGATGACAATCAAAAAAACTTCATCTCATTATTAGATGAGCCAAACGTTGCAGCTAAGAAAATTAAAAGTGCTGTTACAGATTCTGATGGCATCGTTAAATATGATAAAGAAAACAAACCAGGTATCAGTAATTTACTCGTGATATACTCTAGCCTATCAGGTCAATCAATTGAAGAATTAGAAGCACAATATGCTGATAAAGGATATGGCGATTTCAAAGGAGACTTAGCTGAAGAAGTTAAGAAATTCCTTGTAGAATTCCAAGAAAAATTCAATTATTATTATGAAAACAAAGAAGTATTAGATGAAATACTTGATAAAGGAAGAGATAAAGCAAGTTTCGTAGCCAATAAAACATTGAAAAAGATGGAAAACGCTATAGGATTAGGTAGAAAAAGAAAATAATTATAAAAAGAGATGGTCGTGACCATCTCTTTTTTTTATGCTAGATTATATTTGATTATTATAACGCACGATATCTCTCAGTCTTCGTGCGTTACACCCCTTTTTCACCCTATAACGCACGATATCTCTCAGTCTTCGTGCGTTACACCCTTTTTTCACCCTATAACGCATGATATCTCCTAGTCTTCGTGCGTTACACCCTGATTTTGTACCCTAGCGCACGATATTTCTCAGTCTTCGTGCGTGCCAAACTACCAGATTCATCTCCAATATAAAAAGCAGTAGAAACTCACATTTAAGTGAATTTCTACTGCTTTTTTAATGTCCTATTTTTCAATATAAGCTTCTTTTAATGTAGAAACGCCTCCGAATTGGTGGTTCACTACGTTTTTAACGTTAGGTTTTTGAAGTTGTGCTACACCTACTTGATAAAGTGGTACAATACCCGCTTCATTTAATAACATACCTTCAGCTCTTTGTAATTCTGAAAGTCGTTTGTCAGGATTGCTTGCTAATGATGAGTCTGCTGCTTTAATAATACTATCATATTCTTTATTAGACCAGCCAGTATTATTATGAGAACCGTCTGTAACATAAAGTTCTAAGAATGTCATTGGATCTGGATAATCTGGAATCCAGTTTTCTAGTGACATTTCATATTCACCTTTTGATACAAGATCAAGTTTTTGTTTAAATGGTTGTTGTTTAATTTTAATCGTAACACCATCTAAATTCTTCTCTAATTGTTCTTTAAAGTATTCAGCATCTCGTTTAGCTGTATCTTTATCATAAGTCATAAGCTCAATTGTAAATTTATCTTTACCTAATGCTTTTTTAGCTTTTTCATAATGTTCTTTTGCTTCTTTAACATTATATTGGTTCGTATTTTTCACGCCATCTTGATATTCCTTACCTTTACTATCTTTAACAAAATCTTTTGGTACAAAGTTATCTGTTGGAATAGAACCGTTGTTCAAGTTATTTTTTACGTATGCTTCTTTATCAATTGCTTTAGCAAATGCTAGTCTAAAGTCTTCATTCTTGAATTCAGGTACTGTATCTTCATTTAATTTGAAGTAATACGTTACGGTATCTAATTCTGTATTAAATGCTTTGTCATCTTTATATTTCTTAACTTGCTCTGCTGGTAAATCTACAATATCCAATTTATTAGTTTCATATAAATTTACAGCTGTTGAAGCTTCTTTAACGACTTTGTAGTTAACTTTATTTAATTTAACTTTATCTTTATCCCAGTAATCATCATTTTTTTCTAACGTAACTTTATCATCTGTTTTCCAGTCAGTCATTTTGAATGGTCCATTATATAATGTTGTTTTGACTGTTGTACCATACTTGTCACCTTGTTTTTTAACGAATTTTTCATTTTGTGGCATAAATGTACCGAATGACAATAATTCTTTATAGTATGGTAATGATTTCGTTAGTTCAAATTCTAATGTATGATCATCTACTGCTTTAACACCAAGTTCTTCAGGCTTTTTATCTCCTGAATTAATTTCTTCTGCATTTTTAATATCGTATAAGATATATGCATATTCAGATGCAGTATCTGGATCTACAACTTTTCTCCAAGCAAAGACAAAATCATGTGCCGTTACTGGATCGCCATTTGACCATTTTGCATCATCTCTTAATTTAATCGTCCACTTCTTACCATCGTTCATAATTTTCGGGTCACCTTTTGCTACTGCTGGTATTGCTTTATCATCTTTATCTAATGTGTAGAGACCTTCCATTGTTTGGAAGAACATATCAAATGATAAACCATCTGTTGCCATAGCTGAATCCATCGTGGGTACATCACCATTAATTTGTAAGTCTAGCGTTTCATCACTCTTACCCTTACTACCGCCACCCGACGAACATGCACTCAATATGAGTACCGCTACTAACATCATTGTTAAAACTTTTAATATTTTAGACATGTAACTCATCCCCTTAGTTTATATTTAGTTAAACTACAGATTTGTTACTTTTGAACATAGGCATGTTTTAAATCTGTATCTCCACCAAACTTATGTCTTTCAATATCTTTCACATAACTTTGCGTTAATCTTGCATTCCCTTGTTGATAAATAGGTACAATAACCGCTTCATCTAACAATAATGATTCAGCATCTTGCATAGCTTCAACACGTTCTTGTTCTTTATCTAACAATTTATCTCCCGCATCGTTAATTTTGCTATCATATTCTTTATTCTTCCAACCAGTTTCATTCATCACATTATCACTTGTAAATAATTCTAAGAACGTCATAGCATCTGGGTAATCTGGGCCCCATCTACCGAATGAAATTTGATAATCCATGTTTGCTTCTAATTTTAATTTTTGCTTATAAGGCTGTTGTTTAACTTTGATTGTTACACCTGGTAAGTTTTGCTCAATTTGCTCTTTAAAGTATTCAGCATCTTTTTTAGCGTTGTCTTGGTCATAAGTTAATAATTCAAAAGTAAATTCATCTTTACCAAGTTCTTTCTTAGCAGCTTCTAAATGTTTCTTAGCTTCTGCTTTATTGAATTTATTATCTGTTTTAACACCTTTTGTATAGTCTTCTCCTTTAGTATCCTTTACAAATTCTGTAGGTACTAATGAGTTTGCTGCTTTAGAACCATTGTTTAAATTACTCTTAACATATTGTTCTCTATCAATTGATTGTGCGATTGCCATTCTTAAATCTTTATTTTTGAATTCAGGTACATCTTTTTGATTCATTCTCATAAAGTAAACTCTTGATTCAAGTTCTGTGTTATAAGCTTTATCATTTTTATATTTCTTAACATTTTCTGCTGGGATAAGTGCTTCATCTACATCCCCTGCGTTATACATATTTAGAGCTGTTTGAGGCTCTTTAACAACTTTAAAATTCACACTATCTAATTTCACATTACCTTTATCCCAATATTCTTTGTTCTTAGTTAAAGTATAATTATCTTCTGTCTTCCAGTCAGATAACGTAAACGGTCCATTGTATAGAGTATCTTCAGCAGTTGTACCGTATTTATCGCCTTTTTCTTTTACGAATTTTTCATTTTGCGGTAAAAATGAACCGAATGACAATAATTCTTGGTAATAAGGTAATTCACGATTAAGTTTAATTTCTAATGTTTTGTCATCAATCGCTTTAACACCTAATTCTTCAGGCTTCTTATCACCTTTGTTAATATCTTCGGCATTTTCAATATCAAACATAATAAATGCATACTCAGAAGCAGTCTTTGGATCAACTAATTTACGCCAAGCATATACGAAATCATCTGCAGTAACTTTATCGCCATTCGACCACTTTGCATCTCTTAATTCAATCGTCCATGTCAAACCGTCTTTAGATTTTTTAGGATCACCCTTTGCAATACCCGGAATCGCTTTGTCATTTTTGTCTAACTTATACAACCCTTCCATCGTATTATTTAATGCATCAAAAGACACAGCATCAGTTGCTAAAGATGAATCCATTGATGGAATATCCGAAATAGAAATTAATCGTAACTTTTTGCCATCCCCTGCAGAACTGTCACTTTTATCCTTTCCGTTTCCACCACTACATGCCGATAAAAGTAAAATTATCGACAGAAATACTAAAAAGCTCCACCTTGCATGTTTGTTTTTCATAAACATTTCCCCTTATTCAATTTTTGAAAATTCAGTCATTTCTGAACTTTCTTCAATTATAATGTTAATTTGTTTGTGTCGCAACATAAGTTATCAAGAAATACAATTTTTAGGATTTAATAAAGATTATGAAATAATATTATAAAATAAACCTTACAAATATTGTGTATTTGTAAGGTTTATTCCTAGTGTTTATTTTGCGCCTTCTATTTCAACGCCTTTTAATGTGTAATCTCCACCGTATTTATGATTTTGCCAATTTTTAATATATGGCTGTCTTAATCTTGCAGAACCTGTTTGGAATAATGGAGATATAGATGCTGAATCTAAAAATTCTGATTCTGCATCTTGTAATGCTTTAATACGTTTATCGCTATTTTCTGGTTTCAACATTTCATCTGAATTGGCTTCTTCTAACGCTTTATCATATGCTTTGTTAGCATACCCTGTTTGGTTATGCGGTGAATCTGATGTAAATAAATCTAAGAATGTTGTTGGATCTGGATAATCTGGGAACCAACCTGCAAATGAAATATCAAAGTCTTTTTTAGACTCAAGTGCGAGTTTTTGTTTAAATGGTTGTTGTTTAATTTTTAACGTTACACCAGGTAAATTTTTCTCAACTTGTTCTTTTACAAATTCTCCTGCTTTTTTAGATTCGTCTTCATCATACGTTAGCAATTCAATTGTAAATTTATCTTTACCTAAGTCTTTTTTCGCTTTTTCAAGATGTTCTTTTGCATCTTTTTTGTTATAGCTTAGAGACGACTTCACACCTTCTGTATAATCTTTATCGTCGCTATCTTTCACGAAGTCTTTAATCATTAATGTATCTAACGGTTTAGAACCATTATTCAACAACGAATTCACATAAGATTTCTTATCTATTGATTTCGCGATTGCTTTTCTTAAATCTTCATTTTTTAAGTTCTCATTTTTCTCTTTATTAATTCTGAAGAAGTAACTACCTGATGTTGCTTCAGTAGAAAAATCTTCTCTGTCTTTATATTTTTTAATGTTTTGTGCATCTAACCCAACCATGTCTAACTTACCTGTTTGATACATATTAATGGCCGTTTGCGTATTTTTAACAACTTTAACGTTCACGTCTTTAACTTTTACTTTATCTTTATCCCAATATTCGTCATTCTTTTCAAGCTTCCATTTATCTTCTGGTTTCCACTCTGTTAATTTATATGGTCCATTAGATAATGTCGTCTTAGCTGTTGTTCCAAATTTGTCACCTTGCTTTTCAACAAATTTTTCATTTTGAGGCATATATGAACCGAATGCTAATAAACTTTCCATCCAAGGCACATCTTTAATGAGTTTAATTTGAAGTGTGTGATCATCAATCGCTTTAACACCTAATTCTTCAGGCTTTTTATCACCTTGTGTAATCTCTTTTGCATTCTCTATATTTTCAAACATATATGCAAATTCTGCAGCTGTATCTGGGTCCACTGACCTTTGCCATGCATATACAAAATCATGTGCAGTTACTGGATCTCCGTTAGACCATTTAGCATTATCTCTTAATTGAATCGTCCATGTTTTCCCATCGCTAGACTTTTTAGGTTTATCTTTTGCAATACCTGGTATAGGTTTATCATTTTTATCTAATACGTATAAGCCTTCTAATGTTTGAGCAAAAGTTGTAAATGATACTTGGTCAGCCGCTAATGATGGATCCATAGTTGGTATATCATCACCTGATGATAAATTCAGCTCATTTTTAGATTTGGATTGTTTAATATTGCTACCTTTTTCATCTTTATCATTACTACACGCTGACAAAATAAGCATTAATGAGACAACTATCATAAATATAACTTTATACTTTTTCATTTTTAATGCGCCTCCTCATTATTGTGTCAAACATCGTGAAAATATAAAGAAAAGCAACCAATGTTTCCATTGATTGCTTTCATTCACTTTTATTTAGCTCCAGCGATTTCTACTTCTTTAAGTGAGTAGTCTCCACCGAATTTATGTGGTTGCCAGTTTTTAACGTAAGGTTGACGTAAACGTGCGACACCTTGTTGGTAAAGTGGTCCAATTGAAGCTGAGTCTAAGAATTTAGTTTCTGCATCTTGTAATAATTTAGTACGTTTTTCACTATTTTCATCTTTTAACATTTCATCAGAATTAGCTTCTTCTAATGCTTTATCGTACTCAGCATTTGCATATCCTGTTTGGTTATGTGGACTATTTTTCTTAAATAAATCTAAGAACGTAGTTGAGTCTGGATAGTCAGGACCCCAACCAGCAAATGAAATGTCATAATCGCCTTTAGATTCTAATGCTAATTTTTGTTTGAACGGTTGTTGTTTAATTTTTAATGTTACACCTGGTAAGTTTTTCTCAACTTGCTCTTTAACGAATTCAGCTGCTTTTTTAGATTCATCAGCATCATAAGTTAATAATTCGATGTTGAATTTATCTTTACCAGTTGCTTTTTTAGCTTTTTCTAATAATTTCTTAGCTTCTTCTTTGTCATAGCCCAATGGAGATTTAACGCCATCGATGTAGTCTTTACCGTCTTCATCTTTAACAAAATCTTTAACCATTAATTTATCTGAAGGTACAGAACCGTTGTTTAATAATGATTTAACATATTGTTCTTTATCAATAGATTTTGCGAATGCTTTTCTTAAATCTTCATTTGCTAAATCTTTATTCTTAGTTTTGTTAATTCTAAAGAAATAGTTTGAAGAATTTAATTGAGTAGAGAAATCTTCTCTGTCTTTGTATTTTGTAACGTTTGATGCATCTAATCCAACAGTATCTAATTTACCAGTTTGGTACATGTTGATAGCTGTTTGAACTTCTTTTACAACTTTATAGTTAACTTCTTTAAGTTTAACTTTGTCTTTATCCCAATATTCTTTGTTAGGTACAAGCTTCCAGTTATCTTCAGTTTTCCATTCTTTCATAATGAATGGACCGTTTGATAAAGTAGCATCTGCAGTAGTCCCGAATTTCTTACCTTGCTTCTCAACGAATTTTTCATTTTGAGGCATGAATGAACCGAAAGCAAATAGACTTTGCATCCATGGAACGTCTTTAATTAATTTAATTTCTAAAGTTTTATCATCAATTGCTTTAACACCTAATTCTTCAGGTTTTTTCTTACCTGCAGTGATGTCTTTAGCATTCTCGATATTTTCAAACATATATGCATATTCAGCTGCTGTGTCTGGATCTACAGTTCTTTGCCAAGCATAAACGAAGTCATGCGCTGTTACTGGATCACCATTTGACCATTTTGCATTGTCTCTTAATTTAATCGTCCAAGTTTTGCCGTCTGCAGATTTTTCTGGATCTGCTTCTGCTACACCTGGTGCAGGATTATCATCTTTATCTAATACATATAATCCTTCTAAAGTTTGGTTAAATGTAAAGAATGATACTTGGTCTGTAGCTAAAGATGAATCCATAGTTGGAATATCTGATGTTGAAGATAAGTTTAAGACGTTTTCAGACTTTTCGCTCTTAACGCCGCCTTTACCACCTTCGTCACTTTTAGAACCGCCACCACTACATGCTGCTAACGTTAAAACAGCTGCAACGAGTATTGACAATAAAACCGAAATCTTTTTCCTCATATAGCTTTTCCCCCTTGTTTTCTTTCTCCTGAATTATTCAGAAGATTTGTAATTTTATTATATTTTAAAAATGTATGAAAAACAATAGTAATCCATACAATTTTCAAACAATTGAAATAATGCAAAATAAAACCTTCAAAAACCTTATAAATCTAAAAAATGAATATAATATTATTTTTAATATAAAGTTATGCTTCTGTTAAATCGAAGTCTTTATTATAGTTGGCTTTCTTCTCAGCAAATTCTTTTTCAGAACAATATACAAAGTGATCCGGACCTACTTCTCTTAATTCTAGTTTGTCGTCGTCTTCATATTTATGTATATCTGGATTATACGAAGATCTTGTTCTTGTTCGTTCCGAATCAGGGTCTGGTAACGGAATCGCTGATAATAATGATTTTGTATATTCATGTTGAGGATGCTTATAAATTTGGTCAGATGGTCCAAGTTCAACCAATTTACCAAAGTACATCACACCAATTCTATCTGAAATATATTTAACCATTGATAAATCATGGGCGATGAATAAGAACGTAATGCCTTTTTCATCTTGTAGCTTTTGCATTAAGTTAACAACTTGTGCTTGAATCGAAACATCAAGTGCAGAGATTGGTTCATCTGCAATAATGAATTCTGGTTCAACAGCTAATGCACGCGCAATTCCTAACCTTTGTCTTTGTCCACCAGAGAACTCATGTGGATATCTATTAGCATGCTCTTTATTTAAACCAACTGTTTCAAGCAACTCGTAAACACGTTTTTTTCTTTCTTCTTTACTTGAAACTAGTTTGTGAACATCTAATCCTTCAGCAATAATATCCATAACTTTAAGACGTGGATTTAATGATGCATATGGATCTTGAAAAATCATTTGCATACGACGATTAAATCGTAATAAGTCTTTACGCTTTTTGATATTTTGTATATCAACGTTATCAAAGATGACTTTCCCGTCAGTTGCATCATATAGTTTAATAAGTGTGCGCCCCGTTGTAGATTTACCACAACCAGACTCGCCAACTAAACCTAATGTTTCACCTTTAAATATTTGAAATGATATATCATCTACTGCTTTTACCTCATTTTTCTTCCCTACGTTGAAATATTGCTTTAAATTTTGAACATCAATGAGTACTTCTTTTTTATCAGCCATTAGAACGTCACCCTTTCTACACGTTTTGGCTTGTCAAATTGATCTGGTGTTGCTTTTTGTTTTAATTTAACAGCTTCTGGTAATTCTACTTTAGGTGCTCTTTCATCTAACAACCATGACTTCACAAAGTGTGTAGGTGAAATTTGGAACCAAGGTGGCTCTTCCTTAAAGTCAATATCTAAGGCATATTCACTACGTCTAGCAAATGCATCTCCAACAGGTGGCTTGATTAAATCTGGTGGTGTTCCAGGAATAGCCAAAAGTTCAGTATCATGAGATGTTTCTAAACTTGGCATTGATGATAGTAAACCCCATGTGTATGGATGTTTAGGATTATAGAAAATTTCATCAACTGAACCTGTTTCTACAATTTGTCCACCATACATAACTGCTACTCTATCTGCCACGTTTGCTACTACACCTAAGTCATGTGTAATAAAGATAATAGAAGTATCTATTTTATGTTGTAATTCTTTCATCAATTCTAAAATTTGTGCTTGAATGGTTACGTCTAATGCTGTTGTAGGTTCATCTGCAATTAAGATTTTAGGGTCACAAGCTAATGCTGTTGCAATAACAATCCTTTGTCTTTGACCACCTGAAAATTGGTGAGGATAGTTATTAAATCTTTCTTTTGCTTTCGGTAAACCTACTAAATTTAAAATATCTAATGCACGTTTTTTCGCATCTTGTTTCGATAATTTTTGATGCTTAATAAGTGGTTCCATGACTTGCTTACCAATTTTCATTGTTGGGTTGAGTGAAGTCATAGGATCTTGGAATATCATACCAATCTCTTTACCACGAATCTTCTGCATTTCTTTTTCGCTTAATTTTGCAATATCTTTCCCGTCAAACAAAATGGAACCATCTTTAATTCTACCTACTTTTTTCGGCAGTAAGCGTGTTAATGCTTTAGTCGTAACAGATTTACCAGAACCTGATTCTCCAACTATTGCTAGTGTTTCCCCTTTATCTAAATAAAAGTCTACACCTCTTACTGCTTGTACTTCCCCCGCGTCAATGTCGAAGGAAACATGTAAGTTATTTACTTCTAATATTCTCTTAGCCATAATTAATTTCCTCCTTATTTACGCATTTTAGGGTCAAACGCATCTCTTAAACCATCACTGAATAAGTAGAAGAATAAGATTAATAAACTTAATACTGTTGCTGGTACGAATAATTCATGTGGGTAAATCAGCAACATTTTTCTACCTGTATCAACTAATGAACCTAGTGATGCTTGTGGTGCAGGAATACCTAATCCAATGAAGCTTAAGAATGCTTCGAAGAAAATTGCACTTGGAACAGTAAACATAGATGTTACAATAATTGGGCCAAGTGTATTCGGTAAAATATGTTTAAAGATTAATTTAAAGTTAGAAACCCCTAATGTTCTAGATGCCATTACGAATTCTTGTTCTTTAATTTTCAAGAATTGTCCACGTACAATACGACTCATGCCGAGCCAACCTGTTACAGACATGGCTAAAATAATTGTCCAAATAGATGGATCAAATAGTAATACGAATAAAATTACGACAATTAAGTTTGGAATAGAAGAAAGTATTTCTACAATACGTTGTAAAATATCATCTATTCTTCCCCCGAAGTAACCTGATACAGCACCATAAATAACACCGATAAAGATATCTAAAGCTGCTGCAACAACACCTATGAATAAGGATACTTGTGTACCTCTCCAAGTACGTGTCCATAAGTCACGTCCAAGTTCATCCGTACCGAACCAGTAATTTTCTTGAACGTTTTGACTTTCATATAAGTCAAAGCCATCTCTATCCGTCCCATCAAATGGTAAGAACGGTACTTTATCTAATACTGGTATTTTCGGTGGTAAGTTCGCATGTGAAACGTTTTGATCACTAAACTTATGATCATTCATTAAAGGACCTACTAAAGAAATAACTGTCAGTAAGACAAGGAATATTAAACCAATAATCGCTAGTCTGTTCCCTACAAGTTGTTTCCAAGCATCTTGCCAAAATGTACGACTTTTTCTTTCAAATTTCTCTTCTACTACTTTATCTCTTCCATGTAATACGAAGCTTTCTGCTGGCATACCTTGTGTTGAGTGTGTGACAGAGGCGTTATCATAACCGCTATTATTTAACTTGTTATCATCATTATTAGCCATTATTTTTTACCTCCTTCAACACGGATTCTTGGATCTACTAATCCGTAAAGTACATCAACTAAAAAGATTGAAATAATAAATAAGAAACTGAATAGTAGCGTTAAAGCCATAATGACTGGATAGTCATTTGTTTGTATTGATCGAACGAATTGGTCACCTAAACCAGGAACGCCGAATATATTTTCAATTGTCAAAGTACCTGTTAAGATACCGGCTAGCATTGGCACGATAATTGTAATAATAGGAATTAATCCATTACGTACTGCATGTCCAAAGATAACACGTGCACTTGACATCCCCTTAGCTCTTGCTAATTCTATGTAATCAGAACTTAGGACCTCAATCATTTCAGAACGAATATAACGTGCAATTGTTGCTGTTACACCTGCTGCTAATGCAATTGATGGTAATACAGCAGTCATAAATCCACTCCAACCTGCTACAGGGAATATTTGCCATTCAACAGCAAATACATATTGTAGTAATACAGCTAGAACGAATGATGGAACTGAAATAAATATTACCGATAGGAAGGTGGCCCCATAGTCTACTATTGTATTTTGCCTGATTGCAGCAACTATACCTAATAATAAACCAGTAATAGTTCCTAAAATCATCGCATATGTACCCATTTCTACAGATGGTCCAAGTCTAGGTTTAATTAAACTCCAAACCTCTCTGTTATCGTATTGGAATGAAATACCAAAATCACCTTTCGCGACATTTTTTAAATAGTTCGCGTATTGTACTGGTACAGGATCATTCAAACCATACTTTTCATTTATAATAACCTTCTGCTCTTCTGATAATTTCTCATCGTTGTACGGTGAACCCGGTAACAATTTCATTAAGAAAAATGTTATCGTCATAATTAAAAACAATGATATGAACATATAAATAATACGTTTCAAAGTATACCTAACCATTGTTTTGCCTCCAATCCCCTTATCGAATTCATATTTCTTTTAATATTCAGAAATATTTATATACATTATACAGAATTTATACAATGTAAATCAACACGAATATTCAGAATTTTGAATATGAAACTAATCAAAAAAGCCAATTAATTTATTACGATAAAGCGACAACGCGACAGTAATATTCACTTATAAGGAATAAATATACAGTATATTATTACTTATTACCTATTTTTTCTAATTTTCAGTCATTTACTATGTAGTAGCATACAATAATTATACATAAGTAAAATTACACTTATTTTTTTATTAAGTTCCACAAAACATAAATATTTTTTTCTAATCTGTTATAATACACTTAAATCTAATAATAAGAGGTAGGTAATAATGAAATTTTGGGGTATTTTTACTATAGGTTATATTGGCCTATTCGCTGTCCTTTGTCTTATCTTTTTAAAAGACCTATATCAAGCAGCTAATATATACTTTTACATCATGACATTTGCTTTTGCGGCAAGTTGGATTGTTGCGATGAAACAAGATGGCGTTGGAGAAGTTTCTAGACAAGCAGTTCGGAAGTTTAATTTTCATATGAAATCTAAAGCGTCACAAGATTATTTGAAAGACGATGAAATCATGAATCCAAATATGAAAGAACTACATTTAAAAGAAAGAACAATACATAACTGGGTATTACCTTTTGTCGTATTAAGTACGTTATTTTTTATTATCTCAATCTTTCTAGGGTTTATCGTTTAATAATTTTCATAAATAAAAAGCAGAAACACCAACTTTTATTGGTATTTCTGCTTTTTTTATAGTCTATTTTTGATATTTCTTGAATACTAATACTGCATTATGCCCACCAAAGCCTAGACTGTTACTCATAGCGTACTCAATATCTAACTTAGCCGCTTCATTAGGCGTATAGTCTAAATCGATTTCTGGATCTGGTGTATTTGCATTAATTGTCGGAGCAACAATACTATTTTCAATTGATAAAGCCGTTAAGATTGATTCAACTGCACCAGTTGCACCAAGTAAATGACCCATCATTGATTTAGTTGAACTTACTTTTAAGTTCTTAGCTGCATCACCGAAAGTTGATTTAATAGCTAATACTTCATATAAATCACCAATTGGCGTACTTGTTCCGTGTGCATTTAAATATTGGATATCTTCTGGTTTAATACCAGCATCTTTAATGGCTTCTTGCATTGCACGAGCACCGCCTTCTCCATTTGGAGATGGTGCTGTTATATGGAATGCATCCCCAGTTGATCCATAACCTACAACCTCAGCATAAATATGTGCACCACGTGCTTCAGCTGATTCTAATGATTCTAATACGACTACACCAGCACCTTCACCCATGATGAAGCCATCTCTTCCTTCTTGGAAAGGACGACACGCTGTATTTTTATCAGGATTTGTAGATAATGCTTTATTCGCACTGAAACCTGCCATAGCCATTTCTGTTATAGGTGCCTCTGTTCCACCAGCTAACATAACATCAGCATCACCACGTTGGATGATTTTGAATGCATCACCAATAGAGTTTGTACCTGTTGCACAAGCTGTAACTGTACAACCGTTTGGTCCTTTAGCACCTAAATCTATAGATACTTGACCAGTTGCCATATCTGGAATCATCATTGGTACGAAGAAAGGACTTACACGTTTTGGACCACGTTTTAAAAGCATATTGTGTGAGTATTCGAATGTTTCCATACCACCAATACCTGAACCAATCCAAACACCTACACGGTGACTATTTTCATCTGTAATTTCATATTTAGAATCTTTTAGCGCTTCACGAGCGGCCACAATTGCATATTGCGTAAATCTATCCATTTTACGAGCATCTTTTTTCGGAATATGATCATCAATATTGAAATCTTTCAATTCACCCGCTAATTTAGCTGGAAATTCAGAAACATCAATCCTTGTTACTTCGTCTATGCCGTTTTTACCGTTAATTGCATTTTCCCAAGTAGTAGGCACGTCATTTCCTAAAGGATTTAATGTACCTAAACCAGTCATTACAACACGTTTTTTCTCTGTCATTATCCAATTTCCTCCTATTTACCCCAGCGTAACGTTATGGCACCCCAAGTCAGGCCGCCACCAAATCCAACTAGGACTATTGTATCGTTATCTTTTATTTTACCTTGTTCTAATTCATATGCAATACTTAAGGGTATTGAAGCTGCAGATGTATTCCCGTATCTATCTACAGTTACACTCATCTTCTCTTTAGCAATACCTAATCTTTCACGAGCAGATTCCATAATTCTAATATTAGCTTGATGTGGCACAAACATATCGATGTCATCTGATTGTAGACCTGCTTTTTCTACTGCTTTAGTTGATGCTTCACCCATAATTCTAACTGCAAACTTAAAGACTTCTCGTCCATTCATTTGGATTGTATTAGCATCCATATCTTGATATAGGTATGGTCCACCATTACCATCTGAACCAAGCTCGACACTTAGTATACCTTTACCTTCTGATACTTCGCCAATGATTGCTGCGCCAGCACCATCACCAAATAATATCGCTGTACTTCTGTCATTCATATCTGTAATTTTCGTTAGTTTATCAGCACCAACTACTAATACATTTTTATAAAGACCAGATTGTACAAATTGTTGTGCAGTTACTATACCATAAATAAAACCAGTACATGCAGCAAGTTGATCCATAGAAGGTACTTTATTTAAACCTAATCTCTTCTGTAACGTTGTTGCTACAGTTGGAAATGGTTTATCCCCTGTTGAAGTTGCTACGATGATCATTTCGATTTCTTCTTTATCTATACCTGAATCTTCAATCGCTCTAACCGCAGCTTCATATGCCAAATCACTAGTATCTTCAGTATCATCAGCAAAACGTCTTTCTTTTATTCCTGTCATTTTTGTAATCCATTCATCTGATGTATCTAAATAACTTTCAAAATGTTCATTTTTTACCACTCGTTTAGGCGCATATGCACCAAAACCTTTTATACCAATATCCATTATATTGACACCTTCTTATAATCTGTTGTTATTATCAGGTACTAATTTAACATACTTGTACCATTTTACACAAGCACAGACTCACTTTTAAAAATATTTAAATCGTTTTCATCATATAAGGTATACAATTTATAAAAAGTTAATTATAATAAATGATATGACATTAACAGTTACGGAGGATAAAAAATGCAATACATCTTAACTTTTATATGGGCATTCTTATTATCACAAATGATAAACTTTGTTTTACATAGTTTAGGTGGTTCAGATGAAGCGCTAAATTTTGTTAGTCCAACTATTTATGCAATCATTTTTACAGTTGTTATTATTCTTTTAGATGCTTTAGTTGGTAAATCTACTTCGGATAAACAAAGTACACAACATTCATAAAAAATCCCGTCAATTATATGACGGGATTTTTTGTTTGTCATCAACTATATAATTTTTAGCTGATATTCAACGTGTGAACGTGGGCGTTGTGAACACTTCTTACCAAACTTGTTCATAACTGAGGCGTTGTGAACACTTCTTACCAAACTTGTTCATAACGGGGGTCTTGTGAACACTTCTCGCCAAACTTGTTCATAACGAGGGTCTAGTGAACACTTCTCGCCAAACTTGTTCATAACTGAGGCGTTGTGAACACTTCTTACCAAACTTGTTCATAACTGGGGCGTTGTGAACACTTCTTACCAAACTTGCTAATTACTTCTTAACTATCTTATACACATCACCAAAAAAATCCCGCCAATTACATGACGGGATTCTTTATTATGCATTTACTTCAAATTTAACTTCACCATCTACTAAGTGTACGTTTACTATTGTACCTTCTTTTAATTCTTGACCGATCATTAATCTTGCTAAAGGAGTTTCAATTTGTCGTTGTACAAATCGTTTCAATGGTCTTGCACCAAATTGTGGTTCATATGCTTCTTCAGCTATCCACTCTTTCACATCTTGATCTACACTCACTTTGATGTGTTGGTCTACTAATCGAATGTTTAAGTTTGTAATAATATGATCTACGATATGACTCATATCTTTAATAGAAAGTGGTTTGAATAATACAATATCATCCATTCTGTTTAATATTTCTGGTTTAAAGTAAGCATGTAAGCTGTCGTTCACTTGTTTTTTAGCTGATTCTTCAATTTCACCATTTTCAGTAACGCCATCTAATAAATATTGTGATCCAATGTTACTTGTCATAATGATAATTGTATTTTTAAAATCAACACTGCGACCTTTTGCATCTGTCAATCTGCCTTCATCTAATAATTGAAGTAGTACATTAAACACATCATTGTGTGCTTTTTCAATTTCATCTAATAAAATAACTGAATATGGTTGTCTTCTAACCGCTTCTGTTAATTGGCCACCTTCTTCATAACCTACATAACCTGGAGGAGCACCAATCAAACGTGCTACAGAGTGTTTTTCCATATATTCACTCATATCTATTCTGATCATATGTTTTTCAGAATCGAATAATGTTGCTGCTAATGTCTTAGCTAATTCAGTTTTACCGACACCAGTAGGACCTAAGAATAAGAAACTACCAATTGGTCTATTCGGATCTTTAATACCTGCTCTTGCTCTTACAACAGCATCTGACACTAAATCTACTGCTTCATCTTGACCGACAACTCTTTCATGTAGAATGTCTGAAAGTTTAAGTAATTTTTCTCTTTCAGTTTCAACAAGTCTTGATACTGGAATACCTGTCCATTGACTGACGATATAACCAATTTCTTCATCTGTTACAACTTCTCTAATAAGTCGGTCATGATCTGAACCTGTTTCTTCAGCAAATGCTTCTTCTAATTCTTTTAATTCTGCTTCTATTTGTGGAATCTTGCCGTGTTTAAGTTCTGCTGCTTTAGCTAAATCATATTGATTTTCTGCATTTTCGAGCGCTTGTTTACTTTCATCTAATTCTGCTCTTTTATCTTGTAATGATTTGATTTGTTCTTTCTCTTGTTCAACTTTACTTTGTAATTGTTGTTGTTTTTCTTTTTCATCGGCTAATTCTTTTTGTAATTCTTCTAGACGAATTTGACTGCTTTGATCAGATTCTGATTTAAGTGCATTTTCTTCAATTTCTAACTGCATCACACGTCTATTTACAGCATCTAATTCAGTTGGATTAGAACCCATTTCTGTACGTATTGTTGCACAAGCTTGGTCTACTAAATCTATCGCTTTGTCTGGTAAGAATCTATCTGTAATATATCTATCTGATAATTCCGTTGCTGCCACTAATGCTCTATCTTGAATACGAACACCATGGTGTACTTCATATCTTTCTTTCAAACCTCTTAAAATTGATATAGTATCTTCTAAGTCAGGTTCTTTAACGTTTACTTTTTGGAAACGTCTTTCTAATGCTGAGTCTTTTTCAATGTATTGACGATATTCATTTAAAGTTGTTGCACCGATACAGTGTAACTCACCTCTTGCTAACATTGGTTTAAGCATGTTACCTGCATCCATTGCACCATCTGTTTTACCTGCGCCAACTAACATGTGAATTTCATCAATGAATAATAAAATTCTTCCTTCAGATTCTTTAACTTCTTTTAAGACTGCTTTTAATCTTTCTTCAAATTCACCACGGAATTTGGCACCAGCTACTAGTGCTGATAAATCTAATTCAAAAATTGTTTTATCTAATAGTGATTCAGGAACATCTCTTTTAACAATTCGTTGAGCAAGTCCTTCTACAATGGCTGTTTTACCAACACCAGGCTCGCCTATTAATACTGGGTTATTTTTAGTTTTTCTACTTAATATACGAATCGTATTACGAATTTCCTCATCTCTACCGATTACAGGATCCATTTTCCCTTTTCGAACTTCTTCGACTAAATCTCTACCATATTTAGATAGTGCTTCGTATTGTACTTCAGGATTTTGTGATGTCACACGATTCCCTCCTCTTATTTTATTAATAATTTCATTAACGACTTCTTTTTTATTGCCTACAATATCGATTGTTGTTTGGTCAACTTCGATGGCTGCTTTTAAAATATGCTCCATAGACATATAGTCGTCTTGCATTTCTTCTTTAATTTTATCTGCTTTAATAAATAATTCATTAAGCTTTGGCGAAATATATTGTCCATATTGGACGTTATCACCTTTAACTACAGAATATTGTTTTAGCTTTTGTTCATATTTATCTTTTAAAATTTCTGTATCAATATTTGCTCTTTCAAGCGTTCTTTTATAAATACTTTCATCTTCATTTAATGCTGCTAGTAATACAGCTTCTATTTCAATATTTTGTAGTTGATATGATTGTGATAATTGTTGTGCTTGTTCAATTGCACTTTGTACGGAATATGTCATCTGATTAATATCCAAATGTATCACCTCTTTAAATTTTCAACGGCCGATAGTTTGACTATCTTTGACCTTAATTTGATTATATACCTTTTGACCTTCTTTGACAAATATAAAGCACCAAAATTACAAACCTTTTTTATGACATTTTATGGTAAACTATAAGTGAAATCATAAGGGGAAGTGATCTTTTGCAAACTACATATATAGAGGCAACTTCAATTATTGAGTATATTATTCAACATGGTCAACGACACCATTTTAATGCCCACCATTATATATACCATACTGGAGACTTATGTAATCATATTTATGTAATTGTAGAGGGAAAAGTCATTACACATCGCGTAATGGAAGACGGGAAAGAATTTAATACTAAACTATTAGGCAGGCATAGTATTTTCGGGTCGACAACATTATTTTGTGGAAGAAAGACACATAGCCTTTCAGCAAGAGTAAAAGAAGCAGCTGTCGTATTTAGTATTCCTAAAGTACAATTCGAAGAAGCCATTTTAAACGATGAAGTGCTTAAATATGAATGGTTACTATGGGTACAGAATGAAAACGAAAAAAATGAATATCAAATTAGAGATGTATATACACTTGGGAAAACGGGTGCGTTCTATTCGATATTGATTAAATTAGCAAATACCTATGGCATACAAGATGGTAATAGCATTTTGATCAATGTAGATTTAACTAATCATGAATTAGCCAATTTTTGTAATGTAACAAGAGAAAGTGTTAACCGTATGTTGAGTAATTTAAAGAAAGAGAAAATCGTCTCCATCAATCATAAAAAAATCACCATACACGACTTAGATTATTTAAAGAGAGCCATCAATTGCGAAAATTGTCCTTTATCTATATGTAGGATAGAATAAGTATTAAGATTTTAAAACCTTTATTCAATAAGGAGGATATCAATGAAAAACTTAATCTGGATTATTCTAGGTTTATGTTGTTTAGCCTATTCTATAGATTTATTTTATAATGCCATTTTTAATAACAAGCCTTTGAATCCTGTTACTACTATCATATTGATATTCGTTATATTTTATATCATTTATGCTTTGATTTCAGATAAGTATAAGAAAACAAAGTCTACTAATAATTAATTTCATTCAAGTAACTATAAACAACAAAAGCAGTAGAGATGCATGTTCTAAACATGATGCTCTACTGCTTTTTGATTACTTTTAGCTTACACCTAATGCAATTTTAGCGTAACGTGACATTTTGTCTTTGCCCCATGGTGGATTCCAGACAATGTTAACTTCTGTTTCTTTAATTTCAGGTAATTCTGCTAATGCAGTTTTAACCTGATCTATAATTTGTGGCCCCATTGGACAACCCATAGAAGTTAACGTCATTTCTACTGTGCATAATCCTTCGTCGTCTAAGTCAACGTTATATACAAGACCTAAGTTAACTATGTCAATTCCTAATTCAGGGTCAATTACATTTTCAAGTGCACCGATAATACTATCTTTCATTGCTTCTTCCATATTTTCACCTCATTCTAAAAGTTACTATATATAATATATCAAATTTAAAGCATGGGTTAAAGAAAATGATATGATATTATTGTATGTATCATAAAGAAAAAATGGTAAGGAGTTATCGATATGGAAAAACATTTAATTTGTTTAGATTTAGATGGCACATTGTTAAACGATGAAAAGCGCATCTCACCTTTTACTAAAAGAGTATTACAGTATTTAAAAAAATCCGGTCATGAAATTATGATTTCAACTGGTAGACCATATCGAGCAAGTGTGGATTATTACAACGCAATGAATATGAATACCCCTATCATTAATTTTAATGGTGCTTATATTCATCATCCAACAGATAATAGGTTCCCAACGAAACATGAGCAATTTGATACTCGTATCGCATACAAAATTTATAAAGATATTAGTCAACTTGATATTAAAAATATTATTGCTGAAGTTAAAGACCAAGTGTATATCAACAACTATGATCAATCACTATTTGAAGGATTCAGCATGGGGAATCCTGAAATAAAATATGGAGAACTTGATCAATTACTTCCTGAATCTCCTACGAGTCTATTAATTCAAGCAGAAGAAAGTGAGATTCCACGTATTAAAAGACATTTAAATAGGCACTATGCTGAATTTATAGAACATCGTCGTTGGGGCGCTCCATTTCCTGTTATTGAAATTGTTAAAAAGGGTATTAACAAAGGTAAAGCGGTAAAATATGTCGCTGAATATTTAGATATAGATTTTGATAATATTATTGCTTTTGGTGATGAAGATAATGATTTTGAAATGATTCAATTTGCCAATTATGGTATCGCAATGGGAAATGCTATTCCAGAACTTAAAGAAATTGCAACAGAAGTTACAGACACTAATAATAATGATGGTATCGGAAAATACTTAAACAAACATTTTGACTTAAATATGTAAGGGGGTTTTTACATGAAAATGATCGTAGATAGTGGTTCAGATATAACGTTATCTCAAATTGAAGAAAAAGGATTTTACTTCTTACCTTTCGGAATTGTCATTGATGATCAAAATAAAGTTGATCAATATGAAATCTCAAACGAAGAAGTATTAGCAGCAATCAAAAACAATAAACATCCAAAAACGAATCAAGCTACTATGGAACAAATGACAAAAGTATTTACTGAAGTTGCTGAAAAGAAAGAAAAAGCCATTTACTTAGCTTTTAGTAGTGCTTTAAGCGGGACATATCAAACGGCTTGTTTAGTTAAAGAACAAGTGAAAGAAACATACCCAGACCTTGATTTAACAATATACGACACACTAAGTGCATCAATGGGATGCGGTAAATTAATTCTCGATGTACAAGATAAAATTGAACAGTCATATACTTTTGAAGAGCTTGATGCTTATATTAAAGAACGCATTGATAAAATTAGACACCTATTTACAGTTAAAGATTTAAACTATTTAGCAAGTGGTGGCAGACTTTCTAAAGGACAAGCATTTTTAGGTAACTTATTAAATATCAAGCCACTTCTTCATGTTGAAGAAGGCAAACTTGTTCCGATTGAGAAATTTCGTGGTTCTAAAAAATTATGGCATGCCATTATAGATAAAATGCAAAACGAAAATAGTGATTACTCTGATGATATTATTTATATGACACATGCTGATGATATTGAAGAAGCTGAAAAAATTAAAGCACTGATACAATCATCACTTTCACCTCAAGATGTTGTCATTTCAAATATTGGCCCAGTTATATGTTCACATACTGGTAGTGGCACAGTCGCTATATTCTATTATAAGGAGTGATGTAAGTGGCTAAAATTATCGTAATCGGTGCAGTTGCTGGAGGCGCAACAGTTGCATCGCAAATTCGACGACTTGACCCGGATAGTGACATAACAGTTTATGAAAAAGATAGAGATATGAGTTTTGCAAACTGTGGCCTTCCCTATTATTTAGGAGAAGTTGTAGAAGATAGAAATATGATGTTATCAGCAACACCTGAACAATTTAAAGACAAAAAACATATTACAGTCAAAACGTATCACGAAGCCATTGAATTAAATGATACTAAAAAAACAATCACGATTAAAAATCATGAAACTGGTGAAATTTTTGAAGATTCATATGACAAACTTATTTTAAGTCCGGGTTGTCGTGCAAGACATTTAGGTTTTCAATCTGACCGTGTATTTACATTAAGAAACTTAGTAGATACTGACAAAATAGAAGACTTTATTCAAAGAGAAAATGTCCAATCAGCATTAATTGTCGGTGCTGGTTATGTGAGTCTAGAAATTTTGGAGAATTTATATAATAGAAATATCCAGACAACTTTGATTCATCGTAGCGACCACATTAATAAGAGTATGGATAAAGATTTAAATAAAGTCATATTTGATGAGTTAGAAAAAAGACATATTCCATATAGATTAAATGAAGAAATTGCAGATATTTCAGGACGAGAAGTAACTTTTAAATCAGGGAAAACAGAATCATATGATTTAGTCATAACTGGAGTCGGAATTGAACCGAATAGTGATTGGTTAAAATCATCTTCACTTAAATTAAATGAAAAAGGCTATATCCCAGTAAATGAATATTTCGAAACGAATTTAGAAGATGTATATGCATTAGGTGATGTAATCGAAACATTCTATAGACATACAAAGAAACCAACTAGTGTTACTTTAGCTTGGGGTGCCCATAGAGCAGCAGCATTAATCGCCGAAAACATTACATCAAAATCATCAAGTTCTAAAGCCACTTTCAAAGGTTTACTTGGTACAAATATTGTAAAAATGTTTGATTATGCATTAGGCAGTGTTGGCGTTTCAGAAAGTGAACTCTCAAATTATGATTATGAAGTAGTTGAACAAACTCAAAAACAACATGCTGGCTATTATCCAAGTGCCGAACCACTTACATTACGTGTTTATTTTGATAAAGCAACACGCAAAATATTACGTGCATGTGCAGTCGGTAAAGATGGTGCTGACAAACGAATCGATATCATATCTACAGCAATAATAGGAGACCTAACTGTAGACGAACTACGTGATATCGAGATCGCTTATGCACCACCATTCTCTAGTCCAAAAGATATTGTTAATATGATTGGTTATAAAGCACAATCAAAATAAAAGCATGTGAATATTAGTAGAGCGACCTGAAAATGATGTTTTCAGGTCGCTAATTTATTTTATCGGTCTGATAATCCCGTTTTCGGGTCGATAAATTTTATTATCGGCCTGGTAATCCCGTTTTCGGATCGCTAATTTTATTTATCGGTCCATATTTCCTGTTTCTAGACCGGTAAATTTTTTTATCGGTCCATATTCCTCGTTTCTAGACCGGTAAATTTTTTTATCGGTCCATATTTCTGATTTCTGGACCGGTAATTTATTTTATCGGTCCAGAAACACACCCCCTACTAGCTCTAACAATGAAAAAGCTGGGACACGGATGTCCCAGCTTTACAAATTATTGATTATTCTTTTGTCGTTTACTTCTTCTTGATACTAAGAAGATAAATAATCCAAATAATAGGATTACAAGTACTGCTGCTACTAAATAACTATTATTCAGTCCTCTTTCATTAATTATTGCATATAGTTCACTTTCTTCTCTATCCGTAATTAAGTTATATCGATTATCTTTACCTTTAATATTATCTCCTAATATAAGACCCGATAACATTTTATTTTTTTCAATAAGCTTATCATCTAATGTAACTTTTTTAGACTTACTGCTATCGTTAATATTCAAGATATAATCAATTGTATTTGTGTCATAATAAAACAAGTTTGTGCCTTTGTCATGCGGCAATACTTTCACTTTACCTTCATACAATTCTTGATATTGTTTAAAGGTATCAGCAATTTTTTCTAAATATTTGATAACTTCTTTATCCGTTCTAAAGTTCTGTAGCTGATTGATTGTTTCGATTTTCGAACCGTTTACAGCTATTTCTGTACCATAGTTCATTATAACTGGACCTTTATATCCCCACATATATGTCATTAATTGTTTAATACGTGTTCCAGGGAATTTGTTCTCATCTGCAGCATGTTTTGTGAAACGTTCTGTAAACCAAGTATCTGCAATGAGTACTTCACCTTTCTGATTATAAGTAGGAATTTCCGTATTTTCAGTTTTAAATGCATTTTGAATAGCGGTACGAGTTGCATTTGTCGATAAATGTTTAAAGTTCTTTGCGTTTATACCGTCTTTATTTATGATGCCGTATGTATCCAATCCTTCTGGTAGGAAAGCTTCAGCATCTATACCATCTTGAACGATATTCATCGAAACACCATCGATATGATATTTATCAACAAAATTTTTAACTTTCGCTTTGTAAATACTTTGATTCTCACTATTCTTTAAATCTATGAACTGATCATTCTTGAAATATGATTTTTGAATTTGATTTAAATCACCATCTGTAGATAGCTTAAAATCATCTGTATATGTAACGGGCATATCAACGATGATTTTCATATCTTTATGATGTACTTTATCAACTAATGATTTAAATGCTTTTTCTCCACCTAGAACTTTGTCGATATCATCATAGTTTTTTACTTTATATCCTAAAAAATCATTCTGATCATGTGAAAAGACTGGTGAAATATGTATCGTATTAAATCCCATATCATGAATATAGTCTAGCTTTGATTCAATCCCTTGGAAATCCCCTCCAAGTGGTAAATCATTCGATTGATTATTATTTTTAATCATCTTATTGTTGTCGTTATTTCCATTCATAAAACGATCAACCACTAAACTATAAATTCTAGGGTATTTAACATCCTCGTATTCTTTATCTTTCGCAAAAACATAGCTACTAAAAAGTGGTGCGATTAATATAATCGATATGATTATCTTTGTCCATTTATTCATTTATACAACCCTCTTTATTACCCAATTAATTCTATTATACTAAAACGTTTACTTAACTGATAGAACTACATGAAATTGTCATAAATAAATTCAATAAAAAAATCCAGTCATGTCTTGTAATTACAAAATCATGAATGGATTGTAAAGTGGCTATTAACCAAAGTGTAATACGCCCATTGGTAAATAACTACCTAATAAAATCGTTAATACCATTACAACAATTGTTGCAATGAATAATCCTTGGCTGTTTTTATTCTTTTTCTTCTTAGCAATTGTCACTTCAATTAAACCAAGAACTGCAAGTCCAAGAATAAATTTAATACCATAAAGCATACCGTTAATTCCCATAGCTTGCATGAAAATAACAAAACCAGAAATTAAAGTAAATACCATGAATAATCTTAAGACCATATGCACTGGTTTATTTGTAACTTTCATGTATACAACGAAGAATAAGATAATCGTAACTAACCAGCTAAAAATATGGAAATGTATCATATTTAGTTCCCCCCAAATATTCATATTTCTTTTCCAATAGCATTATAACATAGGAACAATTAGAATAAGCTCATTTTTTAAAAAGCAAATATTAAAGTTAGCCCATAATTCACAATTTATTCAAATGTTCGTCCTACTAAAAAGAATACCCCCTATTCCAAGTTTCTAACACTTGGTTTAGAAGGTACTCTTATATATTACTTTAATTATTTTTCACTAATGAATGTTGTTAATGTTCCGATACCATCAATTGTAACTTTAATTTCATCACCAGGTTGTAAAAATTGTGGTGGGTTCATACCAGCACCAACTCCAGCTGGTGTACCAGTAGCAATGATATCCCCTGGATGCAATGCTACATATTTAGAAATTTCAGCAATTAATTCGTCGATTTTTAAGATCATTTCATTTGTATTACCATCTTGACGAATTTCATTGTTCACTTTAGTAACAATGTTAACATCTTCAGGTAATGGTAACTCATCTTTAGTTACGATATATGGACCCATTGGACATCCACCTGTTAATGATTTAGAAAGGAATGCTTGATCATGTTCCTTTTGAGCATTTCTATCTGTAATGTCATTGATGATTGTATAACCATATACATAATCTAAAGCTAATCCACGTGGGATTTTTTCTCCATGTTTACCGATTACAACGCCTAATTCACCTTCATAATCTAACTTGTCTGTTACATCTTTATGATTCGGAATTTCTGCGTTATCACCAGTTAAAGATGATGCTGCTTTAGTGAATACATATAATCTATTAACTTTATTATTTAATTCTTCAGCGTGTTTTTTGTAATTACGTCCAAAAGCAATTACATTATTTGTAGGTGTTACAGGTGGTAAAAACTCGATATCCTCAAAGCTATATTTATAATCGTCTTTCTCAGCAGATTCTTCTACTTTAACGACTGCTTTACGAACTGCTTCTTGGAAATCAACATTTATATTTAATTGTAAACCTTCTAATAATGTCTTAGGATTAAAACCTTCTTCTCCAAAGTCTGCAAATACTTTGCGTAGATCCCAAACCGCTTCTTCGCGTTTTACTTTCACACCGTATGAAGTGATATCTTTATGTTTAAAAGTTAAAAATTTCATTCACTCTGTCAACTCCTTCTTATTCTTAATTTCGATTATACCGAATTTTTAGATAAATCGCATGCTTTTCAATCGATTATTTTAAATATGTTACTTTTCTCCATAATTTTTCCAATGGTCCTTGTTTAAATTTTAATAAATACAGATAGCTTAAGATAAGTTGCACGCAATAAATAACAATACCTATGATATAAATGGTTAAGACAGGTAACTTACCGTAGTAATTTAAACCAACACCATAGAATATTAAAATACATATTATGCTTTGTGAAATATAAGTCGTTAAGCTTAGTTTTCCGATAGATTGTAATGGCGTTAAAATTTTTCTAACTGTTTGATCTTCACATAAGATGACAAAGAACATAATATAGCTCAATGCAACAATTGGACCACCAATCATCTGACTCATTAATTGTGATGTTACAGAACCTTCTAACACGATTTGAATCATTTTAATTGCTAAACCTAAAATTAATACAACAACCCCTATCACCATATATAGATTTTTATGTTGTTTAATTTTGTTAAACCAATTAATTTGATGTGCATAAATGCCGAATAGCATAATCGGTAAAATAGAAAATGGTCCTACTAGAATGGCGTTCGCAATATTCATACCAAAATATTTCA
This sequence comes from Mammaliicoccus sp. FSL K6-3158, assembly GCF_038005105.1. Taxonomy (NCBI): domain Bacteria; kingdom Bacillati; phylum Bacillota; class Bacilli; order Caryophanales; family Staphylococcaceae; genus Mammaliicoccus; species Mammaliicoccus sp. FSL K6-3158. The sequence goes on from NZ_JBBOSL010000001.1 coordinate 2,102,129, forward strand.
AATTAAAGCCAATAATCGATACATAATCAGCACTTGATAATATATTATTAACTCTTTCTAATTCTTGTAATCCTACAAAGCTTTCTATTTGCGTGACATCTTTTAATAAAATCATTGGCAGTAAATATAACAGTACAAATATGCCGATTCCTATTGATAGTGCAACTAATGTATATTGTGGTTTTAAGCGCACAAATATGATTGCTATTAAACCTAACAATGCATATGTTGATAATATATCACCATAAAAAATGAATACGCCATGAATGATACCTAGCAGTAATAAAAATAATAATCTTCTTGTAATCATTGGATAGTAGTTTAATCCCTTATCCAAACTATTTTGATACATGATGGATAAACCGTAACCAAATAGAAATGCAAATATTGGATAAAATGAAGCGATTATAAATAATGAACTGATTTTAAACCATGCACCATCTTGATGTTGAAAAAATTCGAACGGATTGATGATTTGATATGGATATGCAAAGGTTAAAATATTCATAAGTAATATACCTAGTAAACTAAACCCTCTTAATGCATCAATACTAAATATTCTTTGTTTTGCCATTAATGATTCTCCTTGATGTGTTTCGTTCCATATTGAAAGAAGTATAAATAACCTTCAACTGGTTTCTTCAATATTGTTTCTAAAGTATTTTGATAATAACGCATTTGAACGTCATATTTTTGTTTCATCGTTTCTGCTACTTCTTCTTTTGTTTTACCTCTACGAACGATAAATGCATCTGTTTTATAATCTATAAATGATACTGTATCTCCTTCAATAAAAATACAATCTATCATCCCTTGGATAATCGGTTTATTATCTTTTTCAGAAACATCGAAAGATAAACCTTGATCGATATCATCTTGACCAACTACAAAAGGTACCTCTCTCATAACTTTATCCGCATTGACTAACCTTTTGTATAAATCAGACTTTGTAAACACTTCTATTAATGATAAATCTAAATCTTGCATAGCGTCATCAGGTAGTATTTCTTTATCCATCAACTCGTGTACAAGATTTTGTAAATCTTCTACAGTTAAACCTTCTTGTTTTAAAGGAAGATGTTGCATAACTGCATGCATCAAAGTACCAATTTCGGCACTTTGTCTTTTTTGTTTAGTCATAAACTTAGGTCTGTCATATGATTTAGTACCAAGCTGATATTGTCTTACAATTTGATAATCCGTTCCTGCTTCTTCAGTTTCGCGTTGACGTTTAATTTCAGAAACAGATTGTTTTGCTGCAATATTTAACAATTGTTCATCAGGATATTTGTACACCATCTGATTATAAATTTCATCCTTTTTCTCAGAAGGTATATAATTCATGAGTGTATCTAGTGTTGGCTTTTCGTATGAGATATCTTGTTCTTCATCTTGTTCTTCGTCACGTATGATATTGATATTAAAAGATTCACTTCGTTCAGATTTAAATGGCATTGAGTGTGATAGACCATTATCTTTCGATTTAGCAAGAACTGAGGAGATAAGATCAAATGGTGATTTCGCCTTCACTCTATATTCAGATTCAATCATTTCATCTTGATCTGCACTCACAAGCCCTATTTTTTCAAGTGCTTTATCACTTTTAACACGACCAATAAGATATAATCCCTCTTTGGCTCTTGTTAATGCGACATAAATCAATCTCATTTCTTCAGAAATCATTTCTGTTTCATTTATATTTTTAAATATAATAGATGCTAGTGTTGGGAATGAGACTTCTTTTTCAATATTGAAATATGATAAAGCTAATCCATATCGATTATTTAAGATAACATGCTCTCTTAACTCAGTACGGTTAAATTCACGTGTAATACCTGAATAAATAACAAATGGAAATTCTAGCCCTTTACTACTATGAATCGTCATCATACGTACAACATCATCATTAGGACCTATCACACTTTCTTGTCCGAAATCTTGGCCACGTTCGATTAATTCATCAATAAATCTAATAAATTGGAAGATACCTCTTAAACTAGATGCTTCAAATTGTATTGCTTTATTTAATAAACCATATAAATTCTGTCTTCTTTGAACACCACCAGTAAGGCCACTAAAGTAAGAAATTAAATAATAGTCATTATATAATTTATCCAACAGTTGCCATACCGGAACAGATTTACTATATGCTTGATAGTTTTTCAATTGCGTTAAAAATTGATTAAGCTTTTCTACTAGTGCTGCATCCGCTTCTGCATTTGAAATATATTTATAAATAGAATCAATATAGTAAATTTCTTGTGGCGCTTTATTTCTAATTTCAGCAAGCTCATCTTCTTTAAACTGAAAAGCGATTGACCGCATAACACCGACTAAATATTTATCTTGCAATGGGTTATCTATCACACGTAAAAATGAAAGCATCAATCTAATTTCATTTTGTTCGAAGTAGCCTTTTTTCGATTCTACATAGAACGGAATATTCACTTCTTTAAATTGTTGTTGCAAGTGCATCGCATTACTATAACTTCTCTCAAGAATTACAATATCTTTGAATGTTGCTAGTCGATAACTTTGCGTTTTTCGATCATATACGCGTTTGTTATCTAATATATATTGCACTTTATCTACAATAGCCTTTGCTTCAATCAGATTATTATCTTCTACTTTAAAAGAATCTTGGACGATAATATCCATTTCTAGTGGCGTATGTTGTGATTCATAATCTGCACCGTAATACAATTTAGCTTCATCGTTATATTCAATTTCACCTACAACTTCATCCATCATATGAGAAAAAATATAATTCGTATTATCGAGCACTTCTTTTCTAGATCTAAAGTTCTTAGATAAATCGATCACTTCACCTGATGCTATTTCCTGATTATTAAATCGTTTATATTTTTCTATAAATAATTCTGGCTCAGCTTGCCTAAATTTATAAATGGATTGCTTCACATCACCAACCATAAATAAGTTACCATTATGCTCTTCTCCGCGTTTAATACAACTGATAATAGCCTCTTGTACTCTATTGGTATCTTGATATTCATCTACTAAAATTTCATCAAAGTAATCTCGATATTGCAAAGCAATTTCTGAAGGGTTGCCATCATCATCTGTCAAAATATCTAAAGCTAAATGTTCATAATCAGAGAAATCAATAATCCTTTTTTGTTGTTTAAGTGATTGGAAATATTTAATGACATCTTTAGTGATATCCGCAATCACTTTCACTCTTGGTCCCATATCTTTCATATCTTGAATTAAATCTTCTCTACTTCTGCTGAGATAACCTTCAGTCAGTTCTTTTAAGTGGTCAAGATAGGCTTTATGATAGTCTTTACCTAGTTCCAGTAATTGCTCTGATCCTTCATTTTCAGACTTAATCTTCGCACTATTTGTCGGTAATTTCTTTGCTGCCATATCTAAATGTATTTGATCAAGTAGCTTACTACCTTCAAATACGCGCTCTAACCAAATGCGTTCACCTTCAAGATACGTCACATGTTTATCGACTTCATTCAAGTGTTGATAGCAATCTATTGACTGATACAAAGCATTTTTAGCACTATCTAATTTACGATAAATAAGTTGGTCAAACATTTTAAAATAAGCGTGATTTTCATCAATTTGATCATATGGTTGAGCCAATTCATTTAACCACGCGAAAGGATCTGCATGTGCAATACTAAATCGATATAGACGGTTCAATAATGCTCTTAAAGGCTCGTCAGAACGGTCATTTGATAGATGCTCAACGATTGCTAAAAATGTCTGTTCATTCTTTTCATAATAGCTTTCTAACACATCATCTATTGCCTGTTCTAATAAAACAATACTCTCAACTTCATTTGCAGTTCTAAAGTTTGGGTCAATATCAATCGTGTCATAATGTGATTTAATTAATGTTAAACAAAAGCTATGAAGTGTAGAAATTTGAGCTTGATGAATTTTAATTCTTTGTGACTTCAAATGTTCATCTTCAGGATATTTAATACTTTCTTTTTGAATCGCAGCATTGACTCTTGCTTTCATTTCTCTCGCACTTGCGTTAGTGAAGGTTACAACAAGCAGCCTATTAACGTCTTGTTTGTTACGCATAATTTTTTGAATTATACGTTCAACAAGCACAGCTGTCTTACCGCTTCCCGCTGCTGCTGCAACAAGGATATCTTTCCCTTCGCTATATATCGCTTTCCATTGATCATCCGTCCACTGTACATCTATCGGTTTTTCTGGCAATGTCATTCTTCCGCCTCCTCTCTCAACATTTCGATGATTTCATCTTTCGTTAATGAATGTTCGATTTCTCTATATTGCTCTGTATCAGTTATAGGATCGATGTGACAAACTGATTTAAATTCACAAAATTGGCATGGTAACCTCTTTTGATATCGCATAGGCGAAACTTCTGTATGCCCATCCATAATTTGTGTAGCTGTTTCAACAAAGTTTTCTCTATTTTTATTCATTAATTTGAAAAATAGTTCTTCATCTAAAGCTTTACTATAACTATTTAATTCACCATTTTTCTTTTTCGTAACAGGGATCATGTCAGATTTTAATTGGTCTATCAATTTATCATCAAGCGCATCGACTACTTCAGGATTTCTATTCACATATCCATCCATTTTGAATTTTTCAATAGTTTGTTGATAAATATCATCTACTTCTGGAATTTCTCCCCAACTTGTTGCTTTAATTTCAGGTTCATGCACATGGAAATACAATAATGCACCAGGTGATACGTTATCTTGTAGATTTAACAAAGTTTTATTTTGGAGTACGACATCTAAATACGTAAACATTTGCATTTGCATACCATACATTACTTTAGTTAAATCTAAGCTTGTCTCCGATGACTTATAGTCAATAATAGACACATAATCTTTATCTTTACCTTTATATACATCCAATCTATCAATTTGACCTCTAATATTAATTGGAATTTTTCGTTTCGTTGATAAAGGCGTCGTTTTTAATTGATGTTTAGATGTTGCACCAAAGTTTAATTCAAATTGATAGGCTTTGAATTTTGAATGACTTGTTTGATACTTCATTGCTTCTAATGTAGATTTCAAAATATTTTGGATGCGTAATTTTAAATATCTATAATGAGCAGTACGATGTAGTACATCAAATTGAATTTTAGGCAAGCTTTCATCGATAGCTTCGTTTATTAATTTGGCCATGGATTGTGCTGATAACTTACTAAAGTCACCATTTACTTCATCTGAAATATATTTCAATGTTTGATGGAATATATTACCGATATCGACACTTTGAATTTGATATTTCGTACGTTCGTTTAATTTTAAACCATGTGAAACATAATGTTTAAACGGACATTGATTATACGTTTCAAACCTTGATACACTGGCATTTATTTTCTGACCGTAAAGCGATTCTGATACATCTGTATTTAATTGGACTGTATCATTTTTATACGTTAAAGCTGATGTTAAAAATTGAACAGTATGGTCTAAATGATGAATATCTAATAAAGCATGATACGCATCTAGCCATATATCATTAACAATCTCATCATTCATCCAATCATTTAAATGTTCAAATATATGCATTTGACTTTGATGTTCATGTTCTAATAATTGAATAGGATTATGCTCTATATTTGATTTTAGAGATTGAACTTCAAGATTTGTAAATAATGATTGAATCGTATTGATAAATGGACTCTTTTCTCTAATTTCTCCACCATCGGACATTAAACTATATGTGAATACAACTTCTTTCTTAGCTCGTGTCATCGCAATATAACATACAAACGCTTCATCCATCTGTAAAATATCACTCGTCGGGCTTAATTCTAAACCGCTTGAAGTTGCTAATTCTTTTTTCTCATCGTCTGTTAATAACAACATTTGATTAGATACTTTCGGTAAGACACCGTCATTCATACCAAGCAAGAATACAATTTCTTTATTATCCACTTTGGCTAAATCCATATTACCGACTGTTACTTCATCTAATGTTTGCGGAATCATTGAGAATTCTAATTCATCTAGTCCTCTATCCAATATTTCAATGTATTCATTTAAAGAAAGTGTTACATCACCTAACACTTCTACGATGTCATCAAATATGCGTATTGTACCTTCCCATACTTGGTCAATTTCCTCTGCTTCTTCAAACTGATGCTTTATTTCTAATTCGTCGCGCATCGTCATTAAGTGCGTAGGTAAATCAAACTGTTCGATAACGCCATATAATCGACTCGTAAAGTCTTCCACTGTTTGACTATCAGCTAAAGCTTCGTTCAACTTTTCAATTCGATTCACAACATAATCTTTTAAGTCGATAACACTCTGAATTGTTTTTCTATCTTCTTCTATAAATGTATCTTCTTCTTTTCTTAATGATTTTTTGCCGAGTTTTTCAAAAGATTCAACTGTGAAAAATTCTGGATTCGTCCATCTCTTACCAGATATCCCTCTTTCAAATGCATAGTTTTCTAATATATCAATTAAGTATGACGCATTTGGGATATGGCTTGTTAAGATACCTGTCTTCAACATGCGCATGACAGGTTCAAATCTCCATCCAGTTTGAATAACTTCTAACATTGATCTTAAACATTCAATGAACGGATGATATGCCATTTTCTTTTTCGCGTCATGATTATAAGCAATATTAAAATGCGGTAATACCGTTTCAATCAGCTGCTCATAACCTGGATCACGATAAAGTATCGCTATGTCTTTGTAAGATAAATGTTCTTCTCTCGAACGTCTTAATATCTCTCTCGCAACGTATTGCACTTCGTCTCTCATATTGGATGTTTCAATAATTTTTAAACCTTCACTATCAATAGTATTCGGTAGCAATGCATCAAATTGACTTTCCAAATGCTTTAATACTTTTTGATTATTGAATCGTTCCGTTGTCTTAAAGTGCGTATAATTAATCTTAATTTGTAATGCATCCGCAATGTCTTCAACGTGATTGAGAGATTCCGATGTTTTTCTAAATAAGCTAAATGGATCTTTGTCTCCATCTGTCGTTAAACCGATTGTAACCGACTTACTATATTTAACTAAGGCTTCAATAACGCGATATTCGAGTGTTGAAAAGTTATGAAAACCATCTATATAAATATCTGCTTGTTTGATGTAGTCTGAATTTGGTATTTTCTCAATTAATTTATACAAGACATCTTCTGCTTGTACATAGCGGCCGTTTAATTGATCCTCTAACGCTTTATATATTGTTTCGATATCACTAAGTTTATCTTTCATTCTTTTAGGAATCGTTTCGTTGTATTCAATATAATGTGATAAATCATCAGGACTTACATTATATTTTTTAAAGTCTTTAATCTCATTCATCATTTTATGACTAAATCCATAATGTTGAATAGTAGACTGATATAAATTTAACTGTTTTTTATGTGTATGTAATAAGTGATATGTCAGCATTTCTAATGCTTCATCTGAAATTTGTTGTTCAACAAGACCACCTTCATCACTTAAAACTCTCCAACTTAATCTTTCAAATCCGAATACTGAAGTACGTATACTTCCTTTTAAATTAGGATTTTTAACAAATGCTTGTTCATATTGGAAGGTATTTTGAGTTGGTGTCAAAAATATAATTGGGTCTCCTAATGGATTTTCAATCATAGCTTTAGTCATTTGATTAAGCATTTGATTCGTTTTCCCGGTCCCACTTCGTCCAATCCATACATTTAATTGCATTTATTTCTACCTCCCTTACGTTCTCTTATTCATTTATTTTAACATAAAAAGAACACCTCACTTAATTTCAAAGCAAGGTGTTTAAGATCTTTTATATTAGTTTGTAGATGGATCAAAATTATAATGGAATTGGTTAATTGGCCAGAATCTTAATGCAACTTCACCAACAATGACATCTTTATCAATCAAACCAAATGAACGACCATCTTTACTTACTTCACGATTATCTCCTAAGACTAAATATTCATCTTTAGGAATTTTATTGGCACCATTTGAATTCACTAAATCTTTCACTTCAAAATTCTCTGTCAATAAATCACGTGACTTATTCGCTTTGTTTGCTTTCAAGTATTCTTCAGGTACTTTTTTATCATTTACATATAATTGATCATTTTCATATTTCACTGTATCACCAGGTTTACCGATAACACGTTTCACATAATCATCATTCTTGTTTGCGTGGAATACAATAACATCTCCGTTATCAATATCTCCCACTTTATATCCAATTTTGTTAACGATTACTTTTTCACTATTTTTTAAAGTTGGGTACATAGAATCGCCAGAAACTGTATATGTTACAAATAAGAATTTCTGTATCAGTAATACACATACAACTGCTACTGCAATCGCCACAACCCATTCAAATATTTCTTTTTTCAAAAATGCCACCTCATTATTATTATTTATCAAAATTCACATCTATTTGATTAAATGGATAATATCTTAAATTCACAGTACCAACGATATCATCTTCATGTACAAAACCAATTTCTCTTGAGTCTCTGCTATTGCTACGATTGTCACCTAATACTAGATATTCACCATTAGGAATAACATCACTTTTAGAGCCTTGAATGGTTCTTGTACTAAAATCATCAGTCTTTATATTATCATTTAAATAACGCTCATTTACATGAGTACCATTAATATACAGTTTGTTGTTTTTCATTTCAACTGTGTCGCCTGGCAACCCGATAACTCTTTTAATATAATCAGCATTTTTATTCGCATGAAAAACGATAACATCACCGTTATTAATTTGTCCAAAATTCTTAACAAGCTTATTAACAATTACTCTATCATTATCATGAAAAGTTGGTTTCATTGAGTCTCCGTCTACAACATAACCGATGAATAAAAATGTTCTTACAATAAATAATAATACTAACGCAATTATAATTGCAATTATCCATTCGAATATTTTTTTCATTTTTGACTCCTATTTTTTAAGCGTTTATCAAAATATTTTTCTAAGCCTTTTCCAACTAGCCAGAGCACAAATATAATCACGACTACTATTATACTCTTTTTAGGACTTGCAAAAAAGGAATTTATATCGGCACCAATGAAACTTAATGTAAATATCATAATGGCTTTTGATAAAATTAACGCGATTAAATAGACTTGTTTACTAATGTTTGAAAAGGCACTAACCATATTAACTAAAGCACCTGGCGTAAATGGAAAGCACAACAAAATAAACAGTGGTCCGAATCCATGTTCATCAATCCACTGAATAAATCTTACAACTCTAGGCTGTTCAATAACCCTTTTCATAAAAGGCTTTTTAGAAATTACTCTAAAGATTATAAAGACTATATAACTTCCCGAAACAGTACCAGCCCATGTAATGATAAAACCTAACAATAATCCATAAGCATTTACATTAGCAATTACAAATAGAATGATTGGCAAAAACGGTAAGAATGCCTCAATAAATGGTAATAAAAATGCTATGAATATCCCGAACGATCTAAACGTTTCAATTAATTCAGTAATGTTCTCTTCACTAAACCAATTCATTAAATCTTGTATTAACATGTAACGCAACTTCCTTCTTAAATTTAGATTAATTATACCGATAAATGTGTAAATAGAAAAGTAAATTGACATCATACAAAAGTCGTATCTTTAGGAATGAGAAGGAATTCATTGGTTGGTAGGGGGTAATGATTGCTCAGTAGGAGGAATTTAGTTTATGGAGATAATGCTCCTGTTTTCGGGTCGCTATTTTTATTTATCGGCCTGAAATTCTCGTTTTCAGGTCGATATTTATTCATAAGACATATATTTCGTTGATTTTGCTTTACCAACTCTTTTGAAATTTTTATATAGTATTCTTTTAATCGCGCTATTTGAGACCCCTGTCCACATTTCTGCTTCTTTTACTGAAAATGGTGCGCCTTTTAATAAATATAATTCTTCTAATGATTGAATAATAATATTCGTTCTATTCAATGCTCTCTTACAATGATGACATTTCAAATATTTTCGCTTATTAAATAATTCATCTACTCGAATCAACTTTCGACAGTTTGTACATCGAACGCCTCTTTTTAAATCTTTATATTCTATATTCAAATTTGGTATTTGATTTGTATTTAAAAATGGTTCGTGTAGGCTTTTTAGTTTACAGTATATCCATTTATTCTCTTCATATTTAAAGTTTTGTGATACCATATCTTTTATTTTATGTACCTCACTTTTTAAAATAATATTCATTCGTGATCGTAAATCACCATGTAACGTGAAAGTTGGATGTATAAAAACAACATAGCTTTCTACTTTGCGTTTTAATTTATATTTCTCAACGATTCTTTTTAAGCCTTCTTGAGCGACTTCATATTGATTAATAAGATCTTTAGATACAAAACCTGTACTTCTATATAGTTTATGATTTTCAAAATAATAGTCACCTGTATAATTTTTAATTTCAAATTGGATGATGGCATCGTCTGTTATGACTACAAAATCAAATTGAATGTGATTATAATTTTTAATCTGTAAATCATACAGCCACCATTCTGCCCCATAGCTTTCAAGTATTTGAGCGAATGCTTTTTCGCCTTCGTACCCTTGCTTTGTGACTTGGTATTGTTCATCTATATTTTCAGGTAACTCATCCACCCTATTTTGCAATGCATCAATATAAGTTAAAAATAAATTTTTACGTATTTTCATAAAATATCACTCATTTCTTCAAAAAATTCAAATTCAAAATAAAAAAAGTCCTCCAAATTAAATTTGGGGACTTTTTTCTAAAATACGTTTCATATTATAGTCTATCTTCTAATTCTTTTTTCAAGTCTTCGAATCCTGGTTTACCAAGTAATGCGAACATATTTTGTTTGTATGCTTCAACACCTGGTTGGTTAAATGGATTCACGCCTAACATATAACCACTCATAGCACATGCTAATTCGAAGAAGTATACAACATAACCGAATGTATATGCATCTAATTGAGGAACTTTAACAACTAAGTTTGGTACGCCACCATCTGTATGTGCTAATAATGTTCCTTGGAATGCTTTCGTATTAACGAAGTCAACTGTTTCACCTGCTAAGAAGTTTAAACCGTCTAAATCGTCTTTATCTTCTTCAATTGTAATATCATGTTTAGGACTTTCAACTTTTACAACTGTTTCAAATAAGAAACGACGGCCTTCTTGTACATATTGACCAAGTGAATGTAAGTCAGAAGTGAAATTAGCACTTGATGGATAAATACCTTTGAAGTCTTTACCTTCAGATTCACCGAATAATTGTTTCCACCATTCACTGAAGTATTGTAAAGCTGGTTCGTAGTTGATTAACATTTCTGTTGAATATCCTTTTGCATATAAGATATTACGAATTGCTGCATATTGATATGCAATATTGTCATCAAGTTCTGAAGATGATAAATCTTCACGCGCAGCTGCAGCACCTTTCATCATATCTTGTATATCAATACCACTTGCTGCGATTGGTAATAAACCAACTGCTGTTAATACTGAATATCTACCACCAACATCATCTGGTACGACAAATGTTTCATAACCTTCACCAGTAGCTAAATCTTTTAAAGCACCTTTTTCTTTATCAGTTGTAGCAAAGATACGGTTTTTAGCTTCTTCTTTACCGTATTTTTCTTCTAAAATTTTCTTAAAGATTCTAAATGCTACTGCAGGTTCAGTCGTTGTACCTGATTTAGAAATAACGTTAATAGAGAAATCTTTACCATCTATATACTCAATTAAATCATGTACATAAGATGAAGATAAATGATGCCCTACAAATATAATTTGAGGATTCTCACCTTTTTCATAATTAGCAAATGTAGAATTTAACATTTCAACTGCTGCACGAGCACCTAAATATGAACCACCAATACCAATTACAAGTAATACTTCAGATTGTTCTTTGATACGTTTAGAAGCAGCTAGAATTCTATCGAACTCTTCTTTGTCATAATCTACAGGAAGGTCAACCCATCCTAAAAAGTCGCTACCTGCTCCAGTCTTTTCATGTATAACATGATGTATATTTTTTACTAGATCACGTGATTGTTCTAACTCATGTTCACCAAAAAATGTTAAAGCTTTTTTATAATCAAATTGAATATGTGACATAATATCCTCCTATGTAATCTATATTTAATTTCAACAACGTCTTTATTTTACTCTAGTTTTCATAGGCTTTCAATTGAAATGCAACGATATACTTTTACATGCATAAATATTTAAAATAACTATTGAACATTCATTCCTAATATGATATTGTATGTTTATCGATTAAATATACAAAATATTAAATATTAATACAAAAGCGAGGTTTTTTTAATGACTAACAAAGTTGTATTGGCATACTCAGGCGGGTTGGATACGAGTGTTGCAGTAAAATGGCTAATTGAAAAAGGATATACAGTAATTGCATGTTGTTTAGATGTTGGTGAAGGTAAAGATTTAGAACTAGTTAAACAAAAAGCATATGATATGGGTGCAGAAAAATCATATGTAATAGACGCAACAAAAGAATTCAGTGAAGATTTTGTTGGTTATGCAATTAAAGGTAATACAATGTATGAAGGTAGTTATCCACTTGTTTCTGCATTGAGTAGACCACTTATATCTAAGAAATTAGTTGAAATCGCTCAAGAAGAAGATGCGATTGCAATAGCACACGGATGTACTGGTAAGGGGAATGACCAAGTACGTTTTGAAGTAGCTATTAAAGCATTAGCGCCTCATATTAAAGTATTAGCGCCAGTACGTGAATGGTCTTGGAGTCGTGAGGAAGAAATTGATTATGCTAAAAAACATAACATTCCAATTCCTATCAATTTAGATTCTCCATATTCAATTGACCAAAATTTATGGGGTCGTAGTAATGAGTGTGGTATTCTTGAAGATCCATTTGCGACACCACCAGAAGATGCTTATGATTTAACGAAACCAATTGAAGAAACACCTGATACATCAGAAGAACTTGAAATTGTATTTGAAAAAGGTTTACCTATTTCAATCAATAATAAATCATATCCGTTAGATGAATTAATCTTACAACTTAATGAAATTGCTGGTTTACATGGTATCGGCAGAATCGATCACGTAGAAAACCGTTTAGTTGGTATTAAATCACGTGAAGTCTATGAAACACCAGGTGCAAAGGTTATAATGGAAGCACATAAAGCATTAGAAACGATTACTTTAACTAAAGACGTTGCACACTTTAAACCTGTAATCGAAAAACAATTAGCTGAACAAATCTATAATGGATTATGGTTCTCTCCATTAACAGATAGCTTAAAACAATTTATCGATTCTACACAAACTCAAGTAACAGGTACAGTACGTGTTAAACTATTTAAAGGAAATGTAATCGTTAATGGACGTAAATCTCCATTTAGTTTATACAATGAAGCACTTGCAACGTACACTAAAGAAGACGCATTTAACCAAGAAGCAGCTGTAGGATTCATTGAAATCTTCGGTTTACCTACTAAGGTTAAAGCATTATTAGAAACAGAGGGTGTTTTAAAATGACAAAAAAAGCATGGGGTGGAAGATTCGAGTCTAACCCTGAATCATGGGTAGATGCATTTAATGCATCTATCCATTTTGATAAAAATTTAATTGATCAAGATATTCAAGGTAGTATTGCACATGCAACAATGTTAGCAGAGCAAAATATTATCAAAACTGAAGAATCAAATCAAATTATTCAAGGTCTAAAAGATATCCAAGCCGACTATTATAACGGTAATCTTGAGCTGTCTGAATCACTTGAAGATATTCATTTAAATATTGAACATGCTTTAATTCAGAAAATTGGTCAAGTAGGCGGTAAATTGCATACTGGTAGAAGTAGAAATGATCAAGTTGCAACGGATATGCACCTTTATACGAAACAACATGTTCAAGAGATTCTTACACTTATAGAATCTCTTCAAAAATCAATTCTTCATATTGCTGATGAACATGTGCATACCATCATGCCCGGTTACACGCACTTACAAAGAGCGCAACCTATATCTTTCGCGCATCATATCATGACTTATTTCTGGATGTTAGAGCGTGATAAATCGAGATTTAATGATAGTTTAAAAAGAATCGACATCAGTCCACTAGGTGCTGCAGCTTTAAGTGGTACAACGCACCCTATTGATAGACATCGTACACAAGAACTTTTAAACTTTAGCAGTTTATATGAAAATAGTCTTGATGCAGTTAGTGACCGTGATTATATCGTTGAAACTTTGCATAATATTTCATTAACGATGGTTCACCTATCAAGATTTGCTGAAGAAATTATTTTCTGGTCTACTGACGAAGCTAAATTCATTACACTATCAGATAGTTTTTCTACTGGATCATCGATTATGCCGCAGAAGAAAAACCCTGATATGGCAGAATTGATTAGAGGAAAAGTTGGCAGAACAACGGGTCATTTAATGAGTATGCTCGTTACTTTAAAAGGCTTACCATTAGCATATAATAAAGATATGCAAGAAGATAAAGAAGGACTGTTTGATGCCATTCATACGATTAAAGGCTCATTGCGTATTTTTGAAGGTATGATATCTACTATGCAAGTGAATAAAGAGCGTTTAAATGAAACAGTGCATAAAGATTTTTCTAATGCTACTGAGCTAGCTGATTATTTAGTAGAACAAAATATACCTTTTAGAGAAGCACATGAGATTGTAGGTAAAATTGTATTATGGTGCATTCAAAATGGAAAATATTTATTAGATGTACCATTAGAACAATATCAATCTTACAACGAACGTATACAAGAAAATGTATTTGATTACTTAAAACCTGAAAACTGTTTAAACCGTAGAAAAAGTTATGGTTCAACAGGTCAAGAGTCCGTCCAACATCAAATTAATGTCGCTAAAAAACTCATATAATCAAAAAACACACCATGCAAAATGGTGTGTTTTTATTGGTTAAGGCTTATGCCCAACCTCTATATCTAGCCGCTTCAGCTGTACGTTTAATACCTACAATATAAGCTGCTAATCTCATATCTATTTTTCTATTTTCTGCTAAGTTATAAATTGTATCAAAAGCTTTAACTAATTTTTCACGTAGTTTTTCGTTAACTTCTTCTTCAGTCCAGTAATAACCTTGGTTATTTTGTACCCACTCGAAGTATGAAACTGTTACACCACCAGCACTTGCTAATACGTCTGGCACAAGAAGAACGCCACGCTCACTTAATATTTTAGTTGCTGCCATTGTAGTTGGACCATTAGCTGCTTCTACTACAATTTCAGCTTTAATATCATTAGCATTATCTTCTGTAATTTGATTTGAAATCGCTGCTGGAACAAGGATATCACAATCAATTTCAAATAATTCTTTATTAGAAATTGTATCATCAAATAAATTTGTAACTGTTCCGAAGCTATCACGACGATCTAATAAATAATCGATATCTAAACCTTCAGGATCATGAAGTGCACCATAAGCATCTGAAATACCTACTATTTTAGCGCCTTGATCATATAAGAATTTCGCTAAAAAGCTTCCTGCGTTACCAAATCCTTGAATAACGACTCTTGAACCTTCGATTGTTTTTCCACGTCTCTTAGCTGCTTCTTCAATTGCAATAACAACACCTAATGCAGTAGAACGATCTCTACCTTGAGAACCACCTAAAACAATAGGTTTACCAGTAATAAATCCTGGAGAATTAAATTCATCCATTTGACTATATTCATCCATCATCCAAGCCATAATTTGTGAGTTTGTAAATACGTCTGGTGCTGGAATATCTTTTGTAGGACCTACTATTTGAGAAATAGCACGAACATATCCACGAGATAATCTTTCTACTTCATGAATACTCATTTGTCTTGGGTCACAGACAATACCACCTTTACCACCACCATATGGTAAATCTACAATTCCACATTTTAACGTCATCCACATAGATAATGCTGTTACTTCTTCAACATCAACATCTGGGTGGAAACGAACCCCACCTTTAGTTGGTCCAACTGCATCATTATGTTGTGCTCGATAACCAGTAAATGTCTTAACAGAACCGTCATCCATTCTAACAGGTATACGCACTGTTAATAATCTCATTGGTTCCTTAATTAAATCGTACATTCCCTCGTCAAAACCTAATTTATTAAGGGCTTCACCAATAATTTCTTGTGTCGATGAAACTAAATTTAAATTTTCGCTCATGATCCTCTTCGCCTCTTTTTTAAATACTTTTAATCTCTAAATAATTGTAACATAATTGATTATTTTTAAAAGGTCTTAAACGTTTTTTTGTAAACGTTATCAGTTTTTTTATTTAAAAACAGACTTAACTTGATCAAGTGCCCAATCTAAATCTTCTTTTTCGATAATAAGTGGTGGTGCAAAACGAATAACTGTATCATGAGTTTCTTTACATAACAGACCTAATTCTTTTAATTTTTCACAATATGGTCTTGCATCTTCAGTTAATTCGATACCGATGAATAAACCTTTACCTCTTACTTCTTTAATTGATGGATGATCAATTTTTTGTAATTCTTCTTTGAAATAAGTTCCTAATTCTAAAGAACGCTCAGATAATTTTTCATCAATTAGTACGTCTAATGCTGCAACAGATACCGCACATGCTAGAGGGTTACCACCAAAAGTAGAACCATGTGAACCTGGGTTAAATACTTCTAGAATTTCTTTATTACCAACAATACATGAAATTGGGAATACGCCTCCACCTAACGCTTTACCTAAGATATACATATCTGGTTGTACATTATCCCAATCTGTTGCGAATAATTTACCTGTTCTACCAAGACCAGCTTGAATTTCATCTGCAATGAATAATACATTGTTTTCATCACAAATTTCTCTAATTTGTTTTAAATAGCCGTCTTCAGGTACATTAATACCCGCTTCACCTTGAATAGGTTCAATTAATACGGCTGCTGTATTTGGTGTAATAGCAGATTTAATTTGTTCAATATCACCGAAATCAACAAGTTTGAATCCACCTAATAATGGACCATAACCTCTTTGGTATTCTTTTTCTGAAGAAAGTGAAACTGCAGCCATTGTACGACCATGGAAGTTACCATTCATCGCAATGATTTCTGCTTTGTTATCTTCTACACCTTTCACATCATAAGCCCAACGTCTTGCAGCTTTAATCGCTGTTTCAACAGCTTCTGCACCTGTGTTCATTGGTAATACCATTTCTTTGTTTGCTAGTTTACAAATTTTTTCATACCAAGGACCTAATTGATCACTATGGAATGCGCGTGAAGTAAGTGTTACACGATCTGCTTGATCTTTTAATGCTTGGATAATTTTCGGATGACGATGACCTTGGTTAACTGCAGAATAAGCAGATAACATATCTAAATAGCGATTGCCCTCTGGATCTTTAACCCAAATACCTTCCGCTTCTGAAATTACAATTGGTAATGGCAAATAGTTCGGCGCACCAAATGTATTTGTTTGTTCAATGATTTCTTGTGACTTTGTCATATTAAATCTCCTCCCATTAAAACAGTAGAGCATGTAAACGCCCTACTGTATTTTTATTATTTCAACAATATTATAACATTTCTGATGTCGTACGTCCTTGTAAGTGAAGTACTAAGTAGTCTGGTCCACCTGCTTTAGAATCTGTGCCTGACATTTTAAAGCCACCAAATGGTTGGTAACCTACAATAGCACCTGTACATCCTCTATTGAAGTATAAGTTACCTACCATAAAGTCTCTACGTGCTTGTTCTAATTTAGAGCGGTTATTTGTAATAACGCCACCTGTTAAACCGTATTCTGTATCATTCGCAAATTCAATTGCTTGATCAAAATCTTTTGCTTTGCTGAAACCAACAACTGGTCCGAAGATTTCTTCTTGCATGACTCTGTCGTCATGTTTTAAATCAGCAATGACAGTTGGGTTAACGAAATGTCCTTTTTCTTCGTCAGTTGTACCACCTGCTACTATACGGCCTTCTTTTTTACCGATTTCGATATATTTTTTAATTTTGTTTAATGAGTTTTCGTCAATTACTGGACCCATATAATTAGCTTGATCAGTTGAATCACCGACAGTTAATTTTTCTGTACGTTCAACTACTTTATCTAATAATTCATCATAAATATCTTCAACTGCAATGACACGTGAACATGCTGAACATTTTTGACCTGAGAATCCAAATGCTGATTGTACAATTGAATCAGCTGCTAAATCTAAGTCACCTTCTGAATCAACAATAATTGTATCTTTACCACCCATTTCTGCAATAACGCGTTTAAGGTGTGTTTGGCCTTTTTGAACTTTTGCAGCTCTTTCATAAATAGAAACACCTACATCACGAGAACCAGTGAATGAAATAAGACTTGTATCTTTATGATCAATTAAATAATCACCGATTTCACTTGATGAACCTGGAATGTAGTTTACCACCCCTTTTGGTAAACCTGCTTCTTCTAAAACTTCCATAAATTTATAAGCGATAACTGGCGTTTTAGATGATGGTTTTAATAACACAGTGTTTCCTGTTACGACTGGTGCTACAGTTGTACCAGCCATGATTGCAAATGCGAAGTTCCATGGTGAAATAACAACACTTACACCAACTGGTAAATAATTATATTTATTATATTCTCCTGGACGACTTTCTACTTTTTTACCGTCTTTTAATTCAAGCATTTGACGCGCATAGTATTCCATAAAGTCGATTGCTTCAGCAGTATCTGCATCTGCTTCTTTCCATGGTTTACCACCTTCTTTAGAAAGTAAAGCTGAGAATTCGTGTTTACGACGTCTCGTAATTGCTGCTGCTCTGAATAAAACGTCAGCACGGACACTTGGATCAGTATCTCTCCATGTTTTAAAGGCTTCTTTAGCAGCTTCCATTGCCTTTTCAGCATGTTCTTTGCTTGCTTTAGAAACTAATCCTACTGTTTCTTCAATATTTGATGGATTATATGAACGTGTTTTATCTTCTGTAAATATACGTTCTCCTCCAACAATAATTGGATACTCTTTTCCTAAATATCCTTCAACTGTTTTAAGACCATCTAAATAAGCAGCCTTATTCTCCTCTTTCGTAAAATCAGTAAATGGTTCGTGTTTGTATGGAATCATTAAAGTAAACCTCCCTATGTTTATACGGGGTATTAAGAAACCCCTTACATTCCTATAATGACACACTTTTATAGATTACTTCAAGCTATTTTTTTCTGAATTTTTACAATAAAAATAAGTTGTAAATTTACTTCAAATAATTATTCAAAAAGCCGTTTAAATGTTCATTCAATGAAGTGATTTTTCGTATAAAAAAAGCCGGATTATCATGTAAGATATCCAGCTTATAAAGACGATAGATCATTTATTCGTCTTCAAAATGTTTATTTGATTGTTTAATCCACTTAGGCAACCTTTCTTCTAAAGGTTGAAACCCGTATTTTTCTGTCTCTCTAATTTCATCTAGAACTGAGCGCTTTTCTTTCTTACGTTCTTGTCTTTTGAAATATTCATTATCTTTAAGTGATAAATTCAACTTGCCATCCGCTTCAACTTTAATTATTTTAGCTTTTACTATCTGGCCAACACTAACAAATTGATTAAGGTTGTGCACGTAATCATTCATCACTTCAGAAATATGAATGAGACCTTCCACATGATCAGGGGTTTCAACAAAGGCGCCATATGGCTGAATGCCAGTCACTTTTACCTTTACAAACTGACCAACTTTATATTGTTCTCTCACTTTTAGAAAACCCCTTGTACTTGAAGTTATTAACTATTTCATCATAGCATAGTTATTTTTATTAAACCATTAATTTGATATATAATTCTGAAAATATTATGCATAAATATAAATCATCTATAAATTCATGAATTTATTATTAGATTAAGAAATAAGTATTCTATGGCGAAAATAGATTAAAGATTTTTTATTTGTTGTAGGATTTGTATTGGGATTTTGTGAGATATGTTGGGCGCTAACGATCTTGTTTTGATTTCTTGAACGTTAGAATTTCTAACGATCTTGTTTTTGAGTCTTGATCGTTAGCGCCCACCCCTCAACTCAACATTACATATAAAAAAGAGACTTCGACATACATATGCCTCAG
Organism: Mammaliicoccus sp. FSL K6-3158; assembly: GCF_038005105.1. Classification (NCBI taxonomy): domain Bacteria; kingdom Bacillati; phylum Bacillota; class Bacilli; order Caryophanales; family Staphylococcaceae; genus Mammaliicoccus; species Mammaliicoccus sp. FSL K6-3158. Next base: position 2,122,184 of record NZ_JBBOSL010000001.1, read on the forward strand.
TCTCTTCCTATATATAGTATTCGTTTGGAATGCTTTATTTACTTCTTATTGTTCTTTTTCTCCTCTTGCTCTAAATGATCCATTACTTGTTTTTCAAATGATTTCATTTTTTCTTCGTCTTTTTTAGATTTTTTACGGAACATCATAAATACGATATACGCCAAAATCATAAATAATATCAACGTAGCAACAGCAGGAATATATTCTAATTTATTATCTGGAAAATAAAGAAATTCCATCATAAGCCGACCACTCCCTTAGCAACTAAATTATACCAAAGATTGAGTCGAATGCATTGATTTTTTTATGACAATTGAATGTCGATTTATTTTATAATTTCAATTGTTTCAATTACTACGTCTTCAACTGGTTTATCGTTAGCGCCAACTTTAACGTTTGCGATTTCTTCAAGAACTGATTCACCTTCAACAATTTGACCAAATACAGAGTGTTTTTGGTCTAACCAAGGTGTACCGCCTTTTTCTGCATAACGATCAACGATTTCTTCAGGCCAACCACCATCTTTAAGTTGAGATAACATATTTGCTGGTACTTCTTTCATTTGTACAATGAAAAATTGTGAACCGTTTGTGTTTGGTCCAGCATTAGCCATAGATAACGCACCGTATAAGTTAAATGCTTGTAATGAGAATTCATCTTCAAAAGCACTTCCATAAATACTTTCGCCACCCATACCTGTACCAGTTGGGTCTCCACCTTGTACCATGAAGTCATTGATAACTCTATGGAAAATGATGCCATCATAATATTTTTTCTCAGCTAAACCGATGAAGTTTTCAACAGTTTTAGGTGCTAATTCAGGAAATAACTTGAATGTCATGTTTCCTTTAGTTGTTTTAATTTCTACAACTCTTTCACCTTCTAATATTTCATTTGTTAATTGAGGATAGTTTGTCATTTAATATTCTCCATTCATGTTAAAATAATTACAATAGTGATATCATAACATAATTTTTTAGAAAGGGGATATCAACATGTATTATCAATTTCCACACAAAACAGGTCAATATGTCGTAGAAATAGTTGAAGAAAAAGGAGACCAGTTTCTTGTTAAAGTATTAGCTGTTCTCAAACATCCTCGACAAGGAGATTTACATAGTCCAAATGAAGTTGAAAATGTTTTTTTCCATGAAAGAAAAGCTTTAAGCCAATTCGAAAAAAGATATACAACTGCACAGTTTTTAAAAGAGTATCCACATGATGTTCCAAATTACATTGATTCATTAAAATCATCATTAGCCGAACTTGAAGAAAAAATGATTAAAAGAAATAATGCATATAGTGAACAAGCTTTGAAGTGTATTGAACAATTAAAAATAGATTATTCACGTCAATACAAGGCAAATTTTTAGCAAACTTAAAAAAATTATAAAAATTTATAACGTGTTTCTTCATATTTAAAAATAGCCTAAAAATTCTGAAAGATTGACTTGATAGTATTTTCAAGCAATAACTTTATTGTGTATAATAATATTTATAAGATTTTTGGAAGGAGGTTATTAAATGAGTTTGATACATATTATGATTTTGTTACCTTTAATCTTTGCAATCATAATACCAATTTTATACAGATTTTATAAAGGTATACATCTAGGATGGTTTGTACTACCTATTCCGATTATTATATTTAGTTATTTTATGTCATACATAAATGTTCCAGATTCGGAAAAACCATTCATTGTAATATGGGATTTCATGCCTAGATTAGGTATGAACTTCTCCGTTCATTTAGACGGACTAAGTTTATTATTCGCATCATTAATTACAGGGATTGGTGCGATCGTTGTATTATATTCCATTACATATTTAAGTAAAAATGAATCACTCGGTAATTTTTATTGTTATTTACTTATGTTTATGGGAGCTATGTTAGGTGTTGTATTATCAGATAATCTATTAATGCTTTACCTATTCTGGGAATTAACATCTATTTCAAGTTTCTTACTTATCGCTTATTGGCGCCATAAACAATCGTCAATATATGGTGCGCAAAAGTCATTATTAATTACAGTGTTTGGTGGCTTAATGTTACTAGGTGGATTTATTTGTATCGCAATTGCAGGTAATTCTTGGAGTATTACCTCTTTAGTACAAAATGCCGCTGAAATTCAAAGTTCACCTTACTTTATTTTTGCAATGATTTTAATTTTAATTGGTGCTATGACTAAATCTGCACAATTTCCATTTCATATTTGGTTACCAGATGCAATGGAAGCACCTACACCAGTCAGTGCCTATTTGCATTCAGCAACAATGGTTAAAGCAGGTATATATTTAGTTGCTCGTACAACACCAATTTTTGCAGCAAGTGCTGGATTTGTTTGGGCGGTAACTGCTATCGGATTAATCACATTGTTCTGGGCATCATTTAACGCTGTAAAACAACAAGATTTAAAAGGTATTTTAGCATTCTCAACAGTTTCACAGCTCGGTATGATTATGTCCATGCTTGGAATCGGTGCTGTCAGTTATCATTATTCTGGTGAAGAAAGTCAATTATTCTTAGCTAGTATTATCGCTGCAGTATTCCATTTAATTAACCACGCAACATTTAAAGGTGCATTATTCATGATTACGGGAACAATCGATCATGAAGTTGGTACAAGAGACATTAAAAAATTAGGCGGTTTAATGACCATCATGCCAATTTCTTGTACGTTCACAATTATTACTGCTTTAAGCATGGCGGGTGTTCCACCATTTAATGGTTTCTTATCTAAGGAAATGTTCTTAACAGCAATGTTTGATAGTCATCAAGCTGATATATTTGGTTTATCAACACTTGGGTACTTATTACCGATAGTTGCGATTGTTGGTAGTATCTTTACGTTTGTATATTCATTTAAATATGTACATGAAATATTCTTTGGAGACTATAAACCTGAAGCTTTACCTAAGAAACCACACGAAGCACCGTTACTTATGTTATTGCCGACAGGTATTTTGACATTCTTAGTTGTGTTATTTGGTTTATTCCCAAATATATTAAGCAACAGTATTATTGCACCAGCAGTAAGAGCAATTGCACCATTCGCTGATGCGCCTGATGTTCATATATCTCATTGGCACGGTATAACACCTGCTTTAATAGGTACGTTAATCGTATTTATTATAGGTTTTATATTATTTAAATCAGTAGAAAAATGGTTCAATATTTATAGCATTCAACCTGAATACTTAACGTTTAATTATTATTACGACAGAGGTATTCAATTAAGTTCTTATATTTCAAACAAAATAACGCAAAGCTATATGACTGGATTTATCAGATCATATTTAATGTATATTTTCGCATTCTTTATCATTATGACTGCACTCACGTTATTTACACATCCTGTAAGTGTTGCATTCGATAATATAAGCGAAATTAGACCATATGAAGTCATTTTAATGGGTTTAATTTTAGTAAGTACATTCTGTATCGTATTAGCTAAGTCAAGACTATTTAGCATCATTATGTTAGCTGCAGTTGGTTATTCAGTTGCTTTATTCTTTGTATTCTTTGGTGCGCCAGACTTAGCACTGACACAATTATCAATTGAAACAATTTCAACTGCCCTATTCTTACTATGTTTCTATCATTTACCTAAAATGAGTAGACATGATGAAAATAGAAACTTTAAAATCGGTAACTTTATCATTGCGATTTGTGTTGGAATTGGAGTTATTACAATCGGATTAATTTCATATGGAAATAGACATTTTGATTCTATTTCTCAATATTATATAGATAATGTATACGATCTAGCCGCTGGGAAAAACATGGTAAACGTTATTCTTGTTGACTTCCGTGGATTCGATACATTATTCGAGTCAGCTGTTTTAGGTATTGCAGGATTAGGTATTTACACATTAGTTAAATTAAGAGACAAGGATAAAGATGGAGGTGAAGAACATGAAGAAACAATCAAATGATGTATTCTTTCAGTTTAATGCCATTATCATTTTCCTAATTATTATGATGTATGCTGTTTCTATCTTCTTTGGTGGACACTATACACCAGGCGGCGGTTTTGTAGGTGGATTATTACTTTCATCTGCAGTCATTATTATCGGTATAGCCTTTGATACTAAAACTTTAAAGAAAATGTTCCCATTTGACTTTAAATTAGTAACAGCAACTGGTTTGTTCTTCTGTGTTCTAACACCAATCTTAAGTTGGACATATAACAAAACATTTTTCACACATAAATTTGGAGAATTTCATCTTCCTATCTTTGGTGAAGTTCATTGGCATACAGCAATGCTATTTGATTTAGGTGTATTACTAGCTGTTGTGGGTACTGCCATTACTATCATATTAGCGATTGGAGAGAATGAATAATGGAAATATTAATGATTTTCGTTGCAGGTATTATTATATCCGTATCAGTGTACCTTGTTCTCTCTAAAAGTTTAATTAGGATTATTATTGGTACTACATTACTATCCCATGGCGTACATTTAATGTTACTGACAATGGGCGGATTGAAAAAAGGTGCCTTACCTATTGAAGAAGAAGGTATTAAGAACTATGTTGACCCATTACCACAAGCATTGATCTTAACTGCCATCGTAATAGCTTTCGCTGTTACAGCATTCTTCTTAGTATTAGCTTTTAGAAGTTATAAGGAATTGGGAACTGATAATTTAGAAGAGATGAAGGAGGTACCGAAAGATGAGTAATTTGATTATTGTACCTCTTGTCATTACATTTTTAACTGCCGTTACGTTAATTTTTGTCGGTCACAGACCTTATGTTAAACGTAAAGTGGTATTAACAGGGTTCTCGTTAGCATTATTAGTGAGTTTATACAACCTCTACCACATATATATGAATGGAACACAAACTTTAAACTTAGGTAGCTGGCCCGTTCCATACAGCATTGTTATATATGTGGATATGTTAAGTGCACTACTCGTAACTGTGAGTTTACTGATTACGCTTATCGTACTCATATACTCTCACCAATCAATTGGTCTCCATCGTGAAAGATATTTTTATTACTTTGGTGTTTCAATGATGGTTACAGGTGTTAACGGCGCATTTATGACTGGTGACTTATTTAACTTATTCGTATTTTTCGAAGTATTTTTAATGTCATCATATTTATTACTTGTTATTGGTGGTACTAAAATCCAACTACAAGAAAGTATTAAATATATACTCGTTAATGTATTAACATCTGCATTCTTTGTATTAGGTGTCGGTATGCTTTACTCAATTACTGGCACATTAAATATGGGAGATCTACATGTTAAATTCGCAGAACTTTCAGGAACAAATTTAAATATCGTTGTTATTACATTTATCATGTTTCTATTCGTATTTGCGACTAAAGCAGGTATGTTCCCACTGTATTTCTGGTTACCTGGAGCATATTATGCACCACCAATTCCGATTATCGCACTATTTGGTGCTTTATTAACTAAAGTTGGTGTATATGCAATTATGCGTACGTTTAGCTTATTCTATTCAACGAATAGTGAATTTATTACGCAAACGTTAATTGTTCTGTCAATCCTAACAATCATCATGGGTTGTATTGGTGCTATTGCCTATTACGATGTTAAAAAGATTATCATTTATAATATTATGATCGCGATTGGTGTTATCCTAATTGGCGCTGCAATGATGGATAAAAACGGCATGATGGGAAGTATCTATTACTTGCTACATGACATGATTATCAAAGCTGCTTTATTCTTATTAATTGGGGTCATTATTAAAATAACTGGTACGCCTGATTTAAGAAAGTTCAGTGGATTAATCAATCACTATCCAGTTCTTGGTTGGATTTATTTTATAGCTGCCCTGTCGTTAGCTGGTATACCACCATTAAGTGGATTCTATGGTAAATATATCATCGTAATGTCTACATTTGAAAATGGTTATTACATAAGTGGTATTATCGTTCTTTTATCAAGTTTATGTGTACTCTATTCTGTAATGCGCATTTTCTTAATGGCATTTTGGGGTGAAGAAAAAGGTTATATTTATAACCCTAAACTACCAATCAATAAATTAATGATTGCATCAGTAGCCATTACAATAGTAGCCATTCTATTTGGACTTGGAGCAGACTACTTATATCCATTAGTGGAAAAAGCTGCATTACCATTCTATAACCCAGAAACTTATGTTAATGCGTTAGGAGGCGATTATTAATGGCGATACAAGTACTCATAAATGTTCTTTTAGCTGCATTATGGATGATGCTTTCAGATACTTATACATTTGGTGCATTTGTATTTGGTTATCTATTTGGTATATTGTTCGTCTTAGTAGCCTTACCGCTTCTTCCAGGCAAACATTTATACTTACGTCCTGTTTGGAAATCACTTATTTTAGCAGTTATATTTATGAAAGAATTAATTTTAGCGAATATAGATGTTATTCGAATAGTTATACAAAAAGAAATCCATAATAAGCCGGCATTTTTCGCTTATCCTACAGATTTAGATAAGGATTGGGAAATTAGTTTATTATCACAATTAATCACTTTAACACCAGGAACAATCGTCGTAGCAATTTCAGATGACAAAAAAACACTTTATATTCATTCAATTGATTTTTCAGATATTGATTCTGAAGTTAGTGCGATTAAAGATTCATTTGAAAAAGCTATCAAGGAGGTGAGCATACGATGACAAATATATTCGTTATTATTGCGATTATCATCGTTGCACTCTCTATGATTGGTATGCTGATTCGTGTCATTATTGGTCCTACTCTAGCTGATAGAGTCATTGCGCTCGACGCATTAGGTATTACATTAATGGCCATAATAGCTTTATTCTCAGTATTAACTCATACTAGATATTTATTCGTTATACTTTTATTAATAGGTATATTAGCATTCTTAGGTACTGCAGCATTTGCGAAATTTATGGATAAAGGAGAGATCATTGAAAATGATAGAAACGATTCTTATTAGTATCTCAATTTTTATGATGGTCATAGGTGCTTGCTTTAGCTTTTTCGCAGCGTTAGGTATTCTAAGATTACCAGATGTCTTTTCTCGTGCACACGCCTCTGGAAAAGCTTCTACATTAGGCGTTATGCTTATCTTGTTAGGTGTATTGATATACTTTATCGCTAAAGAAGGACATTTCAATGTTCAACTACTACTAGGTATTATCTTTATATTCATAACAGGTCCGTTAGCAGGTCACTTAGTTTCAAGAAGTGCTTACTATATGGGCGTTAGACCTAGTGAAAGAACAATTCGCGATGATTTAAAAGATGCAAAATAAAAAAGTTGTTGCAGTGATTATTTCACTAGCAACAACTTTTTATTTATATTAATTTATTGGTGCGCCACCAGTTACACCATATACTTGTCCTGTGATATAACTTGCACTATCTGATGCAAGTAAAACATACACTTCTGCTAATTCGACTGGTTGACCTGCTCTTTGTAAAGGCTGATTTTTTCCAAAGTCTGGTATGTTATCCTGTGGTTGACCACCTGATATTTGTAATGGTGTCCATATTGGTCCAGGTGCAACACTATTCACACGAATGCCTTTTTCTCCAAGTTGAGCAGCTAAACTTTTCGTTAATGATATATTGCAACTTTTTGTCATCGCATAATCTACCAAATGGGCACTTGGTTTAAACCCTTGTATAGATGATGTAATAATAATACTACTACCTTCTTTTAAATATTGAAGCGATTCTTGTATTGTAGCTATACCAGAAAAAACATTCACTTCGAATGTATCTCTAAGATTATCTTCTGATAAATTTTGAATGTCATATTCATATTGTTGTATACCTGCGTTCAGTACAACTATGTCCAAGCCACCTAATTTATTTTGCGCTTCTTGGACGAGTTGCTTAGGGAAGTTTCGATTTCTTAAATCTCCAGGAATTAGTACACATTTTTGACCAGCTTTTTCTATAATACTTTTTACTTCTTCAGCATCTTCTTTTTCATCTTGAATATAATTAATCGCGACATCTGCACCTTCTTTACCATAAGCGATTGCAGCAGCACGACCTATTCCAGAATCTCCTCCAGTTACAAGTGCTTTCTTACCTTTCAATTTCTCTGAACCTAAATAGGACTCTTCACCACAATCTGGAACAGGATTCATATTTTTCTGAATACCTGGATAATTTTGTGGTTGTTTATCATATTGGTCATAATAGTAAGCTGTTAAAGGATTGTGCTTAGTCATAATATATCCTCCTTAAATTATATATACTATATGTATACCCTTTATTGAGATATTTAAAAATATATATACCAATAAGAATAAAAAGCGATCAATACAAATATATGATTGTTCGCTTTTTATATGATTAAATTATCTTTTTTGTTTAATTGCTATTGTTGCTCTTACTATGGAAATAAGTTGTTCTTTTTCGTCAATAACTTTAACATCCCATACTTGTGTTGTTCTTCCAATATGAAGTGCTTGACCTATTGCTCGAACTGTACCTGATCGAGTTGACTTTATATGATTTGCGTTGATTTCTAATCCTAACGGAATTTCGTCTTCACTTGAAGCGTAATGAGCACCCATTGATGCTGCTGTTTCTGCTAATGCTATTGTTGCACCGCCATGTAGGAATCCGAATGGTTGTTTAACTTTATCCGTTACTGGCATCGTCATTTCGATATAGCCATGTCTTGATTCGATTGTTTCTATTCCAAAGTTCTCTATTAAATCCATATGATTAATCCCCCTTAATCATACTATAATACCATTGCAGCAATAAATCCAAAAATAATTAACGGGATATTATATATTAAGAAGTTCGGTATACATGTATCTCTAATATGATCGTGTTCACCGTCAACATTTAAACCAGCTGTTGGTCCTAAAGTTGAATCACTTGCAGGACTACCTGAATCACCTAACGCGCCTGCTGTTCCGATAACTGCGATTAATGCCATAGTGCTAAGTCCAATTTCTTGTCCAAATGGAATAAATAAACTAGCAATAATTGGAATTGTCGCAAATGATGATCCTATGCCTAGTGTTACAACAAGACCAATAACGTACATCATTATAATACTGAATGCTTTATTATCTCCTGTAATTGATGCTAGACTTTCAACTAGTGAACCTACTTCATTTGTAGCGCTCATCACACCTGCAAATCCGTTTGCAGTTAAAATCACAACACCAATGTATGCCATGATTTGAATACCTTCAACTAATTTAGCATCTAATTCTCTCCAGTTATATAATCCTGAGAAGAAGAATATTAAGATCCCTGCTAATGCACCAAAAATCATAGATTCCGTTAATGTTTGAACAACGAATGTTCCTAAAATTGCTAAGCCCGTCACAATTAATGGATATGGCTTTAATGTCTTCGTTTCTTCGTCTTCTTCTACTTTAATTGTTTTATATGTTCTAGGTTTCCAGTACATAATAATCGCAACAATTAATCCAAATACATAGCCCATTGAAGGAATTAACATCGCTTTCCAAATACTATTGAATTCTATATCTACATTTGCTTTTCCAAATGCATCAAAGATAATAGATTGGAATATATGACCATAACCATAAGGGAATAAAATATAAGGGAAACATAGTCCGAAACCAATAACTGTAGCAATTAATCTTCTATCCATTTGTAGTTCATTAAATAAGCTTAGTAATGGTGGTATAAGAATAGGTATAAATGCGATATGGACAGGTATGATATTTTGACTGAGTACTGAAATTACTAGTAATACAGCTACTAATAATATTTTTATTTTTAATCTACTTTTCTGTGAATTTTCTTTTTTCATTGATGTAATGATTTTTCCTACGATGTAGTCAGTTATACCACTATAAGAAATCAGTGCTGCAAATCCACCTAATAATGCATAAGACAATGCAACTTCTGAACCATCAACGATTGTTTTACCAAATGTGGAAATGACTTTATCAACAGACATTCCACTTAATAAACCACCTGTTAATGCACCTATGAATATACTTAGTACAACATTTAAACGCATTAAACAAAGTATAATCATCACAATAACAGCTACTAATACTGCATTTATTTCCAAAAAGACCCTCTCCATTCTTTAGTTCTCTACCACGATAAAGTGAAATAATGAATTTATCATATCAGTTGAGAAATAGCATGTCAACATCTCAATAATTAGTCCGAATATTCAGAATCAGATTTAGTCATAATTAAAGCGGGATCCAAACCTATCATAGTCCATAGATTTTTTATCCCGCTTTATATATGATTGACTGATTTTATTTATTTTTTAAGAAATGAAGTACTGTTGGTATCATAGCACCAGTCGCACCCTTTGGACCTTTGAATGAATCAGTCTCTGTTTCCCCTGAACCGGCAATATCAAAGTGTAAGTGTGGTATTTCATCACTAAAATGTGTTACAAATGCTGCTGCAAATAAAGCTTTACCGTTTTTATTTAAAATACAGTTAGTTAAATCTGCAACTTCTGAAGATTTAATATCTTGTTTCTCTTCATCTGTTATTGGTAATTCAAAACTTACTTCATTTGAATATTTTGCAGCTTGTTTCACATCATCAATGTATTGATCAGCATCGCTTGAGAATATCCCCGTTTTCCCTAAACCTAATGCTGCAACGACAGCTCCTGTTAATGTCGCAAAGTTCATAATAAGTTCTGGCTTATATTGTTTAACGAATGAAACAGCATCACCTAATACTAATCTTCCTTCAGCATCCGTATTTGTTATTTCAACTGTTTCTCCACTTAATGCAGTATATACATCATCTGGTTTCATTGCATTGCTTGAAATCATATTTTCAGCTAATGGTAATACTGCTACTACATGAATTGGTAATTGTAATTTGTTGATAGCATGCATCATACCTACTACGTTACTTGCACCACTCATGTCATATTTCATCGTTGGCATACCTGTTTTAGATTTAATTTGGTAACCACCTGAATCGTATGTTACACCTTTACCTACAAGCGCAATTGGATCTTGTGTTGAACCTTTATATTCAAGCACGACTAAACGAGGTGGATTTATAGATCCTTTACCAACTGCATCTAATAAACCAATACCTTCTTCTCTAATTTCATCTTCATTTTTAATCGTGACATTTACTTCTGAATCTTTAAAGTGTTGTTCAATTTCGTTTGCGAAATAATCTGGTGTTAAAATATTCGGTGGTGTTTGTGAATATGTTCTCGCTAAATTAACACTCTCTCCTAAAATTTCACCTTGATTAATAAATGTCGTGACATCTTCAGTTGTCGTTGTAACATAGTTAATAACTGTGTTAACATTTGCTGATTTGTTTGATTTATACGTATCAAATACAAATGTAGCTTGTGTGAATAACCAACCAAAACGATAAGCACGTTCTTGATTAGATACATTTTGTGATACAAACGTATCATCTAATAGATGTACTTCTTCAATTCTATTACTTTGTAAATATCTGCTTAAATTTCCGTACACAATTTGATAGTCATTTTCTTTAATTTCTTTTAAGTTACTTAACCCTACTGCAATTAATTTAACGACTTGTCCATTTATGATAATCGCTGTACTTGTGATTTTACCAAGCTCACTACTAATAATTTGTTGTTTTTTTAAATTTTCAAGTTGTCCGTCTAAAATTTGATTAATTTCATCAAAATTGTGCATTTGATTTAAGTGACTTGGACAACCGATTACAATCGGAAGTTCATTATAAGAATATGTTTCTTTAATTTTTATATTCATCATTATTATCCCCTTTGTTAAAACATTGAATAACCGCTTCTTCGTAAATTCCTTATAACAAATCCTGCGACAATAGCGCCAATCCATCCTGAACCAAGCATTAATATATCCGCAGTATGTATATGTGTTAAACCTGTAATAAGTTTTGAAAATGCAGTTGCTGGATCTGTAAAGTACATAGCAGTGGAAATTTTATCTACAATTGCAAAAATAACAAATGGATAAAGTACGACCATTAACCAAGTACCTTTTAATAGCATATTTAATATAAAAGCGATTCCAAAAAACAGAACAAAAAATAATGCCATAGATATAATAACTTGCGGTAAAGATATCATAGCTAACCTCCTTTAAAAAAAGAGACCCGCCTAATAGCAGGTCTCTACACTTAATAATGAATCAATTAGAATTTACCTTTTTTATAGGCTAATCCGATACCACCAATTTTGAAAATTGCACGAGTATCGATAACTTTTTTCATGAATGCTGCTTTTTTACCAGTAATTTCACGACCCATAACAACACCAACACCATCATGGCTACCTAATGAACATACAGTACCTTTGTCATCGTATGCGAATGGCTCTGTTTTCTCACCATTGAAGATGTTTTTAATGTTTTTAGCAAGGTGTTCACCTTGTTGCATAGCGATTTGTGCTGTTGTTGGAAGTGGACGCTTGTTGTCTCCTTCACCAGCCATAACAGCTGAACAGTCACCAATTACGAAGATATCATCATAGTTGTCGATTGATAAATCATCTTTAACTACGATACGACCACGTTTAACGCCGTCAAATGATTCTTCCATCAATTTACTACCTCTAACACCTGCAGCCCAAATAGCTGTGTTAGCTTCTAAAGTTTGTTCTTCGTCATTAACTTTAACTACGAAACCTTTTTCATTACAAGCAACGATTGGAGTAGAAATTTTGAATTCAACGCCACGTTCTTCTAAATATTTAACAACGTAGTTCACTAAGTTTTCAGAGAACATAGGTAACATTTTTGGAGCAGCTTCAACACAAGTGATTTTAACTTTAGATTGATCTACACCGTATTTTTTACATAATTCAGGAATACGTTCTGTTAATTCACCTAATAATTCAACACCAGTGAATCCAGCGCCACCTACTAAGATTGCTAAATCATTTTCATCTTTTTCTTTAGATGCAGCATAATTAGCAAATTTATCTTCGATATGTTTAGCAATACGACGAGAAGTGTTAATGTTTTCGATTTGTAAAGCATGTTCTTTCATACCTTCAATACCGAATGTTTCACTTTCAAATCCTAATGCAACAACAAGAATATCATATTCGAATACACCGTTAGATGTTTCAACTGTTTTAGCATCTTTGTTGATTTTTGTTACTTCTGCTTTAACGAAGTTTACTTTATTTCTGTCGATTACATTTGTAATTGGGTATAAAGCATCCTCATAGTTTAAAGTACCTGCAGAAGCTTCGTGTAACCATGTAGCTTCGTAGTGATAATCGTTTTTGTTGATTAATGTAACATCAACGTCTTGGTTTGAAACTAATTTTTGCAATTTAGTTACTGTTTGTAAGCCAGCGTATCCTGCCCCTAATACTAGAACTTTTTTACGTTCAAATCCCATTATTTTCACCTATACTTTCTAAATTTTGTTTGACACTTATAGGAAAGTTGTGTCACTTTGTGTTTTTCCTCACAAATAAAGATAATACTATTTACATACAAGTTTTATTGTATATTTTTATAAAGATAAATTCAAGTGTGACATATCAATTCCTTAGCATTGTTCTGGCGTACCTGAAACGTCTCTTGTCTTAAATGAACTTCCGCAACCACAAGCTGCAATAGCATTAGGGTTTTCAATCGCAAATCCGCCACCCATTAAAGATGTCTTAAAGTCAATTGTTGTACCATTTAAAATTGGTGCATCGTTTTTATCTACTAACACTTTCACACCATAAAACTCTAGAACTTCATCATTCTCAGCCGGTTCTTCTTCTGCTGACATTCCGTAAGAAAGTCCTGTACAACCGCCACCTTTAACAGATACTTTCAAATAACCATTTGGCATATCGTTATTTTTCATCATATCTTTAACTTCATAAGCTGCTGCTTCAGTTAATATAACAGTTGACATATTTATTCCTCCTAAAAAATCCAATTTTCTTCTATATGACTATATATATTTTCAAGTAATTCTTCTGGTGTTTCTCCCTTGACCATATCTCCATTGACTAATGCATATAACCCTCTAGCACATGGTCCACAATTTTGTAGACAACCGTATTCCAATACATCTACTTCTGGATCATTGTCGAGCTTGTTAAACACTACATCAGCACCTTTGGCCAAGTTTGAAATACAAAATTCGACAATTGGGTTCAATGTGTTCACCTACTCACTTTTTATTCATTAAACTATTTTAACATTCATTGTAGTTTATGCCAAAAACGATTATACTAAAAGTATACTTATATATTATAAAATATATACATACAAATTTGTAGAAATTTGATTTATGGACAAAGGAGAATAACGATGAAAAGCTTAGTATTATTAGGGGGCGGATACGGTAATATGCGCTTAATGAAAGAAATACTTCCTAGCACATTACCTTCCGATTATTCAATTACGCTGATTGATCGTATGCCATTTCACGGTTTAAAAACAGAGTTCTACGCATTAGCAGCAGGCACAAAACCAGATAAAGATATTCGTGTTCAATTTCCAAAAGATAAAAAAATTAATACAGTATACGGGGAAATTACTGATATTGATTTAGACAATCAAATTGTTTCAGTTGGAGATACACGAGTTGATTATGATGAACTTGTAATAGGTCTAGGTTGTGAAGACAAATATCACAACGTACCTGGCGCAAAAGAATATACCTATAGTATTCAAACTGTACAAAACGCACGCAAAACATACCAAGCAATATGTGACTTACCAAGTGATGCAACTGTAGGTATCGTCGGTGCAGGATTAAGTGGTATAGAACTTGCAAGTGAATTACGTGAAAGTAGACAAGATATTAAAATTAAACTTTTTGATAGAGGTTCACGAATTTTACCTGCATTCCCAGAGAAATTAAGTAAATACGTAAAAAAATGGTTTGATAAACATAATGTAGAAGTTGTACCAAATTCAAATATCACTAAAGTTGAACCCGGACAACTTTATAACAATGAAGATATTCATAACGTTGATTTAGTTGTATGGACTGCCGGTATACAACCAGTTGAAATCGTTAGAAATCTTCCAGTTGATACAAACGACGGTAGAAGGGTTATCGTAAATCAATATCATCAAATTCCAACATATCCAAATGTATATATTGTAGGCGATTGTGCAGCATTACCTCATGCACCAAGCGCATATTTAGCAGAAATACAAGCTGATCAAATCGCTGAAGTCATGAAATTACAATGGGCAAACAAACCATTACCTGAAAAGATGCCAGAATTGAAACCACAAGGATTTGTAGGTTCACTTGGTGAAAAACAAGGCTTCGCTTATTTAATGGAACAAACCGTAACAGGTCGTTTAGCAAGAGTCATTAAATCAGGTGTTCTATGGTTATATAAATATCATAACGGATAAGAAAAAAGTAGCAGATTACTCTGCTACTTTTTTTCTATTGTATGTGGGGGGGTGGTTGGAAGTGAAGATGTGAGTTAACTGCCTCTTTAACTCACATCTTTGGCGAGCTCTTGGCTTTATTCAGGAGTTAAGCCATGACTTGACTTTTCTCACATCTATACTCTACCCAACTCACCTGTCCCCAATTAACTCCCTAAATTATTCATTTTTATTGTTCTACTGCTACGTGTTCATCTATAAATTTTGTTACTGGCTTTAATTGAACATAACCATCTGCTACGTATTCATCATTGATTGTTACAAGTGGATAGAAAAGTTCGTCTTCGTTTATTCTTTCGATAAATTGTTGGTCGTGATCTGTTAAATTTTCTGTTTGTTTCATAATATCAATATATGTGTATTCAAGGTTTAACTCTGGATATTTTCTTCCTAAAATTGCTTGTAACCATTCAAATGTGTCTTTAGATGATGGTGCATTTACACAACTTGCACATACAACATCAGCTCCATAAATTACTATACTTGCCTTGGACATTTTAGCATCCCCCTAGTTTCATGAATAGATTTTTTACCTTATTTCTATTATAATAGATAAATAAGATTAATGTATCTAATAACACTTGATGAGAGGAGTATTAATATATATGGCTACCGAACAACAAACAATGTTTGATCAAGTTAGTGATGTACTCGAAAAGTTAAGACCATTCTTATTACGTGATGGTGGCGACTGTGAATTAGTAGATGTTGATGACGGGATTGTTAAATTACGTCTACTTGGTGCTTGTGGTACTTGCCCAAGTTCTACTATTACGCTAAAAGCTGGCATAGAACGTGCTTTATTAGAAGAAGTACCTGGCGTAGTGGAAGTAGAACAAGTATTCTAACTTCATAATTAATAAAAAACAGGACATCGTTTATAAACGATGTCCTGTTTTTTATTTCCTAGGTAATATTAATGATACTGTCTACTCACTTTTCCATCATATGTTCCATTGATATGTTGTATCATTTGTTCATTAATATATACCCAGCCTTTCCATCCTATATGAACGGCGTCTGTTATTACATACGGTTCATATTCTTTATCGGTTAAATCGTATACTTTCATATCATTCTTTTGAATCATGTGATTGATTTTCTCATATACCGCTTCACGTTTTTCTTTATCCACATGAATATGATCATACCATTTTCCATTTGCTGGAATCACAATAAACAATGGGTCTGCTTTAGCTTCTTTTAAAGTATCGATTAATAATTGTAAATCATCAAATTCTTTCGAATGCATATTAAACTCGTAATTACGATTATATCTTTTACGTTGCTGTTTTAATAAATGCCAATATTTATCATTCATACCAAATTTGTTTGTTCTTGAATGTTGTGCGCCATATTCTGATGCGTATAACTTCAAGTCATTCCAATTCATATGATTAAAATGATGGTGTTCTTTTCTATGTAACTTTGCTTTTTCTTGTCCAAAAATTGATTTCAAAGCGTCGTGTTTTTCATAGATATTTTTTTCAAAATCATTCATAAATGTACCTTCATCATAATGATGATTTTCTTTTCCTATGACTGATTTCAAGTATGGGTCTGATTTTAATTGTTTAAATTGCGCTAATCTTTTAGCAAAACGATCTTTAATTTCTGGACTTAACACTTTATTTTTAAATAAGTGATCAGCTTGTAATGGTGAAAAGCGAGCACTAAAGTTATCATTTGTCAGTCCATGATCTGTAAACCATTGTGGCGAAATAATAATCGCTATTTTTTTACCTTTTAGATTATGTGCTTGGCTTCCCATATTAATTGCATGAATTAAATCAGTTGATCCACCCGTACCTATTAGATATGGTTGCAATTTCGCTTTTTTGTCATTCAAGATATACGCTGGATGGAAGATGTCTTGTTTTTCCAATTCACTTGACCCAAAGATTGGATAGAAATTTTTACTTAATAACATTTCTTCTTGTGAGTGCACACCTTTTAGTACTGTATCATCTAAAGATATCGCTTCGTTATTAATACTGTCATACTTTGAAAATGATTTAATCCATTCTACTGGTACGAGTAAAAATAAACCGAATAATAAACCACTTATTAATAATGGTAACAATAACTTTAATTTCATTGTAATTCCTTAAGTACTGCTATAATTTTATTTGGTGTTGCCCACTCATCTCTATCAAAATCAGTAATTGTTACATCAATGCCTAAATTATTTTGAATTTCTAATAATAACCCTACTGTCGCAAATGAATCGATAATGCCTTCTTCAAATATTTCAATATCAGGATTTTCTTTAACGATATCATTTTCTGCAACTTCTGCTAAAATATTTAAAACACTCTCTTCAAAATTCATAATATAACTCCCTTATTTAATGTATTAACTTGCCTGAGAAAAGTAAAAATCCAAATGCTATACAATGGAATGTAATTAAAATTGCTACTATGTTCATAATGCTTGGATTCATCTTTATAGGATGTTTTTTACGCCATTGTTCGTAATAGCCATACCCAATAAATAGCAATGCATGATATAAACCATACAAAATATAATGCCATTCAATACCATGCCAAATACCCATAATAAAGAAATTCAAGAAAAATCCTAAATTAGATATTAATAATTTATCTTTTAATAATTTTTCTTTAGATACCCAAAATACAAATCGCATATATACGCAATCTCTAAACCAAAATGATAAACTCATATGCCATCTATTCCAGAAATCTTTAATATTTTTAGCTTTAAATGGTTGGTTAAAGTTAACAGGTGTTTGCACACCAAATAAATAACTAAATGCAATTGCAAATAAACTGTATCCTGCAAAATCAAAGAATAAATAGAAACTATAACCATACATATAATATAAGTAATTTAAAAATGTTGGATCCGTGTCTATTGGTACAACTTTTATTACATACTCATTTATGTAATAAGCAATGATATATTTATACAAGAATCCCATAAACACCATATGTATGGCTTTGATAAGCATGTCATAGTACTTTTCAGGTTCTATTGTCTTCTCTTCATCTTTAATAAAGCGTTTATATCGATCTATTGGACCAGATGAGATTGTTGGAAAGAATGTAATAAAATCGATTAATTTCATCGTATCAATAGACTTAATTCGACTATCACGAATTTCCATAATGAGTTGAATGCTCTTAAATGCAATATAAGAAATTCCTAAAAATCCAATAAATTCAATGACTCTATTACCATGTATTGTAAGTTGATGTGTTCCAAGCCAACTACTTTGTAATACTTTGACAATAATTAACGGTAATATAGATAAAAATATTGCACTCACATATAACTTAAAGTTGTTTGTTTTCTTTACGAGCGTGTTATAAGTTCTAATCAAAACAACTTGATAACATACATACAGTGCAAAGAAAATGAGTTGATAACTTAAATATTGATTATCGAATAAATTTTTACTGTCATCCGAAAATATTAAAACAAGCATAATTAAGGTTATTACTCTATTGTATATAAGACTTTTCTTACCGATTAATCCTAAAATAATAACGGGTAACATTAAGATTAAACAGATGTAGAAATAAGTAAAATCTCCATATGGTGTCATGAATTTAACCTCTCTAATACTTTGTTGCGATCTAATTTACCGTTAGACGTTAAAGGTAGCTGTTTAGCATAGCTAAATTTTCTAGGAATCATGTATTCAGGTAAATGTAATTTCAATTCATGTTTCAAATGCATTGTCATATCATTTTCACTTTCTAACTCATCAGCTATCGGCACAATTGTTGCATGTAAATATTGGATTTTCTCACCCTGTTTGATTGGTGAAATGACAGCTTGTTTAACATCTGGTAAGTGTTCAAGTACGCTTTCAATTTCTTCAAGTTCCATACGATAACCATTGATCTTAATTTGAAAATCAATTCTTCCGTTAATGAACCAATAACCATCTCGATAAGTTGCTTTGTCACCTGTATGATAATTTAATTGGCCATCAATGATTTTAAACACTTTATTATGTTTTTCTTCATCTTTTAAGTAACCTTGGCTCACACTTTTGCCTATAATAATTAATTCACCTTCATCTGTTAACTTCAATTCACTATTTGGGCGTACTTTGCCTATTGGTAAAGGTTTAAATTGATCCAGTATTTCTTGCGTGATTTGTATACTCGTTACAGCAACTGTAGCTTCAGTTGGTCCATATGTATTATAAATAGTTGATGTCGTAAACAAATCATGTAATTTCTGTGCTGTTTTATGACTTAATATCTCTCCACAGAAGAAGAACTGCTTTAATTTCGGATGATGTGTTTCATTAAAATTAGGCAATAACAGACACATTTCTAAAAATGAAGGTGTAGATACCCAGCTTTCTATTGCTTTATGTTCGAGTAATTCATATAATTGTTTAGGCTTTTCAATCATCTTCTTATCGACAAGTTGAAGTGTACCGCCAGTCATTAAACACGGATAAATGGCCATAACAGACAAGTCAAAAGAAAACGGCGCTTGATTTAACCACATTCTATGCTCGCCTATTTGATTTAATTCCAGCATCCATTCTGTAAAATCAACAAGACTTTCATATCTTATTTGTACACCTTTTGGTAATCCTGTAGATCCAGATGTAAATATTGTATAAACAATGTCTTTATCAATTATTCTCTTGAAGTCTTGATCCACTGATTCAACAGCAAGTATTTCTTCTATCGTTATTTGCTTTACATGTAAATTATTCAATAAATTTCCAGTTGTGTTCAAAATAAAAACAGGCTCAACCTTCTCAATGATATGCTCTATTCTTTCTAATGGAATAGAAGTATCAATTGGAACGTAACCAATGCCTGCTTTCATACTCGCGATCATTCCCACAATCATATAAGGTGACATATGACCATAAAGTACTATAGGCTTTTCAGAACCTTTAATTAAAGTAGCTAATTTATTAGAATAAAGATCTAATTCACCATAAGTCATTACTTCATCTCTATAGTTTATCGCAACCTTATCAGCATGCCACTTATTCATAAATGTTACTTTTTCTAAGATGTCCCTCATAAACTTTCTCCTTCATCAAAATTCATTATATATAAAATCATTACTTGCACTTCCACCAGCATAAATCCAAAATAACACAATCATGATTAGTAAATAGAAAATCGTCAAACCAATCAATTTAAAGTTTTCAGAGTTTATAATGTCCCTAATTTTTTCCATTGTTAATCTCCTTGTGTTTTAATTTTATAATTATTCTATTTCATCATTATATTCTATACGTAATCGAATATCAAGAATTATATGTAAAATTTTAGCAATATATGGCAATAAAAAATGAGTGGAACAGAAATCTACTTTGTAAAAAAGATTTCGTAGTCTTGCCACGGCAAGGATGACTAGAGTTGAAAAAGCTTGATACAAGCGTATTTCAACTCAGTCATCTACTGCCAAGAGACTAAAACAGACTGAGACATTATGTCCCAGCCTGTTTTTTCTTTATTAATTTCGTTTGATTATTTTAACTTAACCGGCGTTATTGGATCTTGGTTAGACATAATTTGTTTAGCATTATCCACGCATAGCTGCACCATTTTATCTCGTGTTGCAATTGAACTACTGCCGATGTGTGGCACAACGATAACTTGATCCATTTTTAAAAATGGATGATCATCTGAAATAGGCTCATTTTCAACAACGTCTAATGCTGCACCTAAAATTTCTTGTTGTTCAATTGCTTCAATTAAATCAGATTCTACGATGTGACCACCACGTCCAATATTAATTAAAATTGCTGAGTTTTTCATTTTTTTAAAAGTTTCTCGATTGAATATACCTTTTGTTTCAGGTGTTAATGGCGCCGTACAAACTACGAAATCACTTTCATTAAGCAATTCATCCATTGTACGATATTCAACATTTAATTGCTGTTCAGCTTCTTCTTTTCGAGAACGATTATGATAAAGTACTTTACAATTAAAGCCTTTCAATCTTCTAGCAAAAGCTTCTCCAATTGAGCCCATTCCATAAATACCAACTGTTGAGCCGTGGACATCTTTTCCTGCTAAAAGATATGGACCCCAACTTTTCCATTCACCATTATGTACATATTGAACCGCTTCAACAATTCTTCTTGCTGCTGTTAACATTAACGTAAAGCCTAATTCGGCAGTCGTTTCTGTTAAAACTTCTGGTGTATTTGTAACAACAACACCTTTTTCTTCAGCAATTTTCACATCAATATTATCAAAGCCAACAGCTAAATTGACGACACCTTTTATGTGCGTTGCATTGTTAAAAAATGTTTCATCAATTTGCTCGCTTAATGTCGTAATGACAATTGTAGCGTCTTGAGAACGTTCTAAAAATGCTTCTCGAGGCATTGGTTCTAATTCGCTGTTCCAAACATCTACTTCTGCATATTCTTTAATCTGATTGATAAACTTTTCTGGTAATTGTCTTGCAACAAGTACTTTCTCATTCATGTTCTCAGCTCCTTATGTGAATTTACTTAATCACTTCAAATAAATTCTTAACGCTATATGTTGGTAATACTTCTTTTTTATTAATTTCTTCTAAAGAAGTTACACCAGTTTGTACATGTAATGTATCAATGCCACTATTGATTCCAGCTAAAATATCAGTGTCATATAAGTCACCAATCATTACACAATCTTCTTTAGCATGACCAATTTTTTCAATTGCTTGTTCCATAATTATTGTTTCTGGTTTACCGATGAATACTGGCGTCTGTCCAGTCGATACACTTACAACGCTTGTCAACGAACCATTTCCAGGTAAAAATCCTCTTTCATTTGGAATCGAAAAATCTTTATTTGTAGATATGAATTTCGCACCATTTCTAACGGCTAAACATGCTACTGAAAGCTTTTCATAAGAAATATTCACATCTAAGCCCATTACGACATAATCAACATGTTCATCTTCTTTCACAACTAAGCCAGCATCTTTTAAAGAAGTTTCTAATCCACTTCCGCCTACCATATATACTGATGCGCCAGGAAAAGCTTCACTTATATATCCAGCAGTTGCCATTGCAGAAGTAATCACATGTTCACTTGAAGTATGAAAACCCATATTATTTAATTTTTCTGCTACTTCAGCAGGTGTTTTTGAAGAGTTATTCGTAACGAATAAATAATCTTTATTATTTTCATTTAAATAATTTATAAATTCGATTGCACCTTCAATAACTTCCGTACCTTTATACATTGTACCGTCTATATCAATAAAATAACCTTTATAATCTTTCATTTTTATCTCCTTCACCAAAAGCTGTTACGGGAACATTTTCATTTTCTAAAAAATGTTTTGTATCTTCAATTGCTTGTTTATAAAATGGCGTCGCAATTTCAAAAGCTTTTCTTAATTGATCATGATCAATATTTTCATAATTTCTAATAAGTTCTTTTCTGTAATCAATAGATGTTCTAATCGCTTCAGCAGATGAAGGTTGGAAGACTTTTTCAAGTTCCATAATATCAATCACATCTTTATAATTACCAGGATCTCTTAAAATAAATGCATCAATAATCAAATTCCCAATATCAACTACAGATTCAATCATCATATGTGCGATTCTTTCTAAAGCATATGGAGAATTTTTCTCGGTTTCAAAATCTACCGTTAATTTTTCTAAATAATTTAGTTTTAAAGTTAAAGTTTTGCTATCTACGAAATACATGTAGAAGACCTCCTATCCATATATCATCATATCATAATTTTGAATTGTAGGGCATTGCTCTGTATACTATACAAGTAAAGAAAGATTTTTAAAAAGGAGTCGCTAAACATGATAGATATGTTCTTATATGACGAGCAAGATGAAGCGAAAATACAATTTGTAGGATTTGTCGGTGAACACAGTCGCTATGACTTAACACTGATTTATACAGATAGACATTATGGAAAAACAATGGTACTTAATACCCAAAACAATACATTTGGTATTATCGGTAAGGATGACTTAGAAGAAGATGGCTATATAAGTCACATCCTCGGTTTAACAAAAGAAGAAGGCGAAGAAGTAACAGAATATTTACATGATGTTATAGATATATAAAATTGAATTGCATTTGTAATTAATATAGTGTGAGCGTTATTTGCAGTTCTGGTCGAAAGTGCAAATAAGAAGTCCAGTAATTACAATTCTCAGTAGTTTTGTAAATAAGACACTTCATAGTTACACTTCGACCGATTTTTGTTACTAACGCACCTATATTATATAAACAACTTCATACAAAAATATTCACAATCTCGCTATAGCTCAATACAAAAGAGCCCGGAAAAATTCCGGGCTCTTTCGTTTATAAATAATCTTTTAAAGTATTTTTAGATGTAGGTTGTTCTTCAATTGCGTCTTCTTCTATTTCTACTGTTTCAGCTTCTTGTTGTTTGTTTTGTTGCTCTTGTTTAGTATTTTGCTGAATTGTTGGCTCTATTTTAACATCTTCTAATTTATGTTCTTCATCTATGAAAGTTGCTTCTTCTGCTGTTAATTTAGATATCTCAGATTTAGATAATCGTCTCAACACAAAATATTTACATCCAAAATTACAATACTCTAATATATAATCTTGAATAGCAGAGAATCGCTTATTTGCATCACTTTTTTTATTAGAATCATGATAAAAGCCTTTTAAACGAAGTTGCTCATAACCAAAGTCACCAACAATAAAATCATATTTATCTAGAATTTCAGAATAACGTGATGTAAATTGTTCTTCATTGAAAGATTTCTGATCATCTTTAATCACTTCAAAATAGTTATTTTCTATTTTAGTTAACATTCAATCACCTTATTAGTTATTAAGTGCTTGTTCACCTAGAATATGTTTTTGTTTAGCAGCTTCATTAACTTGTTCATCTGCGTGATAAGAACTACGTACCATTGGACCAGCTTGGCAATGTTTAAAGCCTTTTTCCATAGCTACTTTTCTTAATTTACCAAATTCTAAAGGTGTGTAGTATTTTTGCACATTTAAATGTTTACGTGATGGTTGTAAATATTGACCGATTGTCATAATATCTACGTCGTTTGCACGTAAATCATCCATTGTTTCATAAATTTCTTCAACTGTTTCACCAAGTCCAACCATTAAGCTAGATTTTGTAGGAATATCTGGGTACATTTCTTTAGATCTTCTTAAGAATTCTAATGTACGATCATATTTTGCACGTGCTCTAACTCTTGGTGTTAAGCGTCTAACTGTTTCGATATTGTGGTTTAAAATATCTGGTTTAGAAGCCATTAATGTTTCTAATGCTTCATAACTACCACCCATATCTGATGGTAAAATTTCAATCGTTGTATATGGATTTAACTCTCTTACTTTACGTACTGTTTCTGCATAAACGTTAGAACCAGCATCTTTCAAGTCATCTCTTGCTACTGCTGTAATAACAACGTGTTTTAAGTTCATAAGTTGAACTGATTCTGCTACACGTTGTGGTTCATCTAGATCTAACTCATTTGGAAGACCTGTTTTAACTGCACAGAAACGACATGCTCTCGTACAAACTGCACCTAAAATCATAAATGTAGCTGTACGTCTTTCTCCCCAACATTCGTGAATATTTGGACATTTAGCTTCTTCACAAACTGTATGAAGATTCTTCTCACGCATCATTTTTTTCAAGCCTGTGTAGTTCTTATTCGTGTTTAATTTTATTTTTAACCAGTCTGGTTTACGTAATATTTCTTCATTTTTAGTAGCCATATACGTGAACACCCTTCTATTATTAATTTTCATCTTTATATATTATAACGAATATACATATAAATTTAAATGCTCATTACACTTTCTTTTTATGTTGTAATAACTTTTGTTCAAAAATATTTCTTAAAAACTCTGGCATAATATAATTTACATTCATATCTTTCAATATTGGGAAGTATCTTCCGAATGTGTACATATCAATAGTACCGAGCTTATATTGTTCGTGATCTTCTATTTCTTTTCCATTCACAAAACATTGACCTGTAGACTCAATATAGCCGATATTTTTAAATACATATCCTCCAAAAATATCTCCTCTAAAGCCAAATCCAAATGCTACTTCATCCATATAGGACTGTTCCATCGCTTTATATATAATTTGTTTAAGTTCCGCGCCTCTTAAATCTACTGAAACAGTGTTTATAGGATGCGGTAACATTTGATGAATATCGTATTCTGTTAACTCATTACCCGTCTTACCTTTAACGATAAGACCTGCATTAATAATTGCACAGTCTGCTCCTGTAAAATCTAATACACTTTCGCATAATAAGTCCGTTGTATAACTTGCACTGTTAAGACGACGTGGTAATGAAAAAATACCTTTAAGTATCGGTTTATTTAATAATGCCTTACCTTTTTCTTCATAATCATTTGGTACTTCTTCAATTAAGTCAGAATTAATAATTTCCGCTTCTTTATGAATAACTTTTTGATTTTCAATAACTAAATCTACTTTACCAACATAATGCCCATATTTACCAGCTGCAGCCATCAACACACCATTTTGTTCTTCACCATTTTCAAAATAATGATGTGTATGTGCGCCGAAAATAATGTCTACTTCCGGACATTCTTTGCAAATTTGCTCATCAAAGAAGATACCGACATGACTTAAAACGAGCAGTACATCATATGCTTCTTTCACTTGTTCTATTTCGTTCTTTAGTGCAAGTAATGGTGACGTCACTTTCCAATCAAGTCTTTCATAAATATGATTAAAAGGTGCTGTCAAACCAATCATACATACTTTAATACCATTAATATCTTTAACAACATGAGAAGTTATATGATTCGGTAAATTGCCATCTAAATCAAATAAATTACAACAAGTAACATCGAACTGAGCTTCATCATATAAGTGATTCAAAGCATCATGAGATATCGTCATACCTTCATTATTACCTATTGTGACAACATCTACGTGACTATCATTTAAAATATTAACATTTTCTCTACCTTGTGATGCTTCTGTTAAAGGATGAAATAAATCTATATGATCACCTATATCAATATATAGTGTATCATGCTGACATCGACTTCTTTCATCTTTAATATACTGAGATATTTTGGCATATGTATTTAAATGACTGTGTATATCATTTGTATGAAATATCGTGAGCTTCACAAATCCAACTCCTTATAAAACACTTTTTATAATCAAATATATACCTAAGATTAACATTGTAAATCTTAAAATTAAAACGACAGTGTCTGACTTCATTCTACTATTTATTCTTACACCAATTTTTGCACCAAAGTAACTTGAAATAATCAATACAATCGCATGTACCCAAAGTACATTACCTTGCACAATGTGGCTGACAGAACTTGATAAACTTGAAAAGAATATCATCATCATACTTGTACCAACAGCAACATGTGGTGGGAATCTAAATACAATAATCATTAAAGGTGTCATCAGTGCACCCCCACCGATACCGAATAAACCAGTCGTTATACCAACAATAAATGATGAAACAATAGCGACAAACGGTGGAACACCGTATTTATGATGTTCACCATATCTATCTGTAAATGATTTTAAATACTTTTCTCGTTGGAAGTACTTTATTGGTTTCACATGATTACGTATCATTAATACGATAGAAATAAAGATTAAGAAAATACCAAAGTACAAATTAAATGAATCTAAAGTAAAATACTTACTTAAATATGCACCAAGTAAAGCCCCTGGAATAATACCAATCAAGAATATTAATCCATTTTTTACATCAACTTGCTTCGTTTTCAAATAGCCTAATGTTGCTGTTAAACCCGTTGTAATTAATATAACAGATGATGTACCAATCGCTCTTTGTGGTGTCATACCAGACAATAATTGATGGTCTATACCAAAGTATACGAGTGAAGGAACAATAATAATTCCGCCACCAATTCCAACTAGCGCCCCTAATATTGCAGACGATACACCTATAATAATTAACACTAAATATGCCATACCTGTCACCTCTAAAATAATTTAAGTTGCTTAGGCGCTAAACCTTCGTATTCTATATCTAATAACTTTTGGTAAGTTTTGGCATTTTGTGCAGCATGTCCACCAGAATTATTATTAAATACTACATAAACATCTTTCGCTTTATGCTCTAAAATTTTAACTTTATCAGCTAACTCTTTAAGTTCTGCTTCATTATAATTATATAAATATCTGACATCACGCCACTCTTGATCTGTCATATCTTTCTTCGTCCATCCGTTTACATTTCTACCATGGTAACGGACGAAAGCAACATCATGCGTAATACGATTTATAAGTGGTATAGACCCTTCTCCACTCTGCGGTTCATCACAAACGCTATGAATAAATTTCATTTCGGTTAAAAATTCCAACGTATACTCTTTAACATCTTCTTTAAACCAAGTACGATTACGGAATTCGATACAAACATCAAAATCTTTTAATTGCTCACGTACATAACGTAAATAATTAATATTTTGAGGTTGTAAATCAAACCAAGGTGGAAACTGTACGAGAATCATCGCTAACTTTCCTGATGCTTTTAACGGTGCCATCGAATCTTTAAATAAATTAAACAATGTCATTTTGTCTTCAGCAAAATCAGTTACCTCAGCATGACCTGTTAACGCCTGATGAATCTTAACAACAAACTTAAAATTATTAGGCGTTTCCCGAATCCATTTTTCAATATTTCGTTGCGGTTGAATCGCATAATAAGTTGCATCTAATTCCACAATAGGAAAATGAGCAGCATATGCTTTTAACTTATCTTTTTTATTAGACAGGTCTTCATATAAAGAATCATGATCTCCCCATCCAGTTAGGCCAATTTTTATCATATCTCATCACCATACTCATCATACCACACAGAGTATTTTTAGTTCAGTTTGTTTGATTAAAATTATGTAAAACTATGAATGAGCAGTAAAGAATTGTATGTCGTTCGTTATACTTCTTATGCGTTTTGTAATTATAGGCTGTCTTAGTTACACTTCGTACGATTTTTGTTACTATGGACCTCCTTAGTTACACTTCCTACGACTTTTGTTACTAAACCCACCATTCTTTTCAATTCATAAAAAATAACGGCTATGACAAATAATAATGTCCTAGCCGTTTTATATGTGTATCAACTCATTCATGTAGCAAGTTGTATATTTCTATCACAATATTTCATAACTTCCTCGTCATGCGTAACAATTAATATAGTAGATTTACCTTTAAATTCTGATAAAAGTTCAAGTATTTTATATTTATTATCATTGTCTAAAGCACCTGTTGGCTCATCTGCAAAAATTATTAGAGGTTCTTTTAATAGTAACCTAGCAATTGCGACTCTTTGTTGTTCTCCTCCGCTTAACGTATAAATCTTAGTATTAAGTGGTTTATTTAATCCTACTTTTTTCATGACATCATTTTTCAATACTTTTTTCTGAGATTTACTCAATTTTTTATAAGTTAGTACGATGTCCAAATTATATTCAATCGTTTCATGTGTGATAAGTGCGTAGTTTTGAAACAAATAGCCTAACTTATTTCGATACAATAGCATCTTATGTTTACGTTTCATCTTAGTTATGTCATCACCATCAATATAAATAGTACCACCATCAATTTTTTCTAAGCCACACATACAACCCAATAAAGTAGATTTTCCCGAACCACTTCTCCCAGTTATGGCGACCATTTCACCTTTGTTAATATTCAAACTCAAATCACTAAATAAATTAACACCATTAAATTGTTTTCTTAAATTATTTAAACGGATCATTGTTTAATCATCTTCTCATACTCAGATTTACTGATATATTCTATAAAATAAACCCATTTACCTTTGTGATCAATTTTGACATATTGTTCAGAAGGGCTATAACCTTTAAAGTCCAATAAGTAGTTATTTTTACGACCATTTTCATCATAAGATTCAATATCTTTATAATCTTGGATATTTATAATTTCTTGCTTACTTAAATGTTCAGCATCGCTGCTATATGGAACCTTAGCATAACTCCAACCTCTTTTAACAAAGGGATTTACTACATCCAATTTTTCATCAATATTTTTCATCGTAAATAAAATTATACAAATTATCATAATGCTTGCTATTAATGTATAAATTAACTTTTTCATTATTGAGTCTCACCTCTTCTTGCATCTTTCAACAAATGATATTCATATCGATTAATAAAAATCATGACAGTAAGTAATTCGAATAGAATAATTGAAATCATTAATTTGAATGAAATTTCTACAATATCAAAAAAATTCACAATAAATAATGCTATAAAAGTAGAAACTAAACTATTTATCACAAAACTTATATGCTTTTTAAAAAAAGAATCTCCATGAATAGTTCTTACAAATATCACTTTTTTCTCTCTATCACAATAAATATTAATAATAAATAGATATACTGAAATTAATATTATGATTCCTAGTATAGAGGTAGTAACAGAAACAAATAGATTACGTTTTATTTTATTATATTCAGTCAATACACTACTATAAGCATTAGTCAAACCTTGAATTTCTGTATCAAACTTATTATGATCTAGTTTACTTTTAATTAGATCATAATCATTAAAGAGCAATAACCCTTGTGATGTAGCAGAACTATAGAAAGAAATTGGATAATAACCTTTAGGTAATATTATTATTACTGGATTATAAGATATAACCTCTTTACTATATACACCTGTACTATAGTTAAATAAATTATAATTATTTTTTATTTTATGAACTTTGATATCTAGATACCTTTGTTTATTAGGAACTTTCTCAATTTCATCATAAAATTCAATCTCTTCTTGTAAATCTTTTTTAATTTTATTTATATTCTCTTTGGAAAATCCTTTATCAGGAATTAGTGCTGTAATTTTTGAAAAATCTACTGATTCTTTGTTTTCTATACTAATTTTATTTCTATCAATAAAAGTCTTATTTACATAGATAGCATTATCTAAATCATATTTCTCCCCAGATTTTTTCCAATTATAATGTCTATGAAATGTAAGCATCCAATTCTTTTCAGGAATTTTGTTTAATAAATTTATCACTTCTTGATCTGAATATTTAAACTGTTTCTTACTTGTTTCTATTTCATTTGTTGTCAATTCAGCAATATATAAATCTTTATTCTTAAACCAATGCTTTTCACTGTTCACAATGTCAAACGCTTCTATGTAGTTATGTATTGAAATCGATATAACATTGAGTAAAGTTAAAGTTACTATTAACTTAATTATATTTGGCAAGTATTGAAACCTATTGCCGACACCTTCAAATTTTATATATTTTTGAATATTAAAAGTTTGTTTAGATACTAGCCAGTAAGACATTAGCGATACCATAATCAAAATAATATAAAAAATTACTACACAAATTAAATATGACCAAAAAATATATCTAATTTGTGCCAATTGATTATATAAATATAATCCAATAGTTACTATTAAAGTTATTATTATGAAATGTGAAACAAAGATTTTTGTAATTTTTAATAATTGTAAAGCTATAATTTTTGCCGATGTGAATCCATGTATTCGTTTAATAGACATTTCTTTCACTGAAGCAAGTTGATCATATAAAATAGCTATGAAAATTATTACTAATAAAATTATGAAAGTAGAAGGTAATTGATGGGTACTTATATATTCCAATATTATTAAATGTAATGGAAATTCATAATCTTTAGTAGTTAAACCTTTTTCTTCTAATGTTTCATAAAAATCACTCTTGGGATTCTCTTTTATAAAAAAAGTTGTTCCAACCAAATTTAATTTACCCAAAATTTTATTATCTGGTTTTATAATTTGATATTTCTTGTTACGATTAAATGCTTTTTCATTAAAATTAAGTTTCTCGTTCAAATTATATTGAGATAAATATTTAGTTTTACCATTATCATCATAATTCCCATTTACTCGAATCATCGAAATATTATGTTCAGTAGAAAGCTTAACTAATAACCTATTTATTTCTTCTTTATTATGTTTCTTGTCCCACTTTTCTATGACTAATGCCTTGTTGTATCCTGGCAATTTAATATCATCTATATAATTATAAAAATTTAAGAATATAAAAGTTATAATACAGAATATAAGAAATATAGTTATCTTTGTAATTTTCTTCATTTAATAGCCTCATTAATAAAATTCATTAATAGAAGCCGTAATATGCTTTATTTACTTTCCAAATTTGCCAACCTGGTCGTTTTTGAGCCGATACCTTAGACCATCTTCCTTTAGGTGTATAACCTGAAGTAGCCCAATAACGCCCTCTTACACTCGTATAATGTGTTTTCTTTCCATGGTAATAATTAGACCATACATATTGACTTGAAACACCATAATTCCATGTACCACCATCAACATTAACTTGGTATGCTTTAACAATCCCTGCACCAGAAGCAATTATAATTGTTAATAATAATGTTATAAAAAATTTTTTCATTAATAAACACTCCCATTTTTCAAAATTCAAGACGTCTTAAGAATAATATATTTAGTTCATAATATTCTGTCAATTACTTTTTATACAATTTTTTACATTTAAAACCCTCGCTATTTGTTTGTTGATAGCGAGGGTTTTGTGTTATATTTAATTTATTCGGATACCTTACATAATTTTATTTAATGATGGCCGTCATTGTATAAATTTTATGGTTAAGGTATTTTTTTCTGCTTTTTTATTCATCGTTTTGTCTCCTATTTTAACTTCAATACTTGTCCGATTTGTATGACATCTGATGTTAATCCGTTCAATTTCTTTAATGTTGCTACGGTAACGCCTGTTTTTTGACTGATACTCCATAGTGTATCTCCGGCTACGACTGTATAGGTTGTTGGATTCGTATTGATGGCTCCTCCATTGATGGCTTCTGCTAGTGATTTTGTATATGCATTTAAATTATTTTTAATGTAATTCATATCTTTTGTTGAGGTAATAAATCCTAACTCTACTAATCGATAATTGATATATTCTGCTTTAGCTACGTTGCAATGTAATAGGTCACTTCTTTCTGTAATGCCTCTAATAGTACCTACATGTTTTTTCACGGCTGCTTGTAATGCTTTATCAATACTGTCTGCTGCTAATCCACTTGGAATAATAACATGACCTCCTGTAGCTGATGCGGCTGCTGAATCTAAATGAAATTCTACTACAATTTCATAACCTTGTGATTTAACCCAGTATAATCCGTAATCTTTTTTATTTCCGACCTGATCACCGTATGCTGTATCTTGATACATATCTTGGTCTTTGCCGTATACTGCAACTTTATGGCCTGCTTGTTTTAAATAATTTGCTACTCTGTCTACGATATTCGTTCTAATAAAATCTCTTTCATTTGTTCCATTTCCTACTGCGCCTGGATCATTATACCCGTGCCCTGCTACAATCATAATTTTTCTACTCATTTTAACGGCTCCTTTATTGTTAGATTGATCTAATTTTTGATTGAGTTTGGATATGTCATAATTTTCAATTGGCATACCACTACACACTCTTGTTACTTCTTTAGAAATGTCTTCACCTTTTTGACGTAATTGGATATGCAAATGTTCACTCATCGGATTATTGTCATAATTACTATTGCCTTGTAATCCAATAATGTCACCTTGAATGACTTTATCACCTTTAGAAAATTGCAATGTATCTCTTTGCATATGCCCGTAAATCCAATCATTGCCATTATTATCTCTAATTTCAATTGTGCCTCCGAAATTACCAAATGGTTCACTTAATATAACTGTTCCACTAGTAACTGCTGGAATTTGATTCGTTTCATTACTATAGACATCAAATGCTCTATGATAACCACTACAATAGGCATCATAATTTATGCCATCTTCTGTGTAATTTCTATATCCATAGTTTTTTGGATATTGATTGTACGTTCTTGGGTCTGATGAAATTTCCCATCCTTTTTTAGTTAAATATGTTATAGCTGTTAACATTCAATCATCCTTTCTCATTTTTATTTTTTACCAGATTGTTTTAAGAACTTTTCTTGTTCACGTGATTGATTTGTAAAAATGAATGTGTTTTTCCAAATACCATAAAGCACAAATACAATAGGTATCCCTGTGTTTAATACGTTCATCCATGCATTTAACTTTTGAGGGTTCAACCATTCTACCGAAAAACCAGATGCATTCAATGCTAAATATAGTGCACCTAAGAACCCACCTATCATTGCGATAAATTGTTTAACTTTGTCTGGTTCAATTGGGATTCTGTTATCTTCTTCGGAATAATTCAAATTCACTTTATCTGTTTTGAAGTTCATTTTAACCATGTGTATCACCTCCTTGGTTACACTATAATATAACTTTCGGTTGACGTCAATAACTTTTAGTTATATTTTTCTGCAAAATTATTGATAAAATATAACTATAGGTTATAATAATAGTATCAATCATATAAGGAGCGGGAAACTTATGGTGTCTCAAAATAAACTCTCTGAACAAATAAGTTTATTAAGAACGAAAAATGGATGGACGCAACAAAAATTAGCAGATGCGTTACAAGTTTCAAAACAATCCATTTCATATTGGGAAACAGGAAGAAAAGCACCAAAGATGAAGAAAATAGAAGAAATGGCAAAGTTATTTGATGTAAGTGTCAGTTATATTTTAGACGGGGAAGCTAAACAAACTTATAACTCTACTGCAGAAACGATTGCCGCACATTTAGATGGAGAATTAACAGAAGAAGAATTGAAGAAAGTATTAGAATATGTTGATTTTCTAAAGCATCAAAACAAATGATTTATTAAACGGAAAATATGGTGGGGATAATTTGAATAGATATGAAAAAACACTTATCAATAATGAACACATCGTGATTAAAGAAACAAGTAACCTTCCGAATCAACTGAAAGGTTTATATGTAGATGGATTAATTTTATTGAAAGATGATTTATCTAACAAAGAAAAGTTAGAAGTGCTAGGAGAAGAGTTAGCCCATCATGATATATCTTATGGAGATATTCTCGATACAAGTGAATTATGGAAATGGAAATTTGAGCATAAAGCAAGAAGATTAGGATTTGAAAAAATTATACCTCTAAAAAGTATTGTGCAAGCGTACCAATCAGGCGTCCATAATAAATTTGAACTGAGTAATTATTTAGACGTATCTGAAGGGTATATAGATGAAGCTTTAGAACATTACAAACAAAAATATGGATTAAGCACATGGTATGATCATTATTTAATAAAGTTCAATCCACTTCAAGTTTATGAATATAGAGAAATCAATTAAAGGCTGAGACGTCATTGTCTCAGCCTTTAATCATGTTATGAACAAACGTTATATTTACCATTCTGCAATGCTTCCATCTTTATGTCTCCAAATTGGGTTATGCCAATCATGCCCGACTTCCGCCATTTTTCTAACATGTGCTTCATCAATTTCTACACCAAGGCCAGGCTTTTTAGGAATATCTACATATCCATCTTTAAACTCAAATACTTCTTTGTTCGTAATATAATCTAGAATATCACTGTCTTTATTATAATGAATGCCTAAGCTTTGTTCTTGTATAAAAGCATTGTGACAAGTTGCATCCACTTGTAAACATGATGCTAAAGCAATAGGTCCAAGTGGACAATGAGGTGCAGCACCTACATCATAAGCTTCTCCCATAGAAATAATTTTTTTACATTCCGTTATACCACCAGCATGTGATAAATCAGGTTGAATGATATCGACAAATCCACTTTCTAAAATAGGTTTGAAATCCCATCTAGAAAATAGCCTTTCACCAAGCGCTATTGGAATAGTTGTCGTTTGACTAATTTCTCTAACCGCTTCTATATTTTCACTTAATACAGGTTCTTCTATAAACATTGGATTGTATGGCTCTAATTCTTTAGCTAATACTTTAGCCATTGGTTTATGAACACGCCCGTGAAAATCAATTCCAATACCTAACTGATTGCCAACCGCTTCTCTAATACCAGCAACACGTTGAACAACACTTTCTATCTTGTCATAACTATCTATATACTGTAATTCTTCAGTTGCATTCATTTTGATTGCTTCAAAACCATTTTCAAAAGCTTTTTTAGCAGCGTTTGCAGTATCTTGAGGTCTATCACCACCAACCCATGAATATACTTTCATAGATTCTCTACATGCCCCACCTAATAATTCATGAACAGGCGCGTTATAATATTTACCTTTAATATCCCACAATGCTTGGTCTATACCTGAAATGGCACTCATTAAAATTGGACCACCTCTATAAAAGCTACTTCTATACATCATGTTCCAATGATCTTCAATATTTAAAGGATTTTTGCCAATCAACTGTTGCATAAATTCATCAACCGCTGCACCAACAGTCTGAGCTTTACCTTCAATTACAGGTTCGCCCCATCCGACGATACCTTCATCCGTTGTAATTTTTAGAAACAACCAACGCGGTGGTACTTGAAACAACTCATAGTCTACAATCTTCATGTTAGCACTCCTCTTTAATGTACTTTGTTATAAAATGCTTGTGCTTTTTGTTCTAGTTCCTCAAAATACGCTTTATTCGTTTCTACTTTCGTATTTACTAAAGCACTTCCTAAACCGACGCCAACAGCTCCCGCTTCAATAAAGTCTGTAACATTGTCTATACTTACACCACCTGTTGGTAAAAGTGGGATATGCGGTAGTGGACCTTGTAAATCTTTAATATATTCAGGACCTAAACTTGTTGTTGGAAAGACTTTAATAATATCTCCACCGTATTCATAAGCTTCTAGAATTTCTGTTGGTGTCATAGCACCTGGTATACTTACGGTACCATATTTTTTACTCATGCGAATCGTATCTTTATCTACCGTTGGCGACAGTATAAACGTTGCACCACTTAAAATAGCTAACCTTGCCGATTCCGCATCTAAGACTGTACCTGCTCCGACTACAACTTTTCCCTTCATTTCATTAGAGATCAGTTCAATAGATTCTAACGCTTTAGGTGAATTCATCGTAACCTCTATCGCACGAATACCTGCTTTATATAATGTTTCTACGATTGGTAAAATATCATTGGGATTTGCATTTCGTAAAATTGCGATTAATTTAGTTTCTTTGATTGTTTGTAATGTATCTATTTTAGACGCCTCCTTATCTAATCACATCATCTACATGACCTGTATGTTTCATTTGTTCAATTTCTTCTTTAGTTGGTAAGCCTTCAACATCCCCTTTAACCGTTGTCACGAGTGCTCCTGCATTGCAAGCTTGTTCTGATGCTTCATGAATGGATAATCCTTCGATAATACCTGCAATTAAACCTGCCGCAAAGCCATCTCCAGCACCAACAGGATCAACGACTTCTATTTCTTTTGAAGCTTTTGCATAACCTGAAATATCTTCATGTACATAGTAAGCACCTTTACTTCCTAATTTAACAACTACTGTTGATGCACCTAAATTTATAATCTTTTGAGCGATTTCTTCTTCAGATTGTGTATTGAATAAAAATGCCCCTTCACTCGTTCCTGGCAACACAATATCACTTAAAGCGATTAATTGTTTTAATGTCTCTTTCGCTTCATCTTCAGACCATAATTTGAGTCTTAAGTTTGGATCGAAAACAATTTGTAAGCCTAATGATTTTGCTGTCGAAATGAGTTTAAATATTGTTTTTTTACAAGATGCACTTAAAGCAGGTGTAATACCTGTGACATATAAATATTTAAATTGAGCGACATAACTTTCATCTATATTTGCTTCAGACATTAGACTGGCTGCTGAACCTTTTCTATAATAATGGACGCGTGTTTGATCTTGTCGAAATTTCTCTTTAAGAAAAATGCCAGTCGGTGCTTCAGATATTAATTTTACAGAATCTACATTAATACCTTCACCACGAACAAAATTTAAAATCTTCTGCCCTAATTCATCATTACCTAATTGACTGATCCAGCCAGTTTTAACACCAAGCTTTTCTAACCCAATAAGCGTATTTGTTTCAGCCCCAGCTATATGCGTTGAAAAGTCTTGAGCATATCTCATTGGTCCTACTCCTTTAGGTGCAAACACAACCATCGTTTCTCCAATAGACAATACATCCATCTTCATGACCCTCCTTATAACTTAATAGCCGTTTGCGTTGTATAAACGTGCAGATAAACCACCATCAATGACTAAGTGTTCACCAGTCATCATTTCAGAATCATCAGATGCTAAATATTGCGCTAATTTACCAATATCTTCTGGTTCATTAATTCTTGATGTCGCGTGTAAATCTAAGACGCCTTGTCTCACTTCATCTTCGTTTTCCATTGAATCAAACCAATTTTTCAAATGTGATGTGTTCGTAAATCCAGGACATATCGCATTTACACGAATATTGTATTTACCTAAACTTAACGCCATACCTCTTGTCATCGCATTAACGCCACCTTTAGCAGCAGCATACATATCAGTATCTGGTAAAGTCGCGATTGAATGGTTTGAAGAAATATTGATAATTGAACCGCCACCTTGTTTCTTCATTTCAGGGATGACATGTTTCGAACATAAGAATGTGCCTCTTAAATCAATATTGATAATAGAATCCCAATCTTCAACTGTTGCTTCTTCAATTGATTTAAACACTGTGATACCTGCATTATTAACGAGTGTGTTGATTTTTCCATAATGATTTACTGTTTCATTAACCATATTAATAATACTTTCTTCTTTAGATACATCTGTTTCAACAAAGTATGCGTCGCCACCGTTATCGATTATTTCTGCTACTGTTTCTTTACCAAACTCTGGATCAATTGTAGCAACGACAATCTTTGCTCCTTTACTGCCAAGTTGTTTTGCAATCCCTTTACCGATTCCTTTTCCTGCGCCAGTTACAATAATGACTTGTTCATTTAATTCACTCATTTATAATTCCTCCTTATAATCATTTATTTGGTTTTGGTAGTGAGAATATTTCTTCTACTATTAAAGATGCTGCGCCAATCGTATATAAATCGTCCCCTAAAGCAGAAGTTACGATTGGAGTCTCTTTCGCATCTTCACCCATTACTTTTAACCGAATGATTGCTTTAATTTCTGTTAGTAAGAGATGACTAATTTTTGTTAAACTACCACCTAATACAATAAATTTTGGTCCAAATAAATTTATTAATATTGCAAAGCCTAAACCAAGGTTCCTACCAACTTCTTTAGCAATTTGGACACATAATTCATCGCCTTGATTCACTGCCTCATAAAAATCTTCAATACTTAATTCATCAATTTCAGACTGCATATTTAATAATTGACTTTTACGACCAATTTTTAATTGACGCTTAATCATTTTTAAAATTGCTGTTTCTGAAGTCAACGTTTCTAAACAGCCATAGTTACCACAAGAACATAATGGACCGTCTGGATCTATCGTGACATGTCCAATTTGACCTGTAATGTGGTGATTGCCTTTTAAAATCGATCCATTATTGATAATACTTGCACCTACACCATAGTCCACGATGACCGATATAAAGTTTGTTTCTTCTTTACCTTGGCCAAACCACATTTCCGCAAGTGCTGCACTATTACAATCATTATCAATTACGACCATCAAGTCTGTTTGAGATTCTAATATCGATTTAATTTCGATATTTCTCCATCCTAAGTTTGGCGCAAAGATATTTGTACCATTTTGAGTATCGACCAACCCGTGCATACCTACTCCAATACCAAGTAC
This sequence comes from Mammaliicoccus sp. FSL K6-3158, assembly GCF_038005105.1. NCBI lineage: Bacteria > Bacillati > Bacillota > Bacilli > Caryophanales > Staphylococcaceae > Mammaliicoccus > Mammaliicoccus sp. FSL K6-3158. Next base: position 2,161,182 of record NZ_JBBOSL010000001.1, read on the forward strand.
TTCAATTTGTTGTGCTGAATATTCTTCTGCAATTAAACGAATTTCTTGTCCTAAATAAACAATCATGTCATTCGGACCTTTTCGTAAATCCATTTCTATTTGTTTCTCAAATAAGATTTCTGCTCTCAAATTACTGACAATTATACTCGTTCTATATGCACCAATTTCTAAACCAATCATCACTTTTTTCTCTTTATTAATATCAAGTGGTATAGGTTGTCTGCCTCTAACTTTTCTTTCCATTGCCTTCTCTTCTATCCATTGTTCATCAATTAATATTGAAACAATTTCTGAAACTGAAGGTCTTGATAAATCAATTCTATTCGCAATTTCTACTCTAGAGATTGGTCCATACTTTTGAATCGTCCTTAAAACAAGTTGCTTATTATAATCTTTCATTAAATTAATATTGATCCGAGATGATTGCTTCACGACAACCCTCCTTAACTTTAAGTAATTTATAATAACTAAAATAAATATTTTTATTCGTATTTTACTTGATTTTCTATTTGAAAAGGCTTACATTAATAATTAAATCAGATTCAAAGAGTAATTACAACTTTTTTAGTTATCTTAAATAATTAAATATCATCAACGAACCTCAAAATTTTATTTTAACTAAAGTTTCTGATGGCGTTATTAAAATTACATGGGGGTAATAAAATGGAAGCAAGCAATTATAGAACGAAGTTAATTTTCTTCCTAGGTGCTCTAGGAGGATTGCTTTACGGGTATGACACGGGTGTTATATCTGGCGCGTTGCTTTTTATAAAAAATGATATACCACTCACAAGTTTCACTGAAGGTTTAGTCGTGAGTTCAATGTTAGTCGGTGCAATATTTGGTTCAGGATTCAGTGGACCACTATCGGATAAACTTGGACGAAGAAAGCTCGTATTTGTTATTGCGATTGTCTTTATCGTGGGCGCATTAATTCTATCATTAGCACAATCAATGGTTATCCTAGTCATAGGTAGATTTATAATCGGATTAGCAGTCGGAGGCTCTACTGCAATCGTGCCTGTCTATTTATCAGAAATGGCACCTACTGACACAAGAGGTTCTTTAAGTTCATTAAACCAACTGATGATTACTATCGGGATTCTCGCTTCATATTTAGTTAACTATGCTTTTGCAGATATGGAGGCTTGGAGATGGATGGTTGGATTAGCAGTTGTCCCTTCTGTCATCTTAATGATCGGTGTTTACTTTATGCCAGAGAGCCCTAGATGGTTACTTGAACATAAAAGTGAAAAAGCCGCTAGAAAAGTTATGGCCATTACAAGAAAACAATCAGAAATTGATAAAGAAATTGACGAAATGAAAGAAATCATTCATATATCAGAAAGTACATGGACAGTCTTAAAATCTGTTTGGCTAAGACCCGTACTTGTTATAGGCTGTATATTTGCACTACTCCAACAAATCATCGGTATTAATGCCATCATTTACTATGCACCAACAATCTTTAGTAAAGCAGGTTTAGGAGATGCAACAGCTATTCTTGGAACAGTCGGCATCGGATCAGTCAATGTAATTGTAACGATATTTGCAATATATATAATGGATAAAATTGACCGTAAAAAACTACTTATTACAGGTAATATCGGCATGGTTTGCTCATTACTTATTATGGCAACACTCGTATGGACAATCGGATTACACTCAACAGTCGGTGCATGGATTATTGTCGCATGTTTAACATTATTCATTGTCTTCTTCGCATTCACTTGGGGACCAATCTTATGGATCATGTTACCAGAACTATTCCCAATGAGAGCAAGAGGCGCAGCAACAGGTATCGCGACATTATCCTTATCAATAGGCAGTTTATTAGTTGCACAATTCTTCCCACTACTCACATCAGTGATGGGAATCGAACAAGTATTTCTAATCTTTGCAGTTATCGGTATACTCGCAATGATATTTGTCATCAAATACTTACCAGAAACAAGAGGTAGAAGCCTTGAAGAAATCGAAGTAGACTTAAGAAATAGAACATCATCCGTTACATTATCTAAAATAGATTAAGGAATAGGAAAACCCCGTAGAAATTCTACGGGTCTTTCTTTATCTGGTAGTATTATAAATCCAAAATTCACTTCTTTTCTATTATCATATTACTTGTTAGCTTTATTCTTTTTATAATCATTGATTAAACAAAATAAATGTGAAGCACCTAAGCAACAAAAAATGACTATAACTATATTAAAAATTATACATATCATATTCGAATTAGGTAAATACGAAAACAAAAACATAAATGGTATAAAGCATATAATTTCTAACATTGTTATATTTTTAAAAATTTCTTTTAAGTTATTCAACGTTGACCACCTCATTATGATAACCTAGTTAGACTTTATTTTATATTTCCTTAATTTGTAAAAATAATACCATAAAAACATAAAACGGTATATATTTTCTATATCTAAATATCTCGCATCGATTTTGTTAAGTGCTGACGCCTGAGGGAATAGTATGCGTGAGAGACTACAGGCCCGAACCATACCCTAGGCAAGCATGCACGAACAAAATCGTAGATTACTTTATAAACACATTATCTAAAATAGATTAAGAAATAGAAAAAACCTGTATAAGTTCTTATGACCAAGAACTTATACAGGGTTATTTTATCTATAAATATTGTCTTACACAGTTTAATTGATATTATCCAATTGAACCTTCCATTTCGAATTTGATTAGACGGTTCATTTCTACTGCGTATTCCATTGGTAATTCTTTTGTAAATGGTTCGATGAAGCCCATTACGATCATTTCAGTTGCTTCTTCTTCTGAAATACCACGGCTCATTAGGTAGAATAATTGTTCTTCAGATACTTTAGAAACTTTCGCTTCGTGTTCTAATGAAATGTTATCGTTCATGATTTCATTGTAAGGAATTGTATCTGATGTAGATTCGTTATCCATAATTAATGTGTCACATTCAATGTTTGAACGTGCGCCAGTTGCTTTACGTCCGAAGTGTACTTGACCACGGTAAACAACTTTACCGCCATTTTTAGAAATTGATTTAGAAACAATTGTTGATGACGTATTTGGTGCTTTATGAATCATTTTTGCACCAGCGTCTTGAACTTGTCCTTTACCTGCAAGTGCGATAGATAAAGTCATACCTCTAGCGCCTTCTTCAAGTAAGAAACAAGATGGGTATTTCATTGTTAACTTAGATCCTAAGTTACCATCAATCCATTCCATCGTACCATTCTCATATACGAAAGTACGTTTTGTAACTAAGTTATAAACATTGTTAGCCCAGTTTTGGATTGTTGTATAACGGCAGTATGCATCTTTCTTAACGATAATTTCAACTACAGCTGAGTGTAATGAATTAGTCGTATAAACAGGTGCTGTACAACCTTCTACATAGTGTACTGAAGAACCTTCATCAGCAATAATTAATGTTCTTTCAAATTGACCCATGTTTTCAGAGTTAATTCTGAAGTAAGCTTGAAGTGGTGTTTCTAATTTTACGCCTTTTGGTACGTAAATGAATGATCCACCAGACCAAACTGCTGAGTTTAATGCTGAGAATTTATTATCTGCAGCTGGAATAACACTTGCGAAATATTCTTTGAATAATTCTTCATTTTCACGTAATGCTGAATCAGTATCTTTGAAGATAATACCTTGTTCTTCTAAGTCTTGTTCCATGTTATGGTAAACAACTTCTGATTCATATTGCGCAGATACACCTGCAAGATATTTTTGCTCTGCTTCAGGAATACCTAATTTATCGAAAGTATTTTTGATTTCTTCTGGTACTTCATCCCATGAACGCTCTGAACGTTCTGATGGTTTAACGTAGTATGTGATTTCATCAAAGTTTAACTCTGTTAAATCGCCACCCCACATTGGCATTGGCATTTTGTAAAATTGTTTTAATGATTTCAAACGAAAATCAAGCATCCATTGTGGTTCGTCTTTCATTTCAGATATTTTTTTAACGATTTCTTCTGTTAAACCTCTACCTGAACGGAAAATAGAAACGTCTTCATCATGGAAGCCATATTTATAATCTCCAACTTCTGGTGATTTTTTAGCCATTTTCTTCACTCCTCTTTTATAATAGCGTTCGCCCATTTTTCAAAAGTTACGCGTTATTTTGCTCTTTTGTTCCTTTTTCAAATGCTTTCCATGCTAAAGTAGCGCATTTGATTCTTGCTGGGAATTTAGATACACCTGATAGTGCTTCTATATCTCCCATTTCTTCTGTAATTTCGTAGGATTCACCAAGCATCATGTTTGAGAATTCTTGACTCATTTCTAATGCTTCTTCAATTGTATGACCTTTAACCGCTTCAGTCATCATAGATGCGCTAGACATTGAAATAGAGCAACCTTCACCTTCAAACTTAGCATCTTTAATAACATTATCTTCTACATCTAATGTTAAGCGGATGCGATCTCCACATGTCGGATTGTTCATATCTATTGTTAGAGAGCCATCTTCAAGAACGCCTTTATTACGAGGATTCTTATAGTGATCCATAATGACAGAACGGTATAGTTGATCTAAATTGTTAAAATTCATAAGAGAAAAACTCCTTCGCGCCATTTAGTGCCTGAATGAGTTGGTCAACATCTTCAGTAGTATTATAAATATAGAAACTTGCTCTTGCTGTTGAAGATTGGTTTAACCATTTCATTAATGGTTGTGCACAGTGGTGACCTGCTCTTACAGCTACGCCTTCAGAATCTAATGCTGTTGCTAAATCATGTGGGTGAACACCTTCTACATTAAATGTAATTAATCCAGCTCTTTTTTCAGGTGTAGGTCCATATATTTCAAGTCCATCAATTTTAGACATTTCATTGTAAGCATAATTCACAAGATCATACTCATGTTGATGAATGTTATCTAAACCGATAGCATCAATATATTTAATCGCTTCAGCTAAAGCAATTGCTTCTGCAATAAGCGGTGTACCAGCTTCGAATTTCGTTGGTAAGTCTGTCCATGTTGCATCTTCTAATCCAACAAAATCAATCATATCTCCACCAAATTCGATTGGTTCCATCTTATCTAATAAATCACGTTTACCATATAAGACACCTATACCAGTAGGGCCTAACATTTTATGACCACTAAAGCTAAAGAAGTCTACATCTAAATCTTGAACATCCACTTTCATATGTGGTGCTGACTGCGCACCATCTACTGCAATAACAGCATTATGACGATGTGCGACTTCTGCAATATATTTAACATCATTGATTGTACCTAATACGTTAGACACATGAGCGACTGCGACAATTTTAGTTCGATCATTTATCGTACTTTCGATTGCGTCTCTTTCAAGTTCGCCACTTTCTGACATTGGAATAAATTTAAGTTTAGCACCTGTTCTTTTAGCAAGTTGTTGCCATGGCACGATATTCGCATGATGTTCCATTTGTGTGACGACAATTTCATCATCTTCAGAAATATTTGCATCACCGTAACTATGCGCCACTAAGTTGATTGCAGTTGTAGTTCCTCTTGTGAACACAACTTCTTCAAAATATTGTGCATTTATAAATCTTCTAACAGTTTCTCGTGCTTTTTCATAAGCATCCGTAGCAAGTGTACCAAGTGTATGCACACCTCGGTGAACATTAGAATTATAACGGTTATAGTAATCTACAATGCTATCAGTGACTTGAGTAGGTGTTTGACTTGTGGCTGATGAATCTAAATACACGAGTCTACTACCGTTAACTTGTTGTTCTAATATCGGAAAATCTTTTATAATTTTTTCTACATTAAATGTTGATTCGGCCACATTATCAGACCTTTCTGTGCCTTTTTTATATTTGTGTTGTTACTTTTAATTCAATAACTTCACGTAATTGACGTTTAACGTCTTCGATTGGCAATGCAGATACAACTGGATCAAGGAAACCGTGAATAACTAAACGTTCTGCTTCTTCACGAGAAATACCTCTACTCATTAAGTAATAAAGTTGAGTTGGATCTACTCTACCTACTGAAGCTGCGTGTCCTGCTGTTACATCATCTTCATCAATTAATAAGATTGGGTTTGCATCTCCACGTGCTTTTTCAGATAACATAAGAACACGAGATTCTTGTTGAGCATCTGCTTTCGTACCACCGTGTTTGATATAACCAATACCATTAAAGATTGAAGAAGAACTATCTTTCATAACACCATGTTTCAATATATGGCCATTAGATTCTTTACCATATTGAATAATTTGTGTTGTAAAGTTTTGTTTTTGTTCTCCACGACCAACTACGACTGTTTTTAAGTTACAGTTTGAACGATCACCCATTAAATAAGTCGTGTTGTCGTTAATTGTACTACCATCATTCATTAAACCTAAAGCCCAATCAATTGTAGCATCAGCTGCTGCTGTACCACGACGGATAATGTGACCAGTAAAGCCTTTATCCATGAAATCAACTGTACCATAAGTAATGTTTGAGTTTGCACCAGCAATTACTTCAGAAACGATGTTTAATTGACCTTCGTTTGAAGATACTGTAGATAAATAGTTTTCAACGTATGTTAATTCTGCACTTTCTTCAGTTACGATAATCGCATGGTTGAAGAAACTTGCATCACTATCATCATGTAATACAACGTATTGAACAGGATCTTCTACAACAACATTTTTAGGTACATATACAAATACACCACCGTTAACTAATGCTGCGTGTAAAGCTGTTAATCTATGTTCATCAACTTTAACTGCGTCAGTCATGAAGTATTTTTGTACTAATTCACTATTTTCAATTAAAGCTGTTTTTAAATCTTTAATAACAACGCCTTGTTCGACTAATTTTTCATCTACTTTAGTAAAAGCAGGTGTATTATTATGTTGAACAATTAAGTTTGTAGCATTTTCAGTATCGATAATTTTACGAACTGATTCTGGTAAATTGTCGATAGTATCAAATGTTTCACTTGTAACAGCATGTGTTTTGAATGAATCAAAATCCCATCTGTCAATTTTTGTTTTGTCTGGTTTAGGCATTTCTAATGTATCTAATTTTTGAAAACTTTCTTTTCTTAAATCAGTCATCCATTGTGGTTCATTTTGAGATGCTGAATAATTAACTAAGTCTTCAACGTTAATATTTAACTTTGTTTCAGTTGCCATTTATACTCCTCCTACTTGACTATCATGATCATATATTATTCAGCGTTAATTGTTTCGTCTTCAATATTAAGTTCTTCTTTAATCCACTCGTAACCTTCTTCTTCAAGACGTTTTGCTAATTCTTCGCCACCTGATTTAACAACTCTACCTTGCATCATAACGTGTACAAAGTCAGGCGTAATATAGTTTAATAATCTTTGATAGTGAGTAATAATTAAACAACCAAAGTCTTCTCCACGCATTTTGTTAATACCTTTTGATACAACTTTTAATGCGTCAATATCTAAACCTGAGTCAATTTCATCTAAAATTGCAAATTTAGGTTCTAACATCATTAATTGAAGAATTTCGTTACGTTTCTTCTCACCGCCAGAGAAACCTTCATTTAGGTATCTTTGAGCCATATCTTGGTCCATTTCTAATAGATCCATTTGTTTATCTAATTGCTTAATGAATTGCATTAAGTTAATTTCGTCGCCTTCTTCACGTTTAGCGTTAATTGCAGAACGTAAGAAATCAGCATTTGTTACACCAGAAATTTCTGATGGGTATTGCATAGCTAGGAATAAACCAGCTTGTGCACGCTCGTCAACTTCCATTTCTAATACATTTTCACCATCAAGAAGAACTTCACCTTGTGTTACTTCATAACTAGGATGGCCCATGATTGCTGATGATAAAGTTGATTTACCAGTACCGTTAGGTCCCATGATTGCGTGGATTTCGCCTTGTTTGATAGTTAAATCTACACCTTTAAGAATTTTCTTACCTTCGATTTCTACGTGTAAATCTTTGATTTCTAATATTGATGCCATATTATTTTTCCCTCCAGAGAATTTATTCACATTTAAAAAAGATAACCCTACATTATCTTTTCTAGTTTATAATAATTTTAATGTAACGTCAAAGTTTGCTGTGAATCTTTACCCTTAATATTATAACGTAGTTACACGGGCAAATAAACATTTTCGCTTTATTTATATAGAAGAAACTGTTCATATAAAGTATTTTTCTGAAATGTTTTTCAAATGATAATCATTTCAATTAATTCTCAATTTATAAATATTCTATTTCAACGTCTTCCGAATGCCTTTCTATCCAATATATACTATAATGATGATAAATAAATATGCAGTTTATGAAAGGAAAATTACATGAAACGCTATGAACAATTTGCATTCGTTATAAGTGCAATATGCGCATTTATACTTTTATTAAATTTAGTCAATGTTATTAATTTGAGTAGTCTCTTAAACACATTATTAACTGCTGCTACTATTATTACAATCGCTACATTCAACGTTAGGAATTACAGATTTGTCGGTATCATATTATATGCCATTGCGGTATTTATGCTGATTATTTATTTCTTTAACGGATATATTTAAGTTTTGATTATCTCACGATATTTACCAGTCTTCGTGCAGTTCGGCTTTATTTTTACCCCTTTCGCACGATATCTCTCAGTCTTCGTGCGTTTTGCCCTATTTTCGTACCCTTGCGCACGATATCTACCAGTCTTCGTGCAGTTGGTCCTAATTTTATACCCTTGCGCACGATATCTACCAGTCTTCGTGCAGCTTCCCCCATATTTTCATCCTTATCAAAACAAAAAGCAGTCGACTCTCCATTTACCAAGGGAGAACGACTGCTTTTTATAAAATATTATTCATAAATTCGGTATGTTTGTCCGGAATGAATACCTTCTACACTTTTCAAGTATGCTTTAGCGGCTTTTTTAGCTGGGACTGCTTGATAACCTTTAAAGAAATCACCATAATCTTCGAGTGCTTCTTCAATTACATTTGGACTTACATTATTAATTCTTAAATCACGTTTTAATTCATATGCAGCTGATTTCACAAATGCTTGAATACCACCACCAGCCATTGCTGATGAAACGCCACCTTTGATTGGTTCGTCCATAATAACACCAGTTGTTAATGTGAAACTTCCACCATCATTAATATAATGTTGTCCGATCAGTACTAAGTTGATTTGTCCAAGTAATTTACTTGTAACTGCAACTTCATTTGATTCAGGTGTTAAGTCAGATAAATCATCAAAATTCGCTGCACCTGCAGTAGAAACAACTGCATCTACATTTTGAATTTGTTCAAACATTAACTTAATATCTTCTACATTCGACATATCCATTTGATAGTCACCTGAATTACGTCCAACTTTCACAACTTCATGTCCATTTGACGCAAGCTCTTCTGCCACTGCTGAACCAATAGTACCATTAGCACCAACTAATATAATCTTCATAATTTACCACCTTTTCATTTAATTAAATAAATTTTATCTATAAATGAAAGCATACACAAACATAATGTTCAAAGATGAGTCATTATACAAAAAACATCTAACCTTATGGCTAGATGTTTTTTCAAACTTATTACTTAGCTGCGATTACAGCTCCGTCGTATTTCTTGTTGATGAAGTCTTTAATTTCTTTAGATTGTAAGACTTTCATTAAAGCTTTAATTTGTTTGTCGTCTTTATGACCTTTTTGAACTGCAATTAAGTTTGCATATGGTGAATCTTTTCCTTCTACTGCAATTGAATCTTTAAGTGGATTTAATCCTTGTTCGATTGCAAAGTTAGAGTTGATGATTGTAGCGTCACCTTCGTCTGCTTGATAAGATTTAGGTAAAAATTCTGCTGATTGTTTATTGTTGAATTTAATATTTTTCTTGTTTTCTACAATATCATCAAATGTTGCGTCAACTGGTTTAACGCCATCTTTAATTTTGATTAGTCCTTCTTTAACGAAGAATGATAAGAATCTACCTTCTTCAGCTGGATTGTTTGAAACATAAACTGTTGCATTTTTTGGTAAGTCAGATAATTTTTTATATTTCTTAGAGTAAACTGCCATTGGCTCTAAATGTACGTTACCTGCTGATTCAATTTTATATCCTTTTTCTTTTGATTCAGTTTTTAAGTATGGTGTATGTTGGAAGAAGTTAGCATCAAGTTCACCTTTATCTAATAATTTGTTAGGTGTTGTGTAATCATTGATTGTCTTGATTTCTAAGTCATAACCTTCTTTTTTAAGAAGTGGTTTAGCTTCTTCTAAAATTTCAGCATGAGGTGCTGGTGATGCACCAATTTTAATTGTTTCGTTCTTTTCTTTCTTGTCGCCACTACCGCCACCACATGCTACTAGTACGACTGTTAAAATTGAAATAAATAATAACCCAAATACTTTTTTCATAAAAAACACTCCTTAACGTTTATCAATTCTTTTTACAATTAAATCTCCAATAAATTGGATGACAAAAACAATAATTAAAATAAAGATTGTTGAAATTAAAATGACGTCATTTTGATTTCGTGTAAATCCAGTTAGGTAAGCTAAGTTACCTAACCCCCCTGCACCAATTACACCGGCTATAGCAGTTGATCCAACTAAAGCAATAGCTGTAACTGTGATTCCCGATACTAAAGCAGGTAATGATTCTTTTATTAATACTTTTCGAACGACTGTCCAAGTAGTAGCACCCATTGAAACTGCCGCTTCAATAACACCTTTATCAATTTCTTTCATGCCGATTTCAACAAGTCGCGCATAAAATGGTGATGCACCAATAATCAATGCTGGTAAAGCGCCTTTAGGTCCACTAATTGTACCTAGTAAGATGTCCGTAAAAGGTAGTAATAATAATATTAAAATGATAAATGGAATAGCTCTAAATAGGTTCACAACAAATGAAACGATTGAATAGAATACACGTGAACTTTTAGATGTTCCTCTTGATGTTAAAAATAGTAAAGTTCCTAAGATTAATCCAAATACTAAAGTAAATACTGTAGAAATAATCGTCATATATAACGTTTCATACAATGCTTCCCATACAGCATCCCATCGTACGTTAGGCATCGTGACCATTTCTGTTATGATATCTCCAAATGATTTATTCACCTACGTTCACCTCTACTTTCACGCCTAGATTATTCAATTCTTGCTTAATTGCTTCTTTAGAATAATCTCCTTGAGGTAAATGAACGATCATATGTCCAAATGTACCATTTTGAGTTAATTTAACGTCACCTTCGATAACGTTAATATCGATATTATAAGTTTTTATAATTTTCGCTAACACTGGATCAGAACTTGTTCCACCAACGAAGTTTAATTTCCAAATTTCACCATTTGATTGTTCTTTCTTAAAGTCATGTAAAGTTCTTTGTAAATCATCTGCTTTAAGATCATCTTTAACGAATCGTTGTGTAACATAAGTTTGAGGGTTATTAAATACGTTAATAACTTCTCCCTCTTCAACAAACTTACCGTTCTCCATGACTGCTACGTGGTCACAAATTTTTCTAATGACATGCATTTCATGTGTGATTAATATGATAGTTAAATCCAGTTCTTTATTAATATCTACTAATAAATCTAATATTTCATCAGTAGTTTGCGGATCGAGTGCACTTGTTGCTTCGTCACATAATAAGACATGTGGATCATTAGCTAGTGCACGGGCAATACCAACTCTTTGTTTTTGCCCTCCTGATAATTGTGAAGGATATGCATTCTCGCGTCCTTCTAATCCAACTCTTTTAATGAGTGCCTTTGTTCTCTCATTAATTTCACTTTTAGATACACCAGCGATTTCTAATGGAAATGCGATGTTATCTTTAACTGTTCTAGACCAAAGTAAGTTGAAATGTTGGAAAATCATGCTTACTTTTTGTCTTTTTAATCTGAGGTCTTGCTTTGATAATTGACCGATATTCGCACCGTCTACAATTACTTCTCCCTCAGTTGGTGTTTCTAGGCCATTAAACATACGTATAAGCGTACTTTTACCTGCACCAGAAAAACCAATTACACCATATATACTTCCTTTATCTATGTTTAAGTCAACATGGTCAACAGCTGTTATGTTACCTTTTTTTGTTTTGAAAGTTTTAACAACTTTATTTAATTCGATCAAATCTGCTGCCTCCTAATCTCTAAATTAAAAACGCCTCACTCTTTAAAATAAGAGAAAGGCGTCAAAAATTGTCTTTCTCTCATCTCCAAAAGTTAACACTTTTTGTGAATTGGCACCATTTCATATTTATATGACGGTTGCCGGGCTTCAAAGGGCACATCCCTCCACCACTCTTGATAAGAGTTATTACGTATTTAATTAAATTCATACTATCATGATAAGTTTTTATCGTCAATAACTTTTTGAATATTCTCTACAATATACGGAACAGACTGAAAGGCATAAATGCGACGGATAACTTGATCTTTATGCATGATAAAAAGTACGGGTACTGACATGATTTCAAATTCTTTACAGAATTCTGGGTAAAAATTCAAGTCACACTTATTAATAGGTAATTGTGTCACTTGGTTTGCAATATCTAACATGCGTTCTGATATTTTGCACGTTCCACATGTTGGCGTATATCCAAATAATAAATGGATATCTTTATCAAAATGCTTGTATATATCGTTCAATATTTCTGTGTGTTTCATGGTAACGATACTTCCCTTTCAATACAAAATCATTCTTAACAATAAATCCATGATAGTTTAACACATTCGCTAAATATTGTCTTGGACAGCGCGCTACTTCAGAAAATGTAGAATCTATATAAATATGCTGACTTTCACTTGCATATTTCTTAAACCATTTTCTAATTTTCTTACCTTCTTTATCTTGATCTACTAAGACATATACTTGAGAACCATATATCTCTTCAAGTAGCTCATCCATTTTTTCGACACCCATCGTTCCATGGGTACAAATGATATGAACATGATCATTTAATACTTCTTCCACTCGTTTTTTATCAGAAATACCTTCTACGATTATAATCTTTTTAATCATCGCCATGAATATCACCTTCTACAAATGAGATAGTATTGCTGTTCAGTTTCATAATAAATATTTCAAAAAAACTCCATGACACATCAGTATCGTGGAGTTTAATGTTATGTTATTCACCTATCATTTCACTATAAGCGTCTGCATCTAATAATTCATCTAATTGAGCTTTATCAGATAGTTCAACTTTGACCATCCAAGCTTTATCATATGATGATTCATTAACAAACTCAGGGCTGTCTTCTAGTTCTTCGTTTACTTCAACGACTTTACCAGATAATGGTGCATATAGTTCAGAAACTGTTTTAACAGATTCTACACTACCGAATGAATCTCCACTAGTTAATTCGTCACCTTCTTCTGGCAACTCAACAAACACAATGTCCCCTAATTCTGATTGAGCAAAATCAGTAATACCGATAGTTACGATATCTCCATCTACTTTTACCCATTCATGTTCTTTTGAATATTTTAACTCACTAGGCACTGTCAAAGTAATCCCCTCCTATATGTAATTCAATTATAATCATGACATAAAGCCATTATTCAAGCAACTATTTTTATAACCAAGTTTGACGATATTCGTCTTCATTAAAACCAAGTGTCACTTTATTTCCTAAAACGGCTAAAGGTCTTTTAATTAACATGCCATCAGATGCTAATAAATCAAACTTTTCGTTGTCTGATAAATCATCCATTTTATCTTTTAATCCCAATTCGCGATATTTAGCGCCTCGAGTATTAAATAATTGATTTACATTGATGTCTGTCCCATCAATGATATCTTTTAATTCTTTAGCTGTTGGTGTTAATTGAGTAATATCAATCGGTTCAAAACTGGCACCGTTCATTTCTAAGAACTTTGCTGCTTTTTTACAAGTTGTACAATTAGGATATTGATAAAATTTTATCATGTCTTTACCTCCATATGTCTATTTAATTTCATTATAACAATATTAGTACAGAACATGTAGTAATGAGTTAAATATTTTTTTAAATATTAGAAATAAGATATACTTACCTTATAATTATTATTTCTAAGGAGCAGAATAAATATGAGAACAATAAGTCAATATGCTGAATTTGAAGAGATTACACAAAGTGATGAACCAGTTGTCGTTAAATTCTTCGCAGATTGGTGCCCAGATTGCACTAGAATGAATCAGTGGATCGATCCAATTATTGATGAATACAATCAATACAATTGGTATCAAATTAATCGTGACCAAGTTCCTGAAGCAGCAACTGAAAATGATGTAATGGGTATTCCAAGTTTATTAGTATTTAAAAACAACGAAAAACTTGCACACTTACATTCAGCAAATGCAAAAACACCAGAAGATGTTAAAGCATTCTTAGCTGAGAACTTAAAATAATCATATTAAAACCCACAATTGAGCTCACGAACTCATTTGTGGGTTTTCTTTTTACCATTCAGTAATTAATGATTTATTTTTTCTTTCCATCACTTTAACACTTGAATCTTTTTCAGTTAAATATAAAAATCCACATACATCTTCATCATCATGAGCGCCGACTGTTTTTCTAAATGATGGATTAAAGATAAATGCAGGTGTTTTCCAACATGAGCCCATTCCCTCATCATGCATTAGTAACATTAAGTTTTGTACAAATGCGCCGATTGCCATTTGATTTTCAAGGTTTTCTTTTTGTCTTGAGTCTCGTTTTGACAATATGACAAACATGCCACCAACTTTAGTAACTTTATTAATATATTTTTCTTGTTTAGCTGAATCATTAACAAATGCCGATTCAGCAACTTCTTCAGCAAATTCAGGAATTTGTTTTTTATGAATATACACAAGTCTCCAAGGTTCTCTCATACCATGGTTCGGCGCGTATGTTGCTAAATCAACTAAAGAAAATACTTTTTCTTCGTCTATATACATTTCATAATCATAATTTTTGACGCTTCTTCTTTCTTTAATCGCTTTCTTTAATTCCATTATTTACACTCCTAATTCATTGATAATTATTATCAATTGTATCATAAAATAAAGAAGCGAGATAGAAATCTAAAATTGTCTCAAAAGATTTCTACACTCGCTTCATAATTATTATGCATAATGCAGTGATTAATTTTGATATAAAGCTAACTGCTCTTTAATATCTTTAACATGAATTTGACCTGGTGCTGCTTCTTTACCAACAAAACCGTAAGTAAATTTAGATCCAAACATACCACCAGTAATTCTTGTCATCTTACCTAATTCACCCATCGAGATACCGATCACATCAATATCCAACTTATGATAAGCTCTATTCATAGCATTTAACATCGATAATAAATGACGTTCATTTTGTGGCATCACGGCTAACTTGCCAATATTCGCACCTAACTCTGCCATTTTCTCATATGTGACAAACATTTCTTCAACATCTGGCGTCGACTTAAAGTCATGATGTGAAATAATAATTTTAACATCATGATGCTGAGCTTTTGTAATACAATTCATAAGATTATCTTCATACGTATCGAGTTGAATATCGACGTATTCAGCTTTTTTGTTACATATAATATCTTGCATAATCTTGTAATATGTTTCATGATCAAAGTCACCATGACCGCCTTGTCCTACTGAACGATAAGTGAACAAAATTGGCGCATCATGATATGCACTTTTAAATTGCTCTAATGTTTCGTTAATGTTTTCAATTGAAGTATTTTTTAAAGTATCTGCTCTAAATTCAACAATATCTATTGAATCTTTGTGAGCATTGAGTTCTTGCACTGTTTTTTCAATATCATCTTGAGTTTCTAATGAAATCGTTGCAACGATATACGGAAACGCTTTCTTTTGTCCATCAGTCATAGTCATTCCTCCAATATGCTTCTATTTTCATTTTACATGAGTCGAGGACTTTTTTCTATGAAACGATGCATGATGATTCAAGAAATCTATTACTTAAATCAATATACTCTTACTATTTAACAATTAATACAGGAATTTTAGCTCTTTTAGCTACTTTATGGCTGACACTACCTAATACCATTTTATCTGTGTCTTCTGCTTTTCTATTACTTAACACAATAATATCAAAATCACCACTATTTGCTCTATGCACTAATTCTGTTTTAGGATTTCCTTTCGCAAATTCAATTTTATATTGAATGTTGTGTTCATGAAAATAGTCTAAGATATGCTTCATCGATTCTTGACGTTTTTCTTGTATTTCATCTAAATGAACACCCATTCTAACTGAAGCTTGTAGGTCTTTATCAGCGACCACATTAAGTAATGTAACTTCAGAACCTTCTCCGACAAGGTGATTAATTTGTTCTAAAACCTTTTGATTTTTCATTTCTGTATCAATGCCAAACAAAATATTTTTATACATATTTATCACTCCTTTATAACTATATTACCCCTTTTTGCATAAAATTTACAAATATTCATATTCTACAAAATCATTAAATATTAAAGTACTATTAAATTTTTATAAATTTAATAATAAGTCTAGATTTATTTCCCAGTTTACTATAAACTAAAAACAATTAATAATTAACACAATTGTTTATCAATAGTTGAAAACTTTCGCACAAGAATTTCGATTATATGAAAACAATAATTTTTTATTAAAATAAAGTAATGAATAAGGGGGAAATATTATGGCTAATTCTAATCAATCAGATCAGAATCCTTTTAATCAAAACACCTCAGAACAACAAAATAATCCATTTAACGAAACAAATGGTAATAATCAGCAACAACAATCGGGAGACGGTAATGGCTCTAGTATGAAACCTTGGTTATTCGGCTGTGGTGGATGTTTAGTTATATTCATTATTTTAGCTGTTATTTTAGGCGCATGTGCTGCTGGTCCAATCAAAGACCAAATCGATGAGTTTACGAACAAAACAGAAGAAAAATCAACTGAAGAGAACTCAACAGAAGAAGAAACAACTGAGGAGTCTACTGAGGAAGAAACGACTGAAGAGTCTACTACTGAAGAATCTACAACAGAAGAAAATACAGATGAAGATGATAACGATTCATCTATCGTCGATAGACAAACATCAGTTGGTAACGGGATTAGTGCAATCGGTACTAAGATTACAGTTGAAAGAGCCGAATATGTTAACCCACCATCTGATGGTACTAAACCATTAAAAGATAAAATATTAAAAGTTAACTACAAACTTGAAAACATTAATAACTCTAGCTTAATCGTTGGAGATGCTAACTTCGGTGTTACAGCTGATGGAAGCAGAGTTTCAAAATACTATGGTATGAATGACAAAAATGACGGATTCTCATTCAGTCTTAAACCTGGAGAATCTGACACTGGGTATGTATACTACGATGTTCCTGAAGCGGATCAATATGACGTACAATTACAATTACGTTCATCAGATAAACGTTACAAAATGAAATGGGAAATCGATAAAGACGATGTAAAGTAACTAAAAAGCCATTAGACAGTCAACGTGTCTAATGGCTTTTCTTATGTTAAAAATGTTTTATTTCTTAAATTTATCGATAACTTCGTTTGCTTTATCTTTAACATTTTCTACTGCTTCTTTAGCTTTACCTGAAGCTTTATCTTTTTTACCTTCAGTTTCTAAGTCTTTGTTATCTGTTGCATTACCAACTGTTTCTTTAATGTTACCTTTTGCTTGTTCGAATTTGTTTTCGTCTGCCATTTTATATCACCCTTCATTAAACTTTATTGAATGATTGACCATTCATTTATGTTTTACCCTGTGAAAGGATTTTTAAACACCTCACGTCATATTTTTTTGAAAAATTTCCCAAAAGAAATATGATCGATAAAACTATATATAAACATACCTATTATAATGAGCGCTACACCTATCATACTTAAACCATTTGGTAACGGTAAGCCTAGTAGTATCATTTCACCAATAATGGCAAATACAACTTCTAATGACTGCGTTGCTTCAACTGCTGCTAATTGTTCTTGGTTATCCTTTACAATATTTGTAGCATAGAAAAATAGAATTGTTGCGATAATGCCTGAAAATAGTGCGACGATAAATGCTTGTACAACTTGACTAGAAGAAGGTAATCCTTCTTTAAGTACGCCAACAACAAATATAACAATCCAAATAGGCAATGTGACTAAAGTCATACCAAATACACGTTCAATTGTACCGAGCTCACCGTTCACAACTTGCATCATTTTTCTATTTCCCAAAGGATAACTAAATGCTGCAATTAATATCGGTAAGAAACCTAATAAAAATAAGTTCAATTTAATCTGACTTGCTTGAGGAATTTGGATAATGATAATACCGATAAACATAATGCTTGAAATCAATAATGATCGCCATGGGATTTTATGTCTAACGATTGTTTCTTTACCATTTATCACAACTGTCTCTACAAATAATGGCGCCAATATCATGCCACAAATAATTGTTATTTGCCAAGTACCTGAAATCAACCACCCCGGGCTATACTCTGCTGAAAAAGTTATAGGTACATAAAATAATACAAAACCTACTGTACTCCATATGAACCAAGCCTTTTTCTTTTGTTGAATATGCTTTAAAACAAATTTTGTTCTTCCCTTAATGAGTACAAACAAATATAAAAATGGCAGCATAAAAATAAAACGTAAAGAGGAACTAAAATACCAACTTCCGCCATCATTAGCCATCATATGATTAACGACAAATGTAACTGCAAAAAATAAAGCTGCCAAGACACCTATTAAGATTGCTTTCATGTTGTGACCTCTCTTATTTTGATATTGTATATTATTTCATATTTCCGACAATTTATATATGCTAATTTATAATTTATAGATGATTTAAAAAATAATATACGGGTAAATAGATAATATACTTTAAAGGAGGTATTTTTTTATGGCAACTCATTATGAAACAAAAGCTACAAACACAGGTGGACGTAAAGGTCATGTTTACACTGACGATAAAGCAATCGATGTAGATGTACTACCACCACAACAAGCAGATGGTAATGCCACTAATCCAGAACAACTTTTCGCAGCAGGCTACGCTTCATGCTTCAACGGTGCTTTTGATTTAATTTTAAAACAAAACAAAGTTCGTGATGCTGAACCAGAAGTTACGTTAACAGTTCGTTTAGTAGATGACGAAAATGCTGAAAGTCCTAAATTAGAAGTAGATATTGCCGCAAAAGTAAAAAACGTATCTCAAGAAGACGCAGAAAAATATTTAAAAGCAGCGCACGATTTCTGCCCATACTCTAAAGCAACACGTGGAAATATTGACGTGAATTTAGAAGTAGAAGCTGTTTAATTGAATATAAGTCACATAAATAAAGACTGAGACAAATTTTGTCTCAGCCTTTATTTTTTTATGATTTATTTGTTTCTTCGTGATTCCACCAAAGTGCATCTTTCGGATTTTCATATACTTCTTGTAAGTCTTCTTTATTATCAACATTTGGATAAGATCCTCTTAATGACTTATTAGACGTTGTCTTAAACATAAATAAGAAGATGACAAGTCCAACGACATTAATCAATGTTAAATAATAAGATGGTGCAATTTTTTGACCAGTTGTTTCGACTAATGTTGTTAAAATAAATGGTGTTAAACCACCAAATATCGCTGCACCAATATTGTAAACAAGTGATAATGTTCTTAGTCTCACTTTTGTATAGAAAATACTTGGTAATACAGATGGCATAACACCTTCAAATGTAGACATAAACAGTGCAATGATAAATAGTCCTAAAATAACAACTGGTATTGAAGGAATACTCATTAACCAGAAGGCTAGTACTGAGAATAAACTAAATCCTATTAATCCAAATAAAATGGTGTTTTTATTCCCAACTTTATCACTGTACCAACCAAAGAAGAATACTGCTGGGATCATTGCTGCCATCGTTAACGTACTTAATAAACTACTCATCGTACCACCTAAATCTAAAGTGCCATTTAAGAATGACGGCATATATGATAATACCATGTAATTAGCAACGTTTAAAAAAGCTACACCAGCGAAACATACTATGATATCTCTCCAATATTTTCTGAAGATATCTTTATAAGAGTATTCAAGCTCTTCTTGTTCTTCAAGCGTTGTTTCATAAGCTGGACTTTCATCTAAATTATTTCTTAAATACACACCTATAATACCAAGTGGTGCAGCTATAATGAATGGGATTCTCCAACCCCAAGCTGCCATTTGATCATCACTTAATAGTGCATACATAATTCCTACTAAAGCAGCCGCTAAAATACTACCTGATAAAGTACCAATTTCAAGTCCACTACCGAGTCTACCTCTCGTCTTATCTGGTGATATTTCTGCAATATATGTCATCGCACCAGCATACTCACCACCAGTAGAGAATGATTGAATCATTCTAATAATTAATAATAAAATTGGTGCCCAAATACCGATTTGGTGTTGTGTCGGTAATAGTCCTAGAGCAAGTGTAGATAAAGCCATCATAATTATTGTAGTTGAAAGGACGACTTTACGACCATGTTTATCTCCTAAATGACTAAAGAATATACCACCAATCGGTCTTACTATAAATGCAAAAGCAAATACCGCAAATGTTGATGCAAGTTGAATTTCTTTCGGCATATTACCAAAGAAATTCATACTGATAATGACGGCTAGCTGAGCGTATAGACCGAAGTCAAACCACTCTATCGCATTACCAATACCTGTTGCAACGACCGTTTTTTTCGTTTTACTGGCGTCGACAACATTAACGTTCTTTCTTTTAAACTTCATAATTATAAACACTCCCCATTTTGTCTATATAATCATATAACCTAATAAAATGGTTTTAATCAGAAAATTCAATATTTTATTAGTTGAACAGTGTTGAGCCCTATCATTATGCAATTTAAAATTTTAATTTTTTCATAAAAAAACTTCATTCAACTCGTTATTTTTACGTAACGACACCGAATGAAGTGCTTATTGTGTTATATTTTTTTAGCTAATTCTGTCATGTAATCAAAGAATCCATCTCTATCAACATCATTAATGATATTAATCATTCTACCTTCATCACTTTTGAATGTTCTACCTTGACTAGGGCCATCTGTAATGACGGATACTTTTTGCGATTCTTTCTTAACGAGTTCAGGTTTCCCTACGTAAGCTGTTGTTAATACATCCCATAAGAAATAAGTTGAATTTGTTACAAAATGCGTTAATGGTGGCACTAGCGCATAACATATACCTAAGAAATCAACACCTTCATATTGTCTTTCATTCGCCCATCGTTTACGTACATCTGGTGTTAAAGGTACTTTATTCGTACTTTCTAATGCTACAATATCAATCGGTAATGACGTATCAAAAACAGTCTTCACTGCTTCTGGATCCCAAAAAGCATTCCATTCAGCTGTACCATCATGTTCAGGTTCTTCAACATTACCTTTATTCAGCAATGTGCCACCCATCCATACAACTCTTTCAATACGACTTTCAATTCTTGGTTCAACTTTCAAACTTTTTGCTAAATCTGTTAACGGTCCCGTAAACAGCATCGTTACCTTTTCAGAACTATTCATTACTTTTTCAATGATATCTTCATATGCTTCTTTTTCAGAAATTGTAGAATTTACTTCAACATCTTCATTTAATATTGGCATCGCATCTACAAAGAATGCATGCATTCTCCAATCTTTAGGAAATGGATTTTTCCCTCTTTCTTTCGAAGCTGCAATATTTAGTTTTTGTGATGAAAATCGGTTGATAATCTTACAAGAAGCATTTGTTGCAGGTTCTACATAGCTATCTGCGCCAATTGCACTTACACCAATTAAATTAACGTCTTCCATCTGTAATAATAAAAATAATGAAATTAAATCATCTACGCCACCATCATGGTTGAAATATACTGTCGTCATTTAGTTACCTCTTTCTTATGTTACGCATAAATTGTTCATTTATTTAACTAGCGTTCTTTTTGTTCATTTGAATTATTTTGAGATTGTCTTTGCTCTGTTGATCTTTCTTTTGCTTTTTGTGCTGCATCTTGAGCTGCACGATCTTTCTCTCTTTGGGCCTCTTGATCTCTTTGTTGTTGCTGTTGTTGTTTTTCACGTTCAGCTGCTGCTTGTTCATCACTTTTTTTCTGTTCAGCTGCTTGTTGAGCTTTTTCTTTTGCAGCTTCTTCTTGTTTCTGTTCAGCTTCTTCGGCTTTTTTATTCGCTTCTTCTTGACGTTTTTCTTCTTCCTCTTTAGCTGCCTTTTCTTCTTCCGCTTTCTTATCTGCTGCTTCTTTATCTGCTTTTTCTTTTGCAGCTTTATCCGCTTCTTCTTGTTTACGTTTTTTCTCATCTTCTGTAGCTTTCTTCTCTTCATCAGCGTTATTATTTGGTTGTTGAATTGTTCTTTGTTCATAAGTTGGCGCTTCTTGTGTCGAATTGATTTCTTCAGTTGGATTTTCTTCAGATGTATTATCTTTAATGTCTTTATCATTAATGCGCCAATTAGCATGATACGTTTTCTTAGAAGTTTCATAATTCATTTTGACTTCATATTTATCAGATTCCGCTACATCATAGTATAAATAACTTGTTTTACTTTCACCTTTATCAAGTTGATGTTGAAATCCACCTTTATTGTCTTTCATACCATTAAATTGAGGTTGTACCTCATCATCAATCGTAAGTTGAAAATTAGAATTATCGATTAATTTTTTACCTTTTTCTAAATTTTTGAACTTATAATTGATTTTAAGAATTTTGCCATTTTGCGAATAAGAATAACCGTCATCTGGTTGAACAACTTCAGCTTTCGTAACAGTCACTTCTAAACCATCAACTATAATTTTCTCACCGAGTTTAATATTTTTCAAATCTTTCTTAGGTGTATCTGAAACATGTTTAACTGCTTTAGGCTTATCCTCTTTAAATAATTGTTGATATGAATATTCTTTATCAAATGAAAGACTTACAAATATACATACAAAACTAATCACACCTATTACAAATAGTAAAATTGTGCTCACTAAATAGCTACTATACTGCTTTTCTTTAGCATATTTAACGACTGTAATAATCAAAGTCGTTATAAAGGCAATCGAAATAACAACCCATAATAACGCGAAAAGTAGGCTACTCATTTTTTCTCTCCTCTACAAATGATTAATAATTTCATCATAGCATGAATTAATCAAAATAATAGTACAAAATCAAATAATTATTAACTATAACTGACCTATCTAAATATGATTTCACTTAAAAAATACAGGTTAAAAAATAATTTTAAAACCTGTTTATGTCATACCTTTATTCTTCTAATTTTTCAAATGTTATTTCATATAAGTCTTTTTCATCCATATTTACAAAATCATCAATTGAAATTCTATACTCATTAGAAGATCGCTTTTTAGAAACCTGACCATCATACTTTAACTCAATCGTCATATTCGTTTCAAAATAACGATTTTCTATTGTATTTTTAAATTCATTAAAGACTTTTTGGTTAATTGGAATTAAATAAAATTGATTATTAGGTAAAATATTTATACGTTTACGTTGCAATACTTCGTCACCATTTAACTTTAACACGACCTCAATATTTTTAGCAGAACCCCCGCCTAAATTTAACAGCTTAAAAGCCGTATTTAAATATTCATGATCAGATGAAGTTAAATTCATCACTTTAATACCACTTTGTTTCTTCTCCAGGATAATCTGATCAAAAGATAAATAAGGAATAAATGATATTTTAATTTGGCGAATTTGAATCATGACGGATATAAAATATAGAATCGCCATAATAAATGTACCTATAGAACCAATCGCTTGAATAATATTAATCATACGCTCACCTCACAATATAACCTTGTCCTAAATTATACCCATTTGTATAGGTGTAAATCATAGATTTATTATCTTCAAGATTTCTCTAACAATCCTCCGTGGAAACAATAATATTTATCAGCATTTAAATCTTTAATTTTCTTTAGAGAGTTTTTCGCGTCTTCAATACTCATACTATATTCAGGATTTGCAACGTTTAAGCTTTCGCCTTCTTTCACAGCAGCATCTCCTGTAATAACGCTATTGACTGATTGTATGTATAATGAAATATGCCCTGACGTATGTCCTGGTGTCGCAATAACTTCCACTTCATTATTTAATATTAGTGCCCCATTTGTGACTTCTACATCAACATCGACATGTTCTAATTCTTGTAGCATATTAACAAATTCTTCGCCATATGGTTTTTCATCATCTGACATTTTATTTAATAAATCTTCAGCTTGAATCAACCTTTCTGATTTAGAATGACCACCTATATATTTACCTTCTACAAAGCTACTTATAATTTGTGTATTAGGATATTTATCTTTAAAAGCTTTTAACGCACCAATGTGGTCATCATCATAATGTGTGATAATAATATTTTTTAAATTTTCTATATTGTAATTTAATCGTTTAATTTCTAGTTCAATCTTTTCCATGAAACCTGGATAACCCGTATCAACAAGTATCAATTCTTCGTCCTGGATGATAAGTGTAGGATGTATTTCATAGTTTTCTCCTTCATAATCAAAATTTATATTTAGCTGTTCTACTTTAATAGTCATAAAAATCTCTCCTTTATAAAATGACGTATATTTATATACATTTAAAGTAATTATATGACATTTTAGTCATTTAATCATAAAATAATATTTGTATAACTTTTGATTATATAGAATCTAATTTTTATAGGAGGATACTTATGGTTCCAAAACATATTGTTTCTGCAGCTTGTATTGTATTAAATGACGAAGATAAAATATTGCTCATTAAAGGTCCTAAACGTGGCTGGGAAATGCCTGGTGGTCAAGTTGAATTGGACGAGCCTTTATATGATGCTGCAATTCGCGAAGTTAAAGAAGAATCTGGTGCTGATATCGAAATTACAAGATTTTGTGGTTTCTTTCAAAATACGAAAAGTTCTATCTTCAATACTTTATTTTTAGCGCGTTATACAGGTGGCACACTTCAAACAAGTGATGAAAGTTTAGAGGTAGGCTTTTTTACTTATGATGAGGTTATGAATATGGTTACTTGGAAAAACTTTAAAGAAAGGTTCGAGTACTGTTTAAATCGTACTGAACCTTTTGTTGTTTCATTTTAATATTCTTCTTTTAAAATGCTATAAATCAATGAATCTCTGTAGCCATCTTTAAGCTTTGTATCTTGTCTTAAGATGGCTTCATGTTTCATACCTAACTTTTGTAGAACAATTTCAGATGCTGTATTACGAATATCTGTTGATGCCCAAATTCTATTAAGTTTCAATACTTTAAAACCATACTTAATAATCGTTCTACCAATATCAGTTGCAATACCGTTACCCCAATAATCAGGATGTATGATATAGCCAAGTTCTCCACTATTATTTTTCGTATCACATACTAATTGCACTGCGCCAATGACTTTATCATAGTCTGCATCTACTATGACATTGTACATCCAATTTTCATCTCGATTTAATAACATCTCAACAAATGCTTCTGTTTCTTCATATGTTTGTGGATCCCATGCTTGATATTTACTCACTTCAGGTAAAGCATTATATGCATGAATATCTTCTATATCTGATTGTTTCAAATCTCTAGTATAGTAATCCATTTAAAATCCTCCCATGATGATATGTAATTTAATGATTGGGAATATCTTATCATAATTTCCAATCCATACAAAACTATTCTTATAATATTACTCAACTTTATGAAAAATAAAGTGCTAGGACATTAAATCATGCCCTAGCAATAAATAAATTATCTATCTAATTTTACATGTTTGTACTCTTTCGTACCTACGTAATGAATGATACGTCCGTGAACTTCTTTTTTCGTTAATCGCGCTTTACCTTTTTGATAAAGTGGGATAACCATACCATCATTCAATAACATTTCTTCACCTCTTGCGAGTTCTTGCCATCTCTTGTCTGGGTCTTGAAGTAACGAAGATTTACCTTCGTTGATAATTTTGTCGTATTCAGGATTATCATATCCCGTTTCACCTTTAGTCGTTTCACTATGGAATAAATCTAAAAATGTCATTGGATCTGGATAATCTGGTCCCCAACCAGTAATTGCTACATCATAATCACCCTTTTTAGTCAGTGCTATTTTCTGTTTGTTCGGTTGTTGTTTAATCGACATTGTTACACCAGGTAAATGTTTTTCAACTTGTTCTTTAAAATACTCTGCATCTTTCTTAGCATTATCTTGATCAAATGTTAAAAATTCTATATCAATTTTATCTTTGCCTAATGCTTTTTTAGCTTTTTTCAATGAAGCTTGTGCCTTTTTAACATCATACGTATAAGGTGCATTTACTAACTTGTTATAATCTTCTTTTTTCTCATTAGTAAACACTTTTTCAGGCGTAAATGTATCTATCGGTTTAGAACCATCATTTAAATTATGTTCTACGTAAGATTTTTTATCGATTGCTTGAGCAAGTGCAGCTCGTAAATCTTTATTTTGTAAGTCTTTATTCGTTTGCGTATTAATTTGAATATAATAAGTAGCAGATTCTAAATTCGTATTGAAACCTTCTTTATCTTTGTTAGATTCGACATTTTGAGAACTCAATTCTGTTGTATCCACTTTATCATTATTATATAAATTGAGTGCCGTTTGTTCGTCTTTAATGACTCTATAATTAATACCTTTAAGTGATACATGATCTTTATCCCAATAATGTTTGTTTTTCTTAAGCGAGTAATTATCTTCAACTTTCCAACTCTTCATTACAAATGGTCCACTATATAATGTCTTATCAACAGTCGTCCCATACTTACTGCCTTGCTTTTTAACAAACTTCTCATTCAACGGCATGAATGTTCCAAACGTTAACAGTTCTTTATAATAAGGTAACTCTTGATTGAGCGTTAACTGTAAAGTATGATCATCAATTGCTTTTACACCCAATTCTTCAGGTTTTTTCTCACTTTTGTTAATCGCTTCGGCATTTTTAATATCATACATAATGTACGCATATTCTGATGCAGTCTTTGGATCTACAACTCTTCTCCATGAATAAACAAAATCATGTGCAGTAATAGGATCTCCATTAGACCATTTCGCATCTTCTCGTAATTTAAATGTCCAAGTCTTCCCATCATTTGATTTTTTAGGATCACCAGTTGCAATCGCTGGTTCTGCTTTATCATCTTTGTCTAAACGATATAATCCCTCTTGTGTCGCATTCATCACTTCAAAAGCACCAGCTTCAACAGCCAAACTAGAATCTAATGTCGTTAAATCAGATGGTGCAATTAAACGTAGCGTATCCTTTGAATCACCACTTGCACCATCACTATCCCCGCCACTACTACAACCAGCTAAAAATAACGCTAACACTAATACATAAATCCCCACTTTGTAAATATTTTTCATCAAATCAATCCCCTTTGTTTGTTTGATAATGTTTAATTGTGTTTATTTTAACACAATATTTTGAATATTCAATTGATTATGTTCGATTAATTTAATATAACAACAATAACGAACTGTTATGTAGTTTGTAGAAGCGGATAAGATGAAAATAAGCTGAATCGTCTTATAGACAATTCAGCTTATTACATTTTTCGGGTCGATATTTTTTTATCGGCCTGCAAATCTCGTTTTCGGGTCGATATTTATTTTTATCGGCCTGTAAATCTCGTTTTCGGGTCGATATTTTTATTTATCGGCCTGCAAATCTCGTTTTCGGGTCGATAATTTTATTTATCGGTCCATATTTCCCATTTCTGGACCGGTAATTATTTTTATCGGTCCATATTTCTCATTTCTGGACCGTTAATTTATTTTATCGGTCCATATTTCTCTATCTATTCTCTTCACTCTATTTCATATCTCATCATGACTTCATCATAATAATCTTTTCCATCAAATATTGCATTTGGTTCAGTAGCATATTTGTCAAAGCCGACTTTATTATAAAATTCTACTGCGCGTTGATTATTACAAAGGACACTTAAATCAATATACTTTAAACCTGTTAACTTGGATGCTTCAATAATCAATTTATCGACTACTTTTTCAGCAATACCTGTACCTCGATAATCAGGATGACAATACATCGCCACTAAATTTCCTTTATGATGCATCTTCTTAACCGCTTCTCTATAAAAAGTAGCTACACAAACCAAGTTTTCATCTTCAAAACCACCCATAGTAAATTTTGCATCACTACATTCTAATCGCTGTTCAAATTTACTAACCGGATAATTTATTTCTATATCATATAAAGACGCAAACGCAGATGGATCTGTCTGCAAACTTAGTAATCTAAGACTTCTAAATGCATTTACATCATTTTTATTTAGTAACCTTACTTCCATGCCACCACTCCTTTATTTTTCTTTATACCACCTGATTGCTTGTTGTTCTAAATTTTTAACATATGATTTTTTCGCTTTACTATAACCAGCTGTTTCATTATATTCTTCAGCTAATTTTTCTTTATAGTTACTATATTCTATAGCCGCTTCTCTATGTTCTCTTAGATAATCTCGTAATATTAAATGTCTATCTATTTCAGGGTTACTTTGTTCATAAATATGTATATGATGTGTTCGATTAATTCCTCCCTTTCGAATGAGTCTTCTTCCTTTTATTCCCCATTCTCCAGCTAAATCGTAACCTCTACTCAAAAACTCATCATCAAATAAATCAATTTTTTCTATATTATTTACAATTACCATCATATCTATAACTGGTTTTGCTTTCATACCTTCAATTGATGTACTACCAAAGTGTTCAAACCTAATAACTTCATCTTCTAATATAGACTTAATCATTCTACATTCTTCTAAATACATATTTCTCCAATCTTTATTAAAATCACTCAATCTTACTTCCATCCCACCACTCCTTTATTTTTGTGATAAATAGTTTAGTATAAATTCTTTCATTTTTACTGGTGGGCTTATATTTTGAGGCAATTTATCTAAATCAAAGAATTTTAAGTTCTGAGTTTCTTTAATATCGGCACTAAGCTCTCCTTCATATTCTTCACTTTCAAATAATGCTGTTACAGTATATGCTTCATCTCCATTCGGATAGACCATGTGATAATCTTTACCTGAAAAATTTCTAATAAATTTAAGGTTTTGTATTTCCAAATTAGTTTCTTCATATACTTCTCTAGTTGCCGCTTCTTCAAAAGATTCTCCGAGTTCCATTTTTCCTCCTGGTAAACCCCAACTTTCATTATCCCTTCTTAACTGTAACAATACTTGTTTATCTTTATTAAATATCAGAACTAAAGCTCCAACTAAAATAACTGGAGTATGTCCGACTTTATCTCGTAAACTCGATATATAATCCATCCCACCACTCCTTATTTACTAAAGTAATACACGTTGCCTTCTCCGTCGTAATTATCTAGTTCTGGATTATGTTTGAATCCTAGTTTTTCTGCTGTTTTTATTGAAGGTATATTTTCTTTTTTAGTTAATGCTACAATTTTATATTGATTATTTGTTAATTCTTTGACATGTTCAATTATTTTTCTACTTGCTTCTGATACGAGTCCTTGTTGTGTTTCTGCAGCTTCTATTCGATAGTAAATATTCAAATATGTTTGTCCTAATATTTCTTTATACTGCAACCCACATACACCAAATGGGAGATAGTGGTCTTTCTTAATCAAGACGTAATATCCAAATCCATGGTCTTCATAATGCTTAATCCATTGATCTAATGTTTCTCTAAATGCTTGTATTGTTGTTGCTGGACCTGCTGGGTTGTATTTTTGATTTGCTGGATCATGATGGACTTCAAATAATTTTTCAAGATATGTATATGCTGGGGGTACGAGCTTGATTCGTTCCGTTTCTAATATCATTGTAATGACTCCTTTTTAGTTACAATTTAGTTATTTAATATCATAACATTAAGCATCTCATATTGGGAGGTCATAGAAATTTTTATGCATACAAAAAAGCATGAGCAGTTACTTATGCTCATGCTTTTAACTTATACTTTTGCTAGTTGCCATTGGTAAGGTTCGTTTAGCTTAGTCCAATCTGTGTCGATTTCTTCTGAATTCAATAAGCATTGATCTAATGCTTTTGTAATTTCTTCTTTATTTAAGTCACTTCCGATAATCACAAATTGTGTTTCTCTGTCACCATATTCTGGATCCCAATTTTCTTTAACTTCTGGTCTAGATCTGAGTATTTCTTGTTTCTCTTCTTCTTTCATCGCATCAACCCAAAATTTAATTGGGTGAATATTTACAAAAGAGCCTGCCTGAGAAAACAAACAAGCTACATAATTATACTGAGCTAACCAAACGATACCTTTAGCTCTTATAATATTCGTTGGCATATTTTCCATCCATTGATTAAATCTTTCTGCATGAAATGGCAGTCTTCTCTTGTAGACAAATGATGATATACCATATTCTTCAGTTTCTGGCGTATGATGTGCATGGCCACCCTCTGTTAATTCTTTAATCCACCCAGCTGATTGACTTGCATCTTCAAAATTAAATAAACCTGTATTGAGCACTTCTTGAAGCGGTACATCTGCAAAACTTGTTTTGATAAATTTCGCTTTAGGCTGTAACTTTTTCAAAACGATTTCCAATTGCTTTAAATCCTTTTCTTCTACTAAATCAGCTTTATTTAAGATAAGTACATCACAAAATTCAATTTGGTCAATCAACAAGTCTGAAATAGAACGTTCATCTTCTTCACTTATACCTTGATCTCTATCTTTCAATAAATCTTCAGAATACATATCATGAACAAATCTATGTGCATCTACAACTGTAACCATCGTATCTAAACGACATATACTTGTTAAATCAATACCTAATTCATCATCTATATATGAGAAAGTTTGGGCAACAGGTACCGGCTCTGAAATACCAGTTGATTCTATTACGATTTGCTCAACATCTCCTCGTTTAGCTATCTTTTCGACTTCTATTAATAAGTCTTCTCTTAAAGTACAGCAAATACAGCCATTCGATAACTCTACTAATTTTTCGTCAGTTCGTGAAATACCTCCGCCTTGAATGACTAAATCTTTATCTATATTAATTTCACTCATATCATTTACAATGACTGCAATTTTTAATCCTTCTCTATTTTTCAAAATATTATTGAGCAGCGTTGTCTTTCCAGATCCTAAATAACCACTCAACACTGTAACTGGTATTTTATTCAACACATTTCCCCTACCTTTTATCTATTTATCCCATATAAGCATAAAATCTTACCAACTCGATTTTTTCAATCCAGGTATTTGACCTTTATGTGCGTATTCTCTTAAAGCGATTCTAGACATACCAAATTTTCTATATACACCTCTTGGTCTGCCAGTCACTTGGCATCTACGTGTAATACGTGTAGGAGAAGCGTCTCTAGGTAGTTTTTTCAAACCTTCATAATCTTTATTAGCCTTTAATTCTTCACGTTTTTCACGGTATTTTTCAACTATTTGAATTCTTTTTTGCTCTTTGGCAATTTTTGACTTTTTCGCCATTTTATATACTCCTTTTACTATTAAAATTTTTGAAATAAATCATTAGATATAAAGAGTGAGACGGCAAATGATGTCTCACTCTTTTGAAATCGTATATTAAGTAAGTAAAGTAGTCATCTCATTTCCGGAGGTAAATCGTAATGACTACGTTTTAACTATAATACATGATTTTTTATTTGGCAAGCCCCAATTTATATTTTTCATTTAGAATTGATAATTAGAATTAAAAAAACAGAGTCTAAGACAACGTAATATGTCCTAGACTCTGCTTATCTCTATTCAACTTTCCATACATTAAATCCATGTAATTGGCTGTTTGCATCATATTTCAAATCTTCTTTACCATAAAAAGTATAGCTTTTGCCTTCTTCAAGTTTTTTATGATCATAATCTATAATATAATATGACACTTTATCGTCCCCACTACCTTTTGTAACTTCGACGATTTTATCACCTGCTTCACTATGGCTAATTTTATCAACCTTAGCATTTGTGATTTTTAACAATTCGTTATGGCTGTATGTTTCATTATTATACTTGTCATAATTAATCTCTTTAGAATGGTTCATTTTTTTCTGAACATATTCATTCGCTTGTGCTTCTGCTACGTGGTCATCGAACTTAATTTTTGAATGATTATCTTGGACAGGTTCAGTTGAAACAATTCCAACAGCACAACCTAAAGTTAAAAAGAATAATATAATGGTACTTAGCAACGGAATCCTGAACCTAGTATCTCTAATCGCTTTAACAACCGTCGTGCCTAACATCACAATAAAAGCTATTAATACTACAACTCCAATAACGCTAAATATAAAACTTTCCATTTTCATTACTCCCTTGATTTATTCACTATCATATTTGTACATATTAGAGCATCTCAGCTAATATTTCATCTATTTTGTTTCAGTTTTCGAAATAAATCAATATTATGCTAAAGTATGAAAGCGTTAAACCAGTTGCTATATAAAAGATAGGCAAATATTAAATTTTTTTATTGAAAAGTTGCTGTTATTCTTTAAAATTAATATCTTCCAACACTTTTTCCACCATATCGTTTAAACTTATATGTTCTTTTATTATTTTTTCATTTTCTAAACCTAAGTAATCATGAGCAACAAACCAGTTACTCATTTCTTCCTTACCAAATTCAGCATTTTTCTTATTCTTATGTCTTCTTAACGTTTCTTCAAAAGAGATATCATAGTAATACGTAAACACATTTTTCTTGCCTGCAAAATGTTTTCTCAGCATATTTCCATACCTATGCTCTTTAAGGATGCCCTCAATAATCATATAATCACAATTTTCCAATCCATATCTGATTAAATAATCGATAAGTTCCACTGTCTTATTATCAGGTTTATCATATAACATTTCTCTTCTAATCGTATCTTGAGAAATTAACAAAGTTTGAAATCCTATTCTGTTTTGTAATTCTTTTGCTAAAGATGACTTCCCACTTCCTGAATTCCCTCTAATTATAATAACTTTTGTCATTTTCCATCGCTTCTTCTTGTAATTTATTAGTATGATTGGTCTCTTGCTACAATTGATTGATATTAAATTCAGATTTTAGAATACCCATATGAATATCGTTATAGTATTCACCTTTTATAAATGCACTATCACGTTCTTCTCCCTCAATTATAAATCCTACTTTTTCATATGCCTTAATTGCGCGAGCATTATATTTCAATACTCTTAAGTAAATTTTATGTAATTTCAAATATTCAAACCCATAATTTACTACAGCTGCTGAAACTTTAGTTCCAATTCCCATAGACCAATATTCTGGATTAAATATCCCTATTGCAAATTTTGCTTTGTTATTAATATCATCAATAACTAATCTAACTTGCCCTATAAATTTATCTTGGCATACAATTGCCCATTCGTAGGGTTCACTCTGAATTTCTTTAATTAATAAAGCTGCTTTTTCCTTTGATTTTGAAGTTCTATAATCCATTGTTGATCCATACATCATTAATAGTTCTTTATTAAAAGGAACTGAAAGATAATCATCTATATCTTTTGTTTCTGCATTTCTTAATATTAAATCTTGATTTATATATATTTTATCCATATAATACTCCCTTATTTCCTAAATAGGTATTCACTTAATTTTTGTTTTTTTCCTTCTTTATTCCATTGTTGATATTGTTTGATCATCTTATGAATGTTGCCTTCATAGTAGTTTTCAACTAAATCAACTATTGCTAAAAAGCTTTTCCAGTAATGAAACATGACATATGCATTATCATTACTTTTATAAATTTCATATGTGAATGATTCTAAATTATTTTCATCATATTTTGATTTGTAGTAATTAAATAATTCTGTTTCATACTGTATAATTTCTTTAAATTCTTTGTCATTATATAAATAATACCTTGGTAAGAAAGTAACCAATCCTTCTTCAAACCATAAGTCATCTGATGATATATCAAGATCATCAAATTCTGTTAAAAAGAAGTCACAATGGTGCGTAATTTCATGACCTAATATGCACAATATTTCTTTTTCTAAATAGTTATTAAATATTTTTTGAGTCTTTTCAGACATGTCACTTTTGATTTGACCATTTAAAAAGGTCTTCCAGCTTTCTTTTTCAATATTCATAAATATACCTTTTTCATTTGTAAACGCTGGTACATTCTTCTTAAATACATGCGTCATTACATAATCACTTGTCCATATGACGTGTTCTGGCATGTCATTTAATTCGTAATCTTTTTTCAGAACATCAATATAATTTTCAATTTTATCTATAAAATATTTTGCTGTTTTTTGAGTTTCTTCAATATCATTTAGCTCATCCATCATAAAAATAGATTTCATGTGTTTATCCCCTTACAAATATCAATAAATATAGTATTAGTATTCATATTATAACAATATTCATCATCTTTTTATTCAATTGAATTAATTTCTACTTCATACTATGATTTATATTAAGTGGTTTACAGGAGGTTATGATGTCTTACTTGAAATCTTTTTTAGAGGATAAACAAATTTATATATATCTTTTATTTATTATGATGGGCGTGAGTTTCGGTCTATTGTTTGACCGTGCTAGCCTTATTTTTGAACCTTTTATTTCTATTTTAATTGCAATTCTATTGTTTAGTATGTTTGCTCAAATTCCTTTTTTATCTTTACGTCAAAAGGCATTAAATTTTAAATTTCTTGTGGCACTTATTATTTCTAATTTTATTTTTATTCCTATTCTTGTTTTTCTAATTGTCACAGCCTTTCATATTACATCTACACCGCTTCTAATCGGAATTTACTTAGTATTACTGACACCTTGTATTGATTATGTGATTGTTTTTACG
Source organism: Mammaliicoccus sp. FSL K6-3158 (assembly GCF_038005105.1). Taxonomy (NCBI): domain Bacteria; kingdom Bacillati; phylum Bacillota; class Bacilli; order Caryophanales; family Staphylococcaceae; genus Mammaliicoccus; species Mammaliicoccus sp. FSL K6-3158. Next base: position 2,195,956 of record NZ_JBBOSL010000001.1, read on the forward strand.
AAGTTAGGTCATGGAAATGAAAGCTTTTTGTTGATTGCTACACCTATTTTATTTATTTTACAAATCATCTTATTACCGATATATTTTGTAATATTTTTTAACCAAGATTTCTCGGAATACATTGACTTTATACCTTTTATAAAGACTTTTGTATATCTTATTCTGGTACCTTTAATCATAGCTATTTTTATGCAAGTTTTAAGTAAAAAGTCCGCTACTATGTCGAACATTTTATCTTTATCAGAATGGTTGCCTGTTCCTTTTATGGGACTCGTATTAATGACGGTTATAGGCTCTCAAATTTCAAAAATCTTTAATGATTTACACGTCGTATGGATAGTTGTTCCTGTTTACATTTGTTTTATGATTATTGCGCCTTTTATTGGTTATCTTTCTGGTAAAATCTTTGTTTTACCTTCAGATTTAAAACGCACGATTGCTTTTAGTTCTAGCACAAGAAATGCATTAGTTGTCTTGCCATTAGCTTTATCTCTACCAGACAATTGGTCAACAATTGTAACAACTGTTATCGTCACACAAACACTTGTCGAGCTTATTGGCGAACTATTCTATATTAAATTGATACCTAAATTTAAATAGAAAAACACCTCTAAAGTTACAGTAACGCTTGCACTTCAGAGGTGTTTTTAATTATTTCAGTTTCAATACTTGTCCTACACTTATATCATTTGAACTTAAATTATTTAATGATTTAAGTTTAGCTACACTTACGCCGCTTCTTTGAGATATATTATACAACGTATCTCCAGAAACAACAGTATGTGTATCGCCTGTTATATTATCACTTGTTTCATTTAAATCATTATAATGCTTTTGAACGAGACTATAAAATTGATTCATATCGTAGCCCCACTGACTAAAGTAATTGATTGGATCTGTATGATCTGTTCCGCCATAATATTGACTAATGGCATTGTGACTGATAACTGTACCTGTTCCCTCATTATTATCGGCTAATGATGGTTTCAGTCCATTTTGGTGTAACATTTTCGCAGTTAAATATGCTTGATTATTGACCGATTTCGCAAACTGGTCAAATGTACTTGATTGAGCCAATTCTATTTGATAGAAATATGGATTGGCTTTTGCGCCTGCACCCCAAGCTAAATAATCACTAGATGCTGTTTGAACAATTTTACTACTACTTGCATAAGCATGAACAAACGCGCTTTCATAATTGTTATACATGTAATTGATTTCTTCATCTATTGTGCTATCAGGATTAGCTGTTTCATGTATAATCACACCGATAAACTTATCTGATTTATAATCATACTTCGGCAAGCTATCCATTCTAGAATCTTGTGTGATTGTAGACGGCTTAATATTATTTTTAGCAATATAATTATTAACATTTTGATAAGCTTCATTTGTATGTTGATTTGATTCTATTTCTGTAGAATTTTCTTCTGCATCTTTATTATGTAATTTGAGATCTTCATCCGTCAGCAAGCCTGTTAATTCTTTCGGGTTCATCTTTTGTGCTTGTTCAAAACTAATCGATTTGCTTGTGTTCTCTGTTTGTTCACTTTGATGTTCTTCTGCATTTAAATATCCAACAGATTGAGAAAATAATACACTTGTCGTCAAAATTATTGCTGTTCCAAACTTGTACTTCATAATAATCCCCCTTATATTTTATTTTTATATTGTATTACAAACTATAATTAATTAATACACCTGAAGAATATTTCGTTATATTAAATATTTATTACAAATTATAAAAGAACGAGATAAATTGATTATCTCGTTCTCATTTATTCTATAGCGTTTAGAGCTTTCTTTGGTATTTCACTTTTATCAACTTCTTCAAATGATTCCACATGTGTCCCTTTATGATTAATTTTTAAATAGTGATTTGTTTTAAGTTCATCTGATGATATAAATTCCACTTTTGTACGTTTACCATCTTCATCTACAATATCTTGCTTATATCTTCTAATATTATGTTCTTCAACAGCATCAGGTAGCTTTGTCTTTACATAAGCGTATTTTTCTTTCATAAATGGATTTAATTGATCTGATACACCTTTAATTTCACTTGACCCAGATGTACTAAATATAACGATTAATAAACAACAACATAAAATAACAAATATAACTAGAAAAACAATACCTTTTAATAAACCTTTCAATGTTATCTCTCCTTTCAAGTAAAATGATAGCATCATATCACTTGAAATAGTCCTAACATTGTTGTCACAACAGGTTTCTAAGCTTACAATTTTGTAATATTAAGTCTCTCTTATTAAAACACACCTAATATATTTCCAATTAACCCTGCTAGTGTTATTAATACACCTACACCCGATAGAACAGATGTAATAACCGCTTTTCTATTTTTCTTATTGGTTTCATTAATACTTCTTTCAAGGTTGTTCATTGAAATTGTTATTTTGTCTTGAATGATATTTGGCAAATGATCAATCTTATTGTTCAAAGTATCGAAGCGTTCATCAACACGCTTTTCATATTGTTCAAATTCATTTCTCGTAACATATTCTGACATAATGATCACCTCTCTTTTTATATTTTATAATTTATAAATATAATTGTCAAAAACTGTATTTTAAAATTATGCGATGGAAAGTAACCATTTTTATTAGATTATATTGCTTGGCTACATATTCTTAATAATTCATATAGCTTATTTTCAAAACGTAAACTTCAAAGAAATATATTTTTTCCAATTTGCATGATAAAATTATTTTAATTATTTTATACAGAACAGAGGGATAACATGGATGAAAATCGTAAATTATATATTAGACCTATTAAATTAGAAGATTTAAAGAGTATATGGCAGATGGCTTTTAAGGACTCAAATCCTGAATGGAAGTTATGGGATGCGCCTTATTTTCCTCATCATGCTATGTCGTATGATGATTTTTTGCTCCAAAAGGATGATTGGATCAATGTTCCGAATAGATGGGCTGTAATTTACAACGACAAAGTTATTGGTACAGTCTCTTATTATTGGGAACATGAACCTTCTAAGTGGCTAGAGATGGGTATTTCAATCTATCAATCTGATAATTGGGGTAAAGGCATTGGCACAAATGTCATGCGTATGTGGATTGATCATTTATTCAATACTTTAGATATTGTTCGCGTCGGTTATACGACTTGGTCAGCGAACAAAGGCATGATTAAAATTGGAGAACGTCTTGGTATGACTATGGAAGCTAGAATTAGAAAAGTAAGATATTATAACGGGACTTATTACGACTCTATTAGAATGGGTCTTTTACGGGAAGAATGGCAAGATTTAAAGTCTTAATCTAGTACATAACAATCATAAAATGATAACATATTGTGCTTTTATACAAGTTTATACTTTACAAATAAGAACATATGTTCGTATAATGAAAGTACAATATGACTAGGGTGATTTTTATGTATGACTACAGTTATTGTCTAAATCGGGATATTATATGTGTGGATTTAAAGAGTTTCTTTGCGTCTGTCTCATGTATTGAGAAAGGTTTGAACCCGTTAACGACTAAGCTTGCTGTTGTGGCTGATACGAAGCGTAAAGGTTCTGTTGTCCTGGCAGCTACACCACCTTTAAAAGCAATTGGCATTAAAACAGGTTCTCGTTTATTTGAAATACCTCAACGTAAAGATATCTATGTTATTAATCCATCTATGAAGAACTATATACAATTATCAACACAAATTAGCAAAATTGCTTTGGATTATGTTGCACCTGAAGATTTTCATCAATATAGTATTGATGAATTCTTTATGGATGTATCAGAGTCTTATCATTTATTTGCACATTCTCCCTTTTCATTAGCGATGCAACTTCAAGAGCGTATATTTAATTATACTCAAATTCGTAGCACGATTGGTATTGGCTCTAATTTATTACTTGCTAAGCTTTCAATGGATATTGATGCTAAGCATACAAGTCTTGGGATATCAGAATGGCGCTATGAAGATGTGCCGTCTAAAGTTTGGGCCATTCAACCTTTACGAGACATGTGGGGAATCAATCGACGTACAGAAGCTAAGCTTAATAAGAAAGGTATATTTACGATTGGACACTTAGCTAACTATCCTGTGGAATATTTGAAGCGGGACTTTGGCGTTATTGGCGTTGACCTTCATTTGCATGCTAATGGTATTGATGAAAGTGTCATTAGAAATCCTCATCGTATATATGATAAATCTTTAGGTAAGTCCCAAATACTTATGCGTGATTACAGTATGAATGAACTTAAGACCGTATTAAATGAACAAGTAGATGAAGTTTACTTTCGTTCTAGAAAACTCAATTTATACCCTACACGTATTAGCGTGAGTGTCGGTTATGCAGACGTTGGAGGTGTGCGGAAACAATTTACAAACAAAACGGGATTTATGAATACTTATGTTATCACACAATTATTATGGGATTATTTATCTCAATGGTTAGAACCGGACAGACTTTATAGAACAATGGCTATATCATTTGGTAAATTTATTCCGAACCAAATTAAGCAATTATCTTTATTCGATGATCCGTATCAAATTAAGACAGAGACGCTCGAAAATCATTTAGATTTTATACGTATGAAATATGGTAAGGATGTTGTTATGCGCGGTTCAAGCCTATTAAATAGTGGAACATTATTAGAAAGAAAAGGTTTAATTGCAGGTCATAAAGCTTAATATTTATGGAGTGTATTGTAATGAAAGAACTTAATATAAACTGGGAAGCAGATTTTATTGAATACCAAACTTTATTATATAGTGGAGTCCATCCAGAATGGTTCTATGCTTGTATTAGAAATGATGTATTAGTACCAGCATATACAGGACAAGGCAAACAATATTTTTGGACTAAAGATATCCTCCAAGCTCATAAAATAATACCAATATTTTAAAAAAACAACTATTTACTACAATTATTGTTTAATTTTACCAAATATTTTCTTTATAAGTGTTTAACGTATCTTCACTTTGGATATATATAAAGAAGTGTAAAAATAGGAGGTAATCATATATGGGCTTTATATTAATGTTAATCGTCGGCGGTTTAATCGGCTGGCTAGCAGGCGTTATTTTAGGTAAAGATATTCCAGGCGGTATTATTGGTAACATTATCGCAGGTATTATCGGTTCAGCAATTGGTGGTAAATTATTAGGAGATATGGGACCAGTAATAGGTGGAATTGCAATTATTCCAGCATTAATCGGTTCAATCATCTTAATCTTGATACTTTCATTCATTTTAAAAGCAATTAAAAAATAGAAAGTACAATAAATATAAAGAAGTATATCACTTAATTGATTTCGTGATATACTTCTTTTTTTAATACATATATATCTAACAAATAGAAGCACCACACAAATTTGTGCAGTGCTTATGTCATATACGAATAAATATTTTCAAAACCACTCTAGGTAAATAGCTTTGTAATAATAAAATACCCGACGTATATAAACTCTAAACATTATTTTAATAATAATCTAAAGAAATCCATGAATTTTTAACGTTTATTAGAACCTTTACTAAAAAGATTTCTTATAAGTCTCATGATTAGAACTGTACCAACATATCTTAAAATACGTTTTACTACGTTTCCCATCCTTATCAGCTCCTCTTACTCTATATCATTTACTATTACTTCTTCACTACTTTACCCAATTAAGTCTTTCATTACACATATAATAAAAAGATTTCGTAGTCCCGCCCCGGCAAGGATGACTAGAGTTAAAAAAGCTTGGTACAAGCGTATTTCAATTCAGTCATCTACTGATAAGATATTACAAGAGACTGAGACATTACATTATGTCCCAGTCTTTTTTATATGGAAAAATCAATATAAACGTGAGGCTCTGTGTTGCTTGTTTGATGTGTCTTGCAACAACAGAGGCGCCTATTTATCTTGTTTCGCATGTCTTGATAAATACGAAGCGTCTATTTATCTTGTTTCGTCAGTCTTGATAAATACAGGGTCCTCAACATTGCTTGTCACACCTCACTTGCAATATTCAGACCTTATTTCTAAAAATATGAAAAAGAGTCTAGAACATTTCTGTCCCAGACTCTTTAATATAAATTATGATTTTGTACTTTCGTTATGCCACCATAATGAATCTTTCGGATTTTCTACAGCATGAACAAATTCTTTTTTCGATGCTACAGTTGGATAAGATCCTTTTAATGATTTTTTAGAAGTATCTTCAAATAATGTTAAGACAACGATAAGGCCAATGACACTCACACCTAGTAAGTAGAATGCAGGTGCTAAATTATTACCTGTCACGTGTACTAACCATGAAGCTACTAATGGTGTTGTACCACCAAATAACGAAACTGAAATATTAAATGTCCATGATAATGTTCTATAACGAATATCTGTATGGAACAATGTTGGTAATGAACCTGGCATTGTACCTTCGTAGACTGACAATACGATACCTAACAATAGTAATCCAAGGAATAAGAAACCAAGTCCACCAATATTTAAGAATTGGAATGAAACGACAGATACTAATATACCTAAGATTAAACCGAAAGATATCACTTTCTTATTACCTATTTTATCACCAAGTCTACCAAATGTAAGCGCGAATGGTACCATAATCAGTAATACAACCGCTGTTATCGGTGTACTAATACGATCACTAATACCAACCGTTTCATCTAGGTATGAAGGCATGTAACCTAATAATACATAATTTGTAATGTTGAAGAAGGCTACAAACACAATACATAATAAGATATCTTTTTTATATTGTTTTATAATTTCAATAACGCTTAGTTGATCTTTTTGATCAGCGATATCATTTTCAAAAATTGGTGTTTCTTCTAAATGTGTTCTCAAGTAAAGACCAATCAATCCAATTGGTGCACTTAAGAAGAATGGAATTCTCCAACCCCAAGAATTCATTTGAGCGTCCGATAGTGTCCAGAATAATACTGTAACAAGGATAGATGCCACAATATAACCAGATAAAGTACCGATTTCTAAACCACTACCTAATCTAATTCTTTTATTATCCGGTGAAGACTCTGCGATATAAACCATCGCACCAGCATATTCCCCACCTACTGAGAAACCTTGTAAAATACGAGCTAGCAATAATAAAATTGGTGCCCAAATTCCGATTTGATCATATGTAGGTAATAGTCCAATAATCAAAGTAGAAATTGCCATCATAATAATTGTAAATGTTAAGACAACTTTTCTACCTAGCTTGTCACCTATTTTACCAAAGACAATGCCTCCCACTGGTCTAAGTAAGAATGCTATCGCAAATGTTGCAAAAGTGAAAATTAATTTTAATTCATCATTTTGAACTGGACTGAAGAAATTCTTACTAATGATAACTGCAAGGTAAGAATATAGAGCAAAGTCAAACCATTCCATTGCATTACCAATACCAGTAGCAAACACACTTTTCTTTGCCATACCGATATCTACGACGTTGATTTTCTTTTTATTAAACTTCAAACGTATACAGCTCCTTTTCATGTTTAAAGAGTATACGCTCACTTTTTTATAGTGTCAACTTAATATTTAAATATAATAATATACACTTTTCATCTAATGGTATACAAATAAAAAATGTCCGCGCTTACATCATAGTAAGCATGGACATTATAAATTTAAACGATTTTTACTTAAGTAAATAGTATATATGACAAATAAATAACAATTGAAACTGTGACTGAGCTTAATAATGTAGAGAATAATACAATTTGAGCATGTAGTTCTGGCTCCACATCATATTCAAAAGCAATCGTTGATGTATTTCTTGAAGTTGGAAAGGCACTAGCTATAAATAAAGATTGTGCAATAACGCCATCAATATGGAATAAATAAATTAAACTAAGTGCAATAAGCGGTCCAATTATCAACCTACCAATCAACGATCCCATAATCGCTCTATGCAATAATTTCAATTTAATATGCGCTAATTGAGCACCTAATAAAATTAAAGCAATTGGCGCAAAACTATCTGAAATTTGGTGGATAGGAATTAGAAACACTTGAGATAATTTAATATGCCCTACTTGAAATATAATACCTAAAATCAGTGCATGAAAAACAGGTAGCTTCAAAAAAGAAATGACAATATCTTTTAAACTTTTAGTAGTGGAAAGTAAATTATACATACCATAAGAATACGTAAGTAGATTTTGAAAAATAAGCACGAAGATTTGTACCGCAACACCAATAGGATTTTGACTAAAAATTAATTGACTGACCGGCAAACCATAGTTACCAGAATTCATTAAAGAAATGCTATTCTTTAAGGCTGCACTCTCACCTTTTTGAAGGTTCAATACTTTAGCAAATAAATTCCCAATTAAGATCATAACTAAACTATAAACTACAATATAGTAAAGAACCTTTAACAACAAATCCAATTGAATCGTAATATCATAAATATTCGCAAAAACCGCAACAGGCATTAAACAATAAGTAATAAGTGTAGAAAAATGTTTTAAATTAAATGCAAACTTTCTCTGTAATAAAAAACCAACAAAAATTAAAATAAGAAGCGGCAATAACACTTCCGTTAAAATAAAAACAAACATAATATCCTCTTTCTTTCTATATTTCCTTTATATTCAAACTATCACAAATGAATCATAATAAATATGACAAATTTAGTATTTTGAATGATAAGTTTAAGTTATGAATATAGAAATATAGATAACTAAAGCTTAGGTAGTTTTATTAAATTTTTCCATTCTATAAATACCTTCATCATCTTGAAATTTGATACCATTCTTGAAATCATAACCATACTTTCTATAGAATTCTACTGCTGTAACAGATGCTGGAACCTCTATACATTGTGCACGTTTATAATAATAGTCATTTTCAAGGGTTTCTATTATAAGCTTACCTATACCTCTTCCTTGATGATCTGGTGATACAAAAATGGTAAACAAGCTACTTTCAGTTTGGCTATCCCAATACGGTCCTATTGCACCTGTTGCTATTATTTGATTATTTTCTTCAAATATATAAAAATTTGTAAAACTTGCTCTTTTAATTATTGCTTCAGGTGTCATGCTACTCACAACTTTTTCAATTTCATCAACAGGTTCGTCTTTTACATTAGTTGTTCTCAATGTGTGAATAATCATTTCACTAACTGCTTTAGCATCTTTTAAATCGAACATTCTAATTTTCATACAATCATCCTTTATATCTCACCAATTTTCTTATATTGAGACAAGTGGTTCACTTGATTACATTCTAATATTTCTACTTTATCGTCTGATATTTTTAATGATGTAATACCACCGTTTGCAAGTTTAATTTTTCCTGTCCCTGTTTCTCCATTTGAATAATGATATAATATGGCATTAATGAAGGCACCATGTGATACGACTACTACATTTTGATTATGATATTTATCATGTATTTCAGCTAATCCTGTTAAAAATCTACGCTCGATGCTAGCCCCAACTTCACTATTAGGATATATTCGATCTGGGAAGCGTTCGAGTTTTTCAGCAAGCGTCATACCTTCAGCGTCACCAAATGATAATTCAATAAACGCTTCTCTTTCAATCAAATCTACATTCAATTGTTCTTGCACAATTTCAGCAGTTTTTTTAGCTCTTTTTAAAGGACTCGTAATAATCACATCAATTTCTTTATCTTTTAAAGCAGCACCGCTTTCCTTTGCTTGTAATTCGCCATTATGATTCAAAGGAATATCCGTTCTACCTTGAGTTCTACCTTCTAAATTCCAATCCGTTTCACCATGTCTTAAAAAATATACATTTGTCATCATTCAAACCTCACATTAAATAATTTAAAAACTATTGTATCACTTATAACGGTACATAACACGCTAAATTTCAGTATATATACATTTATAATTGAAAAGAAAGCTTTCGAATTGGACTTAACATTATTGTATAATATTTCAATATATTACAAACATGATAGCTTCCATCATGGTCAACACCAAACCCCCTTATTCCGTGAAAATAAGGGGGTTTTTTAGTGTGGTTAATTATCTATTATTTCTAATTCTAATGGATACCGTTTCAACAACAATACTAATTAAAGTCATTACGATTAATAGTACAACTAAACTCCAAACATATCCTAATTCCAAATAATTAGTTAAAGTGGTACATCCCCAAATAGCTAAGAAATAGATTAATAACCTTAAGATAAAAAATATAATGTTATTATACATAATGATCTACTTTAACTAAGATACATAAAAATAAATTTAATTTGCTTCACATGCAAAGTTATCTTTATCTCTATCTAGTTTAGCATTGTATGCTGGATGTGTGCTTGGTACGCCATTTGGATATACTTTTCTAAGTGCCGTACAGTTTGGATAATATTCTGACCCTGCATTTTGAGAAGTATTATTTGGTGTTTGTGTTGTAGCACTTCCTACTCCATTTGAACTTTGCGTATTACTTGATGCTGGTTGCTCAGTTGTATGTTGTTGTGTACTTGCTTGATTATCTTCAAATGCACTTCCTAAACTCCAAATACCTAATTTTTCTTCTTTTGCTTTTTCTTGTGCACTTTCTAATTGATCTAAGTATCTTGTATTAGGTGGATATACATATGCTACTTTAGCTAATCCTTCTCTGACCAATATTTCATTAAGCATTTTACCATCTACATATATGTATGCTAAATAACGTTGATATTTATCTGTTTGTCCACCTACATCAAACTCTACTTCAATTTTATTTGCATTAGTTAACAATTCTTTCGTTCTATCTGATGCTTCTTGACCAAATGGCTGTTTACCTAATCTTGGGTGTTTCGTTTCAGGTGTATCAATCAGTAAAAATCTAAATGATTTTTGACTGCCATTATAAATAAATTTTGCAGTATCTCCATCAACTGTACCCGCTAAATCAACTGGAATTCTGTCTGTCGTACCAGGTTTGTATGATTTTTCTTGAGTACTATTTTGACTAGATTTCTCATTATTATTTGAATGTTTCTCGGAATTCTCTATTTTTTCCTTCAGCTTTTTATTTGTCTCTTCTAATTCTTTTTGTTTACTTTTTAAAGCTGTATTCTCTTGTTTTACTTTTTCTTTTTCACTATTATCAGTACTTCCATTACTACAACCACTTGCAATGGTTGCTAAGAATAAAATACTTACACATAACAATATAATTTTTTTCATAACACTTACTCCTACTTAAATATTCATTTTACTTATTATACCAAATTCCAAATATTTTATAATAATACTTTGGAATTTCACTCTATTTAATTAATTTACCTTAAAATATCAAGGTTATTATATGTATTAACAAGGAATATACAATGGCTATAATCTCAAAAAAATAAAAAACACCTTTACGATGTTTTTAGTCAAATAACCGAAATATGATTCTAAATATCCAGCCTATAGCTCTTGGAATTGTCACGAATATTGCTCTGATAATATCTCCTATATAAAAGAAGCCTTCTAAAAAATCTCCAAAAGATAATTTATCAGCTTTATGTTTTTTATTTTCTTTACCCATATGACGCCTCCTATCTTAATTTATAAATGTACTAAAACAAATTCAACTAGATAATTGATACCTTTTATAAATATATAAAATGCATAAGCCATAGTGCCTAAAATAAATAAAGCAGACATTATTTTAATTTTTTCTCCCTTTTCTCTATAAACAATATGGACAATAATAAACATTGTCATTAAAGAAAGATAAGCAAAAGCCACTGCTGTTAACGTACCTAACGCATTCCTTTTAGTAGGAAAGTGACTCGTAATCCATGTATCATAAAATGCATCTCTAATCCCGATATGTTCAGTATAAAGATCAAAGCCTATTCCTAGTAATATCAGTAAACCTTCAAAAATAAATGCCATCAACAAAATGAATGCTTTCATTTAATCACCTTTAGTATTTTAATTAATTCTACAATTAATAAATAACATTAGTTATGGAATAATAGTAATATACTTATGAAATAAGGGCAACATGTCGAAACACATTGCCCTTCGAATATTTTTATTAATTTTTAGATAAGAATGGATATGTAAAATAAAGTAAGGATTTCACATTAATATCTTAACAGTTTATGATAAAATAATATTATTCAAAAAACATTCATTCTGACCAGACGGAGGCACTATGTACTTAATATGTGGCATTACGCTAATACTTATAAGCATTATCATATTTATCTGGGAAGGCAAAAGTTTCTTCAATATATTTATATTTGCTTTAGGAATTTTATTAACTTTAGGTTCTTTGTTAAACCTCCTTTTAAATTTAATATAAAAAACTAATCATATGATCATAACAAGTTTTACGTAAAAATATAAATCTTCTTCAATAGCACCGCTTCTATATCCACCAATATTCATATAACTACTCTCCTAAGATATCCTTTAAATTCAGCGAAATATACCACTTAATTATAAAATAGTATAGTTATTTTAATATTTCTTTGTTATATTATTTAAAACAAATCATCAATAAGAGGTGTTGCATATATGGATAATTGGTTAAGTTTCGTAGTTATTGCATTAATGATCATTATTATTCCAGGACCAGATTTCTTCATTGTATTGAATAATACTTTAAAAGGAAATGCTAAAAATGGCATTATGGCAGGTTTAGGTATATCAAGTGCACATGTTTTTTATTCAGCTTTAGCAGCATTTGGATTAATTTTTATATTAACAACATCATATTATGTATTTAGTGCTATCAAAATATTAGGTTCTATTTATATTGCTTATTTAGGCGTTAAGACCATTTTAAATGCTAAAAAGACTTTTAACATTACAACTGAACCTACAATACAGTCGAATATTAGTCTGACATCATCATATAAACAAGGATTTTTAAGTACAATTTTTAATCCAAAGGCAATACTATTTTATGTGAGTATATTACCTCAATTTATTACAAAACAAGACGGATCAATGACAATAATTATTTTATCCTCTTTATTTATCATCACAGTTTTTGTGTGGTTCTTTATCTGTAGCTTTCTATTTAACTACATAAGACAATTATTTAATAACCACAAATTTAAATCCATCCTCGATTATGCAATAGGCACCGTCTTAATCGGCTTAGCCATTAGTATATTTAGATTGGAGAAATAATAAACTCTATACCTAGACAAGAATTCTGCTATGAACAGTTTTCTTGTCTTTTTTTGATTGATTACCTCTAATACCTAATACTTTATAATTAATCTATATCTTAATTGTTAACATTGATATATAATTTTTAAAAAAGTATATATTTCATTAACTTTTTAATAAGGGAGGAAAGCAATGAATAAACACAATAAATATATAGAAATTTTAAGCACTAATTTAGACGAACGTCAAAAGTATTATAAAAAAATACTCTTTATTGTTAGCTTATCACAAATATTTGGAGGTGCTGGATTAGCTGCTGGTTTAACAGTAGGTGCTTTAATAGCTAAGGATATAATAGGTACAGATGCATACACAGGAATCCCCACTGCTTTATTTACGTTTGGTTCAGCTGGCGCTGCATATTTAGTAGGGTTATTATCTCAAAAATATGGGAGAAGAATAGGATTATCCTTTGGCTTTACTTTAGGTGGACTTGGCGCAATCAGCGTTATTATTTCAGCAATAACTGAAAATATTTGGTTACTATTTATATCATTACTCATTTATGGATCAGGTTCTGCAAGTAACCTTCAAGCTAGATATGCTGGAACAGATTTAGCTCACCCTAAACAAAGAGGTAAAGCCATTAGTACGACAATGGTTATGACTACTTTTGGTGCTGTATTAGGACCTAACTTAGCAGAAACGACCGGTAATTTTGCAAAACTTATCAATTTACCACCATTATCCGGTCCATTTATACTTGCAGCAGCTGCCTATATTATTGCTGGTACAATTCTATTTATAATGTTAAGACCTGATCCATATTTAGTGTCAAAATATATACGAAATAATAAGAAGAATGATCTTACTTCACCATTAAATAATAATCAGAAAGGTATTATCATTGGCGCATTTGTAATGATTTTAACGCAAATGATTATGATTGCAATAATGACAATGACACCTATTCATATGCAACACAATGGACATTCGTTATCATCAATAGGGATGGTTATCGGTATTCACATTGGTTCAATGTACTTACCTTCACTTATAACTGGAACATTAGTAGATAAAATTGGTTTGACAAAAATGAGTATAGCATCAGCTATTACATTATTAGCGTCAGGAATACTAGCTGCATTAGCACCTGAACACTCTATTATCGCTCTTTCAATAGCCCTTTCATTATTAGGAATCGGATGGAATTTCGGACTTATTAGTGGGACAACCCAAATAGTAAATTCCACAACACCGAATAACAGAGCAAAAATACAAGGTAAAATTGATATATTCATCGCACTTTCCGGAGCAACAGGTGGTGCAATATCAGGTATGATAGTAGCAAATAGTAGCTATGCATTCCTTTCTATATGGGGTGGCATACTTTCATTAATATTAATTCCAATTGTCATACTTCAAAAGCAAAAGTAGTTTTTTAATATAAGTAAAGTCCTGGCTAATAAAATAGCTAGGACTTTTGTTAAATATAAACATTCATTTTATTCTTCAATTACTCTAGTATCTATAGTTAGGAAAATACTTATAATAATATATTATTTTCCTTTTCATAATCTTCAATTTTCTGGCGACTCTCGTCTTCTTTATCTAAAGTAATATGTAATTCAAATGTTTTATTCGTATATTCATCTATGGAAAGATAAGTCTTTACATCGACCCCTGCAAAAACTTTTCTAAACGCATCAATAATCTCCTGATCTGCATCTGTTACAGGTACATTCAGTATCTCAGAATAAGGGTAATAAGGTTCGCTATTGAAATAATCATTTACTAAATCATGTAATACTCTATTACAATAGCTTGGTTGGTTACTTTGGAATTCAATAAAATGTTCTTTTGGGTCAAATAATAAATCATATATTTTTTTGCCTTTTAATATGTGATACAACTCATATAAACAATGATTAGTATTGTTTTTTATTTTCTTTACCCGTTCTTCTGACTGCTCTTTATTAACACCGAAAAAACTAGTATGCTCTACATCATTTCGAATCATATGAAAATATGGCTGAAATTCTTTTCTAAAATCTCCATATAAGCCAGATCCAAAGTTCACTTCATATTCATACAAGTCATAAAACATACAATACCAATCTATATAAAATTCAACATATTCTTTATTTGTCAAAAGTAGCACCCCCAATAGGTTATCTCATTAAGAGCTATTAATTTATTTCAAACTCATAAGATTATTATATAATAGGAAGAGTAGTTATACATATTTTTACAAATTTTATAAGCGGTTAAACTTTTTCAGAAAGGAGTATTAAATATTGTTATGAGCTCTATAACATTAAAGGATATTGATTTTAAAGTAAATAATATACTATTATCACTTGAACACATTAAGTCTATAACTATCGATGATATAAAATATAACTTTTTCAAGATGATAATAAATTATGAAAATACTAGTATTGAAAAAGAAATCCTTTTATTCGAGGATGATATTCAAAACTTAAAACTTAGTAATTTCACCAATAATTCTCCAGACTATTTCTTTAATGAACCAGATTTTTGGTTTACAATTATTCAATTAAATAAGAAAGAATTAGGTATATATATAAATTTTGATTCTGGATTAAATCACATGAATATGGCTACTGAATCCGGATTTTCAGTACGTATGAATGTTACTAAGAAATCCTTTAATATCTTTATAAATAAATTAAAGTCATTTATTTAACAAAAAGTCCTAACTATTCAGCTAGGACTTTTGTTAATCAGATATTTTATAAAAATTTATTTTTTAATTAGTTGGTCGACCAAATTCACTTCTTTGAGCATCTACTAAAATTTGAGTTGCTTCTTCTTGTCTTCTCATACTTTCTTCTTCAGAAATTACGCCATTATCTCTATCTTCCATTGCTTGCATTTCCATTTCATATTTTTGTTTTCCAGCTTCTTCAATAGCAGGTGTTCTACATGGTTCTGGTATTTCAGGATAGGCATTAGCACAAAAATCATTCAATTCATTAGCTTGACTATACTGATTCTGTGAAACTTGCTCTTGTTCAACTGGCTGTTCAACACTTTGTTGTTCTTGAAGTGGTTGTTCTGTAGTATTTACTTCTTCTGTGACCTGTTGTTCATTAGTTATATTTTCTTCAGTAGACTCTTCTTCTGTATTAGGTTCTGATTCCTTAGTTGTTTCTTTGTCTTTTGAATCATTCTTTTCTTTATCTTCTTTTTTAGTTTCTTTCTTGTCTTTTTTCGCTTCTTTTGGTGCAGGATCTAATATTGATTCTTCTTTTTTCTCTCCACAAGCTCCTAAAATTAGTAATGATGTTAAAAATAAAACAATTAGCTTTTTCATATTTCTCCCCCTTATATAAGTAAAATGTTATTAACTTGATTATAATCTAATTACAATTGATTAGTATATACTTTTTATATTTATTTTTCTACATCTTCCACATATCAATTGAAACAGACAACATAAATGAAATATAATAATATTTATATAGAAAAAAGGTGACACACATATTGTGCATCACCCAAGTGAGTACGTTAAAAAGACAGTGACTTTGTAAAAATGCTTAAATAACCATCAAACTCGGTCAAAGTTAGTGATGGTTATTTTTTTTGGTTTTCTTTAATCATGACTAAAGCAATGACAGTAAAGACTATCATTAAAATCTCATAGTCCGACATGTTATTCCTTTTTAGGAGTAACAACTATAACCATAGGCATCACCCCTTTATAAGAGATTAGTCATCAACTACCTAACTTGCTCACTTTTTTATTTTATAAAATTAGCATAATATTTTATATAAATAAATGCTGCATTAAACTGTATTTCAGGCACCCTAATCAACTACATTTTCAAATACAGTTATAGCCTTTAAAAAGTCCTAACTAATCAAATTAGCTTGGACTTTTTTATTAATCATACAAATTCAATTTATTCTTCTACACCATCTTCATCATATTTAGTGACAATGCCATCTTCATCTACTATATATGAACCTGCAAGTTCATCGTCTTTAGTATAAAATGCAAATCCCCAACTTCCGTCATCTCTCTTTTCAGGTTCTCTATACGTATAAGTATCAGTATCTAATGAACTTCCTTCATATTCTTCTACTATGTCCATTACATTACTACGTGTGACAGTATCATATTCATCGTCAGTATCTTCATCATCTGAACCTTCATCTGATATATGGTTTTCAATATTATCTATAGCATATTGTGCTTCTTCTTGTGTATATTGATCACCTGCATCTGAAGTTAATTGATCAAATAACTCTTTGTCAGACATAGGCATAAATTCTTGATAATCTTGTGCGCTTTTTAATGCATTTTTAAATTCTCTACTCACATCATCATCATTATTATCATTACTTGATGAATCAGATTCATTATCATTGTTACTATCTGATAAATCATCATTTGTGTCATTATTATTTTCATCTACATCATCTGACTTTTTAGTAGTCGTATTGGTATTATTCCCATTACTTTCAAAATCTACATTACTGAACATCATTGAGCATGCCCCAAAAATTATTGCTAAAATAATAAAAATACCTAAGAAACCGCCACAACCCCATAACCATCTCTTTTTATTTTTCCCTTTATTTTTCTTGTAATTTTGGAATTCTTCCCATTCCCTTTTTTGCATTTCATCCATTCCGCTTTCCGCCATGTAATATATTTTTATATTGAAGAACTAAAAAGCAGTATTCTTTCCCATTACATATTTCTTAAATAGTTTCATATTCTCTATAATAATAACCTATTTTCTCAAAAATGAAAGCACTAAATTTAATTTTTAAAATTTAATATGATTACTCAGTATAAATACATCAGTAATTAAATAACTTACAATTTTTCTATTTATTTTAATCTTAAATTATTCAATGCTCATATAATAGTTGACAAAATCAACTATTAATTTTATGCTTATATAGTTGTATAATTCAACTATTAAGGAGTGGACGTTTTGGCTATCAAAGATATTAGACATTTTAATCGTTACTACACTAGAGTCCTAGGGATATTCGATAATAATGTATTTAAATTAAAATATTCATTAATTGAAATGAGAACTTTAGGTGAAATTGGAAGACACGATAAAGTTACTGCTCAATCCCTTTGTAAAATACTTAATATTGATAAAAGTTACTTAAGTAGAATTATTAATAAGCTTATAAAAGAAAACTTAGTTTATAGAGAACGTAGTGAACAGGATAATAGATATTTTTACCTTTCATTAACAAATGAAGGTGTGAAGTTAAATGATTATGTTGAGAAAGCGTCAGATGATAAGATTCAAGAACTAATTAAGGACTTAGATGAAAACGAAATTAAAGAACTTCAAGATTCAATGAATAATATTGAAAATATTTTAAATAAACACATTAAATTGGAGGAATAATTAAATGATTTCTTTTGAAAATGATTATTTAGCTGGTGCGCATGAGAAGGTTTTACAAAGATTAATCGATACTAATTATGTACAAGGATCTGGTTATGGAAATGATCAATTTACTGCAGAAGCTAAAGATAAAATTAAAGAAGTTATAAAATCTCCAAATGCTTCTATATATTTCCTAGTAGGCGGTACTCAAACTAATCAAGTCGTTATCAATTCAGTACTTAAACCATATGAAGGGGTAATCGCCGCCGACACTGGACATATAAGTACTCACGAAGCTGGCGCAATAGAGCACAGTGGATATAAAGTATTAACACTTCTTTCAACTCTTGGCAAAATATCATCTCAACAAGTTAAAGACTATATTGAGACTTTTTATGAAGATGCCAATCATGAACATATGGTATACCCTGGAATGGTTTACATCTCATACCCTACCGAATATGGCACATTGTATAGTAAACAAGAACTCAAAGAGTTATCCAACGTTTGTAGATCTTACGATATACCATTATATATAGACGGCGCTCGCTTAGGGTATGGATTAGCAAGTGAAGAAGCAGATTTAACGATAGAGGATATTGCTAACATTGCAGATATCTTTTATATTGGAGGAACTAAAATTGGTGCATTATGTGGTGAAGCTATTATATTCACAAATCAATACGAACCTAAACACTTTACGACATTAATCAAACAACATGGCGCATTGTTAGCTAAAAGTAGATTAATAGGCGTACAATTTACAGAACTATTTACTGACAATTTATACTTTAAAATCAGCAAACACGCGATAGATATGGCGTTAAAATTAAAACAAGCCTTTATTAACAAAGGGTATCAATTATACTTAGACTCACCTACGAATCAGCAATTTTTTGTAATGCACAATGACAAAATCAAACAACTGAGCCAACATGTTAAATTCTCACAATGGGAAAAATACGATCATAACCATAAAATAGTTCGCTTCGCTACAAGTTGGTCAACAACTGACAATGATATAGCTACATTAATAGATTACATTTAAATAAAGAGAATCAAAAAAAATTAAATTCCCTATATATTTGCTAATGATTATAATCATTCGTTAAACTAGAAATAGAAAAATATAGGAGTGTTAATATGAAACTTAGAGCACTAGAAGTTAGTGATTTACCATTTGTCCATAAATTGAACAATGAATATTCAATCATGTCTTATTGGTTTGAAGAGCCTTATGAATCTTTAACAGAACTTCAATATTTATTTGATAAGCATTTGTTAGACGAATCTGAAAGACGTTTTATTGTAGAAGATGAGAATCAAGTTGTGGGAATAGTAGAATTAGTCGAAATTAATTATATTCATCGTAATTGTGAAATTCAAATAATTATTAAACCAGAGTTTAATGGTAAAGGATATGCTAAATTTGCTTTCGAAAAAGCAACGAGCTATGCATTTGATATATTAAACATGCATAAGATCTATTTATATGTTGATACAGATAATGAAAAAGCAGTTCATATATACGAATCTCAAGGTTTCAATATAGAAGGATTACTTAAAGAACAATTTTATACAAAAGGTAAATACAAAGATGCATATATCATGGCATTGTTAAAACATGAATATATTTCGTAGCAACATATGTTCCGTTATAGATAATCATAATGAACAATATGTATAGTAGAAAATTAAAATTTATAATTCTTTTTATCGAAATATTTGTGTTAAATATAATTGTTTGGCCAGACCCCTCTCAACCATTGCGGTTGAGAGGGGTTTTACTATAGTAAATTTAACTGTAAATACATCATACTTTAAATAGTTTATAAATATCTACATCTAACATATCTATATTTATTATTGACATAAATATAAATAAAAGATACTATTTATACTAATCCTTAGTAAACAGATAGGATTAATATAATTAATGATTAACTGGAGGCTATTACATGAATAAAATTATTATATTTGCTTTAGCTGGATTTTTAGCAGAATTAGTAGATGGTTCCCTTGGAATGGGATATGGCGCT
This sequence comes from Mammaliicoccus sp. FSL K6-3158, assembly GCF_038005105.1. Classification (NCBI taxonomy): domain Bacteria; kingdom Bacillati; phylum Bacillota; class Bacilli; order Caryophanales; family Staphylococcaceae; genus Mammaliicoccus; species Mammaliicoccus sp. FSL K6-3158. Next base: position 2,216,471 of record NZ_JBBOSL010000001.1, read on the forward strand.
TCATCTGCATCAGTGTTACTTACATTTGGAGTTGCCCCTGCTATAGCATCAGCAACAGTCCATTTTGCCGAAATCTTAACTACTGCCGCAGCTGGAACATCACATTTAAAATTTAAAAATGTCCACAAGCCATCAGTCTTGAAACTTGCTATCCCTGGTTCAATTGCTGCATTTATAGGTGCATTCTTTTTAAGTAATATTAATGGTGATTTCATCAAACCATTTATCTCAATTTTCTTATTATCTTTAGGTATTTATATCATTTACCAATTTCTATTTAAAAATAAACCAGATGAACCAAAAATTACTGGTGTAAAAAAGATATCTAATTTTGTTTTAGTACCACAAGCTGCAGTAGCTGGATTACTTGATTCAATTGGAGGTGGTGGCTGGGGACCCGTAAACACACCTATGTTATTATCAAGTAAAAAAATAGAACCAAGGTACGTTGTTGGTACAGTTTCAGCAAGTGAATTTTTTGTTACCGTAGCCTCTTCGATAGGATTTTTAATATTTTTAGATTGGTCATCAATCAATTGGATTTTAGTATTATCCTTAAGCTTAGGTGGCGTAGTAGCTGCTCCTATATCTGCTTGGTTAGTAAAATCACTTCCAGTTAGTGTCCTTGCAATAGGTGTTGGAGGTCTTATAATATTTACAAATGTAAGTTCATTGGCAAGCTTATATATTAATAATGCACATATTATTTGGTCTATTAAAATAGTGATTATTCTATCTTGGTTATCATTAGTATTGGTAACTTTTTACAAAAGTAAATTTAAAAAATTAAACACAAGTACATAATAATAAGACAAAAACCCTCTCAACCATTGCGGTTGAGAGGGTTTTACTGAGGCATAAAGGGTTATAGGCTATATATTGGAGACGACGTCCTTTTATAGAATATGTAAATGGTAGTAAAACGTTGTAAGTACAACGTTTATAAGAGTTTAACTTTGTAAAGAATATCACTAATCATAACTCAATTGACACATATTTGACACTTGAGCGAATAAATTTACTTCAAAAAATCAGAATATTTGTTCGTATAATAAAATTACTAAAAACTATAATTTATATTCTGATCCATTCTTTTTCATAAAAAAATATAATACTTATTATGGTCTGAAAACTACATTTCTAGCGCCCATTTTCTTCTTATGAGCCCTATCTTTATAAAAAGTATATTTAGTCATAACAGTTGGTCTATATTTAGAACTATTTGCATCTCTATAAGGAACAGCTTTATAATAAACTGTTCTCGCTGTACTTTGATAAAAGAAATTCGCGATATTAATTACCCATGCATAAGTTGCAGGTACTTTTGTAATTGCTGCTATAGTAATGGCTAATGCACCGATAGTAAGTTTTTTAGCTTTATTACTACCACTCCATGCTTTTCCTGATTGTACGATTTTGCTTTCTTTTTAGCCATCAATACAATATCTTTTTGAGAATTAGCTGTCGAGGTATTATTTTTATATATTTTTGTCTCAACTGAGTAATCTCCAGTAAATTCTTCTTTAACATAGTATGTTGTTCCATCATTAATATTTTGTGAAGAGATTTTATTACCCTGAATATAAGTTTTTTCTTCAATAGGTGTTACCTGAGCTTTTGCACTATGTAATCCCGTACTTAAGGTGCTTAACAAAACAGAAGTTGCTACGATACTTAGACATAACTTTTTCATTACTATCTTCTCCTTTTGCTAAATTTATCAATATAAATTAGAATAAAAATAAAAACAAAGTAAAATATCCCGAAAATTACTGTATTTATATTACCTTGAACAAAAGAAACTAAAACTATTATCATTAAAATAAGAATTATAATTTTAATAACATTTTTTATAAAACTACTCATCTTAAAACACTTCCTGAAGTCCTTCTATATTAATCATACATTTTATGTTAATTTTTAAAAATACATAAAAAAAGCCCACCAATTATGGTGGGCTAATCTTTCTAACTTACTCAAATTCCAATGGATCAGGAATATTTATTTCAACTTTTTTATTCGCTGTATCAATAATAATCTCAGTATCATAATTTGTACTAGTAATTGAAATACTATCACCAATTACTTTAAACGATATAGATATTTCACCATCTTGATTAAGAATAAGTGCTTTATTATCACTAGTAAAAAAATCATAATTTCCTTTATAGTTTACTTGAATTTCAAAACCTTTAAAATTCATATGTATTCTCCTTTAAAATTTTATCACATCAACTTTTTACATTATATACCAATTATGCACAAAATGTATATAGCTACAATGAATATTTTAAAATTATAAATAGTTTGTATTATTGAGATATTTTAAAAACTATATTAATCTAATTGATATAGTGTATAATTAACTAACACACTAAGGAGAATATATTATGAAAATTAGTAAGCCACTTAAAGAAACTGGTTGGTCTGAAGATGAGATTAGCAAAAGATTAGATTCGATTATTGAAGAAGAGATAGTAGATGTAAAAGAAATTGAAGATATAGATGAGATATTAGAAGATTAAAAAAGAGGATGCTGCCTGTAGCAGTCTGCCTCTTATATAGTTAAACCTCTTCCACCTAATTAAATATATCATAAACCCCCATCACATAAAGTGAAAGGGCAAGTATTGGAAGTTGTATTAAGAAATACTAGCACTAAAAAGTGCTTATATATAGTAATACTACACTTTTATAAAATAAGCAAATATAATCCTATTCATTAAATTTTAATTCTCTATTCTAATTTTTCCATCAATTACGATTTTTGAAATTCCACCAAGTTTCAATCCATCTTCTTGCTTAATATAAACTCTGCCATTTCGGTTTATACATTCTCCTTGTGAATTGGAGTACTCTTTATTTACTATCAAACCATATAGTTCATTCACTGCTGCAACACACCCATTACCACTTCCACATACAGGATCTTCATTTACGCCTTCGTTAGGTGCAAATGATCGAACTTCAAAAGTTGTATCTTTATCATCTTCGTTTTCACCAAAAATCGTTACACCAGTCGTTCCTTCGTATATGTAATTTTTCATTTGCTCAAAATTAGGTTCAATTCTTTTAACAATACTAGAATTTTTTATATGTAGAGTTAGCCATTCAGCTCCTATGTTAACTTTTTTAGAGTGAATTACATCTTCACCATTTATACCTAAGCTATCTATTATTCCATCTAGTTGCTTTAGTTCTATATCACTAATTTTTGGTTTAGGTAAGCTAAAATATGTTCTTTCTTCCGTATAATCTATCTTTACTAAACCAACTCCACATTCTTGTACAAGATAACCTTTGTTTTTAGATATTAAACCATTTTGTAATACTGCATAAGAAGATCCAATGGTTGGATGACCAGCAAAAGACAATTCATTGTTAGGAGTAAAAATCCTTAATTTGTAATCTGCTTGTTCATCTTCAGGCTTACAAACAAAAGTAGTTTCAGATAAATTAGTCCAACTAGCTATATCTTTCATTTGTTCATCTGTTAAGTCATCAGCATCAAAAATCACTGCAACAGGATTTCCCTTAAATGGTTCATTCGCGAATACATCAACTTGCTTAAAACCTAATTGTTTCATATACAAACCTCCAAAAATATTTTAAAGCTAACATAACACAATTTTCATATCACTGTACACTATTGAGATGCATATAAAATAACCTACCTAGTTTTTCTGCTAGATAGGATTTAAAGTTCTATATAAATGTTAAGTAGAGCTAATTTACCATATACAAATTTACATCGCAAAATTTTGTATTATTTCTTTAATTTATCCATGCCTTTGTCTATATACTTCGAATAGTCTTTTCCACTTTTCTTTTTATACATATCGTTTGCTTTGTGTAATCCTTTTTCAAGTTGACCGTTTTTAACTAATTTATCGAATGTATTTTTAATTTTATTTTTCACTGTTATCTCCTCATGTTTTCTATAAAATTATATTAGCTTAAAATATACCCCATTATACATAAGAATAAACAATTGTGATTAGTATCACAAAACATAATAAATATCACTCAAAATTCTAACATTTATAGAAATTTTTCCTTTCTATCATTATTCCTCCTTATAAGAAAACCTCACGTAGTGGGAGGTTGGTTGGTTAATTCACTAATTCTTCTTAAGTCATTAAACCAGTATTAACCCATGATTGATACCTTTCTGCTAGTTGGTCTTTGTCTGCTTTTCCATTTTGAATTCCTTTAGAACTTTCATATGAAGCTTGAGCTGAACCTTCTATTCTTCACTAAAATTTCCATTGTACCCTAGTACACGAAAAGAAATAGTAAAATATTTATAATTGTTACACTCTAAAATCTAATGTGATCTTGGGTGTATTTTTATATGTTGGGGCGTAACTAGGAAATGAAAAATAAAAAGCCCATAACCACAAGGGTTATAGGCTATATAATGCAGACGGCATCCTTTTTTAGTGTATGTAAATGGTAGTAAAATGTTGTAAGTTTAACGTTTATAAGAATTTAACTTTGTATAGAAATATCACTAATCATAACTAAATTAATACGCGTTTGACACTTGAGCGAATAAATCAACTTTACAAAAAAAGAATCTTTGTTCGAATAATAAAATTACTAACTATACGTAAGATGTTTAAATTGAAAATCATTACTCATAGTATGCCAGAGCCTTATAAGTATGAAACGGATTATCGTAAGATACCTAAAAAGTATTTGAATAGTAATATCCCAGAATGACTTAAGATGATTAAGTGGGTGTCATTCGCGACGATGTCACAACAATATAAAACGATTAACGGTTTTATCGAAGACCAAAACAAAGTAGATAAGCCTGTGTTCGATAAATTAGCTTTACGTGATTTGAACGATGTGTTCGCACAAAAATTATTTTATGATGCACCAGCTACAATTAAGTATTGTGAAGATGGATATTATAAAACGATTGAATGTGAGATTAATAAGTTAGAGGTGTCAGAGAATGGTAAGAAAGTGTTATTGAGTACAGATATATCACAAGGTGTTACAAAGGGTAATTTCGCTTGCAACTTGAATTTCAAATATAATATAAGTTTAATGATAAATTAATCATTCATTATCTTTCTTAATCGCAAAAACAAGTAAAACTAAAATAGAAACCCACATAAATGGAAAGAATACTGATACAACAAAAAATCCACCTATAATACTTGACCAAACAGAATCAATTTTATATTTACCTAATTTCATAAGCACACCAACCTTGCATTTTTTAAAATAACACCCCACTTATTTGTGAGTTGCAAAGGATTTTTAAATATGAGTTTAAATCTAAAACGGAGATAATAGATTCAAACTATAATTATTGTATCATTAAAATTATTTATTGAAATTAAAAACCTACTTATTTATATAAGCAGGCTCGCAGTCATATGTGTTTAATATGTCTAAAGTTAGTTTAGCATACTCAATCACACTTTTCTTTTAAAATCAGGACTTTGTATAATAGTGCTTTTTAATTTAGTAATGCAATCTTCTAATATCGCTATTTCTACATCATTATTGAAGTCTCCATTTAATTTTTGATTTAATAATGTAGAAACATACAATAAATCATCACTTAAATCTTGATAGTTAATTTCTTTCATAAAATTGGTCCCTTCAACTATACTTGTATATATTATAGATACAAGTTATAAATACCCACTTCTTCACCTAATAAACAAAAATAATTAGTTAATTTCAGAATGATTCATAATTTAATAACAGAATGACTTATATTAATCTAAAGTTCTCCATCCTATTATTTTATCCACCATCAGAAGTGCTGTTGTATGACTACCATTATCATAATTTTGTTCATCACTGTTTACAAATCTCCCAAATACTAATACAGCTTTCTCCTTAGAATTTTTTATGTTTTTTACTTTATCATATAATTCAGTTAAGTCCTCATTAGCTAAAAAATAATTATTTCCCTTTAAAGCAATCAAAACTTGGCTCATAACACCACTCCCAATTAAAAGATATAATAAGTAGATACCCTATTAACTTTTTTTATAACTTTAATTTCGGAAAATTTCTTTTATGAAATAATTTATTACTTTCATATAGATAACCCTAGCTAGTTTACGACCAGATAGGGTTTTATACTATTTCATTTGTAACCAAAAGGTTGCTATGAATACTATAACAAAAAATAACCCCACTCTGCGTAAAAGAAGTGGAGTTTGTGTGTATGAACTACCTAGTGGTTAAACTAAATAGAGTAAATCTATAATACTACTTTTTACTTGTAGTCTTCAAGTTAAACCATAATAAATTATTTTATTGTACCCCATAACGAACCAACTCCGTGATTTGGTGGATTTACTCCATTCCATGTACGTATTGGGATATAAGTACGTTTGCCTTTACTATCTGTATAACCTACCCAAACATGTCCATCTTGTAAACATACTTCATCATATTTTACTGATTGACCTGAAGTAATACTTCCAGCCTGTGGCATACTTCTAAAAGGACCATCATACCTCTTAATAATTAAAGTGTTAGATGTAAATGTTGCTGACTCTGATTTAAACCAAGTACCATATTGGTTTTGTTGCCAACCACTTGTCGATTTATTATTAAACATCGGTCTTATAAACCACATTTCTGTATCATAGTTATGATTGACTCTTTGGGCTACTTCGGTTTTGTTTAATCCTCCACCATACCAATTTTGATCTAAGCTTTGGAACTTCAACAAATTACCATCAATATTACCATTCGTCACAATTGAAGTATGACCTGCTCCTTGACCATAATTACTATTAAAAACTGCTAAGTCACCTGGCTGTGCAATAAAACTTGGTGTATTTTTATATACAGTTGCCTCACCATTAAAATTATTTTCAAATGGTATGTCCTTTGCATAAGCGCCTTTTAAACCATGACCATATAAATAGTTCCAATAATAGTTTACTAAATCAAAACATTGCCATCCATAGTATCCATCAAAATCCCAACCTTTACCCTCTAAAGAATTTATGTAACCTATAGCTTGGTTTTTAGTTTTTGATGTTCCACTCGCATATGTATCTACATAAAATCTAGTACTTAAATTACTATTATCATTATTTTGCACAGGAATTTCTGCTGCATTTACTTCAAATAACGTTGAAGACGATAATAAAATAACAAATATAAAACTGAATATTTTAGTTTTCACTTAATTTTGCTCCTTTAAATAAAATTAAGAGAAGCAAAAAATGCTTCTCTTATAAAATTATATCACACCTATTTCTGGCTTGTAGTCTTCAAGTTAAACCATAATTTTGTTTCTTTTTCTAACCTCTCATCTTTGTGTGTACTAGATCCTAATGTACAATAAAGAAAACCAGCCTTAGTATTGGTTGGGTATTCAAACTCTGCCCACCAGTAGCCATCTTTTTTAGTTACTGAGAAGAAGTTGATATATTGACCTGCTAATATATTATTTGATGATGGTAATGCTGTTGCGTTTAAACCTGGTTTCTTTTTAGCTGCGGCCTGTTGAATATATTAGTAAGGGATTGGGACATGAAACAATTTCACAAATACTTGATACTTTCTCACATTTACTTGATGAATATAAAAAAACAGGGTCAAAAAGTAAGAGAATTATTCTCTTGACACCTTTTTGACACCTGTTAGGTCAAACCCCGTCATATATGGGGTGAAATATGGAGACGGCGGGAGTTGAACCCGCGTCCAGAGATCCTGATACAAATGTTTCTACGTGTGTAGTCTAGTCGTTAAGGTTTCGCGTTGTCTCAGGGGACTGACACCCGAAGACAATGCTAGCTTGATTAATCTCTTCTCGTCAGACTTCAAACGGCAGTGACGAGCGTATCCTACTTAAGTTGAATCACGTTAACGGCACATAGGCGATGCGGTTAGGTGATGCAGAGTGCTATTACGCAGCTACTGCTAAATTATCTTGTTTGCCAGTTATTATAACTGTTGTGTTGATGACGAAGACAACCCTCCGACACGCTTCATAAGCTCGGGGACCCCTGTCGAATCCGTAACGTCCCCTCAATAAGAAATATACTTCCTTTTAACAGAAGTATATTTAATCTTAACAATTTTTGATTGATTTTTCAATACAAATTACTTAATATCGTTGTTTCATTGCTCTTTCAACGTCACGCTTTGCTTCTTTTGCTTTTAATGCATGTCGCTTATCATAGTCACGTTTACCTTTAGCTACTCCTAAAAGAACTTTGCAGTAACCGTTTTTAATGTAGAGTTTAAGTGGGATTAATGCATACCCTTTTTCTCTTGTAATACCAAAGAGTTTATCGATTTCTTTTCTTTTTAAAAGTAATTTACGGTTTCTCAATGGATCATGATTAAATCGGTTACCTTCTTCATATGGCGCGATATGCATGTTATATACATACATTTCTCCATTAAATACACGCGCATATGAATCTTTTAAGTTTGCACTACCTCGGCGAATGGATTTGATTTCAGTACCTTGAAGTACAATACCCGCTTCAACCGTATCTTCTATTGTGTAATCATGGCTTGCTTTACGATTTTGTGCTAATGGTTTACTTTGAACTTTTGGCACATCCATCACCTACTTTCTATTTTTTCTTTCGTCTTGCTTTGTTTTTCACAGCTTTTGCTTTGTAATAAGGCTTTTTATCTTTCTTACCTTGTTTACCTTGATTGCCGCCTTGTTTACCATTAGCTCTACCTTTTTTATGCTTATTAGGTTTATCTTGTTCTTTAGCTGTACCACGTTTTTTAGCTTTGATTGTTTTTTCTCTTGCTAAACGTTCTCTATTCTTTTCAGCTATTGGCATACCAACAATTTGAAAATCAATCATACGCTCATCAACGTTAACATTAATTACTTTAACTTCGACTTTGTCACCAATTCTAAATACTTTAGCTTGGCGCTCACCTATAATTGCCATATTACGCTCATCAAAGTTGTAGTAGTCATCTGTTAAGTTAGAGATATGAACCATACCTTCAATTGTGTTCTCTAGCTCTACAAACATACCAAAGTTCGCTACTGAACTGATAATACCTGTAAACACTTCTCCAACGTGTTGAATCATATACTCTGACTTCTTCAAGTCATCTGTATCTCGTTCAGCGTCAATTGCTCTACGCTCACGTTTAGAAGTATGGTCAGCGATATCTGGCAACATTTCTTCCCAATGTCTAATTTGTTTACTGTTCATAGATTTTTCAATTAAATATTTACGAATTAATCTATGCACGATCAAGTCAGGATATCTTCTGATTGGCGATGTGAAATGTGTATAGTAATCTGCTGACAAACCAAAGTGACCTAAATTATCTTCGCTATATCTAGCTTGTTGCATACTTCTTAACATTAAAGTAGAAATAACCATTTCTTCTTTCTGTCCAGCAACTTCTTCTACAATTTTCTGTAATGTTGCAGGGTGTATGTCTTCACTTGAACCTTTAACAGCAAGTCCAAAGTTTGAAATAAATTCAAAGAATTGGTTTAATCTTTCTGCTTTTGGATTCTCATGGACACGATAGATAAATGGCACTTCGAGTTTACTAAAGTGTTCAGCAATTGTTTCGTTAGCAGATAACATAAAGCTTTCGATTAATCGCTCTGCATCATTTCTTTCTCTCACTTTAATGTCTGTAGGTATACCATCTTCATCTACCAATACTTGTGCTTCTTTAATATCAAAATCAATTTCCCCACGTCTTTTACGTTTAGCGATTAATTGTTTTGATAGTTGTTGTGCTAAATCAAGCATTGGTGTAATTTCTGAATACTTTTCACGAATTTCTTGATCGTCATTTTCAATAATGGCATTTACATCTGAATATGTCATTCTATAATCTGAGTGAATAACACTTTCAAAGATATCATGTCTAATGACTTCACCTTGTTGGTCTATTTCCATTCTACAACTCAATGTTAATCTATCTTCATGAGGGTTTAATGAACAAATACCATTACTTAATCTATGCGGAATCATAGGAATTACTCTATCGACAAGATATACACTTGTTGCTCTGTCATATGCTTCTTTGTCTAACTCACTATTTTCTGTTACATAGTAGCTGACATCAGCAATGCTAACTGTAAGTTCTGTTAAACCATTGTCTAAAGCTTTTACAGAGACAGCGTCATCTAAATCTTTCGCATCTGCACCATCTATCGTGATTGTAAGTTCGTCTCTTAAATCTCTTCTACCTTTAATTTCGTCTGGACTAATTTGATCTGGTACATTTTCAGCTTCTTGAATAACATTATCAGGAAATTCAATATTAATACCATGTTGATATATGATAGATAAAATATCGACACCTGGATCATTCTTATGACCTAGAATCGCTTTAACATGACCTTCTGGATTATGTGTACCATCAGCATATTCTGTAATTTCTACTAGTACTTTGTGACCTTCAATTGCACCAAGATTTTTACCTTTAGGAATAAAGATATCTTGTGTAATACGTTTGTCATCTGGTAATACGAAACCGAAATGTTTCGCTTCTGTATAAGTACCAACGACTTGCGTAATATTACGTGTCGTAATTGCTTTAACTCTACCTTCAATCTTACCTTTATGATCTCCACGAGATGGCACAACTTCTACTAATACTTCATCGCCATCCATCGCTTTATTAATCTGATTAGGTGGGATAAAGATGTCTTCTATTGTGTCATCTTCAGGTCTTAAAAAGGCAAATCCTTTTTTGTGCTGACTCAAAGTACCTTTTACAAGGTCTGATTTGTTACTTTTCTTCTTATATCTATCCGTTTTTGTTCTTTCTAGTTGACCCGTCTGTTCTAAATCAACTAGAACTTTAATTAATTCTTTAAATGAATCAGCATTACTAAGTCCCATTACATCTTGAAATTCACTTACTGTCATAGGACTGTATTCTTTATCATTGATGATTTCTTCAACTTCTTCTCTTAGATTCATAGTGGGCCTCCCTTCTCTTTTATATTATGTGTGTTACTCGGACCAATCTAATGATTCTAAGAATTGATATACGTCTTCAAATACTTGTTCTTTTTCTTGTCCGATTGTTATAACATGACCAGATTCTTCATACCATTTAATATTTTTGTCATCAGAAGATGATTCATTATAAATAATATTAGCTGAATCAGGGTTAATCATTTCATCTAGTTTACCTTGTACAACAAACAATGGATCAAATACTTCGTCTACTTGATTTCTCACACCTTGAATTGTTTCTTGTAAATCTTTCAAAGTATTCGTAGGATGAAAATGTTTCATTTCTTCTTCAATTTGTTCAGGTGTTTTGCCTTCATACTTTTTAAATTCTCTAGCATAATCTAATACACCTTCAAACATCGTGCCTTCAGTTTTTATATACATAGGTGAGCACATAGTTACAATACCTTTTACATCTCTGTTTAAACTTAATTTCAAACTAAAGACGCCACCTAATGATAATCCAGCTACTGCTATTTCAGTATATCCTTTTTCTTCTAAAAAATCATATGCATCTAAACAGTCTTTAAACCATACATATGGACTTGATTCCAATATCTCTTCTGGTGGTCTACCATGACCTTCATAATGCGGAGCATATGATGTATACCCTTTTTTCTGTAAGTAACGTCCTAATTGTCTAACATCTGATGAATTACCTGTAAATCCATGTAAAAGTAATACTGCTCTTTTTCCTTCTTCAAAAAAGAAAGGTTTAGGTAATTGAATTCTCATGAATGACCATCCTTTAACATAATCTAGTTCTATTGTATCGTTTTTTTACTTGTATATAAATAAAAAAGTCCGACAATACAGTCGGACCACTACATTTTGAAGTAAGTAATTGCTAACATTAATAAGAAAAATAAAATTGCTAAAATAATTGTAACTCTGTGTAAAATCAAATCTATTCCACGTTGTTTTTGTTTTCCAAATAATTGTTCTGCTCCGCCACTAATTGCACCAGATAAACCAGTACTCTTACCTTCTTGAAGTAATACGACGGTAATCAATGCAATACAAACGATGATTAATAAGACGATTAAAAATGTATGCATGGACTCGGTCCTCCTGTCTATTATAACAGTAGCATTATAGCATATTTACAATATGCACTCAAGTTTTCATTAATGATACTCAACCAATATACCTAACGATGCTAACATTTCAAAATATGTTGGACAAGTCTTTGATACGCATGAAGGGTCTAATAATTTAATCCCATCTACTTTAGTCCCCATTAAACTTAAAGACATTGCAACACGGTGATCATCATAAGTATCTAATGTTGTTGGCTTAACATCACCCGGTGTGATAGTCCACCCATCTTGATGTTCAGTAACTTCAATACCTAATTTTGTTAAACTTTCTGTTAATGCAGTTACACGATTACATTCATGATGACGTATATGTTCTACACCTGTAATTGTAATTGGACCATCAGCAAATACAGCTAAACTACCAATTGTTAAAGCTTGGTCTGAGCAAGCATTCATATCAATTGTTAAGTTCCCTTTTAATTGTTCAGGACCAGAAATCACAACATAATCAGTACCTTTTTCAACAGTTGCACCCATTTTTTCAAGAATATCGACAACTTCTAAATCAGGTTGATGACTTTCCATATTTAAATGATTAATTTTAATCGTAGACTTATTAAGTGCTGCTAATGCCATGAAATAGCATGCTGTTGATAAGTCAGCTTCTAATGGTAGAGTAGCCGCTTCATACTCACCTTGTTCTACTTTCATATGTGTATAATCATCTGATACATCTACATGTATGCCAAATTGTTTCATCATTTCAATTGTAATATCCACATAGGCGCTTTGAACAATCTTAGTCGTAAGTTCAATTTCAGTTGGTTTGTTAAATAAAGGTGCCGCCATTAATAAACCACTTATAAATTGACTTGATTGATTACCAGCAATTGAAACTTTTCCGCCCGTTTCTGGTGCACCTTTGATTGTCACAGGTAACTGACCTTCCTTTTCAAGATACGTTAGTTTAACACCTAATTGTTTTAACGCATCGTGTAAAGTCTTATGAGGTCTACCAGCAAGTTGTTCAGTTGAAGTAATTGTGATTTCACTTTTCTCTTGAGTACCTAAAATACCTGGTAAGAATCGAGCCGTTGTACCAGCAGAACCAATAAATACTTGTTGTTTCTCAGGTAACTCTGAACGATTAATACCTGTAATATGAAGTTCATCACCTACAGCTTCAACAGTAGCACCTAGTTTTTTAATTGTTTCCATACACCAGTATGTGTCATCACTCTTTAAGTATCCAGATAATTTAGAAGTACCCTTACTAAAACCAGCCAAAATAAAAGCACGATTCGTCACACTCTTACTACCTGGAATCATGACTTCTTTATTGAATGCTTTTTTAATAGGATGAAGAGTTAATTGATCCACACCATCTAAACTAGACCAAGGTGATTTTGCACTTTTTAAATTAATCGTCATTATGATCCTCCTATAAAATTCATTGCCTCTATTATAGAACATTTTCAAATAGAATGAAATGATAAAATATTATTGATTTAAAGCGTTAAAGAATTTATTGGGTGATGTGGGAGATGGGAGGTATATAGTGTGTGGATTAAATTGTGTAGAGTAGGATCTCTTGGCTTTATTAAAAAGTTAAGCCATGACTTAGACCATCTCTTGGCTTTATTCGATAGTTAAGCTACGATTTGGATGATTTTTAAGTAATCAAAAGTGCTCATTCCTATATAATCATTTTAAATTTTGAAATGATGTGTGTTTACTACTTCTTTAACTCACATCTCCCGATACTCTGATACTCCCCCAACTGCTCCGACCGCTCCAACCTTGCTCTATCCATTTTCTCTATCAAACTCTAACCTGCCTTACCTACCAAAATTTCTATTACAACTATAAAAAGCCCAAAAGATGTGACGACATCTTTGGGCTTTATGTGAACCATTTTATTTATATGCTCAATTATTTTGATAAGTTATAGAAAGCTTTGATTCCTTCGAATTTACCTGTTTCGAATAATTCGTCTTCGATACGTAATAATTGGTTGTATTTAGCAATACGGTCAGTTCTTGATAATGAACCTGTTTTGATTTGGCCAGCATTAGTTGCAACTGCGATATCAGAGATTGTAGTATCTTCTGTTTCACCTGAACGGTGTGATACAACTGCAGTGTAACCAGCTTTTTGAGCCATTTCGATTGCTTCGAATGTTTCTGTTAAAGTACCAATTTGGTTAACTTTAATTAAGATTGAGTTACCGATACCTTTTTCGATACCTTCAGATAATTTTTCAGTGTTTGTTACGAATAAATCATCACCTACTAATTGTACGCGGTCGCCGATACGGTCAGTAAGAAGTTTCCAGCCGTCCCAGTCATTTTCATCCATACCATCTTCGATAGTGATGATTGGGTATTTGTTTACTAATTCTTCAAGGAAGTCTACTTGTTCTTCAGAAGAACGTTTAGCACCATTTTCACCTTCGAATTTAGCATAGTCGTATACGCCATTTTCGTAGAATTCTGATGCTGCACAGTCGAATCCTAAGAATACATCTTTACCTGGTTCTAAACCAACTGCTTTAATTGCTTCTAAAATTGTTTCAACACCGTCTTCAGTACCTTCAAATTTAGGAGCGAAACCACCTTCGTCACCTACTGCAGTTACTAAACCACGAGATTTTAAGATTTTAGCTAAGTTATGGAAGATTTCTGCTCCCCAACGTAAAGCTTCTTTGAATGATTCAGCACCTACTGGTAAAATCATGAACTCTTGGAATGCGATTGGTGCATCTGAGTGAGAACCACCGTTAACAATGTTCATCATTGGTACTGGTAATTGAACACCGTTGAATCCACCAAGATATTTGTATAATGGTTGACCTAAGAAGTCAGCTGCAGCACGAGCTACTGCGATAGAAACACCTAAGATAGCATTAGCACCTAATTTAGCTTTGTTTGGTGTACCGTCTAAAGCGATCATTAATTTGTCGATAGAAACTTGTTCTAATACTGAAAATTCACCTTCAATGATTTCAGGTGCAATGATTTCGTTAACGTTTTCTACAGCTTTAAGAACACCTTTACCTAAGTAACGATCTTTGTCTCCGTCACGTAATTCTACTGCTTCATATTCACCTGTTGAAGCACCTGATGGTACTAAAGCTCTACCAAAAGCACCGCTTTCAGTTAATACTTCTACTTCTACTGTTGGATTACCACGAGAGTCTAATACTTCGCGTGCATAAATATCTGTAATAATTGGCATAATTAAAACTCCTTTATAAATTTATAATTTATTATTTAATTAATGATTCACCAGTCATATCTTCTGGTTTTTCTACTCCAAGTAAATCTATAAGTGTTGGTGCTAAGTCTGCTAAGCGACCTCCACTTCTTACTTCTACTCCTTCTTTTGTCACAATAACAGGAACTGGGTTTGTTGTATGAGTTGTCATAGGTGATTCGTTATCTGTTAACACTTCATCAGAGTTACCATGGTCTGCTGTAATGATAGCTGTACCATTCATTGATAAAATTTTATCAACAACTTCACCTAAACATTCATCAACTGCTTCAATTGCTTTAATTGTTGGTTCAAGCATACCACTATGACCAACCATATCAGGGTTCGCAAAGTTTAAGATAATTAAATCTAAATCACCTTTATCTAACTCACTGATTAAAGCATCTTTTACTTCATATGCACTCATTTCAGGTTTCAAGTCGTATGTTGCGACTTTTGGTGAATCGATTAATACTCTTCTTTCACCTTTAAACTCTGCATGATTACCACCACTCATGAAATAAGTAACATGAGGGAATTTTTCTGTTTCAGCAATTCTTAATTGATTTAAATTATTTTTCTCAGCTACTTCACCGATTGTATTTTTAATATCTACTGGTTTAAAAGCAACTTCGGCAATAACATCATCACTATAGTTTGTAAAAGTAACAAAGAATAAATCATCAAGTTTACGTTTAATTTCAAAACCTTCGAATTTTTCATTTGTATATACTTGGCTAAGTTGTGCTGCTCTATCTGGACGGAAGTTAAAGAATATCATAGCGTCATGGCTATTTACGCCAGTGTTTTCCACACCTTTTTCTTCGTCTTTAACGATAAATGGAACAACAAATTCATCTGTTAGACCTTCTTGATAATTAGCTTCTACACCTTCAACTGCAGTTGCATATACAGGTCCAACGCCATTAGACATTGCATCATAAGCTTTCTCTTCACGATCCCAACGTTTATCTCTATCCATAGCGTAATAACGACCAGAAATAGAAGCGAATTGACCAATACCTAGCTCTTTAAATTTATTTTCAGTTTCTTCAATATATTTAAGTGCTGATTTTTGATCAACGTCACGTCCGTCTAAGAATCCGTGAACATAAACTTTTTTAACACCTTGTTTTTTGGCTAATTCTAATAATGCAAATAGATGTTTGTAGTGACTGTGAACACCACCATCTGATAGAAGTCCCATTAAATGTAGCGTTGAATCATTTTTTACAACGTGATCCATTGCTTGTTTAAGTGCGTCAATTTCAAAGAAATCGCCATCTTCAATTGATTTATTGATTCTAGTTAAACTTTGATAAACAATTCTTCCTGCACCAATGTTTAAGTGACCTACTTCAGAGTTACCCATTTGACCTTCTGGTAGACCTACATCTAAACCACATGCTGATAATTCGTTATGTGGATATTTGTTGTAATATCTATCAAAATTTGGTTTGTTGGCTTGTTTTACCGCATTACCATGCTCTTCTTCACGATTAGCAAAACCATCAAGAATGATAAGTGCTGTTGGTTGTTTAGCCATTATTTAGCACCTTCTAATAATGCTACGAATGAATCAACTTTTAATGAAGCGCCGCCAACTAATGCGCCATCGATATCTGATTGAGCCATATATTCTTTAATATTTTCTGGTTTAACACTACCACCGTATTGTACACGTAAAGCATCAGCAGCTTCTTGAGAGAAAGCACCTGCAACAACGTTACGTACGTGTGCACACATTTGGTTAGCATCTTCAGAAGTAGAAGATTTACCAGTACCAATTGCCCAGATAGGTTCATAAGCGATTACTGTCGCTTTAACTTGATCTTCTGTGAAGCCTTTAAGTGCTGCTTCAACTTGACCACCTACTACTGATTCAGCTTTACCTGCTTCTCTTTCTTCTAATGTTTCACCAACACAAATAATTGGTGTCATATTATGAGAAAATACAGCTAATGCTTTTTTATTAACATCTTCGTCAGTTTCGTGGAAGTATTCACGACGTTCAGAATGTCCTAAAACGACATACTTAACACCTAAATCTTCAAGTGCTGCTGGAGATGTTTCACCAGTGAAAGCACCATTATCTTCAAAGTATGCATTTTGCGCACCAATTTGTAAGCCTTGTGCTACGCCTTCTTTAGTTAAGTTAACAAGTGCATCTAATTGTAAAGTTGGTGCACAAATTACTGAATCTACCTCATTAGTATCTGGTAATGCTGGAAGTTCATTAACAAAGTCTTTTGCTTCTTGAACTGTTTTATTCATTTTCCAGTTACCTGCGATAATTGGTTTTCTCATGATATATAAACTCCTTTTATGATTATTTTTCAGAAATTGCTTCGATACCTGGTAATGCTTTACCTTCTAGATATTCTAGAGAAGCTCCGCCACCTGTAGAAATGTGTGTAAAATCATCAGCAAATCCTAAGTCCATCGCTGCTGCAGCTGAATCTCCACCACCGATAATTGTTGTAGCATCTTTTAAGTTAGCGATTGCTTTACATACGCCAATTGTACCTTGTGCAAAGTTACTAAATTCGAATACGCCCATTGGACCATTCCAAACAACTGTATTTGAACCTTGTAGAGCTTCACTAAATACTTCAACTGATTTAGGACCGATATCCATTGCTTCTTGATCAGTAGGAATTTCATCTGCAGAAACAACTGTAATTTCAGCGTCATTTGAAAATTCTTTAGCTACTTTACAATCAACCGGCAAAATAATTTTATCGCCAGCACGTTCAAGTAAATCTTTAGCAAAATCTACTTTGTCTTCTTCAAGAAGTGATAAGCCGATTTCTTTACCTTGTGCTTTGAAGAATGTATATGCCATTCCTCCACCGATGATAACTTTATCAGCAATTGTTAATAAGTTTTCGATAACACCAATTTTATCAGACACTTTCGCGCCACCTAAAATTGCTACTAACGGACGTTCAGGTTCACTTACAACGCCGCCGATAAATTTGATTTCTTTATCCATTAAGAAACCTGATGCTGTTTCAATATTAGATGCAATACCTACGTTAGACGCATGTTCACGGTGAGCTGTACCGAATGCATCATTGATAAATACATCACCTAATGAAGCCCAGTATTTACCTAATTCAGGATCATTTTTAGATTCTTTCTTACCATCAATATCTTCAAAACGAGTATTTTCAAATACTAATACATCGCCTTCAGATAATCCGTCGATTGCGCTTTCTAACGCTTCACCACGAGTTTCTGGTACAAATGTTACTTCTTTATTTAATAATTCACTTAAGCGTTCTGCTACTGGTTTAAGTGACAATCCTTGTTTATCTTCTTCAGTTTTCACTTTACCTAAATGTGAGAATAAAATAACTTTACCGCCTTGCTCGATAATGTATTTTATTGTAGGAAGCGCTTGAACGATTCTGTTATCGTTTGTAATTGCACCATCTTTCATTGGTACATTAAAATCTGCTCTTACAAGTACTTTTTTACCTTTTAATTCTACGTCTTTAACATTCTTCTTTGCCATGACTTGTCTTCCTCCTCTAGATAATAGAAAATACTTTACGATTAAAAATAAGCGGAGAAGCGTTGTGCTCCCCGCTTACTCATAAGCATAACCTATTTAGTTCAATTATTTAAATTATTTGTTAGCTTGAGCTGCTAAATATTCTAAAGTACGAACTAATTGTGAAGTGTAAGACATTTCATTGTCATACCAAGATACAGTTTTAACTAATTGGCGATCTCCAACTGTCATAACACGAGTTTGAGTTGCATCAAATAATGAACCGTAAGTGATACCAATGATATCAGAAGATACGATTTCGTCTTCAGTGTAACCGAATGAATCATTTGTAGCATTTTTCATTGCTGCATTGATTTCTTCAACTGAAACTTCTTTGTCCAATACAGCTGTTAATTCTGTTACTGAACCAGTTGCTACTGGAACACGTTGAGCTGATCCATCTAATTTACCTTTTAATTCTGGAATTACTAAACCGATTGCTTTAGCAGCACCAGTTGAGTTAGGCACGATGTTTTGAGCAGCTGCACGAGCACGACGGAAGTCACCTTTAGCATGTGGAGCATCTAAAGTATTTTGGTCACCAGTGTAAGCGTGAATTGTCATCATTAAACCTTCAACGATACCGAATTCATCATTTAATACTTTAGCCATTGGAGCTAAACAGTTAGTTGTACAAGATGCACCTGAAACGATTTCTTCAGATCCGTCTAATTCGTCATGGTTAACGTTATAAACGATAGTTTTTAAGTCACCTGATGCTGGAGCTGAAATTAATACTTTTTTAGCACCTGCTTCGATGTGAGCTGAAGCTTTGTCTTTGTCAGCGAAGAAACCAGTACATTCTAATACTACATCGATATCTAAATCGCCCCATGGTAATTCTTTAGGATTAGGATTTTCGAAAGTTTTGATTTCTCTACCGTTTACGCGGAATCCGCCTTCGATAACTTCTACTTCGTCTTTGAAACGACCTTGTGTTGAATCATATTTTAATAAATGAGCTAACATTGCGTCATCTGTTAAATCGTTGATTGCTACTACTTCGATATTTTCAACTTCTTGTAATCTTCTAAATGCTAAACGACCTATTCTACCAAAACCATTAATTGCTACTTTAGTTGCCATTATGATGGCCTCCTTTTAATTTTTTATTTCAAAAAGGTTAAATAACCTTTTATTCCAAATTGATTATTGCTTTTGCAGCACCTTCGTCGGTAATAAGAATTGTATTCTTAGGCGCAATCTCAAGATAAGCTTTTATCGCTTCTGCTTTAGATGTCCCACCTGCTACTGCAAAAATGTTTGTCTTTGTTGTTAAGTCTTCTAGTTGCAAACCGATTGTCTTAACACGATGTACGACCTCACCTTTGTCATTAAAATAATAACCAAAAGCTTCTCCGACAGCATGATGATGTTTCAATTGACTTAATACTGCTTCAGAAGTCTTCCTTCTTTCCGCCATCTTCAGCGCATCACCAATACCGTGAATAATAAAATCTGAACGACGTATTGCATCTAGCACCTCAATTACTGCAGGTTCTTTCAGCAAAGTTTCGTATGAACTTTCACTCACTTGGTCTGGAACATACAAGACTTTATATGACCCACCTGTACGATTTGCCATACTTGCACAAATTGTATTTGCTTGAAACACAACGTTTTCACCCAAACCACCACGCGCTGGCGTGAACAAAATGTCTTTATCTAATGGATGTAATGACTCACTTACTCTTGCCATTGTTGAACCACCAGTTACTGATACAGAAGCATGATCGTATAATGACTGTTCTAGTAATTCAGCTGTAACATTACCCATTTCTGCTTTAACCATCTCATCTAAATCCGAATTACCTCTCACTATATGAGCTTTGACACCATATCGATTGAAAATTTCTTCTTCGATATGATTAAAACTAGAATAAAGTGTTAAATAATGTGATAAAGAATCAAGCGTTTGCTCGCCTGTTTCAGTCAATTTCATACCAGTTGACCGAACGCTGATTAAATCTTGTTGTTTTAAAATTTCTATTTCAGTTCTCAATACCCGTTCAGTGACATTCATAACATCACTCAACGTTCTTCGACCTATAGGCTGCTTCTTCTCGATTGTCGATAAAATATTAAAGCGTCGATACATCTTGTCAATCAAATCAGGAACTAGTCTATGTTGTACTTTTAGTAAATCTTCCATAAACAAGTCGCCTCCTCAAAGATTAACAGATGGGCAATTTCTAACCTGGGTTAGACGTTTTTTGTCCCATGCGGGTCAAAAAAATAATATCTGTTTACAGTTTTATAATACACCCCTTATATATAGAATGCAAGTTAAAAGCGTTTCCTATTATTTCATTTGATTATATGCCTCTGTCAATGTGATGAAATCGATATTCCCTTCTTGTAAAACTTGCCCATCGTATTCAACAACAGGTATCCTTAACATATATTTTTCAAGTAATGTATCATCTTCTTCAATATTAATAGTATCTATTTTTATTTCATGATCGTACGATTCTTTAAAAAATTCAATTTGAATCTTAGCATCTTCACATAAACCACAATTTGTCCCAACATAAAATTTAATTGCCATCCAAATCACCCTTTACATAATAAAGCCTCCCCGAGACGAATCGAACGCCCATTTCAAGAACCGGAATCTTGCGTGTTATCCGTTACACTACGGAGAGATAAGTCTTAATAAATACTTTATATCTACTTAATATATTGTCGATATAATAGAATTATCAACCATTAAGGAGTGAAGCAATATGAATACAACTCAAAGGGAGTATTTCATCAGAAAAAGATGTGACTATTTTAATATAGAAGTCACACAAATTCACTGCACACAGCTCGTTGATTACGGAAACTATTATATCATTTATGCTAACATTGACAACTCATATCACAAATTCCCAGTGTATAAATCAGCTATTTAAGTTATAATATTCATCAGTAGGTCATATTTTTTGACCATGTTTGACTTTGTAGTGTATGATATGGTCATTAAGATATTCAAAGGAGGATTAACTGATGAATTTAATACCAACAGTTATTGAAACAACAAATCGCGGAGAACGCGCTTATGATATTTATTCACGTTTATTGAAAGACCGCATTATTATGTTAGGGTCAGCTATCGATGACAATGTAGCAAACTCAATCGTTTCACAATTACTATTCTTACAAGCTCAAGATTCTGAGAAAGATATTTACTTATATATCAACTCTCCAGGTGGTAGTGTAACAGCAGGATTTGCTATTTACGATACAATTCAACACATCAAACCTGATGTTCAAACTATTTGTATCGGTATGGCAGCATCTATGGGTTCATTCTTACTAGCAGCTGGTGCTAAAGGTAAACGTTATGCATTACCAAATAGTGAAGTTATGATTCACCAACCACTTGGCGGTGCACAAGGACAAGCTACTGAAATTGAAATTGCAGCTCGTCATATTTTACGTACACGTGAGAAATTAAATAAAATATTATCTGAAAGAACTGGACAACCAATTGAAAAAATTGAAAAAGACACAGATCGTGATAACTTCTTAACAGCTGAAGAAGCTAAAGAATACGGTTTAATCGATGATGTTATGCATCCAGAAGATATTAAATAATTCATAAAAATAGAAGCACCTGAGACAGGAATTGTCCCAGGTGCTTCTTTTATTGTTGAATTGTCTCGCCGTTTCTAATTTTATCAGCCATTTCATTTAATTTACGTAATCTATGATTAATACCTGATTTAGAAATTTTACCTGTGCTTACCATTTCACCTAATTCTTTAATTGAAACATCTTGATTATCTATTCTAAGTCTTGCAACTTCTCTTAAGCGATCTGGCAAGTTATCAATACCAATTTCTTTATCGATGAGCTGAATGCTCTCAACTTGTTTCATGGCGGCGCTCACTGTTTTGTTCAAGTTAGCCGTCTCACAATTGACTAATCGATTTACTGAATTTCTCATATCTCGAATAATTCTCACATCTTCAAACTTCAATAACGCTTGATAGCCACCAATCAAACTTAAGAAATCGGAAATTTTTTCAGCTTCTTTCAAATAACTGATAAAACCTTTTTTGCGCTCTAATAATTTAGCATTTAAATCATATTGATTCATGAGTGCGGTTAAATCTGCTGAATGTTCTTCATATAATGAAAAGACTTCAAGATGATATGAAGAAGTTTCTGGGTTATTAACAGAACCTCCTGCTAGAAATGCACCTCTTAAATAACTTCTTTTACAACAATCTTTTTGTAAAATATCTTTATCTATTTCATGTTTAAACATGCCATCTTGTAAAATACCAAGTTCATCTAATATTTCTTTAGCTTTTACTTTTATTCGACTAATATATATATTATTTTTCTTAAGTTTCATTTTCTTTCTCACTAATAATTCAACTTCAACACCGAAGCATTTTTTTATTAATGAAAATATTCGACGTGCTATCGCTGCATTTTCAGTTTGTACATTTATAACAAATTGCTGATTAGATATGCTTAAATTACCATTCATTCTAATCAAAGCTGAAAGTTCTGCCTTGGCGCAACAATCATCTACTTCAATTCTTGTTAATTCATTTTTCATTTCTGAAGCAAAGCTCACAGCAGATCATCCTTTCTTAGTTTATAAGCACATAAAAATAATGATATGCCAAAAGACATATCATACGTTTTGTATCTATTTCATATTACACGGAATAGCCGGGCGTATCAAGTTTTTAAACTTGAACTTTTTATGTTTTACTTGAAGGCTCTTTAATAACGCCAAATAATATCATCGCTAAACCAATGATTAAAAAAGTAATACCTATCTGCTGATTTGCGATTAAACCTATGAGTAAAAATATACAGCCTATAATCACCATTAATATCTGAACTCTTTTCATGACCCATCACTCCAAATTGAAAACCCTTACATTTATATTACTTGATTTCCATAAAAAAATGAAGCAAATTGACAATCATTCATGCCACATTTGCTTCATGTAATATCATTTTTTAAGTTTGTCTGTTTTCTCTAGACGAAATGATTATTTATCTTTCTTGTATTGGATTGTACTGATTTCTCTTAAGGCAATTTCGTAAATGAGTTGTGCCAACACTTTATTGTTATGTCTAATGTATTGATGAGGTGTGATACTCACTAATTCATTATCATGAATACACTGTACACCCATGTCTTTCAACTTCTCACCATCAAATTCAACTTGTTTAGCTTCTTCCTGTTCATATCTTAATAGGATATCTTTATTGAAACGCTCATTTTGACATATAACAAAGTCAATGAATGATGCACCTACATGGTCATGAATCGCTTTAACATGATCACTAACTGAATAACCCGTTGTCTCACCTTTTTGAGTCATAAGGTTACATACATATAGTCTTTCTGCTTCAGTATTAACAATGGCATCTTTAACTTTATTCAAAATTAAATTAGGCATAATACTTGTATATAAAGAACCTGGTCCCATAACGATTAAATCTGCTTCTTCAATCGCATCTATTGCTTCTTTCATCGGTTCAATATCTTGAGGTGTCAAAAATACTTTTTCAATTTTCTTTTCAGTCTTAGGAATATTAGATTCCCCAACAATGATTTCACCATCTGACATAACTGCATTTAACACGACACTTCTCGTTGTGGATGGAATGACTTGCCCTTTAATATTCAATAACTTACTCAATTCTTTTACAGCATGTCCAAAATCATCCGTAATATTTGTCATAGCTGCTAACAATAAATTTCCGATTGAATGACTACCAAGTTCTTCTTCTTCAAAACGATATTGGAATAACTTTTCAAGCATTGGTTCTGTGTCACTAAGTGCTGCTAATACATTTCTGATATCGCCAGGAGCAGGTATATCCATCACATCACGAATTTTACCAGTACTACCGCCATCATCTGCTACAGTTACGATGGCTGTAATATCTATTGGATAATCCTTTAACCCTCTTGCTAATACAGAAAGGCCGGTTCCTCCGCCAATTAAGACGACTTTTAATCTTTTCATGTTCTTGGCTTACTTTCAATATGTGCATCGCGATGTGATGTATACACAACATAGTCAAAGTTCTCTTTAATATCTTCCCCTAAACGTTTTGCAAGTGCTACAGATCTATGTTGACCACCTGTACAACCAATTGCAATCGTCAATTGAGATTTCCCTTCTTTCTTATAACCAGGCAACATAAACATTAACAGATCACTAAACTTTTTATAAAATGTATTCGTCTCTTTCCATTTCATAACATATTGATAAACTTCATCGTCGAGACCTGTCATAGGTCTTAATTCTTCAACATAATATGGATTTGGCAAAAATCGTACATCAAAGACTATATCTGCATCAATAGGCATACCATGTTTGAAACCAAAGCTCATCACTCTTACTTGAAATGTTGTAGAAGGATCTTCTTCAAATATTTCTACAAGTTCTTGTTTCAATTCTTTAGGCTTCATTTCAGTCGTATCAATCACAAAGTTACTGATACCTTTAATATCACTTAGTAAAGCCCTTTCTCTTTCAATTGCAGATAATAAACTACCTTCCTCACTTAAAGGATGTGTTCTTCTCGTTTCTTTATATCTAGAAATTAATTTTTTATCACTTGCTTCTAAAAAGATAATGTCTACTAAGACTCTTTTCTCACTTTGTATATAATCTAATTCATCTCTTAAATCTCCAAAGAAATCCTTACCTCTTAAATCGATACCAATTGCAACTTTTGATAAAGAAGGATTACCCTGGTCCATTAAATCAACAAATTTTTGCAATAATATAGGCGGTAAATTATCAACACAAAAATATCCTAAATCTTCTAAAGCTTGTAGTGCGACTGATTTACCCGCACCGGACATTCCTGTAACTACAAGAAGTTCATTTTTTACATTAGTTTTGTCGATAGGTTGCATAACAGTTCTCCTTTAACGATCATATATACCTTTATCTTACATGATTACACCATAAAAAACATTAAATAAATGGCCAATACAAGTGTATCTTTCCCGTTATATAAAGGTAGTAATCACTTATGAAATAGAGTTGATTATATTGATGTTACGTTTTCGGGTCGGTAATTTTATTTATCGGCCTGTAAATCCTGTTTTCGGGTCTATAATTATTTTTATCGGCCTGTAAATCCTGTTTTCGGGTCTATAATTATTTTTATCGGCCTGAAAATCCTATTTTCGGGTCTATAATTATTTTTATCGGCCTGTAAATCCTATTTTCGGGTCTATAATTATTTTTATCGGCCTGTAAATCCTGTTTTCAGGTCTATAATTATTTTTATCGGCCTGTAAATCTCATTTCTGGACCGATAATCACAATCCGCACCCTACCATCCACATAAAAAAAGAGGCGGGACATGTGTCCTCGCCTCTTCACTACTCAAATTATATTAATTGTTCTTCGTCTTCTAATGATTCGATATATGCTTGTGCATTTTGTGCTGCGATACTTCCGTCACCTGTTGCTGTAACGATTTGACGTAAAGTTTTTTCACGAACATCGCCTGCTGCATATACACCTGGCACTTTAGTTTCCATTTCATCATTTGTTTCGATATAGCCATTTTCATTTAAAATACCTAATGATTCAAATGGTTTAGTTAATGGTTTCATACCGATATAGATGAATACACCGTCAGCTTGGTGTTCTGACTCAGATCCGTCTTCAGTTGAAACTAATGTTACTGATCCTACTTTACCATCTTTTTCATTAATTGTTTTTAATGTAGTGTTCCAAATGAAATCAATTTTATCATTTTTAAATGCACGGTCTTGAATGATTTTTTGAGCTCTTAATTCGTCTCTTCTGTGAACAATTGTAACTTTGTCTGCAAATTTAGTTAAGAAAATACCTTCTTCGACAGCTGAATCTCCGCCACCGATTACGTATAAGTTTTTCCCTTTAAAGAATGCACCGTCACATACTGCACAGTAACTTACACCGCGTCCGCCTAATTCTTGTTCACCTGGCACACCTATTTTTTTGTATTCTGCACCAGTTGCAATGATAATTGCACGAGCTGTTAATGTTTTGTCACCCATATTTACAACTTTATAAGAACCTTTATCTTCTATTTCTTTAATGTCACCATATTCATATTTAGCACCAAATTTTTGTGCATGTGTAAACATTTTAGTTGATAAGTCTGGACCTGTTATTAAATCAAAGCCAGGGAAGTTCTCTACATCTTCAGTGTTTGCCATTTGTCCACCTGGCATACCTCGTTCTATCATTACAGTTGATAAATTTGCTCTTGAAGCATACACTGCAGCAGTCATTCCTGCTGGTCCTGCCCCAACTATAATTACATCATAATCTACTTGTGTAGTCATTTATAAACTGCCTCCTCTTATTAATTCAGTAGAATTGTACATCATAATCATTACTATTCATAACTATATGCTCAAAATAGCATTGATCGCTTTATTCAAACGATACGTAGTAATATGAAATGTATCTTTAATCTCTTTTTTAGTTATTTTTTTATTTAACATCTTTAAATAAATATAAATGGATGCTGCAACATAATGTTCAACTTGTTCAATCGATTCATTATCTGCAATGAGCATTTCTGCATGTTCAATCCATGATACAAAAATCTCTTTTCCATATTTCTGATATATGGATTGTTCGATAAGCTTCATACCTTTATCAATAAAGCCTAACTTATTTAAGTGTAAATCTTGAAAAGTATACGTTATATATAACCTTTCATAGTCTGGTAAACTTTCTAGAACTTCCCATATTTCATGAGACATAACGAGTTCTCTATGTTTCATATATCCTAATAAAAATATGCCATATAATCTATATCGATAGTCTTCGTCTTTTAATAAAGGTAATACATGACGATCTAACATATCTTTTAGTTCGTCAATTTTCCAAGGTGGCAATTGACTATGATATTGTACACTATCTTCAAATCTTTGCCAATGTCTTTTCGCTTCATCTAAATAACCTAAATGATAGAAGTTGTAACTTAAGGCGTGGTGTAGTTGTGGCGTAGCAGCTTGTGCTTTTTTTAGAAGAGGCACTAATAATTGATTAGAAGGTTTATGCTTTCCTAAATAGCTTAGAACAACACCCAATTTAAAAGATTCTTCATCGTTAATAGGATGTAATTTACTTAATTGATTCAGATATTGCTCATAACGTTCTATCTGTTGCGTGTTATAAAGCAATAATGTCATATGACATAAAGCGTAAATATCAGAAGGATTATCTTCCAATATCGTTTGTAATAATATCTCCGCTTCGTCATATTGACTATTGTATAACATAGACATCGCTTTTAAATTCATAATATGCTTATCTTCTTGTATTTTAGCACGTTGTCTATCAATATATTCATTCGCTTCTTGTAACCTACCATGTGAAAATAAGTATTGAAAAATATGTTGAATAACAAATCTTTCCGCTTCTTCTTCCACAATTGTTTGATCATCATACTTTACTTCAAACATTTGAATCATTTCTTCAAAATAATCTTGGTCGTCCTCTTCTGTTACATACCTTAAACCAAATAAAAATGCTTTATTAGGTTCATTCGTCTTTATATACATTTGACTTAAATAAAAATAATAATCCGTTACAAAATTTTCTTTCACAATTTGATTGAACATCATTTCTTCTGCTTCGGTATTTTTATTCAGCTCTACAAGACATTCAGCATAAGGCGGTATAATAACAAAATCATTAGGTGATAGTTCAAGCGCTTTTTTAAATAAAGACTCGGCATATCCGAAATCTTGTTCTCTCATTTTTTCCATTGCTTTATGATAATAGAAGTCTTTATCAAACTTTACGTGTATGACATTTGAATTTTCTCCCAACGACTGACTCACCGCCTTTTTTTAAGTTCCATAGGATTGCCATATGCCATCATATCATCAGGTACATCTTTCATCACGATTGTACCACTTGCTATAACAGCATTATCACCTATACTCACGCCTGCAAGTATAGTGGCATTTGCACCAACTAATACATTATCTCCAATGTTTACACGGCCAATTCTATATTCTTCGACTAAATATTCATGACATAGAATGGTTGCATTATATCCTATTACACAGTTTTTACCGATAGTTATAAGTTCAGGATACATAATATCAGGCGTTGCTTTAAATGCAAAAGCTGTCTTTTGTCCAATTTTCATCTTAAGCCCTTTTCTGTATAGAAAATGTTTCCATTTAACACTCGGTAAATATCTACTAATTTCAATGATAATAACATTTTTAAATACTTTTATAAAACGTACTGTTTCATACATTTTCCATAATGGATTCTCACCATCTACTTTTTTAGTCTTTAATGCTCTCACGTAAACACTTCTTTCACATTAGTTATGATAATAACCTTTAACATCTCTGAATTTTTTCGGATTATAACGTACTCTTCTATATATAATACAAGCAATAGAAACAACAATAATTACAATAGAGATAACTTGAGCAATTCTTAAATGTTCAGTAAGCATCAAGCTATCCGTTCTTAAACCTTCTATATAGAATCTACCAATTGAATAATAAATTAAATAAGCAAAGAATGTCTCCCCAATTTTCAATTGAGGTCTAATGAGTAATAAAATGACAAAGCCGATTATATTCCAAATAGATTCATATAAGAATGTTGGTTGGTAATAAATACCATCTATTTGCATATGGTTAATGATAAATTCAGGTATATGTAAATTTTCAAGGAAACTACGTGAAACAGGTCCACCGTGAGCTTCTTGATTCATAAAGTTACCCCATCTACCAATCGCTTGTGCTAAAATAATACTTGGCGCAACAATATCAACCATTTGGAAGAATGATAAATTCTTTTTACGACATATGATGAAACCTGTTAAAAAGGCACCAATCAATCCACCATGAATAGCTATACCACCATTCATAATAAGTGGTATCTCTGCTAAATGTTGACTGTAATAATCCCATTCAAACGCTACGTAATAAATACGTGCACAGATAATTGCCATTACGACACACCATATAATTAAATCTATAAGTGATTCTTCTTTTATTCCAACTTTTTTAGCAGTTCTTTGTGCGATAAGATATCCAATTAATATACCTGAAGCTATGATAATACCATACCATCTTATTGCTAGCGGCCCTAATTGTATGGCTACGGGATCAATGCCTAACACTTCCATTATTCATTCTCCTTACGTGCATTTTTCAAAATTTCTGCATTAAGACGATTATTAAACTCTTCAGCAGTATTAATACCCATATTATTTAAACGGTAGTTCATTGCAGCAACTTCAATGATGACTGCTAAGTTTCTACCAGGTCTAACAGGAATTGTCTTTTTAGTTATTTTTGAATCTAATATTTTTAAAGTTTCTTCATTCAATCCAACTCTGTCATATATTTTTTCTTTGTTCCATGTTTCTAAATTGATGTTTAACTTGATTCTTTTCTCCATCAAGATAGATCCCGCACCAAATAAAGTCATAACATTAATAATACCAAGACCTCGTATTTCAAGTAAATGTTCGATGATCTTAGGTGCTTTACCAATTAATTCATTTTTATTGATTTCTTTAATTTCAACATTATCATCAGCAACAAGTCTGTGACCTCGTTTAACAAGTTCTAATGCAGTTTCACTTTTACCGACACCACTATCACCAGTAATTAATACACCTACACCGTAAACATCTACGAGTACGCCATGTAATGATGTTTCAGGTGCTAGTTCACGTTCTAAATATCCGGTTACTTGCCCCATCAATTTAGTTGTTGAAGACTCACTTTTTAAAAGTGGTGTATTGCTTTCATTACAACTTTGAATGAGTTCTTCTGGTGCATCTAGGCCTCGTGTGATAATGATAGCTGGTGTTTCGGGTCTACACAATTTAGCCATTCTACCTTTTTTCTCTTCATCAGGCAACAAATTATAAAATGACAACTCAGTTGTGCCTAATACTTGAATTCTATCTGATGAATAATGTGAAAAATACCCAGCCATTTCTAGACCAGGACGTGATATATCTGTTTCTGTTACTTTACGATGTAAGCCATTTTTCCCGGCAATAACTTCCAAATTAAATTGCTCTATTAATTTACTACTTGATATCATAGGGTTCACCTCTAGGTTAATATATGTTAATTCTAATGAACTTTAACCTTAACTGCAATCATTATCAATATTACAACAGTTTCAGCAAATATAAAAACCCTAGAAACTTTTTATCGTTTCTAGGGTTTAAAATTAAATATCTTTGTTTTGGTCGTTATTTTTGTTGAAATTTCTAATGATATTTCTTAATGATTCATCTAATTGTTGAATAGGATCTTGACCTGATCCTTCATTATCCTTAAACTGCTTTTCAAATTCAGTTTTACCTGATTTGGCAGTTGTCTTAAATTTATCTAATAAGTCTTCAAATAAATTTTCTACATTTTCTTTAGATTTCTTATCAAAAGGTGATGATGATTTTTGATTATTCGATGTTGCATCAAGTAACTTCACCGCTTCATCAACAGTAATTTTCCCACCTTCAATAAGGTCTAAAATTTTTAATTGTACTTCGTTCATAAATAACCCCTCCTGGTTTATGATCGATCTCGTTCTAAAATTGGTTTTAAATATTTACCAGTATAAGATGCTTCTACTTCAACAATGTCTTCTGGTGTTCCAGTAGCAATTATTTCACCGCCACCATCTCCACCTTCTGGACCTAAATCTATAATATAGTCTGCTGTTTTAATGACATCTAAATTATGTTCAATAATGATAACAGAGTCGCCATTTTCAACGAGTCTATTTAACACACTTAATAAACGCTTAATATCATCTACATGTAAACCTGTTGTTGGTTCATCAAGTATATATAAAGACTTACCATTAGATCGTCTATGAAGTTCTGAAGCAAGTTTCACACGTTGTGCTTCACCGCCTGATAAAGTTGTTGCAGGTTGACCTAGTTTAACATATCCTAAACCAACATCTACTATTGTTTTTAATTTTCTATTTATCTTAGGTAAACTTTCGAAAAAGTGATAAGCATCTTCTACTGTCATTTCTAATACATCAGAAATACTTTTTCCTTTATAAGTTACTTCTAATGTTTCTCTATTATAACGTTTTCCATCGCAAACTTCACATGGTACGTATACATCTGGTAAGAAATGCATTTCAATTTTAATGATTCCGTCACCTTTACAAGCTTCACAACGGCCACCTTTAACATTAAAACTGAATCTTCCTTTTTGATAGCCTCTCACTTTTGCCTCATTCGTTTGGCTAAATACATCTCTAATATCATCAAATACGCCTGTATAAGTTGCAGGGTTTGAACGTGGCGTTCTACCAATTGGTGATTGGTCAATATCTATAATTTTTTCAATTTCATTTACACCTTTTATAGATTTATGTTCACCTGGTTTTGTTTTCGTGTTATACAATTGTTTTTGCAAACCTTTGTATAATACTTCATTTACTAATGAACTTTTACCAGAACCTGAAACACCTGTTACACATGTCATAACTGATAATGGGAAATCTACATCGACATTTTTCAAGTTATTACTTGTCGCACCTTTAACAGATATTTTACGTTTCGTGATTTTTCTTCGTTTAGACGGTACAAAGACTTTCTCTTTACCACTTAAGTATTTACCTGTTAAAGATTGTTCATTTGCCATAACTTCTTCAGGTGTACCACTCGCAACTACTTCACCACCATGTACACCTGCTTTTGGACCTATATCAATTAAATAATCCGCCGCTTTCATCGTGTCTTCATCATGTTCAACGACAATTAATGTATTACCCATATCTCTCATAGATTTCAATGTATCAATTAATCGATCATTGTCTCTTTGATGTAAACCGATAGAAGGCTCATCTAGCACATATAACACACCTGATAATCTAGAACCAATTTGAGTTGCCAGTCTGATACGTTGTGCTTCCCCACCAGATAATGTACCTGATGCTCGATTGAGTGTTAAATATTCTAAACCTACATTATTTAAGAAAGATAATCTTTCATGTATTTCTTTTAAGATGAGCTTCGCAATTTTACGTTCTGTTTCATCTAAATCTAGATTATCAAAATGTTTGATTGCATTATAAATTGAATATCTGACTACTTCACCGATATGTTGGCCATCTACTTTGACAGAAAGTACTTTTTCATTTAAACGATAACCATCACATGTTTCACAAGTTTTTTCTACCATGTATTTTTGCATCACTTCTCTAACGTATTCAGATGGTGAATCATGGTAACGACGTTCAATATTATTCAGTACACCTTCAAAAGCCATCGTTCTCTTTCTTTCTGTTTTAACGCCATAATCTTGATTGAATTTAAATTCTATTTCATCATCATGACCTCTTAAGACGATGTTCTTTTCTTTTTTCGTTAATTTATTAAATGGTTTATCCATGTCAATATTAAAATGTTCACAAGCTTGTTTCAATAAAGTTGGATAATAATTAGAACTGATTGGCTGCCATGGTAAAATTGCACCTTCATTTAAACTTAAAGTCTTATCTGGCACAACCAAATCAATATCTACAGTTAGTTTACTTCCTAATCCATCACAAGATGGACAAGCACCAAATGGATTGTTAAATGAGAACATTCTAGGTTCTAATTGATCTACTGAGAAACCACAAATAGGACAAGCATGGTGTTCAGAAAATTTAATTTCATCACCATCAATAATATCAGCAACTGCATTACCATCAGCTAATTCTAGCGCTGTTTGTAATGAATCAGCTAACCTCGCTTCAATACCTGGTTTAATGACAAGTCTATCAATCACGACATCAATAGAATGATTTTGATTTTTGTTTAAATCTGGAACATCATCTACATCTAAAATATCGCCATCTACTTTTAACCTTGCATAGCCTTTTTTAGCAATGTCTTCGATTAATTTCTTATGTGTACCTTTACGTCCTGAAACAATTGGTGAAAGAATTTGTATTTTTGTTCTTTCTTCTAACTCCATGACTTGATCGACCATTTGTTGAACCGTTTGTGATTTGATTTCAATACCATGGTTTGGACATATTGGTCTTCCAACTCTCGCATATAATAATCTTAAATAATCATATATTTCAGTTACGGTAGCAACAGTTGATCTTGGGTTTTTACTTGTTGTCTTTTGATCGATTGATATCGCTGGAGAAAGACCATCAATTAAATCTACATCTGGTTTGTCCATCTGTCCTAAAAATTGTCTCGCATATGCACTTAATGATTCTACATATCTTCTTTGACCTTCTGCATATATCGTATCAAATGCTAAAGACGACTTTCCTGAACCAGATAATCCAGTCATAACAACAAGTTGATCTTTAGGTATTTCTATATCTATATCTTTTAAATTATGTGCTCTTGCACCTTTTACGATGATGGATTTGTTTTTCATCTCAGTCACCTTTCTGCTTTTAGTTCAAATAATATATCTCTTAGTTCAGATGCACGCTCGAAATCTAAATCTTTCGCAGCATCTTTCATTTCTTTTTCTATGCGCTCAATTGTCTTTTCTCTTTCTTTTTTCGTAAGTTTCTTAGGCGCTTTTTTAGTATCTTTTTCGGTTACTTCATCCGTTTCTACTGTTGCTGATATGACATCACGTATTTTCTTATTAATTGTTTGTGGTGTTATATTGTGTTCTTCATTGTACGCTTCTTGAGTAGCACGTCTTCTACTTGTTTCATCTAATGCTGTTCTCATAGAATCTGTAATTTTATCAGCATACATAATAACTTTACCTTTATCATTACGTGCAGCTCGACCAATCGTTTGAATCAACGAACGCTCTGATCTCAAGAAACCTTCTTTATCTGCATCTAAAATCGTCACAAGCGAAACTTCTGGGATATCTAAACCTTCTCTTAGTAAGTTAATCCCAACTAATACATCATAAACACCCATTCTTAAGTCTCTAATGATTTCTATTCTTTCTAATGTTTTTATTTCTGAGTGTAAATAATTCACTTTAATGCCGGCTTCTTTTAAATAAGTCGTTAAATCTTCACTCATTTTTTTAGTTAATGTTGTAATTAATACACGTTCATTTCTTTCTATTCTTTCATTAATTTCAGCCATTAAATCATCTATTTGATTTTCACTTGGTCTGACTTCAACAATTGGATCTAACAAACCAGTTGGACGAATAATTTGTTCGACCATTTCATCAGTATGTTCAATTTCATATGGTCCCGGTGTTGCTGAAACATAAACCAACTGTTTCGTTTTTTCTTCAAATTCTTCAAATTTAAGCGGTCTATTATCTAAAGCACTTGGTAGTCTAAAGCCATGTTCTACTAAAACATTTTTTCTCGCTTGGTCACCATTATACATGCCTCTAATTTGAGGAAGTGTTACATGAGATTCATCAATCATCACTAACCAATCATCACCAAAGTAATCTAATAAAGTATATGGTGTAGAACCTTTTGGTCGTAACGTTAAATGTACAGAATAGTTCTCAATGCCTGAACAAAAACCCATTTCTCTCATCATTTCTAAATCATAATTCGTTCTTTGTTCAAGTCGTTGAGCTTCTAAAAGTTTATTTTCTTTTCGAAGTTCTGCCAATCGTTCTTCAAGTTCTTTCTCAATACGCTCAATCGCAACTTTCATTTTTTCTTCACGTGTTACGAAGTGAGATGCGGGATAAAATAGAAAATGTTCTCTTTCAGCAATAACTTCGCCTGTTAAGTAATTCACTTCTCGAATTCTATCGATTTCATCTCCAAAGAACTCCACTCTGACACATAGTTCATCACGTGATGCTGGAAATATTTCTACAACATCTCCTCTAACTCTAAATGTCCCACGTCTAAAATCTATATCATTACGTGAATATTGGTTATCAACAAGCTTTCTTAACAGTTCATTACGTTCCATTTCCATACCAACACGTGTACTTACAACTAAGTCTTTATATTCTTCTGGATTACCTAAACCATAAATACAGCTGACACTCGCAATAACGATAACATCATCTCGTTCAAACAATGCACTAGTAGCTGAATGTCGAAGTTTATCAATTTCATCATTTATAGAGGCATCCTTTTCAATAAAAGTATCCGTTTGAGGTACATATGCTTCAGGTTGATAATAATCATAATAACTTACGAAATATTCCACTCTATTCTCAGGAAAGAATTCTTTAAACTCACTATATAGCTGTCCAGCCAACGTTTTATTATGTGCAATGATCAATGTTGGTTTACCGACTTCTTTAATGACATTACTCATCGTAAACGTTTTACCTGTACCTGTCGCACCTAGTAAAGTTTGATGTCTCTTGCCATCATTAATGCCTTTTACAAGAGATTTAATCGCTTCTGGCTGATCACCTTGCGGAGAGTAGTCAGAATGTATTTTAAAAGGAAAATGTTGCATAGGAACCTCCTCATTTTCTGTAATATATATATTTATTTTATCAAAAATTTGTAAAAATGACCAAACATTTGTTCGTTAATTTTAAAATTACATACAAATAAGAGGAAAAATCTAAATGATTATTCCTCTTATCTATCTTGATTCAATTTTATCTATTTTAAGTGTATCTACTATATAAAAGCCAGCTACTAAACTCAATACATCTAACAACATAATGAGCTCATTATTAAAAAAGCCTTTATAAACCGAAACACCAATTATAATACTGGATACAAGTAAACCAATCCATTTATTTTGAGCAATTTGCGTGAAAATAATAACCATTAAACAAGGAAGAAACAAAGCTAGAATCGGCCAAATCATTCAATTCACTAACTCCTTTTTGTTTCACGTTTCTCAAGTATCGTCATTGTTATCTCTCTTAACTCTGAACGTGGTATAAATTTTTCTTGTAACATATCAGGTATAATATGTTGAATAAAATCTTGTACAGATGCTAAATGATCAAATTGCATGATGGTTTCCAATGAACTTTCATAAATTTCGAAGAATAAAGGTTCTGGATTTCTCTTCTGAATTTCACCAAAAGATTCATACAATAAATCAATTTTATCAGCAACACTTAATATTTGCCCTTCTATACTATCATCTTTACCCTCTTGTAGTCTATGTCTATATATATCTTGATATTGCTCAGGAAATTCTTCTGTTATAAATTTATCGATCATCTCTTCTTCAACTTGAGAGAATAATTTTTTAATTTCATAAGACGCATATTTTACAGGTGTCTTAATATCACCTGTAAATATTTCAGGATAATCATGGTTCAAAGCTTTTTCATAAACAAGTTTCCAGTCTATTTCTTGACCATTTTGTTCTTCTACTGTTGCTAAATATTGCGCTATTTTCGTTACTTTAAAGGAATGAGCTGCGACATTATGGTCTTGATATTTAAATTTACCTGGACATCTTACTAATTTCTCTAAATCAGACAAACTTTTAAAATATTGATGTACCCCCATTAAATTTCCTCCTTAACTTGTGTAACTAAGTTGTTTAGTGTCTTTTCAGATAATTCACCTAAATACACTTTTTTGATTTCGCCATTTTTATCTACAAATAAAGTTGTAGGTATATTATACGATTTGAACTTTTCAAGAAAATCATCTTGCGCAACGTAAACATCATAATTCACATTTACATCGTCCATTAATTGTTTAGCTGGTTTTCGTTTATCTTTAACATTTAAACCAACTAATTCGACACCTTTATCCTCGTGCTTTGCATATTTTACAAGTTCAGGCATTTCTCGTTTGCAAGGGTCACACCAAGAGGCAAATAAATTAATAACTGTAATATCATTTTTAGATGTTACCTCTTTTAATTGTTTTGATTTTTCAGATGAAAAAACATTCACAGTTTCATTATTTACATTCATGCCTGTAGCTGGATGACTGTTTTGAAACGACTGCTTCCCTTGTTGCTCTTTAAACTGTTCGTTCGTTTGAAACTTATTGATATCCATTACTTTATAAACGCTGACGCTAATAATCAATAACAAAAGTATAACTAATATGATTTTTAACCTTTTTTTCATGTTTTCAAACCTCTACACTAACATTTACGTTTATTATATCAACTATAATGATAAAAAAAAGCAAATAGTTAAAATTCTTAAACTGAATTAACTACTTGCTTATTTATTAAATTTCTATAAATACTAATGAATATAATTATATGAACCAGCTGCTGATGCTGAAATTGTACGTGAAGATACAACGCCTACACCTTGGTAGTTCATTTCAGAAACTTGAATTGAACCATCTGCATTCACTTTATCTACATAAGCTACATGTCCATATCCACCAGCAGTTGATTGTAAAATTGAACCAGCTGATGGGCTGTTGTTTACTGTGTAACCAGCTTGAGCTGCTGCATTAGCCCAGTTGTTAGCATTACCCCAAGTATTACCTAAATCTGGACGTTTACTAAATGCATAGTACGTACATTGCCCAGAAGTGTATAAATTACTTCCGCCACCAGAATTTGGTCGGCTGTATGAAACAGGTTCTGTATATTGTGTTGATTGACTGTGATTAAATGTCGGTGCAACATAAGCAACTGAGTCTTCACTATTGTAAACATTACCATATGATGTTTGTTCAAATACGTATCTTAATAATGAATCTTCTTGAGCAGGAGATTCAGGTGCACTAACTGTCAAACTAGTAGGTTCAGCAGTTAGTTCTGAAGTTTCTGCTGCAACTTTTAATTCATCACCTACTAAAATTAGATCTGAAGATAAATTATTCCATTCTTTTAAGTCTGATACATTAACATCAAATTTTTCAGCTATTTTGTTAAGTGTATCACCATCTTGAATTGTATAGATGTTATCTTCTAATACCTTTAATGTTTGTCCAACCTTAACATTTACGTCGATGTTATTTAAAGATTTAATTTCAGATACTGATGTTCCATATTCTTCTGCAATATTCTCTAATGATTGTCCTTCTTTTACTTTAATATCAGCTGCATAGGCAGATGAATTTGCTAAAGTTGTTAAAGCAGTTACAGATGCTAATGTAATGAAAGTCTTCTTCATGATGAAATATCCTCCCGAAGTGTATGTATTTACATTTATATTTTTAATTTATATGATGTCCCTCAATTAATACTGGAAATAATATAGCACAATATCTTTCTCAATATTGTATTGTTACAAATCTGTAATATAAACGTTAACATTCTATAATTTTATAGATAAAAATGTTACTAAAGACTGTCAAGTAGACATTTAAAAAGACAATGTTAATTATTTATACACAATTAACATCGTCATTTTGATTTATCAATATTCAATTAAAATACTTATGTTTTAAAAAATAAAATTTCCAATTTGTATGCAAAATGAATATAAATGATTATTTTTGTTTAGCTAACCATTTAGCAACTTCTTTTGCATCTTTTTCATCTACAACTTTGCTTGGCATATTGCCTTTACCTTCGTTGATAATTTTTTCAATATCAGACTCAGACATTTTGGCACCGACTTTTTTAAGTGATGGTCCAGATGCACCATCTAAATCTTTACCATGACATCCTACGCAAGAATTGTTTTTAAAGATTTTTTCCCCTTGTGAACTGTATTCTTCTTTGCTGCTATCATCGCTTGATTGTCCACATCCTGCAAATACTAACGATGATAATGCTATTACAGAAATCATGCCCATTTTGATTTTCATGTATAACACTCCATTCATTTTATTATCAATTATATTTTACCATGTAAACCATCGTCTGACATCACTTTGTTCAATAATTCACAATTTAAATTATCATAAAAGAAGCTAGGATATTAAAAATCATCCTAGCCTCTTACTTTAAATTATTTTTCATTAATTTGACTTCTTAAATATGCATCGATAAATGGATCTAAGTCACCATCCATAACTGCATTCGTATTACCTGTTTCTTCATTAGTTCTATGATCTTTAACCATAGCATATGGATGAAATACGTATGAACGTATTTGACTACCCCATCCAATTTCTTTTTGTTCGCCTCTAATTTCATCTAAAGCTGCTGCTTGTTCTTCAAGTTCTTTTTGGTAGAGTTTAGCTTTTAACATTTTCATAGCTTGTTCTCTATTTTTAATTTGTGATCTTTCGTTTTGACATGTTACGACGATACCAGTTGGTTGGTGTGTAATTCGAACAGCTGAATCAGTTGTGTTGACGTGCTGTCCACCTGCACCAGATGCTCTATAAGTATCGACTGTAATGTCTTCAGAATTAACTTCTATTTCTATTTTTTCATTATTAAATTCAGGTGTTACATCACAAGATACAAATGATGTATGCCGTCTTCCTGATGAATCGAATGGCGAAATACGCACTAATCTATGGACACCTTTTTCAGCTTTTAAATATCCATATGCATTATGACCTTTGATAAGAATTGTGACACTTTTAATGCCCGCTTCATCTCCAGCTTGATAATCTAACGTTTCTACTTTGAAGCCTTTTTGTTCTGCGAAACGTTGATACATCCTAAGTAGCATTGAACCCCAATCTTGAGATTCTGTACCACCTGCACCTGGATGCAATTCTAATATAGCGTTGTTTTCATCATGTTCACCATTAAGTAGCAGTTTCAATTCAAATTGATCGATGTCTGTTTGTAACGCTTTTAAATCCTGCTCAAGCATTTCGTGCATATCTTCATCATATTCTTCTTGTAACAATTCAACAGTTGTAAGCAAATCTTCAATCTGTTGATCTAAAGTATGAAAATCACCGACTACAGACTTTAATGCATTGTTTTTGTTAATGATGTCTTGTGCTTTATTTTGATCGTCCCAGAATGACGGATCAACCATCATTTCTTCGTATTCTTGAATGTTCGTCTCTTTATTTTCTAAGTCAAAGAGACCCCCTGATATTCATTAATTTTTCATTATTTTTATTTAATGTTTGTCTAATTTCCGTTAATTCCATAAAATTACTCCTTTATGCTTGACCATGACAGTTTTTATATTTCTTACCACTACCACATGGACATGGATCATTTCGGCCAACTTGTTCATCTTTTACGATTGGTTTTGGTTTAACTTTTTCTTTACCATCGTTTGCACTCACATGTTTAGCTTCACCTATTTCAACTTGTTCACGTTCAACTTGTTCGCCACGATCAATTGTTGATTTAAGAATGTATTTACTTACTTCATCTTCTATTTCATTCAACATTGTTTCAAATAAATCCAAACCTTCATTTTGGTACTCTCTAAGTGGATTGATTTGACCATAAGATCTTAAGTGGATACCTGTACGTAATTGATCCATTGTATCAATATGATCAGTCCATTTACGGTCTATTGTTCTTAACACAATCATACGTTCAAATTCAGACATTTGATCACCAAAGTCTTCTTGTTGAGCATTGTATTGTGTTTTAATTTTTTCTAATACAATTTCTACGATATCTTCATAATCTCTACCACGAATATCATCAACTTTAATTGCACCTTGTGGTAAATATGAATCTTCAATATATTGAACAAGCGCTTCAAAATCAATTTCTTCTTCATTTGTTGCGAAGTGATAGTTCACGCCACGCTCTAATGATGATTTAATCATGTCTTTAACAATGTCTTGTACATCATCTTTTTCGATAATATCATTACGTTCACCGTAAATGATTTCACGTTGTTTTCTAAGTACATCATCGTATTCTAATAAACGTTTACGTGCATCGAAGTTATTACCTTCAACACGTTTTTGAGCAGATTCTACTGCTCTAGAAACCATTTTAGATTCAATTGGTGTATCATCATTCATACCTAATTTACCCATTAAAGATTGCATACGTTCTGATCCGAAACGAACCATCAACTCATCTTGTAATGATAAGTAAAATCTACTTCGACCAACGTCACCTTGACGACCTGAACGTCCTCTTAATTGGTCATCGATACGTCTTGATTCGTGACGTTCTGTACCAATAACAGCTAAACCACCAAGTTCGACAACGCCATCACCAAGCTTGATATCCGTACCACGACCGGCCATGTTTGTTGCAATGGTTACTGCACCTTTTTGACCTGCATTTAAAATAATTTCTGCTTCACGTTCGTGGTTTTTCGCATTCAATACGTTATGTCTAACGCCTTTTTTCTTTAATAGTTGTGAAATATATTCACTTGTTTCAACGGCAACTGTACCTAATAATACTGGTTGACCTTTCTTGTAGAGCTCGATTACATCTTTAACAACTGCATCAAACTTACCTTTTTGAGATGCAAAAATTAAGTCCGCTTCATCTTTACGTTGTATCGGTCTATTTGTTGGAATTTGCGTAACAGTCATATTGTAAATATTTCTGAACTCTTCTTCTTCCGTCTTAGCCGTACCAGTCATACCTGATAATTTGTTATACATTCTAAAGAAGTTTTGGAACGTAATAGATGCCATTGTTTTAGATTCATTTTGAATCTCGAGTCCTTCTTTTGCTTCAATTGCTTGATGCAAGCCGTCAGAGAATCTTCTACCTGGCATTGTACGACCTGTAAATTGGTCGACAATCATAATTTCTCCATCTTCAACAACGTAATCTTTATCTTTAAACATTGTTCTATTTGCTTTTAATGCAATATTAATATGATGCATTAAGTTAACATGTTTCACGTCAAACAGGTTATCAATTTTGAACATACGTTCAGCTTTATCAATACCTTGTTCTGTTAAAGTGATGGCTTTAGTTTTTTCATCATAACTAAAGTCATCTTCACCTTTAAGCATTTTTACAAATACGTTGGCTTGTGTATATAAAGTAGTTGATTTTTCTGCTTCACCAGAAATGATAAGTGGTGTTCTCGCTTCGTCAATTAAAATTGAGTCAACCTCATCAATGATGGCAAAATTAAGAGGTCTCATAACACGGTCTTTTTTATACGTAACCATGTTGTCTCTTAAATAATCAAATCCAAGTTCATTGTTTGTACTATACGTGATGTCCGCTGCATATGCTTCACGTTTTTGATCCGTATCCATTGAATTCAAATTAAGTCCAACTGATAAACCTAAGAAATTATATAATTGCGCCATTTCTTCACTTTGTGAACTTGATAGATATTCATTGACTGTAACAACATGAACGCCTCTACCTGTTAACGCATTTAAATAAACTGGCATTGTTGCTGTTAATGTTTTACCTTCACCAGTTTTCATTTCTGAAATATCACCACGATGAATGGCAATACCACCCATTATTTGTACTTTAAATGGTGTCATATTAAATACCCTAGTAGATGCTTCTCTTACGATTGCATATGCTTCAGGTAAAATTTTGTCTAAATATTTTTCTTGCT
Source organism: Mammaliicoccus sp. FSL K6-3158 (assembly GCF_038005105.1). Lineage (NCBI taxonomy): Bacteria > Bacillati > Bacillota > Bacilli > Caryophanales > Staphylococcaceae > Mammaliicoccus > Mammaliicoccus sp. FSL K6-3158. The sequence continues at coordinate 2,259,545 of NZ_JBBOSL010000001.1, forward strand.
TTTTATAATCTTCTATTTCTGACAATTCTTTTTTGAATTGTTCTGTTTTCTCTCTTAATTGATCATCTGTTAATTTAGCAATTTCATCTTCTAAATTGATGACTTGGTCTGCTAATTTTCCGAGTGATTTAACAACTCGTTTGTTACCATCAGCTATTTTTGATAAAAAACCCATTTTGTTCTCTCCTTCAACTAGAAAACTAGTAATCTTACAACAATATATCATAACACGTTTATATCTCTTTTTACACTATTTAAGATTACCACCTCTGTACATGAAAAGCTATCAATAGCCAAAGAAACTGGTGCAGAAATTCTGCACCAGTTCGTGTGAATCATTTTTATTGTATTGAAGTTTCAATTAATCCATATTTACCATCTTTACGTTTATAAACGATGCTTGTTTCATCTGTTTCTGCATCAGTAAAGATGTAAAAATCATGTCCTAGTAAGTTCATTTGTAATACTGCTTCTTCAGAATCCATTGGTTTCAATGCAAATTGCTTAGAACGAATGATTTCAATTTCATTATCGCTATCATTCTCTTCAACTTCTTCAGGAGCAGCTGAATCTGCACTTACTACAAAGACATCTTTATCTCGCCCTTTATCGCGATACTTTCTATTAACCTTAGTTTTGTACTTACGTACTTGTCTTTCGAGTTTGTTAGTTATTAAGTCGATTCCAGCATATAAATCTTCATGTCTTTCTTCAGCTCTCAAAGTAACATCTTTCAACGGAATAGTTACTTCAATTTTACTTCTAGAATCCTGATAAGTTTTGATTTTAACGTGGGCTATCGCCTCTGGGACATTAGTAAAATATCTTTCTAGTTTACTTACTTTGTCCTCAATATAATTTCTTATCGGATCAGTCACTGTGATGTTTTCCCCATGAATTTCAAATCTGATCATAAAACACCGACTCCTTTAACGCTCAATTTCTCTTGTGTTTCTTCCTACTTATATTTTATCATTATTTACCGCTCTTGCAAATGTTAAGGCATCTATTTTTCTGATTTTTCTAATAAATAAAAGTTCCGCTAATCGATGCATTGTTAACCCTGTTGTATAAATATCATCTACGAGTAATATTCTCTTATTTTCAAAGTCTATATCTTTATTTATTTTAAATGGATTATGCTGAGATGACCTTTCAATTTTAGTTAATTCAGATTGCTTTTTCCTTTCTTCAGTTTCAAAAACTTGTATATATTTAATTTTATGATTATCCAACACTGTTGTTACATGATCGAATGTACGCTGCTCTAACTTATTAGGATGAATGGGTGCCGGAATAACGTAATCATATCGCTTAAATAATTTAAGTGGTAATTGAAATACTTGATTGAGCGCAACATCTCCATTTAACTTATATTGTTGTATAAGCGCTTTGACAAGACCATCATAGTCATAAAGCGTATAAAGTTGATTAATCAATGGATACTTATTCGAAAGCCACTGGCAATCTAAACAAGCATCCTCTTCTTCAGACATTATTTTTAAGCATTTTTTGCATCGTCTTGTTTGATGATTAAATGTTAATTGATTTGCACATTGCTCACATATTATAGATTGCTTTGAAAATAGATTTAACAAATCGATTACTTCATTTATATTATTTTGACAAATTAAACATTTATTCAAATTAACCATCCTTTCTCGCGTGCTAAATCATTCATTTCTATAATTTCACGTTTCGCTTGTATCATATTTCGTGTGATACCTTCGTGATAACACAATACCTTGCCAGTCGGACAAGATAATTTTCGACCAACACGTCCTGCAATTTGAATGATGGCACTACTTGTAAACTTCTCTGTATGCACGATGACGACATCTAATTTTTCTAACGTAACGCCTCTTTCTAATATTGTCGTCGTTAACATAATGTCTATTTCATCATTTCTTAAACGCGTCACCTTTTCATGCCTCATCACATCATGACTAGATACATATTCAATTTTTGAAAAGTAACATTGAAACACTTTAAATATTTGTTCCATATAATGAATATTATGAAAGAAGACAAATGTTTTTCTATTTTGTTCTATTTGGGATTTAAGAAACGTAAGTAACTTCTGATTGAGTTTATTTTCTTTAATGATATTAAATTGAAATTCTGGAACTGGTAATGGGTGTTTATGATATCTTGCGGGGAGTTTGATAATCTGATTATGATTAAATTTAGAAAGGAGTTGCTTGTTAGGCGTCGCTGTTAAATAAATATGACTAGATTGCACTGAAGAAGCTTTTCGAATGGTATGCATCAGTTGATTATCCATTTCTAACGGAAATGCATCTACTTCATCAACAATGACCACATTAAAGTGTCCATCATAGCGCATAAGTTGATGAACTGTCGATACGACAAATGAACTATTAAACTGCGCGAACTGACCTTCATACATTAAATCAATTTGCTCCTCTTTAAATGCGTTTATCAGTCTTAAGTAAACTTCTTTCACGACATCTACTCTTGGTGAAACAACTGCAACATTCATACCCGATTTTCGAGCTTTTGATATACCTTCAAATATCATTTCTGTCTTCCCTGCTCCTGTCACAGCATGGAGTAATAAATGTTCTTGCTTTAAAATAGCGTCTTTAATTTTAGAGGATGCAAGTTGTTGCTGTTCACTCAATTCAAAATCCAACTGATAATGATATTCTGATGCTTCATGCAAGCTCTCAATGAAATAAATGTCTTTACAACTTTGAACTTTACCAAGTGCAATACAATATCTACAATAGGTTGTTTCTTGCTCGCAATGGTGGCAAAAATACTGATAAAACAATGATTGATCTTTGTTACCACACTGATTACAAATATATTTACCTTGAATAAAAGACACGCCAGGTTTACTGTCTTTAACTTTTTCAGTCGTTACTTCATTTAAATCTCGGCATATTCGTCCGTATAATTTCATTCTAACCTCCATAAAAAAAGCACAAAAAGCCGAAGCTTTTTGTGCTGTAGTTATATTATATACTTAAATCTAATTCGGTCGTTGTGAATCCTAAACCTAATGAACCTTCTCCTAAATGCGTTCCGATTACTGGTCCAAAATAACTCATAATAATTTGTGCATCAGGGAATTGTTCTTCAACTTGCGCTTTCCAGGAAAGTGCAGTTTCTTTATCGTTTCCTTCAATAATAACAATAGATAAGTTTTTAGAACCTTCAACTTCTTGAGCTAATTGTTCTTCAATACGTTTCATTGCTCTTTTCTTTGTTCTCACTTTATCGTAAGGGACAATTTTCGTATCAACGAAGTGTAGTAATGGTTTCACTTGTAACATCGTGCCGACTAATGCTTGTGCACTATTTAAGCGACCGCCTTTTTTCAAGTTATTTAAATCATCTACTATAAAATATGCATTTGTATTTTGTTTCATATTCTCTAATTGTTCTAGGATGTTATCAATAACTGTCATACCTTGTTCAATAAGTTGAGCTGCTTTTAAAGCATAGAAACCTTGTACTGAACAAGAGATTTCAGAATCAAATGCATGAACGTTTATACCTTCTACCATATCGTTTAACGTCACAGCTGTTTGATATGTACCACTTATACCACTTGATAAGTGAACTGCAATCACATCTGTATATCCTTCGTCTTTCAAACTCTCAAGTAATTCCACATATTGACCCATAGCTGGTTGAGATGTCGTCGGTAATTGTTTTTCATTTCTCATTCTTTTATAGAAATCTTCTGTACTTATCTCTGACAATTCTTTATAAACTTCATCATCAAATATAACATTTAAGGCAATCGTTCTAATGTTATATTTATCTATATATGCTTGATCTAAATATGCTGTTGAATCTGTTATAACAGCAATCTTCATAAAGTTATCCTCCTTGATTCTCTTCCATACTCATCATATCTAATTCTTGGTTATTTGAAAAGAAGTTTATGAACTAAATTGCTGCCTGTGCCATTTTAGAAAATTTATATGTGCCGTCCTTTTTAACAAGCGTCACAACTTCGTTAAAAGTCTTTTTCTCATCTTTACTACCATTCTTAGGGTGAGCTGTCGTTTCTACATTATAGAATACAACAACTTGATCTTTTTTCTGTTCTAAAAACTTAATATTGGATATTTTTTTATCGAATTTATAACTTTTAAGTGTATCTTTTAACACTTTTTCTTCTTCTTTAACGTCTAGTTGTTTTGAATCTGTGTCGATTGTTTTAATGTAAGCTTCTACATCACCATCATTTAAAGACTTTCTATTTTTTTCAATAGCTTCTTTGACTGCTTTTTCAGTATCTTTATTTACTTGAATCGTATCTTTTGGATTTCCTTTTTCATCTAATAGTACACCTTGACTATCATCCACTTTGTCCGTCGTTTGCTTTTCTTCTTTTGATCCACAAGCAGCTAACACGATAGACAACACTAAGCACAACATCAATAATTTATTCTTCAATTCATACAATCCTTTCCCGACTAATTTCAATAGTATATAATAATCGTAACAGATTACGATGTAAAGGGAGAAGTATTAACATGGCAGAAGGACTAATTACAATCAAATCAGCACATGAAACTGAAATTGTCATTAATAAATCGAGATTTATCGCGAGCATTCATCCTGCAGAAACTGAAGAAGAAGCGAAAGCATTCATACAACAAAAGAAAAAAGAACATCATGATGCAACACATAATTGCTCTAGCTATGTTATCGGTCCTACAATGCTTATCCAAAAAGCAAATGATGATGGTGAACCATCAGGAACAGCAGGCGTGCCTATGTTAGAAGTATTAAAAAAACAACAACTCCATAATGTTGTTGTTGTCGTTACAAGATACTTTGGTGGTATTAAATTAGGTGCAGGTGGATTAATACGCGCATACGGAAGTGCAGTCAGCCAAGTTATTAAAGAAGTAGGCAGAATTGTTTTATTAGACGCAATACCATTCGAAGTAACATTAGACTATGATCAAACAGGACGCTTCGAGCACGAATTACAACAAACTGATTATCAACTTGTAGATACTGCTTATACAGACAAAGTTACCTATACTATACATGTGATAGCATCAGAAGAAGAACCATTTATAGATTTCTTAAACGAAGTCAACCAAGGTAAGTACGAATTAAACAAACAAGATATCATCGCGCTACCATTTCCATATAATAAAGAAGAAGAACGCTAATCGACATTAGCGTTCTTTTTTATACTTTGTTCTTGTTAATAAATTTAATATTGGTCTGTAATTTGCATTCACGAGTCCTGTAAATTCTACGATTAATTCTATTGTTATTAATATCATAATAAACATCATTAATACGCCGTATGGTGGTGATAAATAAAGGATGACACTTGATATGCTGAATAATATGGCAATCATATATATTAATATAACAGTTTGCCTATGTGTATAACCTAAATCTAACAATCTATGGTGTAAATGCGATTTATCTGCTTGAACGATAGATTGACGATTATGTAGTCTACGTATTACTGCGAACAACATATCGATAAATGGTACTGCAAGTATAACCATTGGGAAGAATAGCGATATTAACGTAATGTTCTTAAAGCCTAATAGCGATAACACACCGATAATATAACCTAATAGTAATGCCCCACTGTCACCTAAGAATATTTTAGCAGGATGTGAGTTAAATACTAAGAAACCTAATAATGATCCTATTAACACACTACAAATCATCATGATAAAGATATTCTGCTGTAATATTGCGATAAATCCTATTGTTACTAAAGCGATACATGATATGCCTGAAGCTAATCCATCTAGACCATCTATTAAGTTGATTGCATTCATTACTGCAACAACCCAGAAGATTGTCATTGGAATACTAAAGATTCCAAACTCTATTACAACACCAAATGGTAATGTAATAAAATCTAATGTGACGTGGTTAAAAACGACGATTAAAGATACAGCAATTTGACCTGCTAATTTAACAAGTGGTTTCATATCATATAAATCATCCACTAAACCTATAATATAGATGACAATCGCACCTAGTATAATAGGAATTGTTTCATGTTCTACTGGTTTTCCCCACCATAAACCGATGAGAAAAGATATTAAAATGACTGAGCCACCTAATACTGATACGGGTTTAGTATGAACTTTTCTAACGTTTGGCATATCAACTGCACCAATTTTAATAGAAAGAACGATAACTAAAGGTGTTAGTATTAAACTTACAATCATGGTTAGTAATATTAGTTGTAAAGTAAACATTGAGTCACCTTCATTTTGTAATTGCACCGAATTTGATTAAAACATTACTTCTAGAATATCAAAATTTCATTCTACATGCCATAAAAATAATAGTATACCACATTTTTGAAATCAAAGATTTTTGCGTTTAAACTAGCTCTATAAGCAAACATGTGAAAAAAGAAACTTTTTTATCAAAATAACCTGTTATACCGTGACAAAAGCAATCTAATAGATTACAATATCATATGGCTTACTAAATGAAGGATGGTGTTAAATTAAATGATTCAAGCAATTATATTCAATATATCTGTAACTATTGCAGCATTTTATCTATACCATCGAATACAATATAGCGAAACGAGAACTGTGACTTTTTCACAAAATTATATCACCATCTTAATGACAGGTGTTTCAATATTATTAATATCTAATCCTATACAGTATCATGACTATGCATTCTCTTTAAGTTTTATACCTATTCTCTTCTTAGGAAGATTTACTAATTTATTTTACTCTGTTTTAAGTGCCGTAGTTATTGTACTATTTGACATTTTTGTAATGGGTACACCATTTTTAGATGATATCCATTTACTGATTATTGCAATTGTTGTTGGGATGATAGGTCCTTTTCTTAAACAAAGTGATTTCGTGAGTATTCAATTATTGTATTTAATCAGCATTATGATTATTGCGATAACGCTTATCTTTTTAAATCCTGATTCATGGCTCAACGAATGGTTGTTTCTTGTGCCAGTTTCCTTTATCCTAAGTATTATTAGTGCAAGTGTTTATAGAGACATTTGGATCTTGAAAAATTTAATTTCACGATATGAAAATGAAGAATCCGTTGATTACTTAACAGGTTTAGGAAATGTTAAAGAATTCGATCGTTATTTAAATAAGACGACTGAACAAATAACTGAACAAGACCAATCTATGGCATTATTATTGATTGATATTGATGGATTTAAAGACGTGAACGATGCGTATTCTCATAAGGCTGGAGACGCGGTCTTAAAACAAATGTCGCAATTGTTAATCAACTATTTACCTAAAGATGTTAAAGCTTTTCGTAACGGCGGAGAAGAATTTTCTATTATTCTTGTTGGCGAAACATTAGATAGTGCTATTAAATTAGCTGAAAGTATTAGAGATAGCGTTCAACAATCTACTTTCCATTTACCTAACAAAGAAACAATTAAGCTATCTGTTTCAATTGGTGTAGGCTATTTAAGTGAACAAGATAACAAATCTAAACGCCGCGTATTTAAAGATGCGGATGATATGTTACATGAAGCCAAATTACAAGGTCAAAACAAAGTAATGTTCAATCCAATTATTAAGTTATAAACTGAACATAGAATTGCCTCTAGCAATTCTATGTTTTTTGTTGAATCGTTTTTAATTTGATTATTTACATAAAATTCAATACGAAACTGGAGGTTACTATGGAAGAGATACAAGACTTCACGATTATAGATGAAAATAAAATCATTGATGTTGTCATGACTGCCGGTCGCATACTTTTAGAAAGTGGCGCTGAAACATATCGAGTTGAAGATACAATGGCAAGAATCGCTACAAGTTATGGCTTAGAAAATACACATAGCTTTGTAACATCTACTGCGATTATATTCTCGCTTAATGACAGAACAAATACACGTCTGATTAGAATAGATGAACGTACAACAGATTTAGAGAAGATTTCTTTAACGAATCAAATATCACGTAAGATAGCTAACAATGAACTAACGATAGATGAAGCTAAATCAGAGCTGATCCATTTACATCATGCTTCATTACAATTTCCATTTTGGTTAAAAGTATTAGCTGCAGCGATAGCATCAGCCTGTTTTTTACCTATGTTTGGTGGTAAACAAGCTGAAGTCATCCCTTCATTCATTGCGGGTGGTGTAGGATATTTAACGATGTCCCTTGTCCATAACACGATTAGAATTAAATTCTTCACAGAGTTTATAAGTTCATTAATTATTGCTACAATCGCAACGATTAGTGTGAATTTCTTTATAGGCGTTAATTTAAGCTTAATTACAATCGCTTCTGTTATGCCACTTGTACCAGGTGTCTTGATTACAAATGCAATCAGAGACTTAATGGCAGGACAGTTGCTTGCAGGTATATCTAAAGGTGTAGAAGCGGCACTTACGGCATTTGCTATTGGTGCTGGTGTTGCTATCGTATTATTACTTAGTTAAGGAGGTGCTTTAAATGTTAGATTATATATATCAAATTTTGTTAAGTTTTACCGCAACGTTGTTTTTCTCTGTCATTTTTAATGCACCTAAGAGACTATTAATAGCATGTGGTATTGTTGGTGCGATGGGCTGGATGATTTATACCATTTCGTTAGACTTTGGCATCGATAAAGTACAAGCATCATTCTATGGTAGCTTTGCCTTAGCGTTAATGAGTCATATTATGAGTCGCTATTACAAACGTCCAATGATTATCTTTATAGTTGCCGGTATTATCCCTCTCGTTCCTGGAGGCTTAGCATATGATGCAACTAAAAACTTAGTTATCAACAATTATGATGTTGCAATTAATACAACACTACAAGCGACACTCATTTCTGGTGCAATCGCGTTTGGTATTTTATGTTCTGAAATCATTTTCCAAATCTATGTCAGAACAAAGCATTCTTTTGCTTCTAAGAAACAAAAAAGCGTATAATAAATAACGTAAATAGATGTAAAGGGAGCGAGCAATTTGAAACAACGTCTAATTGATCGATTAACAAGATATGTAAAAGTAGATACACAAGCTGATGCAGCAAGTGAAAGTACGCCATCTACTGAAAAGCAATGGGATTTAATCCATATGCTTGAAGAAGAAATTAAAGCATTAAATCTTGAAGTTGACGTAGATGATAAAGGGTATTTAATGGCCACTTTACCGTCAAATACAGATAAGGATGTACCTACTATAGGGTTATTGGCACATATTGATACGTCTCCAGATTACCATGCATCAAATGTTAATCCTGTTATTGTAGAACAATATAACGGAGAAAATATTACATTAGGTAATACAGACAAAGTATTAAGCACGAAGACTTTCCCACAACTTGAAAAAGTAATTGGTCATACATTAATGACAACAGACGGTACAACTTTACTAGGTGCTGATGATAAAGCCGGTGTCGTTGAGATTATGGAAGCGATTATTTACTTATTAGAACATCCTGAAATTAAACACGGCAAGATTAGATTCAGCTTTACACCAGATGAAGAAATTGGTAGAGGACCACATCATTTCGATGTTGAACGATTTAACGCTGATTTTGCTTATACTTTAGATGGTAGCTTAGAAGGCGAATTACAATACGAAAGCTTTAATGCGGCTTCTGCAGTCGTTGAAGTTAACGGCGTAAACGTACATCCAGGTTCAGCGAAGGATGTTATGGTTAATGCTAATACTTTAGCAATGGCATTTAATGATCAATTGCCTAGTGATGAAGTACCTGAACATACTGAAGGTTATGAGGGCTTCTATCATTTATCTGACATGACAGGTACTGTTGAGAAAGCAACGCTACAATATATTATTCGTGATCATGATAAAGCACAGTTCGAACGTAGAAAAAATCATTTATTAGATATCGCAAAAGTATTAAATCATAAATATGATCAAGAACTGATAACTGTAACAATCAAAGATCAGTATTACAATATGGGTGAAAAAATCAAGCCACAACCTGAACTTGTGAACATACCTGAAAAAGTTATTGAATCATTAGGTATGACACCTATTATTGAACCTATTAGAGGTGGTACAGACGGTTCACAACTCTCATTCATGGGATTACCAACACCTAATTTATTTACAGGTGGCGCAAACTTCCACGGACCGTATGAGTATGCTTCCATAGATGTTATGGAAAAAGCTGTACATACGATAGTAGGTATCGTATCAGAATTTGAACAACAGTCTTAAAACAACATATAAGAGCCTGAGACAAATACAGTGTCTCAGGCTCTTATTTTTATATATTAGCTTTTAATAATCTTAGCGATTGTGTTGTTAAATGTCTTAAAGCTATACCTAATTCTAAATCACTCATTGAATATTGATCTTTATTAAATACTTTATACATAGCTGTTACATCTTGTTCCAAGTATTGATCAAACTTTTCATCTGTTGCGCATATCGCAATATTGACTTTTTGATATTTGTTACAAAGTTCAGCAATTCTTACAGACGTCGTCTCTAGCAATTGTTGATTAGGTTTCAAACCTTCACCGAATACGATTAAGTCAGCTTGTTCAATCAACTTATCTAAATAAGTAAGCTCATTTACAACATCTCCACCTGTAACAAGTTGTGCGTCCCATAGACAATTAAACAAGGCAGCTAAGCCACTTCCTGAGCCACCACGTTCTTCTTTACCTAATAAGATTCTATGTTGGCTCTTAAATAGTTCACTAATATACCATAAAGCATTATCAATTGATACAGCATCTTCAATAGCAATTTGATTGCTTGCTTGCTCTTTCATGATACGACTATTCTTACCATAATACTTTGATTCAAAGTCTGTTATCACTTTGATATTTTTATCTTTTAACCTTTTATCTAAATCATATAAATCAATTGTTCTTATATATTTAATCTGTTTTGCACCTTGGCTAACATCTATAAAACTACCTTCAGCATCAAAGAATTTAGCTCCTAATGCTTGTAACATACCAAGTCCACCATCGTAACTTGCGACATCACCGACTGAAATTAATATCTCATTACTGTCTTCATTCAGCGCTTCTAAAATCACTTCTCCTAGTCCAAATGAAGACGTTTCAAGTGGTTTAATAATATCCTCACTTGAAGTTAAAACATTACCCGCTTCAATGACAATGATATCTTTCTCTGTTACAACATATGAAGACGACTTTGGTCTCATATATGCGTCATGATGATCCACTGAATATTTAGTGCCAGATTGCCATAATAATACTGAATCTATAACTTCCCTTTGACCATTAAATAATGGGACTTGTACTATGTCTGCTTCATTAAATTGAGACTTTATTGCTTCTTCGACAAATCGATTTGCATGGTAACTAGATAAAATACTATCAAACTCATCCATCGCAACTAATACTCTCATAATTTTCACCTCATGCTTTTTATCTTAATTCATTATACTGTTTTTTACTTCAATTAACAAAAAAACAAACAGTCCAATCAGACTGTTTGCATATGTTTCACTTACTCTTCTGCTTTCGATAAACTTGCGACTGTGATATTTTCATGATCTGCATCCCATTCAGCATTACCATTAACAAAGTAAAATGCTTGTGGTGATTCATGTTTGATTCCAGTTTTATCGGCTATATAATCAGACAATTCTCTTTCTTCTTGAACAATTAAGTAATAACCATCCATATCTCTTTCATATAAGAATTTGTTAAATTGATCATATGCACTTGCTGAAATAGGACAAGTACTGCTATGTTTCATAACAAATACGTTTGGATTATCATTGAGTACTTTTTCAAATTGATCGATGGAAGTTAATTTCACGACCATTTTAATTCACCTCTATCATAATTTAACCAATACAATTGAACACTATATCATTTATCCATTTATATGGCAAATTCTATTTTTAATAATTATCTTTATTATCTTTACCCGCAATCTATAATATTAACCACAAGACAATTTTGGTATACTTGTTAATATATATTAAGGAGGTGCGAAATTTGTCCAAAAATACTTCACCCGTACTTATTAAAAGATGGGGTATGATTGATACGATCAATGCATGTTTACTTATTATTTCTGTCTTATTTTTATTTGATTTTAAAAACCAACCTGCATTATCGTATATTCTTGTAATAGCATTTTCTATATGGTTTATTTCACTTATAGGTAAAAATATATATTTATCAAAGCGCAACAAAGACAACCCTAAAGATACAATTGATAAGCAATAAAATAAAACACACCGATTACATAAAACAATGTATTTGGTGTGTTTTACTTATCTAATCTATCTATCGCTTTGTTGTACTTTTCATCTTTACCTAAGTAACTAAATTGAGAACTTACGCCATTTTGTACTTGGACTTTTTGAAGTTTATCTTCTATAAGAATACCTTTTTTACGTTCTTTATAGTAATTAATTAAAGTATAATACACTTCTATTTGAGCTTGTCTCATCTGATTAACACGTTTAGATGAAATATTCGTTTGATTCAGTGATTTAATATTTTTAGAAAATAATGGGATAATATCTTTCTCAATATAGTCCGCTCTATCTTGCACGTTTTGAGTATCATTTAAATATTTAGCTTTCGTACTTAATTCTTCACTATTCTTATCAATAACAGAAACAAGTGCATCATAATCTTCTTTATCATCAGGATTATTTTTAGCTAATTTAGCATTTTTCTCTGCATCAGATTTGTTCTGTTCAAATACATCTGTATAGTCTAATATTTTCTCATTAGATTGGATGGATTGTTTAAATAATGAAATGTACTCATTTAATTCTTCTAATGTTTTTTCTTTCTTTTCTATATTACTCATGTAAATATCATGAGCATCTTGAACCTCATTTGTGCTTACATTTATATTATGAGCTTGCTTACTAAGATCTTTAACTTCAGGTATAATTTGCTTGTCGATTTTATCTTGAAGTTCATTCAATTCTTTACGTTTTTCAACTGTTACTTCCGTACCAATAAGTTGATCTAACTGATTTAATCTTAATTTATCTATATCTTTAAGAATTGAATTCTCTTTTTTATAAATAGGTTTCATTTCCCTTTTATACTTTTGAAGATCTGAATGTAATTCGTTACCACAAGCTGCAATAATTAAAACAAGAACAAATATCATTAAATAAAATAATTTAATTTTCATCATTGCACCCCTGTTTCACTTGTATTATACATAATTTCATGGATAATGAAAATGTTATATAGTATATTCATGCATGGATTTTAGAAAGGAGCTATTATGCTTAAACTTCCACAACCCTTTATTCAATTACAATCATCAGATGATTTTAAACTAAATTTTGAAAGTATTCAACAATTATTAATACATTTGCTTGATACGCCAGTGATAGATGTATTCCATATCGGTGGTACGAAACAAACACAATATGTTACAGAACCTATCGTAGATGTACTTGTTACGGTAAAATCACTTCACGATATTACAAGCCTCGATGAAAAAAGACTCAATTATCACCGCATATATCGATTACATAATGGTTACAATAAAAAAGTCATGATGGCTCAATTCCAAGACATGATAAGCTTAAAGCAAATAGCACGTTTACATATTGTTGAACAAAACAATCAAATGTTATATGATTATTTAACTGTAGAGTCACTTTTAACAAATGATACAGATGTCATACAAACATTTGAATCCTTTAAGAAAGCTGCTTTACTTGAAGCAAATAGTATAAAAGATTACGAAGCTCAAAAACAAAAATGGTTTCAACAACTTGTTCAAAAACATAAAAAATAACCCATTCGCTTAAGATGATAAATCTTGATATAATAATGTGAGAGCATAATACAGAAAGGACGTCGTGCGTTGGAGAATCATACAATTTTGGAGGAGCTTTCTAACTTTCTCCCAAAATCCCTTATAAAAGTAAATGAGCCACTTAAAAAATACACTTTCACAAAAACTGGTGGCAATGCAGATTTCTACTTATCACCTACTTCATATACAGAAGTACAAAAGATAATAGAATTTGCTTATAACAATCAAATTCCACTTACATTTTTGGGGAATGGTTCTAATATTATCATCCGTGATGGTGGTATAAGAGGAATTGTTATAAGCTTATTACAATTCAATCAAATAACGGTGAAAAATCAATCCATTACATGTGGAAGCGGTGCAGCAATTATTGATGTTTCAAGACGTGCTAGAGATCACCATTTAACTGGTTTAGAATTTGCCTGTGGTATACCTGGATCTGTCGGTGGCGCAGTATATATGAACGCTGGTGCATATGGCGGTGAAATCAAAGGTTGTATCGACCATATTAAAGCAGTAGATGATACTGGTCAGTTACATATCATTAAAGGTGAAGACTTAGAATTGGACTATCGTACAAGTATCGTTCAACGTAAACACCTAGTCGTACTAGAAGCAACTTTTAAATTACAAGATGGAGATATTACATCTATTCAAGCAACAATGGATGATCTTACACAACGTCGTGAAGATAAACAACCTTTAGAATACCCTTCATGCGGAAGCGTGTTCCAAAGACCACCAAATCACTTCGCAGGTAAACTTATTCAAGACGCTGAATTACAAGGGCATAGAATAGGTGGTGTAGAAGTTTCTACTAAACATGCTGGATTTATCGTTAATGTTGATAACGGAACAGCTACAGACTATGAGAACATCATTAAACACGTTCAAAAAGTCGTTAAAGAGAAATTTGATGTGGAACTCAAAAGAGAAGTTAGAATCATTGGAGAACCTTTAGAATAAGAGAAAAAGCATGGGACACCACGTCCCATGCTTTTCTTATGTTATTATTCTAAACCTTTAATAACTTCGTCTACTTGTTTTTCAGTTGTTCTTACGCCACCTGAAGCTAAGTACCATAATTGTGCATCTACATTAACAACTTTGTCGTTCTTAACTGCATCTACATCTTTAATTACGTCATTTGATAATGCTTTCTTAGCAGTTGATTTACCACCGATTGCTTGACCTCTGTCCATAGCATAGATGATTCCAGGGTTTTTCTCAGTGATATATTCATAACTTACTGGTTGTCCGTGACCGCTTGCTTTAATATCTTTATCTACTGGTGTAACACCTAATACATCAAAGATTAAGCTACCAAATCTAGCACCTGGACCGTATGTAGATAATTCACCTTCGTTAACTAATAAGTACATTGCTTTGTCGTCTGATTTTTTAGCTTTATCTTTAGCAGATTTCACTTTTTTATCTAAATCAGCGTTTAATTCTTTTGCTTTGCTTTCTTTGTCGAAGATTTTACCTAAGTTAGTTGTGTTTTCTTCTACTGATTCTAAGTAATTGTTATCATCTGCACCAACATATAAACGTGCTGCATCTGGTGCTGCTTTTTTCAATTCATCTTGTACTTCAGTTCCAGCTGTACGACCAGAGAATAAGATTAAGTCTGGTTGAACTTCTGCTACTTTATCATAGTTTACTTCTTTAACTGAACCAGTGTTTACAATGTCGTCGCCTTTAAATGCATCTAAGAATTTTGGTAATGATGCGCCACCTTCACCTTTTGGTACACCTTTAACTGCATCTTTAGCACCTAAAGCTTCAATTGTATCTAAAGCACCGTAGTCTAATACAACAACTTTTTTAGGGTTAACAGGTACTTTAACTTTATCTTCTACAGTTTTTGAATCACTGCCATCTTTCTTTTCACCACGAATTTGATATTTCGATTGGATTTCTACTGTTTTAGACTCACTCTTAGTATCACCTTTTGATGATTTTTCTTTACTACTTGAATTACTTCCACATGCTACAAGTACAACTGATAATACTGCAATTAAAATAAAACTGAAAACTTTTTTCATTATCGATGTCTCTCCTTCAAATATTATGATAAATTATGCGTCCAAAACCCTATTGCCCAACAAATTACAAACATCACTCCTTTCAATGTGATATCAATTTTGCTATATAGCTAATGTTTTAATTTCTTCTTCTTCGATGTATTCATCATCAAAATAGACACAAATACGTTGACCATTAATTTCTTGAATTTTAATTTCTAAGTCATAAATGTCACGTAATACATCCTCACAAATAACATCGTTTTTAATACCGGCGATTTCAACTTTACCTTCTTTGATCGCGATAATTCTATCTGAATAGCATGAAGCAAAATTAATATCATGTATAACGATTACGATTGTCTTGTTCATTTCTTTCACAAGTCTTCTTAAGATTTTCATAATCTGTACAGAATGTTTCATATCTAGATTGTTCAATGGTTCATCTAATAGAATGTATTCTGTATCTTGAGCTATCGTCATCGCGATATAAGCTCTTTGTCTTTGACCACCTGATAGCTCACTTAAATATTTATCTTGAATTTCAGTGAGTCCTAAATAATCTAGCGCTTTATCAATCATATCTTGATCTTCTTTTTTTAATTTACCTTTTGAATATGGAAATCTTCCGAAACTCACGAGTTGTCTTACTGAAATTTTAAGTTCTGTATGATTAGTTTGTTTTAAAATTGCTAGTTTCTTAGCAAGTTCATTGCTTTTCATTGAAGCGATATCTTGATCGTCTATCGTGATTTTACCGTTATCTTTATCAATTAAGCGGCTGACCATCGCTAAGACCGTACTTTTACCTGCCCCGTTTGGACCAATGAATGATGTGATTTTCCCTTTTTCAATTTCTATATCGACTTCATCAACAACTTTATGATGATGATAAGCTTTTGTTAATCCTTCGACTTTAATCATGCTACATTACGCTCCTTTAAAATTAAGAATATAAAGTAAATGCCACCTATAAAGTTAATCATGATGCTAATTTCTGTATTACCTTCAAACAAGTGCTCCACGACCCATTGACCTAAAAATAAGCTGATCCAACTGATGAGTATTGAAGCCGGTAATATGTATTTATGTTCGAATTCTTTGATGAATTCATGTGCTAAATTCACGACAAGTAGACCTAAAAATGTAATGGGTCCAACAAGTGCTGTTGAAATTGTGACAAGTAGTGCAACCATAACCATTAACCATCTCGTCACATTTGTATAATTAACACCAAGGTTAATAGCTTGGTCTCTTCCTAAAGACAATACATCTAAGTAGTTCTTTATCTTAAAAGCAATGAATATCATAATTAATAAAACAATGCCTGATATTGTAAGTAAACCTTCATTTATTGCTCCAAAGCTTGCGAACATTGCACTTTGTATAGATAAGAATTCTTCAGGATCTATCATCATTTCAATAAAACTAGATAAACTTGAGAAGAATGTTCCAAAAACAATACCTAGTAATAATATGAAGAAGACATTTTGATCTTTAGACCTAAACAATATTTGGAATAAGAATAAACTAAATAGAATCATACCAACCAATGTAATCAAAAAGTTAAGATGATTATTGAGTACGACAGTCGATGTTGAACCAAATAAAAATATTAAAGACGTTTTAATAAACATATAGACTGCATCTAAACCAATGATGGATGGTGTTAAAATTCTATTATTCGTGATTGTTTGGAAAATAACTGTTGAAACTGCAATACTGCCACCTACTAATAGCATTGCAATAACTTTTCTAACACGTCCGGTTAATTGATACGCCAATATATTAGGATTAATGTTATAAAGTAAATAAAGTGCTGCAATTAATAGCGTTAACACAGATAAAAGGATTAATTTATGTATAGGGGTTAATTTATTGAGCATTTCTTGAACGTCCTTTCATCAGCAATACTATAAATATGAAACTACCAATCACACCAATTGTTAAACCAATTGTAATTTCATAAGGGAATATAATTAATCGACCTATTACATCACAAATCATGACAAACAATGCACCAAATACAGCTGTATGTGGCAATGCATTTTTTAAATGATCTCCTCTGAATATTGAAACTAAGTTAGGAATAATTAAACCTAAGAATGGCATCATACCAACTGTTACAACAACAAGTGCCGTAATGATTGAGGCAATGATCAGTCCGATATTGACGACTTTTTGATAATTAAGTCCTAAATTCACACTAAAATCTTTACCCATACCAGCAATCGTAAATTGATTCGCAAATATAAATGCTAAAATCAATAACGGAATACTAATATAAAGAATTTCATATCTACCGCTTGTAATAATTGAGAAATTACCTTGCATAAAATTACCAATACTTTGTACAGCATTTGTACGTAATGCAACAAAAGAAGAAAAACTTGACACTATGTTTCCGAGCATAATACCAACTAATGGTATAAAAATAACATCTTTAAATTGAATTCTACGGAGAATTTGCATGAATAGCATTGTTCCAAATAAACTTAATAATGTAGCAAATAATAATTTAAGTAGTATGTTGGCTTCTGGAAAAGCGATAAGAGAAATTAATATACCTAATCTGGCCCAATCCATTGTCCCTGCAGTTGTTGGAGAAACGAATTTATTTCTTGTAAGCTGTTGCATAATCAGTCCACAAATAGCTAACGAGCTACCTGAGATAATAATACTGACTGTTCTCGGAATTCTACTTGATACTAAAATGTTCTTCTGTTCGTCTGTTAAATTTAATATATGTAATGGTTTTACTTCTGAAACACCTATAAATATAGAGAAGAACGTTGCAATTACTAATAAAATAATCAAAACATCTAAACGCATTAAAAACTTTCCCATTTCACACCCTACTTCTTTTTAGTTGATAACGATTATCATTATCTCTATTGTAATGAAGAGTATGGGTAAATGCAATGCCATTTAAAAAAAGAGTGATGGAATTAAATTCCACCACTCTTTTATAATTATTTTATATTAATATCTTTATTTGGCATTGTATGTTGATCTCTAGCAGTAACGTGACTTGTTATATTATATTGACCCGCATCTTTAAATTTATATTTTAAAGTATATACCCCATCTTTGTTTTCTTTAACTTTTTTCATTTCTGAAGATTTTTTGTC
This sequence comes from Mammaliicoccus sp. FSL K6-3158, assembly GCF_038005105.1. Classification (NCBI taxonomy): domain Bacteria; kingdom Bacillati; phylum Bacillota; class Bacilli; order Caryophanales; family Staphylococcaceae; genus Mammaliicoccus; species Mammaliicoccus sp. FSL K6-3158. Next base: position 2,278,445 of record NZ_JBBOSL010000001.1, read on the forward strand.
CCCATCTTTAACGATTTCAAACATCACCTCATCTGCATCTTTCACTTTTTCATCACCAAGTGTCACTTTTGCAGAAAGTTCTACTTCTTCACCTCTTTTAGCTTCTTTAGGTACATCTAAAGCCACTTCTAAAGCTTGAGGTTTATCAGAAGACTTATGCTCTGAATGTTGATGCTCATCCTCTTTTTTGTCATTTCCACATGCAGCTAGAACAGAAATAACTAATACTGTTAATACCCCTAGTAATATTCTTTTCATGAATATAACCCACCTTTCAATATATTAACTTCATTATAAACAATAAATATCACATAAATTACCATAAATATTGAAAAATATGTTAACTTTTTAATTACACAATAAAAAGAGCCTAGAACAAAATGTATGTCCTAGACTCTTTTAATATTTTACTTTTCATCAAAGATGAAGTCTTCATCTTTAAGTGCTTCTACATTTAATGCTAGTACATAACCGTCACCTTTAACACTGAAGAAGTCATGGTTTTTAGTACTTGTATTTAATGCATTTTCAATGATAGGGTTGAACGCTTTTTCTTCATAATATGGTTCAAATCCTAAATTAGCTAATGCTTTATTTGCATTATATGTTACGTAGTTCATAACATCATTTGTTAATCCTATTTCATCATATAATGTTTTTGTATATTCGTATTCATTTTTGTATAGTAAATCAAGCATACGATACATTTCTCTATCCGCTTTAATTTGTTCATCTTGTGATAATTCATTTTTTAAACTTTGTGCATCTAGTCCTGTAAACACACCATGGATAGATTCATCTAGTAAAATTTTACGGATGATTTCTCCTGAAGTTGTCATACGGCCTTGTCCAGCTAAATATAATGGATAGTAGAAACCAGAGTAGAATAAGAATGTTTCTAAGAACACACTTGATACTCTTGCCATGTATTGATCATAAATGGAAGCTTCTTTACCCCATAATTTATGATAATTACCTACAATCATTTCTGATTTATATTTCAAGTGTGGTTCTTCAACAACCCACTTATCTAATAATTCATTTGTTTCACTAGATGGTAATAGTGTCGTGAATATATGTGAATAACTTTTCGCATGTATTTGTTCCATCATACCCATAAATGAATACACTGCTTTTTTACGTAAGTCTTTCGTATGCATCATGATTAAAGGCATGCCATCATCAGCTTGATGTGTATCTAATCCAGTAAGACCAGCTAACGCCTTTTTAAAAGCATTTCTTTCAGGTTCTGTTAATGTTTCCCAACTTGCTATATCTTTAGATACTTTAAATTCTGACTCAACCCACATTTGTGAGATGTTTTGACGCCAAAACATATTCGTCATATCTTCTTGTGTATTCCAGTTTACTGCCTTCATGTTAGATCTCCTATCTTAATTAAATTGATTAGATTGCGCAACTTGTACATTCTTCAACGCTTAATAATTTATTTCGTGTATAGTAAAGTGATTTTAAGCCTTTATGGTGAGCATATACGTATAATCTTGAAAGTTCACGTGTTGAAATCTCTGAATTTACATATAAAATTGTAGAAATACCTTGGTCCACATGCTCTTGAATCGTTGCAATTAAATCAATTAATTTCATTTGATCTGTATTAAATGCTGATTTGTAATACCACATTGTTTCAGGCGATAAGAATGGCATTGGGTAAAATGTTTCTGCATTACCATATGTTCTTCTTTCAATTTGATCGACAATAGGCATAACAGAACTTGTAGCATTTTGTACATATGAAATACTTTGAGTTGGTGCAATAGCAAGCCTATATGCATGGTATAAACCATTTTCTTTAACAGCTTCTGCTAATGCTTTCCAATCTTCAGCAGTTGGAATATCGAAACCTTCAAATAATGCTGCAACATTATCATATTCAGGTTTAATATCTTGTTGTATATATTTTTCAAAGTATTTACCTGAAGCGTAATCAGATTTGTCGAAATCTACATATGTTTCGTGTCTTTCTTTCGCAATTTCCATTGAACGTTCAATAGAATAGTAATTCATCATCATAAAGAAGACATTTGCGAAGTCTTTAGCTTGCTCTGATTCATAACCAATTTTATTTTTAGCTAAGAAACCATGTAAGTTCATAACACCTAAACCTACAGAATGTAATTCATTATTTGCTTTTCTTACACCTGGTGCATTTTTAATGTCTGTATCATCAGATACAACTGTTAAAGCATCCATACCAATATGTACAGAATCACGGAATTTCTTAGATTCCATGACGTTTACAATATTTAATGAACCTAAGTTACAAGAAATATCACGTTTGATTTCATCTTCAGTTCCATAATCGTTAATAATTGACGTTTCTTGTAATTGGAATATTTCTGTACATAAGTTACTCATTTTAATTTGTCCGATATTAGAGTTAGGATGTACTTTATTCGCATTATCTTTAAACATCAAATAAGGATAACCTGATTGCAATTGCGTTTGAGCAATTGTATTTAACATATCACGTGCATCTTTAGCTTTTTTAATGATATTAGGATTTGCTACAAGTTCGTCATAATATTCATCAAGATTAATATCATCAAGTGTCACACCATATTCGCGTTCAACAGTATGTGGAGCGAACATATAGAAATCTTTACCTTCTTTAGCTAAATCAAAGAATTTAGATGGCACGATTAAACCAGTAGAAATAGTAGATAATCTAATATCTTCATCTGCGTTCACTTTTTTAGTATCTAAAAATTCTAATACATCATAATGGAAGATGTTTAAGTATACTGCACCGGCACCTGGTCTTTGACCAAGTTGATCAGCATAACTAAAGCCACCTTCAAGTGATTTAGCAACTGGTAATACACCCTTAGCGACACCTTTAATGCCTTTAATAGCTTCACCACGTGCACGCAATTTAGATAAGTTGATTGCGACACCGCCACCGATTTTACTCAATTGTTTAGCTGTTGAATCTATAAAGTTAATTGAATTTAAGCTATCATCAACTTCTAATAGGAAACAACTTACTAACTCACCACGTCTAGCTCTACCAGCATTTAAGAATGTTGGTGTTGCAGGTTGGATACGTTGTTCAATCATACCTGCAACAAATTGTTTAGCTTGTTCTACATTACCTTTAGCTAAATATAGAGAAACAATAATAACGTGTTCTTTATATGTTTCAAGGTATTCTGATTTGTCATTAGTCTTCAAAGCATAATCTTTGAAGAACTTACTAGCTGACATGTAACTTGCAAATTGAAAAGGAATTGAATCTGCAAACTGGTTAATCTCTTTTAATGATGACTCACTGTATTCTTTAAATAAGTCATAATAAAAGTCTTGTTCAACTAAAAAGTGTAAACGTTCAATAGGATCATTGAATTGAATTGTTTTTTCTGCAATTTCTTCTAAGTATACTTCTAATGCTTCTTGATCTTTTTCAATATCGAAAAAGCCGTCTTCTCTTCTCTTTGTTACCTTATTGTTTAATTCAATATGATTTTTCTTTTGTTTGTTTATCATTTTCATAGAGATTAACCACCTTTTCTTTAAATTCATCTGCTATTGCTTGGTTACCGTGTAACTCAAATTTCATCAATAAAGGGACATGATATTGATTCGCGATTTCTTCACTAGCTTTCGCGAAATTCTGTCCCCAATTTCTATTTCCACTACCTGCTACTGCTTTAAGATTATGATGATTCACTTTCAAAAAATCTTGTACAGTATCAGGTACTTGGCCAAATCCAATTGTACCTGTAACCATTATAAATGGTTCATTTATTTCATTTGTCTTGTTTGCCTCAGTGAGAGCCATTGTGTCAGACAATCCTGCTCTCTGTATGAACCGTCGTACATTACCAGTTAAAGAGTAATAAATTATCTTCATAAACTTTCACCTACCACATGTAAATGCCTATGCAACTGTATAAATGAAATAAAAAATACAAAAAAATGAACACTTTATTCATTTTTATTTCAAATGCACAAAACACAAGATATAGTGTTATGTTTTATAAGCACATACTATATTATGTGATTCATTATAACACTTTAAATGATTCATAACACTTATAATACCTTATTATTTTTAAAAAAATAGGGTTGACTTTCTCTCTATTTCGACTAAGCGTTGCTATATCAACATTTGAAAATTACTTTCATAAAAATTTTTTTGTTAAAAACAATCACTGAATAAGTCATATACTTTTTAAAGTGAATTATGATAATATATGTTCATTGATAAAAAATAGAAGGTGTTTACATGAATTCCACAGTAAAAGGAATAATTGCAATACTCATTTCTTCGATTGGTTTTAGTTTAATGGCAGTATTCTTCAGATTATCTGGTGACTTACCAGTTTTCCAAAAATCACTTTTCAGAAATCTCATCGCGATGATTGTACCTATTTACTTTGTCATGAAGTATAAAGCACCATTTTTCGGTAAATTAGAAAATCAACCGTTACTCATTTTACGCTCTACACTTGGACTTATTGGTGTATTACTCAATATTTATGCAATTGATCACATGGTATTAAGTGATGCGGATATGTTAATGAAATTAAACCCATTCTGGACTATACTACTTTGTGCGTTATTTTTAAATGAAAAAGCACGCAAATATCAAGTAATTGCAATGGTTGTAGCGATTCTTGGTGCATTGTTTATCATTAAGCCAACATTTGATTCAGATATGATGCCAGCAGTTATTGGTTTATTATCTGGAATTTTTGCTGCAGGTGCTTATACTGCACTACGACCTTTAGGACAACGTGAAAAATCATATACAACAGTATTTTACTTTTCATTCTTTTCTACGGTTGCATTAATTCCGTTTGTCATATTTACATATGAACCAATGACACTTTCACAAGTCATCATATTATTGTTATCAGGTGTCTTTGCAACAGTTGGTCAATTTGGTATTACAATTGCATATAGTTTCGCAGCAGCAAAAGATATTTCAATATTTGTATATGCATCTGTAATATTCAGTGCAATACTCGGTTTCATCTTATTTAAAGAAGTACCAGATTTACTCAGTTACCTAGGATACATTATTATATTCTTAGCAGGCTATTATATGTTCAAGAAAGCCCAAAGAAACCCAAAACCTAAAGAAGCAATTAATAAAGGAGAATCATAATGTCAGAGGGAAGAAACAAAGACGATTTAAAAGATATTACGTTATTAGGGAATCAAAATAATCAATATTATGATCAATACAAACCAGAAGTATTAGAAGTGTTTGACAATAAACATCAAGGTAGAGATTATTTTGTAAAATTCAATTGTCCAGAATTCACTTCACTATGTCCTATTACTGGACAACCTGATTTTGCGACAATTTATATTTCTTATATTCCAAACGTCAAAATGGTAGAATCTAAATCATTAAAATTATACTTATTCAGTTTTAGAAACCATGGTGATTTTCACGAAGATTGTATGAATGTTATCATGAATGATTTAATAGAATTAATGGACCCCCATTATATAGAGGTTTTAGGTAAATTCACACCACGTGGAGGCATTTCTATAGATCCTTATACAAACTACGGAAGACCAGATTCTAAATACGAAAAAATGGCAGAGTATCGTATGATGAACCACGATTTATACCCTGAAAATATAGATAACAGATAATTATCCAATATTTAGCCGAGTCATATTCAACATGACTCGGCTTTTTATATACATAAATTCCACATTTCAAAACATATTACCCACCAATAAAGAAAACGCTTACAATTTTAAAAATTTGTTCACATTTATCTTAAGCCTTGCCACTATTGACGCTAGTATTTTTAATAGTCATTATTGTATGAATATTGTTAATCTTTAACTTGTGTTTATTTTGTGAAAGCATTACAATTTAACATGTGCTAATTTTAAGTACATCTAAAAATGAATACAGTTTATTATGAGGGGAAGTAAAAAATGGGTAACAAACATTATACTAAAGAGGAAATTATCCAAAGTACACCACGTACAGGTTTCTTTGGTCATCCTAAAGGCTTGGCTACACTATTCCTTACCGAATTCTGGGAAAGATTTAGTTATTATGGAATGAAGGCTATTCTTGCCTACTACATTTACTATTCAGTAGCAAAAGGCGGCTTTGGTATTGATCAAGGTTTAGCACTACAAATCGTCTCAATCTACGGTGCACTTGTTTATATGAGTGGTGTTATCGGTGGATGGATTGCTGATAGAATTACTGGTACACGCCATGCATTATTCTACGGTGGAATACTCATCATGATTGGTCACATCTTATTATCATTACCAAATAATTTTACATTGCTATTAATCGCGCTATTGTTCTTAATTATTGGTACAGGATTATTGAAACCAAACATTTCTTCTACAGTAGGTTTATTATATGAAAAGAATGACCCAAGAATGGATTCAGCATTTACTATTTTCTATATGTCAATCAACTTAGGTGCTTTAATTTCACCATTATTAATCGGTTGGTTACAAGTAAACGTAGGCTTCCATGCTGGTTTTGCAGTAGCAGCAGTTGGTATGTTCATCGGTTTAATTATTTATTTCATCACAAACAAGAAATATTTAGGTTTAGCGGGCGTTGAAGTACCTGATCCATTATCATCTTCTGAAAAGAAAAAAATGGTCAAAATTGTTGGTATCACTGTCGTAATTATCGCAATCGTTTGTTTCATCCTTAGTCTATTCGGACAATTAACATTGCCTAATTTTGCAAACTTTATTTCAGTACTTGGTGTTGTTCTACCAATTTACTATTTCGTGAAAATTTCATTAAGTAAAAAGACTGAAGATTATGAACGTACACGTGTATATGCATATATACCATTATTCATTGCAGCAGTAGCATTCTGGATGATTCAAGAGCAAGGTTCTACAGTATTAGCACAATTCGCAGATACTAAGACACAATTAAGCATGGCTAAATTAACAGGTGGCGCAATTGATTTTAATATACCAGCAGCATGGTTCCAATCACTTAACCCATTCTTCATTATTATTTTAGCGCCATTGTTCTCAGTATTATGGGTTAAATTAGGTAAATTCAATCCACCTACTGTTTATAAATTTGCTATAGGTGTATTCTTAGCAGGACTTTCATATATTATTATGGTCGTTCCGTTATCAGACACATCAACTTTAATTAACCCAGTTTGGTTATTCGCAAGTTTCTTATTAGTAACACTTGGTGAACTTTGTATATCACCAATCGCATTATCAACAACGACTAAATTAGCACCAAAAGCATTTACAGCTCAAATGATGAGTGTTTGGTTCTTATCAAATGCTATGGCTCAAGGTTTGAATGCTCAAATGGTAAAAATTTATACAAGTATTAGTTCAAATGATTATTTCTTATACTCAGGTATATTCGCAATCATCATTTCAATCATCTTACTTGTAGCAAGTCCAAAAATTAAAACATTAATGGCCGGCGTAAAATAAGATCTAGCCATTTACCAGGTAAGGGCAACGAAAGTTGCCCTTACCTTTTTTAGTATTGGGAAAGTTCTGATTGGTGGGAGTTAGGATGCTGTAACTTCCATTATTTCGAATTCTGGTAATTAGAATGTGCTCAATAAGAGACATTTCTCGGAATTCTGTCCCTAACAGCACCTCTTACGGACATTTCTCGGAATTCTGTCCCTAACAGCACCTCTTACGGACATTTCTCGGAATTCTGTCCCTAATACCAACATCAAGAGCCCTGCTTCACTCTTATCACACAACAATACGAGTTACACAATTAACTAATATGTGTAAAAATACTTTTTAATGATATATTAATTATTTTAGAATATTCACAATATTAGAACTTATTAAAATTTTATTGAATTTACTAACATATAGGGTTAAAATGTTCTTTAAACTTACCTGACAATCGGGGGAAGTTTAGAAAGGAAGCGATTTTTTATGGGCAAAATGACGCGAGAGGAAATGGTTGAAACTGTCCCTCAACATGGATTTTTTGGACATCCTCGCGGCCTAGGTATATTGTTCTTTGTAGAATTCTGGGAACGTTTTAGTTATTATGGGATGCGTGCAATTTTACTGTATTATTTATACTTTACTGTCAGCCAAGGTGGACTAGGTTTAGATAAAATTACAGCTCAACAAATTATGGCCATGTATGGTTCATTAATATTTATGACAGGTATATTAGGTGGTTGGGTAGCTGATAGATTACTTGGCTCTCGTAGATCATTAATGTACGGTGCAGTACTTATTATGCTAGGTCATTTAGTGTTATCTTTACCGTTTGGTTTAGGTGCATTTCTTATTTCTATGATATTAATCATTGTAGGTTCGGGACTTATGAAACCTAACATTTCAAATGTTGTAGGTGGTTTATATCATAAGAATGATAATAGATTAGATGCAGGTTTTGTTATCTTTTATATGTCAGTTAATATGGGTGCTTTATTATCACCACTTATTATCGACAAAGTACGTGTAAGCGTTGGTTTCCACCAAGGATTCTCAATCGCAGCTTTCGGTATGCTTTTAGCTTTAGTAGCATACATTCTATTCCAAAAAAGAAGTCTTGGGGAAGTTGAAAATTATCCTTCTAACCCACTCAATCATAAAGAAAAAGTTAAATACGCTAAAATGTTTACATATAGTGCAATAGGTATTGTTATTCTTTTAGCTATTTTATATTTAACAGGTTATCTTACATTTAATTCAATCAGTTTAATCGTTTTAATTATCGGTATCGTTATACCATTTATATACTGGACAATTATGTATAGAAGCCCTGATATAGATCAAACAGAAAAATCAAGATTACTTGCGTATGTACCATTGTTCTTAGCTTCTGTTTTATTCTGGAGTATTCAAGAACAAGGATCAAACGTACTTGGTGTATTCGCGCAAGAACATACACAATTAGATTTAAATGCATATGGTATTAATTTCGTGATACCAGCAGGTTGGTTCCAATCCATTAACCCAATCTTCATTGTTCTATTTGCACCAGTTATTTCATTCTTGTGGCAAAAATTAGGTAAATACAATCCTTCTACACCACTTAAATTTGTAATTGGCTTAGCATTCGCTGGTATTTCATTTATTGCTATGATGATTGCTATGATGATGCAACAAGCTGAACTGATGAATCCAATTTGGTTAGTATTAAGCTTCTTCCTATGTGTTATTGGGGAATTATGTTTATCACCTACTGGATCAAGTGTTTCCGTTAAACTTGCACCAAAAGCCTTTTCAGCACAAATGCTTAGTCTTTGGTTCTTAACGAATGCAACAGCACAAGGTATTAACGGACAATTAGTTAAACTGATCGAGCCGTTAGGACAACAGAACTACTTTGGCTTAATCGGCGCAATCGCAATTGTCGTTTCACTTATTGTATTATCAATGACGCCAAAAATTAAAAAACTTATGCAAGGCATACATTAAAGTAAAAGACATCAGCTTCCCAAGCTGATGTCTTTTACTTTATTTATATGATTCTGATAAAGATTCTTGTTGTTTATTATATTCCCCGTTTTCACCAAAGAAATATGCTTCTACTTCTTTCCAGTTTTGAACTTTTGGCCATTTATCAATATCAATATTATGATCTGCTGCATACATAATAGAATGATTATTGAAGCTTTCTAGTTGTTTAGGATTATCATCAATTAAATAATCTGTATTGACGATACCTTTATCTCCACAAAATACAAAGTGTTGAGGGTCTAAGAATGGCATATGTTCTCTTAGCCAAGCGTATTTATCAGCAAATGATGTTGGTACGTCCATTGCTGCTGTAACAATATATACGTCATAGTATTCATTTAACTTCTGTACAACTTCCACAGCGTCTGGAAATACTTCTAAGTCTCTAAAAAATCCATTTTCTCTTAAAATGCTTGTCAAAATACCTTGATGTTCAGGCATCATATTACGGATTTTAGTACCTTTAAGTTCTTCCATAGTAACATTAGAAGAAGTTTCTTCATTGTAACGTCTTAAAAGTTTTTTTATTGTGTCAGCTAGCACTTCATCCATATCGATACCAATTGTTTGCTTCGTCATTATACCTTCTCCTTTATATATCAATGTCTACTAGTATACCAAAGAACGCAATGCCTTTCCTTTATTACGAACTGTGTGTTTTAAAGAATTCTTCTAATACTTGTAACATCTTATCGTTATGTTCACTAAAGCCCATCGTAATACGTACACCATTTGGGAATGGTCTTGTGATAAAGCCTTCTTTTATTAAATAATCATATAATACTTGAGGTTCGTCTGTATTAACGTATATAAAGTTCGTTTGGCTATCGTAAATATGTTCTTTAAAAGGTGCATTTAAGAATTTCTCAATTTCATGACGATTCTTTGTTGTAATGTCTTTTAAGTATGCTTGATCTTTAATCGCGGCATCTGCTGCAACAGCTGAAAGTGATGTTACATTGAATGGTAATCTGACAATATCTAATTGGTCTAATAATGATTCATTAGCGATTGCATAACCAATACGTTGTGCTGCTAATCCATATGCTTTAGAAAGTGTACGTAAGACAACGACTTGATTATATTTTGAAAGCAATTCTAAGCTATTTGGCATGTCTTCAGCAACAGCAAATTCTATATATGCTTCATCTATTAAAACGATAATATCATCTGGTACTTTTTGAATAAATGCTTCTATTGCATCATGAGGCAAATATGTGCCTGTTGGGTTATTCGGATTACAAATCCAAATCAGTTTCGTTTTATCTGTAATTTGTTCATACATTGCATCTAAATCAAAATATCCATCTTTAATTGGTGTTGTTTTAACTTGAGCACTTTCAATAATGGCATGATGTCTATACTGTCCAAATGTCATGTCACTCGTTAAAATTTCATCATCTTTTTCAAGAACTGCTCTTGAAATAATCATAATCACTTCATCTAAACCTGAACCAAAGAATATTTGTTCTTTTTTCACATTGAGAAATGTACTTAATGTTTCTTTCACTTCAAATTGTTTCACTTCTGGATAGTAGAATAATTCATCTAAATTAGCTTTGATTGCTTCTTTAACATTTGGTGAAGGACCATATAAATTCTCATTTGAAGCAAGTTTGACCATGTCTCCATCTATGCCGTATTTTTCTTTTAATTGTCTCGGAGATAACCCCGGTTGGTATGCTTGTAATTCACTTAATTGTTGCTTCATTTTTAGACCTCCAAGTTGAATTATAAAAACGGTAAACCGAAATTTACCGTTTGTTAATTTATTAGTATTATAGACCTAATCATTTTCATAAATCAATGGTATTTAATCGATCAAGTCATTCTTCTGTAAATATTCTTTCGCGACTTGATAAGCATCTTCATCCTTGATTGTCACTCTATAATTCATTTCTTGCATTTCTTCATCAGATATTTTGCCTTTTAGTTTATTCATAGCTTTCACTACATCTGGATGCTCTTTAATTGTTTCTTTTTTCATAAGTGGTGCACCTTGGTATGGTGGGAATAATTTTTTGTCATCTTCCAATACAACCATGCCATATTCTTTAAGCTCAGCATCTGTTGAATATGCATCGATTAAATCAATATCGTTACTTTCAAGTGCTTGATATCTTAATTTAGGTTCCATAGTTTTAACATCTTTAAAGTTTAAATCATATTTCTTTTGAATACCTTTGTAACCATCTTCACGGTCATTAAACTCTAAAGTGAAACCAGGTCGAATTTCATCTTCTACCTTACTTAAATCTGAAATAGTTTTAATATTATGTTTTTCAGCATATTCTTTTTTAACTGCTAAAGCATACGTATTATTATATTTCATCGGTTCAAGCAATTGCATATCAAATTTTTTATCAAGACTATTATTAGCTTGATTATATACTTCTTGTTCTGTTGTTGATTTCGGTGTTTCTTTCGTTAACTCACCTAGAACTGTACCTGTGAATTCTAAATATCCATCTATTTCGTCAGACTTTAATGCATTAAATAGGAAAGATGTCTTACCCATACCTGCTTTAACTTCTACAGTGTTGTCAGTTTCTTCTTCAATTAAAATCTTATACATATTTGTGATAACTTCTGGTTCAGATCCTAATTTACCTGCTAATGTGATTTTATCACCTTTTTGAGCAAATAAAGGTATCGTTACAGATAATAAGAATATGACTAATATTGTTCCAAGAATAATTAAAGACTTCTTGTATGAAATTCTTTCTAAAATTCTTAAAAATACATCAAAGAAAATTGCTAAAATAGCTGCAGGAATTGCCCCAAGTAATATAAGAGTTGAATTATTTCTATCAATACCTAATAATATTAAATCCCCTAGACCACCAGCACCTATTAAAGCTGCTAATGTTGCTGTACCAATGATTAATACCATTGCTGTTCGAATACCAGCCATCATAACTGGCATTGCAAGTGGTAACTCAACTTTAGACAATCTTCTACCAGTCTTCATACCTATACCACGTGCCGCTTCAATCAATGAAGGATCTACTTCTTTAATACCGGTATATGTATTCCTTAATATTGGTAATAACGCGTATATAACAAGTGCAATAATTGCCGGTATTCGCCCTATACCAAATAGCGGAATCATTAAACCTAGTAAAGCAAGAGATGGTATTGTTTGTAATACAGCTGCGATGTTAATAATAACTTCGGCTAACTTTTTAGTCTTTGTCAGTAATATACCTAACGGAACTGCGATTACGACTGCAATTAAAAGTGCAATAAATGACAATTGAATATGTTCAATTAACGTTTCTAAAAGTTGCCCTTTACGGCTTGAAAGTGTCTCGATTAAGGCATTCATGAAGAAACACCTCTATTCTTTTCAGCTAAATAACTAAACACGTATTGTCTTGTCACAATATGGCTAGGTGATGCATTTTCTGAATCCATCACAATCGCTTCGTGTTCTGCTAATAATCCATATATGTCGTCAATCGTTTGTTCTGGTGAAACTTTAGGATATTGATCAATAGAATGCGTATTTACTTCTGAAATTGGTTGCGCAATATCTCCTAACTTCACTTGCTTTAATACATGCGCATCCACATTACCAATAAATGATTTTACGAAATCATTCTTAGGGCGATGAATAAAGTCTTCTGTCGTTCCAATTTGTTCCACATGTCCTTGATTCAATAAACAAATACGGTCTCCCATTTTCATTGCTTCTTCAATATCATGTGTTACAAAGACGATTGTTTTTTTAATTTGTGATTGAAGTTCGAGTAAATCATCTTGTAAATTCTTTCTGCTAATTGGATCTAGTGCACTAAATGGTTCATCCATTAAGACAACTGGCGGATCGGAAGCTAGTGCACGAATAACGCCAATACGTTGTTGTTGTCCTCCAGATAACTCACTTGGATATCTATCTCGATATGTTTCAGGATCTAAACCGACCATAGTTAGCAATTCATCTACTCTATTCGCAATATCTTTCTTTTTCCACTTCTTCATCTCTGGTACTTGTGCGATATTTTCTTTAATCGTCATATGCGGAAAAAGCGCTATTTGTTGGAGAACATACCCAATGTCCCATCGCATTTCCGCAACATCATATTCACTTATTGGTTTATCGTTAAAATATATAAATCCTTCTGATAAAGGTATTAACCTGTTGATCATTTTAAGTGTTGTAGTCTTTCCACACCCAGAAGGTCCTATAAGTACAAAAAATTCACCTTCATTAATATTAAAACTTACATTATCTACTGCTTTCTTATCCCCGTATATCTTTGAAACAGCTTCAAACTTAATCATTAATAGACACCACATTCCTCTTTTTTATCAGTGCTAGAATTTCCTTTATATTATTTACCCTATTTTCAAAATATAATGCCTATTCTTTCTTAAATGGGTTGTTTATAATTTTTAATGGTTTCAATAAATATCGGACAATAGTGTTTCAATTTATAACTTCCAATACCGTCGATTAAAATCATTTCTTTTTTAGATTCAGGTAATCGTTTAGCAAATTGCTCTAAAATTTGGTCAGAGAATATAGAAAGCGGTGAAACTTCTAATTCTTTACTTAAATCTTTTCTAACTTCTATTAATCGATTAAACAATGATCTATCAACATCTGTAATCGTTTGAATATCAACGATTTCTTTCGGTTTAGATTTAAATGGTGTTGTCATAATTTCAACTTTTCCACGCAATACATCCATCGCTTCTTGATCAACACTTAATATTTCTTTATGTTCATTTAAATAGCCTTTATAACGTAATTCATCAAGCAAATGATGACATTCATTCGTCGTATAGTCTTTTAAAATACCATAAGTACTGAGTTCATCATATCCTAAAGACGTTATTTGAGGTGTTTGTTCTCCTCTTAATACTTGTATTATCATATTACGTTTTTCTTTTTGTTTTAACCTCGCGATACAACTTAATATTTTTTGTGCTTCAGTTGTCATGTTATATGATTTTTCTGATTGTAAACAACTAGAACATCTGCCACACTCTTCTAATTTTTCATCAGGATTAAAGTAATGAATCATCATCGCTTCTAAGCATTTAGTCGTCTTCGTATATTGAATCATTTGTCGAAGCTTTTCGCCTTGCTTTTCTTTGTATTCATCATCTGCAGAACTTGAAGAAATGAAGAATTTTTGAAGGTCTATATCACGGTCTGAGAATAATAAGATACATTCACTGTCTAACTGATCACGACCAGCTCGACCAGCCTCTTGATAATATGATTCGATATCTTGAGGCATATTATAATGAATCACGTATCTAACATTTGATTTATCGATTCCCATACCAAAAGCATTAGTTGCAATTGCTAATTTGATATCATCTTCAATAAATTTACGTTGTGCACGTTCTCGTTCATCTTTTGGTAGCCCTGCATGATACATCACATTTTTAATCTCTAAATCATCAAATGTTTCACTTAATTGTTCAACTTGTTTTCTAGTAGAACAATAAATAATACCTGATTGATTAATATTTTTCTTCACATAATCTTTAACAAAATTAAGTCTCTGATATGTATTGTTCACTTTAAAAGTTAAGTTCTCACGTTTAATAGACGTTTCAACAATATCACTTTCAGCAATTCCTAATTTTTGAGAGATATCTTCTTGTACTTCTTTAGTGGCTGTTGCTGTTAATGCCACCACCCTAAAATAATGAGGCAAGCTCATAACATGTGTAATTACTTCTTGATAACTTGGTCTAAAATCATGTCCCCACTTCGAAATACAATGTGCTTCATCAAATGCGATGAGCTGTACATTACATTTATTCAACATTTGTATAAATTGTGGTTGATTAAATCTTTCAGGTGCAATATATAGAAATTTCAACTGTCCTGAGACAAGTTCATTCTCTACTCTTTTTTTCTCTTTAGCTGTTAAAGTACTGTTTAAAAATTCAGCTTTGATTCCCATCGATCTCAAGCTATCAACTTGGTCTTTCATTAATGAAATCAATGGACTAATCACAATCGTTAATCCATCTAAATATAGACCCGGCACTTGATAACAAATCGATTTACCGCCACCTGTTGGCATAACACCTAAAGTGGGACGATGATCAATAACTTTATCAATAATTTCTTTCTGTCCATCTCTAAATTGTTGATATCCGAAATACTCTTTTAAAATATTTTGCATCTATATATACACCTCTATACGCTTATAATCTGTCTGATAAGGATGACCAACGCATATAATCTTCTTCATATTGCGTTTCAATTGATGTCTTTTCATTTGCGAGTTCATTTAATTTTTCATAATTTGTAGCATGTTCAACCATTTCTTGGTCGATTTCTTCTAATCTTGTTTCTATATATTCAATATTTTTCTCAAGTTGTTCTAGTTCACGCTTTTCTTTAAACGATAATCTTACAGAAGTCTTAGGTTTCGTTTCTGTTTTTTGAACTTCTTTATGTTGTTGTGTTGCTTTTTTCTCAATCTCTCTTTTATATTCTAAATAATCTTCAAATGTACCTAACATAGGTTCGATTTGCTTATCATGGATATACCAATATTTATTTGCCACTTTATTTAAGAAATATCTATCATGACTTACCGTTATAACCGTTCCACCGAACTCATTAATATAAGCTTCTAATATTGTTAAAGTTTCAGTATCTAAATCGTTTGTTGGCTCATCAAGAATTAATACATTTGGTTCGTGAACTAATAGTTTTAGTAAATATAAACGTTTTTGTTCTCCACCTGATAATTTATTAATTTGAGTGCCATGCGTCTGACTTGGGAATAGAAATCTTTCTAACAACTGCGTTACAGATACAACTGTGCCATCTTTTTCTTTAGCAACTTCACTTTCTTCTCTTAAATAATCAATCATTCTCTTATCTGAAGTTAAACTTTCGTCTTGCTGTTTAAAATAAGCAATTTTCACAGTTTGACCTGTAATGAGATTACCTTCAAATGTTTGATCTAAGCCACTAATAATATTGAGTAATGTCGTTTTACCTGCGCCGTTTTCTCCAACAATACCAATTCTATCGCCTTTTTGAATAATCGTTGTAAAGTGTTCAAATAATTTTCTATCTCCAACAGATTTAGAAATATCGTCTAACTCAAATACTTGTTTACCGAGACGAGCATGCGCTAAATTCAAACTTGCTTCACCTTGTGTTTTTCTATTTGATAAATCTTCTTCTAACGTATTAAATCGTTGTATTCTTGCTTGTTGTTTCGTTGATCTAGCTTTAGCACCTTGTCTCATCCAATGCAATTCTTGTTTATACAGCGCTTTCTTTTTAACATGTTGTTGTGCTTCAATCTCTTCTTTTTCAGCTCTTGCTTCAATATACGCTTCATAATTACCTGGATAACTTGTAAGTTTACCATTTGAAAGTTCAACAATTCTTGTAGAAACTTGATTTAAGAAATGACGATCATGTGTAACAAACATGATTGTATGGGGATATTGTTTAATATAGTTAACGAGCCATTCAATTCCTTCAATGTCTAAATGGTTTGTCGGTTCATCTAATAATAATAAATCTGGTTTACGTATTAATTCTTTTGCTAGTGCAACTCTTTTTTTCTGACCACCACTTAATGTAGCTATTTTTTTAAGATAGTCATTTATACCTAGTTTTGATAGAATAGTTTTAACGTCCGCACTATAATCCCATGCATTTAGTCGATCCATATCAGTTTGATATTTCATCATAAGATCTAAATCTTTAGATTCACCCGTCTGTTGATATTGATTTAAAGCATTTTCGTATTTAGAAATCACTTTCGTCAATTCAGTTTCGTTATTTAACACTTCATCGATTACAGTTAAAGATTCATCAAGTTCAGGCTTTTGGCTTGCATATGCAATTTGGTATTGGTTAGGATAAGATGTCTTCGCATCATAATCATCATCAATATTTGCAATAACTTTAAGCAAAGTACTTTTCCCTGTTCCATTGATTCCAACTAAACCAATGCGTTCTTTGTAAGAAATGGATAAATCTAAATCATTAAAAATAATTTTGTCACCATATTGCTTATTAAGTTTTTCAATTTTATATGCTTCCATGAATTAACATCCTTTAGTATTCTCAGTTTTCAATTAATATATTATACACTTTTTTTCACACAAAAGATATGAAGGAGCAAAAACTATGCAACAGATTTTTACAGAACTACCACCATACTTGCAAGCATTATTCGCAGGTATCATCACATGGCTATTAACAGCATTCGGTGCATCGTTCGTTTACTTGTTCAAAAATATAGACACAAAGGTTATCAATACAATGCAAGGTTTCGCTGCAGGTGTCATGATTGCAGCTAGTTTTTGGTCTTTATTACAACCTTCTATAGAACAAAGTTCACATTCAGCAATGCCTTGGTTACCAGCAGCAATCGGCTTTCTATTAGGCGGATTGTTTATTAGACTACTAGACTTTGTCATACCCCATGCACACCAAAATGCAGTTGATAAAAGTCAGCGAGTAGAAGGACCTGACACTAAATTAGGCAAAAACACTTTGCTATTTTTAGCCATCACATTGCATAACATTCCAGAAGGTATGGCCATCGGTGTTGCTTTCGGTGGTGTTGCAACTGGAAACGAAGGTGCAACATTATTAGGCGCACTCGGATTAGCAATCGGTATCGGTATACAAAACATTCCAGAAGGCGCAGCACTCTCTATGCCAATCCGTGCTTCAGGTTTATCAAGATGGAAGTAATTTAACTACGGTCAAGCATCAGCATTAGTTGAACCCGTATTCGCAATGCTAGGCGCATTACTAGTTATCATTGCTACACCAGTATTACCATATGCATTAGCATTCGCAGCCGGCGCAATGATATTTGTTGTTGTAGAAGAGCTCATCCCCGAATCACAGTCAGGTAATAACACTGACTTAGCTACATTAGGATTAATGGGTGGATTCACAATAATGATGATATTAGATGTCGCTTTAGGTTAGATAGAATACAAATCCCAATCGTGAGGACGATTGGGATTTTTTCATTGATTAATGTGTTGAGGGTTGGGGGTATGGGCGTTGTGTAGATTGGGTGAATTAGAGATGTCGATGATTTTGGGAATGTCTTGGCTTTATTCAGGCGTTAAGCCATGACTTGGATGATCTCTTGGCTTTATTAGGAAGTTAAGCTATGACTTGGATGTTTTTTAAATAATCAAAAGTGTTCATTTCTATATAATCATTTTATATTTTTGAAAAAGATGTGAGTTTACTACAACTTTAACTCACCTCTTTACCAATCTTGTGAGTTTACTACAACTTTAACCCATATTCCTCACTAAAAAGTATATTTTCAGACTCTCACATCTCCCATTTCCAACATAAAAAAGTACCACAAAATCTCATGATTTTGTGGTACTTATCTACTCATAATTATTTTTCTTGATAACCGTTACCGGATTTGTATTCATAGTTTGATGGCTTAACTTTCTTGAAGTCAGGGTTATCATAGAACCTGAATAAGTCTCCGTGTAATAACTGGTCTGATAATTCGAGTTCTTTTTCGACGTTATTTTTATTTTCTTCTAAATCTTTAGGTTTCGTCTTCATAGGTTTATTAGTCTTATTGTCGTACACAGTGCTACCGATTGATTTATATTCTGGCGTTATAAAGTCACCATTTCTAAATGCAACTGTTTGATCGTGTCCTTTAGCTAATAAGTCTGTACCAAACATAATGTAGTTGTTTGACTTAATACCTAATACGTCTAATAGTGTAGGCATTACATCTGTTTGGCCACCGTATGTTTCATCGACGCCACCTTTAAGACCTGGTACTTTCATAAAGAATGGCGTTCTGTTTAAGTCCATGAATTTAGCTGGAGTGATTTCATCTTCACCAAGTAAATTAGCCATTGCTTTATTATGGTTCTCAGAAATACCATAGTGGTCTCCGTATATGATGATTACTGAATCATCATATAAACCTTCTTTTTTAAGTTCTGTCATGAATTTTTCTAATGATTCATCTAAATAACGAGCTGTTTGAATATAACCATCTAATGTTGCACTTCCTGTGTCTGGTTTCTCAATCGTTGCATCTTCTTTACTCAATGTGAATGGGTAATGGTTAGTCAACGTAATTAAATGAGAATAGAATGGTTGTTTTTGTTCTTTTAGATGTGCAATAGATTCATCAAAGAATACTTCATCTTTTAAGCCTAAGTTTTCAAGGTTTTTTTGTTGCATATCATAATAAGTTGCATCATAGAACTTATCTACACCAAAATGCTTGTACACTTGATCTCTGTTCCAGAATGTTTTGTAATCACCATGCATGACTGATGTTTCATAGCCACCTTGTTGATTTAAAATTGCTGGTAGTGATTGATAAGTGTTGTCACCTTTTAATGAGAATGCTGAACCTTGTGGTAAACCGAAAATACTATTATCCATCGTTAACTCTGAATCGGCTGTTTTACCTTGTCCCGTTTGATGGAAGAAGTTTGGATAGTATTTGTAACCTTTATCACCTTTAGCTAAAGAGTTTAAATAAGGTGTTACTTCTTCACCATTAACTTTGAAGTTAATTAAGAATGATTGGAAACTTTCTAAGTGAATTTTAATAACGTTCTTGTCTTTAGCGATACCAAACGTTTCTTTGTTAGGTTCTTGATACTTCTGTTTTGTATAATTTTTAACTTGTGTTAAATCATCTTCACTTGCCAATGCTTTTTGCGAATTATTTTGAATCGTTTTAACCCCATCATAAACCGTAAAGTTATAAGGTCCTAAATATTTAACTAAATATTTATGGTCAAATGTACGTGTTAATAATTCTGGTCTATCTGATTCAGCAAATGCTAAGTTTAGGAAAAATAGTGCTACTGCTACACCCATAACAACTGGGACAAATTTCTTTGGAAATGCTTTTACTGATAAATTATTTCTCTTAAAGATCAACACAAATAAGAATATGATCGTATCTGTGAAATATATAAAATCGTACCAAGAGAATGAACTATATACCGCACCAGACATTGATTCTACGTTGCTTACTTGATTCAAAGTACTAAATGTTAAGAAATCTGAAAAGAATCTAAAGTACACGACGTTCGCATATAGTAAGAACGATAGTACAAATCCAGCGATAAAAATAAACCAGAACGACTTTCTTCCCTTAAAGAATAAGAATACGCTCAATATTAGCGCAATCAAGCTGTATGGGTTCATTAATAAAATTAAATTCTGTACGAGTCCCTTTACCCCGAGTGACAAATCTACATAATAGGCAAAATAAGTCTTTAACGCTATTGCTAAAATCGTTAGCAAGAAGAATGTAAAGACGCCTATCTTCCTATTTTTAGTTTTCATACCGTTCCTCCGTATCTCAACTCATATCAATTTTCATTATTATTTCATTACATATTATTGAAGGTTGTAATATTCTTGTAATATTTAATGTACAGTATTATAATTTATACTATTTTACAATAAATTTCAACTAAAAACCTAAAATACAAATAAGAAATGTGTAAAAAGTGCACACAATAGACACAATTCACACATGAAAATTACTTGTTTAATTCTTCATTTAATTTATATCTGATGCCGGTTTTAATTTGCTTAACGAATTGAGCATGTTTTCTCATATTGCGTTCCGCTTCTTGTATTGTTATTTTCTTAAAGATGAGTTTTGAACCTTGCTTTTTTTGTGCTAATTTATCGATATGATAAGAAGCAATTGTTCCAATTTGAGGATAACTGGATAATGATTGATGATCATTCAACATCACGACCGGTTGATTCCCTTCATTTAATAGAACAGTACCTTTTTTAACACTTAAAAATGACTGATCGACGATTCTACGATTAATAACGGAGTTTCCTTCTAATGTTAATCCTGTTCGATTAAAGCGATTAGATACTTTATAAACTTGGCTCTCAAGATGCTTAATCTCTGCTTCATTAAAGTGTGTCATACCTTCTCCCGATATAACATGGAATATATCTGTTAAATAATTTAAGGCTAACGTATATTGGTCTACGCCCCATGAAGCTGTTTTGCATTCTTCTAGATTTTCAAATAGCTTTTTTTGTAAAGGGGTGTAGTTACGGCAAATTTCGATTTCATCGCCTGCTTGTAAAGTACGACCGTGGTAGCCACCCATTTCTAAGCGGATACTCGTAGATTTTGAACCTAACCATTCTTCAGCAACAATACCACCTGCAATTGCTAAATAACCTCTCGTACCTTTTGAAGCTTCGCCAAATTTTAATACTTCACCTTTGTCCATCAAATGAATTTTATATGGTGCTATTTTCTTACCATCTACAAATGCTGGGAAGTTAGCCCCTGTAAATGCAATTAAAGTTGGTTCTGTAAATTGAATAGATGGCAACTTAATCGTCATTTCGATTATAGCTTCGCCTTCTTCATTACCAACAAGCATATTAGCGAGTCTATGGTTTAATTGATCGATTGAGCCATTTTTAACAATACCAATATGTTGCTGTTTTTGCCTTCCTAAATCTTGAATCGAAGAGTATAGTCCAGCTTCTCGAATAATTAATGACATGGCTTATACCCTCCATCCTTGCTTTGTAGTTGATCTACAATATTTAAGATGACATCATCACCAAAATTAAGCTTACAAACATTATTTTGTCTATCGTATATTTCAATATTCGTCCAACCAATGACTGGCCATTCACCACTTGTATCAGTTGTCGTAATAAATAATTTATCTCTTTCAATACACAATGATCCTTTAGGGATAAAATGTTTGAACTGTGCATTACCTGAATGCAATCGATGACTTAATCCAGATAAATAAGGACATCCTGGTGTATGACCTATCATTGAAACAAAATAAGTTCTAGATTCCAGCACTTGACTTTGTTCTTCTTCTGACAAGTCAGTTAAAGTATCGAAATCTGGACCATATTCGCCACCCACAATAACATCTATCATAATCGATTCCTTTATAACTTCTCTATCATTAATGTCTTGTTTTTTCTGATAAATAATACGTTCTACAAATTCAGTCATATATTTAAATGGCTCATTAATATTGTGATTCATCATCATGCTATATGGATGATACACAACCATCAAACTATTTTCGCTTGGTATAACCTCATCTATAAAAGGCATATCTTGATTTAATATTTCTAATCTAAATTCATTAATTTCATGCGTTAGCTGTCTCGAAGGTTCACGATCGCTCATTACAGTTAATGCAGAATCGCCCTTAGGATATATGCGCATTTAAGACACCTCATTCTATTCTGCTATATATAAAGCATCATTATTTACGATAAAATACATCTGTTAAATCAATAAATACATGTGTTAATTGATTTACAAATAAGCCTACAAAAACAATTGTAACGGCAAATCCAATATATAAATACGCAAAACTTTGCTTATTTTTCTCTTTTCTCAATTCACCTAAAACGATTCGCTTTAAGTAAAATACAATAACAATCACTATTACTAAATATAATAATGTTAAGAACATCTTTATTCACCCGTCCTTATATGATGTTTACTATTTTACTATTTGTATCTTTATATTGCCATCATAATTTTAAATCTATTTTTGTCCATTCTCGCAAACTGTTAATCATGTATATTTCACAATTTAAACTTTCGATATCGTTGATTAATTTTTTCACAGTAATATTTTTTTCTTCAATGAGGTTATCCTTTAATAATGCTTGCCTCATACAACCGTTTAAAAATTGTCCATGATATGGAGGTGTGATATATGCATCACCTATTTTAATAACGACATTACCAATATCAAATTCTGTTATTTCATTCTCTTCATTATAATACAATATGACATCTGTATCATGATTATGTTGAAAATGCTGACGTTCAGTTGTTTTGTGTATCGTATAAATAGAAGAAACTGGTGTACTCGGTAACAACTGAGCGGTTAAAGATTGAGATGAATCAGTTATTGGTGAAGCTTCAACATTAAATGTACCATCTGAATTTAATTCTACTCTTAATTTATATGTGCCATCTACATAATGATTAACCATGTCATTAAGCATAATATCCCACTTATCTTTATTGAATTGAATATTTAAAGCTTCAGCACTTGTAGAAATTCTGTGCGTATGTTCGTGACGTCTTTGGACTATTCCATTTTCTAATCTCATCGTTTCAATAAGATTTACATGTCTGCTTTCTAATATTTTAGATTTCATTTTGAATTCCTCAATTTCAGCTTCAGCATTTGAATCTATTGTGATACCAGCTCCAACACCATAAACTGATCTTTCTGAATTTGAATGTATCGTTCTGATTGGAACATTAAAAATCATTCTGTTATCAGGTAACAACAAACCTATCGCTCCACAATATATACCTCTTGGTCTATTCTCTAATCGTTTGATAATGGCCATCGTTGATTCTTTTGGTGCACCCGTTATCGAGCCACATGGGAACAGCGCTTGAATTAGATTAAATAATGAATGCTGTGCTTTCAATTGACTTCGAATCGTGCTGGTCATTTGATATACCGTTTGATAAGGTTCGATTTTAAATAAATCAATGGCATTAACCGTACCAACTTCAGAAATTTTACTTAAATCATTTCTAAGTAAATCTACAATCATGACATTTTCTGCTCTATCTTTTTTAGAATGCTTAAGTTGTTCATAATTTGTTTGATCTTCTGCTTTATGATTTCCTCTTGAAATTGTACCTTTCATTGGTTTCGTTAATATTGTGTTTGGCCTTTGTTGATAAGGACCATATTGAAAGAAAAGTTCTGGTGAAATCGACATAATAGTTTCATCTTCAAGTTCAATATATGCTTGATAATCTCCATTAGCATCCTCTGTGAGTGATTGGTAATATGCATATCCATGACGAATCGGTTCTGATTCAAGTTGTGTCGTATAATTAACTTGATACGTATTTCCTACTCTAATTTCATCTTGAATAGCAAGTATATTGTTTGCTAAACGTTCATCTGAATCTGTTCTTCGCCATTCAATATGTTCATTTATATATGTATGATACGTTTTATTATTAAAGTGTGAGACGGGTTGTTCGAATACTTGAATACTCCCATAATGATGAGACGCTTTATAAACATTTAACGCTGAATCAAAAGCAGCTGCGCTTTCATATGGTAAAGTCATGACAACATAGTATCCTTCCTTTTGATAGCGCTCTGCTTCATGTACAAGGTCTGATACTTCTTCAATCGTTCTTGCATATTTAATAACAACAGGATTCTCAAATTTATAATCTAATTTCTCTTCTATTTGACTGTCTGTAATATACTTAAATTGTATATGTGTCTTCAATCTCTACACCTGCCTTTACTAAGAAATTCGCAATTTGTTCTAATCCATATTCACTTAATATTGCTTCCGGATGATACTGAACCGCTTCAATAGGTAAATGTTGATGTCGTATAGCCATCGGGATACCTTCTTCTAACCATGCCGAAACCTTAAACCCTTCAGGTATATGGTGTTTATCAGCTATTAAAGAATGATATCTTGCCACTTCAAATGATTCAGGCAATCCTTCAAAAATACCTTTCCCATCATGTTTAATCGTAGCCGTATGTCCATGTACCGGACGCGGGCCTTTTACGACTTTGCCACCAAAAGTAGATATTAATAATTGAAAACCAAGACATACACCTAAGATGGGGACATCTGTATAAATAGATTGAAGAAATGCCTTTAACTGTACATAATCATCTGGATGACCAGGGCCAGGTGAAATGATCATCGCATCTGGATTGATTGCATGTACAACATCAGAAGTAACCTCTTCAGATTTCAAAATTTTTATTTGTTCATTTTTTGTCAGTATATTAATATACTCGATAATGTTATATGTAAATGAATCGTGGTTATCTATCATTATAATCATATGTTTATTCGCTCTTCTTTCCTTAATTTCATGTCAATCATACCATATACTAAACTTGCTTTTACAATTTGATTATATTATCATTTGTATATTCAATAAACTAAGAGGTTACTAGCTTACACCCTCTATAAAAAACTAGACACCTACGTCTACCTTTTTATAGAAGGCAGGCTTTTTTTATGCCTTTATAAAGGAGAAACACTATGTCAGAAACATTAAAAAATGAAAAAGCAGTTGTTGTGTTCAGTGGCGGACAAGATAGTACAACATGCTTATTCTATGCGAAAAAACATTTTAAAGAAGTAGAATTAGTTACCTTTCAATATGGCCAACGCCATGATTTAGAAATTAAAGTTGCTGAAGACATTGCGAAAGAACAAGGATTAAAGCATCATATTCTAGATATGTCACTACTTTCACAACTATCTCCTAACGCACTAACAGACCATTCAATGCAAATTGAAAATGACGAAAATGGTATACCTAATACATTTGTGCCAGCACGTAATTTGCTATTCTTATCATTTGCCGGTGCATTAGCATATCAAATTGGTGCTAAACATATTATTACAGGTGTTTGCGAAACAGACTTTAGTGGGTATCCAGATTGTAGAGATAGCTTTATTAAATCTATGAACTTGTCACTTAACTTATCAATGGATAAAGATTTCGTCATTCATACACCGCTTATGTGGTTGAATAAAAAAGAAACTTGGGCACTAAGTGATCAATTAGGTGCATTAGACTATGTTAGAGAAAAAACATTAACGTGTTATAACGGTGTAATGAGTGATGGTTGCGGTGAATGTCCTGCTTGTAAATTAAGAAAACAAGGATTAGACCAATACCTAGAAACGAAAGGAAGTTTATAATGTTACAACAAATTTATCCGAGCGTTCAACACCCTTATGCTTTCGAACTGAATAAAGACTTTAATTTTTCAAGTGCACATTATATTCCACACGAAGAAGCCGGTAAATGTATGAATGTACATGGACACACATATTTTGTTAATTTAACAATTGCTGGCGACGAATTAGATAAAATGGGATTTTTAGTAAACTTTAGCGAATTAAAATCATTAATCCATAAACGTTATGATCATCAACTTTTAAATGACTTTGAAGAATTCAAAGATTATAGTCCTTCAACTGAACAAGTAGCTCAAACAATTTATAATATCGTTCAAGCATCTCTAGATAAGCGCGATAACAAACCTAAATGTGTACAAGTATTTGTGAGAGAAACACCTACAAGTTATGTCGTTTACCGTCCAACTAAGAAAGGTGACAACAATGCCTAAAATACCAGTGTTAGAAATCTTCGGTCCAACGATTCAAGGTGAAGGTGCAGTCATTGGTCAAAAAACGATGTTTGTTAGAACAAGTGGTTGTGATTATAGATGTAGTTGGTGCGATTCAAGTTTCACATGGGATGGCTCAGCTAAAGATGATATTCGATTACTTGAACCAGAAGATATTATTTCTGAATTAGATCAACTCGCTCCAAATAAATATCAACACGTTACGATATCAGGTGGTAACCCTGCTCTGATTAAAAATATAGGTCCGTTCGTAGAAGCTCTTAAAGCACGCAATATAAAGACCGCACTTGAAACTCAAGGGTCTAAATTCCAAGAATGGATGACGCTAATCGATGACTTAACGATTAGTCCTAAGCCACCAAGTTCTGGTATGAAACCTAATTTAACAATTCTAGATGAAGTTATCGCACAATGTGTAAAAGAAAGTCTTTCACTTAAAGTTGTGATTTTCGACGAAGATGACTATCAATTTGCTAAAGATATACACAAACGATATCCTTCTATCCCGTTCTATTTACAAGTAGGTAATCCGTATCTAGACGATAGCGTTTCAAACCATACTGAGAAATTACTCGAAAAATATGAACAACTGATTGATAAAGTAATGAATGATACTTTAAATGATATTTTTGTTCTACCACAGCTACATACGCTGTTATGGAGTAATAAAAAAGGTGTTTAATATTTCCTAGGAAATATTAAACACAGTATAAAATAAGCACGTCACTAACTTGAAAATGCTCTTTAAGTGATGTGCTTATTTATTTTGGTTTATTATTCTTATTTATACAGCTTTTGGCTGTCTTTTCATGACTTTATATATAGCATAAATTGCTATACCTAATATTAGAAAGATCCACCAAGGAATATAAACTTTCATCATATCTTTAAATACAAGGTTAGGTACTAATATTAGAATTGCTGGTATAACACCAACTAATAGTCCAGCATATGCTGATTCTTTTATCTTCTTATATTTAGATTTATCAAAGATATATCTTTGGATAATATTGAATAATGCTTTAACAATAAAGAATCCACCTATTGGTACGATAAGTAAAAGGAAAAGTGTAGATATAAGTGGTGTCTTATAATCAACAAATATACCTACTATACCTGTAATAACAAAATATACACTATAGAAGTAAGCTACACCCATTCCTACCATTTTTAAAATTGCTTTATTAGATTCATTCGGTAGTTCATTTAATATATCATCAGCATGACCTTTAACATCATGACCGAAAAATTCAATTGCAGTAGTGCCATTCGAAACAGCTTCTAATAAATGATCAAGGACATCCATTAATATGACTTCTGATTCATGTTCATTTACTCTTAAATCCGTTCTAACATATAATAAGAAATCTTCATAAACTTCTAAATCTGCTTCATTTAGCTGCTTTCTCTTCTCGTTGTTTTCTTTGACCAGTTGTTTAGTTGTTCTAGACATCTTCATTGCTCCCTTTTAACAATTTAGTAATAGGATCTTTAATTTCAAGCCATTCTTTTCGTACGATTTCTAATTCTTCGCGACCTTTATCTGTAATATAATAATATTTTCTTTTAGGTCCTTGTTCACTATGCTTAAACTCACTATAAATAAAATCCTTCTTTAATAATCTAAGTAAAATAGGATATATCGTTCCTTCACTTACATCGGTAAATTGATGTTCATTTAATTTGCGAGATAATTCATAACCGTATACTGGTTGAGATTGTATGATAGATAAAATACAAGCATCTAATAAACCTTTTCTCATCTGTGTCTTAATTGTCGACATCTTAATAACCTCTTCCAATTTTCACAGCTATATTGTATTACAAGATAGCTTGCTTTTATACTATTAAAGTTTATTCCATTTGTCAAAGGGTCTTTAAATTTTTCTTCTAAACATATATTTAGTGATTATATGTTTAGAAATTGTTATAATTCTTAGATGAGACTATTTTAAGGCAGGAGACAGATATGGCATTCCTCGTTTCAATTAATATCATTCTGTGTATCGTCTTGATGTCATATAACTTTGTAGTAATGAATAAGAAATCGCGTATAAATCATTACGCAATTTCAATCACAATTGCTTTGAATGGTTTAATATCCTTTATAATCATCAAAGAAATCAACTTCATCACGATTGCAGTAACGACTATGTTACTTATATGGGCATTTTTACATACATGGATTCAAATTAAATACGTTCCAAACTACATTAAAAATCAATATTTCGTACTTTATATTATTACAATTGTATTTAGTATGTCTTTAAACATTGTTTACTTAGATAGTACACTTTCAATTTATCAATCAGTACCTTATTTAGGTGTCAGTTTATTTATATTTGGACAAATCATTGCTTATTTATCGTTATTCACAGAACCTATTGAATCAGACGGTAAAAGGCTCGCAAAAATCTACCAAAATGGTATATATCGATACTTTATTCACCCACGTTTAGTTGGTGAGATATTATCGATTGTAGCGTTAATATGTATGATTGTCCTTACGCCTCATTGGTTTCTATTAATACCAGTGTTCCTTTTTTATATTATGTTTATTTTATGGCAAAAGTTATTCAAAACTTCTTATTATGTTTCACATAGCGAATAACAGGGTACTTAAATATAGTAATAAGAAATATAATTAAGGAGGTACACTCAAATGGGCTTTATATTAATGTTAATCGTAGGTGGACTAATAGGTTGGCTAGCAGGTGTTATATTAGGTAAAGATATACCTGGCGGCATAGTAGGTAATATTATTGCCGGTTTAATTGGTTCAGCGATTGGTGGTTCTTTACTTGGAGATTTAGGTCCAGTATGGGGTGGCGTCGCAATCATACCAGCACTAATCGGTTCAATTATTTTAATTCTTGTATTATCATTTATTTTGAAATTGATCAAAAAATAATCAATCTTCAATTAATAGATAAAGTTAAAGCAACCATATGCGGATGGTTGCTTTTTTAATATAAAAATATAGATCCTACTACTAATACAAATACTGAATTAGCTATTTCAATTAAGCCTACATGCATAATTTTTATTTTCTTACCATATAAAACGACTGATCGTATTAAACTCGGTATATACATCAACATAACTAGTGGATGTATAAAGAACCCTACAACAACTATACATAAGTGATAAATCCAAGATGACCATTTATATTTTACGGATTTTTTCTCTCTAATCATCGTCTTAACGTATAAAATTGTACCGAAGAAATATAAGAAACTTAATATAAAGACTCGTAACCAAGATTGTACATCTGTTATAGATACATTTAATAACGCACTGATCACACCAAATAAACAAAATATCAAAACAGCTATTAAATCATTAGTAAATGCTCTTTCATTTTTCTTTTTGGCAAAATAGGCATTAAATAATGATAAAGGTACCATCAGTAGAAAAATCCATATCGTAATAGGTTTATGTAATACGATTGGTATAAAAGATATGACGACAATCAAAGCAAATATGCCTGCCGTATAAATATAACCTATTGTTTTCTTCCTTTTCTTTAAGTAGAAGAAGATTTGATCACTCATGAAATAAGATGCTAGTACACCTAAATACAATAATAAATGAAAGTATGTAAAACCAGTTGCTGCAATTCCGAATGCGATTGGTAGTACAATCATTGACCATACACCATGTTGATTTGGTTTTTTAAATTTAAACAAATAAAGCACCTCCACAGTTTCATTTTACTAAAAGATGCATATGAAATACATCTTAATTCAAACAAATCTGTGAAGGTTCTATATTTTACTTCATATCTCCAATTTTAACTTCATCTGGATCTCTAAATTGTCGTTCATCTGTATTTAATTGGTCGATTTTGTCTAAATCTTCATCACTCAATTCAAAATCAAATACATCAAAATTCTCTCTGATTCTATTATCGTTTTGAGATTTTGGAATAACGAGTCTACCTTGTTGTAGATGCCATTTAATAATAACTTGTGCAACAGTCTTATTATACTGATCTGCTATACTTTGTAAATCTGCGTTTTTTAACCATTCGCCACCTCTCATTAGAGGACTCCATGCCATTAATTTAATACCTTTACTTTCACAATATGCTTGTAATACTTTTTGATTAAATAATGGATGAAATTCAACTTGGTTAACTGCAGGTACAATTTCAGTTTCAGCTAATAATTTATCTAAATGATGTTCTTTAAAATTACATACACCAATCGCTTTAATTTTACCTTCTTTATATAACGTTTCTAATGCTTTATACGTCTCAATAAATAATCCGTCTTCAGGACATGGCCAATGAATTAAATACATATCGATATACGTAAGTTGCAATGATTCTAATGAGTCATTAAACGCTTTAATAGTCGCATCATAACCTTGGAAGTCATTCCATAATTTAGTTGTAATAAATAAATCTTCTCGATTGATATTTAATGTTTTTAAAGCTGTGCCTAATGCTTTTTCATTTTTATAAAACCAAGCTGTGTCTATCGCTCGATATCCTGCATCAATTGCTGTATGGACAACTCTTTCTACATCAGCATCTTCGATTTTGTATACGCCTAAACCTAATTCTGGTATCTCTACATTGTTATTTAATTTAACCATTTTATTATCCCCTTTATTTAGATGTCATACGGTCTCTTTTAGGTGTATAAGCGAGCGAACGTGTCAGTTCTTCAAATTCTTCTTTCGTTAAATCACGCCATTCACCATATTTAATACCATCTAGCTTAATGTTCATGATACGAATTCTTTTTAATTTTTTAACATTATATCCTAACGTTTCACACATACGTCTAATTTGACGATTCAAACCTTGTGTTAAAACAATCTTAAATGTTCTATCATTAATTTGTGATACTTTCGCTGGGAGCGTCTTTTGATTTAAAATTTCAACACCTTCAGACATTTGCTTTAAGAAGTCTTTCGTTAATGGCTTATCTACTGAAACGACATATTCTTTTTCATGATGATTTTCAGCACGTAATATTTCATTCACTATATCACCATCACTTGTCAGGAGTAATAATCCTTCTGAATCTTTATCTAATCTACCAATATGAAAAATTCTTTCATGATGATCAACGTAGTCTACAACGTTACCTTTAACATGTCTTTCAGTAGTAGATGTGATACCACGTGGTTTATTAAGTGCTATATATACATAACCTTTATCAATTGTAATAACTTCACCATCAACCTTCACAACATCCGTACTTTCAACTTGAGACCCTAGTGTCGCATATTCGTCATTAATTTGAACGCGATTAGCACTTATCCATTTATCAGCACCTCTCCTCGAACATACACCAGCTTCACTTAGAAATTTATTTATTCTCATAAAAATGGTTCCTCTCTCAATCTATCTACTATATTCCCTATTTTACATGATGATCTTCATTAAAACAAAACAGTATGCGTCTATTTTGGACTTCTGACGACATTTGTATGGGCGGCGTTAGTTACACTTCTGCTGAGTTTTGTTACTAATAGCCGTCTTAGTTACACTTCCACCGACTTTTGTAATTCATGCAATAAAAAAAGAGCACAGGAACTAAATATCTGTCCCATGCTCTTAATATCAATTTATTATTGCGTTATCTTTTCATAAGATTTGCCATTTACAAAGAAATAATCAAATATAAATGTTCCAAAAGGAATAAATGCTACTATAAAAGCAATGACTGGCCACTTTATATGAATTCTAACAATAAGTGCCATTACCAATATCATGATGACATAAATTGAAAATAATCCGCCATGTATCATGCCTAATACTGAAACTACATTTGGATTACTCAACATATACTTGATAGGCATTGCTATAAATACTAATAACAGTAATGATCCACCTTCTAAATATCCTGTAAACCTAAATAATGATGTTAATGTAGTTTTGCTCACTTTTTAATCCTCGTCTTCTTCGTCTTCGTCAAATATACTTTTTCTTTCTTTTATAAAATCTTTGTGTAAAGCAACTGTCTTAATTTGATGATTTTCAACATCAATGACAACCCATTTATCAAATTCTGTATCGACATAGTCGTCTTTTTCAATTTCTGGGTTATGCGCTTGTAACCAACCACCGATTGTATCAATATCGTCTGAATCTACGAAATCAATTCCAAATTTTTCTTCTAGTTCTGATAAAGTTACACGTCCATTAATTTGGTAAGTATCTTCACCAGTTTGAATGATATCATTTACTTCATCATCATCAAATTCATCACGAATTTCACCAACGATTTCTTCTAATATATCTTCCATCGTGATGACACCAGCTGTACCACCATATTCATCAATAACTAACGCCATATGCACATGATCTTTCTGCATTTTTACTAATGCATCACTAATTCTTGTAACTTCGTGAATAAGCGGCAAGTCATGTACGTAGTTATTAATTTTAATTTGTTCACCTGAAGCATATTCTGTTAAAAATTCTTTAACATTTATAAATCCTTTAATATGGTCTTTATCACCATCTTCAGTAATTGGGTAACGTGTATAATGATGCTCATTTATAATTTCTAATAATTCTTCAATATTAAATGGTTCTGTTAATGTAACCATTTGTGTTCTAGGTACCATGATATCTTTTGCTAATCTTTCATCGAATGAGAAAATATTTTGCATATAAGCTAATTCAGTGTGATTGATTTCACCACTTTGATAGCTTTGAGTCATGATAAGCTTTAATTCTTCTTCTGACATTGCTTGTTCTTCGTTAGTAGGTTGAATACCTATTGTTCTAACTAGAATACGTGCTGCACCATTCATTGACCAAATTAACGGTTTCATAACAATACCGAAATAATATAATGGTCGGCCGAAGACAAGTGTAAGTCTTTCTGCCTGTTGAATTGCTACCGTTTTTGGTGCTAATTCACCAACTACTACATGGATAAACGTTACAATTAAGAAACTGATCGCTATGGAGAAAGTTGTTGTTAATGCGTCTGGTAAGTTAAAGAAGTCTAATACAGGATGTATTAATACTTCAAATGTTGGTTCACCAATCCAACCTAATCCAAGTGATGTTACAGTAATACCAAGCTGACATGCAGATAAATAATAATCTAGTTCTTTGATCATTTTATGTACAATTTTAGCTGATTTACTTCCTTCAGAAATTAATTGTTCAATTCTAGTTATACGCACCTTTACAAGTGCGAATTCAGATCCTACAAATACCATTGTAAATGCAATTAATATAAAGAATACAATAAAGTTTATTATGGTCGAAATTTCCAATTAGTTCCCTATTTCTAGGGATTCACCTCCAAATATTTTGCGGTGACGCTATGGCCACCTTTGTATGATTTTTTTCAATAAGTTTATTTACAGTATACGTTTTCAAAACTAAATCCTTCCCATTTAGCGTCACCTCCCCCGATATTAGCATATTATTTTTAGTGTAGCATATTTTTATCACAATTTAAATGATATAAGAAAGAATGTAAATGTAGAAGTCTACACATACATTCTTTATATAGCCGTAGTTCCAACATGTTGCATGATAAATTTAGAACTAATTTTATTAAAAGCATCAGGTTGATCAATATTACATACATGACCAGCTTGCTCTATTATTTCTATTGAAAAAATTTCATTCTCTTTAACGAGTCTTTCAACTGGAGGCATAAACAAATAATCTTCTTCCCCCATGATAAAGAGTGTCGGAATATCTCTTGTTGCAACTTGTAAATGTGCTAAATAAGGATTTACAAGCTTCGTTAATTTAACCCATTTGATAAATTGTTTTTGAGACACTTTCTTAGCTTCATTCACAAATCTTAAGCGAGATTCTTCATGAGCTTTCCTAGGCATAATAATGTAAGCAAATAATTTATAAAGCAACATATACGGCACAAAATTCATAATTGTACGGCCGATAGCTAACAAGAATTTAGTCCTTAAATTTACATTAATGATGGCGCCACCTAACACCAATGTCGTAATTCTCTCTGGATATGATTGCGCCATTGTTTGGCCAACTATTGTGCCAAGGCTCATGCCAATAATATGAGTCTTATCTATTTTCAAATGGTCCAATACATCTACAACTTCTTTTGCTAAATGTTCAAACGAATCATTTTTCTTCCATTCTTTATTCGCAGATTTCCCGTGCCCCCTCAAATCTACGAGTAATATATTAAAATGTTTCCTATAATATCTCATTTGTTTAAACCAAATCGAAGAACTACCACCAGCTCCGTGTATCAACGTAACCCATTCTGCGTCATTTGATTTGATAATTGTCTTGTAATATAACATTGTTCACATCTTTCCCTATGTTTACCATTTTCTACATATTATAATAATTTAATCATATAAAAATTTCCCCAACTTTTCAATTTTAAACATGTTAAATCAGCATCATACTTTTGGCCGAGGATTTAAAGCACTGACTAAAAAAGCTGTCTACAAAGTCACAACTCTGTAGACAGCTTTTAATTTAACACGATATATTGATTATTCTACTTCTTCTGCGATTTCAATTTGCTCTTTCGTTAATTTAGGTTTAATAACACCATAAATAATTGCTGCAACTAATGCACCGACAACTACTGCTAGTAATGTTTGTAACACATGACCGAAGTCAGTTGCAAATATAACAAAGATACCGCCATGTGGTGCTTGAATTCTTGAACCTAATCCTAAAGCTAACGCTCCACCAATACCTGAACCAACCATCATTGATGGAATGACACGTAATGGATCTGCTGCTGCAAATGGAATAGCACCTTCTGTAATGAATGATAACCCCATCA
This sequence comes from Mammaliicoccus sp. FSL K6-3158, assembly GCF_038005105.1. NCBI lineage: Bacteria > Bacillati > Bacillota > Bacilli > Caryophanales > Staphylococcaceae > Mammaliicoccus > Mammaliicoccus sp. FSL K6-3158. Next base: position 2,313,859 of record NZ_JBBOSL010000001.1, read on the forward strand.
CATAGTTTGGAATAATAGAACCTTTTTGTGCTTTAGTAAATTTCTTTCTAAATATTAACATCGCTGTTGCTATTGCTATTGGCGGAATCATACCACCGACCATAGCTGCAGTAATTGCTGCTGCGTTTCCTTCAGTTAACGCTGCTGTCGCAAATACATATGCCGCTTTATTAAATGGACCACCCATATCAATTGCCATCATTGCACCAAGTACTAAACCTAATAACATAATATTAGAACCAGATAAGTTATTTAATCCGTCTAATAATAAATTGTTTAACCATGCTGTTGGTGGATTTACCACATACACCATAAGTAACCCAGTAAGTGATACTGATAAAATTGGATAAATTAATGTAGGTTTTAAACCTTCAAACATTTGAGGTAAGTTCTTAAATACATATTTGATACCTTCTGTTAAGTAACCTGCAAGGAAACCAGCGATAATACCACCTAAGAATCCTGAACCACCTGCTACTGCTAGCATACCACCGACTAAACCAGATGCAAAACCAGGTTTATCTGCAATACTTCTAGCGATGAAACCTGCTAAAATAGGCACGATTAATTTAAATGCACTTTCACTACCAATCGACCATAAATTAGCTGCAAATTCGTTATATTGTCCGCTCTTTGGATCGAATGAGTTTTCACCAAATAAGAATACGATTGCCATCAAGATACCACCAGATATAACAAGTGGTAACATATTAGAGACACCATTCATTAAGTGTTTATATATCGTCTTAGACACACTTTGTTTTTCATTGCTAGAAGCACTACTTTGTTTCACACCTTTAGCTACGAATGGTTTGCGTGATGTGTCTTGTGCCATATTGATTAATTCTTCTGGGCGTTTAATACCATCAGCAACCGGAACTTGAATCACATTCTTACCATCGAAACGATCTGTTTCAACATGTACATCTGCTGCTACAATGATACCTGATGCTTTTTCAATTTCTTCATCAGTTAAATGATTTTTAATACCACCTGAACCATTTGTTTCAACTTTAATAGGTACACCCATTTTTTTAGCTTGATTTTTCAATGCATCTGCAGCCATATAAGTATGTGCAATACCTGTAGGACATGCTGTTACAGCTAATACAAGTCCTTTTTCTGAATCCGCTTCTGCATTCGTTACAGCTGCTTCTTCTGAAGATTCATCTGAAGCTTCATCATCATGCTTATTAATGATATTTAACACTTCTTCTTTACTTTTTGCTTGTAATAACTCTGCTCTTACATCTTCATCCATCAAAATGCCTGAAAGTTTAGCAAGGGCATCTAAATGTGTTTGTGCACCACCAGCTGGCGCTGCAATCATAAAGAATAAATGAGCTGGTTGCATGTCTAATGATTGATAATCTACACCTTCAACAGATTTACCAAAAGCAATCGCAGCGGATTGTACAGCATCTGTTTTAGCATGAGGAATCGCAATACCTTCACCAATTCCTGTTGTACTTTGTGACTCTCTTGCATGAATCGCCTGTTTAAAAGTTGCTTCATCGCTTAATTTCCCAGCGCTGTTTAATTGCGCAACTAACTCATCAATGACTTGATCTTTACTTGTTGCAGAAAGATCCATTGCAATAGTTTCCTTCGTTAATAGTTCTGTAATTCTCATTTTAATAACCTCCCTATTTTAAACATGTTTAATGATTACTTTAGAAATTATTTTTTCTATATCTTCTATATTAGCTAAGTCCGCATTAAATGCTGTTGCTGTACCACAGCTTACCGCTAATTTAAATGCTGATTCTATGTCTTTGTCTGCTTCTAATCCTGCTACCATACCAGCAACAGTACTGTCACCTGAACCAACTGTATTCACAACTTGACCACTTGGTACGATAGCTTTTAATCGTGTTTGTTGATCCACATAAATAGCACCTTCTCCACCGAGTGAAACGATGACTGCTTGAGCACCTTCATTTAATAATTGCTCAGCACATTCAATGACTTCTTGATCCGTTTCAATTTGTGTATCAAATATTTCTTCTAATTCATGTTTATTTGGTTTAACAAATTTCGGATTATATGCTAGTACTGATTTCATCAAATCTTTCTCAGCATCCACGATTAAATTCGCACCAGTCTGTTTAAGTATTTCTGCTACTTCTTGATATACTGGATTTTGTAGTGAACTTGGTACACTGCCCGCAATTATAACCGTATCTTCTGATTGCGTATTTTTCATTTTCGTTAAAAATTCTTTGTAGTCATGAGGTTCAATATTTGGCCCCGGTCCATTGATTTCAGTTTCTAAACCAGATTTCAATTTCACATTTATTCTTGTATCATCTTTAACTTCTACAAAGTCAGTTAAGATGTTTGCTTGATTAAGTGCATCTTTAATAAAATCTCCAGGAAATCCACCTATAAAACCTGTCGCTGTGCTTTTGATATCTAATGTTTGAAGTACTCGAGAAACATTAATACCTTTTCCACCAGCAAACTTGTTTGTTTCATGTGCTCTGTTTAATTCACCTACTTCAAATTGATTTGTAAACATTACATAATCAATTGATGGATTAAACGTAACTGTATATATCATTTTAGTCCTCCGTTAATTTTATATTTTTCTTTAAATTGATTTAAATTAGTTAATGTTTGAATCGCTTTGTGAGAAGTTAATATTTCTATTGATTTCTTATATGTCACTTCCGCAAACGATACTTCATTAAATTTAGAATGATCTAACAAGACATATACTTGAGATGCTAAATGAATAGCCTTTTCTTTCATTTCAGATTCGTACGGGTCTGGTGTCGTTAACCCATAGTTCAAATCAATGCCATTCATACCAATAAAAGCTTTGTCAAAACGATATCTTTCAAGGGATTTAACTGCATTGACGCCTATATTCGCAAATGTCGTTGCTTTTACTTCTCCACCTGTCATATAAACCGAAATGCCTTTTTCTAATAACGGTCTTACATGTGTTAAACCATTTGTTACAACGATAATATCTTGTTGTGTAATAAATGGAATCATTTCTAAAGTAGTTGTCCCAGCATCTAAATATATCGTATCTCCGTCTGAAATTTGACTGACAGCTAATCGTGCAATCTCTTGTTTTTCATCTTGATGTCGCGATTCTTTATCTGTCATATTACGCTCTTCATGGCGCTTTGCAATTTGAGTTGCACCACCATGAACTCTTTTGAGCAAACCCCTTTCTTCAAGTTGAGATAAATCTCTCCTAATTGTTGATGTACTTGAATTCGTCAAATTAATAAGTTCTTGTAGAGATACTGTTTCCCGTAAATTAATCTCTTCTAATATTAATTGGTGTCTTTCAGTCGTTAACATACAATCTCCCCTATTCCTCTACATAATAAAACGTTTTCATTTCAATGTCAATCACTTTCGTTCACTTTCAACCAAAATCAACCAAAAATTTTTAGTTGTTTTATAAGTGCAATCATTTTATACAGTAAAAGATTACTGTTATACTTTTCTAGTATAATTTTAGGAGGTAAATCATGAACAATTTAAAAGAAAAGCTTTTTAACCTAATTGAAAAGAAAGAAAGTGACATGATTGATATTAGAAGGCATTTGCACCAACACCCAGAACTCTCATTTGAAGAAGCGCAAACTGCTGAATATATTAAATCATTTTACGAAGGCAAAGATGTTAAAGTAACACAACCTTTAGAAAAAGAACATGCTATTATTGTAGAAATTAAAGGTGGTCAAGAAGGTAGAACGATTGGTTTAAGAGCTGACTTTGATGCTTTACCTATAACTGAAGAAACAGATGTTCCTTTCAAATCACAAAATGAAGGTGTTATGCATGCTTGTGGCCATGATGCTCACACTGCTTATTTAATGGGACTTGCAGATGCACTTATTGAAATTAAAGAAGAATTACCTGGCACAGTTAAAATCATTCATCAGCATGCTGAGGAGAAACCTCCTGGTGGTGCTAAAGCACTTGTAGAATCTGGCGCACTTGATGATTTAGATGAAGTTTATGGTATCCATATCGTTCCAGTAGCTGGACCTGAATTTATTGGTTACAATAAAGGACCATCATTCTCAGGAAGTTCAACATTCAAATTGACGATTAATGGTTTAGGCGGACATGCAGCAAGTCCACACAAAACACATGATGCATTAGTTGCTGGGACAAACTTTGTAAATGCTATTCAAACGATTGTATCAAGACGTATCGATCCATTAGATATGGGTGTCGTTACGATTGGCGCATTCGAAGCACCAGGTGGATACAACGTTATTCAAGATAGCGTTACAATCAAAGGTACTGCTAGATATTTAAACCCTGAATTAGAAGAAACAATGTATCAAGAAATCAAAAAAATTGCAGATAGTGTTGCAGTTGGATTCGATATTGAATATGACTTAGATTATCAATTTGGTTATCCTGTACTTTACAACCATCCAGAACAAACTGATAAAGTAGCAGAAATATTATCAAATAGTAACGGCGACTATTTCCAACAGTTAGTTGAAATACCTCAAGTTACAGGATCAGAAGACTTCGCCTACTATCTACAAAAAATTCCTGGTTCATTCTACATTGTAGGCAGTAAACCAGAAGGCGTAACAGAACCATATATGAATCACCACCCTAAATTTGATGTGAATGAAGATTGCTTGCAAGTAGCAGCAAAATCTTTAGCAGAAATTACATTAAATAGATTAGAAAAATAAATATTAATATAAAAAATGAGGCTGGAACCTGTATATTGGTTCCAGCCTCATCTTTATATCATTATCATACTATAGTATATCTTCACCACGTGATGCGACATAAATATCGAACCACTCTTGATCTGTTAATTGTAATTTCGTAGCATCTACAGATTCGTCGACTCTTTCTATCTTACTTGAGCCTACAATTGGCATTACTTTTGATGGCAATCTGAGTAACCAACTGTAAATGACCGTGCTTACTGATACGTTATATTTTTCTGCTAATGGTTGTATAACTGCCATAATGCCTCTTGCTTTTTCATCAGTTTGATCAAATAATTTACCGCCAGCTAATGGACTCCATGCCATTACTTTAACATCATGTTGCAACATTCTATTTAATGTACAATCTTCAATATTTTCAAGTTGATATGGTGATACTTCAACTTGATTGACTGAGATATGAGACATTTCTTTCTTCAAACTTTCATTTAATAATTCATATTGATTGCATTTAAAGTTTGAAACACCGAACGCTTTTATTTTTCCTTGTTCAACTAAATGCATCACTGCACGCGTCATTTCATCTGGATCCATTAATGGAGATGGACGATGAATCAGTAGTGTATCGATGTAATCTGTCTTAAGATTTAAAAGCGATTTATCAACTGATTCAATAATATGATTATAACTTTGATCATATCGATGACCAGTATTTTTAGCGATTTGATCATTCGGTAAAATAATACCGCATTTTGTGACGATTTCAATTTTCTCTCTTAAATTAGGTGTTAATGCTAATGCATCACCAAATAATGATTCACATGTATAATTACCATATATATCAGCATGATCCATTGTTGTAATGCCTCTATCAACAATTTCATGTATAAAATCATTTAATTGTTGATTGTTATAACCCCATTCATTCAATCTCCAAAAACCATGTACAATTCTAGAATAACTAACATGTTTATTTATACGAATTCTTTCCATCCCATCATCTCCTAAGAAAAATTCAACATATCTAACTTGTTGCGAATACTTGCTTTATCTATAGATTCACCTATTATGACAATTGTTAAAGGCATATTCATTATTTCTGGTTCATATTGAGGTACCCCAAATGCATATTGAAATAAATAGGTTTGTTCTGGTTCTTCCCTAAATTTGAGAAATCCTTTAATTCTAAGAATCGAATCAGGTAATTGTCTTAAGAAATTCATTAATAGTTTCATTTCTATGGGACCACTAAATGTATAATTTATGGATTGAATACCGTGATGATGACTATGTTTAGCTTGAAGTGACAAAACTTCATTTACAGGTATTTCAACACCATCAATATTTGAAAACTGCGTAAAGTGTAGCACTGGTTGATGTTTGATTGTTTGTAATGACGTTTCTAATGATGCTTTTTCTTCAGCAGATAATTCATCAGACTTATTAATAATAATCAAATGAGAATATAACATTTGTTCTTCCATTAATTGTTTCGTCTGAACGGTATATCTCGATCTTTCTAAATATCTTTTCCCGTCCATTACACCAATAATTGTTGGCATTTCAACTTTATCTACTAATGTAGGGTTTTGACATGCATCCACTACTTCTACAGGATGCGCAATACCAGTAGCTTCAATTAATACAAGATCAGGCTGGTCTTTATGATATAAATTATGTAATACAACTTCAATATCATCTTTCAATGAGCAACATATACAACCATTTAATAAACTTTGAGTAGAGACATCATCACCTAACAAATTACTATCAACATCAAAAGAACCAAATTCATTCATAATGATTGCGACCTTTTGGCCAGAGTTTTTTGCTTTCATGATGAGTCTTTGAAGTAATGTTGTTTTACCACTTCCTAAAAAACCTGTCAAAATTGTTACTGCCATTTTATTTTTATTCTTCATACTTTGACTCATATTCAAACCACCTTTCTGTAATTATATGATATAAGTTCAGAAACTACAAAGACTTAAAGTTCATCCTATAACTTATACTTTAAATATTCATAAATTACACATCACTAAAATATTTACAAAATAAAAATATTCATTATATAATGAATTAGGAGATTTCAAAAAAAAATAATGAACCATTGCATTTGTAGTTTGGGGGAAAGATTATGCCGGATAAATTAGATATCCAAAACCAATTGTGTTTTAATTTGTATAATGCGCAACGACAAGTTAACCGCTATTATTCAAACAAAATTTTCAAGACGTACAATATTACATATCCACAATATTTAGTATTAACGATTTTATGGGAAACCGCACCGGTCAATGTCAAAAAGCTTGTAACAGACTTAGCCCTAGATACAGGTACTGTATCCCCTTTATTAAAAAGAATGGAAAATTTAGATTTAATTAAACGTGTACGTTCTGAATTAGATCAAAGAGAAGTGTTTGTTCATCTAACTGAAAAAAGTGAACAAATGAAACCACATTTACACCAAGCTTCACATTTAATTCAAGATGTATCAGAGTTAAATGATGAAGAAACCAATCAATTAAACAACTTATTACAAAAATTGATCAATAATGTAGATAAAATCAATCAAGAAAAATAATACAGCAAGCCTCTATCATCTTGCTCAAAATAAATAAGCATATCACGCAACTGAATTCTCAGTTTAAAGTGATATGCTTATTTTTTATCTATTATTTAATCTAATTGCTCATTAAATTGAATGACTTTATATAAATAACCTTGTTCTTTAATGAGTTGTGTATAACTACCTTGCTCTATGATATGTCCTTCATTCATAACGATTATATGATCGAAGTATTGTAAATATTTCAAGTTGTGCGTCACAATTACAATCGTATCGTCTTTATTTAATAAGAGATTCATAACATTTTCTTCATTTTCTTCATCTAATGAAGCTGTTGGTTCATCAAGTAACCATATTTGTGCTTTTCTTAACAACAATCTTGCTAAAGATAAACGTTGGCGTTCCCCACCTGAAATATTCTCAGCATTTTTAGTTAGCTGCTGATCTAAGTTTAAATGCTTTAAATTCACAGCAGCAAGAACGTTAGTCATAAGTTCATCTTCCACATCAATTAATAAATTCTCTCTTACTGTGCCTTCGAAATAATGATTATGTTGCAACATTGTATTGATTCCATTCACATAATCTTCCTGAATCATATGAGACAACTGTTCACTTTTATAGGATAAACTGCCATCATTCACACTATATAATCCCATTAATATATTGAGCATCGTTGTCTTACCTGAACCTGAAGGACCTATAATAGCTACATGATCCCCTTTATTTATTTCAAAGTTAATTTGAGATAACGTTTCTCTTTCTTGGAAGTCATATTTAAACATTACATTCTCTGCTTTATACAATGCATGATTTTGAACTGAACGTTCTTGAGGCACCTCAAATGATTGATTGATGACTTCTTCAATATTTTTAAGACTTCGCTCTGTATCCGCTTTGTAAAATGCAACATTAGTCATCGGGATAGCTTGTTCAAATAACGTAATTGTAATCATTAATATACTCGCAAAGAATACAGCGTTTAATACACCGTCTTGTATTTGCCAAAGACATAAAATGGTCATACACCAAATACTCACCATAGATGATAAATTCAGCATAAAGTCATAAGAACTTAAAAATTTCTGTTCTTTATATTTTCTATCTTCATATTGGTATTGTTTATTTAAAACTTTCTCTTTAAATGCACGATATTGTTGGAATCTTTTTAATTCTGAACGTCCTTTTTCAAAATCAAAGTATTCAGCCACATATGCTTCTTCACTTTGTTGAACAGCTTCAGCTAAGCTTTCAGCTCTTTTAGCTGATAAATAAGGGATGACTATGACTGACATTAACATTGAAAGTCCTATAATCACACCGACATATATATTGAAATTAATCATCACGAGTATTGTTATAAATGTCGTAATGATAATAACAATTGGTGGATAATATACTCTTAGTAAAATATTTTGTAATCGTTCAACATGGTTTACCATTTGCGTTAATAAATCACTCGAACGGTATCTTCTAAATACGTTTGGAACAATTGGGATGAGTTGATTAAATAAGTTAACACGTATATCCCTCAACATTGTAAATGTAGAACGATGCGAATATAATCTTTCGAAATATCTAGTAATTGCACGAACAAAACCAAATAACTTAATAGATACAATTAAAATCATTAATGCATATAAAGGTGTTCCAAGTGCACTTTTAGATATCATATATCCACTTAATGCAAACATTCCAAGTGCAGTTAGCATGCCAAAGACGCCTATTACAATAGAAAGATAGAAGTCTTTATCAAATTTAATTTTTATTTTTTTCATGACATACCACCACCTTTTTGAGATGCGTCATATGATTGAACTGTTCCATTATGAATTTCTATAAAATCAGTGGCATATCTCAACACTTCTTTTCGATGCGCGATTGTGAGAATAGTCTTTTGATGCGCAAATTGGTTAACAGTTTGCACGATAAGTTGTTCGGTTTCAATATCTAATCCAGTTGTTGGTTCATCAAAAATAACCACATCTGGATCAAGTAATAGTAATCTGGCTAGTTCTATTCTTCTCATTTCTCCACCAGACAACATTTCATAACCATCACCAATCATAGTATGCATACCTTTAGATAATTGTTTTACTTTTTCAAGTAAGCCCACTTCAGTTAACACTTCATTAACACGTTTTTCATCATAATTTTGGAACATCGTGACATTTTCATACAAAGTTGCGCTAAAAATATAAGGTCTTTGAGATAAATAACCCATTTTTAGTGGTTTTTTATAAATAATCTTACCTTCATTGAGATTTAATTCATTTAACATAAGTTTGATTAATGTCGATTTACCAGCACCACTCGGTCCAATAATTGCTGTATGATGATTTTCTTTTATACTTAAATTGATTTGATCAAATGAAAAATCTTTACGCTCTGGGTAAGTGAATGATACATGATCAAATTGAATGAGATCTTCATCATTAATATTTGAGTCAATATGAATGTTTGAAGCTTGTATAGATTCTTCATTACTCATTTCTTCAATCAATTCAATATAACCTTCACTTTGTTTACCCGTATGGAAAGCTTGTCCTAGGTCTTTAATCGCATTATAAAATTCTGGTGCTAATAATAAAGTAATGATGGCAACTACAAAAGATACATCGTGAAATACGATTAATCTTAGGCCAACTTCAAGTGCCACAATACCTATTCCAAGCATTGAGATAAATTCCAACATTAAGCCTGATAAGAAGGCACTTTTCAAAATTTCCATTGTTAAATCTCTAAATGACGTACTTGATTTATAGATTTTTTCAGTCGTTTGATGTGTTCGATTGAATAGTTTTAACGATACGAGACCTTTTGTTAAATCTATAAATTCTGCTGCAAATTGATCTAAAGATTGCATTTGGTCTTTCGCTTTATCACGAGTTCTTAGTCCAAAGACAATATAGAACAGTGGAATAAATGGCGCTGTAATCATCATAATTAAAGCAGCTGGCCAATGAATAAAGAGTAATGTAATGATAATCGTTACTGGGATAATGGTTGATTTGAAGACTTGAGGCAAATAAGATTCATAAAAAGGATGTATACCCTCAACCACTTCAGTAATCATTGTTATTTTAGTTCTATCTGTTTCATTATTTATCAATTGATGTCTAACATCTCTTTTAACTTTATAAGAAAGTTTTTGTCCTGATAATTGATTAAGGTAGTTAAAGCATGCTCTTAAAAGCAATACAATGAGCAAGATTGCTAGCCATAAATAAAGTTGTTGACCATTTGATTTTACGACGAGCATTTGGTTAATAATTTTCCCTAAATATATATTTTGAAATACGACTGTTATACTTAATAAAAACGAAGCGAGAAACATAAATATTTGCAACGTTTTATAATGCATACTATACTTTGTTAAATCTTTCACAATCTCACCACCTTGTTCCATTATAACGCCTTTATGAAAAAAATAAACTAAAATGTATTATTAAATATTAGCATATTACATTGTAATATTTGGTACAATAATGATACGGTGATTGTCTCTAGATAACCACAGACTTTCATAAAAATAGAGGAGCAAAGCTATGTTTATATTAGAATTAATAAAAGCCATTATATTAGGTATTGTTGAAGGTTTAACAGAATTCGCACCTGTTTCATCTACAGGACATCAAATTTTAGTAGATGATATGTGGTTAAAGTCTAAAGCCTTTCTTGGAAGCGAATCAGCATTCACATTTAAAGTTGTGATCCAATTAGGTTCGATCCTTGCAGCAGCATGGATATTTAGAAATCGATATTTTGAAATGTTACATATTAAACAAAACGAACAGAAAAAAAGAAAATTAAAATTGTCACATATTATTGTCGGGCTTGTACCAGCTGGTATTCTTGGACTATTATTTGATGACTTTATTGAAGAACATTTATTTAGTGTTCCAACTGTATTAATCGGTTTATTACTTGGGGCTATATATATGATTGGTGCGGATATGTATTCTAAACGCGTCACAAATCCACACAAAGTAGATGATATGAACTATCCAAAAGCATTTGTAATTGGTCTATCTCAAGCAATTGCATTATGGCCAGGATTTAGTCGTTCAGGTTCAACCATTTCGACAGGTGTCTTCTTAAAGTTAGATCATAAAGCTGCTTCTGACTTTACGTTCATAATGGCAGTACCCATTATGTTTGCAGCGAGTGCAAAAGCATTACTTGGAAATCTACAATTTATAACATTGGATCAAATACCTTTCTATATTGTAGGGTTTATCGCATCATTTATATTTGGACTTATTTCTATTAAATTATTCTTAAAACTGATTAATAGAGTTAAATTAATACCTTTTGCGATTTATCGTATTATTTTAGTTATTATTATTGCCATTGCATATTTCGGTTTTGGAATTGGTCAGAATATCGGCTAACGTATCGTACCAATCGTTTGAAGATTATGATTTAGGGTATTGGAATAAGATATATTATAAGAAATGACTACGGAGGAATGACTCATGAATGATAAAGTTAAATTAATTGTTAACACATTACCACTTGTATTAGTTCCACTAATTAGAGAACGCAAAAAAATAAAAGAACATCCAGATGTTAAACATGTAACTGAAACGACTGTTGATTTTTCACATAAAGTAAAAGATAAAACAATCGAAACGAAAGATAAAGTTGTAGAAAAAACACAACCTGTAAAATCATATGTTGTTCAAAAGAAACGTTTATATGAATATAACAAACAAATGAAACAACCTTTTAAAGAAGAACAAAAAGAAGCAAAACAACAACAAAAAGAAATTGATCATTTAGATAAAAAACTTCAAAAAAATATCGATGCTCGTAATAAAGAAGAAGAAAAAGCACAAAAAGAAAATAAAAAAGCGCGTATTAAAGAATTGACTCATTACCAAAAAGTTGAAGAACAACAAGCTAAAAAAGGTGAAAAACTTCAAAAAGAAAACGAAAAAGATGTGACGAAGTTAGATAAAAAGTTACAAAGTAATATCGAAGCGCGTGAACAAGAAGAACAAAAATTAGAGCAACAAAACAAAGAAAAACGTATTAAAGAAATAAAGAAATATGAGGGACATCAAATGAACACAGCAACTACACAAAGCAGTAATGCAAAATCAATCAACGACGTAAGCTCTAAACAAGCAAAACCAAACATTCAAGAATTAGTCAATGAAAGAGTTAGAAATGAGAAAAAAGAAAAATCTAGTCATCTTCTATTTAATCAACATAAATCGTCAATGTCTCAACATATCAGTCAATTTCCATATGATGAACATACGACTGAACACCAAAAATCTAAGAAAAGATTTCGTCGCAATAAATGATTAACAGAATTATTATAGATGGAGATGCTTGTCCAGTTACGGATGATATCATTCGCTTAACTCAACATACAAGCATCTCTGTTCTTATTATTAGAAGTGTTAACCATTTCTCACTAAGGGAATATCCCGATTATGTTTCAACAATATATGTTGATCATGGTTCAGATAGTGCAGACTTTAGAATTGTCAAATTGACGCAACCAGATGATATCGTTGTGACGCAAGATTATGGACTAGCGAGTCTTTTATTAAATAAAGCCCTTCATGTTATCCACCATAAAGGTTACGAGTATACGCCTCAAAATATTGAACAACTGTTAACACAAAGACATATTTCTGCTCAAGTACGTCAACAAGGTGGTAGAACGAAAGGACCTAAAAAACTCACACAAGATGACCATAAAGTTTTTTCAGAATTTCTATCAAAATTAATAAAAAAACATTCTGGACAATGATAATCGTCCAGAATGTTATTATTCTATCATTTGTTTTTTAGCTTTTTCTAAATTAACTTTATCTATTTCTTTCATTTGTTCTAATTCTAAACGCATCTTATCCGTCTCTAATAGATAGTTCTCATGCTTTAATTTTTCAAGCTCTAATTCATCTTTAACACGTTGGGATTTAATTTTTTCTATTCTAACCGTTTTACTTTGGTGGTTTTTTATAAGACCTGCTACTGATGAAATAAGCACAATAAGCACGACCATTAAAAATATATTCACAGTTATACCCCCTTCTTAAATAAATAGAAGTATCTTTTAAGTTATTATACTACATATGCGAGAGGAGTAATATATATGAAGAAAATTGCTGTTTTCTGTGGCGCAAGTAAGGGAAATGACCCAATTTATACAGAACAAGCTTATGTGTTAGGTAAATATTTAGCCGAAAATAAATATGAGTTAGTATACGGTGCCGGATCAACTGGTATGATGGGAGCAGTTGCCAATGGTGTCATTGACCATGATGGTATTGCTATTGGCGTAATGCCAAGATTTTTAGGAGAACGTGAAATCGCTCATGAGAATTTAACAGAATATCATGTTGTCGAAACAATGCATGAAAGAAAACAAATGATGTCTGATATGGCTGATGCATTCATTATGTTACCTGGTGGTGCTGGTTCTTTAGAGGAATTCTTTGAAATTTATACATGGTCTCAAATAGGACTACATCATAAACCAATTGGTGCATTAAATACTAAACAATTTTTCAATCCATTAAGTTTAATGATTGATCATTTAATATCAACTGAATTTATCAGTTCAGATTATAAAAATTTAGCGATTATTAAAGAAAATATCGATGATTTATTTAGTGCTATGAAAATGGCACAACCCGTTAAACTTCGTGATTATCAAAAATAGTTAAAAATGTTTTTTCATCATAGACGTTAATACCATTTAATGTAAAGAGGGCTGTCGTAACACCGACACCTTCTTTTTTATTTCCCGTAAATGTACCATCGTATATAACAGTACTACCACATGAAGGACTGTCACTTTTCAGAATAACTGTATCGGCATTTAAATCTTTAATAATAGAGAGTGCACGTTTAGCGCCTTCTTTAAATTGTATTGTGACATCACGACCTGCAACAGTCATGACCTTTGCTTGATCATTCCACACATCATAACCATCTCCTCCGATGATTTCTGCTGGTTCTCTAGGAACTTGTAAGCCACCTAATATTTCAGGACAAATACTAATTGCTTTCTTCTCATCTATTAGATTCTTATAGAACAAATCTAACTTATGGTTGCCATCATACCTTACTTTTTCTCCAACTAAACATGCACTAATAACGATCATATCATCTACTCCTTACAATACTTTATGATATAAAACATGTGCTGCTAAATCATCATCATATATGACTTTTGGATGTAAGAAATTCCTAATATGGTTCATTTCTAATTTTTCCATGACTCTTCTGGAAGGTTTATTAATTTCCGACGTAAAACTATACACTTCATCGATACCTTTTGATTTAGCATATGTTAATACTGCTTCCGCCGCTTCTGTTGCTAACCCATTACCCCATACATCCTTATCCATGCGCCAACCTATTTCATAAAAAGGTAATTCTGGGAAACTTAATTCGCTACCTTCTGGAATATAATTCAAACCTACCATACCAATAAAGCTTTTAGTTTCTTTTAATTCCACAGCAAATAAACCAATTTCATGTTGATCGATGACCGATTTCATTTGGTCAATCATATTTTCAGTCGCACGATAGCTCAATATATCTGGAAAGTACCTTCTCACTTCAGGACTTGCATTCATACTTTGAAATAATGCAACATCCTCATCTTTCCAATTTCTAAGTATTAAACGTTTTGTTTCAATGTAATGTTTCATTTCATTCACCCAACCTTTATCATATTCAAAAAAGGATGTACTAATATTTTAGCACATCCTTCAAAAAATTATGATCTTACTGAACTCCTAATGTGAAATCTCTTCCCAGTTGGGCCTTCTATACTAAACATACCGCCTCTTCCATCAACAACATCGACTTCTAAATTCGTATGTTTCCAATATTCATATTGCTTATTATTCATATAGAATGGGACACCTTCAATTTCACCTAATTTCACGTCTACATCTCCAATTATTAATGTTCCTTCAACAAATAACATTGGAGAGCTACCATCACAACATCCACCTGATTGATGAAATATAAGGTTTTCACCATGCGTTTTCTTTAATTCTCTAATGAGTGATTTGGCTTTTTCAGTAGCAGTGACTTGTTCAGTCATTTAGAACAGTCCTGCAGGCTTCTCGTCATAACTCACGAGTAAGTTTTTAGTTTGTTGATAATGTTCTAACATCATCTTATGGTTCTCACGGCCAATACCACTCATTTTGTAACCACCGAAAGCAGCGTGAGCTGGATAAGTATGGTAGTTATTCACCCATACACGACCTGCTTGGATTCCTCTACCAAAGCGATAAGCTTTATTTTGGTTTCTAGTCCAAATACCCGCACCTAAACCATATAAAGTATCATTCGCCATTTCTAAAGCTTCTTCATCATCTTTAAATGTCGCTAATGATAATACTGGTCCAAAAATTTCTTCTTGGAATATTCTCATATTTTGTGTGCCTTTAAATATTGTTGGTTCAATATAGAAACCATTTTCTAATTCTCCAGCTTCTTCTCTTACATTACCACCAACTAATACTTCTGCACCTTCTTGTTTACCAATATCTAAATAACTCTTAATTTTTTCAGCTTGTTCTTGTGACGTTTGTGCACCCAGCATTGTTTCTGGATCTAGAGGATTACCTGTCTTAATTTGTTTTACACGCTCGATGCATTTTTCGATAAATTTATCATAAATATCTTCATGTACCAATGCTCTTGATGGACATGTACATACTTCACCTTGGTTAAGTGCGAACATCACTAATCCTTCAACAGCTTTATCTAAGAAGTCATCATCTTCATCCATAATATCTTTGAAGAAGATATTTGGTGATTTACCACCTAATTCAAGTGTTACTGGAATTAAGTTTTGACTCGCATTTTGCATGATGATACGACCAGTAGTTGTTTCACCCGTAAATGCAACTTTATTAATATTTTCATGTGTCGCTAAAGCTTGTCCTGCTTCCGCACCAAAACCATTTACAACATTAATCAAGCCTTCTGGTAATAAGTCTTGAATCAGTTCAATAAAATGTAAAATTGAAACAGGTGTTTGTTCTGCTGGTTTAAGTACAACAGCATTACCTGTAACGATTGCTGGCGCTAACTTCCAAGTAGCCATTAATAATGGGAAGTTCCATGGAATAATTTGACCAACTACTCCAATAGGTTCCTTAAAGTGATACGCTACTGTATTGTCGTCAATTTGAGAGATTGCCCCTTCTTCTGCTCTGACAACTCCAGCAAAATATCTAAAATGATCTACAACTAATGGTAAATCAGCTGCTAGACATTCTCTAATAGGTTTACCATTATCAAATGTTTCAACAACTGCTAATTCTTCTAAATTTTCTTCAATACGATCTGCTATATCTAAGAGTAATTGCGAATGTTCAGCTGGCGACTTTTTCGCCCACTCAACTTGTGCTTTATGTGCTGCTTTAACTGCTTCATCTATATCTTCTTTTGTAGAACGAGGAATTTTTGCATATACTTCACCAGTTACTGGCGATCCATTATCAAAGAATTCACCATTTTTAGGATCCACCCATTTACCACTGATAAAGTTCTGATACTTGTCTTTAACTTTGTATTTTGCATTTGCTGCAGTTGGATATTCAAAAGCCATATTAAAACGCCTCCCTTAAATTGATTACAGTTTAATTTTAATCTACGGAAACGCTTACATCAACTAAAATGCATTTTACATTATTAATAAAAATTTAAATAAAAAGTTACAAATAACTATATATAAATAGCGTCTGGAGCATAATCATATGCCCAGACGCTTTAATGTCGTTATATGAAATTTATTGAGATACTGCTAACTGCCAAAATTCCAAATTGAGGTAATTAGAATGCTGTAACTTCCATTATTCTGAATTGTGGTAGTTAGAGAGTACTCATTAAGGGACATTTCTCAGAATTATGTCCCTAACGACACCCGTTATTGTATATTTAATGTGGTTTTAGCTATCACGTTGCCGCCTGATAAGACTTCAACTTCTACTTCGTTGTCTGCTTCGTTTGCTATTTTGGATTTAAAATACCAATCTGTTACACCGTTTTTAATTTTTGGTGATACTGAACTTGAAACTCCTGGTGCTTGTCCGTCGAACATACCTACTTCTCGCCCGTCTTTATTTTTGATCGACATTTGGAATTTATTATTTACTAATTTCGATTCATCGACATGGACTGTTATTTCAAATTTCTCTTGTTTTTGAACGGATGATGGCATTTCAAATGTACCTTGTTCGCTATTGGATGTTTGATTATTATTTTGTTGCTTAGAACTAGACGTCGTTGATTGATCAGCTTTATTATTTTTACTTTCTGCTTTTGCACCATAGCTTCCAGATGCATAAGTTGAGGAATCATACCATTTATAGCCTTGTTTAGGTGTTCCCCAAGGTTCTTTTTCATTTTCTCTACTATTCTCAGGTTGTTCAAAATTCAATAAATCAGTCTTTTCATCAAGTTGAACATTCATGGATGATAAATCTTGGTCATCATCTTTTTTATTTAACCAATCTACAATTTGCATAATCATTTTTTGGTTATCTTCTTCTTTAAATCCATCATAAGTCTTTTTAGTTTCTCCGTTGTCTTCACGTTTATACTTTGGTGACTTGTCTTCTACCATTGAAGAATCGCCTATAAATGCGCCTTTACCTTTAGAAACTTTACTCACAGCAATATATGGACCTTCATTGCGGCCACCACCATTGTATATGCCTTGGTCTACTGCATGATTCCATGCATCATCTTTGGATAATTTAGGAACAAAAGCGACACCTTTTGCTTTATCAGGATCTGTAATAGCGATTGTTGAACCGGCATGCATCGATACTGCTTTAACACCTTTAGTAATTCCAAAACTATCTTTTTCATCTGCCAAATCATCAACTTTAATGTTACCTAATGCATTGTATCTAAATCTCAAGCCAAACACTTCGTTTAAGAAATCTCTACTTTGAACATCTTTCATCTTATCTGAGGAGCTTTCTTCAGCGTTCATGCCTTTTGTAGGATTATCAAAAGCACCTCTTCTATAACCATTCATCACTTCTGAAGAATCATATCGATTAAAGTTTCTATCGGCATTATAATGATCACTAATCATTAATATACTTCCACCAGACTTCACATATTGCTCTATAGCATCTTGTTCACTCGCTTTAAGTGGATTATTAGCCTCTGGAATAACAACGACTTCATAATCTTTCATCTTATCATAATTTAATAATTGGTTATATCCTAAATCTGTTACTTCATAGTTTTCTTTCGTTAATGCATCAGCAAAATCAGAAAAGCCACCATTAATGACCCAATCTGCACTGCCTGCTGTTTGACCATGTGCACTATCAAACAAGACTTTCCCTTTAATGTCATCACTTTTAGGTGATAATACAATTTTTCCTTCTTTGCCTTCTTTCTCAGTTACGTCATTTGAACAACCCGCAATAACAAAGACAAGCAATGTTATTAAACTCCAGATCGACAGTTTAGACCTCATTATATTTCTCCTTATGTATAAAATATGGAGCGAGTGAGAAATCTTTTATACTTAAAAGATTTCATCATCCCGCTCCGTTATGTGTACTATGCTTTTCTAATATATGTTAGCAGTTTAATTGTTACAGGATCAGTATCATAATTTTTAAAGCCTCTAGGAACTTCAATCGTTGCATCAATCAAATCATTAACTTCGTTAAAACGATATGTGACTTGATTAATATTAGATTTGCGATTAAAAATTACTGCTTCTGATGGCCAACTTCTAACCTCACCTGTTGTTGATTGTAATGTTCGACCTGTGATTGTTTCGATTTCATGACCTAATTCTAATAATGTCATTTTTCCGCCTTCAATCAGAACAAATTCTTTTTCGTGCACGATGACATCCCTCTTTTCAAATAATCCTTTGTTGTTTATTCCCTAATACAATTCAATCTAAACGCGACCTATAAATCTAATTTAAATGATTTTACTTTATCAGTTGCATCATCAAATGTAGCAGTTTTACTTACGCCACCGTGTATATTGAAAGTAGCACGGTTATTTTTAAGCGCTTCATAGGCTTTTTGAGAAATTGGAATAGATTTTAAACTTTTTGTCTTTTCTCCTGGCTGATATTCATCTGTATTTTCTTTAGACTTTTTCATGTACTTTTCATTGTGAGAGTCTGGTATAAATGATGCATAATCAGATCGTTGTTTATGACTACCATCTTGAATAGACACCGTATTATCATAGTATAACTTATGATTAGAAGTATTTTCAGTTAATACTTCATACATCACGACATAACCATTTTTCGCACCATTAAAAAGTAAGACCTGTCCTTCAGGCATGTTATGCACTTGGAAAATTTGCAAATGATCAATATTGACTTTCATGCCACTGTCTTCAAATTGAAAATGTTTATCTCTAAGATCATGAATGAGTTCAACATCTCCATTTGTTGATGTTCGAATTGTATTAGGAAATGGCTTTTTTGCTGAGTCCTCTTTACTTTCAGTACTTGAAGTTTCTTTTTTATCTTTAGAATCATCTTTGCTTCTTTTAGATTCTTCTGTATCTGTTTGGTTGCTTTTCACTTCATCTTCAAGCTTTTTTAATTGTTCTTCTTTATCTTTAATACTTTCTTTTAACTTTTCATTTTCTTTTTCTAAAGACTTTTTATCTTTTTGATAATCTTTAGTCGATTTCTCTAAAGATTTAATTTCTTGTTCTAGATTTTTCTGTTCATCATCATTGCCACACGCTGCTAGAATAATTGATGAGCTCACCATAAGTAAAAGTGCCTTCTTCATAGGTGTCGCCTCCTATATATAGTCTTAAACATTTTACCACACAACATGTAAGCTATCTATTGAAAACAAACTATATGCTGTTACCGAGAACGATCATTTCATCATAATTAACAGATTCTCTTAGTTTGATTGCCATTGAACGACTGACTTTACCTTCTTCTGTTAACTGATTAATCATTTCTCTTTGAATTCTTAATGCGTAAATTTCCATTTCTGTATATACAGCAGTGTGATTGCCTTTGAAGTAATCAGGCGTTAATCTTTCAACTTTGTTCAAGTAAGAATCACATACGATGCTAATTTCAAATTCGTTGTTGTCATTCATTTCTTCTGTTAATCTTTTAACAACATTGAAATGCACTTCTTTACTTATAAATCTCATCTCTTTAATGTTACTTTCAATTGAAAGTGAACTTGTAGCACTGATGAATGTTTTAATTTTTCTACGTCTAATAAACAATTTCAACATTAATTTTGCTTTTGTATATAAAGAAGCATTTTTAAATGTTGATGAACGTTCTGTAATTTGTCTGTAGTTATCAAATGTACTTTGAGATATTTTATTTTCTTTAATGAGTTTATCCAACGTATTGAATTCTGTATCAATCGCAATGCGTTGCATACGTTCTAACTCTTTAATATCTTCATCTTTTTCTTCATTTTCTCTTAAGAATGATAATTGCATATGATAACTGCGTGTGATTTTACCGTAAATATAGCTTGTTTCTTTACTGTAAAATTCTTGTAGATTTTCTAATGCACTTTCAATTAATAAAATTTTAGCTTCGTTAAATGTTAGTAAACTTTGATCTTTCGGTTTAGCTTTTGGTGTAACGAGCGGTAATATTAATTGTGCGAGTACAAGACTGATTAAAATAACACCTGTTGCGATAAACAATAGATGATCACGATAAATAAAATCAGTGTGTTCTGACAATTTAAATGGCAACATCAATGCAATTGCTAATGAAATGGTACCGTGAACACCACAAACCGTCATAATAAACGCATATTTAAAGCGATTTGGTTTATCTACTTGAGATTCTGGGGCAATATCTTTACCCGTATTTAACATTTTAGAAAATCGACTTTCTGGTAAATAGAAATATGGATATGAAATAAGCACCCAAATATATCTAAATAGATACACTAATGCAGCTACAAATAATGTAATACCTATCACATGCATAATTTCATGTTGTGGTTCTTCTAATATATTAATCATGACTTCAGGTATTAAGAAGCCTAATAAAATAAATACAAAACCGTTTAATAAATAACTCAGTAAATCCCAAGTATGATTATATGTTACTTGCTCTTTCGTTGTTGCTTGAGCAATTCTATCTTTTTCGACACCGTGAATTAAACCTGCAATAACTGCAGCAATAATACCTGATGAATGGAATGTTTCAGCAATAATATAAACTAAAAATGGTGTAATAACCTGGATGAACGTAAGCATATTACCGTTATTAATACCATTTCGTGTTAAATAAACACGTAACTGTACAACACCATAACCAATGATTAGCCCGACAATTGCGCCACCGATTGCAGTTATAAAGAACTGTCCAACTGCACCGGTTAAGGAGAATGAACCACCTACTAATGCGGCTAATGCAATCTTAAATGATAAGATACCTGCAGCATCATTTAGTAAAGATTCACCTTCTAATATGGTCATAGCTCCTTTAGGCAATAATTTACCTTTCGCAATAGCTTGAACTGCTACCGCATCTGTAGGTGAAACAATTGCACCAATCGCGAAACATGCAGCTAATGGTAATTCTGGCCAGATAATATGTAATAAGAAGCCAAGACCAATAACTGTTGAGAATACAAGCACTAATGCCATTGACATAACGGGTTTCAAATACCTCGCTAAATGAACACGCGATACCGAAATACCTTCTAAAAATAGCAACGGTGCAATAATACCTACCATAAATACTTCTGACTCAAAATTTAATTCAACTGGAATTGGAGATAAGAATATAACAAAACCAATTATAATTTGAACAAAACTTAAAGGTATTTTAGAAATATAATGATGTATGATTGAACTTAGGATAATACCCATGATGAACCATAAAAAACCTTCAAATATGGCCATAAAATTCCTCTCTTCTGTTTAAAATAGCTTTTTACGCATAATAACTTTTTCAACTTCGTAGTCCATTGATTCATTTAAATGAATCATTGTTTTATTGTGAGCATGGACTGTTGAAACGATGGTATACGCACCCATATCTTTCGCCCACTTTTCTATTTCTCGTTTCAAAGCGGTTGCTATACCTTTATTTCTTTGACTTTTATCTACGAGAAGGTTGTATATCTTAACCTCTCGATCATGAACATTATATTTCGCCCATATAAAACCGATACATTCATCTTGAATTAAAGCACCTTTCAAAACACTCTTCTCATATTCAAGAGACCGCTTTATCGCCTCATATTCCAATGATGTAGCAAGTTTCAAACTTTGATTTTCCTCTTTAAATGATGAAGCAGCCATTTCACTAATGTTATAAATCATTGCGTCATCTTCTATATTTTTTATGACAACCATTTTTAACCTGCCTAATTATTCTCGATTAGTAACTTAATTGCTAAAATAAATATGATAATAAACATCACAATTTTCAGTTTCTTTTCAGGTAAAGAAACCGTTAAACGACCACCAATAAAGCCACCTAGACCTGAACCAAGTGCTAAACTTATGGCAAATGGCCAATTAACATAACCTTGAAAAATAAAAACAAAGGTAGATAATGATAAGTAAATCGTTATAACTAACGTCTTCATACATTGAACTTCTGCATAAGTCAGTCTTGGCATAATTAAATTTAAAGCGATAATAAATAAAAATCCTACAGCAGCTTGAACAATGCCACCATAAATACCAAGTGCTAGAAAAACAATAATAAGAAGGAAAATTCTAAAGGTAGATAATTTTTCAGATTGTTTTTGTGTATCTTTCCATCTGGTAGGAATAATCATAACGATTAAAACGAGAAGCATAATAATACCTAACATGCGGTTAAAGACAGCATCCGGGAGATTTATAGCGTAATGAACGCCGATAAAAGAGCCAATTATAGCAGGCACACTTAACATCAAACTCAACTTAACATTTTTCATGCCTTTTATGTAAAACACATATAAGCCTAATAAATTTTGAACTAAAATCGCAACCCTGTTCGATGCATTCGCAACAGTAGTTGGTAATCCAAAAAATATAAGTAACGGCAAGACAATTAACGAGCCACCAGCCGATACAATATTAATCGTTCCTGCAAAAATCCCTACTAAAAAGATAATAAATAATGTCATAATCTCCAAGACTACACCACCTGTTACATTTAATAATATCGAAAAATTAATCATCTGTAAAAAGTATAAACCTCAAATTTGTAATGTTTTATTAGAAAATACTTGTTAGAATAAAATTATTGATAACAGAAAGGAAAACGCTGATGAAAAAATCAACACGCGACCTTATAATAGAAAACAACGTAAAACGATTAAGACTCAATAGTCACGATAGAGAAGTTTACGAAAATTATATAACATATGTACGCGCAAATTTGAGCATCAATGAATATGACTCAGAGAAAATGCTGCTCAATATACTCAATCATTTATTAAGTGCCGAAAAAGATGGTATGCATGCCATGGAATTTTTTGAACACGATCCAAAAAAACATGCCGACACGATGATTAGAAATATGCCAAATAGAACATTCCAGAATATATTTAAATTCATCGGATTACACATCCTTATATTGTTAGGTGTCTTCTCATTCATAAGAGGATTCACAGGATTCTTCACACAAGTTGAATTCACTTATCTTTACACATTCCTCATAACCTTTGTAACAGGATTTACGATGATTTTTATATTTATATGGATGATATTTAAAGTCGTTCAAATACGAATATATAGCGAATCCAATTGGACAACCATGATTACTAATATATTGATATTCGGGACATTAGTTGTGACGATACTAGCCTTTTATTTACCAGGGGTCTATTTACAATTAGGACCTAAAATATATACATCAAATTGGGCATATATCATACTTTCATTCATACTAACACCACTCGGATTATATATAGATCACCACAGAAAAATAGACCAGCCCGATTCAAGGTAGGTAAGACAATAGAGCAGAGCAAGCGGAACCATCGTTGGATATGGTTCCGCTTGTTTCATTTAATGTGGTATTAGGAAATTACCAGGCCGATAATTTATTTTATCAGCCTGGTAATCTCGTTTTCGGGCCGATAATTTATTTTATCAGCCTGGTAATCTCGTTTCTGGACCGGTAATTTTATTTATCGGTCCAGAAAGTCACTTCATATAATAAAAGTACCTATATATAGAATTAAAAATATCAATAGTGTTTCAATATTTATAAAAAACACATTTGGACTAATACCTTTTTTGTATCTTGTTACATAATATATAAGTATGCCAATATAATAGACAATCAATAATCCCCATATTAGAAATAATAAGCCTATCCCATATTCATTATTTTGAATTAAATGTATACCAAATAGTAATAGCCAAACTGATTTCAGTATATTACCTACTACTTCTAATGGATCAGACACTATTTTGAACATTTTATCTATAGTTTCTGCTCTAAACAAATTCGTATAAGATATTAAATCACAAATCACTTGAAGAAACATGGATACACTCATCAGTATTGTAAACATCAATCCAAATACCAATACAATGCCATTTAAGTCCCCATCAAGTTTTGCATAATAATTTAAAGGAATTTGGCTAAAACAGATAAAGATTATTGTAAACATCGTATGAATAATATAGAATTTTTCATTTTTAATTAAGTAATTAGCCAATAATAACAAACATATATAAACGCCCAACCCTACTACCACCATATTACTGACCTATCTTTAATAGTTTTCATTTACGATGGCATATAGGTAATGATCTTTCCATTCGCCATTTATTCTTACGTTAGATCTGTTTAGTCCTTCGCGAGTCATACCTGCTTTTTCTAATACTCTAACTGAACCGATATTTGTTGGTTGTACGCCTGCTTCAACTCTATGAAATCCTAACTCATTAAATGCGATACGAATGACTTCTTTTGCTGCCAATGTTGTAATACCTTTTCCGTTGTATGCTACGTCTAATGCATAACCCATCATACAGCTTTGAATATTGTGTCTGACGATTGCAAATAAATCTATCGTTCCGATTACTTTATTATCTTCTTTATGTACAATGACATAGTGATAGCCTTTATCTTCTGTCATATCTTGTAAATGTTTATCTATAATTTTTCTATAATTATAGAGTTGATAGTCTGAATCTTTGCGATCTGCTGCTGAATACGATTCAAATAGTGCTCTATTACGTATATCTATATCTAACAATTCATTTGCGTCTTTCATTTCAACTGGTCGGATTTCAATCATGATGCACCCCCGTTATTTATTTATCTATTAGTATACACTTATACGATGTAAAGTTATAAAAAATAAGGTCATAGATTAAATTTCCTAGGAAATGATAATCTATGACCTTGCGCTTTATGTTTGATATAAATATTTTCCAACTCTGTTTTCCATCTTGCCAAAAATCCATTCGAAAATGATAGCCATAATCCAATATATTGCACTTGCTATAATATATACTTCAACAAAACGATAACCGTCGTTAGCAATAATTTGGCTGATTGCGAGTATTTCTGTTACTTGCACCACAAACGCGATTGCTGTCCCTTTAATTAAAGCAATAAATTGATTACCTAAGTTTGGAATTGCATAACCTAAAGCTTGAGGTATCACAATTCTCATGAGTATATGTCGCTTTCTAAGTCCAACTGTTAGTGCCGCTTCTATTTGTTTATCATCAACACTTCGTAAACCGCCACGCATCACTTCTGTCAAATACGCAGCTGAATGTAATGTAAATACAAATAATACGATTGCTAAAGGATTGATACCATCAGGATCAATGTTCCAGTGCCACATTTTGTTTAACCACTCTATTACTACAGGTGTTCCATAATAAAAAGCAAACAACTGAACGATGAGTGGTGTTGATCTGAAGAATGAAACAAATATGACAATGAGTTGATTAATAACTGGATACTTAGCTTGTCTTATTAATGCAAAAGCAGTACCAATCACTAATCCAAATACCATACTGACAACTGCTATTAATAACGTTGTCGGCACACCTTTTAAAATATCTCCAACATGTTCATACATAAAAGGAAAATCTATCGTCAAATTGCTCACCTCATTTGTTCAGTTTGATATGGAATATTGTATTTCTTTTCTAAAAGCATCACGATAAACTCGACTATGATACAGATGACCCAGTAAATGATACAAATCGCGACATATACGGGAAACATACCTAGTCCGTAGTTATTACCGATAATTAAATTCACTTGTCCCATCATATCGATTAAACCGATTGTAAATGCTAATGATGTGTCTTTAATCAGTTCTATAACTTGATTACCGATGTTTGGTAAACTATTTCTAAATCCTTGTGGAATAATAATTCTTAATAAAATTGTACGATCATTAAGACCAACTGTTTTCCCTGCTTCAATTTGTCCTTTATCAACAGAGTTATAACCAGCTCTCATCACTTCTGATAAATATGAACCAGTATGTAGCGTGAATGTCAAAATAACAAAGAAAAGTCTACTAAAATGATTAATATCAATGTAAACCCACTGCAATATGATCGGTAACGCAAAATATACTAAAAATAGTTGTAATATAAGTGGCGTACTTCTGACAAAGGATACATATAATTTTACGATTTGGGATAGTGCAGGTACTTTTTTGATTCTAATAACTGCTAATACTAGCCCCAATATCATCGCAAATAAAAGAGAAAGAACAGTAATAAACAATGTAATTGGTAGTTTATCCAGTATTTGCGCAAACAAATCTGGCCAAGTGGTAGTTCCCATATGTCTCCTCCTTATAAGCGGTCTTTAATATCATTTAATGACTCTTTATCATCAAATATATTAAATCCAAACCATTTTTTAGATAAGTTCTCTAGCGTACCATCTTCTTTTAATTCTTTAGTTGCTTTGTCTATATCTTTTTGTAATTGCGTATTTTTCTTGTTATATAAAATATGAACAGATTCTTTTGAAACAACGCCACCAACTTTCACGTCAGCATTGAGTTCTTTTTGAATTGCTTGGTAAGTTGTTAAGTTTAAGAACATGGCATCTCTTCTTTTAGATTCAATCATTTTGAAATTTTCACCATTTGAAACTTTATGGATTTCATCAATGTCGATTTGATTTTTATGAGTCTTGTTGTAACCTGTTAAGATTGAATATAAGCCGCCACTCGGTGACATAGGCGTTAGACTTTTATGTTGTAAATCATCTAAAGTTTCAATATCATTTGTATCATTATGTACAATAAGTGTTGTTAAAGAATAAACATAAGGCTCCTTCTGATACAAAAATTTCTGTTCTCGCTCAGGGGTTTTGAAGAACCAATTAATGCCCATATCAAATTTACCAACACCAATACCAACAACGTTAGATTCTTCTTCTCCAAATTCATATTGGAAATCATATTGTGGTAATTTCTTTTCAAGCTCTTTCATATAATCCATATCGTATCCGACTGGTTTATTATCACTATCTGTATATAAATAAGGCGGATTGACTTCTGCAGATAAAGCCACTTTGACAACTTTTTTGCCGTTATTTTCTTTCGTGATTGTGCCGCAACCAGATAAAGAGATGATGAGCATCATCAAAATCAATAATTTAATATATTTCATTCTTTACCTCCTACAATCCGACTGGTGTTAAACGACTTAAGAATCTTCTCGTACGCTCAGACGCTGGATTATCAATAACGACTTCCGGTGTCCCACTTTCAATAATTTCACCTTTATCCATAAACACAACTTGATCAGATACTTCTTTCGCAAATTGGATTTCATGCGTTACGATAACCATCGTTCTACCTTCGCTTGCAATTTCTTGAATGATATTTAACACACCTTGTACAGATTCAGGATCAAGTGCTGAAGTTGGTTCATCTAATAACAACACTTCAGGCTCGATACTGAGCGCTCTCACAATACCAACTCGTTGCTGTTGTCCACCTGACAGTTGAACAGGATAAACATCCGCTTTATCATCTAAAGATACTTTTTTAAGATATTTCATAGCTTTCTCTTTAGCTTCTTTCTTCTTCATTCCTTGTCCGTATATCAAACCTTCTGTAATATTTTCTAAAATTGTACGGTTTTTAAACAAATTATAGTGTTGAAAAACCATTGCAGATTGACTTCTTAAGCGTGTAACATCCTGCTTTTGATAATTTTCTACATTGAACTTACAATTCCCGAGTTCGATTAATCCTTTATATGGTGTTTCAAGCATATTTAAACTTCTTAGTAGTGTCGTCTTCCCCGATCCACTTGGTCCAATAATTGTTGTGACGGTACCTTTTTCTTGTTCAAAATTTATATTCTTCAAAATTTCTTGTGTACCAAATTTATGATACAATCCTTCAACTTTAAGCAAGTCATCCACTCCCGAACATAATAATATGTTGAATTTATCACAACTATTCTTATAAGTAAAGTCGGTTTTAATTCAAATACGCATTTTAACAGCCTTAATGAATTTTTCTTAGCTTTTAACTCGGATTTAATTGAATTTTTTAAATTGTCTGACTATAATGGCATATATAACTTAAGGAGGTAATTATGAATGACACAAGAAAATTGGAATAAAGAGACATTAGCAATTCACGGTGGTCAAGTACCTGATCCTGTAACAGGTTCTACAGCTGTACCTATTCATCAAACAACTTCATATACGTTTAAATCTACTGAACATGCGAAGAACTTATTCGCATTAGCTGAAGAAGGGAACATATATTCTCGAATTATGAACCCAACGAATGATGTATTCGAGAAACGTATCGCTTTATTAGAAGGCGGACTAGCAGCATTAAGTGTTGGTAGCGGTCAAGCAGCCATTACTTTGAGTATATTAAATATTGCAGAAAGTGGCTCTGAAGTAGTCGCATCTACTAACCTATATGGTGGTACATATAATTTATTTGCTGTAACTTTAAAGAAATTCGGCATTAAAGTACACTTTGTAGATCCAGATGACCCAGCAAATTTTGAAGCAGCAATCAATGAAAACACGAAACTTATTTTCGCTGAAACAATTGGTAACCCACGTATCGATGTATTAGATATTGAAGCTGTTGCTAAAGTGGCTCACGATAATGGCATTCCATTAATCGTTGATAATACATTTGCTACGCCTCACCTACTACAACCAATTAAATTTGGCGCTGACATCGTTGTTCATTCTGCGACTAAATTTATTGGTGGGCATGGTACATCAATTGGTGGTGTGATTATAGATAGTGGTCAATTCAACTGGGATAATGGCAAATTCCCTGGATTAGTTGAACCTGATCCAAGTTATCATGGTGTATCTTATGTCAATGACGTTGGTGCAGCTGCATACATTACGAAAGCACGTGTACAATTGCTGCGTGACATTGGACCAGCACTATCACCATTTAATGCACAACAATTCCTAATCGGACTTGAAACTTTACATTTAAGAACAGAACGTCATTCTGAAAATGCTCAAAAAGTTGCAGAGTTTCTAGAAAATCACGAAAAAGTAAGCTGGGTTAATTATCCTGGACTTAAATCTAATCAATATCACGAACTCGCAACTAAATACTTACCTAATGGCCAAGGCGCTATCTTAACATTTGGTGTTAAAGGTGATTCAGAAGCTATTCCCGAATTTGTTGAAGCACTGAATTTATTCTCTTTATTAGCAAACGTTGCTGATTCTAAATCACTTATCATACACCCAGCAAGTACGACACACCAACAATTAACAGACGAAGAACAACTTGCATCAGGTGTTACGAAAGACTTAGTACGCTTATCAGTTGGTACAGAATCTAGTGAAGACATTATTAAAGATTTAGAACAAGCGTTAAATAAAATTAAATAAGCTTCACTTAATAAGCGTTTGGGATGTCATATGATATCCTAAACGCTTATTTTTCTACTCTTTAAAGCACCTTATATGAATATTTTTAATATTTTTGATAACATTTATATATCATAAGTATTATAAAGGAGCACTGAACACAATGAATCAAAGCGTATTTGACTTAACTCAACAGCATCGATCTGTTAGACAGTTTAAAGATGAACCTCTTTCTAAAGAGACTGTAGAAAAATTAGTAAAAGCAGGACAAATGGCTTCAACTTCAAGTTACGTTCAAGCTTATTCTATTATTGGTATTACAGACCCAGAAATTAAACAAGCATTAAAAGAAGTATCAGGGCAACAACATGTTGTCGATAACGGTTATTTATTTGTGTATGTGATAGATTATTACCGTCATAGTTTAATTAACCAAGAAACACAAGGCAATATGCAATCTAGTTTTGAGTCAGCTGAAGGCTTGCTCGTTGGTACGATAGATGTTGCACTTGCTGCACAGAATGTTGCTTTAACTGCTGAAGATATGGGACTAGGTATTGTTTATTTAGGATCATTACGTAACGATGTTGGTCGAGTGAGTGAGATATTAAACTTACCTGAGCATGTCTTCCCACTATTTGGTATGGCTGTCGGTGTACCGAGTGATGACGATCAAGGTTCACCTAAGCAACGTTTACCATTTGAACATGTCTTCCACGAAAATCAATATAATGCCGACAAAGAGCAACAACTTACTCAAATTAAACAATATGACAAAGATATCCAAGAATATTATGAAAAACGCACACAAGGTAAACGCTCAGAATCTTGGTCAGAACAAATTAAAAATATGATGAGCAAAAAAACAAGACCAGATATTCTAGAAAAATTAAATCTCAAAGGTTTCATTAAAAAATAAGCACACAAAAAGCGGCTGTGAGATGATTAACATTCTCCAGCCGCTTTTCCTAATTATGATACTTGTTCCTCAATTCTTCCGTCACTTAATTTAATCACTTTATCTGCAAATTCAAATATTCTTTCATCATGTGTAATCATAATACCAATCGAATTATTTTCTTTCACACTATTTTTAATCATTTTTGCTACTTCTATTGCACGTTTTGAATCTAAACTTGCAGTAGGTTCATCTGCCAAAATCATTTTTGGATGATTCATCCAAGCTCTCATAATTGCAACACGTTGTTTTTCCCCGCCTGACAATTCATTTGGATATGATTTGAGTCTATGAGATAAACCAATTTGTTTTAATAATTTTTCAGCTCTTTCTTTAGCATCTTTCTTACGCATGCCAGCCATTTCTCCAACATAAACAAGTTGATCTGTAACATTTAAATATGGTATTAAGTGTGATGATTGAAAGATAAACCCTATTTGATTCAATCTCATATCTGTTAATTTTTTATCTGATAAGTCTACATAATCTAAATCGTCTAATGTTATTTCTCCTGAGCTTTTGCCAAGTAATCCACCAATAATAGAAAGTAATGTAGATTTCCCTGAACCAGAAGCGCCATTCAAAATAACAAGCTGTCCTTTTTCTGCTGTAAACGTAATATCGTTTAATACTTGTGTTTTTGCTTCTTTTTCTCCGAATGATTTTGTAACATGTTCAACAACTAATCCCATTATTATTCTCCTCCTATAGCTTCAAGTGGTTCGATTTTTGTCACTTTAATCAGTGATAGTACGGCGCCGATTAATGAAACAAAGATGAATACGGCTACCATTAACATCATTAAGTTTGCGTCAATATAGAATGGCATTGAAACTGGCATCACACTGTTGATAATGAATATAACGGCAATGGATAAGACCACGCCCACTAATGTGATCATCAGAATTTGCAACATTAATGATGCGATAAGTGATTTGTTTTTTGTACCGATTGCTTTTAAAATACCAAATTGGCTTGTTTTTTGAATTGTCATAACATAGAAGAATGCCGTGATAACAATAGCTGAAATAACGAATAAGAATACAATCATCAAGTTCAATGGTTGTTGTTCAGCATTATAACTTGGAATGGCATTTAACATGTCATCTTGTGAAATGACTTTAACATTGTCTACATCGTTGATTTCATTTTTTTGATGATCATTCAAGTTGTCATATGCAATGACTGAAATATGATGACCTTTCAATTTATCCATGCCATTTTTATTTACATAAGCCATAGATGTATGTGAGAACATGATATTATCAGCAAATCCTGAGATTTCAAATGATTGATCGCCTTCTGATAATTTAATTTCGTCCCCTACTTTAAAGCCTTCTGATTTTAATTTCTCATTCAATAACACTTCGTTTTTATTTTGAGGTAAATGTCCTTCTGTTGGTTTCGGTTTAATGTTATTTGTCATTTGTGTAAACATTAAATTCGTTTTTCCACTTTTAGTATCAATTTTTTGCATTGCTGTTTTGACTGTGTCGCCTTTAGCTATTGTATTAACAGCTTCATCAGTTTTCGTCGTAATATTAGACTGACTTAAGTTATTGTCAGCATCACTGGCTATTACGTACGTACTTTTATTCCATTGTTCAATTCCCGATACATTCTCTTTAGCCAATCCTTGTGCTAACGCTGATATAAATAACACTAAAAATGCTAATAAGAATAAAATTAATGTTACGAGTAAATATTTAAATTTGTAATAAGTAAGTTCTTTAAGTGCTAGTTTCATGTCTATCCGTTCCTCTCTCTTTAATGTATATATATATCATAACGAGGCAATATGAACTGAATATGAACAAAAAGACATAAAAACAAATTTTTTTATTTTAATGAATAATTATGGGAAAGACGATTTACTAGTCTATATTATTTGAAGTTGATACAATTTAAAAAAAGAGGAGGAGAGCTTAATGATTAAGTCTACTTGGCAAGGTAAGAAAACTTTTAAAGCACAATCCAAATTTGGCCACGACATCATTTCTGATGCACCAACAGAATCAGGTGGAGATGACAATGGACCATCTCCTGTTGAACTTATGTTAAGTGGTTTAGCTGGGTGTACTGGAATTGATGTTACCAATTTAATGAAAGAACGTTTAGCTCAAGTTACGAAATTGGAAATCACTGTAGATGATGAAAGAGAAGATACAACATCTCGATCAGTGAAACATGTCACATTAACATTCGATGTTGAAGGTGAAGTGGATTTAAAAAAATTAAAGCGTTCCATAAAACTGAGTGTCGATAAATATTGTACGGTTGCACATTCTTTAAAAGCAACAATTGAACCAAAACTTATCTTTAATGGTGAAGAACAAACTTTAGACTAAAAAATAAGAGTTGGATGAAATACCCTATTTATCGTAGAGATTTCAATCCAACTCTTTAATTTTGAATATATGGTGCTCGCCATATATAAAATGTTGCATAAGAACTCCACTCATGCCAACCTTCATTTAAACTTAACATTTGTTCTTTAGATGGTTTCTTATCTAAATTCAAGATGTCTTTCAATGCGTTTTGTAAACCAACATCTCCGATTGGAAAAGCATCCTGAACACCTAATGCACGCATCATAACATAATGTGCAGTCCATGGACCAATCCCTCTAATTTTAATCAGTGAACGCTCAATTTCATTCGTATCCTTAATATCCATCAACATGTCTTTAGATAACATTTGAGAATGCATTCTTTTGGCAATATCTATTAAATATTCTGCTTTTCTTCTTGAGAATTTCAAATCCATCAACTCTTGTACTGAAACATTCGCAATCACTTCAACTGTTGGATGGATATAATACGCTTTATGATTATACGTGATTTTCTCGCCATAAGTTTGAACAAGTCTCTTTTTAAGTTGGTATGCAAATGTTAAATTAATTTGTTGACCAATTATGCCCCAGGAAATAGCTTCAAATAAATTTGGAAGTCTAATCAATCTTAAACCATATAATTTACGGATTAATGGCTTTAATATTTCATTTTTCCTACCATATTGGTAAAACGATGATAAATCTGCTGAGAAATCAAACCATTCTTCTATATATGCAATTATTTTTTCGGTAAGTGCTGGATTTACAGAAACATCATTTAAAACCTCAACAATTAAGTAATGACTATGATAATAAATACATATCAACAGTCTCTCGCCATCTAAATTAATTGCACGATAAATTTTATGATCTTCAACTTCAAATAACACTTCATTCTCATCTCTTTTTAAATAATCTAAGCATTTTTCATAGTCGAATATTTTGGGACATTCTATTCTAATTTCATGCATGATACATCACCTCCATCGTTAAAGATATTATGCGTTATTTACAATTAATACACAAATTTAAAATATAAAAATTGATACTATTTAAAGAAATAACATGTTATAATTGAAAGTAATTATCAATTAGGAGAGAGAAAAATGACCAAAAAATTACTTGTATTCCTCGCTACATTGTTACTTGTATTAGCAGCTTGTGGCAACAAAGATGATGACTCATCTAAAAACAAAAGTCACAAATATAAAACAGATGAAGGTAAAACAGTTGAAATTCCTAACAATCCAAAACGTGTAGTCGTATTAACAACTAACCAAGGTAACTTCCAAAAACTTGGTGTTGATCCAGTCGGAACAGATGCTGATTTCCCTAAATCAAAATATGTTGACGATAAAGACGGGAAACGTGTTGGTTCTGAAGATGTTGAAGCTGTTACAAAGCTTAAACCTGATTTAATCATTACTTATAATGCTAACCCACAAATAAAAAAATATGAAAAAATAGCACCTACTGTACCATTCGACCACAGTAAACGAACTTTTAAAGAAGTACACATCGAAATCGGGAAATTATTAGGTAAAGAAGATAAAGCTAAAGAACAAATTAAAGAAATAGAAGATATCATGGCTAAAGATGGGAAAGAAGTCAAAGATAAAATCGGCAAAGACAGCACAGTTTCTATAATGGAAGTTGGACCTAAAGAACTTACATTAATCGGTAAGAACTTTGGTAGAGGTTCTGAAGTTATTTATCAAGGATTTGGATTTAAACATCCAGAAGCAGCACAAAAAGACATTCCTAAAGAAGGTTGGTTATCAACTTCATTCGAGAACTTTAATAAATACACTGGTGATTATTTATTAATCCCAACTGAAAATGGAAAAGCACCAAACTCTTCATTAACTAAAGGTAGCATTTGGAAAAATACACCGGCAGTTAAAGACGATCACGTATACTACTATCCAAGAAATGAATTTATGTATTCAGATCCAATTTCAGTCGAAAAACAATCTAAATACTTTAAAGATATGTTAACGAAATAATAAAGCAGAGACTAGGTCATAACGACCTAGTCTCTTCTATTATATAAGTATAAGTTATAGAAACTGTTGTGAACACTTCTGGCCAAACCTGTTTGTAACGAGGGCCTTGTGAACACTTCTGGCTAAACTTGTTCATAACGATGGCCTTGTGAACACTTCTGGCCAAACTTGTTCATAACGATGGCCTTGTGAACACTTCTGGCCAAACTTGTTTGTAACGAGGGCCTTGTGAACACTTCTGGCCAAACCTGTTCATAACGATGGCCTTGTGAACACTTCTGGCCAAACTTGTTTGTAACGGAGTTGTTAGTTACAAAACTACTGAGAATTGTAATTACTGGTCTCCTTATTTGCACTTCTAGCCAAAACTGCTAATAACGCACTCAGTATTTGCATTTCATGAATTTTATGCATACACTGTATATTAAAGGAGTGGAATTTATTTTGACTAAACAAACGGATTTACGTGTGATTAAAACTAAAAAAGCTCTCACAGAAACATTAGTCTCAATACTTAAAGAGAAGAATTTCTCAGATATTACTGTAAATGAAATTTGTCATGCATCTCTTATACATAGAACAACATTTTACAAGCATTTTATGGATAAGTTTGATCTTTTACAATATGCATTAAGCGAATATACGAAAGATTTCTTTGAATTAGATTTATACGATCGTCTGCACCATCCTTTTCAATCGATGGAGAAGGCATTTATCAGTGAGCTAAGTGACGTATTTGAAAAGCAAAAAGATAATAGTGATACTGCATTTATGGATGAACTTATTAAACACTTCATTGAAGTATTTAGTAAAGATTTCAAAAATAATATTGATAAAGTTACGACTCCTACCCACCTACCTCAATCTTTACTTCCGTTTATTTATGGATCTAATTTAGCGGCAATTATACATTGGTCTGAATTAGCAGATGGTGATATAGACTTTGAAAAGCTAGATAAAATATTTAACGAAATCAATATAATTAGCATGAATAACGGTTAATCAATTTCATCATTTGTATATAAAAAACCTTTCAATTTAGACCTGTTATGGTCTTCATTGAAAGGTTTTTAACGATGTTATTTATTGTTGAACGAGATTGTTAACGTAATCTTTGAATGCTTCTTTGTCGCCTTCTTCAATATCAATCATTGCAACTTTTCCTTGTGGGAATTCAATAAATAATACACCTTTATCTTCTATTGTAACAGCTTTGATGTCTTGATAACTAAATACTCTTTTATAAGGTTCACCGTTCATATCAACGCTCATAATGACACGTTCGTTTGTTGTAATATATGCCCCTTTAAATTGGCTTTGTTCGCCTACTTTATAAATGATTGTTCCTAATACACTTGGACCAACTTTTTCTGTAGGATATAATTCATTTTCATCAATTTCATTTAATTTCATGTTCAATACCTCCATTTAATAACTACTTCTATTGTACGAAATAATGAGAGGTCGTAACAAATATTATGATTGCACATCTCTATATGCTTTTCTTCTAGATAATAAAATTGTGACAACAAATGCGACAACAATTGCGATCGCCATACCGATAATATAGTTAAACCAACTACCTGGAGCTATAGAGATAAATCCTGGTAATCCCGCCGTGCCGAGTGCAATGGCTTTTACTTTTGTTGCAGCTACATAACAAGAACCGGCACCTGATCCTATTATTGCACCGATAAATGGATAACGTAATTTTAAGTTTATACCAAACATAGCTGGCTCTGTAATACCTAATAATGCAGAAATACCTGCTGCTGAAGCAGTACCTTTCATTTTAAGATTCTTCACAATAAAGAATGCTGCGAGTGTTGCTGCCCCTTGTGCTACGTTAGACATTGCTGCAATTGGGAATATAAATGATCCGCCTGTATTTGCTTTATCTGCAATCAATGTTGTTTCTATAGCGATAAAGCTATGATGCATACCAGTAATAACAATCGGTGCATATAGTAATCCAAATAATAATCCACCGATTGCGCCACCCGTTTCATATAACCAAGTTAAACCGTCAGATAAGAATGTCCCTGCAGTTCGTGTAACTGGTCCAACTACTAAAAATGTAACAAATGCTGTAAAGAATAATGACAGTAATGGTGTTAATAAATTATCTAAAGTAGAAGGAATGACTTTTCTAAATCCAATTTCTAACTTAGCAAGTATGTAAGATGCGACTAATATAGGTAACACTTGTCCTTGATAACCAACCATTTTGATAGAAAGTCCAAATATTTCCCAAGTTGGGATTTCGTCGCCTTTTACTAAAGCTTTAGGATAATCATAACCATTCATTAAACTAGGATGTACAAGTATCATACCAAGTGCTGCACCGAGAAATGCGTTTCCTCCAAACCGCTTCGCTGCACTAAACCCTATTAGAACTGGTAGAAACACAAATGGTGCATTCGCGAAAACATTAATCATATTGGCTAAACTTGCAAACTGATCATGAACATCAATAAATGACGCTTTATCATAAAATAAATCTTTAGCAGTTAAAATATTGTTAAGCCCCATTAATAAACCACCTGCTACAATTGCAGGAATAATCGGAACAAATATATCTGATAACATTTTTACAAATTGCTGAATCGGATTTAATTTCTTAGTCGACTTTTCTTTTACTTCTGATGTCGTAGATGCCTCTAATCCAGTTAAAGATTCCATTTCCGCAAAGACTTTATTAACCGTTCCAGAACCTATAATAATTTGATATTGCCCACCCGTTGAAAAAGTCCCCTTAACAATATCCATATCATTTAATTGGTCTTCATTTACTTGAGACTCGTCTTTTAATACAAGTCTTAATCGTGTGGCACAATGCGCAATAGCTTCAATATTATCTTTACCACCTATTGCTTCAGTAATATTCTGAGCTTCCTTTTTATAATTCATTGATTTCACTCCTTATTTATCCCATTCTTTTTGGTACCGGTACCAAAAAGGTTTAAAAAAATATATTAACCTGATATGATTGTAATCGGTTCCATTAAAATTGTCAACGCTACAAAATTAATCATACTAATTTTAATAAATATGTTCATTTTATAAAATTAATATTCAGAAAAATTTGAAAACAAATGATTACTTTTATATAATGTGAATAAATAATTGAAAGGAGAACTTTTACAATGACAGAACGAATTTATGGCAATACACCTTGCTTTTTAGGTGGTAAAAACTTAACAAAAGAAAAAGATTATTCCACAGACGTTCTCGTATATGGCGTCCCTTTCGAAGGACCTTGCACTTGGGG
Source organism: Mammaliicoccus sp. FSL K6-3158 (assembly GCF_038005105.1). Lineage (NCBI taxonomy): Bacteria > Bacillati > Bacillota > Bacilli > Caryophanales > Staphylococcaceae > Mammaliicoccus > Mammaliicoccus sp. FSL K6-3158. Next base: position 2,352,490 of record NZ_JBBOSL010000001.1, read on the forward strand.
AGATTATACAGGGTGTGAATTAGGACCGAAACAAATTAGATTATCTTCTGCTAGATATAGCGGATATTTACCTGAATTAGATCACATAGATGTACATAAGCATTTATCCATCGGGGATGTAGGTGATGTTTCAACCGTACCACATGATGTTGATCAAACGGTTCAGAACATCGAAGTATTTGCTGAATATTTATGGAAATCCAATAAATTTTTAGTCGGTTTAGGAGGCGATCACGGTATCACATATCCGATTTTAAAAGGATTAACGAACACCGGGAAAAAAGTAGGCATTATTCATTTAGATGCGCACTATGATAATATGCCTCACTATGAAAATGAACAATTTGCACGTAATACACCATTCATGAGGTTATATGAAACAGAAGGCATTCGAAACGAAAGCTTAATTCATACTGGTATTCATGGACCTCGTAACCAGCCTGAAACGGGACAATTCGCCAAAGAAAATGGTGCGGTTACCATCACGATTAATGAAATTAAAGAAACAACTGATTTACGTCAGTTTGCGCGTGATATTTATGCACAGGCAAGTAAAGATGTTGATGTTGTTTACTTAACGATCTGTAGTGATGTACTCGATTTTGCTTTTAATCCAGGCGGACCTGTTGATGGTAATGGTTTAACAAGTTATGAACTTTTAACAATGATTTACGAATTTGGAAAGTTAGGTCTTATTGGTATGGACTTTGTTGAAGTTTATCCAATGCAAGATGCGAACCAAAACTCTGCTCACTTTGTATCAACTGCTGTACTTTACGTATTAGCCGGCCATATTAAGTTTTTAAACAAAGTTTAATGCCTTACAAACGAAGGGATGACAAGATATGACTGAAAAGAGAGAAAGAAGTAGGTTTAGTATTTTTGGTCCTGGAATGATTATTACTGCATCATTTGTTGGTCCTGGTACCGTTACAACCATGACTCAAGGTGGTGCTGGATTTGGATACAGCTTACTCTGGGCAGTAGTCTTCTCAATTATCGCAACGATAGCGCTTCAAGAAATGGTTGCTCGATTGGCTCTTGTTACAAATGAAGGTTTAGGAGAAGCTATACGGGATATTTTTAATCACAAATTACTTAAACTCATCACAGTTTGGTTCAGTATGATTGCTGTAGCAGTTGGTTGTGCAGCATACATATCTGGGGATTTATTAGGGACGTCGTTAGGTGCTTCCTATTTACTTGGCATTCCAGAAAATTATATTGCCCCTGTCATTGGTATCGTTATTTTGTTAATTGGGTTAAGCGGTAGCTATGGTTTAATAGAAAAAGTTATGACTGTACTCGTGCTCATTATGGGTGTCATCTTTATTACAACAGTTATTGTCATTCAACCAGATTTCGGCGCAGTATTAAAAGGTGCATTTATACCGAGTATACCTAACGGATCATTATTAACAATTATCGCACTTATTGGTACAACAGTTGTACCTTATAATTTCTTCATACATGCTAGCTCCATTCACGAACGATTTAATGGCATTAAAGACTTAAGAATTGTAAGAATTGATACAATTGTTGCGATAGGATTAGGAGGACTTATATCTGCTGCCATACTGATTACAGCAGGAACACTCATCCATGGTAAAGAAGTCACAAGCTTAGTAGAACTATCCGAACCACTTAAACCGGTATTGGGAGACTTTGCACCTATATTCATGAGTGTCGGATTATTTTCAGCAGGTCTATCTTCAGCAATTGCTTCTCCAATGGGTGCTGCAGCAACAATCAGTAGTTGTCTCCGTTGGAAAGGTGGCGTAAAAAGTAAAAAGTATAGACTCGTGTTCGCAATCGTCATTTTCATTGGTATCATTACCTCTTCACTCGGGTTCGAACCATTAGAAGTCTTACTAATCGCACAAGCATTAAATGGCATCATTTTACCACTCATCGCAATATTAATCTTTGTAATCTTAAATAAGAAGAATATGATGGGTAAATTTGCAAACGGCATCGTCCTGAACATCATCGGAATATTCGTCGTACTCGTCGTATCATTTTTAGGCGTCTACAGTTTAATAGATGCTATTCAAAGCTTTATTAGATAAATCAAAAAACCCTTCACTATCACATTAGTGAAGGGTTTTCGTCTTAAAATATAACATTTAATCATCTAATATGCTTAAATGTCGTTAAAATTCTATCGAGTTTTCTCTTTATCCAATTTCTATTTTTTAATAGCTTTAATTGACTCTTTTGAGCGACTTCATTAACAACTTGGTCAACATTTAATTGATCTGTATATATTTTATATTCTGTAACAATATTATCAAAAAACTCAATACAGTCGTCCATTTGAACACGAGCAAACGTTTCTCCCAATTCCAATCTTTTATTCAAACGTCTATTTAAAGTTTTCTTATTTGCATACAGTATATAATGATCTAACCGAATCCCATCTTTTTTTAAGCGTTCAATAATTTCTTGGTAGTACTCAATATTAATAATAGTCATAGGTACAATGATTATACCGTCATATGACTCTGCTATATACTTTAATAAATCATAGTTAAAGTATCTCCATTGATCATGGTCTTGAAAATTATCTTTATGTAAATTCTTTGGTATATTATGACGTATAAAGGAACCTAAATTTTCAGGATCATAAACAAAAGATTTAGATAATCTCTTATTCAATTCGAAAGCCGTAGTTGTTTTTCCAGAACCAAATGCCCCATTTAACCAGATAATCATAAATTCACCCTTTTCTATAGAAGATAACAATTAGTTCATAATATAGATTAAAATTCTATTTAATCATATATTAGAAACATTATATCCTTAACTACAAATAATGAAAATCGGTATTGTCAAAAGTAGTATTTAAGTAAAAATTCAAAAACAAAATGCAGTTTACAAAAAAATTAGGTACAAACATTAAATCAAACACAATTTTATAATAAAAGTTTTTATTTTTTTAATATAATGATATAATTATATCGTCGCCCACCTCTATGGCGTAATTCTACATAGAGAGGAGGTGTTGAGAATGACAACTGCTTTTGTCAATATCATTGCACCCATTATATGTGGATGTGCAATAGCTTACTTTTCTCATTGGTTAGAGAATCGTAAGAAAAAATAAAAGGCGACGTTTAGCCGACACCATTAATAAAACCCCCTCACTATGGCAGTAGTGAGGGGGTTTGGTGTTGAGTCACAACAATTGCTTTTGTTAGTAACATTATACCACCTATTGCATTTCATGTCATGTGTAAAATTGACATTGATGTTCAAAAAATTTATTTACTTTTAGCAATAGACATACCCATTTCATTCTTTATGTCATTTGCTACAGTCTGTAATTCAGGAAAATAATTATTAGCAAAACCTATAATTATTTTGTTCTTCACAAATTCATTTAATTGTCTATCCTCTGGAATAGTCTGATCTATCAATTCCAAAAGTTCTCTATGATTTATATCATCTAAACTTACATTACCCAAATACTTCATAATAGCTAACATAAGTTTATCAAACACCTCATGTTCAAAATCAAAATCCAATAATAATAAACTTACAGAGTTTGTCTCTATTTGATTATCACCAATTCTAACTGATAGTTCGCTTATAGCTTGATAAAGTAATCTAAAACTCTCTTTATTCTCAAGCATATTCAAACACTCCTTGATTTTAAAATAATTAGTATGTGTATTACCACAATCATCTTCTAAATTAATGATAACCAAAACTCTAAATCAAGTCCAAACTAACAGTAAATGAAACATTGCATTTAAAACCCCCTCACTAGTGCAATAGTGAGGGGGTTTTACAGTAATTACTTTTGTCCACATCGTTGCACCCATTATATATGAATGTGCAATAGCTTACTTTTCTCATTGGTTAGAGAATTATAAAAAATAATAGGCGACTTTTAGCCAACACCAATAATAAGTTCAAGCACTACTCCATATAAAGATGAGATATAATGTTAAAATATAACAATTCTTTCTATTTATTACATTATATCATCTAATACATATCATGTCATGTTTAAAATATACATTAATCACCTTATTTTTATATCTTTCAGAACTCTTTGATACACTTATATCTAATAATTCCTGGATATTTCTCCCCTAAAGAAATAATTTTAAATCCTAGTTTAATATAAAAACCTACTGCGTCATTATCCGTTTCAGCTACTAACTTCTGTTTAGGGAATAATTGATGTATTTTATTTATAATCTCAGTTCCTAGCCCTTTATTCTGTATGTGACTTTGAATAGCGATATGTTTAATCACAACTTCTTGTTCAGTACTGATTAACCCCACTAGTCCTACTATACGTTCATTATTACTAACAGAATACAGTTCATTTTCAGTTATACTGTAATACTCTTCAACATCTTTTATATTTTCTATATTCAATATATTTTGAAATAGATCCCTAATAATTGAGTTACTTTCGACACTGGCTATTTTGTTGAATTTCATCAATACCTGCACCTTCTATAGAATTATATTTCACTCTAATATCACACTTTTGATTATTGTTTATTCATCATTAAATATAGCATTAGTATCTTAATATGGTCTATCTAGAACTTAAGTAAGTTAACAATAGTACGACTATTAAATCTACGTGACTAAGCTTTTCCCCAGTTGAAAGTAATATATGTTTTACTATATAATTATTCTTTGTTCTTCTTTGTTGTTTCAAAAACTTTGCGCAGATAATGTATAATTTCCAAAATAAATAATAAATTACAAAAACAATTGAAAATATAAAGAGTATTTTAATCATAAATACCCCTCCTAACATTAATCACTTCTTTCATTTCAATATGAGTAAATAATGAAGAAATCGCACCTATATCTTTATTAAGGAAAACAGATATAGATGATGATTAATATTATCGCTAACACGAAATTTGTTACTAATATCATTCTAAATAGCTTTTTGGAAACTTTTCTATTATACCTCTTTAATCCATATACCTGTACCCACGTGCTAAATGCAGTATATCCTATGATAAATAAAAAAATGATTAAAAATTGTAATGCAATCACTCCCAAATACACCTATTCTACCTATGACTCACTACGTTTAAATTAATTTTACATCAAGTAGCAAAAATGAACTTTCCAATTTCAATATTACCTAGTTATATCGTAGTGAGTAAATTTTATAGTCATTTAGTGCTATTGGGTATTATAACTTTAATATGCTTTATTGCTGGATTTACACCATCTATATATTTAATACAATTATTAATATTTATTCCATATGCACTTTTACTTTCGATATCGATAGCTATATTTACATCGACTTTAAACGTCATCATAAGAGACACTCAAATGATTATACAAGCTTTAATGAGAATGTTATTTTTTGTATCGTCTATTCTTTATCTACCAGATAATAAAATTGTCATAAATATCATCAAATATAACCCCATTTATTTTCTTGCTGAAGGATACCGTTCAGCGACTCTAAATAAAGAATGGTTCTTTATTAATAATTGGGATTTAGTGATATATAACTTTGTTTTTCTGATAATAACGTTTGTAATTGGAGCATATGTTAACTTTAAATATAGAGATTACTTTTCAGATTTTATGTAGAATTTATTATCTCTATTGCGATTTTCATAATAAAAAGAGACCTGAAATTAGGTCTCTTTTTATTATATCATTTTCTATTTTTTTCTTTTACGGTTAACCAAATAATAACCATAAAGTCCGCAAGCTAAAATAAATAAAAATATAAGCATATTCTACCCCCCTATATTATATTTATCTCTATATTTCTGTCTCAACGATATAGTCGGTTGATATGTCATTACCGGCTACGAATTGATGAGATCCTACTATTTTATAGCCATGCTTAGTATAGAATTTGAGTGCTTGGTGATTATGTTCCCATACGCCTAGCCACAGTTTTGATTTTTGTTGTTCTTTAGCAATTTCAAAGGCTTTTTTCATGAGTTCACTGCCGATTCCTTTTGACTGAAATTGTTTATACATGTATAAACGTTGTACTTCTAGATAGTCATCTCCCATTGGTTCTGTTTGTGCTGATCCAATGTTGAGTTTCATGTATCCTGCGATTTCTTGATTGATTTTGGCAAAGAAGTACCATGATTCTTTATTTTGCAATTCACTTAAAAGTGTTTCATGATTGTATGCTTCTTCAAAATATTGATTCATATCTTCTTGTGGCATGTCGTCTACAAATGTATCTTTAAAAGTCGTTCTACATATTGTTGATAAAGCTTCTATTTCATTTTCTTGAATAGCTGTTATTTCGATTGTATGCATATTGAGAGCCTTCTTCCATACTATTTTATTAATATTTTTCTAATCATATCAAAGAAAACGATTGTTTTAAATATGTTAAACTAATAAAAAAGGAGTGAATATTCGTATGACAAATTTAACGATTTATTTAGCAGGACAAATTCATGATAATTGGAGAGAAGAAATCACTCAGAAGGCTGAACAACATAATTTACCACTAACGTTTGTTGGTCCACAAACCAACCATGATCGTTCTGATAATATTGGCGAATCTATTTTAGGTGAACAACCTAATAATTATTATAAAGATAATGCCGCTTCTGATATTAATAATTTTCGTACACAAGTATTAATGAATAAAGCTGATGTTGTCATTGCTTTATTTGGTGAAAAATATAAACAATGGAATACAGCAATGGATGCTTCAACGGCGATTGCTTTAAACAAGCCGTTAATACTTATACGACCAACTGACTTAATTCACCCGCTTAAAGAGTTATCTAACAAAGCTAATGTAACTGTTGAGACAGTGGATCAAGCATTAGAAGTACTTAAATATATTTACGAATAAAAATAAAAGGTTATGACGCTTATTATTTACAAATACATGCGTGATAACCTTTTTATTTAACTTTATTTAATTGTCGATGTTTCTTATATTTATAGTAAACTTTCGATAATAAATCTGCTATGAGTAACCCAAGTGCTATTGAACTTGAGATAAGTGCAACTTTTATCATCGTAATTAATGCTTCATGATAATCATTTAATACTAAATTTTTAATCGCTTCATAGGCTGTGCCACCTGGTACAAGTGGTATGATACCAGGAATAATAAAGAGAATAACTGGCGAGAAGAATTTTCTACTCATCATATGCCCTGCCACACCTATAAACAAACCGCCTATAAATGAAGATTGTACGTCAGAACCATTAACCATCATACCCGTTTGAAAAGCAACCCACCCGATGGCACCAACTATACCAGCAGGGGTTAATAAATATTTAGGTGAATTAAATAATAAAGCAAATAAGAAAGCCGTACCAAAACTAAATACAATGTTTAATATTATCGTTATAATCATAATTCACCTCTTATGAGAATATTAACAACACGATACCTACACCGACACCAATGGCAATAGAAGTAAAGGTTGCTTCTAATCCTTTAGATATACCCACTAATAATTGACCTAAAAATAAATCTTGAATCGCATTTGTTATGAGCACACCTGGAACGATCGGCATAACTGCAGATATAATCGCAATATTTAACGCATCTCCTCCAAATAACATTTGATTATAAATGGCGATTAATGCGATGACACTCGCGGCAATAATTTCTGCTATAAATTTAACACGTGTCCATGAATGTAGAATTTCTACTATAGAATAACCTATTGCACCTCCAATAAATGTGGCGATGATATCTTCTTTATGTCCACTAAATAAATATAGGAAGAAAATTGAAATAAAACCTGCAGCAATCATTTTAAACGGTAACGAGTATGGTAATGGGGATTTATGTATAGTACGAATACGCTTCAATGCCTCTTCAGCTGATATTTGCCCTTTATCTAACATTCTAGAAATGTTATTCACGCGATGAATATTACCTAAATTCGTATCTCTTTTACTGACTCTATATACTCTAATATTGTCGTCAATATCTAAAGCGAAATTTATAATTGTTGAACTGACATAACATTGATTATTCGGATACCCTAATCGTTTAGCCATTCTATACATTGTATCTTCAACTCGAAAAGCCTCCGAACCCGCTTCTAACAATACTAAACCAGCATTCATCACAATTTCTTGAACTATAGATTTAGGATAGCGTTGTTGATTCATATACTACACACCTCACTTTATCTTTATATATATAATAGAGTATCAAAAATAACATTACAATCGGACTTTTATTTCTATAAAATTCAATTTTATATAAATGCGAAAACTGAGATTTTATAAAACTGTATTGAGTGCGATAATTTTTTCTATTTTATGAACATTTCGTAAATAACTTGACTTTGTTTTCATTTCATAATAGGCTTAATTTTGACGTAAGGAGGATAATAAAATGGATATACCACCAATCAACAAACAACTTGGATTCATGTTATATGTTGCGTCAAAAGAGCTTATAAAAAAATATACACCAATATTGAAGAAATATAATCTAACTTATACAGGTTATATCGTTCTTGTAGCTATAGATAAAAACGAAGTAATCAATATTAAAACTTTAGGCGACAGACTATACTTAGATTCTGGGACTTTAACACCACTTTTAAAGAAACTTGAAGAAAAAGGATTCGTTAATCGCGAAAGAGCGATTAATGATGAGAGAAATTTACGTGTTTCTTTAACTGAATTGGGTATCGAAACGCAAGGCCAAATCTTAGAAGATATCTATCAAACATTCCAAGATTTAAACATGGATACTGATCATTTTAACGAATTACGTGATTCAGTTGAAACATTTATTCAAACAAATCTTAATAATGACAAAGATGCATAATTTTGAAATAACATAAAGAGGCTGGGACAAGGTTTAAACATTGTCTCAGCCCTTTTTATTTCTATTATAACTATGATATGGACAAGTGATGAGATGGTCATCTATTATACCGATACTTTGTAAGAAAGAATACATGATTTTAGGACCAACAAATTTAAAACCTAATTTCTTTAAGTCTTTGCTTAATTTAATAGAAAGATCTGTTTCTGCCGGCACTTCTGACATGTCATGCCATTCATTTATAATTGGCTCACCATCTACATATGACCAAAGAAAATCTGCAAAACTGCCATATGTTTGTTGTATTTCTTGAACTAATAATGCATTACTTTTTACGGACTTTATCTTACCTATATGTTTAATAACATTATATTCAATTTTAATGTGTTCTAATGCTTCATCTGTTAACACTGCACATTGATCAATTTTAAATTGTTTAAAAGCTACTTGATATGCTTCTCGCTTTTGAATGACCGTTTCCCAAGAAAGACCAGCTTGTGCACCTTCTAATGATAGCATCTCAAAGATGTAATCATCATTTTTATTAATTCTACACCATTCATTTTCGTGATATTTTTTCATTAAATCACTATTTGGCCAAGTACATTCTGACATATATTTCCACTCATTTCGTATTTTCATTTTTATCTAACATATAATTTCGAGCCATAAATATGATAATCGTTATGCCTATCACACTTAATATAATGATTGTTTCCCATACACCCAACTTAAAAGGCATACCAAGCGCTGTATATAAGTCTTTAATGACGAGAAATGTAAATAATGCCATCATTTCGAATTTGATAAAGTAAATTAATAATTTAGCATTTTCTATTTGGGCTTTATTTGGTTGATCATAAAGTGATGGAACATGTATGTATTTATCTATCTTTGGATTACTGACTAAATAATGAAGTATAAGCCATATCAATAATCCTAATACAGGCATAAAGAATATAAAAGTCTTAGTCGACCATGCATCTGCATTTCCTGCAAAATTATAATGACTCGGTATTTTGTCAGGTAAATCGGCAAAGTTAATCATAATTAATATAATAGAAATTAACCACAAAACAATACTCGATATATCTAATACTTTTTTGAGCATGATATATCCCCCTTTATAAAAAAAGCAACAAGTACATTAAATGTGCTTGTTGCTTTTAAGTTTAAACTTTAAAAGTGTTTATTGAACTTACCAAGCAAATAATCCAACGAATGCTGCTGTTAACAGCGATACTAAAATACCTGATAACAACATCATTGGTACGTATTTAGATACGAAATTAGATACATCTTCTTTAACGATACCTTTCAAAGTACCTATTATCATACCAATAGTAGAGAAATTAGCAAATGATACTAAGAATGTACTAATTACTGCTGCTCTATGTGTTGAATATTCACTTATTTCTTTACTAATCGTGCTCATAACAACAAACTCATTTGTTACTATCTTAAGTGCCATTTGTTGAGCAACTACCCATGCTTCCCCAACTGGCATACCAAGTAAAATTGCGAATGGGAACATAAAGATACCGAGGATATACTCTAATCTTATGTTTGGTAAATATGGAATTGGATCCATAATACCTAGTAATTTATTAATCAAGTCCGCAATCGCAACAAATGCGATAACAAATGCGATAATGATTAATACAAGTTTACCTGCATTGATGACTGAATCACCTAAAAATGAGAAGAATGGCTGTTTTTCCCCTTCGTCTATCTCAGCCACAACATCATCTTCTGGGTCTAAATCAAACGGATTTAAAATTGTTGTTACAATAATCGCGTTAATGATGTTTAATGGTATTGCCGTTAATACATATTCTCCTGGTATCATCGTGACATACGCACCAACAATTGCCCCTGATACAGAACTCATAGACATCATTGCAAGCGTAAGTACTCTGACTTTATTCATAGATGTTAATTGTTTAGATGAAACTGCTAAAGCTTCCGTATTTCCTAAGAACATCATTTCAATTGAGAAGAATGACTCAAATTTAGGTTGTCTTGTTACTTTTGAAATAACCCAACCTAACATTGAAATAAATTTTGGTAAAATACCTAAATACATTAAAATATCGAATACTGGTACAACTAGTAAAATTGGTAGTAACGCTGAAACTGCCATATCCATTTTCCCTGGCCCTGGTGCTGTAAAGCTACCAAATGCAAATCCAATTCCCGAAAAAGCAGATTCTAAAAGCCATGATACGCCATCAGCCGCACCTTTAACGAATCTCGCTCCGAAAGAAAATTGTGTGAAGAACCATGCTAATACTAAGTTAATGACAATTAGTATTAAGACTGATTTCCAATCAACATTCTTTTTGTCTCTAGAAAAAAGAAAAGCGACACCAATGAATACCAACAAACCAATTATGTTGATGATTAAAAACATTGTTTATTGTCCACCCTTTTCGTTTAATTAAAAGCATCATTATTATAACATGCAACTTAAAAGTATGTTACTACATTTTTACATACTATTTACGATTTTTATATAAATAAAAAAACGAATAAACCATCAAGGCTTATTCGTTGAAGTTTCAATCATATACATTTTTACTCGTTAAATTTAATTATTTAGAATATTGATCAAATTGATTAATAGATTGATCGCATTTCATACTGATAGCTAAATATACGATATAACCAGAAACCAGTACCATGATTAAAGCATAAACTGTTAATACATAAATATTAGAAATAATTGCCGTATTAAACAGTACCAACATGAGTATCATGATTGCATCTATAATGCTTAATGATATGACACATACACGCTCCATTTTAACCCTTCTTTTCTCAATAATATGACTCTAGCTATTAGCTACTTATCTTGCGCAATGAGATACATCTTACTACATTCACTATATGAATTCAATACGTTTTCCAAAATATTTATAAGCTGATTATTCCTATCAACAAAAATAGTTATGATATAGTTTACAAGTGTACAGTCATTATATTTATTTAGGAGGCATTTTATCATGGAAAATTATCATTTAAATGATGGACAAGTGTTACCGCAAGTAGGATTTGGTACGTATAAATTGAACGGATCATCTGGTGTGCATGCAATCGTAAACGCATTAAACAATGGATATCGCATATTAGATACTGCATATAACTACGAAAATGAAGGTACTGTCGGAAAAGCGATACAAGAAAGCCATGTTAGTCGCGATCAAATTATCGTAACATCAAAGCTACCTGGTCGTTATCATAGTTATGATCAAGCCATTACTGCTATACAAGAATCGATTTATCGATTAGGTGCAGAATATATTGACTTATATTTAATTCACTGGCCAAACCCTAAACAAGGCAAATATGTAGAAGCTTGGAAAGCACTCATAGACGCACAGAAACTTGGCCTTATTAAATCTATAGGTGTATGTAATTTCTTAGAAGAACATATTGATACATTAGAAAAAGAAACTGGTGTACTACCTGCAGTTAACCAAATAGAATTACATCCTTATTTCAACCAAAAAGATGTACTCGAATATCATCAAGAAAAAGGTATTATAATAGAAGCTTGGAGTCCTCTAGGTCGCGCTTCAGAAGTTATAAACGATAAAGAAATTGGTAAAATCGCTGAAAAATATAATAAAACAATTCCACAAATCATTTTAAAATGGCACGTTCAAAATGGTATTGTCCCAATTCCAAAATCAACATCTAACGAAAGACAACTACAAAATTTAGATGTGTTTGATTTCTATTTAGAATCAGAAGATTTACACGCAATCGATGCATTAACTAAAGCTGATGGACGACTTAAAGATCAAGATCCAGCAACTTATGAAGAATTTTAATTCAAACTTATTCAAATTTAAAACAAACAATGAGAAAAGGATGATTGAAATGGCAAAACGTGTAAAATTAGGTAAATCAAATATTGAAGTTAACCCAATTGGTTTAGGAACTAATGCTGTTGGCGGTCATAATTTATATCCAAACCTAGATGAAGAACAAGGTAAAAATGTTGTAAGAGCTGCCCTAGACAATGGCGTTAATTTATTAGATACTGCTTTCATCTATGGTCCTGGAAGATCAGAAGAACTTGTCGGAGAAGTCGTTAAAGAATACAATCGCGAAGATGTCGTTATCGCTACTAAAGGGGCTCATTACTTTGACGGTGATGATACGAAATTATCTAACGCCCCTGAATTTTTAAAAGAACAAGTTGAAAACAGCCTTAAAAGATTGCAAACTGACTATATCGATTTATATTATATTCATTTCCCAGATGATGAATCACCTAAAGACGAAGCAGTTGCAGCTTTACAAGAATTAAAAGATTCTGGAAAAATTAAAGCAATCGGTGTTTCTAACTTCACTTTAGAACAACTTAAAGAAGCCAATAAAAATGGTAATGTAGATGTTATTCAACATGAATATAATTTATTAAATCGTGAGAATGAACACATCTTAGAATATACCGCAGAACATGATATTACATTTATTCCATATTTCCCATTAGCTGCAGGATTATTAGCTGGTAAATATGATGAGAATACAACATTCGATGATTTAAGAGCAGAAAAACCAGAATTCCAAGGTGAAGCTTTTAAAGAAAATCTAAAAAAAGTAGACAAACTTAGCGAAATCGCTCAAGAGCATGGCGTAGACGTAGCGCATATTGTGTTAGCATATTATTTAACAAAACCATCATTAGATGTGATCATACCAGGCGCTAAACGAGGCGAACAAGTTATCGATAACTTAAAAGCATTAGAAGTGAACTTAACAGAAGAGAACATTCAACTTATAGAATCACTCTTCCCAATCGCATAAGTTTGATAAGAAGGCTGAGACAGGAAAAATTGTCTCAGCCTTTCATTATGTGACAGTGTGTTAGCTTTCATTTTTTATGAATTCTGGTAATTAGAGGGCGGTCACTAAGGGACATTCCTCAGAATTCTGTCTCTAACACCACCTCATTTTTCGACCATACAGTCATCTATCTATCAATCCCGCCCATACAAGTATGCCCACCTAATTTTTATTCATCTAAAAAAATTCACATATGTATTTAAATAAAAATTATGACAATTCCTTCATTGATATTGATTATCATTTGCAAATATAGGATAATAACCGTAAGTTGAAATAATTAGGAGGAATCATGACTGATGAATATTACAGACGTTACGATTATCGGCGGGGGTCCAGCGGGATTATTTGCGAGTTTTTATTCCGGGTTAAGAGGAATGAGCGTAAGAATAATAGATTTCCAAAATAAATTAGGCGGTAAAATGCATGTCTACCCTGAAAAAGTCATTTGGGATATAGGGGCACTTGCGCCAAAACCTTGTTATGAAGTTATTCAAGATTTAGTGCAACAAGGCTTACATTTCGGTCCAGAAGTGTGCTTAGAAGAAAAAGTTATTGATATTAAAAAAGTTGAAGAACAACATTTTATTATATATACAGAAAAAGGTCATGAGTATCATTCAAAATCTGTCATTATTGCTGTTGGTGGTGGCATAATTAAGCCTTTAACTTTAGATATTGAAGGTGCTGAGCGTTTTGAATTGTCCAATTTAAATTATGTTGTGCAGTCTATCCAGAAATTTAAAGACAAACACATATTAATTTCGGGGGCAGGTAACTCTGCATTAGATTGGGCTTGTGATTTATCAGAATATGCGAAAAGTGTTACGCTTTGCTACAGAAAAGAGGAAATTTCTGGGCATGAACATATGAAACAATTATTAGATAAACTTGATATCACTAAAAAACCAAGTATGGTTATTAAACAACTTAACAGTGATCCTAATAAACCAGTTATCACAGAGGTTGTTTTAGAACATGTTGATACAAATGAACAAGAAATCGTACCTGTTGATGAAGTCATCATTAGTCATGGTTTTGATCGTGAATCAGAGTTACTTCATAATGCACAAACAAAAGTCAATTTAGTTAATGATTTCTTTATTGAAGGTTTAGGAAACAGTCAAACTTCAGTACCTGGTATATTCGGTGCAGGTGATATTCTTAAACATGATGCAAAAGTCCATTTGATTGCTTCTTGTTTCAATGATGCCGCAAATGCTGCGAACTTAGCTAAAAGCTATATCGATCCTGAAGCACAAGCAGGCGGTCGCGTATCGAGCCACAATGATATCTTCAAAGAAAAAAACAAAGAAGTTATCAAAAAATATATTGCACAATCTTAATACGAACTATTTACCTTCCAATCTGTTTAACCTTAAAAGAGATTGGGAGGTTTTATTTACATAAAAATACTAAATTTTTATGTAAATATCATACTTGAATAATCCTCTTGAAACTTTTTTAAATAATATTTAACTTCCTCATCTGATAAATCTCGCTCATGATCTACTTCATTAAAAAAGCTTTGTCGTTCAATTTGTGCGTGTTTACGTTGTATCATATCACGATACTTTTTTGGCGTAACACCATAATACAATTTAAAAGAATAAATATAAGACGATACATTATAAAATCCATGTTTTTCAGATATGTCGATTATTTTTTCTTGTGTATGAATTAAATCATACGTGCTATTTAACAATCTGATGTCCGTTAAATAATCTTTAAAGTTCACACCCATTTGTTCTTTAAATAATTTCGAAAAATACGATTCAGAAATATGATATTTATCGGTAAATGTATTGATGGTTATACGTTCATTATAATGATCATATATATAATCTTTAATTTCATCAATTATCGGGTTCATATGTCGGTTAACAATTGGACATTCTTTTGAATAAACCGTTAAACGGTCTCTATAAAATTCTAATATTGTAATAAGTTGCTTCATTATTTTTAAATTGCGGTTGTTTTCTTGTATTAAATATAAATCACACAAGCATATTAAATGGTCTCTTAAAGTGACTAATTCTGTTTGGTTTTGTATATACTGATGATATGAAAGTAACTCCGGTATCATCGTTGATATTAATGACTCATACAAATGAATTTGTACAACAATATTCCCTTCTAGCACATCGAGTTTATACCACTCATTATGTTTAACAACAAACGTTTCCCCTTCTTTATATTGGTTACTATTCTCTTTGATCGTAACCATAACATGCCCCTTTAATACTACAAAAAAAGAAATACCTATATGATTGCGATATTTAGTAGCAGAATATTTTAGGTATTTGATTTCATATATATTTCTCACAACAAATCTCCTAATTCTTTGATATCTTAATAAATTTAATCCAAATCCCATAAGTAAACATCGAATTACTTATTTAATAATATAGAATTATAATGACGTTATTATAATTCGAAAACTTTAATCAGTAAATATATAAATTGAAGAAAATCAGATTAAGGTAAATGTTTTAATATTTTGAAAGAATCATACAATTTATAAAGTGAGAATATATTGAATCGTATCATTGAATTTCGCGAACGTTTACCATTCGATATTTCGACTTAATACAACTTCATTAAATACAAAAAGAGACTAAGGTACAACTACCCTAGTCTCAGTTCATATAATATTATGATTTTACAACCTCTTGTCCACGTTTATTCCAAGTTAAGATGAAACTTAGCATTGCAAGGACACTAATGATTGTCAATAATAAAAATCCTGAATCCCATCCGAACTTATCAACTGTTAGTCCCATAATGATATTAGCCATTACAGCACCACCTAAATAACCAAACAATCCAGTTAATCCCGCAGCAGTACCTGCTGCTTTTTTAGGTACATAATCTAATGCTTGTAAGCCAATCAACATAACTGGTCCGTATATTAGGAAGCCTATCGCGACTAATGCAATATTGTCTACTAATGGGTTTCCTGCTGGATTTAACCAATATACAATGACAGCGATTGTCACACCTAACATGAATATAAATCCTGCTGGTCCCCTTCTACCTTTGAACACTTTATCTGAAATATAACCACATAATAATGTTCCTGGGATACCTGCCCATTCATATAAGAAGTATGCCCAACCTGATGCATTTAAATCGAAACCTTTTTCTTCACTTAAATACGTAGGTGCCCAGTCTAGCACACCGTAACGAACAAAATAAACAAAGATATTTGCAATAGCAATCATCCAAACCCATTTGTTATTCAATACATATTTAAAGAGAATATCTTTTGTTGATAGCTCTACTTCTAAAGATTTCTGTTCTTTATTCGGATAATCATTTCGATATTCTTCAATTGGTGGTAACCCCATTGATTGAGGTGTGTCCCTAACTAGAATATACGAAACAAGTGCAATAATTAATGCAATAATAGCCGGATAAATAAAAGCACCTTCAAAGCCTTTTAAGTAACCAAACGATAATGTTCCTGTAATCGAAATACCTAACAAAGCTATTGGTGCCATCAATCCACCACCAACATTATGAGCGACATTCCAAATTGCTGTCTTACCACCACGTTCACTAACACTGTACCAATGTACAAGTACTCTACCAGATGGCGGCCACCCCATACCTTGGAACCAACCATTTAAGAAAAGCATGATAAACATGATAAATACACTAGATGTTAAGACAGGTATAAAACCCATCAATAAATTAACGATTGCCGTTAATACTAAACCTAATGTTAAAAATATTCTTGCGTTACTCCGGTCACTTACTGTACCCATAATAAATTTACTAAAACCGTAAGCAATTGAAATAGCTGATAAAGCAAACCCTAATTCCGTCTTACTAAAGCCTTCATCAATTAATGCTGGCATCGCAAGTGAAAAGTTTTTCCTTAATAAATAGTAACCAGCATAACCAAGAAATATACCTATAAAGACTTGAAGTCTCAATTTCTTATATGTATCATCTACCTGTTCACTTGGCAGAGGATCTATATGTTTAGCCGGTTTCAAGAAATTCGCCATACTCATACCTCCTAATATTAATTATTTGTAAAGAATGTAAAGATTTTGTAAATTTCAATTTATAATTTCATCATATGTATTGCAAACGTTAAAGTCAATGCATTTTTATATTTTTATTAATTAATTTAATTTATTTTTTAAACTTTTATTTAACACAGGTGTATTAAAATATGTTAGACTTCTACTATGCCAAAAATTATTAATCATAAAGAAAAAAAAGAACAAATTATTCAATATGCTTTTCAGTCAATTGTTGAAAATGGTGCAAAGGGATCTACGGTTAGACAAATTGCTAAACTCGCACAAATGACACCTGGACAAATTAGATACTATTTTCCAAGTCATTCAGAATTACTCAGTGCAGTTATGTCTGAAGTAGAACTAAAAGTAAGAAGGAGAATCGAAGCAATACTCACGTCTGATAACCAAGACACAATTGATAAAGTAAAAGCATGTTTACTCGCCGTTTTACCGTTAGATGAAGAGAGATTAGCTGATATGGAAGTATGGATGGCCTTTCGATATGACAGCCATGAATACGGACAAAGTACTTTAGATGATGGATTAGACGAACTATGTACAACGGTATTAACGATTTTAGAACGCGACAACTTATTAAAAAACAACAGCAATATACATCTTAATTCAATGAGACTTCACGCATTAATTGATGGATTAGCACTTCATAAATTGTTAAATCCAAAACAGACCTCAAATGAAGATATTGAAGCAATTGTATTCGAAGAAATTTCAAAGCTTACGAGATAAAGGAGGATAAGTCATGAATTTTATTGTGTGGCTCATTATTTTTTGTGAAGTTGCATTCTGGGTCGTTATACTACTCGGACTCGTCACAAGATATGTATTCAGACAGAAAAAGCTTGGGCTCATTTTTCTAGCACTAACACCCGTTATTGATTTGATTCTATTAATCACAACAGCAGTAGATTTAATGAATGGCGCAACGGCCGAAACACCTCATGCTATTGCTGCTGTTTATATATCCGTTTCAATTGTCTTTGGTAAAAGTATGATTCAATGGGCTGATGACCGCTTCAGATATTATGTCATGAAAGAAGGCAGCAAACCTGAGAAGCCTAGTGGGTTCGCGTATGCGAAACTGTATGCGAAAAGTTGGTTCAAACATTTACTCTCTTACATTATAGGGACAGGTATTCTACATTTAATCATTTACTTAATTCATGACAAAAGTAGGACTGAAGCTATGGATGGTGTCATCCACATTTGGTCAATAGTGCTCATTATTGATTTAGCCATCACCATCTCGTATTTCATATGGCCACCAAAAAAGAAACAGTCAGAATAAAAGAACCTGAGCCATTTTTTGGCTCAGGTTCTTTTTACGTCTATCTATCGTGTTCATCTTCAATGTTACCGACAATATTTTCAAGTATGTCTTCCATCGTAATCATACCTGCTAATTGACCGTCTTCATTATGAACGATTGCGATATGTGCACGTTGTTTTTTCATTTTATCCAATACGTTTTGAATGGCGTCTGTCTCTTTGACATATATGATTTCGTGAATTAATTCAGTTATATCTTGTATGTTGTCTTTCAATAAATCTTTCGCATGTATATATCCAATAACATTTGTTTTATCATCTTGATACACTGGATATCTTGTATAATAACCATTTTTCACAAATTGAATGGCTTCTTGTTGACTAGATTTACTATTGATCATTGTCATATTGTCTCTAGAAATCATACAATCTTTGACAACAAGTTCATCATAAATAAATACTTTATTAATATGTTCTAATTCTGTTGATGAAATTTCTCCGCCTTGGTGACTTTCTTTAATCAACATCTTCAATTCTTCTTCAGAGTGATATAATTCAGATTCTTTCGCAGGTTTCATACCAAATAAGCTCAATATCATTCTTGCTGACCCATTTAAAATAAAGATAAAAGGATATAATAATTTGTAAAACAGTATAATCGGTCTTGCAAAGAACAATGTAACTTGTTCAGCTTTTTGAATTGCGATAGTCTTTGGCGCCATTTCTCCTACTACAACGTGTAAATATGTTGCAATAATAAATGCGCTTGCTAAAGTTAAGATATGAATAACCGATTCTGATAATCCAAAGCTACTATAAAGTGGATGCAAAATAAACTCAAATGTTGATTCTCCAACCATACCAATTCCGAGTGCTGTAATGGTTATACCTAACTGACATGCCGCTAAATACTCATCAAGATGTTCAACTACCTTTTTAGCTGGTTGAGCGTTCTTATAATTCTGTTCTGCTAAATAGTTAATTCTAGATGACCTGACCTTTACAATCGCAAACTCCGTCGCAACAAAGAATCCGGTTAAAGCGAGTAATACAATAAACGTGATTAAACTAATTGTGGTCCCCAATTATTAATTAATTCCTCCATATAATAAAAAATTCCAACCATATTTGGTTGTCTTTTAATTTTACACTATTTCGAATAATTTTTATAATAATATACATTTGAAATTACATTGCTAAAGGACTATACTAGTGTCTGATAAGGAGGGATCTTAAGATGCTACTAAATGTGTCATGTTCTCTACAATTATTCATACCCAACGATCAAATGAAATAATTTAAAAGAAGGGATTTAATATGAATAATTACATTAAACCATATCAATTCGTTAGTATTAAAGAAAAATCAGAACAGTTATTTAACGTTTATAAATCTGTAAATGATATAAAAACAATCGATACGTTTCAAGCTATAACATACGACCATATTTCACAGCTTTTTGAGGAAAAGTATTCAGAAATAGAAGATTTCACAAAAATCATTATGAATAAAAAGATTTCTCGAGCACAAATTGAGAAATTATTATTTGGGCTTAAAAGCTACGTCGTCCCATTTGAACAGCCTTCAAGTAAGCAACTTGAAAAGATCTTTAAAAAGACTAAAAAGTTAAAACAACCAGAATGGGATAACATAGACTTAAAAGAGTCTTCATATATAGGTTGGAATGATTCTGGTAAACAAAAGAAATTTATCGTGCTCTATGAAGACGATAAATTGATAGGTGTATCAGGCGATTTATCACCAACCATTAAGCCTGGAATCTGTAGTATATGTAAGAAAGAATCCAATGTTTCCATGTTTCTATCTACGACGAAATCTAAAGGTGATGGAACATATACTAAAAATGGTAATTACATTTGCCATGATAGTGAACATTGTAATCAACAACTCGATCAACTAAACGGATTATATGAGTTTATACACACCGTAAAAACAAAATAATCAATAAGGAAGCTGAGCACATCATCAAATGATGGCTCAGCTTTTCATTTATCGGACTGGTAATCCTGTTTTCGGGTCGATAAATTTTTTTATCGGTCCAGAAATTCCCTAATAACCTTTACTCCCCTTGCACCTCACTATATCCATCCTTTTTCTATTGCTTTCTGCCATGCATCAAACCGGTTATCTGCTTCTAATTTATCTATAATAATCGATGTATAATTTCTGATTGTGCCGTCTGATAAATATAATTCTTTTGATATTTCTTTACTGGATAAGCCTTTGCCTATTTCTTTCAATACGAGTTGTTCTTTCGGACTTAATGGGTTTCTATATTTAAACATTGATGTCATTAAAGATTCACTATATTCTTTATTACCGTCCATTACATTCTTAATTGTTTCTACAAGTTCATCTATTGATCGTTCTTTCAATACATATGCATCAACATCATTTGCTACCGCACTTTCAAAGTATCCTGGTCTTTTAAAAGTTGTAACGATGATGACTTTCGTATTTAAATTTGAATCTTTTACTTTTTTCAATACTTCTAATCCTGTCATTTTAGGCATTTCGACATCTAGTATCGCGACATCTGGCTCGAGAGTTTGAATACGTTCTAATGCATCTTCTCCATTTGAAAAGTCCCCTAAAATATTCAATTCATCATTCATTTCCATCAATTGAACCATGGCTTTCCGTAACATTTCTTGGTCTTCTGCTATAACAATTGATATCATAATGTGTCATCCCCTCTAGGCAATGTGATCGTCATTTTTAATCCTTTATTTAAATTACTTACTTTTAATTGACCTTTTAATGCATGAACACGATATTTAATACTCTTAAAATCATCTTCATCAATGTGTTTCATACCTATGCCGTCATCTATGATTACCAATGTTAAATGTTCATTTTCTTCAACGATTTCACCTGTTACTTTAGTAGCCTGTGCATGCTTAATGACATTGTTAACCGCTTCTCTCAAAATCATTGACAGTGCTGACTGCCGAGTTGGACTGAGTGACTGAGCTCGATCAGCATTTTTAAATTCAAATGATAAGTTCGCATTTTCTAACAATGTCTCCATCGTCTTCACTTCTTCTTCAAAAGACTGCAACTTCAAATCATCTACAATTGCTCTTACTTTAACAAGAGCTTCTTTAGATAATCCATTCACAGATGCCATTTCTTCTTTCGCTTTATCAATATCTTTGTCCACTAACTTCATCGCAAGTTCAGATTTAATACTTAAACTCGCAAACACATGACCTAACGTATCATGTAAATCTTGTCCGATTCTATTTCGTTCTTGTTCAGCAATTAACGTATTGATATGTTCATTTTTACTTCTAATTTCTTCCTTTAATTGTTCAGATTCTAACGCTTTAAAATTTCCAAACATAATAAATATAATGACAATACTCATAGGTATCATAATAATTAAATAGTCTCTATGATCAACTGCAATAATATAAATCGCAATCATAAACGACACAATATACATCAATACTTCGATAGATTTCATTTTAGTTTGAAAGACATATGGAATAATATAAGCTGCATAGAAAAAGAATAATAAATGAGAAGCATTAAAATAATCTACAAAATAAAATATACCTAAAAAATGAACCGTTAAAAGTATTCTTCTAAGTATAGTTCTTTTAGATAAATTTACATAAATCATCATTAAGTAACTTATCGTAAATAGAGCGGTAACCAATATACCGCTCCATAAAGGTCCTCTATGACCAAGTACTGTCAAACTCAATATCGGAAAGATGAGATAAATTAAGTTTGATGAACCTATAGGATTCTCTTTAATTCTTTCTATTAATGTCATTAAACCACTTCCGTCTTTTTACGTATAATCAACGCAATACTTATAAACAGTATACAATAAATTGCCAATATAAGAAGTGAAACAAAGTGTATACCACCTTGAGTTGTCACAGATAAAGAAAGTTCTCTTAAATTATATGTTGGCGTTGCATAAGATACATGCTTTAGCCAATCTGGAAACTGATCTGTTGGGAACCAAAGTCCACCCAATACAGCAAGTCCTAAATATATGATATTCGCGATAGCACTAGCTTTTTGAATATCTTTTATTTGAGATATGAGAACGCCCATTGATAAAAACATGCTAGAACCAACCCATAACATCAATCCTGAGCCGATCCACTCACCTGCTGACATTTCAACACCTTTATAAAAAGCACCTGTTAAAAATAATGCGATAATAGCTAAACAAAACATGCACATTAATTTCATTACTTTCCCTGCATAGTAATAACTCGGTGATAAAGGTGTTTTGAATAAATTTTTTGACCATCCTATTTTCTTATCTTCAATCATCTCTAATGGAAATGTCATAATACAGAAACTACTTAAACTGAACGTCGCCATACTAAACATATATTCTTTATAAAATTTAGCTTCGTATTCTTTAGGTAAATCCAGTAGCGCTGTGAATATTAAATAAAATACTAACGGTAACATAATCGAAAGTATTAAATATGATTTTTTTCTCGTTAACAATAACAATTCAGATTTAAAATACGCCCATAACATATCTCATCAAACCCTTTCTTCATTTTTTGAAAATATCGTATCCATTAATGACTCTTTAATAATTTCTACCTCATTAAAATCAATGCCATAGTCTATAAAAGCTTTAATAACAGGATTTACATCTTCAGTGGTAATGATGAGCATATCTTTAGATGCTTCAACCGAAACATTTTTAAGAATATTCACTACTTCTTTTTTCGATAAAGGAATTTGAATCATCGTTTTGTTTTCGCTATGACGTATCGCTCTAGGTGTACTATCCATAACAAGCTCACCTTTATTAAGTACAACAACACGGTCAGCCATTCTTTCAACTTCTTCAATATAATGAGAAGTATAAAATATCGTTTTACCTTCTTGTTTCATTTCCTCAATCACTTTCCAAAAATGCTTTCTCATTTCAGTATCCATCGCACTTGTCGGCTCATCTAAAATGACAAAGTCCGGTTTTCCAATAATAGATAATGTAAAATCCAATATTCTACGTTCACCACCAGATAATTTAGCAGCAAATTGTTCAAGTTTATCATTATCAAATCGTGTAATTTCTTTAAAAGTTTCTATCGAAATCGTATCTTTATAAAAAGACTTAAAAAGATAAAACAACTCCTTAACTTTCATCACATCCGGAAAAGCCGTCGTTTGAAACAAAATACCCATCCGCTTCTTATCTAATTGTTGATCATCACTAATAATTTGCCCGTCATTAGGGTATCTGTCACCAATAATCATATCAATCAACGTAGACTTACCAGCACCATTTGGACCAATTAAAGCCGTACATTCACCCTCATTAATTTGAAAAGAAACATCACTCACAACTTTTTTCTGATTATAGATTTTCGTTACATTTTGAACATCAATCACAATCATCACCGTCCTTTATAAGTTACCTATATTATAAAAAATCACACCACCTGTTATAAGTACAAACTGTCACGAATATCATATGACAAATGTCATGAAAGGCATGTAGAATGCAATTGACAATATTTGTAATATATAGATAATTTATTGTAAGAAGTATTTGAGGATGATGAAGATGAATAAAATAACAGTAATAAATAAAAGTAATCACACAAGTGTAGTTCAAAGCATCAGAAATTATATTAAATGAATTAATAGAAATAACATATTAAATCAAAGCATTAAAATTATTATCCATGATGCTCCAATCAGTTCTTATGGTTATCTTTCAGACTGCCAAGTAGACTTTGATAATCGTCATATATATTATTCTTTATATAATATTGAAGAATATCTTGTTGCTAAGAAGAGCTATAACATTGTTGTAAACAGATTGGAATGTGCACTTTCTGAAATTTTATATGATTTAAATTATCATATCGCACAATTCTATACTTTAGAGTACGAAAAAGTTACACATAAAGAACTCATTAATCATTTTGAAAGTTTTGAACAAAATATTCTTCGAATTAGTAATTATTTAACTTACAAATATTTATTTTGTCATAATAATAGTTCTACACCATCTAAGGATGGACTCACGTTGAAGTTTGATTCTGAAATAAGTGCTCATTTAAAGAAGGCCTTTGTACAATTTAGAAATTTCATTAAAAAAGAATTGGACTTTCCTATAAAGGTTAATATTCATATTACGCATAAAGAACTCGAAGATTCTTATGTTACTTCCAATATCCCAAATCTTTATTTAAGTATCCGAGAATAGTCGTTTCCACAAATAGCTATGAACAATTAAAAAAAGAAATGTCACTTTTCGATAGTGATTTAAATATTTTAAGAACTTTAGCGCATGAAATTGGAC
Organism: Mammaliicoccus sp. FSL K6-3158; assembly: GCF_038005105.1. Taxonomy (NCBI): domain Bacteria; kingdom Bacillati; phylum Bacillota; class Bacilli; order Caryophanales; family Staphylococcaceae; genus Mammaliicoccus; species Mammaliicoccus sp. FSL K6-3158. The sequence goes on from NZ_JBBOSL010000001.1 coordinate 2,377,781, forward strand.
ATTATCAAGATTATATAATTGACAATATAATTTTAGATGAAAAGATGAGTGAGAAGATAGCATATAAATATGAAGATGAACTCATACAAGAATTTATTGATCAAGTTTATTATGTCAATTACCACGAAAACTAAATTGATTTTTAAGTACTAAATCTGAAACAGAAATCATTTCAAAGGGTATTTTTTAACGCTGACTCCTGCGGGAACAGCATGATTCGAAGACTACAGGCTGAGAACATGCCCGCGGAAAGCATGCGCATAAAAAATACCACCAAAGTCTAAGACTTTGGCGACACACTAAAAACGCTAAGACAATTCTTTTTGTCTTAGCGTTTTAAATTACTCTATTTTTTCTTACTCATTGTATAATAAATCACAACTAAAATGACTAATGCTAATTGTGGTATCAATGTTTCGTATGTTGGATAAAATCCTATTAAGTCTATGAATGGTAAGTGATTAATTGTGTGTTGTGGTACTATATTTAATATTTGTAATGTATGAATACTTACGCCTAATATTTTAAATGCCAATATAAATATGAATAATGACATGATAAAGAATAAGCGATGTATTGGTATCCATTTTGTAATTTGGTTAAAGAAGATTGCGATTAACGCCAGTATGACGGATGCGACGATAATTCCTAATATTAATGACCATGTTGAGATTTTCCCAACGATACCTAAATAGAAGATAATCGTCTCAGCCCCTTCTCTAAACACAGATAGGAAAGCGACTAACCCGAAAGTAACGATACTTCCAGTAGACATGGCTTTATCCATATTTTTATTGATGAAGTTCTGCCACGAATCTAAACTTGATTTAGAGTGCAACCAGATACCTACGATAATCATTAATATTACAGATCCTATACCTACTAAACCTTCTGTTAACTCTCTTGTTGAACCTAAGTTTTCAAATATTGCTTTAAATATGAAAGCTAACGCAATACTTAATACAATACCGATAACACTACCTGCAACAATCCATTTTGATGCTTTTGTTTGTTCAGATTTACGTGTTACAGTAAGCAATGCCATAATAATAAGCAATGCTTCTACACCTTCACGTAATAAGATTAAAGCTGCATCCCAAAATGTATAGCTCGTCTTAGAAATAGTTGATTTAATTTCTTGATTGAGTGTTTCTAAATGGCTACCAATGTCATCTTTATTATCTTCATCAAGTTGACCTGCATATTGAGGAATTTTTTGTTCTATTTTAGTATACAACGCACCATTTCTCGTGCTAATTTCACTCTCAACATTTGGCCATGCAATAATAAATTGTTGTAACGCTTGCTTTGATTTAGCTAAATCATCATTTTTTATATTTTTAATAGCAGTATCTAAATGTTCATTTAAAATATTAACATCTTGATCACTTGTTTTAGCATCTGATTTTTTCCCTGCATGATAATCATCAAGTTCTTTTTTCAATTGATCGACTTGCATTTGTGCACTACTAGCGTCTACTTTATCTTTCGTTAATTCAATTCTTGTAAACATTAATGCGGTTTCAACTTGACCATATCTGCCAATATCTTCTTCTCGAACAATTTTTTCATTCTTTGTCCAAGTCGCATTTAATTGATTGTTTATCGTTTTTGCTTTATCAAAATCTTTATCTGAAATCGCCTTTGTTATATTTTTAATCAATGGCTGCATTTCATTTTGTAACTGATCTCGTTTCTTCTGTTTATCAACAGGATTTAATACTTTTTCATAATCAATTAAATCAGAAGTCAGTGTATTTAACGCACTTTCTCTATCTTTTTGAGACTTTGTTTTTTTAACTTTTTCGATATCTTGATCTATTTTTTCCACAAGTTTATGATCTTTTTTATTCGTACTTTGCCAATTATCTTTAATCTCTTTGAAATGCTTGTCGAATGCCTTTTCGTCTTTATCTTGTATAGCCGATTTGGCATCTGTCACACTGATGTAAATATCGCTTAAACTCGTTTCTGCTTTAGCGGTCAAAGATAACAGCATAAATAGTATTGCGACTAAACTAAATACGATTGAATAACGTTTCACCTAAATATCCTCCTTCTTGGACACCTGGTAAACATAGAAAAATACCTGAACCTCGATGTGTAATATATTCGTTTAATTTATCAATGGCACCCATTTTACTTTGGATTTTAATAAATTGTTCAGGTGATTTTTGAAATGCTAGGAAGAGTAATCCTGCATCAAAAGCGCCTGTGTTTGCGTTTATACCATCTGAATATGAAAAAGATCTTCTTAATAAATTCGTTTTAGATGCTTTTGCTAAACTGACATGTGACTCTTTTTCTATCAAGTTCTCGCCATTTTTATCTTTAATATCAGGGTCAAATGTATCAAATTCTTTTTCTTTACCAATTGGTGCACCAGAATGACGGTATCTACCAAATGTAGCTTCTTGTTCACCTAAAGCCGTTCTATCCCATGTTTCTAACAACATTTGAATTCTTCTTGCGACTAAATATGAACCATTTTCAGCCCAACCATCTTGTATAAAGACATACTCATTTAAATCATTTTTATTTTGGACATCAGGATTACCTGTTCCATCTTTAAAAGAGAATAAATTTCTTGGCGTTTCTTTTTTACCACCTTTCTCTTCAAATGAGGTAAATCCTGCTTGGCTCCACTTCATTGAAACCTCACCTTTAGCCACTCTAATTAAGTTTCTGATAGCATGAAAATTAACTTGCGGATCATCTGAACATGCTTGTATACAAATGTCTCCACCTGAATAGTTGTCATCAATTTGGTCTTTAGGAAAATGTGGTAAATCTTTTAATAAATCTGGTTTATGCTTTTTCAATCCTACTTTCTCAAAGAATGAAGGACTTATACCAAAAGTAAGAGACAGACGACTGGCATCTAAGCCAATCGCCTCCCCTGTATCTGGACTTGGTAACATTTTGTTTTTACTAAGCTCTTTTACATATTCACCATTCATTAAATGGACACTATAATTTGTCCATACTTTAAACATTTCTTTAACATCTGAAACTGACATTTTGTTAATGCTCAGAACGACAAAGTAAATATGTTTTTGTTGTTCTGTCGTGATGCCAGACTGGTATTTACCATAAAAATTGATTTTATTTTTTACGCCTTTTTTATCTTTAGCAAAGTATTGAGATGCAAGAAAAGTACCACCTACACCAGTAGAACCTATCAGTAAACCTGCACCTCCAACACCAGCAAGCTTTAGAAAATCCCTTCTAGCTATATGATTTTCATTATTAGACATCAATCATCACTCCGTAATAACAGCCATTTGACTTAAAGATTCCCCTAATTTATCAACAGCTTCAGAAAGTTTTTTCGTTTCATCTTTAGATAGTTTCGTATAATCTTCATATCCACCATCTTTAGTCTTATACTGATCTAATAATTTATTAACATTATCAAATCTTTCTTGTGTTGTGTCAGCAAGCTTTTTATCTTTATCTGCTACTTTATCTTTAAATATTTCAAAGATTTTTTCTGCCCCTTCAATGTTTGCTTTAAAGTCATATAAATCTGTGTGTGAATAAATTTCTTCTTCACCCGTAATTTTTGAGCTAGATACTTCATTTAATAAGTCGATTGAACCTTGTAACATTAATTTAGGTGTCACATCTACTGTATCTACTTTTGCACGTAACTCTTTCGTATCTTTTAATAATTGATCAGCAACTGGTGCCATATCTTTAGTTGTATTATCTTCCCATAATGCTTTTTCAATTTTGTGATAACCAGACCATTCGTCTTCTTTATTTTCTTCTTTCATATCTGCTAAACGTGCATCAATTTTCGGATCTAAATCACCGAAACTTTCAGCAACTGGCTCAGATCTTTCATAGTACATACGAGCTGTAGGATAAATTTCTTTCGCTTTTTCGATATCGTCTGCTTTAACCGCTTCAACGAATTTTTCAGTATCCGCTAAGAATTTATCCAATTGTTCAGTTGTAAAATCTTTATAAGCTTTTGTTTCTTTTGAGAAATCCGCTTTTTCAGACTTTTTCGTTTCCTTTGTTTCTTTTTTATCTTCATTTTCTTTCTTATCAGCGCTATTCCCACACGCTGTTAAAATTAAAGTACTTGCTAATAAAGTTGTTGCTAACTTTTTCATCATAACACTCCCCATCTAATTGATTATCATTATCATCTTTAATTTATGCCTATAATGTGTAATAGTCAATAAAAATTTTATAGAATTCATGAAAAATACAAATATAAGTCTGTACCTATAGTATTTAGAAACCTTAATTTTTTTTAGGATTTCTTTGAAATCATTAATTGAGAATGATAATCATTAAGAGAACACAAAAAAACATAGGATAAAATGAATTATCCTATGCCTATTAATATATTAATCTGTTTCTTGTTCGAGAATTTCTTTAGATTTAGCATCAATTGTAAATTCTGTTGATTCTTTATTACCTTCTTTTAATTCAATAGAATAAACAAGTTTTCCGTTATCTTCACTTAGTGACCATTCTTTTATATCACCTTTAGCTTTGTCTTGTGCTACTTTGAGTGCATCTTCAAATTTAGCGACATCTGATAATTTGAATGTTTGGTCATTATCATCACTATCTTCTTGTTCTTTTTCAACATTCGTAACAGATTTATCATCTGCATTTATCAGTACTTTATTTTCATTTGTTCCATCAACTAATTCAACTTTATAACTCCAATCACCTGTTTCTTTTTCAAACGATAAATCTTTAAGTTCACCTTTTGATTCTTTTTGTGCAGCTTTTACAGCATCTTCTGGAGAGACTTTAACGTCTTCCCATTTAACTGTATTTTCAGTTGCTTTGTCAGAACTTTGATCATCATCTGTGTTTTGATCGTCGTTACTATTTTCTTTAGTTGTTTGTTCAGTTTTTTCATCATTTTGATTATCTTTTTTATCATTGTTATCATCGTCACTATTACCACATGCTGCTAACACGATACCTGCTGACAATAATAAAGAAAGCATTTTATACTTCATATTCTATTCCTCCTATGCTTTATATTCATTTAATATATAGACCATCTCAAACTTTTTAAACATTTAACTTTTTAAAATTAGACAAAATACAATTAATTCGTTATGATTAAGAAACAATAAAATAGCTCGTAGTCTTATTAAGAGTAGGCGGAGGGAATTGGCCCGATGAAACCTCAGCAACAGGCGTATGTACTGTGCTAAATCCAACAAGTTTAACTTGAAAGATAAGAAGATTCTCTAAACAGCTCTTCTTAATCTTAAGATGAGCTGTTTTATTGTAACTATTAAATTAGGAGGCAATAAGTATGAGAACAAGAGACGATATTTTATCAGAACTATTAGAATTAAAGGCAAATCCACCAAAAAGCTTTTCAGGCTCAATAGCTAAGACCCAGAAGAAGAACTCATTAATCCAAGAGTTATGCAGAGTTGAGAACACAATACTTCAACCAACTTCAGATTCTGAACATCAAAATGTTCAATTCGGTGACTTTGAAATTAATATTAAAATAACTAAAAAATAAGCAAAAAAGGAGTAGGACTATATTTTTCGTCCTACTCCTTTTTTATGATTCCATAATGATTTGCATTGCTACAAATTTTGCGACTTGATTACCATTTGCTGCTGCGTCTATAAGTTGAGATGCCATGAAATCTTTACTCTCTCCTGCTACAAACAATCCTGGTACAGATGATTCACCTAACTCGTTTATTTTTATTTTTCCGTTGTCTTCTCTTTCAATATTGAGCCCTTTTAAAAATTCAAAATCAGTATCCCACTTCACACCAATGATTGCACCGCTTCTATTGATTCGTTCACCATTTTTAAAGATAACTTCATTAATTTGTCCTTTATGATGTTTAAATTCAGCTACTTCGCTTTCTACTAATGTGATATGTTTACTTTCAATAAACGCTTTATCTTCTTCAGTTAATAATGAAAAATCACGACTACTTATAACGATATCGTCTGTCCAATTGTTAATAAGCATCGCCATATGTTTCACATGTTCAGGTTGAACAGCTACAAGTAATGGTTTATGTCTCAATTCATATCCATCACACCATGGACAATAAAAGACAGATTTGCCATAACTTTCTTTTAAACCTTCAATTTCTGGTAATGTTTCTCGCAATCCTGTACATACCATAATTTTTTTAGCTTTATATTGTTGATTGGCTGTTTCAACAATAAAATAATGCTCTTCTTTCAATATGTTTAACACCGTGTCATTGATACGTGTTACATCATCATATTGATCAACATCATGTTCTCCTTTAGCTCTCAATTCTTCTGGTCTTACACCGTCTTGTGTTAAAAATGCATGTGAATGCTGTGTCACTTTATTTCTCGCATTATTATTGTCTATCATTAATGTCTTCTTTAAAGCTCTTCCTAACGTGAGTGCACTCGCTAATCCTGCTGGCCCTCCACCTATTACGATACAATCAAACATGGTATTTCCACCTTTCATAACTATTATAGAGTCGTAATATCTATAATTCATAGATAAAAAAAGATTTAACTTACATTAAATCTTTTAAAGTTTTATTTTTCAAAGCTTGCGTCATTTCATCTTCAGCTGAAGTTAATATCGCTTGTATTTTACATTCAGGACCGTGATCAAAACTATCTTCAAGCGTACTTTGATGACCATCAATTGCTGTAATAATATCATAGACAGTTATGTCTTCCCAATTATTAACTAAGTAATAACCACCTTTTGCACCAGATGCAGATTTAATAACACCTGCTTTTACTAATTGCGTTAATATTTTAGATAAATATGTTACAGATACATTTAACGTTTCAGATAAACTTTTAACATTGATGGGTTGTTGATCTCTTTTAGCAATTAAATATGCCAATGCATGTAACCCATAATCTGATCCTTTAGAAATCTTCATGTTACACCTCTTAATCATAGATATTACCACTCTATAATAACAGCTTTGAAATGAAAGTCTATTATTTAGCTCAAAATATAAAAATGCAGAGACCTTTTTCTTCAAAAAGATCTCTGGCAAAATGTTAAAATTCATCAATTTGTTCAAACTGTGACATGTATAAATCTTTGTATTTACCACCTTTATCCATGAGTTCATCATGACTGCCCATTTCTTGAATTTGACCTTGTTCGATATATACAATTCTATCGACATGTCTAATTGTACTCAGTCTATGTGCAATAATCAGTGAAGTTCGACCACGTGATAAATTCTTAAATGCTGATTGTATTTTATTTTCTGTTTCAACATCTAAAGCACTTGTTGCTTCATCAAGAATAATAATTGGCGGATTCTTCAAGAACATCCTCGCAATTGAAATACGTTGCTTTTGTCCACCAGATAATTTTGTACCGCGTTCCCCAACTACAGTATCTAAACCTTCTAGCAATTCATCTACAAACGTTCTTAATTGTGCTTGGTCAACTGCGTAATTAATTTCTTCTTCTGTCGCATTTAAATTACCATAAATAATATTATCTCTTAATGTTCCACCGAAAAGAAATACATCTTGCTGTACAACACCAATTTGTTTTCTTAATGATTCCAACTTATAAGATTTAATATCTCGATTATTGATTTTAATCTTACCTTGTAACGGGTCGTAGAACCTTGGTAATAACGAACAAATTGTCGTTTTACCTCCCCCACTCGGTCCTACAAGTGCTACTTTTTCACCTTGTTCAATTTTGATAGAAAGCTGATTTAAGATTAATTTCTCTGAATATTTGAATGATACATCTTCATATTCAATTGTATCTGGTTCATCTATAAATTCGATAGCATCGTCATTATCTTTAATTTCTGGATCCATATTGACAATCTCTTTAAAATTTTTGAATCCTGCAATACCTTTAGGAAATAGTTCAATAACCATATTAATAGACTCTAACGGTTTAAATAACAGATTTGTAATCATAATAAATGCTACAAATCCACCATATGACAACGACCCATTTAATACAAAATAACTTCCTAAAATCAGCACAAAGATTAACGTTAATTTTTGAGCAATATGACTAATTGACAAGTTCCAAGACATATATGAATATGCTTTTAATTTTGTCGCTCTAAAATTATCATTGACCTTTTTAAATCTTGCTAATTCGTGACCCTCATTTGTAAATGCTTGTACAAGACGCATGCCACCAACATTATCAGCAATAAGCTCATTAAATCTTGAAACATTGCTAAATAAGTTCTTAAAAGCACCTGACATCTTTTGATTAAAGTAAATCGTTAATACAAAAATAATCGGTACAACACAGAACGTAATAAGCGCAAGTTTCACATCGATCGTCAACATAATGACAAATGAACCCACAAGCGTCATCACAGCTACAAACACATCTTCAGGTCCATGGTGAGCAACTTCTCCAATATCCATTAAATCGTTCGTTAATCGTCCAATGATTTTACCTGATTTTTGGTTATCAAAGAATCCAAAATTCATTTTTTGAATATGCTCATAAAGCTCATTACGAATATCTCTTTCAATATTAGTCCCCAGTTTATGCCCCCAATACGTCACGATGAATTTTAATACAGATTCAACAACGTATATGAATAATAAAAGAAAAACAAAAATCACAATCCAACTCCAATTCTTAGTTGGCAATAGCTGGTCAATAAATATACTCGTTATAAGTGGAAACACCAATTCAAGAATACCTACGAAAACAGCCGAACCAAAATCTAAGAAAAACAATCCTTTATAGGGTTTATAATATTGGAAGAATTCTTTCATAATGGACCTCCTAAATAAATTTCGACCAAATTTAATTATACTATAGAATTATAATTTTTCTGCAATTTTTAAGAATTTATTTAAAATTGTTTTTGTAACCGAAATAAAATGGAGGATGAGGTCATGCGGAGTGGATTTTCGGGTCGATATTTTATTTTATCGGACTGTAAATCTCGTTTGCGGGTCGATATTTTATTTTATCGATCCGTATTTCTCATTTCTGGACCGATAATTCCATTTATCGGTCCAGAAATCACACAACACAAAAAGGAAGAGGCAACGCCACCTCAGCGTTGCCTCTTCATCTCAAACTTCTATATTAATGCGTCGTTTCCTTTTTCTTGTTCTACTAATTTTTTATCATATATCTTAATAAATGGGAACCAAATTAAGAATGCTACAAATCCACAAATTAATGAAACAAGTACTGCCATTAGACTTCCTGCTGTTCCAATAAATGCCCCAAATCCAATCGGTGATGGCCATGGTACTTGTGCAATAATCGGTTTCACAAGTTCTAATTTAATTGTCCAATACCCTATTGAAGCTGATACCATTGGTGCTAGGAAAAATGGAATGGCTAAGAATGGGTTATAAACAATTGGTAATCCAAATACAAGTGGTTCATTAATGTTAAATAATCCTGGTGCTAATGATGCTTTTCCTAATACACGTAGTTGCTCTGATTTAGCTAAAAATGCGATAAACACACATAGTCCTAATGTCGCACCTGATCCACCCATAACAACGAATGAGTTCTGGAATTCTCCTGCAAATGGAATATTCGCCCCTTCAATATTTAATTGCATGTTTGATAATACAATTGGTGTAATAAAAGCACTGATAATATTTGCGCCATGAATACCTACAATCCAAAGTGCATGAATTAAGAAGTAAATCACGAGTATACCAATCCAACTACTTGTTAAGTTAACAACAAATCCAAATGGTACAGCAATAATTTTGAAAATATCCGTATCAAAAGCTACTAATATTCCCGTAAACGCCAGTATAACGAAAGCAACTAAGAATGCTGGAATTAATGCTGTAAATGATCTTGAAACCCCTTCTGGTACCGCTTCTGGCATTTTAATAATCCATTGACGTTTCACACATAGTCTATATAATTGAACGGCTATAATAGACATGATAATTGCTGTGAATATCCCGGTCGTACCTAGCCTACTGACACCATCACCAGACATTTCCCAACCATTAAAGATATTGACATCTTTTTTCATAATATTAACTAAGACCATTTTACCGTCATCCATTACTAACTGTGGAATGGCCATAAAATAAGCAAACATAGACAATAATGCACCGTTAAGTGGATTAACATCTAAATCTTCTTCATCTGCGTAAATTTTAGTATATTCATAACCAATAACTAAACAGAAATACAAGGCTAGTATCCCCATCGTTGCTTTATTGGCTAACATGTACAAATCACCAATTTTTAAAAATGTGCTATTCCAAAATCCTTCTAAAAACGTAAAAGTCTGTGGAATAACGTTTAACACTAAAAACATTGACCCTACAATTGTAAAAGGTATACATGCCATACCAGCTGCCATAATCGCTCTTACAATTCTAAATGAAGCAATTTTCCCCATTGGACCCATTAAATACTTCTCTAAAAAAGCAAAAACTTTATTTTCTGATCCCATATCAAGACCCCTTTTCTTTGATTAGTTCAGTGCATTTTCAAATCTTTGTAGTCGTTTATAATGCCAGTCTTTATTGTGTCGAATATTGTGTAATCTAAATAAGATGAATCCACTGATACATAAACCACATACCAATATGCCAACTACGAAAAGTCGAGATGCTGATTGATCCACAATAAATGGATATAAATATTGGAATAATGGTGTGAATAATATAATTGGTATAAGCAATAGATTGACTGCGCTTATACTTAAAAAGCAATAATAAGTATATTTCGCTTGATTTGTATGATTACCATACATTCTGACTTGTTCTGCAACGCTGATCAAAATCACAATCATCAACACAAGTGGCAGTATCAATGCTAAAGAGCGACTCATCACAAGTGTAAAAAACCAATATAAATTAGAAAAGAAGAACAAAGCAGACATATATCTCACTAATAAAAATCGATTGAAGTACATAGCTTTGAGACTTGTTTCTCTTCTATTTTTTTCAATTTTATTTTTTGTTTCTTGATCCATTTTTCATCCCTCGTTTATACTGCATCATTTACTTTTTGATACAAATACAACATCTCAATTGCGACTTCTTTTAACGTCATTGTTGTCATGAGATGATCTTGTGCATGAACCATAATAATTTCCATATTAATAGACTCACCTGATGCATATTTTTGTAGTAAATCTGTTTGAGATTGATGCGCTAACGTAATCTCTTGGTTTGCTTCATCTAATAGTTGTTCCGCTTCTTCATAGTTGTTTTCACGCATCTTTTTAAAAGCATCATGTATATTTGTACGCGCAGTCCCACTATGTAAAATAATTTCAAAAGCAACAACTTGAATTTCTTCTTGTTCCATAGACTAACTCCCTTTACTTGTGATATTGACCAATCATATAGTTTTTAAAGCTGTTATAATCCTTACAATTCATAAGTTCAGAAATTTTGTCATCTGAATCTATGAGGTTCACGATAATATCGATGATCGTTTTGAGCTCATTGTCGTTATATTTTGAAGGTGATAACATAATGATTAGCTTAATATTGGGAAACTGTTCATTCCAATACACCCCGCCAGGTACAAGTGCTACGGCTATACTTGAATAATCTCCAACTGGCTGTGCTGTATGTGGAACAGCTACTTCATCACTGAATACAACTGTACTCAACTCTTCTCTATACCGAAGTTGTCGTTTCAACTTCTCTTCAAAACAAGGCTCTTCTTTAATACTTAATTGCTTGATCAAAAGCTGATATAGCTGATGTTTAGTGATTGGTTCTTCGATATAATTAAACGCATATTCACTACAATATTGACTAAAGAAAGAACTATATTGTTTAAGTGCCATATTCTCTTCTAACACATGATTATATGAGAATTTTGAATCATGATGATGAACAAATGTATTAATTTTCTTAATATCTTGATCATTGAGTAATACATTCACTTGTATGACAGGTACTTTAAATACGATGGTTGATAAATCAATAGATGAAATAATTAAATCAATATTTTCTAATTTTTCGTCTGTTATTTCATAGTAACTAATCACATCAATGATATTCATCTGCAAACTAAATTCTTTTTCTACTCGAACCTTTAACATCTGTGCACTACCATAACCAGTTGCACAAATAACGAGGACATTTAACTTTTCTCTTTGGTAATATTTTTCAATAGCTGCAAGTAAATGTAATGTTAAATACGCCCATTCTCCTTCACTGACATCCTGGTCTTTTAACTCTTCTAATTCACCAAAATAATTTTTTGTCATCGTAAGTGACGCTTCATTTTGTGATTTAATGTCATTCAAAATCGGATTTTCCAAGTGGATATTATTGCGAATCCGTTTAATCAACGGTTGTAAATGGGTAACAAGTCCATACAACAATTGACTATCTGACGACATTGGAAATCCAAAATCCTCTTCTATTTTTCCTAGTATTTGAGACACGCGATAAGATAAATCACACTCTTCGTCGCTTTCTTGTTGTTTTGAACCTTTGCTCATAATATGCAAACTGATATACTTCGCTTCTTCTTCTGGAAACGATATTTGATAAATACGTTCAACACGATTTAAAATTTTTCTAGCGACTGACAATTCATTTTCTGTTAATACCTCTTCATTAGAAGCAATTGTTTTTAAACAATGCCCATCTAACAGTCTTCTGATCATGAGTCCTAAATGTAGTACAAGATTTTGGAGTATATAATCTGATAAATATACTTTAGATTCTCTCGTTTCATCTACAACAATGATTGCCAACTCTTCCATATTAATTTGCTGCAAAAGTGGCGTATCTTGAAAATATTTATTAATAGAATGAAAGAAACTATTTCCTAAGAAATAATCCATTATAAAATGTCGTTTATCTCGTTCATCTCCAGCAATTACAATTCCATGTTGCTGTTTACTCACGAGTTCTAAGTTATATTGTCCAATAACCTTTTTTATATTTGCGATATCGTGAGATATTGTGGATCTCGAGATAAATAATTGTTCGCTTAATTGCTCAATCGTAATAGCTGTCTTATTAAAAAGTAATAAATTCAAAATATAATATTGTCTATCTTTTGAATCATTGATACTTTCTTGATTCACAGATTTAGTACTCAAATATCTTTTTAAAAAGTTTTCAAATTCAATCATTAAATTGATTTTGAGTTGATAACCATACCCTTGTTTAGCAATCAAAGTTGCACCATTTTTTTCAATTTCAGGTTTAAGGGTTTTGATATATTTTCGAATCGTTCTATCTGAGAGTTGCAAGATCGTTGCAATTTCTGAGCTTTTGACAAATTCATTACGTCGCTGTGATAAATAACTGAGTATATCTATTTCTCTTTGACTAAGCATAAGCTTCCCTCATTTCATAGAGAATATTATACTGATTATTCTATGTCTTGCAAAATTACACTTGCCAATTTTTCAATGCCCATTGGAATCGGAACATAGGCTTGTGGCGGGATATTTACTACTGGTTTATTAACTCTATCTCCAGCTTCTTTTAACTTTTTAAAATACATTTTAGTTTGTGGACTCACTAAATATAAATCGAAAGATTGTTTTTCAATCATTTTCCCGCCTTCATTTGCTGAAACGGCATCGACTTCAATGTCATGTCCTTTTTCTTGTAAGTAACTCGTTGTTTTTTTAGCCATAAGTGATGATGACATACCTGCTGCACATATAATTAACGCTTTTTTCATAATAAAAACCTCCAAATGTTATAATTGTTCACCGTTACTTGCAATAACTTCTTTGTACCAATAGAATGAATCTTTTTTAGAACGGTCTAACGTGCCGTGACCTTCATTATCTTTATCTACGTAAATAAAGCCGTATCTCTTTTTCATCTCGCCCGTTCCGGCAGATACTAAATCTATACAACCCCATGGTGTATATCCCATTAAATCGACACCATCTTCATCGACAGCTTTGATAAATTGTTCGATGTGTGTTTTTAAATATTCAATTCTATAATCATCATGAACAATGCCGTCTTCACCAAGTTCATCAATTGCACCAAAGCCATTTTCAACAATAAACAATGGTAAATGATACATATCTGCAAACCAGTTCATCGCATATCTTAAGCCTTCAGGGTCAATTTGCCATCCCCAATCCGAAGCTTGTACATAGTCATTTTTTACTAAATCACGTGTTTCAACATAATCATATTTATCGTTAGATTTCTCATGTGAAATTGCGAATGACATGTAATAACTAAAGCCAATGTAGTCAACTGTGCCTTGTTTCAAATCTTCAATATCTTGATCTGTAATATCTAAATTGAAAGATTTATCTTTGAAATACTGTGTCATATAACCTGGATATGCACCATGAACATGGACATCCGTAAAGTAATATCTCTTTTGCATCGCTTTTTGAGCCATTAAGATATCTTTCGGATTACAAGTTGCTGGATATATTGGACACATTGCTATCATGCATCCTATTTCAAAGTTTGGATTAATGTCATGACCAATTTTAGTTGCTTGAGCGCTCGCAACCAATTCATAATGTGCTGCTTGATACATAATTTGTTCACGATTTTCACCTGGTTGATATTTCACGCCTGAGTTCGTAAATGGCGCAAAATCTTCATCAAAGTTAGCTTGGTTATTAATCTCATTGAAAGTCATCCAATATTTAACTTTGTCTTTATATCTTTCAAAACAAACTGTTGCAAAGCGAACGAAGAAATCAATCACTTTCCTATTACGAAAGCCACCATATTCAGTTACAAGATGATAAGGTAATTCAAAGTGAGACAATGTTACGACAGGTTCAATCCCATGCTTCAAACACTCATCAAATAAATCATCATAGAATGCTAAACCTTGTTCATTAGGTTCTTGGTCATCGCCATTCGGAAAAATTCTTGACCATGCAATCGAAGTTCTGAAACATTTAAAGCCCATTTCACTAAATAATTGAATATCCTCTTTATATCGATGATAAAAATCAATTGCTTCATGGTTTGGATAATATTTACCTTCAATAACGCCGTCTGTAATTTCTCGATGTTTCCCGTGAGAAGCTGCAGTCATAACATCTGCAACACTGATTCCTTTACCATCTTCTTGCCAAGCACCTTCAAGTTGATGCGCTGCTACAGCACCTCCCCATAAAAAATCCTCTGGTAGTTTTGACATTGAAACCTTCCTCCTTTAATCAAACATTTCTTAATACAATTTTATTGTAAACGTTTTCATAAATGAGTAGCATATCGAAAAGTTCCGTAGTATTACGGAAGTCTTTTATAATAGGTAGATTTTATGCAGATTTGGATGTTTTATTGTGGTGATTGGATAGCAGATTATAATTACATGAAGTTTTCGGGTCGATAAATTTTTTTATCGGCCTGTAAGTCTCGTTTTCGGGTCGATATTTTTATTTATCGGCCTGCAAATTTCGTTTCTGGACCGATAATTTTTCGTATCGGTCCATATTTCCTATTTCTGGACCGATAATTTTTCGTATCGGTCCATATTTCTTGTTTCTGGACCGGTAAATTTTTTTATCGGTCCATATTTCCCGTTTCTGGACCGATACTACCTTTCCAAACAAATACGAAAAGGATGAGACAGCCCACACTGTCTCATCCTCTCTTCATTCTTATTTATCTATTGATTGATCTTGCTATTCTAGATACTGTATGACGTTGCCCTCTTATGGCTTTACTTAATGCATATATGTTCTCGACTGGTGCTAATCCACCATACCCTGCATCTCCTATATGTTGAATATCAACGCCTAATGTTTTATTTTTAATAGCCATTTCTCTAATCGTCGCCTCATCCGAACCTTCTTGAGATGTACCGATTGCACTCATCACAAGTGCCCCATGATTATGTGCAACTTGAACAGCTTCTCTCACCTCTTCTTCACTGACACCCCATACTGTTCCAACTGCAGGCACTAATATAATATCTGCCCCAGCTTCTACAAAATTCGTTATAGCTTCTAAATTAACTACCGGCTCATCTACACCTGATCCGTGCATTTTACCCGCAATAATAAGTCCATTAAAATGAGACTTTCCTACTTTAATCGCTTCTAAAATATGATTGTTTGTAACGCCTGTTGCTGGATTCCCAGTTAAACATACAAAATCAAAACCTAATTTTTCAGCTCGTATAAAAGTTTCTTTAGTCGCTTTTCTACCCGCAGAAATATCCAGTTTAAATTCTGCCATATTCGCTTTATCATCAACTGGTTCTAAATTTACCCCAATAGGTCTACCGATAAGTTTCTTTAAATCTTGAACAGAATTGCCAGTACCTTTATAAGCTTCATGGTAAAGACCTTTAATCACTGGTTCATTGACATCTAAAGCATTCAGTAAAATCATATCTGCTCCAAAAGCAGTTGCCATTTCCGCATTTGTAATATCTTGAACTAGAGCAGGCGTATGTACGACAACATTCTCGCTAAGTACCGTTCTACCTTCACTCGCCTTAATACTTTGCTTCAATTCCCCTGATGAAAAGTTCAAAATATCAGACGTATTTGCACTAATTAATCGTTTAACCAAAATATTCACCCCTTCTTTTACTAACACAAACCAAAGATATAGTTAAAAAATGACAAAGTCAAATAAATTTAAAAATAAAGTATTGAATAATTAACTTTAATTGCTATAATTTAAATGATATTGATTATCATTATCAAAAAAATGGGAGGTTTTTTTATGAAAAAATTATTTATATTTAGTTTATGTTTATTATTTTTCTTGGCAGCTTGTAGTAATAATTCAGATACTAAAGAAAAGTCGTCAGAAACAAAATCAGATTCTTCATCTGATACTAAAGTATTTAAACAAGATGATGGTGAAAAAATTAAAATACCTAAAGATCCGAAAAGAATTGTCGTATTACACCCTACATATATAGGTGCATTAGTTGAATTTGGCCATAAACCAATTGGCGTCATTGATTTTGTAAAGCAAAATAAAACTTTATCTGATGCAACTAAAGGTGCAAAAATGTTAGGTCAAAATAATGTTGAAGATATTGCTAAAACAAAGCCAGATTTAATCATCACTACTAAAGAAGATAAAAACATTAATAAACTCAAAAAAATTGCACCAACTGTCCAAATGGATGCTATGAAATCAGATTACAAAGCTGCTACTAAAGAACTCGGGGAAATTGTAAATGAACAAGACAAAGCAGAAAAATGGATAAAAGAGTGGGAAGAAAAACTCAAAAAAGATAAAAAAACGTTAGGCGATAAAGTAGACGGTAAAACTATTACTGTCCTTCAATCAACTCCAAAAGGTCTAACAGCTTTCGGTAAAAACTATGGACGTGGTACAGAGATTGTTTACGGTGGTTACGGAATGGCACAACCTGAAAAATTAGAAAAAGAAACAAAGAATGCTTATATGGCAACTCCATCTGAAGAAGAACTTTCTGATTATACAGGTGATTATATTATCCTAGCAACAATGGGAGAAACACCACAATTCACTCAAACAACTAATTGGAAAAACCTTGATGCAGTTAAAAATAACCATGTTATCGAATTAGATTTACAACAAACGCAATATAATGATCCAATTTCTCTAGAAAAACAAAGAGAAATCATCTTAAAACAACTGAAATCAATGAAATAAAATATTAATTATCATCATTTTAAGCACACATATAAAGTTAAAAAACATCTAACTTTATATGTGTGCTTTTTTATAAATATTAACTGGTCCTATTCTACTTTTTCTTTGCTTTTACTAATAGAAATGGTGGAAATTGTTTCAACTTATTGATACGAGCTTGATCATACATTTTAAATACTTCCTCAGACTGCCCTAGGTCTTTTACACATTGGATTTCAAAGTCATTTTCTATTAAATTATTGAAGATTGTTTCAATCGTATGATGATATTTATAAACATCAGCACCTAACCAATTTGCTGAGCGAGTAGACTCATCAAAATAATGTTCCATTCGTAAAAACATCCCTTTGTCATCTTCTTGTACGACTTCCGGATCTTTAGTAGCTGTTTGTATGGGATGTTCCATTGTAAATAGTAACGTACCACCACTATTTAATAGCTCATTCAACTTCTCGGCACATCGTTTAAAATCTTCGATATAATGAAATACAAGAGAAGATACGATTACATCATACCTTTCATTCGTCTGAAACGCCATAAATGATTCATGATATAACGAGACATTGTTAGAATTGAATTTTTCGCGACTTGCGCTAATCATATTAAGTGACTCATCAATTCCTGTAATATGTTTAGGATTTAACTTCAACATATGCGCAATCAAATGCCCCATACCACAGCCAATATCAAGTACTGTTTTGCCTTCTAAATCTGGCATTAACCGCTTTATTTCAGGCATTTCAACAACTTCGTTATAACTTAATGCATGATTTCTCTTTTGTTTATAACCTTCAAAGAAATCATCTTGATCATAAATATTTGTCATTTTAACATCCCCCTTTTATTAAATTTAGTATAGCAATCATTTATATAAAAAGTAGACTTATATTTAAGTATTCGATATGATGTAGGTATAGTAGTGCCAAAAATAATTACATTATATATAAAAGAACCTGAGACCACCGTGGTCTCAGGTTCTTTGCTTTAATGTGCTAACATTTCTTCTTTTACTTCGTCTTTAGATAATTTAGCTGGATAATATGTTGGCCAGTTATCTAATTCTTTTAAGACTTTATCTTTATCATTGCCAGTGAATATATGGAAATGTGCAGCTTTTTTAGGATAAATATTGTGATCGCTAAACTGTACATATTTCGGTAAATTATCGTTTGATTCACCTTTTAATTTAAATGTGTATCTTACGCCTCTATTACCTTTTTCATATTTCAAGATATCATAGCCATCGTACTCATATTCTCCAGTTGTTGTTTTACCTTCTTTAGTGAAACTGATTTTATTGCCTTCAATTTTGATGTTCTCAACATCTGTTTTATAGCCTTTATCATAATAAGCTTTATATTCTTTTTCAGACATCTTACCATCTTCTTCAGCTTTATGTTCGAAGACTTCATCAAGTGTGCCGTCTTTTAAATATGGATATACTGACTGCCAGTCACCTTCATAATCTGATAGTTTACGGTCTTTTACTTGTGAATCTTTGAAATACCCTTTTTCAATTGCTTTATCATGAGATTCAGCTTTCTTGTCATCTTTTGTTGTAATCTTGTCATTTAAAGATTTTTCGATATTTTTAATATTTTCCTTCATTAATGATTGATATGAAAGGTCTTTTTCTTTTAATTGTTCTTTCGTTAAAGATTCCATATTATTAAATGTTAATGGTTTAGCATCTGTTTCTTTACGAATTGTGTCTGTAATTTTTGATGAGATATTGCTTTCATATAAAATATATTTCGCATCTGTATCTTTAATTTCTTTAACAATTTCAGTTAATTCTTTTTGTGATGGATCTTCAGCATTCATACTTTGAACACCTTTTTGTACAAATCCATAACGATTAGCTAAGTAACCTAAAGATTCATGTGATATAAACACTGTATGACCTTCATGACCTTTAGTAGCATCTTTTAATGATTGATCGATATCCGATAATTCATTATTTAATTTTTTATAATTTTTCTCATAATCTGCTTTATGGTCTGGATCTTTCTTAATTAATTCATCTTTAATTCCTTTAATCATTTCTTGGTCAATTTTAGGATCTAACCATACGTGAGGATCAAATCCACCGTGGTGATGATGTTCATGTTCGTGCTCGTGTTCTTCATGCTCTTCTCCATGTTCATGATGTTCATCTTCATCGTGACCTTCCCCATGCTCATGACCATGTTCATGTTGATCTGTTAAAAGTTCAGATTGATCCATACTATTTTGAAGTGATAATTTTTTATCATCTTTTTTAATAGTTGAGGCAATTTTCTTTGCTACTGGATCTAAATCGTCTCCTGTATAAACAAATAAATCCGCTTTACTCGCGTTTAAAATATCTTTTTGCGTTGGTTCATAACTATGTAAATCTGTTCCTGCAGGATAAATAGATTCTACTTCTACATGCTTACCGCCAATTTGTTCTATAAAAGATTTCAATGGGTAAACCGTCGTCTTAACCTTTAATTTATCAGAATCATTATTTTTGCTATCTGTTTGATTACAGCCTGCTAATACCATACAAATTGCAAAAACAACTGTTAATACCCCAATCCATTTTTTCATTTCGTACACTCCTTTTACAAATAGTAACGTTTACGATTTAAAATTATATACTTATATCTTTTAAAATACAAGACCTTATTTAGAATAATTTTTTATAGTCTGTTTATTTTGTTTAGTTGAAAGCGCTTTAGTATAATGAAATAAAGACATAAATTAATTTAGAGGACGTGTTTAAATGTTACAAAATAGAAATATCATCATGGATTGTGATCCTGGGCATGACGATGCTATCGCATTAATATTGGCTGGCGCTCAATCTAGCCCATTAAATATCTTAGCAGTGACAACTGTTGCGGGAAATCAATCAGTAGATAAGAATACAACAAACTCTTTAAACGTATTAGATATTATGAATAGAGGCGACATTCCTGTTTCAGTCGGTGCGGACAGACCTTTAATCAAGAAAGCTGCATTTGCTGAAAGTATTCATGGTGAAAGTGGCTTAGATGGTCCTGAATTACCGAAAGTTCCAAACTTAAAGCCTACAAATCAGCATGGTGTAAATGTCATAATTGAAGAAGTATTAAAAAGTAACGATCCTATAACACTCGTAGCAACAGGACCTTTAACAAATGTTGCGATGGCACTTATTCAAGAACCTAAGATTGCTCATAATATAGAAGAAATCGTCATTATGGGGGGAGGAACATTCGGAAACTGGACACCTACAGCGGAGTTTAATATTTGGGTTGATGCAGAAGCAGCTAAAAAAGTATTTGAAAGTGGTATCCCAGTTGTAGTATTCGGATTAGATGTAACACATCAATTATTAGCAGACGATGCTGTTATTGAAAGATTTCATAAAATCAATAATCCAATATCACATTTCGTAGTTGAACTCTTAAAGTTCTTTAAATCTACATATAAATCGCAATTCGATATGGACGGAGGTCCTATCCATGATGCTTGTACAATTTTATATTTACTGCATCCTGAAATATTCACATTACAAAAAACATTTATCCAAATTGAGCATCAAAGTGACCTCACATATGGCACAATGTCTGTTGATTTGCATAATACTTATAAACAAGAACCTAATGCCTATTTCGCTACAGAAGTAAACGTAGACTTAGCTTGGGACATCATGGAAAAAGCATTAAAAAGTTATGAATAAAAAGTAAGAGGCTAGGATATCATCAATATCCTAGCCTCTTACTTTTTATTCTATTAAATCAACCTCGTTATTCTTCTTTCAACTCACCATCTACCATTTTAAATACTTTATCACAGTATGATGTCAGTCTTTGATCGTGCGTTACGATAATACATAATTTATTTAATTCTTTTGTTTCTCTTCTCAATATTTCCATTACTTCTATTGCATTTTCTGTATCTAATGATGCAGTAGGTTCGTCTGCTAGTATAATGGATGGATTTGTATAAAGTGCTTTAGCGATAGCGACTCTTTGTTTTTGACCGCCTGATATTTCACTTGGTAATTGGGTTAATATTTTATCCAGACCAAGTTGTTTTAATAATCTTGAATGTTCTTCTGCATTCATGACATCTTTTTTTACCTTTTTAAGTAATTCAAATTGTTGTTGAACGGTTAAAAACGGTATTAAATTACTTGTTTGAAGTATAAATCCGATTTCTTTTAATCGAAGTTTAGATAATTGTTTTTCATTATAATGATTAATATTTTGACCATTTAAAGATACTGTACCTTCTGATGGTAACTGTAGTGCACCCGCCATTGTTAACAGTGTACTTTTCCCTGACCCGGATGGTCCAATAATGGCAACTAGTTCGCCTTTTTCTAGTTTAAAGTTAGTTGATTTCACTGCTTCTATCGTTCTATTACCGTCTTTAAATGACTTTGTTACATTCTCAAATGCTAACATGATTCCGCCTCCTAACTAATGACTTTCAATGGTTCTACTTTTCGAATGCTTAATACTGAGAATAAACTACCTAAAATTGCAACGATAATAAGCACGATGCCGTATAACAACATTGTTAAATAATCAAATTTGATAGGTACTGCCTCTGGTAAGAACGATCCTGTTAACATCGTTAATCCAAAGCCAATCAATGTACCGATTAAAGCAATAATAATAGTTTGACTCATAACTGAACGTGCTAAAAAGCCATTCGTTAATCCTTGCGCTTTTAAGACACCAAATAAATTTCTCTTTTGTAACGTAATAATGTATAAGAATATACCTATAACCATTGCTGAAATCGCAAATAAGAACACAATCATAAAGTTTAATGTTAAATTTTGCGCTTGATAGCCTGGTAGTTTCGTAATAAATGATTCAATGTCATCTACTTCTAAATCTTTGTTCAATTCAACATCTTTCCAATTTTTATCTTTAACGACTAGCGCATTGATCTTATCGCCTTTTAACATCGGATTTAATTTCCCAATCGTTTCATTATTTGTAAATAAGACAGGTGATGCATTAAATTTAGAACTTACTGAGAAACCGACAATTTTTAATTCTTCATCACTATTTGAAAGTGTTAATGTATCCCCGATTTTGAATCCTTTTGTTTTTAAAGTATGATCTGCAACGACTTCATTATCTTTC
Source organism: Mammaliicoccus sp. FSL K6-3158 (assembly GCF_038005105.1). NCBI lineage: Bacteria > Bacillati > Bacillota > Bacilli > Caryophanales > Staphylococcaceae > Mammaliicoccus > Mammaliicoccus sp. FSL K6-3158. The sequence goes on from NZ_JBBOSL010000001.1 coordinate 2,400,445, forward strand.
TCAAACAGTTTGCCGTCTTCTATTTTAGGCATTAGGAAGCCTTTTCCATCGATACCAAAGACTGTGGCATTCTCTTTGTTTTTACCGTCTGAAGCAATAACAGCCGTTTGCTTTAAGCCTTCACTTTTATCAAATTTGCCTTTTACATCATCTGTATTAATAGATGATTGTGCAACTGTTTGATTGGCATCTTTATTCAAAACAATCGCATCTGCTTTCCATAAATCTACTGCTTCTCTATTCATATTCATCAAACCATTTGCTAACCCCGATAATAAGAATAAAAGATAGCTAATCATAACTAATACGCCAATGATTAGACCAAACTTCGTCTTATTTCGTCTCATTTCATTCCAAGCTAAAAACATTCTGTCAGCCCTTTCCTGAATCTAAATTTTCTATTATTTAATTATAACATTATTATTTAATTATCTTAAAATAATAGCTACATTGTATTTATAAAAGTGTTACTGTATAATTGATAACGATTATCAATTAAGGAGGTGTCACATTGGCACAAAGAGAAATTTGCATTATTGGTACACCACATATTCGGTTAGACCAAAGCAATCAATATTTTTTAGAATCCTATCAACGTTACATAGAAGATGCTAACGTCATTTTGAATAAATTACAGCAATACAATCCAGATTTAATCGCTATTGAATGGGATATTAAAAATAAAGGACAATTGCTTAAAGACTTTAATCTACTATCTCGCAAACAATTGCCACTTCAACTAAACGAACATCATTTTTTAGCGATACCACTCGCATTGAAATTAAAATTACCAACTGTTATACCAATCGACAACAATCAAATGCAAACACGTAAAATTCGTGCAGCCTTTGCAGATGAATACCTTGAAAATGATAACCCTATAATATACCAACTTTTAAACGAGGCAAAACAAAGTCATCAAAATAAAAAGGCACAAGATTTATCATTATATGAACAATTAACTGAATATCATGATACAGTCATTCCTTTAGAACAAGTTTTTGCCATTCGTTCACTTGCAGATAGTCCTGGTATCGCCTTTTCCCTCGAATGGTCAGAACGTAATCAATTTATGGCAAATCACATTATGAAAAATGCGCTCAACCATGATAAAACGGTTGTCTTTACAGGCATGAGTCATGTCAGAATTTTAAAATTCATGATAGAATCAACAGGTTTATTTAAAGTCGTTCCATCAATAAATATATTAAAATAAAGGAGCATACATAATGAAGAAGTTACTTTTACTAATGGTCATCACACTTTTATTAGCAGCATGTGGTCAAACAAAAGGAACAAGTGATTCAAACAGCAAGAAGCAAACGGTCACAGTTACTCAAAAATATGAATTACGTGGTAAATACAAAGACGGAAGAGATGCAGAACAAAAAGAGGAAAAAGTCAAAGTCACAAAAGATCCTAAAAAAGTCGTCACATTTGATTACGGTGCAACAGATATCATAAAAGCACTCGGTAAAGAAAATAATGTAGCCGGTATTTCAATAGGTTCAAGTGACTCAATGTTGCCTAAAGAATTAAAATCATTTACGAAAGATAAATATACAAATGTAGGTGAATTAGGAAAACCGAATTTTGAAAAAATAGCTGAAATCGACCCAGATTTAATTATCTTTTCAAATCGTACAGCAAGCAGCGAAACATTAAAAGAATTTAAGAAAGCTGCCCCTAACGCATCATTACTCTATATAGGATCAGATGATAATGCTGTCATAAAATCAGTATCAGATAATACGACGAAACTCGGCAAAATTTTTGGGGAAGAAAAGAAAGCTAAAGAACTTACAGATCAACTTAAAAACGAAGAACAAAAAGCGAAGAAATCAGTTAAAAATATAGATAACAGTGTCATGCTACTGCTTACAAGTCAAGGTGAATTATCTACTTACGGACCAGGTGGAAGGTTTGGTGGTCTACTCTACGATCAACTTGGATTTAAACCAGCAGATAAGAAAGTCAAACCAAATCCACACGGCCAACCCGTCAGCTTTGAATATGTCGCTTCAAAAAATCCAGAAGTCATATTCTCAATGGATAGAGACAAAGCAACAGACGGAAAAGGAACAAGTAAGAAAGTACTAGGAAACGACGTACTTAAAGACGTAGATGCCGTAAAAAATAATCACATCATAAACTTAGACGCAAAATCATGGTACTTCTCATCAGGTGGTATTAAATCCACTACGAAACAAATACAAGAAATACAACAAATCGCGAAAAAATTACAAGAGCAGAAATAATAAGTATGGATGGTGGTGTTGAAGGTGCGCCTATCTTCCATTATTCTGAATTGTGGTAATTAGAGGGACCTCTCTTACGGACATTTCTCAGAATTCTGTCCCTTACAACACTCGTTACGGACATTTCTCAGAATTCTGTCCCTTACGAGACCCGTTACGGACATTTCTCAGAATTCTGTCCCTTACGAGACCCGTTACGGACATTTCTCGGAATTCTGTCCCTTACGATACTCGTTACGGACATTTCTCAGAATTCTGTCCCTTACAGCACTCGTTACGGACATTTCTCAGAATTCTGTCCCTTACAACACCCGTTACGGACATTTCTCGGAATTCTGTCCCTTACAGCACCCGTTACGGACATTTCTCAGAATTCTGTCCCTTACAACACCCGTTACGGACATTTCTCGGAATTCTGTCCCTTACGACATTCAAACTTTATCATCTTATATGACGAAAAACGCCACTGGCTCCTGCCAGTGGCGTTTCTTCTATTAATATATCTTCCTTACCTAACTACATGAATATCTGTAAATTCATCTAGTTCATCATAACTAGTTGTTGAGAATTCAGATATAACGGCACCTTCTTCTCCTGCTTGAAACCAATGTTTTGTATGTGATGGGATGGTATATTGTTCTCCTGGCAATAATTGTACTTCATGAAATACTGTATAATATTCAGCCTTTCCTTCTGGTATCTTCGCTGATAATTCACCAACATTTCTTTCACCTTCTACATATAAATATACTTCTCCTTTTCTACACCTAAAAGTTTCTATTTTACCTTTCTTCCCTAGTTTGTCTGGATGTATATGTTCTGGGCATGTTTGACGTGGCAACAACACCATTTCTTTAGCGCAATAGCCATTATCATTAACGTAAACAATTAAGTTAAGGCCTTCTGTTTCAATATGATTGAGTCCAAAGTCAGCATATTCTATATTTTCAATTTCATAATCTGTAAAATTTATATTCGATGACAAAAAATATTCTTTCACTTTATTCTTATAATGACTATTCATAACTATCACCTTTATTATGATATTTTAAGATCGTCCCATGAAATCTCTTCTTCTTGTTTTTCTTTAACGACTACTTCAGCATTTACATCTACTCGTTTTTTCAATATTAATATTGTAACTGCTGTTGCTAAAGAGCCAATCAGTAATGCGAAAATAAAACTAAGAGGATTAGTCATAGTTGGTAATGCAAACATACCTGATGCTGGAATATGACTATCTGCTCCCCATAGCATACTGAGACCTCCACCAATAGCTCCACCTATTCCCGTGGCGATAATATTTTTACCTAAATCATTTAAAATAATTGGAAAGCATCCTTCAGTAATTTGGCATACACCCATTGGAAAGGCAGTTTTTAAAGTAGTAATTTCTTGTTTATTAAAAATATTTTTGTTAACTACTTTTCCTATAAAATATGCCATCGTTAAACCAAATGGTGTCACCATAGATGCGAGTATAAGTACCGTAACTGGTTCATAGATACCTTCTGAAAATAATGCGAATACAAATGCAAACACAACTTTATTAATTGGTCCTCCATAATCTATAGAAGATAATATACCTATTATTGCACCATATAAAAATAGTGAAGATGTATTTAAGTTACCTAAATATGTTGTAATCAATTCAGTAAACCAAGTGATCGGTGTACCAACAACATAATACATAATAACACCAGCAATAAAAGTACTTAAAAAAGGAAATACAAGCGTTGGCATTAGTCCTTCCATCCATGATGGAACTTTAATGTAAGTCGTTAATAAGACAACAACTATTCCAACAATATAACCACTTACGAGTCCTCCAAGAAATCCCGCTTCAATACCAGATGCAACCATCCCTACAATTAATCCCGGTGCAATTCCCGGTTTATCTGCAATAGAGTACGCAATAGCTGTTGATACAATCATGGGCAATAGACTCAACCCATATCCACCCATTGTAGTCATAGCATCAGAAAACTTAAATCCTTCTTTAAAATTCTCTATTTCTTGACCACCTGTTAAGTTCCCAATTGCTAACAAAAACCCCGATGCAACAATGATTGGTAAAAAGAATGAAATTGCCGTCATTAAATGTCGTTTAAATCCAATTTCTTTGAGTATCATTATTTATCAAACCCCTTTTTGATTTAAATCGTCAACTCTTCTAACTTTTCAACTAACTTTGTTGGTGATTTAACAACTAAACTCGTTGGAACTTCTACAACTTTCTTCCCTTCAAATCTTTCACGTCCACCTATTTTAATATCCGCTGCAATTAATACCACATCTGCATTATTAATATCTTCTTGTTTAAGTTCATCTTGTGTGCCCGATAATCCTTGAGTTTCTAAACTAATTTCATGTCCTCTATCTTTTGCTACATTTGTTAACTTTTCTTTTGCTATATATGTGTGTGCAATACCTGCAGTACATGCTGCAATACCTACTATATTCATAACATCCACCCCTTAATATAAATTTGCTTTATTAACTGAATTAAATAAGTTTATTTTTTCTACAGCAACTTTCTTAGTTTCTTCAATACAAGATGGGAAGAGCACATTAGGTTCTCTCGCTTCACTATCTTGATTGTCTAAAACATCACGTAGTTTATTCGTAAATGCAATTTTAATATCACTTGAAATGTTAATTTTATTAATTCCGAGTTTAACTGCCTCTTGAATTTCATTATCCGGATTACTTGATCCTCCATGAAGTACTAATGGTATATCTGTCAGATGACTTGTTTCTTTCAAAATATCTAACTTTAATTCTGGTTTCATGTTTTTAGGATATATACCATGCGCAGTTCCTATAGCAATTGCTAAACTATCAACACCCGTTCTTTCAAGAAATTCTTGTGCAGTCGATGGATCTGTATAGATCACTTCAGACACACCACCTTCAACCGTATTACCCGTATCGCCAATCGTTCCTAATTCCGCTTCTACCGATACACCAACAGGATGAGCAATATCAACCACTTTCTTAGTAACCGCGATATTTTCTTCAAATGGTAAATGAGATGCATCAATCATAACTGAAGTAAAACCTAATTTAATAGCATGTATAACTTGTTCATAGCTAGCACCATGATCTAAATGAATACACACAGGCACTTTACTATGATTTGCAAAATATTTAACTTGAGCAACGAAACTATCTGTTAAAAACTTTAACTCATCTGGATGAATCGCAATCATAACTGGTGATTCAGTTTCTTCACAAGCTTGCATTACTGCGTCTAATAACTGTCCAGAACCTGCATTAAATGCTGGTACTGCGAATTTGTTTTCATTAGCTACTCTTAAAATTTCTTTACCACTGATTAACATATTAATCTCCCCTTATGCATTTATAATTAAATCGTATAATTCTTCTTTATTATTGATTTGTTTTATTGCATTAATGAATGATTCTCTAGCTAATAATGTCGCCACTTTTTGCAATAAGATGATATGTGTTGTCGTCGCATCTGTATCTTTTACAGCAAACAATATGACAACTTCAACAGGTTCTTCATCTAGCGTTTCCCAAGCGATTTTATTTTTTAATGTCGCTATTGCGACAGTTGTTTCACCTACAGATCCAGACTTCCCATGTGGTATTGCAATACCGTCTCCAATACCCGTTATGCCTTCACTTTCTCGTAAATATATATCTTCTAAAAATTGCTGTTGATCTTCAATATATTGTTTGTTTTTTAATAAGCTACATAAATCTTCTAATATAGCTTCTTTACTATTTGCATCGCTGTTTATAATCATTAAGTCTTTGTTGATGATAGTTTTTAAATTAATCGTATCTTCCATTTAACTCAACTCCTTTAATGAATAATCAATTAGATCTATATCCTTGTCAGAAAGCACTGGACTGATGCAAATAACTGGTTTCTCAAAATGTTTGTTATCTACTCTTATTGTTGAAAATATAATATCTACTTCTTCCTCAATGAACTTACTGTTCTTCTGCATTTGTCTATGACTCATAGTCGATATTATTTTTAAATTTGGAAAACTATTTTTCAATCTAATTTGAAGCAGTTCAGAAGTCCCAATACCAGTTGAGCAAACAAGCAATACTTTCTTTCTATGTTCTTTTTCTAATTTGAATTTTTCAAAATACAATGAAATATATCCTACTTCCGCTTCATCAATATCTGCATATTCATTTAAATGTTTGTTAATACCTTCAGATATTTCTAACAGTTTAATAAAAGTTTCTTGATATTCTAAAATCAATTCTTTCAACATATTATTTTCAAGCTTTATCCCAATTCTTAGCCTTCCTATCATGGGCAATATATGGTTATATAAATCTTGATATAATTTTTCTTTCTCATTTACATCACTTTTTTCTATACCGAAAAATTGTGATACAAATTCAAGGGTTATTTCATTTGCATTAAATTTATCCTTTTTCATATACTCTTTTTTCTCGATATTTAACGAATACAAGTTTTGAAAAATGAAGAATGCTTCTAATTCATGTAATTCGCAACAAAGATGTTTACTTAAATTATGCGAAAGAATATCTGCTGTTTCTTTTATATTTTTATTTCGTTGCATTTTATCCTTTTCTTCATCATCTAAAGCATCTTGGTTTTGTAATTGATTGACTTTACCTTCTCTATAACGTTTCAACACCATATATAAATGAGTAAATATGTTGACGTCATATGGGTAATATAAATTTACGTTTAACTTTTCTTCTATAAGAAGTATTTGATGATCTAGAAAGTGTTTATCTGATGCATTAATATCTAAGCCCATATCATCTAGCACTTGATTTTTATTTATTGAAAGCAGTATCGCATTAATAGCGCGTCTTATATCAACTTCATTACCTTTTACATAAATGACGTTATGCATATTGTATACATTAATATCAAAGTCATTTAAATATTCGATGATACTTCTAATTCTTCTTTCTTCAGTACTCTCACTAAAATAACTTTGACTAAAAATATGATTTTTCCTTAACTTTTTAGGATGTTGAAATAACAAGTTCATCATAATCTCTAACAAGAAATTTTCTTCTTTGATTGTCACAATTGAATAAATGTTCTTATCAATATAAAATTTATTGATTTTATAACCTTTGCCAGTTTCAGACTCTATCATCTTCTCACCATATTGTTCTTCTGTGACTTCATTAATTTTCTTAACAAGTCTATAGATTGTTTTAGATGAGACTAATAATTTATTAGATACATCATTGGAAGAGATAAAATCGTAAAAGTTTAACTGATTGATGAGTTGCTCTTCCTTAGAGCTGAATAACATGTCATCACCTCCTGTTAAGTGTCATTATACTTTAATTGTAAACGTTTACACTTCAATATCTGTCCTTAACTATGGACAATTTATTATTCACTAATAATTTATTGAGTATTCAATCGCATCAAAAAAACGCCACTAGCTCCTGCCAGTGGCGTTTTCCTTTATCTATTCTGTTTCACTTTCATAACATATCCAAACAATCCGATTCCCCACAATAAAAATAATGGATCCCACACGAATGCTTGTCCAAAGGTTGTAAAATAGTTATGGTTCTCGATTACTTCACACATCTTTAATATGCCAATTATCATGTTTAATCCGCCATATATCATGAGAAAAATACTTCCAATTAAAGATATCATATATATTTTCTTATCAAAATGATTGGTTAATGTTAATGGCACAATGGTTGCTAAAAATTTAAACACACCTATTAATAGTAGGGCGATATTAATCCATACTCCAAACTGTGCACTTAATGTAAAGACCCAAGATCCAACTGTTATGAGACCCGCTTCTCCACCAAGTCCCCAATACAATGAAAATAGCGCATGCACACTACCTGCTATGATAAATAATGATATATACTTTTTCATTTAATCACCTATTATAATCATAAATTTTCTTCGATATATGTTTTTATATTTCGATAACTTGTATTGTATTTTTAATTTCAGTTGCTAAATCAGTCGTTCGCCACTCTCTTTGATATCCGAGACATGAACATATATATTGAATACCACTTTCTTCTATTATATTACGGAAATGCACATGACCCATAATGCTGTATTTGATCGGATAAACTTCATAAAATTTATCAAAGTCTGATGTACCTATAAATGCATTAAAATAATCAAAAATTCTATGTGGCATTGGGACTGCAAATTTTCGATTGGTCACAATATGCGTCATTAATATAATATTTTTATCTTTTACCTGTTCTAAATCATTTTTTACGGATTCTGCAGCTAATCGAGACATTTCTAAGTCTGATTTTCCCCAATCGATATGTTCTTTATCTAACCATGTAGAGCCGTAATATTTTCTCCGTTCTAGCCTTTCCATACTAAATTTATTTTGATCTGCAAAGCTATAATCATACCAACCACTATGTCCGACAATCGCCCAATCTTCATTCACAATGTATGGACTTGCTATGATACTTTCAGGTTGTGCTTTATAATATTCAAAAATTTCATATGAACTTTTTTCTTCTTGATCTTTTTTCCAATAATCATGATTGCCAGGTATAAACAGCACTTCAACTTTAGAATGACGCTTAACATTTTGAACAAACTGCATCGTCTGTAAATAATGATTTGAAACATCACCCGCTATTAATAAAAGGTCTAAATTCAAATGTGTAATTTCATGAGCTAAAATATACTCAAAATCTTGAGGGTAATAATCTTTACTTCTATCTATATGCAAATCTGAAATGGTACCAATTCTCATATGCATGACCTAGCTTTCTTTAAAATAACGTTGTATATCAATTTTATATTAACATATTCTACCCATGTATCCTTTATAATAGAATTATGATTTAAATAGGAGGTTATTAGTTGAACATTTTACAATTTGAAGACTACTTAAAAATAGACACGGAATTTTTTAATCAAGTTGATTTACGCACTTTGAACCACTATATCGAAAGATTTATGTACACTGTACCTTTTGAAAATATTAGCGTTCAAAATAAAGAACCGATATCAGTAAATGTTGATGATTTATTTAACAAAATTGTTCATCGCCACCGTGGTGGATTTTGTTATGAATTAAATACGATTTTTCAATATTATTTAAAAGAAAAGGGATTTAAGGTTGATCGTGTATCAGGAACAATTCATACACCAGATGACAATTGGAGTAGAGACGGTTCACATATGTCGACAATCGTACATTTAGATCAACCTTATATTGCAGACGTAGGATTTGGTGATTTACCAACAAAAGCTATTCCAATTTCTGACCCAGATAATATTCAAGTCATTGATGATACTAACGGGCATTATCGTGCTATTTTAGATAAGGATAGTGTCATACACCTTCAAAAGCAGTTAGATGACCAATCATGGCGCACATCTTATTTAACAAATGAAATCAGTAGACCTTGGGACTTCTTTATAGAACATTTAGATTATAATGAACACAATCCTGATTCAATATTCGTTCAGAAGCTTATTATTACAATGGCCACAGAATATGGTAGAGTCAGCATGTCTTCTGATCATTTAACCATTACGTCTCAAAATCATAAACAAAAAGAAAGCTTCAAACGTGATCAATATAAAGCCATATTAAAAAAATATTTCGGAATAGTTGAGTCAATTCATACGTTGGAAAGTTGAGGTTTTAAGTGTGATATCAAATAGTGAATTACAAGAACTAGATTTATTTGATTTAATTAGTGAACGCCACGGACTTGTACGTTCAAAAATAGAAAATATGTGGAACGAAACACATGACATGCATATTTCAGGATCTGAATGGTACATTATGGCTAAAATTTATAAACATAAAAGAACGATGGCATATATTAACAAGCACGTTAATATCTCTAGACAAGCTGTTCATAAATTTGTAAAACAATTAAACGACAAAGGCCTTGTCGATATACAAGATGTTGAAGGCAACAAGAAAGAAAAGTCCATACAATTAACCGCTCTTGGAGAATCTTGTTATCTTGAAAGTAAACAACATAAAGCGTTGTTAGAACAACAAATTATAGACATAATTGGTGAGGAAACCGTTCATAAACTAATAGAAATTATGAAAATGGATTGGCAAATAGAATAACTTTTTGTAAACCAAGTTGACAATACGACGAAATTTCTGCTAAAGTAAATGAGTTATTATTTTAATAATAATACTAATAATTCAAACTATGCTTTTGCTAGTTGCATACGCTCTCAGCAAAATATTAATACACATTAATCGTGTATTCACTAGTAGAAGGAGATTAAAGAATTCATGAACAAAGCAGAAGTAGAAGTTAAAAGTCCAAAAGCAATGGCTTTAATATTAATGTTAGGTGCATTTATAGGCTTATTTGGAGAAACAGCATTAAACATGGGTTTAACAAATGTTATGGAAGATTATCGTATAAGTGCACCATTAGCTCAATGGTTAACAACTGGTTATCTATTAGTCCTTGCTATACTCGTTCCAATTTCCGCCTATTTAACTCGTTGGTTTACAACACGTCAGCTTGTTTTAGGTGGATTTATTATTTCATTAATAGGTACTTTGTTTGCGGCCAATTCACCTATCTTTGCCATATTGATGATTGGGCGTCTCATTCAAGCTATTGGAACAGGTATTATCCTTCCTGTTATGATGACCGTTATGCTCACAATATTCCCAATCAATAAGCGTGGTATCGTAATGGGTATAATGGGCTTAGTTATTACGCTAGCACCAGCTATCGGACCAACGCTTTCAGGGATTATTATATCAACATTAAGTTGGCATTTTATTTTTTGGTTTAGCGCATTATTTTATATCGTTTTATCCATTTTCGCATACGTTAAAATTAGTAATGTCTCAGAAATTACGAAACCAAAAATCGACTTTATATCTATCATTTTATCAACCATTGGATTTGCAGGATTAATTTACGCATTAAGTACGATGGCAGAAATTTCAATCAGTTCTCCTATCGTATGGTTACCACTTATCATTGCGATAATAGCATTAATACTTTTCTGTATGAGACAATTAAATATGAAAGAACCTATGTTAAATCTATCGGTCTTTAAACATCCGATGTTTACGTTAGGTGTCATAATGATTTTCTTATTAATGTTGGTTATATTATCAACAGCTATTTTATTACCTATTTATTTAAAAGGTAGCCTACTTTTATCAGCTGCACTCGCTGGTTTAGTTCTATTACCAGGAAACGCAACAAACTTTGTTTTATCTCCAATTATCGGAACAATGTTTGATAAATACGGCGCAAGATATTTTGGTATATCTGGATTTTTATTAATATTAATTTCGAGTATTGGATTTACAATCGTACTCTCATCATCAACACCTGTCTGGGTAATCATTTGCTTATTCATCGTCTTATTTCTAGGTGTAACGATGGTTATGATGCCCGCTCAAACGAATGGTCTTAACCAACTACCGCCAAACTTGTACGCAGATGGTTCAGCCGCTATGAATACATTAATGCAAGTTGCAGGTTCTGCTGGTACCGCACTAGCTATAACACTGTATACTATCGGACAACAACAAGTGACAGGTAGCTCAAGTGATTTAAATGGAAGAGAAATAATAGCACATGCTGTACAATTTGTATTTTATTTTATAAGTACAGTTGCAGCATTAGGACTCATTACATCATTATTTGTTAAAAGCAAACATTAAGAAAGCCGAAGACGTCACAAACGTCTTCGGCTTTCTTAATATCTACCTTAATCTGCTTTTACTTTACCTTTTTGTAATTCTTGTTCTGTCCACCATAATGCATCTTCAGGATTTTTAACGACATGTTCGTAATCTTTTTTAGAAGATACTGTTGGATATGATCCTTTTAATGCTTTGCCTGATGTTGTTTCAAACAGGAATAGTATCGTTACAAATCCTATAACACTTACAGCTGTTAAATAATAAGCTGGTGCTAATGGATTTTGTGTGACATGCACTAACCATGTTGAAACTAATGGTGTTGTACCACCAAATATTGAAACAGATACATTAAATGTAACGGCTAATGTACGGTAACGAACATCTGTATAGAAAATACTTGGTAATAAACTTGGCATTGCACCTTCATATGTTGATAAGAAGAAGCCAAGAATAAAGATACCTAATGAAATAAACATTAATTGGTTAAGTCCTATGAAATAGAACCCTAGCATTGAAAATGCTGTTAAACCAAATGTACCGAATAACACAACTTTTTTGTTACCGATTTTGTCACTTAAACGACCAAATATAAATGCTAATGGCACCATAATAACCATAACACTTGTAATAAGGATGGTACTAACTGTTGTTGAAATACCAATTACTTCGTCCAAGTATGACGGCATATATGAAAGTAACATGTAGTTTGTAATATTAAAGAACGCAACTGCTATAAAGCAAACGATAATATCTTTTTTGTGATTTTGAATAATTGAAATGAATGGTTCTGGTTTTTCATCATTCTCAGAAATATCATTTTCAAAAATTGGTGTTTCATCTAAATGTCTTCTTAAATAAAGTCCAACTAAACCAAGTGGTGCACCTAGAATGAATGGAATTCTCCAACCCCATGCTTGCATTTGTGCATCTGATAAACCAATAAATAATCCACTTGCTAATAACGAAGCTAAAATATAGCCACCTAAAGTACCAATTTCTAATCCACTACCTAAAGCACTTCTTCTATTGTCTGGAGAAGATTCTGCAATATATACCATTGCACCTGCATATTCCCCACCAGTTGAGAACCCTTGAATAATTCTCGCTAGTAATAATAAAATTGGTGCCCAAATACCTATTTGATCATAAGTAGGCAATAATCCAATTAATAACGTTGAAGCTGCCATCAATACGATAGTAGTTGTAAGAACAGTTTTTCGGCCAAGTTTATCTCCGATTCTACCAAATATAATACCACCAAGAGGTCTCATTAAGAACGCAATCGCAAATGTAGCGAAAGTAAAGACTAATTTCAGTTCATCATTTTCAACTGATGTAAAGAAATTCTTACTAATGATAATTGCTAAATAAGAATAAAGACCAAAGTCAAACCATTCCATAGCATTACCAATACCTGTAGCATAAACACTTTTTTTAGTTTGTTTCATATCTACAACATTTATTTTATTCTTGTTGAATTTCATGTTTTTATAAACACCCTTTCAATATAGTTATGTATACTACCATATTGAAAAATAAGCACAACTGTAATTTTACACTTTGTTGAGCGTTCACTTTTGTGAAAACCACCACAAACACATAAGTTTAGTAGCCTTATAAGTGGTCGACCAATTTTGTAATATTACTCATATTTCTTGGATGATTTTATAAAAAAACAGAAAAAAACTGATTTCAAAGCTTTTTTCTGTTCAAGTTATTTTACATGATTTCAATCTTTGAACCGACTTGAAGTGAAACAAGTGGTTTGTCTTCTAAATATAATGATCCAGATTGTTCTGCATTTGTACTTCCATCAAATTTTAAAGTAATATGCCCTAAATCATTTAAATTTTTATTTACTGCAGAACCGACTTTTGTAATTCCATATTCTGTTCCATCAATAACTAATTTGTTTGATTCAGTAATCTCATTTTCAACTCGATTAATATCAATAATGTAACAAAAATCTACTAATTCATCTGGTGCGTTATCACCGAATAATATAATCATCTTTTCTGCTTCAAATGCATTAGCATCTTTTCCTATTTTTTTAATCTCTGTTTGATACATATCATTTACTCTCCTTAATTATTTATATAAACCGAAGCTTGCTAACCAGGCGACGAACACCCTAGGTACACCGTTTAAGAACCTTGAATATAGAACAGATGGCACACCAACTTCAATCGTTTTAGTTTCTGCTTCTGCTAAACCTAAACCAACCGGAATAAAGTCTGCAGCATTTTGTGTATTTATTGCAAATAATGCTGGTAATGCTAAATGAGGAGGGATGTTACCTTTACCAATTTCAACACCAATAAGTGTTCCTAATACTTGACCGATAACGCCACCAGGTCCTAATAATGGACTTAAGAATGGTAATGAACATATAAGTCCAATAGCTAATAATCCCCAAATATTACCTGCTAATGGTGACATGAATTTAGCAAATAAATCTCCAATTCCTGATCCTTGAATAATACCAATTAGCAAAGCTACAAATCCCATAAATGGAATAATTGTATGTAACATCGTTTCTACTGCATCGCGTGCAGCTTGGTAGAAAGTATTGATTACTTTACCTGCACCTAAGCCAATTTTAGTTAAAAGTGATTTATTCTCTTGCTCTGCTCTTGTTTCCATAATTTTTTTATTCTTAGAATAAGTCGTTTTTTCTTCTGAAGTATCTGCAGAATTGTTAGAGTCAGTACGATTACCAGTAGAATTATTTTCTCCAGCTACTGTCACTTGATTAACATCCACGTTAGAAACATAAATTTCTTCAGTAATATATTGTCTTAATGGACCACTTTTACCAGTTGCCATTATATTTATTGTAGGGATACCTTTTTGAGGATATATACCACATCTCAAAGTTCCACCACAATCAATTACAGCAACCATGATCTCATCTTCAGGTACTGATGTTTCAAAACCATTAACTGGTGTTCCTCCAGTTATTTCACAAATTTTATCAACGATATCTGGTTTATGACCACCAGTAACATACATAACTTTATCTTTTTTACCTTCAATACCTATTTCTAATGGTCCGCCAAATCCACCTGAACCTTTTACAATTTTAGCTTTTTGACTCATTTTATGTCACCTCACCCTTCAAGTTTAACTTCAGTACTTAATTTAACTTTTTGTTGTTTCTCAACATAACTTGTTGTAAAGTCTGTTACCCATCCACCAATAAAGTTCATAACAAGACCAACTAGTAAATATCTAACTGCTAAATCTGTCATTGGTAATCCCAACTGTTGAATACCATTTGCAATCCCCATAAAAATAAATAACTCTGCTGGGTTTATATGTGGGAAAATACCATTACTTGTATGTGCAAATTGTGCAGCTGAAGCAAAATAACTTGGTTTATATTTTTCAGGCATAAATCTACCGAGCGAATGTACCATTGGATTTGCTAACATAAACGATCCTAGGAATGGTAATACCAAATATCTTAATAATGGGTTTTTAGATGATTTTTGAGCAATAATATTAATGCGGTGCTCCCCGATTAATTGAATTAAAGTATTCATTGCAATTAATAACATCAGAACGAGTGGTACAATTGTTGTCATCCAGTCTATAAATGTATCTGCACCTGTTTGAAATAACTTAATAAATCCTTCAGCTAACTTAACTATGAAGTCCATGTTGATTTACTCCCTTCTTTTTTAAACATTCCATTTATTTTTTTAACTGCCTTTATCATTGGAGATGGTATCTTCTCAATTTCTCCTCCTGATTGAATGACGTTAAATGTATGTTGTGCGTCCAATATTGCTTTAATTAACAACTTGTTATATTTTTTCAAGTCTGTATCTCTTAATTTATTGATTTTAGAACCATCTAAACCTTTTAATTTTTTAAATTTAGAAAATACGGTTACCCCTTGCATATATCTCGCTTCTACTATTTCATTTCGATTATTTATTTGTAGTAAAACGAGTGTCCCAGCTTTAAAAATTGCTGGTCTTCTACCTATTGCTACACGCCCTTTTTCACGCATATTTGTATAATGCTTTGTAAAATTTTTAATTTGAAGTAGTCCTAATAAATACTGAATTACAAATCCAACAGCTAACATGATAATCAATATAATAAAAAACATAACTAACCTCCGATTTCTTTATTTAGTATATGTGCAAGCGATATATAATCCGTATCACAATTGATTTTTTCAATGATATAACTGTTAGCTGTAATTGCTAATATTTCTTCATATAACCGAATTAGTACCGCTTCATTACCTTCATTTTCTGGTGTTGCTACCATTACAATAATTTTTACATTTTCATAATCTAATAGAGGTTCATCTAATATACAAAACTTCACCCATATATCATTTAGACTGTGGCTAGTATGAGGGAAGCCTAATAAACCAGTTATGGTAGATTTATTATCTTCTCTTTCTAGGATTCTATTCGAAAAGCTAGAATCTACTTTCTCTTCATCAATCATTTCAAGTGATAAATAGCGAATGACATCTTTGTAGTTCATTCTTTTACTAATATGATAAACATCAGACTCATTTATAAAATCAACTAAAATACTATTATTAAATAATTGGCGATTATTAACATCTTTATATATTAGAAACTGCTCTATCTTAAGTTTCAAAGCTTGCTCATCTAAAATATTGTCTACATATATAATTTTATTAAATAATCTATTACTTTTTATTGTTGAAACTACTAAATCAAATTGATCTATATCATTCAATTGAATTTGATTTTCATTTATTACTTTCACTTGAATATCTTTACCAAAGATTCTTTCTAGTTGAACTGTGACCAATTTTCCACTACTTAATCCCTGGTCTGTTATAAACGCAATCGTCTTTATTTCTTTTAACTTTTGTTCTAATTGCTGCAAGTAAACACTAAAATAAATTGATAAAAATCCAAGTTCATTTAAAGGAACTTCTATATCTAATTCTTTTTCAATATTTTCTGCAAGTACCTTTGATAATTCATAAGCAAATGGATATCTCTTTTTAACCTCATCTATTAAATCATTATGAATATTAATTTCGAATATGAGTCTATTAATAAGATATTTGATATGGAGTTTTATATCATTACTGAACAGTTGCTCATCTATTTTTATAGTGTAGTAAAAGTTAATGTCTTTAATAGTATTTTCAATAATACTATTAAGTATTGTCTGATCTTGTTCATTTATCATTTCATCAATAATTGAAGCTCTCCTACCTATAATTTGAAAAACGATTAGTAAAATTTCTAAATTTGGAAATACAACTTCATAATGCTTCTCAATATAATCCTTTATATCACTAACAACTTTGAAGTCTTCCGAATCATAAACTCTCTCGTCTATTTGAACATTTTGTTGAATATTAAATCCTTCGTCTAACCTAGTTAATATGACCTGTATAGAAAGTCTTAACCTTCTATAACTAGTAGCGTCTAAGTTAAACTTCTCTTGAATATTTTTTAATATTTCATTTATACGTTCTGGTAAAATAGTACTTTTGTATTGATTTGGAAAACATTCAATCAATACTTTCCTTATTTCAATTTCAGTACCTTCGATTCTGAGTCCTACATTTTGAGTACCTTTAATTTCAACTTTGTAATTTTTTAATATATTTTTTATTTCTATCAAAGTATTATTAACGATACTTTTACTCAAATATAGCTCTTCAGCAATATCATCGATTGTGCAAATACCATTATTCAATAAATAATTAAAAACACTTTCCTCTCTAGCTTCTACTTCATGAATGCTTTTATTTATATTATTTTTTAGTTTTTGTAAAATATTAAAGAATACTGATTCATCTAATACAATCATCGATATTTCATGGTGATCTTTAATAATACTAATTGAGCCACCAAAATGTGTAAGTAATTGATTAATATAGTTAGATAAGGTTCTTTGAGATATAGAAAGTTGGTGGGCAAGTTTATCAGTTGATATATGTTCTTTCTGCAATACTTCTATTACTAATAAATGTTTTTTATTCAATAACATAACTTCCCCACCTTTCTATCTCTTAATTTAACCTCTTGATTTACCACCAGAAATGTTAATTGTTGTTCCCGTAATATAGCTCGATTTATCTGAGCTTAAATAACAAACTAAATCAGCTACTTCTTTTAATTCTCCAACTCTTCTTAACGGTATAGATTTTGAATAATCACCATTAAGCTTATCGACAGTTGTATTTCTACTATAAGCTAATGCTTCCTCATATTGTTTAGTTCGTAATCCAGTTTCTTCTAATATTCCTGGAGCAATTGCTACAACTTTAATATTATATTTACCTAATTCTTTAGCCCAACTTCTTGTAAATCCGATTAATGCGGCTTTTGTAGCAGAATATATACTTTGACCTTCTGAGCCTTCTTGACCAGCTTCACTCGCAATATTAACAATAATGCCTTTATTATTTTTGACGAATTGTCTACCTACTTCTTGGCTAAATAATATGGGTCCTTTTAAATTCACACCAAACATTAAATCTAAATCTTTCATATTTATTTCGTATTCTGGTTTTTCACCTTTAACATCCACTAATAATCTAGGTAAGTTTATGCCTGCATTATTAACGAGTACATCAATTTGAGATTGCTCTTCTAAAATTTGACTAACTGTACTTTGAACCGCCTCTTCATCTGTAACATCCGTTTGAATAAAATAATAATGTTCATTATCAATTGGATTATCTTTTAAATCTACATTATATACAATTGCACCATTTTCTAATAGAGAATTCACAATCTGTCTACCGATTCCAGATGTTCCACCTGTAACAATTATGACTTTACGTTCTATCTCTAACCAATTATTAGACATATCTTTTGCCTCCTATGTAATTTGTAAATTCATTATAGTATTAAACGCTTTCATAATTAATTTGGATTTTTATGCATAAATTTGAAAACGTTAAAATAATAGAAGTTTTGTTATCTCATATTGAAGCATCTTACACAGATTTACATTCCTAAAAACGTTATACTAAACATAAATCATCACAAATGGAGGTTTTGTAAATGAAACGATTTGATATGTTGATTATTGGTTTTGGTAAGGCTGGTAAGACACTTGCTAAAGATTTTGCAGGGCAAGGTCAGAAGGTCGCGGTTATTGAACAAAATTCAAATATGTATGGCGGAACTTGTATAAATGTTGGTTGTATTCCGAGTAAGACATTACTCCATGAAAGCCTGGAACATCATTCGTTTTCTGAAGCGATGAATCGTAAGAAAGATGTCGTTGCTGCTTTAAATAAGAAGAATTTTAACAATCTTAATTCTGATGACAATATCGAAGTGTACACTTATAAAGCACATTTTAAAGATAACCATACGGTATTACTTTTAAATGAATCTAATGAAACAGTTGAAACGATTCAAGCGGATAAGATTATCATTAATACGGGTACGCGTTCAAATATTCCAGAAATAGAAGGTATTGAGACTACTGAAAATATTTATGATTCTAAAGGCATAATGTCATTAGATCACTTACCTGAAACACTTGTCATTATTGGTGCTGGTTATATTGCATTAGAATTTGCGACAATCTTTTCAAGATTGGGCAGTAAAATTAAAATCGTCCATCCTCGTAAGCATGTATTAGTAACTGAAGATAAAGATATTGCTTCTCTTATTTATGACGAAATCGTCCGTCAAGATATTGAATTTATTGATGAAGCTGAAGTAACAGCCTTCTCTACTGAAAAAAATCGTCCTGTTGTGCATACTTCTCAAGGCGATATAACTGGGGATGCGGTATTACTTGCGACTGGTCGTGTGCCTAATACTGATTTAGCTTTAGAAAATACAGATATCGAACTTGGAGATAAAGGTGAAATTAAAGTTAATGAACATCTACAAACTTCTGTAGACCATATTTATGCTGTCGGAGATGTTAAAGGCGGTCCTCAATTTACTTATATTTCATTAGACGATTACCGTATTGTTAAAGACCATTTAGTTGGCAAACAGCACCGCACAACAGAAAATAGAGGATATGTGCCTTACACAGTATTTCTAGATCCTCCACTTTCAAGAATTGGCTACACTGCAAGTAAAGCTAAGAAAAATGGTCACAATATTTTAGAAGGTCAAATTGAAGTGAAGAATATCCCTCGCCATAAAATTAATCATGATGACAGAGGTTTATTTAAAGTTGTTGTAGATGCTGATAGTCAGCTCATTCTAGGTGGAAGTCTTTATGGTAAAGAATCTGAAGAATTGATTAACATTCTGAAACTTGCAATGGATCAACAAATTCCATATACCATTTTAAGAGATAACATATATACGCACCCTACAATGTCAGAATCATTTAACGATTTATTTAATATTTAAATTTAGTCAAAATAGGTCAAATTATTTGAAATCAAAATCGCACTCGTTCACAATAGTATTATCAATCATTATAGGAGTGATTTCATGTCTGAAGAAAAACATAACGAAAAAGATATACTTACTGAAAAATTATTAGAAACACGTACTGTTATTATTACCGGGGAAATCAATGATAAAGTGGCAAAAGAAGTCGGTAATCAACTATTACTATTAGAAGCAATGAGTGATGAACCTATTAATCTATTTATTTCAAGCCAAGGCGGTCATGTAGATTCAGGTTATTACATTCATGATATGATTAATTTCGTTAAACCAGAAGTTAATATTATCGGTTCTGGTTGGGTAGTAAGTGCGGGCGTTATTATTTATTTAGCTGGCAAAAAAGAAAATCGCTACAGTTTACCTAATACAAGATTCATGATTCATCAGCCTTCTGGCGGTGTACAAGGTCAATCTGTTGAAATGGAAATCACAGCTAAAGAAATTATTCGTACAAGACATAAAATTAATGAATTAATCGCAAGAGAAACTGGCCAAGATATTGAAAAAGTAGAAAAAGACACTGGCCGTGACTACTGGTTAAGCACACAAGAAGCAAAAGACTATGGGTTTATCAATAAAATCATTAAATCTCGCGATGAAATAAAATAAAGAAATAAGAAAGGCAGGGGCTAAGATAGCCCCTGCCTTTTCTATATTCATATAATGTGAATGGATTGTATTGAGTGGATGACTGTGCGATATGTCTCTATTTTGTACCTTAGCGCACGATATCTCTTAGTCTTCGTGCGTTATGCCTCTATTTTGTACCCTAGCGCACGATATCTCTTAGTCTTCGTGCGTTATGCCCATATTTTGTACCCCAGCGCACGATATCTCTCAGTCTTCGTGCGTTATGCCCATATTTTGTACCCTAGCGCACGATATCTCTCAGTCTTCGTGCGCACAATCCAGTAGATTCTCTACCATCTACCGATTATATTCATCTCATGATTATTTTCTTCTATATTACTTAATATTCTCATCTACCATACGTTTCATAATAGACAATGGTCCAGTTGATGCGATTGTTGAGACATAATTTACGAGTTCTTCTACAGATACACGATTTTCATCTGATACCCAATATTTGATCATCGACATCATTGAACCAACTACATAACTTAAGTAGTAATTTTCTGGAATGCCAAATACATTATCCTTATTACCTATTAAATGCTTAATATTACTTCTCACTATATCTGCTAATTGTTCTTCGATTTGACTTTTACGTTCTAAGTTCAGAATCACTTGATAAAATTCCATATTTTGCTCAATATGTGTAATAACATTTTTAATGACTTTATTCGCAAATTCTTCAATAAAACGATCACTCGTCTTAGTGGATAAATCCATCTTCCGTATATCTACATATCCTTTAATTTCTTCAATTTGTTCATTTTCCATTTCATCTAACAATGCATATTTATCTTCATAATTTAAATAAAAGGTTCCTCTATTAACATCTGCTAAATCTGAAATTTGTTGTATCGTAATACGATCAAGGTTATTTTCTGTTAACAACTGAATAAAAGCTTGTTTAATTGCTCTTTTACTTTTTCTTACGCGTCGATCTTCTGCCATTTTAAACCAATCTCCTTATTTTAATGAACAATTTACATGTATTTGTTGATTAATAAACGTATCGTAAGCAATTGACGATTGTAACTATCTTAAATTCTATTATAATAAACAATGTTATTAATAATCAACACATTGTTCATTAATAAAGGAGGAAAAAATATGAATATTTTCAAAAAGAAACTTTTTTGGATGACACCTATTCTAGTAATCGTCATACTATTATTATTAGCGATTGCTTTTATTCCAGCATATAATCCAGAACCTAAATCAGTACCAATTGCAATTGTGAATCAAGATAAGGGTACAACAATGCAAGACAAAGATGTCAATATCGGGAAAACTTTTGCAGATAAAATTAAAGACAATAAAGATTTATCAGACAAAGTTGAATGGGTAGATGTAGATAGTAAGAAAGATTTAAAACAAGGCTTCAAAGACAACAAATATTATGGGGCATTAATTTTAGATGAAAATCTTTCAAAAGATTCTATGAGTAAAGTTCAAAAGACAGTTCAAGAGGCAAAAATTAAAGAAATGCAGTCACAAATGAAAGAAAAAATTGAAAGTGGACAAATTCCACCTGAACAAGCTAAAAAAATGCAAGAACAAAACAAAGTTGAACCTGTTAAAGTTAAACAAGGACAAGTTGAGATTATCGTTAACGAAGGTGCAAGCATGCAAGGTGCACAACTCGCGAATACAATGTTAACGACTATCGGCGATCAACTAAATACACAAATTTCTAAACAAGGTATCCAAACTTTAGATAAAATGGATGTCGACGTTTCAGCTTCAGATATTCAAGGTATCACAAATCCAATTAAAGTGGATAAAACAAACATGAACGCTGTTAAATCACATCAAGCTAACGGAAACTTACCACTCTTAATGTTCACACCAGTATGGTTAGCATCATTAGTTGGCTCAGTTGTTCTATTCTTCTCATTCAGAACAAGTAATAATATCACAATTAAAGACCGAATTATCGCTTCACTTGGCCAATTAGGCGGCGCTATTGTTACAGCATTAATCGGTGGATTTGGATATATTTACTTTATGACGCACGTATTAAATGTAACAATTCATGAACCAATTAAAATAGGTTTATATATTTCAATCGCGATCCTTGCTTTCATCAGTCTAATCTTAGGATTTATGACATGGTTGGGTGTCAAAGCTATTCCATTATTTATGGTATTGTTATTCTTTAGTTTGCAACTCATAATGTTACCAACACAAATGTTGCCACAATTTTATCAAGACTATATGATTGGATGGAATCCATTTAGACATTATGCAGAAACATTAAGAGGACTATTGTATTTACACCACGATATCGAACTTAATAGTACAATGTGGATGTTTATAGGCTTTATCATCTTCGGTGGTGTATCATCTATATCAGCTGCTATCCTTAGAAAACATAGCGGAAAAAGAACAGAAGTACCATCATAAAATATAAAAATCTCATGTGACTGAATCATTCACTGCCACATGAGATTTTTTATTATGTTATTTTTTCTCTTTGAATCCTTGCGATTTTGCGTGCTAACGATCTTGTTTTGTTTTTTTGAACGTTAGAAATTCTAACGATCTTGTTTTCTACTCTTGATCGTTAGCCACTCCCTACTACTACTCCCCCTCACACAAGAAAAGACCAGCTCGGTTGAGCTGGTCTTCTTTTTATAATATTTCTCTTGCTTTAAGTACCGCTTCTTGCGTAATTTCATGACTGTTAACCCATGCTTCTGTCACTGTTGCGTTACGTTCTTTAAATATTTCTATCACGCGCTCGCTTTGTGCGTTTGTAACGATTGGATCTCTTGCCCCCATTGATAAAAAGACATTAAAATGAGATAAATCTTTATGATTATTTTCTAAATCTAATGGATAAAGTGGTGCAAAGAGTAATGCTTTTTGAAATGGTGTTTGTTCTCTTAATATGAGATTAATCGCCATATTAGAACCATTAGAGAATCCTACTGGAATAACATCTTCTAAGTTAAAGCCATATTCTTTAGATGATCCTTCTATAAATTCATACAGTTCTTGTCCTCTATATTCTAAATCTTCTAAGTCATATTGCCCTTCTCCGAGTCTTTTGAAATATCTAGCCATACCATTTTCAGATACTTCACCTTTAACACTCAAAATACTATAAGTCGGATCAAGCATTTCTGCTAATGGTAATAAATCTCTTTCATCTCCACCTGTTCCGTGAAGTAATAGAAATACTGGTTTACCTTGTGCACCTTGTTTAAATATATGTTTCATATTTACTATCTCCCATCATATTATGGTCTTTCGATTGTGAATGTGTGTCCGATTTCTGCATAATCATTCCCGGCAAGTCTACTTACCGCATTGAGCTCTTCTTTATTAATATAGCCATCATTATAGATACGCTCGTCAAAATGATAATACTTCACTTCTAGCAATAATAAATCTGAAATAGGTTGTCCGTCTTTTTCAATTACAATATCATCATATAGAACCGCTTCAAATCGAACTTTACTTTGCTTTAAGCCTTTCACAGAAACTTCAACTGAATCTACTGTTTCAAAATTCGTACGTTCGAGTTCACTCTCTTCATGACTTAACAAAGCTGCTGTTTGATTCGCATCACGCACATTATCTGTATCTACAATATGCACGACCGCTTCTTTATTCTGAACGATATTTCGTGCAGTATCTTTCATTTCACCATTCACTCTTTGTACTGCAATGGAAAGAATCGGTGGGTCTGAAGATACAACATTGAAAAAGCTAAACGGCGCTATATTCAATACGTTATCATCTGATTCTGTCGTTACTAATGCAATTGGTCTAGGAATAATAGATCCTATTAACAATTTATAGTTTTCTTTTTGCGATAAGACTTCTGGTCGTATCTCCTTCATCTTAGCCACACCTTTTCTTATTAATGTTTTCTACTAGTATCAAAAGCTTTAATTTCAGATTCAATGTAGTCACGTTTTGCTTCTAAGAATGGTGGTAATGCAAGACTTTCACCTAAAGTTTCATAAGGTTCATCTCCCATAAATCCTGGACCATCAGTTGATACTTCAATAAGAATATGACCGATTCTTGCGTATAGCGCTTCAAAATAATATCTATCGACATTACCTGAGTTACCAATACGAAGTTCGTTATATTTTTCTTCCCATGCTTTAATCGCTTCATGGTCTTTCAATCTGAATGATACATGATGTACTTCACCGTAACCTTGTCTTGCTTCAGGACCTTGGTCGTCTTTTCTCAAAATAACTTGACCACCGTTACCGCCTTCACCAACTTCTAACAATGTTACGTTATCTTCTTCAATAATTGGTTTCATACCGTAAACTTGTTTCAGTACAGATTTGAAATCTTCATAATAGCTCACTGTAATTTCAATTGGTCCTAAACCATAAATCGCTTTATCTTCGGGTACTGGACCATTTTTCCAAGGAGTACCTGGTTTAACACCTTCATTTAATTCATCTGAAATTAATTGATATCTTTGGCCATCTTCTTCTTCAAAAGGTAATACCTTTTTACCGAATAGATCTTGGATACCATCATGTTTAACGCCAAATTCTTCAAAGCGATTTAAATAATATTCAAGCGCTGCATCGTTTGGCACTCTGAATGCTGCACGGCTAATTGAATTTGTACCACGACTACCTTTCGGGTTATTTGGAAAATCAAAGAATGTCATGTCTGTACCTGGAGACCCTTGATCATCTGCGAAAAATGTATGGTACGTATATATATCATCTTGGTTTACTGTTTTCTTAACTAAACGCATACCTAGTACTTGTGTGAAAAATTCATAGTTTCTTACTGCATCATTTGTCATTGCAGTTACGTGATGGATACCGATAAGTTCTGGTTTACTCATTATAGTTTCCTTCTTTCTTTATTTTTATTTCGAATTCGAAATAATAAGTTGTAAAAAAATTTGCGCTATCCCCTACTCAGTAGAATTTGCGCTTATTTTTTTAAGTGCTCTACGAAAAATCGCAAGCTCTTCGTCATCTAATATCGAAAATGCTTTTTCAATTGTTTCGGCATGTTGTGGAAAAATACGTTCCATCAATTCATGGCCACTTTCAGTCAGAACAGCATACATAATACGTTTATCTTGCTCATCTTGTCGACGTGTTACATATCCTTTCTTAACAAGTTGATCGATGACGTAAGTTGTACTGCTGCTTGCGATTAAAATGCGTTGTTTTACTTTTTGAATAGGCTGATCACCTTTATGATACAAAAGTTCCATTACAGCAAATTCAGTAATATTTAAACCGTAGTTTTTCATATCTTGTTTAACAATACGATCTAACGTATCATTTGTACGTTTTATACCTACTAGCGCTTTTAATGATTCTTTCGTTCTATCCATGTTCATCACCTATTCAAATATTATTTCGATTTCGAGATAACTATAACGCCCTTACTAATAAATGTCAACAGTTTTGAGTATAAAAAATATACTAACTTTGTTTTTATTATATTTTCAATATTCTAACAAATTTAATTTAGTTGATTTTTAATAATGTTTAACCTATAATTCTTATTGAAAAACTAAGGTATTTATTAATTTATATTGGGGTAATGGGATGAAAGCATTCGATTTAATCGGGAATACACCACTTGTCTTATTGGAACATTACAGTACAGACAACGTGAAAATATTTGCGAAATTAGAAAGTTATAACTTAGGTGGCAGCATTAAAGATCGACTAGGCAAGCATTTGATAGAACATGCACTAGCTGAAGGTAATATTCATTCTGGAGATACGATAGTTGAAGCCACTGCCGGTAACACAGGTATAGGACTTGCTATCGTAGCGAACCATTACAATATTAACTGCGTTATCTTTGCACCTGAAGGCTTTTCTGAAGAAAAAATGAATATCATGAAAGCTTTAGGGGCAGAAGTAAGAAGAACACCACGTTCTGAAGGTATGTTAGGTGCCCGTCAACAAGCACAGTCCTACGCTGAACAATACGGCGCTTATTATATCAATCAATTTGAAAATGAAGAGAATCCACAAGCATATATTCATACTTTAGCGACAGAAATTCTTGAACAATGTCCAGACATCACACATTTGATTGCTGGCGCTGGTTCTGGCGGAACTTTTACAGGAATAGCTTCAGTCATGAAAGAACATCAAGTACGAAATATCATTGTAGAACCTGAAGGAAGCATTCTTGCTGGTGGCGAAACGCATGCTCACGATACTGAAGGTATTGGCGTTGAAAAGTGGCCACCATTTCTAAAGCGAGATTTAATCGATGATATTAAAGTCATTTCGGATCGAGATGCATTTACAAATGTATCAGGTCTTGCACTAAATGAGGGTATTCTTGCTGGTAGTTCATCAGGCGCAGCATTACAAGCAGCAATTGACCTTTCAAAACAAATCGAACAAGGACATATCGTCGTCATTTTCCCTGATGGCAGTGATAGATATATGTCTAAAAATATATTTAATTATGGAGGAAAAGATTATGAATAAAAAAACATTACTCATCCATGGTGGTAAAACAACAGATGCATATACAGGTGCGGTAACAACACCAATTTATCAAACAAGCACTTATGAACAAGACGGAATCGGAAATTTAAGACAAGGTTATGAATATTCAAGAACAGCTAACCCTACTCGTACGGCATTAGAAACATTAATTGCGGATTTAGAACACGGTACAAATGGTTATGCTTTCGGTTCTGGTATGGCAGCAATCTCAGCAGTCATCATGTTATTAGACAAAGGTGACCATATTTTAATTAATTCAGATGTATACGGTGGTACTTACCGCGCATTAACAAAAGTATTCTCTCGCTTCGGTATTGAATTTGATTTTATCAATACAACTGATGTAAGCAATATCGAATCTTCTATTAAAGACACAACTAAAATGTTATTTATCGAAACACCATCAAATCCGTTACTTCAAGTAACAGATATTAAAGCAGCAAGTGACATTGCTAAAAAACATGACATGTTAACTGTTGTAGATAATACATTTATGACACCTTATTACCAAAATCCATTAGACCTAGGTGCTGATATTGTTCTTCACTCAGCTACTAAATACTTAGGCGGACATAGTGATGTTGTTTCAGGTTTAATTGTAACAGCAAACGAAAGCCTTGGAGACAGAATTGGTTTCATCCAAAATTCAACTGGTGGTATTTTAGGGCCTCAAGATAGTTATTTATTAACACGTGGTATCAAAACATTAGGTTTAAGAGTAGAACAAATTAATAGAAACGTTAAAGAAGTCGTAGCATTATTAAACAAACATGAAAATGTTGTTAAAACAATTCACCCATTAAACGAAGACCATGTGAATCGCGACATTCACTTCAAACAAGCTTCAGGATACCCAGGTATTATTTCATTTGAAGTCGCTGATGTAGAAAAAGCAAAAGAAGTGATTAAACATACAAAATTATTCACATTAGCAGAAAGCTTAGGCGCAGTAGAAAGTTTAATTTCAGTACCAAGTCTTATGACACATGCATCAATACCAGCAGAAATTCGTCATAAAGAAGGTATCGCAGACGGCATGATCCGTTTATCTATCGGTATAGAAGATACAGAAGACTTAGTAGAAGACTTAAACCAAGCATTAAATCAAATATAATAAAAAGAAAGGCTGAGACAGCGGAAATTGACCGCTATCTCAGCCTTTTATCATATTTGAGATGTGGTGGAAGCATGTATTTGGTGAGTGATGGAGGTATTTGAGGAAGCGTATGTTGCTTGTTTGGGTAGTCTTGCAATATACGACGGTTCTATGTTGCTAGTCATGGCCCACTTGCAATATTCAGGCCTCCAATGTTGCTTGTCATGGCCCACTTGCAATATTCACGGCTCCAATGTTGCTAGTCATGGTCCACTTGCAATTTTCACGGCTCCAACATTGCTAGTCACCCTCCACTTGCAATATTCACGGCTCCAATGTTGCTAGTCATGGCCCACTTGCAATATTCACGGCTCCAACATTGCTAGTCACCCTCCACTTGCAATATTCGAGGTTCCTATTTATCTTGTTTACTCAGTCTTGATAAATACAACGCTCCTATTTATCTTGTCGACCCCATTTCTATAATTACAAACCTCTCTATCCATCACACCATCCCCAATACACTCCTCACCCCATTTACTTCTCCGAAAAAGAAAGTCAGGGACATCACGCGAGATGTCCCTGACTTTTTATTAGAATTTTAATTTATCTGGTCTATAAAATGCGATGATAATTGAAGCGATGATAAAGAATGCCATGGCAATAAATAACGGGAAGTCGATTTTAATATCGAATGCTGCTCCGGCTACTAATGGTCCTATCAAGTTACCAACACTTGTGGCTGCTGAGTTCAAGCCACCTGCTGTTCCTTGGTTATTACCTGCTAATTTAGAGAAATAGTTCGTCATAGATGGTCTGATCAAATCAAATCCTATAAATATTACGAAACTGACTAACATCACTGTAATGTAGTGAGAAGCATATACAAAAGCTCCTAGAATTAACACTGAGTAGATTAATGAGAATAGCGTTAATTTAATTTCACCGATCTTACCGACAAGTTTCTCGAATAAGAATAATTGGAATATAACCCCTACTATTGCTCCGCCTGTAATCGCGATAGAAATATCTTTCGGTTCAAAGCCTACTTTCTCTGCTGTATATAATGAGAACATTGTTTCGGTAGATGCTAAACCGTAAGACAATATCAACATAATGATGACAGGTACGACAAACAATTTATATGGAAATGGCTCTTTGACTTTAGGACGTGCTGTTTCATTTGAATCATCGTCACTTGCTTCTTTTAAAAGGAATACTGAGAATAACAAAGCGATGATTCCAAGTGCACCAGCAAAATAAAAAGGCATTCTATGCGAAATTTCTGCTAAGAATCCTCCTACACCTGGTCCAACTATGAACCCTGTATTAATAACGGCTGACATATAACTAAAGTTCTTTGCTCTATTTTCTGAAGTTGATAAATCACCAATCATACCATTTACACCAGGCATGACAAACGCTGCACTAATGCCACCTAATACTCTTGAAACTAAAAGTATTGAAAATGTATTACCCATTGCGAAAATAAATTCTGAAATGGAGAATAACAGCAGGCCGATAATGATAATAATTTTTTTGCCAAACTTATCTGCAAATCGTCCTCCAAACGGTGAAGCGATCATTTGGAACATTGCAAATACTGCGACCAGCAAGCCTAAATCACTTCCATTTAAATCTAAATCATGCAAAATTGTAGGTAATACTGGTATGACAATACTAATACCTAAAAACATTAAAAATATATTAAAATATAAAACATTTAACTTATTATTCATTTTAGACCTCCTTCTTCATTACTTTTATAAATATTAAGTGATTTTCACTATATTCTAATCTATTTATTTTGATTTGCATAACATAATGCAATCTTTAATATATACAATTTATAGTGTATAGTAACTATACAGTCAATAGGAGGAACTTAATTTATGCAAAAAATTAATCAAATACCTATAAGTGAGTTTGCAAGCTTAACAAATGTTAGCCGTCAGACACTCATATACTATGATAAAATCAATCTTTTTAAACCAGATTATAAAAATGAAATTGGGTACCGATATTACTCCATTAAACAAATTGAACTTATAAGTGTGATTACTTTATTGAAAGAACTCGGCATGCCATTAAAAGAAATTAAAGAATACACACAAAATAAATCACCAGAGCACTTTTTAAATTTGATGACACAACAGAAAAAAACGATCCAAGAGCAGAAGAAGCATTTAGAATACAATGAAATGATCATTGATAGTAAGATTCAACTCATCAGAGATGCAATGGAAACATCCTTTGATCAAATTGAAATTGAAGAATATGATGAAATGACTTTCTATATCAGTGACAACATCGCGAATGCTTCAGAACTCGATTTCTTAATTTCGATTAACCAGTTTATTGATGAGCTGAAATCACACGAAATTTTTTCTAGTCAGCCAATTGGTGTCGTAACGCATAAAAATGATATTTTAAGTGGTAATTATTATCATTATAGTTACCTTTACGTGAATATCCCAAATTCTAAAAAGCACTACAAAAATACCGTTACGTTAAAAGGTAAATATTTAGTCGGTTATTATATTGGGATTGATGAACATGTTGAAGAAGCGTATAACAAAATGCTAAATAAAATCGATGAATTGAATTTAACGATGGGTGAATATGTATATGAAGAATATGTATTTGATTCAGTTATTAAAAATAATGAGAATGAATATATCACTAAAATTATGATTGAAATCATATAAAAAGTGAGCGGGACAGAAATCTAATTTGTAAAAAAAGATTTCGTAGTCCCGCCCCGGCAAGGATGACTAGAGTTGAAAAAGCTTGGTACAAGCGCATTTCAATTCAGTCATCTACTGCCAAGATACTACAAGAGACTGAGACATTACATTATGTCCCAGTCTCTATTATTTTATCGGAAACATCTTGAAATAAGTACCGATTTTCCACAAGTATTCTAACGGACCATATTTAAAGTAACTTAGCCATAAACTTGAGAATATTAACTGTATCACAAGAATGATTAAACAAAGATTCGCCGTATGGATTAAACGACAATCTGACAAACCTAATCCATAGCTAAACAATAGTATCAACAACGTCTGCCCGATATAATTCGTAAGTGCCATTTGCCCATACGTTCTTAACGGTTTCAATAATTGTTGCACGACTTTATATTGTAACAACGTGACGAGTACACTAAAGTAACATATCGTCATAATTGGACTCAAAATTAAAATCAATTGATTCGTTAAAGCATATTGTTTCAAATATTGCGCTTCAGTGATACCTGTATATTTAATCGCTTGGTAAGAAGCGCCAACATAGATTTGATTCAAATAATAGATGCCGATTACCGAAATGATCATCGTCAATAGCGCAATAATGGCATAATACTGTCTATATTGGTACATTTTTTGATGTAGACCAAATTGGGCAAATGTTAAACCTAAAGTGAACAGTGGAAGTGGCATTAATATTTTACCGCCCAATCCAATCGCTACGCATAAGAGTATCATACCGATTGCGAAATTCACCCATTTATTCACTTTAAACAGTGGTAGCAATACTAAACCAAATATAGCGTAAACAAGCAATACCTCTCCCGGTTGGAGTTGCATATGTCCTAATCCTAACAGCGCCAATATTACAATTCTTCTCAAATAAATTACATATGGTTGCTCACTTTTTTCTTTCGCACGATTGATAAAAATATAAAAACCAACACCAAACAAAAATGAAAAAATCGACATAAACTTTGATTCAATAAATATATCTAAAAACTTCTGATAACGAACTTCTAATAATGAAAAATCAAATGGTACTTGTATAATGCTCGAAACATTAAGAAAAATAATACCTAATAAAGCAAATCCTCTAATATAATCTAATTCATAAATACGATGATTCGATGCAGTTGGATTCATAACAAATGCCTCCCTTAATTCCTTGTTATAATTTATCATTTATACAAAAAAATACAACGAACAATATTGTCACATGCCCTGTCACATCGCATTATAAAAGGCTAGGACAATTCAAGTTGTCCTAGCCTTTTACTTCTATGCCTTCAATCTTGCTTGAATCATAATTGGATATATACATAATGCTGATATGATTCCAATTGCGCCTAATATATGAAACATTTCATAAATATGCTGATATACCCATTTGAAGAATGGCGTGAAATTACCGAGTACAAACCAGATAAATACGATGACACCTAGAAATAGTACACCGATCATTGTTGGGATAACACCTATGCGATAAATAATCGCACCGAGTAAGAAACAAATTCCTGCGATAAACAAAATAGCTAGGAAATCCACCCACATACTATCCAATCCACTAGCGTTAGGCAGTATATCCGATATTCTCATAAGTGTTACGTCGCTATTCGTCACACTTGCTACACGTTCTAATATAAAGCTAATCACTTCTTGAATGATAAGCATCATAACTATAAATATAATGTAACTTAGCCATAAACTTACGATATACTGTCTTCTTGTCGCACCAAGTTCAATTGATGATTTAAGTGGATCACCAAACATGAATAATGGTAAGAAACCTAATATGCCGTATACTGGCCCAGATAATAAAGGATTAAATGAATCTGATGGTTCAATATAAAATCCAATTACAAAGTATATCGCGGCTAAAACAACAAGTACGATACTAAACGTATATAATTGTACTTTTAGTTCTTTAAAGATAATCGAGAAAGACCCTTTTAAATCACCCATGATTAGCCTCCTTTGTCATTGTCATATTTACTAAATAATCTTGAATACTTGCTTTATCAACTTTCACATTCAACGCTCTACACTGTTCTTGTAATGCTGCATCATAAGGGATATCCGCCATCACTTTATGCTGACTCATAATCGTTGATTGCTCGATAATAGCATCCTTAGAAGTAATTTGATGGATATCCTCTAATTTACCAACTAATATCGCACCTCTAGATTGAAAGTATTCAATCGGTTCATGTAACTTCACACGATGATCAGATATAACAATGAGCTTTTCACATATCTTCTCAATTTCTTTAATATGATGAGAAGCTATCATAATATATCTCGGATCCGCTTCGAACGATTCTCTCAACGCTTGTGTAAATAACTTTCTCATATAAGCATCTAATCCGTTTGTCGGTTCATCTAACATTGTTACAGGTGCATGACTTGCAAGCCCAATTATACTTTGAACCATTGATTTCATACCTTTAGAAAAGTTTCGAATCTTCTTCTTTCGTGGTAGTTCAAATAAATCTATTAAATAATCCGCTTCTTCTTGATCCCAATTGTCATTGAACATCGCTGCAAATTTCATCGCGTCATTTACATTCCATGACTTTCCAAAGAAGTGATTCTCTCTTAAATACGTAATTTGCTTTGAAGCTTCTGCATTGTTATAAGGTTTATAGTTTAATATCGCTATGTCACCTGAATTTTGTTTTTCTTGACCTGACATGAGTTTCATTAACGTCGTCTTACCAGAACCATTTCGTCCCCATAAACCAATAATCATTGGTTCATCATCTTGAAGTGTTAAATCTTGAAGTACATATTCATCTTTATACTTAAACGACATGTTCTGAATATCAATGATTGTCATAGTCTTGTTCCACCCTTCTTATGAGTTCTTCCTTACTTATATTAAGTCTCTTAGCTTCTTTAACCATGTTTTGGATATAAGAGTTTGAGAAGTCTTGCATTCTTGTATTTACGAGCTTGTCGCGCGCATCTTCAGCTATAAATACACCAATCCCTCTCTTCTTAGCTACAATGCCTTCATCCATCAACAGTGCAATACCTTTTTGAGCCGTCGCTCTATTAATATTGTAAAAGTTTGAAAGTTCCGTTGTGGAAGGTATTTGTTCGCCTTCTGACAAAAGTCCTTCAACTAAATCATCTTTAATCATATCTGCAATTTGCAAAAATATAGGTGTATCTTCATTTAAAATAGGTTTCATTTTCATTCTCCTTATCCTATAACATGATTGGTTGATTAGTTGTGTAATCAACTATAATATCATTCATGCTATTTGTCAAACATTCTTCATTTATTTCATTCGTCCTAAACGATGTTAACCCCTATTATATCAGCAATTCACGTACGTTAAATTTAATTATTTAAACAACAAAAAAGACTTAGACACCTCATCATGTCTAAGTCCTTTATAGTTATATACATCTAAAACAACGTATGAATCGCTTTGTCGAAATATTTTTCAAAGTATTCATGTCTATGGATACCTTCTTCATCAGTAATAAACGTTAAAGTCGAATCATCATTGACCAGCTTCTCTTTCACCAATTCAACCGCTTCATACGTATTCGGTACCATCCATTTTAAAATATTAGGATATTCTACCCCTTCTTGCTCACCTACATACCAATAAATATGACGTGGATACTCTATTGATTTACTATTTTTAATGAAATCTAAAAAGTTCGGATACCACATAGAAGCAGACATTAAGATATAGCTACCAAATAAGTGTGGACGTGTTAATAAAGCATATAATGAGACTAACGCGCCGAAAGAGCCACCACCGATTGCTAAATATTCTGCTTCATCAAAGATATGATAATGTTCTTTAAGAAATGGTATTAATTCAAATTCCAACATATCTAAATATTGATCAGCATTTCCCGCATAATGTGCTTGATCAACTTTCTCTTCCCATGGTGTATACTCCCTATTTCTATCAACCGGTTCAATACCAACATACATAATATTTCTTGGCTTGTCTTCAATCAGTTTATTAAATATATAATCCCCATCTTGAACGATTACTGTCTTAAATGGTTTAGGATTTTGTTCATCATAACCAACTGGCATTGCCACCGTTACGAATCGATCATTCCATAAAAATTTTTGTACAACTTGCATAACTTTTCACTCCCGTTATATTCCCTTTTACAATTGAGAAACGTTATCATTTATTACATCATACCATAAATACCGTTAGTTATCATTTGCATATAAGATGTCTTTGTATCATGATAAAAATAATCTATAAATAAATTTAACAAGGGGTGTTATTTTTATGAAAAAAGCGCTAATCGTTCTTACAGAAGCATATGCAGATTGGGAAGTCAGTTACGTTGCTGCAGAACTCGCTATGTCGCACGGATTTGAAATCGATACAGTATCATTAGGTGAATCAACTGTGACATCTATCGGCCAATTGAAGACAATTGTTGACTATACAATAGATGACATTAAAGAGCCTTACGATGCTTTAATTATCATTGGCGGTAACAATTGGTCACAAATTGAAAATGAACATCTCGTACAACTCATTAAGACGTCATTAGACAACAATATTGTTGTAGGCGCAATATGTGCGGCCGTTGACTTTTTTGCACGAAATAGTTTACTTACGGGATATAAACATACAGGAAATGATTTAAACCAATGGACGACAGAAGAGAACTACAAAGCCTATACAAACGCATTAGACTTTATGAATGAAGATAGTGTCGTTGATAAGAACCTCGTCACAGCAAACGGATCTAGTGCAGTAGACTTTGCTTTTAATGTGATTCTTGCATTAGGACTTGTGGATTACAAAGAAGCTGAAAAACAAAAGTACTTTTATAAATCAGGTTATGTATCTTATAAGATGAAATACGGAGAAATCGGATAAGAAACGAAGAAATATAAAAATAACCTTTAAGGAGCGCTCAATATGACACAACATGAAAACATTGTCACGATTGCCGCAGAATGTGGTTTAGATATTCAACCTGAATCCATTACAATAAACGAATCAGGACTTGATTTTCAAGTAGCATTTGCTGAAGATAGACATGGTGTTGAATGGGTATTACGTATACCTAGAAGACCAGAAGTGTACGAGCGAACAGATTCAGAAAAAGAAACCGTAGACTTCATACAACAACATGTATCATTTGAAGTACCTAATTGGCAAATTCATAAAGAAACTTTAATTGCGTATCCTAAACTAACAGGCGTACCTGCAGCTACAATTGATACTGAATTACAACAATACGTATGG
The DNA here is from genome assembly GCF_038005105.1 of Mammaliicoccus sp. FSL K6-3158. Taxonomy (NCBI): domain Bacteria; kingdom Bacillati; phylum Bacillota; class Bacilli; order Caryophanales; family Staphylococcaceae; genus Mammaliicoccus; species Mammaliicoccus sp. FSL K6-3158. Next base: position 2,436,953 of record NZ_JBBOSL010000001.1, read on the forward strand.
GAAATAGAACATAAACCCGTGCCTCAGAACTTTATTAATACACTGGCAGAAGTACTTGTTGATTTGCATAGAATAACAGACGAAGAACTCGTTTCAAGTGAAATTAAGACGACAACGATTCAACAAATTAAACAAGATTATCAAGAGCGTATGCATAAAGTGAAAGAAACGTTCGGAGTCTCCCCTGACCTATGGAATAGATGGCAAAAATGGTTAGATAGAGATGAGCTCTGGCCGAATCATGTCACGATGATACACGGAGACTTGCACCCAGGACATATTATGGTGGATAAAGAAGCAAATGTGACAGGTCTTATAGATTGGACAGAAGCCAGTCACGCAGACCCCTCCAATGATTTCATGGGACATCACCGTGTATTTGGCGATGAAGGACTAGATGAACTAATAGAAGCTTATGATAAAGCAGGCGGTACGACATGGCCACATATGAAAGAACATATTATTGAATTAAATGCAGTATTCCCAATGTTTATCGCTGAATTTGCAATTGCCTCAGGAGAAGCGGCATATGAGAAGATGGCTAAGAAAGAATTAGGCGTTGATGAATAAGATCGTATCAAAAAAGGTTAGCTCGTGTGAGCTAACCTTTATATATGTGTTGCAAAGAAATTATTTAAGATGGTTAATTGTTCCGGCACGCTATTTCTTGAAACTTCAGGATGTGACGTAATATGTTTATCTGCTAAGTTGATTTTGTAAATCTTAGATGCATCAATACAATCTGTCTGTTTATAATACAATTCGACATACTCACTACATATCACATATTTCGTATATTCATTACCATCAAAGAACTTAAGAAACATCCTGTTCGGAATCAACGAACTATCATATCGCTTAGCATCTGGCATACAAGTAAAAATAACAAGCAACTTCTTAGGTAGCTCATCATTTAACTACCTACCAGTAGGCTCATGAAGCGCATAGATTACTTTAGGTTTATTACGAGCCGTCGTAACAAACCTCCCCTTATCAAACAAATAAACCATAAATATCCCAACCTTCTACTTAGTATTATGTATTATATCTATCATGTCGTACTAAAAAAGAAATGTTTGTTATTGGGGATATCTTATAAAAAGAATTACAATTTTATAACGTGAAATAAAAAAGGTTAGGACAAAAATGGTGTCCTAACCTTTGAATTATTTTATTTGAAATTTTTAACAATACTATTATAAATTCTTTCATTATTAGATTTATCAATATGTTTAAAGATACTGTCTTTTTCTAATTCTATATTTTTAAATGAATCATTAATAACATAGTCATATATCTGATTTACTAGTTTCTTTTCATCATAGAAGATGTCACCTAAGAAAGTCTCATGAATAGTTCTTAAAATACCTTTTCTAAAGAAATGAAACTTTTTCATTCACAAATGAATATCCAGCATTTAAACTTTTTATATACATATTCTTTGTACATTCAAATTCGCATAACTGATTATTTAACGTTAAATAGATAGTTCCTTTAGTTTTGTTTCTAATCCATAATTTCTTACCATTATAAAAGCAATTGATTTTAATAAATGGCTCGTTAGACTCAAAATTCAATAACTCTTTGTCAATTTCAACTCTTAACCGATTTATACCTATTTTCTTTACGACAGTTGAAACTGTTTTATTTTGAATACGCAATGTAAAGAGATCAATATTAAACATTAAATAGTTCTTATATTTAAATTCAACAACAACTTTATCTGTCTTATCTTTTGTAGATATACAGTCAAATCTCCTTACAAGCATATTTTTTAATCTATATAAAGCACTCATATAGTTACCTTGTTTACCTATAATTTACCCCTTATAATGCCCAAAACTAATCGTGAATACCATTTTTTCTATATTTAAACTTTAGTTACTAAGCAATAAACATACAAGTATATAAAATTTGTTAATAGTTTTTTAAAATAAAAACTTTTTATCAATATTAATAATATTGATAAAAAGTTTACAAATGTCTATATATATTGAAATACTTATCATATTTATATGCATCAAAGTGCTCAGTAGACCTATGTCAAATAACATAAAAAAGTTATAAGCAACACACACTTATAACTGATTATTAATATTCACTTTGATATAATTTATTTACCTATTTTTAAATAAATAATAATTTTATTAAAATATAACTTCCTAGGATCTAACCACAGGTTGATCTTCTTCTAAGACTTATATTGCAAACACAAAGGGAACTCGATTGCCTCTACTAATAACTGCTGAAATATTACTTAATCTATAATTGTAAGCTAATACACTATGTTGATAATGGATATGGCCATTTGTTTGAGTAGTTATAAATAAAGACCATTTTTAGTATTTATTTGAAATCAACATTACACTATCTCTTGTATCAATGAAAACACTATCATTATACTTCTTATTTCAAATTAAACTTTCCTTCAAATTCCTCAATGACGTCGTCCAAATTCTCTACGTTTAATGAGAAGTACAGTTTCATTTTTGGTTCTGTTCCTGATGGTCTGATTGCTATAAATCCTTCTTCAAATATAAACCTAATGAGATCTGTTTGAGGTAAGTCAATAGTTCGTGTTTCTCCACTTTGTATATCACGTGATTCTTTCGTAATATAATTTTCTATAAACAGTGGTGTTAAGTTCTCTATATCGATTGTTTCTAATTGTTTAAAGTCATTCATAATTTGTTGGATTTTATGTCGCCCTTCTGCACCATCAAATGTTGGTGAAAGGGTCCTGTCTTTATAATGACCAAGTTCTTGATAAATATTGTCTAACACATCTTTAAATGTTTGATTGTCTTGTGCCAGTTGTTCTTTATATTTAATCAATAGCGCTGCTGTTTGTATGGCATCTTTATCTCTTGAGAAATCTTCTACTAAATAGCCATGGCTTTCTTCGAAAGCCAGTACAAGATTAGACTCATTATTTTTTAAATTCTTTAATTGTTCCGAGATATATTTAAAGCCCGTTAAGACATTAATGACGCCGATGTTTAATGATTGAGCTAGTTTTTCACTTAATGCACCTGTTACGACAGATTTAATCATATACTTATGAACACCACTTGTTAATTGCGCATATCTTAGTTTAATGAGTAATAGTCCAATCTCATTACCATTAAAATATCTTGTTGTCCCATCTTCATAACATTCAACAATACCGATTCTGTCGGCATCTGGATCGGTTGCGATAATGAGTTGAGCTCGTTCTTTCTCAGCTAATTGTCTACTTAAATCAAACGTATCTGCTTCTTCCGGATTGGCTATACGCACTGTTGGAAAATCACCGTTAGGTGTAGATTGCTTTTCTTCAACAACATAGTTTGTATATGACAAATCTTCAAGCACATCTGACAATAAAGGCAGACTTGTGCCATGTAAACTTGTTAACACTGTTTTTGTTTGCGATGTTTCAAATGAACCGACAAGTTCTTTAACTTCATCCTTATAAGCTTCAGTCGTCTCTTCTTTAAATGGTAGAATCAATCCACGTTCCTGTAATGTTTCCAAGTCATAAGTTTGTATATTTAATGGATCTTCCACTGTGTCTATATAACGACTTAATTCTAATGAAGGCTCTGTTAACAGCTGACCTCCATCAGGACCGTATACTTTAATGCCATTATAGTTCTTAGGATTATGGCTTGCCGTAATCATAATACCCGCTGTTGTTTTTAAGTTTCTCACTGCAAATGACAGTTCTGGTGTCGATTTATAGGTTTCTGGCAAGATTACTTCAATACCATTGGTACCTAATACTTTCGCGATTTCTAACGCAAATTCTTTAGATAAATGACGTGTATCGAAATGAATAAGGATTTTAGGCATATTTGTAATATGAGTTAAATATTTAGCTAAACCTAGCGCAAACTTTTGAATTGTGAATTTATTCAATCTACCTGGTCCTATACCGAAGGTACTTCTAATACCAGCTGTACCAAATGATAAGACATCCGTAAATCCCGCTTCAATCTCTTCTTCTGTTTGAACATTATAAAACTGTTCAACTAAGCTTTCAGATATTCTTTGTTCCCATTGTGCTCTCAAAGTTCTAGCTCCTTTACCTAAATATCTAATGATTGTAGATAACGTATAATTTCGTCACGCATTTCTTGGTCTTTCAATGCATATTCTATCGTCGTCTTCACAAACCCTATTTTTTCACCAACATCATAACGTTGACCTTCAAAGTCATATGCGTATACTTTATCATCTTTATTTAAACGTTCGATGGCATCTGTTAATTGAATCTCTCCGCCACTACCTTCATCTTGATTTTCCAGATAATCAAATATTCTTGGTGATAACACGTATCTACCCATAATCGCTAGATTTGATGGCGCAGTACCTTGTTCTGGTTTTTCCACAAATCGATTAACTTCATATAAACGTTCCACTTGCTCCTTTGGATCAATAATACCATAACGATGTGTTTCTGTTTCAAGCACTGTTTGAACGCCGATAACGGATTTACCTGTCGCTTCATATTGTTCCATTAATTGTTTAATAGCCGGATTATCAGACTCCACAATATCATCACCTAAAAGTACTGCGAAAGGTTCATTTCCAATGAATTGTTTCGCTGTATATATCGCATGCCCTAATCCTTTTTGTTCTTTCTGTCTGACATAGAAAATATTCGCTAATTCTGTTGAATATTGAACTTTATCGAGTAATTCTAGTTTGCCTTTTTCATATAATGTTGTTTCAAGTTCTTTTTGAATGTCGAAATGATCTTCAATCGCACGTTTATGTTTACCCGTCACAATAATAATATCTTCTATGCCAGCACGTGCTGCTTCTTCGACAATATATTGTATCGTCGGTTTATCTAATATTGGTAACATTTCTTTCGGCATAGCTTTTGTAGCAGGTAAAAATCTTGTTCCTAAACCAGCTGCAGGTATAATTGCTTTTTTTATTTTATTCATAATGCTCATCCTATATCTAATTTATTTTTATACAATATTTTTATAATTTCACTATAAAAAGTTTTGTAATAGTCGCTTTCATAATGTGAATATGAAAATCCAAATGGATAATTTTTATCTGATTTATATGGTTTATCTGTTATATCTACCACATTAACTTTAGGATAATGTTGAATAAATAAATTATCCAGTAACTCCCAATAATAATTATTTCTATTAATCAAATGAATCGTTCCAAATTGTTTAACGTCGTTATCTTCATAGTAATATTTTGATAATCTACCTCTATTTAGAATAATCTTATGTTCAGGAATGATTTGAGTGAGCTTATCCATAAATATGTTTAAATTATTCAACCATCTAGAAATAAATGATTCCTCATTACTGAATTTCTCATCGCCCCAGCCTTTTACATATCGACCTAGATTAACATTCTCTTTTATTAAATAATTATAGGTAATGACGGAATCATTTTCTAATGTTAACTGATTTAATGTCGCATCAGGGTATAAATCAATAATAATATATTCTGCACCACTTTCATTTAATTCTTCAAAGAACGATTTCGTTAAATCTGTGTTAATATGTTTAAATTCATTGTCATCTCGATATGTGTCTAGTAATTCTTTAGGTGCATTAATATCACTTATAAGTGACTCAATCGTACTATGAAACTGTGTATAAACACATTCCGTGAGTGCTTTATACTCTGGATTAAAGTAGTCCGACGTATTAAATGCATTACGTGAAAAGCACGTTCCTAATACCGCAACTTTAGTTGCATGCTCACTAACTTTTTTAGTCTTTTTCTTAATATATATGGATAGAGCTTTGCGTCCATTTAAATAAAATTTACCATCAAAGTTATTAGATAATAATATATAATTTTTTGGAATTTTAGAATTTTCACTTATTTCTATAAACTGTGCTGTATTTAAATTAGTACCAAATAGAATGTCAATATTATCACCATTCTTAGCCCAATCTACTAACAATTCATTGTAAGGAACCTTAATTGAAAGTGTTACATCATCCATCTCTTTAATTATGTACGATTTGTAATTAAATGGATTGGCTTCTCTTTCCCTTTTAACGATATATAACTTATGATTTGCATCATAGTGATTCAACTTCAATTCAAAATATTCCTCATTAAAAATTATATAATCAGTCAATATATTCTTTATTTCATCAAATCTCAATATATTTTTAGAATGATTTATAAGTACATTCGCTTTTTTAAAATCATCTTGATATTTATTATAGATCTCTGAAACACTAAGTTCATTGATTAAAGAATTATCATTATCATCTTTATACTCAATTAACAATTTCCAATCTTGCGTCTTCATGCTGTTGTTACAAATCAAATCAACTATTTCACTTATGTCTAAACAGTTATTTAAGTACATTTGTTCTGTATAATACAACGGATTATTATTGATCATTTTTCTAAGTAGATAACGTTTCTTAATATTGGGTTGGTTTATTATATCATCAAACTTTAAAATGCCTTTTTGTTTTTGTGTAATATCAATAATAATTTTATGTTCAATAGCTTGAATTGATATATTATATAGTTCATTTACATCCTCTATCATTTCGTTAAATTGAATGCTTTCATTTATTGGAATTTCGATACTTCTGTCTTCACTAATATTTGAACCAAAATTGAGGTTTAAGTTAATTTTAATGAATCCATTCTCATGACTAAGATTCAACGGAAATTTTTTTGAAAATATTCCAATTTTATCTCTATATTTATAATCTATTTGACTTTGAACTAACTTTTCAGATATATATATATTATTTTGCGAACAACTAATTTTAGTATCCATAGTTACCACCTTTAAAGGTTCTTAATATTTTCAACAATTCTTTCCCTTATATTTGTTTTAACTTCAAATAACTTTTCATACGAATCTAAATATTTAGGTAACAAATCAAAGTTATTACTTTCTATTTCTTGTAATGAATCCAACATTTCTTCTAGGTTCACAACGATAGTTCCTATATCTGAATATTCAATTTGTTTAGACGGAACATGGTGGGATGCATACTTGTTATATTGATAAAAGATAACATTCTTCTTTTGGAATAAGAAGTCTACCGCAACAGATGAGAAATCTGTTAAAAGAAAGAGACTATTTGCGATAAGGTCAGGTATTTCAACTTCTGTCGTACTCACATATTTAATGAGTTTATTATTATTAACAAAATGTCCAGCAAATTTTTCGAATTGTGGGTGCATTAAAACGTACATTTTTAATCTATTTTTTAGTAAATAATTATGTACCTCTGTATTATTTACTAATTCATGAATTTTCTTGAAATATTCTGTTTCTATAAACTGCGCTTCACTTAAATTCTGCAACCCTCTTTGCCAAGTAGGCATAAATAGTATTTGATTCGTCTTTCTAGAATTGATGAGTAAATTATCATGGCGAGCCATACCTGTTATTAATATTTCTTCATCTTTGAAACCGAGTGTGTCTTTAATTATTGCTTTTTCATATATACTATTGGCTGTAATATAGTCTGTTCTATATTGATGTTTACTTAAATATGGTGAAATATTATGGATGATCATACCATGTTGAATGGAGATGATTTTTTTCTTATTTAACTCATTTGCATATATTTCTTTATATTGTTCTGCATTAAATGGCGCCATCGTTTCTTCAAATGTAAATGATGTCACAAATTTATCTGCAAGTAACATAAATAATTTATGTTTAAACGAACCAAAATAAACAATATTGCCGTATTTTTTTAATTTTTTTATTGGTTCATTAGCATTTTTTTCGATTAAATAGTACGGTTTAACCTTTTGGTCATTCTCCATTAAATATTTAAATAAATAAAATGTATTATCCGATGCACTATTTCTTCTTTCACTTAGTAACCAAATTTGTTGTTTATTAAATAGCTTTAATAAACTTGATATTTTTTTGAGGATACCTTTCTCTACTTTATAATAACTAGATTTTAAGTTAATCCTTGTATCTCGTAATTTTTGTGTTTTTTTCCACGCTTTGGTATCCCTTATATTAATCTCTTCACCGTTAAATTCATTACTATATTTTTCATTACTATTATACCAATATCTTCTACTTCGATATAAGGTTAGAGCTTGTAATGCTTCATCAAAATATGATTTCATTGTTAGTGAATAAAATAAATATAAAGGTGTATTTTCTTTCGATCTTAATAAATAAAATCCACTAAATCTTTCTTTGATTTTTTGTAATAATTCGAATTTAACGCTTTTTTTTACTAATTTTTCAAATACTCTATTATCAATAATAAAATCTAGAAATTTTATTATTTCACTATCATCTTGAAATACTTTAGTTAATTCTGAATAATTTGTATACATTAACATGCAGTTTAAAAGATCAATTAAATCTTCTTTATACCAGTTGTTTCTTAAATCTCTACCAATATAATTTGATTCAACAAGTAACATATTATTATTTAAAGTATTTTTCTTAGCAGTGAAGAATATTTCTAGTAGATTATGTGAATTAAGCAAATGAGTATCAACAATACTAGTGGAAAACAAATCTCTATAATTTTTTGAATCATATTTATAATTTGTCATATTTTTTACATCTCTTAATGTAAATTGTGCAATTTGTTTTTGTTCAACTTCCATTTTTTTTATAGTATTTATCAGAATATCTTTGTCGCAATTAAAATTTGGATTATTAAATTGTATATAGTCAAATTTCTTTATATCTATATTAAAGCTTTGATTTTTAGCAAAATCTATGACTATTGTTTCTTCATAAGTTTTATCATTAATGTGTCTATTAAATGAATCGATATTTTTATTCTTAAGATCAAATAAAACTTGTAATACCTTCATAATTAATACCCCTATTTTATAATTTTTAATTTATTCAGAGCTTTAAACACTAAATAACTTTTACTTTTCTTAAATTGCTTGAATTCTCTATATTTTTTTTCAATTTCAATCCCTTGATAAAAGTATTTTCTACGGGCATTTAATAGTGCAGAATATGATATCGCTAATTCAAAGTCTTTGTTACTGATTAATTTAATAATCGGTTCTTCATTGTTTAAGTACATCTTTACAATATTTTCATCATAACTTTTAACAATTTCATATATAGAATATAAAATATTCATTTTTTTTATATTACTTAATGAATCAAATTCATCATCTACAATTTTCCAAAATATAGATCTAAGCACATTGATTTTAAAGAATTCTATTGCTTCAGAATCATAATGCTTTTTACAATCATAGTAAGCTTTTATATCGTTGTATATTGAGCTTTCAACTTCTTGATGTGTTAATGATTTATTTTCACCTGTATCTCTATTTCTATATTTATATATAACATATGGAATATATGAAAAAGAAGAAGCTGTAGTGTACAGTAATGTATCTACAATTTTATCTTCTCCATTTCTCATACCTTCTATAAAACTAATTTCATTATTGATATAAAATGATTTACGAATCAACTTTAATACAACACCTACTTTTACTTGCGCAAAAAATGGTGTCTCTTTTAAGCTTGTTGATTTATACGTTTTATTAAGCTTATATTCTCTGAAAGTTGTATGTTCAAACTGACTACCATCCTCATTAAAAGAAATCATTTTTCCCATGGAAAAATCATCGCTTTCATCCATAAATTCCAATAGTGTCTCATATGCAAACTCATCTAATATGTCATCAGGGTCCATAAAATGAATAAACTCTCCAGTAGATAATTCTACACCTATATTTCTTGGTTTACCTGGCGATCCTTCATTTTCAGGTAAACGATAATAAACAAAATTTGTGAATTTATTTTTAAATTCATTGATTTTTTCTGGTGTGTTATCAGTAGAACAATCATCTACTAAAATTACTTCTAAATTTTCTTCACCTATACTTTGTTCTAATAATGAATTCAAACATGCTTGTATATAACCCTCTACATTATATACAGGTAATATCACAGAAATTTTCATTATTTTTCTCCTTTTAAATAAATTTACGCAATAACCTCTTATATAAGGATTCGCTTTTAATCCATATTTCATTGTCATTTCTTAAATCTTTTACTTTTACTTTAAACCCAAATAAAATCAATCTTCTCGGTATTTTAGCTTCAAAATTGTTTAGTGAAAGATCATTTACTTTTTTCCCGAATATTGTTACATCTCTTCTACGCTTTGATATTACTTTTGTCTGAATCTTATTTCTAAAATATATAGTTATCTCTGAACTATCATCTGAAACACCTATATCATCTGATAAAGAAAATAATATTTTTTTATTTTTATAATGATGGATAAGTAATCTAATATGATTATTTCTTAAATGATATGGATATACTTCTCCTTTCAAATGATATAAAAACACCTTATATCGTGTTGGACATTTTAACTGATCAATAATTTTAATATCTATATTTTCAAATAGCTTCTTAGAAATATCAATAAAATCTTTTGATAAATTATTCTTCATTTTATTAATAAACTTTTGATTATGTTCTAATATATACTCCAAATAATGCAATGTAATTAAATATTGTATATAGTCAATAACTTTTCCATATTTAGATATAGACCTTGTTATTAAAGGTAAATAATTTGTATTGATATGATTGGTATATCTCGCATCAGAATACCAAGCTATTTGGCTTAAAGAATTAGTATTATTTCTGTCATAATAATAATTACTATTATGTAATAGACCATAATACCTTTGATCTAAAATAATTGTATTAATTAGTGCAGCATCTTCCCAGAAAGATATCGATTCATTGAATTTATATTCAGGATTGTTAAATAATGACGTTCTGAATACTACTCCACCAATATGAAAATGAATGTCATGATAGTCTTCGATAATATCTACATATTCCTTAATATTATTAAATCGATAATTTAGTGTATGACTATATGTACTTTCGCTTTTACATATTAGAATTGGTGAGACGGCAATATTTATATTTTTATAGTTTTCAAAAAAACTTTTAGCTTCTGATATAAAATTTCCACTTATCATGTCAGAATCATCAACAAATGTGATGTATTCAGAGTACTTACTGACGTGCTTTAAACCTACATTTCTTGCTTTACTCACACCTTGATTTTCTTGATTGATAATGGTTATATTATTAACATTTTTATATTTATTTAAAATATTAAATGTATCATCTTGACTTCCATCATTTACAATGACAATTTCAAATAACTCATTACTACAATTTTTTATAATTCCATTTATTGTAGCATTTATTGTGTTTTCTGCATTGTATACAGTTATTATTATTGAAATCATTATTTTCCCGCCCTAAATCATTATTAAAGATTGATAGAAATTCAGATTAAGTTATAAATGAATTATTAATAAAATCAAATCGAACACTTTTTAAAATATAACCATGATACTATTTCTTCTAATATCAATCAAAAGCTTTTCTAATTGTATTTACTTTTGATTAGTAATTTCATTTTCACCTTGCCAAACTGACTCTTCATATGCATAAACTGCTTCTTGATAATTGTGACTTCGTGGTAATATTCCTTTTTCGATTGCTTCATTATATGCGTTCATCTTTGTTTGCTCATCTTGTTTGCTATATATAATCTTAGCTAAATCTTCCTTATTTTTTATGTTATATGCTTTTACTTCTTTCTTATCAGAATCCTCTTTTTTCTTAACTACTTTTTCTGTATTTTCTTTTTTAGTATCTTTAATATCTGTTGAGTCATTTCCTGTTGTCATCATTAAGATTGCAGACATAACTGTGAGAAAAAAAATAATTACTATAAGAATTAAATTTTTCATATTTTCCCTCTTCCCTATGTAACTATCATCATTATTATTAAACTACAAATTATTACATTTGTAAATTTGATTTTTACAATTTTAATTTTAATTTTACATTTCAACATTATTAAATCTATTACCCTAAACATTTTAACTATATTGCAAGTATATTTATTACCGATCTACTTCCACCAAATTTAATTGCACACAAAAAAGCAACCTTTCGTTTACTGAAAGGTTGCTTTTCGCTATTCTTCTTATTTCAAATTAAAATTCCCTTCGAACTCTTCAATCACATCATCCAATTCCTCAACGTCTAATGAGAAATACAGTTTCATTTTTGGTTCTGTTCCTGATGGTCTAACTGCTATAAATCCTTCTTCAAATATAAATTTGATAAGATCTGTTTGAGGCAACTGAATAGTGCTTGTCTCACCACTTTGTATATCATGAGATTCTTGTGTGATGTAGTTTTCTATATACAATGGTGTTAAATTGTCTAACTCAATTGTGTCTAACTGTTTAAAGTCATTCATAATTTGTTGGATTTTTTCTCGTCCTTCTGCACCTTCAAATGTTGGTGAGAGTGTCTTATCTTTATACTGACCTAGTTCTTGATAAATATTGTCTAAAACATCTTTGAAAGTCTGATTATCTTGTGACAGTTGTTCTTTATATTTAATCAATAGTGCTGCTGTTTGTATCGCATCTTTATCTCTTGAGAAGTCTTCTACTAAATAGCCATGGCTTTCTTCGAAAGCTATAACTAGTTGTGATTGTTTTTCTTCTAATTGCTTTAATTGTTCTGAGATGTATTTGAAACCTGTTAACACATTAATTACTTCAATGTTCAATGATTGTGCTAATTTTTCACTTAAAGCACCTGTTACAACAGATTTAATCATGTATTTATGTGCATCGCTTGTTAATTGCGCATGTCTTAGTTTAATGAGTAATAGTCCAATCTCATTACCATTGAAATATCTTGTTGATCCGTCTTGATACCTTTCAACAATACCGATTCTGTCGGCATCTGGATCAGTTGCGATAATGAGTTGCGCCTGTTCTTTCTCAGCTAATTGTTTACTTAAATCAAACGTATCTGCTTCTTCCGGATTGGCTATACGCACTGTTGGAAAATCACCGTTAGGTGTAGATTGTTTTTCTTCAACAACATAGTTTGTATATGACAAATCTTCAAGCACGTCAGACAATAAAGGCAGACTTGTGCCATGTAAACTTGTTAATATTGTTTTTGTTTCAGCTGATTCAAATGAACCAACAAGATTTTTAACCGCTGCTTTATAAGCTTTAGTTGTTTCATCTTTAAATGGTAAGATCAGTTTACATTCTTGTAACGCTTTAAAGTCGTCTGTTTGTATATTTAATGGGTCTTCTACTGTATCAATATAACGGCTTAATTCTAATGAAGGCTCTGTTAATAACTGGCCACCATCTGAACCATATACTTTGATTCCATTATAATTCTTAGGGTTATGGCTTGCCGTAATCATAATACCCGCAGTTGTTTTCAAGTGTCGTACTGCGAATGATAGTTCTGGTGTTGATTTGTACGTTTCTGGCAAAATAACTTCAATACCATTGGTACCTAATACTTTCGCGATTTCTATCGCAAATTCTTGAGATAAATGACGTGTATCAAAATGAATAACGATTTTAGGCGTATTTGAAATATGCGTTAAATATTTAGCTAAACCTAGCGCAAACTTTTGAATCGTGAATTTATTCAATCTACCTGGTCCTATACCGAAGGTACTTCTAATACCAGCTGTTCCAAATGATAAGACATCTGTAAATCCAGTTGCTACTTCTTCTTCTGTTTGAACGTTATGAAACTGTTCAACTAAACTTTCAGATATTCTTTGTTCCCATTGTGCTCTCAAAGTTCTAGCTCCTTTACTTAAATATCTAATGTTTGAATATAGCGTTTAATTTCATCACGCATTTCTTCATCTTTCAATGCGTACTCTATCGTCGTCTTCACAAATCCAATTTTTTCTCCGACATCATAGCGTTGTCCTTCAAAATCATACGCATAAACTTTATCATCTTTATTTAAACGTTCGATCGCATCTGTTAATTGAATTTCTCCGCCACTACCTTCGGTTTGATTCTCAAGATAATCAAAGATTTGAGGAGATAAAACGTATCTACCCATAATCGCTAGATTAGATGGCGCAGTTCCTTGTTCTGGTTTCTCCACAAAACGATTCACTTCGTATAAACGATCATCTTGTGAATTCGGGTCAATGATGCCATAACGATGTGTTTCTAATTCAGGTACCGTTTGTACACCAATTACTGATTTGCCTGTTGCTTCGTATTGTTCCATTAATTGTTTAATAGCTGGATTATCCGATTCAACAATGTCATCACCTAATAATACTGCGAAAGGTTCATTTCCAATAAATTGCTTCGCTGTGTGAATCGCATGGCCTAATCCTTTTTGTTCTTTTTGTCTGACATAGAAAATATTCGCTAATTCTGTTGAATATTGAACTTTATCAAGTAATTCAAGTTTGCCTTTTTCATACAATGTTGTTTCAAGTTCCTTTTGAATATCAAAATGATCTTCAATCGCGCGTTTATGTTTACCAGTTACAATGATAATATCTTCAATTCCAGCACGTGACGCTTCTTCTACGATGTATTGAATTGTTGGTTTATCTAATATTGGTAACATTTCTTTAGGCATTGCTTTTGTAGCAGGTAAAAATCTTGTTCCTAAGCCAGCGGCAGGAATAATTGCTTTTTTTATTTTAGTCATAATAATCTCCTTTACTTAAATACATTTATAAATTCTTGTTTAGATTTTTCTTTATAGTAATTGAAATCAAATTCTTCAAACGATTTATTTCCTTCTAGATGTATCATAAGTCCATCTACAAGACCTTCCACACTGTTTTCTGTAATTATCGCTTGATTTTCATTTAAATATTCAGTTGTTTCTTTTAAATTCACTGTTATTACATCAGTATTTAAAGCTAAAGCTTCATATACTACTAACCCTAAACCTTCATAATTTGAAGATAGAACGAAAGCATCCACATGATCTAATAAAGGATATGGGTTGTTTATGCCACCTAGAATTACAATATTTTCCTTTGCAACTGAATCTCGAACCCATTGAATTGTTTGAGATTTTAAAGGTCCATGTGGACATACCATAATTAAAAATACATTTGGATTTTCAATATAGACCTTTTCAAATGCAGCTATTAACTTATCGTGGCCTTTTTGATAATCATATCTTCCAATATTCATGTATACTTTAATTTCTGGATTATACAAGGCATCGAGCATTCTACATTTTGAAACCCTCATCTGATTATATAATTCCACAGAATTAACAATAGGATCCTTCTCATTTAAATTAAAGTATTCATCGATTACATCTTGGTTATTCACAAATAAATGTTTGAACGTTTCTGTTAACTCTCTATCTTTTAAGAAATCTTCATAAAGTCCAGTAATAGAGTTTACAATACTTTTTTCTATTTTATCTTTTTGAGTTACTAATGTTGATTTTGAATGTTCTTCTTTAGTTTCCAATTGCTTTATAGACTCAGTTATATTTTCCGTCAATACTGTTTGTTCTGGATAATCCTGTATTATTTTATCATCTAGCTGTTCTTGATCTAAATTTGCAAAATCCAAATACATATTTTCATTATAAGCATAATCAACATGAACATTATCAATCGATTCTAATAAATTTTCTTTTGCTAGTTTTCTTGTTCTTTGTTCTCCTAGGAAATTATTTACAGTGACTATTTTATTAGAAACTTGTGGTAAATGATTGATAAGATTTGCTTTTAAATTTCTATGAACAAGTACGATTTTATTGGCTTTTTCATATGCACCATAGATAATTTTTTTACTAAAATTCTTTTTAGCTTCGTACTCAGCAAACATATCAGTATGCACCCAGATAGCAGTATTTGTATCAATATGTCGCATCATTTCAGCACTTTTTCTTTCAAAGCCAGTATAATGAATAAACCAATCTATTTTTAAATCACCAAATAGTCTACTAAATTCTTCTTTGAAAATTCTGCTTAAATCTTTTTCCATACCTTTAATTTTGAATTTTTCGTTCCATAAATATCTTTTCATCAGCAATCTATCTTTAATACTACCGTTTATTTCTCCAACTGTTGGATAAAAATGAACGTTTTCAGGTAAATCTAACAAGCGATAATAATGTTCTTTTTTTACCTTATCTTTTTCAAAGAAACAAATATAATTTTTTTCTGTAGTATCAATATTTTCTAATGTGTTGATTAAAGCAGTCGTAATACCATTACTCCAAAATCCTCCACTAACAATTACTACTGTTTCTTTACCATTATGAAGATTATGTTCTTCAATCGTTAAATCATCTTTATCTAAAAACATATGATTAATAATGATTTTAGGCGCATCTATCTTGTCATACTTATTATATTCATTTTTAAATTCTTGATAATCGATTTGTTGCGGAATTTGTTCAACTTGCTTTAACAATCCTTCTAAGCTGTTTGATTGTATAAATGGGTATAATGATAAATCGTCATATAAACCTCTATTTTCTTTATAATCTTTATAATCATAAGTATAAAGTATAACTGGTTTACCTAAATTCACGTAATCGTACATTACTGATGAATAGTCTGTGATAAGACAATCAGTGACAGCTAGAAATTCATATGTCTCAATGTTAGACGGGAATGGTTTAACTTTCTCGTATGAATCTGGAATAATAGTTTTTTCAAATGGATGAAGTTTTACGTATAGCACTGTATTTTCATCTAAATTTTCTTCAAAATATGTAATTAACTTTGTAACATGTTGAGAATTCTGTACACTACCAATATTCCCTCTCCATGTAGGCATATATGCTAGCATTTTTTTATTATTTAAATTGAAATCATTTCTATTCTGATTTCTTTTCTCTTCATCAAAAAAGACACTATTTCTTGGAGAAGGACCAACTATAAATTTACCGTTATAGACATTGTTTAAATGATGTGTCCTTGCCAATATTTCCATTGTTTTTTGATTATTAACATATATTCTATCAGCCATATAGAAATTTCTCTGCACATTAGCAATATCTACTACTTTAGGAATATCTTTCCCCATATGTTTTAAAGGCGTTCCATGCCAAATGATATAATATTTCTGACCTTCTCTCTTATTAAAGAACGGATAAAATGTCGTATCATTTATTAAATATTCACAAGTAGCCATTAATTCGTAGTATTGATTGGACATATGTTTTACAAAATTAATTCTCTTTAATTCTGACTTATCAAATAATAACTCAATATCTTCAGTATCTTTTAAGGAAACATAAATTTTAAAATTAAGTTTACTATTATTTAACAACTCTTTTATCATGTAATAAATATGGCCACCATATGTATCTCCATGCACCGCTTCAAAAAGAATATTTCCTTTTTTAATTTTTTTATTACGTCTTGCATTTACATATATTAACTTACCTTTATTTTTTTTATAATTATTATACTTCTTTAAAACTCTTTTTTTCATTTTTTCCTCTTCTTTCTAATAAATTGTTATCTATTATAATTTTAGGAAATTCAGTCAAACAAGATCAACATAATCAATCGTCTGTTGATTATTCTATTCCTCTTTATACTCACCATTTTTAATTTCCAAATAATCTTGAACTATATTTTGTATTTTAATTAATATGTATATTAAAACCGTTGCAATACTCATAAATTTGAAAAATAACTTCATATTCCAGTCCCCTTATCCAATATTTCTTTATTTATAATTTTGTAAAATATCAAGTGAATATTATGAAATATTCACTACTATTTCTATTTATAAAACAACATAATACTAAAAGTGTTTTCAGAAATAGGGAAAATAATACATTTTACATACTTTAATTATATCATTAAAATTCAAAAGAAAAAGATAATTATTTAAGATTGCAAAATTAAAAATCGCTCTACTCAATCAATTAATAATATACATTTGTTTATTTGTATTTATTGAATATTATAATTAAATAAATATAAAACACCTTTAAAATAATATGAAATTAACTAAATTAACTGGTCATAAATGAATGATGTGTTACATGTTTTAAAATTATTATAAAATTTTCCCATCCATCACTTCTCCTGTATCATCTTATTATGCGTCACGCGGTTGTCAAAATTCTTAGCGATATTAATCTTATAATCTGTATGTTTGTCATAATCCGTTCCATACACGCAAGCATACAAGATATCCATCAAGAAACTGATGGAATCTCGTGTTGTGAAGTTACTGATTTTGGAATACAACTTTTCTCTTGTTGAAATGCGTAATATACTGTCTGCGTATTTGGTTACTGTATTTTCACCAATGCTTGTCAGTCCGATAATTGGAATATGCTTTTTCTTTAACATCGGTAATAATTTCAAGATGCTTTGATTTTCACCACTATATGAAATGAAGATGGCACATGTATGTTTCGACGACTTTTCTATTTCAAAATGGGGTTCGAGTGCGCAGAGCTTAACGGTCTTGCCAATTTGATTCATTCTCATTTCAAAGTCTTCACATATCATTAAATTATGATACAGTCCAAAGATTTTGATGGTTTCCGCTTCGTTTAAATACGCGACTGCTTTATCCAATTCTTGATGATCTATTAAATGCACGGTGTCGTCTATCGTTGTTTGATTGAGTCGTGCTAATTTATGGCTAATGGACATGTTATTATCTGATGCATCAAATGGGAAGTTTGCGTCTATTGATTCATAATGTCTGTTTAAGTATTCTACTTCTTCTAAATAATGATCCTTTAACTCTAACCAACCGTCATATCCTAACTTTTTAGCTATGCGAATACCAGTAGAAGGATGTGTATATGTTTCTTTAGATATTTGATTTAACGTCTTGGACTTAATCTTCTCTCTTTCTTCAAACAAATATTGAATGATACTTTGTTCTGCTTGCGAAAATATATCTTCTTTCATTCTTTCTGTTAAAAGCATATAAATATCTCCTTTTGTAAAAAGTCATTACAAAAATCCCATTTATTTTCAGGAAATTTGTAAATGTCATTTGATAATGCCCGATTTGCCTTTTTAATGATTACTTCTATTTTATACTTAACGTGCATAAGAAAGAAAATATTAGGAGGTCATTATAATGGAAAAAGGGATAAAAATTGTAACTATCGGTGGCGGCAGCAGTTATACGCCTGAATTGATGGAAGGTTTTATTAAACGTTATGAATCTTTACCTTTAAGTGAAATTTGGTTGGTAGACATTCCTGAAGGTAAAGAGAAATTAGAAACTGTCGGCAAAATGGCGCAAAGAATGTGGGATGCTTCTCCATATGATGTCACAGTAAATTTATCATTAGATAGACGTGAAGCTTTAAAAGATGCTGATTTCGTTACGACTCAATTTAGAGTGGGTTTATTAGATGCTAGAATTAAAGATGAACGCATTCCTTTATCGCATGGCTTCTTAGGTCAAGAAACGAATGGTCCAGGTG
Organism: Mammaliicoccus sp. FSL K6-3158; assembly: GCF_038005105.1. Classification (NCBI taxonomy): domain Bacteria; kingdom Bacillati; phylum Bacillota; class Bacilli; order Caryophanales; family Staphylococcaceae; genus Mammaliicoccus; species Mammaliicoccus sp. FSL K6-3158. The sequence continues at coordinate 2,456,223 of NZ_JBBOSL010000001.1, forward strand.
GTATTTTCAAAGCGTTAAGAACAATTCCTGTCTTATTAGATATTGTCGAAGATATGAAAGAACTTTGTCCAAATGCATGGTTAATTAACTTTACAAATCCAAGTGGCATGGTTACAGATGCTATCGTACGATACGGCAAATGGGAAAAAGTACTTGGTCTATGTAATGTACCTGTGAATAGTTTGATTAATGAGCCGGAAATGCTGAATGTTGGTGATGGAGAACTTACGCATCACTTTGCAGGGTTAAACCATTTTCACTGGCATCGAGTTAAAGACGCAAATGGTCATGACGTGACTGATCAATTAAATAAACAATTAGTTGAAGATGCATCATCGTTACCTTCTAATATCTTTGATGTACCATTTTTCGAAGAACAATTACAACACATGCAGCTCATTCCATGTGGTTACCATAGATATTACTACCGTGCAGAAGAAATGCTTGAACATGCACTTAAAGAATACAATGATCCAGAAATCGGTACGCGTGCTGAACAAGTTAGACAAACGGAAAAAGAATTATTTGAACTCTATAAAGATGAACATCTCGATCATAAACCAGAACAATTAAGCGAGCGTGGCGGCACACATTATTCAGATGTCGCATGTGAGACAATTGCATCTATCGCTTCAAATAAAAATACACATGTAGTTGTATCTACTGTTAATAAAGGTGCAGTACCAGACTTAGCACCTGATGATGTTGTAGAAGTGTCAGCATATATCAACGCGACAGGTGCACAACCAATCGCATTCGGTTCCCTACATCCAGCAGAACGCGGATGGTTACAAGTAATGAAGAATATGGAATTATGTGTAGAAGAAGCAGCCGTTACAGGAGATTACGGATTACTATTACAAGCATTTATTATCAACCCATTAATTCAAAGTGGTGAATCTGCGAAACAAGTGATGAATGAATTACTCATTGCTCATAAAGCATACTTACCACAATTTGCAGCAACAATCGCTCAATTAGAAGCACAAGGTGTCACAATTAAAGATGACAAAGCAAGAGCATTGAGCGCTGAAGCAACATTGAAGGAAGTGTAAGTAAGAGTATAGGAGTCTTGGATGAAGCGTGAGGCAGAATGATGTCTCACGTTTTTTTGTGTATGTGTGTGAGTGTGAATGTCGTGCGCTAACGATCTTGTTTGCGATTCTTGAACGTTAGAATTTCTAACAATCTTGTTTTTCACTCTTGATCGTTAGCGCCCCCATTTTAATACAAAAAAGCCGATTGTACTCCTGCACAATCGGCTTCATTATTTTCCTATATAATAATATTATCTATTAATCTTGCTTGGCTAAATTTAACGGCTAGTGAGATAAAGATTTGTCCTTCTATTGTATGTTGTTCTTCTAATTCTGGATAACTATAAATTGCGACTTCTACGATATCTCCGCTCACGTTACTTTCTAAATATTGCGTGATGGTTTGTATTAAGACATCACTATTTCTTTCCCTTTCGTCATATTTCTTCTTAGCTAATGCTAAACTTTTAGATAAATGTACAGCTTCTTTTCTTTCTTCTTCTGTTAAATAGATATTTCTTGAACTTTTTGCTAGTCCGTCTGCTTCTCGCACGATATCTATTGGTACAATTTGAATTGAGTGGTTAAAGTCTTCTACCATTTTTTCTATTATAGCGAGTTGTTGTGCGTCTTTTTTACCGAAGTATGCGCGTGTTGGTTGAATAATATTAAACAGCTTATTAACAACTGTTACAACGCCATCAAAGTGACCTGGTCTCTTCTTACCTTCAAGCACTTGTGCTAAACGACCTACTGTAATCGTCATCTCTAGTTCTCCTGGATACATTTCTTCAACTGTTGGATGAAATACATAATCTACGCCAATTTGTTTAAGCTTCTGTAAATCAGATTCAAATGGTCTTGGGTAATCATCAAAGTCTTCATTAGGTCCAAATTGTAATGGATTTACAAAAATACTCACTGCAGTTACATCATTTTCTTCTATTGATTGTTTCATCATTTTTAAATGGCCATCATGCAATGCACCCATGGTTGGTACGAGTCCTATTGTTTTACCTTGAGATTTAAATTGAGATACGATTGAATTCATATCTTTAATTCGTTCTACTACTTGCGTCACTACTCTGTCTCCCCCATCACTTTCTTCTTATATGTGTGTGCTTCTGAAGGGAATGCACCACTTTTAACTTCTTCATGATATGCTTTTAGTGCGTCTATACCATTTGAAAAATCACCGTATTGTTTCACAAATTTAGCAATATGTTCTGAACCGTAATTTAATAAATCATGATATACGAGTACTTGACCATCTGTACCTTTTCCTGCGCCTATACCGATAACTGGAATTGTCAGTTGTTCTGTAATCACTTCTGCTAAATCACTTGGAATCGCTTCTAATACGAGCATCACTGCACCAGCTTGTTCAACTGCTTTCGCATCTTCTATGAGTTGTTCAGCTTCTCTTTTTGAACTTGCTTGTAATTTATAACCTGTAATGCCGACGCTTTGAGGTGTTAAGCCTAAATGAGATACGACAGGCACACCAATTTGAGTACAACCTTGAATCAATGTCGTATGCACACCTTCGATTTTTACAGCGTTTGCTTTAGTATCTTTATATAATTGAATCGCGTTTTTCATATCGGTTGTATGGTCGATACCGACTGCTCCAAAAGGTACATCAACGATTACGTAACTATCTGGTGCACCTCTTCTAACAGCTTTCGCATGATGTATCATATCTTCCATTGTCACTTCGACTGTACTATCGTAGCCCAACACAACCATTCCTAAAGAATCGCCTACTAAAATAGTGTCTATACCTGCTGCTTCTGCTTGTTTAGCACTTGGATAATCGTATGCTGTAATCATGGATATTTTTTCTTTTTGTTCTTTCATGGTCAACAATTGTTTAATGGTTTTCATCCCGTACCACCCTCTTATATTTGTTATTATGTATATATTAACATTGAAAGGAAAATAATAAATGAAAAAGTTTGGAATAATCGGTCCTGGTGCTGTGGGTACAGCCATTACATTTGCTTTAACACAATCAAACCTTGATGTTACACTCTTTGGAAGATCAAACGCTACAGTCTATTTCCAAGAATACAATCAAGATGTGCAACATTCATTTCCCGTTCACTCTTTAGAAGATGCACATGAAAAAGTAGATATTTTATTTATCGCTGTTAAAGCAACGCAACTCGACGCAATCATCCCATATCTTCATCATATCCTCCATGCTAATAGCGTTATTATTTTAACTCAAAATGGCTATGGACAGTTAGAAAAAATTGATCACCCGCACAAATTTCACGCTGTCGTATATATAAGCGGACAAAAAGAAGGCAACGTCGTAACGCATTTTAGAGATTGGACTTTAAGATTACCTATTCATGCGTACACATTAGACATTAAAAATTTAACTAAAGATAGTTTACTCAATCTTGAATGTCTCGAAGATTATGATCAACATGTTTGGTATAAATTAATCGTCAATTTAGGCATTAATACGGTAACTGCACTAACGAGACAACCAGCTCGTGTACTTAAGCATGATCAAATACATGCACTTTGTTACAACTTATTAGTTGAAGGTAATCGTGTTGCTAAAGCTGAAGGTATTTATTTTGATGATGATTTTGAAAAAAGCATTATGAAAATTTATGAAGGATATCCAGATGATATGGGTACAAGTATGTATTACGACATAATAAGTAAAAAACCTTTAGAAACGGCGTTTATACAAGGATATATCTACAAAATTAGCAAAAAACATCATTTAACAACACCTTATATAGATAGTACTTATGCAGTTTTAAGTACATTTTAATGCATAAATTTGCAAACCCATTCGTTTCATTTTACTTTTTTAGGGTAAAGTATATTATCATTTTAACAAGAGGTGGTTAACTTCATGAAAGATAAATTCGAACAAAAGCACGAAGAAATAGAAGGATACACTCAAGACGTACAACCTGGTATAGAGCACGAGATGGAACCAAAGCCTATTATTGAAGATGAAGATTATAAAGCTGGTGGTAAATTGAAAGGAAAAGTTGCACTGATTACTGGTGGTGATTCTGGTATAGGTGAAGCAACTGCCATCTTATTTGCTAAAGAAGGTGCAAATGTAGCTATCGCTTATTATGATGAAGACAAAGATGCTAAATATGCATTAACAAGACTTGAAGAACTAGGTATCAAAGCAAAGGCGTATAAACACGACTTAAAAATAGAAAATCACGCCAAAGAACTTGTAAACAAAGTCATTGAAGACTTCGGGCAAATCAATATATTAGTTAATAATGGTGGTATCCAACATCCACAAGATAATTTCGAAGATATTACTAAGGAACAATTACAAGAAACTTTTGAAACCAATTTCTTTGGAATGTTTTACTTGTGCCAAGCTGTATTACCTCACTTAAGTAAAGGAGACACAATTATTAATACGACTAGTGTAACGGCTTATCGTGGTTCAGCCCATTTAATTGATTATTCATCTACTAAAGGCGCCATTGTATCATTCACGCGTTCTCTTGCGGCTTCGTTAGCTAGTAAAGGGATTCGTGTTAATGCAGTTGCACCAGGACCGATATATACACCATTAATCCCCGCAACTTTCGAGAAAGACAAAGTAGAAAATGCTGGTTCAGATACACCACTAGGTAGACGAGGGCAACCAAGTGAAAATGCACCTGCTTTTGTTTATTTAGCTTCCCAAGATTCTACTTATGTCACCGGACAGGTCATTCACATCAATGGCGGAGACTTTATGACAACTTAATATGATATTAAAAAAGATTTAAAAAAATTTTTTTCTGTAATTCTAGAAATTTTAAAGCGCTAATTTAAATATGAAGATTCTCGATATTTTTTATTTAAGTAAGCGCTTTCTTTACATTAGTTATAGGAACAATTGTTACTATTTATTTTTTAAAATTAAATACAAAAACGTAAAATTTAATCATAAGAATTATACTCTCAATGTTAAAATATTGTGCGATATCAATTTGACTATTAAAATTTCGTATGATAGCGTTATAGAAGTCAATAAATCGATAAGGACTGGTTATTTTGAGTAATATACAAATCAAAGACGTTACTAAAGTATTCGGCAATTACAATGACCAGGTTAAGTCACTTTTACAGGATGATAAAACGAAAGAAGAAATCCTTAAGGAAACTGGTTCGACAGTAGCTGTCAAGAATGCAAATTTCACAATTGAAGATGGAGAGATATTTGTTGTAATGGGTCTTTCCGGGAGCGGTAAATCAACACTGATTCGTTTGATTAATCGTTTAATTGATCCAACTGATGGAGATATCTTAATTAACGATAAGAACATTTCTTCGTTAAATAAAGAAGACTTACGTAACTTTAGACGTGAGAATTTAAGTATGGTATTCCAAAGTTTCGCATTATTTCCCTTCAAAACAGTTGTTGAGAATGTCGCATTTGGCTTAGAAATTAAAAACGTTTCAAAAAAAGAGCGTTTAAAAAAAGCAGAAGATGCTTTAAATTTAGTTGGTCTAGCGGGATATAAAGATCAATTACCAAAACAATTATCTGGTGGTATGCAGCAACGTGTAGGTTTAGCAAGAGCACTTGCTAATGACACAGATATTTTATTAATGGATGAAGCCTTCTCAGCATTAGATCCACTGATTCGTAAAGAAATGCAGAATGAGCTTTTACAACTACAACAAGACATGCAAAAAACAATCATATTTATTACACATGATTTAGATGAAGCCCTTCATATTGGTGATAGAATTGCTTTAATGAAAGATGGCGAAATCGCTCAAGTTGGTACACCGGAAGAGATTGTAATTAATCCTGGTGACGACTACGTTAAAGACTTTGTTAAAGATATTGATCGTTCTAAAGTATTAAAAGTTAAACATATTATGGAGAAAGTTGAGAATGTTGAATTAGTAGATGGCATGTCATTTATAGATGCCGAGTCGCTACTTTATCAAACATTCCCTCACTTCAAATCTGGCACACACGAACTTTGGATTAAGAAAGACAATAAAATTGTCGGGAAACTTAATTTCCAAGATGTATTCGATGTATTAGCACAGGGAAATGAGGTGATGAATCATGCTTAATATGTTGCCTATTTTACCTGTATCAGATTGGGCTAACGCATTTGTAGAATGGTTAACAGAAACTTTTAGTTTTATTTTTGAACCGATTAAGACGTATCTTGGTGACTTTATGCAACTTATCATTTCATTACTAGAGTTGTTACATCCGTTTGTCTTTATCATTATCATCATGGTTCTTGCTTACTTTGTTATGAATAAGAAAATTGTTGCCCCTATTTTAGTAGGTATTGGTTTATTCTTCATTTATAACCAAGATTTATGGGATCAATTACTGAACACGATGACACTTGTTATTATCAGTAGTTTGCTATCTGTTATTATCGGTGTTCCGCTCGGTATTTTAATGTCTAGAAGCGATCGTTTCCAAGCAGTTATGAAACCTATTTTAGACTTTATGCAAACAATGCCAGCATTCGTATATTTAATTCCAGCAGTCGCATTCTTCGGAATTGGTATGGTTCCAGGTGTATTCGCATCTATTATATTTGCAACTCCACCAACAATACGTTTAACAAACTTAGGTATTAGACAAATATCTGCTGAATTAATAGAAGCAAGTGATTCATTTGGTACAACATCCATGCAAAAATTAATTAAAGTACAACTCCCTCTTGCTAAAGCATCTATCATGGCAGGTGTAAACCAAACTGTAATGTTAGCTTTATCAATGGTTGTAATAGCATCAATGATTGGTGCACCGGGATTAGGTAGAGATGTGTTAAGTTCTCTACAACGTGCAGAAGTCGGTTCAGGTTTCGTAGCAGGTTTAAGTATCGTTATCCTTGCTATTATCATCGACCGCTTTACACAATCATCTAAAAACAAATAATCTAGGAGGAATTACTTATGAAGAACAAATGGCGTGTACTCGTACTTATGCTTTCTTTAGCACTAGTGTTAGCAGCATGTGGCAATGGTGGCTCAAGTGAAGATGGAGACTTAGGTAAAAAAGATATTAACTTATCTTACGTTGAATGGGATTCAGAAATTGCTTCAACACATGTTATGCAAAAAGTTTTAGAAGATGAAGGTTACAATGTTGAAATCACACCTTTAGATAATGCCGTAATGTGGGAATCAGTTGCTTCTGGTGAAACAGACGCAATGGTTAGTGCTTGGTTACCAGGTACACACGGGGATTTATACAAAAAACATAAGAAAAATCTTGATGACTTAGGTCCAAACCTTAAAGGGGCTAAAATCGGACTTGTTGTAAATAAAGATTTCGATGGCGATTCAATTTCTGACTTGAAAGACCAAGCTGGTAAGAAAATCGTTGGTATCGAACCAGGTGCTGGAGTTGTAAAAGCATCTGAAAAAGCAGTTAAAGATTATAACTTAGATGGATGGAAAGTTGAAACTTCTTCATCAGGTGCAATGGCTACAACATTAGGTCAAGCTATGAAAAAAGGTGACGACATCGTTGTAACTGGTTGGTCACCACACTGGAAATTCCAAAAATATGACTTGAAATACTTGAAAGACCCTAAAGGCTCATTTGGTAAAGCTGAGCACATTAATACAATGGCTCGTAAAGACTTGAAAAAAGACAGCCCTAAAGCATATGAAACTTTAGATAACTTTAATTGGACTACTAAAGACATGGAATCTGTTATGTTAGATATCCAAGAAGGTACATCTCCTAAGAAAGCTGCAGAAAAATGGGTAGATGATAACCAAGATAAAGTAAAAGAATGGACGAAAGATTCTAAGAAAGATAAATAATCCATCTTTTATAAAATGCCCCTATACCACGGGAATAATGGTATAGGGGCATTTTTTATACGTTTAACTTCCTATTTAATATATCTTCCATCATCAACCAACCTTTTTGATCCGAGTTGTCTGGGTCATATGGTTCGAAACCATAATTTAAATACATATTAATGGCTGGATAACTGGTTGTTTGTGTCGTTAAATACACTTCTTTATGACCAAGCTCAATTATTTTGTTAAGTGCTGCACTTAATAATGGCTTTGATAATTTCTTACCTTGATATTCCGGTTTAATGGCTACGAAATGTATTCTACCTATATGTAAGTCTGTTAAAGGTAATTGACCGAACCATGCTGTTGTCGTCCCTATTACGTCACCTGAATTATTCTCAATAAATAAACATCTATATTTCATTTCTTCTATATGAGAGCCAAATTCTTTATGAAACCTTTGCAATGCTTCATCTATATTTGAAAATTCCCCTGCAGCCGTTTCAACTTCTGCCCAAAGACGTTCGTCCCCTTCTTCAAACATTCTAATTGAGTATCCTTCTGGTAATTCATATTCAGGTATGTTGTCTAAATGATTTCTAATCATCTTAAGCTTAATTCTTTCCATAATAATACACCTCTATTTCTATAAAGTTACTGTAAACGTTTCAAATTACAACTTGTCATATACCTATTATCTTTTTAATCTGACTGTCATAAAAGAAATTTTATTTTTATTCTCCTGTAACCTATGATATCAAAAATGGTGTTAGAGTGTATGAAGTAATAAAGATACAAAATATATAAACGCTTTAAATAGCTCATGGAGGAAATTTATTTATGAAGAAATTATTATTTGCAACAACAGCTGCAGCAGGGATTATTGCTTCAGGATTTGGCGCTCAAGCAGATGCAAGTGAATATACAAACTACTCTAATCAAAATACAAACTATAACTATACAACTACACAAGTCGCTCAACCGACTCAAGCAACTCAAACTACAGAATCAACTGATTCATCTAATACAAGTGAAGTATATAAAGAGTTTATCGCTGCTGGCGGTACAAAAGCATTATGGGATAACATCGTAATGCCTGAATCTAGTGGTAACCCAAATGCCGTAAATGAACTCGGCTACAGAGGTCTTGGTCAAACTAAAGAATCTTGGGGTACAGGTAGTGTCGCTGAACAAACTAAAGGCATGATCAACTATGCTAAAGAACGTTACGGTTCAATCGAAGCTGCAATTGCTTTCCGTCAAGCTAACAACTGGTGGTAAGATATAAATAAACATCTGCTATGTGGATTTCCACATAGCAGTTTTTTTATACACAAAACCTTTGACAAAACCAGATATACATATTATACTCAACTTGTATCTAAAATAAATACAAGAAAGAGGTTATGTAAAATGAAAATAGGTGTTATAGCAGCAAACGGTAAAGCAGGTAAACTCATTACAGAAGAAGCAATTAACAGAGGATTAGATGTAACAGCCATCGTTCGTAACGAAAATAAAACAGTGGCAACACAATCTATTATTAAAGATATTTTTGATTTAACAACTGAAGACTTAACACAATTCGATGTTGTTGTAGATGCTTTCGGTGAAATTAGAGAAGATAAACTTCATTTACACCAAGACTCTATTCAACATTTAAGTGATATTTTATCAAACACAAACACACGATTAATCATTATCGGAGGCGCTGGTAGTTTATACGTTGATGATCAATTAGAAAATCAACTATTCGATACACCTGATTTTCCAGAAGTATTTAAACCACTTGCCAAAGCACAAGGTAAAGCACTTGTAGACCTTCGTAAAAGAGATGACGTACGCTGGACATTTATAAGTCCTGCAGCAGAATTCATAGCTGATGGTGAAAGAACTGGAGAATATATTTTAGCAGGGGAAGTCTTCACTTTAAACAATAAAGGTGAAAGTAAAATAAGCTATGCTGATTACGCCATTGCATTAGTAGATGAAGCAACTGAAGGCAAGCATATCCAAGAAAGAATTTCAGTATTATCAAAATAATTCGCATTTACTATCGCAATTCTCATCTCTCAAAGTTATAATAAATAAGGAATCTAAGAGGTGAAAAGCGTGAATACACAAATATCAGTAGCAATTCATATATTATCATTATTATCTGTTAATAAAGAACCTATATCCAGTAAATTTATAGCAGGTAGCATTAATAGTAACCCTACACTTGTAAGAAAAATATGTAAATATTTAAGAAATGGTAACTTAATCGAAAGCCAACAAGGTAAATCTGGCTATCGACTCGCTCAATCAGCAGAGCAAATCTTATTAGGCGAAGTTTATAAACTTATTCAAGATGAAGAGCATTTCGCTAAAATTCACCAAGACACAAATCCAGATTGTATTATCGGTCAAAATATACAGTCTGCATTAGATGATGTTTACACACAAGTGGATCAACAAATTATTGATACACTCAATCAAACATCCATATTAGATTTAACATCTAAAATGACTGATACCGTACAGTAATTTTAATTATATAGAAAAAGCTGGAGACATCTTTAACAACAGATGTCTCCAGCTTTTTTTCTGTATAAAATGAGGAGCGCACGATATCTCTCAGTCTTCGTGCGATACACCCCTATTTTGTGCCTTAGCGCACGATATCTCTCAGTCTTCGTGTGATACACCCTTATTTTGTGCCTTAGCGCACGATATCTCTCAGTCTTCGTGCGATACACCCTTATTTTGTGCCTTAGCGCACGATATCTCTCAGTCTTCGTGCGATACACCCTTATTTTGTACCTTAGCGCACGATATCTAATTAAAAAACACCAAATATATAAGAATATGTATGAAATTATTTAATCCATGCGCTACTATGGCTACTTCTAATCGGTTGGTCTTTAAATAAAGTGCACCAAATAATAATCCTAATCCAAAGTAAATGATAAACTCACCTATACTTGATGGTCCATGTAACAATCCAAATAGTACGCTAGATACGATATATCCTATTAATAGATGTCCTTTAAACACTCCTTTTAGAATGAAACCTCGAAATATAAGTTCTTCGAAAAATGGTCCTAGTATCACAAATATAATAATAGAGATGTATAGAGGTAATGTGTTTAAATCTTTATATACTTCCATTTGATTTTGTGGTTGTCCTATTATTGCTGATACAGACCAATACATGATAAGTGCGATACCTAATGTACTCAGTGTATAAATGATGTCTTCTTTCTTTAAAGATTCCAATTTAATGAGTTGTAATTGGAATCTATGTATTAAATAAAATAACAGGCTAAATAATAAACATCCTATTAATACAATGAACCAATTGCTAGCTAACGCAATCGATGTATATGTACCCATACATATTATAATGAGCAAACATGACTTCAAGGTCACATACTTCGATTGATTTTGAAAAATCGGCTCATTATCTTCGAATATTTGTTTCATACTCATTTATTTATCCTCATTTCAATAAATTAACAGATTATTTTTATAAATAAATGTATTTCATTTATTATAACAAAAATTTTGAAGAAATAGCGATCTATAGCTTCTTTTAAAACAAACTATTTGTAAATTTTTAACAAACTACACTAACATTACCACAAAAAATGACGTATATTATATGTATATAAAATTTTATTTTGCAGGTGATTTCAAAGTGAACTATTTTATTGTAAATAATATCAATCATAAAATAACAGGTATTGAAAAGTCTGTCATAAACAGGCTAAAATTATTTAATGATTTCAACTTGGAAGCTAAAATTATCACGTTAGCTTGGAATTCAAGTTTACATAAAAATGCCCATACATTCGGCGTAAGTAAACAAGTCTTTTCTATGTATGATTTTTTCCAGGAATCGATCAACGTTCAAATTAATACGGTTAGAGACTGGATAGCATTTTGGGAAGATGATCTTAATTATGAGATTAAATATGTTCCTAATACAAATGATTTAAGAGTATATCAAAATGGTGTAAGAATTATATATGCAAGTTTCCGTGATTCGGACTATAAATTATTAGACTATGTTAACTACTTTGATACGAGAAATGTAAAAATGAAACGAGAATATTACGATTCTAGAGGTTTCTTAAGTCGTGTTAGATATATGCGTACTAAAGAAATGCCTGTATGTGATACATATTTAACACCGAGCGGTAAAGTAAAACTCGAAATTTACTTTGATCCTTATCAAGAAAAAGAAGTTGTCACTCGAATAATGCTCTTTGATTATAACGCTAAAGATTATACATTTGATAATACAAATGAACTAACAGCATTCTTCTATGAACAGTTATACAAAGACGGTGACTTGTTCTTTAGTGATAAGACTGCCATCACTTCTCCACCTTTCTTAATCACAGACAAAAAAGTGCCGGTTATTTCTGTATTACATAGTACACATGTGAAAAATAACAATGATATTGAAGGTTCAGATATTAAAAATATTTATAACTGTGTCTTTAATAACTTAGACCGCTTTTCTGGTATTTTAGTATCAACTGTTCAACAAAAGAAAGATGTAGAGAAACGTATTCAATCGAAAATACCTGTCTTTAATATTCCAGTTGGATATGCTCAACAAAGAGAGCCAAATTTTACACCTGTTGTGCCTGATGGCCCTCTGAAACTAATGTCCATTGCACGATATGCACCTGAGAAACAACTTGATCATCAAATTCGACTCGTCAATAAACTGAAAGACGATTTCGACGAAATTGAACTGCATTTATTTGGATTTGGTGGCGAATTGAAAAAGCTAAAAGAATTAACTGATTCATTAAATTTAGAAAATTATATTAAATTCCGTGGGTTTATCACTAACATTACTAATGAAATGCATCATTTTCATGCGAGTATGATTACAAGTAATATGGAAGGATTTTCATTGGCATTACTAGAATCTTTATCAAATGGGTTACCTGCAATCAGTTATGACATTCCCTATGGACCTAGCGAACTGATAGTTAATGGTAAAAATGGTTACCTTGTTCCTAGAAATGATGAAGACAAACTTTATGAAACCGTTAAGTCTTATTTAAGTAATCCTGACCTGCAAAAAACATTCCGAGACAACTGTATGACAGAATCACAAAAATATGCACAAAGTGAAATTATTAAGAAATGGCTTCATTTATTAGGTGAAGTGACATCTTAACTTCAAATAAGAACCCCCAATTCATCATTCTGAATTGGGGGTTCTTATTTAAGTTATTTCATAGGTACTGTTAAATAAAATGTTGTACCGACGTCCTCTTTACTTTCTACCTTTAGCTGACCATCCATTTGTTCGGCCAGATTCTTAGCAATATATAAACCTAAACCTGATCCACCTGTATCTTTGTTTCTAGAAGCTTCGACGCGATAAGTTCGGTCAAATATACGATGTAAATGTTGCTCGGCGATACCTGGACCATCATCGGAAACAGCAACGCATATATTGCTGTCTTCTTTCGTAACTTTAATTTCAATCCTCGAGCCAAGTTGTGTATATTTAAATGCATTATCTAAAATATTCATGAGTATACGTTCTAAAGGTACTTTATTTTGTTTAAAGTAAGTGATATATTCACATAAATTAACATCTATCGTGCGATTTTCACTCGTGATTTGTTGTTCATAAGATTGTAAAAGCGTCACAAATAGTTTATCTAAATAAATCGTTTCTAATGGATAATTATGTTTGTGATCATGACTAATTTCCATCACACTAGTCAGCTCATCAAACATCATTGTAATTCTTTGAGATTGTTTAATTAAGACACTGTAAGCTTTTTGTTGTTCATCTGATTGACTGATAATCCCCTCTTTTAAACCTTCTGCATAGGACGTAATACTCGATAATGGTGTCTTTAAGTCGTGTGTTAAGTTTTGTACCATTTCACTTTTTTCTTGTTGTTCATATTGAACTTGTTGTATTTGCGCTTCAATATTACGAGCCATAGTATTAAAGGCATCACTTAATTCTTTCATTTCTTTCGGACTATCTATTTTTATAGCTGTTTCACTATATTGTCTATTGGCTATTAATTTTGTTTGCTTATTCAACAGTCTAATCCGTTTAACTAATGGATTAATAAACAACATACAAATAACTGTCGTTAAACAACTTGAAATGATCGCGCTAATCGTCAAAAGTAATGTTGTATGTGCATCAAACCACATCCATTTATATGCAATTGCTAGAATAATTGTCGTTAATACAATGCTACTGATAAATGCAGTGATAATTTGTGTTCGAATTGTAAGCATTTATTTCGCCCTTTCAAATTTATAACCTAATCCCCAAACGGTTTTAATAACATATTCATCATATTGATGTTGTTCTAACTTTTCTCTTATACGACGTATATGTACATTTACTGTGTTGGCATCTTCGTAATAGTCGTATCCCCATACTTTTTCGAGTAGTTCTGATTTAGAAATAACCATTTTCTCGTGATCTGCTAAATACCAAAGTAAATCAAATTCTTTTACTCTTAATGATACTTCTTGATCATTTACTTTAATGATTTTTTCTTGTTTACATAATTGTAAAGATCCGAATGTTAAGTAATCTTGTTTATGATACTTTTGTGTACGATTTAATAAGTTATGCGCTCTTAGCACGAGTTCACGTGGGCTGAATGGTTTCTTTATATAATCGTCTGCACCTAACGTCAATGCATAAAGCGTATCGTGTTCTTGCGTCTTAGCTGTTACATAGATAAACGGAATGTCTAGTTCTTGTGTTTTCATTTCTTTTACGACATCATAACCGTTTTTTTCAGGCATCATAATATCTAATATCATTAAATCAATTGTGTCATTCAACTGATGAATGGCTTGTTGTCCATCAGATGCTGTCACAACTTGATGCCCTTCATATTCAAAGTAAGTCTTACAAATATCTAGAATATCTTGTTCGTCATCTACAATTAATATATGCGCCATAATCTCTATCCCGCTTCCTTCTTCATAAACTTCTTAACAATAGCAGCTAATGATAATTTACGTAAACTTCTGATATTTAATACAATTAATATAAAACCAACAAGTTGCAGTGGATACGTAAAAATCATATCTGCTAAAATATAATTTATCATTATAAATATACCAAAAAGTGCTGCGTAATACTCCAGAAATCCGATAATTAAAGCTAATCCTAAAAATATTTCACCTAAAGGAATAACCCATTCCCAAAAAGTCGTATAAGGTGCAATAATATGCTCAAAGAACCACTTGTACCACATTGGAGAATCTTGATTCTGAGCGATTACTTGCGTTAATCCTTGTAAACTGAAACCACCAGTTAATTTTTCATAACCTTGCATATAGATTAAATAGCCACTATAAACGCGTATGATTAAACATATGAATGTACATATCTTTGTCATGACATGCTTTCTCCTTCTATAAAGTTTAAGGGAAACTCAGAATTACTGAATTCCCCCCTTAGTGAAACGTATTTATTTTAATTTAGCACTACCAAATTCAACATGTGCTTTATCACAATAAATTGTCACTTCATTATATTTAGACGTGTCCATGTCTTTTAAATCAAATGTTTGTTCCATCTTATCGTAGTCTACTTTATCAATTTTCATACCGTTTTTAACATCGCCATCTTTAGTTAAATAAACATGTAAGTCAGGTCCTTTTGATGATTTGAAATCTGATAGCATTAATTTACCATCTTTAATCATTGCTTTACCTTCTACTTTTTCACCATTCATAGATTTAAACATACCAGACATCTCCATGTCTTTCATGTCACTGTCTTTCATGTTTTCTTTACTCATGTCTTTATCTTTCATTTCAGTTTTCGTATCCATCTTATCATCTTTATGCATATCATTATTACCACATGCACCTAATAATATTGTTGTTGTTAATGCAAATGCTCCAAATGTTGTTTTAGTTAAGTTCATTTAACACATCTCCTCTTTAGTTGATATGTTAAGTTTATGCTCTATGACATCAATAAACCATTAACTGTTTATTAACTTCTATGAACTCATTATTAATTCTCGATTATATCAACACTTTGCGTTTCAGAACGACTCATGAATACTTTTTTCGTCATATTGATAAATAATCCGGTCTCTACAACGCCTATAATAGATATTAAATCTTGATTTAATAGTTCTGGATTATGAATCTCTCCAAACTCACAATCTAATATGTAATGATCGTTGTCTGTTGTATATACATTCGAATCTTTCATTCTTAATGTCGCTTGGCAACCTAAACTTTCTATTGCACGTGCTGTTATTTCCCATCCAAAAGGTACAACTTCTACTGGCAACTTAAACTTACCTAACGTCTTAACGTATTTCGTTTCATCTATAATCACAATAAAATTATCCGTTGCATTCGCAACAATTTTTTCACGTAATAGCGCACCACCACCACCTTTAATCAATTGAAGATTTTCATCAACTTCATCAGCACCATCTATAACCAAATCTAAATGAGTCACTTCTGAAAAATCAGTAAGCGGAATATGATGAATACGCGCTAACTCAGCAGTATCTTCAGATGTTGGTACACCTTTAATTTGAAGACCATCTTTAACACGCTCACCTATCTTCTCTATTGCATAATGCATAGTTGAACCTGTACCAATTCCTATCGTCATACCATCTTGTATATCGTTAATCGCTTCATAAGCAACTTGTCTCTTAAGACCATCTTGATTCACATTGAACACCTCATTCGATTTTTTCAATTATTGTTTCAAGTTTAACACACCAAAAATATATGTTCAGAGTACAAAAAAGCTGAGGCAACCAAATGCCTCAGCAACAAAACTATATATAAAATTATGGATTATTTAGTTTGAGAAGTTTCTTGATCAGTTCTTGGTAATGGGTAGAAACCTGCTACAAACTGTTTCCATAATGGGTCTGGTAAATCATGTTTATCTGCTCTTTCAGGATCGAACACAGAAACGATTTCGTCTTCTTTTCCTTGTTCGATTTTTGATACGAATTGGTAATCAAGTAATAATTCTCTACCAAGTGCAATGAGTGGTGCACCCGTTTCAAATGCTGATAATGCATCATCAGCAGTAAAGATTGAACCAATTCCTATTAATGGCACGCGACCATTTATCCATTCTAATAATAATTTAATACGTTCTTCACCTTTATATTGACCTTCTCTTGTTGTTGAATGAATATCCATTAATGACACATGTAAGTAATCAAGTGGTTTTTCAGATAAAGTCTTAACAAGTTGTTCTGTTAATTCCATAGAAATACCTGGAGATTCTACTTCTTCAGGAGAGAAGCGATAGCCTACGATAAAGTCAGGTGTTGCATGTTCACGTACAACTTTAAGCACAGCATCAATAACTGCTAAAGGATATTTCAGATGTTCGCCCCATTCATCATCTCTTCTGTTGTAATAAGGTGAGAAGAATTGATGAATTAAATAATGGTTAGCACCATGAATTTCAACACCGTCAAAGCCAGCATCGATTGCTATTTTAGTAGCGTTAGCAAAAGATTCAATAGTATGTTCAATTTCTTCTACAGTTAATGCTCTCGCAACATGTGTTTCTTGTTGTCCGAAGCCCTTCACTTCAACTTCACTAGGAGCAGCTGCTTCACCAGTTGGCGTTAATCCAGGTAATGACATCGCACCACCATGATGGATTTGAATTAAAGCTTTCGCACCATTTTTCTTCATAACTTCAGCTTGTTTCTTAAGCCCAGCAAGATCCGCTTCTTTAGATACAGAAGGCTGTCCAGGAAAAGCTTGGCCAAGCGGTTCAACATAACTCGCAGCAGTAATAGAAATACCAACATCTTGAGAACGCTTTTCTATATATGGAATTTCAATATCAGAAATCGTACCATCTTCATTTGATGAAATATGTGTTAATGGCGCAAGCACAAATCTATTCTTAATTTCCACACCATTAGGTAATTTTAAAGATTTAAATAAAGGTTCATATTTTTTGTTCATTTTCAATAACTCCTCCTTATGAAATAACACTATACCACCATCAGAAAATAACATGCCAATTTAATGCTTATAGAAATGGTATGAAATAGAAATTTTTTGTTAGCTGTGAGTTTATCACCTCTTTAACTCCCAGTACACGAAAAAAACTGAACTTAATTTAATAAGTTCAGTTTTTCCTAATATATCCTAAGCCTTTTTCTACTTTTCTTCGGATAGTTTTTTATTTGAACGTTGTTGTAATAATACAGCAACTGCTCCAATGATAACAATGATTGCAATAACACCTGCGATTCCTAGGAATTTCGCGATATAACCGACTACAATTCCGACTGCTAAGAAGTCTGTGTCTGAGAATGTAGTGGATGCTGCGCCTAAATCACCCATGAATGGTAATAGTAATAATGGTAAGAATGTTACTAAGATACCATTTAATGCTGAACCGGCTATTGCACCTTTAATACCACCTCTTGCATTACCGAACACACCTGCTGTTGCACCTAAGAAGAAGTGTGGGACAACGCCAGGTAATATAACGACGCCACCAATTAAGAACATAATAAACATACCGATGACACCTGTAATGAAACTTACAAAGAATCCAATTAATACTGCATTTTGTGCATAAGGAAATACGATAGGACAGTCTAATGCTGGTTTCGTATTTGGTACAAGCTTTTCAGAAATACCTTTAAATGCTGGTACAATTTCAGCTAAGATCAGTCTAACACCTGTTAAAATGATAAACACACCTGCAGCAAATGTCACGCCTTGAATAACAGAGAAGACAATAAAGTTAGTGCCATCACTTAATTCAGAATGAACGAAACTTGGACCTGCAAATAAAGCTGCTATGATATATAGAACAATCATTGTTAGTGAGATACTAATTGTACTTTCTCTTAAGAAACTCAATCCTTTAGGGAAGTTAATATCTTCTGTTGATTTTGATTTCCCAGAAAATAATTTACCAACTTCTCCTGCTGCCCAATAACTAACTGTTCCAAAGTGACCAATTGCTACTTGATCAGAACCTGTAATTTTCTTCATTGTAGATTGACCAAGTGCAGGTAATACAGCCATAATCAATCCTAAAATAATGGATCCCATGACAACTGTCATCGTACCTGTAATGTTACCAACAGTTAGAAGAATCGCTAGAAACGCTGCCATGTAAAATGTATGATGCCCTGTTAAGAAAATGTATTTCAAGTTTGTAAATCTTGCTATAAAGATATTAACTAGCATACCGAACATCATAATTAATGCTGCTGTTGTACCATAATCTTTCAGCGCAATTGATATAATGGCTTCGTTATTTGGCACGACGCCTTGAACACCAAATGCTTCTTGAAACATTTTCCCAAATGGTTCTAGTGAATTTGTTACGACGCCTGCCCCAGCACTTAAGACTAGGAAGCCGAGTATCGTTTTAATTGTACCTGACGTAATGTCTGCTGCTGATTTCTTTTGTACAATTAAACCGATTAACGCGATAAGCGCTACGAGTATAGCTGGTTGACTAAATACATCTACAAAAAATCCTAAAATTGAATTCATGTTGGTGTCTCCCCTTTGCTTATAATATGTTCAATCCTTTTAATTTTTCTTCTAGTTTGTTTTGTAATTCTTCTTTGTCTAAAATGTTATCTAACACGACTACTTCACCTAAACGTTGCGCATTCTCTTCTAAGTCTCTTCCACAAATAAATATATCTGCCATATCTGGACTAGCTGTCATAATATCACTGTGTTCTACTTCTATATCAGATGGTGCTTGTAAATTCTTCAAAGCTTCTTGTGCATTCATTTCTACCATGAAACTACTTCCTAAACCGTGTCCACATACTACTAAAATTTTCATATTAATCATTCTCCTTAAATATATTGATAATTTCTGATTTACTGTTTGCGTCAATCAATGATTGAACTGTTTCTTTGTCGCTTAAAATAGCTGCTAATTTCCTTAAAATTTCAAGATGTGCTTCGTTATCAATTGCGCTTAAGACAAATATTAACGATGCATAATGGCTATTATCCGAGAAATTAATATGTTCATTTAATTTAAGTAAGCTTAATCCTACTTTATGAACATCATCATTCGGTCTTGCATGTGCAATCGCAATCTCTGGCGCAATAACAATGTATGGTCCCATATCATGCACACTTTGAATCATTGAATTGATATAAGCTTGATTAAAATAACCCACTTCCAATAACGGCTGAGCTGCAATTTGAATACTCTCTTCCCAATTGGATACTTTTTCTTTAATTTGAATGTGTTCTTCTTTTATAATCAAGGTCAAATTTAGACACTCTCCTCACTTTGGCTTGCTTTTTTTATGAGTTGTCGTATTACTGCTTTTTCGCCTTTCATTAATTCTGCCCTTGCGTCTTCATCCATAATGATTTGACTCAACTGACCAAGTGCATTCAAATGTATTTGTGGTTGGCTCGTCGCAAGTGTAATCACAACTTTTACAGGATCAAATCTATCATGTCCGAAGTCTATACCATCCTCGAAATGTGTAATAGACATGCTGACCGGTACATTTACATTTTCAAAATTCGAATGCAGTAAAGCAATATTCGGACCAATGACCATATACGGTCCAAATTTATCTAAATGCTTCATAATATCGGTACCATATTGAGCATTTACATGTTTTGAATTCACCAGCATTTCAACACTCTTTTGGATGGCTTCATTTCTACTTCCAGCTTTCACGTGTGTTTCGATATGTTCTTCTGGAATGACGTCTTCTAAACTCGGACCGACCGTTTTGAAACTGGATATATATCGTTCTCTATAATCATTAATCATTTCATTGATCTTGTTTCTATCATCTTTATTCAAGAATGGTGACACTTCTATCGTAGGCACTGAAAAACCTTCTACTGGAACGGTCGACAGTATATAATCTACACCATGAGATTTCAAAAAGCTTTCTGAAATGTCATATATTGAAAAGGCATCTAATATTTCTAACTCTGGGTAAATATTTTTTATTCGACTTTTCAACAATTGTGATGTCCCAACGCCAGAACCACATAATAAGATGACTTTAATATGTGTCGTTTCCTCGTTAGACATGCGTTCTATTGTAGATGCAATATGAAGTGCTAAATATGCAATTTCATCTTCGTTGAATTTAACTTGATAGGTTTCTTCAAATATCCAAACTTGTTGTTTAATCGCTAAAACGACTTCATAATATTCTCTTAATATCTCTTGCTTTAGTGGGTTTTCATGTTGCATATTGAATGACATACGATGAATTGCCGGTTGTAAATGTGTGACAAGTCCTGTTATCAATTTATGATCATGCATTAGTGGAACACCTATTTGAGCACTGACCTTTTGAATAAATAATTTAGATAGTTCCGTAATATTTTGTTGTGATTGTTCTTGATGATACTTGTTTACACGTGCACCTAATAAATGCAAAGTTATAAATGCCGCTTCACTTTTAGGAAATACGATATCAAATAACTTTTCTAACTCGGCAGTTATTTGAATGGCAATTTGAAATGCCTCTGTCTTACGTAGCCGCTTATACTCTTCATCAGGGATTTCAAATACAAATTCTGCTTTGGCACGATGAATGGCAATAATAATGTGATATATTAATCCATCAATACCAACTTGAACTAATTGAAAATCTTGATTATTAATGGTCGTAATCACAGCTCGTCGTATTTTCTCAAGCTCTTCTTTCGAGAATACTTCAATACCAATTTGTGCAGTAGATTTCTTAAAGTATTCATTCACCACATGCGCATACGCTTCTCTAAGCTGCTTTTCATTACCTTCAATTACAAAACCTTTGTTCTTTTTATATTCAAGCATAAGGCCATACATTTCTAACCAAGCTTGAACACTTTTTAAATCATCTACAACCGTTCGTCGTGATACATTTAACAAATCTGCTAAACTTTGAGAACTGATTGGATGTGTTGATTCAAATAATCTTAGAATAATCTGTTCTTTTCTTTCATTCTTGGAATAATGAATATCTAACTCAACATCATTTGATGCCATGTAGCTTTCTTTATGTGATAATTTGACGCCTAAACTTTTATTTCTTTCAACATCAATATTCAATTTGTCTTTAAAGGATTCGATATATTCTAAATCATATTGAATCGTACGTTCACTCACTTGAAATAAAGATGCCAATTCAGAAATCGTGACGAAGTTGTTCTCAGATGATAAATAAGACAATATATTTCTCTGTCGTTTACTAAGCAATCAAATAACCTCCCTGCATTTATTGTAAGCGTTTACTGATTGTTATAGATGTGTAATCTACTTCGTTATATAATCCGAAACATTTCACATCAATGCAACTGATTGCATTATTGCATAAAAAAACCGCATAATCTGATTGTGGTCAGATTATGCGAATTTTTATTAAATCAGCTATTTAGTTGTTCACACCATTCTATAATTGCGCGCCGTTTGTTAAGATAACCTCTTTGTACCATTCGAAAGAATCTTTTTTAGATCTATTACCCGTTCCGTTACCATCATCATCTTTATCGACATATATAAATCCGTAACGTTTACTCATCTCACTAGTAGACATTGATACTAAATCGATTGGGCCCCATGCTAAGTATCCCATTAAATCTACACCGTCTTGTACGGCTTTTTTCATTTCTTGTATATGTTTTTGTAAATAATCTATTCTATAAGTATCATGAATGCTTCCATCTTCTTCTACGACGTCTTTCGCACCTAATCCATTTTCTACAATGAATAATGGTTTATGATATCTATCCCAGAATTCATTTAACACGATACGGAGTCCTATTGGATCTATTTGCCAACCCCAATCTGATGCTTCTAAGTATGGATTTTTCAAACTATTCATCAAGTTGCCTTCTGTTACTTCTCCTTCTTCACTGTTTGCGGATAGTAACGACATATAATAACTAAATGAAATATAATCAACTGTATATGCTTTAAGTATTTCTAAGTCACCATCTTCAATTTTTAATGAAAAATCATTTTCTTTTAAAAATTGTTTATAGTAGTTCGGATATTCTCCTAATGCGTGAACATCTGTATAAAGTAGATTCATTTGATCTTCTTGCATAGCTTTTAATACATCTTCTGGATTACATGTATATGGATAATGTTTCATTCTCGCTAACATACAACCAATTTGTGCATCTGCATCAATTTCTCTAAGAGCTTTTGTTGCTAAACTAGATGCTAATAATTGATGATGTAGCGCTTGATAAGATGCTTCTGTCGGATTCTCTAATTTATCTGAAATGATACCGCCACCTGTAAATGGTGAAATATTAATAATATTGATTTCGTTAAATGTCATCCAATATTTAACTAAACCTTTATATCGGTTAAACACAGTCTTAGCATAATGCTCGAAGTGTCCAACAACTGCGCGATCTATCCATCCATTATATCGCTCTGTTAAACCATATGGCGTTTCATAGTGACTCAAAGTGACAACAGGTTCGATATTATATGATTTTAATGTTTTGAACACTTTCTCATAAAATGCTAATCCCGCTTCATTTGGTTCTGCTTCATATCCTTTAGGGAAAATTCTAGACCAATGAATAGATAATCTAAATGCTTTAAATCCCATTTCAGCTAATAATTGAATATCTTCTTCATAACGGTGATAAAAATCAATACCTTCTCTTTTAGGGAATCGACCGGTATGTTCACCACTCAACACTTTCTGAATATGTTCAGTTGTCACTTCCATATGATTATCTTTCGTTCTTTGATCTTTCGGAATATACTCTACAAAGTCCGCGCTTGATAAACCTTTACCATCTTCATCAAATGCACCTTCTATTTGATTGGCTGCAGTTGCGCCACCCCATAAAAAGCCATCTTTAAATCCAGTGTTCGTCTCCATATTCATTACTCCTTTGATAGTTAATATTTAATAACTTAAGTCTTCACCATTTGTTTGAATCACTTTTTGATACCAATAGAATGAATCTTTAGGTGTACGGTCTAAAGTACCGTTACCTCGATTATCACGATCAACATAGATAAAGCCATAACGTTTCTTCATTTCTCCGCTACCTGCTGAAACAAGGTCAATACAACCCCAAGATGTATAGCCTAATAATTCAACACCGTCTTTAACGGCTTCAATCATTTGATCTAAATGTTCACTTAAATATTTAATTCGATATTCATCATGAATCTTACCGTCTTCAGTTACTTCATCTTTCGCACCAAGTCCATTTTCTACAATAAATAATGGTTTTTGGTAGCGATCATAAATTTGATTCATTGTAACGCGTAATCCTACTGGGTCAATTTGCCAACCCCAATCTGATGCTTCTAAGTAAGGGTTCTTTAATGATGCAAATGCGTTGCCGGCACCTTTTTGTTTATTAACTTCTTCATCTCCACTTTCTAATCTACTTGAATAGTACGAGAATGAAATAAAATCAACAGTATGTGCTTTTAATATTTCTGCATCGCCTTGTTCTTGTTGAATCTCTACACCTAATTCTTCAAACATGCGTTTACTATAACTTGGATATTCACCTCTTGATTGCACATCAATAAAGATATATTGTTCCCTATTTTTCTGAAGTGCTGCTAACATATCTTGTGGATGACAAGTATTCGGATAAACTTCTCCAGCGGCTAACATACAACCAATTTGGAAATCTGGATTAATTTCTTTACCGACTTTAGTAGCAAGACTTGAACCAACTAATAAATGATGTGCAGCTTGATATTTAATTTGTTCAGCATTAGCTTCATCTTCAATAATGAGCCCACCACCAATATAAGGTATGTGTAAAATCATGTTGATCTCGTTATGTGTTAACCAATATTTCACTTTATCTTTGTAACGTTCAAATACAACTCGACTGTAGTTTACGAAGAAATCAATCGTTTTTCTGTTATACCATCCACCGTATTCTTGAGCTAAATAAAGTGGTGTATCAAAATGATTTAATGTTACTAAAGGTTCAATGTCATAAGCTTTTAAAGTGTCGAACACTTTATCATAAAAAGCTAAGCCTTGTTCATTCGGTTCAGCTTCGTCACCTTTCGGGAAAATTCTTGGCCATGAAATTGACATTCTCAACACTTTATAGCCCATTTCTGCAAATAGTTTAATATCTTCTTCATAACGATGATAAAAATCAATCGATTCATGACTTGGATAGTAATCGAATGTTTCTTTTAAACCTTTTGCTGGATTGAATAATGGAATTTGTCTTTCTTCTCCTGCTGGTAGTACATCCACTAAACTTAATCCTTTACCATCTACATCATAGGCACCTTCACATTGATTGGCTGCTACTGCGCCACCCCATAAGAAATCTTTACTTAAACTCATTTCAAATCCTCCTCTATAAAATAACCGTTAATATATGTTTACCTGTTTCAATCGTTTTGTGATCTTCAAGAACGACATCTTTTGCTAAATTAGAATTTGTAACAACAACCGGAATAACTGTATCGTATCCTTCTTGCTTAATTGCTTCTCTATCGAATTCAATTAAAGGTTGTCCGACTTCAACTGTTTCTCCTTGTGATACAAGCGGTTTAAAATACTTGCCTTCTAATTTAACTGTATCAATACCAATATGAATCAATACTTCAGCACCGTTGTCTGATTTTAATCCAATTGCATGACCAGTCGGGAATAAACTTTCGACAACACCATTAAATGGTGCCACAACAACATTGCTATCCGGTTCAATCGCAATACCTTTACCCATTGCTAAAGATGAAAAGACTGGATCTTGAATCGTTGTTAAATCTACAACATTGCCTGATACTGGCGATTCTACTAATACATCATTTACGACTGATTCTTGTGCTGTTTCTCCAGCGTTAGCACCTTTATCAATTGTTGCTTCTTTCTTATCACTATGCGTTAAATAACCGACAATTAAACCAAGTACTAATGCGATACCTGTTGCGATTAATGACATCCAGAATGCCATATCTAATCCTGTGTCACCGATAAACATTGTATATCCGAAGATACCAAGTCCACCCATAAAGAACATTTTCGTACCTGCCCAGCCGATCATAGCACCAGTTATACCCGCTAAAATACAGCTATAAATAAATGGTTTCTTTCTAGGTAAAGTAATACCATAAATAGCTGGCTCTGTTACGCCAAAAATTCCTGACACAAATGCTGGAATAGTTAAAGATTTAAGTTGCTTATTCTTTGTTCTAAAGAATATACCTAACACAATACCTGTTTGTGCAAATGAAGCAGCAAATGTTAAAGGTATAATAATATCGAAGCCTGATGTTGAAACATTATTAATGGCTATGGCTACTAGTCCCCAATGTAAACCGAAGATAACAAGGACTTGCCAGAATGCGCCAACCAATAGTCCCGCAAATAATGGACTAAAGTTATATAAACCTAATGCGCCTGCACCAATTAAATTGGCTGCCCATGTAGAGATAGGTCCAATAATTAAGAATGTTAATGGCACAATAATGATTAATGTGAAGAATGGTACTAAGAACGTCTTCACGACATCTGGTATAACTTTCTTCAAGAATTTCTCTAATTTAGATGCGAAGAATACTGAGAACACAATTGGAATAACACTTTGTGTATAAGTCATTGATATGACTGGAATGCCTAAAAATGTTAAAGCACTTTCTGATTCAAAGAATGTCCCGCTAAAGAGCATTGTTGCATTTTCATTACCTAACGCCATTGCACTTACAAGCGTTGGATAAACAAGTGCTGCACCTAATGCCATACCAATAAACTGATTAGAGCCAAATTTTTTCGCTGCTGTTAAACCTAAGAATATTGGGAAGAAGTAGAATAATGCATCACCAATTGCATGCATAATTTGATATGTTCCCGACTTCTCTGTAAGCCAACCAACTGCTAAAAATAATGCTGCAAAACCTTTGATCATCCCCGCTGCAGCTAACACGCCTAAAATTGGTTGGAATATACCTGAAATCAAATCAATAAAGCGATTAAATAATGATCCGTTACTTGATGAACTACTACTAGAAGCACCATCACTAATATTCGCTTCTTTACGAACTGCATCGTACACATCTGGAACGTGATTACCAATTACAACTTGATATTGGCCACCTGATTCCATAACCGTCACAATACCTTCCTTATTCTTTAAATATTCTGTATCAGCTTTTCCCGTATCTTTCAGCTGAAATCTTAATCTTGTAATACAATGTGTTAAAGAATTGATATTTTCTTTGCCACCGACTTTCTCTACGATATCTTTTGCTAACGCTTCATACTTCATTTAAATCCCTCCATTTTCATAGAAAAAAACCCAGAATAATACATACGAATCCCAATGTTCGTTATGCATTACTCTGGGTTTTGCCTACTTAAAGTTACAATCCCAAACAGCAAATTCACTTGCCGTTTAAAGTAATTGTTTATTAATTTAAACTTATTATAACGCTTACATTTTATTTGTCAACGCTTTCATGAAGATTTTAATAAACGAGCGATATGTAAAATAAGATAAACCCTTTCGTCATTAGATAAATCGTGATTATAATTTCTTTTTAAAAAATCACCAATTTTATCGACACAACGATTGGATTCACTGTATTTTTTCTGTAACGATGACAATAATGATATATCCATCACTTCTTCTAAACTTTCAGAATTAATTAATCTCTGACTGAAGAATTTTAAATGTGTAATAAAACGCGCGTAGCTTAATTCTTCTTCAGAGATATCTAAATTAAAATGATATCTAACCAAATTTACAATACTCTGGGTGATTTTTGTAATTTCATAAACGTTTGAGATAGACTCGTTCATATTCGCATTGACAATATGCATCGCGATAAAGCCAGCTTCGTCTTTAGGCATATCAAGATTAAAATGTTTAGCTACTTTATCAATACCGAACAAACCAATTTTATATTCATCTGGATATAATCGCTTAATTTCATAAAGCAAAGGATTATTAATCACCGTACCTTCTTTATGACGTTTAATTGCATAATTAATATGATCCGTTAACGCTATATAAATGGATTCAGACAATGGTTCCTTATAAAGTTTATTCGCTTCAACAATAATTTCCTGAGAAATTAGTAATACATCATCATCTAATTCTTTAATTAAAGTAAGCATTCTTTCTTGTTCATCACTCGTCATTCTAAAAATCTTATCAATTTTATCTTTCTCAATAGCCTGGCCATTCTTCTTCCCAAAAGCAATACCAGCACCCATAACAATGCGCTCTTCCCCATTAATCTTAGAAATTACAACATTGTTATTTAAGATTTTCGTAATCTTCACGACATTCACCCTTCCAATAAATGTACTGACTTTTCAATTAATTATCATTATAGCAAGAATTAAAAATAATGAAATAATTTATATAGTTGTTTTAATTCAGTTCTTATATTTTTTTGTGAGTCGGAGGTTTATGGCAGTGGGAGTTGTAGGGCCTTCGTAGTGAACACTTTCATCCAAACTTGTTCATAACGGGGGTGTTAGGTACAAAAGTCAGCCGAAGTGTTACTATGGACCGCCTTAGTTACAAAACTCGGTCGAAGTGTTACTAACACACTCGTTATTTGCACCTTCAGCCCAAACTGCTAATAACGGTATCAGTATTTGCACTTCTAGCCAAACTTGCTCATAAAAAAACGGGACATACTCAATGTCCCGTTTCAACTCATTATTTTTACGCATGTGTTCTCTTAAATCTTAAAGTATATTCTTTAAAAGTAATGAAGCATTTATTTTTCTCGTCATATAATTTATATTTCAGAGATTCTAAACTTTCTTTAATTGTTATGGTTGTTGCGTGATGTAATGGTGGTGTCTTTTCATGTGCTTGTTCTAATTGATAGTTTGGAATTCTTGGACTTAAATGATGAACATGATGATACCCGATGTTCCCTGTCATCCATTGAAATACTTTTGGTAATTTATAATATGAACTGCCTTCTATAGCGGCTTTCACATAATCCCACTCTGATGATTCTTCGAAATATGAATCTTCAAATGTATGTTGAATATAAAATAACCAAATACCTAACATACCTGCAATAAATAACATTGGTAGAAATACAAGTACAAATGGAACTGCACCTACAATAAAGAAAATACCTACATAAAGAACTAGCAATATTATATTATGCAACCAAGTGTTACGTTTTTCTTTAGCTTTTGCATCTTTAGCATTCATTCTGTTTGAAATAAACATAAGGAATATTGGTCCTAATATAAACATCACAAACGGGTGTCTATACATTCTATATTTAAATTGAGTGAATTTTGAAGCTTCATGATATTCTTCAATAGTCATGACCCAAATATCACCAATACCACGTTTTTCTAAATTTCCGCTACTTGTATGATGAATAATATGCTCTCTTCTCCATTTTTCATATGGAAAGAATGTTAATAGCCCAGTTATATTTCCTAATAAATCATTGTTCTTTTTCTTACTCAAAAATGATCCGTGGCAACAATCGTGAAAAATAATAAATGTTCTAATAATGAAACCGGATGCCAATACACCACATAGGATCGATAATGACCAATGTAATTGATAACTTACCAAGCCACCAACAATAAGCGCAATTAATGGGATGATTGTGTTTATAATTTGAATTGTACTTTTCTTTAAATTGTTATTTTCAAATGGTTTAACCATTTTTCGAAGTAACTTTTTCTTTTCTTTTTCGATGATTTACACTTCCTTTTTATTCAATAAATATAAAAAAAGAAGCACTTGAATGAATCAAGTACTTCCATCTCTATTAATCATGATATAGCATATTTACAAGCTTTACAAACAAAAAATAAACCCAATAAAACAATTACTATACTACTAAAATTTATTTTATCATAATAACAAATTATAACTTGGTCATAACAGTTGATAATAATGACTTTTACAAAAAATTCATTTCTACTTTTTTGAAAGAAATATTATTTTGATGGTCATAATCCAGTTGATAAATGTCAGGCATTTTCATGTTTTTCCAATCTTCATATGTAAATGATCCAGTTAATTCATTAAATAATACTGCTAAAGCTGTACCATGACCTGTTATGATCAAATTACCTTCATATTGACTCAACACTTTTTGATAAGAAGGTACTATACGGTTTCTAACATCTTCAAGACTTTCTCCGTTTGGTAACCTATAATCTGTTTGACTCCATTGTCTCAAAGAAAATTCATCAAAATTTTCTACCCATTCACCTATTATTCGTTCTTTAAATGGCTCGATTTCTTTAATTTTAAGATTCAATAGCTCAGCAGTAGGTTTAATTGTATCAATCGTCCGTTTATAAGGACTTGATAATATATGTTGAATATTTTTATATTGAAAGAATTCCGACATCTGCATTGCATACTGTTTACCTAATTCAGTAAGAGGTGCTGATTCATCCTCTTTTATACGAGTATCCCTGATAGAATGCCTCACAAAATAAATTGTTCTATTCAAAATTTCACCTCATTCTCTCCGTAAACAAAAGACAAACCAAATTGTTATTCAATTTGATTTGTCTCTTGTTTAAGATATATCTTTTTATTTATTTTTTACAATTTCTTACCACATAATATTTTTAACTGTTTCATCGTTTAATGCTTTTACAATTTCAGCTACTAATTTTACTGCGTTTAAGTAGTCTTCTTTATGAAGGATTGATACGTTTGAATGCATATAACGTAATGGAACGCCGATTGAGATTGTTGGTGTACCTTCGTTTGCTACATGAATACTACCTGCATCTGTTCCGCCACCTGTTATATTATCCCATTGAACATCAATACCTTTATCTTTTGCTACGTTTTTGATGAATTTTCTAAATCCAACGTGACCGATATTCGTACCGTCCATTAACAATACAAGTGGTCCGTTACCTAATTTCGTTTCGTGATCTTGCCCTTTCATACCTGGTGTATCATAAGCAATACCGACATCCACTGCGATAGATAAATCTGGCTTAATTTTGTTTGCAGCAACTTTCGCACCACGTAAACCTACTTCTTCTTGTACAGTCGCACCTGAAACTAAGTTAATACCAAGCTCATCGTTTTTAAGTTCGTTTAATACATCAACACTTAACGCACAACCGAATCTGTTGTCGAATGCTTTTGCTGTTAAGTAGTTACCGTCACCTAAAGTTTCAAACTCAGAATAAGGCGTCACCATATTGCCGATTTCAATGCCTAGACCTTCAACCGCTTCTTTATTATCAACACCTATATCAATAAACATCTCTTTAACGTCGACAGGTTTTTTACGTTCTTCTGGACTTAACACGTGTGGAGGTTTAGAACCAATAATACCTCTGATTTCTTTACCTTCATCTGTTGTAATCGTTACTTTTTGTGAAAGCATAACTTGGTTCCACCATCCACCGATTGTTGTGAATTTAATGTAACCATCATCATCGATACGCGTAACCATAAATCCTATTTCATCTAAGTGACCCGCTATTAAAATTGTTTTAGAACCATTTTTAGCGTTCTTTTTCCCGAAAATACCACCTAGATTATCTTCAATAATTTCATCACTTACAGGTTCTAAGTATTCTTTCATTTTAGATTTAACATTATACTCAAATCCCGAAATACCATTAATATCTGTAAGTGTTTTTAATAATTTTACTGAATCTGCCACAAAAAATCCCCCTTAAAATTAATTAACACTTTTACTATATCATTCTATTTCCAAAATGTATCAAACAAAGGTTTAATTTAATTGATTTTTCAGTATTTTAAACAAATCATTTGAATGATCAATGACAATATCAAAATTTTCAAGAAGAGGATGCATGAATAATTCATATTGAATACGTCTTTCATCTTGAGATGCCTTTAAATATTCTATATCTATTCCTCTTACATGAACATCACGGTCAAATCTTCTTTTCAGCTCAGTTTCATTATCCGTATAAATGTAGATAGATAAATCAACCCATTGGGAATCTATAAATGTAGTAGTCATACCTTCTAAGATTGTTACTTTCTTTGTCGCATCTAAACGTTCAGATTGTTGCCATGGTGTTTCAATAGTCATGATATCTATACCATTATGTAAAGCACGTATATCGCGTTCTAGAATATCAACATTATGCGCTTCAGGCATACAAGCAGTTACTTTCGCTTCATGCTCTATTCCGTTATACATATATTTCGCCTTTGTATGTTTTCTTAAATTCGTATTTACTATATAAGTATCTGTGCTAATCATGTTGTAGTCTTTTGGATCTAGACATTTTATTAATTCCTGACAAAATGTACTTTTTCCTGAACCACCATGTCCACCAATTCTAATCATGATTTGATGGTTAGAACGCTTAATAAATTCCACGATTTCTTCAATCACAGCATTCATATTTTCATTACCTTTATTCATCATTTAACCCTTTGCCGTCCAATATATGATCAATATATTTTTCTACTCGACTAACGCGTGTTGCCGGACGCTTTGCTTGACTAATATAGTAAATATATTGGCGTTGTCTTCCTGGCGTCAAATTATAAAAAGCTTCTTTTAAGTTACTATTTTGATCTAGTTGTTCTTGTAGTTCAACTGGCATTTCATATTCTTCTGTTTTCTTTAATTCTACTTTAGCACCTGACTTTTCAAGCTCGATTGCTTCTTCAACATATGCTTTAATAATATCTCGTTGTTCTTTTATTTGATCTACATTGGTGAATCTCAATTGTCTTGCTGCTTGAACATTTTTCGTTTGTTGAATGAGTAATTTTTCAGGATCTTTAAGTAATGAACCTTTATGAAATAAAAGTGCACAATATTCTTTAAATCCATGTATCAATACAACATTTTTACCTTTCAATGTATAACATGGGTGCATCCATTTATAATCTTCTTCTAAATCACATTCATGTATAATTTCTCTTAATAGTTCAAATTCATCTTTCCACTTTTTTTCACGTTGCATAAAAGCTTCAACTTTAAGGTTTTTCTCCATTTTTTCACTCCTCAATATTATTACCTGAATGATTTTAATTTATTATATACTAAATGATTAAAAAAGAGCAGATATCCTTAAATCTAAGGAATTTCTGCTCTACTTTGTGCCTAATGTCTTAATTTTCGTCTACTTTTATCATACTTTTATTCGTATCATGATAAATTTCATCATTCATTTCTTGCATTTTACGTTCTACATTTGTTATTTCTATTGAACATTCTTTTAACTTTTCTTCATATTGTTCTGTAGATACATGGGAATTCTTATATCTTAATTTATGTTCTAAACTCGCCCACATATCCATTCCAATTGTTCGAATTTGAATTTCAACAGGTATTACTTGAACACTTTCTGCTAAAAATACAGGAATAGATACAACTAAATGTAAACTTTTATATCCATTCATTTTAGGATTTTCTATATAGTCTTTTCTTTTTAATAATTTTACGTCAGCTTGTCTAAGTAATAATTTTTCAATTGTATAGACATCTTCTAGATAATTACAAATAACTCTTATTCCCGCGATATCTTGAATATTCTCTTTTGCTGAGTTCGCATTTAAAGGAAATCCTTTTCGTCTTAATTTCTTAATGAGACTTGGAAATTCTTTAACACGCTTTTCCATATGATGAATTGGATTATGTTTATAAGCAACTTGGAATTCATCGTCCAATATTTTCAACTTTGTCCCGATTTCTTCTAATGCTGCAGCATATTGATGTTGTAGTTCTACAAAATTAAACAACTCTTCTAGCGCTTGTTCAGAAGACTGCGCATATTCAATTTCACCTAAATTACTCGTAAATTCCTTCTTTAATTCTGCTAAATTGATTGTTGGTTTTCTTTCTATATACATAGATATGCTCCCTTATATTTTTAAATAAAAAATATATATCATTTCAGCTAATTATATCATTTAAAAGTTTGCGATTAAAGAAAGTCGATATACGATATATTGTTCTTAAACAGATATAAGACAAAGAAAAACGTGCGAGACTCGTAAGCCTTGCACGTTATAAATAGAAATTCAATTATCAATACTATTTCAATTCTGGCCAGTATTCTTTATTTGCTTCAATGAGGTCATCTAATATATTTTTAGCTACTGATGCACTCGGAACTGTGCGAGATAACGTTAGTGCTTGCCATAGTTTTTGATAAGATTGTTCTTCATAAGCTTCAACTGTTAATTTCTCAACACCCACCTGTTGTTCCATTAAACTTTTTTGGAATCTTGGTATTTCACCAACTGATAAAGGTTCTGGTCCTTCGCTACCAACTAAACATGGAATTTCAACCATCGCTGTTGGTTCAAAGTTTGAAATGGCACCTTTATTCTCAACAATCATTAACATTCTTTCTTTCGTATTAAACGCTATGGCTCTTGCTAAGTCTACGATATAAGATGCATGTTCATCTATTGTTAATTCCGTTCCTTCAGCAGTACCTTGATCAATGATTTTTTGACATTCACTGAACACAAATTTTTCTCGTCCTGCCATCACTTCATTCGCTCTTGTATAGTCCTTATTTGAATGTTCCACAACGTAATCAGGGAAGAAGTAATATTTTAAATATGTGTTAGGTAACGTATCTTTATCAAGTGCTTGTACATCACGCGCTTTCTTGAACGTATCATTCCAACTTGCTTCCTGTTCAATATCGCTACCCGTGTCAGTCGAATACCCAAATTGTTCAACGTGTTTAATGATACTTGGCATTAAATCATTACCAGACTTATCTCTTATATCTGTCCACCAACCGAAGTGATTCAAACCATAATATTTAACGACCATTTCTTTTCTAGATTTCAGCCCAATATTTGTTGCCATTAGTTCTTCAATACCAATAGGCATATCGCAAATATTTAAAATTTTAGAATGAGGTCTTAATTTTCGAGTTGCTTCAGCTACAATTGCAGCAGGATTTGAATAATTTAACATCCAAGCATCTGGTGAATATTGTTCCATGTAATCTACAATTTCTAGTACGCCTGTAATAGAACGCATACCATAAGATATACCACCAGGTCCACATGTTTCTTGCCCAACGACACCGTGTTTCAACGGGATCTTCTCGTCTTGTTCTCTCATCGCATATTTACCAACACGTATGTGTGCCATAACGAAATCTACATTTTCAAAAGCTGTTTTAGGGTCCGTACTCGCCTGTAACTTAACACCAGGCGCTCTTTCAAGAAGTAATATTTCACAAGCTTCCGCAATGGTTTGTTGTCTATCACCATCATTGTCGTATAGTTTAATCGTATCAATCGGAAAATCTTCTAAATGATCCAGTAACATTAATATAATGCCTGGTGTAAATGTACTTCCGCCGCCTGCTATTGTTATGTTAAATTTCTTCATTATT
The DNA here is from genome assembly GCF_038005105.1 of Mammaliicoccus sp. FSL K6-3158. Classification (NCBI taxonomy): domain Bacteria; kingdom Bacillati; phylum Bacillota; class Bacilli; order Caryophanales; family Staphylococcaceae; genus Mammaliicoccus; species Mammaliicoccus sp. FSL K6-3158. The sequence goes on from NZ_JBBOSL010000001.1 coordinate 2,491,366, forward strand.
TATGACCTCCATATTTTTATATCATCGTTTCAAATGAATCTCTTACTTGAGGTACACTAAGTCCTACAATTACTTGAACATTTGTACCACTTTTCGCTACACCATGTGCCATTTGATTATGTGTGAAATAGTCGTTATCTTTCACTAAACTTGGATCTTTAACCGTTACTCTTAATCGTGTCGCACAATTTGTAACGTCTTTAATATTGTCTTTACCACCTAATCCTTCTAAGAAATAAATAGCTTTCGTATCATATTCTGATGCATTGTCATCCATCTGTGTATCAGCACTTGCTTTCTTAGACTTATAATCTTGTTTCGTATAAAGCTTAGCATCGCCATCATCAGGTACACGTCCAGGTAATGGTACATTAAACTTCTCAATAATAAACTTAAATACAAAGAAGTAAATCACAACAAAGATGATACCAATGATAAATTGTGCAACGTAAGTCATACCGTGATTAGAGAATAATGGAATCCAGTTTATTGCCGCAATTTCTATCGCACCACCACCTTGAATACCTACTACTCCAAATAGGTACATAATTGTAACCATTGTTGCACCTAATAATGCATGAATTAAGAATAAGTAAGGTGCGATAAATAAGAATGTAAATTCTAATGGTTCTGTAATACCTGCGAAAATTGCTGTTAATCCTGCTGGTAATACTAATGCTAATACCTTTTTCTTGTTCTCTTTTGGTGTTGAAGCGTACATCGCTAACGCAATACCTAAACAACCAAATATTTTAATGTTACCTTGTAACAAGAATCCATATGGATAAAGTTCTTTAAGAGATTTAGCAGAATTAGAGAATTCTGTTAAGTGTTGAATCCAATAAGGTTTCAGTCCACCATTGACCGCTGCAGGTCCATATTCAAATGGTGTGTATATGAAATGATGTAATCCTGTAGGAATCAATATTCTTTCTAAGAAGTGGAATAGCCAAACTCCTACAAATCCTGATTTCAACATGACACCTTGTAATGAACCGATACCTGCTTGTACTGTTGGCCATACCGCACATACGACAAAAGCGATTGGGATCATAACAAAGAATCCAATGATAACAACGTATGGTAGACCTTGGAAAATTCCGACCATTTCAGGTAATTTCTTATCATAGAAACGATTATGTATCCAAATAACGATTGCTGATATGAAGATTGCACCAATGATACTTGTGTCTAATGTTGGAATACCAGCTATTTCTTTTACGCCCGTTAAATTTTCAACACCCTTTGATAAATCTACTCCGAACGTCTTTGGCCAAAGGGTTAAAATTGCATTAATAAAATTGTTAAATACTAAATAAATCATTAAAGCTGCTAGTGTTGCTCTACCTTGAGCTTTTTTAGCAAGTGAGATTGGAAGTCCAATCACAAACGCTAGTTCCATATGGTTGAATATTGTCCAACCACCCGCTTCAATTAAACTCCAAATTTTAAACCACATTGTGCCATCTTCAGCTATTGAACCCATAATATTTGGATTTTTAAATAATGTTGCAAATCCTACAACAATACCGAAAAATGCAAATAGTAATACCGGAACAATCATAGCACTACCAAATCGTTTAATTGCATTCATATTTTAACCCCTTTTCCTCATCAATTTATCTCCACAATATAGGAAGCGCTTACATTTGCCAATAGGTTTGACGTAAATAGAAATCACATAGTAAACTTAGATTATATTTTCATAACATGAAAATTTTTTCACTTCGAATGGAGGATTATAATGATTTTGGATAAACTGATTAATGAACATTATCAACAACTTAATGACAATGATATACATATCATACAAATGATTAATCAAAATATTCACTTGATTCATCGATTAAAAATACAAGAAATAGCCGATATATCACACACTTCAATTTCTTCTATTCACCGACTCGCTCGTAAACTTGGCTTTGATGGTTATAGTGATTTTAAAGCATACATTAAATTAAATAGACAAACATCTAATCCATCGACAGATATCATTGAAAGTTTAGAGCAAGATTTACAACAAACTATGAAACATTTAAAAATGATCGACTATGACTATATAAGTGAACAAATCAATCAAGCGCCTTACATCTACATATATGGTACAGGTGTCGCACAACTAAACGTCGCCCGTGATGCTCAACGACACTTTCTTTCTATCAATAAAAGAGTAATGGTTATTAACGACGAGAATGAACTTAAAATCGCTATGAATCAAATGAATAAAGACGATTTAATTTTCATCATTTCATTATCAGGCGAAACATCACACTTAAGAGAGAACGTCGAGATTATGCATACACGAAATATTAGTTATATTTCTATTACAACATTGAAAGATAACTATTTAGCTCAGAATGCAAGCTACAATATATACGTTAATAGTTCACCGATAGAACTATTTAACCAAACTTCTTATTCTAGCTTCTTACCGTATCACATTGCTTTTGAAGTCATCGTACGTAAATTCAGTGAATGGAAACTTGCTCATTAGGGTATAATTATCATATAAACGATTAAAAGTTTTATAGGAGGTTACATCATGAATAAAGTATTCATAACTGGAGAAATTCCAACAGAAGGATTAGAAATGTTACAAGAACATTTTGAAGTAGAAGTCTTTGAAGGGGATCAATTAATTACGAAACATACTTTACTTCAAAAAGTAACAGATGTAGATGCGATTATTAGTCCACTGTCTACAAATATCGATAAAGAAATTATTGATCAAGCACCAAACTTAAAAATCATTGCAAATTATGGTGCTGGTTTCAATAACATTGACGTTAAATATGCTAGAGAAAAAGGGATTGATGTTACAAATACACCGAAAGCTTCAACAAATGCTACAGCAGATTTAACGATTGGTATATTACTTGCCGTATCTAGAAGAATTGCTGAAGGCGACCAGCTTTGTAGAACAACAGGATTCAACGGTTGGGCACCATTATTCTTTAGAGGTAGGGAAGTCTCCGGTAAGACTATCGGCATAGTTGGACTTGGTGAAATAGGTTCTGCTGTTGCTAGACGTGCCAAAGGTTTCGACATGAACATCCTATATACCGGACCACATAGAAAGCCAGAACAAGAAGCTTCATTAGGGGCTACTTATGTCAGTCTTGATGAGATGTTAGAGCAAGCAGATTTCATTACAATTAATGCTGCCTATTCTGATGATTTACATCATTTATTCAATAAAGAAATTTTTGAAAAAATGAAAGATACTGCATATATTATTAACGCATCTCGCGGACCTATTGTAGATGAACAAGCTTTGGTTGAAGCTTTACAATCTAAAACAATCGAAGGTGCTGCATTAGATGTATTTGAATTCGAACCAGAAATTACAGATGCACTTAAAACAATGGACAATGTCGTGATAACACCGCACATCGGAAATGCTACATTTGAAGCACGTGATGAAATGGCAAGAATCGTCGCAAATAATACGATTAAGAGACTACAAGGTGATACACCAGACTATATTGTGAATAAATAATAAAATAAATCCTCGCACTCATTTTAAGAGTTCGAGGATTTTCTTTTATTTAACAAGTTTTCTTTATCGATGATCGTTCTTAATTTATAAATACTTTCTTTAATATCATGTTCATCAATATATGAATAAGAAAATCTTAAACTATGCTTTTCTTTTTCTGAATATATCTCCCCTGGATGAATGAGCAACCCTTCCTCTAAAGCAAGTTTGAATAACCTTTTTAAATCAATACTTTCATTAAATCTGAACCAAATATAGAAAGATCCTTCTACTTTAGACCATCTACCAATATCTGAGAAAGATTCTGTTAAAGCATCTTCCATCATATCTTTGCGCCTTTTTAAATTGCGTTTAATTTCTCCAATATGCGTTTCATGGTAATGTGCCAACCATTTAGTAGCTATAAATTGAGAAATCGAACTTGCACCATAGTCATTTTGCATTTTTAAGTCTGCTAAATGATTAATGACTCGTTCGTTACCAATTAACCAGCCTATTCTGAGACCCGGACTAACTGTTTTAGATAGACTTCCTAAATACAGCACATTATGACTTGTATCAAGCTCTTTCATAGATTTAGGAATCGGACCTTCAAACCACAGCTCACTATAAATATCATCTTCCACAACAGGAATACCCTTCGCTTTACATTGTTCAAGAATTTGCTCCTTCTCTTTCAATGTATATGTGTGTGATGTAGGATTATGCAAAGTAGGATTACAATAAAATATGCTATTACTGTAATCTTCATCTTCTTTAAAAATCGCATGAATATTATTCCTTATATAATCAATTGATAAAGGTATCATTTTGGAATGGATTTTGTGCCAAGTTCTAATTGAATTAATATAAGAAGGTGTTTCAACGATAATTTTAGATTTGGGGATTAATAATCCATCAGCTATCAACTTCAAACCTTGTAATGCACCAGAAGTGATACAAATTTCTTCTACACTACACTCAATACCTCTTTTTTTAACAAGTTCTTTAACTTGTTGTCTCAACTGAATATTCCCTTTAGGTGCTTCATAATTTGAAGTCAATTGACGACTTAAATCTTTAGAAATAATTTCATGAAATGCATCATTAGGTATTAATTTTGGCGAAAGTTCACCCGTCCCTAATCTCACCATGTCAGGTATAAATTCGCATCTATTAATTTCTCTAATATAATATTGGTTGTTCTGGTTAACACTATTACCTATATAATCTTGCCAATTTAAATTATTACTCACATACTCATTCCATTTAATTTTCGAAACATATATCCCTTTTCTTTCCTTACTTTCAAGCACGCCATAACTTTTCAAAATATCAATAACATGTACAATTGTTGATCTATTTACACCATACTTTTGTGTTAAGGCTCTTTGCGAAGGTATTTTCATACCAACTTCTAATTGACCATTATTAATATCTCTTAACATATCATCTATAATTTTTTGGTAGATAGGTTTTTCCATCTATGTAACTCCAATCTGGTTGGGCATAAATTTAATACTGGATGATTTCATTGTAGCTTATTTCTTTTATACTATACAAAAAGGAGGTTCAATCAAATGTTTCAAGCAGTCATCCACGGTCTTTTATTAGCACTCGGTTTAATTTTACCATTAGGTGCTCAAAATATATTTGTTTTTAATCAAGGTGCAAATCATAAAAGCTTAAATAAAGCTTTACCCGTTGTTATTACAGCTGGTCTATGTGACACATTACTCATATTACTTGCAGTGTTTGGCGTATCACTCATCTTAAATCACTATCCATCATTGCAATTAATCATATATATCGTCGGATTAATTTTTCTATTGTATATGGCTTGGACGTTATGGAACGAGAAATCATCAAGCAATGGTTCAGACTTAGCAATATCAGCTAAAAAACAAATCAGCTTTGCACTATCTGTTTCATTACTGAATCCACATGCCATTATGGATACAATCGGTGTTATCGGTACAAGTGCATCACTATATTCAGGGTATGAAAAAGTCGGATTTACAGTTGCAACAATCTTTATCTCTTGGTTCTGGTTCTTCGGTCTCGCTATAGCCGGTAAGCAAGTCGGTATATTTGATAAATCAGGTAAATTTATCATTATATTGAATAGAGTATCAAGTATCATCATCTTATTCGTCGCAGCACTCATTATTAAAAATATAATCAATATGTAGAATGAGGTAAAAATGTTTTGGTTGGGATTTAAGTTGGATTTTGGGGCGCTAACGATCTTGTTTTCGACTCTTGACCGTTAGAAGCAAGTGCACATCTCTCATCTCAATATTTTAAATTACAAAAAGCTAGGACGATTGATTATTCACGTCCTAGCTTCTTACTTATATTGTATTTTATTAACTATGCTTTGCCGTTGGATTGGCATTTATAAATAATTGATTCGACAGTTTGTTCGATTGCTTTTTTACTTGGGTTCAAGATTTGCTGTGGATTAAATAAACTCGTATCATTAGTTAATACTTCTCTAAGTTCATTACTCCACGCAATATTAATTTCGGTATTAAAATTAATTTTTGCGTGACCTAATTTTATGGCTTTTACTAAATCTTCGTCTGATATACCTGATGCACCATGTAATACTAAAGGTATATCAATCGTTTCTTGAATTTCTTTCATTTCTTCAAATCCTAAATTAGGTTCACCTTTATATTTACCGTGTACTGACCCGAGTGCTGGTGCCAATGTGTCTATATGTGATTTTTGTGCTAAGTTTATACAATCATCTAACTTCGCATATTGTACATTTCCTATGACACCGTCTTCGTTTCCACCAATTGCTCCAACTTCACCTTCTACAATCACATTATTTTTATGTGCATAATCTACTACTTTTTTGGTAAGTTCTATATTTTCTTCAATTGGTAATTTAGACCCATCAAACATAACTGAATCATAACCAGCATCTACTGCTTTCTTACATCCTTCAACAGTTAAACCGTGATCTAGATGTATAATTACTGGTACTGTTATATTCATTGACTCTATTTTATTTCTGATTGTTTTACAGATAAAATCATACCCACCTAAAAAGTCTATAATTTTATCTGTCGTTCCTAAAATAATGGGGGAACGTGTTTTCTCAGCAACTTTTAAAATACATTCAATCCATATTAATCCGTTAACATTAATTTGTGGGATAGCATAATGTTCTTTCTTTGCTTTGTGTATAAATGTATTCATTCTCTAACGTTCCACCTTCCTTTTTTAAAGTGTCTTTGATTGTTTATTTACTAATGACTTAGGTTCATTCGAAAGTAGCGACTCTTTACATTTCACAGCAATTTCTTGAGCTTTATAGCCGTCATCTATTGAGCAAATTACATCAGTGTCATTTAAGATAGCTTCAATAAAGCCATCCATTTCTACTTTATAAGCGTCACTATAACGTTCTAAGAAGAAATATGGCGGATTGTCTTTAGATATTCCTTCAGCTCGATAATAATTTAATGTTGTCGTTTGTTCATTACCTACATCAATTGCACCTTTATCACCCAATACTTCAACTCGTTGATCATATCCATATACACTTCTTCTACAGTTTTCAATCATGGCCATTGAGCCATTTTCAAATTTAAGGGTTACAAGTGCTGTATCGATATCATCATATTGAGCAATGTCTGGATTTACCAGCGCTCCACCAGTTGCATACACTTCTGTTATTTCAGATTGCATTAAATATCTTGCCATATCAAAGTCATGAATCATCATATCCATGAAAAGTCCACCTGAACGTTTAATATATTCTACTGGTGGTGGCTCTGGGTCTCTTGAAGTAATCCTTAAAGTTTGAATATTACCGAGTTCACCTTTATTTAAAATATTCCTCAATTCTTTGAAGTTTTTATCAAAGCGTCTATTAAAGCCCATTTGCAGTTTCACATTTGCTTCTTTTACCGCTTCTAATGCAATTTTCGCTTCATCAATAGATAAACTAATCGGTTTCTCGCAGAAGATATGCTTTCCTTTTGCACAAGCTTCTTTAATGATATCTACATGCGTATCGGTAGGTGAACATATTACTACTACATCTACCTCAGGATCATTAATAATATCCATATGGTCCTTAGTTTTATTTTCTATTCCTGCTTTTTTAATCCAATCTTCCATCTTGTCGCAATATAAGTCTGAAATCCACTTAATCTTTACATCTTTATGTGTTCTTAAATAGTTTATATGTAATTGGCCAATTCTACCTGCTCCAATTACGCCAAATGTTAGTGTCATATCTTTCTTCCTCCTATGCTAATCCAAGTGGTGAGAATAATACGTAAGTGCCTATAACTACAAGTACGATAATACCACCTACTAAATATCTATGTTTCCAAGGTGTGATATCTACTTTTGCGTAATTTACACTGAAATCAAACTCATCAGATGGTTTCCATTTATTGAATAACATCACTATAAGTAAATCTACAAAGAAAAGTACACTTAATACATATAAGAAATGTATTTCTGTAATTAATACTTTTGAAAGCGCATACAATAGAATGTGTAAAATAAACATCACTTTAGCACCAAGCTGTGATGTACGTTTTACAAAAAATCCTACAAGTACAAGTACTAAAAGTGGCATATTATAAATACCATTAAACTCTTGTACAACTGCATATAAACCTTGTGGGAACAATGAAATCATTGGTGCAATTATTACAACAATTACACCTACTAGTACTGTAACCAACCTTCCAATTCTTGATACTTGTTTATTGCTTGCTTCTTTATTGATAATTGATTTATAAAAGTCCAGTGAGAACAATGTTGCTGTACTATTTAACGATCCAACAAATGAACTTAGAATAGCACCAAAAATAACTGCTCCAAATAAACCATATGCCCATTCTGGTAATACTTCATTAACAAGCATTGGATAAGCATTATCAGGATTTGTAACTTTATCTCCTAACATATTGAATGCCAACACACCTGGAAATACTAAGAATAAAGCACCAAAAATTTTAAATGTACCAACATACATAGCACCTTTTTGTGCTTCTTTTAAATTTTTACCAGCAAGTGCTTTTTGAACAATCATTTGGTTAGTACACCAGAAGAATAAATTATTGAAGAACATACCAAAGAATAACGTTGGCCATGGTACTATTTTAGAATCAATTGCACCTAGTGAATTAAGCTTTTCTGGCGTGTTCTGAACGACTTTATCAAATCCATGTAAGAAGCTTCCATCTCCGAAAATAATGAGACCTAATGTGGGTATAGCAAGTCCACCTACAATTAAACCGACACCATAGATAGAATCACTATGTGCACTTAAAGATAACCCGCCTATGAACAAATATATAATTCCTACAAGACCTATGACTGTTGATATTAAAATAACTGCAGTCATATCACTTATATTTAACATTTCACTTACGTTGAAAATTTTATTAAATACAAGTGCACCAGAATATAATACAACTGGTAAGAATGAAACTACATAAGTAAATATGAATAATAAAGATACGAGTCGTTTCGTGAATGTGTCAAATCTCATTTCAATAAAATCTGATATTGTATCAACACCATACCTAAAATATCTAGGTAAAAAGACAAGTGCTAATATAACAATAGCTACTGATGAAGTTACTTCCCATGCCATAACTTCCATACCTGCAACGAAACTTTGACCATTTTGACCAACTATTTGTTCAGTAGATAAATTGGTCATGATAATTGTAGAAGCAATTGTAAAACCAGTTAAACTTCTACCACCCATAAAGAAACCATCGGAATTTTGAGTATCGATTTTTCTACTCCGTAAGTAAGCATATACACCTACACATATAACAACTAAAATAAATGAAATTGCTGCAAACATACTCATGATAATTCTCTCCCTTTAGGAGCCCTTAACTCCTATACCATTTTGTTTTAAATTTTATTGATATTGTGCAATATACTCTTTTGCTTTTTTAGCATATATAAATGGATTTGCAATCGCTGGATCTTGTTCAGCTTCAACTACAATCCATCCACTGTAATCAGATTTATAAATTAAATCTAAGATAGGTTTAAAATCTATTACACCGTCTCCAGGTACTGTGAACATACCTTTTTTCACACCATCCAAGAAGCAACTACATTCTTTATCTACTGCTTCTTTTACATCTTGTCTAACATCTTTAAAGTGAATATGTTTTATCCTATCTTCATATCTTTTAAATATGTCAATCGGGTCTTCGCCTGAAAGGACAAGGTGTCCTGTATCAAATAAGAGAGAAACATTATCTTTGTTTGTTCTTTCCATTAACTCGTCTATTTCTTTTGTCGTTTGTACACCTGTACCCATGTGATGGTGGTATACGATTTCCATATCTTTTTCGTGTGCTAATTGCCCTAATTTCTCTAAACCATCTACTAATAATTGCCATTCTTGTTCTGTAAATATAGGTTTTTCTTTAAATAATGCTTTCGTTAAATCCCCTTGAATACTATTGCCTTGTTCTGAAACAACAATAACTTTTGCGCCTAATTCATATAAAAAATCTCTATGTTTTATAAACGCTTCTTCTGTTACTTCATATGGTTCCGAAGTTAAATATAAACTCAACCATGCACTTGCGACAGATAATCCTCTTGGTTCCAAATATGATTTCAAGACTTCAGGATCTTTCGGGTACTTGTTACCTATTTCTGTACCTTCATACCCAGAGAGTGCCATTTCACTAATACATTGTTCAAATGAATTTTCACGCCCTAGTTCTGGCAAATCATCATTTGTCCAAGCTATCGGTGCACATGCGTATCGAATATTTTTAGTCATTTACTTCACCTCATAACGTAATGATTGTTTTCTTCTCATACGATTCTTGCATTGCAATTGCAACTTCTGTACTTTTTAATCCATCAATACCTGTTATTGATGAAGGAACATTATTATTGATAGATTCTATAAATGCATTAATTTCATTAATAAATGCTAATTTAAAGCGTTCAGGAAAATGACCTGAAGTTGGTCTAACGACACCGTTTTTGTCATAAACTGTAACTAAGTTTTTCTCAGGTGCATTTCCGATTCTTATCATACCTTCAGTTCCTATAATTTCTGTTTCAACATGATATCCATGTTGAGCATTTCTTCCAGCTAATAAGTATGCGATTGTGCCATCTTCTAATTCTGCCAGACATGCACCTGTTTCCAATTCTTCACATTCGGTTAATTCAGGTGCTGCTATGTTATTACCTAGTGAATAAACAGTTTTAAATTCTGAACCTGTAAACCAACGTACAAGATCAATATCATGAATCGACATATCTAAAAATATGCCACCACTTGCACTGTTCTTCGCAAATTGTATAAAGCTGTCTAACCCTGCACTAGGATCAATTCCATAACATCTCATTGCTGTAATTTTGCCTAGTTCACCATTCTGAACAACGTCTTTAGCAAATTGATAAGAATCATCAAATCTACGCATAAAACCTAACTGAAATACTTTATCTGAGTGACTATTTATTTTTTCAACAACTTGTTTAATATTGTCTAACTCAAGTCCAATAGGTTTTTCTGAAAAGACATGTAAACCTTTTTCTAATGCTTGTGAAATTTGAACTGCATGAAATCCACTCGGTGAAACAATTACAACTGCATCAAGCTCGTCGTTTTCTATCATCTCTGAATAGGATGTATAACAATTTTTTACTCCTAATTCTTCTTTAGCATATGCTAATTCTTGCTCAACAACACTTGCAACAGCGAATAATTCTGCACCCTTTACATGGTTAACAATGTTTTCTGCATGCACTTTTCCTAATCTACCTAAACCAACTTGACCAATTTTTATTTTTGCCATGTTATGAATCTCCTCTTTAATATTGTTTTGCTTTCTTCAAAGCTTGAACCTTTTCTTGATAGAATGTATTTATATCTGGTTTTTCACTATGTTCGGATACACCAACATTCCAGAATGATTCATATCCATCAGTCATCGTTTTAGGTAAAGTCTTTATTTCTATTAATGTTGATTTTGTTTCTTTTTTAGCATCTTTAATTGCATCTTCTAACGCTTGAAGACTATTAACTTTGTAAGAAACTGCACCATATCCTTCTGCAATTTTCTTATAATCTACATTCATGACTTCACCGTTATAATCATTAAATTCAGTACAGAAACTTTCACTACCATTACCCATCTGTAAATTATTGATACAACCAAATCCACTGTTATCAAATAATACAATGTTGATTTTATAGTTATATTGCAATGCTGTTAGCAATTCAGTGTGCAACATTAAGAAACTTCCATCACCAACTAATGCATATACTTCTTTTTCGGGGTTTGCTATTTTCGCACCAAGTGCAGCTGCAATTTCGTAACCCATCGTAGAATAACCATATTCCATATTGTAAGTATTAAATATGTCGGTCTCCCACAATCTTTCTAAGTCTCCTGGCAATGAACCCGCTGCAGCTACAATAATCGCATCATCATCAATTGTTTCATTAACTTTAATCACTGCATTTGTCTGAGGTAATTCCGTTTCTAATGCTTCAATATATTGATTAAGTTTTTCTTTACTAAAATGACCTGATATTTCAGCTTCAAAATCATTTTTATTAATATCTACATGAGATAATCTTTCTCTTTCTTCAGACCATCGATTCTTTAAATTTTTCACTTCATCTAATGTATTAAATTGACATTCACTTAATGCTTTATCCAATAAACTAATTGATATTTTTGCGTCTCCAACTACTTGTATCGCATCTAATTTATAAGCATCAACTCTATTAACATTAATGTTTATAAATTTCACATTATCAAAGTTAGCTACTGTCTTTGAGCTTGTTGTAAAGTCTGAATACCTTGTTCCAATACCAATAATGACATCAGCTTCTTTTGCATATAAATTGGCTGCTAAATTTCCTGTAACGCCAAGACCACCAAGATTCAGTGGATGAGAGGCTTCTATTGTCGATTTACCTGCTTGAGTTTCTGCAATAGGAATATTCTTTTTTTCTATAAATGATTTTATAGAATCTTGAGCTTCCGAATACTTAGCACCACCACCAACAATTAATAGTGGTTTTTTAGCTGTCTTCAATAGTTCGACTGCTACATCTATTGATCTGTTCGAAGGTTGTTGTCTATCAACATAATGTACACGCTTTTCAAAAAATGATTCTGGGAAATCATATGACTCTCCTTGAACATCTTGACTCAATGCTAATGTCACAGGACCCGCTGTTTGAGGATTTGTCATGACCTCAAATGCACGAATTAAGGCTGACATGATTTGCTCGGGTCTTGTTATGCGATCAAAATATCTCGAAATTGGTTTTAACGCATCATTTGTAGTAATACCAATACTTTGAGGATTTTCAATCTGTTGTAATACTGGATCTGGTTGACGAGTCGCAAATGTATCTCCTGGTAGTAATAATACTGGTATATGATTTGCTGCCGCTGTACCTGCAGCCGTTACAAGGTTAGCAGCACCTGGACCGACAGATGTTGTCACTGCAAATACTTTTTTTCGTAAACTTTGTTTACTAAAGCCAATCGCTGTATGCGCCATACCTTGTTCATTTTTACCTTGTATTATTTTTAATTCATTCTGATAATTTGATAGACCTTCTCCTAAACCAAGCACATTACCATGACCAAAAATATTCATGACACCTTCAACAAATCTTGTCTCTTTTCCATCAATAGAAATATATTGTTTAGTCAAAAATCTAACAATTGCTTCTCCAGTTGTTAACTTCACTGTATTAACCATGTTTAATACCACCTTAAGATTGTTCTTTAATTAAATTTTCTATTTTATCAACTGTAGGCATCGCTTCAGATGAACTATGACTACTTACAACAATCGCTGCTGAAGCTGCACCATATTTTAATGCTTCTTCAACTGATTTACCTTTAACTAATGCATAAATAAATGCGGCTGCATATGAATCTCCTGCACCAAATGTTTTAACGACATTCGCTTTAAATGCTTTACCTTCATAAGTATTGCCTTCTTTATCAAATGCATTTGAACCTTGCACACCGTGTTTAATGACAACTAAATGTGGATTAGCTTTAAATAATAGTTCACTAATTTCTTTGTCTGATAATGCTTTATATCTTTCGACCATATCAAATTCATCACGTGTTCCAATGACGACATCAGCTTGTTCTGCGACTAACTCATAATAAATAGAAGTTTCTTCTTCGTCTTTCCAACTATAAGGTCTATAATCGAGCTCAAAGATTACTTGTACATTATGTTTTTTTGCTAGTAATAGTGCTTTTAATACTGCCTCTCTTGATGGAGATTTAGCTAATGCAGTTCCTGAAATAAGCAAATATTCTGAATTTTTAACGTATGATTCATCTACATGTTCAGGTGCTAAATATAGATCTGCTACTTCTTCTCTATACATTAATATGCTAGACTCGCTCGGACTTTTAATTTCTGTAAACGTTAAGCCGATTTTATGTCCATCTTCATCTACATGTATTTGAGAAGTATCAACGCCTACTTCTTCAAAGTAATTCGTAATGAATCTACCATGTTGATCATCTGATACATTGGCAATCATACCCACATCTAAACCTAACTTAGCCGTACCAATCATGATATTAGCTGGTGAACCACCGACATATTTGCGAAATGATTCTGTTTCTTCCATTGGTCTATTAATTTCTATTGAGTTCAAATCTATTGCCGCACGACCTATTGCTATAATTTGTTTTTTATTAGACATTCACGTACACCCCTTATTCTCTATCAATAATCCATTCATGATCTGGTTGGTTATAAAATTTCCAAACTTTTTTAGGTCCTGCCATAACATTTAAATAATAACCATCGTAACCATCAGGTACAGCTACTGGATGATAGCCTTTAGGCACTACAACAACATCACTATTCTCTACTGTCATCGTTTCATCTATTGAAAGGTCGTCTGTAAACACACGTTGAAAGACGAAACCTTTACTCGGATTCATTTCATGATAGTAAGTTTCTTCAAGTAATGATTCATTTGGTAAGTTATCAACGTCATGTTTATGTGGTGGATAGCTCGACCAATTACCTTGATCTGTATACACTTCAACGACAAGTAATTTTTCACTCGCTGTATGTGTATCAGGTAAAATATTATGAACATGTCGTTTATTTGAATATTTACCTCTATCTTCTACTGAGTTCTCAGATGCTGGGATTAATTGTGTTGCTCTTTCTTCATCTGCTGGCGAATAACAAAGCACAACTCTTGAATCTTTATTCGCTTTAATTGTCACTTCATGATTTTTAGAAATATAGATACTGTCTGTTGGTATTTTTTCAAATACAGATTCTCTTGTTCCTAAATCTTCATAAGAATTTTCTCCATCTGACACATCGATGTTGCCAGTTAAAGCGACAATACATAATTCAAAATCATCCGTTGATTCTGTGTAAGTACCTTGTGATTTTATGTCTAACACTTTAAATCCGATATAAGCTAAATCAATATCTTCAGGTTTCAAATCATGTATCACTTGTACATCATCACTTAATGGATGATGTACAGGTTTATTTAATAATCGAGCCATCTCTATTTTTCACTCCTTAAAATTGTGGATTACCATGTCTAGCAGTTACTACCTTACGGTGTGTATAGAAATCAATACTATCTTTACCGTTCGCATGTAATGAACCATAGAATGATGATTTCCATCCAGAGAATGGGAAGATTGCCATTGGTGCTGGTACACCTAAATTAATACCTAACATACCTGCATCAATATACTCTCTGAAGTATCTAATGGATGATGCGCTGTCTGTAAATAAACATGCACCGTTCGCAAATTCAGATTGATTCGCTAATTGAATGCCTTCTTTTAAATCTTTTACTTTAACAAGTGATAACACCGGTGCGAATATTTCATCTTGCCATAGTTTCATATCAGTTGTAACATCTTCGAAAATAGTCGGTTTTACGAAGAAACCATCTTTGTTGTTGTCTTCTCTACCATCTAATACAAGTTTGGCACCTTCTTCGACACCTTGATCAACGTAATTTAATGTACGTTCAACATTTTCTTCTCTAATGACTGGACCTAAGAAAACATTATCTTCTAAGCCATTTCCGATAACGATATCCTTAGAAGCTTGTACAAGCTTTTCTTTAAATTCGTCATAAACGCCTTCTTGAACAGCTACTACTGCTGCTGCCATACAACGTTCACCTGCTGATCCAAATGCTGCACCAATTACATCTTTAACGGCGCCATCAATATTTGCATCATTTAAAATGATTGTATGGTTTTTAGCACCTGTTAAACATTGCGCACGTTTTAAGTTTTCAGTCGCTTTTTTATAAACATATTCACCTACTGGTTTAGAACCAACGAACGATACAGCTTTAATATGTTCATTTTCACAAATACCATTCACAACATCATGTGCACCATGTACAACATTGAATACACCTTTAGGGAAACCTGCTTCTTCAATTAACTCTGCAAGTTTATTAACAAGTAATGGTGTCTTTTCAGAAGGTTTAATCACAAATGTATTACCTAATGAGATTGCCATTGGGAACATCCAGCAAGGCACCATCATTGGGAAGTTAAATGGTGTAATACCGCCTACAACACCAACTGGATATCTATAACTTGTTCCTTCTATATTTGTTGCGATACTTGAAAGTGAGTCACCCATCATTAAAGATGGTGTCCCTGCAGCAAATTCAACATTCTCAATACCTCTTTGTACTTCTCCTAAAGCTTCTGTCGTATTCTTACCATTTTCTTTCGTAATAATTTCAGCTAATACTTCTCTATTGTCTGTTAATAATTGTTGAAGTTTGAATAAAAGTCGAGCACGTTTAGGCACAGCAACTTCTTTCCATTCTTGAAACGCTTCATGTGCAATTTTTGCCGCTTCATCTAATTCTTCTCTTGTTGAAACAGGTACTTTAGCAATCACTTCTTTAGTAGCTGGATTGTATACATCTATTGTTTCCTTACTTTTTGACGCTTGCCATTGTCCGTTAACGTAATTCTTTAAGATTTCTACCATTTACATATCCTCCAGTTATAAATATTAAAGTAACCGCTTTCATAATCTTTTAAAAAAATGAGTATATATTGATTAACTATTGGTTACTTATTGAGATAATATTATAATAATGAGTATAATATGTCAACTTTTGAGTAACTTATATTTTTTATAGTTGTTATATAAGTAAATTTTGGGTATATTGTAAGAAATGGGGGAATCGTATATGAAATCTAAACGAATTTATGAAATAGAATCTTTCATAAAAAAAAACAAAACGGCTTCAATTGATGAATTGAAGGATATATTTAATGTATCTGTAAATACAATAAGGCGTGATATCAATCTTTTAGTAGATATGAATGTAGTTAAAAAAGTTTATGGTGGGATTGAAGTTATCGAAGATGAATATAAAGCAGTTGATTATCAAAAAAGGAATGTGGAGAATTATCAATCAAAAAAACACATTGGTAAATTAGCAGCTGCACATATCGAAACTAACGATATTATTTATATTGATACAGGAACAACAACAATACATGTATTAGATTATGTCGACAAAAAATTATCATTTACAATTATTACAAACAGTCTTGATATCATGAATAAAGCTTCACAATTTGAAAATGTAACTTTATTTATAATTGGCGAGAAATACAAACCACGTACTCGATCATTTATAGGTATAGATTCTAATATTTTATTGAATAAATTTAATATCAATAAATGCTTTATGGCAGCTACTGGTGTCAATATTCCAAATGGTCTAACTAACTCAGAGATGGAAGAAAACTTAATCAAACAACTTATAACAAAAAAAGCACGGCAAACATATGTGTTAGCTGATAATAGTAAGATAGGACATTCAACATTACTAACATACTGCAATCTAAGTGACGTAGACAAAATAATTACAAATAAAATACTCCCAGAAGAAATACAACAATTCTGCGATGAAAATGATATTAAGGTATTATTTTAGTTAATAAATTTAACATGTGTTGATTCGTGCGCTAACGATCTTGTTTCGGTTTCTTGGACGTTAGAATTTCTAACGATCTTGTTTTCGACTCTTGATCGTTAGCACTACTTTTTACGCATGAAAAAAAGACGTGATACTGCTATTTTCTAATGGTATCAAGTCTTTATTTATCTTATATTATGATGTTAAGGCTATTTCATTATAGAATTCGTCTATATTTATGGATTGGCCGTGGTTAAGTCTTGATTCTTCTGCTGCAAATGCCATTAAGTGACTGATTAAGGATTTACTTGCTATGGATTTAGATACATTTTGATCAGAGCTATTAATTGCATCTATAAAGTCATTTATAATACCTTCGTCTCCTCCACCATGTCCACTGCTCACTTCTGGGAATTTGACGATTTTTTCTTCTCTTGTTAAAAAGTCAAATATGCTTATTTCATTTGTTTCCATATTTCCTCTTATTTCACCTTTAGTTCCCATTATTTGAACAATTCTTGTTTGTTCTCTTGTAAATGCGCTCATACTAAATGTGGCTGTTGCGCCATTTTCAAATTCCATATTCACAACTTGATGATCTACTACGTCATTATCTGATTGGAAGACACATTTCCCATAATCCGTATGATTCAATCTTTCTATGATCGCTTCGTTAGAATTTTCTTCTGTAAATTTCATCGCCCATCCTCTACCGATACCTAAATAATACCTTCCAGCATGAAATGGACATTCATTTTCTACTGGGCATCCGTCTAGACATCTTAATGGTGCGCCTTCTGGTTTGTTTGCTTCATTAAAATACATCAATGAACCAAAGGAATTGATTCTTTTACAATCTTGATCCATGATATAACTGATAATATCCATGTCATGGCAAGATTTAGCTAATATCATCGGACTTGATTGTTCTTTACTTTTCCAATTACCTCTTACAAAACTATGTGACATATGCATATATTCTACATTTTCATTAAGTTGAATAGATGCAATCTGACCAATATCTCCATTTTGAACGATAGATTTTATCCTACTCCAGAATGGTGTATATCTTAATACGTGACAAATCGTTAATGTTCTATCCATTTCTTTCGCCTTTTCTACCATTCTAATACACTCTTCAGGACTAGGAGACATCGGTTTTTCAAGCAACACGTGATATCCTAAATCTAATGCTTTCATAGTCGGTTCAAAATGCGCTTTATCTTGTGTACATATGATTGCTATATCAGCTTCTGGCTTTAAGTCCAATAATGCTTTCCAAGACGCTTGTACATATTGTTCATCTAAACTATGATGACTACTTATGCCCTCTCTTCTTTCTTTAACAGGTTCCGCTACCCCAATTAATTTAATTTTATGAGGCAAAGACTTTATCAAATTCGCATAAACTCTTCCCCCTCGATCACCTGCACCTAACAAAATCGCTTTTTTTATACCCATTGAATCGTCCCCCTTTATCATTCAATAGTTTCATATTACTACTATAAAAGTAAAAAATCACACATTTACCATTATTTTTTGTTCATATTTGTTCAAAATTGTTATTATTAATAAAATTAAAGATAAAAAAACAGTAGGCATTCAAATTATAAAATGAATGTCTACTGTTTAACTATTGATATATTCAATTACTGACCTTGATTTTGTTGCATTTGCATGAGTTCATCTGCTGTAAATTGTACATCAGTTCCAATAATAATTTGGATATTTTTATCACTAATCACTTTGTTTCCTAATGCGCCAGATTGTTTGATTTTATCTTGATCAACAACACTTGTATCTTTTAATGTTAGACGTAGTCTTGTTGCACAGTGATCGATAACTTCTATATTATCATTACCACCAATTGCTTCATATATAAGCTTTGTCTTATTAGATACTTTCACACCACTATTGTTTGTTGAAGTACCTGCTTCATCTTCTTCAAGACTAGGATCTTGCTTCGCCGCTTCTTCCATTAAGCCATCTCTACCTGGTGTCTTAAGGTTAAATGTACGAATCGCAAAATCAAATACGACAAAGTATACGACACCCATAATTAAACCAAGTACGAGTAACATTAATGGTTTATTAGCAATTGGAATACTTAAACTTAATAAATAATCTATTAATCCTGCACTAAATGTAAATCCTGCAGTCCAATGGAATGTTGCTGCTATAAATAATGAAATACCCGTTAATAACGCGTGAATACCAAATAACATTGGTGCTGCTACTAAGAATGAGAATTCTAATGGTTCTGTAATCCCAGTTACGAATGAAGCAATCGCTGCTGTAACCATTAAAGAACCTACTACTTTTCTATTACGCTTCTCAGCATTTTTCCAAATCGCTAATGCTGCAGCTGGCAAACCAAACATCATAATTGGGAATAATCCTGCTTGGTAACGACCTGTTATACCCGCTTCACCTTTACTAGACCAGAAGTTTGCAATATCATTAATACCCGCAATATCAAACCAGAATACTTGGTTTAATGCGTGATGCAATCCAAATGGTAATAATAAACGGTTAAAGAATCCATATAACCCGGCACCAAGAGGTCCAAGTTTAGAAATCATTTCACCAAATGACACTAAGCCGTTATATACTGGCGGCCAAATAAACATAAGTGCGATAGAAATGACTAACATTGCCGCTGCTGATAATATCGGCACAAGACGTTTACCACTAAAGAAAGCAAACGCTGTTGGTAATTTCGTATCTTTAAATCTATTGTAAATTGCTGCTGTAACTAAACCACAAATAATCCCGATAAACACATTACTAATACCTGTAAATGCGATATCAACTTTATCCTCAGCAATATGCAATACTTTCGCCATTGCTTCTGGCTTTAGTACTTGTGTAACCACTAAAAATGATACAAGCCCACTAAGTGCTGCTGCACCATTTTTATCTTTAGACATACCGAATGCTAAACCTACTGCAAATAGTATTGGTAAATTATTAATAACTGCTAAACCACCATTTGCTAAAAAGTTTGCAATGCTATTTCCTTCCCCGTTAATTGCACCTGAATCAATAAAAGATGCGATACCTAAAAGTAACCCAGCTACCGGTAAAATCGAAATAGGTAGCATTAGAGACTGAGCAAATTTTTGCATATAAGCCTTCATATTTTTCTCCCCTTATATAATTGTTGAAAACGTAATCTCTATTACATATTTACCACAAAAAACATTTGATGTATATAACGAATTAATATTTCAAAAACTTAAAATAATCAATTAATTATTTTAAATTAAAAATAATACACATCCATTCTATATATTTTTCAACCTATTAAAAATTAAGAGCCTGCAACAATTTTCATGTTCAGACTCTTAAAAGCTTACTTATTCACTTTTTTTACAACTGATGACTTCAATCCGATTTGTCCAAAGCCAGGTATTTTACAATCAATGTCATGTCCGTCTTCTGGGTCCACTAATTTGATACCTTTAACTTTAGTGCCTTGTTTAATAGAATTAGATGATCCTTTTACTTTTAAATCTTTAATGACCGTTACAGTATCTCCATCATTTAATTCAACACCATTTACATCTTTAATAACTGTGTTTTCTTCCTTTGATGCATCTTCGTCGTTTATAGACCATTCATGATTACACATTGGACAAATATAAAATTGTCCATCCTCGTAAGTATATTCTGAATCACATTTAGGGCAATTTGGTAATGTTGCTTCCATCTTTCAACCTCCGAAAGTTTATCATAACCTCTATAATTTATCACATTTTCATAAATACTGGTATTGGATTTTTCATAAATTTAAGGTTTCATGATAATATATGACGTAATCTCTTTCACTTTAGCATCCTTTTTATGATTTTCAAATTCATACATTTCAGCAAAATGAATTTCCTCACCAGAATTCAATATGATTGTGCCGTGCGTAGAAGCTTCTTTACCGTGCGTAAGCATTGATTTAATTTCGAGGCTGGATACTTTTTGCAAGTGCTCGTTAATTTCATCTAAAAATGCTTTTCTACCCTTTAATTCAAAAGAACCTGGTACTTTCCATACTAAATCATCTGTTAGCCATTCATTGAGATACTTTTCATCACCAACGAGTGAAGCAATCACAATATCTCTGATAATTCTTCTTTTTGGTGCATTATCACATTTTAAATCTCCTAGTACTGTGAATTTCACATTCTTTAAATCATCATCTAATTGACTAAATGCTAACCCTTGTTCTGAAAATGCTTCTTTCAAAATACTTATAGCTTTTGGTCCCATACCATGAAGTTTCGCCAAATTATGTTCATCTAATTGAGCAACCTGTTCTAACGTCGTAATATTGATCTTGTTCAAAGCAATTGTTGCTGGTTTCCCTATTTTCGGCAAATTTGTCATCCGAACACAGCTCCCTTTATGAAATGTCTTTTCGTTTAAACCCTATAAATCCAATTATGATAAGCACGACAGATAAGATGATTAATATACTTATACCCGAATAATTCATATCTTCAACAGGTATTTCAGGAATATGATGAAATGGCGTTATATCTTTTAACCAGTCTTTAATATTTAACAATTGTCCTAAGTAAACGACGAAAAATGTATAAGTTAAATATAAATAAACGATAAAGTGTCCTTTATTAAACCATCCTAAAAGTACAACACCGAGTGCTACGAAAGATATAATGGCAGGTATATGTACAATTCCTGACTTTATAATTGTCCAAAAACTAAATGGATCATGTAACACAGATGTTTGGGCAACATACAAACCGAATGCAGCTATAAAAATCATAAAGATAGCATTAAATAATGAAACAACTAAATAGCTACTCAACAACTTAATTCTTGAAATAGGTCGAGACATTATAAGTTCTATACGATGAGTATCTATTTCGTTTTTTATTTTGTATAAGCTTATCAGCGCAGGTATTGTTGATACTATAGCCATTATAATCATTAAAGTCGGTAAGAATGCTTCTATATAATGATCACTTTTGCCAGATACCATTTGCTGCAACATTTCGTTATCTTTAATAAAATCATCTAACTCACCAAATATTGATCCATATGAAGCGCCAAATACAAACATCCCTATTGCCCAGGAAATAAGCCCTACTTTATACAATTTAAGTTGTAAACCTAGTGGAGATAACCATATTTTATGTGCTGTTCTTTTACCTGGTTTAGAAGGCAGTAAGCCAGACTCTATATCCCTTCTAAAATAAAGTATCATCGCTATCATTAAGAAAATAATAGCCGTTATTAAAGTTATGACGATTGGCCACCAATTATTTTCAGAATAAGCAAACGTTCTTGTAATCCATCCTAGAGGTGAAACCATAGAAATATCTTCATTTATGACGTCACCAACAGCTCTCACTAAATAGCTTAAGAGCAATACTGTAATGCTATAGCCAGTAACACTACTACTTGTTTCAGTTAACTGTGAAAATATAGCTGTCATCATACCAAATAGAATCCCAATTGATCCTAATGAAACTGCATAAACAATTGAACCTTGCCAATCCACACTATTAATATTCATTAAAGGTAATATATTCATAATCAAAATGGTTATCATGATATTCACAATTATCATCTCAATAAGTGCACTTATGAGTGGCGATACTTTTCCAACTGGCAATGCTCGAATCATTTCAATACGACCTGCAGATTCATCTCCTCTAGTACTCTTTGAAACAAGTAAAATACTCATTATTGCAACGAGAATACTTGTAAATAGCAACATCTCGTGCGTAAATAAAACGCCAACTGATACATGTTCAAATTGTCCTGGTCCTAACATTGCTTCCATTGCAGGATTTTTAGAAGTTTCAACAATTGGTTGCATATCTGATTGGTGTGGATACATACTTTTAAATGTTGGTGGTATGATAACTGTTAAAACGACGATACCTAAAATCCAAAACAGCATTTTCCATTTATGTGTCTTAAGGTAAAATAACGTTAATTGTCCAACACCGTTAAAGAGATTATTCATATTACTCACCTCTTTCAATATTCACACCATAATGTCTCATAAATAAATCTTCTAAAGTAGGTGGCATACTTTCTAATTTCAGTAACTCAAATTGACTTAAATATTTAATAATATTAGAAACCTTCTCTGAATCCACTTGAAAATGATATATCTCTCCTTCTTTAGAAATATCATGTACACCATCTTGTTCGTCTAAATCTGTTAGAGCTTCTTTAGACTGAACGACGAAATGCATTCTTGTTAAATGTCTCAAATCATCCAACGTTCCCATTTCTACGATTTCACCTTTTCTAATAATGCCGACTCTGTCACATAATTTTTCTACTTCACTTAATATATGACTCGATAATAGAACACTTTTGCCCTCTTTTTTCTTTTCTAATACACATGCTTGGAATACTTGTTCCATTAAAGGATCCAATCCAGATGTCGGTTCATCTAATATAAGAAGTTGTGCATTTGTTGTAAATGCAGCGATAAGTGCAACTTTCTGTCTATTACCTTTAGAATATGACCCACATTTTTTAGTCGGATCTAAATCAAATTTTTTAATTAGTTCATCTCTTTTTTCATCATTTCGAGTCCCACTTAATTTCAAGAATAAATCTATCACTTCTCCACCTGTTAAGTTTGGCCACAAATTAACATCACCTGGAACATAGGCAATTTGTTTATGAATTCGAACTGCATCTTTCCAAGCATCTTTATCAAATGCCTCAATAGTACCTGAATCTGGTTTAAGCATGCCTAAAATTGCTTTAATGGTCGTAGATTTCCCAGAACCATTTGGACCGATAAACCCAAATATTTCTCCTTCTTCAACAGTGAAATTCACACCGTTTAAAGCTTTAAATTTACCAAACGTCTTCGTAACATTATTTACTTTTAACAATGTCATATTAATCACGCTCCTTATAGAAGATTTTACGCATTTCCTTTATATATAAATCGAATTCATCATAAAATCTTTGATAATCATTCTGCTCGATTATTTGATGTGTTATTCGTGTCTTCATAGATTCTGCTAAACCGTCAATCGAGTACTTTATAATATTGATAGACATTTCAACATTTAAATTATTTTTAAAAAGATCCTTATCTAAATCTTCAAATAGTGCATTTTGAACTTTACTTTGTAATTGTTTAATATGTTGGTCTTGTTCTTCAGATATATAATGATGTTCAGATTCCTCCAGAACAATTTTCGTTAAAAACTTCGACATATGAGGATGAATCGTCATTAAATTAGATTTAATCTTCGCTTGTTTAACTAATCTATTAAAAACATCCTTCTCAGAAGTATCAATCTGTTTAAAATAATATTCCCCAATGAAATCTAATGAATAATCCACAAGAAATTTAAATAATCCTTTTTTATTTATAAAGTAATAAAAAAGCATCCCTTTACCAATACCAGCATTTTCAACAATACGATTCGTAGAACTTTGTTGATAGCCATAATTAGAGAACTCCATCAGCCCTGAATTGATTATTTTTTGACGCTTTTCTTCATCTAAATTATAGAATGCATCATTCATCATATACACCTTCCAAAACATATTAGACCAGTTCGGTCGACTACATCATAACGCTATCGACCATATTGGTCAATTATTGTTACTAAATAGAAAAGCCACCAATTCGCAAAATACGAATTGGTGGCTTATTTAGTACTTACAGCACTATGTACTGACCCCTTTGTTTGCATATAAAAATAAATCAAATTCAAATTAAAGACCTAAAGCTGTAATCAAATCTACGATTGGTTGTAAAATACTTGTTAACATAAGAAATCTCCTCCTTTGTTTAAGTTATTCTTATTCTATATCAAATAATTATAAGTCCAAAAAATGAGTAAAGTTACATTACAAGGTATGTAATATAACTTTACTCTTATATTTAAGGTGAAAATATTTTTTTAAAAGATTCTTTAGAATCTGCCTCTAATAGTTTTAATACTTTAGAATAATCATTTATTATTTCAGCAAGATTTTGATACACTTTTTCTAAATTAATCGTAGTATTCTTTTTCAATCCTAAACAAAAAATAATTTGTACTTCTTTATCTTCCCAAGCAATTGGTTTATCCATCGTTATTATATAAATAAAAGTTTGTTTAGCTAAAGGCATTAGTGGATGTGGAATAGCTACTAGGTTACCATAAGCTGTAGAAGCATGATATTCTCTTTCTTTTACACTATCGATAAAATTATTGTGAATTAAATTCTTATTTTTAAGTTGTTTACCTAAGTATTCCAACAACTCATCTTTACTGTTTATTTTTTTATTTAATTCAATAATTTCTATTAGTTCTTCTGAGTGTCGAGAATCTTTTAAATCTATATAACGTTGAATTTTGTCTGAGTCTAGCTGTGACATAATAGGGTTAACATAAAGTATTGGTAAACTGACATCATCATTTATTGGTACTGTTGAAATTATTAAATCTGAATGCTCAAGTTGAGCTCTATGAATATTGTATAATTCTATAATTTCAGTAATTTGAATTTGATTACCAAAATTTTGGATTAACTTATATTTAATTAATTGAGAACTCGTTAATCCAGAGTTACAAACTAGTATAACCTTTAACTTTTCTTTTTCATTTTCAATTCTATTGAGAGCCATTTCAAAGTGCAATGCTAAATAACCAACTTCACTTTCTGAAATTTGCACTTTCAAGTCTTTTTCAATCATTTTACTAGCCACTAAAGCAATATCAAATGCGAAGGGGTAATTTTTTTTGATTTCATTTAACATTGGATTTCTAATATTCATCTTGTATTTATATCTATTTATTGATGTACTCAAATGTAAATATAAATTTTTCTTAAGTGTATTATCCGTAATTAGGTCTAAATAAAAAATAAGTTTTATATGATCTAACATATGTGTAATCATACTATCAATAACATTATTTTTTTGTATCATATTACCTTCATTCATAATTCCAGTAGTAACAAAATGGATATATAAATAATCTTTTTCTTTTATAGGCAATGTCAAATCAAATCTTTTTTCAACAAACAGTATAAGTTCATCAAAAAATTGACTCAATTCATTTGTTAATGGAAGATCATCAATTTGGAATTGCTGTTCAACCATCAGTTGATTTTTGATTCGAACTATCGCAATGTTAATGTGTGTTACAAGATTATCAAGTTTAACTTCAGGTATCTCAATTTGGTATTTTCTAAGTAACTTCACAAGATATGACTTTACACTGGAAATATCATCTTCAGTAAATCCAATGTTTAAGTGCTGATTATTCAATAGAAACTCTGCTATTGCATATCTTATCTGAAATTCTTTACCAATTAACTTCATTCCATAATTTGGTCTACTGACTACTTCTATTTCATAACGAGCTAAAATTCTCTTCATTTCAATCATATCATTCTTTAAAGTTCCCACACTGACAAACAAGCTTTCACTCAGAGATTCTAATTTTGTATAATGATTATCAAGAAGTAATTTTTTCATGATAAATCTAATTCTGCTATCTTGATTATTGAAATTTAAGTTTTCATCTTTCAAAAAACGCTCATTTAAAAAATAATTAAACTTACCCTCATCAGTAATATTTAATTGATAGCCTTTCGATTTTTTTATAAAGATTACGAACCCATTTTCTTTACTCGTTTCATTGATAACCTTTATGTTTTCTCGAATAGTTTTAGACGAACACCCTAAAAGTTTGGCTATGGATATACTATTCATATATTCGTGCTGATGTTGATACAATATCTTTACTATATTGAGGTGTCTGGTTTCCATCACGCTCTCTCCTAGTAGTTCTGTATATATTTCAGATTAATCTGTAAAACCATTACTTGAAGAAACTTCTTTAAACCATCTTCCACTTTCTTTAATTGTTCTTTCCATTGTTTCAAGGTCAATAGAAACAAAACCATATCTATTTTTATATGCATTCATCCAAGACCAATTATCCATAAAAGTCCACATATGATATCCTCTACAATTTGCACCTTCTACTATAGCTTTATTCAACCATATTAAATGTGATTTCACAAAATCTATTCTATAGGTATCATTTATTTTACCATTTTCGATAAATCTCGATTCATTTTCAACACCCATACCATTTTCTGAAATAAAACTTTCAATATTACTGTAATTATCCTTCAAATTAATCATAATATCATAAATCCCTTTAGGGTAAATTTCCCAACCACGATATGGATTCATCTTTCTACCTGGCATTTCATAATTTTCAAAGTAATATTCCGGGAAGAATGGAGAATTAGGATTTGGTAAAGTTTCTCTAGCTTTTACACGTCTAGGTTGATAATAATTTACGCCTAATAAATCTACTGTATAATTTTTTATAATTTCAAGGTCATCTTGTGTAAAAGTTGGTAATAGATCATGATGTTTTATAATATCTACTAATTGCTCTGGATAGTAGCCTTTTGTTACAGGATCTAAAAAACTTCTATTAAAAAATAAATCTGCAATTTCTGCGGCTTTTACATCTGCTTCGTTTTTACTTCTTGGGTAAGATGGTGTTAAATTTAGGATAATCCCAATTTTCCCATCATATCCTGATTCCTTATATTCTTTAATTACTTTAGCATTAGCAAGGATAGTATTATACGCAACCTGAAATCCTCTTTTAGCATCTACAATATTTGGATAATGGAAATTATATAAATATCCTCCTTCAACTGGTACTATTGGTTCATTAAATGTAAACCAATACTTAACTCGATCGGCAAATAACTCAAAGCACTTTCTCGAGTAATCTACATATCCTTCTACAACTTCAAGTGATTCAAAACCACCTTGTTTTTGCTTTTCATATGGCATATCAAAGTGATATAAATTCACAAAAGGTTCAATATTATTTTCAATTAAGCTATCTATAACTTTATTATAAAATTGAACTGCATCTTCATTAATTTTATTACTACTTTGATTTATTAAACGGGTCCAAGATATAGATAATCTAAATGAATTATGTCCTGTTTCCTTCATTAACTTAATATCTTCATCAAATTTATTATAAAAATCTGACGTTTTATTAGGACCAACATTTTCAAAAAATCGATTTGGTTCTTCTTCAAACCATTTATCCCAAATAGTTTGATCATTTATTGTTTTTGTACCTTCCGTTTGTGTTGCACTAGCTGCACTTCCCCACCAAAAGTCTTTTGGAAATTTATATTGAGTCATGATTTCATCTCCTTATATAGATCTATCATTTCATTCGCTAAATCCTTTACAGTAATTGCATTCATTAAATGATCTTGAGAATGTATTAATAACAAATTCAATTCACTTTCTGTTCCTTGCGCTTCATTTTGTAACAATTCAGTTTGAAATTTATGAGCCTTATTAATTTCTTGTTCCGCTTCTTTAATAAGACTTGTTGCTTCTTCAAAATTTCTTTCTTTTGCACATTGTATAGCCTCCATTGCACATGAACGCCCATTTCCTCCATATAAAATAATTTGAAAAGCTATCTCATTAATTGAGGTTGCCATTGTATATTCCTCCGTCCTTATACTATTTTTCTATTTCTTGCTTTAAATAGTTTTTATCTAATAATTTTAAAAATGGCCACCAAATAATAAATGTAATAATTAGATTTACAAGTTGTAATGCTGCACCTTGCCATGCATTACCAGTTGCTAAATATCCACTTATAAATATTGGAGTAGTCCAAGGTACGATAACGCCAGAAGGTTTCGGAACTATACCTGTATACATAGCTGAATAACTCACAATAGTTACAATCACTGGTGATATAATCCAAGGAATTATAACTAAAGGGTTCATTATGATAGGTAAACCAAATAGAATCGGTTCATTCACATTAAAAATGGATGCTGGTGTTCCTAATTTAGCAATTTCTTTATTTTGTTTACTTCTACAAATTAAGTAAATTGCAATTACGACCGCTATCGTTCCACCTGTTCCTCCCATACCAACTAAGAATGTATCTATAAATTGCTTTGTAATGATATTAGGTAACTCAATTCCTTTTTGGAATGCCTCAAAATTTTCATTATTTAATGAATACCATATTGGATCAAATACAGTGTTCACAATAATCTGGCCGTGCAATCCGAAGAACCAAAATATCTGAATAAATAAAACCGCAATAATTGTTGCAGGAAGTCCTTTACCTAAGGCAGTTAAAGGTTCTTGAACAATTGTATAGATTAAATCTTGTAATGTATTAAAAGGTGTTAAGGCAATTAAGATTCTTATTACCAAAAATATAGTTAAAGTAAATGCTACTGGTAACAGTGCACTAAATGATTTAGATACTTGGTCAGGTACACCTTTAGGCATTTTTATTGTTATTTCCTTCTTTGTAAAATAGCTATACAACTCTGAAGTAATTATAGAAACAATAATTCCTAAAAACATACCTTTAGCACCTAATATTTCTGTAGGAATAACGCCTTCAGTTTTACCTACAACTTGAGGTGTTAAAATAAGTACTGCACTTAATGCAGTTACAGCACCATATATTCCTTCTAACCCATTTCGCTCAGTTAACTTATATCCTATTCCCAATATTACAAAAAGACCCATTATTGATAATGTCGCTGCTGATGCTGGACCCACCGCATTTTGCCAAGCTGTATATTGACTTTCAGAAAGTAATTTATCTAAAAATGGAAAATTAGCAATTACAACAAATATAGAACCAAATATAATTAAAGGTAGTGCAATCATAAAGCCATCACGTAAAGAGGCTAAATACTTATTATTATTTAACTTATCTGCAATGGGCAGTAAAACATCTTCTAACTTATCCATAAAAGTGCTTTGCATTTTTATCACCTATTCCCCTAATAATTTTAATGCCTGCTTAAGAACGCCTTCTCCGTCAATTCTGCCATAACTTACAGAATCAATTGTTTCAATTGGTAATTCTAGACCTTTTTCTTCAGCTGCTTTCATAAATTTTTTCTTCATAAATCTCATTTGTGGTCCAATTAATAACACATCATACTCTTCTAAAGAATGAAATGCGTTATCACTAGACATTGCTTTGATATTCACTTTAATCCCATCCGCATCTGCTGCTTCTTCCATCTTATTTACTAATAAACTTGTAGACATTCCCGCTGAACATGCTAATAAAATATTTTTCATCTTGATTTCCCCTTTCGAATATATTTTCATTATATTTTGGTTGCGCTTACATATCGATATAATCATTTTCCTCTACTAGTGGAACAGAAACATTTATTTATATTAATATGCAAAATACAAATAATCGTAGTATAATGCTTTTTATATTGTTTTATAAATCTTATTGTTTACATATGTTTTATTGTGTTTAAGGAGAGCGAATTAAAAATGGAAAATCATGAGTTACAAAGAAGTATGTCAAATCGGCATATTCAGTTAATTGCTATTGGTGGCGCGATTGGTACCGGTCTTTTTCTTGGGGCTGGTAAGAGTATTTCACTAGCGGGTCCATCTATTTTATTAGTTTATATTATTATTGGTTTTTTCTTATTTATTATGATGAGAGCTTTAGGGGAATTATTACTTTCAAATAGTAACTACAATTCTTTCATTGATATTGCTGAACATTATTTAGGTCCTTTATTCGGATTTTTAACTGGATGGACGTATTGGTTTTGTTGGGTTGCAACGGGAATAGCGGATATTACGGCTGTGGCTAAGTATATTCAGTTTTGGTATCCTGATGTTCCTGCATATGTTTCTGCAATTGCAACAGTTGTTATTCTATTAGGTTTAAATCTTATGACTGTTAAATTATTTGGTGAGGTCGAATTTTGGTTTGCACTCATTAAAATTATCGCCATTATATTATTAATTGTTATTGGTTTATGGATGATATTTAATGGCTTTAAATCTAGCACTGGTATTCAATCTGGATTTCATAATTTATATAGCCATAATGGTTTCTTCCCAAATGGTACTATGGGCTTCTTACTGGCATTCCAAATGGCGGTATTTAGCTTTGTAGGAATTGAACTTGTAGGTGTTACAGCTCGTGAGACGAAAGACCCTGAAAAGAATTTACCTAAAGCGGTTAATTCTATCGGTATTCGTATTTTAATTTTCTATGTATTAAGTTTATTAATCATTATGAGTATTACACCATGGAATAAAATTGATCCTGCTGAAAGTCCTTTTGTTAATTTATTTGTATTAGCTGGTATTCCAGCTGCTGCAGGTATTGTTAACTTTGTCGTGTTAACTTCAGCTGCAAGTGCTGCAAACAGTGGATTATTCAGTAATAGTCGTATGGTTTATGGTTTAGGTCAAACGGGTCATGCGCCTGAAGGGTTAAGCAAGACAAATAAACGTGGTGTACCTTATCCAGCATTGATATTCTCAGGTGTTGTATTATTCTTCGCTGCGATATTAAATTATTTTATACCAGATGACGTATTTACACTCGTTACGACATTAGCTACGATATTCTTTATTTTTATTTGGTCTATCATTTTAATTTGTTATATCAAATTTAGAAAAGAAGACAAATCTTTACACGAAAAATCTAAATTCAAAAATCCATTCGGTGTGATTGGATCATATCTTGCATTAATATTCTTTGTATTTGTATTAGTTATTTTGTTCTTTGCAAATGATACACGTACAGCATTAATGTACTCACCTTTATGGATTGTACTATTGCTTGTTGTTTATTATATAAATCGTCGCAAGCATTCTACTTCAAATGAATAAATTTTAAAAACAGTAAACATCGTCATATGACATGTTTACTGTTTTTTATTGAATAAATGTAATATACCATAGAATAATATTTAAATTCTTGTTATATATTGAATGCAATTAATAGTGTAATATTTATCTATATATTCTAAATTTTTAGAAAATACTATTAACTTCTTGATTTAGATATGCTAAAGTTTGACTATTAACTTTAAAAAGGAGGGAATGCTAATGGTTAGTGAACCACTTATTTCAGCAACAATACTATTCGCATTAATCGTTCTCGGGGAAATTATTTCTTATCTTACAAAGGCTCGTGTACCAATGTTATTAACAGCAATGGTCAGTTACTTGCTTTTATCTTGGGCAGGCGTCTTACCTGAAAAGATATTAGATAATGCCATTTTACCTTCGCTAGGCGCGCTTATTATTGCACCTGTTATCATGCATATGGGTACAATGATGCCGCTTCATATACTTAAATCACAATGGAAAGCAGTTGTTATATCAATATTAGGTATATTGGGTTCTACAACCTTAATATTAGTCTTCGTTACACTCCTATTTGATTTTCGTACTGCTGCTTCAGGTGTTGGACCTATTGCTGGAGGTATCGTCGCGCTGCTCATCACAGTCGAAAAGCTTCAAGATTTAGGATTAGCCAATCTCATTGTTTTACCCGCTATCGTGCAAGCACTTCAAGGCGTTATTGGTATGCCATTAAGTTCTATCCTTATGAAGCGCTATTCAAAATATTACTTAGCAAATAGACATACAGACAAAAATGTCGCTAATATTTCTAACAAAAATGAACCTAAGAAAGAAACGATATTTAATAAGAATCCGTTACTTCAAAACAATGTTATCAGACTCTTTATTATGTTCTTCTTAGCAAGTATTGCCTTCATGATTGGTGAAGTAACAGGCATTCATTTCACACTAGTCAGTTTATTATTTGGTGTTATCGGATTGAAAATTGGATTGTTTGAACAAAAAGAACTGGAACGTAATCAATCATTCACAATTATGATGGTTATTATCATTTTAATCGTTATCGGTTCTATGGGCGGCATTAAACCACATGATTTATGGGAATTCTTACCTGCTATTTTATCTATTCTTGTTATAGGTACAATTGGTATTTTAATTGGCGGATTTATCGGTGCTAAATTAATTGGTTGGAAACCAACTAAAGCATTGCCAGTTGCTTTAACCGCATTATATGGTTTCCCGGGTGATTTTATTTTATGTGAAGAAGTCAGTCGATCTGTTACTGATAATGAGGAAGACAGAGAAGATGTATTTAATGAGTTATTAAGCCCGATGATTATTGGTGGGTTTACAACAGTTACAGTTGCATCTGTTATTTTAACATCTATATTAATGAACTTTATTAAGTAATTGAGGAGGACATAGATATGATTATAAAAAACATCAATTTAATAGACGGTACTGGAAAAGACATTCAACGAGGTATTGATATAAAAGTTGAAAATCATGTCATTTCTGAAATTGGTAGTAATTTAAATGGCGACAATATAATAGAAGGAAATGGTCAATATCTATTACCAGGTATAATCGATAGTCATGTACATGTTATGTTGGAAATGGAACCTTTAGAAAGAAGATTATCTACACCTTTTTCATATAACTTCTACAAAGCAATTAATCATTTAAAACGAACAGTTGATGCAGGTGTTACAACCGTTCGAGATGCTTTAGGAGCAGATTTAGGTTTAAAAGAAGCTGTGAATGATGGTTTAATACTCGGACCGCGTTTACAAATAAGTGTCAACGCATTAACCATTACAGGTGGTCATGGGGACAGTTATACTAAATCCGGTCTACAACTCCCTATTTTGCAAGATGGCTATCCTGGTTTACCGAGTGGTATGTGTGATGGTGTGAATGAAGTCCGTAAAAAAGCACGCGAAATGTTAAGAGCTGGTGCTGATGTATTAAAAGTACATGCAACAGGTGGTGTAACAAGTGCAACTGACCATCCAGATTATACGCAATTCTCATTAGAAGAATTAAAAGTCATTGTAGAAGAAGCGCAATTTAGAAATAATCGAAAAGTTATGGCACATGCTCAAGGGTTGCAAGGTGTTAAACAATGTATAGAAGCAGGCATTCACTCAATTGAGCATGGTATATATTTAGATGATGAAGCTGTTCAATTAATGAAAGAAAAAGAAATGTACCTCGTACCTACATTACTCGCACCACTTTCCGTTATAGAGTTCGCTGAAGAATTAGGTATGAGTGAAAATTCTATTAAGAAATCTAAACAAGTCATGCAAGACCATATTGATAGCTTTAAGAAAGCACATCAAGCTGGTGTAAAAATAGCAATGGGTACAGATGCAGGTGTATTCAAACATGGAACTAATTTAAGAGAATTAGAGCTTATGGTTGAACACGGCATGACAGAAATGGAAGCTATTGTTTCGTCTACTAAGACAGCTGCTGAATGTTTAGGTTATGACGACGACTTAGGTACAATTGAAGTCGGCAAGAAAGCAGACTTCATTATACTAGATCAAAATCCTTTAGAAGACATCAAAGTATTAAGAGACCCAAATAAAATTAAAGTCGTTTCAATAGATGGCAAAATTGTCAAAGACATTAGATAATATCATAGCATTTAAAGTGTATTCTAGAAATAGATACATATGAGAACCCCCTAAAAGTGGTCACTTTTAGGGGGTTCATTTATTACATATTACCGATTGATAAATATTTAGTTTCTAAATAAGGTTCAATACCTTCGATACCACCTTCACGGCCATATCCACTTTCTTTAAATCCTCCAAATGGCGCATGCGCTGCTGATGGCGCACCATCATTCCAACCTATCACACCGAAATCAAGCTTCTTATAAATATCAAAGCCTGTACGATAGTCATTCGTGAAGAAATAAGCGGCTAAACCATATTCTGTATCATTGGCAACTTTAATAATGTCATCTAAGTCTTCGTATGCCATGACTGCAGCGATTGGTCCGAATGTTTCTTCATGCATCACTTTCATATCAAGATTTGCTTGTCTGATAACGACTGGCTTTAAGAAATTTCCACCTAATTTTAATTGTTCAAATGGTAATGACAATTCTCCACCATGATGTACGGCATCTTCAATTTGGTCGATGACTTTATCTACAGCTTGTTGATTAATGAGTGGACCCATTTCAACACCCTCTTCTAAGCCATTTCCTACATTTAATGCATTTACTTTTTCAGTTAAACGTTCTGTATAAGCTTGTTCTATATCTTGATGTACATAAATTCTATTTGCACTTATACAAGTTTGTCCTGAATTTCTAAATTTAGTCGCGATTGTTTGATCAACTGCTAGTTCAATATCTGCATCTTTATGAACAATAACTGGTGCTAATCCACCTAATTCCATCGTGACATTTTTAACTGTATTTGCAGAATCTTTTATTAAATGTTTACCTACTGGTGTAGACCCTGTGAATGTTATCTTCTGTATAATTGGACTTTCAGTAAATATTCTACCTGCGTCTTTACCACTTAATACAACATATTGAATGGCATCTTCAGGGATACCCGCTTCATGTGCCAATTCAACCATTCTTATCGTCGTTAGTGGTGTTTCTAAAGCCGGTTTACAAACAATTGTACAACCTGCTGCTAATGCTGGCGCCATTTTTCTCGCAATCATTGCTGCTGGGAAATTCCAAGGAGTAATTGCACCAACAACACCTACTGGGAACGGATCAGTGATAACTTTTTTACCTTTTTGATTAGCAGGTATAGTCTTACCATAAATACGTTTTGCTTCTTCTTGATACCATTGAATGTAACTATTTGCGTAAGCAACTTCGCCTAATGCTTCTTTATAAGGTTTACCGTTCTCTAGAGTAATTAATTCTGCTAATTCTTCTTTATATTTATCAATTAATTGATACCATTTTAATAAAAGTGATGAACGTTCATGAGCGTCTTTTTCACGCCATGATTCATATGCAACTTGTGCTTTATCAATTTGTTGAATTGCTTCTTCTTCAGAAGTATAAGGAATCGTCTTAACGACTTCATTCGTTGCTGGATTGTATACTTTTAGCTGTTTCAAATACTTCATCCCCTTTTGATTTTGTTAAATATAAGACTGCTGCTATGCCATACCATACGAATACAATAATCCATTCATGTGGCCAAATAAGTGATGACGGCATTCCTGGTAAATAGATTGCGATAAACGCAATACTTAAAATTACAGCAATCCAACCAACTACTTTACCACTTTTAATACGATATGGTCTTTCTAAATTAGGTTCACTTTTTCTTAATTTCAAAAATGCACATGCAACTAATAAGTAACCTAATACAACACCGATGCCACCAGCATCAACAATCCATACTAATGCAGGACGACCTAATAAAGGTGCAACAAATGCTAAAACACCAAGGAATATAATACCGTGTGTTGGTGTTTTGTATTTAGGGTGAATGTATGCAAACCACTTAGGAATCATATTATTTTTCGCCATCGCATATAAAATACGACTACCACCGATAATAAATGCATTCCAACTTGTGATAATACCAGCAATCCCACCTAATACGAGTAATATACCAAATCCACTTGATCCAAATAAATTCACCATTGCATCTGCTGTTGCTAATTCACTTGTACTTAATTGACTTGGTGTTAAACCAGTTGCAACACCAAACACAATTAATAAATAGAAGATAACTGATGCTATAATAGAGATAACTAAAATACCACCTATTTTTTTAGAAGGTGCTTTTACTTCTTCAGCTATTTGTGGAATAACATCGAAACCTACAAATAGGAATGGAATCATGATTAGAACAGACATTGTTCCACCTACACCACCATTAAACAATGGTTTAAGATGTGTAAAGTCACCATTGAAACCAGCACCAAAGAATAATAATAAACCTACGCCAACAATAAATATTGTAAACACAGTTTGCATAACTGCAGCAGGTTTAACGCCAAAGTAGTTTAATGATGTTAATATAACACTACCTATAGAACCGATGAGTACCCAAGTTAAGTAAACATCCCAGCCAGCTAAATTCCATAATAAACCAGAATGTTCAAATGGTATGACATAGTCAATAACAGTTGGCAATGCGACTGCTTCAAAAGTAATAACAGATACATAACCAAATAATACTGACCAACCAGATATAAATGCTACGCCAGGACTAAATGCTTTCTTAACGAATACAAATCCGCCACCTGTTTCAGGAATTGCAGAGGCAAGCTCTGCGTATGTTAATCCAATAAAAATTACTAATAATCCACCAATTACAAATGCGATAATACTACCTAGAAATCCTGCTTGTGAAATCCATTCTCCCGAAAGAACAACCCAGCCCCATCCAAGCATGGCGCCAATCGCGAGAAATAGTACGTCTGCTATGTTCATTGATTTATTAAATTGAGAATTCATAATTATACCCCATTTTTATTAGTCAAATTTCTTAAAGACTAGATTCTAAGATTGATAATCCTTTGTTTAATTCTTGATCTGTAATGACTAACGGTGCTAAAAATCGAATCACATTTCCGTTAATACCAGCTGATAATAATAATAAACCATTTTCATTTGCTGCTTTAACAATTTGTGATGTTTTAACTTTATCAGGTGATTGCGTTTCTGGATCAACAATTTCCATTGCGACCATTGCGCCTAATCTACGAATATCTCCTATAAATGAATGTTCTAATTTAAATGCTTCTAATCTTGATTGAATCGTTGCACCAAGTTGTTCAGCTTTAGCATTTAAGTTTTCTTCTTCAATAATTTCAATTACTTTTAATGCTGCTTCACATGCAAGTGGATTTCCTGCATATGTACCACCAATTTCGCCTGGATTTGGGCTATCAATAATTTCACTACGCCCTACAACGCCACTTAATGGGAATCCTGCTGCTAGAGATTTTGATATAGTCATTAAATCTGGAATAACATCAAAATGCTCAATTGCAAATGTCTTACCAGTACGTGCAAAGCCTGTTTGAATTTCATCTGCAATAAATACGATACCATGTTCTTCACATATGTCTTTTAATGCATGAATAAATTTCTTATCTGGAATGATAAATCCACCTTCACCTTGTACTGGCTCAATCACAACACATGCCACTTCTGAAGGATCCACTGTTGCGATAAAGAAATTCTTCAAATCTTTAATGACTGAATCTATGTATGCCTCATCACTTAATCCTTCAGGTTTATCTGCTAAATAAGGATATGGCGCTTGATATACTTCTGGTGCAAATGGGCCAAAGCCAAATTTATAAGGTCTTACTTTACTTGTCATAGACATCGTTAAATTTGTTCTTCCGTGAAAGCCTCTAACAAATGATACAACTTGTTGTCTACCTGTATATTTTCTAGCGATTTTTACAGCGTTTTCTACTGCTTCTGCGCCAGAATTTAGTAATACTGTTTTCTTTTTATGGTCACCTGGTGTAATTTCTGCTAATTTCTCTGCTAATTTAATATAACTTTCATACATAATCACATTGAAACCAGGTAAAATAAATCTTTCAAGCTCGTTTTTTAAATGTTCAGTTATTTTAGGATGTGAATGACCAACGTTTAACGTACCAATTGCTCCTGCAAAGTCAATCCACTCTGTACCGTCTTTATCTGTAACTGTTGCCCCTTTTGCAAAATCAGCAATATGTGTATTACCATTACTGACACCTCTTGCTACATATTCGTTACGTAAAGATTCTAATTGTTCTTGAGTCTTACCCATCAAAATCCCTCCTATTGTTTATTTAGTACATATTAAAAAAAGATTGGTATAATGAAAAGTACCAGTTTTTAATTTTTAATAGTACCAGAGGGGTGAACGATATGACTCAAACTTACAAATATAGAGAAATTTATCTCAAATTAAAACAAGATATACTCTCTCAAAAATATAATAGTCACGAAAAATTACCATCCAAAAGACAACTTTCAATTGATCAAAATGTCAGTATTAACACTGTCAAGAATGCTTATGAACAACTTTTTGCTGAGGGTTATATTTACACAAAGGAAAGACAAGGTTACTTTGTTGAGGCATTAAATAAGTTAATCATTCAAGATCAACATATTACGCAACCTTTAAACAATAACCCAACTCAAATTAAATCTTCATATCGTTATTCTTTATCGCATATGACAAC
Organism: Mammaliicoccus sp. FSL K6-3158; assembly: GCF_038005105.1. Lineage (NCBI taxonomy): Bacteria > Bacillati > Bacillota > Bacilli > Caryophanales > Staphylococcaceae > Mammaliicoccus > Mammaliicoccus sp. FSL K6-3158. The sequence goes on from NZ_JBBOSL010000001.1 coordinate 2,530,693, forward strand.
AGACATCTCACAGTTTCCAATAGACTTATGGTCTAAATACGTGAAAGAAGCTTTTCATCTTTTCAAACATGAAATGTCAGAAATCCCTGTATATAAAGGGCCGCTTGAGCTAAGAAAATCAATCGCTCAATTGATTTCATACAAAAGAGGTGTCGTTTGTTACCCTGAACAAATCGTTGTCGGCTCAGGTACAGCGAACTTATTAAGCAGCTTATTCAAAGCATTTTCAAACAATCAAAAAATCGCTATTGAAAATCCTGGATATTCTCGAATGAGAAAGCTATTTATCGGCATGGGACAGGATGTCGTTAATATCCCACTAGACAACAAAGGGTTATCTGTTGAACATGTGAAACAGGCAAAGCCTGATTTTGTCGTGACAACACCTTCACATCAATTTCCAACAGGAACCATTATGCCAATTTCAAGAAGAATTGAATTACTCAACTGGGTAACTGAACATAATAAATATATTATAGAAGACGATTATGATAGTGAATATAAATATGGTACAGATAATATTCCTTCATTATATAGTTTAGATAAGAATGAACGTGTCATATATTTAGGTACATTCGCGAAAACATTAATGCCAAGTTTAAGAATAAGCTATATGGTCTTACCCTATCCACTTTTATATAAATTTGATGCGATAACAGATACATCCATTACAGATTTAAGCTTAATAAATGCTTACGCCCTACATTTATTTATTAAATCCGGAAACTATGAGAAATATATTCGTAAAATGCATCATACTTATACTGAAAAGAGAGAGCTTTTTCTAAAAGTATTAAAAAGATCATTTAAAGAAGACGTCTCGATATACGACATGGAGGCAGGTCTTCATTTTCTAATTAATATTAAGACAGACTTAAGTTACCAAGAGATTGAACAAAAAGCGCATGACCACGGTATAGAATTATATACGATTAGACGTTTCATGGCTGATGAACCTGAAAACACACCATTTAAGACACTTATTATTGGATTTGCGAAAATAAATCGAGATGATATCGAACCTGCTATTTTAAAACTAAAAGACATTATATATGATAGCCATTGATAACTATGACATAAAAAATACTTTCATAACCAACGCTTCTATACAAGGTTGGTTATGAAAGTATGATTGTCTTCTATTATATAAACTATTTCTTATAATTGATTTGATAACTTGTGACACTATTAAATGTGTCGCCATTTCTTAAAATTGATGGTGCTGATTCATTTAATAAATTAATATCATTAGGTAGTGATTGCGTTTCTAATGTAAAGCCACTATGTACATGAATAGAGTCTTTGAGATCATTCCAATTTACATCGTTCAATGTAAATATGACAACTTCATTCTGATTAGTCGTCATTTCAAGTTCCAATTTATCATTCGACACTTTGAAAGTGCCATCTTCTAATTTCACTGGATGATCAATACCATTAAATTGCTTGATTTGTTGTAATCCACTTTCGAATATATCTTTAAAAGTTATACTATCTTTCCCAATTTCTACATTAATATTCTCTGTATCGAGAGATTCCACAATTTGATTATCCTTTAGCGGATATAATCGAACGTTATGATGAAGTTGATGGTTTTCAATAGATGCATTTGTTTCATTCAAATTAAAATACACATGATTCATCGGATTCAATAAAGTATCTTCAGTACTCGTTGCTTCATATATAATTGTCCATTTCAAATTCGTTAAATCATATTGATGTGTTACAGTCATATTAATATCACCTGGGAAATGATCAACTGAATGTTTCAATTCTACATGATATACAATACGGACAATATCATCTTCATTAACAATGTCATAATCAAACACTTGAGTATGCAACCCATTAGAACCACCATGTAAATTATGCACACCATCATTTTGTTCAATCTGATAGGATTCACCATTTAATACAAACTGACCATTTTCAATTCTGCCACCATATCTTGCAACAGTCGCACCAAAGAAATAAGGATTTTGCTCATAATATTCTATTAAATCATCGCTTTCAGTCGGACCAAGGATAAAGGATCTACCATCAATTTTCCAATCGACAATCCGTATACCAAAATTCGTGAATTGAACCTTTGAACGCTCATCATAGATTGTAATCAAATCTATATTCTTCTCTTTATCTAAAGTCTCAATCTCAAATGACATTAGCCTCATCCTATTCTATAAAGTCTACATGCAGTTAATTAAAGTTTAGCATATTGTTCCAATCAATTCTCATTTACATGATCAAACGAATCAGCGTAAAAGTCATATTTCATATTATTCGTTGGTAAAATTCTTATTTTAGCTTTTCCTACAATTTGTTCGTCGGTAATGAGCCCAACATCTTGGCGACTATCATTACTATTCAAACGATTATCACCGAGGACTAAATATTTACCTTCTGGAATTACTTTTTCACCTTCAGAATTTTTTGTATCTGATACATCAAAGTTTTCCGTTAAATATTCCGTGAATTTATGCTTCTTATTAAAATCTAAATAAGGTTCTGCAACTTTTTCATGATTGATATATAATTGATCATTCTTATATCTGACAGTGTCACCAGGTACACCTATTAATCTCTTAATATAATCCTTTTCTTCATTCGCATGAAAAATAATCACATCACCTCTATCAATCGTACCAAGCGTTTTCGAAATTTTACTAACAATCAAATTGTCTTTATCATTAAACGTAGGATACATAGACTGTCCATGCACCTCATATCTACTAAATAAAAAAGTCGTAATAAGCCACGCCACTACAATAGCAACAACGATAGACGCAACCCATTCCATTAAATTCTTAACCACTATAACCCTCCTTAAACTCATATTATTATTTACATGTTATTCAAACCATATTATATATTCAAGCATTCTTCCCTTTATTGCTCATTTAATATTTAAATGATAATATTAAATTAATATATTATATACTGAAAAGAGGCATTCTCATGAAAGTATCTTGGGTATTGTGGTGGATTTTAACAATCATTGAAGTTGGTGCATTTTTAACGTTCTCAATCTTTTTATGGTTTAGAGAAGTCGATGCCACTGGAGCTGTGCAAACAACAGAATTAAAATGGTTCTCTATCGGTATCATGGCAACACTTTTTATCATTCCATTCTTAACACAACTCGTTTGGTTAATCGTCAATATCATCACTTCTAAAAAGTTAAAATCTCAAAATCAAAATGTATAAATATAAAATAACGATACACTCCGTCACATTTCACTTAAATAAGAGATAAAGACATAGAGTGTATCGTCTGTTTTTATTAAAAGAGCCACCCTAATTCATGACCTTTTTTACTACTTTATATGCAGCTATTATAAAGAGAAATATTGAAACTCCCCATAATACAGCAGATAAGTTAGTTAAACTTCCTTCTAAATTTGTTGCGATAATTGGAAGTATACCTGCTATTAATATTAATAAAATAATTTGTTTCATAAAGATTCACCCTTTAGTACATTATTCTTTATTTTGGCCATCCTAAATAAATAGCAAAGATAATAAGAACTGCACCAACAACTATAGATCCTTTATAAATATTATGCTCTTTTCTACGTTTTATACCAACTACTACTATAACTAAACCTAATATAAATGAAAGTAACATTATATAAAAACCCATGTGATATACCTCTTTCGTTGTTAATATTATTTTAAAGACTCAAAAACTTATGATATTCATAATATATTTCTTTATAATATAAATGTAACATTTTATACACAATTATGGTAATCATATATATTAAAGAGATGAAAATGATATCTGTTTTACCAGTAATTATATGAGATGGTATAATATGAAATGAATAATCTCACATAAATTATAAGAAAGAATATCAATGGAGGGTTAAGCATGAAAGTAAAAGAATTACTTCAGAAAAGTTTCAACGATTTACTTGAGTTAGAATTAACGGGTTATAATATCGCAGTTGTACTAGTTGCGGTTGTTGTCTTAAGTGTCCTCATCACACCTTTATTTGGGATTCCTGTCGGACTTTTAGGTGGCGCGTATTACTTAAAAAATTATAAATAATATTTAAAGCCCGTTTCCTTGAAAACGGGCTTTATTGATCAATTCATTATATACTTGCTTGAATTAAACCTATTCCAACTACGACAACAAGATAAATCACAGTCCATATTACTACTGTCTTTCCTTTAAATCTACTTGTTGCATATAATACAACTCCAAATAAATATGCTGCTAATAATGTTGATAAATCAAATACACCAAGATAATCATTACTTTGACTAAATACTGCTAAGCTTGTAATAGAGTATTTAACTGGATCTAAACCTACAATTGCCATAATAACTATAACGATGAGATTAAAGATTGTTGTAATTAATTTCACAAGCGTAGCAGCTGCGAATAAACTTGAAGCTTTTACATCAGATTTCATAATTTTTGAGATAATTAGAAAGATTAGAAACGAAAAAGCAATGCCTATAATTGGTGCTAAAATACCACCTATGTATGCAAATACTGTAGTAAATGTAGACATTTGATTAATTTCAGTTTCACTTAATCCAGCTTCTTTTAAATCAGCAGTAAGATCAGTTGTTATTGATGTAATCCATATTGAAGCAACTGATAAAATAATGACCAAAATCAAATTCATCAACCACTTAGGTCGTTCTCTATAGTTGTTTAAAGTTGGTGCAAATAATAAATTTGAATGTTTCATCACTATACTCCTTTGCTTTTTGTATAATTTAAGGTTAACATTCATAAAGCATTAATAAAATACTTAATTATATAATTAATATTCTTAAATTTTATAATCGTTATTTAATTTTTGCATAGAATATGATATGCATGTACTTCTTAAAGAACTATGTAAATTAAATATTCATATGATCACTCAACAGAAATAGACAAAATATACCAAATTATGCTATTATGTAAATGAAAAAGGCAACGTGCTGTCACATGTTGCCCATGAGCCCGTTAAAAAGACGGTGGATTTTTGATTATGTTAAAAATAACCATCTAAACCTCCAAAGTTAGAGATGGTTATTTTTTTGTACTTTTTTATGGATATTTTTAATATTACGCTCTATCACTCATGTATGATTCCGCTATTGTTTGTGAATTACATAAAAAACCATGAATAATTAATTACAAATTTAATATTCTTAAATCTCATAAGTATTATTTTTTATTGTTCCTAACTGTGGTAACATTTCCCATGTGAGAATAAAAATATATAGGAGTGGAATAAGTTGAAGCGTAAATTATTTTGGATAATCGGGATTATCGTTATCGTTTTGTTAGTTGTTGTTGCGCTTATTGTAAAACAAACTACAAATGATACAGACGATAAAAAAGACGGTTATGATACATATAAAGTTAAAAAGGAATCTCCTTTAAGTATTTCTGGTAAGGCTGCACCTACTAAAATTAAAACTTATAACAATAATGATCAGTTAGGTGAATTTGTGAGTACAGTTGTTGAAGATGGTCAATCTGTTAAACAAGGTGATCAATTGATTAACTATAATGTGAATGATCAAAAGCGCCAAGATTTACAAGATAAAGTAAATGCTGCACAAAACAAAGTTGATCAAGACTACCAAAATATTAATCAGCAACCGAACAATAATGATTTACAAAACACTTTATCTAAAGATTTAAATACATTAAATGATGCTAACAAGCAGTTATCTCAGTACGACCGTCAAGTAAACGAAAGTATGTATGCTACATTTGATGGTAAAGTCGAAATGGAGAATGATAATGACGCTAATAGTGGTGAAGCAATATTAAAATTAGTCGCGAGTGAACCTCAAATCAAAACTTCTGTATCTGAATTTGATATTACTAAAATTAAGGTTGGCGATGCAGTTAATGTAACAGTGAATAGTACTGGCGAAGAAGGTAAAGGGAAAATAACAAAGATTTCTGAATTACCTACAAGTTACGATGATAGTAACCAAAGTGAATCGATGAATACTGCAGATCCAGAAAGTGAGACAACGCAGACATCTAATCCTGTTTCTAATAATCCAAGTGTTGGTAAAGGCAACTCTAAATATCAAGTAACGATTGGTAAATTAGACATTTCTGTTCGTAGTGGTTTCTCAACTGAAGGAGAAATTCCTTTAGATACGATTAAATTACCTAAGTCTGTATTAACAAAAGGTAATCATGTATTTGTTGTCGATAAAAATCATAAAGTTCATAAACGACATATCAATATTAAACGACAAAATGGTGAAATATATGTTGAGAAAGGACTTAAATCTGGCGATAAACTGATCATTTCACCTAAGAAAACATTAAATAATGGTGAAAAGGTTGAGATAGCATCATGATTAATTTAGTTAATGTGAATCGACACTTTAAAAACGGAGAAGAAACAAATCATATATTGAAAGATATTAATATATCTATTGATACAGGTGAATTTATCGCGATTATGGGCCCTTCAGGTTCTGGGAAAAGTACACTAATTAATATTTTAGGGTTTATAGATAGAGGGTACACAGGTGAATATCTGTTTGATGATGAGAATTATCAACAAGTTTCAGATAATAAGCTTGCCTTTATTAGAAATAAAACAGTCGGTTTTGTCTTTCAAAATTTTAAATTAATACAAAATAATACGATCATGGAGAATGTTAGTATCCCTCTATTATATTCAGGTATGTCTTCAAAAGAACGTAAACAACGTGTTGAATCTGTCTTAAAAGACGTTGGAATAGCAGATAAAAAACATCTTGTACCGAATAAGTTATCAGGTGGTCAACAACAACGTGTCGCCATCGCACGCTCGATTGTCAACAAACCTAAATTCATTATCGCTGATGAACCAACAGGTGCACTTGATTCTCAAACTTCTAAAGATATTATGGATTTATTTGTGCGACTTAATCGCGAACAAAATACAACGATGATTATTGTTACGCATGATCGTAAAGTAGCTGAACAAGCTGATCGCGTGATACACATATTAGATGGTCGTGTTCAGCGAGAAGAGGTGATAGAATGAAGAACTTACCGAATATCATATCAGTCTCTCTCAAATCTATCATGAAGAATAAACGCCGTAACATCTTTACGATGATTGGTATTATTATTGGTATAGCTGCAGTCATTACCATTATGTCTTTAGGTAATGGTTTTAAAAAGACGGCATCTGATGAATTTGCTGATACGGGTGCGAGTAAAGGACAAGCTATGATTAGCTTCATGCCTGAAAATATGGAAGGCTCTAAAGAAAATCCATTCGACAAACAAGATATTGAGCTCGTCAAACAAATAGACGGTGTCACAGACGCTACAATTAAAGAAGATGACAGTCAAAGTTATGGGGCAAAAATGACCAATTCACAAAAGCAATCTGACATCAATATCTTCAAAAAAGACCATGTCGACAATGCATCTGAAGGTAAAGGGTTCACACAATCAGATAATGAATTGAAAGAAAAAGTCGTCACAATCGATCAAACGATCGCTAAAAAAGCGTTCAAAGGTGACGCGATTGGTAAGACGTTATTTATAGATGACCAAGGATTTAAAATTGTAGGTATTGTCAATAATCCTTTGTATGAAAATACAGTCAATATGCCTAGCGAAACATTCAATCGATATATGGGCGACTTAAGTCAGGAACTTCCACAACTAGAATTAAAAGTAGATAACGATGATAACAAAAAAGAAATCGCTAATAAGGCAGCTAAGCTCTTAAATAAAAGAGGTTCAGGCATGAGCGAAGGTAGTTATCAGTATTCAGATATGGAAGAAGTCATGAAAAGTATTACACAAGTATTCGATGCCATTACGTACTTTGTTGCAGCAGTAGCAGGTATTTCATTATTCATTGCGGGTATAGGTGTGATGAATGTTATGTATATTTCAGTCGCTGAACGTACAGAAGAAATTGCGATAAGACGTGCATTTGGGGCTAAGGGTCGAGACATTGAAATACAATTCTTAATAGAAAGTATCGTACTATGTCTAATCGGTGGCATTATAGGATTAATCATAGGTATCTTGATTTCTAAACTTGTAGAAGCCGTTACGCCTGATATGGTTCAAAGTGTTGTGAGCCTAGGATCTATTTTACTAGCTGTCGGCGTTTCAACATTAATTGGTATTGTATTTGGTTGGATACCAGCAAGGTCAGCATCTAAGAAAGAATTAATAGATATAATTAAATAGTTTAAATATAATTTAACCGCCACCTGAGTTGTCGTCCAACTCAGGTGGCGGTATTATTAGTTATACTTCAGTTAAGGCATTATTAAAGTCTGATATCATTTTGTGCCATGCTTCGTCAATACGTTCATCTAAACCGAATAGCCCGCTTCTTCCCAATATATAAATATCTGGATTGGCTTTTTGAATTTTACTAAATGTCTTCTTATTTGAAGAACCATCCATTTCAATTAAATATTTGTATTGATGTTCATCTCTTAACTTTCTTAATTCTACTATTTTATCTAATGTTTCATCGATAAATTTTTCTCCAGCAAACCCTGGGTCAACGGTCATAATTGTGATCTTATCTAAATATTGAATATATGGTTTAATCACTTCAATGGGTGTTTCTGGATTTAATACGATCCCTACTTTTTTACCTTGATCATGAATCTTATGAATCAATCGGTAAGCGACACCATTGACGACTTCTGCATGTATACATATATAATCTGTATCTACTTTTAATAATTCATCCACCCAAAATGACGGCTCCGTGACCATTAAATGTGCAGAAATGGGTACGTCAGAAATTTTCTTAACTTGTTCAATAAACCAAGGTGAAAGTGTAATATTAGGGACATAATGACCGTCCATAATATCTATATGATAAGATTCTACGTGCTGATTCAAAAATGTAATCTGCTCGCTAAATTTATCTAAGTCCATCGTCATTAATGATGGTGAAAACTTTACATTCTCCATATGTTAAACCTCCATTAGTATACTTTAATATCGCCTAATTCTATGTCATCTTCTTCGATTTCATCGACCATTTCTTCTGATTCATTTACAGGTTTTTTAAGTAGCACAAGTACTAGAGCCGTAACAATAACATTTGCTACGATAGCGATGACGAAACCTAATGGCTGAGACATTGTTGGAATTGCCAACATGCCACCAAACGGTACTTTCGAGTCAGCGTTCATCACCATTGAAATCGCGCCACCTACTGCACCTCCGATTCCTGTAGCAATAACACATCTAATAATGTCATTTAAAACAATCGGTAAGACGCCTTCTACAATTTCAATAATTCCCATTGGGAATGCTGTTTTTAATGTTTCTACTTCTACTTTTTTATAAATATTTTTACGCATTAATCTTCCAATCCAATATGCAAATGCGAATCCAATTGGTGTAGCTGTGTTAACGACAATCAATGCTGTTATAGGTTCATGAATACCTTGTGCTTGTAAAGTTAAAACAAATGCAAATACTGTCTTATTAATTGGACCACCATAATCGACACTTGCTAATACTCCGATGATAATGCCATAAATTAATTTAGAAGTACCGCTGAGTGATTGCAAATACTCCGTTAAAATATGCGTAAATTGTGTAATTGGCGCGCCGATTACATAGACCATAATAAGCCCACCTATAAGTGAAGCGATAAATGGAATTACAAGCATGGGCATTAAGCCTTTTGCCCAATTTGGCATTTTGATATATTTAATAATTAATACAACAAGATAACCTGCCAAGAAGCCACCTATTAAACCTCCGATAAAACCTGATCCAACTGCATTAGCTGTTAAACCAATAACGAGTCCAGGTGCTATACCCGGCTTATCAGCAATTGAATAAGCGATACCTGTTGCAATAACGACTGGTAACATGCCCAGTCCAGCTCCACCAAGTGTTGCAAGTACATCCCAGAATGAATAGCCAGTCTTCGTTAAATCTGTTGATGAATCTCCGCCTAACGCCATTCCAATTGCAATCATGAATCCCGCTCCACATACAACTGGAATTAAATAAGATATTGCCGTAAGTAAATGACCTTTTAAATTCAACTGATTAAAAAATGTTTTCACGTTATCTCCCCCTTTGTTAGTTAGATAAAATTGCTACAACTTCTGTTTTATTTTTAGAATTTAATAATTGTTCAATCACTTCATCATTACTCAACTTTCTTGCGATTAATGATAAGAGTTTCAAATGTTCTTTAGAATTGTCGTTATCTTCACCGACTGCAAGTAAAATAACGACTTTCGCACCTGTATCATCTAAAGATGGCCACTCTACTTCATCTTTTAAGACGCCAATTGCAATACCAACTTTGTTAACGCTACTACTTTTCCCATGTGGAATCGCCACAAAGTTACCAATACCTGTTACGCCTTCTGACTCTCTTTTATAAACCGCTTCTAAAAATGCTTCTGAATTGTCTATATATTGTTCTTTATCAAATAAATGAACGAGTGTTTCTAAAGTTTCTTCTCTATTATTTGTCTCAAGTTCTGTTAAGATTGTGTTCTCATCTAATACATCTATTAAATTCATATAGCATCTCCTTTATTGTTGTGAAATTTGTTCGATTTTTTCTATTAATTTATTTGGAGATTTTATTGCGACATCTGTCGGTATTTCGATGACTTTTTTACCTTCAAATCTTTCTTTAGCGCTTACCTTTACATCTACAGCAAGCAACACGATATCAGCTTGTTTTATATCTTCAGGTGACAATTCATTTTCTACACCAATTGTGCCTTGTGTTTCGATTTTAATATTATGACCTTTCTTTTCAGCTGCTTTTTCTAACTTTTCAGCTGCGATATATGTGTGTGCAATACCTACTGTACAAGCACAAATACTCACGATATTCATATTTCATTCCTCCAATTATATTAATGATTCTACAAAGTCTTCATCTGCTAAATTTCTCATAAATGCTTTAATGTCTTGCAATACTGCTTGATCTTCTTGTGGTTTAAGATTTAGCAAAATAATCAATTTCAATGACTGGTCATGCCAATTGATAATATTTGTCTCACTTTTAATTAAAAATATTTTAGTCTTTAATATGTTCTCACTTTGAATGTGCGGTAAAATCACTTCTGGGAAAATTTCAATATTCCCATGATGTTCTCGCTCATGTACCTCTTCAATAAAAACACTTTCAGACTGAATGTATTGATTCTTCTTTAACTGACTACCTATTTCTTCTATGACATCTTGATACATTGCGTTAGTTGTATTAATTTCATAAAATAACGATTCATTCATTGTGATCACCTAACATTTCTATCATCTTTCGTAATTTAATTTGATCATTCTTATTAAACATTGCGCTGATGACCACGATTGGAATTTGCTTTACTTCAGGTATATGAACAGTTGAAATAATCAAATCTACTTTATGCAAGTCATCATCTTGTAAATCAAAAGAAGATTTAACATCTACAATCTCAATTTCAGGTACATTTCTGTCTATTTTAGTTTTCAATAATTCAGAAGTACCTATGCCAGTTGTACAAGTAATCAACGTTTGTATTTTCTTCGGATTTCTCTCAAGTTCTTTCGCAAAATACAGTGTTAAAAAGCCTATTTCATCGTCATTCATTTTTTTAATATGATACGTTTTAGAAATTTGCTCTGAAATCTGTCGAATAACTGTAAATACATGTGGATATTCAATTTTAATTTGTTCTATTAAAGCATTTCTGACATTTAACCCATGTTCAATTCGATTAAGCATCGGTTTAATATGTTTAAGAAGTTGCTGCTCTAAATCAATATTTTTAAATGAATGATTTAATTCATGACTCGCACCATCTATCAATGCATTTGTTATATCAATGACTTCTTGTGAATATTGCATGTCTTCTTGATTATGCTGAACATTTTGCGTTTCAAATCTTGAAGAAATAAGATATTCAAACAAATAAATTCGTTCATTTTCAGGTAATTGAGTATGAAGATATTGTTCAACATTGCCAATGACCATGTCACTCATTCTATAAAATGATTGATACTCATTTTTTAACTTTATCAATTCAGGTGTCTTTCTATCTTTGTCTTGTTTGATCACACCTCTTTTTCTAAAGCGCATAATTAAAATATATAAATGAGAGAAAATGTTCACATTATAAGGATAAGGAATAATCATATCTTTATAATTCTCAATCTTATTTATTTGTTCTTGAACAAAATGTGCATCTTTATCCTCATTTTGATCGATAACATTATATGCCGAGAAATTAGACAGTTGCCCATCTCCAATGAGTTCTAACAATGCATTTCGAATATCACTTTCATCACCGTTTATAAATAAATGACGATTCTTTCTTTCTAAATTTAAATTAAAACGTTTTAACATCTCTTCAATTTTTTTCTCATCTGTGTTCAGAACACTCTCAGAAATATAATAACGTTCGATAATATTAAAGATAGATATCGATTTAGGGGAGATTAATAATAAATCTTTTGTCATCATATTTCGTCTTTCAATAGGAGAAAACAAATCATTTTGATGAAGTTGCCCTATTTCATGCTGTTCAATATATTCTTTATCATCAATACGATAGCCCTTACCTTTTTCAGATATAATAAGAGGCTCTTTATAATAATCATTTATACGTTTAACAAGTCGATAAATCGTTTTAGTAGAAACATTTAGATGTTTAGCCAATCGATTTGAATCGACAAACGAATGCGCATTTAATAAGTAATGAATTAACTTCTCTTGATTATCACCTTCCATGACTTTTACAACCTCCCTGTAGCTTTATCATAAAACAAATATATGTAAGCGTTTTACTTTTGTTTGTCCATTACAATAGACATTAAAATATCATTCATTATAAACTATCGCGTTACTAAAGTAATGAATTAACTTCTTTTAAACTTCTACATCTGTAAAAAGTCTGCATACCAATTAAAATTGCGCACAAAAAAACTCACTTTAACATAATTGCTAAAATGAGTTTAAAATTATAGTTCTATAAGTGTTTTGTTCGTTTGAAACTGCTCTTGCTCAAAAAATTCTGGGACATCTCCGAATTTAATATGTTTAGTAAAATAGCTTTCTTGTATTTTACCTTGTCTAATTTGCTCAATTACAAATTCAAAATCATCTAATGTCGCATTTCTACTTCCCATAAGTGTTATTTCTTTAGCATGAAAATCTGGGTCTACAAATTCAATCGTGTCTTTAACTAAACCGACATAGACTATTTTACCGCCATGATTAACGTAATTAAATGCTTGTTCCATAGACTTCTTGTTACCAGTTGCATCAAACACAACTGTTGGATATTCATTATCATTTACTGAAAGAATGTCATCAATAATGGAAGGACTAACTACTATAGTTTCATCACACTCCGACCATTCTTTACAAAATTCTAATCTTTCAGCACTAAGATCAACTACAATAACCTTCGCACCTTTTAATTTAGAGAAACGAGCAACGCCTAAACCTATCGGACCAGCTCCAACAACCAATACTGTTTCACCTGATTGAACATCTGCTCTATTAACGCCATGTGCACCAATACTTAAAGGTTCAATCATAGCAGACATATGAATCGGTAAATCATTAACTTTAATCACATTTTGAGCTGGTACTGATAAATATTCTGTCATACCTCCATCACTATGTACACCGATTACTTCTATGTTCTGGCAACAATTCGTCTTATTATTACGACAAGCTAAACATTTTCCACAATGGACATAAGGTATGATTGTGACTTTATCATCTTTCGAAATATCTTCAACATTTTTCCCAATCTCTTTAACGATCCCTGACAATTCATGTCCTAATATTCTAGGATATTCAAAAAATGGCTGATTACCACCATATGCATGAATATCTGTTCCACATATTCCAATATGTTTTACATTAATTAATATATGATCATCTTCTATGAAGATTTGTTCTTTAGTTTCTTGAATAATCATTTTCCCAGGTTCTTCACAAACAATTGATTTCATATTATACACTTTCTTTCATTTTTATTTTGAATTAAAGTTCAATAGTTCCAAATGTTTACCAATATGATTTTTAAGCAATTCAGCATATTCATCTTCATATTTTACTAAAACGGCATATATATCATCTTTAAAAATATAGTGACCATTATCATTTTTAACAGTCAGAAGTAACCCATATGAGACATGTAGGAGTTGTCTCGCATTATCATCTTCTAAATAAGATTGATATTGCGTTTCAGTTAATTGCTCAATTGGCTTTATATCTTCAATATTAGGCGTGATGTGATAATATTTTTGCGTTTCCGCAAAATGATCCAAAGCATATTGATGTATATTCCTATATAGATTCGGTTCATGTATGGCTATTAAGCGCACAGCTTCTAACCAGTTAGTACCTGCTGTTTTTATATGGAAACGTTTATGCGTCTTTTCACTTATTAAAGGAAATACAGAAAATTTATCACTACCTGAGTGAATGCTTAATTTATATTTAAAATAATCTGCAATATGAGCATGTACTTCAAGCTCTTGTTCAAACTGAGCAATATCACCAATATAATCTATACCTTTTTGAAATTCTCCACAAAACCTTGGTGCTAAACTCGTCACTTGCACGTCTTGATCATATAATTCCTTTGATACGAAAAGGTGATCAAAAGGTGTTGTAATAGTCATTGTTTCATCAATAGAAATTTCAAAATCAATATCTCTATCTAAAGGCTCGATGTAAGTTTTGTATATATAAACCATGTATTCGATTGCTTTATGATAAACGACAACAACTTTCATAAGTTCATGTTTATCAAACACCAAATCATTATGTTCGATTTGATAAGACTTACCTAAGTACTTATCTTCATAGTATTGCTTTATCTCTTGATTAAACGGTTGATAGGCAGCTTCTACTTCATCATGATTGTCTAAATCAACATCATTTCTAATGTAATCAGAACAATCTAAAGTTAACATCGAAATACCGAGCTCTAATTCATGTTTAATATCCCTTTCTTCTTTAAGATGATCACCATCTGCACCGTAACCATCTGTATAACCTGCTTGTATAACACTGTAAGCTGCTGAGTCGATAACATCTTCCATTTTTCGATTTGTTAAATCTAATTCTCGAATACTTTGTTGTGCAAAAACAGGTCTCATTTTAGAAGTTCGTACTGCTTCAACATGGCCAGGTGTCGCAAGACCTAATCTATCACCTAAACCTATCGTTGTTTCATTCTGACCAAATGCTCGCGGTTTTGTAAATTCAAAATATTGATTTAACACTAATCTATTTTCATGAGTTAATGGGCACAATTTAGCATCATTACCATATTCTTCACCATTAATATCTTGAAATAAATGATCATTACCAACTGCTAATAAATACTTTTCGTTTTCAGCTTTAATCATGATAATACTTGTATTCTTTTCTTTAAATAGAGATTTTTTATATACTTTTATGATTTCTGATTCTGGTAATTCATCTTTTTTCACAGAAGAAATAATTTGATGTAATCCTTCCATTATTTCACCCATCCTTTACTCGATTTTATACGCTTTCAGGTTTTACAATTGGTTTAACAAAGAATATAACGGCGATAGAAGCTATCACTGCTAATCCACCTGCAAGTAGAAAGGCAGCTGTGTATGTTCCTGTTGTTTGAATAATATAACCTGTAATAGTTGGACCAACAATACCAGCAGTATTTGCTAATAAATGCATAAAACCACCAACAGATCCAACATTATTACTATCTACAACATCCTGTACAATCGCCCAATAAATTGCGCCTGTTAAATATAAGAATAAAACAGATAAGGCAACTAACGTTACAGCACCCGCAGTTGTTGTGACTATTCCCGAAATACCGATACACACAGCTGAAAGGAATAAACAAACAACTAGGACAACTTTTCTAGAGAAAAGCACACCTTTTTGAACAGTATGTTTATAGACAAAGTCTGATACTATACCACTCATTGCTAATCCTAAAAACCCTAAAACCCATGGTATGACAGTAATTAAACTCATGTTTTCTATACTTAAGTTTCGAGCATCAACTAAATAACTTGGGAACCATGTTAAGAAGAAGAATAAAATATAGTTATAAGCAAAGAAAGCAAATGCTGTAAAGAGCACAGTTGGATTCTTTAAATAATATCCTAATTTAAATGTAGTAACTGGTGCTATATCTGCTTTTTCATCAATTTTAGTTTCTTCAATATAATCTGGTTTTTCTTTCGCAAAGAACCACCAAGATATAGCCCAAATTAAACCAATGACCATAATAGCTACGAAAGATACTCTCCAACCTAAATGTAAAGCGATATATCCAACTATCGGACCTGAAATAGCACCACCAAGAGGTGTACCACTGTTTGCTAGTCCTACAGCTGTTGCACGTTTTGAAGGTGGATACCAGTTATTGACCATCTTATTAATTGTTGCACTTAATGGACCTTCACCCATTCCAAACAATATTCGGACAATAAATAAACTTACAAATCCGACTACTAAAACGATCGCACCACTAAATAATGACCAAACAATCATTGCAACAAACAATGTGATTTTTGCACCAAATTTATCAGAAGCTACACCACCGACAAAGTTGAAAATTGCATAACCAATTGAAAAACTACTAAAAATAATACCCATTTGACCTGGTGTTAATTTTAAATCCTCTTGTATAAATGGTGCTGCTACTGAAAGTGCAGAACGATCTAAATAATTGATAACACCCGCTAAAAATAGAAATATTAAAATAATCTTGCCATTTCTACCTATTTTTCCCATGCTTCAATCCCCTTTATATGTTTATTAAACGCCTGAGTATGCCATAAACCCGCCATCAACTGGTACAGTAATGCCATTTACAAATGATGAATATTCTTTATCTAATAACCATAAAATCGTACCGATAAGTGCTTCTGGTTTTCCAAATTCTCCAAGTGGTGTTTGGCTTAATATTTTTTCTGAACGTGCCGTCAGACTTCCGTCTTCATTTAATAATAAGTCTCTATTTTGTTCTGTTAAGAAAAATCCTGGTGCTATCGCATTGACTCTAATATCTTCCTCTGCAAAATAAACTGCCAACCACTGCGTAAAATTATTAATGGCAGCTTTTGCTGCACTATATGCTGGGACTTTAGTCATTGGTGCATAACTGCTCATAGAAGAAAAATTAATAATACTGGCATGCTCTGACTTCAGTAATTCTTTACCGAATACTTTAGCAGCAACAAAAGAACCAATAAAATTATTATTAAATACATGTTCAAATCCACTTTGTTCTAAATCGAAAAAGTTCTTTTTATCTTCAGCATTATATGATTCTGAATCTGTAATAGCGTCAGGGTTATTACCACCTGCACCATTAATTAAATAGTCAATTTTTCCAAATGCTTCTATAATTTCATCTTTAGCTTTTGTAAGCGATTCTTCATTTGTCACATCAACTGAATAGTTACGAGCCATACCACCTTCAGCTTCTATTTCTTTAACAACTTCTGCACCTTTATCATAAGTACGATTTAAAATGGCGATTTGCATGCCTTGTTTGCCTAATTCTTTCGCAATTTTTCTACAAAGAACTCCGCTGCCACCTGTAATTACAACAACTTTATCTTTTAAACTTTCATGTTTACTAAACATTTTTACCAGACTCCTTTTCAAGTTGATATGCATCCCATAATCCATTTAAGTACATAATACCTAATGCTCTATCATATAATCCGTATCCTGGACGGCATTCTTCGTTCCATAAATGTCTGCCATGATCTGGTCGAATATACCCTTTATAATCTGCATCTGATAAATGTTTCATAATTTGTGAAATATCAATATTACCGTCTTCTGTAAAATGAGAAGTTTCAACAAAACTGCCATTTTCATAGATATGAACATTTCTAATATGCATAAATGGTGCATGCTCATGATATTTCAAAGCAATTTCTGCCATATCATTATCTTTACTAGCACCCATAGAACCTGTACATAACGTAATCGCATTATTTGGGCTATTATTGATTTCAAACATTCTCTCGTAACTATCTGCGCCAGTTATAATTCTTGGTAAGTTAAAAATAGAATACGGTGGATCATCTGGGTGAATTGCCATTTTAATCCCACAACGTTCTGCAGTTGGAATGATTGCATTTATAAAGTAAGCAAAGTTATCCCATAATTTTTCTTCATCTATATCTTTATATGCTTCAAATAGTTCTGAAATTTGATCTAATTTTTCTGGTTCCCAACCTGGCATTGTTAGATTTTTACTCGCATTTGAAACAGTTTCTATTAATTCTTTCGGATCTAAATTTTTCACTTTTTCATAATCAAAATAAAGTGCTGTAGAACCATCTTCTAATGGATGGAACATATCTGTTCTAGTCCAATCAAATATTGGCATGAAGTTATAACAAATAACTTCCACACCATATTCAGCTAAATTCTCAATTGTTTGTTTATAGTTTTCAATTAATTCATCACGTTCACTATTACCTAATTTAATTGATTCATGAACATTTACACTTTCAACAACTTTTGCATTAAATCCATGTGATTCAATATATTCAACTTCATCTTTAATTTCTTCTTTTTCCCAAATAGCACCAACTGGCTTTTCATGAAGTGCCCATACAATCCCAGTTGTATTAGGTATTTGTTTAATATCTTCTAATGTAATTGTGTCATTGTTTCTTCCGTACCAACGAAATGTCATTTCCATTTTATCCATCTCCTAATTGAAATTAATAATAGCCTTCTTAACTTGTTCTGGATGTTCATCTATATATTGAAACGCTTCTTTTGCTTCATTTAAATCAAATTGATGTGTAACTAAATCAAAATCATCAAATTTACCTTTTTCAATATTCTCTATTACCTCTGCAAATTTATAAGTTTGTAATCTTGAACCAACGATTGTCAGTTCATTTTTTGTAATAGGCATTTGTGAAATATTAGCTGGTCTTTCATCAAATCCTAATACGACCACTCTTCCTGCTGCAGATGTTACTTGAACACTTGTTTCAAATGTTTGAGGCATACAAACGGCATCTATCGACACATTGACGCCTTCTCCATTCGTGATGGATCTAACTTCTTCAAGTAAATCTTTCTCAGCCACATTAATAGTAATATCTGCACCTTGTTGTTTTGCATAATCCAATCTTGATTGATCTAAATCTGAAATGATTACTTTCACATCTTTCAACTTAGCGTATCGTAATATGCATAATCCAATAGGACCTGCACCCTGTATAAGTAGAGTATCTCCATCTTGAAGATTCCCTCTACTAGTTGCTTGAGCACCAATTGTAAGTGGTTCAATCAGAACACTCATTTCAAAAGGAATATCTAAATTGACTTTATGAAGTTGCTTCTCATTAATTGCGAAGTACTCTCTCATACCACCATCTTCATGAACACCAAAGACGACTAAATTCTCACATACATTTGGTCTGTCTTGCTTACATGCATAACATTCTCCACAAGGTCTAATAGGTTCAACGACAACGTGATCGCCTACTTGTAATTCAGACTCTCCATAAACCTCGTCTACAACGCCTACTACTTCATGTCCAACCACTCTAGGAATAGTTGCTAATGGGTTAGTTCCATGTAAAATATGTCTATCTGAACCGCATATGCCAACCTTTTTAGTTTTTACTAAAATATTTTGTTCTTCGTTTATCTTAGGTTTATCTAAAGTTTCTACAACAAGTTCATTTTTTCCGATTACTCTAGCTGCTTTCATGTATACACACTCTTTTCTATCTATTTATAAGTTCTTTACCACTCAAGAAACTTTCTACTTGTTCTAAATATGGCAATCCTTCGTTATCGCCTATTACTTCTGTAACCATTCCACCAACTGCATTTGCGAATCTTACGCGTTCTTTTGCTGTATATCCTTTACTTAAAGCGAACAAGTATCCACTTGAAAAGCCATCTCCAGCGCCTACTGTATCGATTGGACTTACTGGAAAGACTTCTGTTTCAAATTGTTCTTCATTGCTTACATATTGTGTTGGTAAATGTCCACGTTTGATAATAATTTCTTGTAAGTCTTGTTCTTTTAATAAATCTTCAATATTTTCAAATGGTGTCGCTATTTTAAGAATTTCTAGTTCTTCATCGCTTGTTAACAGAATATCTGTATAAGGTAATAATGCGCCTAGACTTTCACTTGCTGTCTCTTTAGTCCAAGTTTTTAGTCTAATATTAGGATCTAAAGTTACAGTTGTATTTGCTTTTTGCGCTTTTTTCATCATCGCTTGAATCAGTTCAATTTTATGATGTAATAATGCGACAAAAACACCACTGACGTGGAAATAATCAATATCATCAAAGTTAATATTTGCGACATCTTCTTCTGTTAAGTCTTTAATGGGTGCATTGTCTCGATAATAAAATGAAGCACCGCTTCCATCTGCATTTATTTGTTTAAAATAAACAGACGTGTTTTTTCCTGATACTTGTTCGATATGATCTGTATCAATACCTTCTCCACGTAAATTATTGATAATATGTTGACCAAATTCATCTTTACCAACTTTTGAATAAAAAGTTGTTTCTAACCCTAATCTACTCGCACCAATTGCTACATTTAATTCCGCGCCTCCAATTGTTCTTTGGAATGTATGATTAAATTTCAAAGGTCCTTTATTACTAGGATTCATGGCTATCATGGAATCACCAATTGTGAAAAGCCTCATTTCTACCACTCACTTTCATCGATTTCTAACAGCTTCTACATACTTTTGAGCTTTTTCTGAAATAACTTCAAAATTATTTCCTGTAAATTCTTTCGTTAAGTCGCCACCAATACCTACAGCGAATGAACCTTTTTCAATCCAATCTGATATGTTATCTAAATTCACGCCTCCAGAAGGCATGAGTTCAACATTGGGTACTGGACCTTTTATATCTTTAATAAATCCAGCGCCTAATTGTCCTCCTGGGAACAGTTTGATTAAATCCGAACCATAGCGTAATGCTTCTATAATTTCTGTTGCACTACTACAACCTGGTAAATATGGAATGGAATATATATTACATAATTTAGATATATTGGTGTCTAAATGTGGACTTACAATATATTGAGCCCCTTTATTAATCGCAATTTGTGCTGTAGCAGCATCTAACACTGTACCTGCACCAAGTACGATATCATCACCATATTGTTTATGTACTTGATTAATCACTTCTTCAGCATTCGGTACAGTAAACGTAATTTCTATATTTTTAAATCCACCTTCAATGATTTCATCAACAATTTTCTTTGTTTCATCCTCGTCATTTCCTCTAACAACTGCAACGAGGTAATTTTCATGTAGCTGGTTTAAAATTTTATATTTTTTCAAAATAGCCCTCCGTTCCACATTGTGATACAATGTATTGTATAGTAATATTTAGTGTTATTATAACGTTTGTGAAAACGTTGTCAATTATTTTTTTCATCTATGTTACTTAATTCATAGATTAATTTATGCTATATTTTTATCAAAGAGGTGATGATTATGGCTTCTAACGTTCAATCCATTGACCGCGCATTAAGCATTTTAGAAATCATATCCGAAAAAGAACAAATATCATTAAAAGACTTAGTAGATGAAATTCAATTATCTAAAGCAACTGTACATAGACTTGTTAATTCATTGATTAGCAACGGCTATGTACAACAAAACGCATTGACCAATCAATATGAAATAACTTTTAAAATGTTCCAACTTGGGAATAAACGTGTACAAAATATTGATTTTTTAAATGTAGCTAAAAGTATGATTAGTCAGCTGATGACAACAGTTGGGGAAACATGTCATTTAGTAGTGGAAGACAATAACGAAGTGGTATATATAGATAAATTTATACCAAGCAATAACAATCGATCGATGGCATCTAAAATCGGGAAACGAGCACCTATGTATTGCACAGCAGTAGGTAAATCTATACTTTCGACGTATGAGAATGAAAGAATCCAAGAAATATGGAATCAATCGAATATTGTTAAATTAACCGAAAATACAATCACAGACTATGATCAATTCATCGATGAAATAGCAGTCATCCGAGAACAAGGTTATTCCGTTGATAACGAAGAAAATGAAAAAGGCATATATTGCGTAAGTACTTACTTCGTAAACTATCGAAACGAAGTCCAAGGCGCTATCAGTCTATCATTCCCTACAACAGAATTAGATAAGAAAGAGTTCTTTGTAGAAGAATTAAAAACATGTGCTAACAAAATTTCTAGATTACTTGGGTATCATTAAGAGATTGGGCCATAATATAGGGGTGCGCACGATATCTCTTAGTCTTCGTGCGTTACACCCTGTTTTTATACCTTAGCGCACGATATCTTTCAGTCTTCGTGCGTTACACCCTGTTTTTATACCTTAGCGCACGATATCTTTCAGTCTTCGTGCGTTACACCCTGATTTTGCACCTTAGCGCACGATATCTTTCAGTCTTCGTGCGTTACACCCTGATTTTGCACCTTAGCGCACGATATCTTTCAGTCTTCGTGCGTTATGGTTTTACGTTAAGCTAGTATCCAAATTTGGATGTATTAAAATACTCAAAACAAAAACAAGCCTATCACTTTAAAACTGACTTAATCAGTTAAGTGATAGGCTTATTTATTATCTAAACTCATAATTCTTAATTTCATTTACAATCGTATTATATTTATTTGTCTTGTATCTTGATTTGTTAGACACTACAAAGAAATTCCGATTTAAATCTAGGTCGTTTGTGACGATATAATCTTCATCAAATGATTTTATAGAGAAATTGGATAATATCGTATAGCCCATATTTTGTTTAACGAGTTCTAAAATTAATTGGTTATCATTAATGACTACTTTACGAGATGTTAAATTCAATTGCTGTAATAGCATATCTTGATAATATCTTATTCCTGATCCTGTTTCTCTAACGTAACATCTTAATTGATTTAAATTTTGGTTTGTTTGTTTATTTTTCACGAGTAATAATTTATCTCTTGTTAGGACTTCACTATTGATTTTGTCGTCCAGTACTGGCTTTTCGATAATGCCTAGATCAAGTGAGTAATCTTTCAACTTACTTAATATATCAGCTGAGTTATAGACATATATATGAATATTCAGTTTAGGATATTTCGTTTGTAGATAGATTGTTAAGTCTAATAACATCGATTGGCCGAATGTGTGACTCGTCCCTATGACAAACTTCCCTTTCACATCTTCTTTATGCTGATTAATTTTTGTTTGCAGTTGCTCATCTAATATAGCTAATTGGCATGCGTAGTTATATAACTCTCTTCCTTCTTCTGTTAAGATAATATGCTTTCTCGTATTTTCAAAAATTTTGATTTGATATTTCTCTTCTAGTGTCTTGATATCTCTACTTATGGATGGCTGTGATTTATATAACTTTTCTGCAGCATTCGTAAACCCTCCTTCTTCTACAATAACTTTTAAGATTTGTAATTTATCTTCCATTGCAACCACCTCATATCATTTTTGTTATATTATATATTTAAAAATAGCATTTCACAAATATTCATCTTGCGATTAAACTTACGTTGAGGTGAGCATTATGTGGGAAAAATTTAATAAACGTTTTTTACTCGGTATTGGATTTACTTTTTTAGTTGCTATTGTCAGTATACTTTTATCGTATTTACCTGTATTTAACAAAGTCGGGGCGCTCGCAATTGCGATTATTACAGCTATTTTATATAGACATTTCAGGGGATACCCTACGCAAATCGAATCGGGAATTGCATTTTCATCAAAAAAATTATTAAGATTTGCAATTATTCTATATGGGCTTAAGTTAAATTTGTGGACAATTATTAACCAAGGTAGCACATTGTTATTACTAGATGTTGGTGTCGTCGCTTTTGCGATATTGTTTATTTTATTTTTAAATAAAATCGTTAAAGGAGATAACAATTTAGTCTTGTTATTAGGTGTTGGAACTGGCGTTTGTGGTGCAGCTGCGATTGCCGCGATATCACCTATACTTAAATCTAAAGACAGTGATGTTGGAATTAGTGTAGGTTTAGTGGCCATAATGGGTACAATATTCTCTTTAGCTTACACATTATTATTCGCTATTTTTCCAATGAACGCTGAATTTTATGGTATTTGGTCAGGTGCAAGCTTACATGAAATTGCGCACGTTATTTTAGCAGCAGATGTTGGTGGCCAGTCATCACTAGGAATAGGCCTATTAACTAAGCTGGGCAGAGTATTTCTATTAATACCATTAAGTATTATTTTCTTAATCATCGTTAATAGAAAGAGATCACATAAAGTTTCACAAAAAATAGACTTTCCGTACTTTTTAATTGGATTTTTAATCATGAGCGCCGTGAATACATTCATTCCTATTCCTGAAGCAGTATTAAATGTAATCAGTACATTTACAACGCTTATATTAATTATGGCAATGGTCGGTATCGGTTTAAATGTATCTTTCAGTGACTTAAAAACAAAAGCATTCAAACCAATGATAGCAATGCTTATAACGTCAGTTGTGTTGTCAGTAATCACGTTTATTGTTGTTGGATTTTTATAATTGAAATATAAGGGTATAACATAGTTATGATTCAATTTTGAGAAAGATTGTGATTAAATGCTGTTATACCTTAAATTATATTTAATACTCATAATTTCGACGTTCAATTATTTATTTATACCACCTGATGTCCCTGCGTCTTATAAAGATACATTTACAAAAGCAACGCATCATGATTATCAAGAAGCTTTTAAATTAGGTTCACAAATTCCAAATGATTACCTTAAAATTAAACCATTTCATTCAAAAGATAAACGTATCAGTCAAGCAGTTGGTAAAGTCACATCTGATGAAACTGGCAAGTCAGGAAATGGCGCGACAGGATTTGTCATCGATGATCATACAGTTATCACAACTTCACATGTCGTAAGTGATGATGACGGAAACAAAGAAAAGAAACAATTTTATTTCTTTCCAGCTAAATCTAACCAATACACACCGATGAAATTCAAGATTAATCAATTTTATAAATCAAACGAAAGAGACGTCGCAGTGCTCATTACTGAAAAATCATTAACACCTAAAATTAAACCTTTAACTATAGCATCCGAACGTGAAATTCATCATTTGAAACCTAAATCAACACTATCTATGACAGGCTATCCAAATGAAGAACCATTTGATGGTCAATATATGTACCAATCAGAAGGATTCTATCTCAAACCAACTCATGAACATATCGAATATATCGGACACATGCATCGAACAATAGGATTTTCAGGATCTCCAGTATTTAATCATGATAACCATGTCATCGGTATACATGCACACGGCATTCGTCCTGATATGAGATTAAAAAATCAAAATACCCGTGATATTTACACAGGAGGTCCACTTATAACAGGTGAAACACGAAACTTTATTAATAAATACCGTAAATAATTTATACACTGCACAATTGTACCCGTTTGATAAATCAAAATAGTGGTATTCAATAAGGGTGTATATTATGAAAGGATGATGAAACATGCCATGGACTATGGACGAATATCCTCAAACTTGGAAAAACTTTGATCAACTTGAAAGAAAGAAAGCTATTGATATTGGCAACGCAATGTTAACCAACGGGTACAAAGAAGAAGATGCCATTCCAATTGCAACGAAACAAGCAGAAGACTGGTACAAGAACGCTACTAAAGAAGAATTAAATGAATTGAAAGATAAGAAAATTACACAACATAAACAAGACAGTTCTGCCAATCCTCAGTTAAACGATAAAGATATACATGTCTATTATGAAGACAATCAATGGAAGTTAAAAACTGATGGTGCTAAACAAGCTAGCGAAACCTTTGATAAGAAAGAAGATGCTATGAAGCGCGCTCGAAACATCGCTAGCAATCGTGACACAGAGATTATTGAACATAAGAAAAATGAATCTTAATGACAGAAGACATAATCAGAAATGTATCCATAATGGAAAAAGAACAGTTCCCAAAATAATTTTAGGAACTGTTCTAATTTTTTATGATTGATTTGAAAACAATTGATCATCTTTAGGTTGGTTTTCTAAGTAGGTAATTTTACCGTTCTCATCTAATCTTGCGATATCTTTGCCTTCTTGTGTATAAACACCTGTTTCATATCGGTTACCACAAATTGCCCAATCTGTTTCATAGCTACCATCTTCGTTTTGTGTCCAATCGTTATGCATATGTTTTAAATCTTTATTTGTTGTATAAACACTTTTAACAAACTGCTTCCAAGCTTCTTTACCTTTAAAAGTCTTCTTATTTAATACAAATTCTATATCATCATGAAATAGTTCATTTAATTTATGAAAACTTTCTTCACTGTATCTTGCTTCATCAAATAAGATAAAGTATTCATTTAATATGCTCATTATATTCACCTTCTTTTCTTCAAGTGATTATACCGTTCACTTTACAAAAGAGATATCATAATGCTCATTAATTTATAAACCAGCTTGTTTGCACATTTGGTCCTAGTACATTGGCATCGACATTTTGATCAAGTTCTGATGAATAGTAACTATCTGTATATTGCCATAATACATGTTCTCTTTCAGGTTGTGTTTCTTGATATGAAGCTAACCAATAACCATCATAAGAGCCGACAGCATTCGCTGTATGATTAACCATAAAGTCTTCATAAGAGTATAGTAATACTTTCTTATCACCTGAATACTTCCTCATTTCATTCAACCAAGCGAGTGTACTTGCATTTGTATCTCCTGAAGCAACTGATTCTTCCTCATAATCATTGATATAAAAACTTGCATTAGGTGCTCTATTATATAGCGATTTCGCTTCTGTTCTTGCTTCACTTACATTTTCATACATACTATATGTATAAACACCATACTTCATATTATTGGCAGAAAGTAATTTTGAATTTGTATCAAATGCTGCATCTTTATAGTCTGAACCATATTGTACTCTTAAAATAATAAAATCATAATTGGCTTTAAGCTTTTTAACTTGTGCTGATGTTAATTCTCCTTGCCATTCTGATAAATCAAGTATTGAATCATCTTTAGCTACTGTCGAAGATTCCTCTATTTCTTGTTTGTTTCTAAAAGTATTTTGATTTTCATTTTCTATGTATTTCTTATAACCATGACCCATCGTACCCTCTTCTTGGGCCGCTTCTACTTTTTCAGATGATACATTAATGATAAGCATCATCGTCACGACTGTTATCATCATTTTTAGAAATCTTCTAGACATTTAAATACTCCTTTGTCATTTATGCATATTTTATTAAACTTTATCTATTACAGGTTTTCCATTCTCGTCTAACAATGGTGTTAAACCACTGCCTGTACCTACCCAAGCATTGATATAATTAACACCTGTTTCACGATCAACAAGAATCGAAATGCGACCTAATCCTTTAACATTATCTACCGATTTAACAAAAAATCGATTATTATCTTTTGAATCATTATCTTTGTTACCAAACATATTTTTTCCTCCTTTTCTAATATAATGGTATAATATTTGCCATTATAATTAAATGATAGGAGCTAAATTTCATGAAAATCATCACAACTTTTGATGAATTAAATAAACAGATTGATGCACATACATTCACACTAATCTACGTATCTAGCGAGAATTGTTCGGTATGTAAAGCGGATCATCCAATCGTACAAAAAATGGTGGAAGACTATGACATTCCAGCATACGAAATTGTTGCTAACCAAATGCCAGAAGCTGTCGGACAATTAAATTTATTCACTTCACCTGTCGTATTACTTTATTACAACCAAAAAGAAGTTCACCGACAAGCCCGTATAATAGACTTTGATGAACTTCAATATCGTATAGAACAATTTAATAATCTATAGCATTATTCAACAATCGTATAGAAATCAATTCTCGTTACAGTACCTGTTTCGTTAGAAGTAAAGGCAATTTTATAACCATTTAAACTCCAAGAATATTGACCTTCAACACTTCTCAGACTACCTGATTTACTGAAATCTGTACCGTAAGAATCAACAACATCATCTATCGATAAATTAAATTGATTTGCATTTGTTGGTTGTGTATTAGCATCTAAACCGTAGTTACTATATACATTTAAATTTTGATCATATAAATTTATATTTTTAGCCTCATCTTGATGTTCTTTAGCATAATCTTCATGTGCAGGTGTTTCATATCCATTTAACGTGAAATTACCTGACTCAAATCCTTTTTTGAATGTATCCGTTATGAAAAATCCAGGATCATAACTCACATATCCATTGTAATAAGAAGTATAAGGTTGAGAAGCTTGGCTATCCATATTACTGTTGCTCGCCGCATCAACGGAATGACCGTTACCCGCTGCGCCTACCGTAAATACTGTCGCTACTGCTAAACCGGTTGAAACAAAAACTTTTAAAAATTTGTTCATTCGATTACTCTCCCTTTATATAGATTATGTATCATAAGATGATACACCTTCATCCTACACTTTTAAAATTCAATTACAAGGGATATTAAATAAAACATTTATTTGTTTTTATTACTTTTGTTTAATAGTAATCATTTCAATAAATTCAAAAACCCCAACCCGATATTTTAGAGTTGGGGTTTAATATATACTTTATTCTAATACTTCTTTTGCTTCGTCAATAATGTCTCAAATTACACCGTCATGTTTTTTGATAAATGTGTAAAGATATGCCAAGATAAAGCATAATATTGCTGTAATACTGAACGAAATAATATAGAATGCTGAATTAATGTCAAAGAGTATACCTGCTACTAAAATTCCAAAAGGCATCATTACTTGTGACATTGTTTGTGACAATGCTAAATATTTACCTTTTATTTGCTCTGGTACATTTTTTTGTACATAAATGTTTATCGGTACATTACTCAGTACAACACCGCTTCCAATAATAAATATACTTATAAAATATATTACAAGTATCGATAATTTATAAAAATCTGTTATAAACGGAATACATAAAATGAGTATTCCCACAGCTAAAATAATCATGGCAACTTGCATATTTGCTACAAGTGTTCCTTTATTCTTCAATTTAGGATAAATCAAACCAAACAATATACCTGCTAAAGGAAATCCTGTTTCAATGATTCCTAACTGTTTAGAATTCATATTAAATATAGTGACAAAACTTCCTGGAATACCTACCGTAACGAAACCAAACATAAAGTTAATGATAGATCCTGATAATAGAATTAAAAATATGTCTTTATTTGATTTCAAAAATTTAAATACGACTTTATAACTGTTAAAGAATGTATCCTTAACTTCTTCATAGACTTTTTTTGCTGGAACTTTATTAAACGCAATATTAAGCACTATTATTAATGAAATGAGCTCAGTTACAAACATAATAATCATAAAAGTCTTAATATCGAAATAAGCGTATACTATTCCACCTAAAATTGGAGCACCTATTTGTAATACATTCTGAATGACGTTTCTATATGAAACTGTTTGATCAATGAAACGTTCACTAACTAAACTTAACAAGCCACTGTTAAAAGTGAGTGAAACAGCCATATCTGTAACTGTCAAAATGATTACAATTATGTATATGTATAGAAGTTGGTTTAAACTATTTGGTATTAAGAAAATACTTATAATTGATAAAATCGAAATGCACTGCATAGATATAATAAATGATTTTTTATTAATCTTATCTATATAATATCCAATAGACGTACTGCCCAATATAAATATGAGCGAATATATAATCATAATATTAGAAAAAGCTTGTACACTCCCTGTTATCTTTAAAACATGAAATGAAAGCGCAAAAGTAAATAATTTACTGCCAATAATGCTAAAAAAGGTAAATAAAATAATAAATATATAGTTTTTCTTCATATTGCATACCACCATATCATGACTTACTTTAATTATATACAAATTATCCTATGGGTGGAATAAGTAATTATACGGACATTAAAAATTCCCAACCCGATATTTTCGAGTTGGGATTTAATATATATACTTTATTCCAATACTTCTTTTGCTTTATCATCTTTGGAAATTAGGAATACTTTTCCTTCGTCCATTTTTTCTTCGTAATCTTCTGCTTGTTCTTTGGACAAACCTATTTCTATTAATTTAGCTCTTAGTTCGTCACCTTGTTTATCAAATGTTCGACCTAAGTCTTTGTTGTTGTAATCTATATTGTCATAGTCTGTATGCTCAACGATTCGTGCTGTTCTGTCATCGTCATGTGATAGTACAAAAATATCTGTTGGGTTAATATTTAGTTCTTTCAGCTTGTTAATGTCATTTTCCAATGTTTCATCATTGATATAACTTTTTACGACTGTCATGAATAAATCCTCCCATTCCTATTTTGTATTATTTATATTCCCGTCCTATGTTTATTAAAACATCTCCAAATTTTAAAAATAAGCACTTGTTATTCTTAAATTATTTTGTATAATTGAGAAATGTTATCAATTATAAAATAGGAGGCTATCATGAAAAAGTATATTACCGTCATCGTTTGTGTACTTTTATTATTATCTGCATGTAGTAATAGTAAAGATAAAGTCAGTCATAAAGATACTGTCACAATTAAGAAGACTTTTGAATACAAAGAAAAGAATAAAGATCACAATAGAGGTAAGAAAAAAACTGAAACTGTAACAATACCTAAGAATCCTAAAAAAGTTATTGTCATGGATTATGGTGCTTTAGATATTATGAAAGATTTGAAATTACAAAAACATATAACGGCTATTCCTAAAGGTCCAAATGGTGATTTCTTACCAAGTTATTTATCAGAGTTTAAAAATGATAAATATACCAATTTAGGAAATCCTGGTAGACCTAATTTTGAAAAAATTGCAGAAGAGGATCCGGATTTAATTTTAATATCATTTAGGCAAGCTTATACTAAAAACTTAAAAGAATTTAAAAAAGCAGCGCCAAATGCAAAAGTACTTTACGTGAGTCCTGATGATGATCGTTATATAGAATCTATTAAAGAAAATGCACAAAATATCGGGAAAATATTCGATAAAGAAAATGAAACTCAATCACTCGTAAAGAAACTCGACCAAAAAGTTAAATCTGTAAAAAGTAAAGTGAATGACGATACCGTTATGTTTGCGAATATTGACCAAAAAGGCATTAAGACATACGGTAAAACTGGTAGATATGGTGGCTTTTTAAGTGGTGATTTAGGTATCAAACATATTGATCCAGACATGCCTGCAAACTCAAGTGGACAGTTAGTGTCATACGAATATATCGCTGAAAAGAATCCAGACAAAATCTTCTATATAAATAGAACAGATGATGATTCTAAAGGATTACCACAAGAACTTAAAAATCCAGTTATTAAAAATATTAGTGCCATCAAAAATAAAGATATACTGAAATTTGATTCCAACACATGGTTCTTCGGTTCTGGTGGCATTAGTTCAACAATTAAACAATTAGATGATATAGAGAAAGCTTATTGATGAGAAAAAGTCTAGGGTATGGCACCCTAGACTTTTTCTATACTTCTAACTGCTATCCAAATTTCACTGTAAGCTGTTTCTTCCTGGCTATTCATTTTTGTAAATGAGAAATTTGGTACATCTTCTAATTCATACCCAGAGGATGGTAGCCATTCTGCATAAATGCTTGCCATAGTATTTTGCATTGTAGTTGGGAAATGTCCTTCATTAGGAAATACAGCCCAAGTATGTGCTTCAACTTCAAAAACATCTAATAACTCACGATTTATTTCTACTTTATCAGTAATTACACCAATCATATGAGTTAAGTATCCTTCTTCTTTTTCAAAATATGCATCAGCATCATAAGAAATATTTAATACTTCTTTTGGTTCAATATTATTAAGTGTATGCATATATGATTTTTGTTCGTTTGAAATACTATTTGCAAGCTCTACAATACTTTGATTTACACCTTCAAATTGCATAGGTATCTTTGTTGAAACCCCGACAAATTTAATAGCAGGTTTATTTTCAATTCTGTATTCCATATCTATACCTCCTCTTATACTTAGCGTAAAAGTAAGTTTAGGGAATGATTTTATACTTGCAAGATGAATCGCATTTGATGGCAAAGAACCTGTCCAATTTTTAAATGCGCGACTAAATCCATCTACTGAATGATAACCATATTTAAAGGATACTTCAGTAACAGATTCACCATTTTTTAAATCAACATTAGCTGATGACAATTTACGCTTTTTAATATATTCACTCAAGGGCATACCAGATATTGCCTGAAATATTTTCCGAAAGTGATAATCCGATATACCTACATATTTAGCAATATTTTCAATAGATAAGTCATTTGTTAAATTATCTTCAATATAATCTAATGCTTTATTTAAATCATCTATCATTCCATTCCCTCCTTACATGGTTAATCATAATTTATTACTATAATATTTACTCGACGTTATATAACCAAATTATATCGGATAGTATTCATTACCTCTAATAATTCATGAATAGCATGCATCGTTATTGTAAGCTTCCTCTATAAACTTAGGAAATTAAAGTATATAATATGATTAATTACACATATTTTTACAAAGGGGATTTTTAATGTATACAGATAAAGAATTAACTTTCCGTACAAATAGGTTGACGATTCGACCTTTAAACTATGATGACCACAAAGGTTGGATTGAAGGCTTTGAAAATCGCTACCCTTCGCAATATAAACATGACAAAGGGAAAATCAATATGGAAGAATGCGACGAAACTTGGTTTATAGAACTTGTTGATAAACAACAAACGCTCATTAAACAAGACGATACGTTTATATTTGGAATATTTTTAGAAAATGGCAAACATGTAGGCATGTTGGATATTAAAGTATTAAGCAGATCAGACTTCCAATGGGGAGAATGTGGCTATTTCTTGCACAACCAATTTTGGAATCAAGGTTATGCATATGAAGCTATGAAAGAAGTCATCAGTCAATGTTATAAAACATTAAACCTTCATCGAATAGAAGCACATATTAATATAGATAACGAACCTTCTAAGAAACTCATTAAAAAATTAGGATTTGAATTTGAAGTATTAAGAAAGAACTTTATTTATGAATTTGATGAATGGACAGATAACGAAGTATATTATATTAATTTACATAACGAAAAATTGATTGAATCTTAAAGATTGAGCGACCCGAAACATTGTTTTCGGGTCGATAATTATTTTTATCGGCCTGGTAATCTCATTTTCGGGTCGCTATTTTTATTTATCGGACTGCAAATCCCGTTTTCGGGTCGATAATTTTATTTATCGGACTGGTAATCCCGTTTTCGGGTCGATAATTTTATTTATCGGACTGGTAATCTCATTTTCGGACCGGTAATTTATTTTATCGGCCCAGAAATCTCCGCCAACATAACTCCCTCAATCCCTCTACCCTATTTTAATATATTTTAATAATATTATTAATCAAATCACTCTTACAAAAACCCGATTTAACAAGTATGACGTTCAATTTTTTATATCATCTTACAAATGTTCACAAATAGTACATTATTTTAATATCAATCCCTAATAAAATTATCAGATTTTATTGACAATTGTTAAAATTAAGTGGTATTCTTTATATCTTATTAAAACTATCGGATTAAAATGTTTGGGAGGATATTATGACAACACATAAACATATAAAACTGGGTCTCTTTTTAGCGGGATATGGTCATCATGTGGCGAGTTGGCGCCATGAAAATGCTATTGAAAAGGGTCCTATGGATTTAACTCATTTAATAAATACTGCGCAATTAGCAGAGAAAGGTTTATTCGATTTAGTCTTTCTTGCTGATAGCTTATTCGTATCTGAAAGTTCACATCCAAATATATTAAGTAGATTTGAGCCGTTTACACTTTTATCTGTTCTTTCTACAGCAACGACTAATATCGGATTAGCTGCTACTGCCTCTACTACATACAGTGAACCTTTCCATATTGCACGTCAATTTAGTTCTTTAGACCACTTAAGTCATGGAAGAGCTGCTTGGAATATTGTAACTTCTTCAATAACTTCTACTGCTGAAAATTTTAATGGTACTAAGTTAATGGAACATGAATTACGTTATGAACGAGCAAATGAATTTGTTGAAGTAACGAATAAGTTATGGCGCTCATGGGATAAAGGTGCTTTAGTTCGCGACAAAGAAACTGGAACTTTTATTGATGCTTCAAAATTACATACGATTGATCATGAAGGAAAACATTTCAAAGTTAGAGGTCCTTTAAATATTGAACGTTCTCCACAAGGAAGACCATTATTAATACAAGCTGGTTCTTCCCCTACAGGAACAGATTTAGCTTCAAAAGTAGCTGATGTTATTTTTACAGCACAAACTCAAATTGAAGATGCTCAGAACTTTTATAAACAGTTAAAAGAGAAAGTATCTAAACAAAATCGTAATCCTGAAGAAGTATATATCATGCCAGGTTTATTCCCTATTTTAGGTGACACTGAAGAAGAAGCGCATCAAAATTATCAAGAAATTCAAGACTTAATCTTACCTGAAGTTGGATTAAGTATATTGGCACCTTATGTTGGAAATATCGATTTATCACAGTATGACTTAGATACTAAGTTTGCTGATTTAGATCTATCAACAGGTAACGGTGTTCAAAGTCGATTTGAAATAATTCTTAAAGAAGCGATTAAAAACGATTTAACTTTAGAAGAAGTTTATAAAAAAGTTGCTGGTTCTAGAGGTCACCATATCTTTGTCGGTACACCAGAACAATTAGCAGATAAGATGGAAGAATGGTTTAAATCTTCTGCTGCAGATGGTTTCAACATTATGCCACCTATTCTACCTTCACAATTTGAATTATTTATCAATAACGTTATACCAATTTTACAAGAAAGAAATTTATATAAAGAAACATATTCAGAAGGCACATTACGACAAAAATTAGGCTTAGAAAATGAATAGAGGTGCGCAATGGAAACAATCGTTAGACGTGCAACTGAAGATGATATTTATGACTTAATCAATTTGATGTACGAAGCCTACGAGCCCATTCGAGCACTAGGTATTAACTTTCAGTCTGCTAACCCAACCGAAGCTTTAATACGTAAAAATTTAGAAGAAAATATTTGTTTCATACTTGAATCTGGTGATGAAATTGTCAGTACACTTTCATTAAGGATGCCATGGAGTGACAATCCTGGACCATACTATTTCCCTCATATATGGTGGTTCGCAACATCACCTAAATATAAAAACAAAAAATTCGGGTCAAAACTTTTAAATTATGTAGAAAATGATTACTTACTGAATCATTTAAACGTTCCAGCCGTTTCACTCGGAACTGCTGATCATCATCCATGGTTAATAGATATGTACGTCAAAAAAGGCTACCAAAAATTTGGTAAGCAAGACTTAAAAAAAGGACATATTACGCAATATTTAGTGAAAGTCCTTAACCAAGACAAATTTAAAGGCACTGAAGAACTTAAAGAAAAATTTAATCAAGTCATATTCGAAGAAGGTGAAACAATTGAAATTTGATCCAATATATTTTCTACAAACATTTCCAAAATTAATGCCCTATTTACCTATTACATTGTCACTAGCTGTAATTTCACTAGTCATTTCAATATTAGGTGGATTATTTATTGCGTTGATTTTACGTACTAAATTACCCGTACTTAAAGAACTCGCCCTACTATATATTTCGTTCTTTAGAGCCATTCCGAGTTTAGTACAACTGTTCTTAATTTATTACGGACTACCACAACTTATTCCAGGTATGAGAGTTGTTGATGCTTTAACAGCAGCTGTTATAGGTTTAAGTATTAAAAATGCAGCTTACTTAGCAGAAATTTTTAGAGCGGCTATTACATCAGTAGATAAAGGTCAATTTGAAGCAGCCCATTCTATCGGACTCAACAAATTCCAAACTTATCTTAAAATTATACTGCCACAAGCAACACGTAATGCCATACCAGCATCAGGTAATATTTTTATCGGGTTAATTAAAGAAACATCACTTGTATTTACATTAGGTGTTACTGAAATATTCGCTAAAAGTAAATTATTATCTGCCGCTTCATATAAATATTTAGAAACATTCTTAGCTGTCGCAATTGTATATTGGTTAATTACGATTATATATACATACTTGCAAAGTTTATTAGAGAAAAAACTCAACAAACCTTATGAAAGTTAGGTGACATTCATGATTTCAATACGAGGTATTAAAAAATCTTTCCACAAAACACCTGTATTAAAAGGTATAGATATAGAACTTAATAAAGGTGAAGTCCTTGCGATTATTGGACCGTCTGGATCAGGAAAGTCCACTTTGTTAAGATGCTTGAACTGGTTAGAAGTACCAGATGAAGGCATTATTTCAATAGATGATGTAACAGTAGATGCCGAAAATTATAAAAAGAGACAGGTTCAACAACTTATTCAAAAATCAACAATGGTATTTCAGCATTATAATCTTTTTAAAAATAAATCCGTTATAGAAAATGTAACACAAGGACTTATTACGACTAAAAAGTTACCTAAAGATGAGGCATATTCAATTGGCGAAAAATATTTAGACCAAGTCGGTTTACTAAAATTCAAAGATAAATATCCTGCAACTTTATCTGGAGGTCAACAACAACGTGTTGGTATAGCGAGAGCATTAGCTATGGACCCAGAATTATTACTTTTTGATGAGCCAACATCTGCGCTTGACCCTGAACTTGTTTCAGGTGTTCTAAAAATCATTAAAGACATTGCTTCAATGCAGAAAACAATGATTCTCGTAACGCATGAAATGTCATTTGCAAAAGATGTTGCAGATAAAATCATTTTTATGGAAGATGGAAACATTATTGAAAGTGGAACAACTGACGAAGTGTTTAATCAGTCTCACAATTCTAGAACACAATCATTCATCAATAAAATTGAAACTGAACAAGATGAAGAGGTTCTACAATGACAGATACGGAAGCATTAGTTGAAAGGATTTATCGTCAGTCGAAACATATTTCTACTATTGAAAGAGATAACGCCATCACTGGCATACTTGACTTTATAGCAACAACTTACAGTGCTAACAATCATCATAAAGTCAATGATTTAATAAGTTTCATTCAAGAAGAAGAAGGATCAGGCAATACATCTATCATAGGATATGAAGCTCAATTGTCACATTCAAATGCTGCTTTAGTGAACGGTTTTATTGCACATATATTAGACTTTGATGATGTTCACTCAAGTATGAGAGGTCATCCTACAGCTGTTATACTACCGAGTTTATTAGCAGTTGTAGAAAACGATACGCAAACTTTCAAACACTTTATTGATAGTTATATTATCGGTGTCGAAATGGCGACTCAAATTGGCGAAACAATTGGTGCTTGTCACTACGAACAAGGTTGGCACTCAACATCAACAATCGGCTTATTAAGTGCAACTGCTGCATGTTGTTACTATTTAAATTTAGATGCTCCTTCATTTGCGAATGCTATTGGAATAGCTGTTACACAAGCAAGTGGTTTACGTAACCAATTCGGTTCTGACGTTAAACCATTCCATGTTGGACTTGCATCTCAAAAAGCCTATTTAGCAGCACGTATCTCACAGAAACGTGTACTTGAAGGTAATAAAAATATGATGCCTACTTTTTATGAATTATTTGGTACATCAAATCGTTCATTTACGCAAATTATTGAAAATTTCGGCGATCAATGGTCAATTACACATCCAGGAATGTGGTACAAACTTTATCCATGTTGCTCAGCAAATTACCATTTAATCGATGCTATTAATACTATTAAACAAACACATCATATTTCCCCGGAAAAAGTAGAATCTGTCAAAATTACTTTTCCTACGAACGGTGATGCAGCATTGAAGTTTAAATCACCAGAAACTGGCTTAGAAGGTGCTTTTAGTGCTGAATATGTATCAGCACTTTTATTACTGAATCAAGAATTAACAGTGGATCAATTTTTAAATAAACCTATTAGTCATGACGTTAATCAACTTATGGAGAAAATCGTTAGACACTATGATGATGACATTCAACCAAGTCCACATGCCCTACCGAAAAATCGATTTACAATCGTTGAAATAACTTTAGTGACGGGTGAACAGTTTAAACAAAGAGTGAATGCACCTAAAGGTAGTCCATATAAACCATTAACGAAAGACGAACATCTTACTAAACTCAAACATGCATCTTATAAACATTGGGAAAATATTCATGATTTCTATGAAATTAAAGATACTAAAATGTTACAAAACTATATATTTAAAGGAGAAATATAAAATATGAAAAAAATATTAACATTTTTACTAATTGGCCTCATCGTGTTGGCAGGCTGTTCAAACGATTCAGGCAAAAAAGATAAAGGTACAATTGTCGCTGGTACTACAGGACAAAGCTATCCAAATTCATATGAAAAAGATGGTAAATTAGTTGGTTACGACATCGAAGCATTTGAAAAAATCGCTCACGAAGCTGGTTATAAAGTTAAATGGGTAAAAGCTGACTTCTCAGGACTTATGGGACAATTA
Source organism: Mammaliicoccus sp. FSL K6-3158 (assembly GCF_038005105.1). Taxonomy (NCBI): domain Bacteria; kingdom Bacillati; phylum Bacillota; class Bacilli; order Caryophanales; family Staphylococcaceae; genus Mammaliicoccus; species Mammaliicoccus sp. FSL K6-3158. The sequence goes on from NZ_JBBOSL010000001.1 coordinate 2,569,192, forward strand.
GAATCAGGAAGAATTGATACAATAGCAAATGCTGTGGCAACAACAGATGAGCGTAAAGAGAAATATCTCTTCACAGATGCATACTCATATATCGGTAGCCAAATCATTACATCATCTAAAAATAAAGATATTAATAGCTATAAAGATTTAAAAGGTAAAAAAGTTGCAGGCGTGTTAGGTTCAAATCACACAGAAGCATTAGAGAACTTTAATAAAGAAAATAATTACGGATTCAAAACTAAAACTTACGAAAACCGTGAAGGCGCCCTACTTGATTTAGAAAACCAAAGATTAGACGGCTATGTCAATTCAGACTCAGTATCAGCTGCAGATAAAAACAAACGCGGAAAAGAAATTAAATTTGTAGGTAAACCATTTAATGTAGTCGGAACAAGTTTCCCATTCACAAAAGAAAATAAAGATCTAAAAGAAGACATCGATAAAGGCGTTAAAAAACTTAAAAAAGACGGCACACTATCTGACCTATCAGATAAATACTTCGGTACAGATACAACGAAAGAAAAATAAAGAAACAGAGGACTTGAGATTTTCAAGTCCTCTGTTTTTATATATCTTAATCTTGTTTACGAGATTGATGTACTTCTTTATTAAACGGAGTTAAATATGTACAAGAGTAATCTAACGCTATTACCTCGCTATACTCATATATAACGCCATTATTTAATAAACTCCTATTTTGAATATACATTGCTGGAATTCCTTTTTTACAGCTTAACAATTCAGCTTGATTTTTATCAACAATTGTCGGTTTATAAGTCGTTATATTGTGAGAAATTTTGTAACCTTTTTTCTGAACGAATTCTTGAATTGAATCTTTTAAATCTTCTACACTTAAATCAAAAAATGCTCTATATGGTAACCTAGAAGTTTCAATCTGCACAATTTGATAGTTAGCAATTCTTATTCTTTGAAACTCCCAAACTTCTTCTGATTTTTCTAATTCAAACATTCTTCTATCTTTATCCGTAGCTTTAACTTTCCTTAAATATATTGGTTTAGATGTTAATCTAGAATATGGAGTTGCAGTAATCGAATTATATATCAATGGATTTTGGCGAACATTTTTCTTAATAAATATGCCAGATCCTTGAACTGATTTTATAACTCCTATATCAGCTAATTGATCTATTACTGTTTGAATAGTATATCGAGAAACTTGATAGTCTTTTGCTAAATTACGTTGTGTAGGTAATTTTCCGTTAATAAAGTGTTGTTGATAAATTTTACTCAATATATCATTTAATATAAATTCTTTTTTCTTCATAATGATAAACGCCCTCTATTTTAGGTGATTAAGATATGACTAGATTATCCTTACTTTATTGTATCCTATACATAAGTATTATTCTGTAACTTTTTTATCCTTTTCTAATTCAGGACTTCGTTTTACCATTAGCATCCCACTAAAGTAAGCAACTGCTATAGCGATTACAATACCTATTATTGCAAAAATAAAATATTTGCCTATGTAAGCTGGTAAGCTAAATATACTTGATAAAATATAGCCATAAATTCTAACTCCAAAAAAGCTAATAAATGCTGATGCAATTGCACTTCCTAAGGTAACTGCTACAAGTGCTCGTTTATATTTAGTAATCACACCAAATAATGCAGGTTCAGTTATTCCTAAAAAAGCTGAAATTGCAGAAGAAACAATTATAGACTTTTCTTTAGATGACTTTGTTTTTCTATACATTGCTAAAGTAGTACCAGCAATTGCCATATTAGCCATGAACATCATTGGCATTAGCATATCATAACCTTGATTCGCAAAATTTTGAAGTGCTATAGGCGTCATTGCATGATGTAACCCAGTCAATACAGCTATCGGACGTATTGCTCCAACTATTACCCCTGCTAGAATTGGAGAAATATTAAATAACTGTTCTATCAAGAATGCAAGACCATTTCCAAGGAAAATACCAATTGGCCCAATAATAGTAAGTGCAATTAATCCAGCTATAAAAAGTGAAAATGTAGGTGTAAAGACCGTTCTCAGTACTTTCGGCAATATATTATTAACCCAATTATAAATATAACTTAGTATCCATACTGAAAAAATAATAGGTATAACAGTACCAGCATAATTAAAAACTGGAATAGGTATAAATCCAAATAAATGAAATGCAGAAACATTACCTGCATCTGCTGCTTCTGTCATAGTAGGAAACATCATAGATGCTGCAATAGCTATCGCTAAATATGTATTTGTTTTGAATATTTTTGCTGCAGAAGCTGCAATAAAGAATGGTAAAAATGTAAACACACCACTCGCTAACATATCTAACACTTTAATTGTATCACTTTTTTCTGAGATAACTTCAAGTGCTACTAGTCCCGCAATTAGACCTTTTATCATACCTGCACCGGCAATTGCTGGAACTATAGGTCCAAATACACCTGATAAAATGTCCATAAATAACTTCCCGATACTTTTCTTATCATCATCCGACACATCGTTATTTTCTGTACTTAAATTCAGTTTCTTAGATAAAATATTAAAGTAAGACTCTACCTCAGTACCAATTATAATTTGAAATTGACCATTTTGATTTTGAGATCCTAGCACTCCTGAAAGATTGTCGATACTATTTTTATCAATTAATTCCTCATTCTTAATATCAAATCTTAGCCTTGTCATACAATGCCATGCATTTATAATATTATCTTTACCACCAAGATTTTTTATTATATCGTCTATTACTATATCCTTTTTAACCAATAATATCCCTCCCGCTTCTGTATGCGTTTACAAAAATATAACACAAAATATTAAACATAAAAAACCAACCAAAATTATATATAGATATTTACAATCATTGATTTATCAACGTTTTAGATGATATATATTTTAAAATTGGACTGATTTATTTAGTCTATTCCACATATATTTAGTCCAAATTGACTTTGCCTAGATTCAAATGTTTCAATTAATTTAATATTAAAAAGAAATGAGGACAAATAATGGAACCTACAATTATAGAAGATATAAAATGTTACACCGTAAAACCGGATAGACATAATTTAGTAGTTGTATATGTCGAAACGAACAAATCAGTTTCAGGTTTTGGTTGTGCTACTTTTCAACAACGTCCATTAGCTGTTAAAACAATTATTGAAGAATACTTAAAACCAATTCTTGTTGGAAAAGATGGAAATAACATTGAAGATTTATGGAAATTAATGAATGTAAATGCTTATTGGAGAAACGGCCCAATATTAAATAATGCTATTTCAGGAATTGACATGGCTTTATGGGATATAAAAGGAAAGTTATCTAAGATGCCTTTATACCAGATTCTTGGAGGGAAATCTAGAGATGCTATCCCTGCCTATTCACATGCTTCTGGAGAAAGCCTTGAAGATTTATTCAATGAAATTGATACTCTAAAAAATGATGGTTATACTCACATAAGATGTCAATTAGGATTTTACGGTGGTATAGCTTCTAAAATTAATATGCCTAAAAATAACACAGAAGGTAATTATTATGATCAAAAACAATATATGCAAACTACTTTAGAAATGTTTAAACAAATACGAAACAAATACGGAAATGATATAGAAATATTGCACGATGTACATGAAAGATTATATCCTAATCAAGCTATTCATTTTGCAAAGCAACTTGAAATGTATGATCCTTATTATATAGAGGACATTTTGCCACCAGATCAAAACGAATGGCTAACACAATTAAGAAGCCAAAGTACTACACCAATTGCAACTGGTGAACTCTTCAATAACCCAATGGAGTGGAAACATCTCATAGTTAATAGACAAATTGATTTTATTAGATGTCATGTATCTCAGATTGGTGGAATTACTCCTGCTATTAAATTAGCTCATTTCTGTGAAGAAATGGGTATAAGAGTTGCATGGCATACACCACCTGATATTTCGCCAATAGGTATTGCAGTAAACACACACTTAAATATTCACTTGCAAAATGCAGCTATTCAAGAACATGTGGATATAAAAGAAAATACGAGAAAATTATTTACACATATTCCTGAACCAAGTAATGGATATATTTATCCAATTGATAAAAACGGTATAGGGGTAGAAATAAATTTAGATTTAGTCGATTCTTATCCAATACAGTATAGACCTCACGAATGGACGCAAAGTAGATTACCAGATGGTACATTATTTACACCATAAATGAAATGAAACTAGCCTTAGTGAATATGTATTAGGTAGATTTTCGGGTCGATAATTTATTTTATCGGCCTGTAAATCTCGTTTTCGGGTCGCTATTTTTATTTATCGGCCTGCAAATCCTTTTTTCGGGTCGCTATTTTTATTTATCGGCCTGCAAATTCGTTTTTCGGGTCGATAATTTATTTTATCGGCCTGCAAATTCGTTTTTCGGGTCGATAATTTATTTTATCGGCCTGCAAATTCGTTTTTCGGGTCGATATTTGTTTTTATCGGTCCATATTTTCCGTTTCTGGACCGGTAATTCCCACGAATCGGTCCAGAAACCTCCTCTTCTTCCTTCCCCTTCTTCTATTTCACCTTTATTTTCTATTTTATATTCCATAACAGTATGAAGCATATCCCCGAAAGTGTATAATTACATTACAAGTGTGTATAGGCTATTTTAATCCCCCAAATAAATGTTTATGACACGCATGTCAAAATGGATGTGACAAAGTTGCATTTACTAATCATTGTATATGTACATACATCTTCGTATGATTAAGTTACAAAATACTTTTTATATAAGGGAAGGTGTGTTCAATATGGCAGAACAATCTGAAAAGAAAAAAGGCATTGGTCCTAAGGTTCAAGCTTTTGGTTCATTTTTAAGTAGTATGATTATGCCAAACATTGGTGCTTTTATTGCTTGGGGGCTAATTACAGCACTGTTTATTAAAGATGGTTGGCTACCTAACGAAGAACTTTCTTCAATGGTTGATCCAATGATTAAATATTTAATTCCATTACTTATTGCATTTAGTGGTGGTCGTTTAGTTCACGGTTTACGTGGTGGTGTCGTTGGTGCGACAGCTACTATGGGTGTTATCGCGGCATTCCCAGATACGCCGATGTTAATCGGTGCAATGATTATGGGTCCATTACTTGGTTGGTTAATGAAAAAGGTTGACCAATTCTTAGTTCCTAGAACTCCACAAGGTTTTGAAATGTTATTCAATAACTTCTCAGCTGGTATTCTAGCTTTCATCATGGCGATTGTTGGTTTCAAAGGATTAGCGCCATTAGTTGAAGGACTTATGAAAGTCTTAGGTATGGGTGTTGACTTCTTAGTTTCTCATCACTTATTACCATTAGTAAGTATTATTATTGAACCAGCTAAAACAGTATTCTTGAACAATGCAATTAACCACGGTGTCTTAACACCTCTTGCATCTGAACAAGTAGCTCACGCTGGTAAATCTATTCTTTATACTTTAGAATCAAATCCTGGACCAGGTTTTGGTATTCTATTAGCTTATATGGTATTTGGTAAAGGTACTGCAAAAGCAACTTCATATGGTGCTGGTATCATCCACTTCTTAGGTGGTATTCATGAAATTTACTTCCCATATGTTTTAATGCGTCCTTTATTATTAGTTGCCGTTATTTTAGGTGGTATGACTGGTGTTGCAACATTTAGTATGTTCGACTTCGGTACTACTGGACCAGCATCTCCAGGTTCAATCTTAGCTTATATAGCTATTACACCTAAAGGAAGTTACTTAATTATGTTACTTGGTATCTTCTTAGCAACATTAGTTTCATTTGTAGTCGCATCTATCATCTTAAAATTCACTAAAGACCCTGAAGGCGACATTGAATCAGCTACTGCTGATATGGAAGCTCGTAAAGGTAAAAAATCTTCTGTTAGCGGTGCTTTAACTGGTTCTAAAGAACAAGAAAAAGGTGAAGCTTCTGAAGAAACAGAAGAAAAAGACGAATCTGAAGAACTGTTAGATCAATATGACACAGAAAATATTGATGCACATGATTTCTCTAATGTTAAAAAAGTTATCTTTGCTTGTGATGCTGGTATGGGCTCAAGTGCTATGGGTGCTGGTATGTTAAGAAATAAATTCAAAAAAGCTGAATTAACTGATATTGAAGTTACAAATACAGCTATTAACCAATTACCAGACGATGCTGATGTTGTCATTACGCAAAAAACATTAACAGATAGAGCAATTAAGAAAAATCCTAAAGCAATTCATATTTCAGTAGATAACTTCTTAAATTCACCAAGATATGAAGAATTAATTAACGAACTGAAAAAATAATTTTACACAAAGGAGTGAAGAACGATGATGATCAGTAACCGGGAAAAGAGTATTCTCAAATTACTATCTGAGCGTCTTCACTCTTTTTTAACAATTCATGATATTGCACAAGCACTTGGTATTTCGTCTCGAACAGTTCATAGAGAGATGAAAAGCGTTGAAGATACACTAAATAAATATCACTTATCTCTGACAAGAGTTCCTAAATTAGGATTACGTATTGAAGGAGAACCAGAAGACATTGACAATTTTGTACAATCATTGACTGAACAAAATACAATTGATTTATCTGATGAAGAAAGAAAAGTTATTATTCTATACAACCTTATTCAATCTAAAGATCCAGTGAAATTATATAGTCTTGCGAATGAAATTGGTTCATCTACGCATACACTTAACAAAATCATTGAACAATTGGAACCTGAATTACACACATTTGAACTTTCATTAGAGCGAAGACGTGGTGAAGGTTTGATTCTGAATGGTGAAGAAGTCAACAAAAGACAGTTACTTGCTAGAATCATGTTAGAAAAATTAGATGGTGACAGCGTGTACTCTGTAGTAGAAGATCATTTCGTATATCATACGTTAAACGAAACACATCTTCGAGGAATCGTTGATATAGATAGATTGTTTAATGTTGAACGCTTGTTAATGGATGAACTCGGTACATTACCTTATACATTAACTGAAGCCAGTTACCTTACTTTAACGATTCATATCGTTTTAGCAATTGAACGTATTAAGCAAGATGGACATGTAGAAATTGAGAATGATATTTTAAATGAATTGATTTCGACGGATGAATTTAAAGTATCAGAGAAACTTACAAATGTATTAAGCGATATATATGATGTGACATTTAATCATTCTGAAATTGCTTTTATTACAATGCATTTAAGAGGTGCAAGACGTCGCCATGAAACAACTTATGAAAACAATGATATTCATAAGCAGCGCGTTACCGAACTTATAGAATTTGTAAAAGATCAAGGATTTTCATTTAAAGATGAAGAAGCCCTATTCAAAGGATTAAATTTACATTTAGAACCTGCGATTAATAGACTTGAGGCAAACATTGAAACCTACAATCCGCTTACCGAAATGATAGAAACCTATGATCAAGAGTTATTTGAAGCCGTTTCATCAGGTTTAAAGATTGTATTCATGAATTATCATTTTCCAAAAAGCGAAGTTGCATATATTGCACTTCACTTTGGTGGCATGTTACAAGCAAAACAAAGACGTTCATTACATGTTCTCGTTGTATGTAGCAGTGGAATTGGTACAAGCCGTATTCTATCCAATCGTTTGAAACAGCATTTTTCTGAAATCACGCAAACTACCGAAGTTTCTGTCAGTAGTTTAAAGTCGATTGATTTTTCAAAGTATGATGGCATGATTTCAACTGTAGCTGTAGATACGAAATACCCACACATTACAGTAAATCCTTTATTACCAAAGCAAGACGCTGAAAATGTGAAATACTTTTTGAAATTACAGCAATCTGTTGTCCATGAACCTCAAAATATGCAGAATCAAGAACAACCACTATCATATGAAGATTATGATCGCACTGTAACTTTTATAGAAGAAAGTTTATCACTGATTCAAGATATGATCGTTGAAAAGAAAAAAGTAACACAGTTAGAACGATATCTCATTCAAACACTGTCGAAGCATCGTGTGATTGACAATACACATACGTTCAGTGAAAAGCTTATCAGCCGTATGAATTTACAAGGCTTTGCATTAACTGGTTATCCAGTTGCTATTCCTCACCTTTCTGATGAATCAATCAAAAAGCCACAATTGATTATTACGGAGTTAACAAAACCATTAAGGCTAAAAACGATTGAAAATGAACATCAAGAAGTAAATTGGCTTGTATGTATGTTTATTCCGAGAAATTCGGAACAAGGACAACTTATGAGCGAAGTGTCATCCTTAATTACAGAACATTTGGATGATATTGATCAGTTGTTAAATGATAGAGTAAAGATAGAGAACACACTCAAATCATTTTTCTTAAATAAATTAAAACAAAAACTAACGAAAACGGAGTGAATTAAAATGACAAAATTATTTAATCCAGAAAACATTTTTATGAATCTTTCAGTAAATTCTCAAGAGGAAGCTATCGAAAAAGCTGGCCAAGCATTAGTTGAAGAAGGTGCTGTAACTGACAAATATATTACTGCAATGAAAGAACGTGAACAAATCGTTACAACATATATGGGTAACTTCTTAGCTATCCCACACGGTACAGATGAAGCTAAAACTGAAGTATTAAAATCAGGTCTTGTATTACTTCATATTCCAGATGGCGTAGATTGGGACGGCAATGAAGCTAAAGTAGTTGTTGGTATTGCTGGTAAAGATGGCGAGCATTTAGATATTCTTTCTCAAATCGCTATTGTATTTAGTGAAGAAGAAAATGTTGAACGTGTTATCAATGCACAATCTAAAGATGAAATTCTTGCAATCTTTGAGGAGGTTGAACTTTAATGAAAGCCATTCACTTTGGTGCTGGTAACATCGGACGTGGCTTCATAGGTAAAGTATTAAATGATAATGGCTATGAAGTAACATTCGTCGATGTTAACGAAATAATTATTAATCAAATTAATGAAGAAAAAGCTTATCAAGTTATTATCGCAAATGAAGAAAATACTAAAGAACCTGTTGCAGGTGTTAAAGGTATCAATAGCATTACTGAAACAGACAAATTAAAAGCAGCCATTTTAGAAGCAGATGTCATTACGACAGCTGTTGGTGTAAACATCTTACCTATTATCGCTAAATCATTTGCATCATTCTTAAAAGAACGTGAAGCTGGTAAACCATTAAATATCGTTGCTTGTGAAAATGCTATTATGGCAACAGATCAACTAAAAAAAGCCATTTTAGATATTACAGGTCCATTATCTGATGACATTAGCTTCCCTAACTCAGCAGTTGATCGTATTGTACCTCAAGGCCAAAAAGAAGGATCATTAGATGTATTAGTTGAACCTTTCTTTGAATGGGTTGTAGAAGCTTCAAAATGGCAAGGTACACAATTACAAGATGTACACTATGTTGATGATTTAACACCTTATATCGAAAGAAAATTATTAACAGTTAATACAGGTCATGCTTATTTAGCTTACTTTGGCCAATACAAAGGTTACCATACAATTCTTGAAGCTATTCAAGATGAAGAAATTAATGCAGGTTTACGTGAAGTATTAAAAGAAACAAGTGAATATCTTGTTTCTAACTTCGATGAATTTACGAAAGAAGACCAATCTTACTATGTTGAAAAAATAATTGGTCGTTTCCAAAACCCATATTTATCTGATGATGTAACAAGAGTTGGACGTGGCGTATTACGTAAAGTTGGACCAAATGATCGTATCGTCAAACCTCTAGTAGCATTATCTAAAACGAATAAGAAACATTCTGAACTCGTAAAAGCACTTTGCTATTTATTAGAATATCAAGATGAAAATGATAAAGAAACAGTAGAGAAAAACGACTATATCAAGGAATATAGCGTTGCTGAGTTCTTAAGTAAATATGCAGAATTAGAATCAGACATTATCGAAGAAGTTATTATTCAATATACTTCAATCAATAAATAATATTCTAGAAGTCGTATGTAAAATACGACTTCTTTATATGGCTAATTTTATAATATTCCCATTTAATATCGGCATATTTCGTAATTTTCATTTTATTTTATTGAAAGAATTAATAATAACCATGCACTTTAATTTTTTGAGATTATATTATACCTACCTTTCGTTTGTGACAGTTATATTATTTATATTATTATTTAATTAAATCCTACTCTTATTAGTTTACATACAGTTATTTTTAGGCTAAAATAAGTAAATAATTGATAAACTGTAATTATGAATTAAAAATTTAAAACGCTTCCATGTTGATAATGCGAGGCTTTACCACCTAACTGTATTATTTCAATTACAGAAGCAAAATACTCACTTCTAGGGGGATTCAAAATGGCAATTTCTAAAATAGAAAATTGTTCAGATTTATTAGCACTTGTAACATATGTGGACAAATTAAAATCTATCATTAAAAAGGATTTTTCACTTAGCTTTGAAGAATTCGCAGTATTAACTTACATTAATGAAACAGACGATGAAGAATATCATCTTAAAAAAATCATTAGCAAGTTAAACTACAAACAACCACAAATTGTAAAAGCAGTTAAAAACTTATCACAACAAGACTACTTTACAAAAAGAAGAAATGAATATGACGAGCGTACAGTTTTAATTCTAGTTAATAAAAAACAACGTAAATCAATTTCAGAAGTTCTTGAAAAAATCGATAACGAAATCGCTAAGACTGAAATTAACGATTAATATGAACGAAGCGGAGACATTCTATGATGTCTCCGCTTTTTTGAGGGGTGTAGGGGTGTGTTATGGGGGTGTTCTTGGCTTTACTCAGGACTTAAGCCATGACTTGGGCTATCTCTTGGCTTTACTTAGGACTTAAGCCATGACTTGGGCTATCTCTTGGCTTTATTCAGGACTTAAGCCATGACTTTAGTAATCTCTTGGCTTTATTCACCACTTAAGCCATGACTTCAGCTATCTCTTGGCTTTACTCACCACTTAAGCCACGACTTCTCAATCGCTCCTCCTCTCCAAACCTCTCTATTCCCAAATCACCTCTCCCTACCAATAAAAAAAAGCTAAGACATCATCAAATGCCCTAGCTCACTTTATTATATAACTTGTTTATCTCTTACTGGTTGGTTTAAAAAAGATGATACGACTTGTTTGAATTTTTCACTTTCTTCAATAAATGGTGCATGCCCTGAATGTTCAAATATTTCTGTTTGAGCATTTTTTATATTTTCCGAATCATTATCAATATCAAAAGGATCATGTTTACCTTTCACTATAAGTGTTGGTATGTCTATATGATCTATTTTGATATTTATACCATTTATAGATCTAACAGAAATTGCATCTTCTTCTGGTGTCATTCGATAATATTTTTTCACTTCTTGATACCATTTAAAAGTCGATTTAACATCATGAAATATTTCATTGAACAATATTAACATTGCTTCTTCTTTACTAAATCCTGCGACTTTATCTCTATGTTTGGCAATTAATTTAATAAGTGGTTGTTTACCTTGATTGGAAATTGAAGATACGAGTACTAACTTTTCTACTTTATCTGGATGTTGGTTTGTAAATTCTTGTGCAATGACGCCACCCATATCATGTCCTAATATATAAGCTGATTCTATGTCTTCAGCATCCATTAAATCTACAATGTCATCTATATGATTTTGGATAGAAATTTCTTGTTGTTTATCTGATTTACCATGTCCCCTAGAATCCATTGTATATATTGTAAATTGATCTTTCAGAAGTTGTACTGTTGAATTAAATGTTGCTAAATTCATATTTAATGCATGTAACATAATTAATGGTTTCCCTTTACCGTGTTTTTCATACACTATATGAGTCCCATCCCTTGTTAATAATTCTCCCATAATGAGTACCTCCCTACTTTACAGTAATAATATACCCATTTAACAATTTTTCACACTTATAATATTAAGTTAATGTCATAAAAATAAATGCAAAAAATGATTGTAGCCAATACATCATTTCCTGCATTTATGTTATACATATTTTCTTGTTGAATACATCATTACAAAATAAAGGATAATAACGAGTATAATCGTCCAACTCGCAAATGTAACAATCATAATGACTGTTTCGTTCAACGTTACAGATGCAATTGTTTTTTGAATAACAGCTAATCCCATTGCAGCGACTTCAAGCTTTTTCATAAATATTGCGAGTATGACGAGAATGATCCCGACGCCAAATATGGTTTGAAATACTTGTAAAGGTAATACATACATTCCTAACGTAACATTAAATATTTTAAGCATACATAGAACAATACCTATACTAAATAAGGAAATATTGGTCATCATCAATTTCTGATTAGGATAGAGATAACTATGTTTTTTTATAATTAAATATATAACAAGTGTAATCGATAGTATGATCACAAAATAAAATATATACAATCCCGTTACAGCATTAAACGGAATGAGCTTTTTATCAAATAAATATGCCAATAATAAGAAGTGTAGTGTATAAAAAATGATTGGATTATAATTTACAACCACAATATTTCTCTCTATGATTTGAAGTATTTCAGCGTGAGATTTGTGTCGATATTCTGCATAGTCTATATCTTTCTCATCTGACTTTTTCATATCCTTCTTTAATGAATGTTGAACTTTATCAATTTGTTTAGGTAATACACCGACATGCTGTAAATAGTCATTTACATTTTCCAGCAATACATTATTGTTCGGACGCAAATAAATACACCACCTTCATTATAATATTGTATAAATTAATCCCCTATTATGCAATATGTATATAACATAACAGGGGATTAAATTCGTTATTGATTTAGTATTTACCTATATCAATACGATATACTTTAAATTGTTTACTATCAGGTGTTGCTTTTGAAAGCTGGAAGTGTGCTTGTCCATTATTTACGTAAGCATAACCGCCTGTATACTTATTATTTTGTACACGTTTAGTTGTATTGTCACCTAGAATTGAGACAAGCGAATCTAACTTCACATTTGTTAATTTGTCATAAATCATTGTAACACGTTTAACAGTTTCTTTATTACCGTTAACTTTGGCAGTAATAATCATATGTCCATTTTTAGTATCAAATTCGTAATAATTTTCTCTATCGTTACTATCATCAGAATATGAGAACATTAAATTAGGATACTTTGATTTAATTTTAGAAATCTTATCACCAATTTTAATACCTTCGATTGTTACTGTACCGTCTTTATAGGTCTGCACATTACTTTCGTTAATATTTAATTGATTTTTAGTTGCAGCATTTGCCTCAGCAAAAGTTGAAAATGGCAGAACCATAAGTACCATTGCAATTATTAAGAGACATTTTTTCATATGAGGTTCTCCTTCAGTCTGTGTCTTATATGTTATGCATTGAACTGCGTTAATTATAACATACAGATTACAAAATGACCACTTTTGTTACAATCATGTAACAAAACCGTGGAATATCGCTTGATTAACTTAAAAATTCTTCCAATACTCCAATGAATTTTTCTTTTTCCTCAATAAAAGGCAGTTCTCCTGAACCTTCAAACAGTTTGAATTCAGCATTCGGTAACAGTTCACTTATTCTTTTACCTTCGCTATATAATATTTTGCCATCGTATTGACCAGAAATGACGAGCGTACGTGTTTCAATATCTGGAAGTAACGATATAATATCAAAGTCTTTAAAAGAACGCTTAACAGCAATTTCCTCTTCCATCGTTTGAAGATCATTTGAAGGAATATGTGACTTTACAAACTTTTTAGCTTGTTTAATATTTTTATACCTGAATCTTAATAAATATTTTTCTTTGTCTTCATCAGACATCGTTCTAATTTCATCAGCATGTCTATCATAAATACGATTATCTGGAAACGTTGAATGATTGTCTGTAGGATTAATTAACACCATGCCATTGATTAAGTCAGGATTCTTATATGTGAGACCTGTTGCAATTGTTGCGCCAAGTTCCATGCCAATCACATATGCTGAATTAATGAATAATGCATTTAATAGTTGTTGAATATCTGAAATATAGTCATCTACTCTACTATCATGTGGTGTATCACTTAAACCATGACCTCTTAAGTCAATAGATATAACCTGATAATTTTTACTTAACTTTTTAATAAGTGGTTCAAAGACATCCATGTCTTGAAAAACACCATGCAACAAGATAATTGGATAGCCGCTACCTTTTGTTTTATAGTGTATGGCAACATTTTCTTTCGTTAAAAATAAATTCATCATGCTTCACCTCTTTCGATTTGTTTACAAACTTCTATGAGATCACTTAAGCTTTCGATTGTATAATCTAATTCGTGCTCCTCTGGTGTACCAATGACTGAATTAGCCATCCATGCAGTCTTCATGCCCATAGCATGTGCTGCTGCGATATCATTTAAAGGACAATCTCCAACATATAATGCATGATGCGCCGTTATGCCAAGATGTTTCAATATATCTTCAAATATGATTGGGTCTGGCTTCATAGCGCCCACCTCATCAGAAGTTGAAACATAATGAATGTATGGATAAATACCGATTGCATTCATAACGTGTGTAATTTCTTCACTCTTACCATTCGCTACAACACCTAATTTATAACCCATGCTGCGTAATTTATCCAATGCTACCAATGTATCATAGAAAGGAAAATGGTATCTGTAGTGATGTATTTTATAGTCGTTATAAAATGTCTTCCACGATATCCTTTCTATATTTAATCTCTTAACAAGTTCTTGATATACCCATTCAACATCTTCTATACCATAGGGATTTAACGTTAAATATACTTTTTCAAAATCACGTCTTTGGACTGTTACCATTAACTCATGAAATCTCTCAAATTGTTCTTCCAAAAACTTCATTCGCGATTTCTCACGATCTACAAGCGTATCTTCTAAGTCAAAAATAATCGCTTGAATATCACACGAACACATGTCATCATCCCTTTCATAGAAACATTTTAAACTATTCCATAAAGAAAGCAATACAATTTTTACATACAAAACACCAACCCTCTATCATAATGTTTAAAGGATTGGTGTCCGTATGCTATTGATTGTCATTTAATACTGATTGTTACCTTAAATATTTAGTAAGTTCTTTCTTTTTTTCGTTGTTCTGTAATCATTAAATACATCATAATTGGTATGGCAATAATTGAGAGTATAATGCCAACCGGAATTTGTATCGGACTTATGATAATTCTGCCAACAGTATCTGCAATTAATAAAAGTGCACCACCGATTAATAAATTCAAAAACATTTGTACGTTAATAGGTACCTTGTACACCCTTCTAACAACTTGAGGTACAATCATACCAATAAATCCAATAATACCCGTGAAACTTATAATAGCGGCTGTCATTATAGCGGCTAATAGCAAACATGTCCATGATATCAATCGAACATTCACGCCAAGTGTTGTCGCTTTATCTTCACCTAATTGAATCATTTTAATATAATGACTCATCATAAACAAGATTAAGATACAGATTAAAGAAACAATACCAGTTATTTCTACAGTTATTTTTTCGGCAGATGAAACGCTACCAAACATATACGACACCATGCTATTTACTTTATCCGGTTTCAGCAATAAAAGTATATAGAGTGCCGAACTAAAGAACGCACCAATAAAAATACCTGAAAGTATCATCGTTGCTACATGAAATGTTTTGACCATCGTTTCTGTAATGAGTACAACAACGATAAGCGTTAACAAACTGAAGAATATAGAAAATAATGGCACAAACCAAATGGAAACACCTATAAATACGGCAAGCGCACTTCCGAATGTTGCACCGCTTGCTAAACCTAACGTAAAACTATCCGCGAGTGGATTATTCAATATCGTTTGATAGATTTGACCACTCATGACTAGCCCCATACCAGCAATTAATGCTAAAAGTGTCCGCGGTACTCTTAACTTGTAAAAGATTGTCCATTCAAGTTGATTATCAAATTTCCATGTTATACCCGTAGATCCTACGAATAAAGAAATACCAATTGCAAACAATAGAACGAGAAACCATATCACAACATGGCGATAAACTTTATGATTATTAGTCATAAACTTTTTCAGAAAGTTCTTTTAGCCCTTTCGCTAATCTTGGTCCTGGTCTAGAAATCATATCTGCATTTAGTGCATGAACGTGTTTCTCTTTAACAGCATTAACTTGGTCAAAGCCATCTCTATTGTTATTTAATTTTTGATATTCTGCTTCAGACTGTCCACTAGTTGTAATCATCACATCAGGATTTCTTTTAAGAATGCTTTCTTTATCGGTTTTAATCCATCCTTCTTGATCATGATAAAGGTTCTTAGCTTTGATAGAAGTTAACATATCATCATAAAACGTATTTGATCCTGAAGTGTAAATGTCAGGTTGAGAAGAAATTTCCATAAACACTTTTTTACCTTGTTGGTCTTTTGGTACATCTTTAACAACATCTTCTATTTCTTTCTTCACTTTACTTACTAATTTATCTGCTTCTTTTTCTTTACCTGTTACTTTTCCAACTTGCTTGAATGTATCATACATTTCATTAATTGAATTTGCATCATCTATGTAGATAACTTTCACGCCTGCATCACTTAATTTTTTTAAATCTTTTTCTTGTGTAGATTTGTTCGACTCATGCGCTAAAATTAAATCAGGTTTTGCTTTTAATAATGCTTCTGTATCGAGTTTAAAGGCATCGAATTGTTTTTTATCTTTCACATCTTTAGGATAATCATCAACAGTTGATACCCCAACGACTTTATCTCCAAGTCCTAACGCGTATAATATTTCTGTATTACTTGGAATAAGCGACACAATACGCTTATATTCTTTCTTATCAGTTGTTTCTTGTTTCGTTTCTTTTTTGTTATCCGTCTTATCTCCGCTTTGGCAACCCGTCACTATGATCATAGCAGCAAAGATTAAATAAAATATTTTGTTTATTTTCATACTTAATCTCCTCCATATATTTACTTAAAAAATGGTACACAAAAAGGCGCAACTCAAATAAGATTGAGCTGCACCTCAATTAAAATAATGATTAAAATTACATAGATTCTGGAGCTGACACACCTACTAATGCTAACGCATTGCGAAGTGTAATACGTGCCGCTTCAATTAAAGCTAAATGCGCTTTAGTCTTCTCTGCATCATCTGTTAATACTTTCTCTGCATTATAGAACTTGTGGAACTGTGCAGCCAAATCTTGAATATAATTCGTAATACGATGTGGACTGCGTGATTCTGCAGCAGAAACAATTGTTGGTTCAAATTCAGCGATTTTCTTCAATAAATCAAATGCTTTTTCATGTGTAATTAAAGATAAATCAACGTTTTGATCAATCGTGATACCTTTTTCTTCTGCTTGGCGAATAATAGATGATATACGCGCATGTGCATACTGTGCATAATACACTGGGTTATCTTGTGATTCTTTCTTAGCTAATTCCATATCAAAGTCAAAGTGTGTATCAGGACTACGCATCGTTAAGAAGTAACGAGCAGCATCAATGCCTACTTCATCCATAATGTCACGTAATGTAATAGCATTACCTGTACGTTTACTCATTTTTACTTCAACGCCGTCTTGTAATAATCGTACCATTTGCATAATTTGTATTTCAAGACGTTTTGAATCTACGCCAAATGTTTCTAGAGATGCTTTTAATCGATTAATATAACCGTGGTGATCAGCACCAAATAAATTAATTAATTTGTCAAAACCACGTTCTACTTTATCGTAATGATAAGCAATATCTGGTAAGAAATACGTATACGTACCGTCTTGTTTAATTAACACACGGTCTTTATCGTCACCAAATTCTGTTGTTTTTAACCATGTTGCGCCATCTTGTTCATAAGTATAGCCTAATTCTGTCATTTTATCTAAGACAGCTGAAATTTTGTTTGTTTCATATAATGATGTTTCACTGAACCAATTATCAAAATGAATATTAAAATCTGCTAAGTCTTGTTTTAATTTTTCCATTTCATAATCTAAACCAAGTTTACGGAATGTTTTAATACGTTCTTCTTCAGCTTCATCTTTAATTTCAGGATGTTTTTCAGCTAAGTCTTTACCGATTGCGATAATATCTTTACCATAATAACCATCTTCAGGTAATTCAGCATCTAAACCTAACGCTTGATTATAACGCGCTTCAATAGAGTGCGCTAAATTTTCAATTTGTTTACCTGCATCGTTAATATAATATTCACGTGTTACATCATAACCAGCTGAGCTTAACACGTTTGATAACGTATCACCTACTGCTGCATTACGTGCATGTCCAATATGCAAATCTCCTGTTGGGTTTGCAGATACATACTCAACGATGATACTTTCGTTTTTACGTTCTTCTGTTTGACCAAATGTTTCACCTTTTGTTAAAGCTGTCTTAATAATTTCGGTTAAATATTGTTGATCTAGGTAGAAATTAATAAATCCAGGACCTGCAATATCTACTTTCTTAACATTTGCTTTATTTGTGTCTAAATTTTCTACGATTTGATTCGCAATTTCACGAGGATTTTTACGCGCTAATTTTGTTAATACCATCGCAATATTTGAAGAATAATCTCCATTTGCAGGGTCTTTAGGTGTTTCGATTTTAATTTCTGGAACTGTTTCTACAAGTTCAGATTTAATGATACTTGCTTTAATTTCTTCAATTAACGTTTCTTTAACTTGGTTAATAATGTTCATTCATTTATCTCCTTATAATTAATTTGAAATTGGTATGTTCCAAGTAATCCAGTTTGATCACTTAGCTGATAATGTATCCTGAGTTTACCTTGTTGATCGTCTATAAAGTGTTTGATTGATAATGTATTAACGTGCATGGTCATGCGTCCTGCTTCTGTATCATAATAACTAATCGTTTCTTGTCCTTCAACAAAATGAAAGACTGTTTTGACCGCGCCAGTACGGTGGATTTTTACGCCATCATCTTCTATTTTAAGCATATTTTTTACGATTTGTTCATCAATCGTTTCTTTATATCTAATTATATCGCTATTTCTTCTATGAAATGTACCTGATGTTTTTGTTTGAAATGTTTCTTTCTCGCCATTTTGTTTCACGACTTGTTTAATATTTATATTAATATTCTCTTTCATAATTGGCCACCTCACCGTTTAAGAACGTATATCATTATAGCATATTTGACTATTAAAATTAAAAAAAGCAGGGCGAAAAGCGCCTGCTTTTTTTAGTGTCCTAGCTATAGTAGCTATCAACTATTTTACTTATGATATTGTGAAAAGACAATAGCTATTTAGTTGAATTGTGATAATTCACAATTAAGTCACAAAATAGACATATTTAATTTATCTCTAAAGATGATTTTAGTTCATCACTACTGTTATGCCACATTTCAGAATTATGTTCTTGAAGGAATTTCTTAAGAACAGCTCTATTTTCAGCACCAATTTGGTCAATTTTTACTTGATGTTTCATAGATTTATCCATCATATTCACGTGCTCCGGCATACTTTTATATCCACGCTTCTTAGGTTTATTGACCATTAAATAGCAACCTGTTAGCCCTGCATAATATGGTCCTTGCTCGCCACGTTCAGTTGTAACCCAGCAAAGCCAATATTCTTTTGCTTCTTCACCTTTGACTTCTTCTATATCTTTAACCCATTTCACACGCTTTTCTACTTCAGCTCTAGCATGCATGGCACCAATATCGATAAATGCAGTTTGTTCTGATACATCGATAAATACAGGCGCAACGTTGTCTAAACTTATAGAGCCTATATTTGTACCTTTATGCCCATCTAATGGATCATTTTTAATGATATTAAATTGAAATCCTTTCTTTTCAGCCACTTGTTTCACCTCATTTAATTCATGATTACATCATACTAGAGTATCAGACTGACATTCAAGTTTGTAATCTACACAAGTTCATTTAATATATTGATAATATCGCCTTTAATCGTTTCATCTTCCATTTCTATAATTAATTCTTTAGGATAATACAGTTTATAGTCTAAACGTTTAATCCCTGTAATACTATGGATGATGACTGATTGGCTACTAATTTCTTTAATACGACCTGTCTTCTGTAATAGATGAATCGGCTGTCTATTTGATCCTGGTCGGTCATAATCATATGGTAAGTCTGAGAACGAGTCACAAACGAAATAATATTCTGGATCAATGCCACCTTTTTCAAATAGATCTGTCAGTTCACCAATGGTAATAATAGATCCATCAAATGGTAAGTATTTAAACAAATCACGATTAACAAATCTTTTACTCAAATCACTCAAGATAGGGTCATCTTCTTCAGTCCACTCTTCTAAATAATACATCACGACCGCTTCATCTAGACGAATATAATCAGCGATTGAAACATCTTCTTCAAAAAATGGAATTAAATATTTTGGTTGCTCTTTAAATGAATATCCTTGATCATAAAGTACTTTCGCACGCTTAAAGCAGCGATTAAGCAATACTTCTCCACCTCGACTTACCGGGTGAAAATAAATTTGCCAATACATTTGATAACGACTCATTAAGAAGTTTTCTACTGCATGCATACCACTTTCTTTAATTAACACTTCATCTTTAGACGGACGCATCAATCTAAGTACGCGTTCCATATCAAATTGACCATAACTAACACCTGTAAAATAAGCATCTCGCTGTAAATAATCCATGCGATCTGCATCTATTTGAGATGAAATCATCGATATGACTAATTTATTTTCATGTGTCTTATTAATCACTTCTGCTACTTCAGCTGGAAAATCAGGCGACACTCTACTCAACACTTCATTAACTTCTGTATCACCTTTAATGATCAGCTGTGTGAATTTTTCATGATCCGTTAGAAAGATTTTTTCAAAACAATGTGAAAACGGACCGTGCCCTAAATCATGTAAAAGTGCTGCACATAATGCGAGTGGTCTATCCTTATTATCCCAATGTGCACGCCCTTCAAATACTTCATCTATCATACGTCGTACAATTTCATATACACCTAGAGAATGTCCAAAGCGACTATGCTCAGCTGTATGGAAAGATAAATAGAGTGTTCCAAGTTGTTTAATTCTTCTTAAGCGTTGAAATTCTTTCGTTTTGATAAGATCCCAAATTAATTGGTCTCTTACATGTATATAACGATGAACAGGGTCTTTAAAAACTTTCTCTTCAGGTAATTTTTTTGTTCCATAAGCTTCCTGTGTCACTTTGTTCCCTCCATTTCATCTAATTATTCTACAATAAACTCTATTTCGCCGACATTTTCATATACAGCTTTATACTCTCCTTGTGTTAAAGGTTTTGGCAAAATAAATGTTCCGCTTGAAATAAACATGCCAGGTGTTAATGAACGATTATATTCTTTAATTTCATTAATCAACCACTTAACAGCTTTAGCAGGATGTCCCTCAACTTCTGTACTAAATCCAGAAGCTAATTCTTTACCATCTAAATATAATGTCCCTTTAATGTTATCTATATCTTCATAACTTAATTTCTTAGGTTCACCGTATACAACGCCACCACTTACTGCGCTATCAGCAATAATTTCCGTTACAGATAAATTAGGGAACCAATTACTAAAACGTGAATCTGGAATCTCTACCCCTGGTGCAATCAAGCATTTATTCATGATATCCTCAAGGCTATCTTCTTCTGTTAATTCTTCTTGTACAATAAAGACTAATTCTAACTCTGCTAAAGGTTCATTTAAGTCATTTAAATAAATATGTTTATCCAAAATAGTTGTTTCTCCCATCGCACCATATAATGGCGTTGTTGAAGAAAAGATATCTCTCGTTTCTTGACTCGTTAAACTAATTTTATAACCTTTATGAATTTCAGTTTCTTCCTTACGCTGCAACACACCTTCTTGAATATCATATGCGGCATGTTCAGTTATATTCGATGGTAAAACACCATTTGGAATAATTGATTGATTCTCATAAGCTTCATAAAATTGCGAAATCCATTTATTTAGTGATTGTTCCATTACAATCAACCTCCTAAAAAGTTTTTTTCATTAACGTCGTGCGCATTGTGTCACCAAAAAGTAATTCTTCATATTCACGTATCACTTCAAAACCTTCCTTTTTATAAAAGGCTATACCGATATCATTCTTTCCATCCACTTCTAAATAAACTTCATGATATGAATCTTTGTATTGATCTAAACCTGCCTGTAATAAAGCTTTACCATACCCTTCACGTTGCGCTTCAGGTAGAACATAATGAGAAGATAAATACAATTCAGTACCTTTGATAAAATTAGCAAAACCTACAATCTTATCTTCATCTTCTGCAACAAAGAAATCAGAATCATTAATGCGCTTTTGAAGCATCTCTTTAGAATAAGACGCATTTAAAAATGCCGTCACAGTGCTCGCAGTATAAATATTGGTATACGTATCATACCAAGCCTTAGACGCTACATTTTTAATACCTGAATAATCTTCAATTGTTGCTTTTCTTACATTTGCCATAAATATCTCTCCTCTATCTACCTTACACATCAATCGTCAATTCATGATGTCTATTAATCTAAGTTTGTAAATCCCCGTTTAATAATGTTCTAATGTACACATTTTAAATAACTTTATATCTCACATTATAAATAATTATATCATTTATATATTAAAAACTATAATATTCAGAATACTTAATTATACCCGAAGACCCTACAGAAATGTAATATTTGTTAAGTATGTTAACACAAATTTAAAATACAGAACGTCAAAATATAAAAAATGAAAAACTAACAATCATTTTTATCAAATAATAATCCCCTCACTATTAAAAGAGTAAACCACCAAACTCTTTAATATGTAATTACATAATAATTTATAATGTCACTAAGTGATTTATTATCTGTAGAGATAGATGCTTTACTCTTCTACTTCCATAGTGTGGGTTATATAGAGGATCATGTACCAATAGAATATTCTGCTTCTAAATATAGCGGCGATTTAAACTCATTTATCTTTAATATTTCTTCATAATTTAGCCATGTTCAAACAATTTATAAACTCGACGATAGCAATAATGCAGTCCAATC
The DNA here is from genome assembly GCF_038005105.1 of Mammaliicoccus sp. FSL K6-3158. Lineage (NCBI taxonomy): Bacteria > Bacillati > Bacillota > Bacilli > Caryophanales > Staphylococcaceae > Mammaliicoccus > Mammaliicoccus sp. FSL K6-3158. The sequence goes on from NZ_JBBOSL010000001.1 coordinate 2,592,187, forward strand.
ATGAATAAAAAGGTGATATGCTATCACAAATATATTAGAGCACTTCAAATTACAAGATAAAGTTGCAATCATTAGCGGTGGCAAAATAGGAATAGGTCAATCAATGGCATTAGCACAAGCAGGCGTTCAGATTATCATTGCAGATCATAACGCCTCATCAATTAAAGAAACACTCTCAGAAATTAAACAGAGTGAAGACTTTGAAACAGTTGCATTAAAAGTAGACATAACCGATCCAACATCGGTAAATCAAATGCTCAATAACGTCATAGAACAATTTGGCAAAATTGATATGTTAGTCAATAAAGTTGGGATGACATACAACGTAACAGAAGAAGAACTCACATTTGAAAATTGGAATAAAGTTATGAATCTAAACTTAAATGGAATATTTTGAGTGAGCTGATGTTTTAGGAGTCGATTGACGGGGCTTTGTGCACGAAGAATTCCAGATATCGTGCGTTATAGGGTTAAAATGGGGCCTGGCGCACGAAGACTCTCAAATATCGTGCGTTAGACCCTTAAAATAGGCCATAGCGCACGAAGACTCTCAGATATCGTGCGTTATAGGGTTAAAATGGGGCCTGGCGCACGGAGACTTCAAGCAAAGTTCCTCACTCCAACAGATATTTTATGAATTTATAATTTGAAGGCTGTGTTTTTACGAACATAGCCTTTTTATATTAAATTCTTTTAAGTTCTATTTATTTCACACTTTAAACACGGTAAAATTATATATAACTTGAAATGAAAATGGGGTTTTTCACATGAAATAAAAATGTTTCGAACAAAATAAGATATTTATAATTTTAAACTGTATTATTTATTGATAGCTTGTTTACTACTCAAAAAATTCCCTATTTTTAATTACTCAGGCTTTTTAGGAACGATTCTTTTTATTGTTGTGATACTCATATTAAGTGTTGTCATATATCAAGTTAACTTCTTTATCTATAGAAAAATCAAAAACTGCACGAGAGAAAATAAATATGATTAGAAGTAAGTAAAATTAATGCATAAGCTCTGTAATGTTATGTAGCTTGATTTTGTGTAAATATATATAATGTAATAAAAAAATCACTACAAGCATTGTTAAAAAACAAATTGTAGTGATTTTTTATTATTAAACTAACTTTTAAATACTGAACTATTTCAAAGGAGATGCATCACGAAACTCTTATACACTCTTTTAATTTATTATTTTTCAGTAATGATAGTATTTATCGTAGTCGAAAGTATACTTCAACGAGAATTAGAGATATCAAGAATCCTCATAGTCCCTTTAATTTCAAGTATTATTATGATTGCATTTAAGAAACAAGAATGAAGACGTCTAGAAATTTTTAATTCCTTAATAAACCATCTTCAAATCAATGTTCTTATACTTTAATACATACGTATACATTCATATACAAGATCGAAGAATTCGTCGACTTTGACGTTTTTGGCTACTTTAACGTTATGTTCTTTTTTGAGTACGTCCGATTCGTCACATACTGTTCGTCCATAACTTGGTCCGCGATTAATGTCGATTTCTACGTACATATCTTGAACTTCAAATAAGTCTTTATTTACGAGATAGCCTATTGTTGTTGCATCGTGTAATGGACCTGCTTCTAATCCAAATTCTTGGTATTGTGTTTTTAAAGTAAAACTCATTAAATCACTAAACAATTGGCCAGCTTTATTATTTGTTGATTCCATACGTTTTATAATTTCAGGTGTACATAGTGTCTTGTTTGTTACATCTAGACCCATCATAACGATTGGTATACCTGATTTAAAAACAATATATGCCGCTTCTGGATCAGCAAAAATATTAAATTCTGCTGATGGCGTTAAATTACCGTTACCGTATGCGCCACCCATTAATACAATTTCTTTAATTTTAGATGTGGATGAATTAAAAAAGTTAGCAAATATATAATATGGTATAAAAAAGCCCCCACTTCATGTTGTAGTGAGGGGATTATAGCTAATATCTATATTATGACTGTGTCTTTTTCAACTTCTTATTTAACTTCTCGTCTAATTCTTTTTGTCGACGTTTTCGTTCTTCATTTCTAAGTCGCAATCTTTCTTCTTCTTCTGGATCGCGTTTCTTTTGAAGTTGTTTTTGGATTTTTTCCATTAATTCGTCTTCTGTTAAAGCGGCACATGGGCGGTTATTTACGAATGCGAATGTCTTTCTTCTACCTGGTCCACAATATGATTGGCATGCTACTTCTATTTCAGCTTCTGGGTCTAATTTTTTAATTTTTTTCAAAAGTGATGGCAAGTTAACGGCTTGACAATCATCGCAGACTTGAAATTTATTTCGCATTTGTTCCCCCACCTTTCTTAATTGTTAATTTTGCAATAAATTATTATACCACCTTAACAGTTGTTTGAGAATGTCATTTTATCGTTTTTCCATATTTCGAATCATTTTATCATTGCGTTCAATCATTCGTTCGAAATATTTATCGTACAATGTCCATTCTTCTGTTGTGACAGGATCCATATTCAAAGTTGCACCTAAATTTTTCAAACTTCCTAACAGTTTAAATAATATGTCGTTAGTTGTATATTCAGTGCCTAATAATTCGTTCAATGAAGCCATGCTTTCAGGTATGATAGTCGGATAAATGAATTTTGTCTTTTCGTTTTTCAGTGCATGTTCATAGAATGCTTTCATCATTTCGGCACGTTCAGCGCCTGATCCTTCCACACATAAATAGATTTGAACTGCTATACCGCCTCTTACTCTTCGTTGTGATATACCAGCAAATTTTTGATTATGAATACTTAAGTCATAACTACCAGGGCAGTATGATGCGGTAATTTCTTTATTCTCAATTTCATTAGTATCTTCTTTAAACATTTCACGAATAAGACGTAACATCACTTCATATCCTGTATCAATGGATACATCATGCTTACCTTTAAAAATTAAAGATATATTAAGCACACCTTTATCTAGCACAACACCTAATCCGCCAGAATTTCTAACGATTGCACTATAACCTCTAATATCATTTAAATAGGCAATACCATCTTTTAAATAAGGTAATCTAGAATCATGTATGCCTAATATCACGACGTGATTGTGTATCCATGTCCTAACAACACTTGGACTTTTATCATTTCCTACTTGATCACAAAATGTATCATCGAAACTAAAGGACTGCATTGGCTGCAGTCCTGAAGTGTGGTCAATGTATCGCCATTCTTGTGTAAAATAATCTTGCAAATTAGCCATGATTATAATGTTTGAGCAGCTGTAATGATTGAAAGACTATATACATCTTCAGCTGAACAGCCACGAGATAAATCGTTAACAGGTGCGTTTAAGCCTTGTAATACAGGACCAACTGCATCAAATCCACCTAAACGTTGTGCAATTTTGTATCCAATATTACCCGCTTCTAAGCTAGGGAAGATAAATACATTTGCATCACCTTGAATTTCAGAATTTGGTGCTTTCTTAGCAGCAACTTCTGGTACGATTGCTGCATCAAATTGGAATTCACCATCTAATACAACATCTTTTAAATCTGTTTCTTTTAAGTTCTCTTGAGCAATAGAAACTGCTTCAGATACTTTTTCAGTATCAGGTGATTTAGCTGAACCTTTAGTTGAGAAGCTTAACATTGCTACTCTTGGAGACATACCAAATGCTTGAGCAGTCTTAGCACTTTCGATTGCAATCTCAGCTAGGTCTTGTGCATTAAGTTCTGGGTTAATTGCACAATCACCGAATACATATTGTTCTTCACCTTTAGTCATGAAGAATACGCCAGATGTTTTTGTAACGCCTGGTTTAGTTTTGATAATTTGTAATGCTGGACGTACAGTATCTGCAGTTGAATGTGCTGCACCACTTACTAATCCGTCAGCTTGATTTGTGTAAACTAACATCGTACCGAAGTAGTTAACGTTATTTAACAATTCTTCAGCTTGTTCTTGAGTTGCTTTACCTTTACGACGTTCAACAAATTTTTCTACTAAATCTGCTTTTAGTTCACTTGTTTCTGGGTTGATGATTGTAAGACCATCGATTGATAAGTCTGCACCAGCTGCAGTTTCTTTAATTTTTTCTTCATTACCAAGTACGATTGGTGCAACCAAATCTGTAGCTTGTAATTTAACTGCTGCTGTTAATACGCGCGCATCTTCACCTTCTGGTAATACGATACGTACATTTTTACCTGTTAGTTTGTCGCTTAGAACATTAAGTAAATTAGACATAATTGCCTCCTATATATGATTGCTATTATTTTTCCATTCACAATTATAACATTTTTTCATAAATTTTCACGTATCTAAACTGTGAATTTATATTGGATATTTTTAAAATATTATCATTTATATTCTGAAAGCAACATTTTCCATTTTTTATTTAAAATTTTATCCTTTGAAACTGTAAATTTTTCGTTTGGTTTTAAATTTGGATCTTTGCCGTTGTAATCTTTAGTTGCAAATCCTGTTGATAGGGATGGTTCACTATTTGGCTTGAATTGATATTCGTATACTTTACCGTTATCTGCAAACAAATATTTCGTAATCGGTTTATCCATTTTAGCGACATTACTGTATCCTTGAATATTATTTAAATCTCGTGCACGTTCATCATAACCACCTTGATTATGCTTGCCTTGATAAATCGTTAATCCAACAACGTTATGGATATTAAAATGTTTCCTCCCTGGTTTATCATGATCTGTTATTTGTATTTCACCATCGTCACTAATCGCATAGCCATCACCTTCCATTTGTTCATTTCGACTAAAATAACGATTAGTTACTGCTTTATGTTGATCTTGGCCATATTCGTCAGCAATTTTTAGTAACTTTTGTTTCAATTCATCTTTGTCTTGCTCTGAAAGTTGAATATGCTTAGTTTCAGCATGTTTCGTTTCACTATGTTGCTTTGTCTCTTCTTGTGAACTATTTTGACAACCGCTTAATATTAAGGTCATCATTACTGCCACACTTAAATAATTGAATACACGTCGCAAAGTAACCGCTCCTTCTATTAACAAATAGGCGCCTCCATATCATCATATTTGAAGGAGACGCCTTATGGATATTTATTTAACTTTAAAATCTATGATTAGTCTTTTTTAATACCGAATTCATCGACTAATTTAACTGTTCTTTGTTCACCTTTACTAATATCGCCATGTAATTGATAAATTTTAACGACTAATTTACCTTCAGATACATCATAAACTGAGAAGTTCTGATCAGATGAATCACGATTATTTTCATGACTATCGTTAAAAGCATCTGTCTTATGAGGTTGCTCACCTATCGCAAATAAACTATTATAATGATCTAATTCTTCTTGAGTTAAATCTTCTAGCTCTGGTCTAACTTTCTTAATATGTTCTAAAGGACGGTCGTATATACTGTCATACGCTTTTGTACCACCTGTATTAGGCAGTACATAGACTGAACCTTCTGGGTTGTCATAATATGTGATGTTATCTTGACCTCTAATTTGTTTGGCATCTTCTTTCTTAGCATTTACAAAGCTATTTTTAGTCGATGTATGTTCTAATGGTTTCGTACGAGAAAGCACATGGTCATGACCTTGTAATACTAAATCCACATCTAAATCATCAATTTGTTGAGTCAGTTCGTCACGTATTTTAGCAACATCTTCATCTGATAATGCATGATACGATTTAGAATACATTGGTTTATGCAGGTTTAAGATAACCCATTTAGAGCCATTCTTTCTGGCATCTTTAATATCTTGTTTAATCCATTCCATTTGCTCTTTGCCAATTGCTTTTTCTTCAGGATTATCTTTAGATTTCTTATTATCATTCGTATTAGCGACAACCATATGTGCACCATTATAATCAAACGAATAATAAGATCCACCATTGACCGCATTGTTTTCTTTAGGTACATTGACATGTTCGTTATACTTTGTCAGTAATTTTTCATCATCTTCACTTAACGCATATTCGTCATGGTTACCAGGTGCAGAAGCTACAGGTAGTGACATAAATGATGGACGTGATTGATCATATAAATCTAACCACTCATCTTCAATTTCTGCAGTTTCTACAAAGTCTCCTGTGTGTAATGCGAAGTTTGGATTACCTGCTGTTTGAATAGCATTGCTTAACGTATCTGCTCCAAATTGTGCTTCGTTTCTTACGTGTTCATTCCAATAAGCATTTTGTGTATCTGTATACTGTACAAATTGGAAAGAATCTCCGTTGTTGCCAGAAGTCTTAAATTGTCCAACTTCACTTTGAGGACCACTTGCACTACCTACTCGATAATAATATGTAGTATTCGGCTTTAATCCCGTTGCTTTCGCTTTATAATTATATTCAGGAACTGTCATTAGTTCAGACTTCCCATGTTTATCACCGCGCGTCCATTCAGCACCTTGTGCATGTTCATCTGTATAATATCCATTTATTTTCTCTTTACCTTGAGCATCTTTTACAGGTTCACCTTCATCATCTTTTTCTACATCCGCAAAGATGAAATTGCCGTTCTTATCTCGTTCAACATATTTAGAATCCACTTGCTTAGAAGTTGCATCAAACGCTTGTGCATCATCAAATTGACCCGACTCTGACACCCAAACTTTAGCATCATTAAATTGATCTGTCGTATACCAATTAAAAGCCATTTCTGTTTTCGTATCACCATTAAAATTCGTAATAATACGATTCGGCTGATTTTTCTTAGGTACAGGCGCTACTTCCGGTTTCTGTGACATCACTTTAATATCCGAATGAGATTGTTGATTCACAACAGACGAATCAGATCCCGAACCACCAGCACCACTCGCCTCAACCGTACCAGAAGTAGAAATCCCTAACAATAACATCATACAAGCCGTACCACTAATGAATCTCTTTGCTATTGACTGATTATACATGTACACTTCCTCCTAATTAACCCTATAGTGATTTAAAAAGCAATCTATTAAGAAGTGTATCAATCATATTTTAACCCTATGTAAAGATAGTATGAGTATTGTATGAATGTAATATGAAGAGTGATGAGCGAGTAGAAACTTAAATTATTAAATGCCACTAAATTTATATATTATATTTTCTGAAAATTTAGTATAATTAACATAAGATAAATAGACGACTATAGATATAACAATTTATCCATTTCTATAATTGTATATACATATAAACATACTGAATATAAGTATTATGAATTCATTATAAGAATTGGTATTCATAAGACAAAATACTGACATTTAACCATGAGTATCAGTATTTTAAATTAAGTATGGGGTGAACTTACATATGAATAAAAATATTTTCAAAATATTATCTATTACTTTTTGGGGGAATTTTTTTAGTAGTACTTTAATATTTATTATTGGATTATATATCTTGAAAGAATTTGAAAATATTATTTTGTTTGGATGGAGCCAAGCTATTGGCCCTATTGTAACACTGGCTTTAATGCCTTTTTTAGGTCCAATAATAGATAAACTATCTAAGAAGAAAATATTAATTATTGGTCAATTTATTTCAATAACAGCTCTATCTTTATATTTTTTCACTTTCTCTCATCACAATCTTTATCTATTATTAATGATTATTGTCTTTCTAAAAATTACAGATAATATTGTCACAACCACTATTTCATCTACTATTATATTAATAACTGAAGAAGATGAAGTTCAGCGTATAAAATCATTACAACAGGTATTGTTAGCATTAATCAATATTATGGCTCCATTACTAGGTGCCATATTCTTCACTGTAATTAGCTTAAAATCTTTAGTATTTATTGAATTGATTTGCGAAATGATTTGTCTCTTATTTATTACGAATTTGCATATTAAAAATAGAAGAATCACAGATAACACAGGTGATGAGAGAATTTTAAGCATGTTTTTAGACGGATTAAAATATTCATTTAAACACAAGAAAATTATGTTCTCACTTTTTTTCGCGGGAATAGTGAATTTCATCCTATGTTCTTATCTAATCGGACTTCCATACATTCAAGTAAATGTATTAGATTTTAAAAATATAGAGTTCGGACTTACTGAAAGTATATTTTCTTTAGGACTGATAGCATCAGGTATATTTTTATCAATTTCTAAAAGTTTAAAATATCCTTTGAAATTCTCATATTTGAGTGTAATTGGAATGAGTTTTTTAACAATTCTTTTAGGTTCATTATTAATGATTGAATTTAATCGCTTTATATATATACTTTTATTTTGTGGATTTAACTTTATTATAGGAATTTTTATATCATTTGCGAGTATTCCAGTAACCAGTTGGTTAACGATCAATATTGAAAGCGCATATCAAGGAAGAATATTTAATTTATTGAATGTACTATCACAAGTTCTTTTACCATTAGGAATACTATTCTATAGTCAAATATTCAATTACTTTAGTTACACTACTATTTTTATTATTAGTGGAATTGTGCTTTTTCTATTTAGTAGCCTGAGTACAAAAATATTTGCAATTGATTTAAATGATAATGAATTAAGTTAATTTATTAGAACAAAAAAGAAGCTCGAGTTGAGCTTCTTTTTTTTATATTACTTTATTTTTTTAATAGTTCTTTTTTAAATGTTTCTGCTTGTTTCTCTACTGAGATTAAATCTCCGTAGATTGCTTCATTACTTGTATAGTAAATGACGTTATTGTTTTTCACTGCTTTGTTATTTTTCCATATTGTTGAATTTGTAAATTCATTATTTGGTTTTTTTCCGTCTTTTGTTGGTATAAATAAGTAGTCTCCTGAATAATCGTTAAATTTTTCTTGAGGTACTTTCATGAATTTTTCTTTTGGCATTGCTTTTTTAGCTTCTGGATCTTCTTTTAATTTGAAGCCATCGAATAGTGCGTCACTACCTCTACCGAATCTTGCGCCGAACTGATAAATATCTTTTGCTTGTACGTCCATAATTGAAGCTGTTTTATCTGCTCCGATATGCTTTTTAATTTCTTTACCGTCTTTTAAAAGTTTATCTGATAGTTCGTCTGCTTGTTTTTTAGCTTTTTCTTCTTTGTTCACTAATTTACCGTATTCGATATGCGTTTGTTTATAATCTGTGTCTTGTACTTTTAATGATACGGTTGGTGCTATTTTTGAAAGTTTATTATTATTTTTATTTTCTTTATACGTTACGATTAAATCTGGTTTAAGCTTTGCTGCCGCTTCAACATCTTCTGGATCTATTTTCTTAACGTCTTTCATATCTAAATATTTAGAATCTGGGAATACACTTGTGATCGCTACTGGTTCTACACCTAATTTTTTCAAGTTACCATAGTTAGCTGTCAGTAATAGAATACGCTTTGGATTTTTAGGGATTTTTACTTTATCTCCGCTTTCAGTCGTAAATGTTCGTTCTTTACTGTCACTTTTACTACTTGATGCTTCGTTCTTATTACCACATGCTGCTAACAATAACGCTAAACATAATACAAAACTTAATAATTTTTTCATTTCTACACCTCTTATTTTATTTTAAAATGATGGAATTAACGTATCTTCATGTTTTTCTTTTAGATATTTTTTAACTGCATCACTTTTCATAACTTTATGTAATTCTTTAATCTTTTCTGAGTCTTTATTATCTTCTCTTGCTACAAGTTGAATTGAGAATCGTGAATCAATATTTTTCTCTAAGAACAGCGCATCAGCTGGTTTTAATCCAATTTTAGAAATGTAAGTTGGATAGTTATAGACAAGTGATACATCTTTTTCACTGTACGTTTCTGCTAAGTTCAACAAGTCTACTTTCAACCATTTGAAATCTTTAGGATTTTCGACGATATCTTTCGTAGTTCCATTTACACCAACGCCGTCTTTCAATTTAATAAGACCTTGTTCTTCAAGAATCGCTAATGCTCTACCTTCATTTGAAATATCATTTGGTATTGCTACTTTTGTACCTTTTGGAATGTCATTGATGTCTTTATATTTTTTAGAATAAAAACCAACTTTTGCATCATAAATCGGTTGAATCGCTACTAAATTTGCTTTTCGTTCTGAGTTGTATTTTTCCATAAATGGTTTATGCTGTGCAAAGCTTGCATCCGCTTCTTTACTACTTACCATATCGTTATAAGCAACGTTGTCATTCACTTGGACAAGTTTAATTTCCCAGCCGTCCTTTTTAGCTTCTTTTGCTGCTTCTTTAACGACGTCTGTCATTGGTGGTGCTTGAGAAGCTACTTTAATGACTTTGTCTTCGTTATCTTTTTTATTCGCGCCACAGCCTGCGATGATAATGCTTAACATTAATAACATAACAAATAAACTTTTTTTCATTTCTACACTACTTTCTTTTATCTATTTTTCGAGCTATAAAGTTTCCTAACATTTGTATGATAAATACACTAATAATGATGATGATGATTGAGAAATACATGATTTCATTTTCATAACTTTGGTAACCGTATCTGATTGCGAAATCACCTATTCCACCACCGCCAACAATACCCATGACTGTTGAATAAGACACCATGCTTACTGTCGTCGTTGTATATGCCAATATAATGCCGCTACGTGATTCAACTAATATGAAATTCCAAATATATTTATATGTTGTCGCACCTAGAGATTCTGCCAAGACTTTAATATCACCAGGAATATCTAATAATACTTGCTCAACCAACCTTGAAAATATCGCGATACCTACAATACTTAAAGGGATAATCGATGGGTATGGACCGAACGCACTCCCTAAAATCATACGTGTAAGCGGGATTAAACTGATCACAAATAGTAAGTACGGGAATGAACGTATAAATGTAATTAAGAAATTAAATGACCAATAATAATTGATATTTAAAGCTTTAATACTCGGGTTTGATAAAAATAATGCGATGCCTAGAGGTAGTCCAACTAGCAAAGTGATGAGCATGGAATAACCTAACATGATGCACGTTTCTTGTAAGGACTGAATCAATTCTGGTAAGTAGTAATTTATCTTTTCTAAAAATATCATTCTTCTAAACTCTGCCTAACATTCTCTAAATAAGAATTCGTATTTCTTTCTACACTTACTACTTTATTATCCATAACCTCTAACAATTGACCGTCCTCCATAACACATACTTCTTCACATAATTGTTTAACAACGCTCAATTCATGCGTCACAAAAATAATCGTAATATTATATGCTTTATTCACTTTCTTCAGCATCTTAATGATGATTTCCGTGTTATGTTCATCTAAACTACTTGTCGCCTCATCACACAATAAAATATCCGGGTTTCTCACGAGCGCTCTTGCTAATGCAACACGTTGTTTCTCTCCACCGGATAATTGTGCTGGATAATAATCCTTTTTATCATTTAACCCAACAAACCCTATTAATTCATCTACTTTTGCTTTATCTTGCTGATTAATAATTTTTAAAGGCAAAGCAATATTTTGCTGAACGTTAAGGTTATTCAATAAATTATAATTTTGAAATACCATGCCTATTTTTTCTTTATACTTCCTTACAACACGCTTTGATAACGCTTCTGTATCTTTCCCGTCAAAAACAATGCGCCCTTCTGTTGGTTGTTCTATTAAATTCAGTAATCTCAGTAACGTCGACTTTCCGGAACCACTTTTGCCGACAATACCTGTAACAGATCCTGGTTCTATCGTTAAAGAAAAATCTTTTAAAGCAAAATTGTCATTATATTTTTTTGAAACATTTTCTAATTTATACAACTTTATACTCCTGTAAAATTATTTTAATAAAGAAACCTATTTTCATTATCTAATAATTGAAATCGATAATCAATATCAATTAATACATTTAAGTATTCTTTCTTTCACAACAATGTAAAAAGTTGAGTCCTTTCAACCTTATCTAGTATGATAAACTTGTAATGAAGATATCTTTTCTAAAAGGAGCGAAAGTAAAATGAACGAAGCAGCAAAAACATTAGATGGTTGGTACAGCTTACATTTATTTTATGCAATTGATTGGGCAAGCTTAAAAACTGTACCTGAAGAAGATCGAAACACAATGATCAGCGAATTCAAGACTTTCCTTGAAGCGTTGGAAACAGTTCATAATAATAAAGAAGGTTCTCATGCTTTCTATAACATAACAGGCCAAAAAGCAGATTTAATGTTATGGTTCTTAAGACCAGACGTTAAACAATTAAACGCCTTAGAAAATGAATTTAACAAGTTAGATATCAGTGACTTCTTAATTCCAACATATTCATACGTATCAATCGTAGAACTTTCAAACTATCTTGCAGGTGACTCTAACGAAGATCCATACGAAAACCCACATGTAAAAGCAAGATTATATCCAGAAGTACCACGTTCAGAATACGTATGTTTCTACCCAATGGATAAAAGACGTGACGGCGAAGACAACTGGTATATGTTAGATATGGATCATAGACGTAGCTTAATGCGCTCACACGGTTTAATCGGACGTAGTTATGCAGGTAAAGTAAAACAATTTATTACAGGTTCAGTAGGACTAGACGATTACGAATGGGGCGTAACATTATTCAGTGATGACATGTTACAATTCAAGAAATTAATCTATGAAATGCGTTTCGACGAAGTATCAGCAAGATATGGTGACTTCGGAGCATTCTATGTAGGTAATATATTAAATATTGATGAATTAGATACATTCTTTAAATTGAAATAATATAGAAAGAGCCTGGAACTGAGTGAAGTTCCAGGCTCTTCATATTTTGAGTGCTATTGATGTTCATTTTCAGGTCGATATTTATTTTTATCGGCCTGGAAATCTCGTTTTCGGGTCGATATTTTATTTTATCGGCCTGGAAATCTTGTTTTCGGGTCGATATTTTATTTTATCGGTACATATTCCGCATTTCTGGACCGGTAAATTTTTTTATCGGTCCAGAATATTAATTAAGGCTGGGACATAATATAATATCCCAGCCTCAATCTCATTGTCATCAATATATTTAACTAAATATATTGATGAATAATGTAACAATTGGTACGCCTAGTAAATCTATTAGGAAGGCGCCAACTACTGGGACTACTAAATACGCTTTTGGTGATGCACCGAATTTTTTAGTTATAACATCTAAGTTAGCCATGGCATTTGGTGTTGCGCCTAGTCCATGTCCGATAAATCCGCCTATCATAACTGCTGCATCATAATTTTTACCTAGTCCTCTAAACACGACAAATACTGAGAATAGTACGATAAATACAATTTGTACTAATACAATAATTGTTAACGGTAGCGCCAATTGATAAATTTCTGTTAATTTAATACTCATTAACGCGATTGATAAGAATAAACTTAATGAAACATCACTTACTTGGTTAGTAATTTTCATATCAATGATGTTTAAGTTTCCGTAATCAGAGATGTTTCTTATGATAACTGCTACAAACATTGCGCCAACATAAACCGGAATATTTATTCCAGTTAAATTCGTAAATCCATCTCCAATATATGTACCAATCGCCATACATACTGCAATAATTGTAAATTGAACAATAAATACTGTTGTAGGGTTCATTCTACTATGTAAGTTCTCGTTATATCCCACTTCGCTAAAATCTATACCTGTATCTTTAGCATCTCCAGGTTTCAAATCAAACTTTTTAATTAAATATCGAACCACAGGGCCACCTATTAATCCACCTGCAACAAGTCCTAATGTCGCTGCTGCAAGTGCCGCTGTTACCGCAGAGTCTACACCTAATGATTCTAATGTCTTACCGTATGCCGCTGCATTACCATGACCACCTTCCATGGACATTGATCCAGCAGTTAAGCCAAGTAGTGGTGGAATATTTAATACTTTAGATAATGAAACACCGATTACATTTTGACAAAATGCTAAAATTCCACAAAAAACAAAATATAAAATCAGTACTTTTCCACCAAGTTTCAATAATTTTAATGACGCACCTAAACCTATTGTTGTAAAGAATGCCAACATAAAGAAGTCCTGTAGAAAATCAGAATCTAATTTAATTGTAATGACATTTAATGATTGTAAAATAGCAACTACAATAGCAAATAACAAGCCACCTATTACTGGCGCAGGAATACATAGACGTCTCAATATAGAAACTTTATTTACAATACCCTCACCTAATAAAAGTAAGACACATGCTATAGCTAAAGTTGTGACAGCATCAAACTGTAACATCATCGTTCCCCCTAAAACCTTATATTTTTATCTAGAAATCGTTTTCAAACACTGATGAACATTATACCTATCTCAAGTACAGAATGCTACCTTCTATAAAACAAAAATCAAATATTTTTACAAAAAGCTTAGTATAAAAATGTTTTATTACAAAATATCACCAACAAAAAACCAGACTAACGTCTCTCGCTAGTCTGGTTTACTATCTATTTATTTTTTCACTTCTGTTTTGGCTTCTAAGTCTATCATTTCTTCTTTTGTCTTATCTAATACTAAATAGTTTAATTCATCGTTCGTCATTTTCTTAAGTGATGGGTATCTTATCATAAAGAATACAATACCAAGCACTAACCAAATGAACAACGCGATATAAGAAGGTAATGATAAACTTGCTGGTGATCCTGGGATAAGTAATAAACCTAAGAATATACCAGCGATAATTGCACCGATAATCGCAAATGTTTTGTATTTTGGATGATACATCATGCTTCGTTTATCGTATGAAAATAATTTGAATGCTGATAAACATGTTATGAAATAAGCGATTGAAACACCTGTTGATGACATATCTACAATCCAAGTTAATGCTGTTCTACCTAACCATGGTGCAGCGAGTGCCAATACTAAAATAAATATAATACTAATATACGGTGTATTATATTTTGGGTGTAACTTTTTAAAGACGCTTGGCATAACAGATGCTCTACCCATAGAGAATAACAATCTACTTGAACTCATAAAGAATCCGTTCAATCCTGTGAATATCCCCATCAATATTGCGACGATTAATACTGCTAAACCAACAAACGAGAATGCTTCTTGAACGACTGAACCTGTCACCCATAAATCTCCACCTACAGATGATGCATCTTTAAATAACCAACTTGTTAAAAGTATCATCATCACATAAGTAAGTGCTGAAGCAATCAAACTAAATACGATTAACTTGAACGTCTTACTTGGTGAGAAGTTAAATTCTTCTGCCGTTTGCGGAATATTATCAAAGCCTACATATGCCCATGGTGCAACTGCCAGAATTACAACGATTGAGGCAAGCCATCCCATGTCATTATTGACAACAGGCTTAAGATTTGAGAATGAAAAATCATGCGTGAAAAATGATCCTGCAAATAAAAGTATGACAACAACTGCTAATATCACACAGAATATATATTGCAGACTTCCTGAAAAACTAGAACCTTTTATACTAATCCAAGCAAATATTAACAATATAAGTGAAGATAGTATAATTTCAGTTATGTACACATCCCAACCTGCTACTGTATATAATTTACCTTGTTCTAAAAATCCCGGCATAATAAATTTAAAAAGCAAACTAAATGCAGAGGCGTTTAAAGCAACGATACAAATATATCCAAATGTTAAAAACCATGATGAGAAGAATGATACATATTTACCGAATCCTAAGTATCCGAATGCAAAAGCACCACCTGATACTGGGAACTTTTCAACTAATGCACCGTAACTAACGGCAATAACAATCATCAATAATGCCCCGATAAATATACCGATTGAAGCACCTAATGGTCCAGCCTGACTAATCCAGTCACCTGGTAGTATAAATGCACCCCAACCTATACTTGAGCCGTAAGCAATGGCCCATACAAATTTTTCTGATAAGTTCTGATCTAAATTTCCTCTTGATAAATCTTTCTTTTTCCTAGCCATACATGTTCCACCCTTATTTTTAAATTTCGTGAAACGTAATTAACCTTTAATTAAATTTTCCAAACAGCAATTACGAGTAATAACCAACTTGCTATAAACAATACGCCACCTATTGGTGTAATAGCGCCAAGTATTTTAATTTGTGTTACAGCAAGTATATATAATGAACCACTAAAGAATACTATACCAAATGTCATCAACCATCCAGCTACGTTTAAACTAATAGATGTTGTGCCCATAATGATACCAATTAAAATTAAACCGAGTGCATGATACATTTGGTATGTTGTTGCTTTACCCCATATATCTAAGTATTTAGCCGATAATTTATTTTCTAAACCATGTGCGCCAAATGCACCTGCTGCTACAGCGATGATTGCATTAATTGCACCTATTATAATAAATAATTTCATTTGTTATCTCCCTTTCTTATTTAAAAATCAAATATTGAATCTCCGTTACCTATGCCATCATCTGTTGTTAATTGATTTTCTGCTTTATTTACAGATGGTTCGTTACGCACTTTACCACCCATTTTTCTAATTTCTTCATCTGAAATTTGTGGTTTTGCTTTTGGTGTTGGTTTAGGTGTTGAAGAAATATTTTGTTCTACTTTAATATCGTGCGTTAAATCGTCTTCTTTATCTACCAATCCACTTAACGTATGAATGGCGTGCATGTGGCGATTAAAGACTTCATTTGTTGAAGCATTGTCAGCAGCAACGAGTTCTTCTTCTATTGCAGCAATTAATTGTGATCTACTTATCATTAAATGTCACCTCCACACCAATTAATGGACTCTTTACCACTTGCAATAAGATATTCATTCGTCTTACTAAATGGTTTAGACCCAAAGAATCCTCTATAAGCCGATAATGGACTTGGATGTACAGATTGTATAATATGATGGCGTTCTGTATCAATAAGCTTGATCTTAGATTGTGCAGGTTTACCCCAAAGTATAAACACAACATCTTCTAATTCACTGGAAACATGTTTAATAATTTCATCAGTAAATATTTCCCAGCCAATATTTTTATGTGAATGTGCTTGATGTGCTTCTACTGTTAAGACGGTATTTAAAAGTAATACACCTTCCTTAGCCCAATCTTGCAAGTGAGGTGTCGTTCTCTTACAACCTATATCGTCTTCTAGTTCTTTATAAATATTTCTTAATGAAGGTGGGAATTTTGCGTCTGGTTGTACTGAAAAAGCTAAGCCATGCGCTTGATTCGGACCATGATAAGGATCTTGCCCGAGAATAACCACTTTCACATGATCTAAAGGTGTTAAATCAAATGCTTGATAAATATTTTCTCTATCAGGATAAATCGTCTTACTACTATATGCTTCTTCTAAAAATGACTCCATTTCAGAAAAATCATGTTCGGATTTTATTTTATGAAATATTTGTTGCCAATCCATATTATTCACCTCAATAAAAATGATAACATAGCACTCAAGAAAAGGTCATAACTATTTTTTACAATTAAAAAACGTGATATGATAAAATATATGAATTATTGGGAGGAATCATCAATGGCATTAAAAAAAGTCTTAACAATAGCAGGATCAGACACAAGTGCTGGAGCTGGAATGCAAGCAGATTTAAAGACATTCCAAGAGCATGACACATATGGAATGGTTGCATTAACAGCAGTCGTTACAATGGACCCACAAACATGGTCACACGACGTAACACCATTACCTCTTGATTTACTAGATAAACAATTAAACACAGCTATTTCAATCGGACCAGATGCAATTAAAACAGGTATGCTTGGTTCTGAAGAAATTATTAAACGTGCACGTCAAACATATGACGAAGCAGACGCTGAAATTTTCGTAGTTGACCCTGTAATGGTATGTAAAGGTGAAGACGAAGTACTTAACCCGGGAAATACTGATGCAATGATTAAAGAACTATTACCAAAAGCAACAGTCGTTACACCAAATTTATTTGAAGCTGGCCAACTTTCAGGTTTAGGTAAACTAAGCTCAATTGATGATATGAAAAAAGCAGCAGAAAAAATCCACGAACTTGGTGCACAATATGTTGTCATTAAAGGTGGAAAAGCTTTAGAATCAGATAAAGCTTATGACTTATATTATGACGGACAAAAGCACGTCCTATTATCAACAGATAAATTCCAATCAAGTTATAACCACGGTGCAGGTTGTACATTCGCAGCTGCAACAACAGCTAACTTAGCAAACGGCGAATCACCAGAAGATGCAATCATACATGCAAAAGCATTCGTAGCATCAGCTATTAAAAACGGTTGGAAAATGAACGACTTCGTAGGTCCAGTAGATCACGGCGCTTCAAACCGTATCGAAAAAATAGAAGTATATACTGAAGAAGTATAATAAAAAGCTGTACGCGTGTGCGTACAGCTTCATAATGTCGACAACGTCTTAGACTTTGTTGGCATTTTTTTGTGGGAGTGATAGGGAAGTGGTACTATTTTGATGTCTCTTATAAACACTTCTGGCTAAACTTGTTCATAACGAGGGTGTTGTGAACACTTCTCGCCAAACTTGTTCATAACGAGGGCGTTAATTACAAAAGTTAGCTGAAATGTTACTAAGGACGTCTATAGTTACAAAACTCAGCTGAAGTGTTACTAAGGATAGCCATAGTTACAAAACTCGGTCGAAGTGTCACTATGGACCTCCTTAATTACAAAACGCGTCAGAACTGTAAATATGACACACAGTATTTGCACCTTCAGCCAAAACTGCTTTTAACAGCCCCACTATTTGCACTTCTCGCCAAAACTGCTAATAACGACAAGAGTCCACCACATGGGCTTCTCAAACCCAACACCCAAATATAAGCAAAAGCCGAGACAACTTTTCGTGTCTCGGCTTCATTCAATACGATACGCACATGCGTACAGCTTTTCTATTATGATTTCATGATACTAAATTCTGCTGTGACTTTCGCCACTTCTTTACGGTTCTTAAATAATGTCATTTGATATTGATAAAATGCATTATCTCCCTCTTTAGTTTCATTTAAACATTCTAATTCTGCGATGTAATTTTCTAATGTCATAATACGTTCTGTCTGTTCAAACTCACTTTTAATTTGTTTAAGTTTTGTATCATTTCTCATAAATGGCTTAAAACTATTAAACTCTCGAAGTACGCTTAATAAATATTGAACTGGTACTTCTTCATAGTACTGATACCCCATTATATTACAATAATCTAAAACCGCTTCATCGTTAAATGAAATGCGCATTGTTTCCAATAATTCCACCCGCCATTTCTTGAGGCTAATCTCAGTTGTAATTGTACTTTAAAGAGTATCATCATTCAAGTGAATTTTTACTATGACTTATTACTCTAAATGTCGTCTTCTTCACTTAAATACGCATTATTATCTAGTATAACTTCCACATTAGGATGATTATACAAAACAGAGGCAGGTAAGTCTGTCGTAATGTCACCAGTTAGTAATCGTTTAATTGCTTCTGCTTTCTTCGGTCCATAAGCTAATAGTATAATACGTTTAGCTTTCATAATAGATTGAATACCCATAGAAATTGCTTGCTCTGGGACTTCTTCAATCGTTTCAAAGTATCTACTATTCGCTTCTATTGTAGACTCTGTTAAATCAACAATACTTGTCAAACTATCAAATGAAGTTCCTGGTTCATTGAAACCAATATGGCCATTTTCTCCAATACCTAGAATTTGAACATCTATTGGTCCTTCTTGATCTAATAATGCTTCATAACGTTTTGTTTCTGCTTCTAAATCTTCTGCCGAACCGTTTGGTAAATGTATACGTGATTCGTTCCAAGATGGTAAATGATTAAAGAGCACGTCATGCATATATGTGTAGTAACTTTCTGGATGATCATAATCGATACCAATATATTCATCTAAATTAAATGTCGTGATTTCACTCAAATCAATTTCATTAATTCTAATCAGATTCACAAGTTGTTCGTATACACGAACCATCGTTCCACCAGTTGCTAATCCAAGTACACTTTTTTTATTTGAAATAATTTGCTTTAATAACTCATTCGCAACATAGTGACATGCTTCCTCTTTAGATCCTAAATTTATGATTTGCATAATTATCCCTCTATTTCTTTTATAAATCTTTTGGCTATTTCTAAAGGTCTCGTAATAGCTCCACCTACGACTGTACAATGTACACCTAATTCTGTTACACGTTTAAACATTTCAGGAGTAATAACGTTTCCTTCTGCGATTACTTTTGCGTTAACATTGTCTAATACATCTTTTAAAAATTGAAAATCATTTTCGTATAATACATGACCTTTTGTATATTCTGTGTAGCCTCTTAAAGTTGTACCAACATAGTCGAAACCTAATTTATCTGCCTGAATGGCTTCTTCTAAATCAGAGACATCTGCCATAATTTCAACATTTGGCGCTTTCTCTCTAATATATGATACAAGTTCTTCAAGTGATTCTTTTGGTCTTTCTTGTTTAGTCGCATCTAACGCAATGACTTCACAACCACTTTCAATTAATTCATCGACTTCTTTTGAAGTTGCTGTGATAAATACCTTTGAACCTTCATAATCACGTTTTACAATTCCGATTACAGGTAAATCAATTTCTTCTTTAATAGCGATAATATCTTCTTTAGTATTCGCTCTAATACCTTTAGCACCTGCTTGAGATGCAGCTAATGCCATCTTACTCATGATAAAAGATGAATGTAATGGTTCATCCGGTAAAGCCTGACATGACACGATTAATCCTTGTGGTAACATTTATAAAAACACTCCTTATTGATTTTCTAATGCTTCTTCTACTTCATTTTTTATAGTCGTAACATGCGGACCATAAATGATTTGAATACCCGTTCCTTTTTTAACGATCCCTCTAGATTCTGTCGTCTTAATGAGATCTTCATTGAACAAATGTTCATCATTAATCGTTACACGTAATCTTGTTGCGCAACAATCAACTGTATCTATGTTTTCTTTTCCACCTAAACCTTTAATAATTGTTTCGGCACGTTCACTTGCTTCAACAGTTTGCACAGCTTCACTATCTTCACGTCCTGGTGTCTTAAAGTTAAATTTCGTAATTAAAAATCTAAATGTTACATAGTATAAGAAGAACCAAACTATACCGATAGGAATGACTAATAAATAGTTCGTCTTACTATTCCCTTGTAACACACCGAAGAGGATATAATCAATGAATCCGCCACTAAAGGTTTGACCGACAGTGATGTTAAATATGTCAGCCATCATAAATGCTAAACCATCAAATATTGCATGGATAACATATAATACTGGTGCTATGAATAAGAAACTAAATTCAAGTGGTTCTGTAATACCTGTTAAGAATGATGTTAATGCTGCAGAAAGCATTAAGCCCCCTACTACTTTTTTCTTCTCTGGTTTAGCTGTGTGGTAAATTGCTAAAGCTGCACCAAGCAACCCGAACATCATTGTAATAAAACGACCAGACATGTATCTAGAAATACCTGAATAATAATGTGTTAAATCTGCATCTCCTAATTGTGCAAAGAAGATATTTTGAGTCCCTTGAATGATTTTCCCGTTAATTTCCATCGTACCACCAAGTGCAGTTTGCCAGAATGGTAAGTAGAATATATGGTGTAAGCCAAATGGCCCAAGCATACGTAATATAAATCCATAAATAAACGTCCCGATAACACCCGTTTTATTAACAAGACCACCCGCATTGAATATCCAACCTTGAATCGTTGGCCAAACAAAGAACAAAATAACACCTAGTACGATTGACGCAATTGACGTTACAATCGGTACGAATCTCGATCCACCAAAGAATCCTAAGAACGGTGGCAATGTGATTTTGTTATATTTATTGTGTAGCATGGCAGTCATAATACCGACGATAATCCCACCGAATACACCTGTTTCGACAGTTTGAATACCTAGTACCATACCTTGTCCTGCTTTAGCTAACTCTTCTGGTGCTGCAACATTATCCGTAATCGTTAATAATGCGTTCATCGTCGCATTCATAATTAAGAATCCTAACATTGCTGCTAAACCTGCTGTACCTTTATCACTTCTTGCTAAGCCTATCGCAACCCCGATTGCGAATAATACTGGTAAATTCGCAAAAACGATATTCCCCGCTGATGACATTAAAATAAATATGTACTGTAATAAATCTACGTCTAAAATCGGATATGCTTTAATTGTGTTTGGATTACTTAAAGCACCCCCGATACCTAATAACAACCCTGCTGCAGGTAAAATTGCTATGGGTAACATAAATGATTTCCCGAATTGCTGTGCTTTATCAAAAATTTTACTCATTCGAACACCTACCTCCTTATTTACCCTAAATATAACACCATGAAAATTATAGTCAACTTTATTATTTGTTTTGAAAAATATTTTCAATTATAATGTTATTTATTCTATAAATTGAGGTGTCCTTCATGAATTTTGAAAATCGTATTCAACAATTTTCATACCTTTTCACAAAGTCTGATGAAAAGATTGCTAGATTTATACTCGATCATCCAGTTGGCGATCATTTTTCAACAATTACTTCATTAGCTTATGCAATTGGTGTATCAACTTCTAGCATTACAAGATTTAGTCATAAATTGAACTATCAACATTTTCAAGATATGAAGTTCAATATTCAACAAACTTATGAGAAGACGGATATTCAAAACGTTCCACTCATTAAAAGAATCCACGAATATCATCAAACGCTTATACAACAAACTGGTGAATTTATATCTAACGATAAAATTAATCAACTGATTGATATTTTAACTAATAGTCGTCAAACGCTTTTTGCAGGTTTAGGGAGTTCTGGTTTAACAGCAACTGAATTCTATTATCGAACGATGAGAATGGGCATAGCTGGAAGTTCTGTAACTGATGCGCATCAAATGAAAATTGGTGCTTCGCTATTAAATCAAAATGATGCGTTAATTGCTTTTTCTAATAGTGGCAAGACAGAAGAACTGATTAATGCTGCTAAAATTGCTAAATCTCAAGGGGCAACTGTTATTGCGATTACAAACTATGCTGGCAGTGAACTGACTGCTTATTCTGACATTGTCATCATGACGATTGATCAAACGAGAGTGAACGATAAACAATTCATTAACACACAAATTTCAGCACATTTCTTGATTGATGTTGTCAGTTATATGTTGTTAGAGCGAAAAGATAATATGAATCTTTATCAGCATACGAGAGACGTCATACTTCAAGACAATAAATCATAACTTGTGAGCAGAATGTATATAAATTTACTCAAGAATTTAGTAGAATAGTAAAGTATATACTATGAGGAGTGAAAGGCATGGAATTAATTCAAGTAGATCAAGTACAATCACTAATATCGGAATATGAAAATAAGCCAGTTTATCTCCATGTAGAAACAACAAATGGTGCTTATGCAAACCATTTTGATAGCAAAGTATTTAATGCTGGTACATTTTTAAGAAATATTCAAGTTACTTTTACACACGCACATTTAACGGGCGGTAATAAAGAACCTTATCGTGTTGGTTTAAAATTAGACAACAATGGTTGGGTTTATGTTCAAGGATTAACACATTATGAAGTAACTGAAAATAACGAACTATTAATAGCGGGACTAAATTATGAAGGACAACTTGCTGCAACTTTAGAAATTAGTAGCAATCCTTTCAAGGATTAAGAGGTGAATACAATGAATGACGAAAGACAAGTATTAGTTATTTTTCCACATCCAGACGACGAAGCATTTGGAACATCTGGTACATTAAGTAAGTTCGTGGACAATGGTACACCTGTAACTTACGCGTGTTTAACGTTAGGACAAATGGGCCGTAACCTAGGTAACCCACCTTTTGCTACACGTGAATCTTTACCATTTATAAGAGAACGTGAATTAGATGCAGCAGCTGAAGCGATCGGTATCACGGATTTAAGAAAAATGGGCTATAGAGATAAAACAATCGAATTTGAACCTAAAGATGAATTAGATAATATGGTAAAATCATTAATAGATGAACTTAACCCATCATTGATTATTTCATTCTATCCTGGTTATTCCGTTCACCCCGACCATGAAGCAACTGCAGAATCTGTTGTAAGAACAGTCAGTCGTATGGAAGCATCAGCAAGACCTAAATTACACCTTGTGGCATTTAGTAATGACACATACAGCGATTTAGGCGAACCGGATATTAATATAGATATTACTGGATACGAAGAACGCAAGATGAAAGTCCTTAAAGCTCATGCGTCTCAAACAGGTCCAATGTTACAAAACCTTGCTTCAAATACTCAAGAAGGTGAAGCGGCTAAAGATATGTGGATGAAGACAGAACATTTCTGGACATATCATATTGAATAGATAGTGGAGGCAATGTGAATGACACAATTAGATTTATCAACACGTGAAGCGCGCTGGAAATATTTCGGTTCAGTTGACCCTATTAAAGGTACGAAACCAACTGAAAAAGAAAAGATGCCTGATTTACAAAGCTCTAAGAAAGATTTCCTGTTCGAAATTGAACATGTTGGTATCAAGAACTTAATTTACCCTGTAAGAATTGATGATTTTCAAACAGTTGGAAACTTCGAATTTTCAACTAGTTTAAATCAAGACGAAAAAGGTATTAATATGAGCCGTATTATCGAAAGTGTTGAAAAACATTATGATAACGGTGTAAAACTAGATTTCGATCATCTAACAACATTATTAAATACACTACAAACTGCAATGATTCAAAATACTGCATCAGTAGATGTAACAGCAAAATGGTTCTTTAACCGCTTTAGCCCAGTTACAAACCAAAAGGCAGTCGGTCATGCAGATATTAGATATATCTTATCCGTTTCAGAAGATAAAATAACAAAGAAATCTTTAGGTATAGAAGTACCTGTAACAACGTTATGCCCATGTTCTAAAGAAATTAGTGAATACTCCGCTCATAATCAGCGTGGTATTATCACAGTCCTAATTGATTTAGATCCAGAAGTAAGCCTACCAGATAACTATAAAGATATTGTATTAGACGGTATGGAGGCTAACGCAAGTTCAATGTTATATCCAATCTTGAAACGAACTGACGAAAAAGCCGTAACAGAAAGAGCATATGAGAATCCAAGATTTGTAGAAGATTTAATTAGATTGGTAGCAGCTGATTTAGTAGAATTAGAATGGATTCAAGGATTTGAAATCGAATGCAGAAACGAAGAATCTATACATCAACACGATGCATTCGCAAGATTAAAATATACTAAGTAATTTAAATAGAGAACGGACCGACGTAGAAAAGTCGGTCCGTTTTTTGGTTGTGGATGCGGGAGGGCTATTGGTTGATCTTCATGAAAGCAGTACAGTCATATTTATCTAATGACAGTAACTCATTCTTTTCATAAAAATTGATAGTTTTTTCTGATGTGTCCGTCATTAATACAACTTGTCTGACATGATTAAATCGTTCTTTAATCATATTTAAAAGCTTGCTACCTATTCCGTTACCTTGATAATCAGGATCTATAAGAATATCTTGTACATATGCAATTGAATGATCATCGCTTATAATTCTAGTCAATCCAACTAATTGATCATTATCCCATACAGTTACAAAGTAACAAGTATTTTTTAATAGCACCGTCATATCTTCATTATTCTTTACATATACATCCCAACCGACACTTAAATATAACTTTTGTAAATCCTCATTGTTAGGTATTCTCTTTATTGAATATTCCATGGTGATACCCCCTATTATTGCTTAATCATCAAGTTATCAAAAGTCCATATTATTATAATAAGGTAATTATACATTATTATGGTCGTTTGTGATGTTGTTATAAGTTGGTATTCCGTTTTCGGGTCGATATTTTTATTTATCGGCCTGTAAATCCCGTTTTCGGGTCGATATTTTATTTTATCGGTCCATATTTCCCGTTTCTGGATCGCTAATTTTTCTTATCGGTCCATATTTCTCGTTTCTGGACCGATAATTTTCCATATCGGTCCATATTCCTCACCCCAGCCCGATATTCCCACCATTCTCTATAAAGAAAAGAGCAACAGCCTAAGCTATTGCTCTCCTCTTATTATGAATTTACTTCTTCTGTTTCAATCCACGGGTTATTTTGTATTAATTTTGTGATTTGTTCTGTAAATAATTTAACGCGTAATTTAATATCATCTACATCTACATAATATGTGCCGTCTTCTGTTTTACCATAGTCTGCATCTTGTGTTGAGATTTGGACTGGCACTGCAATACCTAATAAGTTTCTCATAATAATACGTAAATGTGATAATGGTTCTGTACTGCGCATACCACCACTATTACATATTAAGCCTACAGGTTTCATTTTAAATTGATCCATCGTTAAATGATCTAATGCATTTTTCAGTATACCTGAATATGAACCGTGATAATTTGGTGTACCGATAATAATTGCATCGGCGTCTTCAGCTTTCTCACGTAATTCATTTACATTATCTTTAACGCGTTCGTCATTTAAATGCTTGCCTGATACATCTAGAAACGGTATTTGTTTATCATATAAATCAAACAATGTTACTTCCGCACCTTGTTCTTCTAAATTACCTCGAACAAATTGTGCTAGTGCATGTGTATGTGAATATTGTTTTGCGCTACCTACAATAAGTAATACTTTCAATGTTGTCACCTCAAAATTTTAATGATTATCATTACCGACCATTATAACATACAAAAAAACTATGAATTCAAATTTATAGGAAAATCATTCTTTTGGACGATGTTTTAGCGGTCATAATCTTTGAGTGCATGTATAATCGCTTTACCTACACCACTATGTTCATTAGTGTCTGTAACATAATCTGCTATCTCTTTAACTTCGGGTGCACCATTTTCCATGGCAACTGCATATCCTGCTTTTTCTAACATAGAAACGTCATTTAAATTATCACCAATTGCCATTACATCTGACATTGGAATGTTTAATTGATTTGCTATTTCTTCTAAAGCAATACCTTTTTGAGCATCTGAATGCGTAATTTCGATATTCCCTCTTGATGAAGAAGATACAGCTAAACTTTTTGATTCTGAAATTTCAGCTTTAGCTCTATCAATTTTAGTTAAGTCACTCGCAAAGGCCAATATTTTCAAAATGATTTCGCCTGGTCTATTTTCGATTTCATCGTAACTATCGACAGTTTTTAAAGTACCGTTGTCAATTCTACTTTGAATGTTGGCACGAATTTTTTTAACATCTGCTTTTTGACCTGCTTTTTCAGCAATATCAACGTATATTTCTAAATCTTTTTCTGGGTCTTCTGTATATATACCGAAGTTTGTATATACTTGATAATAAATATCTTCTTTATTTAAGACGCCTGTAATTTTATTGATTAATGGACGCGTTAATTTAGATGTATGAACGATGTTGAATTCTTCATCTCTTACTTCTGCACCATTTAAACAAATATATGGTAATGTTAAATCTGTTTTTTCAATTGGACTGTTTGCTTCATAAAATGCTCTACCCGTAGCTATAACGACAGTTATCCCTTTAGATTGTGCATACTTTATTGCTTCATAATTTTCATTAGAAACTTCATGTGCAGCGTTTAATAAAGTACCATCCATATCTGTTGCGATTAACTTAATCATGAAAGTAACCTCTTTTCTTTATATTCAACATAAATTTTAACAAATAACAGTAATAATCTCTATGAATCTGTATTATTCTGCTTAATTTGTTTTTTTAAAATCCTTTTTTCCTTAAAAAATGTTCGTAACATGTCACCACATTCTTGTTCGAGTATCCCTCTTTCAACTGTAGCTCGATGATTGAAGCGTGTATCTTCTATTAAATTCATTAAGCTACCACTACAACCGCCTTTTAAATCTGTCGCGCCGTATACGACATGAGGAATTCTACTCATAACAATAGCGCCTGAACACATAACACAAGGCTCTAACGTAGCATATAATGTTGTCTCTTCAAGACGCCATGAATTAAGGTACTTGGCCGCTTCTTGTATCGCAATCATTTCAGCGTGCGCTACAGGGCTTTGATCATGTTCTCTTAAATTATGTCCTATGCCAATTACTTCATCTTTATAAACAATTATTGCGCCAATCGGTACTTCATCCATTGCCCAAGCTTTTTTTGCTTCTTCAATTGCAAGTTTCATATATTTTTCATGCACGCTACATTTCACTCCGTTTAATTTGTGATAGAATAAGTATGTCTATTTTAACATCTGGAGAGATATATATGAAAAAAACCTTTATCGCAATTGAAGGACCAATCGGCGTCGGGAAAAGCTCTTTAACGAAAAAGCTTGCTGAAGCGCTCCATTACACTGAAGAATTTGAAATTGTTGATGAGAATCCATATTTAAGTGATTTTTATGACGATATTTCTAAATGGAGCTTTCAAACCGAAATGTTCTTCTTGTGTCATCGTTACAAACAGTTAACCGATTTAGAAAATATTAACGGTATTGTGAGCGACTATCATATCTTTAAAAATAAGATTTTCGCTAAAAACACATTAAATTCTACTGAATTTGATAAATTTAGTAGAATTTATGATATCTTAACTGAAGATATTCGCATGCCTGACCAAATTATCTTTCTCGATGCATCCCTCGAAGTACTTCAACAACGAATTGCCCATCGAAATAGATCATACGAAACTCAAATTGAAAATGATTATTTAGCTCAACTTAAACGTGACTATAATCAATTTTATGAAGAAGTAAAAAATGAAATTGATGCGATTCAAATCGATACTTCTCATTTAGATTTCGTGAATAACACCGCAGATTATCAACAAGTCTTAAACTTATTACAACCTTTGATTGGAGAGATTATACATGACAAATAAAGTCATACCAAATGATGCTATCATCACAATTGCTGGTACTGTTGGTGTTGGAAAATCATCTTTAACACAAGCACTTAGCGAGCGACTAAACTTCAAGACTTCTTTTGAGAAAGTCGATAACAACCCTTATTTAGAAAAATTTTATCACGACTTTGAACGTTGGAGCTTTCATCTACAAATTTACTTTTTAGCAGAACGCTTTAAAGAACAAAAAAGAATGTTCGAATATGGTGGCGGATTTATTCAAGACCGTTCAATATATGAAGACGTTGATATATTTGCTAAAATGCACGAAGAACAAGGCACAATGACTGAAGAAGATTATGCGACGTATAGAGAATTATTTGAAGCAATGGTTATGACGCCTTACTTTCCTAAACCAGACGCATTAATCTATTTAGAATGTGACTATAATGACGTCATTCAACGTATCCAAAGACGTGGACGTCAAATGGAAATTGAAACAGATGAAGCATACTGGAAAAAATTATTCTCACGTTATGATAATTGGATTAATAGTTTTACAGAATGTCCAGTTGTACGTGTAAATATTAACGACTATGACTTATACGAAGATCCAGATTCCATTAACCATATTATAGATAAAATTGCGCATGTCATTGAGACACACCGTTCAATCGATACACGCGTAAAATAATAAAAAGGCCATAAACATGCTGTTATCAGCATATTTATGGCCTTTTAAAGTATTTTTATTTTAATTTTAGAGTAAACGCATTAATTGCTACAATCACTGTACTTAGAGACATTAATATTGCCCCAACTGCTGGTGATAATATAATACCAATTGAAGCTAAAATACCAGCGGCTAAAGGAACAGCAAGTATATTATATCCTGCTCCCCACCATAAATTCTGTATCATTTTTCTCATTGTATTTTTAGATAGAGAAAGAAAATTAATAATATCTAGTGGATTACTTTTAACTAATATTATATCACCAGATTCAATAGCGACATCTGTTCCAGCACCAATCGCTACCCCTATATCTGCTCTAATAAGACTAGGTGCATCATTAATTCCATCTCCAACCATCATAACTTTACGTCCTTTACTTTGATAATCTTGGATAATTTTTTCTTTATTTTCTGGCATCAACTGAGCATGTATGTGATTTATTCCTAATTCTTTAGCTACAGATTGTGCAACTTCATTATTATCCCCTGTCAACATGACAGGTATTATATTTTTGTTCACTAATTGCGTTACCATTTTTTTAGAACTTTCTTTAATTCTATCACCTTGCGCGATAATGCCAATAACGTCATTTTCATCAATTAAATAACTGATAGAATTGCCTTCTTTAGCTAATTTGATAAATAGTTCTTTATCATATTTATAATTGTATTTATCAAGATAAGTGACATTAGTTATTTTAAAGTTTTTATTACCAATTTGACCTTCTAATCCGACTCCTGGAATATTATTAACATTAAATGCTTGAGGTAATTTTAAATCTTTACTGTTTGCAAACTCAGTAATACCTACAGCTAAAGGATGGTTAGATGAATTCTCTAAAGCAGCAAATAGGCTTAAAATTTCATTACCATTATAATGATCTACAAAACTTTCATAATGATTTACTGTAAAGACACCTTCAGTTAATGTACCAGTTTTATCCATCATCACATAATCTAGATTTTGAGCTATTTCTACAGCTTCTCTATTTTTGATAATAAGACCATTATGTGCTCCAATTGATGTTGATCGAGCAGTAACTAATGGTATAGCTAAACCAAGAGCATGAGGACAAGCTATAACTAAAACCGTAACTAATCTTTCTAAAGCGAAATCAATATCATTTCCTAAAATCATCCACACTATAAATGCTATTAAACCAACTGTTATTGCAAAATAGAATAAATAACCAGCAACTTTGTCAGATAACAACTCTGCTCTTGATTTGTCTTGTTGTGCTTGACTAACAAGGTTCATTACCTGAGAAAGGTACCCATCCTTTCCTGTAGCAGTTACTTTAATTTGTATTGTTCCAGAACCATTTATAGAACCACCAATTACTAAATCATCATTTGATTTTTGAACTTTTTTTGATTCACCTGTAACTAAAGATTCATCAACAGATGTTTCACCTTTAATAAGTACCCCATCGGTCGGTATACTCTCACCAGCTTTTACTTCAACGATATCTTCAATATTAATTTCAGATATTTTAACTTTTTGACGCTCACCATCACTAGTTATTTTAATTGCATTGTTAGGTAATAACTCTGCCATTTTTTTGAGTGCATTACCTGCATTACCTACTGCATTCATTTCAATCCAATGTCCTAGTAACATAATTAAAATAAGTGTTGCTAATTCCCAAAAGAAATCCATTGTATGCATTTCTGTATGCGTAAAATGATTTAAATAGAAAGCATACAGGCTATATACATATGCAACTGTAATCCCTAAAGCAACTAATGTCATCATTCCAGGTTTTTTGATTTTTATTTCATCTTTTGCTCCTGCTAAGAATGGTTGTCCACCATAAAAGAATAATATTGTTGCTAATATAAGAACAATCCAATCTGAACCAGTAAAAGTAAATTGAAAAGGTAACTCAAACCCCA
Source organism: Mammaliicoccus sp. FSL K6-3158 (assembly GCF_038005105.1). Taxonomy (NCBI): domain Bacteria; kingdom Bacillati; phylum Bacillota; class Bacilli; order Caryophanales; family Staphylococcaceae; genus Mammaliicoccus; species Mammaliicoccus sp. FSL K6-3158. The sequence continues at coordinate 2,623,458 of NZ_JBBOSL010000001.1, forward strand.
TCATAGGTGATAGAATTATAATCGGTATTGCAAAAATAAGAGATATAAAGAATTTTTGCTTAAAGTTACCATGATGATCATGACCTTCGTGACTATGATGTTCATTATGATTCATATGATTTTTATGTTCTTCATGACCTTTATGATTATGATGTTCATGGTGATTCATATGACTTTTCTTATTTGTATCCATTTAAAGAGCTCCTTTCTTTATACTATCCTTTATCTAATTCATCGCTAGTCATCCACTTATGATTTTTAACTTTTTTTCCATCTTCTGTAGATTTATAATCAACAACATATACATCAGTTTGATAAACTTTTTCAATTTTAGCTTTTGTACCTTTCATCCCTGCCATATGATTAGCATTTAATTTGACGCTATCACCTTTTTTATAACCATTTTTAGGTGCTTTATCAACTTCCTCATTAACAACCCATTTATGGTTTTTAATTCGTTTATCACCATTTGTAGGCTCATAACTCACAACATAAGCATAGGTATCATATACGCCTTTAACAGTACCTTTAGCATTTTTCATACCCGGCATGTGATCACTTTTAATAGTTATATTGTCACCTTTTTTAAATTTACTACTTTTTGAAACATTCATACCTTTAGGAATTTTATTGTCTTCACTATCATGTGTCATATGTTCATTGTGTTCATTATTATCACCATTGGAACATGCTCCTAAAACAAGACTAGAAGATAACAAAATAAATCCGGCTTGTTTAATCATCCGTTCTCCCTCCAAATTCAGTATCTTGTATTTTTATAATTTTGTTTTAGTGCTAATGAATTTTAAATCATATTTTTACCTATATTTTTAATTGAAGGCACATCAATCGATGCGCCTTTTCTATTTACATTTTAACTTCATAACCTTGATTTTCGATTGCTTCTTTAAATCCATTAAAATTCACTTTATTTTCATCAAAATTTATTTCAACTTCTCCTTTAGATAAGTTCACTACTGAAGAATTAACACCATCTAATTCATTAAGCGCATTTTCTATAGATTGTTTACAATGTCCACAACTCATGCCATGTACTTTAATAAATTCTTTATACATTGATTTCACCTCCTTTTATTAATACCTCTATTTAAATATTATGAAAAATTTTCAGTTCATTATACCCTATGGGGGTATAAAATTTTTAAAAAAATAAAATCAAATACGATTCACTGTTATAATATACCCCCTATAGGTATATGTCAAATGTTATTACTCTTAAATTTTAAATGTTCTTTGTTAATCCTTTTTATACACGCGTAAAATAATAAAAAGGCCATAAACATGCTGTTATAAGCATATTTATGGCCTTTTATTTTATTTACTCCATTCCGCTTCTTGTGCGTAAAATTCATTAATATCTTGATAAATAAAGTCTGCATCTGATAAATCTTCTTTATTACCCGTACCACTCAGAACGCCAATAACTTTCTTGAAGTGAGCGTTCTTACCCATTTGTATGTCAGTTGGTGTATCACCTATAATCACAATTTCATCTGGTGATACGTTCCATTTTTCATAAAATTCTTCTACCATTTTAGGATTTGGCTTTTGATAACCGTTAATAGATGCTGTTATTTTTTCATCTATTAAATGACTTACACCTGCATCTTGAATAAATCGATTTGTCCCGTCGATATCATCACTTGTTATAATTGCGATTTGGTATGATTTCTCTTTAAATGCTTTTAATGTTTCTACCATTCCTTCTATAACGATGGTCTCTGGCTCGTACTCTTCGATTAAATCTTTGCTTAGTTGTACTGTCCAGTCTTCAATTTCTTTTGGATCAGCATTTTCTGCAAATTTTGCAAACACACGTACGATATCAGCTAATGTTCCTGATGCTAATATACCACTTGATAGAAATTGTCCATCTACATATCCTAACGCTTCTTGTAATGCTTGTTGTTGCTCTATATGATATTTCTCAACAAAGCGATCAATCATCACAAGTGATATCTCAGACCATGTTTCATCAAACTTAAGCAATGTCCCATCTTTATCAAATAATAACCATTTAATCATCACTTTACTCCTTTAAAAAAGAGTCTGCTACAGATACTGTCTCAGACTCTCTTCTTATTATTGAATTTATTTACACAATTTCAATGTGGCTTTCTTGTCCTACGACAACTCTCCAACCGTATTTATCTTCTTTCTTACCTGTTTGGATTGCTGTATATTCATCAAATAACGTTTGAGTAACGGGACCGATTTCATTATTATTAATTGTTATTTCAGCTTCTTCGTATTTTAGGAATCCTACTGGAGAAATAACTGCTGCAGTTCCTGTCCCGAAAATTTCTGTTAAACGACCGTCATGATGGGCATTTATAATATCATCAATAGATAATCGTTTCTCTTCAGTTTCATAACCTAACTCTCGAGCAAGTTCGAGAACTGTTTTACGCGTAATACCTGGTAAAATACTACCATTCAACTCAGGTGTTACAACTTTGCCATCGATGACGAAGAATATATTCATACTTCCGACTTCTTCGATGTATTTTTGTTCAACGCCGTCTAACCATAATACTTGATCAAATCCAAGTTCATTAGCACGTGTTTGCGCGATTAAACTTGCTGCGTAGTTACCACCACATTTAGCAAATCCAACGCCACCTCTTACAGCACGTACATATTCATCTTCAACATATATACTTGTTGGTTTCATTTGATCATCACCGTAATAAGCGCCTACTGGAGAAAGTATTACTAAAAATTCGTAGTCCGTAGAAGAACGCACACCTAAGTATGGTTCAGTTGCATATACAAATGGTCTAACATATAAGGATTGTCCTTCTCCACTTGGGATCCAATCGCGCTCTAAATCAATAAGTTGTAATAAGCCGTTCAACACTTTTTCTTCATCGATTTGAGGCATTTCAAGTCTTTTTAAAGATAAATTAATTCGCTTGAAATTTTGGTCAGGTCTGAATAACGTAACTTCATCACCATCTTTATATGCTTTCATTCCTTCGAACACTGTTTGTCCATAATGAAGACCTTGTGCACTTGGTGACAACGTAATCGGCCCATATGGAATTATTTTAGGCTCTGACCAGCCTTCACCCTGTTTATATGACATAGATAGCATATAATCAGTAAAGATTTCGCCAAAGACCAAATTTGAAAAATCCGGTTTCTCTTTAAGCTGTTCACGCTTTTCTACGTAAAATGTTTCTGTCATAATGATTCCTCCTAGGCTAATTAATAATTAATGTTATCAAGTATATCAGTCATAGAGGCGTTATTCAATGAATTTTTGGAAAATTTAAAAAATATACACAATAAAATTACTGTTTAGCTAAATTATCTTTTTCTTCAATGGCTTTAAGCATTAATGATGTCATTTTTTCTAAATCATAAGCTGGTGAGAAATCCCACTCTTCTTTAGCACAAGTTGAATCAATTGAATTTGGCCAGCTATCAGCAATTGCTTGTCTTTCTGGATCCACATCATAACCTAATTCGAAATCAGGCATATGTTTTTGGATAGCAGCTTTAATCGTCTCAGGATCAACACTCATTGCGCTCACATTGTATGCATTACGGTTAATTAATCGTGAACTATCCGCTTCCATCAATTTAATAATTGCATCAATAGCATCATCCATGAACATCATATCCATAAATGTACCTTTATCTATATAGCTATCGTATCTTCCTTCTCTGATAGCTTTGAAATAAATTTCCACTGCATAATCAGTTGTACCGCCACCTGGTTCTTTAACGTAAGAGATTAACCCAGGAAATCTCATACTTCTAGTATCTACGCCAAATTTCGTGTAGTAATAGTCACATAATAATTCCCCAGCTACTTTATTTACACCATACATTGAAGTTGGTCTTTGAATTGTAACTTGAGGTGTCATATCTTTAGGTGTATTTGGTCCAAACGCACCGATTGAACTTGGTGTGAAGAATTGCATATCGAATTCACGTGCTATTTCAAGTGCATTTACTAATCCACCCATATTTAAATTCCAAGCGAATAGTGGATTCTTTTCAGCAGTTGCTGAAAGTAATGCCGCCATATGCATTAAAGTATCTGCATTGAAGTTTTTAACTAATTCATGAAATCTTTCTTGATCTGTAACATCTAAAATTTCAAATGGTCCATTATTAATTTCGCTGTCACTTTCTGGTTCTCTAATATCAGTCGCTAATACATTTTCATTACCATATTTATTTCTTAGCTTTATAACTAATTCTGTCCCTATTTGTCCTAACGCACCAGTGATTATTATCTTTTTCATTTTAAATCCTCCTGTATTGTTGAAATGTTCATTTGTACGCTCAAGAAATACAAAAACGCTTTCTTCAATGATATTTTACTATATTTTTACCGTTTTGTATACTTCAGAAGTACATACTATGGATAAATAAAGTTACCTTATACAAAAAACAATCGTATTGTAATACATAAGTCGAGAATAAAATGTTAGTTTCGGTACATTTCGTTACAAAAGTATGGAGATTTGTTACTAACGGCATCCTTAATTACAAAATTACCAAGTTCTGTTACTAACGGCACCTTTAATTACAAAACCCGCAAGTCCTGTTACAAACTGTCGCCTCAATCGTTATAAATTAAAAGCGCATGGGACGTATTCATTTGTCCCATGCGCTTGATGAAATATTAATTATAGTAATCCTAATTCTTTACCGATTTTTTCATAAATATCAATTGCTTGATCTAGTTGCTCTTTAGTATGAGCGGCTGTTGGCATATTTCTTACACGGCCAGTGCCTCTTGGAACTGTTGGGAATACGATTGCTTTCGCATACACACCTTCGTCCATTAATCTCTTACTAAATGTTTGAGCTTTTTTCTCTTCACCGATAATTACAGGTGTAATTGGTGTTTCTGAATGACCGATATCAAAGCCTTTTGCTTTTAAGCCTTCTTTTAAGTAATTAGCATTATCCCATAATTTATCATGTAATTCTGTAGAAGCCATTAATTTTTTCACTGATTCTGTAATAGCTTTAGTATCTCCAGGTGCTAATGAAGTTGAGAATAAGAATGGTCTTGAAGCAACTTTTAACCAGTCTATTAAATCTTTAGTACCAGCTACATAACCACCTACAACACCAATTGCTTTTGAAAGTGTTCCGATTTGGAAATCAATTTTGTCTTGAAGTCCGAAATGTTTAACTGTTCCTGCACCTTTACCCATTACACCAGAACCATGCGCGTCATCAACATATGTGATTAAACCAAATTCTTCAGCAATTTCTACAATTTCAGGTAATTTCGCTACGTCTCCATCCATTGAGAATACGCCATCTGTAATGTACATAACTTTATTATATTGACCTGATTCAACCGCTTCTTTAGCTTTCGCTCTTAAATCATCCATATCTGAATGATTAACACGAATAATTTTCGCTTTAGATAAACGACAACCATCAATAATTGAAGCATGGTTTAATTCATCAGATAAGATTGCATCATTTTTATTCATAACAGCTGAGATGGCAGCCATGTTACAGTTAAAGCCTGATTGATATGCGATTGCACTTTCAGTACCTTTGAACTGAGCTAAAGTTTCTTCAAGTTCTCTATGCAAGTCTAACGTACCATTAATTGTACGTACTGCCCCAGCACCTACACCGTGAGAATCAATTGCACCTTTAGCAGCTTTTATTAAATCTTCATCTGTAGCTAATCCAAGATAGTTATTTGAAGATAAGTTAATGTAACTTTTACCTCCAATAGTGATCTCAGCACCATTTGCACCTTCAACGACATCAATCTCGTTATATAGGCCATTGTCTTTTAATTCATTTAGATTTGTTTGTAAGAATGAATCTAATGTTTGTACCATTTAAACCTTCTCCTTTAGCACTTTTTCTCAATCATAACACATCAAAATCAAAGAATTAAGCGTTATCATCTCAAATTGAATTGTTTAAATTTTCTATAAATTTTGCTACAATTATCATATTATATTTTTAAAGAACTGAAAGAAGGTTTATTAATGGTTAATTGGAAAGAAGAAGTAGATAAAAAATTCGATCGACTTGTAGACATCAGAAGACATATGCACAAAAATCCTGAACTATCCTATCATGAGGAGAAAACTCATGATTTTATTTTATCTGAATTAAAGAAATTAGATAAATTAGAGATTAAAGCGCCAGTCGGGGAACGTGGCATTGTCGCTAAATTAAAAGGGAACGAACCTGGTCAAACGATTGCATTTCGCGCAGATTTTGATGCTTTACCTATTCAAGATGAAAAAGACGTACCTTATAAATCGACTGTGGATGGTGTTATGCATGCATGTGGTCATGACGGTCATACCGCTACACTCTTAACATTCTGTGAAATACTGCATGAACATCAACATTTGCTTAAAGGGAATGTTGTTTTTATTTTTCAATATGCAGAAGAATTAAGTCCTGGCGGTGCTAGCCCAATGGTTGATGATGGTGCATTAGAAGGTGTCGATAAAGTTTATGGAAACCATTTTTGGAGCGGTCATGAAACATCTTCAATTAAGACACGTCCTAATGAAATGATGGCATCACCTGACTACTTTGAAGTAACCATTCAAGGTAAAGGTGGTCACGGCGCTAAACCTCATACATCAATCGATCCAATTGTAATCGTTGCAGAATATATTTCTAGCATCCAAAAAATTATTTCTCGAAATATAGATCCAATTGACAGAGGAGTTATTACAGTTGGGAAAGTAGATGCGGGTACTGCTTTTAATGTTATAAGTGATACAGCTACTTTAGCGGGTACAGTTAGAACGTTTAAACCAGAAGTTAAAGACACAATAGAAGCTGAGCTTGAACGTATTTTAAAAGGGATTTGTTTAGCAAATAACGCGACTTATGACTTTGAATACCGTAGAGGTTATCCTACAGTCGTCAACCACAAAGAACAATATGAAGTGGTTAAAGAAGCTGCTGAGCGCTTAGATTTAACTTATGAAGACATCCCTCCTATGATGATTGGTGAAGATTTCTCATACTACTTACTTAATCGTCCAGGTTGTTTCTTCCTAACAGGTAGCGGTAATGAAGATAAAGGCTCAACTGCCCCTCATCATCATCCTATGTTTGATTTAGACGAAGAAGCGATGAAGACGACGACACAAATGTTTATTCAAGTACTTGAGATAGAAGGTGTTCTATAAGAATGAAAAATATTTTATTACAAAAAGTTGAAGACTATTATGATGAAATGATTGAAATCAGAAGATATTTACATATGAATCCGGAATTATCTTTTGAAGAAGTGAAGACACCTGCTTATATTGCACATTACTTAAGAGAATTAGGTATTGACGTTCGTGAAGGAGTCGGTGGACGTGGTGTTGTAGGTACATTAAATAAAGATAAAGAAGGTCCTACATTAGCGATTAGAGCTGATTTTGATGCATTACCTATCCAAGATGAAAAGGAAGTACCTTACAAGTCAACTGTTGATGGCGTCATGCATGCTTGTGGTCACGATGCCCATACGGCTGTATTGCTAATGACTGCGAAAATTTTATCCGAACATAAAGATGAAATTAATGGCCGTGTCGTCTTTATTCATCAACATGCTGAAGAAGTCGATCCTGGTGGTGCCATTCAAATGATTGCTGATGGGTGTTTAACAGGTGTTGATGCGATTATCGGACAACATGTATCTAGTCATTTAGATGTTGGTAAAATCGGCTATAAATACGGTACAACGACAGGTATCCCAGATGATTTTTGGATTACTTTGAAAGGTAGAGGTGGACATGCTGCACATCCTGATCAATTGATTGATCCACTCGCTGCAGGTATACAATTATGTAACGATTTACAATACATTGTTTCACGTAAAACAAGTGCACTTTCTCCTGCCGTTCTATCCATTACAATGTTTAATGCTGGAGAAACGAATAACGTCATACCAGATACATGTAAAATTGGTGGGACGATTAGGACTTTCGACTCGGACACACAGACAAGCGTCATAGAAGGCTTTAAGAAAGTATTAGAAGGCATTGCGACTTCTACTGATGTTACTTACGACTTGAAATATAGTAAAGGGTATCCTCCTGTAATTAACACGGAACGGGAAACTGATCTTATATTAGAAGCGACCAAAGAGATTGATAGCGTTGAAGAACTCGTAGAATTAGAAGCAAGTTTGGGTGGAGAAGATTTTTCTTATTATCAACAGCGTGTTCCTGGTGCATTTTTCTATACAGGCACGAGAAACGAACATTTCAAAGCTGACTTCCCTCATCATCATCCTAAGTTTGATATTGATGAGCAAGGCTTAATAAACGCTGTACGTATCTTCTTACTCACAACATTTAAGTTTATGGAAAGGAATGATATTCATGACATTAACGACTGAAGTTAATCAATATATGGATGAATTAATAGAAATTAGAAGACATTTACATCAACATCCCGAACTTTCTTTTCAAGAAGAAAATACAAAGAAATACATAGCTGATTATCTTGAAAACCTTGGAATCGAAGTTAAAAGAGATGTCGGTGGTAACGGCTTATTAGGTTATATAAACGGTGGACATGAAGGACCAACAATTGCATTAAGAGCTGATTTTGATGCATTACCTATTCAAGACGAGAAAGATGTACCTTATAAATCTAAGGTCGATGGTGTGATGCATGCTTGTGGTCATGATGCGCATACGGCAAGTTTACTCATCACTGCAAAAATACTTAAAAAGCACGAGCAAGATATTCATGGTAATGTCGTATTAATCCATCAACATGCTGAAGAGTCACTTCCTGGTGGCGCTAAAGCGATGGTAGAAGCCGGTGCACTTGATGGTGTGGATTATGTCTTCGGAACACATACAGCAAGTCATATTGACGCAAATAAAGTTGGATTTTGTTCTGGACCAGCGTATGCTGCAGCTGATTCATTTGAAATTGATATACAAGGATTAGGTGGACATGGTGCTATGCCACAACTAGCTAAAGATCCTATCGTTGCTGCATCTTCATTGATTGTCCAAGCACAAAGTATCGTTTCAAGAACAGTTGATCCTTTAGAATCGGCTGTCGTAACGTTCGGCACATTTAAAGGTGGTAATGCGTTCAATGTTATCGCGGATAAAGTTCAATTATCTGGAACAATTAGAACATATTTACCATACGTTAAAGATCAAATTAAAGAACGTTTGAACGGCATATTAAACGGTATCGAATCAAGCTATGGTGTTAAATGCCATTTGAAATATCACGACGGTTATCCGCCTGTAGTTAATCATGAGAAAGAAACAGAATGGGCTAAAAAACTTGCATCAGAAATTGATTCAGTTACTGAAGCATTCGATTTCCCTCCTTCTTTAGGTGGCGAAGATGTTGGTTATTTCTTACAACATGTTCCAGGAACATATTTCTTTACTGGTGTAGGTAATGAAGTACTTAAAGCGACTTATCCGCATCACCATCCAAAATTCGATTTAGATGAACAAGCATTACAAAATAGCGTCAAATTATTCTTATCTATTATTGAACATAGTGATGAATTAGAAAAATAAACCATAAAAAAAGCCGAGACAACTTAATGTCTCGGCTTTAAATTTGTTTAATCAAGTTTGTTCAATATCGAATTAAGCTTCGATGATTGTAACAACGCCTGATCCAACTGTACGTCCACCTTCACGGATTGAGAAACGAGTACCGTCTTCAATAGCGATTGGTGAAATTAATTCAACGTCCATTTCAACGTTGTCGCCAGGCATAACCATTTCAGTACCTTCTGGTAAGTTAACTACACCAGTTACGTCAGTAGTACGGAAATAGAATTGTGGGCGGTAGTTTGTGAAGAATGGAGTATGACGTCCACCTTCGTCTTTAGATAATACATAAACTTCAGCTTTGAATTTAGTGTGAGGTGTGATTGAACCTGGTTTAGCTAATACTTGACCACGGTTAACGTCTTCACGAGCAACACCACGTAATAATGCACCGATGTTATCTCCAGCTTCAGCGAAGTCTAATAATTTACGGAACATTTCAACACCAGTTACAGTTGTTTTAGAAGATTCTTCAGTTAAACCGATGATTTCAACTTCTTCACCAACAGTGATTTGACCACGTTCAACACGGCCTGTAGCAACAGTACCACGACCAGTGATTGAGAATACGTCCTCAACTGGCATCATGAATGGTTTGTCAGAGTCACGTTCTGGAGTTGGGATGAATGTATCAACAGCATCCATTAATTCCATGATTTTGTCTTCGTAAGCTTCGTCGCCTTCTAATGCTTTTAATGCTGAACCAGCAATTACAGGAACGTCGTCGCCTGGGAAGTCATATTCAGATAATAAGTCACGAACTTCCATTTCAACTAATTCTAATAATTCTTCATCGTCAACCATGTCAACTTTGTTTAAGAATACTACTAATGCAGGAACACCTACGTTACGTGATAAAAGAATGTGCTCACGAGTTTGAGGCATTGGACCGTCAGCAGCAGATACTACTAAGATACCGCCGTCCATTTGAGCAGCACCAGTGATCATGTTTTTAACATAGTCAGCGTGTCCTGGGCAGTCAACGTGCGCATAGTGACGTTTTTCAGTTTCGTATTCGATATGTGAAGTATTGATTGTAATACCACGTTCTTTTTCTTCTGGAGCGTTATCGATTTGGTCGTAAGAACGAGCTTCTCCGTCACCAGAACGTTTTGCTAATACAGTTGCGATAGCAGCTGTTAAAGTAGTTTTACCATGGTCAACGTGACCGATAGTACCAATATTGGCATGTGTTTTTGAGCGATCAAATTTTTCTTTAGCCATTATGAAATCTCTCCTATTCATATTAAAAATTATTTTTTATTTAAGCCTCATGATGGTTACTCACCATCATGAGGATAACCTATAGTTAATTTATAAATCATTTTGATGAAAAAATCAATTTATTAAAGCGAATGTATTATTCACCTTTATTTTTCTTGATAATTTCTTCAGAAATTGATTTAGGAACTTCTTCGTAGTGGTCAAATACCATAGTATAAGTACCACGACCTTGAGTGTTAGAACGTAAGTTTGTAGCGTAACCGAACATTTCTGAAAGTGGAACAAATGCACGAACAACTTGAGCGTTACCGCGTGCTTCCATACCTTCAACACGTCCACGACGACTTGTTACGTCACCCATGATGTCTCCCATGTATTCTTCAGGCATAACGATTTCAACTTTCATCATTGGCTCTAAGATTACAGGGTTACATTTTTTAGCTGCTTCTTTAAGTGCTAATGATGCAGCAACTTTGAAGGCCATTTCAGATGAATCTACATCATGATATGAACCATCATATAGTTTAGCTTTAACATCAACTAATGGATATCCAGCTAATACACCGTTTTCCATAGCATCTTTAAGACCAGCTTCAACTGATGGAATGTATTCACGAGGAACTACACCACCGACGATAGCGTTTTCGAATTCGAAGCCGCCACCTTGTTCGTTAGGTGTGAATTCAATATGAACATCACCATATTGTCCACGTCCACCTGATTGACGAGAGAATTTACCTTGAACTTGTGCAGATTCTTTGAACGTTTCACGGTAAGATACCATTGGAGCACCAACAGTACATTCTACTTTAAATTCACGTTTCATACGGTCTACTAAAATATCAAGATGTAATTCACCCATACCACCGATGATAACTTGTCCAGTTTCATGGTCAGTGTGTGCATGGAATGTTGGATCTTCTTCTTGTAATTTAACTAATGCGTTAGTCATTTTATCTTGGTCAGCTTTTGATTTAGGCTCAACAGATAAGTGAATAACTGGCTCTGGGAATTCCATTGATTCTAAGATAATGTTATCTTTTTCATCACATAAAGTATCACCAGTAGCAGTGTCTTTAAGACCAACAGCACCTGCAATGTCACCAGAATATACAGTTGAAATCTCTTCACGAGAGTTAGCGTGCATTTGTAGGATACGACCTACACGTTCACGTTTACCTTTAGTAGAGTTTTTAACGTATGAACCAGATTCCATTGTACCAGAATAAACACGGAAGAATGTTAATTTACCTACGAATGGGTCAGTCATAACTTTAAACGCTAATGCAGCGAATGGCGCTGAGTCATCAGGTCTAGCAATTACTTCTTCATCTTCGTTATCAACTCTATGTCCGATAATAGGTTTAACATCTAATGGTGATGGTAAGTAGTCAATAACAGCGTTCAACATTAATTGAACACCTTTGTTTTTGAATGCTGTACCACATAATACTGGGTAGAATTCAACGTCACAAGTAGCTTGACGGATAGCCGCTTTAAGCTCATCAATTGTGATTTCTTCTCCACCTAAGTATTTTTCCATTAAATCGTCGTTTGATTCAGCAACAGCTTCAATTAAAGCTTCACGAGCATCTTCAGCTTGTTGCTTATGAGATTCTGGAATCTCAATTTCATCAATTTCAGTACCTAAGTCATTAGTGTATTGGAAACATTTCATTTCTACTAAATCAATAATAGCGTTGAAATCGTCTTCCGCACCAATTGGTAACTGAATTGGGTGAGCATTTGCTTGTAAACGCTCATGTAGTGTACCAACTGAATATTCAAAGTTAGCACCCATTTTGTCCATTTTATTAATGAATACAATACGAGGTACTCCGTAAGTTGTAGCTTGACGCCAAACTGTTTCAGTTTGAGGTTCAACACCTGATTGCGCATCAAGAACAGTTACAGCACCATCAAGTACACGTAATGAACGTTCAACTTCAACTGTGAAGTCTACGTGTCCTGGTGTATCGATGATGTTTACACGGTGACCATCCCATTGTGCAGTAGTCGCAGCAGAAGTGATTGTAATACCACGCTCTTGCTCTTGTTCCATCCAGTCCATTTGTGAAGCACCTTCATGTGTTTCACCAATTTTATGGATACGGCCTGTGTAATAAAGAATACGTTCAGTAGTAGTAGTTTTACCAGCATCGATGTGAGCCATGATACCGATATTACGAGTGTTTTTCAAAGAAAAATCTCTTGCCATAGTATTCTTACTCCTTCCAAAACATTGGATATTTGGTTGTTGTTTATATAGATACTTTGATACCCTAAGTGTTTAAAAAACTATAGATGACCTATAAATAAGCCTCTTTATAATTTTAACGCTTAGGGTTCTAAGTTCTATCTTACCAACGGTAATGAGCAAACGCTTTGTTAGCTTCTGCCATTTTGTGAGTGTCTTCACGTTTCTTAACAGCACCACCAGTGTTATTGGCAGCATCTAAGATTTCATTAGCTAAACGCTCTTCCATAGTTTTTTCACCACGAAGACGCGCGTAGTTAACTAACCAACGTAAACCTAAAGTAGTACGACGTTCTGGACGTACTTCTACAGGTACTTGATAGTTTGAACCACCTACACGGCGAGCTTTAACTTCAAGTACAGGCATGATGTTGTTGATAGCTTCATCGAATACTTCCATAGCATCTTTACCTGAACGTTCTTGAACAAGTTCGAATGCAGAATAAAGAATTCTTTGAGCAGTACCACGTTTACCATCAAGCATGATTTTGTTGATTAATTTTGTTACTAATTTAGAGTTGTGAATTGGATCTGGTAAAACATCTCTTTTTGCAACTGGACCTTTACGAGGCATAATCGTAATCCTCCTTCCTCATTATAAAGTTTAATTGATTTATCGTCATTTAAAAAACTGTTATTTACAGAAATTTAATGTCAAATTATTTTTTAGCAGCTTTAGGTTTTTTAGCACCATAAAGTGAACGGCTTTGCATACGACCGTCAACACCAGAAGTGTCTAAAGCACCACGTACGATATGGTAACGCACACCAGGTAAGTCTTTTACACGTCCACCACGAATAAGTACAACACTGTGTTCTTGTAAGTTGTGGCCAATACCAGGGATATACGCGTTTACTTCGATGTTGTTTGATAAACGAACACGAGCATATTTACGTAACGCTGAGTTAGGTTTTTTAGGTGTCATAGTTCCTACACGAGTACATACACCACGTTTTTGAGGAGAGTATACAGTAGTCATTTTTTTCTTCATGCTATTGTAACCTCTGTTTAATGCTGGTGCAGTTGATTTTTGTGATTTACTAGTACGAGGTTTACGTACTAATTGGTTAATAGTAGGCATCTTTAATGTCCTCCTCTCTTCATTTCTTAATTCCACACATCCAGGTGGTTCATTTTAAGTCAAATAAAAATAGTAAGCACAGCTTACACATTTATTTAAGCAATGCAACAACTGTCGCATTAACTTCTATTCCATAGCGTGATCCAAGTTCTTGTCGACTAGGACTATAACTTATCGGAACGCCTGTCTCAAATGCTATTGTTAACACTTTCGACAAAATATGAATATTGACATCTTGAGCAATGATTACTTGACGTACATCATGCTTCAATAATGCTTTAGTGGTCTGTTTTAAACCAATGACATAACTGTCTTGATTTAAGCTTAAGGCTTTTTCATTAGACATTTCATATCCTCCAAAGCGTCTGCTTTCATCAACCTTAACAATAATAACATTGCACAGTTATAAAGTCAATCATTTTTAAGGTGTTTTTATAATAAAATACAAGCTGTTCTAGGAACCTAGAACAGCCCATATATATTAGTCAGTCACAACTTGTTCTTCAGGTACTACTTCTTTTTCAACTTTTTCAAAGTCAACACCAGTATATCTTCTCATGCCTGTTCCGGCAGGGATCAATTTACCGATGATAACATTTTCTTTAAGTCCAAGTAAGTCATCACGCTTACCTTTAATAGCAGCATCTGTAAGTACTCTTGTTGTTTCTTGGAATGAAGCAGCTGATAAGAAACTTTCAGTCTCAAGAGATGCTTTCGTAATACCAAGTAATACAGGTTTAGCAGTTGCTGGACGTTTACGCGTCGCAAATACTTCTCTGTTTGCATCAGTAAATGTATGAATATCAACTAATGCACCTGGTAATAATTTAGTATCTCCTGCTTCAATAATTCTTACTTTACGAAGCATTTGTCTAACCATAACTTCAACGTGTTTATCTGAAATTTCAACACCTTGCATACGGTAAACTTTTTGTACTTCTTTAAGTAAGTATTTTTGAGTAGCATTTAAGCCTGCAACAGCTAGTAATCCTTTAGGTTCGATTGAACCTTCAGTCATAACTTCACCACGTTCTACGTATTGACCTTCTTCAACTTTAAGTCGAGCAGTACCTGGCGCGTTATAAGTACGGATTTCATTTTCGCCTTTAACTTTAATTTCTTGTTGACGATCTTTAACGATCGTAATTTCAGTTACTTCACCATTAATTTCAGAAATAACAGCTTGCCCTTTAGGGTTACGTGCTTCAAATAGCTCTTGAATACGAGGTAAACCTTGAGTGATATCGGCACCTGCTACACCACCTGTATGGAATGTACGCATTGTAAGCTGAGTACCTGGTTCACCGATTGATTGTGCAGCAATTGTACCAACTGCTTCACCAACTTCAACTTGTTCACCAGTTGCTAAGTTCTTACCATAACATTTTTCACATACACCGTGACGAGTGTTACATGTAAATGCAGAGCGAATATGCATTTCAGTAATACCTGCATCAACTATTTGTTTAGCAATATCAGCAGTTATTAATTCATTAACTTTAATAATTACTTCATCTGTTTCAGGATGACGTAATGTTTCTTTAGAGTAACGACCTTCAATACGTTCAATGAATGGTTCGATTAACTCTGATCCTTCTCTAATATCTGAAACAAGTAATCCACGGTCAGTTCCACAGTCTTCTTCTCTAACGATAACATCTTGTGCTACGTCAACTAGACGACGTGTTAAGTAGCCTGAATCGGCAGTTTTCAGTGCTGTATCGGCAAGACCTTTACGCGCACCGTGAGTAGAGATGAAGTATTCAAGTACTGTTAAACCTTCACGGAATGATGATTTAATAGGTAACTCGATAATTCGACCAGATGGGTTAGCCATCAGACCACGCATACCAGCTAATTGAGTGAAGTTTGATGCGTTACCACGGGCACCAGAGTCACTCATCATGAAGATTGGGTTTAAGCTGTCTAATGACATCATTAATTTAGCTTGAATATCATCTTTAGCTTTTGTCCAAATTTCAATTACAGCAGCATAACGTTCGCTTTCAGTAATTAAACCACGGGTAAATTGTTTTTGTACTTTATCTACTTTGATTTCTGCTTCTCCAATAATTTCTTGTTTATCAGGAAGTACCACGATGTCAGAAACCCCAACTGTAATACCAGCTTTAGATGAGTATTTAAATCCTAAATCTTTCATCTTATCAAGCATTACTGATGTATCTGTAATGTGGAATTTATTAAAGATTTCCGCAATGATTTGACCTAAGAATTTCTTGTTAAATGGTTTAACAAGTTCAACATCTTGTAAGTACTCGATTAATCCACCTTCTGGAATATCAGTAGGTGCAATAAAGTATTTGTCAGGTGTTGATTTTTCTAAGTTGAAATTCGTTGGTTCATTAATGTACGGGAATGAATCCGGCATAATTTCATTGAATATAATCTTACCAACAGATGTGATAAGTAATTTATTGTTTTGTTCTTCTGTAAATGTTGGGTTCTTTAATGATCTTGCATGAACAGCTATACGTGAGTGTAAATGAACATAGCCATTTACATACGCTTTAATAACTTCATCTGTTTCACTAAAGATTTCACCAGCTCCTGTAGCGCCTTTACGTTCAAGTGTTAAGTAATAGTTACCTAATACCATATCTTGAGAAGGTGTTACGACTGGTTTACCATCTTTAGGGTTCAAGATGTTTTGAGCTGCAAGCATTAACATACGTGCTTCTGCTTGTGCTTCTTTTGATAATGGAACATGGACAGCCATTTGGTCACCATCAAAGTCAGCGTTATAAGCAGTTGTTACAAGTGGATGAAGTCTGATTGCACGACCTTCAACTAGTGTAGGTTCAAATGCTTGAATACCTAAACGGTGAAGCGTTGGTGCACGGTTTAATAGTACTGGATGTTCTTTAATAACATCTTCTAGTACATCCCAAACTTCTTCTTCCATTCTTTCTATTTTACCTTTTGCATTCTTGATGTTCGTTGCAATTTCGCGTTCAACAAGTTCTTTCATAATGAAAGGTTTGAACAATTCTAACGCCATTTCTTTCGGTAAACCACATTGATACATTTTAAGGTTTGGTCCAACTACGATAACTGAACGACCTGAATAGTCAACACGTTTACCAAGTAAGTTTTGACGGAAACGACCTTGTTTACCTTTTAACATATGTGACAATGATTTTAATGGACGGTTACCTGGTCCAGTAACTGGACGACCACGACGACCATTATCAATTAAAGCATCTACAGCTTCTTGTAACATACGTTTTTCATTTTGAACGATAATACCAGGTGCACCTAAATCTAATAAACGTTTCAAACGATTATTACGGTTGATAACACGACGGTATAAATCATTTAAATCACTTGTTGCGAAACGTCCACCGTCTAATTGAACCATTGGACGAATTTCAGGTGGAATAATTGGTAATACATCTAAGATCATCCAAGATGGGTCATTACCTGAGTGACGGAATGACTCAACAACTTCTAGACGTTTAATTGCTCTTGTCAATCTTTGTCCTGTTGCTGATTCTAATTCTTCACGTAATTCTTTTAATTCTTTATCTAAATCGATATCGCTTAATAAGTCACGGATTGCTTCTGCACCCATTTTTGCTGTGAATTTACCTGGATATTTATCATAATACTCACGGAATTCACCTTCAGTTAATAATTGTTTCTTCTCTAATCCAGTTGGACCTGGATCAATTACAGTGTAAGAAGCAAAGTATATAACTTCTTCAAGTGAACGTGGTGACATATCAAGTAAAAGTCCCATACGACTTGGGATACCTTTGAAGTACCAAATGTGTGAAACTGGTGCTGCTAATTCAATATGCCCCATTCTTTCACGACGCACTTTTGACTTAGTAACCTCTACACCACAACGGTCACAGACCATGCCTTTATAGCGTACTCTTTTATATTTACCACAACTACATTCCCAGTCCTTAGTTGGACCAAAAATTTTCTCACAGAATAAACCATCTCTTTCAGGTTTTAACGTACGGTAGTTAATTGTTTCTGGTTTTTTCACTTCACCAAATGACCAAGAACGGATCTTTTCAGGTGAAGCAAGTCCTATTTTCATGTAATGGAAATTATTTACATCAATCAAGGAGCCTACCTCCTTCAATTTAAATTAGTTGTGCCGGTTGATTGATAATGTATAACAAATGTAAAGCGCAAATGTTTAATCAAATGCGCTTTATTAACTTTTAGTCAGTTACTTGTTGCCCTTCTATTGATGCATCTTGTGAAACACCTAAATCAACTTTCTTGTCCATCATATCTTCATCTTCTAAATCACGCATTTCGATTTCGTTATCGTGTTCGTCCATAACTTTAACGTCTAGACCTAAACTTTGTAACTCTTTCATTAATACGCGGAATGATTCAGGAACTCCCGGTTTAGGGATGTTTTCTCCTTTTACGATAGATTCGTAAGTTTTAACACGACCTACTGTGTCATCAGATTTATAAGTTAAAATCTCTTGTAAAGTATATGCTGCACCGTAAGCTTCAAGTGCCCATACTTCCATCTCACCGAAACGTTGTCCACCAAACTGAGCTTTACCGCCAAGTGGTTGTTGTGTAACAAGTGAGTATGGTCCAGTAGAACGCGCATGTAATTTATCGTCTACCATGTGTGCAAGTTTAAGCATGTACATTACACCTACAGATACACGGTTATCAAACGGTTCACCAGTACGACCATCGTATAGTACAGTTTTACCATCACGAGCCATACCTGCTTCTTCAATAGTTGACCAAACATCATCATCGTTTGCACCATCAAATACTGGTGAAGCAACATGAATACCTAAATTCTTAGCTGCCATTCCAAGATGAAGTTCTAATACTTGTCCGATATTCATACGAGAAGGTACACCTAATGGGTTTAACATGATGTCAATTGGTGTTCCATCTGGTAAGTAAGGCATATCTTCTTCAGGTAAGATACGTGAGATAACACCTTTGTTACCGTGACGACCACACATTTTATCTCCGACATGTATTTTACGTTTTTGAACGATGTATACACGTACTAATTGGTTTACACCTGGAGATAATGAATCATCGCCTTCTTCTCTGTTAAATACTTTAACATCTAATACAATACCACCTGCACCATGAGGTACACGTAATGATGTATCACGAACTTCACGAGCTTTTTCACCAAAGATTGCATGTAATAATCTTTCTTCAGCTGTTAATTCAGTTACACCTTTAGGCGTTACTTTACCAACTAGGATATCTCCGTCTTTAACTTCAGCACCAACATAAACGATACCACGATCATCTAAGTTCTTAAGTGCATTGTCAGAAACGTTAGGAATATCACGTGTGATTTCTTCAGGTCCTAATTTAGTGTCACGAGCTTCTGATTCATATTCTTCAACGTGAATTGAAGTATAAACATCATCTTTAACAAGACGTTCACTCATGATTACAGCATCCTCATAGTTATAACCGTCCCAAGTCATGAAACCAACTACTACGTTACGTCCAAGTGCCATTTCACCAAGTTCCATTGAAGGACCATCAGCTAAAATTTCACCTTTAGTAACAATATCTCCACTCGCAATGATTGGACGTTGATTGTAACAAGTACCTGAGTTACTACGTTTAAATTTTGATAATGGGTAACGATCTAATTCAGTTTCGATCTCTTTACCATTCTCTTCAACAATACGTCTAACAAGGATTTCTTTTGCTTCTACGTGCTCAACTCTACCTTTGTACTTAGCAACAACAGCTGCACCTGAATCACGTGCAGTTACGTGTTCCATACCAGTACCAACAAATGGTGCTTCTGGGTTCATTAAAGGTACCGCTTGACGTTGCATGTTTGCACCCATAAGCGCACGGTTAGAGTCATCGTTTTCTAAGAATGGAATACATGCTGTCGCTGCAGAAACAACTTGTTTAGGAGATACATCCATGTAGTCCATGCGTTCTTTAGGTTTCGTAGTGTTGTCCCCACGGAAACGACAAAGAACTTCATCATCAACGAATTTACCTGTTTCATCAAGTACAGAGTTTGCTTGTGCAACTACATAGCTGTCTTCTTCGTCAGCTGTTAAGTAGTCGATTCTGTCAGTAACTTGGTTTGTCTCGATGTTTACCTTACGATAAGGTGTTTCAATGAAACCAAATTCATTAACTCTTGCATAACTTGATAATGAGTTGATTAAACCAATGTTTGGTCCCTCAGGCGTTTCAATTGGACACATACGACCATAGTGAGAGTAGTGAACGTCACGTACTTCCATACCAGCACGCTCACGAGTTAAACCACCCGGTCCTAATGCTGATAGACGACGTTTATGCGTCAACTCTGCTAATGGGTTTGCTTGGTCCATGAATTGAGATAATTGAGAGCTACCAAAGAATTCTTTAATAGATGCAATTACTGGACGAATATTAATTAATTGTTGAGGTGTGATTGAATCAGTGTCTTGAATTGACATACGTTCACGCACAACACGTTCCATACGTGATAAACCAATTCTGAATTGGTTCTGTAGTAATTCTCCTACTGAACGTAGACGACGATTACCTAAATGGTCGATATCATCTGTGTAACCTACACCATGTAACAAGTTAAAGAAATATGATAGTGAAGAAATAATATCTGCTGGTGTAATACATTTCACTGCTTCATCAGGGAATGCATTACCAATCACTGTTGTCGTACGTTTTTCTTCATCACCAGGAATATAAATTTTAACTGTTTGAACTTCTACTGGCTCATCTAAGACACCACTATTAAGTTCATAAACATGAATATTAGCGTTTGATTCTAAAACATCGATGATTTTATCTAAATTACGACGGTCTAAAACAGTACCTTCTTCAGCCGCAATTTCACCTGTTTCAACGTCAACGATAGGCTCAGCTAAAGTTTGGTTGAACAAACGATGTTTAAGATGTAATTTTTTATTCATTTTGTAACGACCTACTGCCGCTAAATCATAACGTTTTGGGTCAAAGAAACGTGAATATAATAGACTTTTAGCGTTCTCTACTGTTGGTGGTTCTCCCGGACGTAAACGCTCATAAATTTCAAGCAATGCTTGGTCTGTTGTTTCAGTATTATCTTTGTCTAACGCATTTCTTAAATACTCATTGTCACCAAGTAAATCAATGATTTCTTGATCTGATGAGAATCCTAAAGCACGGATTAATACTGTAATTGGTAATTTACGTGTTCTGTCTATTCTTACGTAAGGAACATCTTTAGCATCTGTTTCATACTCTAACCATGCACCACGGTTAGGGATTACAGTAGTTCCAAAACTCACTTTACCGTTTTTATCAACTTTTTCGTTGAAGTAAACGGATGGTGAACGTACAAGTTGAGATACAATAACACGTTCTGCACCGTTTATTACAAAAGTACCAGTGTCAGTCATTAATGGGAAATCACCCATGAATACTTCTTGATCTTTCACTTCGCCTGTTTCTTTGTTAATTAAACGGACTTTAACGCGTAATGGTGCTGCATATGTTGCATCACGGTTTTTAGATTCTTCTAAATCATACTTTGGTTCACCTAGACGGTAATCTACGAACTCTAAAGAAAGGTTACCTGTAAAATCATCAATTGGAGAAATGTCGCGGAACATTTCTAGTAAACCTTCTTTTAGAAACCATTCATATGATTTCGTTTGAATCTCTATTAAGTTAGGTAGTTCTAAAATCTCGGAAATTCTCGCATAACTTCTACGAACACGATGTCTTCCATACTGGATAAGTTGACCTGTCAACAGATTCACCCCTCAAATATTGTGAATATAACTTTGCGCCTTACAAAATAAATATAATAAGACAAAAAGAAAACGGAAAGTCAATGATTCCATTTTCTATTTCGTACGACTTATTCCTAACATTCAATTAAGGGCGACGCAAAAGTACACACTTATTGAATATAATTTTTAACATTCTATTACTATATCAGAACAAAACACCAAAATCAAGCTTTTACACTTTTTAAAATGTAATAACCCTTGCTTTTTTCGATTATTTCTGCATTACCAAAAATATCTTGCATTTTTTTCTTTGCAGAAGGCATACCTTGCTTCTTCTGAATAACAACTAAAAGCTGTCCGCCACTCGATAATACTTCGATGCTTTGCTCAAGAATTTTATGAACAATTTCCTTCCCTGCTCTTATCGGAGGGTTTGTTAATACAAAATCAAACTCTAAATCTAATACATCATCTAAACAGTCACTTGCTTTCAACTGAGCATTTTGAATGTTGTTAGATTGTTGATTATCTTTTGCCAAATCCAATGCGCGTTCATTCACATCTACCATAGTTACTTCACTATGTGGAAGTACTTTCGCACACATTAAACCTATCGGGCCATAACCACAGCCCACATCCAATATTTTCTTTTTAGGACCAGGGGGATTTGCATTTAAGAAAGTTGTTACGAGTAAATCAGACCCAAAGTCTATTTTCCCTTTTGAGAAAACACCATGATCTGTCTGAAGAGAGAGTTTGTTATCGCGATAAAAATAATCGAAACTTTCTCGTTCCGACTTCACGTTTGGATCGTTATCAAAATAATGACTCATTACGCCACCTCTTTATTGATTAAATGAGTAAATAAAAACCCGTTATCATGATAATAACGGGTTTTTTGATTTAATACAGAGATTATTTTAATTCTACAGATGCGCCAACTTCTTCTAATTTTTCTTTTAAAGCTTCAGCGTCTTCTTTAGATAAACCTTCTTTAACAACTTTAGGAGCGTTGTCTACGATTTCTTTAGCTTCTTTTAAGCCTAAGCCAGTTGCTTCTTTAACCGCTTTAACAACTTTAATTTTTGAATCTCCAGCTGAAGTTAATTCAACGTCGAATTCAGTTTTTTCAGCTGCTGCGTCTCCACCAGCTGCGCCAGCTGCTGCTACAGGAGCTGCTGCTGTTACACCAAATTCTTCTTCGATAGCTTTTACTAAGTCATTTAATTCTAATACTGACATTTCTTTAATTGCTTCAATAATTTTTTCATTAGACATGATATATATCCTCCATTAAATAGTTTTATTTGTTGCTGAATTATTCAGCACTTTCTTCTTTTTGTTCTCCAACAGCTTTAACTGCATAAGCAAAGTTACGAACTGGAGCTTGTAATACAGATAGTAACATTGATACAAGACCGTCTTTTGATGGTAATGAACCGATAGTGTTAACTTCTTCTGCAGATACAACTTGTCCTTCAATAACACCTGCTTTGATTTCTAACGCTTCGTTTTCTTTAGCGAAGTCAGCAAGAATTTTAGCTGGTTCAACAACTTCTTCGTTTGAAAAAGCAATTGCGTTAGGACCAGTTAATGTTTCTTCTAAACCTTCGATACCAGCAGCTTCAGCAGCACGACGAACTAAAGTGTTTTTGTAAACTTTATATTCGATACCTGCTTCACGTAATTGTTTACGTAATTCAGTAACTTGCGCAACTGTTAAACCACGGTAGTCAACAATAATTGTTGAAACAGAATTTTTAAGTTGTTCAGTAATTAAATCAACTTTTTGTTGTTTAGCTTCAACGATTTTTGAATTAGACATCTCTACACCTCCATATTAATTGTCCGTGCTTTTATGATGAGGTTTCTCAACAAAAAAGCACTTTTTACCCACGGCAAAAAGTGCTTGAATTTTATACGTTCAAGTCAATTTAAGCCTCGGTAGGATCGCTTTTTAAGTTCAAAATTGAACTCCTACTGTCTTAGGTTAAATATTACACATCCAAAACTATAACGCGTTTTGGAGTTGAAGTCAATATTTTTATATTATAATTTAAAGCTTGAAGTATCAACTTTGATACCAGGACCCATTGTTGTTGTAACAGCAACAGATTTGAAATAAGTACCTTTAGATGATGCTGGTTTAGCTTTAGTTAATGTATCTTGAATTGTTTTGAAGTTATCAACTAATTGTTGCTCGTCAAATGATACTTTACCAATAGATGCATGAACAATACCAGATTTTTCAGCACGGTATTCTACTTTACCTGCTTTAATTTCTTCTACTGCTTTTTTGATATCCATTGTTACTGTACCAGTTTTAGGGTTTGGCATTAAACCTTTAGGTCCTAATACACGACCAAGTTTACCAACTTCACCCATCATGTCAGGTGTTGCAACGATTACATCAAAGTCGAACCAACCTTGGTTGATTTTGTTAATGTATTCTTCACCTACATAATCTGCTCCAGCTTCTTCTGCTTCTTTGATTTTATCGCCTTTAGCGAATACTAATACACGTTGTGTTTTACCAGTACCGTGTGGTAATACTACAGCGCCACGGATTTGTTGGTCATTCTTACGTGTATCAATGCCTAAACGAAATGCAACTTCTACAGATGCATCAAAGTTAACAGTACTTGTTTCTTTTGCTAATTTAATCGCTTCTTCAACAGCGTATGTTGCAGTACGATCGATTTTAGCAACTGCTTCTTGATACTTTTTACCTTTTTTAGCCATTTTGTTTTCCTCCTTTAGTGGTTTTAGCGGAATGTTACCTCCCACGTGCATTATCATAAAGACAATGCAATAGCAGACAGCGAAATAGCCGCCTGCTTAAACTTTAAAACTCAATTATTCTACGACAATACCCATGCTGCGTGCAGTACCTTCAACGATACGCATAGCTGCTTCTTCAGATGCCGCGTTTAAGTCAGGCATTTTAGTGTTAGCAATTTCACGTACTTGGTCTTGAGTTACTGTAGCAACTTTAGTTTTGTTAGGTTCACCAGAACCTTTTTCTACTTTAGCTGCTTTTTTAAGTAATACTGCTGCAGGTGGTGTCTTAGTGATGAAAGTAAATGAACGGTCTTCAAATACTGTAATTTCAACTGGAATGATTAAACCTGCTTGCTCTTGTGTACGAGCGTTGAATTCTTTACAGAATCCCATAATATTCACACCGGCTTGACCTAATGCAGGACCAACTGGTGGTGCTGGGTTTGCTTTACCTGCAGGAATTTGCAATTTAACAACTTTAACTACTTTTTTAGCCACGATGTGCACCTCCTTGATATCGTGATGTGGTCATGGGGTAATGATATTTTACCCTCCCACTCTTCATTTCGTGACGAAATGGTTGCGCATAGTCCGAGCGCGACCTTTAAATAATAACATTGAAATCATGAAATTTCAAGTGTTTTTTTACAACTTTTCAATTTGATCGAATTCAACTTCGACTGGTGTTTCTCTACCGAACATGTCAACAAGTACTGTTAATTTATACTTCTCAACATCGATTTCTTTGATTTCACCAACTTGGTTACTAAATGGTCCACTTGTTACGCGAACTTGTTCACCTAATTCAACTTCTACGTCGACTGTTTTTTCTGCCATACCCATTTGTTTAAGGATAAATTTCGCTTCATCTGGTAATAATGGATTTGGTTTAGATCCTGCACCAGCAGAACCGACGAAACCTGTAACACCAGGTGTATTTCTTACGACATACCATGATTCATCAGTCATAATTAACTCAACTAATACGTATCCAGGGAAAGTCTTCTTGATTTGTGTCTTCGCTTTACCATCTTTAATAGATGTTTCTTCCTCTTCTGGAATCACAACTCTAAAAATTTGTTCTTGCATGTTCATTGTATCAACACGCTTTTCTAGGTTTGTTTTGACTTTATTTTCATAACCTGAATAAGTGTGCACTGCATACCATCGTTTAGCGCCTATCTCTTCTGACATTTTGCCACTCCTTACTATCTAATCAAATTAATTAATTCTGTAATTCCTAAATCTAATGCATAGAAAAAGATTAAGAAAAAGATTACTGTACACACTACTATTGTTGTATATTTAACAAGTTCTTTGCCAGTTGGCCAACTTGTTTTCTGCATTTCTGATTTTACGCCTTGAAAGAAGTTTTCTTTTTTAGCCATTGATTTTCCTCCTTTTAGATGGATTCTTTATGCAATGTATGCGTATTACAAGTTTTACAAAACTTTTTTAGCTCTAATCGTTGATCTGTATCTTTTTTAGGGACTGTATAATTTCTAGCTCCGCATTTCTCGCAATTTAAAGGGACTTTTCTCATCTTATCACCTAATTCATTCTAATCCTAGATTAATATACAAAACAAAACACCTAATTGTCAAACAAAGCTGAAGTAATTTCAGCCTTGTTCAGTTTCTTTTTTAATCTGTATTGTGCGTTATATACATGTTTTACTGGTACATCTAGTTCATTTGATATTTCTTTTTTTGTTTTTCCTTGTACTGTTAATTTTAGAATGTCCGATTCAATAGGTGATAGCTTATTAGAATCCATCAAATAGGATAGCGAACATTCTGTTAACATTTGATCTTCAAAATCCTGGCCATGACCATCTCTAAGACATTCTATTAAATTAACCGAATCACTATTTGTTTCATCAATACTTAATGACGCTTTTAATATTTGATACTTTGTACTTTTAACTCTTCTTATATAATCAATTTTAGCATTTTTAATAATGACATTCACACAATGTATAAACGAATCATGCTTGTCACAATCAAATGTGAGTGCTTGCTTATACAACTTAAATCTTATAATTTGTGCGATGTCCTCTTTATCATTATAAGGTAGTCTCAATGTGCTTACCCGCTTCTGAATGTCACTTTCGAAAACATTTAATAATTGATTAAACGCTTCTTTGTCACCACGCTGAATATCATCAATCCATTTTAACAACTGCTTGTCCATATTCAAATCATTCATCAAGCTCATCCCTTGTTATCGTTTTGAGCATATTTTACAGGGCGCGTTCCTTATAAATCAAACTCCAAAAAATCATATTTATCGATTATTTCTTCTCCATTTTTCAAATTGCTGTAACACTTCATCTGGCAAGTTCAATCTATTTCTAGGTGTCTTAGTTTTAATTTCTGATAGGTGCTTTGTCACAACAGATTCTTGATTTGCAATTGTTGACCACATTTCTCTAGATGAGATTCTATACGCACCAGAACCAAAAATAGCATGTTGTTCACTCATATCACTTGTGACTACTGTAATATGCGTAATATGCTTTCGATATAATTCATACGTTAATCTTTCAATATAACTATCTGCTGTTTCTTTTCCTTTCGTATAAACAACTTTCACACCGTGCTTAAATTCTACTGATTCAGTACCTTCTACACCATAAGCATCAAAAACAACAATCATTTCGCCATCATGTTGGGTATTATAATTGATAAGTGTGATTAACAATTTATCTCTCGCTTCTTCTAAAGAAACTTGAGCAATGGAAGACAATTCGTTTGATTGTCCTATTAAGTTATAGCCATCAATAATTAAATAGATATCTTTCATTATGATTGTCCTATTGGATGCCTTTTTCTATATACTTCATACATAAGCAGACTCGCTGCAACAGAAGCATTTAAGCTATTAACGTGTCCAACCATTGGTAATTTAATATAAAAATCACACTTATCTTTCACTAGTCGACTCATACCTTCGCCTTCGCTGCCTATAACGATAACAAGTGGCATTCCAGCATCCATTTGTCTATAATCAGTCGCATTCTTTGCATCTGTACCCGCGACCCAATACCCTACTTCTTGAAGTCTTTCAATTGTTTGCGGTAAATTCGTCACACGAATAACTGGAACATGTTGAATGGCACCGGTTGAAGCTTTTGCTACTGTTGCATTTAACTGTACAGACCTTCTCTTCGGAATAATAATGCCATCAATACCTATTGCATCAGCTGTTCTCATAATAGAACCTAAATTATGGGGATCTTCTAAACCATCTAACATCAATAAACAAGGTACATGGTCAATATCTTTAGTTTCTGAAATGAAATCTTCTAATTCTTTATATGGATATGGCGCAATTTGAGCAGCGATACCTTGATGTGGAACATCTGTTAAATAGTCAATTTTTGATTTAGGTACAGTTTGGACGACTATTTTTTCAGATTTTGCAATTTTCAAAATTTCACCAATTTGTTTCTTGTTGATACCTTCTTGAATTAATACTTTATTAATCGTATGACCTGAAGTTATCGCTTCTTTGACCGCATGTCTACCAACTATAATCGATTCATCCATTGGCTCCCACCCTTTCTTCTGTTATTTCAATCATTTTATTAACGAGTTCTTCTAAGCGTTCTGTTTCATCTATTAAGAATAAATAACCAATGACCGCTTCAATCGCTGAACTTTTTCTATACGTTTGTATATCCGTATTCTTCGCTTTCGTATAACTTTTTGCGTTACGACCTCGTTGTATAATTTCTAATTCTTCTTCTGTAAAAAATTCATTTTCCATCAAAATATTAAGTGCATAAGCTTGTCCCTTTGCAGAAACATATTGTTTAGACAATTGATGTAATCGATTAGGTTTACCTTTTATTTTAAGGATAATATGCTTTCTGACATACGTATCTAATATCGAATCACCCATATAAGCTAAGGATAACGGATTTAACATTTTAATTGTTAATTTATCCACGTCTAAACCTCACACCTTGAGCTGTGTCTTCAAGAATAATATTTTGTTCTTTTAGTGCATCTCTAATTTCGTCCGCTCTCTGGAAGTTCTTAGCTTTTCTTGCTTCATTACGTTCTTCAATTAATGCTTCAATTTCTTCATCAAGTAATTCATTTTGTTGTTTACCTACTAATGGTACACCGAGAACTTCACTAAAGATTTCATACACTTCTTTGAAACGATTAATTGTTTTTGTAGAAGTTGTATTTTCAAGTAAATATTTATTAGCTAATTTATTCAAGTCATACCATGCAGTCATTGCATTAGCTGTATTGAAATCATCATCCATAGATGTTTCAAAGTCATTTAATATTTCATTAATACGTGCGATATGTTGTTCTGTTTCATCTTCTTCTAATACAGCATGTTGTGATCTATCAACTAATGATTGATAACTGTTTCTAATTCTTTCTAAACCTCTATTAGCAGCTTGTACAAGTTCTAAATCATAGTTTATTGGATTTCTATAGTGCGCACCTACCATAAAGAATCTTAATACATCAGGGTCAATTTCTTTTATGATGTCATGAACTAAAATAAAGTTACCTAATGATTTACTCATTTTTTCATTGTTAATATTTACAAAACCGTTGTGCATCCAATAATTCGCGAATGTCTTATCATTGTGTGCTTCTGATTGAGCAATTTCATTTTCGTGGTGAGGGAATTGTAAATCTGTTCCACCAGCATGGATATCAATCGTATCGCCTAAATGTACTTGTGCCATTACAGAACACTCGATGTGCCAACCTGGTCTACCTTCTCCCCATGGGCTATCCCACTTAATTTCACCTGGTTTAGCTTTTTTCCATAAAGTGAAGTCTAGTGCATCTTCTTTTTGTTCACCTGATTCTATTCTAGCGCCAACTTTTAAGTCATCTAATGATTGGTGGCTCAACTTACCGTAATCATCAAAACGTCTTGTACGATAATAAACGTCACCACCACTTTCATACGCATAGCCTTTTTCGACTAATACAGCTATAAAAGCAATAATATCATCCATGTGATCCATTACTCTTGGGTTCGCTGTTCCACGTTTACAATTTAAAGCACCTGTATCTTCATAGAATGCTTCAATAAAACGATCCGCAATTTCCGGAACTGTTTCACCTAATTCATTTGCAGCTTTGATCAATTTGTCATCAACATCTGTAAAGTTAGATACATATTGTACATCGTAGCCACGGTATTCTAAATATCTTCTTACGACATCAAATGCTACTGTTGCTCTTGCATTACCAATATGAATGTAGTTGTACACTGTCGGTCCACATACATACATTTTTACTTTTCCTTCTTCGATAGGAATAAATTCTTCTTTTTGTCTTGTTAACGTATTATATAACGTAATCATCAACAATCTCTCCATTCTTCGTCTTTTCAAGTTGACGTTCTAATTCTTTTAATTGTTCATATATTGGGTCTGGTAAATTTGTATGATTAAAGTTCTTACCAATTTTCAAGCCATCTTGTTTAACAATTCTACCTGGAATACCAACTACTGTAGAATAATCCGGTACATCTTTGAGTACGACTGAGTTCGCGCCAATATTTACATTGTTGCCGACTTCAATATTACCTAATACTTTAGCACCAGCAGCTATCAGTACATTATCACCTATGTCTGGATGTCTTTTGCCTCGTTCTTTACCTGTCCCACCAAGTGTTACACCTTGGTAGATCGTTACATTATTGCCGATGCGACATGTTTCACCTATTACAATACCCATGCCATGGTCGATGAATAGCCTCTTGCCGATTGTAGCACCTGGATGAATTTCAACTCCTGTGAAAAATCGTGCAATTTGGGATATAGATCTTGCTATAAAGTACATTTTTTTCTTAAAGAACCAATTAGCAATCAAATAACTCCATATAGCATGTAGTCCTGAGTAAGTCATAACGACTTCAAATGAAGATCTTGCTGCAGGGTCTTGATCGAATACCATTTGAATATCATCTTTGACTCGTTTAAACATTTAAATCCCCCCTCAGATAACAAAAAGGCGCCCCTAACAATAATTGCTAGAGGTGCCTTTTTGCACGGTTCCACTCTTTTTAGCATTTAAAAATGCTCACTCTTTTAAATATTAACATCATCATATTTGTAATAAAGGTGCATTCGTTTAAGTAATGTGGCACATTTTCAGCAACCATGTACTCTCTAATTTCACATTAACTCATCTACTTGTCCTTCAAGTCATTTATATAATAATTTCTCGTTCTAAAAAAATCAAACAAAACGTTTTAATCTGTTAAGTACTTTATCTCGACCTAATAACGCAATTGTATTAGGTAATTCAGGGCCATGAGTTTGACCTGAAACAGCAACACGTATAGGCATAAATAATTGTTTACCTTTGATGCCTGTTTCTTTTTGTACAGCTTTAATTGATTTTTTAATTTCAGCTGGTTCAAATGGCTCTAAAGTTTCAAGTTGTTTAACAAGTTCAGCCATAACAGTTGGAACTTGTTCGCCATCTAAGACTTCTTGTGCTTCATCACTGAAATCAAGATGTTCTCTGAAGAATAACTCAGATAAAGGAACAATTTCTCCTGCATAACTCATTTGTTGTTGATATAAACCTACTAAGTCTCTTGCCCAAGATAATTCAGCTTCAGATGGACTTTCAGGTAATAGACCTGCTTTAACCATATGTGGAATTGTCATTTCAAAGACTGTTTCAGAATCTTTTTCTTTCATATATTGGTTATTAATCCATTCTAATTTTTTCTTATCAAAGAATGCTGGTGATTTAGAAAGACGTTTTTCATCGAAGATTTTAATAAATTCTTCTTTAGAGAAGATTTCTTCTTCGCCTTCAGGAGACCAGCCTAATAAACCAATAAAGTTAAAGATTGCTTCAGGTAAGTAACCTAAATCTTTATATTGTTCTATAAACTGTAGAATTTGACCATCACGTTTACTTAATTTTTTACGCTCTTCATTAACGATTAATGTCATATGCGCAAACTGTGGAGGCTCAAATCCAAATGCTTCATAAATCATAAGTTGCTTAGGTGTGTTTGAAATATGATCATCACCACGAATAACGTGTGAAATTTCCATGTAGTAATCATCAATCGCAACTGCAAAGTTATAAGTTGGGATGCCATCTTTTTTAACGATTACCCAGTCACCGATACCATTCGAATCAAATGATACTTCACCTTTTACGATGTCATCGAATTTATATTCTTTATTTTGTGGCACTCTAAAGCGAATACTTGGTTGTCTACCTTCTGCTTCAAATGCTTCTTGTTCTTCTTTTGTTAAGTGTGCGTGTTTACCACCATAACGAGGCATTTCACCTCTTGCAATTTGCTCTTCGCGTTCTGCTTCTAATTCTTCTGAAGTCATATAACATTTATATGCTTTATCTTCAGCTAATAATTTTTCAATTAATGGCTTATAAATGTCGCCACGTTCAGATTGACGATATGGACCGTATCCTCCGTCTTTATTAACAGACTCATCCCAATCTAAACCTAACCATTCAAGGTTAGAAAATTGCGATGCTTCTCCATCTTCTAAATTTCTGGCTATATCTGTATCTTCAATACGTATAACAAAGTCCCCATTATAATGTTTCGCAAATAAATAGTTAAATAATGCGGTTCTTGCGTTACCGATGTGTAAGTAACCAGTCGGACTTGGCGCGTATCTTACTCTTACTTTGTTACTCATCGTCTCACTCCTGTTTTATTCTTTACTTGTTAATAATACCACAGCTTGTGCTTGTATGCCTTCTTCTCTTCCTAGAAATCCTAATTTTTCATTCGTTGTTGCTTTTACGTTTATATCTTCGATAGACACTTCTAATACTGAAGCAATTAGACTTCTCATTTGATCTATATAAGGTCTGAATTTAGGTTGTTCCGCTACAATTGTAGCATCTACATTCCCAAGTTTATATCCTTTTTTCAAAACTTGTTCATAAGCTTCTTTAAGCAATAACTTTGAATCTTCATCTTTAAAAGCTGGGTCTGTATCTGGGAATAGTTTCCCTATATCTCCTAGACTTGCAGCACCTAGAATAGCATCCGTAATTGCATGGAGCAACACATCTGCATCACTGTGACCTTTTAAACCATGTGTATGTTCAATCTCAAGACCACCAATGATCAATGGTCTTGTCGGATCAAATTCATGCACATCATAACCGTAACCTATTCTAAACATCGCAAATACCTCGCTTCTCTAGTATAGAATGTGCAATTATTAAATCTTCGTGGGTTGTAATTTTGATATTGTCGTAATCACCATTTGATATGTGTACTTTACACCCTGCTCTCTCTACTAACGAAGCATCATCCGTACCTAAGTAATTTTGTGCTTCTGCTTGTTCATAAGCTTTTAAGATAATGTCTCTTTTAAACGCTTGAGGTGTTTGAACTTGCCACATCGTTGAGCGATCGTAAGTGTGTTCAACAACACCATTTATAACTTGCTTTATTGTATCCTTAGCTTGAACTGCTAAAATCACAGCATCTTTTGTTAAGGCATCTTGATATAATTGGTCGATTTTTTCTTGTGTAATAAATGGTCTCGCACCATCATGAACCATCACAACTTCAGTATCAATCAATACTTTCAAGACTTCATTAATGCTATGTTGTCTTTCTTGACCACCTGGAATGATACCAGCAACTTTACTAAAATCTTTTAAATGTTCTTCCATTAATTCAACTTCGTCTGGATGCGCAGCAATAAAAATCTGTTCACATGAATCTATTTCTTGAAACACAGCAACAGTTTGACGAATAATTGTTTCACCATTAATTTCTAGAAATAATTTGTTAATTTTAGTTCCCATCCTTTTACCTTGTCCAGCTGCAGGAATGATTGTCGTAAACCCCAATTTATGACACCTTCTTCGCAAATATAATTCTACCAGATGAAGTTTGTAGCAAACTCATCACTTCAACAGGAATTGTCTTTCCTATATATTCTCGTCCTTTTTCAATGACAACCATTGTACCATCATCAAGATAACCAACACCTTGATCATCTTCTTTACCTATTTTCGTAATTAATAAATCGAAAATATCCCCTTGGTGTAGTACTGGTTTAATCGCTTCAGATAAATCATTTACATTTAGAACTTTTATGCCTTGTACTGCACATACTTTATTCAAATTATAATCTGTTGTAATGATACTTGCTTGATATCGTTTAGCCAATTTGATTAAAAGCGCATCTACATCTTTATGTGTAGACGTTGGTTCAATGATTGAAATCGAGAAATCTGTTTTCTTCAATTCATTTAATATATCTAACCCACGTTGTCCTTTATCACGTTTAACACTGTCTTTAGCATCCGCAATGACTTGTAACTCTTCAATAACACCTTGAGGTACAAGGATTTCTCCATCTATAAAATGACACTTCACGACGTCTAATATTCTCCCATCAATAATGGCACTTGTATCTAAAATTTTGGCGTATTTCGAAGTTGTTTGTCTCGTTAAAGAATTTGATATACTTTCTGGAAATAATCGTAATATTTCTTCTCGTTTTTGCAAACCAATCTGAAAGCCTAAATAACATAAAAAAGCAGCAATAATAATAGGTAAAATATGTTTCAGAACTGGTGCACCGATCATTTCTAATATAAACGAAACCATAACCGCGATCATCAAGCCTATCATAACACCAATAGTAGCGAAGAATATTTCAAGAATACTCCTTTTTAATAAGTATTTTTCTCCTTGATCAGCCATGTCTACAATTTTATCAATCAAAAACCCAAACAATAGGAAAATAACAACCGAACCTATAAGACCATCGATATATGGATTTGTGAGTACTTGTTCGGGTTGGATACTAAACGCATTAATCAGTTCTGGAATCACCATAATGCCTAGTGAGGAACCTATGACTAAATAACACAGTATGATTAGTCCTTTTAAAATTTTCATACGTTAACCTCCTAATGGTTAATTATGCATTAAAAGCAATTTTCAATGCTTCTCTTGTTGTTGATACGCCAATAACTTCTGTACCTTCCGGGAATTCTAAACCTTTAATATTATTTTTAGGTATGATAATACGTTTAAATCCTAATTTAGCCGCTTCTTGTACACGTTGATCAATTCTAGCAACCCTTCTTACTTCACCTGTTAAGCCAACCTCACCTACGAAACAATCATCACCTTTAGTAGGTTTATCTTGGAAACTTGAAGCTATCGCGATAACAATACTTAAATCTACTGCGGGTTCACTTAATTTTACACCACCGGCAATTTTGATATATGCGTCTTGTTGTTGTAATAAGAAATTCTCTTTCTTCTCTAATACAGCCATCAATAAGCTTAATCTATTGTGATCAATACCTGTTGCCATTCTTCGTGGATTATGAAAAGTCGTTGGCGTCACTAAAGCTTGTACTTCAACTAAAATAGGTCTCGTACCTTCCATAGTTGCCACAATAGTTGAACCCGATACATGTTTCGTTCTTTCTTCTAAGAACATTTCAGACGGATTTTTAACTTCATTAAGACCCGTTTGCTTCATTTCAAAAATACCCATTTCATTTGTCGAACCAAAACGGTTTTTAACTGCTCTTAATATTCTGTATGCATGATGTGTATCGCCTTCAAAATATAATACTGTATCAACCATATGTTCTAACAAACGTGGCCCAGCAATTTGTCCATCTTTCGTTACATGTCCTACAATAAATGTAGCAATGTTCATTTGTTTTGCGATATGCATTAAATTTTGTGTACATTCTCTAACTTGAGAAACAGAACCTGGAGCAGAAGTAACTTCAGGGTGGAAGACAGTTTGAATGGAATCTATAACTAATACATCTGGTTTTTCTTTTTGAACCATACTATGTATAATCTCTAAATTCGTTTCAGCATAAACATTTAATTCTCCTGAATCTTCAACTAATCTTTCAGCTCTTAATTTCGTTTGTCTTACAGATTCTTCACCTGAAACATATAAGACATTTTTTTGTTGAGATAAAGCCGCACAAATTTGTAATAATAATGTAGATTTACCAATACCAGGGTCACCACCAATAAGTACAAGCGAACCTTCTACAACACCGCCACCTAATACACGATTAAATTCATTGATTTTAGTCTTAATTCTAGGTGTATCTTCTTCTTTAACGTCTTTTAATTTTTCTATTTTTTGTGCGGGTACATCTGACTTGAATGTATTTTTAGGACCTTTAGTTTCTTTATGTTCTATTGATTCTTCCATTTGGTTCCATGCACCACAATTAGGGCATTTCCCCATCCATTTTGGAGATTGATATCCGCAGGCTAAACACTCAAATATTACTTTCTTTTTGGCCATTCATGTTACCTCCGTATTAATTGAATAGTTATATTTTAAACTTGACTGACATTAAAAACAAATTAATATACTTTAAAATCAATATAAAAGCCCGCAAACTATTATGATAAATAGCTTGCGGACTTATTATAATATTAAATTAACATTGTTGATTTTTAAGCTTTTGAAGTTTCTTCTGCTTCTTTATCTTCTTTATGATCTGATAAATCAAATTTAAATTCATCATCTCTATAATCTACAATGACATCTTTACCTACTAAATCTTGTCCAGATAAGATTAATTCACTTAAATTATCTTCGACGTGTTTTTGAATAGCACGTGTTAATGGTCTTGCACCATATTCTGGATCGAATCCTTCATCAGCAATTTTTTCTTGTGCTGAATCTGAAAGCGTAATGTGAATACCTTGTTCTGATAATCGTTTCGTTAAGTTACCAGCCATTTTATTCACAATTTCTTTAAGATGTGTTTTTTCAAGTTTGTGGAAGACGATAATATCATCTACACGGTTTAAGAATTCAGGTCTAAATTGTTGTTTTAATTCATCCATCATTGTTTTTCTGATAGTTTCATAATCCGGTCCACTTTCTTTAGCACCGAATCCAACAAATTTAGCATTTTGTAATTCTTGTGCACCAACGTTTGATGTCATGATAATAACAGTGTTTCTAAAGTCTACTTTACGACCTTTAGAATCTGTTAAGTGACCATCATCTAACACTTGTAACAAGATATTAAATACATCTGGATGTGCTTTTTCAATTTCGTCAAATAGGATAACTGAATATGGTTTACGTCTTACATTTTCAGTTAATTGTCCACCATCATCATGACCTACATAACCTGGAGGAGAACCTACTAAACGACTGACAGAGTGTTTCTCCATAAACTCACTCATGTCCACTCTTATCATTGCATCTTCTTCACCGAACATCGCATCAGCTAATGTACGTGCAAGTTCAGTTTTACCAACACCTGTTGGTCCTAAGAATATAAAGCTACCAATTGGTCTCTTAGGATCTTTAAGACCAGCACGAGCACGTCTTACCGCTTTAGAAATAGATTTAACTGCATCGTTTTGACCGATTACACGTTCATGTAAGATAGTTTCTAAGTTTAGTAATCTTTCTGACTCAGTTTCGTTTAATTTCGTAATTGGAATACCTGTCCAATTTGCGACAACGACTGCGATATCTTCAGCAGTTACACATGTGTTTTTCTCACCTTGAGCTTTTTTCCATTCGTTTTTAGTATCTTCTAATTGTTTTTCAAGTTTAGTTTGTTTATCTCTTAAATTAGCTGCATTTTCAAACTCTTGAGAATGTACGGCAGCATCTTTTTCTTTCTTAACTGTTTCTAATTCTGATTCAAGTTCTTTAAGACTTGGAGGTGTTGTATAGTTTCTAAGTCTTACTTTAGAACTTGCTTCATCGATTAAGTCGATTGCTTTATCAGGTAGGAATCTATCTGAAATGTAACGGTCACTCATATTAACTGCCGCTTCAATCGCTTCATCTGAAATATTAATACGGTGATGCGCTTCGTAACGATCTCTCAAACCTTTTAAAATTGAAATTGAATCTTCAGTATTTGGTTCATCAACTGTTACAGGTTGGAAACGACGTTCTAATGCTGCATCTTTTTCAATATATTTACGGTATTCATCTAATGTAGTTGCACCGATACATTGTAGTTCACCACGAGCCAATGCTGGTTTCAAGATGTTTGATGCATCGATAGCACCTTCTGCTCCACCCGCACCAATAAGTGTGTGTAACTCATCGATGAATAACACGATATTGCCTGCTTGATGAATTTCTTCCATTACTTTTTTAAGTCTTTCTTCAAATTCACCACGATATTTAGTACCTGCTACAACAGTACCCATGTCTAATGACATAACGCGTTTACCTTTTAATGTTTCTGGTACTTCGTTTTGTACGATTGCTTGTGCTAATCCTTCAACGATAGCCGTTTTACCAACACCTGGTTCACCGATTAATACTGGATTGTTTTTAGTTCTTCTACTTAACACTTCAATGACACGTGTAATTTCATCTGAACGACCAACTACTGGATCTAACGTACCATCTTGCGCAATGACTGTTAAGTCTCTTGCTAATCCATCTAAAGTTGGTGTTGCTTGATTTTTAGTCGTTTGAGCATTTTTTGAACCTTGCTCTGGACTGCCTAATGATTTAACGACTTGTGCTCTTGCTTTAGTGATATTCAAATCTAAATTGGCAAATACACGTGCTGCCACACCTTCGTTCTCACGAATTAATCCTAATAATAGATGTTCTGTTCCAACAAATGTA
This sequence comes from Mammaliicoccus sp. FSL K6-3158, assembly GCF_038005105.1. Classification (NCBI taxonomy): domain Bacteria; kingdom Bacillati; phylum Bacillota; class Bacilli; order Caryophanales; family Staphylococcaceae; genus Mammaliicoccus; species Mammaliicoccus sp. FSL K6-3158. The sequence continues at coordinate 2,661,746 of NZ_JBBOSL010000001.1, forward strand.
TGGTTTAACTTTCTCGCTTCATCCATTGAAAGTTCAATCACTTTTTTAGCTCTTGGTGTGTAATGAATCGCACCAACTTGTTCTTGACCTTGGCCAATTAAATTTTCAACTTCTTTTGTTACTTTTTCTTCAGTAATACCAAAAGCATCTAGCACTTTAGCTGCTATGCCTTCAGGTTCTTTCATTAAACCTAATAATAAATGTTCCGTACCTATATTTGAATGATTCAATCTCATTGCTTCTTCTTGTGCATGCGCTAATACGCGTTGCGCACGTTCTGTTAATCTACCAAATAGCATAAACTAACCTCCTATTTTATATATGTTCTCTTAAAAAGGTTGCTCTTTGTTCATCTACAGATTGTTCCGAGTCATTACCTTCAAAGAATGGTGTTTGTATTGTAACCATTAAATTATCAAAATTAAAGTTATTACTCTCGATATGTCCTAAATCTATCCCTAGTTTCATTTCACTTAACCTTAATGAAGCTTCTTCAACAGATATTAATTGTGCAGATTTCAATATACCTTTCGCACGATGAACCCTGTCTTTTGTTTCCATATGATTAAAACGATCAAGTCGATGTCTAATTTGTTCTTCTTCACTAATGATTTGTTCAACAATTTGCGTTAAATCTTCAATGATTTCTTCTTCAGTCTTACCAAGTGTTAATTGATTGGATATTTGATAAACATGACCAAGTGCGCCTGTACCTTCACCATAAATACCTCGAATAGTATATCCAAATCTATTAATAGCTTGTCCTATTCTCTTCATACGTTTCATAATGCTTAATCCTGGTAAGTGCAACATAACACTCGCTCTTAATCCTGTTCCAATGTTTGTTGGACAAGTCGTTAAAAATCCGTGTTGTTCATCATATGAAATTGTTAGATGTTTATCAAGCTCATCATCTAATTTAGATGCCGTTTCATACAACTCGTTTAGCACGAGGTTGTGACCCATAACTTGTATTCTAACGTGATCTTCTTCGTTGATCATAACGCTTGTTGATTCATCATCATTTAATAATACTGCACCAAATTTCTGTTTTGTCAGTGCTGGGCTAATGAGATGCTTGAATACGAGTTTATTCTGATCAAGTTCACTTAAATCTGATAACTTCGTCAATTTCAATTCTGATAATGCTTTACTCACTTTTTCTATTACTTTATTCCCTGTTTCGTCATCTTCTTCATATTTGAGCGGATGAACTTCGTCTTGAAGGTTACGTGCAAGTCTTATTCTAGAACTCATGACAATTGGCGTATCTTCTGTTTCTTTCATCCAATCGCTAATATGTTCATTCATATGCTCTTCCATTTACTCGACCTCACCTTCTGCTTTCAATGCTTTAATTTCATCTCTTAGAACAGCTGCATCTTCAAAGGCTTGCTCTTCAATTAAGCCTTGTAGTATTTTTTCTTTTTCAGCAATTTGTTGTTTGAGTTGTATTTTACTTCTTGAAGATACAGGTATTTTACCTGTATGCGCCCCACTGCCCGCTTGAACTCTTCTAATAATTTGCGGTACATCATCTTTAAAAGTTTCATAGCAGTCATGACAACCAAACTTACCAACTTTAGCAATATCTGTTAAAGTCATGCCACAAGTAGGACAGTGCTTTTCTTCTTGTGGTTGAACTTGTTTAAAGTTAATACCATGTTTACCTACTAAATATTGTAGAAATTGGTTCACAACAAATTCTTGGTCCAAATTTTGATCACTCATATGATCATCTTGGAAATAAAAATGTTCTGAAGCACAGTTTTTACATATCCATTGTTCTGTTTTATGTTTCTTACCTGTTGATGTTAATTGAATTGTTGCTTCTTCTTTACCACAAATTTCACAAAGCATACTGTCACTCCTTTTTAACTATAATGTATGACGGCAAGTATACGTTTCAATATATTTGCTCGAATAATATCTCTATATGGTATTTCTATTTGCAATGTATCTCTATGAAGCGTTTGAACAATCATTTTTTTCTCTCTATCTGTAATTAAGTCATTTTCATACAAACCATCCACAATTCTAAATGCATTTGCTTGTGAGATTTGATCACCTGTCAATTCAATTAGATGTCTAATGAATGCTGATTGACTATTCGTTTCAACTTTTGAAATACGAATGTAACCACCACCGCCTCTTTTACTTTCAATAGCGTATCCGTGCTCATTTGTAAATCTTGTTTTTATAACATAGTTTAATTGGGAAGGTACACAATCAAACTTTTCAGCAATATGTGCACGTTTAATTTCAACGACATCTCCTTGAGCCTCCTCTAGCAATTGCTTTAAGTATTGCTCAATGATATCCGACATGTTGTGCATTAATTCATCACCTCTTTTGACCTTCTTTGACTATATTATATGTTCTGTTGTTTATTATTTCAATTAATTTGTTTCTTTAAAAATTTTAAAAATTTTATACCGCTTTCAAAAGAAATAAGTTATCATATAAAGTAGGTTATGATTGAGTATAAACGAAGGGAAAGGTGTGTCAATTATGCATTATATTATCGGGATTATCGGTATCTTATTATTCCTATTTCTAGCATGGTTAGTAAGCTCTGATAAAATGCGTGTTAGATGGCAGTATATAGGATTAATGATCGTAATCCAGTTTATATTTGCTTTCTTATTATTAAAAACAACAGGTGGATTAACTATCATAGGTGGTATTTCAAGTGGTTTTGGCTACATCATAGCAAAAGCTATGGAAGGGATAAACTTCGTGTTTGCGGGTATTGCAAATATCGATCCTAAGACAGATAAGCCTGTTTCAGTTTATTTCCTTAACGTATTAATGCCAATTGTGTTTGTATCAGCACTTATCGGTATTTTACAATATCTTAAAATCTTACCTCTTATCATTAAATATTTAGGTTTAGTCATTTCTAAAGTTAATGGTATGGGTAAATTAGAATCATATAATGCGGTCGCATCTGCAATTTTAGGTCAATCAGAAGTGTTTATTTCTATCAAAAAACAACTTCCATTAATTCCTAAACATCGTATGTATACATTAACAGCTTCAGCTATGTCTACAATATCTGCATCAATCGTTGGTGCATATTTTACGATGGTTGAACCGAGATACGTTGTAACAGCTATCGTATTAAACTTATTTGGTGGATTTATTATGGCATCAATTATTAATCCATATACAGTAGATCCAAAAGAAGACGACATCATGATTCAAGAATCGGAAGAAAAACAATCATTCTTCGAAATGTTAGGTGAATATATTTTAGATGGTTTCAAAGTTGCCGTTATCGTAGCAGCAATGTTAATCGGTTATGTTGCATTAATCGGACTATTAAATGGTGTTACGTCTAACATTTTAAGTTTCGTTTCTGGCGGTTCAGTATCATGGGACTTCCAAACATTAATCGGTTTTGTATTTGCACCATTTGCCTTCTTAACAGGGGTTCCTTGGGCAGATGCAGTACAATCAGGTAGTATTATGGCTACTAAAGTTCTTTCAAATGAATTTGTTGCGATGGGTATTTTACCTGATGCAGATATTTCAGAAAGAGCAAATGGTATCATTTCAGTATTCTTAGTTTCATTCGCAAACTTTGGTTCTATTGGTATCATCGCGGGTGCTGTTAAATCATTAAATGATAAACAAGGGGATAATGTCGCACGCTTCGGTATTAAATTATTATACGGTGCAACATTAGTATCATTCTTATCAGCTACAATCGCAGGATTTTTCTTATAATAAATAGAAGCAGTCTACAGAACAATAATCGTTCTGTAGACTGCTTTTTTGTTTGTTATACTTGTTCTGTTTGATATTGTTTTACGATTTCTTCAATGAAATACGCCATAATTTTGTAGTCTTCAGTAAGTTCCGGATGGAATGAAATACCTAAGTATTGATTTTGTCTTACAGCTACAATTCTATCTTCAACCTTAGATAATACCTCAACACCTTCATGAGCTGATTGTATATGAGGTGCACGTATAAATACTGCATTAACCGCTTCTTCAATACCTTTAACATTTAAATCTTGTTCAAAGCTATCTACTTGTCTACCAAATGAATTTCTCTCAACAACAACATTCAATTTATTTAAATGACTTTCTTGACCTACTACTTCTTTTGCTAAAAGTATCAACCCAGCACAAGTTCCATACATAGGTAATGAACTATTTCTAAGTGCTTCAGTAAAGCCGTATAAATCCATTAAACGACGCATAGTCGTTGATTCTCCACCAGGTAAGACTAAACCATCAATTTCATCTAATTGCTCTACATGCTTAATTGTAATACCTTCATGGCCAGCTTTTTCAATATGCTTAATATGTTCTCTTACAGCACCTTGTAAACCTAGGACACCTATCTTCATATTACCATCCACGCTCTTGCATACGTTCTTCTAATGATAATTGATTGATGTCTAAACCTTTCATAGCTGGCCCTAATTCTTTAGACAATTCAGCAATTAATTTATAATCTTGATAATGTGTAGTTGCTTGAACAATTGCTTTAGCAAATTTTTCTGGTGCTTCAGATTTAAAGATACCAGATCCAACGAATACACCATCAGCGCCTAATTCCATCATTAATGCAGCATCAGCTGGCGTTGCAACCCCACCTGCTGCAAAGTTTACAACTGGTAAACGACCTAAATCTTTAATTTCTTTCAATATTTCATATGGTGCACCAATATTTTTAGCTTCAGTCATAATTTCGTCGTCACTCATCACAACTAATTTACGCACTTCTGCATTCACTTGTCTCATATGACGAACTGCTTCTACTATATTACCAGTTCCTGGTTCACCTTTCGTACGTAACATTGCAGCACCTTCACCAATTCTACGTGCAGCCTCACCTAAATTACGGCAACCACAAACAAATGGCACTGTAAATTCATCTTTTTTCAAATGATATTCTTCATCAGCTGGTGTTAGCACTTCTGACTCATCAATATAATCTACGCCCATTGATTCCAATACGCGTGCTTCTGTGATATGACCAATTCTACCTTTAGCCATAACAGGAATAGATACAGCATTCATAACTTCTTCTACAATACGTGGGTCAGCCATTCTTGCTACCCCACCTGCTGCTCTAATATCAGATGGTACGCGTTCTAATGCCATTACAGCAACAGCACCTGCTTCTTCAGCTAATTTAGCTTGTTCGGCATTAACCACATCCATGATTACGCCACCTTTTTGCATTTCTGCCATACCTCTTTTAACTTTATCTGAACCAGTAATTTTTGACATCGAAAAACTTCCTCCTTTTAAATCGCTTACTAGTAGGTTATACTAAATTCTGAACTGGTAAAAGAGTCAGATTTATCAAATAATTAGTGGTCAGTTTTGAGGTGAATAAAATGGAAATGCTCATGTTCGATATCAATAGAAAGATTAATACGCCTATATACATACAATTATATGAAAATATTAAAAAGAATATTATTAACGACGTTATGAGATATAACGAGAAATTACCTTCAAAAAGGCAATTAAGTCATTATTTATCGGTTAGTCAAACAACGATAGAACACGCTTATCAACTACTTTGCGATGAAGGTTACATCTATAGTAAAAATCGTTCTGGCTTTTATATTAATGACATCGTTAATCTACCGGTAACCTATAAAACAAAAATCCCTGAATCCCACTACATAGAAGAACAAAAGTATCAATATAGCTTTAAACTAGGTGCAATAGACAAAACGCATTTCCCAAATGACCTTTTTAGAAAATACGCTAAAGAAGCATTTGATGAACAACAAATAGATTTATTAGATAGTGGCCATAAGCAAGGTGATTTTAATTTAAGAAAAGAAATCAGCTATTATGTCTTTCATAGTCGTGGCGTAAATTGTTCTCCAGATCAAATTGTCGTTGGGTCGTCAACAGAGCAGCTATTATCCATTATTACGGATATCATTTCAGAGTCTAAATATATGATAGAAGACCCTCTATATAAACAAGTAAGAGATTTATTAAAAAGAAAACATATCCCATTTGACTTTATTCCAGTTATGCAAAATGGGATTGATATAGAACAAATTATCAAGACGGATAGTGATGTTGTGTATATTACACCTAGTCATCAATTTCCAACTGGTGTCATTATGGACTTAAAACGACGAACACAACTCATTAAATGGGCTTCAGAACAAGACAATCGTTTTATTATTGAAGATGACTATGATTCAGAGTTTAGATATAGTGGAAGACCGATACCAGCACTACAAAGTTTAGATCATTCAGGTAGCGTCATCTATGTCAGTACTTTCTCTAAATCTATTTCGCCTTCGTTGCGTGTAGCATATGCTGTACTTCCAAAAAATTTAATTGCTTTATATCACAAAAAGACAAACATAGAAGGTGGCACCGTTCCAAGACATACACAATATATGTTAGCTAGATTTATGAATGAAGGACATTTCGAAAGACATTTGAATCGCATGAGAAAAATTTATCGAACTAAAAGAGATATTATACTCGAACAACTCAAAAAATATCCTGAAACCTTTTCTATTTCAGGGGAATTAACGGGAATGCATTTTATATTAAATGTTCATAATGGTCTATCTTTAGAAGAATGTATAAGAAGAATTGAAGCATGCAATATCGATATTAATCCCCTCTCTCATTATCGCTTTAAACAAACTGACGAGAAACCCCACTTTGTTCTTGGATTTGGTGGAATTAATATTGAAGATGCTGAAGCACATATTAATAGTTTAATAGAATGTTTAACCAAATAAAAAAAGACTTCATTGCGAAGTCTTTTTTATTTGGTATGACTTAAACTTTGTAATTTCATTAATTCATTTCTAATGCTTGTATATTCTTTTAATTCTGGTAAATCAATTTTTTCATAGTCTGCATTAAAGACCACTTTTTTACAAATATTCTCATATGTCGTTAAATAAAGTCCTAAGTTATGATCTGATAGCGTCGTAATCTTACCTTGTGCATAAGCTCTTTCTAACGTAAATGCTAATTGTTCAACTGTAAATATAATCGGATAAACATATTCAATCTTTTTAACTTTGTTATCCATTTCATTCAATGCAGCTTGGTACATTGCTTTTGTATTCATGATCTCAGTGTGTAAATCTGTGATAACTTTTGATTTTGCAATATTATGATGATACTTATTAGAAGAAAATATTGCATGAAACAAACTTGCTTGTAGTTTTAACGTATTATTAATCGTCTTAGGTAATTTTTTAGACGCTTGATTTCTTCCTACTATCAGTACACCAATTAAACCTATTACTGAACCTATTACTACATCAACAATTCTTGGCATCACTAAATATGTATCGAAATGTTGTGTGATTGCTGCTGACATTAAAAGAACATTAGGCGTGATAAATGTGACTGCAATTGTATAATTAAATGCGATTAATAACTCAGCTGTTCCCATCAAAATCGCCATTAATATGACAATAGTCCAAGTATTAGGCTCGAATGCTAAAATTAAAATTGCGACTAACATACCAGTAATTGTACCTACTGTTCTTTGCAGTGCTCTTTGTATTGTAGTTAGTGATGATGAACCTAATAATACAGAACAACAAGATATTGGTATCCAATAAGCTCTTTCAAACCCCATACCAAATGCAATGATAACTGAAGTAAATAATATAATTCCATATTGCATAGAAGACATTAAAACTAAAGAATCTCTTGATAAATTTTCTTTAATAATTCTGGAGTACATCGGTTTTCTATAAATAATTTGTTTATCAAATTGTAAATTCTTATCGTTAAGTATCATGACTGTATCATTAATTAATTCTGCTAATGAATTTATGTAAGAGCTCTCTCCATCATATTCAATCGGTACATAATGAGTCGATTCATTTTCTGCAATTCTAAGCTGAATATAAGTCAGTGCTTCACTTATTTCTTTTGGTAACACTTCATAACCTTGTGAAGATAATTCTAAACAAGCAGACCATATAGCTTCAGCACGTCCTTTTAACTGCAACATTCTATTATAACCATGCGTTTTATTCCAAAAAGCATTAGCTGTCGTCAAAGTATTTGTTGCATGATGTATCGCATTTAAAGTATTACTACGTGCATCATCAAATTTTTTCCCACTAAAATTCTCAGTTAAAAATGCTAAATTTTTATAAATATTTGATACACTTTCAGCTTCCGGCTTTTTATGATTAAACATTGCATCAACTATTACAACAATTGTACTAACAATACCACCACATAAAACAAGTAATCCTCTATTCAGGAAATCCTCAGGCATAATTGGCATAATAGAAGCTACACTATATGTAAGTACAAAAAATAGAGAAGAAGGTCCAGGTATCTGAAAAGCTTTTAAAACAAAATGACCTACCATCCCTATGAGCCCTAAAACTAATGCATATAAAAATGGAATGGTGATTGTAATCGTTCCTAACATGATACAAATACTTAATACTATAGACACAGTTATAACTTTTCTAATTCGTGAAGGATATGATCCATTAATAATATAGATATTACTAAATGATCCTAATAAAGCAGTTAGTCCTAGATCGAATCTTCCAAATAATACACTTCCAGCTAAAATGATAAAAACAATAATAGCTTGCATAAATGCTTTTTTAGTTGCAAGATTATTTTTATTCACTTTAAACATCACATCAAAATATTTTTTCATGTTATATCTCCTTTCACAATTTTCAAGCAAAAAAAAGAGACCTAACAGGTCTCGAGTGCGGCTCATCGCATCCATTTATAAATATTTGCCCGGCAACGTCCTACTCTCGCGGAACGTAAGCCCAACTACCATCGGCGCTAAAGAGCTTAACTTCTGTGTTCGGCATGGGAACAGGTGTGACCTCTTTGCTATCGTCACCAGACAAATAGTAATAACTTATGATGAATGTATTGTACATTCAAAACTAGATAGTAAGCAGATTTTACGGCTAAAACCGATTTAAAATTTGATTAAGTCTTCGATCGATTAGTATTCGTCAGCTACACACATTACTGCGCTTACACCCCGAACCTATTAACCTCATCATCTTTGAGGGATCTTATAACCGAAGTTGGGAAATCTCATCTTGAGGGGGGCTTCATGCTTAGATGCTTTCAGCACTTATCCCGTCCATACATAGCTACCCAGCTATGCCGCTGGCGCGACAACTGGTACACCAGAGGTATGTCCATCCCGGTCCTCTCGTACTAAGGACAGCTCCTCTCAAATTTCCTACGCCCACGACGGATAGGGACCGAACTGTCTCACGACGTTCTGAACCCAGCTCGCGTACCGCTTTAATGGGCGAACAGCCCAACCCTTGGGACCGACTACAGCCCCAGGATGCGATGAGCCGACATCGAGGTGCCAAACCTCCCCGTCGATGTGAACTCTTGGGGGAGATAAGCCTGTTATCCCCGGGGTAGCTTTTATCCGTTGAGCGATGGCCCTTCCATGCGGAACCACCGGATCACTAAGTCCGTCTTTCGACCCTGCTCGACTTGTAGGTCTCGCAGTCAAGCTCCCTTGTGCCTTTACACTCTGCGAATGATTTCCAACCATTCTGAGGGAACCTTTGAGCGCCTCCGTTACTCTTTAGGAGGCGACCGCCCCAGTCAAACTGCCCGCCTGACACTGTCTCCCACCATGATCAAATGGTGCGGGTTAGAAAGTCAACACAGCCAGGGTAGTATCCCACCAGCGCCTCCACGTAAGCTAGCGCTCACGTTTCAAAGGCTCCTACCTATCCTGTACAAGCTGTGCCAAATTTCAATATCAGGCTACAGTAAAGCTCCACGGGGTCTTTCCGTCCTGTCGCGGGTAACCTGCATCTTCACAGGTACTATGATTTCACCGAGTCTCTCGTTGAGACAGTGCCCAAATCGTTACGCCTTTCGTGCGGGTCGGAACTTACCCGACAAGGAATTTCGCTACCTTAGGACCGTTATAGTTACGGCCGCCGTTTACTGGGGCTTCGATTCGTAGCTTCGCAGAAGCTAACCACTCCTCTTAACCTTCCAGCACCGGGCAGGCGTCAGCCCCTATACATCACCTTACGGTTTAGCAGAGACCTGTGTTTTTGATAAACAGTCGCTTGGGCCTATTCACTGCGGCTCTTCAAGGCTTGCACCCTAAAAAGCACCCCTTCTCCCGAAGTTACGGGGTCATTTTGCCGAGTTCCTTAACGAGAGTTCGCTCGCTCACCTTAGAATTCTCATCTTGACTACCTGTGTCGGTTTGCGGTACGGGCACCTATTTTCTAACTAGAGGCTTTTCTTGGCAGTGTGAAATCAACGACTCGTCGGATACATGATCCAACTCCCCATCACAACTCAACCTTACGAGTGCCGGATTTGCCTAACACTCAGTCTTATTGCTTGGACGTGCACTCCAACAGCACGCTTCGCCTATCCTACTGCGTCCCCCCATCGTTCAAACAATCATAGGTGGTACAGGAATATCTACCTGTTATCCATCGCCTACGCCTATCGGCCTCGGCTTAGGTCCCGACTAACCCAGAGCGGACGAGCCTTCCTCTGGAAACCTTAGTCAATCGGTGGATGGGATTCTCACCCATCTTTCGCTACTCACACCGGCATTCTCACTTCTAAACATTCCACATGTCCTTACGATCATGCTTCGACACGTTTAGAACGCTCTCCTACCATTATCCTTACGGATAATCCACAGCTTCGGTAATATGTTTAGCCCCGGTACATTTTCGGCGCAGTGTCACTCGACTAGTGAGCTATTACGCACTCTTTAAATGATGGCTGCTTCTAAGCCAACATCCTAGTTGTCTGGGCAACGCCACATCCTTTTCCACTTAACATATATTTTGGGACCTTAGCTGGTGGTCTGGGCTGTTTCCCTTTCGACTACGGACCTTATCACCCATAGTCTGACTCCCAAGTTAAATTATTTGGCATTCGGAGTTTGTCTGAATTCGGTAACCCGAGAGGGGCCCCTCGTCCAAACAGTGCTCTACCTCCAATAATCATCACTTGAGGCTAGCCCTAAAGCTATTTCGGAGAGAACCAGCTATCTCCAAGTTCGATTGGAATTTCTCCGCTACCCACACCTCATCCGCTCACTTTTCAACGTAAGTCGGTTCGGTCCTCCATTCAGTGTTACCTGAACTTCAACCTGGACATGGGTAGATCACTTGGTTTCGGGTCTACGACCAGATACTCATTCGCCCTATTCAGACTCGCTTTCGCTACGGCTCCACATTTACTGCTTAACCTTGCATCAAATCGTAACTCGCCGGTTCATTCTACAAAAGGCACGCCATCACCCATTAACGGGCTCTGACTATTTGTAAGCACACGGTTTCAGGTTCTATTTCACTCCCCTTCCGGGGTGCTTTTCACCTTTCCCTCACGGTACTGGTTCACTATCGGTCACTAGAGAGTATTTAGCCTTGGGAGATGGTCCTCCCAGATTCCGACGGAATTTCACGTGTTCCGCCGTACTCAGGATCCACTCAGGAGAGAAATGACTTTCGACTACAGGACCTTTACCTTCTATGGTTGGCTTTTCCAAAACCATTCGTCTAATCATTTCCTTTGTAACTCCGTATTGAGTGTCCTACAACCCCAATAGGCAAGCCTATTGGTTTGGGCTCTTCCCGTTTCGCTCGCCGCTACTCAGGGAATCGAGTTTTCTTTCTCTTCCTCCGGGTACTAAGATGTTTCAGTTCTCCGGGTGTGCCTTCTCACATACTATGTATTCATATGCGGATAACATGACATAACTCATGCTGGGTTTCCCCATTCGGAAATCTCTGGATCAAAGCGTACTTACAGCTCCCCAAAGCATATCGTCGTTAGTAACGTCCTTCTTCGGCTTCTAGTGCCAAGGCATCCACCGTGCGCCCTTAATAACTTAATCTATATTTCCTTATACATAACGTTTAAGAAAATAACTGTTATTAATCTGTGATGTCGTCTATAAAGACGACGCGCGATTATTAAGCTTGTTGAATTTCGTTAGAAATTCACTCGGTTTTTTGCTTGGTAAAATCTATTGCTTACTTATCTAGTTTTCAATGTGCAATTAAAAATGGTGGGCCTAAATGGACTCGAACCATCGACCTCACGCTTATCAGGCGTGCGCTCTAACCAGCTGAGCTATAGGCCCATTCTTAAGTTGAATGTTATAAACATTCAAAACTGAATACAATATGTCTCCGTTATTCCATGACCTAATGGTCATTCCGTAATATCCTTAGAAAGGAGGTGATCCAGCCGCACCTTCCGATACGGCTACCTTGTTACGACTTCACCCCAATCATTTGTCCCACCTTCGACGGCTAGCTCCTAAAAGGTTACTCCACCGGCTTCGGGTGTTACAAACTCTCGTGGTGTGACGGGCGGTGTGTACAAGACCCGGGAACGTATTCACCGTAGCATGCTGATCTACGATTACTAGCGATTCCAGCTTCATGTAGTCGAGTTGCAGACTACAATCCGAACTGAGAATAATTTTATGGGATTTGCTTGGCCTCGCGGATTCGCTGCCCTTTGTATTATCCATTGTAGCACGTGTGTAGCCCAAATCATAAGGGGCATGATGATTTGACGTCATCCCCACCTTCCTCCGGTTTGTCACCGGCAGTCAACCTAGAGTGCCCAACTTAATGATGGCAACTAAGCTTAAGGGTTGCGCTCGTTGCGGGACTTAACCCAACATCTCACGACACGAGCTGACGACAACCATGCACCACCTGTCACTTTGTCCCCCGAAGGGGAAGACTCTATCTCTAGAGCGGTCAAAGGATGTCAAGATTTGGTAAGGTTCTTCGCGTTGCTTCGAATTAAACCACATGCTCCACCGCTTGTGCGGGTCCCCGTCAATTCCTTTGAGTTTCAACCTTGCGGTCGTACTCCCCAGGCGGAGTGCTTAATGCGTTAGCTGCAGCACTAAGGGGCGGAAACCCCCTAACACTTAGCACTCATCGTTTACGGCGTGGACTACCAGGGTATCTAATCCTGTTTGATCCCCACGCTTTCGCACATCAGCGTCAGTTACAGACCAGAGAGCCGCCTTCGCCACTGGTGTTCCTCCATATCTCTGCGCATTTCACCGCTACACATGGAATTCCACTCTCCTCTTCTGCACTCAAGTTTCCCAGTTTCCAATGACCCTCCACGGTTGAGCCGTGGGCTTTCACATCAGACTTAAGAAACCGCCTACGCGCGCTTTACGCCCAATAATTCCGGATAACGCTTGCCACCTACGTATTACCGCGGCTGCTGGCACGTAGTTAGCCGTGGCTTTCTGGTTAGGTACCGTCAAGACTTGTTCAGTTACTAACAAATTTGTTCTTCCCTAACAACAGAGTTTTACGATCCGAAGACCTTCATCACTCACGCGGCGTTGCTCCGTCAGGCTTTCGCCCATTGCGGAAGATTCCCTACTGCTGCCTCCCGTAGGAGTCTGGACCGTGTCTCAGTTCCAGTGTGGCCGATCACCCTCTCAGGTCGGCTACGTATCGTCGCCTTGGTAAGCCGTTACCTTACCAACTAGCTAATACGGCGCGGGTCCATCTATAAGTGACAGCCGAAACCGTCTTTCACTATTGAACCATGCGGTTCAAAATATTATCCGGTATTAGCCCCGGTTTCCCGGAGTTATCCCAGTCTTATAGGTAGGTTACCCACGTGTTACTCACCCGTCCGCCGCTAACATCAGAGAAGCAAGCTTCTCATCTGTTCGCTCGACTTGCATGTATTAGGCACGCCGCCAGCGTTCATCCTGAGCCAGGATCAAACTCTCCATAAAAGAAGTAAGCTTGATAAGCTCATTTTTGATTGGTTAAGCCAATCACTCTGAAGTACTTTCAGTACTCAATTATTGGAATTAACGTTGACATATTGTCATTCAGTTTTCAATGTTCATTTTGTCTCACAAGAAACTATTATACACTTGTTATATTCTTGTGTCAACATTTAATTCAATTTATTTTTCAAGAAAATTTCAAGAAAAAAAGACCCAAGGGTCAAAATCGAATTTTGCCCGGCAACGTCCTACTCTCGCGGAACGTAAGCCCAACTACCATCGGCGCTAAAGAGCTTAACTTCTGTGTTCGGCATGGGAACAGGTGTGACCTCTTTGCTATCGTCACCAGACAAATAGTAATAACTTATGATGAATGTATTGTACATTCAAAACTAGATAGTAAGCAGATTTTACGGCTAAAACCGATTTAAAATTTGATTAAGTCTTCGATCGATTAGTATTCGTCAGCTACACACATTACTGCGCTTACACCCCGAACCTATTAACCTCATCATCTTTGAGGGATCTTATAACCGAAGTTGGGAAATCTCATCTTGAGGGGGGCTTCATGCTTAGATGCTTTCAGCACTTATCCCGTCCATACATAGCTACCCAGCTATGCCGCTGGCGCGACAACTGGTACACCAGAGGTATGTCCATCCCGGTCCTCTCGTACTAAGGACAGCTCCTCTCAAATTTCCTACGCCCACGACGGATAGGGACCGAACTGTCTCACGACGTTCTGAACCCAGCTCGCGTACCGCTTTAATGGGCGAACAGCCCAACCCTTGGGACCGACTACAGCCCCAGGATGCGATGAGCCGACATCGAGGTGCCAAACCTCCCCGTCGATGTGAACTCTTGGGGGAGATAAGCCTGTTATCCCCGGGGTAGCTTTTATCCGTTGAGCGATGGCCCTTCCATGCGGAACCACCGGATCACTAAGTCCGTCTTTCGACCCTGCTCGACTTGTAGGTCTCGCAGTCAAGCTCCCTTGTGCCTTTACACTCTGCGAATGATTTCCAACCATTCTGAGGGAACCTTTGAGCGCCTCCGTTACTCTTTAGGAGGCGACCGCCCCAGTCAAACTGCCCGCCTGACACTGTCTCCCACCATGATCAAATGGTGCGGGTTAGAAAGTCAACACAGCCAGGGTAGTATCCCACCAGCGCCTCCACGTAAGCTAGCGCTCACGTTTCAAAGGCTCCTACCTATCCTGTACAAGCTGTGCCAAATTTCAATATCAGGCTACAGTAAAGCTCCACGGGGTCTTTCCGTCCTGTCGCGGGTAACCTGCATCTTCACAGGTACTATGATTTCACCGAGTCTCTCGTTGAGACAGTGCCCAAATCGTTACGCCTTTCGTGCGGGTCGGAACTTACCCGACAAGGAATTTCGCTACCTTAGGACCGTTATAGTTACGGCCGCCGTTTACTGGGGCTTCGATTCGTAGCTTCGCAGAAGCTAACCACTCCTCTTAACCTTCCAGCACCGGGCAGGCGTCAGCCCCTATACATCACCTTACGGTTTAGCAGAGACCTGTGTTTTTGATAAACAGTCGCTTGGGCCTATTCACTGCGGCTCTTCAAGGCTTGCACCCTAAAAAGCACCCCTTCTCCCGAAGTTACGGGGTCATTTTGCCGAGTTCCTTAACGAGAGTTCGCTCGCTCACCTTAGAATTCTCATCTTGACTACCTGTGTCGGTTTGCGGTACGGGCACCTATTTTCTAACTAGAGGCTTTTCTTGGCAGTGTGAAATCAACGACTCGTCGGATACATGATCCAACTCCCCATCACAACTCAACCTTACGAGTGCCGGATTTGCCTAACACTCAGTCTTATTGCTTGGACGTGCACTCCAACAGCACGCTTCGCCTATCCTACTGCGTCCCCCCATCGTTCAAACAATCATAGGTGGTACAGGAATATCTACCTGTTATCCATCGCCTACGCCTATCGGCCTCGGCTTAGGTCCCGACTAACCCAGAGCGGACGAGCCTTCCTCTGGAAACCTTAGTCAATCGGTGGATGGGATTCTCACCCATCTTTCGCTACTCACACCGGCATTCTCACTTCTAAACATTCCACATGTCCTTACGATCATGCTTCGACACGTTTAGAACGCTCTCCTACCATTATCCTTACGGATAATCCACAGCTTCGGTAATATGTTTAGCCCCGGTACATTTTCGGCGCAGTGTCACTCGACTAGTGAGCTATTACGCACTCTTTAAATGATGGCTGCTTCTAAGCCAACATCCTAGTTGTCTGGGCAACGCCACATCCTTTTCCACTTAACATATATTTTGGGACCTTAGCTGGTGGTCTGGGCTGTTTCCCTTTCGACTACGGACCTTATCACCCATAGTCTGACTCCCAAGTTAAATTATTTGGCATTCGGAGTTTGTCTGAATTCGGTAACCCGAGAGGGGCCCCTCGTCCAAACAGTGCTCTACCTCCAATAATCATCACTTGAGGCTAGCCCTAAAGCTATTTCGGAGAGAACCAGCTATCTCCAAGTTCGATTGGAATTTCTCCGCTACCCACACCTCATCCGCTCACTTTTCAACGTAAGTCGGTTCGGTCCTCCATTCAGTGTTACCTGAACTTCAACCTGGACATGGGTAGATCACTTGGTTTCGGGTCTACGACCAGATACTCATTCGCCCTATTCAGACTCGCTTTCGCTACGGCTCCACATTTACTGCTTAACCTTGCATCAAATCGTAACTCGCCGGTTCATTCTACAAAAGGCACGCCATCACCCATTAACGGGCTCTGACTATTTGTAAGCACACGGTTTCAGGTTCTATTTCACTCCCCTTCCGGGGTGCTTTTCACCTTTCCCTCACGGTACTGGTTCACTATCGGTCACTAGAGAGTATTTAGCCTTGGGAGATGGTCCTCCCAGATTCCGACGGAATTTCACGTGTTCCGCCGTACTCAGGATCCACTCAGGAGAGAAATGACTTTCGACTACAGGACCTTTACCTTCTATGGTTGGCTTTTCCAAAACCATTCGTCTAATCATTTCCTTTGTAACTCCGTATTGAGTGTCCTACAACCCCAATAGGCAAGCCTATTGGTTTGGGCTCTTCCCGTTTCGCTCGCCGCTACTCAGGGAATCGAGTTTTCTTTCTCTTCCTCCGGGTACTAAGATGTTTCAGTTCTCCGGGTGTGCCTTCTCACATACTATGTATTCATATGCGGATAACATGACATAACTCATGCTGGGTTTCCCCATTCGGAAATCTCTGGATCAAAGCGTACTTACAGCTCCCCAAAGCATATCGTCGTTAGTAACGTCCTTCTTCGGCTTCTAGTGCCAAGGCATCCACCGTGCGCCCTTAATAACTTAATCGTGTAAAAGCTTGGTCAAACGTTCGCATCTTTCCTTGATTCATGAATCTCTTGTTCATTTACAAAAGTAAACATCACTTCGTGATTCATTTCATCTCATCACCTTCAAACGCTTTCAGGCGCTTTTAAGTGAGATGCTTGTTTACCAGTTTTACGAGTTATTAATCTGTGATGTCGTCTATAAAGACGACGCGCGATTATTAAGCTTGTTGAATTTCGTTAGAAATTCACTCGGTTTTTTGCTTGGTAAAATCTATTGCTTACTTATCTAGTTTTCAATGTGCAATGTTGAATGTTATAAACATTCAAAACTGAATACAATATGTCTCCGTTATTCCATGACCTAATGGTCATTCCGTAATATCCTTAGAAAGGAGGTGATCCAGCCGCACCTTCCGATACGGCTACCTTGTTACGACTTCACCCCAATCATTTGTCCCACCTTCGACGGCTAGCTCCTAAAAGGTTACTCCACCGGCTTCGGGTGTTACAAACTCTCGTGGTGTGACGGGCGGTGTGTACAAGACCCGGGAACGTATTCACCGTAGCATGCTGATCTACGATTACTAGCGATTCCAGCTTCATGTAGTCGAGTTGCAGACTACAATCCGAACTGAGAATAATTTTATGGGATTTGCTTGGCCTCGCGGATTCGCTGCCCTTTGTATTATCCATTGTAGCACGTGTGTAGCCCAAATCATAAGGGGCATGATGATTTGACGTCATCCCCACCTTCCTCCGGTTTGTCACCGGCAGTCAACCTAGAGTGCCCAACTTAATGATGGCAACTAAGCTTAAGGGTTGCGCTCGTTGCGGGACTTAACCCAACATCTCACGACACGAGCTGACGACAACCATGCACCACCTGTCACTTTGTCCCCCGAAGGGGAAGACTCTATCTCTAGAGCGGTCAAAGGATGTCAAGATTTGGTAAGGTTCTTCGCGTTGCTTCGAATTAAACCACATGCTCCACCGCTTGTGCGGGTCCCCGTCAATTCCTTTGAGTTTCAACCTTGCGGTCGTACTCCCCAGGCGGAGTGCTTAATGCGTTAGCTGCAGCACTAAGGGGCGGAAACCCCCTAACACTTAGCACTCATCGTTTACGGCGTGGACTACCAGGGTATCTAATCCTGTTTGATCCCCACGCTTTCGCACATCAGCGTCAGTTACAGACCAGAGAGCCGCCTTCGCCACTGGTGTTCCTCCATATCTCTGCGCATTTCACCGCTACACATGGAATTCCACTCTCCTCTTCTGCACTCAAGTTTCCCAGTTTCCAATGACCCTCCACGGTTGAGCCGTGGGCTTTCACATCAGACTTAAGAAACCGCCTACGCGCGCTTTACGCCCAATAATTCCGGATAACGCTTGCCACCTACGTATTACCGCGGCTGCTGGCACGTAGTTAGCCGTGGCTTTCTGGTTAGGTACCGTCAAGACTTGTTCAGTTACTAACAAATTTGTTCTTCCCTAACAACAGAGTTTTACGATCCGAAGACCTTCATCACTCACGCGGCGTTGCTCCGTCAGGCTTTCGCCCATTGCGGAAGATTCCCTACTGCTGCCTCCCGTAGGAGTCTGGACCGTGTCTCAGTTCCAGTGTGGCCGATCACCCTCTCAGGTCGGCTACGTATCGTCGCCTTGGTAAGCCATTACCTTACCAACTAGCTAATACGGCGCGGGTCCATCTATAAGTGACAGCCGAAACCGTCTTTCACTATTGAACCATGCGGTTCAAAATATTATCCGGTATTAGCCCCGGTTTCCCGGAGTTATCCCAGTCTTATAGGTAGGTTACCCACGTGTTACTCACCCGTCCGCCGCTAACATCAGAGAAGCAAGCTTCTCATCTGTTCGCTCGACTTGCATGTATTAGGCACGCCGCCAGCGTTCATCCTGAGCCAGGATCAAACTCTCCATAAAAGAAGAAGTAAGCTTGATAAGCTCATTTTTGATTGGTTAAGCCAATCAATCTGAAGTACTTTTAGTACTCAATTATTGGAATTAACGTTGACATATTGTCATTCAGTTTTCAATGTTCATAATCTATTTTTAAATGGTGGAGACTAGCGGGATCGAACCGCTGACCTCCTGCGTGCAAAGCAGGCGCTCTCCCATCTGAGCTAAGCCCCCATAAGTATTAATAGAAGTCGGGAAGACAGGATTCGAACCTGCGACCCCTTGGTCCCAAACCAAGTGCTCTACCAAGCTGAGCTACTTCCCGTTATTTAAAATGGCGCGCCCGAGAGGAGTCGAACCCCTAGCCTCTTGATCCGTAGTCAAACGCTCTATCCAATTGAGCTACGGGCGCAAAAACAAAAATGGTGCCGAGGACCGGAATCGAACCGGTACGGTAATCACTTACCGCAGGATTTTAAGTCCTGTGCGTCTGCCAGTTCCGCCACCCCGGCAAGAAAAAATAAAAATGGAGCGGAAGACGGGATTCGAACCCGCGACCCCAACCTTGGCAAGGTTGTATTCTACCGCTGAACTACTTCCGCTAAATAATTATTTTTATATATAGTATATTTAAAATGGTGAGCCATAGAGGATTCGAACCTCTGACCCTCTGATTAAAAGTCAGATGCTCTACCAACTGAGCTAATGGCTCTAAAACATGGTGCCGGCCAGAGGACTTGAACCCCCAACCTACTGATTACAAGTCAGTTGCTCTACCAGTTGAGCTAGGCCGGCAAAAATGGTGGAGAATGACGGGTTCGAACCGCCGACCCTCTGCTTGTAAGGCAGATGCTCTCCCAGCTGAGCTAATTCTCCAATTAACAATATCGCCCGGCAACGTCCTACTCTCGCGGAACGTAAGCCCAACTACCATCGGCGCTAAAGAGCTTAACTTCTGTGTTCGGCATGGGAACAGGTGTGACCTCTTTGCTATCGCCACCAGACAATGTTGTTTCGTTTTTGTCTTACCTTATATATTATAAAGAATTCATCAAGGCTTTTCAATAGTAAATTTTACACCTTATTAACTTTCTTTACAAACATCTCGAATTGATATGCGCTTGTTTTCAGCGACCTTTATATAATACACAATTTAGAAACACTCGTCAACACTTTAAGACAAAAAAGTTTACATTTCTTTTAAAAACTTCATCATTCGTATTTTGGAGCCTTCAAAAAGTAGAAAACCGCACACAATATGGAATTGTGTACGGCTTTTAGTTACATTTATTTTTGTCTCATATAAGGGAATAGTAATACATCTCTAATAGAAGCAGAGTTTGTTAATAGCATAACTAATCTATCAATACCTATTCCTAAACCACCTGTTGGAGGCATACCATATTCAAGTGCTTCAATAAAGTCATCATCCATTTCATGCGCTTCATCGTTACCTTGATCTTTTTCTTTCATTTGTGCTTCAAATCTTTCACGTTGATCAATTGGATCATTTAATTCAGTAAATGCATTTGCATGCTCTCTACCAACAATAAATAATTCGAATCTATCAGTGAATCTTGGATCTTCAGGATTTTTCTTAGCTAATGGTGATATTTCGATTGGATGTCCATAAATAAATGTAGGTTGAATAAGTTTCTCTTCGACTCTTTGTTCAAAGAATTCATTCAGAATATGACCATATGTCATACGATCTTCTACTTCTATATTATGTTCTTTTGCTAAAGCATGTGCTTCTTCATCAGTTTTAACTTCATAGAAATCTACACCAGTATATTCTTTAACAGCATCAACCATATGCCATCTTCTCCAGTTAGGAGCTAAATCTATAGATTCTTCGCCATATTGTACAGTTGTAGAACCTAATACTTTTTCAGCGATTGCTGCAACCATAGATTCAGTCAAATCCATAATGTCATTGTAATCAGCATACGCTTCATATAATTCAATCATTGTAAATTCAGGATTATGTCTTGTAGATACACCTTCATTACGGAATACTCTTCCAATTTCATATACTTTCTCTAATCCACCTACGATTAATCGTTTCAAGTGTAATTCAATTGCAATTCTCATGTATAAAGTAGCATCCAGCGCATTGTGATGCGTTACAAAAGGACGAGCTGAAGCGCCACCTGCGATTTGGTGCATCATTGGTGTTTCTACTTCTAAGAAACCTTTATTATTTAAGTAAGTTCTCATTTCTTGAATGATTTGACTTCTTGTAATGAATGTTTTAGTTGATTCTTCACTTGTAATTAAATCTAAGTAACGTTGACGGTAACGTTGTTCTATATCTTGTAAACCATGATATTTATCAGGTAATGGACGTAAAGATTTTGTTAAAACAGTAAATTCTTTCGCTTTAACAGATAATTCTCCAGTATTAGTTTTAAACATAACACCTTTTACGCCTACGATATCACCTAAATCTGCATGCTTCCATATTTCAAATTGTTCGTCACCTACTTGGTCTTTACGAACATAGATTTGAATTTGACCAGTAATATCTTTAACATGTGCAAATCCAGCTTTACCTTTACCTCTTTTAGTCATTAAACGACCTGCGATAGCAACAGCTGATTCGTCTTCTTTATCATGTAATTCTTCTTTACTGAATTCGTCCCATTCTTGGTGTAATGATTTAGAGTCCCCACTACGGACAAATTTCTTACCGAAAGGATCGATACCTAAATCTCTTAATTCTTGTAATTTCTCTCTACGAACCAACATTTGGTCATTCATTTCTTCTGACATGATTTTCCACTCCTTATTTAAATTACACTTGTTATTTTATTTAAACCACACGTAGATTATTTACTTTCACCATTATACTTTACTACATGTTCATCGTTTGGCAATAGCTCCCAAATATATTTCTTCGATATAGGTTCCACAACATTTGAAGCAATGTCATTCAAAGGTATCATCACAAATGCTCTTTCAGTCATTCTTGGGTGAGGCACTTCTAGTTCTGGTGATTGAATAACAGATTGATCATATATTAAAATATCTATATCAATTGTACGTGGTCCCCATCTTTCAACTCGAACACGATGAAGTTGTTGTTCTATCATCATACAAACTTTTAATAATTCTGATGATTCTAATTCAGTTGAGATCTCAATACACATATTCAAAAAATCCGGTTGATCTGTGTATCCTACTGGTTTCGTTTCATATATTGGAGATTCTTGAACAACGTGAATACCATCAATTTCATTCAGCAATTTAACAGCTTCTTGCAGTTGATGTTGCCTATCTCCCATATTACTTCCTAAACCTAAATATGCAGTATGCATTTATCTCTTCCTCACTATCTCAATACCCACACCTTTATAATGTCCAGGTATCGGTGGATTATTTTTAGTAATCTTAACTTTGGTTTCCAATACTCGATTATAGTGTGAAAATAGCTCTTTTGCAATACGTTCAGCAAGATGCTCGATTAATTTTACTGGTTTACCTTCCATAATTTCTTTGACAACTTCAAATACTTCACCGTAGTGAACAGTCTTTTCTAAGTCATCTGTTTCGCCCGCTTCAGAAAGATCTAAATATAATTCTAAATCTACTAAAAAGATTTGTCCTAATTCGTTTTCGGCTTCAATTGCACCATGATATCCATAAAAAGACATGCCTTCTAATATTATTCTATCCATTTAATCGAATCTCCTTCAGAGCATCTATCGTTTTAGCTACTCTTTTGTTCATTTGTACATTGTGGACTCTCACAGCACGTACACCTTTTTCAATTCCATAAGCTGTTGTTGCTGCTGTACCTTCATCACGTTCATCAACATTACTTTCGCCACCTAATAAGTCATTAATTAATCGCTTACGACTTGTCGCAAGCAACACATTGTATCCTGTAGCGACCAATTCATCCAATCGTGACATGACAATACGCTCTTCTTCTCTAGACTTTGCAAAACCTATACCAGGATCTAGCCAAATATTTTTTTCGGGTATGCCGCAAATTTCTGCTTGGTTTGCTTGTTTCAATAAAGTAAGTAGCAATTCTTCCATTACTGGTACATCTCTCTTACCGTCGCCGTTATGCATTAACACAATTTCTGCATTATATTCTGCAACGACTTTCAATATATTCGGATCATATAAGCCAGCCCACTGGTCGTTAATCATCGTTACGCCTCTTTTTAAAGATTCTTCAGCAACTTTACTTCTGTATGTATCCACTGAAAGTTGTACATCTAAATCACTGAGCGCTTCTACAACTGGAATGACTCTGTCCAATTCCTCTTCTAAACTCACTTCTGTATAACCTGGGCGAGTAGATACACCACCGATATCAATAATATCCGCACCTTCTGAGATCAGTTTCTCAGCGTGTTGTCTTGCTTTATCTACGCTATTATATGAACCACCGTCAGAAAATGAATCTGGCGTAACATTTAATATACCCATAATTTTCGTATTCACCAAGATAGTCTTCCTTCCTTTTTCATAGATAAATTTATTATAACAAATTTAAAAAATCACGCCTAAATGAAATAACTTCAAAAGTTACTTATTATAGACGTGATACTTAATTTATAATCATTTATTTATCAATTAGTCTTCAAAAGCGTAAAGTGGTGTAGATAGGTAACGTTCACCATTACTTGGAAGAACTGTTACTACTGTTTTGCCTGCACCTAGTTCTTTAGCTTTTTTCAATGCAGCTACAATTGCAGCACCAGATGAAATACCACCTAGGATACCTTCTTCTTTAGCAACTTTTCTAGACATTTCCATCGCTTCTTCATTACCTACTTTAATAACATCGTCATAAACATCTGTGTTTAAAGTGTCTGGTACGAAACCTGCACCTAAACCTTGCAATTTATGAGGACCTGGTGAACCACCGCTTAAAATAGGAGAAGCTTCTGGTTCAATAGCAACTACTTGAATATTAGGATATTTTTCTTTAAGAACTTTACCTGCTCCAGATAAAGTACCACCAGTACCTACACCAGCTAAGAAAGCATCGATTTGAAGACCTTCAAATTGTTCAACAAGTTCAGGACCAGTTGTTAATTCATGGACTTTAGGGTTCGCTGGGTTTTCGAATTGTTGTGGTTCAAAATAGCCTTTTTCTTCTTTTAATTCTTTAGCTTTTTTGATAGCACCTTTCATACCTTCTGCACCAGGTGTTAATACTAATTCAGCGCCATAAGCTTTCAATAAAGCACGACGTTCGCTACTCATTGTATCTGGCATTACAAATACAGCTTTATAACCTTTAGCTGCTGCAACCATTGCTAAACCGATACCTGTGTTACCAGATGTTGGTTCAATAATTGTATCTCCTGGTTTGATTTTGCCTTCTTTTTCAGCTGCTTCAATCATCGCTAAACCAATTCTATCTTTAACTGAGCTACCTGGGTTTTGATATTCTAATTTTACATAAACGTCTGCTGAACCTTCTTCAACTACTTTGTTTAATTTAACTACAGGTGTGTCTCCAATTAATTCTACAATATTATTTACTCTCTTAGCCATTTACGCTTCACTCCTAAACAGTTTTTATACCCTAGTTTATTTATCGGATATAATGATTATAACAAAACTTCATATAAAGTGAAAGTATTTACTAAATTAAAGTGCATTCTTAAGTTCGATTAATTCTTCTTCGCTATATTGATACTTCGTTCTACAGAAATGACATTCTGCTTCAGCACCATGATCTTCTTTAATCATTGCATCAATTTCTGCTTCCCCAAGACCTTTAATTGCATTTAAGAATTTTTCTCTAGAACAATTACATTTAAATTCAACATCCATATGGTCGATAATTCTAGTATTTTCTTTTCCTAATACTGTTTCAATTATTTCTTCTGGCGTTAATCCTCTATCGATCAATTTAGATACAGGTTCCATTTGATTAATCTTTTCTTCAATTGCTGAAATTGTTTTTTCAGATGCACCAGGCATAAGTTGAATGATGAAACCTCCTGCTGCTTTAATCGTATTATCAGGATTTACTAATACACCTAAACCAACAGCCGAAGGTACTTGTTCACTTGTTACAAAATAATAAGTGAAATCTTCTCCAAGTTCTCCTGAAACAATTGGTGTAGAACCTGTGAAGTAATCTTTCAATCCGATATCTTTAACGACACTTAACATACCATCTGTTCCAACAGCACGTCTAACATCTAATTTACCTTGATCATTTAATGGGAAATGTGTTTGTGGATTTTGAACATATCCTCTTACTTCACCTTTCGCATTAGCATCGACCATAATTTTACCAATTGGTCCTCCGCCATCAATTGTTACCGTTAATTTTTCTTCATTTTTCAGCATTGATCCCATCATAACACCAGCTGTCATTGATCTACCTAATGCTGCTGATGCAGTTGGCCATGTGTAATGGCGTGTTTGTGCTTCTTGTACTGTATTTGTTGTTTGAACAGCAAAAGCCCTCACTTCATCATTGAAAGCTAATCCTCTTACTAAATAATCTTTTGTCATGTTTTATACTCCTTCTTTAAAAAAAGCCCCTCTCAATCAAATTGTTGAAAGGGACTTTTGTGAAATTATTCTTTACGATCTGTCGGTTTATTGTCACCTAGGTCATCGATATTTGGCTCTTGTTCATGAGCTGGTTCGTCTGAATCACTATCTGAATCTGTGTCTTCATTATGTTTTTCATGTGACACTTCTTCTTTTACTTCTTCGTATGATTTACCAACTTCATCATCGTCAATATCTAATGTACCTTCTTGTTGCGTTAAGTCACCTTCATATTTATCTTCATCTGAGTCTTCATTTTGGTTAAGATGAGAATCATCATATTTAACTTCTGGTAACTTACCTTCATGGAATAATGATTGAATTTGTTCAGCTACTAATGTTTCTTCAACTAGAAGTGTCTTAGCAATTAATTCTAATTGTGATTTATGTTCAGTTAGAATTTGTTTACAACGTTCGTATTGTTCTTTAATGATACGTTGTACTTCTGAATCAATTTCATAAGCAATTTGGTCTGAATAATTTGGTTCAGATTGCATATCTTTACCTAAAAATACTTGTCCACTATCCGTACTACCGAATTGTAATGGACCTAATTTTTTACTCATACCATATTCAGTAACCATCTTACGCGCAATGTTTGTTGCACGTTGGAAGTCATTATGAGCACCTGTTGATGCTTCTCCAAAGTTTATTTCTTCAGATACACGACCACCAAGTAAACCTACTATCTTATCTAATAATTCTGGTTCAGTCATAAAGTAACGATCTTCTTTAGGAAGCATCATTGCATATCCACCAGCTTGACCACGTGGAACGATCGTAACTTTATGAACCATTTCTGCTTCATCTAATACACAACCGATAATGGTATGACCTGCTTCGTGATAAGCAACAATATTTTTCTCTTTCTCAGAAATCATTCTTGTTTTCTTAGCTGGACCTGCAATAACTCTATCAGTCGCTTCTTCGATATCTCTCATATCAATTTTCGTTTTGTTAGAACGTGCTGCTACTAATGATGCTTCATTTAACAAGTTCTCTAAGTCTGCACCAGAGAAACCAGGTGTTCTTTGAGAAATTGCTTTTAAGTCAACAGTTTCGTCTAACGGTTTATTACGAGCATGTACTTTAAGTACTGCTTCACGTCCTCTTACATCCGGGCGTCCAACTTGGATTTGTCTATCGAAACGTCCTGGACGTAATAACGCAGGGTCTAGAATATCAGGACGGTTAGTAGCAGCTATCATAATGATACCTTCATTTTCACCGAATCCATCCATTTCTACTAATAATTGGTTTAATGTTTGTTCACGTTCATCGTGACCGCCACCAACACCAGCGCCACGTTGACGACCAACAGCATCAATCTCATCTATAAAGATAATACATGGTGCATTCTTCTTAGCGTTCTCGAATAAGTCACGCACACGACTTGCACCGACACCAACGAACATCTCAACAAAGTCTGAACCACTGATTGAGAAGAATGGTGTACCCGCTTCACCTGCTACAGCTCTAGCAAGTAATGTTTTACCTGTACCTGGAGGACCAACTAGTAAGACACCTTTTGGAATACGCGCACCCATTTTCTTGAATTTACGATTATCTTTAAGGAAATCAACTATTTCAACTAATTCTTGTTTCTCTTCATCGGCACCTGCTACATCAGAGAATCTAACACGTTTCTTCTGATTATCATATAGCTTGGCTTTTGACTTACCAAAGTTCATTACTCGGCCGCCGCCACCGCCGCCGCCTTGCATTTGGCTTAAGAAGAAGATGAATAAAAATGCAATAATTAAAACTGGGATAAGTGTTGTTAATACACTAACAAACACACTTTGTTTTTCTTCTTCTTTAACATTAAATTTCAAATCATCTTGTTTCTCAGCAGTTGCTGTTATTTTTTTCAAGTCATCTTGGTTATTAAATAAAATAGAAGATGTATATGTTTCATCTTTACCTTTTTTCAATTCACCGCTAACCATATAAACATTCTGTTCTGGTTGAATAGTTAACGTTTTTAAATCGCCTTTTTCTAGCTTCGTCATAAACTCATTATATGTAAGCTGTTTTGGTGATTGTCCATTGCCATTAATGAACTGGAATACACCAAATAGGACGATAGCTAAAAGCGCGATCATTAATATATTACGAAAAGCTTTTTGCATTCAATTTGTCCTCCTACTCAATTAATAAAACTAACAAAAATTTTACCATATTTGTAATTTCTTACGCTAGTAATTAAACTTGCTTATACGCATCATTGATATATTTTTGGTTTAAGTGTACCAATGTATGGTAAATTACGATATTTCTCAGCATAATCTAGTCCATATCCTACTACAAATTCATCAGGAATTTTTTCTCCGACATATTTTGCTTCAATGTCTACTTTACGTTTCATTGGTTTATCTAACAATGTTACGATTTCAATAGAGTTAACATTTCTGTATTTCAATAAATCAACGATAGAATTTAAAGTTGTACCTGTTTCTAAAATATCTTCAATTATAATGACATCTCTATTTTCAACAGAAGTACTTAAGTCTTTTAAAATTTTAACTTCTCCAGTTGATTCTGTACCACCGTGATAACTAGAAACATCCATGAAGTCTATTTCTACATGTGTATCAATGTATTTAATTAAATCAGCCATAAACATGATAGAGCCTTTTAAAATACCTACACAGATTGGTGTCTTCCCATTATAATCCTCTGTGATTTGCTTGCCTAATGTTTTGCATCTTTCTTGAATCTGTTCTTCTGATAATACAACAGACTTAATCGAGTCTTTCATTAAAGTCATCTCCAATATAAGTAATAGTTAGTGCGTTTTTAAAGTTAGAATCTATCCAAAAATCACCAATTGCAATAATATCATCACCATCTAAAATAATTGGACAATTGTTTCTTTTATGTATGTCAATCTTGTTGTCAATCATGATTCTATTAACTTTTTTGCGATGTTTATTTCCCCGGTTATAATACTGAACACGATCTCCAGACATTCTCGTTCTTACGAATAAAGGCGATGCTATGTCTTTCGTTTCAATTAACCAATTCCCAAATACATATTGTTCATTACGATTTATAAATTTAGAATTTACATTGAACTCAATATCTTCACATAGTAATAATTTATCATATGCTACAATAAACTGCCAATCATCAGATATAGGAATGACGGATTGTTTTGAAAAATTATTAAATACACGCATCCATTCTTTATATGACTTCTCACTATATCTTCGTTTAACATATTGAGCCATTAATTGATCTAATACTTGAACCTTAACTAAATCGTTCAGCCGATTAAATGCATCTCGATTAACTTCAACTTGATCAGACAGTTTTATTTCTTTAGCAATAAAAGCATCTGCTTCAGCCACAATTAATTCTCTTGCGTCATTCATCCATTGATTTAAATCCAGTAAATGATCTGTTGAAAATTCTTGTCTTTCTTCAATAACAGGCAACAATTGATTTCGTAAATAGTTGCGTGTATATTTGCTATCTTTATTTGAATCATCTTCGTAGTACTTAAAAGCATTTTCTTGTTGGTATTGCTTAATAAATGATTTGGATACATTTAATAATGGTCTGCAAATCATATAATCATTTCTTTTTTGAATTTGTTGAATACCTAAAGGTGCACGGCCAATTCTCCCAGTAAATAATCGATAAGCAATGGTCTCTTTTTGGTCATCCATATGGTGTGCCGTCAACAATACATCGCTACTAGTTTGTTTCATCATTTCATCAAACCATTCATATCTCATTTGTCTAGAAATATCTTGTATGCTCTTATTGTGACTAACCGTTTCGCTCAAATCTAATGTCTTGATATATATTTCAATATGGTGTTTTTCGCAAAATCGTTTAATAAATTCTGCTTCTTCTCGCGAGCCTTCTCTTAAACCATGGTTGACATGTAAACAAATCAACTTACGATATGTGTCTTTATAAGTTGTATTTAACATGTGTAAAAGTGACATGCTATCTATCCCTGTCGAAACAGCTAAAGCTAAATCATCATCTTGTTGCCAAGTTACATTTAGCATGATTACACACCTCAATTTTCAAAAATTCATTTGATCTTGTCAAAATAAAAAGAGGCTCAACTAATTAGCCTCTTTTTATTATAATCCATTATCGTCTTGCACCTTTACCGCCACGACGTGATTCAGTTTGTCTCTTAATAGATGTTAACTTATCCTCACTATCTTTTAAAAAGTTTGATAATTTCTTCTCAAAGTCTTCAGGCTTAGCTTCTTTCTTAGGCGCTTGGCGCTTTGGACGTTCTTTAGCTTTTTTAATAGATAAACTAATCTTTCCATCATCAGCTACTGTTAATACTTTAACTTCTACTTCATCGCCTACAGTTAAATGGTCATTCACGTTCTCGACGTAGTTATCAGCAACTTCACTGATATGCACAAGGCCACTTTTCCCTTCAGGTAATTCAACAAATGCACCAAAATTCTTAATACCTGTAACTTTCCCTTTGACTTTATTGCCTACTTCAATTGACATATTATTACTGTATCCTCCTGATATAAATTCACTTTAACCTTATTATATGCTTCTATACAAAATTATACAACGCCATAAACAGATTATTTATCATTTTCCGCGTCTTTTTTATCTTCTGGTAATTTAAAAATAATTTCACCATCATTGCTTAAAAAGTATTCGCTTCTCGCAAGTTTTTCTATATATTCTTTATCGTTCAGTCGTTTAATTTGTTCTTTAAGTTCTATCTCTTTATCTTGCAATTTTTCATATGTTACAGCTTTTTCTTTACGCTCTTGTACTAATTCATCATTGCGATTTTTTTGTAGAAACAGCATGATGATCATAATAACGATTATTAACAATAATACTCCACCAAATAAGGTAAGTCGCTTGCGTATCACTTGGCGCGTTTTATTGACAGTCTTTTTTTGTTTATTTTGGGACTGTGTATATTCATTATCTAGATTTTTAATTTTTTGCGCCATAGGTGTACCTCCTTATTTATATAGAATCTTGAATTTTTTCTTCTTTGATAACTTCAAACATTGTCTTAGCATTTTCTTTATTAGCATGTTCAGACAACCCTGTCACTTTAACAACAATTATTCTATTACCTAATCTAATTTCCAATTCATCTTCAACACTTACAGTCGTTCCTGCTTTAGCAACTTGACCATTTACTTTAACTCTACCTTGGTCACTCACTTCTTTAGCAAGTGTACGACGCTTAATCAGTCTAGATACTTTTAAATATTTATCTAATCTCAAATTGTTAAACCTCCTTTATTTATAAATTCTTTTAATGATTGTTCACCGTATCCCTCTAATTTGGTTTTATCATACAACTTCAAAAAGTAATCAGCAAATATTTTTTCTAGTTTCTCACGTTCAACTTTGCCTTCTTTTTGTTTTTCATTGTTCCAAATTTTCTTGAGGTCTTTAATATCGTCCGCCTCTTGGTCACCAAACACATGTGGATGTCTACGTATCATCTTAGAAGTTAATGTTTGTATCACTTCTCTTACATCAAAGTAAGCTTCTTTCTTTCCAATCGCAGCATGTAGCATCACTTGTAACAATATGTCTCCAAGTTCTTCTATCATATGATCAATATCATCTTCATCAATTGCTTCAATTAATTCAAATGCTTCTTCAAGCACATAACGTTTCAATGTTTCATGGGTTTGTACTTTATCCCAAGGACAGCCTTCTTCAGACACTAATGTATCGATAGTTTGTTCTAAATATTGAAAATCACCATATAGTTGTTCTTCTTTAGTTATTTTCGGAATGAATAAACTTGTTAAATTTGATAACTCAGCATGATGGTCCATTTCATACAATGGACATGAAATCACATCTGCTTCACCTAGTCTTGCATTAGAAACAAGTTTCACAGGGTGATTATCTGGATATCTTTCCATCAATGTGACTTTAATATCCGATGCAACTAATTGATCATACACTTGTGTAATAATCGTATTCGTTCTTATATTTAATAAAGTTTCAGATAAACACGTTCCGTCTAATAATGTAAATCCGTCATTTGGGTCAATATTAACAGCATTGAACATATCATCTAGAAAGCTTTTCCCACCTAACACGTGAACATCAGAGGATTTTTCTAATAGGAGCTGCGTCGTTGTTTCAGCTACCATTGGATCACCAGGTACCGCATAAATGATATTTTCATGTTCAGCCTTTTCAATCAACGTATCGACAATTTCAGAATATACATTAAGAAAATCATTGTGCTTTTCATAAATATAATCAAAACCTTGCCAATTTAAGTCTTCTAATTCTTTAACGACTGGATGGTCTAGCGTACGCGCATATATTACATCAGCTGATTGTAGTTTACGATAAACGCCCATTGGCAATTCTTCTAAACTATAATTACCTAAGCCAACAACTAAAATTTGTTGTGCCATATGTTAATTACTCCTTTATTATTTTATCCATTAAAGGCAAATGTTTCCATTCATCTTTTATTAATATTTTCATTTTCATTATACCTATTATGACAACCATTACGCCAACAATACCTGCCAGTAACATAATTAATAGACTGGTCATTCTCGTGTGCGTTGGAATAAGCAATACAACTTGTACAAATACAGACATGATTGCAAGTAAAGTAATCACTTTAATCATAAATAAACCCATACGTTGAAATTGATAAAGTTTCATCACACGTACATGCAAAATCAATGTATATATAGCGAGCGACAAGACTGTCGACAAACTTGCACCAAATATACCAAACTGCAGTACAAACCAGTAATTCCCGATCAATTTCGTTACCATACCAATAATGAGCGCAATAAATAATATATTTCTATTTAATTTCACTTGCAATAACGCTGTATACATGATGATAAATGTCACAAATACTACTGCGAGCATAAAGACGCTCAGTGTACCAATCAATTCATTCGTCTTAAAGAATACAGTATTTAATAACGGCAGTAAGTTCATTAAGCCAAATGCGGCAGCCATACTAAATAACACTGTTATTTTCAACGATGTATTAGCATATTCATTCACGAGTTGATGATTTTTCTTTTGCAGTTGTTCTGTTAACAATGGAATAAGCACAAAACTAAATGTAGTTGTGATGATAAGACCCATCTGAATTAATGAAGCACCTCTATCAAACACGCCTTTTACTTTTATACTTTCATGAAAGCTATATCCATTCTCTTGCAATAAATGTATAAGCGTAAATGAATCTACAATTTGCCATAAGATCAATATCAAATAAGAAATGGCATACAAGATTGTCATCGTCACGATATTTTTAGTGTCTTTTAATTTTATTTCCCAGGAAAACCTCAATATAGGCTTTCTTTTAAACCAGAAGTAAATTGCAATACAACTTAATCCCAATACAGATCCACTGATTGCGATTGTGCCAGCTTGATAAATCGAAATATTCAAGCCAATAAACAGCAAAATTGCGGTTAAAATCACACCGACTCTAACCACTTGATCAATAACCTGTGAAACGGCAATAAAGTTCATCTGATATTTCATTTGATAATACCCTCGTGCCATTGAGATAAATACAAGTGGTATTAGCGCTATACTCGCCATACGAATCATAGGCGTTAAGTTTACATCACCCATTAGCCCACTTATCAAATGTGCACTTAAAAATATAGCAATACTTATCAACAAACAAGTCATTTGTAAGAACCAGAACATGCCTACTATTTCTGATTGTTTACGTTGAATCATCCAGCTACTCATGACACTAGGAAGCGCGTTTAAACTTACAACACTCACAATCGCAACGAGCGGATATACTTGTTGGTATGCATATAAACCTTCATCACCTAAAACATTTTGGTAAGGTACTCTATAAATTGCGCTTAAAATTTTAACAATGACCATCGTGCCTGTTAACAACAATACACTATTAAAAATTGGTTTAGATTGTGTCATCGTCTACCAAACTTTCATTGATCACATTAGTTAAAAATTTCAAATCGTCTAACCATTGTTTTGATTTTTGTAATTTAAACACCATTTGATTGTTCGAAACGGCTATTTTTAGTTTTCTACCGAGTGGTTCAGTAACTTTAAACAACACATCACCTTTTAAATGATTTGTCGTATATTCCGAAGCTGTCAATTGTATCACTTTAGCGACTTCTTTAATTTCTGTAATACCGAAATGAATACCATTCAATCTTACTCCCACAACATCTAATAAACGTTGTACTTCAACAGGGTACTCACCAAAACGATCGATCAATTCATCTTGAATATCTTCCAATTGAGTTTGAGTCGTAATCGATCTCAATTTTTTGTACATTTCAATTTTGGCTTGTTCATTCTTAATGTATTCTGCAGGAATATATGCATCTATCTTAATGTCCACTTCAAGTTGTGGTACTTCTGATTCTGGTTCAATACCTCGTTTCACATTAACCGCTTCTTCTAACATTTGAGAATATAAGTCATAACCTACAGAATCTATGAAGCCATGTTGCTGACTACCTAATAGATTTCCTGCACCACGTATATTCAAATCACGCATGGCAATTTTAAATCCTGAACCTAGTTCTGTAAATTCTTTGATAGCTTGTAGTCTTTGCTCTGCAACTTCAGTTAGTACTTTATTTTGTTCATGTAAGAAATATGCATAACCAATTCGACTTGAACGACCTACTCGTCCACGCAACTGATACAATTGACTCAATCCAAATCTATTAGCATCTTCAATAATCAATGTATTGGCATTCGGAACATCGACACCCGTTTCAATAATCGTCGTTGTCACTAAAATATCATATTCTCCATCCACAAAATTCAACATCGTTTCTTCTAATTCTCGTTCTGTCATTTGTCCATGAGCAACTCCAATTCTCGCATTAGGCATGAGCATAGATAACTGTTCACTCTTTTGATATATAGACTGCACGCGGTTATATAAATAGAATGCTTGTCCACCACGTGAAAGTTCACGTTCTAGTGCTTCTTTAACAAAACTCATATTTTGTTCTAATACATACGTTTGAACAGGGAATCTGTTTTCAGGTGGTGTTTCAATAACAGATAAATCTCTAACACCTAATAAACTCATATGAAGTGTTCTCGGAATTGGTGTAGCTGTTAAAGTAAGAACATCTACATTTGTCTTTAATGCTTTAATTCTTTCTTTATGTTTCACACCAAATCTTTGTTCTTCATCGACGATTAATAAGCCTAAATCTTTATATTCAACATCTTTACTTAGTAATTTATGTGTACCTACAACAATGTCTACAAATCCAGATTTGATACCTGCTTTCGTCTCTTTAACTTGTTTAGGTGTTCTAAATCTACTCATCATTTGAATTTCTACTGGATATTCTTGCATACGTTCTCTGAATGTTTCAAAATGTTGTTGGGCAAGAATCGTTGTTGGTACGAGCACGGCTACTTGCTTACCTTCCAAGACTGCTTTAAATGCAGCTCTTATCGCTACCTCAGTCTTACCATACCCAACATCACCACAAAGCAGTCTATCCATCGGTCTTCTTTTTTCCATATCTGCTTTAATTTCTTCTAAAGAAGTGACTTGGTCAGGCGTAGGTTCATATGGGAAGTCCATTTCAAATGTCATTTGTTCTTCAGTATCTGGCCCGTATTGATAGCCTTCAACTTGTTCTCTCTCTTGATAAAGCTTCAACAGTTCATCCGCAATGTCTTCCACATTTTTTTGAACTTTAGCTTTCGTTTTTTTCCATTCTGTACCGCCAAGTTTATTTACCTTTGGCTCCTTATCATCGGAACCAACAAACTTCTGAACATCATTCATTTGATCAACAGGTACAAATAATTGATCAGTACCTTTATATTGAATTTTAATATAATCTTTATGAATGCCGGATACTTCTAATGTTTCAACACCTAAATATTTACCAACACCATGATGTACGTGTACAACATAATCCCCCACATTCAATTCTTGATAAGACTTTATTTTTTCAGCATTTGATAACTTTTGTCTTCTTTTAGACTGTTTTCTTTCACGCGCTTTGAAAAGTTCTTTTTCTGTCACGACGACAAGCTTCATATAAGGTAATTCAAACCCTTCTGACAGCGCGCCATCCGTTACGATAGCTTGTCCTCGGTCACCGACTTGTTCTACCCTATCTATAACAGTTGGAATTTTCATGTCGTTTAACATACTTTGAATACGAGACTTTCTCGTTTCAGATTCTGCTAATAATACGACCGTGAATCCTTGTTTCATAAAGCGATCAAACTCTGATTGCATAATGTCGTATTGTCCATAGAACCTTTGAACAGGTTTACATGAGAATTTCACCATCTCTTCAATTTCAACTGGCATACTTGCAGTAAATAAAGTGAAATAGGCAATTTTATGCTGATGCAACAGTTCAGTAAAAGCATGTTCAGAAATAAAGCGTTGGCCAATAAATCCTTGTCCTGATTCTATTAGCGATTGCGTAAATTCTTCGATTTCGACGTCTAATGAATGTTCAGTTTCTTTAATTCGATTATATTCGTCTACAACAATAAGTGCATCATCCGCAAAATAATCTGTTAAAGTTGTGACTTCATCATACATAAATGAAATCACACGTCTTAAAATTTGATGATCTTTCAATTCATCACTTTGCATCAATATCGTTTGATACGTATCTTTTAAGTCGGGACGCATTTCTGTAGCTAATTGTTGTCTTGTCTTTTCGTATGCTTCTTCCATACGTTCTGGAAGTTGGCTAATTTGTTCACTTGTAAAAATATAATCACTAGCCGTTGTAATTTCAACTTGTTCAACATTACCTAAAGAGCGTTGTGTTTCAACGTCAAACAACCTCATACCGTCTACTTCAGTATCAAACAATTCGATACGAACAGGATCTCCAGTTACTGGATAGATATCAATCAACCCACCACGAATTGAAAACTCGCCAACTGCTGATACTAACGATTGCCTCTTATAGCCCATATCAATCAATTGATTAGCCCATTCATCCAAATCAATATCATCACCTATTTGAATCGATTTATAATGTTCATTCCAAATATGCTTCGGTGTTAGTTGTTTTTTTAAACCGTTTATAGGCACGATAAATAAGCCCTTCTTGCCTTGAGCAAGTTGGGTTAGTGTTCTGATACGTTCACTCATTAAATCAGGACTTTGAGTCGAGAACGCCTCTATCATAATATCTTGTACAGGAAACTTAAATACTTCTTCAGGTGGTAATAATTGAAGAATATCCGCTTCTATTTTATCCGCCTGATACAAGTTATTTGTTACGATAACGAGTTGTTTATCGTTTTTAAGATATTGTTCTAATATGAGTAGCGCTTTACTTGACTGATTAAGTCCTGTTATGAGTATGTTCTTTTCTCCAAATATTTGCGTTAATTCTTGAAATCGTTCGTCTGCTTGTATGATTTCATGGATAACGTGTTTCATATAACTTCACCATTATACTGGTTCATCACATTCTGAAAAGTTTCGCCTTTAATTAAAGCTTCACAAGCATCTGCTGCGCGATCGATCACTTTTTCCATTGTAATCATTTCATCATCAGAGAACTTTTGAAGCACATAACTCGGTACACTCATGCCATTTGTAGGACGATCAATTCCGATTCTAATACGGTTAAAACGGTCTGTCCCTAAATGTTGAATTAAAGACTTCATACCGTTATGGCCACCAGCACTTCCTTTCTGACGTAGTCTCAAATGACCTTGAGACTGGTCCATGTCATCATAGAGTACAACTAGATCCTCTATATCTATATTATAATAATCCATTAGTGGTCTTACAGCTTCACCTGATAAATTCATGAAGGTCATAGGCTCAATGAGCATTACTTTCTCACCATTTATAAGACCTATTGTATATGCGCCTTTAAATTTTTGTTTATCTAAATCTAGTTGATGACGATCAAGTAATTTATCAACTACTTCAAAGCCAATATTATGACGTGTTAAGTCATATTTCTTTCCGATATTTCCAAGTCCAACAATACATTTCATGTTGTAACCTCCATATTAATTCTAAGTATATATTATAGCATTTTTGTAATTTATTTCATCTATCTATACTTAAATAAAAAACCCAACACAAATGTGTTGGGTTGAAGATTTAAAAAATATTATTTTTCTTCTTCTGATTCTTCTTTTTCAGCTTCTTCTTCTGCTACTGCATCAGCTTCTTCAGCTGCAGTTTCTTCAGCATCTTCAGCAGGTTCTTCTGTTGGAGGAACTACTGTTACAACTGCTTCTTCTTTATCGTTTTCGATAGTGTATTTACCAGTTGCATCTAAGTCGCCTACTAAGTAGCTATCACCAATAGCTAATTCTGTAATATCAACTTCGATATTTTCAGGAATTGCATCTGGAGTAGTTGTAACTTGTAAGTCGAATAATGGTTGTTGAACTACGCCACCTTCAGAAGCACCAACTGATTCACCTACTAATACTACAGGTACGTCTACAGTTAATTCTTCTTTCATGTTGATAGCTAAGAAGTCAACGTGAGTGATTTGATTTTTAAGAGAATCGTATTGATAATCTGAAACCATAACTTTGATTGTTTTTGAACCAACACCTAATTCGATAACGCCGTTACGTCCAACTTCACGAATTGTTTTGATGAATTCAACTTCATCAACTTTAACAGATGTATTTTTAGCACCGTAACCGTATACGACCGCTGGAATAACACCTGAAGCTCTTAATTTACGTAAACTAGAACGAGTTTGTTTACCTTGACGGATAACTGACTTTAATGAAGTCATTATCTTTTCCACCTTTCATTTATGCGCGATATGCGCTCCTACACTTACCCATCAACAATAATCGCTGCTTGTAAGTGGTTATTTAGTCCATAAAAATGAACCGTTTGTTATTATACACGAATATTATAAATTAATCAAATAGCACACTAACAGATTCTTGTTCATATACTCTAACAATTGCTTGTGCTAATAATTCTGCTACAGACAATTCTTTAACGTTTGCAGGTTTTCTATCTTCTGGTAATTGAATAGAATTTGTAACAACTAATTCTTTAATTTGAGAATTTTCGATACGTTCTTTTGCTGGCCCTGATAATACAGGGTGTGTACAACAAGCATAAACTTCTTTTGCACCTTTTTTAACAAGTGCATCTGCTGCTAATGTAATTGTTCCAGCTGTATCAATAATATCGTCGATAATGATGGCAGTCTTACCATTAATATCTCCAACAATATTCATAACTTCTGCTACGTTCGGTTTCGGACGACGTTTATCAATAATAGCGATAGGTGTTTTTAGACGGTCAGCCATTTTACGCGCTCTTGTTACGCCACCATGGTCAGGTGAAACAACTACTGTTGATTCAGGATCTAAACCTTTTTCTAAGAAGTAATTTGATAAAATTGGTACGCCCATTAAATGATCAATCGGTATGTCAAAGAACCCTTGAATTTGAGGTGCATGTAAATCAAGTGCTATCATTCTGCTTGCGCCAGCTTTTTCAATAATATTTGCCACAAGTTTAGCAGTGATTGGTTCACGGCTTCTAGCTTTACGGTCTTGTCTTGCATAACCATAATAAGGCATTACAATATTAATATTTGCTGCTGATGCACGTTTACAAGCATCAATCATAATTAATAATTCCATCAAGTGTTCATTCACTGGGTTTGATGTTGGTTGAATAATAAACACATCACAACCACGGATACTTTCTTCAATATTAATTTGAACTTCACCATCAGCAAATCTCTTAACTGTAGATTTACCTAATGGGATCCCTACTAAATTGGCAACTTCTTGCGCTAATGGTTGGTTACCTTCAAGCGAAAATATTTTTAATGAAGAGTTCTTATATTCAGTGTTCAACATTTCTGTTCCTCCGATATCATTTTGACTCATGTTTTGACGGCTCCTTTTATTTCGTTTTATAATATCCTTCTTTTGTCGTTTGTCTAGCGCGACCTAGCGCCAAGCTTTCATTTGGTACATCATCTGTAATTGTTGACCCTGCTGCTATGAATGATCCATCTCCAATTTCTACTGGTGCAACTAGATTTGAATTACATCCAATAAACGCATCATCTCCTATAACCGTACGGAATTTATTCACGCCATCATAATTTACAGTGATAGAACCACAACCAATATTTGTTCTTGCACCTACTTCTGCATCTCCGATATAACTTAAGTGTGAAACTTTAGCACCATCTTTCAAGACAGCCTTTTTAGTTTCAACAAAGTTACCAATTTTCGTATCTTTGCCTAGTTCAGAACCTGGTCTTAATTGTGCAAATGGTCCTACTGTAGCGTTTTCGCCTACAACTGAATCTGTAATAACAGATTGTTTAATTGTAGCATCATCTTTAATTGTACTATTTTTGATGTCAGAATTCATTCCTATCGTAACATTTTTTCCTATAATTGTTGTGCCAGAAAGTCTTACGCCTGGTTCTACAACTGTGTCTTCACCAATTACGACTTGTTTCCCGATATAAGTTGTAGCTGGATCAATAATTGTTACGCCATTTAGCATATGTTGATGATTGATACGTTCTTTCATTTTCTGTTCTGCTTTCGCAAGTTGCACTCTATCGTTCACACCCATAATGCCGTCAACATCGTTCGTAATAAAAGCAGAAACTTTTTCATTTTCTTCTTTTAGGATGCGAATCACATCTGGTAAATAATATTCACCTTGTGCGTTATCATTGTTTACTTTTTCAAGTGTTTCAAATAACTTTTCATTATCGAAAGCAAATATACCAGAACTGATTTCATTAACTTCAGCTTCAGCAGAAGAAGCATCTTTTTGTTCGACAATTCCAGAAACCAAACCATTTTCATCGCGAATGATTCTACCGTAGCCAAACGGGTTGTCGACTTTTGCAGACAAGACAGTTGCTACTGCACTTTCAGACTCATGAAAATCTAATAAGTTTTTAATCGTTTCGTCACTGATTAATGGTGTGTCTCCACATACAACAATTGTTGTGCCTTTTTCAGTACCTAATATATCTTTAGCAGTCTTTACTGCATGTGCTGTTCCTAATTGTTCTTCTTGATGTACAAACTGAGATGCATGACCGATTGCTTCTTTGACATTTTCAGCACCATGTCCAACAACTGTTACGACTTTATCAACACCTGCATTTTTCACGCTATCTATAACATGTTGAACCATTGCTTCTCCAGCTACTGTATGTAGTACTTTGTAAAGTTTAGATTTCATTCTTGTACCTTTACCAGCAGCTAATACAACTGCATATTTTTGCATTGCAAATACCTCCATTTATACACACTTTAGTCTATTATAATTTAATTGACCGCATAGTATCAAGAAAGACTTCAAGTAAACGTTTCCTTATTAACAAATCCATTATAATGAAACATAAAAAAACAGCAGTTAAAATCACAAGATTTTAACTGCTGTTTACCAATATACGTGAGCTGAGTACTTTAAATATCGTTATTCTTCTTCACTGTCTGATGCTTCATCGCTATCCTCTGAATTTGAGGCTTCTTGAGCTGATTTTGGAATAATGACTTCATCTGTTTCATCATATACTTTCATAACCGCTTCTTGAATTTCTTGTCTCATTTCAGAATTAATGGGATGCGCAATATCTCTAAATTCCCCATCTGGCGTACGCTTACTAGGCATAGCCACAAACAGTCCTGAATTTCCCTCGATTACTCTTAAGTCGTGAATAACAAAAGCGTCATCTAATGTTATAGAAACTAATGCTTTCATTCTTCCATCCGTTTGAATTTTTCTTAATCTCACATCTGTTACCTTCATGATTTGTGTGCCCCCTGTTTTGTCTATTTAAAGTAGCAGCATCATATTAATTGAAGTTAGTTATTTATTTTTGCAATCATTTCGATTTCAACTTTAACATCTTTCGGTAAACGTGCAACTTCTACACAACTTCTAGCAGGCAAATGTTCATTAAAATATTCGC
Source organism: Mammaliicoccus sp. FSL K6-3158 (assembly GCF_038005105.1). Taxonomy (NCBI): domain Bacteria; kingdom Bacillati; phylum Bacillota; class Bacilli; order Caryophanales; family Staphylococcaceae; genus Mammaliicoccus; species Mammaliicoccus sp. FSL K6-3158. The sequence goes on from NZ_JBBOSL010000001.1 coordinate 2,703,250, forward strand.
CGTATACGGCATTGATGTCTTGAAAGTCGTTCATATCTTTTATAAAAATTAAAGATTTAACGACACTTTCTAAAGATGTGCCACTTTCTTGAAGTACTACTTTTAAATTTTCTAGTACTTGCTTAGTTTGTTCTTTGACATCTTCAGAAACGACTTCACCTTGTTGATTTAACGGTATTTGACCAGAAGTAAATACTAAATTATCTACTACTACTGCATGGCAATATGGTCCTAAAGCTTCTGGAGCATTTGTTGCGTTAATACTTTTCATGTTGATTACTCTCCTTTTAATTAAATCTTTTTAAACAGTTGCCTTCTTCTACTGAAAATTGCTGATTGTACTCGTCTACGTCAGATAGCCTAACTAAAGATGTATAATCTTCAATCAATCGATGTTTAACTTCTTTTGATTCTACAAGTACTGATACCCCTTTTACTGTAGCTTTAAACTCATTCATCAAATTGATTACACCATTAATAGATCCGCCTGCTCTCATAAAGTCATCAACAATCAATACATTCGAATATTCAGGCAATGTTCTTTTTGATAAAACCATTGTCTCAATCTTTCTAGAAGACCCAGACACATAGTTTATCGATACTGTAGATCCTTCTGTTACTTTATTGTCTTTTCTTATAACTACAACTGGCAAATTAAGCACTTTCGCCACGGCATTTGCTAAAGATATACCTTTTGTTGCTATTGTAACTACCGCATCAAGTTCTTCATCCATGTACATTGTAGCGATTAACTCTCCTACTTGATTTAATAGTTTAGGATTACCTACTAAATCCGACATAAATAAATAGCCACCTGGCAACAGTCTTTCTTTTTCTTTTAGTAATTCACACAATTTTTCAATCAATTCACGTGCTTCTTCGACGTACATTTTAGGTCGGTAAGTTACACCGCCACTTGCACCGGCAGTCGTTTCTATAATACCAAGTCTCTCAGCAGTAAACGTTTCTTTAATAATTTGTATGTCTTCACTAATAGACGACTTTGCCTGACCAAAATGATTCACAAAATAAGTCAACGGCACTAACTCGTTCGGATGTTTCAATAAATATTGTGTCATATAAACGATTCTTTCACTTCGTTTAAACCTCATTTATAAAACTCCAATCTCTATTCCGTATTTTAAGCTTAATTATACTATAATCGTTCGCATTCCTCAAAGCTATCCGAGCAGTCTCGCGATGTATACATCGTTACAACATCCCATCAAAGCATTATATACTTGCTTAGCTTGTCTTTCTTTTTGAACAAAGCCATATATAGTCGGGCCACTGCCACTCATCAAAGCAGCATCTACACCAGTATTACTCATAGTATTCTTCAATTTCTCAACCTCTGGATATAGTTGCATCGTGACTTTTTCGAGGCTATTACCGAGCGACTGACACATTGAGGCATAATCGTTATTTTCAATTGCCTTAAGACATGCTTGTGTTTGTACTTCATCCTTGTTTTCTAAATCTAACGCACCGTATATTTCAGGCGTTGAAACACCTATATCTGGTTTCGCGATAACGACCCATGCTGAAGGTGGTTTAGGTAAGTGCGTAATTTTCTCACCTCTACCTTGGCATAAAGCTGTTTTTCCATAAATACAAAACGAAATATCAGATCCAATTTCTGAAGCCAGCTGACTTAATGTTTCTAAAGATTCATTAATTCCCCATAATTCATTCAAACCTCTAAAAGTAGCGGCTGCATCACTTGATCCACCAGCTAAACCTGCTGAAATTGGAATGCTTTTTTCTAATGAAATCTTCACACCTTTTTTAATATTGTATCTATCTTGCATCAATTTTGCTGCTTTATATGCTAAATTTCTATGATCACTTGGTACAAAATTATGTTCTACATCAATAATGATTTCACCATCGTCTCTACACTCAAATGTTAATCGGTCATTTAAGTCGATGGTCGTCATAATCATTTCCACTTCATGATACCCATCTTCACGTTTATATAACGTATCTAATGTTAAATTAATTTTTGCTGGTGCAGTTTCATAAATCATATACTTGCCCTCTCTAAAACTTATTATTATGATTTTACCATAAATAAAAGTTAGAAAGTATTAGCTTTATTCTATTTTTTGGCATAATAAAAAACCCTACGCCATATCACAGTCATATCGCGTAGAGTTTTTTATTAAATACTTTTAATTATTGAACGATAAATTCTTCTTTATGTTCATTCATAAAAGTTACTTGGACATTCTCAGTTAATACATCAGTGTATGTATAAGATACACGCTCAAAATTATGTTTCTCTTGATCTAATTCGACCACGAAAACTGATGGATACGTTTCCTTAAGCACGCCACTTCGCTCAATTAACTTCTTACGTCCTCCATTAGCTTTAAGTACAATACGATTTCCTAATTGACATTCCAATATTTTTTTGATGTCTACTAAAGTCTTCGGCATATTGACCCACCTCGCTATAGATAAAATTATACTACGAAAGCAGATTTTTGTCAAATAAAATTTAAATTTTATCAAGTTGATAAAGTAATGTCAATATATTTACACAGATAAATTCGGGTATTTTTTCAAATTGTTACAAAGATGTGCATATTCTTGTATTGTTAGCGTTTCACCACGTCGCTTAGGGTCTATGTTTGAAGCATTTAGCCATTCGACGATTTCATCTTTATGCAGTTTACCCTCTTTAATTGTATTAATATAATTGTTCAAAATTGTTTTTCGCCTTTGTCCAAAAGCACCTTTTGAAAGCTTGAATAGTAGTTTCTCATCATCTACTTGGACGATCGGTTCAATGCGTTTCGTTAATTTAATAACAATAGAATCAACATTTGGTGGTGGCATAAAGACAGTCTTCGGGACGATTAAAACACGTTCAGTTTCAGTGTAATACTGACAAGCTATTGATAACGAACCATAACTCTTACTACCTACTTCAGCGTTTAAACGTTCTCCTACTTCTTTTTGCATCATGACAACATAGCCATCTATTGGCAAATCATTTTCTAGTAAATTCATCAATATAGGTGTCGTAATGTAATAAGGTAAATTGGCAACCAACATAATTTTATCGCAGTCTTTTAAGTGCGTTTCAATTTCTTTTTTGACGTTGGCTTTCAATATATCTTCATTTACAACTGTTACATTGTCATATGGACTTAACGTATCTTCTAATACAGGTATTAACCTTTGATCAATTTCAAAAGCCAATACTTTCTTTGATGCTCTCGCTAATTGTTCAGTAAGTGAACCCATTCCTGGTCCAACTTCAATAACACCTGTATTCTCATCTATATCACTAGCAGAAATAATTTTTTGAATAATATTTGTATCGATTAAAAAGTTCTGACCTAAACTCTTTTTGAATTTAAATCCATATTGATCTAATAACGCTTTTGTACGTTTAGGTGTTGCTATATCTTTATCGTTCATCGTGTCACTCCTCTTTATATCCCAGTGCTTCTTTTACATCTTTCTCAGTATAACCGAAGGCATTTAATTTGTTTAGCAATTGTTTGCCATTTGAATGGCCTATATTTAATTTACTGCATAGTATTTCGCGTTTTCTTCTAGCGTCTGGTCCTATAATTAAACCAAGGTCAATTAAGACTGCTTTATCAATTGTTTCAATGTCCGCTTCTAATGGAGAACTCACATTTGTAAGTGCATCTTTAATTGTTTCAATTGAGGCATGCTCTACGCCTATTTTTCCTCTTTTATTTTTAGCTTTATCTCTTGGTATAAATGCATGTTTCACACTAGGGATATACTGCTTGATTGTATTTCTAATTTTATCACCTGGGAAATCTGGGTCAGTTAATACAATGACACCACGTTTTTCATGCGCTTGTCTTATAACTTCTAGAGTTTCTTTTGATATTGCTGAGCCATTTGTTTCTATCGTATCGCAATCTACTGCTCTTTTAACATTAACTGTATCATCGCGTCCCTCAACAACAACAAATTCATTTATCTTCATATTCATTTCCTTCTTTAAAGATGCCCCAAAACAACCGTTTTGGGGCATCATATTTTATAATTTAAATAATCTTTCAGCATTTTCTGTAGTAGCTTTACATACTTCCTCGTATGAAATTCCACGCAATTCTGCAATTTGTTCTGCAACAAGTTTTACACGTGCAGGTTCGTTTCTTTTCCCTCTATAAGGGTGAGGTGATAAGTATGGTGCATCTGTTTCAACGAGTAACCTATCTAAAGGTACATGTTGAGCTACTTCTTTTGGTTGTTTCGCATTTTTGAACGTGACAGGTCCACCCAATGAAATATAGAAATTCATTTTGAGTATTTCATCAGCTATTTCGTTTGAGCCACTGAAACTATGCATAATTCCGCCAACTTCACTTGCATTTTCTTCTTTTAAGATATCAACGCAATCTTGAGTTGCTTCTCTATTATGAATAATGATCGGTAGTTGGACACGTTTCGCTAATGCGATTTGCTTTCTAAACACTTCTTTTTGGATATCTTTAGGCGACTTATCCCAGTGGTAATCTAACCCCATCTCACCTATACCGATGATTTTTGGGTGTTTAGACAATTCTTCAATCCATTGTAGGCGTTCTTCCGTACAATCAATTGCATCAACAGGATGCCAACCTATAATGCCATATATAAAATCATACTGGTCTATTAATTTCATCGTTCTTTCAATCGTGTTCGTGTCGAAACCAACAACGAACATTCTATCGATACCTTCTTCCAAAGCTCGATCGATTACTTCTTGTAAATCTTCATCGTATTGATCCGCATTTAAATGGACGTGTGTATCTATTAACATTCGAATCTCCCTTTCATTACTTTACTTAATGATAGATCCGTTTTGTATTGCATTTGGTAAACCTACTAAAGTAAGTGTGCCGTCTTTCTCAGCTGATAAAATCATACCCTCTGATAATTCACCACGTAATTTTACTGGTTTTAAGTTCGTAACGACCGCTACTTTTTTACCTACAATATCTTCAGGTTTATAAAATTCAGCTATACCTGAAACAATTTGTCTCTTTTCGTTACCTAAATCTACTTTTATTTTTAAAAGTTTATCTGATTTTTTCACATAGTCAGCACCTGTAACAGTAGCAGCTTTGATTTCTACTTTATCAAATTGATCAATTGTGATTTCTGGTTTAGATGGCACTACTTCTTCCTCAGCAGTTTCAGCTTCTTCTTCAGATGGTTCTGCAGTCGTTCCACCTTGCATAGAATCTTTGATGAATGCCACTTCTTGCTCTACATCTAATCTAGGGAAAATAGGCTCAGGCTTTTCGATTACTTTGATATCTTGATCAATAGCGCCATATTGTTCAATACTTTCAAATGTATCAAGTTTACCTTTTTCCAAGTTTAATTGACGGAAAATCTCATATGGTGCATGTGTTAAGAATGGACGTAATAATACTGCTGCAAATCTAATGTTTTCAACTAAGTGAATCATGACATTTTCTAGCATTTCACGTTCATTTTCATCTTTAGCTAATACCCATGGTGTTGTTTCATCAATATATTTGTTTGTACGACTAATCAACTTCCAAACTTCTGCTAAAGCAACTGAGAATTGCATGTTTTCCATTGATGAATAGAATTTATCTTTAGTATCTAAAGCCATTTGTTCCATTTCTTCATCTAATGGATGTAATTTGCCTTTATATTTAGGAAGTACGCCATTAAAGTATTTATTAACCATTGCTATTGTTCGATTCACTAAGTTACCTAAGTCATTAGCTAAATCGTAATTTGTTCTTTCAACGAACGCTTCAGGCGTAAATACACCATCTGCGCCAAATGGTAATTCTCTCATGAGGTAGTATCTTGTTGCATCTAAGCCGTATTTATCAATTAAGACGTTCGGATCTACAACATTACCTTTAGATTTACTCATTTTACCGTCTTTCATCAAGATCCAACCGTGAGCAAATTCACGTTTAGGTAAAGGTAAGTCTAAAGCCATCAATAAGATTGGCCAAATAATTGAATGGAATCGAACGATTTCTTTAGCCATTAAATGCACATCTGCTGGCCAATATTTTTTAAATAGCGTATCGTCATCTGATAAATAACCTAACGCAGAAATATAGTTCACAAGTGCGTCAATCCAAACATACACAACGTGTTTAGGATTAGAAGGTACTTTAATACCCCAATCAAAAGTCGTTCTAGAAATCGCTAAATCTTCTAGACCTGGTTTAATAAAGTTATTGATCATTTCATTCTTACGAGAAATAGGTAAAATGAATTCCGGATTTTCATCGAAGAATTTGAGTAAACGATCAGCATAGTTATCTAATTTAAAGAAATAACTTTCTTCTTTCACAAGTTCTACTTCATGACCTGAATCAGGACTCTTACCACCGACGATTTTGCCATCTTCATAAACTGGATCGACAAGTTGTGTTTCAGTATAATATGTTTCATCTGGTATTGAGTACCAACCTTCATACTCACCTAAGTATATGTCACCTTGTGCTAATAACTTTTCGAAGACTTTTTCGACAACTTGTTTATGTCTTTCTTCAGTAGTCCGAATAAAATCATCATTAGAGATATCTAATTTCTTCCATAAAGATTGGATACTTTTAATAATGCCATCTAAATATTCTATTTCAGATAAGCCCGCTTCTTTAGCTTTTTCTTGTATTTTTTGACCATGTTCATCTGTACCAGTTAAATAATGAACATCATAGCCTTGTAACCGTTTATATCTAGCAATTACATCACCAGCAACCGTAGTATACGCATGACCTATGTGTAAATTCCCGCTCGGATAATAAATCGGTGTCGTAATGTAAAAAGTCTCTTTCGTCATCAGCGTTTCCTCCTAATATCTTATCTATATAATATACCGAAAATTAAGCATTTTTTCAATATTACCTGATTATGGTATAGAGATAACAATTGTTTTATATTTCAAAAATTAAACGTATGCAATATATTGTTATATTGACATTTTCTTGAATTCATATTAGTATACTATTTATATAATTGTCGAATGAATGTCGAATTAGATAATTATGGTTTTATTAAACGGAGGTAAAAAGATGAAATCAACTGGAATCGTGCGTAAAGTAGATGAACTAGGCCGTGTAGTAATTCCAATCGAATTACGACGCATATTAGACATTGCTGAGAAAGATGCTTTAGAAATTTATACAGATGACGATAAAATTATCTTAAAGAAATACTCACCTAACATGACTTGTCAAGTTACTGGAGATGTTTCTGAAGACAATTTTGTTTTAGCTGATGGTAAAATTGTCTTAAGTAAAGAAGGCGCTCAGCAACTAATTAATGAGATTGAGAAAAAATCAAAATAATAAAAGCTGCATATAAAAAAAGGAAATTTAAAGTACATCATTTACTTTAAATTTCCTTTTTTTGTTTATTCGTCAATATGATACGCTTCGTATACATCTCTTTTTTTCATTTTTCTATCTACTGCTACTTGTTTGATAGCATCTTTTGATCTCATTTGATGTTCATTTATATAAATTTCGACATGTTGAACGAGATCTAAGTCTTCCCACCAATTATCCACTTGTGTCGATTCATCGATACCTTCAATCAAGATGACGAACTCACCTTTTTGAGGTATGACCTCATTTGATAACATTTCTTCAATGACCTTTATTTGATTCGTTTCCACTTGTTCGAATTTTTTAGTAAGTTCTCTTCCAATTGCTACTTTTCTTTCAGGATCTATCTCAGCTATTGCTTGTACCGTTTGTTTAATTCTATAGGGTGATTCATAAATCATAGAAGTTGATTCTCTCGTCATCCATTTTTCCAATACATCATGTTTTTCTTTCGCATGTCTAGGTAAAAATCCTAGAAACACAAATTTATATGATGGTAATCCACTTGTCATTAATGCTGTAATAGCAGCATTAGGTCCTGGTATTGTTTCAACACGATAACCAGTATCCCTAACTTGATTCACAAGTTCATAACCAGGATCACTTATACAAGGACAGCCTGCATCAGAAACGAGCGCAATATCTTTTCCCTCTTCTAATAACCTCAATATTTGCTCAGATGACTTATCTTTATTATGTTCATGGTAAGACTTAAGAGGCGTTTGTATCTCATAATGCTGACAAAGCTTACCTGTAACACGTGTATCTTCACAAAAAATATAATCGACTTCTGTTAACATTCTAACCGCACGATAAGTGATATCTTCTAAATTTCCGATTGGGGTTCCTACTAAATATAATATAGACATATTACCCCTCCTTAATAAGCGCTAATTTTTGTTTCCTACTTAACTGTTTTAAAGCATATTCTCGTTTTAAAGCTTCGGATTTATTATCGAATGTCTCATGATATACAAGTTTAACAGGGCGTCTCACTTTAGTATATTTAGCACCTTTACCTTCATTATGGACTTTTAACCTTCTGTCTAAATCTGTTGTATAACCAGTATATAATGTTTGATCCTTACACTCTAATATATATGTATAATGGTTAACCATAATATACAACCTTCATTTCTTTTGAATAATCTCCATTTTCATCATAAATATAAAATGGTTGTTCAACTTTCAATCCTGCTTGACCACCACTTCTACCTTCAACTAAAATCGTAACCGCTTCTTTTTTATTAGGTGTACTATATACCATTCTTAATCTTTTAGGTTCGATTTTATATTGTCGAAATGCGCTTAAGACATCCATCAGTCTTTCCGCTCTATGGACCATTGCAAGTTTACCACCTTGCTTTAACAAATGCTTACTTGCTTTTAAAACATCATCTAATGTGCAATATATTTCATGTCTCGCAATTTTATGTGCTTCCTTTTGATGCTGTATTTGTTGATTTTCTTTAAAGTAAGGTGGGTTTACGGTTACAACATCAAATGTTGAAGGAGGATATGAGGTTGATACATTCTTTAAATCCATTTGATTGATAGATATTTGATCTTCTAATTGATTATGAGATATCGTTCGTTTAGCCATATCCACTAAAGCCTCTTGAATTTCTATCGCTTCAATACTAGCTTGAGATTTGTGAGCCAATAATAAAGGAATAATGCCATTACCAGAACATAAATCCATTACTTTATCTTTATTTCGTACCTTTGTAAAATCCCCTAATAACAATGCATCTGTTGAAAATGAAAACACATCATCATTTTGAATAATTTCAAATTCTTCTCTTAATAATTGGTCGAGTCTTTCTCCCGAATTCAGCATTTAAACACCTCACTTAAAAAATCAGGCATATAACATGCCTGATTTTCTTATTATCTATTCAATACTTCTAAACAAAATAAACAATCTTGTCCTTGTCTGTGTTTACCAAACAATTCTCCTCGACAAATATGAAAACCTTCATGATATAACATTGCTAAGTTATCTTTACTTTGAAGTGGCTTTAATTTCTTGTTTGGCTTTTTTTGTTGATTGTCTTCACTTGTTTCCATTACACGCTTCAAACTTTCATTCTCCATTTGAAGGGCAACATTGTCTTCGACTAATTCAACTGCCTGGTTTTTCAACTTTTCCATATGTTCATTAATTTGCTTAAGTTCATTCTCTAATGTCATAATCGTTTCAAACAACTCGTCCCTATTCACAATATAATCCTCCCTTATGAATGGACTTCAAGTAATTCATCAAGTTTATAATCAAAGAGTTGTTCGAAACCTTTCACTTTAACTTGCATTGTTATATCTAAAATATTTAATCCAACAACTTTGCCATCACCCTCTGGCGTCACAACAGTTGTACCAATATCAGGCAATTCATTTCTAACCTCTTCATAATAATCATTTTCGTATTTTAAACAACACATTAAACGACCACAAGCACCTGATATTTTAGTTGGATTTAATGATAAGTTTTGATCTTTAGCCATTTTAATTGAAACAGGTTCAAAATCACCTAAAAATGTTGAACAACATAATGAGCGACCACATGGACCAATACCGCCAAGTAATTTCGCTTCGTCTCTCACACCAATTTGTCGTAACTCAATTCGTGTTTTTAATTCATATGCTAAAGATTTTACTAAAGTTCGGAAATCTATTCTATCATCAGCTGTAAAATTAAAGATGACTTTACTTTTATCTAATGTATATTCACAATTAACAAGTCGCATATTAAGCTCGTGAGTTGCTACCAACTCTTTACATAATGCCAAAGCATCGTCTGCATCTTTTAAGTTATCTTGATATTTTTGAATATCAGCTTCTGTTGCATGACGGATAACTTCTTTCAATGGTAAGACAACATCATCTTTACCTACATGGCGATTTGTTAATTTTACTTTACCAAGTTCAATACCACGTTTAGATTCAACGACAACTAAGTCATTTTCTTTGAAACGTTCCCCATTTGGTGAGAAATATTCTTTCTTACCAGCTTTTTGGAATTGAACACCAATTATTTCATACATTTAATCACCTCTTCCCATTTATAACCATTTGTTCTAATACTAACGTTGCATTAACGTTTTGAGCTAATTTACGGTTTGCTTCCGTTATAACTTGTATATAATTCGAAATGTCATTTAAAGATAAATATTGACTGATCTCTTTAATTTCCACTTCTAAATCTGGATATGCCATTATCGTATCTATTTGGATTTTGGCATGTAATAAATCTTGAAAATAAGCATTCAAGCTATTTAAAAATAATTGCTGTAACGGGCGTGTATTAACAACTTTTATGCAATCGATCAAATATATCATTGCCATCTGTGTATCTTTTACCATCAATTCAGCAAGTTTCGTTACAGTTTTTCTAAGCTGTACAAAAAATTGTTCTTCTGTAAGAGCAAGTGCTTCTTCTTTATCAGAAGTAACAAAACTCAATGTATGCGCAATTGCAGAAGAAATACCAGACAGTTTTAATTCTTCTATATAATTTTCTTTAGATGCAGGTTTAAAATGAACAAGTTGGCATCTTGAATGTATAGTTGGCAATATTTGATCTTTCTTTGTTGTCAGTAACAGGGCAATTGTATTTGGAGGTGGTTCTTCCAAAAATTTAAGTATACTATTTTCACCCTGTACTGTTAGTTTATCAAAAGCTTCAATAATGTAAACTTTATATTGACTTTCGATTGGTTTTTGATTCATTTTTCTTAGTAATTCTTCTATTTGTTGTTTCTTTATCGTCGTTTCATCTGATTGAATATATACAAAATCAGGATGATTAAAATTTTGAACTTTAACCACACAACTTTGTTCTGATTCACATAATATTTGTTCAGCAAAATATAAAGCTGTAGATTTCATTTCAAACATATTATCTCCCTCAAATAAATAAGCATGAGATAATTGTTGTGCACTTAATAAATGATCAATCTCTTTGGTTAATTGCATATTTTACGCTCCTTGCAATAAAAAAGCTGCTCAAACGGCAGCTCATCAGTTCTTAAAATTGATGGAATTGTTCAATTGGCATAACGAATACAGTTGCGCCACCTACTTCAACTTCTACAGGGTAAGGTATATAAGAATCCGCACTACCGCCCATTGGTGTGATAGGTGAAACAAGTTGTTCACGATTACCACAAGTTCCATCGATAACACGTAATAATTCATCTACACGTTCATCTTTGACACCGCATAAGAATGTTGTATTTCCAGCTCTTAGAAATCCACCAGTTGTTGCAAGTTTAGTGGCTCTAAAATTCTTTTCTATAAGTGCTTCTGACAAGTTTTGACTATCTTGATCTTGGACAATCGCTATTACCATTTTCATATCTAAACACCTCTTTATTTATTATATCATATTTTAATCTTGTTTCAGATATTTTACTATCGTAGAATATGCATCTTCTACAACCTTTTCTAATGGTTGCGTGGCATCAATTACTTTAATTCTATCTGGATACTCAGCAATTAATTTTTTGTAACCTTCTGTAACTTTGTGATGAAATTCTATTTTTTCATTATCCAAACGATTCGCATTACGTTGATTATCTTTAATTCGATTTAAACCAACTTCAGCAGGTACATCAAAATATAATGTTAAATCAGGATAAAGGTTATCAATCGCAAATTCATTAATTGCCTTAACTTCTTCTACCCCAATTTCACGTGCGTAACCTTGATAACTTAAAGAACTATCAACAAATCGGTCACATAATACCGTTCCACCTTTATTAAGTTGAGGTAAAATTTTCTCCACTAAATGTTGTCTTCTAGCAGCAGCAAAGAGCAGTGCTTCTGTTCGCTCATCCATGTCATCATTACTATCTAACAACAAATTTCTAATCGCTTCACTTATTTTGATACCACCTGGCTCTCTAGTCAGTAAAATATCATAATCTTGATTTAACTTTTCATAAACTCTATGTATAACCGTCGTTTTGCCAGAGCCTTCTGGACCCTCAAACGTAATAAATCGTCCCATTTTATTGTTCATCCTTTACCTTGATTTGCTTGTTTAATATACCTTCCACTCTACCACCTCTATCAATCCATTGTAAAAGAGAATCCATTATTTCTTTACGAATATTTTCTCCTTTTAAAATGACAGGTATACCTGGTGGATAAGGCACAATATCTTCAGCAGCAATGTAGCCATATGATGTATTTAAGTTCATCATTTTTGTTTTTTCAATATCGCTGTATTTATACATTGTACTATCTGTTTGATATGGTAATTTAAATTGTACTTCCTCTTTGAGTTGATGCTCAACATTCAGTTTAATATTTCTAACACGATCAATCATATCTTCAAATGGGAACTTATCTGATTCATGCCATAACGGTAAGACCAATAACACAAATTTATAATCACATAACTCTACATAGATATGCACACCTTCAAATAACTTTTGAATTTCAAATCCACTTAATCCCTTATAAGAAACAATTAATTTAAGAGGGTCCTCTAGACTACCCACTTCAAATCCAACATTCTTCATCGTTTCAATGAATGTTTGTCTCTTGAACTTAAATTTTTGATCATCAAACTGCTTATAAAATTTTTCCGCACTTTCTAAACTAGCCATAATGAGATATGAAGGGCTAGATGTTTGTAACATCTTCAAGTACTGTTGAATATCTGCTTTTATTTCTAAATCCTCTTTCATATATATAACAGAACCCATTGTTAAGGCTGGTAATGTCTTGTGGTAAGACTGCACGACTATATCAGCACCATATGTCATAGATGATTTAGGGAAGTTTGAACTAATATCAAAATGTGCGCCATGCGCTTCATCTACCAATACAGGAATTTTATGTTCTTTTAAAATTTTAATACTTTCTTCAATATCAAATGTTTCACCATAGTAATTAGGATAAGTAAAAATAGCTAATTTAATATTATTCAAATCTAAATCCTTTAATGAAGCACCGTTATACTGGTTTGTCTTATTTGATATTGTCATAGGCATAAACTTAGCATCTTGCTTCGTTAAATTCAAAGCATTGAATACTGATTTATGCGCATTTCTAGGAATTAATACTTCCCCCTCTAAATATGCCACTGCATAAATTGCTGATAGTATACCAACCGTTGTACCATTAACGAGATACTGCCCATAATAGCCAGGATACCTATTCAATTCAGACATACTCATCTTTATACAAGATTCTGGTTGATGTAAATCATCAAGCCCAGTTATTTCAGTCATATCCATAGCAAGATTTATCTCATCTAAATAACCAATTGTATGATTATGATGTCCTGGAACATGTAGTGAAATGGCATCATGATTATTTAGAGATTTTAATTTTTCATTAATATTCATAAGGCTACCTCTTAATTTTTAGTCTTTATCATTATATCAATGATAAAGACCAACGTCATTCCTGTAATAATTAAAATAAGATATACTTAATAAAAGGAGTGAGTAAAATGTTTATTAGAAATGCAATTGACACAGATATACAATCTATTTATGAGATTGCTCAACAAGAAGGTTGGAAAACATTCAATATTGAAAAAATCCAACAATTGCTTATTACTTCTCGTATTATTGTAATAGAAGTAAATAATGAGGTTGTTGGCTATACTAGATTCTTAACAGATGAAGCTGTCACATTATATATTACAGAACTCGTCGTTTCAAAAACTCATAGAAAGAAAGGATATGCTAAAGCACTTATAGACTATTTATTAGCACAATATCCTTCTGTTCGAATAGAATTATTATCAGAGAACAATTCGTTTTACGAGAAATTACATTTTAGAAATATTGGAACTGGTTATAGACTACCTTAAAAAAGTACAAAAAAAAGAGACCTAACAGGTCTCGAGTACGGCTCATCGCATCCATTTATAAACATTTGCCCGGCAACGTCCTACTCTCGCGGAACGTAAGCCCAACTACCATCGGCGCTAAAGAGCTTAACTTCTGTGTTCGGCATGGGAACAGGTGTGACCTCTTTGCTATCGTCACCAGACAAATAGTAATAACTTATGATGAATGTATTGTACATTCAAAACTAGATAGTAAGCAGATTTTACGGCTAAAACCGATTTAAAATTTGATTAAGTCTTCGATCGATTAGTATTCGTCAGCTACACACATTACTGCGCTTACACCCCGAACCTATTAACCTCATCATCTTTGAGGGATCTTATAACCGAAGTTGGGAAATCTCATCTTGAGGGGGGCTTCATGCTTAGATGCTTTCAGCACTTATCCCGTCCATACATAGCTACCCAGCTATGCCGCTGGCGCGACAACTGGTACACCAGAGGTATGTCCATCCCGGTCCTCTCGTACTAAGGACAGCTCCTCTCAAATTTCCTACGCCCACGACGGATAGGGACCGAACTGTCTCACGACGTTCTGAACCCAGCTCGCGTACCGCTTTAATGGGCGAACAGCCCAACCCTTGGGACCGACTACAGCCCCAGGATGCGATGAGCCGACATCGAGGTGCCAAACCTCCCCGTCGATGTGAACTCTTGGGGGAGATAAGCCTGTTATCCCCGGGGTAGCTTTTATCCGTTGAGCGATGGCCCTTCCATGCGGAACCACCGGATCACTAAGTCCGTCTTTCGACCCTGCTCGACTTGTAGGTCTCGCAGTCAAGCTCCCTTGTGCCTTTACACTCTGCGAATGATTTCCAACCATTCTGAGGGAACCTTTGAGCGCCTCCGTTACTCTTTAGGAGGCGACCGCCCCAGTCAAACTGCCCGCCTGACACTGTCTCCCACCATGATCAAATGGTGCGGGTTAGAAAGTCAACACAGCCAGGGTAGTATCCCACCAGCGCCTCCACGTAAGCTAGCGCTCACGTTTCAAAGGCTCCTACCTATCCTGTACAAGCTGTGCCAAATTTCAATATCAGGCTACAGTAAAGCTCCACGGGGTCTTTCCGTCCTGTCGCGGGTAACCTGCATCTTCACAGGTACTATGATTTCACCGAGTCTCTCGTTGAGACAGTGCCCAAATCGTTACGCCTTTCGTGCGGGTCGGAACTTACCCGACAAGGAATTTCGCTACCTTAGGACCGTTATAGTTACGGCCGCCGTTTACTGGGGCTTCGATTCGTAGCTTCGCAGAAGCTAACCACTCCTCTTAACCTTCCAGCACCGGGCAGGCGTCAGCCCCTATACATCACCTTACGGTTTAGCAGAGACCTGTGTTTTTGATAAACAGTCGCTTGGGCCTATTCACTGCGGCTCTTCAAGGCTTGCACCCTAAAAAGCACCCCTTCTCCCGAAGTTACGGGGTCATTTTGCCGAGTTCCTTAACGAGAGTTCGCTCGCTCACCTTAGAATTCTCATCTTGACTACCTGTGTCGGTTTGCGGTACGGGCACCTATTTTCTAACTAGAGGCTTTTCTTGGCAGTGTGAAATCAACGACTCGTCGGATACATGATCCAACTCCCCATCACAACTCAACCTTACGAGTGCCGGATTTGCCTAACACTCAGTCTTATTGCTTGGACGTGCACTCCAACAGCACGCTTCGCCTATCCTACTGCGTCCCCCCATCGTTCAAACAATCATAGGTGGTACAGGAATATCTACCTGTTATCCATCGCCTACGCCTATCGGCCTCGGCTTAGGTCCCGACTAACCCAGAGCGGACGAGCCTTCCTCTGGAAACCTTAGTCAATCGGTGGATGGGATTCTCACCCATCTTTCGCTACTCACACCGGCATTCTCACTTCTAAACATTCCACATGTCCTTACGATCATGCTTCGACACGTTTAGAACGCTCTCCTACCATTATCCTTACGGATAATCCACAGCTTCGGTAATATGTTTAGCCCCGGTACATTTTCGGCGCAGTGTCACTCGACTAGTGAGCTATTACGCACTCTTTAAATGATGGCTGCTTCTAAGCCAACATCCTAGTTGTCTGGGCAACGCCACATCCTTTTCCACTTAACATATATTTTGGGACCTTAGCTGGTGGTCTGGGCTGTTTCCCTTTCGACTACGGACCTTATCACCCATAGTCTGACTCCCAAGTTAAATTATTTGGCATTCGGAGTTTGTCTGAATTCGGTAACCCGAGAGGGGCCCCTCGTCCAAACAGTGCTCTACCTCCAATAATCATCACTTGAGGCTAGCCCTAAAGCTATTTCGGAGAGAACCAGCTATCTCCAAGTTCGATTGGAATTTCTCCGCTACCCACACCTCATCCGCTCACTTTTCAACGTAAGTCGGTTCGGTCCTCCATTCAGTGTTACCTGAACTTCAACCTGGACATGGGTAGATCACTTGGTTTCGGGTCTACGACCAGATACTCATTCGCCCTATTCAGACTCGCTTTCGCTACGGCTCCACATTTACTGCTTAACCTTGCATCAAATCGTAACTCGCCGGTTCATTCTACAAAAGGCACGCCATCACCCATTAACGGGCTCTGACTATTTGTAAGCACACGGTTTCAGGTTCTATTTCACTCCCCTTCCGGGGTGCTTTTCACCTTTCCCTCACGGTACTGGTTCACTATCGGTCACTAGAGAGTATTTAGCCTTGGGAGATGGTCCTCCCAGATTCCGACGGAATTTCACGTGTTCCGCCGTACTCAGGATTCACTCAGGAGAGAAATGACTTTCGACTACAGGACCTTTACCTTCTATGGTTGGCTTTTCCAAAACCATTCGTCTAATCATTTCCTTTGTAACTCCGTATTGAGTGTCCTACAACCCCAATAGGCAAGCCTATTGGTTTGGGCTCTTCCCGTTTCGCTCGCCGCTACTCAGGGAATCGAGTTTTCTTTCTCTTCCTCCGGGTACTAAGATGTTTCAGTTCTCCGGGTGTGCCTTCTCACATACTATGTATTCATATGCGGATAACATGACATAACTCATGCTGGGTTTCCCCATTCGGAAATCTCTGGATCAAAGCGTACTTACAGCTCCCCAAAGCATATCGTCGTTAGTAACGTCCTTCTTCGGCTTCTAGTGCCAAGGCATCCACCGTGCGCCCTTAATAACTTAATCTATATTTCCTTATACATAACGTTTAAGAAAATAACTGTTATTAATCTGTGATGTCGTCTATAAAGACGACGCGCGATTATTAAGCTTGTTGAATTTCGTTAGAAATTCACTCGGTTTTTTGCTTGGTAAAATCTATTGCTTACTTATCTAGTTTTCAATGTGCAATGTTGAATGCTATAAACATTCAAAACTGAATACAATATGTCTTCGTTATTCCATGACCTAATGGTCATTCCGTAATATCCTTAGAAAGGAGGTGATCCAGCCGCACCTTCCGATACGGCTACCTTGTTACGACTTCACCCCAATCATTTGTCCCACCTTCGACGGCTAGCTCCTAAAAGGTTACTCCACCGGCTTCGGGTGTTACAAACTCTCGTGGTGTGACGGGCGGTGTGTACAAGACCCGGGAACGTATTCACCGTAGCATGCTGATCTACGATTACTAGCGATTCCAGCTTCATGTAGTCGAGTTGCAGACTACAATCCGAACTGAGAATAATTTTATGGGATTTGCTTGGCCTCGCGGATTCGCTGCCCTTTGTATTATCCATTGTAGCACGTGTGTAGCCCAAATCATAAGGGGCATGATGATTTGACGTCATCCCCACCTTCCTCCGGTTTGTCACCGGCAGTCAACCTAGAGTGCCCAACTTAATGATGGCAACTAAGCTTAAGGGTTGCGCTCGTTGCGGGACTTAACCCAACATCTCACGACACGAGCTGACGACAACCATGCACCACCTGTCACTTTGTCCCCCGAAGGGGAAGACTCTATCTCTAGAGCGGTCAAAGGATGTCAAGATTTGGTAAGGTTCTTCGCGTTGCTTCGAATTAAACCACATGCTCCACCGCTTGTGCGGGTCCCCGTCAATTCCTTTGAGTTTCAACCTTGCGGTCGTACTCCCCAGGCGGAGTGCTTAATGCGTTAGCTGCAGCACTAAGGGGCGGAAACCCCCTAACACTTAGCACTCATCGTTTACGGCGTGGACTACCAGGGTATCTAATCCTGTTTGATCCCCACGCTTTCGCACATCAGCGTCAGTTACAGACCAGAGAGCCGCCTTCGCCACTGGTGTTCCTCCATATCTCTGCGCATTTCACCGCTACACATGGAATTCCACTCTCCTCTTCTGCACTCAAGTTTCCCAGTTTCCAATGACCCTCCACGGTTGAGCCGTGGGCTTTCACATCAGACTTAAGAAACCGCCTACGCGCGCTTTACGCCCAATAATTCCGGATAACGCTTGCCACCTACGTATTACCGCGGCTGCTGGCACGTAGTTAGCCGTGGCTTTCTGGTTAGGTACCGTCAAGACTTGTTCAGTTACTAACAAATTTGTTCTTCCCTAACAACAGAGTTTTACGATCCGAAGACCTTCATCACTCACGCGGCGTTGCTCCGTCAGGCTTTCGCCCATTGCGGAAGATTCCCTACTGCTGCCTCCCGTAGGAGTCTGGACCGTGTCTCAGTTCCAGTGTGGCCGATCACCCTCTCAGGTCGGCTACGTATCGTCGCCTTGGTAAGCCATTACCTTACCAACTAGCTAATACGGCGCGGGTCCATCTATAAGTGACAGCCGAAACCGTCTTTCACTATTGAACCATGCGGTTCAAAATATTATCCGGTATTAGCCCCGGTTTCCCGGAGTTATCCCAGTCTTATAGGTAGGTTACCCACGTGTTACTCACCCGTCCGCCGCTAACATCAGAGAAGCAAGCTTCTCATCTGTTCGCTCGACTTGCATGTATTAGGCACGCCGCCAGCGTTCATCCTGAGCCAGGATCAAACTCTCCATAAAAGAAGTAAGCTTGATAAGCTCATTTTTGATTGGTTAAGCCAATCACTCTGAAGTACTTTTAGTACTCAATTATTGGAATTAACGTTGACATATTGTCATTCAGTTTTCAATGTTCATTTTGTCTCACAAGAAACTATTATACACACTTCTTAATTCGAAGTCAACAACTTTTTAAAATTAATTTTCAAAGTGTTTTGATGTTTTATTTATCTCTCGCTCACAAGATATAACTATACACGCTAAATACCCTTTACTCAAGCATAAAAATTACACCAAAACACTCAATACTCTCAAATATACTTAATTCTCAACATATTCTTTTAGTTTTTCGTATATTTTTTCAGCATCTTTATATCCTTGTTTGTATAAAGCATCTAATTTTCTAGGATTTTTCTCGATTCTATCTACAGATAATGAATCAGAAGGTCTGATAACAAACAAATTACCTTTCTCTTCTTCCGCTTCTATCCGTTCTAAAGTCTGATTATAATGTTTATATCTTATCGCCATTAAATGATTGATTTTAGGATATGCTTTCAATCTGAATACTTTTGAAAATTTACTTTGTTTTTTACGATAGCCTTTCGGTCTTGTCAAAATCAAAACATTTTTCTTATAGCCTTCTTCAATTGCTTTATCAATCGGAATAGGATTGACGATACCACCATCTAATAATGTATGACCTTTATATTGAACTGGGTTGGCCATCATTGGTAAAGAACTTGTTGCCTCTAAGGCAGTCAATATAGAACCTTCTGTTTCTTTCTTATTGAAGTAAACCGCTTCTCCTGTGTCACAATCTGTCGTTACAACAACAAACTCTTCCTCTGCTTGATCAAACTTTTCAAAGTCAAAAGGTTCCAAGTAAGTCGGTATATGATGATACACAAAGTCCATACCAAATATCTCTTTATTTTTTACATAATTTGATAACGAAATATAACGCTTATCTTTAATGTATTTTGTTGTGACACGATGATTGCGTCTAAATTGTCGAGATATATAGCTTGCAGCCATAGATGCGCCTGCTGAAACGCCAATATTATATTTAAAATATAAATCTTTCTTAATGAAGAAATCTAGCACACCAGCTGTGTACATACTTCTCATTCCGCCACCTTCTAATATTAATGCTGTATCTTTTATCATAGTTACACTTCTTTCTATACTATTAGTTGAATGAAAGCGAGGCTGAGACATTATTCATTGTCCCAGCCTCAAATATCGTTATTAAATTTCTGTTCTTCCAGTTATAGCTTTCGAAAGTGTTACTTCATCAGCGTATTCTAAATCTCCACCTACTGGTAGACCATGTGCTAGTCTAGTTGTCTTGATACCAATCGGTTTAACAAGTCTAGATATATACATCGCTGTTGATTCACCTTCTATATTAGGATTAGTCGCCAATATAATTTCTTCGATTTCATCATTCTTCAATCGTTCTAATAACGAAGGAATATTAATATCTTCAGGTCCAATACCTTCCATTGGAGATATCGCACCATGCAATACATGGTATAACCCTTTATATTCACGCATTTTTTCCATAGCTATGACATCTTTAGAATCTTGAACAACACACACAACTGAACGGTCTCTTTGTTTATCTTGACATATATGACAAGGGGAAACATCCGTAATGTGTCCGCAAGTTTCACAATAAGTCAGTTCTCTCTTAACATCTACGAGAGATTTGGCAAAAAGTACAACGTCGTCTTCCTTCATATCTAATACGTGGAAAGCTAAACGTTGTGCAGTCTTCGGACCTATTCCCGGCAATTTCATAAAGCTATCAATGAGTTTAGATATTGGTTCTGGGTAGAACATCATTACATCATTCCAGGAATGTTTAGACCTTTTGTATGTTTACCTAAACGATCTGCTGTTACATCATCTGCTTTAGATAAAGCGTCATTTGTTGCTGCTAATACTAAATCTTGTAACATTTCAATATCTTCAGGGTCTACTACATCTTCTTTAATGATAACGTCTAACACTTCTTTATGACCAGAAACAACGACTGTAACCATACCGCCACCAGCTGTTCCTTCGATTTTTTCTTCTTTTAGCTTTTCTTGTTCCTCAGCCATTTTCTTTTGCATTTTTTGCATTTGTTTCATCATTTGTTGCATATTTCCGCCACCGCGCATAATTTCGTCCTCCTAATTTCTAATTTATACATTTAAGATTATTAATTTTTGTCATATTTATTATACATGCCTTTAGAGGTGATGTCATGTATTACTCATCCGTAACATGTACGGTATCTTCACCAAACAACTCTTGAGCCTTCTTTACAACATCCGCTTCTTCTGGCTTTTCTTCTTGCTCAGCTTCACCTTGAGCCGTATTCGCTTTTTTAGATTGAATATACTGTTGACGGACTTGTAACCATTGCGAATTTGGTACGCCAACAACTTTTACATTCTTGTTAACTATCTCGCATACAATCGCTTCGATATGATTTCTTTTTTCATCATTCTTATTCACGATTTCACAATGAATATCTTCATCAAATTTCACGAGCACATGGTCTTCACTTGCTGCAACAGGTTCCGAGTTTAAGAGAAGACTGACTAGCGCTCTTTGCTCTTTCTCTTTAACCGATTCTATCACTGCTTGCCATTTTTCTTTAAGTAAATTCAAATCATCACGATTAGCATGGTCAAGCACACGTTCGATTTGTCGAATAGAGAAGACATGCTTAGATTGTTTACGAGGGATATTTTGTTTATTTTCAACTGGTTTAGCTTTTTGACTTACACCATTTTGAGCTAGTTGCTGAATCGTCGCTTCAAGTTGTTGGATTTTATCCATCACTTCACTAGAGCCAGCGTTTTGATTTGAACTAACAGAAACCGTTTGTCCGTTATTGTTCTGATCAATTAATTCCGTTAACTTAACGATTAGTATTTCTATATGAACATTTTGGTTAATTGCAAATCTCATTGAAACTAATGTGTCGTTAATACAATCAATCATTTTGTACATTGTATTTAAGTCTACTTGATTCAGTGCGTGGTCGTCTTCAACTTTTTCAGTTGTCTTAGCGACAATTGAATCTCTTATGAAATAAATCATATCATTTACAAGTCTATTAACTTCTTTACCCGCAGAAATAAATTCATGATACCTAGTAAAAGCTTGTTTAATATCTTTAGCAACCATGTCATTAAACAAAGCATTTAAAGCCGCTTTATCTACACTACCTGTTACATTTAAAGCATGTTCGAGTGATAAGTGCCCATCTCCAAAAGCTATTGCTTGGTCCATGATACTTAATGCATCTCGCATACCACCTTCTGAAACCTGAGCGATAAATGCCAAAGCTTCTTCTTCGTAGGTAATATTCTGCTCATCTGCGACAAACGCGAGTCTGCTTTCTATTTCACCAGAATGGATGGCTTTAAAATCAAATCTCTGACATCTAGATATAATAGTAGGTGGTATCTTGTGAGGTTCAGTAGTTGCGAGTATAAAAATAGCATGACTTGGCGGTTCTTCAAGTGTCTTTAAAAGTGCATTGAAAGCACCTGTTGTAAGCATGTGCACTTCATCTATAATATAGACTTTAAATTTAGATTCACTTGGTGCATATTTTACTTTATCTCTAATATTACGAATTTCATCTACACCGTTATTACTAGCAGCATCAATTTCAATGACATCTGAATTTGTTCCTTGTGTAATGCCTTTACAAATTGCGCATTCATTACAAGGTTCACCATTCGTATTCACTGTACAGTTAATTGCTTTAGCGAAGATTTTAGCAATACTTGTCTTACCAGTTCCACGTGGGCCATTAAACAAGTAAGCATGTGATTGCTTTTCTTTTTGGATGGCGTTTCTTAATGTTTTTGTGACATGTTTTTGACCGACAACATCTGCAAATGATTGCGGTCTATACATTCGATACAAAGCCTGGTAGTTCAAAGTGGCACCTCCAAAATTTAATAAGATATTGGCTATATTATATCATGAATCATTAGGTACACCCTATTATTAATTATCAAAAGCTTCTGGATAATGAACTGTGCCTTTAATTTCTTTTGTTGGATGATCCCATAAATATTTAAACATGAAATTTTCATCTGGCACTTCAAATGGTGGGTATATATTAAACTCTGACGCTGCATGATAACCTAATTTATGATAATAAGCTGCATGACCTAGTACGACTACACCGACATAGCCATTTTCATAAGCTCTATATTCTAAAGCTTCTATTAATGCTTTCCCTATTCCTTTATTTTGATACTCTGGCAAAACAGAAACAGGCGCAAGCGCTAATACTGTATGTGTTTCTTCATCAGAACTAACGGTGACTTCTGACATCATTGCATGCCCCAGAATTTTGCCTGATTCTGTCTTCGCTACAACTTCAAGTTCTGCATTATAATTCATTGATTTTCGTATTTTACCGATTAATTCGTGTTCTGTTCCATCAGAATAACGTTCATTTTTGAATGCTTCTTTAACGACTTCTTTAGCTAATTCATATTCCGATTCTATGATCGTTCCAATTAGTAATTGGGTCATGTTTAAAATATCCTCCTGATATAAGAAAAAGGGTGACCGCGGTCACCCTTTTGAATTTATATATAATTTGATAAGTTTATAAAATTTAAAACCGTGCACCTTTGCTTTGAACAAACATCACAAGCGTTACCTCAGTCGTTAGCTAAACTTCGGCTACCCTACGGCACATACAATGATCCACTTAATGCTGCTTCCTTCCGGACCTGACATGATTCATGGGTTTGTATTGCATAGGACCGACGTCTTCAGACACCACGTGCTGAGGGCAGACCTCACAATAATATGTCCGCGGCAAAGGAATTCAGTCTTGCATAAGCGGATTTCAAGTACAGGGAACCGCTACCTCCCCACTTAGCACGGCAATATATATACTACAACAAAATGTTACGATTTGGCAAGAAAAAACTACTTCAATCAAAGTGTTTTATGAATCACCCTGCGAGAAAAATCTACAAACTTGAATTCCGTCGCGATATGTCTTGAAATATTATATTGAAATTTTTCTGCGTTATTAAGATATACAATGCCTCTAACCGTTGCTGTATAAGGCGGATTTAATTTTCCGAAATATAATATTTCATTCTTCGTCATCTCTTCAAATGTAATAGACTTATTCGAGTAACTGATTTCTACATTCATTTCTTGTTCAATAAATTTATAGATAGATTCAGCTGCAACTTCTTCAGTCAGCTTAGGAATAATCTGACATATAAAGTAATCCTCATCCATAATACGCACGACGTCATCTTTTGTTCTCGTTCTGACAACATGCCACAACTTATCTTGGTCTCTTAACTCAAGCGCATGTTGAACGACAGGAACGTCTTTAGCATCTATAACCTCAAGTAATTCAACTTTAGTTTCATAATCAAGTCCTAATCGTTTATTAATTTCTTGGAAACTCACCATTTCCGATATTGGAAATTGAATAACATCTTCATAAATAACGACAGACCCTTTGCCTCTTAACTTTTGAATATAACCTTTTTCTTGCAATAAATTTAAAGCTTTCCTTACAGTCTCTCTCGAAGTTGAATATATCTTTGTTAATTCATTTTCTGAAGGTAGTTGCTGTAAATGAGCATATTCACCATTTAAAATTTTTTCACAAATAGATTGGTAGATTTTCATATACTTGTTCATGCGTTCACCTCTATACCTTCAACATCAATTAGTCACCACTTACTTTTACGACAAAAGCATCAAATGGTTGCAAAGCGTTACCATTTAAATCATTATTTGCAATCATTATTTCACCCTCTAAATCGATATCTTCTGGGATATCAACGATTTGATCAGAGTAGTTTGCAACAACTAACCAAGTTTCATTATTTAAATGTCTCTTGTAAACGAACAGCTCTGGATGTTCCATATGAAGTGGTTCAACTTCTCCATACGTTATAACATCGTGTTCATGACGTAATTGTATTAACTTTTGATACGTATAGAAAATAGAATCTTTATCTTCCAATGCCGCTTCAACATTAATATGCTTATAATTTTCTGGGATACCAATCCATGGTTCTCCAGTTGTAAAGCCTGCCTCAGCATGTGCATTCCATTGAATAGGCGTTCTAGAGTTATCTCTAGATTTCTGACCTATTACTTTCATAATCATTTGTTCATCCATACCGCGTTCTTTTAATAATTTGTATGCATTAAGTGATTCTACATCTTTATATTGATCAATATCCGTGAAACCTGGATCTGTCATGCCAATTTCTTCACCTTGATAAATATACGGCGTACCTTGAAGCATGTGTAATGATATCCCAAGCATCTTAGCAGATTTAACTCTTTCCGCTTCTGTATCATCTTTACCGAATCTCGTTACGACTCTAGGTTGATCATGGTTACACCAGAAAATAGCATTCCATCCGTTACCTTTTGCGATGTTCACTTGCCAATCCATTAAGATACGTTTCAGTTCAAGAAAATCAAATTTCATATCTGACCACTTTTCACCATCTTTGTAATCTACTTTTAAATGATGAAAATTAAATACACTACTTAACTCATGACGTTCTGGATTTGTATATTTAATACAATTATCAATTGTTGTTGATGACATTTCTCCAACCGTCATAATGTCTTTATTGCCAAATGTTTGTTTATTCAGTTCTTGTAAATACTCATGGACTTTTGGTCCATCTGTATAAAATTCTTTACCGATTGCTGTTGAATTTTCGAAAGCACCTTTGGAAATTAAGTTAATGACATCAAATCTGAAACCATCTACGCCAAAATCAATCCAATAATTAATCATTTCATATATTTCAGCCTTTAAATTGTCATTCTCCCAATTTAAATCAGCTTGAGAAACATCAAACAATCTTAAATAATAACTTTCTGTTTGTTCATCATAAGTCCAAGCATTACCACCGAACTTAGACTCCCAGTTCGTTGGTGGCTCTTCTTTAGTGCCTTCTTTCCAAATATAATAATCACGATAATGATTATCTTTAGACTTGCGAGATTCTACAAACCAGTGATGTGATGTCGAAGTGTGATTGATCACAATATCGAGCATCACTTTAATACCTAAACTGTGCGCTTCATCTAGTAATGTTTTGACGTCTTCCTTTGTACCAAAATCAGGATTAATTTGATAATAATCACTAATATCGTATCCATTATCGTTCATTGGTGATTGATAAATAGGCGTTAACCAAATGTAATCTACACCTAACGTTTGTAAATAAGGTAATTTTTCTATAATACCTGGTATATCACCTTGTCCATTTCCAGTCGTATCATTGAATGACTTTGGATAAATTTGATAAACAACGGACTTCTTCCAATCTGAAACTGCCATATAGGTATACTCCTTTATTTATATATTATTCTTGAACCATTTCTTTAGCTTTTTCATTAGCAAAGTTTGAAAGCACAATCGTTAGTATAGCTGGTAACACTACCGCAATCAATGTCGCAATACCGAACACACCCCAATATTCTCTTTGAATAGAGATAATTGCAGGTACACCACCTACACCTACGCTACCTAACACTTTATTAGCACCAATAAATGCACCTAGTAAACTAGACGAAATAATCGCTGCAAAGAACGGATATTTCAATGGTAAGTTGACACCGAACATTGCTGGCTCAGTTACACCTAAGAATGCTGAAATACCAGATGTAGCGGCTAAACCTTGTTCTTTAACCATTTTACGTTGTTTGTATACTACCCAAGCGCCGAATGCTGCCGAACCTTGACAAATATTAGATATTGCCACAATTGGCCATAAGTACGTGCCGCCTAAAGGACTTCCCATGAGTTGGAAATCTACCGCTAAGAACATATGGTGTAATCCTGTAATAACAAGAGGTGCATAGAATAATCCATACACTGCGCCACCTAACCAGCCAGCAGTTTCGAAAATTGCTTTAATACCGTTCGTAATTAACGTACCTAACTCTAACGCCAATGGACCGATAACGATAAACGCTAAAAATCCAGTAATTAATAACGCGACAGGACCTACTACAAGCATTTTGATAGAATCATGTACACGTTTAGCTAAGAATTTCTCAATAATAGATAATATCCAAGTTGCGAATAAAATCGGTAATACTTGACCTTGATAGTTTAATTGCTTAATTTCTAAACCAAACATGTGCCATACAGGAATTTCACTCGATTTACCGCCACCTAAATCATATTGAGAAGCAAGTTGCGGATGTAACAAAATTAAACCTAATACTAAACCTAGAATTGGGCTACCACCAAATACACGCATAGCTGACCAACCAATTAAAGCCGGCAAGAAGATAAATGCTGTACTTGCGATAACGTTAATAATGTTTGCAAAGTCTGCAAGCCATGCATATTGTTCAACAAGTGGCTTAGCGCCAAATAAATCTTTTGCTGTTAATACATTGTTTAAACCTAATAGTAAACCTGCTGTTACGATTGCAGGTAAGATTGGAATGAATACATCACCCAACAATTTAATTAAACGTTGAAACGGATTCATCTTTTGTTCAGAAGCTTTCTTCACATCATCTTTCGAACTTTCTTCAACACCTGTTTCTTGTTGGAAAATTTTATAAGCCTCATCAACAGTTCCCGGTCCAATTACGATTTGAAATTGGTTGTTTGCTGAGAAGGACCCCTTCACTAAATCTATTTGATCTAATGCATCTTTATTTACTTTACTTTCATCATTTAATACAAGTCTTAACCGTGTCACACAGTGCGTTGCGGCATTTACATTGTCTTGCCCACCAATAGCATCAATAATCTGTTTTACATCTTCTCTATTCACAGCCATTAAACTCACTCCCCTAACTTTATTTAGTTGAATTATAACTTGTATATACAAGTATGTAAAGGCTTACAATTAATATTATATAAATAATGTAGTATGATTGTGTAAAGGAGGTTTTTCATATGTCTTTTTTAACAAATGAATATATCGATCATGACAGCGTTGCACTCGATTTTGCAAAAGGAGATTCTATCATTTTCACAAACCATCACCACGAAAAAATATTTGAATCAGCAAGTTTAATTAAATTGCCTATTATGATTTATATTTATGAAAGTACAACTCAAGAAGATAGAAAAGCACTCGTTCAAATCAACCATAAAGTTGGCGGCAGTGGCGTTCTAAAAAATATGAATATCGATCAACTGAGCGTTCAAGATTTAATCTACTTAATGATTGTTGTTTCAGACAATACGGCAACCAATACATTAATTGATCATTTCGGACTTCAACATATCAACTTATTTATTCAAGAAACTTTGCAATGTGAACAAACACAGTTAAATCGTTATATGATGGATGCAGAAGCTATAAGTGAAGGGAAACAGAATACAACATCTTCTCAAGATATGATTCATATACTACGCTTTATTGCAGAACATAAACATCATCAAGACATGATGAACATCATGAATGACCAACATTTAAACGATAAAGTTTCAATCTATCGATCTTTTTACGAAGATACGCTTAATTTTTACACTAAGACAGGTGAGTACGACAACGTTGTCAATGATGTAGGTATTATCCAACATGAAGACGCGTTATATTATTATTGTTTCTTATCCAACACAAATAAACCCAAAAAGGCGATTGATTTCTCTCACCAATTTGGGTCATATATTATCCAATCTATATTAGATATTTGATAATCGTGCAGCTTTAGCTAATATCTTTTGATAATAACTACCTGATAACTTAATGATTTCGATACTTTTCGGTGTATGCGGCGCATGAATCATCATGTCTTCTCCCATATATATGCCAACATGTGATAGAAAGCCTTTATCTTCCGGTTTACTGAAGAACAGTAAATCACCTGGCAAAAAGTCATGTGATGCTATCGAAACATCCGTCATTGCTTCATATTGTTCATCAGCATCTCGGGGGATGTGGAAGTTTTGACTTTTGTACATTTGGAAACATAATCCCGAACAATCATAGCCATAACTAGACATCCCTCCCCATAAATAAGGTAAGTCTAAAAAGTGCTTCGCATTTTCAATGACACCTGCCATTGTACCAATTTCGAATGCGCCAGATTCATCACTGAATTCTACATCATTCGCACTAATGAGCCCTTTGCCTTCAGGTGTGTCAACTTCAATAAAAGGCTCATCTTTCTTAATAATAGGTAAAATCGTATTAAATGACAGAATTTGTTTCGTTGTAAAATCTAAATTAAACAATGTCGTCTTAGGTACATTAACACGAAGGCGTGGATGTGTATCGTACGCCTTCATCTCACCTAATTGACTCGTAGGAATAAATCCTGGATATCCCTTTGGATTCTGTTTAGACGGTTGTTCTAAACAGATAACGTAACTCCAACCATCTTGTTCTTCTACGACTTCTACTTTTTCGCCATAAAGAATTTGCGTATCTATTCTACTATCTTCCGTAAAAGATAATTTCTGTTCTAAACTAAGTTCAAGTAACCAACGTTGAATATCTGCTGGATACATGATACCGTCTCTATCAATTTCTCTAGCTTTATCAAAGCTTCTCCATATTGTCCCGACATTTACTCTGCAATATTTAATCATGAGCTCACCTTCTTATATAAAGATTCACGATCTATTCCTAACCCTGTACCTTCTGAAACGGTTACTTTAGCACCTTCATAAGTAATACCACCTTCAACTTGTCGCTCAACTACCATTAAAGGCGCATCAAAATCAACACGGTTCACTTGTTCTGCTGCTAAACTAAAATGCAAAGCTGCCGTTACAGATACATGTGTTTCCATCATACATCCAACCATGCAAGGTATCGCTTCACCTTTAGCAATATCATGTATTTTTAAAGCTTGATGAATACCACCAGTCTTCATCAGTTTAATATTCCATATATTTGTTGCACCAACTTCTACAAGTCTCTGTGCATCATGTATACTAAATAATCCTTCATCTACCATTAAAGGTATTTGAAATTCTTGAGATAACTCACCTAGTACCTTATACTCATATCTTCCAACAGGTTGTTCAATACTCTCAATATTCAAATCTGCTTCATCAAAATGTTTCAATGCATGACGTGCACCTTTTTCATCCCATGCTTGGTTTGCATCCGCACTTAAAATAACCTCACTCGGTAAAGTAGAACGTAATGCTTGTAATCTATTTAAATCTGTAGAGACATCGTCTTTACCCACTTTTATCTTCAAATGGTTAAAGCCATCTTCTACATATCGCAAACCATCTTCTACCATTTCGTCAGCATCATTTAAACTCACGGTATAACAAGTTTCTAACGATTTATTTCCCGGGTTATGCTTGATATATTGATATAAAGGCAATTCTGCTTCTTGAGCTAATAAGTCATAAAGCGCGATATCTATAGCAGATTTAGCACTTGTATTACCTACGATGACTTGATGAATTTCATCTAGTAAGTCTTTCGTTAATGGTCGGTTAATTAATAGTGGCTTAAAGACTTCTTCAATCGCAGCTTCTATACCACCTTTTGTATCACCCGTAATAACATATGTAGGTACAGCTTCACCAACACCTATAACATCTTCATAATTCGTTTCAATAAATACATATATACTTTCAATCACTTCTACTGTTCTCAGTGCTGTTTTGAAAGGTTTCTTCAAAGGCGTTTCATATCTATAGTATTTTATATCTGTTATAAACATATAACTTCCCCTTTATTCTATAATTACACCTGACGCTATATTTAATACTTTATTGTCCACATCTAATGTAGCTTCTGTTCCAAACGGTATCGCAAAATGCGGCGTGCAATGTCCAATATTCAAATCATATACTGCCGGTTTATTTAATGGCGTTATAAAATCATCTAACACTTCTTTCATCGTTAAAGATTTCTTTGGATTTTTAGGCTCGCTATCTGTGAATGGCCCGAAAATAAATCCAGAAGCATCATTTAACTTGCCAGCAGATTTGAGTTGTTGTAAAAATCCGTCTACCTTATAAGGCACTTCACCAATATCTTCTATAAATAAAATTTTGCCCTTAGTATCGATTTCATATGGTGTTCCTAAACTTGAAACAAGTAAAGATAAACAACCACCAACAACTTCTCCTTCAACGCGGCCACCAACCAACGATTTAAACGTTAATTGATCTGTAGGATAAGACACAGCTTCACCATTAAATAACTGCTCAAAGCTTTCAATAGAAATCTCATTATAAGTATCTCCTATATCTGATGCGATCATAGGACCTTGAAATGTTACCAACCCCGTTTGTTGTCTAATAGCATTGTGTAAGCATGTAATATCACTATATCCCCATATAATTTTAGGATGTGCTTTTACAAGATTATAATCAATACGTTCTACAATTCTAGGTGTACCATAACCACCGCAAGCACATATTATGCCTTTCACTTCATCATCTTCTAACATGTCATGCAAACTATCTAATCGTTCATCATCCGTTCCCGCTAAATGACCATGAACGCGGTCTATATTTTTCGCTAGTTTAAACCGAATACCATATCTCTCTTCTAAAAGTTTCAACCCGTTCTTTAAATGCGTTTGGTTCGGCGGACTCGCTAATGCTACAACACCCACCACATCTCCTCTATTTAATCCCTTTGCTTTCATTAAGACACGACCTTTTATCAGAATATTCTTATATTATAACAAAGTTGTTATCCTTTTGTGAAAACAAAAGAAATTGTCATAATCGCATGACGATATGAGGTTGGACATATGCACGAGTTAGGTTGGAGTTAGGTTGGAGTTAGGTCCGAGTAACTGTCATTATTCGGAATTCTGGTAATTAGAATGCTGTATCTTCTATTATTTCGAATTCTGGTAATTAGATAGGCGCTCATTTACGGACATTTCTCAGAATTCTGTCCCTAACAACGCCTCTTACGGACACTTCTCCGAATTCTGTCCCTAACGTCACCCCTTAGAGACACTTTTCCGAATTATGTCCCTAACAACGCCCCCTATATTTCCACCTACTATATTTTCACCGCAATATTCCACCTTGCAACTTAATCTCCACTCCGCTCCCAAATATACATCCAACCATTATATTTTTTCACAACAAAAAGCACTGTCCACAAAAGTGGACAGTGCTCTTTATATATATAGTCTTGGATATTTAAAAATAATGGCGGAGGAAGAGGGATTCGAACCCCCGCGAGCCGTTAAGCCCCTGTCGGTTTTCAAGACCGATCCCTTCAGCCGGACTTGGGTATTCCTCCAAATAAGACATTATTTATCTTATAACATGCCATTACTGATGTCAACAAAAATCACAAAAATTAAATTGTAATTTTTTTCTTTAAGGATTCATCTACAGCTTTTGCAACTGCACGCCCTTCTTTTATTGCCCAAACAACTAAACTTTGACCTTTTCTTGCATCTCCAGCTACAAATACTTTATCTTGATTTGTTCTGAAGTCTTTTTCATTTGCTATGATTTTGTTTCGTTCTGTCTTTAAGTTGAATGAATGTGGCACTAAATGTTCTGTACCTTCAAAACCAATTGATAATAGGACTAAATCTGCTGGCCAATGACGTTCTGTACCTTCTACAATGACCATTCCGTCTTCAGTTTCTTCTAACACTTGCGTATATAAACCGCGAATATTACCATTTTCATCAACATCATAACGCATTGTTTGAATACCATATGCTCTTGGTTCAAATCCGAACTTTTCACGATATTCTTTATGCGCATAGTCTAACTTGAAAATTGGCATTGGTAATGGCCATGATGTATTTTGTTCCATTTTATCTGTTAGTCTTACATATTTATTAAATTGAACGACTGATTTACAGTCATCTCTTAATGCTGTTGCTACGCAGTCAGCACCTGTATCACCCGCACCGATTACAATCACATTTTTACCTTTTGCTGTTATAGTTGGTTCGTCAATTTCTCCCATTTGTAATTGCGTTTGCTCTGTTAAATATTCCATCGCAAAATGTATACCGAAGCTCATACGTCCTTCTAATGGTAGGTCACGCCCTTTTTGTGAGCCTGTACAAACAATAATTGCATCATACTGTTCATCTAGTTCCTCTTTCGTGATGTCTTTCCCCACATTAACATCTGTTTTAAAGACGATACCCGCTTCTTCCATTAATTTCACTCGACGTTCGATAACTTCTTTATCTAATTTCATACTTGGTATGCCGTACATAAGCAAACCACCTGGACGATGGTTACGCTCATATACAGTCACATTATAGCCAAGTAAATTTAATTCTTCTGCAGCTGTTAAGCCTGCTGGACCACTACCGATAATGGCTACTTTTTCTTCTAAGCGATGTTCTGGAAACTTAGGTTTCACAAGTCCCATATCATACGCTTCATCTATAATTGTACGTTCTATACCTTTGATAGCGACTGAATCATTATTAATCGCTAAGACACATGAAGATTCACATGGTGCAGGACATACACGACCTGTAAATTCAGGAAAGTTATTCGTTTCTGATAATCTTGCATATGCTTCTTCATAATCTTTGCGATACACTAAGTCATTCCATTCTGGTATATAGTTACCTATTGGACAACCTATTGTATCTCTACCGAATGATGAGCCTGTTTGACAAAATGGTGTTCCGCAATCCATACAACGCGCACCTTGTGTAGCTGCGTCTTCTTTAGTAAAACGTTGTTGGAATGCGTCATATCCTTTAATTCTATCTTTTAACGGCAACTCATCAAGTTGTTGCTTAGGATACTTCATAAAACCTTTAAATTCACCCATAATATGCCCTCCTTCTTAATATACCGAAGCCAGTTCTTCTTCATCACCAATAGATTTTCGATCATCAAAGAATGCATTTAACAGTGCATCTTCTTCGTTTTCTAATTTGTGTAGTGAAATCTTCTGCATCATGAGTTTGTAGTCTTTCGGAATCACTTTAACCACTTTGTCGACAATTGTGTCAAATGACGTTAGCACTGCTTTTGCTTTTTTACTATTTGTATATCGAACATGTTCTTCTAACATGTGTCTTAAATTCGCAATTTCATCTGGATCTTTTAATGTTTCAAACTCTAAAGTGTCAAGTTCATTATCTTTTTTGAATGCTTCAA
Source organism: Mammaliicoccus sp. FSL K6-3158 (assembly GCF_038005105.1). Classification (NCBI taxonomy): domain Bacteria; kingdom Bacillati; phylum Bacillota; class Bacilli; order Caryophanales; family Staphylococcaceae; genus Mammaliicoccus; species Mammaliicoccus sp. FSL K6-3158. The sequence goes on from NZ_JBBOSL010000001.1 coordinate 2,737,520, forward strand.
CATCTGTTGGCAATGCGTAACATACACCACCACTCATACCTTGACCGAAGTTACGCCCTACATCACCTAAAATGACGACACGTCCACCAGTCATGTATTCTAAACCGTGGTCGCCGACACCTTCAACAACGACGTTAACGCCACTATTTCTTACACAGAAACGTTCCCCAGCTCTACCGTTAATATAAGATGTTCCACTTGTCGCACCGTAGAAACAAACGTTACCGACGATGATATTGTCTTCTCTATCTTCGTTAGGTGCATTTAAGATCAATTTACCTCCAGATAAACCTTTACCAAAGTAATCGTTAGCGTCACCAGTATGATGTAACGTCATACCATTAGGCGTGAATGCACCATAACTTTGTCCAGCATGTTTAAACGTCTTAACACTTATTGTATCTTCTGGTAAACCAGGTTCACCATGCACTTCTGTAATATAACTACCTGTAATAACACCAACATCTCTTTCAGTATTTCGAACGTTATAACTACCAACAAATTTTTCACCATGATCAATTGATGCTTTTGCATCTTCATATAATTTCGTTAAGTCGAATCCAACATCAAGGTGATGATTTTGATTCATAGAGCGGTATCTTTCACCTTCATTTACAAATAAAAGTGCCTCTAAATCAAGTTCTCTCGCTTTAGGGTGAGAGTAATATCTGTTTGATACTGATAACAAGTCCGTTCTACCTACAAGTTCGTCCATTGTTTTTAAGCCTAATGAAGCTAGAATTTCTCTTATTTCCTCGGCAATAAAATACATGAAGTTTACGATGTGATCTGCTTTACCTGTATATAATTTTCGTAAGTCGCCATTTTGAGTCGCAATACCAACTGGGCATGTATCTTTATGGCATACTCTCATCATAATACAGCCAAGCACGACTAAAGGTGCTGTCGCAAATGCAAACTCTTCTGCACCTAACGCACAAGCGAGTGCAACGTCACGACCAGTCATTAATTTACCATCTGTTTCTAACGTTACACGTGAACGAAGACCGTTTAACATAAGCGTTTGATGTGTTTCAGATAAACCAATCTCCCACGGTAACCCAGCATGTTGAATACTCGTCTTAGGTGATGCACCTGTACCGCCGTCATATCCACTGATGACAATCTTGTCGGCAAAAGCTTTAGCAACACCTGCTGCAATTGTACCTACACCAGATTTAGAAACGAGCTTAACACTGATGTCTGCTTTTCTATTTGCATTTTTTAAGTCATGAATCAATTGTGCTAAGTCCTCAATAGAATATATATCATGGTGAGGTGGTGGTGAAATTAATCCGACACCCGGTGTTGAACCACGTACTTCAGCTACCCAAGGATAAACTTTTGTACCAGGTAATTGTCCACCTTCACCTGGTTTAGCACCTTGTGCGACTTTAATTTGAATTTCTTTAGCGTGTTGTAAGTAATCGCTCGTTACACCAAAGCGACCTGATGCGACTTGTTTAATAGCACTCATATAATTTGTGCCATCCGGCTTAATAATAAAGCGTTCTGGATTTTCTCCACCTTCACCACTATTACTACGTCCACCAATTCTATTCATCGCTTCTGCTAAAGTTTGATGCGCTTCTTGAGAAATAGAACCGAAGCTCATCGCACCTGTCTTAAAGCGTTTCACAATTTGGTCAGCAGATTCTACGTCTTTTAAATCAATTGCGCGATTTGATTTAAAATCAAGTAAGTTTCTTAAGTGACTCATACGTTCACTATCTGCAGCTTCAGAATACTCTTTAAACATTTCAAAATTATTATCTCTACATGCATGTTGTAATAAATGAATTGTTTTAGGATTGAATGCATGATATTCACCTTGTTGACGCCATTGGAAAGTACTACCTGAATTTAAATATTTAATCTGTTCAGACTGTCTCGCTTTATTCTCTTTATCAATCGTATCAATTGATATACCAGAAAGTTTAGACGGTGTACCTGTAAAGTATTGATCGATAACATCTTTACCTAATCCAATTGCTTCAAAGATTTGTGCACCTTGATAACTTTGAACAGTTGAAATACCCATTTTAGCCATTACTTTAATCACACCAGCTGATAACGTTTGACTAAACGTATCAATATTCTGTTCAACTGTACCTTCAAGACGTCCCGCAGCAGTTAAATCTTCAATCGTATAATGTGCTAAGTATGGCACAACAGCATTGGCACCATAACCTATTAATGTAGCTAAATGATGTACTTCACGACACTCACCAGAATAAGCCACAATACTTGTATCTAAACGTTGACCCGTTCTAATCAAGTGTTGATGAATGTGACTAACCGCTAATAATATCGGCATTGCAAACGTCGCTTCTAAATCTTCAACAGACTCATCTTCTAAGACAATAATCTCAGCACCATTTTTAACAGTTTTCGATACAGTTTGTCCTAAGTCATCTAACGCTTCTTTAAGTGAACCTGTGTAAGTCGTCGGAATCACCGCAACATTAAATTCACTATCTTGAATTTGCTCAAGTTGCGCTTTCGATAATACTGGATGATTTAACTGAATTCTTCTCGTGTTATCTTGATGCGGTTGTAACAAGTTACCTTCTTTACCTAAGTAAACCAATTCACTTGTAACGATTTTCTCTCTATATGAGTCAATTGGTGGATTCGTTACTTGAGCAAAATGTTGTTTAAAGTAATTAAACAACGATTCTGGTCTCGTACTTAACACGGCAACTGGCGTATCAAAGCCCATTGCACCAATTGGATCTTTCTTTTCACTCACGAGTTCTGACATATATTTATTAATTTCTTCTTTTGTATATCCGAAACGACGTTGTAATTGGAATATTTTTTCTTCTTCAACATGTGATGGTGTCGCCACTGTATCATTTACATTTAACGGTTTATGACTTACCCACTCATCATAAGGATATTCACTTGCGATACGTTGTTTTAATTCATCATTTTCGATAACTTTATTCTCTTTAAAATCCACTAATAAAAGTTTACCTGGGTTGAGTTGCCCTTTATAAACAACATGTTCTTCTTCAACGTCAATAACGCCTACTTCTGAAGAAAATATAATTTCATTTGAATCTGTAATTGTGTAACGACCAGGTCTTAAACCATTACGGTCTGTTAATGCGCCAAGTTTATCTCCATCACAGAAACTAATCATTGTCGGACCGTCCCACGGTTCCATTAAATAACTGTAATATTCATAGAAAGCTCTAATTTTAGGATCTTGTGTTTCGTTATATAACCACGGTTCAGGAATCAATAGCATTGCAGCTTGTTCTGGAGGAATACTTAAACTTAAGAACTCGAGTGCATTATCAACGATTGATGAGTCACTTCCTGATTCATCTAGCACTGTTCCAATCTTATCTTTCACATCACCAAAGATTGTTTCAATTAATCTATCTTGTCTTGCACGCATCCAGTTAACATTACCTTTAATCGTATTAATTTCACCATTATGCATTAATAATCTATTTGGATGTGCTCTTTTCCAACTTGGAAATGTATTCGTACTAAATCTCGAATGTACAGAACCAAATTTAGAAACATAATCCTCATCTAACAAATCAATATATAAACCTTTAATTTGGTCAGAACGCAACCAACCTTTATATACGATTGTGCGTCTAGATAAACTTGCAAAGTATAAATCTAAATCTTGTTCATCGCCATATCTTTCAATTTGTTTACGTGCAATGAATAACGAACGATCAAAGTGTTCACTTGAATGATTTTCAACAAACACTTGTTGAATACAAGGCATTGTCGCTTCGACATGTTCTGCCAATACTGACGTATCTAATGGAACATCTCTGTATCCAATAACTTTTAACCCTTCTTCTTCAAAGTACGCATTAAACTTCTTTTCATGTTCACTGCCAGCTATTTTTCCATCAGTGAAGAACATACCTACTGCGTAATGTTCTTCTTCAGGTAAATTTAATTTTAATTTTTGTTTAAAATAGAGGTGAGGGACTTCTGTCATAATACCAGCGCCATCACCAGTAATTCCGTCAGCTCCAACTCCACCTCTATGATCTAATCTACAAAGCATTTCAATTGATTTTAGTACAATTTCATGTGACCTTTTGTTGTCCATATTGGCGTAAAAGCCAATCCCGCAAGCATCATGCTCGTCCATCGAATCATATAGGCCAAGTTGTCTTCTATCTTTCTTAAATGACATTCGACATCACCTCAACAATAAATTTCAGAATCTTCAATAATTGATAGTCTATATCATACTTTACAAGGACTTATCTTAACAATATATAAAATAGATGAAATATATCTAAAAATTAGATAATATAAATAATGAGGTGTTGAATATGGAGATAAAACAATTAATTTATTTTAGAGAAGTTGCTTTGAGAGAGCATATTTCAGAGGCTGGGCTCGAACTAGAGATCGCCCAATCTGCGGTCAGTAGACAAATCGCGAATTTAGAAAAAGAATTAAACACGACGTTATTTTTAAGAGAAGGCAGAAATGTAAAATTAACAGACAGTGGCGAACTGTTACTTACACAGACAAATAGAATTTTAAATTTAATAGAAGAGACGAAAGATTTATTTATACACCAAGAACATTCAGATAGACGTTCTATTAAACTCGCTTATACAGAAAGTTATGTATCACAAGCTTTACCGGCTATTATTAAGACTTACGAGCGAGATTTCAAAATAGAAGTTAGACCTATGATGATGACACCATTAGAAATCGAAGAAGGTTTATTATCTCATCAAATAGATGTCGCGTTATGCGAACTCACACCGAAACTAACAAACAATAAACATACTATTAAACATACACTATTCGAAGAAACATATAATTTATACGTACACAACAACAACGATTTATCAATGAACCCTAAACCGCCTTTATCACAATTGAGCCAACAATACATTTACCATTTCAACACATTACCTGATCAAATATCACATTTAATACGTAAACATGCATCACAGAAGACTTACCCGATTTCAAACTTTGCATTATTACGACAAACTTTACTATCTGAAAAAGGCGTACTCATCGTGCCTGATTATTTAAGTAATGGTATTGAAAATGAACAACTTACAAAAATCCCGTTAACACATACCGAACTTAAGAGAACCATTAACATCGTTTATCAAGACAATAACCAAAATAGTAAATTGAAGACTTTTATTGAACACACACGCTCATTATTACAAAGACAAGCAACGTATCATTAAGGAGGATATTTTCAAAATGGATTTTATCAATAGAACGACTGAAGAAATTGCTGCTGACTTACTTGGCATCAAAATCATTCATGAAACAGACGATATCGTATATACAGGTTATATCGTTGAAACTGAAGCTTATATTGGTAAACACGATCAAGCTGCCCATTCATTCAATGGTAGAAATACTAAAAGCGTGAAATCTTTGTACTGTGAGGGTGGAACGATTTATGCACACTCCATGCACAAACAATTACTGATTAACTTTGTTACACAAGTTGAAGGTGAACCTCAAGGTGTCTTAATTAGATCGATAGAACCTGAACACGGCATTGAGCAAATGGCATTGAACCGTAACGGCAAATCAGGTATAGAATTAACAAATGGACCTGGTAAATTCACGCAAGCAATGCAAATATCTAAAACATTAGACGGCACTAAACTTAATGCTAATTGCTTAAAAATTGATACAACAAATAGAAGATATCCTAAACAAATTGAGCGTTCAGCAAGAATCGGCATCCCAAATAAAGGTATTTGGACAGACAAACCTTTACGTTTCACAGTAGCAGGACATCCGTATGTCTCAAAAGCTAGAAAACGCGATTCACTACCTTGTGCTGAAACATGGAAATAATTGAAGTACACCACTTATGTACGTATACTATAGTATGTTCAAATCAAAGAAAAATGATGGTGGCAAAACATGAATTCAAAAATCAAACAACAATTAACGAAACCATTTAATGTTGCGATACTCATATTTATTGTATGCGTTGTAATAACCTATATATTCACCCAACATAATGCGCAATATTACAAAACACCGATTGGTCAAATTACGGATATTACACACCAATCTTCACAAACAACGGTTGACCAAAATAAAAATAAAGATACGTTACATAAAGAACAAATCCATTTAGAGATTCAGAATGGCCAGCATAAAGGAGACCGCATTACAGTTTCTCATAAATACACGGATTCTTTAACGGACTCTGAGAAATACCATGTAAACGACCAAGTCCTCTTATCCTATAAAGGTAAAGAAGACACTGCTATTATAAAAGGTTTAAAACGAGATGGTGCTGTCACGTTAATGACTGGTTTGTTCTTATTAACTTTACTTATCGTCGGTAGAAAATCAGGACTATATTCCATTATTTCACTCATTATTAATGTCACAGTTCTACTATTAATGATTGATTATTTCATGAAACATAATAATCATCACTTCTTTATATTAATGACGGCAACAGTTATATTCTCAACAATCGTGTCCTTACTGCTCGTTAGTGGCTTTAAGCGGAGAACTTTTGTTGCGATAATTTCAACTTTGTTTGGTACATTTTTAAGTATTGGTATCGCTCAACTCGTCATGATGTTTACGAATGGTGACGGCGTTAAATATGAAACGATGAGTTTCTTAACGATTCAGCCGACACAAATATTTCTTGCGTCTGTGCTAATAGGTTCGCTTGGTGCCGTTATGGATGTTGCAATTACGTTAACAAGTTCCTTATATGAGATTAAGGCACAACACCCCGAAATTTCATTGAAACAATTGCGTCAATCTGGCACAAACATTGGTAAAGATATTATGGGCACAATGACGAACATCTTATTCTTTGCTTATTTATCTGGTAGCATTCCGATGATTATTCTTTACTTTAAAAATAGCAATACAATCACGTACACCTTATCCATGAATTGGTCATTAGAAATTACAAGAGCACTCATGGGTGGCATTGGCATTGTGATTACGATTCCTATCACAATATTTGTTGCAATGATGTTCATGCAACGAGAGGAGGCTAAATAATGACGACATTTATTTTAGCCAGTATATTACTCATTCTTATGATCATCGTTGGTGGAAAGAAAGGATTTAGATCGTTCGTAACGTTATTTTTAAACTTGCTGACGTTGTTTATTGCGCTATTACTCATCATTTATAAAGCGCCTATATTCATCGTATTAATCATCTTCTGTTTAATTATTACGTGTATTAACTTGTTCTATATTAATGCATATAATACTAAGACAGTTGCTGCCTTTTTCGCGACCATTATATCTACGCTTATCTTAATAGGATTAATCTATTTCATTGTAGATATTTCAATGTTGCAAGGATTCACTGAAGAAGAACAAGATGAAACGTATATATTTTCAATGAATGTAGGCATACACTATGCCGAACTCATGGTATTTACAGTCGTATTAGCCGTAATCGCAGCAGTGATTGATTTAACAATATCCATTAGTTCTCCAATGTACGAACTATATGAAGCACATCCAAAAATATCATTGCAACAACTTTTCAAGTCTGGCTTAACAATAGGAAGAGACATCCTATCAACAACAACCAATACAATTTATTTCGCCTATATAGGCGGACAAATTACGTTATTTTTCTGGTTTGGTAAATTAAATTACACCTTTGGTGAAATAATCAATGCCAAAATATTTGCAGCTGAAATCATAACCATATTATTAGGTGGCATCGCTGTAAGTATCGCCATCCCAATCACTTCATTTATCACAGTGAGATTAATAAAGAAACAACAACATAAAATATAGAAGAAAGCACCTTTTGACTCGGTCAAAAGGTGCTTTTGTTTGTATATATGAAGGGCTAACGATCTTGTTTGCGTTTCTTGGACGTTAAAATTTATAACGATCTTGTTTTTCAGTCTTGATCATTAGAAACACTACATTCTTCTATTAAATAGGTTCTAAATTACTTTCAATTTCTGCTCTTCTTGATTCTAAAAATCCTGGTAAGTCCAGCTGTTGTCCAAGTTGTGACACATCATCATATGGCACACCTGGTCCTTCTGTCGCAAATTCGATTAATATATGTGAATGTCTATAATATAAGCTTTTAAAGAAATCTCTATCTACTATTCCAGAATGTACAACGCCTTTTTCATCTAATAATTCTTTTACTTTATTTAATTCTTCTTCGTCTGCTACGGATAATGCAAGATGGTGAATACTTCCTTTACCAGGCCTTTCTCTTTCACCTTCTACTTCTTTCAATATAATATCGCTATACAATCCTTCAAAATCAATCGTATATAATAACTCACTTTCAGAATCTACTAACTCAAAATGCAAATCATTTTCCAGGAAATTTTTCATTTCTGAAACTTCATCAATTTTAAATTCTACAGGACCCATACCCATAATTTGATGTTCTTCTGGTACATCTGTGTATCTGTTATGACGCCAACTTTGCGGCACTTTACGTTCTCCATTAGGTAATAACACCATTTCCAATCCTTCATGATCTCTAAAATGTAAAGCCGTCATACCGTTATAAATACCAATAGCGTCATGATCAACATCAAGCTTTTCAAAACGATCTTTCCAATAATTTAAGCTTTCTTCACTTGGTACTAACAAGCCAATTCTTGAAATCGAGTTCGTACCTTTATAAGTTTGTCCCATCGGTTTAAGTTCGAAAAATGTTAAAGAAGTACCAGGCGAACCAACCTCATCACCATAGAACAAATGATACATAGAAGGGTCATCTTGATTCACTGTTTTTAAATATAAACGTAGTCCTAATTTTTCCACATAAAAATCTTTATTTAACTTAGCATCTTTCGTAAGCATCGAAATATGGTGGTGCCCTAAAATTTCTATCATAATCGTACCTCCCATTAATTTAACTACATTATACGCGCATCAGTTTCATCATTACAAAAATTATACTCACATGTAAATATATAGACACCAGTCATAGTGACGTCACTATGACTGGTGTCTAGTTATGCATATTTTTTATATAAATAGTCGTATATTTTTTCGAATCCTTCAACCCAATATTCCTCAACTATGTCTTTAATATAGTCTTGGTAAAGATTCATATATTGAGCAACCGCTTCTCTATGCTTTATAGAATTATTACAATCATTTATATGATTTAACTTTGAATAAATATCAGCAGGCAGATGATGAGCAGCTTTTTTACCTAGAACTGCCTTCTCAGGATAATATTTATATAACAATACTTTAATTGCATGATTAAGTGCGTTATCTATCATTTGAGTCGTCCATAAATATTGTCCTCTTCCAACTATATGATCATATTGAAAGATAAACCAACAACTATCTAATGCTGAATCTATAAATACCTCTTCAGTTATACTTAAATCTTTTTTATCATATTCCTTCAATTTATCATTAGGGTCATACATCACTTTTATATCATCTGTTTGAGGATAATCATGTTCATGAACAATATAACAATCTATATGTAACATATCTTCAAATACACCAACGATTTGAGGGCATATAATTTCGACAACTTCTTTAAATAACAGCGATTGATATTGCTCTAGTGCATCTACAATACTGTCATATACTTCTTCAACTTGTACATCACGTTCTAACATGACATAAATATCTAAATCAGAATATGCATCATTCTCCGCTCTAGCAATAGACCCTTTTAAAAATATTGATAAAACTCCATTTACTTTTTTCAAAGCAGGTACAATTTTCTCTAAAGCTATTTCGTATCTCATATTCCCACTCCTTACTTAAAAATTCAGATTATTATAATATATCACAATTACAATTGAATAATATATGCATATTTTTCGAAAAATGTTTTTTTTAGCGTTATGATTATTGTTGTAGGGAGAGATACAATATGACAAGTGAACAGAAAAAGAGATCTATTTCATTATTATTAGCAGGATTCATCATTTTTTCTAGCCTTTATGTTACGCAACCGATATTTAATGGGCTTAGTCAATATTTTAACGTGTCGCTATCTGATATCAGTTTAACTTTATCCGTTTCTACTTTTATGCTTGGTATTGGTTTAATTTTAGTGCCTATGCTCAATAATATTGAGAAGAAACGTATGATGTCTATTTCTGTATTACTTGTAAGTGTATTATCTATCATCAGTGTATTCGTAACGAACTTCCATTTATTTCTCGTCATTCGTGGTCTGATGGGATTAGCTTTAAGTGGTGTGCCTTCTATCGCTATGGCGTATATAGCTGATGAAGTACATAAAGATAGAGTCAGTAAAGTAATGGGTTTATATGTAGCAGGAACGACCTTTGGAGGTATGTCTGGCCGTGTAGTTGTTGGTATTTTAACAGATATCGCGAATTGGCAAGTTGCGATCGCGTCGCTCAGCATTCTTAATTTAATACTCGCAATATTAATGGTTATTTTATTACCAACTTCAACAGTTCAAACACCACAATGGGTATCACCGAAACAACATTTCATTAAATACGGAAAGCTGTTAAAGAACCCAGCCGTTTTAAAAACGATGTCACTAGCATTCTTATTAATGGGTACCTTTGTCACAATATACAGTTATATAACGGTACGTTTCGAACACCCACCATTCTCACTTAGTGAGTCTACAATTGCCTTTATATTTATTTTATATTTAATAGGTACGTATAGCTCCATTAACTTTGGGAAACTCAGTTATAAACTTGGAATAAAAAAAGCATATGCAATCGCCATAACAATTATGATTGTAGGTATTATCCTTACATTCATAACATACTTACCAATTGATATATTAGGACTCGCCGCAATGACATTCGGATTCTTTGGCGCGCATTCCATTCAAAGCAGTTATATCGCCACATTAACCGAATCAAGCAAATCACACGCCTCAACTTTATATTTATTAGGTTATTATGTAGGATCAAGTTTATTAACAATATTAGGCGGTTATGTATTCGTACAATACGCATGGATGGGTATCGGCATCTTAACACTCTTATTAACAGTAATAGCCGCAATAATTAGTAGATCATTATTTAAAAATGTAGCTTAATAAATTGAAAAAACGCTTAGCTCGCAGATGAGCTAAGCGTTTTTCTATTCCAATCCTAATTTCTCTAATCCTAATGATTCTACTGTTAAACCTTCTGTATAGAAATCTCGCTCTAATATTGTTGAAGCGATTACGATTATGGCATCTATGTTTGGTGTTGGTACGCCGATTACTTTTCCTAAGCTTGACCAGAGTACTAAACCATATGCGATATCTTCTGTTAAATATCTATTTTCTACTTCGTTTGGTCCGTTGATTTGTGAAAATACTGGACTTGTATTGAATAATTTATTGAGTGGTTCATCTTCATCATCATTAGATAGATAACCTCGTTCTATACGCGCACCTTTTGCTGTATTAAGTTCGAAACCTAATTTTCTACCTAGTGACAATCTTTCTAATTCAACTGCATGCAATAGCTTCACAGTATGAGGTGTAATACCTTCTTTATATAAGGCAAATTCATCTGCATAGTCTATTCTGCCTACGTTTAATAATGTTGGACCTGGATGCACTTCTGGATTCCCGTTTTCTAAGTTTGTCTTCCAAAGACTTTCTTCTTTGACGATATACGGATATAGTTCTTTAATCGTTCTAAAGCTTTCTGTTAAATAGCTTTTATCATATGTTGAGAAGTGTACTTTCTGAACGTTAAGAGATAAATTCACTTCTGCTTTATCATAATCTACACGTGTCCCGTACGTTAATGTATTCAATTCAGCAAACTTTGGCATTGTTTCAATATGTTTTTTCTCTAACACATTGATAAACCTAATAGATCCCATAGCTGCTGCAATATTGAATAAGATCAGTTGATCATTGTTAATAAGAGGCGCCATCGTTTTCGCATAATGTTCGATGAATGATGAAGGGATAATCATTTGTATCACTTCTGCATCTTTTAATACATACGACATATCATCACTTATGTCAGTAAACTTAACAAATGTCTTTTCACCTTCATTTATAAAATCAAAACCACCTCGTTCAAAAGCTTTATCAAATTTATGAATAGATTGATTACGACAATATAATTTTACTTCATGTCCTTTAGATATCATGTCTAGAGCAGCGGTTACGGCACCATTACCTGAACCTACTATTGCTATTTTCATATTATCCTTCCCTTCAATAAAAATTAGTATATATAAATATATACCCAGGAAATTTTAACATAAAAGAAAAGTGAGTAAGACATTGATTTATGCCTTACTCACTTTTTATAAAAAATCTATGATTGATATTGTTTTGACTTTTCTTCTATTGTTTGTGTAATGACATTAACAATAGTATCAATGTCTTGTTCTTCAATAACGAGTGGTGGTGCTAAACGTATAATATTGCCTTGTGTTTCTTTACATAAGACACCTTGTTCATTAATACTTGATACGATTGATTGTGCTTGCTCATTAAGTTCAATACCGATAAACAACCCACGTCCTCTCACTTCTTTTATAATTGGACTATCTATTTTTTTCAAACCATTTAATAATTTTTCACCAAGTTGTTGCGAACGTTCAGGAAGCGACTCATCTATAAGTACATCCAAAGCTGCAATTGAAACAGCACATGCTAATGGATTTCCGCCAAATGTTGAACCATGTGTACCTGGCGTTAATACTTGCATGACATCATCGTTCGCTACGACCGCAGAAATAGGATAAAGACCGCCACCTAAAGCTTTTCCTAATAAATAAATATCAGGTTCAACGCCTTCCCATTCCATCGCAAACATCTTACCTGTTCTACCTAATCCTACTTGAATTTCATCTGCAATCAACAGAATCTGATGTTGTTCACACAAAGCTTTAACTTCTTTAATGAAATTTTTAGGTGGGATATGAACGCCACCTTCTCCTTGAATAGGTTCTAAGATGATTGCTGTTGTATTTGGCGTGATAAGAGTAGCAATTTCTTCAGCATTGCCAAATTCACTGTATTTAATATTACCTGCTAGTACACCAAAGCCTTCTTTATAACTATCGTTTGATGATAAGGACAGCGAACCAATTGTTCGACCATGAAAATTACCTTCCATCGCAATAATTTCAGCATCAAGTGCATTGATACCCTTGATATCTTGACCCCACTTCGTTGCTACTTTGATGGCAGTCTCTACCGCTTCAGTCCCAGTATTCATAGGTAATACTTTATTTTTATTGGCTAACTTACAAATCTTCTCTTCCCAAGTGCCTAAATTATCACTATACAAAGCTCTAGAAGTCATTGTAATCTTTTGACTTTGATCTAAAAATGCTTGAATAATTTTAGGATGACCATGCCCTTGGTTTAGAACTGAAAATCCAGAAACACAATCAATATATGTATTGCCATCTGAATCTTTAACATGTGCACCTTTGCCTTCAGTCAAAACAATATCTAATGGACTATAATTATTCGGGCTATACTTTTCTGTTAATGCGATAAACTGATTCATTGAGTACCCACCTTTATAATAAATATACTATAATTCGTATTAATATTCATTATCATACATTTGTTTTGTATATAAGTCAAAAGAAAAAAGTGACTGAGACACTACATTATGTCCCAGCCACTTCTATAATTAATATTTATTTTAATAAATGACTAATGGCATCATCTATATATGGATACTCAAATTCAAAATTCTGTTCTTGCAATTTTTTAGGGAATACTTTTTGAACATCTAGAATAACAGTAGACTGCTCTCCTAATAACAAGCGCAATGCAAATTTTGGTACTGGCAATAAATGTGGTCTATGAATCGCTTTCCCAATAGATTCGCCGAGCTCATTTTGTTGAACTGGATGAGGACTACATAAGTTATAAACTCCTTTAAATTGTTCATTTTGAATGAGGGTAGTGATGCCTTTTACTAAATCATCAATATGAATCCAACTCATCCATTGTTTACCTGAACCAAGTGGACCACCAACAAAGAATTGATAAGGTTTAACCATCGTAGGTAGCGCACCACCCTCACTGGATAATATAACACCAAATCGACCTATAACGACTCTCGTTCCTAATTTATCAAATAGCCATGCGGTTTGTTCCCATCTTTCTACGACAGTCGATAGAAAGTCATGTGACAGAAACTGATCATACTCATCGTAAGATACCACTTTAGACGGCGGGTAGTATCCAACTGCACTCGCATTAAATAATACTTTTGGTGCATAATTTTGCTTTTCAAAATAGTCATATAGTCGCTTAGTCGATTCAATACGACTCTTCATAATAGCTTCTTTATGCTCAGGTGTCCAACGATTGTTGAGACTAGCGCCTGCGAGATTAATCACGATATCGATTTGAGGTAAATACGCTTCCCAATCATCTTCAGACCAATTAATGTAATGTACAAATGGTTCCTCTGACGTTCTATCACTTCTTGTTAATATATAAATTTCACTATCTGTATTTAAGTAATGTTCCACTAATGCTGATCCAACTAAACCTGTTCCACCTGTCATTAATATTTTTTCCATTTTATCCCCACTTTAATTTAAGTTGTTGTATAAAATCATCTATAATAGTATATACCCATTTTTATAGATATTAAGGAGGTTAAATATGTTTATTAGACAAGCAACCATTTCAGATTTAAGTAAATTAGTCGAATTACGCAAAGCGCAATTAATTGATGAAGGTTCTAACCCAACACCTAATATAGATGTTGAACTAGAACAATTTTTCACGGACATGTTAACGAACAAATCGCTTTATCAATTATTAGCCATTGTTGATGATAAAATTATCGCAAGTGGTGCGATTATCTATTACCCATTTCCACCATCGTTCACAAACCCATCAGGTGAAAGAGCATACGTTACTAATATTTATACACACCCAGATTTTAGAGGACAAGGCATCGCCCAAAAAATCATTACTGAACTCATTCAAGATGTCGAATCAAGAAATATCAAAAAAATCTTCCTCGCCGCTTCTACTCTAGGTAAACCAGTGTACAAAAAGCTTGGTTTCAAAGAAGTCAACGAATGGATGGAAATTAATTATGATTTATAAACTATTAAATAGTTAACTGATTAACTTCAAACCTATCGTGCTTGCTAGAATAATGCCGATAAATAATATACGTTTAAATTCTTTAGACTCCCCATAGAATATAATACCTAATAACGCACCGCCGACAGCACCGATACCAGTCCATATTGCATAGCTCGTGCTCATAGGTATTGTATTCATTGCGATGGATAAACAAATAAAGCTTAATACAAAGAATAATCCTAGCCCTAATAACGATGGGATATTATTACGTTTTGCATAAATGTTCATAAATAATACGCCTAACATTTCAAATAAACCTGCCAAAATCAATACAATCCATGCCATGTTATGCACCCTCCTCTTCACGTGTTACAAGTTTCAAGCCAATGACACCTATAATTAACGTCACGATTAAAATAACTTTTCCGATAACAACAGGTTCACCAAATAATGCGAAATCCACAATGGTTACACCCGTCGCACCTAACCCAACATATACAGCATACGAAGTACCTACTGGCAGATATTTAGATGCATTAATTAATAAATAGAAACTTACGACAATCGCGATAACTGTCAGAATCCATTCAAATGTATTATTTGCATGTGTTAAGCCGACTACCCAACCAACTTCAAATATTGCGCCAATGATAATTTTTATCCAGTTCATTTACATTTCCTCCTTAAATTAAAAAGCCTGGGAAACTTATTTAATAAGTCTCCCAGGCTTTTATCCCTCCGTGTCACAAGTATCAACTTGCGGCTTTCTCTCGGTCCAGACTAACCACTCGGTTACGGAACCCTAGAAAGCTTTTATTCGATTAGTTCGAATTATAGCAAATGAATATTTATTGGTCAATAAAGTATCATTCGTATCTGAAAATTACAAATCACAACTCAAATCAGAT
This sequence comes from Mammaliicoccus sp. FSL K6-3158, assembly GCF_038005105.1. Taxonomy (NCBI): domain Bacteria; kingdom Bacillati; phylum Bacillota; class Bacilli; order Caryophanales; family Staphylococcaceae; genus Mammaliicoccus; species Mammaliicoccus sp. FSL K6-3158. The sequence continues at coordinate 2,753,440 of NZ_JBBOSL010000001.1, forward strand.
ATAATAGAATTAATAGATCATCATTTGAAGTGATTGAGGTGAAAGCATTGAATCAAACAGGATATCGAATTAAACAAAGAAGAGAAGAACTCGGATTTAGCACGTATAAATTAGCTAAACTGATTAACGTCAATCAGTCGACCATTTCTAGATATGAAACTGGTCAAACATCTAAATTAACACCTTCAGTAGTTGAAAAATTATCAATCGCACTATCTACAACACCCGCATATATTATGGGCTGGGTAAACGTACCAGAAGCATACGAAGATGAAGAAGATTCACAAATTATTAATGATGCCATTCAATTATTACGTGGTTTAAGCAAAGAGAAAAAAAGACAAGCATTAGCATATATACAAGAAATATCTCAAAAATCATAACGTTTAAATTAAATAAAACGCTAACGAGTCGACTCGTTAGCGTTTTGTTATTAATCTATTTGAACAGAACCAACATCACTTCTAATTTTGACTAAATTATCTCCTGAACCTACTTTTTTATTCTTTAATTCATTGCGATTAATTTGTGTATTACCTACATCTTGTTCAATATCTAGTAACGTATTTTTCAATTCTTTATTATAAACCAATCTCACAGACCCTGTATCTGTTTCAATGTCTAATGGTGTATCAGCTGGTGCATCATTTAATCTAACTGTTCCTGTATCACTTTGAATTTTTCCATTCTTGAAGTTCGTCTTATTAGTTAAAATCTTACCTGTATCTGAATATGCTTCAAAATTCCCTAAATCCGAACCATCAATGTTTATCATGCCCGTATCTACAACTAAAGATGTGTTATCAGATTTAATATCGTGCATGTTAATTTTACCTGTGTCTGTCTTTATATCCAGTTGTTCAAGATTTTTAGGTACTGTTATTTCGATTTCATTATATTCATTCTTAAAGAAATTAAAATTAATCATCAAATTTTGTTCTTTTAAATTGACGTTTAATGTTTCGTCTTCTACTTTAGAAGTTATATCAAATTCATCTTTATTCCCTACAGATGTCACTTTAAATTGATCGCCTTTTTTGATGGTTACAGCAGCATCACTTGCATTAACATTTATATGTTTAATTTTTTCTTGATAAGTCTTATTTAAGATCGTTTCTCGTTTCGTATTATCTGCTTCTTTTTTCCCGACAGCAAATGTCAGTGTACCAAATACGATAAATATAGCAAGTCCTAGACTAAATAAAATCCATAATAATTTCTTCATGATTTAGCACTTCCTTTCACGATAGAAATATTCCAACGTAAATATTTAACCGTTAATTGATATGACCATTTAGTTAATAAGTAAGTAACCACAAACAGCACGAGCCCTAAACCAAAGCTGGCTAACACAATATATACATCTAATTGGTGAACTGCATCAAAGCCATTATAGACACCCTTTACAATCAACATCGCAGGCGTAACGAGTAGAGATAGAGTTGTCGCCATAAAACTAAATAGCACCGAAATAATAATGACAAAAGGAATTAAAATAACAAAGAAATTCAATAAACCTAGTCCCATTACAGATATAATCGCTTGCCACACGTTACCTACTTTATGATGAGATTCTGCTCTATCTATCGCTAAAGTTGCATTTATTTCCTTGGCAATATCTCTCGGATGACCAAGTTCTTTAGCAATATCCTCTTCTGTTTGCCCGTCTTCAACACCACTTATAAAATGCGTTTCATATTCAGCTAGAATATCTTGCTTATCTTCCTCAGATATATTCTTTAAATACTTACTTAACAAATTTAAGTATTCTTTCTTACTCATTACTTTCACTCTCCTCTAAAAACAAATTCACCGCATCTGTGAAACTTTGCCATTCTTTTAACAACTGCTCTAATCGCTCATTACCTGAATCTGTGATTTTATAATACTTTCTAGCTGGTCCTTCAGTAGATGGCTCATAATATGTTGTTAAATATGCTTCTTTTACGAGACGTCTTAACAAAGGATAAACCGTTCCTTCAGAAATGGTGATTCTAGGTGTGATTTTTTGAATTAATGAATAACCGTATTGATCTTCGCCTTTAATAATAAGCAATACAATAAATTCAAGTGCGCCTTTTTTAAATTGTATGTTCATATTTTTTCCTCCACTTACCCCAGTACTATACAATGTATAATAGCTCTTGATGAAAATATAACACACACTATTATACATTGCAAGGTACTAAATTATACTATGCTATAAATTTTTTATATTTGGCTAAATTATTGGTATATTAAGTACGACAAACAATAAGGGGGATTAGAATGAACGTAAATTACAGAACTGACGAAACGCACGCTCATCAAACGATTGATGTATCCATACATTCACATAAGTCACATGTATTCAAACTTTTAGGAACGACTGAAGGTATTAAACAATGGTTTCCTGAATTATCTTTTGAAGAAGAACGAGCAGGTAGTCAATTAATCTTCGACCTTGGTAATAATGAATATGAATATGCGAAGATTACAGACTATCATCCAAATGATCATATTAGATATGACTGGGACCAAGGTCATGTAGATTTTTCATTAGAAGAAAATGGGGACACTGTAACGTTAACATTTAAAGAATCGTTACCATTCACCTTCGAAACCATTGCGAATGATTTTACAGGCTGGTATTTTCAAATACAAAGTGTAAAAAAATTAGCCGAAACAGGACAACCATTATCGAAAGATGCATTTGATTTTAAGTCAAAGACCGACGAAATAAAACAAGCTTTAAACTTAAATTAGAGTAAAAAAAGCCAAACCACACGATCAGACATGTGATTTGGCCTTATTTTTGATCAGTCTATTAATTTCATGCCATAATAAGCAATTATAAATGCGATAAGTGCGAATATAATTGGCGTTACAATAGCAACGACTCTATCTTTAAATTTATCTTTCTTTGTTCTTTCACGAATTGTTTTTACATCTTTACCATTCATATAGTCCATAATTTGACTATATGCTTTAATATTATGGACTTCTTTAAATTTATCTACTTTATAAGCAAAGTACATACCGATTAACCAAAGAACAAAAGGTACAACCAATCCATACATGCCCATTAACATCATACTCGGTATAAGTAGAATAGCAGCAAGTCCCATAAAGGTCATCATTAACCAAGTCCACTTATCAAATACTTTTCTATCCATTTCTCTTTTCATCATGTTTACATCTCCTTTTACTAAATGATCTAAGGAGACATCAAATATATTACTAAGTAGCAATAAAGATTCAATATCGGGGTAACTCTTACCCCTTTCCCAATTAGAAATAGACTGCCTACTCACAAAGACTTTTTCAGCTAGATCTTCTTGAGATAAGTTATATTCTTTTCTCAAATGAATAATTTGCTTACTTAAATTCATATTGATGTCCTCCTTGTCATCACCTTAATAAAAGATTCAAAAACAGTGTATCAAACATCGTTGTCATTGCATTAAAAATCCTGAAAAAACATTGCCAAAGATATTTTGCATCGTTGATATGAAAGGGTTTATAAAAAGAAGCTTACACTTTAAAAACCGTGTAAGCTTCTTTAATATATTACGTTATCTATTATTCCTTGCGTCTTGAATACCCTCTAATATTCCTGCAAAGAAATCTGATAATGCTAGCAACATTATTACAAAAGCCATAGTAAACAACAATGTCTTAGCATTAACAGGAACTTTCTTCTTATACGTGTATATGCCAACTACTAATGCAACAATTAATGTGACAATAAAGTGCATGTTGACCGCCCCTTTCACATAACAAGAATGTTAATATTTGTAATTATTATAAAATATTGTAACAATTTTGACAATATTCCGCCTCCAAATTGTTATTTTACACTCTGATTGATATAATTTATCTAAAATGAGGTGAACTTCATTGTCTAACTCATCGGTTGGAGAAAGTTTTTCTACAGGACATTTTGATAAATGTAATGCTTATTTAGATCAAGATATCGAATGGCATATTGTTGGCGATACAACATTGAAAGGTTATGAAGAAGTTGCAAATTATTGCACACAAGTCTCACATTATTTTGAAACCGTAACAACACAATTTGAAATTCACGATACGATTAAAAGTGTCCACCAAATTGTCGTTATAGGTACTGGTTATTTTTATAAAGAAGATATCCAAATAAATAAGATAGATGCATGTGACATATACACATTTAGAGAAGATAAAATTATAAAAATACAGTCATATTGTATAGAGAATAAGTAAGTATTATATAGTCTTCGTGCGATACGCCCTAATTTTATACCTTAGCGCACGATGTCTCTCAGTCTTCGTGCGATATACTCTTATTTTATACCTTAGCGCACGATATCTCCCAGTCTTCGTGCGATACGCCCTAATTTTATACCTTAGCGCCCGATATCTCTCAGTCTTCGTGCGTTACTCACTGATTTTGTACCCTTGCGCACGATATCTCTCAGTCTTCGTGCGCTTGGACTTGCTTACACCTAACGTGCACTTGATTTATTCCACAAAAAAGAAAGCAGCAAAAATTCACAAGTCAGGTGTAATTTTTGCTGCTTTTATTATTTACTCATAATATTCTTTCAACATATTTAAATACTTTTTCTTTCTTCCTGGTGAAACATAAAATTCAAATTGATGGTCTTTTTCTGTTACTTCATACTTTGTTAATCCTGTTATTTCAAACAAGTGTTCTTTTGAAATGCCATGCTTTTTTATGATTTGGTTAAGTTCTTCACCTAATACTTCATGAGACGCATTCATATTGAAATTGACAAATACCATGATTGACATTCCGATTCCTATTATTATAAATGACTCTATTTTTATATTATCCCATAATAGTAGTAATGGCCATAAACATGGAATCGCTACACATAATATAAATTGCTTAGGTCTTTGTTTAATATTTTTAATAATCGTATTCATAAATATCAACCCTCAAATACAATATTCAATGTTAATTATATTATATGGTTATATATATCGTATTTCAAATACTTGTATTATATAAAATACCTTATTTTACTCAATTCTATTTTTGTAATTGATTTTCTATATATGCGCGTTTCTCTTCTAAATGTTCTGGTAAGTATAACGTGATGTCTTGAAATGCTTTGTCTTCAAAGGCAATTTCTTTCATATTAAGCTTTAAAGTCGCAACTTCAAATAGCAATTGATTTGGATCTCTATAGTAAATTGATTTAAAGAATCCTCGATTTTTAATCGGGGAATGGATCATATTTAATTTATCTAAAGCTGTTTCAACTTCTTGCAATTCACCTTCGTCTTCAGCTGAAATAGCAACGTGATGTATACCGCCAAATCCTTGATCTTCAAGTGGATTAAATGTGTCATAAATAAAATGTATTTCATGATACATATCTTGATTATGATTATGCAAAATCTCAACAGTTAAATCTGTATCAAAGAATGTCTGCTGACCTACTGATGTCCAATTATATAATTGTTGGAAATGTTCTATACTTGCTTTAGGATATCTGACACGTGCATGTATAGAATCTAGACCAAGTATTTGATATTCTACTGGCACGGTACTTTCTTCATCTGTATTAAATTGATGGACATTTTCTTGATCAGAAATGACGATTAAACCGAGTGGCGTATTATCCGGTCCTTCAAAACGAATTAGACTACGGTCAGTGTAAACTTCAATACCATAGTGGCATATTTCATATTCATCAAACCGTGCTTCCCAATATTTTAACGATTCTACAGAAGGCACTTTAAAAAGTAATCGATCAAATGCATTTGCACCAAACTGATTATCTTTACCTTCTTTCATTTCAAAAAGCGTCACTTCTGTACCTGGTCGTCCATATTTATCAGCAAAGAAAACATGATACATTTCATAGTTCTCTTGATTAACAGTCTTCATTAGTAAATTGAGACCTAATATATTACGATAAAAATTGAATGATTCTTCTGCATCATGATTTATAATAGATACATGATGTATAATTGAATTGTGATTCATAAACAACAGCCCTTTCACATTAATGGAGGAGATATAATGGAATATTTCTTACAAGAAAATCCGAATAGCAATACTTTAATTGTACTTTTTCATGGAACAGGTGGCAATCAATACCAACTTCTTCCTTTTTCAAGTATATTAAACCCTGAAGCTAACATTTTAAGCTTACAAGGTAGTGTTGGCGAAGGACAAGAAAGACGTTTCTTTGCACCGCTTCAGAACAACACATTAGACCGACATGACTTCGAGCAACAAACGAAACCTTTTATAGATTTTTGGAATACATTTATCGAAGAACATGATTATGAAGAAGTCATATTTTTAGGTTATTCAAACGGTGCGAATTTCATATTAGGATTACTGGAACAACACCTTATTAAAGTTGATCAAATCTTATTACTGCACCCATCAGACCTCGACTATCATATTACAGAAACTTATAAAGAAACATCCGTCATTATTACGACAGGTTCAAATGATTATTTAACAATACCTGGCAAAGTAAAAGCACTATCAGAACAACTTAAACCATTATTTAAAAACGTTCAATTCGAACTACTCGACGGCGCCCACGAACTAGAAGAACCAGAAATTGAACATATTAAAACGATGCTCTAATTTAACTTCCTAGAGCATCGTTTTTTATATCAATATTCTTATTATCTACACTTATTTCAAAATCATCCAAAGTTAATAAATCAATAGGTCTTAGTTTATTAAGTTTTGGATGCACTAGCCAAATAATCCCCAAAACAATAAAAAAGCAACCTGTTATACTGATTAAAGCAATTGGGTTCATTAATTCTAGTAAAAACCCACCTATTAGACTTCCTAAAGGTAAACCAATGACACCTAAACTACTTGTAATTGAAGTTATTCTTCCTAAGATGTACTCTGGAATGATTGCTTGGCTAGCTGACAGGAATAAAATATTCGCCAATCCTACAGATAACCAACTTAAGCCAAACAAAATAATAAAGATATAAATAGGTGTTACAAAACCTAACAATAGAAAAACACCGGATAAAATAAAAGTTACTACCATCAATTTACCAAATGGATATTTCTTAACATATCCAACAACTAGCGTTGATAATACCATACCTAATGATATAGCAGATAAAAACAATCCATAATATATTGGTTGATTAAGGTAGTGAGATAAAACAGGTAGTGCTGTATAAACCATGCCAATTCCAAAGTTAACTGCAAATGCGCCAATCTGGAATATCCACAATAATGAATGTCTCACTGTATATAAACCTTCACTTAATGAATTCATATATGTTTTAAAATCCAATGTACTACCAGTAGATTTTTGAGATTTAACTTTTATCATCGCATATATAACTGCTGCGCTTATAAAAATAATTGTATTCATAACGTATAACGTATAAATACTAACTAAAGAAATCAATATCGTAATAACTGTATTTAATACTAAATCCATACTTTGATTAGAAAACGACATCATTGCGTTACCTGACACAATTTTATCTTTAGGTAATAACACTGGCACTAATTTATTACTAATAGGGTAAGAAATTTCACCTACCATTGCTGCTGTCACAACAAGAATAATAATAAGTATAGCATTTTCGTAGTGAAAGAATAGGAGAACAGCAATTATACCCACTAAGACTGCTTGTATCGTTTGAGAATGTATCAAAATTTTCTTCAAACTAAAATGATCAATAATTGGCCCATAAAACATCTGTAAACATTTCGGTACTAATATCAAACTACTTAAAAGCCCTGTAAGTGCAGAGCTTTTTGTTATATCATAAATTAACCACATAGTCGTAATAAAATAAATACTATCTGCAGTATTGGTTAATATTCGTCCAAAAATGAGTTGCATAAAGTCAGTATGTTTTAAGAGTGCTCTCATTAATCATCATTCTCCTTACGATTAAAGACTTTATCTCTCATTTCAAATCCAATTATATTCAAATAATAATATGATTTATCTTCATCATTGGATTGTTGATCTACTTCATCAATTAATGCATCAAGTTTTTGCTTAAATGTATCGAACTGATTCTGAGACCACTTCGCTTGTACAGTCTTTGATATTAACTGTTCATCATCCATGATTAAACCATATTGATTTAACACATCAATCGTTCGATTAATCTGTGAAGTTACCATATCTTTTGTTGAATCTGACACTTCATCTCGATATTCATTTAATAGCTGTGGATTCACTTTAAATCCGTTATGAGTTGCTACATAATATTTGTAAACATTACTTCCTTTAACCTCTGTACGATTGATTTTTACCATTCCATATCTCTCAAGTTCTTTCAAATGGTAAAATATCTTAGCCTTTGGAATATTCAAATGTTTCCCAATTTCCGTTGCAGTCATTTCTCGTTCTATCAATAGCATAGATATTTTCATTCGTAATTGATCAGATATACACTTCAGTTTCTCAAATGTATTTATTTCAAATCGATTTGGTTGCATGAAATCTCTCCTTCTATTTATGGTTAATTTATTTTAACCGATTAATAAAAATAAATCAATTTAATTAAAACAATCCTCTAAACCAAAAGTTTAGAGGATTGTCTATTCTTTATATATAATCAGTCACATCTTCATACACTATTGACCAATACGGATATGTGTTAAATAACCATCTTTATCAAAGTAGGCTTTATAAGCGCCGTTATTTGTATTATAAGGTATGAATGTACCACCATCTTCAAATTTTCCTTCTGCTGTACTATCATTTGATGCGTGCGCTTTTTTAAATTGTGCTTTAGTGACTGCGTGTGGTTTTGTATTGAATTCCATTTGGATAACTTGATCTTTCTCATTAAAATCTATTTGAGAACCATAAGAATCTACTGTATAAGCATGGTTTTGGTTAGCTTTTGGATTTGCTTTATAGCCATTGAGCGTAAAATTATCATATTTCATTGCACGAACAAAATTATAATCTAATGTAAATGTCGGATCATATGTTGTATAGCCTTCATAGTTATACCACGGTATTTGCGATTGTGTATCTGCAGTACTTTCTGTACTAACACCGCTTCCACCTTCACCATGACCCCATTCTTGAAATTTTTCTGCTGCTTGAACATCTGAACTACTACCTGTTATAGACACCGCTGAAGACCCTACTACAAGTGTTGATAAGACGACCGTTGCTGAAAGTACTTTACTTACTTTACGCATAATCAATCACTCCTTAAATTTTGAGTACTTACTTGCGATAACTTCTCGTTTAAACATTCAATCAACGCAACTATGACAATCTCCAAATCCTAGCTTTTTAATTATCACCCACTTCAAATTTATATTAAAAATTATTGAGTGTAATTATTCACCTTCATGATACAACATACATATATAATTTCAAATGATAATATAAATTAGTAATTTTCAATCAATATATTCTCTTAAATATTTCCCATACAGTCCGACTTCTCCATTCGCCAATATGTGACTATAATGTTTTAAGACAACCCTCTTTGTTACCCACCCTTCTTGAGCATAGAATGCTTCACCTTCTTTACTTGTAGCGAAAGCATCAAATGGGTCATCTTCAGTTTTTCCACCTACGTGATCATTTTCTCCAACAATCCATGTTAATGGAAATGATCCTTTAACATGTTGTGACTTTTCTATATGAGTGGCAATCCCTTCTTTCTTTGGAGAGCCTCCTCCACCAAACATTATAGCGCCGCCAGATTGAACATTTAGTTCTGGTAATTTATCTAACATCCAATATGCTGTTGTTTCTGCACCACCTGAAAAGCTGCCTATCCATAATTTTTCATGATTTGGTAAAGAAGAAATCAATTCAACTAAATATTGCACATTTGCTTCTCCATTCTTCCACCATTGTTCTTCATCGTTAACAGACTTCGGTACAACTAAAGTTAACCCTTTTTCTTTAGCAACTTGACGGATGCCATCTTTCCCAGCTAAATAGACTTCTGAATCAGGATGATGAAACTCATAAGCACCATCACCATGTAACCACACTAATATCCCCTTAGCGTCCTTAACAGGATAAATTAAATATTCACCTTCCGTTCCATTTTTAGAAGTAAAATTCCGAACATCACGATCATTATCTCTTTCATTTGATATAAACAACATCACACTGACCACAACTACGATGAATATACAAAATAATACGATTAACCTTTTAATCGCCAATCCCTCCTAATAAGCGTTTCAATTCATAACTTAGGAATTTATTTTTATACTTAAGTTCTCTTATATTATACAAAAATTTACAGTTATAAGTATGACTTCTACAAAAAATCACGAGTGACTAAAGATGAATATCCACCTAAAATCACTCGTGATTTTTATTTTATAAGCTCCTTAAAATAACTTACTTATTAATCTACAAGTTCGTATTTTTTAATTTGCTTTTCGATTTTCGAAACTTTCGCTTCTTCGTTTTCTTTCTTTTCTTTACTCATGTTTTTATGCTCTTCAACATGAGAAGGTCTAGAAATCCAAGCTTGAAAATCTTTCTTACCATTCCATTTAGAAACAATTGCATATTCTAACTTACTTCCCGTTTCAGACTTCCAAACTTGAGCATCAATAAAGCCCTCAAAACCTTCAAAATCTTGTTTAGCATGACTAACTTTATTATCTAATATAGCCTTAGATGCCTCATCTTTAGTAGAAAAAATTGCTTGTGCAACGAACATTCATAACGCCTCCTTGTCTATATATTCCAATATATCAAAAATAAAAATTACAAACATATGAAACGCTTTATGAAAATATAACCCCCCTCTAACCGTTAAGGCTAAAGGGGGGTTAATTATCTTACTCCCACTCTATTGTGCTTGGGGGCTTAGATGTAATGTCATAGACAACTCTGTTTACGTGGTCTACTTCGTTTACGATACGGCTTGATACTTTTTGTAAGACTTCCCAGTCAATTCTTGCGAAGTCACTTGTCATGCCGTCTATTGATGTTACTGCACGTACGCCGACTGTGTAGTCATATGTACGGTAGTCTCCCATAACACCTACTGAACGGATATCCGGTAATACTGTGAAGTATTGCCAAATGTCTCTTTCTAGACCTTCTTCACGCACGACTTCTCTTAAAATTGCGTCTGATTCTCTTACGATTTCTAATTTTTCTTCAGTAATTTCACCTAATACACGAATTCCTAAACCTGGGCCTGGGAATGGTTGGCGCCATACTAAATGTTCTGGTATGCCTAATTCGATTCCTAGTGCTCGTACTTCGTCTTTAAATAGTGTATTAATTGGTTCGATTAATTGGAACTGCATGTCTTCTGGTAATCCACCTACGTTATGGTGTGATTTAATCGTTTGTGCAGTCTTTGTACCTGACTCAATAATATCTGTATATAGCGTACCTTGTGCAAGGAAATCTACACCTTCTAATTTTGATGCTTCGTCATCAAATACATATACAAATTCATTACCGATAATTTTACGTTTTTTCTCAGGATCTGAAACGCCAGCTAATTTACTCATGAAACGATCTTTGGCATCTACTCTAATGATGTTCATATTGAATCCTTCACCAAAGTTCTCCATTACCATGTCGCCTTCACCTTTTCTAAGCAATCCATGGTCTACGAAGATACAAGTTAATTGATCGCCAATTGCTTTATGAAGTAATACTGCTACAACTGATGAATCAACGCCACCACTCATCGCACATAATACTTTACGATCGCCAACTTGTTCTCTTATTTTTTCTACTTCGATTTCAACAAAGTTTTCCATTGTCCAGTTTCCTGTACATTCACAAACACGACGAATGAAGTTTCTTAATAAGTCATTTCCGTATTCAGTATGTCTTACTTCTGGATGGAATTGTACACCGTATAATTTTCTTGATTTATCTTCAATTGCTGCATTTTGACAACTTGGGCTGTCTGCAATGATTTCAAAGTTCTCAGGAATATCGATTACTTTGTCACTGTGACTCATCCAAACTGTTTGACTATTAGGTAAGCTGAAAAATAACTCGTCATCAGATTTAACGTTTAATGTTGCTTTACCGTATTCACGTTCGTTAGCTCTTTCTACAGAACCACCTAATAATTTAGTCATTAATTGCATACCGTAACAAATACCTAAAACAGGAATACCTAGTTCAAAGATTTCAGGATCAACTGTGAATGATCCTTCTTCGTATACTGAATTTGGTCCACCTGAAAGTATAATACCTTTAGGATTCATTTTTTTAATTTCTTCGATAGAGATTTCATGGTCGTGTAACTCACTGTATACGCCCATTTCTCTTATACGACGTGTAATCAATTGATTATATTGACTACCAAAATCCAATACAAGAATTAACTCTTGTTCAAAAGCCATTTCCATAATTGTAGTTCTCCTTTAATTAAAATGAGTAGTTTGGTGCTTCTTTAGTAATTTGAACATCATGTGGATGTGATTCTTTAAGGCCTGCGCCAGTCATTCTAATAAACTGAGCTTCTTCTCTTAATTGTTCTAGGTTAGCTGATCCTGTATAACCCATACCGCTCTTAATACCGCCAATTAATTGATAAATTGTATCTTGTAATGGGCCTTTAAAGTCAATTCTACCTTCAATACCTTCTGGTACAAATTTCTTAGCTGCAGTATCTTCTTGGAAGTAACGGTCTTTAGAACCTTGTTCCATCGCACCAAGTGATCCCATACCACGATAAACTTTGTATTGACGACCTTGGAAGATTTCTGTTTGTCCAGGGCTTTCTTCTGTACCAGCAAGTAAGCTACCTAACATAACTGCATTTCCGCCTGCTGCTAAAGCTTTCGCGATATCACCTGAGAATTTAATACCACCGTCAGCAATAATTGCTTTACCATAGTTACGCGCTTCCGTTGCACAATCATAAATAGCTGTAATTTGAGGTACACCTACACCTGCAACGACACGTGTTGTACAGATTGAACCTGGTCCAATACCAACTTTAACCACGTCTGCTCCCGCTTCAAACAATGCTTTAGTACCTTCACCAGTTGCAACGTTACCTGCGATAATTGTAACTTCTGGATATGATTCACTAATATGTTTAACGACTTCTAAGACACCTTTAGAGTGACCATGTGCAGTATCAATAACAAGTGCATCTGCTCCCGCTTCTACTAATTTTTGAGCACGAATTGGTGTATCTTTAGCGATACCTAATGCTGCTGCAACAAGTAGACGTCCTTCACTGTCTTTTGCTGCATATGGGAATTCGATTACTTTTTCAATATCTTTAATTGTAATTAATCCTTTAAGTTTACCCTCTTCAGAAATTAATGGAAGTTTTTCGATTTTATATTTTTGTAAAATTTCTTCTGCTTGTTCTAACGTTGTACCAACTGGCGCTGTTACTAAATCTTCTTTAGTCATAACATCAGAAATTTTAATTGAGAAGTTCTCGATAAATCTTAAGTCACGGTTTGTAATAATACCGATAAGTTCCATATCTTCTTCGTTATTAACGATTGGAACACCAGAAATACGGTATTTACTCATCAATGCTTCTGCTGCATACACTTGCTCTTCAGGTGTTAAGAAGAATGGGTTCGTAATAACGCCATTTTCAGAACGTTTAACTTTTTGTACTTCATCTGCTTGATGTTCTATAGACATGTTCTTATGAATTACACCTAAGCCACCTTGTCTTGCCATAGCAATCGCCATTTTAGCTTCAGTAACAGTATCCATACCAGCTGAAATGATTGGAATATTTAACTTAATATTTTTTGAAAGAGATACACTTAAGTCGACATCACTTGGTAATACCTCTGATTTTGCTGGTACTAATAATACATCATCGAACGTTAAGCCTTCTTTTTGAAATTTGTTTTCCCACATGTATATAACCTCCATTAATTTATTTTCATATTTATTATTTCACATTTTCACTGTTTTGTTGATTGTTTAATCCATTAAAACATAAATTTAATATAATAGCTGAGAAAGTACCTAATACGATACCATTTTGTGTTAACCATGCATAATTTTCTCCAAATGTTTCAAGTGCTTGAGGTACTGCTGTAATTCCTGCACCAATTCCGACCGATACGGCAATAACGAGTAAATTGTTTTGTTTGTTAAAATCTATGCCACCAAGCATTTTCACACCGTATGCCATAACCATTCCAAACATCGCAATCATCGCACCACCTAGAACTGGAAATGGAATCATACTTGCTAATGCACCGAGTTTAGGTATGGAGCCACAAACGATTAATAACGCAACCATCATATACATGATTTGATTCTTTTTAGCTCCAGACAATGAAACTAGGCCGACGTTTTGAGAATAAGCTGTGTAAGGAAACGCATTAAAAATTGAACCAATAATAATCGCAATTCCTTCCGCTCTATAACCTTTTGATAAATCTTTTCTAGTAATAGGTTGTTTCGTAATTTCACTTAAAGCATGATACACGCCTGTTGATTCAATCAAACTAACGATTGCAATAATGACAAAGACGATTGTTGTACCAAATTCAAATTCAAAACCACTAAATCTAAATGGTCTAGGTAATTCTAACCAATTGGAAGTTTTTAAATTCGATGTATCCACTAATCCATAGAAGGAAGCGACGGTTGTGCCTATTAATAAACCGAGCAATATCGCTATAGATTTAATGAACCCTTTAGATAATCTTTGTATTAATAAGATGATCACTAATGTAAATAATCCTAAGAATATATTTTTACTATCTCCATAATGCTTTTCACCTTGACCACCAGCTAAATAATTCATGGCAACTGGCATTAACGTAATACCGATTATTGTAACGACACTTCCTGTAACAACAGGTGGAAATAATTTTACTAAATACGAGAAAAATGGAGAAATTAAGACTACAATAACCCCTGAAAGAAATATAGAACCGTACAACACACCTATTCCGTGTGTATTACCAACTAGAATCATTGGTGCAACTGCAGTAAATGTACATCCCAAGACTACCGGCAGTCCAATTCCTATTCCTTTATATACTTGTAAAAATGTTGCTACACCACACATAAATATATCAATTGCCACTAAGTAAGCCACTTCTTCAGGTGTGAATTTTAAAGCAGATCCGACGATAATAGGTACCATTATGGCACCAGCATACATAGCAAGTAAATGTTGAACACTTAAGATGAAATTTTTCATGTTATTCTCCTACCAGTTTGACTGTATTTCCTAATAATGAAGCAACTTGGCATAGAGATAAGACTTCTAATCCTTCAGATTCCAACTTCTCTCTGCCCGGTTGGAAACTTTTTTCTATAACAATTCCAATTCCAGATGTTGTTGCATTTGCTGCTTGAACTAAGCGATGTAATCCTAATGATGCTTCTCCATTCGCTAAAAAGTCATCAATAATTAACACATGATCATCCTCATTTAAAAATTGTTTCGCAATAACCACTGTACTCGTTGTATTTTTAGTAAATGAGTGAATATCTGTTTGATAAAATTCAGATGTCATTGTAGATGGTTTTGCTTTTTTCGCAAATAAACATGGCACATCTAAATGTAAGGATGCCATAATAGCAGGCGCGATACCTGACGCTTCAATCGTAAGTACTTTCGTAATTTTCTTGTCTTTAAAATGTTCCGTAATAACTTGACCAACTTCATACATTAACTTTGCATCAATTTGGTGATTTAAAAATGAATCAACCTTAAGAATCTTTTCATCGATGACTACACCATCTTCTTTAACCCTATCTTGTAGTGTCCTCACACTACTCGCCTCCTCATTTAGATTAAAAAAAACACACCTTAATCCTAGAAATTAGGTAAGATGAGTAAAAAATAATATAAAACCACACCATTTTGGATAGTCTGATTCCAGTGTTATTCATTTACTCATAGTCGTGTCGTTTAAGGCAACACGGTAGAAACTTCCAAAGCCATATTCTTCAGATTATATGAGTTTTTAGTAATAAATTATTCATTGATAATAACAAAATTTCAGTATTTTTACAATAGGCAAAACCTTATGTTAGCGCTATTTTAAGCGGTTTTAAATAGACTGAAAAATCTAAATAATTAGAAAGTTAATAGAATTTTGTTTGATTCTCCTCCACAAGGGTATTTGTGAATTATATTGTATTTACGTAGACAATATTTATTAAGTATGTAAACACCTAGAAAATAATCACTGTTGATAAGATTTTTACACATTACAAATTTATGGAGGTTTTATTATGGGTAAAATAGAAAAATTTAGTAGCGAAAGTGATTTACTGCAACGTATTGATCAATTAAAAGAAGAAGGCGTCGGAGAAAGTGACTTACAAGTTATTTCCGAAGACAGGTTAGATGATAACTCCTTAGACTACACGGATGTTAAAGTGAAGAACTCAAGAGGTTCATTTAGTGACAAGATTACTGCACTATTCTCAGGTGAAAGTGCTGAAGAACGTGTACTATCTAGTTTAAATGTTCCAGAAGAAGAATTAGATGGATACAAACAAGAACTTAATAACGGAAAAATATTATTATATGTAGATAATGACAATATAAGTGATACTGAAAACTATGATTCAGATCACCCTAAAGACTCTCAAACAGGAAATGAGCATTACGATAACACGAAACCATTTTCTAGTGATGAGAGCGAAGAAAGTGGCGTATCTAAAGGTACAGCTGCTGGTGCCGGATTAGGTGCAGGTGCTGCGGGCGCTGGTGCCGCTGCCGCGCATTCATCTTCTGATCAAGATCATGATGAAGCTGTAGATGAAGCATCTGATTTTGATAAAGCTGAAAGAGAAGATGAATTTAATCAGCAAGATGAAGTATCTGAAAATGATATTACTAAAGGTGCTGAAACAGAAAAAACAGAAGCATCATCATTCGATAATGAAGCTGAAACAGATAGAGATGTAAATACTAATCGGTATGGTAATAATATTAATGAAGAAGATGTAGCCCATGATGATGTAGATGATTCAAACATCAACCATGATGGCACATCAACTTCAGCTAATTTAGCTGGTGCTTCAGGTCTTGGCGCTGCTGGTTATGCAAACGAACAAAGAGAACAACAAGAAACAGAAGATGAAGTACAAGATGATAGAAGAGTCTACTCTAGCGATAATGAAAGAGATTTAGAAGATTTGAATAATCGAGAAACGACAAATACGTCTACTCAATATGGTGAAACTGATAAAGTTAAAGATCAACGAGATTTAACAAGAGAAAATGAATCATCATTCTCAAGAGTGCATGATGATGATGTGGAAACAGAGCGTTCAAGCTTAAATTACGATAAACCAAACGAAAGTGTTGAGCCACCAACATCAAATGAAACAACAACACGTGAATCTAACTTCTCTTCTAGTCAAGATGAACAAGATACAAATGTTTATGCATCCCAACAGTCCTACAATAACGACACACAAGATAACAATGTAGATGAAGAAGCTGTTCAACTTCATGAAGAACGTCTAAATGTAGACAAAGAGAATGTTGAAACAGGTGAAGCATCTGTTGATAAACATGTTGTTGAAGAAGAACAAGAATTTGATGTACCTGTTGAACGTGAAGAAGTAACAATCGAACGTAGACCTGTTAATGAGAAAGTAGACGAAGATTTTAACGCAAATGATGATGATTCCGTAAACATTCCATTACACGAAGAACGTGTAAACGTAGAAAAAGAAAATGTCGTATCTGAAGAAATCGTCATTAAGAAAAATAAAGTTCAAGATACTGAACATGTTTCTGAAAAAGTCAGACATGAAGAAGCAGATATCAATAACCCTACAGATGATAATCCTAAATAAGACAATATAATATCTTAAGAGGCTGGGACATAGTGTAATGTCCCGGTCTCTCTTTTTATTTCCTCAATACGATACTACTACCATTAAAATCTTATGTTATAATATTATAAAATATTGATTATGAGGGGTTCATAACTATGAATTTTGAAGTTGTCACATCTATCGATGATCCATTATTCAAAAAAGCATTAGAAATGTATGAAGATATTTTCAAGGCAGAGTTGCGAGAAGACCGCCATGTCTTTATCCATTCGCTAACATCTGATTACATAAAGAAACATTATATATTTTTAGTTGGTTTAATTGATGACACGGTCGTAAGTTTATCTACAGGTCATTATGAACCTACAACAAATTCAGCTTTTATTATTTATTTAATGACGCATCCTGAATACCGCAATCAGCGTGTTGGCGGACAAACATTGGAAAGAATTGAAACAGAACTTCATAAACATGCTCAAGATGTTCATGGAAGAGATGCTAACATGATTATGTTGGAATCGTTTGGAGAAGAATCATACGAAAACAACAGTGGTAAAGAAGAAGCGATTTTACGTAAGAACTTCTTTAATAGACATGGTTATGAAGTTCAACAAGACATCCCTTATATACAACCGAATCCACAAAAATCATTAGCACCTACGCCAATAGATTTATATATTAAGCAATACTTGCCGCTTCAAAAAGACGTTATCTCACCGAGTATTCGTTCTTGTTACATCAACAAATATATACACGGAAATGAAAACAATCGAGAATTTGTATACGAATTATTAGAATCTATGGATTTATAAATTAGAAAAGCTGACATCGCAATCGAAGTCAGCTTTTTATTGCTTTATGATATCTATCCATTAATGCACGGACACTTTCATCTTTGGCACCTTCCGGATTTGTTCCACACCATAAATTCATATAATCCTTATTCTTTAACTTTTTAGACTGCCCTCTTAAAGGTTGTGTTAATATATTTTGAATAGGATACGGACAAATATCATCTTTAAACTGTTCCATATACTGTATAAATGGATTTATAATACCATTTGCATAACGGCCACTAAACGTATTCGTTAATATAATATCATCTGGATGTGCCTTTAATATGCCCTCTTTATGCACTTCTGGCGCACCACTTTCATGTGTCGTTAAGAATGCTGTACCCAGTTGAACTGCACTAGCACCTTTTTGAATATAATTTTTCGCTAATTCAGGTGTTGTGATACCGCCCGCTACTATTAATGGAACGTTAATCAAAGGATACGTTTGATTAAACAATTGCTCAGTTGTAAGGCGATTTTCTGGCAATGATTGTTCAAATGAACCTCTATGACCACCCGCTTCACTACCTTGAATCACTATCGCATCAATACCTATGGATTCCAAAGCTTGAGCTTCATTTACATCTGTTGCTGTCCCTATTACATTAATATGATGACCATGTAATTTGCGAACGAGTCTTTCTGAAGGCTTACCAAATGTGAAGCTTACATATTCAACATATTTATCTATAATCACGTTTAACATGTCATCAAAATTCACATCTATTGAAACATCCTGTATTTGTTTGCTGTTTAATTTTTCAGTTATGGGATGTAATATTTTATTCATAAAATCAACTTTTTCTTGATCAATAGCCGGATACTCTGGCACAAATAAATTGACGCCGAACGGTTCAGTCGTCATTTGTCTAATTTGGTCTATATCTTTAGCTAAAGCATCAGGCGTCATATATCCAGCACCAATTTGTCCAAAGCCGCCTTCATTACAAACTGAAGCCACTAAATCAGGTGTTGTAATACCTCCAGCCATACCCGCTAGAAAAATCGGTTTATCCAGTTCTGTGATTAATATTTTCGATTCCAATGACAATCCCTCCTAAAAAAATTTATTTCGTAAGCTAATCATTTTATTTTTTTAGTTAATTGGTGCATTATAATGACATCATACTAAAAGGAGAAATAAAATGACACACTCAAAGCTTTCATTAACTGAAATTATTAATAAAAGAAAATCAGTTAAAGAATTCGACCCAAACTTCAAAATTCCAAGAGAAGAAATAAAAGAAATGATAGCACTTGCTACTAAAGCACCTTCATCAATCAACTTACAACCATGGCGCTTTGTTATCATCGATTCTGAAGAAACAAAACAAAAATTAGACCATCTAGTACAGTTCAACCAAAGACAATTACATTCATCAAGTGCAATTATTCTTGTACTTGCAGATTTAAAACACGCTGAATATGTGAGCGATATTTACGAGAAGAATGTTGAACTTGGTTATATGGATGAAAATTCAAAAGATTACTTTATTGAAACAATTTCAAATTTAATTAGCAGTGCTGACGAAAGTTACTTTAATGCACAAGGTTTAATGGATGCAAACTTAGCCTCTATGCAATTAATGCTTATTGCGACTGATCATGGTTACGATACAAACCCTATCGGCGGATTTGACAAAACAGCTGTATTAGAAGCATTAAATATTGATACTTCTAGATATGTACCAGCTCATTTAATCGCTATTGGTAAAGGTGTTAAACCACCACATGATTCTAGTAGATTACCAGTAGATAGAATCATCGCTTGGAATGATGAAAGTAACGGTTCAATCGGCGAATAAGTTCTTTATTCGTTCTATTAATTATAATACCCTATCGGCAACTAACTTATGTTGCCGATATTTTTTAATATTGCATTATCCAAAAATATAGTGTAAAATTCATTGCTGTGAGTTTTATTTTTTTGCTTAAAAGCTTTACCGCTTTAAAGTGAATATCAATTAAAAGAAGGTATATATATGAAAAATTTATCTCAATGGTCGTCCAGTATCGGTTTCGTTCTAGCAAGTGCCGGGTCAGCTATAGGAATTGGTGCTGTATGGAAATTCCCATACATGGCTGGAACATACGGTGGTGGCGCATTTTTATTAATATTTATTATTTTCACATTGCTTGTTGGCTTACCACTACTTTTAAGTGACTTTGTATTGGGTCGCTATGGTAGAACATATTCTACTAACATCTTCAAAAAAGTGTCCGGTAAATCATCTTGGAATTTAGTAGGATGGCTTGGAAATTTAACAGTCTTTGTACTATTTTCATTCTATAGTGTTATCGGTGGTTGGATCATTTTATATATTATACGTACACTTTTAGACAGCTTTGGATTAACGCAATCACATAATTACGGCAACATCTTTAATGATTATATATCTAACCCATTTTATTCATTAGCGAGTCAGTTTGCTTTTATACTTTTCACTGTAGTTATTGTCAGTAAAGGTGTAGAAAAAGGTATCGAGAAAGCTTCAAAAGTCATGATGCCACTTTTATTTATATCGTTCGTAATTGTCATTATTAGATCGATCACTTTAGACGGCGCTTTAGACGGAATTCAATATTTCCTACAACCAAAAGTATCGGATTTAAGTGCTGAAGGTATACTATATGCCCTAGGACAATCGTTCTTCGCATTATCATTAGGAACATGTGGTATGATGACATACGCTTCATATTTAGATCGTAAAACAAATATCGTCAAAAGTGCGAATGCCATTGTATGGATGAACATAGCTGTATCAATAGCAGCCGGGTTAGCCATCTTCCCAGCTATTTTCGCATTTGGATTAGAACCTAACCAAGGACCAGGATTATTATTTATCGTCCTTCCACAAGTATTTGATCAAATGTTTGTCGGTCAATTATTCTATTTACTATTTTTAATATTATTTTTATTCGCAGCCATTACATCTTCAATTTCGTTATTAGAATTGAATATCTCAAACATTACTAAAAATAATAATGATAATAGAAAAAAATGGTCATATATCATTGGTATATTAGTCTTTATATTCGGGATACCATCAGCACTTTCAAACGGGTTACTCCAAGACTTTACATTCGGTGTCGGTACATTCTTTGATAATATGGATTACTTAGTCGCGAATATCTTAATGCCAATAGGTGCATTAGGCGTAACCATCTTTGTTGGTCATATATTCAATAAAGAAATCATTATGAAAGAATTAAATATGAGCGAAACTAAAAAAGGAAGACTCTTTGTAAATACATGGTATTTCTTAGTTAAATTTGTACTTCCAATTATCATCATCGCCGTATTCATCGGGCAATTAATTTAAATAACGCAAATCAAAACCACCCGTTTAACGGGTGGTTTGTTCTGCGGCTATAAGCTTCTATTACTGACCAGCCCTAAAAGGGCACTGAGAAGATCAGCCAAATGTACTACTTTCCCAGCAACCCTTAAAAGGGTTGTTTTATTTTGTCTTCTTTCGAGTTTCTTCCCCAGTAAAAGGTTCTATGTACTCTATCATTGTTAACTGTTCTGCTACTATATCCTCTTGTAATTGATTTCTTATATAATTTTCTATCACTTTTTTATTCTACCAACTGTATCTACATAAAATCCTTTACACCAAAATTTTCTGTTACCATATCTATACTTTAAATGGGCATGTCTATCAAATATCATTAAGCTGCTCTTACCTTTTAAATAACCTACAAATTGAGAAACACTTAACTTTGGTGGAATACTAACTAACATATGAATATGATCTTTACATGCTTCAGCTTCTATTATTTCTACACCTTTTCTTTCGCACAATTGTCTTAAAATAATACCAATATCTCTTTTAATTTTCCCATAAATAATTTGTCTACGATATTTTGGTGCAAACACAATGTGGTACTTACAATTCCATTTTGTATGTGCTAAACTGTTTGTGTCTGATGACATTTAATGCATCTCCTCGTGTTGTTAATTTTGGTTGGCTGACCAAATATTATTTTAGCATGTAGAGATGCATTTTTTAATACAACGGTTAAACCATACTGTACCATACGCATAGCGTATGGTTTTAATTACACAAGAAGAAGCCGTTCAATTTTGAAGATTGAACGGCTTTTTTATGTAGTTCGGATGGAGTTGGATGATCTCTTGGCTTTATTCAGTCGTTAAGCCACGACTTGGGTGATCTCTTGGCTTTATTTAGTCGTTAAGCCATGACTTGGACGATCTCTTGGCTTTATTTAGGCATTAAGCCATGACTTGGACGATCTCTTGGCTTTATTTAGTCGTTAAGCCATGACTTGGACGATCTCTTGGCTTTATTTAGGCATTAAGCCATGACTTGCGCGATCTCTTGGCTTTATTCAATCGTTAAGCCATGACTTGCGCGATCTCTTGGCTTTATTCGCGACTTAAGCCACGACTTCGGCGATTTCTCATCTCAGCAGCCTGTTTATACGTCTTCTCCTTTATATCAATCCTATCCACTTCCAATATGTCATGCTGAACAAGATAATTAATAAGTATCCAATAACTGTGAGTGGTACACCTGTTTTAATAAAGTCTTTAACGGTAAATGTTTCTGTGCCGTATGCCAGCATATTTTGTGGTGAACTAACTGGCAATAAGAAACCAAAGCTAATCACGAATTGTTGTATAAGTACAAACCCGATAGATTGGTCACCTAAATTTAATGTTTGTGTTAAAGCTATAAATACAGGTATTAATGCTGAAGATAAACTCGTTGCACTCGCAAATCCTAAATGTATTAAAATATTAAATATAGAAATGAGTGCAATGGTTGAGATTAGTGGCATATGATTAAGTCCCATCAATCCAAATGTTTTATCACTTAACCATTGTGCCGCTGTTGTTTCCAACAATACTGTTCCTAGTGAGATACCAATTCCAAATACGATAACTGTACCCCAAGGAATTTTCTTCTCAACATCTTCCCAAGTAAAGACACCGATTTTAGGTGTTAACATAATTGCTAATGCAATGATTGTTATTGAAGATGAATCAATCGGATGGAGCACTTTTTCGGTAGACCAGAAAAATAATAATAAGATAGAAATCGTAATGAGTCGCCACTCTCTTGCTGAAACTGGTCCTAATTCTTTTAATTGTGCTTTAACTAATTCATTTCCACCTTCTATTTCTTTCTCTTCAGGTTTAATGACAGTAATCATCACAAAGTATAAGACGACTGACATGATAATCGCCCATGGTGCTGCATACAAGAACCATTCACCCCAAGAAACATCTTGTCCCATTGATTTATTAATGAACCCTATCGCAACGATATTTTGAGCGGCGGCAGTCTTAATACCTATATTCCATATTGAGACGGCATGCACGGCTGTAATAATCAATAATGCTGCTAATTTACTGTTCTTAGATGTATTAAATGCAGCAATCATTCCTAATAAGATGGGTACAACAGCACCAGCTCTTGCAGTAGCTGAAGGTACAAAGAATGCTAAAATAATAGAAACTACAATTGCACCGATAACAATTCTATTTGTTTTGTTTCCTACAATAGAAAGTACTTGTAATGCTAAACGTTTATGTAAATTGGTTACTTGCATCGCTGTAGCTAAGAATAATGCTGCTGCAACGAGTGCCACTGCAGATCCTGAAAATCCGCTTAAAGCCATTTGTAACGCATTGCCTGTACCTAGTAATGAATCCCCTTCTAAAGCTTTTCCATTTGCTGACGGATTGCCTAAAGCATCTCCTAAATTTTGAACTGGACTAAATCCAATGAGTACAACGATCAGTCCAACAATCATGACCGCTGATACAGGATAAGTTACGGCTTCTGTTACCCACATAATAACTGCAAAAGCTAAAATCGCTAGCGCACATTTTGCCATAACAGGTAAATCGTTTGAAGTCGGTAATAACAATATTCCAATTAATACAACAAAACTAACAATAATCCAAATTGGTTTAAAAGCTTTTTTCTCAGTATTATTAGACATATCTAACAGCTCCAATATTAATTTTTATTGTTCTAATTTCCTAAATAATAACATATTTCTTTTTTGCATATAATACTTTTCACAATTAATACAATAAATACTTGAACTTTCTGTTATTTACATGTAATGTATAAAGGGAAGTGTGAGGGTTGTCTGCCGACAGACAACCCTACCTATTAAATTACTGTCAAATAAAGGATGATTTATAATATGTTAACTAAAGAATTCGCAACTAAAGTAGGTCTTAGTGAAAAGCAAGTTAGAAAAATTGTACAACACTTAGAAGACAGAGGATATCAACTTTCTAAGACAGAATATCGTGGAAGAGAAGCGACAGACTTCCAAGAAGAAGATATTGAACTTTTCCAAGAAATAGCAGAAAAGGTTAAAGAAACAAATAGTTATGACCAAGCATTCGAAACACTTGAACAAGAGAAAGACTTTTTACAAGTTCTTGTTAAAGACGAACCTGCTAATCAAACACCTGAACTACAACATTTAATTGAAGAATTAAGATTAGAAGTTCAACATATGCGTAGAGAAAGACAAATGCTTGGTGAAATGTTGCAACAAGTTCATATTCAACAACAGAAACTAGAACAAACTTTAGCATTACAAGCACCCCAACAATCAGAGGCTACTGCTCAAGAGAATGATACTAAAGTTGAAACGAAACAAGCTGAACAACCACAAAGTTCTAAAGTAGTTTCAAAAGACAAGACTTCTAGTGAATCAGTTGAAACTAAAAAACAAGAAGATAAAGAAGTAACAAAAGTTACTGCAGCTGAAGAGCCAGTTAAATCTGAAACACAAGCTGAAGTGAAATCAGAAAATAAAGAAACTGCTGTTAAACCAGAAACGACTACTGATAAAGTAGTAGAATCTAAAGAAGAAGATACAACTACAGCTAAAGAAGAAACTACTGACAAAGCAGCATCTACTGAAGAAAAAGCACCTGAAACGACAGTAGAACAAACTTCAACGCTTTCAGAAAACAAAGAAGAAGAAGTAAAAGAAGAA
The DNA here is from genome assembly GCF_038005105.1 of Mammaliicoccus sp. FSL K6-3158. Taxonomy (NCBI): domain Bacteria; kingdom Bacillati; phylum Bacillota; class Bacilli; order Caryophanales; family Staphylococcaceae; genus Mammaliicoccus; species Mammaliicoccus sp. FSL K6-3158. The sequence goes on from NZ_JBBOSL010000001.1 coordinate 2,779,004, forward strand.
ATCAAATCAGAAACTGAAGAAGAACCTAAGAAAAAAGGATTCTTCCAAAGATTATTCAATATTTAATCCCTTTAAAAAGAGGTTGGGCATGATGCCTAGCCTCTTTTTTGTTAAGTTTTTGTAAATTTCCACTATATAATTGTTAATTGCTAGAGTACTTTGTTATATTGAATTTTATATTAAGTATTTGTAATGAATATTAACCATTAGGAGTGTTCCACATCATGGAAACATTAAATTACGAAGATTTGAACAATGACCTTTTATGGGCGCATAATAATCAAGTTGTGAAAATCATGAAAGATGAATTAGACATCTATATCAAGTTAAATCTTAAAGAAGATAATCATAAATTAGTTGTATTTTCAAATGGTGCGATTGATCCATCTAAAAGTAAACCACCTGTCTTTATGAGAAGTAAATGGCATGAAGATTTTAATGCAAATTGTCTTTATATAGATGACAGAACTGTTCATTATAAGCAATTACGTATTGGTTGGGGTGTTGGAAGAGAAGAACGTCATTTCTTAAAAGACTATTCTGAAATTGCGCAACAAGTCACGCAAGCACTCCAAATAGAATCTCAAAATGTCGTCTATTGTGGTTCATCAGCAGGTGGCTTTATGTCTATGTATTTAGCAACATTACATAAAGGCACAACTGCTGTAGTGAACAATCCACAATGTTACGTAGATCGTTACGATAAAGTGAACGTCGAAAAATTATACACTAAAATATTTCCCAACCGTTCACGCGATTATATCAAGAAACAATATGCACTTAGACTATCGATCACGAGCTTATTTCGCAAACAAAAATATGTACCTAAAATTTACTACATCCAAAACAGATTATGTGAGACTGATATGACTAGACATTTCGATCCATTTTGTAGTTTCTTAAATAAATACGAAATAAACAGTTCAAACATAAAGTTCATATTATACAACAATAAAAAGCTAGGACATAACCCTATATCAAGAGAAGCAACAGTAAACTTTGTAAACCAAGTCCTTGAAGATAAACTTGTCATAGCAGAATTTTAAGAATATCACCACCTTTATATCAAATCTAGAGGTGGTGTTATTCTTTAGATACTATTTCAATTTTCATTTTATCTGGATCTTCAAAATAAACAGCATAATGATGATTACCTCCAGCATATGGATATAAATCATCATACAGTCTATTAATATTTTTTTGTTCCAAAATAATATTGATACCATCCACTGTTACTCTGTCTTCAACTGTAAATGCCAAATGATTTAATCCAATCCTTTTACGATGATATCCATATTGTTTAAATGAATCGTCCACTTGTACAAATACTATGTACGTTTCATTTAATTTAAAGCTAAAACCTTCTCTCCATTCTTGATACAAACTATATCCTAGCAGTCCTAATAACCAACTATAAAAGTTTTTAGATTTATTTATATCACTAACATAGATCTCTAAATGATGTATAGAACCATTCATCTTCCAGTCACCTCAAATTCAAAATTATATTAAGACAATTTTTAATAATTCCCATATCTTCTATACATTTTAACACTATAAAGAAAATCATGATGTACATGAATAAAATAGTATATAAGAATTTTTCAAAATTAATAAAGCACTTTCATGACTATTTATGTTACCCTATACGAGTACTGTAAAAAGTGAAAAATTCTTAAGTAAAGGAACTCATTATGAAATTCACAAAAGAAGAATGGCAAAACACAAATTTTAAATTAGATATGGATACAAGTCATTTAAACTTAGAAGAAATTATCAGTTTAAATGATAACTTAACAAATTCAGAAATTAATGAACTCTATTTGCCACTCATTAATTTTTTGACAAACAAAGTTAAATTCCATAAAGATTATTCATCTAACATTAACAACAAATTACATAACAAAAATAATACACCACCTTTTATTATTGGAATATCAGGAGGGGTTTCTGTAGGGAAAAGCACTGTCTCAAGACTGCTTTTAAACTTACTACAAGAATATAACGCGGACTGGAAAGTTGATCTGATTACGACTGATGGTTATATCATGCCTAAACAAGAACTCATCGATAAAGACTTACTTTCTAAAAAAGGATTTCCTGAAAGTTATGATACAAAAACATTAATCAGTCACTTAAAACAAATTAAGAACAACGAGCCTAACATTCCAACATACACGTATTCACATATCACATACGACCGTCTTAAGGACCAGTATCACAACATAGACTGTCCGGACATTCTTATTATAGAAGGCGTGAATATCTTCCAAGTAAGTCCACATGAAGAAGAACTCGTAAGTGATTATATTGATTACAAAATATATTTACACACAACAATAGAAAATATGAAGAAATGGTATCTCAATCGCTTCTTACTACTTCAAGAAGAAGCTTTCCAGAAGCCAGACTCACATTTCTATAAATATCGAGACATCCCAAAAGAAGAAGCCTTAAAAATAGCAACAGATCTATGGGACAATATTAACGAAGTCAATTTAATCAAAAATATCTTGCCAACTAAAAACAGAGCAGATCTCGTACTATATAAAAATCACGACCATGTTATAGAAAAACTGAAATTTAATAAATTTTAAGTTATTAGAATTGAGGTATAGTTATGAAAATATATCCTACTGAACAAATACTTAAATATTGGTCTGAAAATTACTATAATAATTTTGATTTATTTTTTGTTAAAGATATCCCTTTTGAAAATGAAGATGTAGTTATCACTCTTAAAGATGCATTTAAGACAACAAGTTCATTTAATATTGATACAAATAACTTATATGAGTTTTGGAATTTAAGTGATTACAATTATGTAATCCAAGCTTCTAAAGGATGGTTTGAAAATCTTAACAGAGATTCAAAAACATATATACTTCAGGAACAAGAAAGAGTTAACAATCCACTATTCTTAGAAGGTAACCTCATTACTTCACAAAAGTGGAGTCAATTAACAACAAATAAACAAAGACAGTTTTTCCAAAATAGAGTAGATAGATATTGTGATAATCACGTAACACAACATTCAACATTGCAATTACCCAATCATTTAAGTTCAATTGTTTCTACTTTTCCAAAACATCAAGGATCAAACTGTCTTTCAACAGTCCTTTATGCTATTACTAGTGATAAAAATATATTACAACAGTGGATAAAAGCAGATGCTTTTCTAACAAGCCTTAAATCTTTAAACTACGAATTAGTTTCAGAAGGAAGTCAAAACGGTGATGTAATTGTTTATTTAAAGAATAACGCCGTAGTACATGCCGCATATCAAATTGATGATGGTTTATTCATAAATAAAAATGGACAAACCATTTTTAATCCATATAAAATTGTAACTAAATCAGAGCTTGATAATGAATGGGGGAATTATCAAGAACACTACTATAGAAAAAATCAAAACCCTCTCTAGTCCTTGTCTAGAGAGGGTTTTTAGTGTTCCGGTAGTCTAAATGATTATAATTCTATTTTTAATTCTTTAACATATATTGCACTACCTGTAATCTCAATATTAAGCTGATTGTTTATATTATTCACATGCACATACACTTGTCCATCTTTTCCTATTTCTTGTCCTTGTTCAACGATTAGTTCAAGCGGATATTTAGTCGATGTATTTATATATTGAGCATAGTATGCGCCCATTACACCAGAAGCAGTTCCTGTAACGGGGTCTTCAGTCGTTCCTGAAAATGGTGAAGAAAAATGTCTTGCATGCATATTCAAGCCTTCTTTATATGTTTCCATACAGAAAGGATGAATTGAAGTTTTGGGTCTTTCTTTTAATATTTCTGGAAATAATTTATTTTGAGGAATCATTCTTTTACATACTTCTAGATTCCTAACAGGTACTAATAATGTCCATGCTCCTGTACTCCCATAAACAATCGGATAATCTGTTACTATATCTTTCTCATCAATTCCGATAGCATGAGCCAAATCTACTTTCGATCCATTGAACGCATCAAATTGAGGGCTAGCTTGTTGCATCGTTATATAAATATTATCATTTTCAACATTTAAAGTAATTGGTAAGATACCTGCATTCGTCTCTATTATAAATTCATTATTATCTTCTAATAATCCATGTTGTTTCATTGCCGCGATTGTTCCAATAGTAGCATGTCCACACAAATCCATTTCGTGACCTGGCGTAAAATATCGTATCCTAAAATCAGCACGGCTTGATTTTAAAGGGAATGCTGTTTCATTAAATCCAATTTGTTTCGCAACTTCTTGCATATCTTCATCTGTTAATCCTTCACTATCTAATACCACACCAGCAGGATTTCCTTTATTCGCTTCTAAACTAAATGCATCATAATGATATACACTAACCGACTTCATGAAACATCATCCTTTATTTATATTTAAATCATGACCATATTATTTCACAGATTCAATAATACCTACAACTTCTTCATATACATTAACCCTATCAAGCTGCTTTCGATAAACATTTTCCAGGAAATAAAATGTAGCTGCATTATCAGCTTCAAATATGTTTTCATTTTGTGCTAATAATAGAATAGGTTTATTATGTCCTATCGCAATACCTATTTCTGTATATGTCCCTTTACCTCCGGGCAATATAGCTAACAGTATATCTGAATTTTTCACTGCATCCGCTTCTGATTGACCAATTTTTCTTAAGTCCTCTTTATTAATTGCTTTATCATTCAGCGTCCAATTATAAGTATTTTGTAAGCCGTGTTGTTCTAAGCTCTTTATAAGTTTATTTACAACATTCTTATTTCCAAAACTACCTGCTACATAAAATTTTATCCCCATTTTTATTCTCCTTGTTGTGTTAATTCTAAGTATAACTTATTAAGGATTTCTTCTATTTTATCTTGAGTTACCTGACATTTTTGATTAAATTTTAGTCTAAAATACAATGTCTTCAAGAAATCTTTTATATTTTTCCTTATTCTAAAATAACTTAAATATACTTCTTCAGATTGATTTAAATCTGTTTGATTAACTGTCACGAATAACTCGCTTATCCAATTACTTAATTCTTGATCTGCAAGTCCTTTTTCAAGTAATGCTTCAATGATAAATGCTTGTCGCTCATCTTCATCATCTATATAGCAAGATAAATCAGTATTTAACTGATAAAGTTTTTTAGCGATGACCTTTAAGATCACTTTATTACAGTCACCTGAATAATTTTTAGATCTAACACATGTTGCAAGTAAATCTGATCCATGCGTAACACTATGCATCCATCCTGTCCCTTGTACATATCCTCTAACATCAGATTCCTTATCCATGTATTTAATCGCTATGTTTATAATCTTCTCGTAAATATCCTGAGGTAACTGTTCATGTTCTTCTAAATATTCAACAATGATTCCGATAATAAGTGCACTGAAACTTCTATCCAGCACAAGATGTTCAGTATCACTTTCGTTAACACTTCTTAAAACAAATTCACAATGCTCAAGTAACTGTAGCATTTGATAATCTTCCAATTTCCCACTTATAATTAAACGCGCAATTAAGTCAAAATTATCTTCACGAATATTGGCATTAAGATTTCCAATATTGGACATCATTAATTTAAAATCTTCTTCAGTTATTTGTTCATCAGGTAATGTATTTTTATATCTTTCAATTAATCCTTCGATTGTCATTAAGAACACATCCTTTAAGAATTAAATCTTTACTTAAATTCTAATTATCAAATGTTAAATTTGGCCATTGCTTATGCCATTGTTTTCGATTAATTCTATCCAAATAAACGTCATATCTACCAGAGTCATGATTAAAATATTGAGTTGGTGAAACAATACCGTTAAACAAGTCTTGAACACTGTAGTTATAATGTACTTCTAACTCACCATTTTTTATCCTAGCACAAATAGCTGTTGGCGCTTCTGTATAATGATCCACAGCATCCTTCGAATCAATATATTGAATAAAATCATTTTTCAAATGCATTCTCGCTTGATTTTTTACTGACCAAGGTATGCTAGAATCAATATCTCTTAATTGCTGTTCATATCGCTTCTCAATAGATTCATCTAGACAGTCAGCATCATAAAATATAACATCAACATCATTATATGGTGTCTTATCTGTATAATCATGAATCATATCCCAAATTTTATTTCTTATAAATCCCGCGCTAACCCACGAATCATTTAAATTCAGGCTTTCTACAACTTCTAAAATATAAATCATATCCGCATCACTTTTAATAAGGTCATAAATAGCCTTCATAAACACACATCCCATAAATTCTATTACTCATTATTATATTGTATTTTTACAATGAATGAAATGAGATGCATTGAAAACAACTACAGAAATAAAGAAAAAGCCAACATAACATGATATATGAAATGCTGGATTATTATTATATAATTTAATCAATATAAACTATCAAAAGATGGCCAGATATAAAGGATAAGTAGTTATGTATGAAAAGAAAACCAAAATTGAGCTTTGAAGAGCAAATTAAAAATTAAAATCATTAGGTATTTTATTTAACGAAATAAAAGAGGATGAAGCTAAAGAAATATTGAAATATAATACGTACTTATTTAAATTATCTTCATTCAGAAAAAATGTACCTAAAGATGATAGTGGAAATTATAATTTCGAATTTTCTGCATTATCAGATCTTGCGACTTTAGATATGAGATTACGTTACATATTATTACCTATGTGTTTAGATATAGAACATTCACTAAAAACAGACATTCTCAAAAAAATAACTAATGACGATACTTAAGATGGATACCAAATTATGCAAGATTTTATTAATAATCATCTAGGAAAAATTTATGATAATGAATCATACTTAGTATACACCACAGGTATAGGGGAAGATGTTATACTTGATTATATTGATATTATAAACAATAAGAAAGATGCACCTGATAGCTTTCAAAACGTAGTAAAAATCAATTAATATATTGGAGCTTTTTAATGTATAGAAAAATAAATTTATTCATCGTATTTCTCATTTTATTATTATCTATAATAACGACTTTCTTGGATCAAAAGACATCTTTTTTTAATAATTTAACCGCTTTGCTATATATACAGTTTGTTTTCTCTATTTCAGTAAACATATTTTTACTAAAATATATCTTTGACTTTGAAATTATTAGAAGATTATTAGATAGAACACACATTCTTTTCCAGTACTTTATTTATACAGCCTTTTTATTTCTGACAATGTTTATGTTTATTTCTTTTAATTTTACAAATATTAATTTATTAAGACTAATCTTTAGTTTATTATTCTTGTTTGTATTTAGTTTTTTAACTCAATTATTAATTTGTGAAACAATATCTAAAGTATATATAAGAAATAACAAGTCTATTTACTTCAGCGCACTAGTAATGTTTATACTATTTATACTTTTAATAATTCCAAATTATTTACAATAATATCGTTGTCATTATAAATAACAACTTTTCTATAAATCCAAACACAAAAAAACCCTCTAGCCTGATTGCTAAAGGGTTTTGCTATACGTTATATATTATTGTTCCTCTTTAACGTATGGTAATAAAGCCATGTGACGTGAACGTTTGATAGCTACAGTAAGCATACGTTGGTATTTTGCTGAAGTACCTGTTACACGACGTGGTAAGATTTTACCTCTTTCTGAGATAAACTTTTTAAGTAAATCTGTATCTTTGTAGTCGATATGTGTAATACCGTTTGCTGTGAAGTAACAAACTTTTTTACGACGACGACCACCTCTTCTTGGTCCACCTGCCATGATTGTGTTCCTCCCTTCTCGTTAAATGTTTATCAATTTATATTCGTTTCAATCAACTATTAGAACGGCAAATCATCATCACTGATATCAATTGGGCCATTAGCGTTTGCAAATGGATTACTTGATTGTTGATTATTTGACTGTTGATTTGAAGGTGCTTTTTGTCCTTGTTGTTGGTTACCACCAAAGTCTTGTCCATAATTTTGGAATTCGTTATTATTTTGGTTATATGATTGATTATCATTACCAGATTGACGTTGGTTTGCGCCTTTTGGTTCAAGGAATTGAACACTGTCACAAACAACTTCAGTTACATAAACACGACGACCTTCTTGGTTCTCGTAGCTACGAGATTGTAGACGACCTTCAACTCCTGCCAGACTACCTTTAGATAAGTAATTGTTTACATTCTCTGCGGGACGTCTAAATACAACACAGTTGATAAAGTCAGCTTCTCTTTCACCTTGCTGATTCGTATAAGTACGATTAATAGCTAAAGTAAAAGTAGCAACTTGAACGCCTGAGGGTGTTACTCTGTATTCCGGATCTTTAGTTAATCGACCGACTAATACAACACGATTAATCATTTAATCTCCCCCATTTTATAAGTTAAATTATTTTTCTTCTTCGCGTACTACGATGTGACGAATGATATCATCAGAGATTTTTGCTAAACGATCAAATTCACTGATAGCTTCGTCATTTTCAGACTTAACTCTAACGATGTTGTAGAAACCTTCTGTGAAGTCTTGGATTTCATAAGCTAAACGACGTTTACCCCAATCCTTTTCTTCGATGATTTCTGAACCGTTTGAAGATAAGATTCCTTTAAAACGCTCAACGACAGCTTTTCTAGCTTCGTCTTCGATATTTGGACGTACTACGTACATTACTTCATATGTTCTCATCAATTTACACCTCCTTGTGGTCTATGCGGCCTAATAACTCAGTATTAAGCAAGGAATAATTTTCATTACTCACAATCAAGAATTATAGCATAGAGTATTACTTTTTACAATCTTTTTCTCAATGATATCACAGAAAAAGCCAATAGTGCATAAACACTACTGGCCTTTATCTTACACATTAAATCTAAAGTGTACAACGTCTCCGTCTTTCATTAGGTATTCTTTACCTTCTAATCTTACTTTACCCGCTTCTTTAGCACCGTTCATACCGTTATTTGCTAATAAATCGTCATAACTTACGGTTTCTGCTCTTATGAAGCCTCTTTCGAAGTCTGTATGGATGATTCCTGCACATTGTGGTGCTGTCATGCCTTCTTTAAATGTCCATGCTCTTACTTCTTGTTCACCTGCTGTAAAGTATGTTGCTAATCCTAATAAGTTATATGATGCGCGGATTAATTTGTCTAATCCTGCTTCTTCTACGCCTAAATCTTCTAAGAACATTTCGCGGTCTTCGTCATCTAATGTTGCTAATTCTTCTTCGATTTTTGCTGAAATAACGATAACTTGTGAACCTTCGTTACTTGCGTATTCTTCGATTTTTTGTACGTATTCGTTATCTTCTGGACTTGCTACTTCATCTTCTGCTACGTTTGCTACATATAACATTGGTTTAGAAGTAAGTAAGCTTAAATGTTTCACGATTGCTTTTTCTTCTGGTGTGAATTCTAAACTTCTTACTGGGTTATTGTTTTCTAATGTTTCTTTAATTTTTGCTAATACTTTTTCTTCAACCACGGCATCTTTATCTTTTTGTTTTGCCATTTTTGCTACTCTTTCATAGCGTTTTTCTACTGATTCTAAGTCAGCTAATACTAATTCCATATTAATAACTTCAATATCATCGATTGGATCTACTTTTCCTGATACGTGCGTTACATTTTCATCAACAAATGCACGTACGACTTGGCAAATCGCATCTACTTCACGGATATGTGATAAGAATTTATTTCCTAATCCTTCACCTTTAGATGCACCTTTAACGATACCTGCAATATCTGTAAATTCGAATGCTGTTGGTACAGTTTTCTTAGGTTTTACTAATTTCGTTAATTCTTGTAAACGGTGGTCTGGTACTTCTACAATCCCTACGTTAGGGTCGATTGTTGCGAAAGGATAGTTCGCTGCAAGTGCTCCTGCTTTCGTAATTGCGTTAAATAATGTTGATTTACCTACGTTTGGTAATCCTACTATGCCAGCTGTTAATGCCATATTTTATTCACCTTGTCCTTTTACTAATATTTTTTTAATTTTTTTATTAAACTCTTGTCTTGGTAGCATAATACTACGAGAACATTCTTCACATTTTATTCTAACATCTGCACCGAGCCTTATAATTTTAAATCTATTATACCCACATGCGTGTTGTTTTTTCATTTCAACGATATCATTTAACTCATATGATTTGATCATATTTTTGCCTCCCGATTAGATGATTATTGAATGTTATTTGGATTATAAGAAACCATTGTTGGAATTGGCGCTTGAATACCTTCTTTATCGAAGAAAGATTTCACTTCTCTTCTTAAGATTCTTGCACCTGATGCATGTTCATTTGGTTCTGTTTCACCTGCTATTTTAATCGTTGCTTCCCCTGCCGTCACAGTTTCTACACCTAAAATTTCAGGATCTTTAATGAATATTTCATATCTTTCTTTAACTGTTGGTAAAAATTCATTTAACTTACTTTCAACTTCATCTAAATCTTCTTTAATAGATACAGGGATTTCTACGATAGCCATACCGTTATGAATTGAGAAGTTTACAATCTCATTCATTGTACCATTAGGAAGTATTGTTAAATCACCAGCAAATGATAATATTCTTGTAGATCTCATTCCTATTGATTGTACAGTACCTTCCGCAACAGTGGTACCTGTTGTATTAATTTTTACATAATCGCCAACATCAAATTGATTTTCGAAAATAATAAAAAAGCCCGTAATGACATCTTTCACTAAAGTTTGTGCGCCGAAACCAATTGCTAACCCTACAACACCGGCACCAGCAATAATACTTTCAACTCTTATGCCTAAATTGCTTAAAATCGTTGTCGCAACTATAAACCATACGACATAAGAAATAACATTTTGTAGTAAGTTAACCATTGTTTTAGCACGCTTGTTAGACTTCCCTACCCTCTTAGTTCCGTATTTCGTTGTAAAGAATTTCTCTACGACTTTATGAAGCACTTTAATAATGACGTAAGCTAATACAATGTAGAATATGCCGATTAATATTTGTTCTATCCACTTCTGCCAATTTTCTGGATCCATAAATGGGTCTATCAATTTATGGATGATGTTCATAATCTTATTCACTTTTACACCTCTTATTCTTCTAACAATAATTCTAATATTCTCTTATATTCATCTTCAGAATTAAATTCAAGAGAAATTTTACCTACTTTTTTAGTCTTAGAAATATCAATATTCGTTCCAAACTTTTCTTTTAATTGATATTCATGTTTAACTAAGAAATTAGGTTTCGGTTGTTTGGATTTCTTTTTCTTGTCTTGGCCATGAGCATTTAACTGTTTAATATATTCTTCTAATGCTCTAACACTCATATGTTCTTTTACAACTTTTTTAGCCACTTGATCTAATTGATGTTTCTTATCTAAACCAAGTAATGTTCTACCATGTGCACTTGATATTTTTTCTTCGTTGATTAATTTTTTTACACTTGGTGGTAAGTTGAGCAACCTTAAGACATTTGCAATGTATGATCTTGATTTCCCTAATCTATCTGCTACGTCTTGTTGTTTTAAGTTCAGTTCTTCCATCATCGTCGCATAACTTTTTGCTTCTTCTAGAGGTTTTAAATTTTCACGTTGAAGATTCTCTATAATAGCAAGTTCTAACATTTCTTCATCGGTTAAATTTTTAATGATTGCCGGTACTGAATCTTTGTTAGCTAATTGACTTGCTCTAAATCTTCTTTCACCTACTACGATGTCGTAACCTTTTATCGTTTCTCTTACGACGATAGGTTGCAACACACCATGCTGTGAAATAGACTGAGTTAAATCTCTCAAAGCTTCTTCATCAAAATAATCTCTCGGTTGATACGGATTCCTTCTTAATTTTTCTAAAGGAAGTTCAACAATTTTATCATGACTATGGTTATAAGAAATCTTATCTGTTAATGCTTGATTTCTTTCTTTCATTTCATCACCACGTTATTTATTCTCGTATGTTTCACGTAAAACATCCAAATTAGATTATAACAATTTTGAAAGGGATATGCACAAAAGAAAAGTTGAGCGATAAATTAAAATATTCAGAAAAGTTGTTGACAAAAAAATATACGCATAGTATTGTGTAATATATCAACAACGAAAACAAATAAAATCACGATAAAAAGGAAAGTAAATCTTACACTGCAATCATCAGAGAGTTCCCATTTGCTGAAAGGGGACATTGAAAGAAAGATTGAAAATGGCCTTGGAGTGGTGGCATCGATATTGAGGTGTCAACGGGATCGCCCGTTATAGCGATACAGTATTAAAGTCTCTTTAGCGATGATGGCGTACTGGAATTTGTTCACCAATTTTACTGCCATTATATCTTCTTGTAAGAGACTCGTACTTATAGAGGTAATGTCAGTAATGTCATTGCGAACAAAGGTGGTACCGCGAGCTAAGCTTTCGTCCTTTACATCCGATTTATTTCGGGTTTAAAGGACGGAAGCTTTTTTTATTTTTAAATTCATTAGGGAGGAAGGCTATTATGAAATCTACTCAACTCGCTCAAATTTCATTAACTAAAGACCATACTGGGGCTACTACAAACCCAATTTATCTTTCTACAGCCTATCAACATGAAAAATTAGGTTGTTCGACTGGTTTTGATTATACAAGAACAAAAAATCCAACTCGCTCAAACTTTGAAGATGCATTTGCCAAACTTGAAGGTGGTAAATACTCATTTGCAACATCAAGTGGTATGGCTAGTATCCAATTAGTTTGTAACTTATTTAAACCAAATGATGAAATCTTAGTGTCATTCGACTTATATGGTGGCACATTTAGATTATTTGAATTTTATGAAAAACAATACAACATCAAATTTAAGTACATAGACTTTTCAAATATTGATGAAGTAAACGCATCTATTAATGAACATACACGTGCATTCTTTATTGAACCCATTTCAAATCCGTTAATGTTCTCAGTAGATTTAAATCCTTTATATGAAATTGCACAAGCAAGAAATATATTAACGATTATAGATAACACGTTCTTAACACCATACTTATCAACACCTTTAAAAGACGGTGCTGACATCGTCTTACATTCTGCTACAAAGTACATAAGTGGTCATAATGATGTGTTAGCTGGCATTGTCACTGTAGCAGATGACTACTTAGGTGAAGTGCTTGGCCAATTTCATAATATGATCGGTGCAACACTTTCACCATTCGATAGTTATTTATTACTGAGAGGCTTAAAGACATTACATTTACGACTTGACCGTTCTACTGAAAATGCTCAAAAGTTAGCACATTCACTACAATCTGTTGAAAGCATTGATGAAGTCCTTTACTCAGGTCAAACCGGAATGTTAAGTATCCGTTTAAACAATGCATATAGCGTTGATAGCTTCTTACAAAATATTAAATTATGTATATTTGCTGAAAGTCTTGGCGGTACTGAAACATTTATCACTTTCCCATATACACAAACACATGTAGATATGGCAGATGAAGAAAAAGATAAACGCGGTATTGATGAATATTTACTCCGTTTATCTATTGGAATAGAAGATTACGAAGATATTTACGAAGACATACTACAAGCCTTAAAAAATTCAAGAAAAGAAGGAGTGTCAATATGAGCTATTCAAAAGAAACGTCTTTAATATTGGATTCCACTAGAGGTAATGAGCACTTATCAAGCAATCAACCATTATACTATTCATCGACTTACCATCAAGAAACTTTAGGGGGCAATCAAGAATTTGACTATGCACGCAGTGGTAACCCTAATAGAAAGTTACTTGAAGAAAAGTTAGCAGATTTAGAAGGCGGTAATTACGGATTTGCATTTAGTTCAGGAATTGCTGCAATAACAGCTGTCTTCTTAACATTGAAACCAGGAGACCACGTGATTCTTCCAGATGATGTTTACGGCGGAACGTTCAGACTAACTGAACAAATTCTTAAGAAATTTGAAATAGAATTTACAACTGTCGATCAAACAGACTTACAAAATATCAAAGAAGCTGTTCAAGATAATACGAAATTGATCTATGTTGAAACACCTTCTAACCCACTCTTTAAAGTGACAGATATTGATGGAGTTAGCCAAATTGCACGTAAACACGACGCACTATTAGCTGTCGATAATACATTTATGACACCCTTAGGACAATCACCATTGAAACTAGGTGCTGACATCGTCGTTCATTCAGCTACAAAATTCTTAGGTGGTCACAGTGACCTCATAGCTGGAGCAGTAGTCGTGAATGACCCAGAACTTAAAAATGAAATTTACCTTATTCAAAATGGTACAGGTTCAGGATTAAGTGTTTATGATTCTTGGACACTTGCTAAGCATTTAAAGACATTACCAATTAGATTTAAACAATCTGTTTATAACACAGAACAAATTTATAGATATTTAATCGATAATGAAGCAATTGAAACAGTCTATTATCCAATCACAAATGACACACATTTAAGACAAGCTAAAAATGGCGGTGCCGTGCTCGGATTCAGACTTAAAGATGAATCAAAAGCACAAGCATTTGTTGACCATCTTAATATCCCACTTGTATCTGTAAGCTTAGGTGGTGTAGAAACGATTCTTTCTCACCCAGCTACAATGAGTCACGCAGCCATCCCTGAAGAAGTGAGAGCTAAACGTGGTATCACTAACGGATTATTTAGATTGTCAGTCGGCTTAGAAGATGTCAAAGAATTGATTACAGATATCGATTGGGCATTAAAGGAGGCTACATATGATTCTAAAAGAAGCGTTAAAGAGCCAAATTTTATTAGCTGACGGAGCAATTGGAACCATCCTCTACTCTGAAGGATTGGATACTTGCCCAGAAAGTTATAATTTGACACATCCTAACAAGATAGAACAAATTCACCGTTCATATATTGAAGCTGGTGCAGATATTATTCAAACAAACACGTACGGTGCAAATTTTGAGAAGCTTCAAGATTTTAATTTAGAACATCGCGTAAAAGAAATTCATCGAGAAGCTGTTCAAATCGCTAAAAGAGCGAGCAACGACCATACGTTTATTCTAGGTACGGTAGGCGGTTTTCGTAATATCAAAAAGAGTAACTTATCAATTGAAGCTATTCAATATCACACAGAGATTCAAATTGAAACACTTGTTAATGAAGGTGTAGATGGTATTTTATTTGAAACATACTACGATTTAGAAGAATTACTTGCTGTCTTAAAAGATACAAAAGCAAGATACGACATTCCGATTATTGCTCAACTAACAGCTAGTAATACAAATTATTTGAGAAATGGCACACCTATACCAGATGCATTAAAAACATTAGTAAACGCCGGTGCAGATGTCGTTGGTTTAAATTGTCATCACGGTCCATACCATATGATTAAGACATTTAAACATATTGACTTACCTGATCATGCTTACCTTTCATGTTATCCAAATGCAAGTTTACTGGATTTAGAAGACAACGACTTGAAATACAATAACAACTCAGATTACTTTTCAGATGCAGCTAAAGAGCTCGTTAACCAAGGCGTCAGATTAATAGGTGGATGTTGTGGTACTACACCGGAACATATTAAAAAAATAAAGAATGTCGTCAAAGATTTAAAGCCTATCAAGCATAAAAATGTTATACCAATCGAAACAAAACAGTACAAAAAGCAAAATAAAGAAGAACCTAGTATTAAAGAGCTTGTTCAACAAAGACCAACCGTTATTGTTGAATTAGACACACCTAAACATTTAGATACGAATAAATTTTTCGATGGGATACAAGCCCTTGAAGATACAGGTGTAGATGCGGTCACGCTTGCTGATAATTCATTAGCGAGTGTAAGAATTTCTAACATTGCCGCAGCAAGTGTCATTAAACAAAAATATAAAATTAGACCACTCGTACACTTAGCTTGCCGTGATAGAAACTTAATCGGCTTGCAATCTCACCTAATGGGCCTTTCATTACTTGGTATTAATGACATCTTAACGATTACGGGCGACCCTTCTAAAGTGGGTAACTTCCCTGGCGCAACAAGTGTATTCGACGTTAATTCTAGCGGATTAGCTGAAATTATTACTCAGTTTAATCAAGGTATAAACGCCGATGGAGACACATTGAGAAGCAATACGAACTTCTCTGTTGCAGGTGCATTCAATCCAAATGTAAGACGACTAGAGCCAGCAGTCAAAAGATTAGAAAAAAAGATTGAATCTGGAATGGAATACTTTATTACACAACCGATTTATGAACCTGAAAGAGTTAAAGAAATATATGAAGCAACTAAACATATAGAAGCGCCGATTTTCATTGGTATTATGCCAATTACGAATTACAATAACGCACTCTTCTTACACAACGAAGTACCTGGTATTAAACTATCAGATACGGTGCTAAACGCCTTTGAAAAAGTCAAAGATGACAGAGATGCAACAAGAGAGCTCAGTATTAATTTGAGTAAACAATTGATTGATGCAGTACACCAATATTTTAATGGCTTGTACTTAGTTACACCATTTTTAAAATATGATTTAACAGTTGAATTAGCAAATTATTCACAACTAAAAACTGGAACACAAACCAAGGAGGCAATATTATGACAATTAAAACATCAAATTTAGGATTCCCAAGACTAGGTAAGAAAAGAGAATGGAAAAAAGCCATCGAAAGTTACTGGGCTAAAAAAATAGATAAAGCCGAATTAGATCAAACGTTGCAGGATTTACACAAAGAAATTTTAACAATTCAGAAAGAACATCATGTTGATCATATCCCTACTGGTGATTTCTCACTATATGACCACGTGTTAGATACATCATTACTATTTAACATTATTCCAGAACGTTTCCAAGGACGTCCTGTAGATGACGATTTATTATTCGATATTGCACGTGGTAACAAAGATCATGTTGCAAGTGCGTTAATCAAATGGTTCAACACAAACTACCACTACATCGTACCTGAATGGGACAACGTGTCACCTCAATTAAATAAAAATGTGTTACTTGAGAAATTCAACTTTTCTAAAGAAGTTGGTGTAACATCTCATCCAGTTATTCTTGGACCTGTTACATACGTAGCATTATCTAAAGGTGGCGACCAAAGTTTCGACGAAAAAGTAAGAACACTTTTACCGTTATATAAAGAAGTATTCAAGCAATTAACTAATGCTGGCGCTGAATACATCCAAGTAGATGAGCCAATTCTAGTAACAGACGGTGCAGCTGATCTTCAAGATATTACGAAAGAAGCATATGAATTCTTTAACGAAGCGGCACCTGCTGCGAAACTTGTCTTACAAACATATTTCGAACGCGTAGATTTAAACTTTGTTGGTCAACTACCAGTCTATGGTTTCGGTTTAGATTTTGTACATGACAATGGCTTTAACTTACAACAAATCAAAGATGGCTTATTCCCTAAAGAAAAAGCTTTATTCGCTGGTATCGTTGATGGTAGAAATGTTTGGTCAACTAATATTGAAGAGAAGAAAGCTTTAATCGAAACATTACAATCTTATACAGATGAATTAGTTATTCAACCATCTTCTTCATTATTACATGTACCAGTTACTTTAGAAGAAGAAACATTAGACGACTCAGTTCGTGAAGGTTTAAGCTTTGCGACTGAAAAATTAGACGAACTATATGCTTTAAAACAATTATTTAACGAAAATGATGACACTTTATATAACGAATTAAAAGCGCAATATGAACGCTTTGAAAGTCAATCATTCAAACAACTAGAATATGACTATGATTCAGTTAAATCAGAACGTACAACACCATTTAAAGAAAGAAAAGTCTTACAAGATCAAGTATTAAATTTACCAGACTTACCAACAACAACGATTGGTTCATTCCCTCAATCAAGAGAAGTACGTAAATACCGTGCTGATTGGAAAAACAATCGTATTTCAGATGAAAAATACGAAGAATTCGTACAAAATGAAATTAAACGTTGGATTGAAATTCAAGAAGAAATTGGATTAGACGTATTAGTACACGGTGAATTTGAACGTAATGACATGGTTGAATTCTTCGGTGAAAAGCTAAACGGATTCTTAGTAACTAAGTTTGGTTGGGTTCAATCATATGGTTCTCGTGCCGTTAAGCCACCAATCATTTACGGAGATGTTAAATGGACAGCACCATTAACAGTTAAAGAGACATTATATGCTCAAAGTTTAACTGACAAACCTGTTAAAGGTATGCTTACAGGTCCAGTTACAATCTTAAACTGGTCATTCGAACGTGTGGATATCCCACGTAGCGAAGTTCAAGATCAAATCGCATTAGCCATTAATGAAGAAGTTCTAGCACTTGAAGAAGCGGGTATTAAAGTCATCCAAGTAGACGAACCTGCATTGCGCGAAGGCTTACCTTTACGTTCTGAATACCATGAAGATTATTTAAATAAAGCTGTACATTCATTCAAATTATCAACTTCTTCAGTACAAGATTCAACACAAATTCATACACATATGTGCTACTCACAATTTGGTCAAATCATCCATGCGATCAAATCATTAGATGCTGATGTTATCTCAATCGAAACTTCAAGAAGTCATGGTGACTTAATCAAAGATTTTGAAGATATCACATATGACTTAGGTATCGGTTTAGGTGTATATGATATTCATAGCCCTCGTATACCTACAGAAGAAGAAATTACAGTTGCAATCGATAGAGCACTTCAAGAAATTGACCGTTCTCTATTCTGGGTAAACCCTGATTGCGGATTGAAGACAAGACAAGAAGAAGAAGTAAAACAAGCTTTAACTGTATTAGTAAATTCAGTAGAAAAATTACGTCAAGACAATACAGTTAAACAACCTAACTAATAAATGAGGTGATGTTATGTCATATCCATTATGGAACTCGCTAAATCAACTGAAAGAATATAAATGGGTAGATTTAACGCATACATTTGATTCAGAATCTCCACATTTTTCAGCTTTTGAAAATGCAGAAACAAAAACATTATATAAAGTTAAAGATGACGGTTTCTTTGCCCAATCATGGCAATTTCCTACACAATATGGCACGCATATAGATGCACCTATACATTTTGTAGAACATAAACGATATTTACATGAACTCGGTTTACAAGAAACAGTCTTACCTTTAATCGTGTTAGATTTCTCAAAAGAAGTAGCCCAAGATTCAGATTTCAGACTAACTAAAGAACACATTCTTCAATGGGAATCTGAAAATGGACCAATTGAAAGTGGAACGTTTGTCGCATTTAGAAGTGACTGGTCAAAGAAATGGCCAGATAAAGAGCAATTTGAGAACAAAGACAATGGTGGTCATGAACATCTCCCAGGATGGTCATTAGACGCACTTAAATACTTGTTTGAAGAGAGAAAGATCAAGTCAATCGGACATGAAACATTTGATACTGATGCTTCAGTAGACATCCGTAAAAATAATGACATTGTCGGTGAACGATACGTACTTGGTTTAGATACTTTTCAAATAGAACTGTTAACCGGATTAGACGAACTACCAACTCGTGGTTCAATTATATTAGCCATTAGCCCTAAACCTAAAAATGCACCCGGATTCCCTGTCCGCGCATTTGCTATTACCCCTAAATAATAGCACTGCCATATGATATTTTTGAGCGAGTATCGTATGGCAGACTACCTTCCCTATATTAAATATATAAAAAGCACCTTTCGATGGAGATCGAAAGGTGCTTTTACTGTTTAATATTTAGATACGGGTGATCCACCGATTTGATAATCTATTTCTATCGCATTTTCACTATTTTTACGATATAAATAATAGAAATACATAGACCATAAAATCGTCAAACCAGCTGACAACCAATAACTAAGTGATAAATCCATCCCAAATCCAATTGGTTGGCTTAATATATACGTGAATATATTCCATGTCATAAATAAAGCAGGTATTAAAGCGACATAGAAATTCTTTTTAGATAGTAATAAATACATAGCGCCTATCCATAGAGCGATAACAGCTGTTGTTTGGTTTGCCCAAGAGAAGTATCTCCAAAGTATTGTGAAGTCTACTCTCGTTAAAATAAAACTAATAACAAACATAGGTATCGCAATTGCGAAGCGATTCATTACTTTTTTCTGACCGAAATTAAAATAATCAGCTAAAATCATTCTCGCACTTCTAAACGAAGTATCACCACTTGTTATTGGTAATACAATAACACCTAGAATCGCTAATGTTCCAAATACAGAACCTAATAACATAGTAGAAGCCTCACTCACTACAAGCGCCGCTTCACCTTTCGCTAACACTTCTTGTAGACCACCATAGCCACCAAATAAACTCATAGCAGCCGCAGCCCAAATCATCGCAATAATACCTTCAGCAATCATCATACCGTAGAATATTTTACGACCATTTTTCTCATTATTCGTCGTTCTAGAAATAATCGGTGATTGTGTCGCATGGAAACCAGATAAAGCACCACAAGTAATCGTAAAGAATAATAAAGGAAAAATTGGCGCCGAATCAGGATGCATATTTTTCAAAGTTAGTTCCGGAATTTCTGCACCAGTCATAATTAATCGTACAAAGATTCCTACTGCAGAAATCATCAAGATGAAACCAAATATCGGATAAACTTTACCAATAATTTTGTCGATAGGTAGCACTGTTGATAAGAAATAATATAAGAAAATAACAAAAATAATAATACCTAAAGCCACTCTACCATCCATTAAAGAATGTAATAGTAATGCCGGACTCGTAACAAATACCGTACCTGTTAATAACAATAGTAATAGTGTAAAGACGTTTACGAGATGTCTCATCACATTACCTAAGAACTTACCAGCTAATTCAGGTAAATGAGCCCCCTTATTACGGATAGAAATCATACCTGTTAAATAATCATGAACAGCACCAGCAAATATAGACCCTAATACAATCCAAATAAAAGCAACTGGTCCATATAAAGCACCCATAATCGGTCCAAATATCGGTCCAACCCCTGCAATATTTAACAATTGAATCAATGAGTTCTTATTTGTCGACATCGGAACAAAATCAATATTATCCCTTTGATCATGAGCAGGCGTCGGACGTTCATCCTTAACACCAAACATTTTTTCAATATACTTGCCATATGTAAAATAACCTATAACTAATAAAACGATAGAAACTAAAAATGTAATCATTAAAATCCCCCTTTTAAATGAAAACGTTTACAGAAAAGTATAAATGACTTTTTTACAAATAACAATAATATATCGGAAATTTACAGAAATTCTATATGTAAACATAAAAAAGAGTTTGGGATATTTTATAATGTCCCAAACTTTATATATTATTTCTTCTTATAAACTTTAATCGTAATTTCATAGAAGTCTTTATGTTCTTCATCAATTCGCTTGATTTTAATACCCTCTTTTTCAACATTTTTAATGCTTTGTTCGAGTGAATCAAGTGCTTCTGTGATGTCTTGTTCGAATTGAAATTGTTTTGCTTTTACTTTTTCAGAGCCGCGTATTTTCTTAACGCGATCTTCTGTTTGTTTAACGTTTAAGTTCTGAGATTGTATGGATGTTAAGACTTCTTGCTGCCCTTCATCATCTAAACCTAACAATGCTCTTGCATGTCTTTCTGTTATTTCACCTTTTTGTAATGAAATAATAATAGGTTCTGATAATTTGAGCAGTCTTAATTTATTGGCTATAAATGACTGGCTCTTACCCATACTAACTGCTAAATCATGTTGTGTAATATCTTCTAAATCCAGCAATTTCTTATAGGCTTCCGCTTCTTCTATAGCTGATAAATTTTCTCTTTGTATATTTTCAATTAGTGCAACGGCTGCTGTTTCTTTGTCATTTAATGGTTTAATAATAACTTCAGTTTCTGGTAAATCGTTATATTTCATTGCACGAAATCTTCGCTCACCTGCTATGATTTCATACATACCTTCTTCAATTGGACGAACAACAATAGGTTGTAATAATCCATGTTCTTTTATAGATTGTGCGAGTTCTTTAATTTTAGATTCATCGAATACTTTTCTCGGTTGATAACGGTTTGGCACTATTCTTTCTGTTGATATGACTGCCACATTACCTTCAGCTCGTGCTTCTTCTATGTGTTCTAATTCTTTGTCTTTAAGTCCAAATAATTTAGAAAAAGGCTTTTTCATCTCAATATACCTACTTTCGTTCATACATATTTCCCAGGAATTATTTTGTTAAAGGTTCTTTGTTTGGTGTTCCTGGCTTTCTTGGATACTTCTTAGGTGTTTGTCTTAATTTATCTATCGTAATGATCTGTCTCATACTTTCTTCAAGAGGTAGCGTAAATTCATTTACTGTTTTTACTTCTCCACCTAAGACAGAAATTGCAAATTGTGCATCTTCTAACTCTTCATTACCTTGTGAGCCTTTTAATGCTACAAATTGACCGCCCTTTTTCACTAAAGGTAGACATAATTCACTTAATACAGATAATCGTGCTACTGCTCTTGCAGTTACAAGATCAAAGCTTTCTCGGTACTGTTGTGATTTACCGAATGTTTCTGCTCTATCATGTACAAAGTTTACTTTATCTAAGTCTAATGATGCAGCTAATTCATTTAAAAATTTAATTCTTTTATTTAATGAATCTACTATCGTAATTTGCAAGTGTGGATATACGATTTTTAAAGGGATACTCGGAAATCCAGCGCCTGCCCCTACATCACAAATCGTTTCAATTTCATTAAAATCTATATAAAAGCTTGGTGTCACTGAATCAAAGAAGTGTTTCAAGTACACTTCTTCTTTTTCAGTAACTGCTGTTAAGTTAATTTTTTCGTTCCACTCTACTAACATCTCAAAGTATGTTTCAAATTGACTAATTTGTTTATCTGATAATGTTATACCTGATTCTTTTAACGTATCAATAAAAGTTTGTTCATTCATGTTAGTTCACCTTCTGAATTTTACCTTGTTCAATGTACACAAGTAAAATCGAAATATCTGCAGGGTTTACACCTGAAATACGAGAAGCTTGTGCAATATCAAGTGGCTTAACTTCTTTAAGTTTTTGACGTGCTTCAGTCGCTAAACTATTGATTGCATCATAATCGATATTTTCAGGAATTTTTTTATCTTCCATACGTTTCATTTTTTCAACTTGTGCTAATGATTTTTGGATATAACCTTCGTATTTCGTTTGAATTTCTACTTGTTCTTGTACGTCTTCATCTACTGGTGAAGTTTCTTGTAAGATTTCCATAATAGCTGCGTAATCCATTTCTGGTCTACGTAATAGATCTAAAGCTAATATACCGTCTTTAAGCGCTGTTCCACCGCGACTTTCGATAACACTTTGTGTATGTGCATTCGGTTTAATACGAATACCTCTTAATCTTTCTTGTTCAGCTGAAATTGCTTCACGTTTTTGATTAAATTTAGCGTAACGTTCTTCAGAAATCATACCAATTTCATAACCGATATCTGTCAGTCTTAAGTCTGCATTATCATGTCTTAATAATAGACGATGTTCTGCTCTAGAAGTTAATAAACGGTATGGTTCGTTCGTACCTTTTGTAACTAAATCATCAATTAACACACCGATATAAGCATCTGAACGACGTAATATAACGTCTTCTTTACCTAATACTTTACCAGCAGCGTTGATACCTGCCATTAAACCTTGTCCTGCCGCTTCTTCATATCCTGAAGTACCATTAATTTGACCCGCAGTAAATAAGTTTGTAACGACTTTCGTTTCCAGTGTTGGCCATAATTGTGTTGGCACAATTGCATCATATTCAATTGCGTAACCGGCACGCATCATGTCTGCTTTTTCAAGTCCTGGAATTGTTTCTAACATTTTACGTTGAACATGTTCAGGTAAACTTGTTGATAGACCTTGTACGTATACTTCTTGTGTCTTACGTCCTTCTGGCTCTAAGAACAATTGGTGTCTTGGTTTATCATTGAATCTAACAAATTTATCTTCAATTGAAGGACAATATCTTGGACCTGTACCTTTAATCATACCTGAGTACATAGCAGATAAATGTAAATTATCGTCGATAACTTTATGCGTTTGTTCATTTGTATATGTTAACCAACAAGGTAATTGATCTAAAATGTATTCTGTCGTTTCATAACTGAACGCACGTCCTACTTCATCACCTGGTTGAATTTCTGTTTTGCTGTAATCTATTGTATTACCATTAACACGTGGAGGCGTACCAGTCTTGAATCTCACGATATCAAAGCCTAATTCTTTCAAGTGTTCAGCTAATTTAATAGATGGCATTTGGTGGTTTGGTCCACTTGAATATTTCAAGTTACCTAAAATAATTTCACCACGTAAAAATGTACCTGTCGTTAATACAACAGCATCCGCTTCATAAGTTGAGCCGATAACCATTTCTACACCTTTAACTTTATTATCTTCTATAATTAAACGTTCAACCATACCTTGCATAATATCAAGATTTGGTTCATCTTCAATCACACGTTTCATTTCTTCTTGATACAATACTTTATCTGCTTGTGCACGTAATGCTCTTACAGCTGGACCTTTACCAGTGTTTAACATACGCATTTGAATGTGTGTCTTATCGATTGTCTTAGCCATTTGACCACCAAGCGCATCGATTTCTCTTACAACAATTCCTTTAGCTGGACCACCAACTGATGGATTACATGGCATAAATGCTACACTATCAAGGTTAATTGTAAGCATTAGTGTTTTTGCACCACGTCTTGCAGAAGCTAAACCAGCTTCCACACCTGCATGTCCAGCGCCGACAACAATAACATCATATTTTTGTGTCAAAATTTTTCCTCCTTTTTATTTTCCGAGACAGAATTGACTAAACAGTTGGTCAATTAGTGAATCACTTGCTTCTTCACCAATTACTTCACCGAGCAATTCCCAAGTTTTGATTAAATCTATTTGTACGATATCTATAGGTACACCGTCTTCAGCAGATTGAATTGCATCATTTATAGATGTCTTAGCGTCTTTTAATAATGCTATATGTCTTGAATTTGAGACATATGTCATATCTTGTGCTTGTACTTGTCCACCAAAGAATAACTCTGAAATCTTCTGTTCAAGTTCTTCAATACCTTGTTGTTCAACCATAGAAGTTTGAACTAAAGGATGGTCGCCTATCATTGCTTTTAATTCATCAATATCTAACTTCTGTTCTAAGTCCATTTTGTTTATAATCACAATCACATCTTCATCTTTAATGACATCAAATAGCTGATAGTCATTTTCCGTTAATGCTTCATTATAATTAAGAACAAATAAAATTAAATCTGCTTCTGATAAAGCTTTTCTTGATCTTTCTACACCTATTTTTTCTACGATGTCTTCTGTTTCACGAATACCTGCAGTATCCACTAATCTTAATGGTACACCACGAACATTGACGTATTCTTCTAATACATCTCTTGTTGTACCAGCTACTTCAGTAACAATCGCTTTATTATCTTGAATCAAGTTGTTAAGCATAGAACTTTTACCTACGTTTGGTTTCCCAACAATGACTGTTGATAGACCTTCGCGCATAATTTTACCTTGCTGGCCTGTTCTTAATAATTGATCGATTTCATTTTCAATATGCCTTGATTCTTTTAATAAGAATTTAGTCGTAGCTTCTTCTACGTCATCGTATTCAGGATAATCAATATTCACTTCTACTTGAGCAAGTATTTCTAATATGGACTGTCTTAAGCCTTTAATAAGACTACTTAGACGTCCTTCCATCTGACCTAAGGCTACCTTCGATGCGCGTTCCGTCTTAGAACGGATGAAATCCATAACCGCTTCTGCTTGAGACAAGTCAATACGTCCGTGTAAGAATGCTCGTTTCGTAAACTCACCTGGTTCTGCCATTCTAGCACCATTAGATAACGTTAACTCAAGTACACGATTAACTGTTACTAAACCACCATGACAATTTATTTCAACGATGTCTTCTCTCGTAAAAGTCTTTGGTGCTTTCATAACAGCAACCATGACTTCTTCTACGACTTCATCAGTCTCAGGATCAATAATATGACCATAATTAATTGTATGTGATGCCACTTCAGTAATTTGTTTCTTACCTTTATATATACGATTAGCAATATTTAAGGCATCCGGACCACTTAATCGTACGATTGCTATTGCACCTTCACCCATAGGCGTTGAGATACTTGTAATTGTATCTAAATCCATGATATTCTCCTCCACCATTAATAACTATTCTATTGATTGTAAATGGTTTTGTAATATTTTTCGAATATATTGTTCGAAAAAATGCGGAGCGAGATGACTCACTCCGACTATTTTTATTTATTCTTAATGACTAAATATCGATGTGGTTCTCTTCCTTCAGAGTATGTTTCGATATTTTCAATTTTACTGACTGCTTGATGCATAATTTTACGTTCAAAGTTTGGCATAGGTTCTAATTTAACCGGTCTCTTTGTCTGAGTTGCTTTCTTAGCCATATTAAGCGCCAATTTTTCTAACGTTTCTTTACGCTTTTCTCGATATGATTCGATATCTAATATAAGCGTATAATAACCTTTAACAAATTGATGCATATAATTTTGACCTACTATTTGTAAGGCGTTTAAAATTTGACCACGCTTACCTATTATATAAGCAGCATTGTTGGAAGTCATATTAATATAAATTGTATTAGACTTAATTTCATATGAACCATCTACATCAATATCCATTTCTCTTATGATATTAAGTACATAATCTAAAGTGTTTTGTGCCACTTCATTTAATGAATCTTTTTTCTGATTGCGATCTTCACGTATGCCTGTTTCTGACTGAATATCTTTTTCTTCTATTATTGTGTCTTCTTGATGTGTCACTTCATCTGTTAATGGTCTATCGTCCTCTTCGACCGACTCGTGACGATTTTTTAATGCTTCAATTGATTCAAACTGTTTAAGTTCTGGATCGATTACAGTTAGTTCAATTTGTGCATCTTGTTTCATAAATCCAAAAATACCTTTTTTACCTTCATTAATAACATCAATTCTTACTTGTTGTTCTTGAACATTCAAATCTTCTAAACCTTGTTGTAGTGCTTGTTCTACTGATTGTCCTTCATAGCGCGATTTAAGCATGCTGCAACCTCCTAGTAATATATCAATACTTAGGGAATACGTTTATTAAAAACTTTAGCAATCTTCAATACATGCTCTAGACTCTTCTGTGTTTCAATGACTTTTAAATCAACAGCTTGGTTTCGAGCGATAACAATGATGTCTTTAGGAATAATATTTTCTTTATGATTCTTAAAACATTCTCTAATGGACCTTTTAATTCTATTTCTTGTAACAGCATTACCCATTTTCTTTGAAACACTTATACCTAATCTAAAGTGATCAAGATCATTTTCAGCTGTGTAAATAACAAATTGTCTATTAGCGACTGACTTACCTTTTTTATAAATTCTTTGAAAATCATTATTTTTCTTAATTCGATAAGCCTTTTCCACAAACATCCACTCCACAATACATCACTTAATTATTGTTTATTATACAAAACAATTCCTTCAATTAAAACAAAAAAAAGACCACTGCTCTTCAGTGATCTTAAGCTGATAATACTTTTCTACCTTTACGACGACGGCGAGCTAATACTTTACGGCCGTTTTTAGAACTCATGCGTGCACGGAAACCGTGTACTTTACTATGTTTACGTTTATTTGGTTGATACGTACGTTTTACCATTTAAGAACACCTCCATTAATTATTCTTAACATCTAATTCTACATTAGATTATCATTTGTATGATATTCATTTATATATATCAGAAGATTAGTTTCAAAATTATTTATACCATACGTGTGATTTGTCACAATTTCAATAACTACTAAACTATAACAAATCAGATTTTAAAAATCAAGAAGAAATTTACAACTTCTATTTATTAAGTTATCCACTTATTCACAATACATAACCAACTTTTTGTGGATAAATTGATCAAGATATATTCTTATTCACAGTATAATCTCATCAAACAGCACATATTCACAGGTATTTGACAACTCGATTTGTTTAAAAGTATAATTGTGTGGATAAGTTATACAAAGCATTGATATTACTGTGATTATTTCATAAATATTTACGTGTAAAGATTGTGGACAAGAGAATTATAAAGTGTAGTTATCCACCGTTTGTGTGTAAGTTGTGGATAATAATTCACAACCTGTGATTTTCTTTATCAACAATCTTATTTTATGTGTATAACTTAATAAATTTAAATGAGAAAGAGGACTTTT